>NZ_CP170199.1:2500-2935000 GCF_042434905.1 Aquimarina besae
TCAGACTCGCTTTCGCTACGGCTGCTCTGCTTAACAGATTAACCTTGCTAGTAAAAGTAACTCGTAGGCTCATTATGCAAAAGGCACGCCGTCACACATAAATGCGCTCCGACCGCTTGTAAGCGTATGGTTTCAGGATCTATTTCACTCCCTTATTCAGGGTTCTTTTCACCTTTCCCTCACGGTACTGGTTCACTATCGGTCTCTCAGGAGTATTTAGCCTTATGGGATGGTCCCCACAGATTCATACAGGGTTACACGTGCCCCGCACTACTCAGGATACCACTAAATCAATATATCTTACCTATACGGGACTATCACCCTCTTTGGTCAGTCTTTCCAAACTGTTCTAATTCAATATATATCTTATAGCGTGGTCCTACAACCCCAATATTGCCGTAACAATACTGGTTTGGGCTAATCCGCGTTCGCTCGCCACTACTAACGGAATCACTTTTGTTTTCTTCTCCTCCGGGTACTTAGATGTTTCAGTTCTCCGGGTTCGCTCCTATTGCTAGGTGACATATCTTCAATATGCCGGGTTGCCCCATTCGGATATCTGCGGATCATAGTGTATGTGCCACTCCCCACAGCTTTTCGCAGCTTATCACGTCCTTCATCGCCTCTGAGAGCCTAGGCATTCCCCATACGCCCTTAATTAGCTTATGCGTCTTGCTTTTTTAACTACCATCGCTGGTAGTAACTTGCTCTTTTAGTTTTTTGATAATACAACAGTAACTATCGTATTATCACTTTTTTATTTTTGTCGTTAAATGTCTCCTGTGAGAACATCTAACGCTCGTATTCTTTAAATCAATATGTCAATGAACGTTTTTCTTATAAACAGCATAAAAATGATGAACATAAATACTTTTTCAATTGAATGAATCCTGTGTTTTATGAACTATCAATCCTTATACCTAAAGAATTGTGGAGAATATCGGAGTCGAACCGATGACCTCCTGCGTGCAAGGCAGGCGCTCTAGCCAGCTGAGCTAATCCCCCATTATTTGAAATTCAGAATTACGAATTTAGAATTACGAATAATGTGACTTAAACTCTATCTTCTAGAATTTCCTTTCAATACTATAATCAATGAACTTTCTTAAATTCAAAATGTAAAACTTCGAATCTAAATCTTGCAGCTTTGCTGCTTCGTAGTCTCAGGCAGACTCGAACTGCCGACCTCTACATTATCAGTGTAGCGCTCTAACCAGCTGAGCTATGAGACTTCTTCATAGTTGATGGTTGGTGGTTTTTTGTTGATCGTTATAAATATTTAAAAAAATACTAACAACTAACAACCAAAAACTAACAACTATTGTTTAATTAATTAACAGCATAAGACTAAAAACACTCCCAAAATACAATTCCTGTGTATCGTCTTTCTACCTACGCAGATCGCTCTGCAGACAGGTCTCTAGAAAGGAGGTGTTCCAGCCGCACCTTCCGGTACGGCTACCTTGTTACGACTTAGCCCCAGTTACCAGTTTTACCCTAGGCCGCTCCTTGCGGTGACGGACTTCAGGTACCCCCAGCTTCCATGGCTTGACGGGCGGTGTGTACAAGGCCCGGGAACGTATTCACCGGATCATGGCTGATATCCGATTACTAGCGATTCCAGCTTCACGGAGTCGAGTTGCAGACTCCGATCCGAACTGTGATAGGTTTTATAGATTCGCTCCTACTCGCGTAGTGGCTGCTCTCTGTACCTACCATTGTAGCACGTGTGTGGCCCAGGACGTAAGGGCCGTGATGATTTGACGTCATCCCCACCTTCCTCGCGGTTTGCACCGGCAGTCTTGCTAGAGTTCCCGACATTACTCGCTGGCAACTAACAACAGGGGTTGCGCTCGTTATAGGACTTAACCTGACACCTCACGGCACGAGCTGACGACAACCATGCAGCACCTTGTAATATGTCCGAAGAAAAGTCTATCTCTAAACCTGTCATACTACATTTAAGCCCTGGTAAGGTTCCTCGCGTATCATCGAATTAAACCACATGCTCCACCGCTTGTGCGGGCCCCCGTCAATTCCTTTGAGTTTCATTCTTGCGAACGTACTCCCCAGGTGGGTTACTTATCACTTTCGCTTAGCCACTCAGACCGAAATCCGAACAGCTAGTAACCATCGTTTACGGCGTGGACTACCAGGGTATCTAATCCTGTTCGCTACCCACGCTTTCGTCCCTTAGCGTCAATACATTATTAGTGATCTGCCTTCGCAATCGGTATTCTAAGTAATATCTATGCATTTCACCGCTACACTACTTATTCTAACCACTTCATAATGATTCAAGACCTGCAGTATCAATGGCAATTTTCCGGTTGAGCCGAAAACTTTCACCACTGACTTACAAGCCCGCCTACGGACCCTTTAAACCCAATGATTCCGGATAACGCTTGGATCCTCCGTATTACCGCGGCTGCTGGCACGGAGTTAGCCGATCCTTATTCGTAGAGTACCGTCAGAGCCTGACACGTCAGGCGGTTTCTTCCTCTATAAAAGTAGTTTACAACCCATAGGGCAGTCTTCCTACACGCGGCATGGCTGGATCAGAGTTGCCTCCATTGTCCAATATTCCTCACTGCTGCCTCCCGTAGGAGTCTGGTCCGTGTCTCAGTACCAGTGTGGGGGATCTCCCTCTCAGGACCCCTATCTATCGTAGCCTTGGTATGCCGTTACCATACCAACTAGCTAATAGAACGCATAGCCATCTTGTAGCGATAAATCTTTAATGATTAAATGATGCCATCTTATCATACTATAAGGTATTAATCCAAATTTCTCTGGGCTATCCCTTACTACAAGGTAGGTTCTATACGCGTTACGCACCCGTGCGCCGGTCGTCAGCATCAGTGCAAGCACTAACCTGTTACCCCTCGACTTGCATGTGTTAAGCCTGCCGCTAGCGTTCATCCTGAGCCAGGATCAAACTCTTCATCGTGTATTCTTAAATATTATCTAAAAACAACACAACAGAAATTATAAATCGTATCTCAAAAATGATTCTAGTCTTAATTCTTATTGTAAAACAATTATATAAATATAATCGCAATACGCGCTGTCAATCAATATATCAATGAACTTTAAATCCCTGCCTAAATACATCAGGACGCCTCTTAAATAAGAGAGAAGCAATCTGTCACAACCACTCCCGGATCTCTTGCTAGTAACTAAGGAATCGAACCCTAATAATGACCTAAATCACCATACTCCAGTATCACTCATTTCCGCTATGAACTATCGCTTGTTTCTCAAAGCGGGTGCAAATATACAACCCCTTTTTAATCCACCAAAACTTTTTTGAAAATATTTTGAAATAAATTAAAAAGCCCTAGAAAATCACCGTAATACCAAAACAAAAAAAACAGTACCGCCGTAAAACAATAACGAAAACCTCAATGAACTCAACAAAACAATACCCCGTTTTGCGGGTGCAAACATACAACCCTTTTTCTAATCAACAACACTTTTTTAAAAAGATTTTTATAACCTTTTTATAACACCCTAAAAACATTATCGTTAGAGATAAAAAAAACACAATAATTAAACAAAACAAACCTCTACACTCACTACAATAGACTTACTAATAGGTGTGTTGCTTTTATCTGCAAAGTGATTATGAGGAACTAAAACATTTGTCTCTGGAAAGTATGCCGCTATATTTCCTTGTGGAATACTATACGGTATCACTAAAAATCGGGAAGCTTTTCGTTCTTTTCCATCATATAAGCTAATCATATTAATGACATCAAACTTTTTCAAGTTACGTTTATTCATATCCTTTACATTCATTAAAACAATGCGACGTTCATTATATATTCCTCGATAACGATCATCTAAACCATAAATAGTGGTATTAAATTGATCGTGCGAACGAATTGTCATTAATAGAAGTTCATCTTCTTTTAATACATGTTCTGGCAAATCGCAACAACTAAATTGGGCTTTACCATTAGGTAATTTATTAAAATCTAAATTCCTAACATTATTAGGTAAATAAAACCCTGATCCTTTCGATTTTGCATTCACATCTTCGAACCCTTTAATTACGATTCCTATTTTTTCTCTAATCAATTCATAATTTTGACTAAGAGTTTTCCAATCTACAATATGATTAGCTTTGAAATAGGCATTGGCTATACCCCCAATAATTTCAGGCTCGCTAATTAGGTTATCGGAAGCCGGTTTCAACATACCTTTGGATCTGTGAACCTTACCCATACTGTTTTCTACCGTAAAAAATCTTGGTTCTCCATCTTTAAAATCTAATTCTGAGCGCCCTAAAGTGGGTAAGATCAAACTCGTTTTACCCGCCACCAGATGTGTTCTATTTAACTTAGTACTTATGTTTACTGTAAGCTCGCAATTCTGGAGCGCCTCTGCTGTATAATGCGTATCAGATGCCGCCGACAAAAAATTACCTCCCAATGCTATAAAGACTTTTGCCTGACCCTTTCGCATGGCTTCTATCGAATGCACTGTGTCCAAACCTTCTTTATTCGGAGGAGTGAATCCAAAGGCTTTTTCTATTCTTTCGTTAAGCTCAGGAGACACGTGGTGCATAATCCCTACTGTTCTATCTCCCTGAACATTACTATGCCCTCTAACCGGACAAGTTCCTGCACCCGGCTTTCCCACGCTACCTTTAAGTAATAACAGGTTTACGCATTCTTTTATATTGTTCACACCATTTTTGTGCTGAGTCAATCCCATAGCCCAACAGATAATAATCTTATCCTTTTTGGCCAGCATGCGTACCACTGTATCGATTAAGTTTTCCTCTACTCCACATAATGCTATTAATTCTTCCTCGGAATATGTATCAAGATGCTTTAATAACTCTTCGTAACCATTCGTATACGAATCGATAAATTGATGATCGAACACATTTTTGTTTCTTTTATCTAATACTGCTAGTTTTTTCTGAATTACTTTTAATAAGGAAACATCTTGATTTATTTTTACTTGAAGATGTACATCTGTTAATGATGTTCCTGATCCTATGACGCCTTTGACTTCCTGAGGGTTTTTAAACCGTATTAAACCAGCTTCTTCTAAAGGATTGATACTAATTATTTTTCCACCATTTTCTTTGCATTTTTGCAATGCTGATAGCATTCTGGGATGATTGGTGCCTGGATTTTGACCTATGACCATTACTATATCTGCCTGATCAAAATCTTCTAGTTTTACTGAGCCTTTTCCTATCCCCAAGGTTTCGCTAAGTGCAACTCCACTAGATTCGTGGCACATATTAGAGCAATCCGGCATGTTATTTGTACCAAAAGCCCTCACAAACAAACCATATAAGAAAGCCGCCTCGTTACTCGATCTTCCTGAAGTATAAAATATTGCCTCGTCCGGAGTTTCTAATTCGTGTAATTTTTGAGCCACTAACTCATATGCTTTTTCCCAAGAAATTGGTTCATAATGAATATTATCCGGTTTCAATACCATAGGTTCTGTTAATCTTCCACTTTTTCCTATTTGATAATCAGACCAATTAGAAAGTTCTTCTACAGAATATTTAGCAAAAAAGTCTCTATCTATTTTTTTATTCGTTGCTTCTTCTGCCAGTGCTTTGGCTCCATTTTCGCAGTATTCGCCAAGCTTGGATGGCTTTTCGGGATCAGGCCAGGCGCAACCCGGACAATCAAACCCATCTTTTTGGTTCATCTGAAAAAGACCACTCATTGATTTTACAACTCCCATCTCTTTAAACACGTGCTGAAGCGCAACTTTCACCGCTGGCATTCCTGCCGCATACTCTGCAGGTTCCTGTAGTTTGATTCCAGTAAAAGTTTCGGGACCTAAGACGGATACGTTTCGTTTCTTGATGCTCATTATGTATTTTGTATAAATGGAAAGTGATTTATATCAAAGATACGCCTTACAATCTATTTACTAAAATGATTTGCACCAGGGATCGTAGTTAAAATCCCGCATCCGACGTAGACAGAGAGGAATTGTAACGAATAGCCTACCAGGCAATCTATTATATGCCTCTTGTTGGCAGGCAGGCCCGCTCGGGTGCCTTACATTATAAAAAGAAATTCCAAACTAATCCAAAACGAATCACAGCATCTCTTGGTGCATAACCCGGAGCGGAAAACTCATTATTCTGATTGAATGCTTCCCCAAAGTTTTCTACTTTAAAGTAGATGCGAGTTTGTCTGATTTTGGCATTAAAGAATATATCAAACTGAGGGAAACCTCCAAAAGTCTGTGTTGTATCCCCTGCCTCATCAGTCTTATCCACGTCATCAAAATAGTCAATCTCTTCCGGGCTTTGTACGTAAAATTCTGATAGCACCGGATCATATCCATCGGCATTATATTCTGAGTAATATTTAAAAGTAACTCCTGTTTGTAAAAACAAAGCTCTTTTAAACCAGTGATCCTGATAATACACGCTGTTTCTGGTAACGAATGTTGGAACGTTATACACTTCATACGTCCTAGTAACATTTTCATTAGAAATCGAATTAACCGCGCCATCAACATTCTGATAAAGTATGGTATTATCAAAACCTAGCCAACCAAAGCTTAGTCTATTGGTAAACTTTAATTTCAAAAGATTAATGTTTCCACCAAATTGCTCGGGTACCGTAATTGAATCCCTGTTTTTTGTAAAATAGGTATAATTGTCTATGCTACTATAACTAGCTTCGATATTAGCCCATTTCTTTATATTTAAATTTGCTTGAATTTTTTGGGTTTCTACATTTTTGAAATTAACCAAAGAGGCAGGGTTATTGTCAGGAATATTATTATTATAATTCTGCCAGTTATATTGTACATAATCACTTTGATATAACAGGAAGTTATAATTAGGGGCTACAGAATTTGTACTGATCCCTAATCGCAATCCATAATCCCTAAGTTGATAGGCTGCTGAGGCGTTTACATAATGTCCATCAAAACCTCCGGAAATAATAGATCTACCATTTGCAGCTAATTCGAATCCTTTATAGTTTTTTTGATAGGAGCCTCCGATAGCAAATATATCGCCTTTCAGTCTATTGGCAACACTTACCCCATTCTGGAAATTGACTAACGTATTATAACCATAGTTATAATTTGACATTCCCGCATTGACACTAAGACTACCTAACCAATCATTATCTAGTTTTACAAACAACTGATTACTAAAATCCTCCAGTGCTACTTTATCCATGAGTGCACCGGACTCATAGGATTCCCCAAAAAGATCACTAGGGGCCGTCTGATCAAATTGGAACGACTTATCGGTAAGGTCTAGTATATGACCAACAGCAACATTTGTATTACTACTATCCGTTTTCTTGATAATTGCATACCTGTGGTTCAGATAGAATCTTTTACCCAATAAAATGCTTTCAGCATTTTCGAAATTAACTTCTATGGATCCTCTGTCTGCAAATTCATCTGCATTTCTAAATTCTTCAGTATTGCTAAGATATTGATTTATTCCGGTAGCTGATAATCCACCATTTTCTTGATTAAGTAAATCCTGGGATACGAAGTGTGTTTTTATATGATATCGATTATTTTTTGTGGTGTAATTGGCTGTTACTCTAAAGTTACCAGTACTTGTTAATGCATGCTGATATTTGCCCAAAGAACGGTTTCCTTTATATGCTATCGAAAGATTTAACCTTGGTGAAGTATTGACTGTAAAAAAAGCATCTAACTGCTGTCCTTGTTCAAAAGTGGTTTTAAAGTATAACTCTGTAAGTGGTGTAGGAACGTGATAGTATTGTATATCTTCTACTTCCATAAAATTAAAGTGTCTTGCCCTTGCTCCAAAAAGTGGCAATAGATGATCGGGTTCTTCTACTTTTACAAGACTATTGTAACTCTGACCAACATTATTTATGGGTTGCAGCCCAAAATCATCTCTTCGTAAGTAATTAAAATTATAATCTCTTTGAATGGTTAAGGTTGTATCTACATAAGTAGTATCGTTGGAGATATCTACAATTTTATAATCCGTAATAGGAGGTTTCTGTTTTTTATTTTTTAATAATGGCTTTTTACTCTTTGTAATATCAGGTCTGGTCTGAAAAGTCTTCGTCCCTTCATTTATTTCTTCTTCATTTCCTTCCTGAGCAACTGCTATTGATCCTATGAGAAGTATAATTATAAATACTATGTTTTTTTTCATCTATATGGTAAACTGTTGGCAAAAATATACTTTTTTAACGAAAGTTAAGGACACTGATTGTCGGTTTTAAATTTAACTCGAGGGATGTATTAAATACCTTATCCGGGTTCACGTTTTTTTACTGATTCTTAAAAATAGTTTTCTGATGTTCAACTCATACATTATCTTCGTGTTATGCTCGAATTAAAATTAAACCCTAATCTCATCGAATGCGGCACAGATGAGGCTGGTCGTGGTTGCTTGGCCGGACCGGTCACTGCTGCAGCCATTATACTTCCAGATGATTTCAGCAATGATGTTCTAAACGACTCTAAACAGCTTAGCGAAGCCAAAAGAAAAGCATTACGTCCTCTACTAGAAGACTGCTGTATTACCTATGGTGTGACACATATTGATATGAAAGAGATTGATAAAATTAATATTCTTAACGCTTCGATCCTCGGTATGCAACGCTCTATTGCTCAATTAACACCTCAACCAGAACATATATCGGTAGACGGAAACAGATTTAAACCGTATCATAATATCCCATATACTTGCGTTATTAAGGGTGATGGTAAATTTATGAACATCGCTGCCGCCTCTGTTTTGGCCAAAACGTATCGTGATGAGTATATGGAGAAGATCCACGAGGAGTTCCCAATGTATAACTGGAAAAAAAACAAGGGATATCCCACTGCAGAGCATAGAGAAGCGATCAAAAAGTATGGTATCACGAAATATCACAGAAAAAGTTTTAGATTATTACCAGAACAGCTTACACTAGATTTCAAATAATTATCTTTGACCTCAAAGAGGCTTTATAAAACCACTGTTGCAAAAAAGTCATTTATTTAAATTATGAAGACTTTTGAAAATAAAAAACAAAAAAAGGAACACTCACACATGAAAAAAATAGTTGTACTTCTACTATCCACAATTGTTTTAGCTTGTAACACAACCACAGAAAAACCAAACACCCTCATTGATTATATTCCGCAAGATGCTCAGGTGGTCATAAAAATCAACGATTTGGAGCAAACTAAGAATATGCTACGGGATAACGATTTTTTGAAAAACAATAGTGAGATTGCCTTTTTTACCTATTTTAAAAAACTTCCGATCTTGGATGAAATTAACCAACCCAAAGGACTGTTATGCTTTTCTCCTATCGGAAAAAATGATTTTGAATATACCTATATCTCAAAATTTGACTCTTCGATTGTACAAAATGATTCTGTACATCGAAAAAATATTGAAAACATATCCTATTCTAACAAAACTATTCATAAAATAGTTTCTGCCAATAATACTTTTTATGCTACTAAACAAGACAGCCTGCTCATCGCTTCTTCTTCTCAGATATTGATAGAAAATGCTATCCGTCAGCAGGAAAATAAAGTTTTGATCAGTAAAGACCTAATAAAGGCATATGATGTTTCTGATTCTAAAAATCCCATATCGGTTTTGGTAAACGGAAAACAGCTTAGTGAAATTCATAATTCTATAGTATCAAATAACAATTTATCTGAAATATCGAATTTTAGTGGATGGATCTCTGTGGATGCCAAATTAGAACAAAATGCAATATATATTGATGGTATTGCTATCGAAAGAGACTCATTACCTACCACCATTGGGATTTTTGACAATACCATTGCTCAAGAAAACAAGATTGCAAAAATAACTCCGGTTACAGCAGATGGTTTTGTATCTTTTACCTATGATGATTTTTATACATTAAAAAAGAATTTAGCACTAGCTCAAGATCGGGAAATCGAAAATATACCTGATGATCTGGATGAGATGCTATCCGGAGTTTCAGAAATTGGAATGATTTTCCTTGGAAATGAAAGTGTATTTGCTTTAACTTCACTGGCACCAGAAAACACTTTAGAACAATTGGCAGGATCTGCATCAGGTTCTTACAGAAATATTGATATTTTTAGTTACGAAGAAAACACTACTTTTTCAGGATTATTAAAACCTCTGATACCAGAGTTTAAAGCAAACTATTATTTTACTTACGAAGATCACATTGTATTCGCAGCATCTAAAAACAGTTTACAAACCATCATCGCCAACATCCTTAATAAAACAATACTAAAGGAGCAGACATACTATGCCAATGCTATGCAAAAACTCTCTGATGAATCTTCTATATTACTAGTAGGCTCGGTTAAAAAACTTCAGGATTATATTGCTACTAATGTTGGAGAATCAAATCAGCAGCAATGGAAAGAAGCTAAGATAAATGGATATCAAATTGCTGCCTTACAAATTACAAAAGAGAACAACTTTGCACATATTCACGGGGTTTTTGAGAAGAATGTAAGTAAAGGTGCTGCAACCTCTGTTACCCAAACAGCGTCCACCACTTTGGAAAATAAAATATTAACCAGACCTATTTTGGTTCAGAACCACAGAACTAAAGGTATGGATATCGCTATACAAGATGTAGACAATAATCTTTATTTGATTTCTGATAAGGGGAGTATTTTCTGGAAAAAACAGATTAATGGCGCTATTATGGGTGATATCCAACAAATTGATATTTATAAAAACGGAAGATACCAGCTTTTGTTCAATACAGAAACTACCTTATACCTAGTTGATAGAGACGGTAATGATGTAACTTCTTACCCTAAAAAATTTGAAAAACCCATTACGCAACCTTTATCTCTATTTGATTATGATAAAAATAAGCGTTACCGAATCCTAATTGCGCAAGGAAATGAGGTCACCATGCTGGATGCTGAAGGAAAAGTGGTTACCGGCTTTGGATTTAAAGGAACTGAAACAAATCTGGTGATGCCCCCACAGCATATTCGCATCGGGAGTAAAGATTACATTCTTATCTCTGAAGAAAACGGGAAATTAAATATTTTAGATAGATTAGGAAGAACCCGAGTAGATGTAAAACAAAATGTTAGTTTTTCTACAAATCCTTGGCATCAGTACGAAAACAAATTTACATCTCTTACCAAAGACGGAAAACTTATTCAGGTGCAATCTGATGGAACTGTATCCTTGACAGACAAAGAATTAAACCCGGGTAGTTCTTTAGTTGCTACCAATAAAACCCTCGTCACTTTTTCTGAAAATAAGCTATCCATTAAAGGAAAAACTCTAGAACTGGATTTTGGAGTATATACCAAGCCTCAAATATTCTACATCAACAATAAAATTTATGTAGCTATTACAGACATACAAGCCAAAAAAGTATACTTGTACGATAGTAATGCAGAATTGTTTCCTAATTTTCCTGTCTATGGTAATTCTATCATCAGTCTTGGCAACATGGATAAAGATCCGAATCTAGAATTTACTGTTCAGGGAGAAGAAAATAGTGTACTGATTTATCAGATTAACTAATTCGTGTACTGAATAATTTCATTTTTATGTTGACTTTTTAAATACGTATATCACTAATGTGAAACAACGTAATTAAAACGTCATGAAAACTTTTAAAATTTTATCCGTATTATTTCTTTCAGCTTTTTTCATTGCTTGCGATAGTGATGATGATACTACTCCTTTAGGAACCATTGATCTGGAAGCTACTTCTATTACATTTTCTATTGTAAAAGACGAAGGCAGCGATTTTACAGGAACAGCGACCATCACCGGAACGGTGACCAACATTGGCACGGCTGACTTTAATTCCTCTACAGGACAACAGTCCATACGTTTGTACCAAAGAAATCTCGGAGCACCAGCTCCAGGCGATCTGGTAAGCACTTTAAATTTTACAAACTTGGCAGCCGGAGAAACCCTTACCATTAGCCACATGAGATCTTGGAACTCTTCATCACCGGCAGAAGGTGAATTCCCTCCAGATTATCGAATCGTTTTGGACTATGACCCTGATATTTTTATTGATGGAAATGAGCGTAATGATGATGAAAATTTAACTAATAATGATATAACTGTAAGTGGTTCGGGAATCAACGAATTATTTAGAAATTAAGAAACTTCTTGCGATTTAATCGTAAAGACTTGCCTCGGTATTCATCTTTCTTTAAATAAAATCTAAAATCTAAAATATTATGAAATTCGTATACACTTTGCTATTTCTATGTTTTGCACTAACCAGTCAATCTCAATCCATTGGTGTCGACGTAGTCTCTAATGCCGGTAGCAGTAATGGCAACGCTTCTCACGTGATAAATTTTACCATTGGCGAAACCTTTGTTGGAACCATCACTAATTCAGATTCAATAGATCAAGGATTTTGGTCAGGTATAGCTGCTCTAAATGCACTCTCTACTGAAGAGTTTCTGTTTAATAATAGTATAGTAACGATATATCCAAATCCTGTGTCCGATTTCTTTAGGATACGGATTCCAGATATCGACAGTTACACTTTTTCATTATACAATCTGAATGGACAAGAAGTAATGAATCAAAAGGTCAATGCTATATTACGAGACCATCAAATTGACATCAGTTCTCTAGCAAAGGGAACTTATCTACTCAAGCTTTCTGTTCCTGAAACTAATGAAAACAAAGTATTCAAAATCATAAAAAAATAAACCACACCTCATAAACTTTAATATCATGAAAAAAATAATATCAAATTTTCTATTGTTTAGTATGCTATTCTATTGCACATTATTATCAGCACAATCTGTTCAAAAAAACTTTATCAACTACCAGGGAGTAGCGAGAAGCGCCAGTGGAGATATTCTTGTTGATGAATCTATTAATATACAAATCGCTATAAAATTTGGAGCGCCTGATATTGCCGCGAGCTATGTAGAAAATCATACGGTTACTACCAATCCTAATGGAGTATTTGGATTATTAATTGGTAACGGAACTGCAGTGACAGGTGACTTTAACACATTGCCTTGGGGAGGAATTGCTTCTTATGTTACTGTATCTGTAAATGGTGCAGAAGTTGGAACCAATGAACTGATGGCTGTACCCTACGCGATAACATCCGGAGATACCCGATGGATTTCTAATGGTAATGATATAGAAAATATAAATAGCGGAAATGTAGGTATTGACAGGACTCCTACTGCCAAATTAGATATTAATGGAGACTTAAGATTGCAAAATGGCACATCAGTTAACGAGATATCAACCGATGCAACTCTAGGAAGCAATAGCAATAATGCTATCCCAACAGAGAGAGCTATAAAAACCTATGTAGATAATGCCACGGCTGCTACTACACCCGTTGTATTTAAGGTGAGAGGAAATGGTTTTGCGGTAAAAGACCTAAATATTAATACAACCATAGAAACGGATATCTGGGATATCAGAACATATGATACCAGAAATGCTTTTAACACCACCACAGATAGATTTGTTGTGCCAGAAAGCGGATACTATTATCTGCATGCGGTAGTAAGACAATCCAATACGGTGACCTCTTCCTTTTTTAGAATTAGCTTTAATGTAGATCCGGGTGTAGATTTTACTCAAATCGTTGATGGTGATGATGTAAAAATAGATGTTAGCGGTATTTATTTCCTAAATGTTGGACAAGAAGTATTTGTAAACTTAAGAAACTTTGGTCCCAGTGATGTTCGCATCGATGGAACAGGTAGTTGGTTCGAAGGATATAAAATAAATTAACCCCAACTTATTTGATTTGTTTAGTTTTTAGTCGAAAAAACCGAAGTATGCTATGCTTCGGTTTTTTGTTGAATCCTTTCTGCTTCGAACAGATTGATAAAATGCTTTAGTAATTTTTGTTTTACTTCTACAAGATCTACCTGTTTTACTCCTAACTCTACATTTAATGAAGTCACCGCTTTATCATTTATCCCACAAGGAATAATATTATCAAAATATCCAAGATCTGCATTTACATTAAAAGCAAAACCGTGCATGGTTACCCATCTGCTTGCTCTTACACCCATGGCACAAATTTTACGGGCAAAAGGAGTTCCTACATCCAACCAAACTCCGGTTTCTCCATCACTTCTCACACCTGTGATTCCGTACTCTGCTAACGTTAGTATGACCATTTCTTCTAAAAAACGCAGATACTTGTGAATATCAGTAAAGAAATTATCTAAATCCAATATGGGATATCCAACAATTTGACCAGGGCCATGATAGGTGATGTCACCTCCTCGATTGATCTTGTAAAAAGTAGCTCCTTTTTGTTTGAGCTGTTCTTCATTTAAAAGCAGATTACTGATATCTCCACTTTTTCCTAAGGTATATACATGAGGGTGTTCTACAAAAAGAAAGTAGTTCTTGGTATCCAGGTTAGCATCCTCTCTTCTATTTTTGATCTTGGTATCCAGTATTCCCTGAAACAGTACCTCTTGATACTCCCAGGTTTCTTTAAAATCCTTAAGACCCAGCTCTTGTATTTCTACCTTTTTATTCATTCGCTTCTCTACTTCAGCATCTGATACCCAAATGCTAGTTTTCCAACTCAACCTGTATATCTAAGACTTTTGGGTTTTCCATAAATTCCAAAAAACCTACTTCTAGTGTAAAGCTCTTTCCGTCCTGGCTAAACATTGCCTTTTCGGAAGAGATCTTTTTTATTTTTTTCGGAAAGTGATAATTGATTCTATACTTAGAACTTGCCAAAAACATCTTCATTTGCTCAATACTATCCAGACTTTGTTTCAACTTGGTTCTGTCGAGAATTTGAGTTACCCTCTTAAATTTATTCTTCTTATAAGAATAGATAACTTTAGTAGGATCTTCTCCCTCAGAGGCAGATAACGGATCTCCTACTGGGCTATCCAATTCACTGCCTTTATTATTATTTCCTATCGAAGAAGCAGTTTTGAAATTATTAAATACATCGCCCAATTCTTCTACACTTTTAAATTCTGAATACAGATCAAATTTCATCTCTTTGGATTCAGGATTCATCAGCATATGCATTTTGAAATTTTCTAGTTTTCTAAGTTTTTCCTGTTCTTCTACAGGCAATTGGGCAATACTATCTCTTTTCTCTTCTAAAAAATCCTTAAAAACCAGGGTAGAATCAATGACCTCTTCTTTCTCTTCTGTAACCTTATCTCCGGCTATTTGCATAATTTCAGAACCATCAAAATTGAAAGATATTTTTCCACTTCCATCTTCATTAATATATAAATCCTCAGAAAATTGACATCCTACTAACAACATTGCCATCAAAAAAGCCTGTACAAACAGGGAAAATCGTTTCATAAAAAATTATTTATTGGGATTATTAATAATTACCAGCGCTGCTATCACACCAGGAACCCATCCACATAAGGTTAATAAAAGTACAATTATGATTGATCCGCATCCTTTGTCTAAAACTGCCAGTGGCGGAAAAAAAATCGATAATAAAACTCTCCAAATACTCATAAACAAAAATAAATTAAATAATACAATTATAGGTAGTCTTATCTCCTATTATGTTACAGCCCTATCTTAAAATTATTTTTATATTGGGATGGTTTCTAAAAAAAGCCTGACATTAACATGAACTGCATAAAAACTATTCTTTGTATCGCTTTTTTGATCTGTTCGACAACCATTTGGAGTCAGTATCAATTTTCGGGTTTTGTTGACAACAACAATCAGGATAGTAATGTTTACTTATCGCTGATCGAAGATTATCGAAAGATGTCTGGTATTTATCCCGAACAGATTATACAAAAAGTAACTCCGGACAGCACAGGTTATTTTGTTTTTACAGACAACAATTTACCCTTGGAAAATAGTATTTATCGAATTCATACTGAAAATTGTACTGAAACTGATCAAGAATCTGTGCATTTTAATGGCATCTGCCTGAATAGTAAAGAAATTCTTTTTATTGCTAAGAATGATGATACTATTTCCTTACCGTTTACCTTAGAACAAGAAGTATTTTGCGAAGTTATATCTACCAACGAACGTAGCAATGCTTTTTTAAAAGTGGATTCGATTATAGAAAATATGCGTTATGCATTTAATTCTTATCGCAGTGAAGCGAACAGAAAAGTAAATTCCAAAAAATGGTTTAACACTTTACAGCAATATGGTAAAAACCAAAATGAACCATTAATAGAGTTATATGTTTATTCTTTTTTATCTGACAAGTCAAATAATTTATATACCTATTATCTGGAAGATCTGAAACAAAACACATATTACGATGAATTATTAGAACGTTTAGAAAACAAATATCCCGAAAGTTCTTACACCAGACAATATAAAACCGAATTGTCTGCAGATAAATTCTCGGTATCCATAACTAAAAATCAACCTTCATCGTATTGGATATGGATACTGATTCTCCTGCTCATTATATCTGGGATTTTTAACCTAGTTCAATTTCAGAAATTAAAAAAACATCAAAACTCCTACAAGCTTACAGAGAGAAGACTCACCCAGCAGGAGAAAAGAATATTGGATCTCATTTTAAAGGATAAAACTAATAAAGAAATCGCGTCTATGTTGTTTTTAAGTGTTAGCACCATAAAAACACACATTAATAACTTATACAAAAAAATAGATGTCGAAAGTCGCGAAGAGGTAAAAACGCTTTATAAGAACCGATAATGCTTACTTAATTTTCTTACTGATTTTAAATTTCCATCGGGGGTCTAGTCCCTATTTCCACCTCACTTTTATTGCATTTTTATTCACATGTCCAGAGTTTTGATCCAGAATCAGAATTCTAAAATATTATGAATTAAAATATTAAAAAGACATGAAAGCAAAGAACACTCTTTTACTATTATTGATGATCGCCTCTGGACTTATGGTCTCTTGTAGCCATCGAACAAAAAACGATAACAATTCTTCGCAAACCATTGCTGTGCAAAGTGATCAAAATTTGACTAATAAAAACCAGCTTCCTGTGATGACTTTTACATACACCGAATTTGATTTTGGAACAGTAGCAGAAGGTGATATACTAGAACATTCATTTTCCTTTACCAACACAGGAAATGCTCCTTTAGTAATTGTCAATGCCAAAGGAAGTTGTGGTTGCACGGTTTCTAACTGGCCCAAAGAACCTATTGCTCCTGGTGCGACTAAGGAAATGCTGGTTACTTTTAATACCAATGGTAAACCAAACTTACAAAACAAACAAGTTACTATCACAGCCAATACAGCTTCGGGAAAAGAAATCCTAAAAGTAAAAGCTATGGTCACACCCAAGACTAAAAATGCTTCAAGTGGTATTCCATTTAGTAAATAAGTGTAAATAAATCTCACTATTTATCAGCCTAAGTATTAGATCATTCTTATTCTAATTGATGATAATACTTAGGTTGAAATAATCATTCTCTATATATATTCTCGTATAAATTTTAATCTTATTCTTATGAAAACAATACTATACTTTGTTATCTTTTTAGCGATTTCTTCTAGTCTGGTTGCACAATCCTTTAATCAGGAAATTATCAATGAGCAAGGAAAACCTCAACTTTACGGAAAAATCAATTTCGAAAAACTAAATACTGCTCCTTATGACGCTTGGTTTTCTGCTAATTACGAGGCTTACATACCTAAGCAAGACGCAATCAATACTATAAAAACTGACCTACTGGCATATACGATCAAAGTATTTATGGGTACCTGGTGTGGTGATAGTAAACGAGAAGTTCCTAAATTTTATAAAGTATTGAATGCGTGCGAGTTTCCGATGAATCGATTAACGATCATTGCGGTAGCAGCAGATCGAGAACATTATAAACAAAGCCCCGGAGGTGAAGAAGAAGGTTTAAACATTCATAGAGTGCCTACCTTTATTCTATATAAGAACGGAAAAGAAGTGAACCGTATCGTAGAATCCCCTAAAAGATCTATTGAAGAAGATATTCATGACATCATATCAGGAAATTACGTTCCAAACTACATATCTGTCACTCACATCAACCATATCATCGAAACTGAAGGTGTAGATAATCTCGTTAACAATTCTGAATCGCTAATTGAAAAATTAAGTACAATTACCGAAAGCTTCTACGAACTGAATACCTATGCCAATGTTTTATTTTTTGCAGGTAAAGAAAAAGAGGCAATAGAGATTTTGAAGTTGAATACATTACTATTTCCAGAAGAAGCGGATACGTATATAAGTTTAGCCAACAAATTGTTTATTATCAACAACCTGACTGATGCAATTGCTTACTACGAAAGTTCTTTGAAATATAAGAAAAATGAAAAAATCGAGAGTAAGATTGAAGAATTGAAGAAATCATTATGACTATAAATCTGTTAGCATCCAAACTATTATTTTCTTCTAATCTTTTGTCAAAAGAAGCTTGTCGAAGTTTTCAACTTTTTGATTTTCAAAATGTCTTCGACAGGCTCAGACTGACAGGTCAGATACATTTCAGAAAATAAAAATCATTTGGATTCGTAGGTAAATGTAGCAAAATAAATATTGTTATTCTGCCAAATTTTCTAACAATCAAATGATCCAAAATTCTAGAAAGAAGTAACCTCTTCTGTTGCTGGTTTTATATCTAAATGTCTTTTGATTTTTCGTTTGATCTCTGGCATGTGATTGCGATATTCTTGTAGTGCAGTTAATTGTTTAAACCCATAAATATCATCTCCGCCTTTACCGCCGGATCGGTTACTTGCAAAATATCCCATATGATATTCTTCATTGATGATAAAGGTAAAATCATCTTCAGGACTATTGATAGGCACTCCCATATTATAAACTTCCCACCCGGTATGATCATCGGGCAATACCATAAAAATGTCTAGCCCTCCAAAACCCAGGTGACCGTCACTGGTAAAAAACAAGGTGCCTTTATCGCTCACAAACGGAAACGTTTCTCTACCAGCAGAATTGATTAGGCTACCGAGGTTTTGGGGCTTACCGTAACTTCCGTCTTCGTGTACGGCTACGACATAGATATCAGATTTGCCATTACTTCCCGGCATATCACTGGCAAAATATAAAAACTTTCCATCGGGTGATAATGCGGGATGCGCTGTAGAATATTCGTCACTATTAAACGGTAATTCTGCTACATTTTTCCACTTACCATTCACATAATCTGCCTTATATATCTTTAACAAAACGCATCCTTTTGTATTCCTCTTAAACTTTCGATTAGCATAATTATTTCTGGTAAAATACACGGTTTTTCCGTCGGGACTAAAGGTGGCAGAAGATTCATGAAATTTCGTATTGATAGCTCCCTTAAGTTTTGAAACTCCTTTATTAGCAATGTTCTTATTAGTGGTATACAAATCCAGAAAAGGTTCATTAGTGTTTTCCTGAAGGATGACCGTAAATGATTTGCTATTACGAGACGATGCGAAAACCAGTTCTCCTTTATAAAAACTGGGTGCATAGTCTGAAGTATTGGAGTTAAAAGGTAAAGATTCTACAATAAAGTTTTCTGTAGCTTTACCTACAGATACAGACCGCCCTTCAAGAAAATCATATATTTTTACTTCTTTTAAGTCCTCAGAAAGGGCTGCTGGTATCGCTACATCTGTTGTTATGTTTTCATACTCGTTGGCTGACTCTACAAAAGCATATTCATCATATGTTTCATTATACAATGCTAATGGATTTAGCTGAGCTTGTGTTGCACTCAGCATAAAGAAAAAAACCAGCCCCAAAAGGTTTTTTTGCAATGTCATGGATTACTTTTTTGTTGATCAAATACAACTCATCTGGTTTTTCTTTATGAAAATAGTGTGTACGGTTATACACTGTCGTTTATAGTGTTTTTACAAACGAAAAAATCTATGTTTTATAAAGATTACGATGATGCTATCCCCATAGCGTTGATTGTACTCTGATTTGTGTTACAATACACAATGTACTGATCCTTAATAAAATAAAGTGTTAAAAATGAAGGAAATTTAGATTTTGAAGCAATTTTAACAGATGTTGAAAGTACATCTTTTTGGGGTATCGTACCCTTCGACTCCCATTTCTACGCCGCTCAGCAAGACAGCTCAGGGTTCGAGAGCACTTCGACTACGCCTGTCTGCCGACAAGGCAGGCTCAATGTGACACCTCACCCTTCGGAAATGTATAATAGTTATACTTTCATACCATGCGAGGACTGAGGTGTGACATTAAGCTTCCGCCGCAGGTGGATAAGGGTCGAAGTGCTCTCGAAGTCCTATATTCTTAGCTGATGATACATTGGATATGCGTCAGGGATAGGAATGGAAATCCCGCAGCACGATCCGCCGCGGCGGAGAGGTGCGAGGAATTGTATTGGATAGCTCGCCCGGACGCTCTAATTCATAGAAAATCAATTTTTATTGGGTGTTTGGAAATTCTTAAATGCTCTTGTCCTGACTATCCTTAAAAATCAATTGAAAGATTATATCATACTTTGTATCTTTGCACGCTTAAAACGGCAGCATTATGCAATTATCAGAACAAGAACTTGTAAGAAGAGAAAAACTACAAACGCTACGCGACTTAGGTATTAATCCCTATCCGGCAGCTTTATTTCCGGTTGATCATACTTCTAAAGACATCAAACAGCAATTTGAAGAAGGAAAAAAAGTAGTGATCGCGGGGAGATTAATGTCCAGACGTATACAAGGGAAAGCTTCTTTTGCAGAGTTACAAGACTCTAATGGCCGTATACAAGTATATTTTAATAGAGATGAGATCTGTACCGGTGAAGATAAAACCAAATACAACGAGATTTATAAAAAACTACTCGACATTGGTGATTTTATTGGTGTAAAAGGAGAACTTTTTACAACGCAGGTTGGTGAAAAAACAGTCATGGTTAAGGATTTTACCTTATTAAGCAAAACCTTAAAACCGTTACCTCAACCCAGAACTGATGCAGATGGTAAAGTACACGATGCATTTACGGATCCCGAGTTACGATACCGCCAGCGTTATGTGGACCTGGTAGTAAATCCGCATGTGAAAGATGTATTCGTTAAAAGAACAAAGCTTTTTAATGCGATGCGTGAGTTCTTTAATAGCAAAGGGTATTTTGAAGTAGAAACGCCAATACTTCAACCAATTCCGGGTGGTGCTGCGGCACGTCCTTTTGTTACACACCACAATTCTTTAGACATTCCTTTATATATGCGTATCGCAAACGAGTTATATCTAAAACGATTAATCGTAGGTGGTTTTGAAGGAGTGTATGAATTTTCTAAAAACTTCAGAAATGAAGGAATGGATAGAACTCACAATCCTGAGTTTACGGCTATGGAAATCTATGTAGCTTACAAAGACTATAACTGGATGATGGAGTTTACCGAAAACCTGGTAGAACATTGTGCTATTGCAGTAAATGGTACTACTGAAGCTACTTTTGGAGAACACACTATCAATTTCAAAACGCCGTATGCGCGTGTAACAATGACTGATTCTATTAAACATTTTACCGGTTTTGATATCACAGGAAAATCTGAAGAAGAGATTCGTGAAGCAGCCAAAGGAATGGGAATCGAAGTGGACGAAACGATGGGGAAAGGAAAATTGATCGATGAGATTTTTGGAGAAAAATGCGAAGGAAACTACATCCAACCAACATTTATCACAGATTATCCAAAAGAAATGAGTCCTTTATGTAAGGAACACAGAGATAACCCGGAACTAACAGAACGTTTTGAATTGATGGTTTGTGGAAAAGAAATTGCCAATGCATATTCTGAGTTGAACGATCCTATCGATCAGCGAGAACGTTTTGAAGCACAGCTAAAACTAAGTGAAAAAGGTGATGATGAAGCCATGTTTATCGATAACGATTTTATCAGAGCTTTAGAATATGGTATGCCACCAACATCCGGAATGGGAATTGGTATGGACCGATTGATTATGTATTTAACGAATAATCAATCGATACAAGAGGTATTGTTCTTTCCACAGATGAGACCTGAAGTGCGAGCCGCACAGGCGAATGTTATAGAGTCTTTAAATGAGAACGAAAAAGCGATTTTTGAGATTATCAAAAAGGAACAAAGTATGACTTTAACAGATCTAAAAGCTGCTTCAGGATTAAGTAACAAAGCCTGGGATAAAGGAATGAAAGGTCTTTCGAAACTAGGACTTACCAAAGTTACCAAAACAGATGATAGTCTGATTGTGGAGGTTGCTGAATAAAACATATAACTTTTTTAAAATAAGAAAACGTGTTCATACTAATTTGGACACTTTTTTTTATTAAACAACTGTTAAAGTTTCTAATCTTTGATTTTTATTAACGTTATTTTAACTATTTTCGCGGCGTTAAAAAAAGCCCCTTATTAATGAAACGAATACTACTTTTTTGCGTAGCATTTTTGCTATGCACCGTATCCATTGCACAAAGAGCAAATTTAGATCGAGAAAACTTCAAGACATCCTACGTTAATTTACCTTCAAAACCTATCGTGGATGATAGCAAAAGAACCTATTCTACTAACACCAATGCTATCAAAATCCCTGGGTTTTCTAAAGTAAAAACAGGTGGAACATTGGACATTAATTACCAATTTAACGGTACTAAAATTGGAACCGTAGATATTAAAAAAGAAAAACACGAGAGAAAGGATAAAGAAGGAAAAGTACTTTCTGTAAGTTATACATACACCGCTAATGTAGACTACTCATCATCTGCTACCTTAACAGTAAGCAATGCGATCACAGGAGAAACGTATGATAAAAATTATTCTGAAAGTTACAACTATACCAGTAAATCATTTAATTCTTACAAAGGTGCGCAGGAATACTATAATAATAACCGTTATAGCTTAAGGGATAAATACAAAAGTGAACATAGAAGTCAGTTCAAAAATTCAGCAAAACGCCATCTTATTAAAACTTATGGATATGATATCGAATCTCACGAAAGAGAATTTTTCTGGATAATGGCTTCAAAAAAACATCCTGAATTCACAAAACATCAGGAAGCATATCAAACATTGAAAACCGCTTTTGAGAAAATGGAGCACGATAAACCCATTGACTCTTTAAAAATAGAAGTTCAACCTGTGATTGATTACTTTAATAGTGTAATTCCGAACTATCAAGGTGATAAAAGAAAAATTCGAAAAGTAAGATACGCCAGTTATTACAATATTGCAAAAATCTACTACTATCTGGATATGCCTGAAAAAACTAAAGAGTATGCCCAGAAATTAATTGATAATGATTATGATAAGTCTGACGGAAAGTATCTTAATGAAATTGCTGATGATTTATTAAAAGAATTTGAAGCTAATAAAACTAAGACACGCCATTTTGAAGTAGTTACAGAAGATCTAAGCAATCAGCAAGAAGACAGCCAGGAAAATGAAGTTGCTGAAATTGAAGTTAATAAAGCATATTTAATTACCAAAGAAAATGATACCACCCTTGTGGACATTAAAACTTCGGATATGAATAATATCGCGTACAGCTTAAAAACTGTAGAATACGACCAAAATGGCAAACCTTTTGGTACCAGAGTAAGAAAAGCAAAAAATTGTAAAGAGCTTGTGTTTGTAGATGGAGATCGTTTTAGAAATATCAGATTCAAAGAGTCTTCTATCAAAAACGGAGAGGTTGATGCAGGTCAAATGCTATTGGGCGGTGCTACAGATAAGCTGTGTAAAGTTTTGTTTGAGTCTGAAAAAATCAACCTATACCTTTTTAACAATAAAGAACTGGTAATACTTCCTACTGGTAATGAAAAAGGTAATTCTACGATGTCTACCGGATATGTATTTGGCTTTAAAAAGAATTTGACCAAATTAGCAGAAGGATGTTCTGCAATTCAGGAAAAAGTGGCAAACAAGGAATATAAAAACAATCAGGAAGATTTACTTCAATTCTGTAAAGATCTAACCAATTGTGTTGTAGAATAGTTTTCTATTCTATACTAATGATAAAAAACGCAACCCGAACAGGTTGCGTTTTTTTGGCTAATTTCAATAAACAAGATTATTCTACCCAAGGGCAGTAGCAGGCATATTTTTTTGCTCGACATGAAAAATCAATTCCTAATGTGATTTGATGAAAACCACCATTATTAAACGTTACCGGATTTGATTGATAAGAATAGGTATAAGAAAACATATATTTTCCAAAGTTGACTCCTACAAACGGAGTAACATAATTCAGGCTCTGGCTTTTTATTTCAGAACCTTCTACAAAATCTATTGAGTCAAAACTTCTTCTGTATGATAATCCTCCCCATAGTTTCCCAAAACTTAGATCACTATACACTTTCAGGTTAAAATCAATACTGGATTGCTCTACTCCTTCTCTATGAGAAAATAAAATAGATGGTTCGTAAGAAACGGTTTTTCCCGGGCGATCAAAAACATATCCAACAGACACCAGATAATTTCTTAAGTTATTGACTATTTGGAGATCATTATTAATTCCTGAATTTTTCAAGAGATTTTTTACGGTCACATGAGTATAAAAGTTATACAGATTATAGGAAAACCCAATATCCATATTAAACTCTGCTTCACTAATGGATCCAGGACCCACCAAAGGATCATTAGGGTCAAATCTGGTTTGATCTAATCTATACTGAATAATCCCCGCACTTAAACCTAACGATAGTTGATTGAGATCTGCTTCACTACTAGAGAACATTAAATGATGGGCATATGTAAAATAACCTCCCGTTTGAGAAGAAAAACCATTTTTATCATTGTAAAGGATCGCTCCGATACCCGATTGAGAGTTTCCGATTCTACCATTATATGCAGCGGTATATAACCCGGGACTATTTTCTTCTCCAATCCAATTTCTGCGTCCTGTTAACCTCACTTGTGAACAATTCGCGGCTCCTGCCATAGACGGATGTAATAAGTAATAATTATCAGTGAGATAATCCGAATATATAGACAACCCCTCTTGAGCAGTACCAATTCCTATAGACAATAACATCACTATTGTCAGGTATATTTTTGTAAACTTCATCTTTTTTGTTTTGAAATAAAGAAATAATGTTTCCATTATCGTTTTAGTGTAAAGTGCCTCCTGTAGGTAGCTGATCCATCTTTAAACTCTGCAACAAACCAATAATCGCTAGCCGGCAATGGTTTCCCTCCATAGGTTCCATCCCATTTGTTTTCTTTGTTCAGCTGTTGCAATAATTTTCCGTATCGATCAAAAATATAGATATCCATATCAGGAGTATCTGCATCTCCTATAACTCCCCATTGATCATTGATGCCGTCATTATTTGGAGTAAAAAACGTAGGGAACCCAACAACAAATATTGAAGCGGTAATCGAACCGCATCCGTTGACATCGACAGCTGTAACCTCATGTAATCCCGGAGCAACATTGGTAAAGATGTTACTATCCTGTAGACCACCGTTATCAAGTATATACTCATAGGTGCCATCTCCGGTCACGGTCGCAACAATATCATTGCTTTCTGCAAAAGATCCAGCTGTTAGCTGCAGATCTAAATTTATCGGATCGTTTATACCTGTAATTACAACCTCTGAACTACCCGAACAAGTAGCTATCACATCCGTAAAAATTACTGTATATGTTCCGGGCTGTGTTGCTTCATAAGAAGATTGGGTAGCACCTGGAATGACTGCACCTTCAAATCTCCATTCAAAAGAAAAATCTATATCACTTAGCTCGGTGTCAATCAAAAATGAGGTGTTAGTAATAGGTCCGGCACATATGATCCCGGCTTCGATCTCTATATCCTCAATATTTGAAATCTCTACAAAAAACGGAGTTTCGTTTGCGCAGCCATTATTGTCAACTTCACGTAAGAATAAGGTTTGACTCGTTTGAATTACATCACCAGCATTTAATTGAGCTCCACCTCCTTCTGGTTCCGTAAAATAGCCTTGTCCATTTTGCACAGCTGGCAACGTATAACCATCACAAAAACGATCTCCAGAGTTTACAGGCGCCACAGGGTTGGGTAGTGGATTAATTGTTATCTCTAACTCTTTTTCATCAAAACAATTAGGAGTCGTACCTGTTTCTGCGTAGATATAAATAACCTGGCTTGTATTGATAACTTCTCCAGCAGAAAGCTGGGTGCCAGCTCCGTTCATTTGCGTAAAATAGTTACCTGCTTCAAGGTTTGGTAATTCATAGGATTCACACGCAGATACGGGATCTACAGGATCAATCACCGGAATATCTAAAATTCGAAAAGTAACTTCAATTTGATCACTTACACAATTTTCTGTCGTATCTAGGGCTTCTACATTATAAATGTAATTGCCTACTGCGGTATCTACAGGTGTATATGTAGTACTATTATTGATCAATGTATTTCCATTTGCATCATACCAATTAGCTGTTTGGCCAGGTAATACATCTACAGACAATACTGGTGATGTCGAACCTACACATATACTTTCATTACTCGGATTCGTTGGTTCTGCAACAAAAGGACAATTACAATCGGGTGCGGTAACCAACAAAGTGCCTTCACAACTATCATTTGCGGGATTCATAGCCAAAATTGTTATGTCAACTCCTGCGGGTATTCCACTAATTATCGAATTGTCAACATCGATAGTTACATTATTGGAAGGATCAACTGATATTTCCCAGGTTCCGTTGGTTGTAAAAGACACATTGTATGTAGCTCGATCAGTGTCACAGGTTGTAGTGCCGAAGGTTAATGTGGGAACAGTGTTTATCTGTACAGAAATCATTGCCGTATCCTCACATCCATTACTGCTAACGGTATACGTATAATCCCCAGCAGTATTTGCACTCGCTGTAATCGTACCATTCGGAATAACAGTACCAGCAGCATCTGTCCAAACACCTCCAGTATCTTCTCCGGTTAGTTCATTGAACAGATCAATACTCGTAGTATCACCTTCACAAAGTGATACCGGTACCGGTGGTGTATCATTAGGTTCTCCAGCTTCGGGTGCAGCCGTCACCGTAATAATTACATCTACCATATCACTAGCACACATTCCAGTTGGTTCGTATGCTTCTACTTTAAATATATTATCACCTAATACCAATTCTGATCTTAGAGGTGTAAATGTATCTGTATTCTGCGCTCTCGCGATTGGTGTTATTCCATCAGCAAGGTACCAACGTCCTTCTAAACCGAGAGCAAGTGTCACTGTTACAGATGGCAAAGGATTTGCATCAATACAACTTAATATAGGCGTTGTCGGAACCACTGGCTCATCAATATCAGGGCATTGACAAGTATCATTAATGGTGACATCTATTAGAAACCGTATTGGTGGACAACTTGCTGCCAAGGCAGGAAGTGTGTATGTATATACTCCATCCAAAATTCCGCTGATTGAAGGATCTAGTGTTCCTAAATGCCCTCCGGTTAGTGTAGTACCTGTTGCCGGCACGGTCCAAATCCCGGTTGTTAATGTTCCCGTTGGTAATTCATCAAATAAGTCTACAGGATCGCATACTGTAATCGTTAAACTTCCGACATCAACATCCCCAATTTCTTCTCTCCAATCTCTTTCTTCTGTAAGGGGATTATGATTGTTAGGAAAATCTGTTGGGAGTGTTCCTCCATTATTAGCGTTCGTATTTCCGGTTAATCGATCCAATACGACCGTATCAAAAGCATCATCCAATCCATCTCCATCACTATCAGAACCACCGGCTAACGTGTCCGGAATTCCATCTTGATCTACATCATAAGCCTCTACTGTATCTTCCAGGCAATCACCAGATACAGGATCGGAGTTCAGGTCTCTGTAATCCGGAAGAATATTATTAGCAGGGTCAGTATTACTATTTACCGGGACAATTGCAGTACCATTTGTATCGTAGCTATCATCAACTCCATTAAAGTCTCCGTCAATACCACTCGGACGAATATAACCAGCCGTAGATTGCGCTTCTATATGATCAATAATACCATCACCATCTGAATCGATATCTAGAAAATCCTGGTTAGGATCTCCATCAGAATTGATAACATTATGGACTACAGTAGTGGATGTTCCATCGGTATTGATGGCCCCGTCAAAACGACCGTCACCATTCCCATCAAAGGCTGAATTTCCCGACTCGACAATATCATAGATCCCATCATTATCTGCATCTAAATCCTGAGAATTAGGGATGCCGTCACGATCAAAATCACAAGCATTGGTAGAAAGAAAAATATTATCTATTCCAATATCGTTTCCATCACCAACCTGACCTTGCCTGTTAATCACCCTAATCGACACCACATTTGTAGTCGGGCCCGGTATAAAAGAACGTTCTACCAAAATCCACTCATCGGTTCCATTCTCAATATCACCAGAATCTGCAAACGTAAGTTGCATATTGGTAGCTTGATCAATCACCTCTATGGTTAAGTTTGCAGGTACCTCATTTCTATTGTCATTCAAACTTGCTATAGACATACTAAAATCATATTCTATTCCTGGCGTTACCGGCAGGTTTTCTGCCACAAAGACTGGTTTATCTTCAAAATCAGCTGATTTCATATTGATAGCTAAATAACGTCCGTCTACATCACCATTTGCATCTACTTCGCCAATAATGTTGGTTGAAAGAAATGTGGCATCAAATCCTCCGGCAGTTCTGAAATATGTGGAGGTTGCCACGTTATATTCTCCGGAGTTGAAGCGATCATCAGGTAAAAGTGGATTATACGTCAAGCCTAAACCCTCTGAATATCTGCTTCTTGTAGGCCCGCCAAAACCAAAATCTTCTTCTAAAACAAATATAGGGGTGGTTGTTACAGCGGTACAAAATCCGTCTTCGATAGTATCAGGAATACCATCATTATCATCATCATTATCCGTTACATCAGGAACTCCATCCTTATCTGTATCGTTATCTCCACAGGGTTTTACTGTAATTACTGCACTAACCGCCGGGCATTCTCCACCATTGTCTATGGTATATGTAAAAGCACCTCCATTAGGATCTGACGTATCATAAGTACCTGTACCATTGCTCCAGGTACCTCCGGGATCCGGGCCACCATCTAATTCGTCAAACAAATCGATAATCCCGGTTCTGCCACATAAAAACATAGTGGTGTTAAGACCTGGGTTAGAGAGATTTTCTACAGTGATAACAACGCTTGCCGAAACCGGGCCATTAGATCCACCGTTCACGGTAACCGTGTAGGTTGTGGTAACCAGAGGAACATCCCTGTAAAATGAACAAGAATTATCCGTACTTGGAAATGGACAATTTCTTATAAAGGTAGGATTCGTTGTTTTTTCCCATTGTACATTATAAGTACTACCTCCTCCGGATGGTCTGGGCGGATCAATTTCTAAATTTAATTGAATTTCGGTTTTCTCACAGACCGTTTTGGCTGCTAAACCATCATCGGTAAGAAAAGTAACAGTTTGTCCATAACTAAAGACAAACAAAAAAAGCGCTACGCAATTGACAAACAGTTTACGTATCATAGTGGTTAGTTTTTATGAAGTTGGATTTTATAAAAGAATTATTTAAGCTGGATAGTCGAACATTAGCGAATACATTTTTTCTGAATAGATTAAGAGGTTGGTCATCATCAAATGATATGTATCCTAAGAAAGTTTCAGGTACACTTTTTTGTACTTTCAAACCCCATTGACAAAGCGACAATTCTGTACTCGATACAAGAAAAAACAGTAAAAACACCCTAAGGCATATCCTTATGTTCACGTTGGTTAAGTTTTTTGTATGGTCAAACCAGTAGTATTCTATTTTGATTTAGGGTGGAAGATCTTTCAAATAGAGTACTAGAAAAAAAGGATAACGCAGTAGTGTTTATAATATTTCCATTTTTTGAAAGTATTCGATATCCTGTTATTAAATATCGCTATCTGCCCATTAATTATGTATTTATAATTTTTATAGAGAAAAAATCCTACATTTTGCATTTTGTTTTCAAAATAAACGAAATCAAACCTAAAAAGATGACACCTCAACTTATGATTTTCTTTTGTCCGTTTTGATCTTATCGCAATTTCTATCGGGGAAAAACATCAAAAACATACTCATATTATGATAAGATTACGGTTTATCAGTAATTTAATTTTTGGGTAAAACAATAATCTCCTATATTTGAACAGATTAAAACCACAAATCATGCCTTATATCAGTGATGATGAACTATTGGATTTCCAGGTTCAGATAGACGAAGCCAAAGAAGCGAAACGTGTTACCAACTTTGCACATACCAAAGCTCTGCGAGATGAACAGGAAAACACAAAAAAGTTTAAAATTGCCACGATTATCTTAGGAATTATAGCTCTTTTAGGAATTGCCGGAACGGTTTATTTTATGAATTTTGGCACTTCTGATAGTATGATTGCGAAAAGTGAGGCTAACAAGGAATCTTCAATGCTTAAGAACAAAATTGCTGAACTTGAAGAAACGATCAAGAATCTCTCTATGGATCAGGAGATCAATGCTGCCGGAAATGATGCAGATGAATTGCAAGAAAAAGCTTCTTTACAAGATCAACTGGTCTATGCTGTTCAGATTGGAGCGTTTGAACAAAAAGACTTATCCCTTTATTCAGATAAGTTTGTGAATTTTAAAGAGATCAAAGCCGGAAGCTTTAATAAATATGCCCTTGGTAATTTTGCGACGTTGGCCGAAGCCAAAAAATTCCGCAGAGAATTAGTCCGTTTAGGATTTAGAGGTGCTTTTATTGCTTCTTACCAAAACGGAAAACGTTTAAAAATTGAGGAAGCCTGGTAATAGCCATTTTTAATGAAAATTCCTCGAGATTTTACTTCATAAAACTTCAAGGAATTTTTCTTAACTAAACTAACCAACTCAATCTAAACTCACTATACACTTACCACTACATAATTCCTACCGGATTTTTTGTAGTATACTCCTTTATATCTGTAATATCTTACTCCATTTACTTTGACGACTCTATAACCAGTAGGTAACACATTGACGCGAACACCAATCGGAGCTGCAACAGTTACGTACCTTCTATTCTTTTTGATATACCAAACGCCACCGCTTCTATAGTATTTTATATTTTTATGAACTACCATTCTAGGATTATGTACTTTGGTCACTACCACGCTATTTACCGGACGCACTCTTACTGTAGTTGCACAAGATGTAGTTACTGTAGATAACAAAATACCTAATATCAGTGTTTTCAATAGTGTCTTCATAATAATCATCTTTTTTTGTTCTTCACTATTATGACTATTACTACTCAAAAAGGTTTAATTCCTTTAAATAAAAATTATTTCTCTACATACTCTTGTATAGGAATATCGTCTATCAGCACGTCTTTAAGAACTACCTGATCATCCTTGACATACACTAACGCATAGACATTGTTAGGCAAACTATCTCTATTTGCTTTGGCATACGCCAACTCTGCATCATATGCTTTTGTTTCTTCCATGTAAAAAGTATTAAAAGGTAACTGAAAGTTCACTTTGCCTTTATAGTAATATGTTACTCTAGCAGTTACGTAATCTCTTTCGGTTTCTAAAGGCGTTTTACTTATATCTGAAACTTCTGCAAAGCCTTCTTCATCATTTTTAAGATAAATATAGATTTCTTCTCCTACTACATAGCTACTATCTGCTGTATTAAAATGATTCATCTCATACTGCAGTGTAATATACTTACCCCTAAAAGGATCTGTTGGATCAATCGGTCTGGTTTTAAATTTATAGGCTGTACCCTTATTGATGGTACCTTCACTCCCCAGAATCATCTGGGTCGGAACAAAGATCTGAGCCAGTGCAACTATTATAAATAAAATTAATAAATAAATGATTTTCATTTTAGTTTGTTTTTAATGAATTTGATTTTTTCTGCTGTCTTTTTAACATCATATAATTGGTCATGAAAAAACCTACTCCTACAATAACAAATAATAATCCCCGTATTACAAAGCTCATATCGGTGTCAAAAAATCTACATATGATTAGAATAGAAACGATCAACAATCCATAATTAAGAATCCCAAAATTGAACTTATCAGCACCAATTTTTACAGCTGTTATTCCTAGTGCAAAAACTAACATATTTGTCAAGATCATTGGTAACAAAGACATTCCGGAAAGCAAGAAGAATAAACCCCAAAATGCTACAAATGAAATCTGAAACAGATTTATGGATCGAATCCCTTTTTTAATAATGCTATATACTAAAATCGAAATCGCTATAGCTACCAAAAACAATGAAATATAGAATTCTTGTGCTTGGTACGTAGTTGTATCATATATTTCTTTCCAAGGCCATCTGAAGGTAAATATCATTAGCAAAACAATCGTTCCTAAAGAACCTACGATCAATAATCCGTTTTTCAATGTTCTTACTTCTTTAAATACAGAGAGTCTACCCAAATTGTAATAGATTCCAAAAAGTGTCATATACATCACAAAGCCTAATTCCTCGTTACCGTTTATAAATGCTCCAAAGCCAACGGCAATACTCAATGGTATCACCCAACTAAAAATTGTGGTTGCATTACTAGCTATGTAACTCTTTATCTGTAACCAGTAATGTGGTATGATTGCCGACATAAAAACAAAGTACCACCAAGGAATACTATCGTTTCTATAACTCCAGATACCTACTTCTGCAGCATAATACGTACTTGACAAAATAACAAGTAACATAACCGAATGAGATCTTAGGAGATAAATCAATGGTAAACAAAGCATCGTCCAAGTCTTTAAGAAAGCTCCTAAATCGCCCGAAATATTATAAATCTGACTCACCAGAGATATACTAGCTCCTACCGCAAAAAACAAAAACGTTCCTGAAGCCTCTTTCCAGGTGCGGCTTTTATTCTTTAGAATAGAAAAACCTGCAAAACATTGACCAATAATAAGTGGTGTAAATGCCAATATGGTTTTTGTTAACCTCGAGAAATCATCCCAATTATGTGCCAGCATCAAGATGATTCCGGACCCAACCAGCAATGCTCCAAAAATCCCAAATATGGTAAATAACCGATTAGGTTTAGATGCCTGTTTCTGGTCATAATATAGCGATATCTTATCTGCCACCTCTGATGAGATGACCTGATCTTTGACTAGCAATTGCAACTCTTTATTGAATTTTGAGCTCATGTTTTTTAATGATTTTAATTTGTAATTATTCAAAAGGAAACATCAACAGTGTTCCAATTAAAAGAGAAACATAAAAGTAAATCAACAATGGCACCACAATCCTTCTTTTGGTATTAGATCTTACACCATAGAAACTGATTGCTCCAAAAACAATCCCAATTATTATGAAAAATGGAGTCGTTATCCCAAATATTAAAGAGATTCCTCCGCCTCCAATTGGAATTATTTTAGACATCAATAGTGTCAAAAACCCACAACAAATAAGAAGAAATGCGTGAATGCGTCTTAAACTGTCTTTCATAACAATTGTTTCTTTAAAAAAAGACAGCCACAGCATTGTAGCTGCCTTTCCTAATCATCAAAACAAGGAACCACATTGCTGCAGTTCCTCCTTTTGATTCATTCCATTTACATCTCCTTACTTTCAATGAATTTTTTGTCTCTGGTATTTTTTTGCACGGCTATGGCTGCAAATAAACTGAGGGTAAATGACATTCCGTAGAATCCTTTTTCGCTTAAATCCAGATCTGCATTCCATAATCCTATAATTAATAATACGATCGATGCTAATGCTGCAAACCAACTGATACCATAGTAAATCTCTGTTACTTGCAATCCTTCCAGTTTATCTCTTACATTTTTCTGAACAGATACTGCAGAGAACAATCCAAATAGCAGGATGGTAAAATAATATCCCTTCTCATTAAGCAGCATGTCTGCATTCCACAAACCTGTACAAAAAGATACCATACCCGCGAAAAGCGCAACCCAAGAAGCTCCGATAAAAGCTGGGGTTGGTTTTTGATCATATACTTTCACTTCTTTTTTATCAATAGTATCATTGATAATTTCCTCTGTTACATCGTTACTAAACTTGTAGTCCATAATAATTGATTTTGATGATTAAATTTTTATTTCAATTGATTGTTTTGAACGGGACAAATTTGCAACGACTTGATCAGTTTAAAAATTCGATTTTATTAAAAAACTTACGATATAATTCATCTTAAAATAATTTTTGTTCAATATTTTTAATATTTTTAATAAAAAATACTTACGATATAATGAACACCCTTTCTTCTATAATTGCTACGCTATCAACTGAAGAAAAAAAGAATTTCATCAATAATCTTAAGCAAAAGAATAAGAGAAACGACGTTAAAAACATCCAATTGTTTAAGCTACTGGATGTTTCTTCGGATCATAAAAACTTAGATATACAGCTATATGGAAAAAAGTCAAAAGGGGCTTTTCATGCACTTTGCAAAAGATTACATGATAGCCTTATTGATTTTATTGCGACAAAGAGTTTTGAAAGTGAGACATCAGAAGAGATGGAAATCTTCAAACTATTGCTGGCGAGCAGAATTTTCTTTGAACAAAAACAATACAAGATTGCTGTAAAAACTATTAAGAAAGCAGAGTTAAAAGCAAAAACCTACAATCTTTTTAGTGTTCTGCACGAAATTTATTATACACGAATTCAATATGCACATAAAGATCCAAAAACTACTTTAGAGAACTTAATACAAGATTTTAAACAAAATCAAAAATTATTACAACAAGAAGAAAACCTAAATCTTTTTTATGCGAATATTCAAAATAAACTAGCGCAAAACAGAAGTGATATTTCGCAAATGATCAGAGAATCTTTGAGCACTTATAACATTTCGATAACCGAGGATCTTACATTTAGATCCTTGTTTAAAATACTTGAAATTATAAATCAAGCTGCCAATGCAGCACGCAATTTCTACTCAACACTTTTGTTTGTAGAAAAAACTTATAAACAAATTGAATCAAAAGAACAACTTACAGATAAGCATTTATTCTACCATATTCAGATTCTTTACTATGTAGCAAATTCTTATTTCAGAAATAAAAATTTTACAACTTCATTTGAATACTTACATCAGATGGAGGAACAAATGACCAAACAGAACGGAAAATATTTTAAAAGATTTCTCCCACAACTTTGTCTGTTAAAAGCTTTAAACCATAATTATACAGGCGAAGCAACCACAGCGATATCGATTCTAGAAGATGTTGATTTTAGTATATTTAAAGATCAAATCACCTTCATTTTAGACTTAAAATTGTCTCTAATTGTATGTTACTTTCAGCAAGCCAGATTCAAAGATGCGTTAAGACTTTTTAATGAACTACACCATAGTGATACTTGGTATACCGAAAAAGCCGGCTTGATCTGGGTAATTAAGAAAAATCTGACCGAAATATTACTGCGCATAGAATTAGATCACATAGATCTGGTAGAATCCAGAATAAAAAGTTTCAGAAAGAAGCATAGTGATTATTTAAAAACGAATAATGAAGGTCGTGTATTAACTTTTTTATCATTGACCAGTAATTTCTATTTGAATCAAGATACTATAAATACAAAAGAATTTTTAAATAAAATAGAGCAATCATTAATACAAAATAGTCCTGAACAGGAAGATATATTTGCCATGAGTTTTTATGCCTGGTTAAAAGCCTGGGTTTTAAAATCTAACTTGTACCAAACTACATTGGAAATCGTACATCAATCTTGATATATTTTAGATTTATCGCATAATGAGATCTACTATATTGGACTATAATATAAACATAGGTATAAAATGAAAGACCATTTGCTCATCCAAGATTACCAGCCGAAATGGAGAACACAGTTTTTGAGTATAAAAAAACTTCTGGAAGGCACATTATTTGGATTAGACCTCTATATTGAACACGTAGGAAGCACGTCAGTTCCTGGATTAGCTGCAAAGCCAATAATAGATATTGATCTTGTATATAAAAATACTCTAGATTTTAAAATCATAAAAGACAAACTATCTCAGATTGGATATAGTCATAAAGGAAATCAAGAAATTCCCGATCGAGAAGTTTTTAAGAGAAACAACATCACCCAAAATAAAACATTAGATACAATCATACATCATTTATATGTTTGCCCACACCACAGCAAAGAATTACATCGCCACATTTTATTTAGAAACCATCTAAGAAAACATAAAGATGCCAGGGCAAAGTATGAAAACCTTAAACGTGAAATAGCAGACAAGGCTCATCAGCATAAAAAAACATATGCCGATCTCAAAGAGACTCTCGCAAAAGAATTTATAAATTCAATCATTGAGTTAGAAAAAAAATTACAATTATAAGAAAATAACACCCGTAAATTACCTGTAGAGATCTTACATTTCTAAGTTAACTATTTAGAACTACTAGAGTTTCAAACGTATAACACTACTTCTTATAAAAACATAAAACCTACTTAATTTACGTTAAAACCATAAAAAATTGATTTTTCTTGAAAGAATAAGACTACAAAAATACTTATAAAACAATATTTATTTGTATTTTGCAGCATATTTTTGCATTTAATCTGTTCCCCAAAATAGAATGTATGAAAAAAACTACTCTTATCATAAGCCTATGCTTGCTACTGAGTTCTTATTGTTTTTCCCAACAAAAATCTCTGGATAGCATACTACCTTTTATAAAGACCGAAAAAGATTCTGTCGTATTTGATACGGCGATGAAATATTTTGAGAACATCTGGAGACAGGGAGAATTTGAAGCTGCATTATCTTATGAACCCAAACTTTTATCTGTTTCCAATAACATACTTTATGACAAAGGTATTGGCAATGTGTATCAACACATTGGAAATATCCATAATATGACCCAGCAGCATATCAAGGCTTTTTATAACTATGATAAGGCGGCAAGTTATTTTGAAAAAGCTAATCATCAGAGAGGGTTAGCTATCATTCATAACAATAAATCCACCATTGAACAAGGACGAGGTAATTCTGAAAAAGCCATACACCATATACTGGAAGCAAACTTATATTTTGAACGCATAAATGACAGTGTGGTTTTATCGAGTACTTATAACAACCTAGCCAATATCTATTCAGACATTGATAAGTATGAACTTGCAGAGGAATATTATCAAAAATCTATCACTTTAAAGAAAAAATTTAGACCTGAAAAATTAGGTTCTGCATTAAATAATCTGTCACTTATTTACATCGGACAAGGTAAAATCGATGAAGCAAAAGAACTAATCAACGAAGCTTTGGAAATTAGCAAAAAAAAGAACAACACACTAGACAAAGCAATGGCTTACAACAGATTAGCAAACCTGTTTTTGGAGAACAAAGAGTACGAAAAATCAAAGAAATACTATGACTCCTCATATTGTAATGCTGTACAATCAAAAAATTACAGAGTAGCCTCCAATATAAAACAACAATTGGGATTCATAGAAATCAAACTTAAAAATTACAAAGAAGCTGACGAGTTATTAACAGATGCGCGTAAAGAATTATTAAAGTTAGATATACCGCCGTTACTTTTAACCAATTACAAATATTCAGCATCCTTGGATTCAGCAAAGAACAACTTTGCATCTGCATTTCTCTGGCAAAAAAAATACCAGGAATTAGCGGATCAAAATTCATCTGAAGAAACCTCTGAAAAAATTAAACAGGCCGAAACCCGTTTTAAATCCGAACTGGAACAACTAAAACTTCTGGAGGCCCAGAAAAAAACTGAATTACAAACGAAAGAAGAATTATACCGGTATCGAATATTTACTTTTATTAGTTTAGGAGTTTCAATTCTGATCTTTATCTTTTTGATTTTTGTTATAAAAACAAGAAAAGAAAGAAAAAGATATATCAAAGAATTAAATGAATCCAATCAGGTAAAAAATAAACTATTCTCTATCATCTCTCATGATTTAAAAAATGAAATTCACGGATTAGACGGCACACTAAACCTATTGAAAGAAGATGCGATTTCTCGTGAGGAATTTCAGGAAATAGTACCATTATTAGCAAATAAAACCCATCAAACTTCGATCATGTTGAATAACTTGTTGAATTGGTCCAAATCGCAAATGCAAGAGCTAAATGCAAAGCCAACAGAATTTAATATTAAAGATGTGATTAATAGTAAGTTCAACTTTTTTGAGCCTAAAGCGGATCAAAAAGAGATCAAACTCAACAATCAGTTAGATTCCACAATAGTATATGCTGATAAAGACATGTTTTCTATAGTTTCACAAAACCTCATCGCTAATGCGATCAAATTTTGTAAACCCGGAGATTCTATCACCCTGCACTCTGAAGAAAAAGAAAAGTATTACGAGATTTGTTTTGAAGATACTGGTGTTGGTATTCCGGAAGAAAACTTAGACAAATTGTTTGCAGAAGATACTTTTACTACAAAAGGAACGCAGCAAGAAACCGGAACTGGTCTTGGGCTTAGAATCTGTAAAGAGTTAATAGAACTTAACAAAGGTGAAATTAAAGTAAAAAGCATCCTTGGTAAAGGAAGTACGTTTTGTATTACGCTACCGAAAGCATCATAAAAACCAGATCTTTGCGTCTAATCAAATAAAAAAGCTGATCAGGATCGATCAGCTTTTATAATTTATAAAACTTCTGCAGTTATAGAAACTGCCCTTATAGTTTCATCAAGATCTTCGTAAGTAAGTGCGTCCGTAATAAACCAGCTTTCAAAGGCACTTGGTGCAATATAAATACCCTGACCCAGCAAACCGTGAAAGAACTTCTTGAAGCTTTCATTATTCCCTTTGGCGGCACTTTTGAAATCAACAACAGGATCTTCAGAAAAATGAACAGAGATCATTGATCCTATTCTGTTAATCGTATGTACGATGTTCTTCTCACCTAAAACTTTGGTCATCCCTTGATGAAGATATTCCGTTTTTTTTGCGATGCTATTAAATATTGCGGCATTATCATTCAGTTCTGTTAGCATTGCCAATCCAGCTGCCATTGCTAATGGATTACCACTCAAGGTTCCTGCTTGATACACAGGACCTAATGGCGCTAAGTGATTCATAATCTCTTCTCTCGCCGCAAATGCACCAACGGGAAGTCCTCCTCCGATAACTTTACCAAAGGTTATAATATCAGCATCTACTCCCAATAGCTCCTGCACGCCTCCTTTTGCCAATCTAAAACCAGTCATTACCTCATCAAAAATCAATAAAATATTGTTAGCATCACAAAGAGATCGCAGTCCTTCTAAAAACCCTTCTACTGGAGGAATACAACCCATATTGCCAGCTACAGGTTCCACGATAATACAAGCGATTTCACCTTTATTAGCGTTAATAAGCTCCTCTACGTTTTTTAAATCATTATAACGGGCTAGTAAAGTATCCTTTGCAGTACCTTTGGTAACACCAGGACTATTGGGACTACCAAAAGTAACAGCTCCACTACCCGCTTGAATCAGGAAAGAATCACTATGCCCATGATAGCAACCTGCAAATTTTATAATCTTATCTCTTTTTGTAAATCCACGTGCCAATCTAACAGCACTCATACAAGCTTCTGTTCCAGAATTTACAAATCTTATTTTATCAATGTTAGGCACCATAGAAACTGCCAATTCTGCAATTTTGGTTTCAATCTCTGTTGGCGCCCCAAAACTAGTTCCTTTTTTGGCTTTTTCTATAACGGCATTCACAACAGGAGGATATGCGTGACCCAAAATCATTGGCCCCCAAGAGTTTATGTAATCAATCAAGCGATTCCCATCCTCATCATATAGATACGCGCCTTTTGCTTCTTTTACAAAAATTGGATCTCCTCCAACTGCTTTAAATGCCCGAACCGGTGAGTTAACTCCGCCGGGGATTACTTTTTGAGCCTCTTTAAAAAGAGTACTGCTTCTTTTATAAATCATACTGGATTAAAATTCTTCTGCATCATCATCAGGTTCTTCTACCCTAAGAACTTGCCCGATGGCGATTGCATTATCTTTTAAATTATTATACGCTTTTAATTGAGCAACCTTAATATTGTATCTTCTGGATATTGAGTATAATGTATCTCCTTTTTGAACGACATATGCACCATTATTAACTTCAGGAATCGAAGTCTCCTGGGATCTTTTTTGTTTTTCTGCTACGTACGTTTTTCCTAAGACCTCGGCATCGTATTTATCCAAACCGTATCTTTCTATAATACCTATCAGCTTTACAGGATACTTTTTATCAGTTGCATAACCGGCAGCTCGCAATCCATATGCCCAGGACTTATAATCATCTTGTTGATAAGTAAAAAGCTTTGAATAGCGCTTCCTATTTTTTAAAAATAAAGAATGATCTCTAAATGAATGACTTGCTTTTTCATATTTTCTGAAACATTCCTGAGCGAGATCATCATCGTGATACACTCTATCTCCTGTCCAATCATGACATTTTATTCCAAAATGATTGTTGGCTCTACTTGTAAGATCTCCATAACCAGCACCCGATTCTAAAATCCCCTGTGCTAGGGTTATACTTGCCGGAATACCATATTGAACCATCTCGTGCTTAGCGATACCAGCATATTCGAAAATATAATTCTGAACTTTCTCCTTATACGGTACAGTTGCGAGAGGTTTTTTAACTTCTTTTTCTGTTTCTTTGACTTCTTTTACTTCTCTGCTAACCTCTGTTTTTCTTGGAGAAGGCGCAGTTGTTCTCCTAGCAGAGGTTGCCTTTTTACTACTACCACAAGAAATTAAAAGGGTAGTAACACAAAACATCAATATAATTTTCCTCACGTTCATATCAAATTCTAATAAGCGGGAGCTTCTTTTTAGATAGTATTTTATTCATACCTATGATCCCTTGCAAACCTCCAGTATGAATGGCTAAAATACGAGTATTTTTTGTAAAAACGCCCTTCTGAATTTTATCAAAAAGACCATACATCATCTTTCCGGTATAAATAGGATCCAGTGGTATATTTTGTTCATCCCTGAATCTATTTATAAACTCTATCAGCTCTGTATTTATTTTACCGTAACCCCCAAAATGATATTGCTCGATTAAATTCCAGTTTGTTCGATCGGTATATTTTTTTATTTCATCAGAAAGAAAACTTCCTTTTAGTGCAGGAAATCCAATAACCTGTTGATGTTTAGAACTTGCATTAATAACTCCCGAAATTGTACCTCCAGTGCCAACAGCGCAACAAATAATATCAAATATTCTATCTTCTTCTGTTAAAATCTCTTGGCATCCTTTAACAGCCAATGTATTAGTTCCACCTTCCGGAATCGTATAAAATAATCCGAATTCTCTTTTTAACGTTTCTAAAAATGACGCTGAAGTTTTTTGTTTATAATCGTTTCTGCTAACAAACTTCAATAGCATTCTGTTTTTGCTGGCAAAGTGTAAGGTGTTATTCTCTGATAAGGTGTGCTCTAAATCATTTGCCAGTTCTTCTCCTCTAATAATTCCAATAGTTTTTAACCCAACTATTTTTCCTGCCGCAGCAGTAGCGGCGATATGATTGCTGTAGGCACCTCCAAACGTAAGAACGGTATCAAATCCTAATTTTTTAGCTTCTGTCAGATTGTGCTTTAGTTTTCTGAATTTATTACCGGAAACGTGCTTATGAATTTGATCCTCTCGTTTTATAAAGACACGCACTCCAGCTTTTTTTAGAACAGGATGAACTATTTCTTCATTTTTTGAAGCGTTCAATTCCGAAGAAAAGAAATCCATAATAAACTATAAGTATTTGATGAAACTCCAAAGTTTTCGATGTTTTAAATAAGAAAGTTCGGTTTCCATCTCGTACGCTTCACGTTCAAATGAAATATTACGATACGCTTCTCTTGAATTTCCATATTGAATCAATCGAATCATATATTCTGTGAGATATACAAAATAAAAGGGTATCACCAACAACTCTAATTGTTGCTTAAGATGAATTTTTTCGTGATTTATGAAAACTTCATCATGCTTGAGATGATGATCTTTTACCACAATAAATGGCCAAAGTGCAATTCCTACAAAGTGGCGACCTATCAAATATTTGTTAACTACTACCGGCATCTTACTGCAAGATAGTATTTTTGTATTGATGAACAACCCAAAAAGAACGCTAAAACCCGAAGAAGGAGATTATTATCTTACTCCAGAAGGGTATCGATGTTTTACAGAACAATATCATCTTAAAAGAGGATATTGTTGTGAGAGCGGCTGCAGGCATTGCCCTTATGGCTATAACAAAAAGACAAACAAGTATACCAAATAGTCATTTTTATTGCACTAGTGGTATGATTGTTGTGCATATTTTATCAAAAACATATTGTTGAACATGTAAAATACAGGATTATGAAATTTTTCTCTCTTTTATCACTAGTCCTTATCATATCGCTCAGTTCCTGCTCTAGTGTAAGAGTTGCTTCTGACTATGATAGGCAAACTAATTTTAATTCTTACAAAAGCTATGCCTTTTATAAACCAGGTATAGACAAAGCAGAAATAAGCGATCTAGATAAAAAAAGGATTCTAAGAGCTATAGAAGCAGATATGGCTGCCAAAGGGTTTACTAAATCCCAAAATCCAGATGTACTGGTAAGCATCTTTACGAAGACGAAAGAAAATGTAAATGTGTACCAAAATAACTTCGGTGTTGGCTGGGGTTGGGGCTGGGGCTGGAATCCGTGGCTATGGAACCCAGGTTTCAATACCGTATCCAGAACTACAGAAGGTACTTTATATATTGATTTAATCGACGCTTCTAAGAATGAATTGATCTGGCAAGGGATGGGAACGGCAGCTTTGACAACCAAGGTTGAAAAAAAGCAAGAAAGAATGAATCAGATTGTAAGTGCTATTTTAGAAAAATACCCACCAGAAATAAAATAGAGTATTTATAACGAATTGTATGATAATATCAGAGCCTTTCTTTAAAAGAAAGGCTATTTTTTTATGTACATTTATGCAGAACTTGACTCACAACAATATGCGTAATTTTCTTCTTGGTGCATTGATTGCAGTTTTTGTCGTAATAAGTATCAACTATTTTATTACTCAGTCAAAAACACAAAAAACTGAATTACAGTCTTCTGATCTTATTTTGGATCAGATAAAAAATGTAGGCAAATTGGTAGTTACCGAGGGACATTTTTCTGAAGTAATTACCTATAAAGACGCAAAAAAATATTATCTCGATATACTAACTGCAGAGAAAAAAGCAATTGTAGTTGTCAATGCGGGAGTTACCGTTTCTTATGATCTAAGTAAAATTGAACACATTATTGACGAGGTTAATAAAACCCTCACTATAACGAAAATTCCCGAAGCGGAGATTAATATTAATCCAAATATAAGATACCACGACCTAGAAGAAGATTTTTTTAATCAATTCAATCCAGAGGATCATAATCTGATTCAAAAAGAAGTAATACGTCAGCTCAATAAAAAAATTGAAGCTTCTACGCTTAAATCTAATGCTGAAAATAGATTGATAAGTGAATTGCAGAAAATCTATATTCTCACCAATTCTTTAGGCTGGAAACTCGTATACAAAGGACAGTCCGTTACTGATTCTGAGCAATTGACACTTTAAATATTCTTTACAAGGTCATAGAAAAACTAATTCTCAAGCAACTTTCAAAGTCAAATAAGATCCATCTGAATACGTTTCTCTCTATTCTTTAATTTTAACCAGAACCGGATTAAAAGCTTTGGAAGCAACAACTACTTTAGATCCAATCCCTAAATCTGTAATTTCTGATTCTTGCGCAATAATTTTTACTACATTATTCCCTATAAGAACAGTAATAATATACACAACCTCTTCTTTTTGGATGCCAATTACTTCTCCTGTAAATTGAAATTTACCACTAAGTTGATCATTGGTAAATACAGTAAGTGGATCTCCCGATTTACTGATTTTTCCGTCTTGTAAACAATAGATTTTATCAGACATTTTAATAATCTCTCCAACATCGTGACTTACCAAAATAGTGGTAAGCTCATACTGTCGATGTACTTCTAAAATGTAATCTTGTAGTCTATGCCTCATTTTTATATCCAATGCAGAAAGTGGTTCATCCAGCAAGAGAACCTTTGGTTTGCGAACTAACGCACGAGCCAAGGCAACCCTTTGTTGCTGACCTCCGGACAAGGTTTCGGGTTTTCTATCCCGTAACTCTTCTAAACCTACAATGGCGATCAATTCTTCTATAATAGCCTTATCCTGTCCTTTTTCTAGAGCAAATTCCAAATTTTTTTTGACCGTCATATTAGGAAACAATGCATAATCCTGAAAAACATAACCAATGCTACGTTTTTGAGGCACTAAGTTGATCTTTTTCTCCGTTTGTAGCCAAGTCGCACTGTCAACTATGATTTGCCCTTTATCTGCAGCTAACAATCCCGCTAGTATCCTAAGGGTAGATGTTTTTCCGGCTCCAGAAGAGCCATATAAAGTTATGAATTCACCTTTTTGAATATGTAACTTAATATCCAGATGCATCTTCCCTTTTGAAGTACTTAAACTTTTATTGATCTGCACTTCTATCATTTCCAAAAACGTTTTAGATATCCACCATTAATCAAATACACCGATAATAACACCACAAATGTAATCAAGAACAAAATCAGGGAATAGGTATGTGCGTTACTATAATTAAGTGCTTCTACCTCATCATAAATTGCAATAGAAACTACTTTAGTCTTTTCAGGAATATTTCCTCCAATCATTAAAACTACTCCAAATTCACCTACGGTATGTGCAAAGGCCAAAACAATACCTGTTAAAATAGAAGGTTTTATGTTTGGTAACAATACATTAAATAAGGTTTGCATCTTTGACTTACCTAATACGTATGAAGCTTCTGACAGGGAAGCCGGCAAACTGGCAAGACCAGACTGAATTGGATTGACCATAAAAGGTAAGCTATAAATTACGGATCCTATCACCAATCCTGAAAATGAAAAAATTAATCGAATTCCAAACCAATCCTGTAACCAACTTCCTAACGCATTACCGGGACTAAACGCCATTAATAAATAAAATCCTAACACCGTTGGCGGCAATACTAATGGCATACTCACCAGAGTTTCGATAATTGGTTTGATTCGTGATTTAGAATAAGCAAGCCAATACGCAATCGGAATGGAAATCACCAGTAAAATTATGGTGGTTACTAAGGCAAGTTTTGCAGTTAATATGATCGGGGCCCAATCCATTATTCAGATAACATAATTTCGTTTGTCTTAACCATCACAATAACATCTTGATTTTGTCTCAACTTTAGTTCGTCTAAAACCTCGGTTGTAATTACAGAAACAATATCGCCTATCGATGTTTTCAAAATAACCTTACTTAGCAAAGTTCCTTTTATGACCTCTTTTATAACTCCTTTTGTTTTGTTTTGCACACTGATCATAGATCGATCCTCTATACTAATAATTACTTCTGTTTCTTTAAAAAGCACATTTACGGGATTTCCCAGATTTAGGTAGGAAGCAGTTTCGGGAGTTTCTACTAAAATGGTTTTAAATTCGACCTGCTCATTTAATCGAATAGTAACCAACGATACACTCTGGCTTACTTTTATATTTGATATGTTTCCTGAGAAAATATTCATTCTTCAACCACTAAATATCCGAATTCTTTCAGTATTTCTTTCGCTTCTGGTGAAAAAAGAAAATTATAAAACTGTTGTACATTTTTTTTATTTTGATTTTCTCTTTTAATCATTACTATGCCTTGTTCAATAGGTTGATACAGTTTTTTGTCTAGTATTACCCAATTTCCAGTATCTTTCATTTTAGGAGATAATACAACAGATTTGGCGGTAAAACCAATTTCTGAAGCCTTAGATGTAATAAATTGATTGGTTTGCGCTATACTTTCTCCAAATACCAGTTTATCTTTCACATTATGATATATACCATAATTTTTTAAAAGTTCAATTGCTGCCTTACCATAAGGCGCTGTTTTAGGATTTGCTAAAGCAATGTGTTGTAAACTTTCATTGGTTAATATTTCAAGAGAAGGTTCTATATCGTCATATACTGACCACAATACTAATTGACCATATGCGTGAATTTTAGGAGCATGAACAGCCAATTTACTTTTGTAAATTTCTTCAGGATACTTCATATTTGCAGCAATAAAAATATCATATGGAGCACCTTCTTTTATCTGTGTGGTTAATTTACCAGAAGAACTAATCACCAATTCACAAAGAATTCCTGATTGCTCTGTAAATGTCTTGGTAATTTCTTCTATTGCAAACTGCATATTTGCGGCAGCGGCAATCGTAATCACATCTTTTTCAGGTTGATTACATCCTAAAATTAATGAGAGGATAATTCCTGTTACAAGTCTAACCTTCCCTTTGATCATTCTGATTTAAAGCCTTTAATTTTTTTGGTAATATACTGCTAATATTTCATCGATAGTATCCACCACTTCTTTAGCATTTTCTTTTGTAAAACATAAGGGCGGCTTTGTTTTTAGCACACTATCATCAGGACCATCTGTACTCACGAGGATATGTCTATTTCGCAGTTCATTTTTAATGTAATGAGCCATTGTTTTGTTCGTTTCCTTATCCGCTCCTTTCACTATTTCTACTCCTAAAAAAAAACCTGATCCTCGCACATCACCAATACAATCGTATTTTTTCTGAAGTTCTTTTAAAAGCGACTTATAGTAGATACCTACTTCCCGAGCATTTTTCTGCAATTGTTCCTCTTCTAATACTTCTAAAACCGACGATGCAATCGCACAAGAAACCGGATTCCCACCAAAAGAGCTAAAGAACTCTACACCTTTCTCAAACGATCTAGCTATTTCTTGGGTTGTCACCACCGCTCCCATAGGATGACCGTTTGCTATGGGTTTCCCCAGGATAACGATATCCGGCACAACATCCTGCGATTCGAACCCCCAGTAGTGATCGCCCAAACGCCCAAAACCGGTCTGTACCTCATCGCTTATACAGATTCCACCTTGTTTTCTAACTGCAGGATATACTTCTTTTAGATAACCTTTTGCCAACGGAACTTGGCCACCACATCCAACAATGGGTTCGGTAATAAAAGCAGCAATAGGGTGATCAGACGTTTCAATTTGTTTTATAGCTTCTTCAGCATATAACTTACCAGCATTTTGACCCGTATATTTTCCCCGATAGGTATCTGGAATTTGAGTTTTAAGTATATGTTCTTTTTGTCCTTGTCCTTTTGGGTTATTAAATTTATAATCACTGATATCTATAGAAATTTGAGTGTTTCCGTGATATCCGTGTTCCATCACCATAATTTTTTTATGATTTGTATGTGCGTACGCCATTCGCAAGGCCAGATCACTAGCTGCACTCCCGGAGTTCACCAAAAACACTTTACTTAGTGAATCCGGGAATTTCGACAGTAGTTTTTCTGCATAGTTGGGCAACAAATCATATAGATATCGCGTGTTGGTATTCAACCTAGCCATTTGTTCTTGACCAGCTGCTACTACTTTTGGATGTGAATGCCCCACATGAGGAATATTATTATATGCATCCAAAAAAGTATTCCCTTTGGTATCATACATATATTGAAAAGCCGAACGGCTCATACTAATTGGTTTCTTGTAGCTCAAAGACAAAATGGGACTTATGTGTTGATGTCTTTTTTCTACTTGTTCCTCGATAGTTTCAACTTGGTCAATAGGTAATCCTATAGTCTTTCTAAAAACCAATTCTGCTCGAATGGGGTTAATTCTTAACCATTTATGTATCATTTGCCAAGCAGATTTTTCGCTTACGGTTGCATAGATATTATAGGGATTCAGTTTTCGAGAATGAGCAGCATTGCAAACACTTGTACACAATCTTGCTGCAATTAGGTAATACAATACCTTAATCTCTTTTTCTTCTAACGGAAAAATATCGTGATACCCTTTTAAAATTGCCGGTGCCCAATCCAATGGGTTTTCTTTATCATAACACCCATATGTTATAGCGATGGCTACCTCATTAATAAGTTGCGAATATGCAAGATCACCAAAGTCAATAATACCAGAAACATTTCCAGTTTTTGTAAGGACATTCCATTCATTTGCATCGTTATGGATGATCTGCTTTCTTAATCCCGGAAGTATTGGAACTACATTTTCTTCGAATTGTTGAAAAAAATAGCGTACTACATTTCTATTGTGCGGATCCACAATGTCTTCAAGATATTTTTTGTTTAAATGTAGATATTGAATATCCCATTCCCATTGTCTGGCTTGCAACACGTAGTTGTCAATTTGTTGAAAAGCAAGGTTCATTTCTGCTAAAAACTTTCCGAAGGAATAGAATAACTCCTCTGTAGGGACTATGTCACCTAAAAATTTTCCTTCCAGAAATGACAACATTCTACAAATGGTTTTAGAACCACCTATGTCTAATACTTTTACAAAAGTACCATCCAAAAATTGAATAGGCTTCGGAAATCTATTAGATCCTTCTTTCTGCAAACACAGCAGTACCTCAGTTTCTGCTTCCAGAATACGAACTAATCGTTTACTATATCCGTATGTTTTAAAAATATATGGTGTAGACTGATCTTTTACAATATAATTGATGTTATCGTAGCCGTCGAGCTTTTTAATTTCCGGTGTATAAAATCCAAATTCGGTTGCTAAGAGTTGATTCATCTTGATATAAATGAGATAGTTTTTCTGGAAAATATGTCTTTATAATCTTATCATAAAAATACTATAATGCGCTCTGTAATTATCAAAAATGGTTTTTAATTACAACTCATGTTTAAGCGTACTTCTCTAAGTTCATCCCAAATCCTATGAACCCTTTCTTGAGGAGACAAGTAAAACCAAATCAAATGCTTTCCTCCATCATTGCAATATTGATACTGGATATTTGCATTAAGTGTAATCATATCTTTAGCAAAAAACTCATCATAAAGCTTTATAGAACCTTGGTAACGATAATCCCTCATTTTCTGCATTGAAGATTTTGTCTTTGGAATGTCCTTAAAAAACTTAAAATTTGTGATGGCTCCCGTGTTCATCAATCCATCAAAATAAATGTTCATTATGTTTTCTAAAGTCCGTTCGTTTATTTTTGGGTCTTCTTCTAACACCCAAACAAAAACATACGAAAAATAGTCCTCACTATTAGTTTCTCCCCAACCAGGTGCAAACCTGATGTGTTCTTCTCCCACATACTCTAGGTCCCCTGCAAATAATAACGGAAATTCTAAGACTTCGCTCCGCCAATTATCGTGCGCTTGCAAAATGTTTTCAATATCATTATGCAATCTACTATATAAATAACCAGCACCTATCCCCAGCAGAACAAGGACAACCACTACTATTTTTAAGAACTTTTTTAGCATAATTGTATCAAAATGGTTTTAATCTCAGATTGTTTTTCCCTCCTGATCACACATCTAATATTCTCCTGTGATAGTTAATCTGCCCTAAATGATAGGTGAGATGTGTGGTAAGATGTATGAGAAATCGTAAGGTGCTTGGATTCTTATCCATCAATATTCTAGGATACTCTTTTTGTAAATCATCATCAGTTATTTTGTCCAGAGCATCTTGCACAATAGTCAAGACATCATCAATTATTGATATTAGTTGAGTTCTGGGAACGTTTTTTAACGAAAACTCTTTATCTCTTTCTCTGATATATCCTGTTTTACCAAACTCAGCACCTAGATACGTTTTGAGGTTACCAATAAGATGTAGGCAAAGATTTCCGGCAGAATTACTGATATCTTTGGTTGCTATCCATAGATTTTCTTCTTTAGAATAGGCATCAATCTCTGTTTTCAATTTAGTCAAATCACGATCAAAAATTGTTTTTAGAACTGCTATCACAGAATCACTCATCAGTCAAAAAGCGTTGTTTATAAGTGTTTCTAAGGTATGATATTTTTATGAAAATTACGTTTTAAATAAAAATACAAACGACTACAAACGTTTACAACCGAAAATAAACACTTCCTAACCGAATCTCAATGCATTCGGTTTCTATGTTTGCCTCGTCGAAACATCAGAACTCGACAGTAACATCTTTTTAATCTACCTGTTATATGCAGGCACTAAAACTTATATTATGAATACTATAAAAAACAAAGTACAGTTAATTGGAAACTTAGGACAAGAACCAGAAATCGTAAACCTGGATTCTGGTAGAAAACTAGCAAAATTCTCTATTGCTACCAATGATTATTACTATAACAAAGCAGGTGATAAAGTTACAGATACTCAGTGGCACAACATTGTTGCTTGGGGGAAAACTGCAGAAATCATTGAGAAATACGTAAACAAAGGTCAGGAGGTTGCAATAGAAGGCAAACTTACCTCCAGAAGCTATGATGATAGTGAAGGAAACAAAAGATATATCACAGAAGTAGTTTGTAATGAATTTTTAATGCTGGGAAAGTAAAAACAAGATTGCAAAAACAAAAGACTTTTTAAAAATCGTAAAAACAAAACTTTGTCGATCTAAGCTTGTCGAAAACATAATGACAATTATAAATTCAAACACTTCGACAAGCTATTAGTTTAGTATTCTATATTTATAGGAAGTTTAATCGTATTAAATTTCTGAAAAACCAGAAGGAAAAGGTGAACTATTTCGACTCTTAGACTTCGAGATCTATCCTGAGCATTAGTCCTTTCCCTTCTTAGGTTTTGGTACCATTTAGAATGTTAAGCTTAAGACTTATTAATAGCGTTAGTACACAGACCTTTTGGCTTTTCAGGTTTTTAATAGCTAAATCAAAGTTATGAAAAAACTTATTGTAGGGATCGATATCTCTAAAGATACTTTAGATTTTTGTATACTAGTGGCTTGTGATGTGCAGATCAAAGACAAAGGTGTTTTAAGCAATGAACGGAAAAGTATTATAAAGTGGCTCAGTCAATTTGAAAAACATCAAGTCATTTTTACTCTGGAACATACAGGGCATTATGGTTCGATCTTAGTCCATTGTTTAAGCGAGCTAGGGTTTACTTTTTATTTGATCAATCCCTTGGAATTGAAAAAATCATTAGGTATTCAAAGAGGCAAAAGTGATTCAAAGGATGCCTATCGTATTGCTGAATATGCTGTCACCAACAAACACAAGTTGACTCCTTTTAATCTACCTACCGAAAACCTAAGCAAACTAAAAGCCCTTATGACAGCTAGAGAGCGTTATGTAAAGATATCCGTACAGATTCAAAACAGTCTGAAGGCCAATACGATATTGAACGAGTCGGTTGATGTAAGAATGCTAATCAGGGAAGAGAAAAAGCAGTATAAGTCTATTGAGAAAAGTATCAAAAAGATTGAAGCTGAGATGCTGAAATTGATCAATCAGGATAAAAGCCTAAAGGATAGCTATAGAAAGATTACAAGGATAACTGGTGTGGGTCCGATAATTGCTATGAAGTGTATCGTGGAAACAGAAAACTTTATCAAGTTTCAAAACGCTAGAAAGTTCAGCTGTCACTGTGGTCTTGCGCCTTTTCCTTATAAGTCAGGAAGCAGTATAAGAGGGAAAACCAAAACCCATTTTTTAAGAGATAAATCATTAAAAGCAATGTTGACTAAAGGAGCCATTAGTGCAATACAACACGATCCACAGATCAAAGCATATTACAAAAGAAAGATTGCTGAAGGCAAACATCATATGAGTGTGAAAAATGCAGTAGCAAACAAATTAGTACTTAGAATTTTTGCAGTAGCCAAAAGAAATGAGCCTTTTGTAAAATTGGTAGCATAAAAATTTGCTTTTGTCTTAGAATGCTCAGTCTGACAATTATAAATTACTTTATAAACAGGTTTCTTTACAATTTAAAGAAATTTACCAAACTCATCTGTTTTTACTTTTATACGTTTATTTCCGTTTTGTAATCTGAGTTTATATTTTTTTGAAACACCGTTTTCACTGTGATAATTAACCAAATATGCGTCTTTGGCAATTATCCAACCGGGAAACCGCTGGGAGACAGCTTGAATTACTTCCTTGGGTAGTTTCACATTTTTAAATTTTTCGATCGTTCGTAAAACCTTACCATTTTTATCATATGCTGCCAATATTTTTCCATCCGGAATATGAAAAGAAACATAATACAAATCGTATTCGTCTTCATAAACATCCGAATTTTTTAAATCGTACGATGCTACTTCTTTTTGCAATAAATCTACAGAAACCGACTCGTCTTCTGAATCTACCGTCCTTAAATATTTATAGTTTGTTGCAATGATTACAACCTCAGGTAATTTTTCCAGTATCTGAGAGAAAGAAGGAAATGCTGCCCCAATCAACAATAAACTAATAATGATCTTTTTCATAATCTAACTAATTATTGATTCATAAAATATACATCCCTTAAATTACTCCATACATAAATATTTTACTATGATAATTGTCAGTTATAACAACTTTTTGCTCTTCTCTGCGGAATCAAAAACTAGTCATATCTCCCTAAGGCACGTTTTAGCTTGCTGTGAATTCGGGTTCGCAATTTTTCCGGCTCCAGGACTTCGATACTATCTCCAAAACCAAGAATCAATCGTTCTAATTCAAAATTCATTTGTACTCGGATACTAAAGGTTGCTCCTCTTTCATCCTGAGATACAATTTCTTGCGAATTATGAAATGGTTTTGTGATTACATAAGGCGCATTACGGTTATCAATTCTAAATATGATCTTTTCGGGCACTACATTTTCTGAAACGGTCACACCGATTACGTCCTTATAATATATATCCCCGTCGATATGTTGATCGATATAAGTCACCTTTTCTTTTGCACGATCAATGCTAACGATTCTATCCAATGCAAAGGTCGTTAACACTTTTCGTTTATTCCCCAATGCCAATAAAAACCATCGATTATTAAACTCCTTCAGCAATTGCGGATGGATAAGAATTTCAGTTTGCTCTGTTGCCTTAAAAGATTTGTAAGTTATCTTCAATACTTGTTTATTTTGGATGGCGTGATACAACGTATCAATATGCACTAACCCTTTTAATTGGTCATTTTTTTCGAGGTGAATGATGGGTATGTTGTTTTTTTGAGTTGCGTATACAGAATCTTCCAATCGTTCTATGACTCCGTTCATCTCTTTAAAAAGAGAAAAATCCTTGAATTGTCTCAGGATTTGTATAGATTCATTCATGATCTTTATATCGTGATCCGTAACCGGAATATTCATTATACTATAATCCTCTTCTGCATATCGATAATACTTACGTTGGTATACTTCTATTGGTGCACTGTATCCTAATTTATCACTACGCATCATTTGTATATCTAACTGTATTGTTCTTTTACTTACATACACATCTTTACCTTCATATTCGTACAAAGCATCAGAACACGCCTCGATCAAGTCGTCCAAAGTCCACTCTCTGTACTTGTTTCTAAGACATTGATCAATTGTTTTATATCGTATCAGGGCGTTTTTATTGGATGCCATTTTTAAAATTTTTTGAAAAACACGAATGTTTCTGTCACCTTGAGCCCTTCGACAAAACTCAGGACACGCTCAAGTCGAAAGGTACACAGCAAACCATGCTTTATAGTTCCGGATTAAAAATAATTCGTAAAAAATACGTTTTATTTTTTACTACGCAAAAAGAATGCGTACCGACCCCGGACATTTGTACTATCAATAACAAAACAAGAAGCATTATTTTGATGTTTCTTATAAGTAACAATTAAAAGATAGTACAATGAAGTTTAATCAATTTTCTAAAAAGGAGCAGGAGATCAGAAGTTATCTGTTAGCCGATGCATTTGCAGGCTTCAGTGGAATGGGGTTACACACTTTTGTTGTACAAACTACTCCACTAAAAATGCCAGGTGCAAACAGCAACAGAACTCTGGAAAAGGTACTGAACCTTATGAGCGTGAGTATTCGCAAAGTGTTTGTAACTGACAGCTATACTTCGCATATAGTTTCCTTTTCGTAAGCTGCATAAAGTGATGGTAAAAACCAAAAGTAAGTTTTTATCAAAGTAATAGTCTCCTCTCCCTCTGGGGAGATAAACTATAGTTGATGTTGAACATCCATCCCCAGCCATTCCTTCAAAGAAAGGTAGCTAATAAAGCCTCCCTTTGAAGCAAGGTTTGGAGGGATGTTTTATTAAAAAACCAAAAAGTCCCTCCTAGAAAGCTGGTCTCCAATTTTGAAGAAAGGGATTTAGGGAGATGTTTCTTTCTGAATCACTTATTATCCGCTTACAACATCAACATATCGAACGTATCCAGTGATACATTTCTATGACGCTTATTGAAACAAGGTTACAAAACTCATTTTGTCATACTGAGCTGTCACACTGAGATGTCACATTGAGATGTCACACTGAGCATTCTAAGACAAAAGCAAATTTTTATGCTACCAATTTTACAAAAGGCTCATTTCTTTTGGCTACTGCAAAAATTCTAAGTACTAATTTGTTTGCTACTGCATTTTTCACACTCATATGATGTTTGCCTTCAGCAATCTTTCTTTTGTAATATGCTTTGATCTGTGGATCGTGTTGTATTGCACTAATGGCTCCTTTAGTCAACATTGCTTTTAATGATTTATCTCTTAAAAAATGGGTTTTGGTTTTCCCTCTTATACTGCTTCCTGACTTATAAGGAAAAGGCGCAAGACCACAGTGACAGCTGAACTTTCTAGCGTTTTGAAACTTGATAAAGTTTTCTGTTTCCACGATACACTTCATAGCAATTATCGGACCCACACCAGTTATCCTTGTAATCTTTCTATAGCTATCCTTTAGGCTTTTATCCTGATTGATCAATTTCAGCATCTCAGCTTCAATCTTTTTGATACTTTTCTCAATAGACTTATACTGCTTTTTCTCTTCCCTGATTAGCATTCTTACATCAACCGACTCGTTCAATATCGTATTGGCCTTCAGACTGTTTTGAATCTGTACGGATATCTTTACATAACGCTCTCTAGCTGTCATAAGGGCTTTTAGTTTGCTTAGGTTTTCGGTAGGTAGATTAAAAGGAGTCAACTTGTGTTTGTTGGTGACAGCATATTCAGCAATACGATAGGCATCCTTTGAATCACTTTTGCCTCTTTGAATACCTAATGATTTTTTCAATTCCAAGGGATTGATCAAATAAAAAGTAAACCCTAGCTCGCTTAAACAATGGACTAAGATCGAACCATAATGCCCCGTATGTTCCAGAGTAAAAATGACTTGATGTTTTTCAAATTGACTGAGCCACTTTATAATACTTTTCCGTTCATTGCTTAAAACACCTTTGTCTTTGATCTGCACATCACAAGCCACTAGTATACAAAAATCTAAAGTATCTTTAGAGATATCGATCCCTACAATAAGTTTTTTCATAACTTTAATTTAGCTATTAAAAACCTGAAAAGCCAAAAGGTCTGTGTACTAACGCTATTAATAAGTCTTAAGCTTAACATTCTAAATGGTACCAAAACCTAAGAAGGGAAAGGACTAATGCTCAGGATAGATCTCGAAGTCTAAGAGTCGAAATAGTTCACCTTTTCCTTCTGGTTTTTCAGAAATTTAATACGATTAAACTTCCTATAAATATAGAATACTAAACTAATAGCGAAGTCGAAGTGTTGTCGAAGTGTTGCCGAAGTGCTGTCGAAGTGCAGTTCGCCACTACCCAAAAGGGAAAGTAGGGTATCGCGACTGTACAAGGATCACTTTCCCAACAAAATCGATCATTTCCCATAGGTACTAGGTATGTAACTACATACGAGCTGGGGTTGCAATCTATGGGCGTACCCCAACCATTGGAATATCAAACATAAACAACTAACGACATGAAAAACTTAAGATACATACTATTAGCTATATTATTAGGTCTAAACTTCGTTTCTTGCGAACCTCCTACTATTAATGATGAAATTGGGGTGGAGGAAGTTGAGACAACTTCCTTGACTGAAGATGAAGATGTCGAAGTTCCTAAAGGATAATTTTATTTATAATTAAATGAAAGAAGAGCTGTAAAAAGCTCTTCTTTGTGTAATTTATATAAAGATGATTTTACTAACTTTCGTTTATAATAGATCTGCAATGAATAACTTATTTAAATATATTCTTATTGTTTTATTTCTTATTATCAATAATACCTGTAAAAAAAGAAATAATATACCCCAAAATAAAAACCCAACTAACGATGTTTTTGAATTTCATATTAAAAATGCTAATGACAGAAAACAGTCCATTACTGAAAGAAAAAAACATTTAAAAAAGGCATCGAATATATATTCCAAACTTGAAGCAGATCTAAATAAATTAAAAAAAACAGAGGCACTTTCCAATTTATATTATAATTTAAAAGATTTTGAGGCTTCATTTAAAATGGATAAAAAGATTTTAGAATTATCTAAATTACTAAACGATTCTTTAGGAATAGCAAAAGCCTATTCCAACTATGGAATTCATTATAGAAATATAAATAAACTGGATAGCGCATACCATTATTTTTACTCTGCAAATAAGATTTATGAATCGTATGATAAAAATAAAAGTATTGATCATTCTATATATGCTTTTAACCATGGTAAAATACTTATTGACTTAGCTAAATTGTCAAGAAATGTTAAAAACTTTGGTAATAGTGAGGCCCTTACAATCGAAGCTATCAAAAAGTTTAAGTTCTCAGGAAACGAAAGATTTCTTCCTATTTGCTATAATAACCTAGGAATGATAGCTAAAAATTCAAAACGCTATAATGAAGCAATAAATTATTATAAAAAAGTAATTGAACTCACGGATAATAAAGACCAAGATACCTTATATAAAACTGTTTCATTTAATAATATCGGAACTGTATATAAATCTAAAGAACAATATGACAAAGCAGAAAAATATTTCAAAAAAGGCTTATCCTTTGAAAGTTTCTTAAGAAATAAACCAAAACGATTTGCAAGGTTATTAGATAACTTAGGCTATGTGAAATTTCTTGCTAATAAAAATAATGATAGTAGTCTGTACTTATTCAACAAAGCCTATAAAATACGGGATAGTATAAAAGACATTAGAGGTCTTTCTACTAATTATCTGCATTTAGCAAAATATTACCAATCCAAAGACGATAATTATTTATCAAAAGAATTTGCTGAAAAAGCTAAGCAAGCTGCTACTACGATCAATGAAAATACAGAACTCCTTCAAGCCTATGATTTATTAGCCCAAGTTTCTCCTCCGGAAGAAGGGAGGCAATATGCTATGCAGTATATCAAACTGAGTGATAGCTTAACCAAAAGAGATAATCTATTTAGAGATAAGTTTGCCAGAATACGTTTCGAAACTGAGGAAAAGGAAAAACAAATTCTGCAAAAAGAACAACTTATAAAGGAAGGAGAACAACAAATCCAGGAAGTACAAAATCAAAATACTATCTATCTGCTTGGGATGCTCCTACTCGTTACCTTTATTGCTTTTATCATCTACTTTTCGCGTCAACGTACTCGATATCTGGCACAACAAAACAAAATTGTGGAATTCCAGGCGGCTTATGAAACAGAAACCCGGATTTCTAAACGATTACACGATGAGTTAGGGAATGATATTTTTCAGGTAATGATGCAATATCAAAACGATCCACACGATCCACAAATCACCAAAAAACTCAATACCGCTTATACCAAAGCCAGAGATATATCCAGAGAAAACAGTGAATTCGAGGTAGATGAGACCTATGTAGAGGAACTCACAGATATGCTCACCAATTATACAGAAAACCATTGTAAATTAGTTCTGAGAGGTATCGATAAAATAGATTGGGATACCGTAGATAAAAACCTCAAAATTACTATTTATAGAGTTTTGCAGGAACTAATGACCAATATGCAAAAGCATAGCCAGGCAGATTTGGTCGCTATTGTCTTCAAAAATGATAAAAATAAAATCCTCATTAAATATTCTGATAATGGCGTGGGCATCGAACAAGAAGATATCAGATCCAAAAACGGTCTTCGCAACACAGAAAAACGTATTCAAGCCGTTAGTGGAACCATTGCGTTTGACTCTGCAAACAACAAAGGCTTTAAAGCAGAGATAATTATTCCTTTATAAAGCACATCCTCACCCAGCCTCTCCTTCAAAGGAGAGGAGCTAAAAAAATCCCTCTTCGAAAGCTGGTCCGCCATTTTGGAGGAAGAGATTAAGGGAGATGGTGCTTAATGAATATCTAAAACTGTCAATTCGGTTTCTTTGACTAAAGAAAAGTGTGACGAAAATCTTTTAAAGAGGAAAACTTACTAACATCTCGATACATTTTTTGATTCGCTACCGCTACACAAAAAATACTCGATGTGACGATCAGATATATAAAACCATCAATCCTATGATTTCATTTTAAAGAAAGGGAGCTAATAAAGCCTCCCTTTGAAGGGAGGTTGGAGGGATGTTTTATCAATAAACCAAAAAGTCCCTCTTCGAAAGCTTGTCCGCTATTTTAGAGGAAGAGATGCAGTTAGATGTTCTTTAAACGAAAATCACCCTTCCTAAACATCCATCTCATTGCAACGCTTAGGCCCCACAATCAATCCCGTGATTTCATTTTAAAGAAAGGGAGCTAATAAAGCCTCCCTTTGAAGGGAGGTTGGAGGGATGTTTTATCAATAAACCAAAAAGTCCCTCCTAGAAAGCTGGTCTCCGATTATGAAGGTAGAGATTTAGGGAGATATCTTGAAGAAAGCATAAGAAAATAGTAGAGAATACGGAAAAACGTAATCAAACTAATATCGGAACAATTATCTTTGACTCAGAAAAAAATAAAGGCTTTAAAGCTGAGATTAAAATCCCGAGTAAAAAAGGATCACATATGTTTACAAAAGTATTGGTAGCAGAAGACTATGAAATTGCTAATCAAGGTATTGTAAAAGTACTAAATGACGAAGTCGATATACGCAATATTCACGAGGCGAAATATTGTGATGATGCTTATCTAAAATTCAGAAAAGCGCATCAGGATGGAGAATTGTTTGAGTTACTGATTACCGATCTTTCTTTTAAAGAAGATCATAAAGTACAAATAAGAACTTCTGGTATAGAGCTCATTCAGGACATTCGAAAAATACAACCGGATATAAAAGTTATCGTATACTCTCAAGAAAGCCGACCTGATAAGATTAATATGTTATTCCAAAAACTCAATATCAACGGCTATGTTTGCAAAGGGCAACATGCCGTAAAAGAATTAGTAAACTGCGTGCAAGGTGTATATAAAGGAGAAACCGTGCTTCCTGCAGAAGTAACAGATGCTACCAAAGATAATATCATCAATCTAGATGATTTCGATATGATGCTACTAGAAGAGTTAGCCCAAGGTTTTACCAAAAAAGAAATCGTACAGAAATTAAAAAAACAAAAAATCTCTCCCAATAGCGAAAGTACGATTGACAAAAGAGTAAGTAAACTTTTTGATGATTTTAAAGCCAAAAACACCACACATTTAGTAGCGATTGTAAAGGATTTAGGGTTGTTGTAACAAGTGATTTTAGAAATCACATTGTGTCCTTCTTATAAAATTAAGATCCATTAGGAAACGATCTCTAATCATAACGATAATCCTATAAAAAACTATCCAATTACAGAAAGGCAAGTGAATTCTTGTCTATCATCCTTGCTGCATATAATTTTTTGGCAAAATCGCTCTATATTACTTTCTAAGAAGTTTTTTTTCAAAACAAATCCTCACTTATCACTTAAAAATTAAATTTCAAACAAAAAATACCCTCGATTACGGAAATCTGTAAGGACTTCGCCATGCATAGATTTATGTTTGTACAAACAAAAAAAGTGAGGGAAAATGAATACAGAGCAAGTAATTAAGTCAGGTATCATCAAGGGGGATGAAAAGACATTAAAAAAATTTTACAGGGATAACATTACTTATATTAAAGGATATGTTCTCAGAAATGGTGGCACGATGGAAGATGTAGAAGATGTTTTTCAAGATGCTTTAGTAGTACTATATCAAAAACTAAAATCAGGATCCTTAGAAATTCGTGTACCTGTTAAAACATACTTTTATGGAATCTGTAAAAACACCTGGAGAAGTAGGTTTCGCAAAAGACAAAGAGTTCTTACCAATGAAACGCTTATCATTAACCAAGAAAAAGATATAGACTCTGTTACCAGAGAAATCGAACTTGCAGATCGAGAACATTTGTACCGAAAACATTTTCAAAAACTAAGCAGTGACAACAAAAATCTTTTACTTCTCTATTTCGAAGGGAAATCTGTTAGAGAAATTTCAAAAATGACAGGATATACTGAAGGATATACCAGAAAAAAGAAATTTGACGTAAAAAAACAACTATTAACAATGATTGAAAAAGACCCGTTGTATAATGAACTAAGAGTCACTGCTTAAGCAGATTAAATCCATCTCATAAAATCTTAAAGCCACAATTTTCAACTTAAAAAAAAGAAAAATACGTTTTATTTTTTACTACGCAAAAAGAATGCGTACTAGCTTAAAATATTTGCAGAGTAATTAACAACTAAATAAAAGTAAGATGAAATTTAATGTATTTACAAAAGCAAAAAATGAGGTGAAAAATTATCAAGGTGCTAAAGCATTTAGACTATCGCCTCAAATGGAATTGTACACAGCCGTTGTTAATGCTACTTTAGAAAAGACAACATATGAATCCGGTAACGCCAGACTAAAAAGAATCATAAGCCTTGTGCAAAAAAATGATCCATACTTTGTGGCACAGTTAGCCATATATGTAAGACAAAAAATGTACTTAAGATCTATTCCTATTGTATTAGCAGTAGAATTATCAAAAATCCATAGTGGTGATAATTTAGTGAGTAAAACGGTAAATGGTGTGATACAAAGAGCTGATGAAATCACAGAGCTTTTAGCTTATTACCAGGTAGCGAATCAAAGAGAAGGTGCCAAAAAACTGAACAAGCTTTCTAAACAAATTCAAAAAGGTATCGTGATGGCATTAAATAAGTTTGATGCGTATCAATTTGCGAAGTACAACAGAAAGACTGAAGTGACTTTTAAAGATGCTATCTTTTTGACACATCCAAAACCAAAAGATGATCTACAGCAATCTATTTTTAACAAAGTTATCAATGATACGCTAGAGATTCCATATACGTGGGAAGTAGAGCTATCAACCTTGGGGCAACAAAAATTTGCAAATGTTGCAGAAAAGAAAAAGGCTTTTACCACAAAGTGGGAAGAATTAATTGATAGTAACAAATTAGGCTATATGGCACTAATGCGAAACTTAAGAAACATTTTGGAAGCAGAAGTAAGCCATACACACGTTGCTAAAATTGTGGAGACACTTACGGATGAAAACAAAGTAAAAAGATCGAAGCAATTACCATTTAGATTTATGGCAGCATATCAAGAGTTGAGCGCGACTAAATCTTCATACACAGCTTATATTTTAGATGCTCTAGAAAAAGCAATCCAAATCAGCGTGATCAATATGAAAGGTTTCGAACTGGATACCAAAGTGGTGGTTGCCTGTGATGTATCGGGATCAATGATGCAACCAATTTCCAGAAATAGTAAGATACAAGCTTACGATATCGGATTGGTGTTGGGCATGCTTTTGCAAAACAAATGTAAAAATGTAATCACTGGTATTTTTGGAGACAGATGGAAACAATATATTTTACCAAAAGGTGATGTCTTATCCAACGTAATGAAACTGAAAAAAATTGAAGGTGAAGTTGGATATTCAACCAATGGTTACAAAGTAATTGAGAGTTTGAACAACCAGAAAACTATGGTAGACAAGGTAATGATCTTTACTGATTGTCAATTATGGAACAGCGGTCATTACAACGCTGATAAACATATTGAAACCGAGTGGAAACAATACAAAAGTATCGCGCCTAATGCCAAATTATACATCTTTGACCTAATGGGGTACAAAAGTGCGCCATTACAAGTTGAAAAAAATGATGTATACCTAATTGGAGGTTGGAGTGATAAAGTTTTTGATGTACTAGATGCATTAGAAAACGGAAACTCAGTAATTCAATACATCAAGGAGCAATCCTTATAATAGTTAGCTCACATCTATCCGTGGTGTGAGCTTATCATCAAGTTCATTGACAATATTAGTTCATTAAACAAGTGCCGTAAAAAAGAGTTACTTCGTAACTATAACGGTCCTAAGGTAGCGTAGCACAAGCGATTGTGTGGGCGAAGCTGGGTTGAAAACCAGCAGGGTGAAAGCATATTTGTGCACATCTCTTTGAGATTTAGAATCACCGGTTCACTGTCCTCATTTAGGATAAGAACGACGCTCTTTTAAGAGCATTTCTCTTTTTGCTTTTTTGCCTTGTTTTAAGATTTAAGCCCTCAATGAGGGAAAAGTAAGTGTCGTAGAAAAGTACTACTTCGTTTTCGGATATTGGGGTCATGGGTTCGAGTCCCATTCCACTTTGGTGGATAGCTCAGATAGGTTAGAGCACAATACATAACATACTTCTCGCTTTTTACCTTACTTTAAAATATATTCTCTAGAAAATAAAGTGTCGTAGACTAGTGTTACTTCACAGGTTCGACTCCTAATTCCTCCACAATTAACAAAACAAGTATCTTGGGGGAATTACGCTCAATTTGGTGAGCAAGAATCACTGCTCGTTTTTTACCTTTATCAAAAAGAGAAAAAAATACTAAAATAAAGAGTGTCGTAGAAAAACGTTACTTCGATTCAGGTTCCGGAAATGTAGGTGCAACTCCTCCCTTCGCAAGAGGTCGTCTAATAGTAGGACACCGTTATAGTCGTTTTTTGATAATTACCTCTTTTAACACATACAAAAAGTAAGTGCCGTAGATAAAAGTTACTTCGCACTTTTAATGCCGGTGTTGCGGGTTCGAGTCCCGTCTCTTCCGCAATTAACAATATGAATTAGGGAGAGTAGCTCAATTGGTAGAGCACGGTCTTTTATCGTTTTTTGCCTTGCTTAAAATTTAATAATATTAAAAAAAGAGTGTCGTAGAAAAGTGTTACTTCGTTCACAAGATTTTGAAAAATTTGTCACTTTTCAACTAATTACCTCTTTTAAAAACAACAGAATGTGCCGTTTTATAATCGTACTTCGCTTACTGGTTCGTTTAATTATGGGTTCGAATCCCATCAATATCATTGATTATAGAAATATTGCCAGGCTGTTTATGTAATAAAACACAGCAATAATGCCATAGTGATAACTTACTTCGTACCAAGAAAGGGGAGGATTCATACACAGAGATGAACCGGGTTCGACTCCCGGCAAACGATGCCCCACCTAATCGTTATTACGTTTTTTGCTTATTGCTATTATATTAAAAAAACCAGGCCTAAACCTGGTTTTCTGTGTTAAACACATTTACTACCGACTGACTAGTCGATTATGAAAAATGAGACATAACCCCTATTTCCTTTTTAATAGCGCATTTATACTATAAACAGCTAACCACAGAAATACCCTACTAGTTTTTCAAAAAAAAGATATTTAACGTTACAAAACGTATCGCCGAGTTTCAAGATGACTTTGTAGACAATAAAAAATTCCCTATTATTATCAAACTAAAACGAAAAAAGATGAAAAAACTACTACCCCTATTTGTGTTGATGATTTGCATACTTTCTTGTAAAGAAGATTCAAAAGAAAAAAAGTCAGATACAGAAAAACAGACAGAATCCATCCAAAGTCAAGAATCGAAAACTACAAAAACAACTGATACACATCCTACCACTTCAAAAACTATTACATCTGACTTGAACTTAGACCAAGAAGTGGAGAATTTTATTATTTGTAAAAAAGCCGCGACAGAAAGGAATGACTGTAGAAATAGTATTACCAAGATAATATCAAAGGCATATGACCTTACAGAATTTAGCGATCCTAAATTAGGATATGTGGTTTACGACAGCATTCGACCGATTGTAGCACGCTCTAAAAACTGGTTGCAGTTAGGTACAGTAACTCAAGAAACGATCGATCAGGCATTGGCGCATGCCAACAGAGGTGGTTTAGCATTGATTATCGATACCGCAGAAACGTATGGTCACGTAGTAATGATTGTTCCTGGAGATAGTAAAAAATCGGGTTCGTGGAATATGAAACTGCCTAATGTTTTGTCTTTGACTAATTATAAACCTGAAAAATCTTTTAGTAATAAATCCTTATCGTATGCGATGAAAAAAAGCGACGATCTCAAGATTTTTCTCAGACAATAAAGAATAACACTAATTAGTATATCGTCCTCAAGTAAAGTTTTTATTTGAGGATTTTTTTTGAATTATTTTTTGCTACGCAGAATCTTTGCGTAATAACACTACTTCTTTGTACGGTAATTAAAGTAAAGATGAAAATCATAAAAATTAGATGCGCTCGCTGTCAAGAAACTTTAACTAATGCTATACGACGGTTTGTTCTTGACCTAACTCATTTTGATGTAGGCGAAGAAATTGTTGAAAAAGGTCATTACTGTGATGGTCATGAGGATATTTCGATAGCTCATAATGATAGAATACTTGTAAATAATAAAGATTCAAAATTATTAAATCATAAGCTTCTGAAAAATTATATGGGATGTTGTGGATACTATGATACCAATTCTCTAAATCAGATTTGTCCAAATTGTCAAAAAGGAATTGCTACCATAGTAACTGAATGTTATACATACCACTATCTGGCAATAGCAAAGGATAAAATTATTATTGAAGAAGTTTCAGAATAGATTAACACAATGGGAAAAAGAAAATTATTCAAAAATATAGCTAACGGAGTATTAGGATCATTTGTTAGTCGTAATAATGACGTTCAAGGTTATTGGGGAATCGGAAAATTATATAGTTTAATGATCAATAAAGATAAATATGAAGTAGAAATTGACCTTATTAATCTTACCATATTGCCAAACAAAAGTGAGTTTAACAACATGATCGAATATTTCTCCAATCAATTGTTTAATCAAATCTACAAAAGAATTTAAGAAAATCGTACTTAAAGGAAGCTAAGATCATTTTAATTGGCTGTCCCAACAATAAAAATTTACAATTGGGGCAAACTGCTCCTAATAAAATAAAGTGTAGCTTTAGAATAGTTGATGATCTAAAAAAGCAATATACAGTTGAAAAAGAAACTTGGTGCAGAAAACACAATCCGAAACAGGAAATAAAAAGAGGGTAAGGTGATTTAAGTTAGTTAACAAAATGGAACTTAAACAAAGTTTAGATCTTTTGTATGAGAAATCAAATTTGATCGAAAGACCAGATTTAACTGAAGTAAACAATCTATTGATTAAAATTAGAGACGATTTTTATAAATAAATTAATCTACGCAAAACTATTGCGCAATACCACCTCATCTTTGTTTCATAATTAAAGAAAACATGGAAAATAAAGTAAATATTACAGGAAAAACATTAATCGATTTAGGATTTAGATCCGGGAAATGGTTTCCGGAAGCGATTGAACATATCAATACACATCAATTAGTTGATGAAGCAATGCACGCATATTTAGAACAATATAAAATGCCTCCTATCCAGGAATTACATAACACTCCGATAGATTTTAAAATCAACATCAAAGCAGAAAACGAATTGGAAGAGGACAATGTGACTTCGGTTCTGGATTCTATGAAAACCCTGATGAAAACACCAACCATCGTCAATGGTGCGGTGATGCCTGATGCATGTCCTGCGGGCCCTAACGGAACCATTCCTGTGGGTGGTGTGGCGGTTGCCAAAAACGCAATCCATCCGGGAATGCATAGTGCCGATATCTGTTGTTCTGTGATGTTAACTGATTTTGGAAAAACAGATCCGAAAAAAGTATTGGACGCTGCACACGCCAGCACACACTTTGGTCCTGGTGGAAGACCTAGAGGACAACAATATAATTTGACGGATGAACTATTAGCCGAATTCAAATCCAACTTCTTCCTGAAAGAAGATAAAGATATCAGTATGGCCAGAGAACACCTGGGAACGCAAGGAGATGGTAATCATTTTTTATTCATTGGTACTTCTGCCAAAACAGGAAATACCATGATGATCACACATCACGGATCCAGAGGTGTGGGTGCCAGATTGTATAAAAAAGGAATGCATATTGCTAACAAATTCAGATGTGACTTATCTCCGGATACTCTAAAGCAAAATGCGTGGATCCCTTTTGATACAGAAGAAGGACAAGCCTATTGGTCTGCATTGCAAACCATCAGAAAATGGACAAAACTAAATCACGAAGTAATTCATGATGCAACTTTGAAGGCATTAAATATTGAAGCTGAAAACAGATTCTGGAATGAACATAACTTTGTTTTTAAAGACGGTGATTTGTTTTATCACGCCAAAGGTGCCACACCGTTAGATAATAAGTTTATGCCGGATATCAAAGGTCCAAGATTGATCCCGCTGAATATGTCAGAACCTGTTTTAATTGTCGAAGGAGCAACTACAGATACGAACCTGGGATTTGCCCCACACGGAGCTGGTAGAAATCTGAGTAGAAGTCAACATAAAAGAAATAAAGAAGGACAAACCCGAGAAGAAATCTTTGAGATCGAAACCAAAGGTCTAGATGTTAGATTCTACTCTAAAGAAATCGATATTTCTGAATTGCCGAGTGCTTATAAAAATGCTGCAACTGTTAGAGATCAAATGTCAGAGTTTGGTTTAGGTACGGTGATTGATGAAGTGATGCCTTATGGATGTATTATGGCTGGAGATTTCCAGATCAATGCGCCTTGGAGGGTAAAAAGGAGGAATAGAAACAAATAATGAAAGAGTCTGAACTGAAATCTAATCTTCATTAAACAAACATCCATCCCTAACCCTTCCTTCAAAGGAAGGTAGATCAAAAGTCCCTCTTCGAAGAGGGATTTAGGGAGATGTTTACAATAAAAATTACTTGAAATGGTAACAAGAAAAGGAACCCTGTATTAAGTTTTTAACTTAAAAATTAATACAGATGAAAAAGTTCAAACGCTTCAAAAAAGTATTCGAACTAAACGAACTTGAAATGATTAATTTTCCGAAAAAGATATCAGGGATTAAAGTTTCCAGAATCAAAATTGGTGAAGAATCAGGTTGTTCCTGGTGCTTTCCACACGGATATGAAACCATCAATTGCACCATTCCAGAACGAAACTGGAAAAGTCAAAGAAAAAAACAGTGGAAATAAATTTATTTGAAACCATACAAAACAGCATTCAGTTCCTTTCAGATTCCTGGAAGGAGCAGTATGCTGGATTTTTACAGGAAGAACATTTACTGGTTTTTGCCAAAAATCTAGAACGCTACCATCAGTTTGGAGTTCCGGATACGCACCCACTTCCCCATTTTGATGAAGAAATAACACCATCACTATCAGAAGCATTCAAAAGTTTCGAAAGGTTATTAGCTGATCAAAATACAACACCAAAAGATTGGGCAAAAGTAATAGAAACCACTCCATTCGAATATCTTTTGATATTGATTGGACAACGATGGACCTCAGCTACTTTAAAAAATGAGGAAGCAATTCCTCCTCTAAAAGAAACATTACTCGAAAGCTGTTTTACGCCTTTTAATGATCAAATCTGTATAGCAACCAGAGCCTGGGAAAAGCATATCGGAAGATCATCTGATAATTTCTGGGGAGAAATGAAAGGCAATCCTACTCAAAAAGAAGAAAAAGTAAAAAAACGTATTCTGGAAATCATCGATAACAAGACCTGGTGGAATATCTTTTATCATTATAAACACGAACTGGTATATGAGATTCGAGTGCCAAGTGGACATGGAATTAGATGGAATGCCAACGGAACCAAGTTAATTGGGTTTTTAGAACCTTTTTTATAAAATTCCATTCTCAAATAAATAACCTCTTTCTGTACATTTGATGTAAAATAGTAAGTTTTAAATATTGTAATCAACAAAGATATAAAACTAAGGTGTCACACTGAGCTTCCTCCATAGGCGGACAGGTGTCGAAGTGTAAATAAACTTGATAAGTTGGTTAGTCTTCGACAGGCTCAGACTGACAATGAAAGTCAAAAAGATAATACTAAATATTACTTTATTAATCAATTATAATTTCCCACAATGATCTATACCATAGAAAATGATGAATTAATAGTTCGTATTGATACTGTAGGAGCAGAACTTACAAGCATCAAAACCAAAAAAGATACTAAAGAATTTTTATGGCAAGGAGATCCAGCCATATGGGCAAGTCAGGCACCGGTACTTTTTCCGGTTATTGGTGGACTAAAAAATGGCATGTATACTTATAAAGGAAAGAGCTATTCACTTCCAAAACATGGATTTATACGGTATAATAAGAATATTGTTGGAACTCAAGATTCCACGACTAAAGCCTCATTTACACTATGTGCCTCAGAAGAGACATTGAAAAGTTATCCATTTACATTCAATTTTACGATTAGCTTCGAACTTATCAATAATCAGATCCATGTTTCTCACAACATAGCAAATAATGATTCAGAAACCATGTTTTTTTCAGTTGGAGGGCATCCCGCTTTTAATTGTCCTCTCCATGTATCTGAAACTTATGAGGATTATTATATTGAGTTAGAAAGTGTAGAGAACTCTAAAAGCTATGTTCTAAATGATCAAGGACTTATTTCTAAAAATACTATTTCTATCATAGATGATCATAAAATTTGGCTTACCGAAACTCTTTTTGATAAAGATGCTTTAATTTTCAAGGATATAAACGCGAAAAAAGCAATTCTCACTCATAAAATCAAGGGTCCAATGTTATCGATAGATTTTAATGACTTTCCGGATCTTGGTATTTGGGCGAAACCAAAAGCACCATATATCTGTATAGAACCTTGGTTAGGATATGCAGACGTAGAAGAAACAACTCAAAATCTCGAAGAGAAAGAAGGGATTCAAAAACTTGATGAAGGACAAATTCATACAAGTAGTTATACAATAACCATCATCTAACATTACTTAGAATCAAAATGAATTATCTGAAAAATTTGGAACTTATTTAATAATAAACTCATATTTGCATTGTAAATAAGAACAAAAAACAAGTTTTAAGTATCTATGAATCTATTTTGTACACATAAAAAAGGACGCCGTAAAGCTGTTTTCAAATCGAAAGCATAGATAAAAAACTAGAAAAACATATATTCTAAAGAGCGTCCAAAAAAATTGGGCGCTTTTTTTATGTTATTTTTTTAGAAACGATGAACATCAAATAAAATGTTGTTTGAGCGATACTCATAAGAGCTACAGTTAGTTACCTATTAGATCACTATCCGTTACTAAACGGACAGGGTTTTCTTTGCCTAAAAACAAGATTAAATAATTGATAATCAGTAAAATAAATCAATATTTTATTTGTGTAATTAAAAAATAGATTTCATATTTGCACCGCAATAAAGCAATAAACAAAATGTCACACTGAGCTTGTCGAAGTGTAATAATCATTAATAACCGAAGTACTATGACCTTTACAAACACGTACACAGATACACTAAGAGAACCAGGTTCTTTTATGCGTATGCTTCGGGACTTCTATAATTCATAAGCTGATTCCATCAGTTTGATATAAAGTCCGAAGCCAGAAAAAAGTTTCGGATTTTTTATTTGTAAAAATTCATTATCAATTCTACTTGACTAGTATGAATTTTGACCTTTCCGAAAATAGTTTATAGAATAATTACGTATTGCGTTAGGCCTGCCTGACAGTAGGCAGGGATAGAGCGGTTACCCACAGATTGTCGCACTGAGCCGTACACTGAGCTTGTCGAAGTGTTGTCGAAGTGTTGTCGAAGTGTAGACTATCGAGGAGTATGCGCGAAAGCCCGATCCGCCAAGGCGGAAAACGCCCAAATTCCAAAATCATGGGAAAGAAATTAAGCGGAAAAGACCTAATCAAATTAGGCTTTCCAAAAAACAATAGTATTAATGTGACACTAGGTCAGATTAATCGATATCAAAAAAGAGTAAAAAAAGAACAAATATTAATAGAAGCCAAAAAAGTATTATTAAATCCAGAAGCTTATCAAGGTGATGGTATCTGGGGTAAGATTGCCGAAAGTTTACTAAAGCCTGTGGAAGTAAAAAAACACGCTTTAAAAACTACCAGAGTACCATTTCAGATCTATGGAGAAAATGAAATCGATGACCAGGCAAAATATCAATTGTATGATGCACTCAAGTTACCAGTAGCAGTTGCAGGAGCGTTAATGCCAGATGCACATAGTGGTTATGGCTTACCAATTGGTGGAGTACTTGCTACAAAAAATGCAGTGATACCCTATGGTGTAGGTGTTGATATTGGGTGTAGAATGTGTTTAACCGTGTATCCAATTGCAATCTCTTATTTAAAAGGGAAAAAACATCAATTGGAGAACATATTGTCTGAACACACCAAATTCGGAATGTATGAAACCCACAAAATAAAGCATGATCATGAAATCTTTGAACGAGAGGAGTTTAAAAACATTCCATTGGTAAAAAGACTAAAAGACAAAGCATACAAACAATTGGGAACCTCTGGTGGTGGTAATCATTTTGTAGAATTTGGATCGGTAGACATTACAGATACAAATAATGAATGGGGATTGGATGTAGGACCCTATATAGGAGTTTTATCGCATAGCGGATCTCGAGGATTGGGAGCCAATATCGCTAAACACTATACCTATTTGGCAACCAAACAATGTCCGTTACCAAAGCATGTACAACAATTAGCTTGGTTGGATCTAAACACACACGATGGCCAGGAATATTGGTTAGCTATGAATCTTGCCGGAGATTATGCGCAAGCATGTCACGATGATATTCACGCCAGAATCGGAAAGTTATTAGGATCGAAACCTGTTGCCAAAATTGAAAACCATCACAATTTTGCCTGGAAACAAGAAGTCAACGGTGAGGAATGTATTGTTCATAGAAAAGGAGCTACTCCTGCCGCCAAAGGCGAGTTAGGAATTATTCCGGGATCTATGACAGCTCCAGGATTTATAGTGAGAGGATTAGGAAACCTAGAAAGTTTACAATCTGCATCTCACGGAGCGGGACGATTACATTCCAGAAGAAAGTGCAAAGAGAAATTTACTAAGAGTGATATCAAAAAGCAATTAAAAGAAAATGATGTCACGCTGATTGGTGGAGGAATTGATGAAGCACCTATGGCGTACAAGGATATTAATAAAGTAATGGCAAATCAACAAGAATTAGTTGAGGTAGTTGGAACATTCACACCTAAAATCGTGCGAATGGACAAATAAATAGGTTTCAGGCTTGAGGCCCGAGGACAATATCAGATCTATCAGTCTGCAGTGGCAGACTGATAGGCTTAAAAATAAAATAAATGAAAACTAAAATAATTCAAATAACAGCCGGAAGAGGACCCGTAGAATGTTGCTGGGTAGTAGCGCAAGTACTAAAACTATTTCTAGAAGAAATTAAAAATAGTGGATTTACTTATAATATACTGCAGAGGGATGCAGGTTCTGAAAACGGAACGGTACAATCTGTTACCATACAACTAAAAGGAAAAGAAATAGACTCCTTTTTAACGTCTTGGTTAGGAACCATTCAGTGGATTGGCACTTCTACATTCAGAAAACATCATAAACGAAAAAATTGGTTTATCGGAATGTATGAAGTTAAACAGACTCAACTGATAGCTCTAAAGGAAAAAGACATTTCGTTTCAGGCGATGCGAAGTTCAGGTCCCGGAGGCCAAAACGTAAACAAAGTAAATTCTGCAGTTCGAGCTACATACAATCCAACAGGAGATCAGGTAGTAGTAATGGACAGCAGATCACAACATCAAAATAAAAAAATTGCAATAGAACGATTAAAAGAAAAAGTACATCAAAGTCAGTTAGACAACATTAAAAAATCCTTGTCTGATCAATGGGAAAATCACCTAAGTGTAGAACGTGGTAATCCTGTTAGAACATTTAAAGGAACTGATTTTAAGAAAAATTATAAAAAACAATCGTATGCCTCTGATCGACAAAAACTTAAAAAAGATCTACGCGACGATTTAAAATACTAGGATCATGGGAAATTTACTAGACAAATATCTATTTCAGGCATTGGATGCATATCCATATAACTTAGAAGAAGCGGTAGAATCTTTGAATTATGCATTGTCATATGATGATAAAAATCCGGTTGCACTTTGTTTGATGGGACAGATTTATGCAGAAAACCTCAGGGATTATGAAACTGCAAAAGAGTACTACCAACAAGCATTAGCGGAAGACATGTATGCATTAGATGTATACCCAAAGTACATTAATGTATTGCTCTGGAATGAAGATTATGACGAAGCAGAAAAATTAATTGACTTCGCATTGACTCTAAAAGGTACAGACAAAGCCGTTTTGTATTTAAAAAAAGGAATTCTTTTTGAACAAAAAAAAGAATATAAGACTGCGTTGAAAGTCCTAAAAACTGCTAAGGTATATACTTATAACAACTATTTCATAAGTGATATCGAAGGCGATGAAAAAAGAATCAAGGACAAAATGCCAAAAAAGAAGAAAAAGAAGAACACGAAAAAGAGCAGTAAAACTCAGAGTTCTTCTAAAAAGAAAAAGAAGAAATAATAACAATCTGTCATTCCAGCCCTTGGACTTGGCTCAGGCTAAACTAAAGGCTGGAATCCACAAAACAGCAGTGGACTCCGGTCTATACCAGAATGACAAAATAAAAAAATCATGGGAGCACCACATAACAAAAAAAGATACGGAGAACTATGGCCTAACTATAGAATTCAGCATTCATTAGCTGCTTTAATGCCCCTTAAAGAATTAGTGATATTATCCGGAGGCTGGGCATGGCACTTTCTGTCACCATTGGGTCATACAGAATATAAACACGCTCACGATCATAAGGATATTGATCTTTTTGTAGATCCAAAAAACGTAGCTCAGGTAATGTACATACTACAAAAAACAGGTTTTCAGAAAGTATGGACACGTTACGATCATTTACCAAGTGAAGAGAATTTTAGACGTTACGAAAAAACAGTGATTACTAAAAACGAAAAATCAGTACGAATCACCATTGACTTTTTCGTAAAACTCAATATTCCCCATCGTATTGCAAAAGGATGGACAATTGTAGAGCCATCTTATATATTAGGATTGTATTCTAATATCCACTCTAGCGATAAGTGCTGGGCAGTACAATCTGCGATCAAACTATTAGATCAAGATATCGATCCTTTGGATAGAGAGGAATTAGTTGCTATTCCGAAAACTTAAAAAATAATCCAGACCTGGTGTCGGCTTTGGCAGACTAACAGGTCCTAAAGCATATTAAAATGAAAACAACAAATACAATCATAATTATTGACCTAGAAGCTACGTGCTGGAACGGTTCAATACCAAAAGGACAGGTAAACGAAATCATTGAAATCGGTATCTGTTTATTAAATACAGAAACTGGAGAGATCTCTAAAAACCAAGGGATACTTATCAAGCCAGAACGATCTGAAGTAAGTCCTTTCTGTACAGAATTGACGACTATTGCGCAAGAACTACTGGAGCAAGAAGGGATTTCTTTTACAGAAGCTTGCGAAATTTTAAGGACAACATATCAAGGGCATCAATACACCTGGGCAAGTTACGGTCAATATGATTTAAATATGATGAAGAAACAATGTAGCTATAGAGGAATCGAATACCCTTTATCACAATACCATGTGAACATCAAAGAGCTTTTTGTGCAGACAAAAGGTTTACGAAAAAAAGTTGGGATGAAGGGAGCTTTAGACATTTTGGAAATCCCACTAGAGGGAATACATCATAGAGGTGTTGATGATGCAAAAAACATTGCTAAAATTTTGCATTGGTGCCTAATCTCTTCAAATAACACCATTTGACTTATACATTATACTCTTCCTACAAAAAAAGAATATGATTTTTGCATTTTTTTAACACTAAAATATGCTTCCAACCATTTTTTTAAAAAAGAATTCCTGTTTACCCTTACTAACAGGATAACTCAAACGCTTTTATCTTAGCACTATATCATAAACAAGCTACTTGAAAACCATAATAAAATGTTAATTTATTGTTAAAATAAATATTTTTTGTAAGGTTTTATATTGAAACCTTTTATTTCTGTTTTTATATAAAAACAAGTACGGTCTCAACACAAATTCCAATAATTATTCTGACATTTTTTTTGCTAAAATTCCTACAGACACCAACACTCTCATTTCTTGGTTTATTCCCGAATCAGAAGTTAAGTCTCATTAGCACATTCAAGGTCTCAAAGAAGTTAAAGACCACAGAAAAAATGAGTAAATTATTCATTTTATATCGATCTAACAGAGCGTTCAGATAATACGTCAAAAACAGAGTATTCTTAAATCTAAACAACCGTAATTGACAAAAAGGTTTAACAGTAATTAAATTACAACTTAATTTCAATAGGGCACAAAAATCTCATTCTTCATTTTTTCCTACAAACACCAACCCTCTTTCTTACGTCTCTTTTTTTGTTAATTTAGTCCTTCCAAAATAAAAGATTTACTACATAACCCCAAAATGACTAACAAAATGAAAACCCTTAAAACCTTTTCCCATGTCCTATTTTCTCTATTATTTTTAAATACATTTTCTCAAGAAACTGTTGACCATTCAGCTTGGGATCAAATTCTGGTTCTAAACGTTACGGATGATGGTTTGGTGGATTACGACGGAGTAACTAGTGATGTACTCGTCTTTTATAAATACTTCAGATATCTTCAAAATATTTCTCCGGAAAACCATTGGAGTCAAGAAGAAAAATTAGCTTATTGGCTAAATGTTTATAATGCTACTGTAATGAAAATGATTATTGATGAATATCCTATTCAATCTATTAATCAAATAGAAAACCCCTGGAAACGTAAGGTATTTAAATCAAAAGGTGTGCGATACAGCTTAGATGACATCGAGCACAACATCTTAAGAAAATACGGAGATCCCAGAATACACTTTTTATTAAACTGTGGTTCTATATCTTCTCCCAGGCTATGGAATAGAGCATACACCAGTACCAATATTGCATATGCTCTTGAAGAAAGAACAAAAGAGTTTATTAATGATCCACAAAGAAATCAGATCAACTCTAAAACGGTTAGAATCTCTCAGCTATTCGAATGGTATGAAGATGATTTTGCAAGTAATCATATTGATGTTATTGACTTTATCAATCAATATTCGACCATTACCATAAACAAAAATATGCCGAAAAAGTACGTTACCTATGATTGGAGCCTTAATAAAAATGATAAAAAAACTCCGATAACGAGTAACAACTAAATACCCGTGCATATAGTTTTGGAGTATAAAGTTCTTGATAAAAATTGAGAACACACATCTATCCATTACCTAAATCAAAATTTTACTTAAATCATTATTAGATACTCATCGAGTATCAATCAATTACTTTGTATACACTGAATTGGAATTTTTAAAACTTCCAAACACAAAATATGATATAAGCAAATACTCTGAAAACCTTAACATTATTATTTATGACCAACATTACCTATTTTAAAAAAACAATTGTGATCCTGAGTTTAGTATGTGTTTCTTCGGTATCAGCTCAAACTATTATTAACGGTTTTTTTCCAAAAAAAAATGATTTTACTTTTGCTACATCCTATTCATATAAAAGCTTTGATAACTTTTATCGAGGCAGTAATGAAACCAAATCAAACCCTATGGATATGGGCGAAATCTCCTCTACTATTATAAGTATCTATGGTGAATATGGCATCCTAAATTGGCTTTCGACCACTGTTTCTTTACCATACATTTCTACTCAAAATGAGACCGGAGTTCTGGATCCTGTATCACAAACCAGTGAAGTAAGTGGGGTACAAGACTTAAGCCTGTTTTTAAAAGCCAAAGTATTAGAAAAAAACTTCAACACCTCAAAAGTAGCTATAGGAGGTGCGGCAGGGGTTTCTCTACCTGTTGGCGGCTATGAAGAAGCAGGTATTCTTTCCTTAGGAAACGGAGCTACTGCAGTAGATGGATGTGGTTTTATCCAAATTAAAACACCGTCTAATCTTTTTATAGAGTTGCAAGCTGCTTACAGTCTAAGAAATAATTCTGATTTTGAAATTCCAAATGCTACGCTGTTTAGTGCCAAACTGGGATATTATAACAAATGGTTCTATGCTCACGCAAAAATTGGCACTCAGAACTCATTGGATGGTTTTGATATCGGATCTCCCGAATTTGCCGCTGCTGGTGGTGCTCGGGCTTTACCCGAAACAGAAGTGGATTATACCAATTTCTATTTTGATCTATACGTTCCGGTTTATAAACAAAGTATTGGTATTTCTTCTGGATATATTGCAAATATGAGCGGTAAAAATTTTGATCGAGCATCCGGTTTTTCTTTAGGATTAGTATATAAAGTGGAGTAACCCAAAAATCCAATTAAACTGTAATAATCAATAAAAAAACAATTTTTCAATCTAAACATTTTCTTATGAAAAAGATATTCTTTTTTGTCGTAGTTTTCACCTTATTCTCTTGCGAAAAAGATGATTACATTGATGTTGATCCTATTGCAATATCAAAATCCACTCCTGTGGCAGCTGGATTAGACAAACAAATTCTGGATGAATTAGAAGCTATTTCTAATGGTATTGGAGCGTCTTATTTTATACTCCCTGATGGTAATCAATTTGCTGATTTCCCACAAGACCCCCTAAATCCAATTACCGCAGAAAAAGTAGCATTGGGTAAACTACTTTTTCACGAAACTGCTACAGGAGGGAACCCCAAAACTGTATCTAACTTATTTACCTATTCATGTGCATCTTGTCATCACGCCGCTGCTGGATTTAGTTCTGGATTAAGACAAGGAATAGGCGAAGCTGGAATTGGTTTTGGAAATAGAGGAGAAAGTAGAATATTTAATGATAACATCGCATTAACCGAAGCAGATATACAGCCTATTCGCTCCCCTACTGTTTTAAATGTAGCGTACCAGGATATTATGCTCTGGAATGGGCAATTTGGAGGTTCCGGAACTAATTTAGGTACAGAGGCCAATTGGACAAATATTCCTGAAAATTTTGTAGGTTTTGAAGGAGTAGAAGTTCAAGCTATTAAAGGGCAGGGAGTGCATAGGCTTTTGGTTGATGATGACTTTGTTACAAATTTTGAGTACCAGCAAATGTTTGATGATGCGTTTCCAGATTCACCCATCACCGAACGATACTCTACAGAAAATGCGGCCTTGGCTATTGCGGCTTACGAAAGAACTGTTGTTTCTAATCAATCACCTTGGCAAAAATGGTTACGTGGCAACTATAATGCCTTATCTGTTGCCGAAAAAAAAGGAGCAAAAGTATTCTTTAATAAGGGAAAATGCTATCAATGCCATACGGGTCCTGCCTTGAATGATAAAAATTTCTATGCTTTCGGAATGGGAGATTTTGATAATGATACAGACGCATTTGTATTAGAAAATGTAAATTTTGAAGATGTCAAAAAAGGAAGAGGCGGATTTACGAAAGTTGCTACAGATAACTATAAGTTTAAAACACCAACCTTGTACAATCTGACCGATAATGGCTTCTATGGTCACGGAGGTACTTTTACCTACGTGCGCGAGGTAATAGAATATAAAATTAATGGAGTGCCCCAAAATGCAGAAGTACCTTCAGAAAACTTGGCAGAACAATTCGGAAATATTAAATTAAATAAAACTGAAATCGACAATTTAGTTTTGTTTATTGAAAACGGGTTACATGACCCTGATTTATCACGATACGTTCCTCCATCGATAAACTCAGGAAACTGTTTTCCTAATAACGACAGTATATCCAGAGTCGATCTTGGATGCGATTAAATTAGATCGAATCCATTTAATATAATGCCTTTTTTTGCCTTTAAAATCATGCTGTGGCTCATTGAAAACTATTCCCCAAATAAAATAGCCTAACACAAATTCTTCAATGAGCTTAGCATGATATTTTTCCTTCTTTACCTTTAGCCCGCATTATGCATTACTTCACAATGAGTTTAACAATATCCGAATACTGATCACCAATAATTTTTAGAAAAAACGTCCCTTTTTTATCTAAATTAAACGTTGTTGATTGATGATCAGTTATAGAAACAACATCGATCACTTGACCGATCGTATTGATAACCTTTACTTCTACCGGAAAAATTGTCGAATTCGGTAGCTCAAGATTGACAACACCGTTTCCGGGATTCGGATAAAGTATTGGTTTTGGAGTTTGTATTGATATATCGTCTGTTGACAACATCTGACTTGTTAAGAACACTCTGCTCTCGCCAGTACTAAAAGTGTATTGCTGTAAACTGTTCCAGATAAAATCTACAATAGCAGCATAATTATTTTTAACCATATCCGGAATACGAATCGGCGCCGGTAGGTCTGCATCAGGAAATTGAAAATTAGTCGGAGGACGTTCTCCATATAAAACAGAGTAATGTATCAAAGCTGTTAGAAAATATACAACCGGATATCCGTGTGGAGCTGAATCTTCATATAACGTAGAGGCAGGAATATCTCCCAATATTCCGTTGTCTGAAAACAAATCAGCAAGTATAGGACCCACCGGAATTAATTTCACATCCACATCTGGTCTTGCTGCCAATACCTCATCCTGCAAAGTAATCCACCAATCATGAAACTCTCCTCGAGTATACTCATAAAATGCACCAAATTCTCTATCCTCTTCTTCCTGGGAAACCGAAGGAAAAGTTCCATTAAATTCTGGCCAGTTTTCATAAATATAAAAGTTAATGCCTGATTCTTCATTCCGTGCATAATCCAAAACTCTCAATACTGCTTCTACTGAACTCAGCGCATTTGGATCTTGGTTGCAGTCATAGTAATAAGGCTCATCACAAAAAGCATTTTGAGAAGGCGTGGATGTTTGCTGAATAAAATTAGCCAGCGTAACAATTACATTATCATAATCCCAGCTACCAAAATCCTCGTTGGATTCATTCGTTCTGGTATTTGGGGCATCGATAAAGCCCCATTGATATATAGGAGGCAACTCCTGAAGTGGTAAAAACCCAAACTGACCATCAACCGAATAGCCATTCCCGGCTTGCTGTGCCAATAAATACATCCAATCCGGAATATTACTCCGGTTCTGTGTAGATGGATCCGCACTGTGGTTTACCAAACTATGTCCAAAAATATAAGAGCTGTTACTTATTTGACATATACTTCCCTCTGTAAAAAACATAAACAAAAATAAAAGAGGAATTCTCAAAACGTTTTTTGAAGTAAATAATGAGATAGGAAATATATTCATAAAAGTAAGTGTTTCTAATATTGGCTTTTATCACCTCTTTAATAAGACGCGTGACTTTCAAAATACCCTACCCTTACCAGTAAACATTTTATCATTTTTCTGTCTTTTAGTTTTTTGCTGTTTATAGCTTTAACTATCTTAACCCTTATATTTACTAAAAACAACCAAAAAGTAATGAAAGACAAATTATTTGAAGAAGTAATTGATAATTACGATGCACTAAAATATAGTTTACTAAAAGCACAGACCTTCAATGAATCCCATTTTGGTTTTCCAGAAATATATTATAAGATCATGGAAACCGATAAGCAACGTGTAGATGCTTTTCATAAAGCATTTCAGCTCAATAATAATTTTAAAGATGCAACCGTTTGTGAAATTGGCGTAGGAACGCTACCCCTGACTAAATTGTATATGCCTTATGTAAAAAAAGCATATTTGATCGAAAACAATCCTGATCTGATTCCTTTTATTAACAAAGAGATTGCTAAGTATCCTTGGGCAGATAAGGTAGAGGTTATTTATGCCGATGCATTAACTGTAAATTTACCTGAAAAAGTAGACTTTGTCGTAGGCGAATTGATGAGTATTTATTGTGCGAATGAGTTCCAAGTACAGATTTTTCAGCATATGCGAGAATTCTTAAAACCAGGCGGAAAATTATTCCCTAATCGTATTGTAAATTTTGCTAGGTTATGTGAAGCAGAAATCGATACAGGTATTCATCATTATCCGGTTAATTTTACCCGTCACCAACCCATGTTTTTAAGCCAGCAATTTTTGGTTAATGAAATTGAATTACTTAAAGAAAAAAAGCAAGGCGTAAAACTTAGTTTTTCTGTTCCGGTTCTCTTCTCAGGAACTGTGAATGCTTTATATCTGGAATCCTATGTAGAAGTAACGGAAGGATCTAATTTTACCGGCACGGACAGCTTGATGCCGCCGACAGTACTTAAAACCACCAACACTCAGGAAGTAAAAGCCGGAGATTTAGTACATATTGATTTTAGTTTTAACTATGGTTCCTCTCTGGATGATATTAGTTGTGTGTTGTCTTGATAAACTAATAAATTGAATATATCATCAAGGGCAAAATGTATTTTGTTGAAAGGAGAATGTAGCTACTTCGCTCGCACTCTCCTTATAAATTAAAAGTTAAAACCCGCATATAGGTTGAGTGCGGTTACTACACAGACTGTTGCAAGGAACTCTAACAAAAATGCCGTTTTCCAAGCAAAAGCCAAAACTAGTGCTTCCACCTCCTCCGCCGTTGCCACCACTGCCATCTCCATCTATAGGATCAGTACCGCCCCTAAGTGTAGATTGATCTTTTTTTTCCAATGTTTGCACCCCTTGCAATTCTAAAATTTTTTTTAACATGATTTCTGGTTTTTGAGATTAAAAATTTTCATTATATGTTTATTGCAGAGCGATGTTTAAAGGTTACCTTCAAAAACTCGAAATAAAAGAATTTTAACAAAAATGTATTATGACAATGACTCTTGACATTTTGTATTAGAGAAAAATAAGAGGTAATTCTTTATTATTGAGAAAAGAAAGAGTTTGCTGAAAACAAATAACTATTCGGTTTTGATTGATTATAGCAAACTCTTTCATAACTAGCTAAAATAACTTGTTCTTATTGATCCTAAAAGAGAGTATTTACCAATCACCACAAGTGGAGTCCGAGCAAGTATAATACGGATCATTTCCTAAAAAAGGATATCTTGAAATCCACCATCCCTGAGAACGGGGACCACAACAGAACTGCTCCAGTGTCGGGATATAACCTCCTGATATTAATTTTTGTTTTTCTTTGCTAAGCTCCTGAGAGTTCTTAAGATTCAAAATTGTTTCTAACATAATTCTAAGTTTTAAAAGTTAAAATGTTTTATGTCTTTTTTAATTGCAGTATTCCGTAAAACGTTACCCTACTGATTAAAAAAATCGATAGCTTTAACAAATTTTTATCAAAACGATTATGCTTGATAAACTTATATCCTATATTCTTGGAGTTAAAAAGTCTAATTTTCAGATTTCAGAGAAAGAATTAGAAAAAATTTCTGCAAAAAGTTTAGATGAGAATAACAACATTGATGTAGATACCACTGTATTATTTAAAGACAGTTTTGAATCACTTTCAGAAACTATATTTACAGAAGCTACTCAAAAATATAAAGTTAATAGATATAATTATTGGGCACCAAAATATAGTAGCTTAGATTCTTACAAATTTCTATCAGAGCAAAAAACTTCGTTCAAACGTGATTTTGCGTATTGGATAGTAGATAAACTTGTTAATTTTATAAAACATCATAGAATGCTTCAAAAGGATTTGGAAGGACATTATCTTCAAGAAATCCTGAGATTGCTTTTGCAGTCTAATCTTCATTTCAAAGAGAAAGACTTTATATATTTTATGAATTTTTGGAAAGACTACCCAGCCTATATCACTTTAGGTTCTCTTACTTCACGTCTGCGACAAAAAGCACAAAAGAAAGGGATTAGCGATGAAATGTACGAGTATTTAAAAAAATTCCTAAAGCATCCTCGTTTTCATAATGAGTTTTATAATTACTATAAAACTCCAAGAAACACCCTACAAAAAATACTTCATAATCACTCAGTGAATAAAGATGAAAAATGAACCTCCATTCCTTTTAGTTTCTGATCCTTTTGCAGACTACATCAACAAATATCTTAGAAATCTTAACCAAAAAGAACAAAATGCTTATTGTGAAATATTAAAAACCTTTGAGACAAACAAAGAATTCTATAATCCTTTTAAACTATCTGTAGTTATTAAAAAACATATAGAAGATATTGGGGAAAATGCTTACAAAAAACAAGTAGTAGATTTTATTAAAAAAGCCTCATTATTTAAGCCCAAAATGAGTAATTTAAGAGTAGAAAGAGTAACGTATAATACCGGCTATGAAGTTCAATACAACTGTCAATATATAAGAAAAGAAAACATTGCGGTTTTAAAAAGTATGATTTTATCCATTGCAATTTTTAATAACAAGAAAAGCGTAATTCCGTACCTTATAAAAATCATTGGAAGGTCTTTTTCTAATGCTAATGCTCTTAGATTGGGAGAAACTTCTCAATCTTTGGGTAAACTTTGTATATATACACTGGCCTATCAATATGATGATACCGGAAAGGAAGCACTTAAAAAACTCTATCAGGAAACCTCCTATAAAGGAATCAAAAATAATATATTAAAGTATTCAAAATTACAAGAAGAACACGGCGGAAAGCCTTTAGTCTAAAATATCCATATCAAAGCCAATAATATCTCGTATTCCGGGTTTAGAAATATCTTCTGGTTCAATTGGAGTTACATAATGCCAAAGATCATTCCCAAAAGTAAACTCCTCTCCTGTATCAGCCTGAAAGATAAATTCTCCAGGTTGTAACACTTTTTTATAGATGAGTTCATTGGTATCCGAAGTTGTTTTTTCATAAATATGACTTTCGGCACCTTTGATATTTTGGCGATTCACCACCAGTGCAGACATAATATACTGAGCGCCATCTTCGTGTACTCCTTCTGGAGCATTTTCACCTTTTATTTTTTCTTTAGAAATAGTTCTCATAAAATGACTGGTAATCTGAATCTTGCGAACTTCCGGATGTAATTTTTTGACGAGATCTGCCATTTTTTTAAGTAGTCCGAAAAATAAATCATTCTCTACGGCTTCTCTTGTTGCTTGCTTAAAAACGCGTTTCCATACTCTAAAATCATCCACATCTTGTTCAAACCCCTGTTGTATTATACGTTCTACAAAATATTGATTATCCCATATCTCTATTAAAAAAGAGGAAATATTTCGTTGCCTAGTGATCATAGATAATTGATCGAATTCTTGCTGTTGATTATCATCTAATTGTTGTATCCAAAATGCTAAAGCATCTATGGATCTTGTACCTTCAAAATATGGCTTATGCAACTTTTCAAGCGATCTCGCATCCTCGGGAAACGTTTCTTTTAAAAAAGCAATTTGTTTTCCTCTTACCAAATAGATATCATCTTGTAATTCTTCGAAAAAAGGCTGAAAAAAATGTAAAAAAGATTTCACATCCATACCTAAATCAGCGACATCACCAACTCGAATAGGTGATTTAATTGTTCTGCCAACATCCTTGGATATGTCTTTTTCTGTAATCACTTTTTGATTCGTACTTTTTTACTAATATGTTCTAAGCAAGCATTTTTATTAAATAACCAGTAAGCATACGGTATGGTAATGATAGGAATCTTTGTTCTAAATAAGGTTTTGTACTGATCAATAGAAAATGTTTTTTCTAATGCTCCCGGATATCCTACCAAGTCGATACAAATGGTTCTTTGGTTATACGTTAGTAAAATATCCATCACATATCCCGCCAACATATAATTAACAATAATATCTTCTTCTTCAATCCCCAACTGAATCAATTCTTCGTGTACTTCTGTTGCAAAATTATCCACATGTTCTCCAATCATACTATGCTGATAATGTATCCTTGTTTCAGACTGATAATCGATTAACAAATGTTTATTTTTAAAGTTTTTTGCATCAAACGAATAATACAAAAATTGTTTATGTTTCGCACGGGTGATGCTTACATTGAATACGTCTTCTCTGTCGAGATATTGAAACACCGAAGTACTAATGTCATTATCAATAGTAAACGTGATATACATCTGATCTCGTTCTTCACCCTGAAACTCGAAAGGCGTTCCTACCGCAATTCTATGCTTTTTTATAGCAGAAAGATCATACTCCTCAATCTTATTCTTAAGATAATTTACCTGATCTCGAAATGGGGAAAGAATTCCGATGGTAGTCGCAACGCCAGAAGCAACGTGAAGCTCTTCATCAATTACTTTCTGTACATCTTCTAATATTTTATCAGCTTCTTTTAGATTTGTACCATCTTTAAGTTTTTCTCCTTCACAGAACACCCAGTGTACAGCTGATGATTTGTTATGAAGCTGTAAATCTGACATAACTTTTAGCTTATCAAAATAGAATTTCTGATTGCTATATCGTATAATGCTGGGTACACTGCGGTAATGCTCATCTAGAAAGTGGATATTGCTTTGAGATGGTAATCGCTCCATAGCGTAGTCTAAGAAACTGGTTTCTCTATAATTCATAATATCCTCACCCATTAGCAAGCCATAACTATCAGCAATATTTTCCATCACTTGCCTGGACAAAAAGGAAACATGTTTAAGTTGTTTTGGATCTCCAACTACCACTACTTTTTTGGCTCTTGCTAATACCGGAATCATTGTGGTGATATCACATTGAGAGGCTTCATCTATAATCACCACATCAAAAATATTATTCTCTAAGGGAAACACATCACTCACATCGGTAGCCTTTGTAATCCAAATAGGTAAACATTGCAACAGTGACGGAAAGTCAATCGATTCAAATAATCGTTCTCTTTCCAAAGGATCTTTGGTCTTTATGAGTTTTAATAATTGAGGGAACGTTCTATCTTTTTGTAGTAAATTAGAAATCTTATCCTGATATTTTAGGGAAATAATCTCTTTAATCAATTTGTTTTTCTGATGGATATAATGATCCAATAACTCAATCAATTGCCAAAATGGGTACTCTTTTAGTACTTGTCTAGATACATACTTACGCTTTAGTCTTTTGAAAAAAGAAGGTTTATGATCCAGGAATAGTTCTGCATTATTAATCTCTCTAAGCTCTCTTTCTTGTATTTCTTCGCTTATTTCCTTGATCTTATTCTTTGCATAGTCGATTTCGCTTTGCTTTTTGGGAATGTAATAATCACCACCTGATTTTCTGAATCTAGTAATTGATTCTATTTTTTTTCTTAAGGTAGCGCGATGACTTCTTCCGGAACCAGCTCTTATTGAAAGTCCTTTTACACCTAAATCATTTACAATCTTATCTTGTAACACATCTACTGCTTGGTCGGACTTAGAACAGATTAACACACTTTTATTATGATACACCTGATCCAGAGCTAGCGAAGCGATGGTGTAGGACTTACCGGTTCCAGGTGGACCAATCACCACAGTGACATCATTCGATTTTAGAGCCCTAATAATATCTAATTGGGATTCGCTAAGGTTTGAAGGAACGTATACGGCCTCTTTTGATTTTCTATCAGAATTAATTTCTATTTTTCTTCTCGAAAAAAATCCTTGAAGTGTATTATTAAATAAATGTCTTTCTTTTATTTCATCGATTTCGTGTAATACATTGCGACTCGATTTTGATTTCTCTACAATTCCTAAGGCTATGGCAGGAAGTAATTTTAGAGACGTAGATTTTAGATGACTTCTTAGTTTTTCTCCAGAAATAAGTGTTGGCAGCTCTTCTAGAGCAATGGTATCTATTGTTATACTTTCTTTGAGCTTTCTGGCGATTGCCCGAATATCTTGTTTACCAGGTTCCTGATCATTAATCAATGATTTTAATTCTAGTATAAAGGAATCATCAAGATTAAAGTTGGATTTCAGAACGTTGAGCAAAGCATCGTTAACTCTGTTTTCATCAAAATTATAATTGATGTGATATAAAGCTTCTCTATTAATATCTAATGTGGCAGGTGTAACTATAAGTGGAGCACATATTGTTCTTTTTTTGCCTAAAAAAGTAAGTTTCCCAGTAACAAAAAAACTACACGCTATAAATGTTTTCTCTTTTCTATGTATCTCAAGATATTTGTACAGCTCTTCACCAAAATCGGTTTTCATAAAAGTCGTGTCCTCCTCACGATACAACTGATCAATAGAATTTAGAAAGAATCGTTTATGAACTTTAGTCCCTAAAAAATTGAGTACATCGTTATCTCTGAATTCCTGCTTATAACAATCCTGATAATACGATAAGACTTTTTCTATGTGCATACATCACTAATTTAAGCTTCTTCCTCGTCTTTTTGAAATCTTAAATAATCATCTACGGTTTGATTAATTGGTGGAATATCATCCTCAACGATCGTTTTTAGTAATTCTTCTGTTAGTGGAGTAATAGATACGATACGATTCGCTTGATACTCTATGATTTTTTCGAATAGATTTCTGGCAACTCTGGCATTCCCAAAACTTTTATGCCTTTTTTCGTATAACTTATCGAAGATGAATTCTAGCTTTTCTTTTGCCTCGTCTGCCAACACAAAATCATTTTTCAAGCAAAACAATTCAAAAATTCCAATAAGTTCTTTGGGTTTATAGTGATCAAAAGTAAAGTATCGATTAAATCGTGATTGCAATCCCGGATTTGATTCTATAAATTCCTCCATCTCATCAGGATATCCTGCAACGATCACGACTAATTGATCTCGGTGATCTTCCATCTTCTTCAGTAATACCTCAACCGCTTCGTTACCAAAATCTTTTTTATTATCTTTCGCCAAGGAATATGCTTCGTCAATAAACAGTACTCCATCCAATGAAGTTTTTATGACTTCTTCTACCTTTAAGGCAGTTTGGCCTACATAACCTGCTACCATTCCGGTTCTATCGGTTTCTACCAAATGTCCTTTTTCTAAATACCCTAAGTGTTTGTATATTTTAGAAACCAAGCGTGCTACTGTTGTCTTGCCTGTTCCCGGGGGTCCCATAAAAACAGAATGCAACGAGTTATTCACGTTTTTTAAACCCTTTTCTTCTCTAAGTTTTTGAACCTTTAGGAAATTAGAAAGTTCCTTTACAGCAGTCTTGATATTATCTAAACCTATGAGTTCATTTAGCTCGTCCATCACATCCTCCAGCGTCTCATTCTCATCAATCTCTGTTTGTTTGACTCCTTCAAGTTTTTCTTTAGGATGTAATAATTTATCATTAATCTTTTTAAGCAATATTGTTTCTTCATCCGAGATTGTATCGTCTGCCTTTGTTATAAGCGAAGCAATACGGTATAAAAAAGATGCCGAATTGGCAAAATGCTGGCTGTCCAATCGCTTTAAAAGCGATGGCAGCAAAAATTCATTCTTATACTCTTCGCCTAAATCAAAAAGACTGGCTGTTTTGATTACTTCAATATTTTTGTCAAACTTATCTGATTGAACGAACTTATTAATACGTTCTATAGAAAGAGAGGCTATGATGTCATTTCCTTGCAACTTCTCAAACATAAAAGCCAACAAAAACTTTATCTTGGCATCTGCAACGGTATTCTTGTTATCACTTAAAGGATAAATCATATTAAATACCCTAATAATGTCCTGAAGAATCACATGTTCTGCTTTAAATTCTAAGGCATCATCGGTTTTATGAACAATGGCATTGATGGTATTAGAAAACCGTTTGTTATTATTTAGATCCTCAGCGAGATTCTGAATCTTTTCGCCTTCATTTTTTAATATTTGAAGAAATTCATAATCGATATCAAAGTTTTGGACGGTATCTTCTTTTTGATTAACAAAATCTTTGAACTTATTAGTAAAGTCTGACAAGTTCTTCCGTTCATCTTTTTTGGTCAACAACAAATCGTCTATCAAATCATTTAGTAAGGAAACATGATCTTTTGGAAATGCGCTAAATTTCACATCCTGAAAAACATCTTTATCCAGAGGAATCTTATGTGCTGCAATATGAATATGATGGGTGGTGATAATGAAATCTAATTCGTCAATTGATTCTTTTAAAGAATATAACACCAACAAATCTTCATCTTTAATCCTCAACGACGGAAAAGCAGAGGAAATAGCTAAAATCTTTAATGGATTGATCGTCTTTCCTTTAAAAAAAGATGCTTTATCATCTTGAGGTAATTTTGAAAAAAACTGATCCGTGGTTTTATGGTATTTTCTGTTGGTCATAATACTCCTATAATATCTAACTTAGGATGATGATAGTTGTTGCTCTTTTTTCTTTTTAGATCTCTTATCAGATTCTATGGCAAGTATTACAAAGCCAGTGGATATTGATAAAACTGCAATCCACATTAGGACACTCCATAATGTGTTATTAGGATATACCGCTAACCCTTTGGGAACAGTAACCCTTGTTCTTTCGCCAGTATCTACCAAAGTTTCTCTTAGTTTTATTAACACATTGGTTCTTTCTAAGGCACTATTTGATTTCAAATTCTGAAGTTCAGTTTGACTTGCTTTTAAGTTTTTATACCAAAAACTAATATCTTCGTCTGGAGTTTCCCATAAAACAGAAGTATATCCACTGGTAATATTATTAGATTCTAAATAATCAATCACTTTTGTCAACTCATCATTAGCAAGTGCTATAGTGTTTGCGTCTGCCGCCCTTTTTAAATATCCAGAAACATTTTGTTTAAACTGTATCTTTTTCGAAATCCGCACTCCAAAAATCACTAATGATAATGCAATCAAGATGATACTTATTATACTTTTCATTTGCATCCCTTTTTATTTTTAATATTCTATCAAAAATTTATTACTAGAGTTTTCTTACAAATTTTTAAAAGAACAAATACTCATATGAAACTTGTATAGAGATACTAACTTCCAGTATCAATTTGCATCATCGCATCTTCTACTTCGTGTACTAGTTCATCAAAATGTGCTAGTCTTTTCGTTTCTCTGTTTCGATTGAATGGTAAATCGATATCAATATGCTTCACAAAATGAGAAGGTGCATGTTTCATGATATAAATATCATCTGCCAGATAAACCGCCTCTTGTATATCGTGAGTCACAAACAGGATTGTAGGGCTAAATTTTTCCCAGATACCAATCAAGAGATCCTGCATTTGCAATCTGGTTTTGATATCTAATGCTCCAAAAGGCTCATCCATCAATAAAATTTCTGGATTAGACATTAAACTTCTGGCAATCGCTACACGTTGTAATTGTCCTCCGGAAAGCGTAGGATACTGAGCGTACTTTTTTTGATGACCATCTAATCCAACTAACTGAATCATTTCCATCGCTTTTTCATCACGTTCTTTCTTAGAGACTCCTTTAAAACGTAATCCCAAACCAACATTATCCAGCACGGTCATCCAAGGTAATGACGAATATTGTTGAAACACCATACTCACCCTATTCTCCTTACTAACAGGCTTCCCTTTTACCAAAACTGTTCCTGAAGTCGGCTCTTGTAATCCCGCAACATATCGCAACAAAGTAGATTTACCACATCCAGACATACCTAAAATGACAGAAAACTGACCTTGCATGGGTTTATCTTCTACTAATAAATCTAAGTTTTCTATAATTTTGGTTTTGCCTCCATCATAGGATTGGGATATCCCTCTGAGTTCAATAATATTGGGAGCCTGAGGATTATCTGTAAACTGTAATGCCATATTAATGTTTATTTCCTTTGTTAACGTGTTTGAAAGGGAATAATATTCTATCAATCATCACAAAAAGTCGATCTTGTAATATCCCTATAACTACAATAATAATTAGTATCGCAAAAGCTTTATCGATTCTACTTTGTCGTTTTGCAGTCCAGATCAGTTCTCCAATCCCTCCACCTTTATTCAGCATTTCTACAATAGTAATATAAGTCCAAGAAATTGCTGTCAACACCCTGATATCATCTATGATTTTTGAAAACACATAGGGCATATACACAGTTCTGATCGTTTGCCATGAAGTTGCTCCTAATGTAAAAACAGTATTGAGATATACATTCTGAACCTCATCGATTCGCTGGATGACGACAGGTATCAGATACACTATAATACCAAATGCTAAAAAAGATACTTTCATATCACTACCCAATCCTAACCACATAATAAAGATACCAGTAACAGCGGTTAGTGGAATAAAACGGTACGAATTTATGATCTGACTGAATAATCCTCTAAATAACGGAATCAATCCTAATAAAAACCCAATCGGTATGGAAACCAAAATTGCTACCAGATATCCTAAAAAGTTTAATTTAATGGAATAAAAAGTGTTTCCTATTACATCATCGTTTTGATTCAGATCCGGAAAAGCTTTAATTACTTTAATTGGTGATGGCAACAAAGGATACACTTTATTTTTCTTCAATCCGAAGGATGTCAATTCATCCACACTCATCAGTTCTAAAGCATCATAACTGGCTACCAAAAGTGAATCACTTTCATAATACTTTCGCTGATTTTGTGAAATCTTAGAAATATCTATAGATTCATCCTGAGTAATTACCGAGGTTGATAACATCTCTGCCAGCAGAAACCATAAACCAATTAGAACTAGTGCACCAATTATGGTCAGAATTGTTCTGTCTCTTGATTCTAAGTTCCCCCTAAGCTCAAAAAGTTTTTTGATCCCTATCATTAGTCTACTACCAGTTCAAAATCTGTTCTTCTGTTCTTAGACTTACAATCCGCATTTTGGTTACGCTCACATCCAGGAACAGGTTTATCTGGACCATTACCAATAATAATAAATCTGTTGGCAGGCATGTTATGCTGTTGAATCAAATAATCTGCTACTGATTGCGCTCTTTTTTTAGATAAAGCAATGTTCGGACCTCTTGATCCTACGTTGTCGGTATTTCCTTCAATTCTAATACGCGCATTAGCAAATGCTTTTGCAATTGGTGTAAACTGAAGATCTATTAATTGCTTAGAATTCTCGTCTAACCGAAACTCTCCAGTTCTAAAACTGATACTTACTTTTTTAGATGATAATGATTCTTTTTCCTCTAAACTCTTATCAACTGCCGTAAATTGTTTTTGCTGCTCAGCATTATGAGCACTACCTGAAAGTGAAGTTTTACTCACCAAATCTTTTGTCGACAATAATCTCCAACTTTTTGCTCCGGCTGTACTATACCCTAGTGCATCATATTTTACTTTCATCTTGTTATATAGATCTTCACCTGTTACTCCATTATAACTTGGGTTTAACCCAAAGAAATCCTTATTATCTCCGTGTGTCGCTAAGCGTACATTATTGATAGCATCGTAACAAAAATCTTCAGGTTGTGATAGTCCTTCTGCCAAAATTTTTGCAGCTTTTTTCTTATTACTATCTGAGTTATTTAATTCTGAAGCTCCTATCATCCATCCTTCGTATAAATCTTGCAACTGTTCCTTATGTGTTTCAATGAATTCTTTTTTAGACACAAAAACATCTGCGATAATGTGAGTAGCATTCTTAGTACTTTCTAGAACCTTTGCTCCCGCTACTTTAGCTACACAATCTGCATCATCCGGACTCCAAACAACTGCAGCATCTACTGTATTACTTTTAAAAGAATCGGCTGCATCAATAGCACTTGGCACTTCTATTAGTTGTACATCTTTAGTCGTCATATCGCTTGCTTCTAACAACCAAATCAAGAACGAGTGTGAGGGTGTCATTGGAGCAACAGCTATTTTCTTTCCCCTCAGATCACTTACCTTGTTGATACCTCTAGCTGCTACAATAGCATCTCCTCCACGACTCCAGTCTGCCTGGAAAACCACCTGTGGTTGATATTGAGATAATCCTTCAACTTCTGTTGGGAATGCATCAATTGTTGCCCACATTAAATCGATAGAACCATTCTTAAAAGCATCTCTAGAAGCATCAAAGTCATCAATTACTTCAAAATTCACTTTAAATCCATAATCTTTGTAAAATCTTGAATCGGTATTTGCTTTAAATCCTTCGTTGAAATATTGTCCACCAGCATATCCACCCCAGGTTACTACTCCAACATTGATGACATCTTTATATCCATCTTTGGTTTTTCCGCTTTTGTCTTTAGAGGTCAGTTCCTCTATTTTTTCTTTAGCTTCTGGATTATTTCTTACAAATTTATTGAGTAAAAAATACAATCCTCCTATAATAAGTACTACTATTAATATTTTCGAAAACGGTGTTAATCTTCCTTTTGCCATAATTTTTGATTAGTGTTATTTTTAATCTTCAAAATTAAATAAGTCTGAGTATTGATTGTTATGTGTTTTAGTTTTTACGATGGGTGCGTCCAAATCTACACTATGCTGATCGTGCACTAATAAATCTTTTTGGTTTCCAAGAATAAGCGAAACTCCTTCGTTTTCCCATTTTTCAAGTAATTCCAAACCTTCTTCTTCAAAGATTCCATTTTGTAAATCGATAGAATCCATAAAATTATTAGACATTTCCATAAAACGTTCCATCTCTCCTATCTTCATACTCACGTCATCGGCGATTGCTTCAAGCGCTCGATCAAACATCTCTTTTTTATCGTTATTCCCGGCAATAATGTTCATTGCAGACTTCATCGCAGAATGACTCGCCCTGATTGCTTTTCTCTCTTGTTCTTTAACCATTACCTGATCCTCAATATCTTCGAGTAAGATTTCAGAATTCTCGTACATCTTCACTAGCACTCTGTATAAGATTTCCATCTTTTTATAAAGCTCATCTAACTTTAAGTTTGATTCTTTTAACCTACCAGCTTTTCTGGATTTCAGAATCATTATTCCTTTTTTATCCCTTTCTTTTGCAGCACTAGCTAACTTTAGATTACTATTTATACTTTTCTTATTGTCATATATAATCGTTTGCAGGCGTTTCATTTGTCCTTTAAGAACAGCTATTTGCTTATTCATCTTCTTCAAATTACTATGAAGATCGTCTACATAACTTTTTAGAATCCCGATAGGATCAATCTGAATGAAAATTCCCGTAAGCCAGCGCATAAAAGATTTATACATATAGAAAATAAGATTTCTCATCTTAGGGTCTAAAACTATATAAATCAGAGCTCCTAATACAGCCAACAATACTCCTAAATACAAGGTGTTTTCAACTATATTGATAAGAAAAGGAAGTGCTTTATATAATGCGTATAATCCACCAGCTCCTAGAAGCCCCATAAATAACATCCCTGTTTTACCTTCGGGTTTTTTCCAAAATGACTTTGGTTTTAATGAGTTGTTGTCCATTTATTTTAAGTATTTCTGCATTTTTACAATATCTTCTTCAAACTGCGCTTTCAGATGATCATAAGACACTTTAAAATCGTTTTGTGTTTTATTGATCTTATGATTACTCTCTTCTACTTTTGCCTTTAGATCTCCAATTTGTTGTTGGTGTTTAGCTATCTCTTCTGTTAGTTTTTTAATTTGCTCCGATTTTTCTTTAATTATAGATTCAAACTGAGCAATTTCTCTTTCCCTACCCGATACCTTACTATCAAATTGATTTTTAAAAGCGCCCAAAAACTGTTCATTTTCTTTATCTAAAACGCCTATGTAAAAATTCGTAGTTTGTAAAAGTTTATCTAAAGTCACCCCCATTGTTGAAGCTGTAGCAAAAGCCGAGCGATATTTAGTCGCTTCGTCCATTGGCATCTTCTCCAATGCCTTTAAGGATTTTTTATATTCCAAATAATCAAATCCGTCCAGATTATTCTTCTCAATAGCTTGTAATAGTTTTTCTACAATCTTAGTATCCAAAGCACCTTCTGACGAAGTATTTACCACGTTGTTAGGAATTGGTGGTGGAGTAGATCTAGCAACGTTTTTTTCAGAACCTCCTTCTGTTTTTTCTATCGACTCTACAGGCTTTTTATTTTCTTCCTCAGAATCATCTACTATAAATAAAGATTTTAAGTTTTTTAGCATGGTTAGTGAATTTAAACAAATTTAAAAAAATAAGTGTTGTATATGGGGTTATGAGTAGTTTTTCCTCTTGTACCTTTATATTATTGGTATCATCTGGTATCAAAATGTTACAAATATTTTGCACATCATCATTTTACTATTCGATCCCAAGCTATTTTTACACCTAATAATAATACTAAAAAGAATAGTATCAAATATTGAAATCTACCCACAAAAAATACCCCAAAGAACATTCTCTGCAGAATATAAGTAATGATAAAGGCAATCATAATTAGGATAAAAAGACCTGATAACTTCCCAAAACCAGGTATTCGAGACATGGGAATGGTTTTATTAATGATAACCAAAGTGATAATAGTAGCTATCAAAGGAACAAAATATGCAATCAAATCTACTTGAAGTAGGTTTATTTTTAGGAAGAAAAAACTATACAACAACAAAACCAAAGCTAGCAATCCTGGGATGGTAACCGCATAAATTAAAATTCCATATAAGTAATTAATAGGAGGTTTAAAGTTTGACGGCTTTACAAAAAGTAAACCTATTAAGGAAAATGCTATAATTATTGCAAAATAACCCAACACTAAATTCGGATTATTGCCAAACCAATTGATAAAATCTTGAACTGTCATTAACGATAAAAGTACGAATATAGTTTTTATAATATCAAGTTCTATTCGCGGAAAGCCACTTAAATTCATTCTAAACTAATAAGACAATCTTAAAAAATACATTGAAAATTTGGAAAATATCTCGCGATTATCACATATTTGCATTGAAAATGACAGAAATTAGAGCACATATAAATCCGAAATCGCTGTTTAGTCAGTGTGATTATCGATGGATAACAGAATTATCTCATCGAAAACGGACGTTATGTAGCCATTTTTAATCCTTATTTATGAAGTGAATTAGATAAAATCTATATAAAACTACAAGCGTTCAAGAAATTGGACGCTTTTTTTATTAAAATTTTTTGAAAAAATGTTTAAAAAATAATTAGCGCATAAAAAATAGCCTTTGGAAAGTAAGCATCAGAGAGACAGACTATTGCAAAAACATCCAACATCTGTTGAAAAACGGACAAGGATTCTTATGCTTAAAAACAAACATAAATAATTGATTATCAATTAAATAAATTAAAAAAATATTTGGAGATTAAAAAAAAGTTTTGATCTTTGCATCGCAATCACAATAAAACAAAAATCAATAGTGATTGAGTTATTTACAACAATAAAAGAAGTAAGAATGATACCGAATAATTTACAACATAGTGTAACCCGCCTCTTTAGCAAACAAAGAGAATATTGTTCCGATTGGAATATACATGGTGTCTATTATATAGAAAGGAAACGTATGCGATTATAAACTGACATACGATAACAAGATATATAAAGGCGCCCGAATAAGGCGCCTTTTTTTATGAGTAAAACTTTGCTTTGGAAATCCACTTTTGTGGATTATACAAAGAAAATAGTTGAACTCATCCCGCAAAAGAGCGGGATTCTAAAAACTAACATTCTGATTTCTAAAACACTTCGTGTTTTAATTGAAGATGATAGTATTAGTTCATTGACATACTGAAAACCAAAATTGACACGTAGCCTGCCTGACGGTCAGGCAGGCTTAACTGGAAAAGCACTCGACTTTTAATCGAGGTGATGTGGGTTCAAATCCCTCTGTGTCAACTTTAAGGAAGAGGAAGCCAATTGGCGGTGGCCGCAGTCTTGAAATAAGCTTGCGATTCAGCGAATCAAAAAGGGAAATAGCAAACAAGAGTTAAAACTGTTAGGAGCTAATGATTCGTATGGGCCTGCCTGTCTAACGACGAGGTAGATCTGCCTCAGGTAGATTCGACTCCCACTTCTTCCGCTTTGGAGGATAGGCAAATACTGGTTTGTTGCGCTTGTCTGTTAACCAAGTCAGTCTAACGGCTGTGAAGGTTCCCTGCCCGCTTTTATTTATAATAATTGAAGGCAGACGGAAATTCCTTTGTCCTCCGCTTTCCAATTCAGAATTATGAATTCATAATTCTGAATTAAAAAAGACAAGGTGGCTGAATGGTTAAGGCAACGGACTGCAAATCCGTTTTTTATGAGCCTGTCTGCCTCAGGTAGATTCGAATCTCATTCTTGTCTCCAAAAATGGAAGTATTGAGCAATTGGTTGGCTCTCCAGACTGTAAATCTGGTCTCTTCGGAGCGTGTAGGCCTGTCTGTCGCTAGGTAGATTCGAGTCCTACTACTTCCACAAAATCAAATACTGATTATATATAAAATTCCGTTTTCACGGAAATATAGTATCGTAGCACAGTGGCTAGTGCACCCGACTGTCTCTCGGAAGGTCGCGGGTTCGAATCCCGTCGGTACTGCAAAGCAGGACTTGGGATGAGAAGTTTATCCTGAGCTAGGTCGAAGGGAATCCCGTCGGTACTGCTAATTTTCTAGAGATATAACAATGGTAGTTTACCCGCCTTGGACGCGGGAGGTTGTAGGTTCGAGTCCTGCTCTCTAGACTATATATCTATGGTGTAATTGGAAGCACAAGGGATTTAGCTCACAAGTTATTTATTTCACACTAAAGAGTTCGTGAATGCACAGCATTTCTAATCCCTAAGTCTTAGTTCAAGTCTTAGTAGGTTTACAAATGCTCTGTTCGTATAATAGTTTAGTACACCTCACTTTAACTCAAAGAAGTTTATTTGATAAATAGGTTTTGTTGAATTCGTTCCTCATTTCTATGAGGAAATAGGAGTTCCCTGCCCGCCACAGCTTTTAAGAAATACGATGGCAGGCGGGGATTCTCCTACAGAGTACAATTTTATATGTAATACAGGAATGGCGGAACTGGCATACCTGCCTGCGCAGAGCTTCGGGAGGCAGGCGCACTTGATTTAGAATCAAGGTTCTGAGAGCCTGCCTGTCTAACGACGAGGAAGATTTGCCTCAGGTAGATTCGAATCTCTCTTCCTGTACTTATGCTCCATTATCCTGCAGTCAGCCGCATCCGGTCTAAGCCTGGTTCAGTCTTGGTTCGAAATGCATAGCATTCACGATTTCTTAAAACAATGAATAATCCAAGGTGGAGTACAAAACAGGCTCATAGTGTAAAACGGAAGCACCCAAGGTTACGACCCTTGAAGTATAGGTTCAAATCCTATTGAGCTTACAAATTGACCTGTGATGTAACGGTAGCATCTAAGACTTTGACTCTTGGTGTAAAGGTTCAAATCCTTTCAGGTCATCAATACATATTTTTATTTAAAACAATATTTATGGTATCTCTAGCCTGCCTACCTGCGGTATCGCAGGCAGGCTTATTTGGTAAAGCATCTCACTGTGAATGAGAAGAACAGGGTTCGAATCCCGGAGAATACCCAACCGGAATAGTAGCAAAGTTGGTCAATGCGGCGGATTGAAGATCCGAAGATACAGGTTCAATTCCTGTCTGTTCCACGTAAAAAAACAAGGCATAACTCAGTGGTAGAGTACCGCGGACATATCGCGGGAGTCTTGGGTTCGATTCCCAATGCCTTAAACATTATTAATGCAAAAACCGTAAAGCTCACATAAATTGCCTGTGAATTTACATTATTGACTCATCTACTTTTTACTATTAATTCCGAAAAAGATGGCAAGGCCTCCTGTAAAAAACATTAACAAACTATATACAGCAGGTGCAATTGCAAAAGAGGTATTATGAAGCAAAGCGATGGCAATTGATATCGCTAGCGTCCCATTTTGAATTCCAGATTCAATCGAAATAGAAATTGCCCCACGATGATGGACTCGAAATAACTTGGCAGAATAGTAGCCGATTGTCATTGTTAGTATGTTTAGTACTAAAGCAACCAATCCCGCTTCCTGAAAATAAGAAATGAAATTATCTTTTTCTTTGATTAAAATACCAACAATAACTAAAGCCAAAACCAGTGCAGAAGCAATTTTTACTGGTTTAGCCATTCTTAAAGCAAAAGATTCATTGTATTTTCTAATAATCATTCCTATACCTACTGGCACAATAATGATTAACAGAATCTGTATAATAGTTTCGATCACATTCAGCTGAATGGTTTGATCTTCTGATAAAAAATGAAGCAGTGAAAAATTGACTATAAACGGTATGGTTATGATCGTGATCAGACTGCTAAATGCTGTAAGGGTAACGGACAAGGCAATATCACCTTTAGCTAAATGAGAGATTAAATTAGACGTTGCTCCACCAGGACAAGCCGCTAATATCATGATCCCTACGGCAATCTCTGGTTTTAAAGGAAATAATGACGCAATTGCAAATCCTATAAGTGGTAAAATTACGAGTTGATTTGTTAAACCAACTAAAATAGCTTTTGGATAAATAAGTATCCTCTTAAAATCGGCTGTTACGAGAGATAAACCCATCCCTAACATAATGATGAATAAGGCTGCAGCTAAAATAATCGTCGAAGTGTTATCCATAAACTTTGTTTTCCAATCTATTGACTAATATAAAGATTTATTAATCAACACTCTGAATATCAAACAATCCAAATACGATAAAATGGTGTCTCTAACCTGCCTACCTGCTGTATGGCGGGCAGGCTTATTTGGTAAAGCATCTCATTGTGAATGAGAAGAACAGGGTTCGAGCCCCGGAGTACACCCTAACAAGGAATAGTAGCTGAGTTGGTCAACCTCCCTGCACGCAGCTTTGGCAGGCAGGCGGGTTGAATTGAAATGAGTCCACGAATTCAACAAAAACTATTTATCAAATAGATCTACCGGAGTTAATCTCCGAAGATATACGGCATGTTCCAGACTAGATCCGGTATTCGATTTCTGTCTGTTCCACTAATTATTAAACTTAATAACTATGAAAAACAATTTATTACAAAGGTTTTTATGTAAAACCGAAGACACAGGTAGATTCATAGTTCAATCCAAAATTACTGGTATTACCTATTTCGTAGAACCAATCGATAATGGTAAACCAGAAAAGCTTTGGGGTGATCTGGATCCTGCTACCAAAAAGCTTACTGGTGACTACGGAAATTCTCGTAGAGGAGCTGTTAAAAAAGAAGAATCCTTAATTCTTGAAGAAAATGGATTTAAAAACATCTCCATTTTTAAAGGAAGTCCTTTAGGTGAAATTGACAGACGTGATCACGAATATGAATTATTAAACAAACCATAATTAAAATATGATGTAAAAACTAATATTATGAAAACACAACTAACAATTACCAAACAAAAAAGAAAAAACGTTTTGCAGCTTTTACTTATAAAGTGGGTATCTGGCTATGTCAATAGTATGACTAAGGCCTTATATCCTGATGCGGATACTCCAAAGGGTAAGAATGATCAAAATCGTATTTTTTATAAATAAATAATTACTACGCAAAAACATTGCGCTGATACATTAAACATTTGCATAGTAATTAAAACAAACCTTCTTTAATAAGGGGTAAACAAATGAGGGTTTGTTGTAGCGCCCTGCTATACGTGAGGAAGGTAGCAGGGCAATTATAAAAAGATAACATTATGAAAGCAAAGGAAGAATATATTGTTGAAGCTAAAGGAAATTATCAGGATATACTTCATGATTGGATTCATAAGAATAAAAATACACTAACCTACATTTCGGAAGATGAAGGATGTGGATGCTGTGTAAGTATTTTTAGAGTCGAAGGTGATAATACAATACTAGAGACCTTTCCTAAAGAAATCCTGCTTTAGTATTACTATACCTCTTTAGCACAAAGGGAAGTGCTGCGGAAAAAGACAGTTACGTAACCGTGGAGTGATTGGATGATGTTGTTAATGACGCGCTCGTTAATGAATAGGTTTTGCAGAAGCACCGAAATGAACAGGATTCAAAGTAGGGAAGCGCACCTGCCTGCCGGCAGGCAGGTTTAGAGCCAATCTGTTCGCTTAGGCAAAAGTACCAGTTCGAATCTGGTAAGAGGTACAATAAAAATATCAAGCAAGTCTTGTTGGGTGTTTCTGTATAGCACTATTGTATGAAGTATTGCAGGTTTGTATCATCACTTCATATTCAACTTGGTTTGAAGGTTTGACTGTTAACCAAATAATAGTCTCAACTCTATGTGTCATGGGTTCGAATCCCATCGGGACCACTAATAAAAGTAAAAAAATGGTCCCGTAGCTCAGTTGGTAGAGCAATAGACTTTTGTTCATGTGGGTTCGAATCCCACTATCCTCTTGGGATATGGCGGAATTGGTAAACGCACTAGATTTAGGATCTAGCGAACAAGGCACTGAAAATGCCTTTTCTAAATTGCACGGGTTCGATTCCCGTCGAGACCACCAAAATAGGTTTCGTAGCTCAGTAGGCTAGAGCACTACACTCATAATGTAGGTTAAAAGCTGATCATCTTTTAAAACTGATCCACAGCCTGTTAAGCTGTAAAAATAACAAAAACAGTGATTAGCAAATCCGTTCTTATACTCTTGGTATAAGAACAGTCTTAAAAGTGCTTTGAGATGGTAGTGATCTTGTCATCAGAAATAGTTACTTTTTTGTGTTCAGGTTTTAGAATTAACTATCCCTTTTTCGATAGCTATTCTTTTATCTCGATACTAAAAACTAATTGTAGCAGATATCAGGTGCTATGATTTCCGTACTGGAAAGATGATTTGCTTTCACAGTTTTTTAAGCTCTCTGTCCTTCGGATATCTCTCCTTAAAAAGGATCGAAACTGAAGTTTGAGAATTATACAATTATGATATGGAGTTGCGTAAGGGATAGAAGCAAGCTACCATGTAGCGCGGATAGCCCGATCCGCCTTAAGCGGAATACGCCCTAAAAATATACTTCTTTACTAATACTAATCTAAAGATAATTTAAAGAAGTAGATAATGCCTCCGTTACGGGATTATCACTCAATTAATGTTAAATCTGTCTGTAAGAAAGCAGACAAAAAATGAAAAAAATGAAAAGAGTACGAATCAATGCTGGCAAAGTAGGCTTGGTTTTCAGAAAAGGTGATTACAATCGGGTAATAACACAAGGAATCCATTGGTTAGGATTTCATGAGCGTGTTATACAATATGATCTTTCTAAACCTTTTTCGGCTCCAATTGCGCTGGAACTCTTGTTAAAAGATACAGTGTTGGAAGATATGTTACATCTAATTGAGGTAAAGGATAATGAAATTGTGTTGGTCTATGAGAATGGAAACTTCAAAAGCGTATTCTCTGCCGGAAGATATACGCTATGGAAAGGATTGCTTAAATATGAATTTACTACTGTAGATCTTAGCAAAATTTACATTACAGAAAAGATTGACAAATCGCTATTCAGCAATTTTGCGCTTAGCAAATACATTCGAGTTTTTGATGTTGCTGCTTATGAAAAAGCAGTATTAATCATAGATGATGTATACGATCAAACATTAGCTAGTGGTACCTATCGTTTCTGGAGAAACGATACCACCATTAAAATTGCCAAAGCCGATTTGCGTCAATTACAGCTAGAAATTGCAGGTCAGGAATTGTTGACTAAAGATAAAGCTGCTATTCGTATCAATTTCTACACACAATATAAAGTTGTAGATATCGAAAAGGCTTTACTTGACAATAAAGAATATGAAAAACAATTATATATCGAGATGCAATTAGCTCTTAGAGCTTTCGTAGGAAATTATACCCTGGATGAACTTTTGGAACGTAAAGACAGTATGGCAAATGCTATACTAGAAGCAACCAAAACTCAAACAAGTAAACTAGGTGTAAAAGTATTGAATTGTGGTATCAGAGATATTATTCTTACTGGTGAAATGAAAGAAATCATGAACCAAGTACTGGTAGCACAAAAGAGAGCTCAAGCTAATATCATCACCAGGCGAGAGGAAACTGCATCTACCAGAAGTTTGCTGAATACAGCAAAACTAATGGAAGATAACGAGATGCTTTACAAACTGAAAGAAATGGAATATGTAGAGAAAATTGCTGATAAGATCGGTGAAATCACTCTCTCCGGGAATGGTGGAATGGTAAAACAATTGAAGGATATATTCTCTGTGAATAGGTAGGTGTGAAAAAAATGTGCTGATTATAATGATCAGCACATTTTTATATGTAACTCATCAAATGGAAATATTGGAAAACAAAAAAGAGCGTCTCCACGCTCTTTTTCTTCACACAAATCATCTTAATTTAGGGGCTTATTCTAAAATTAAAACTCACTTTTTATAAATGTTTTCATCTTGGGGAGGATGAAAACGCTAACTCATTAACTCTGGTGTAAAGATACATCTATTTTTCATTTTACCAAACTTTTTGTGCATTTTATCTTAAAAAATATACTTTTTAACGTTTTTAACAGTATTAAACAACAATAATGTAATATTAATCTTACTTTTTACTTTCCTTTAAATAAACACAAGCTTCCTATTTTTTTCAAAAAAGTGAATTGCCCATCTATAAAATGAAAAACTTATACGATTCTCAATTATCTAAAAGGTAGAAAACAAAAAAAGTCTAAAGAAATTATTAATGGGAAATAGCAGAAAACAAAAAAGAGCGTCTCCACGCTCTTTTTCTTCACACAAATCATCTTAATTTAGGGGCTTATTCTAAAATTAAAACTCACTTTTTATAAATGTTTTCATCTTGGGGGGAATGAAAACGCTAACTCATTAACTCTGGTGTAAAGATACAACTATTTTCCATTCCACCAAATTTTTTATGCATTTTATCTTATAAAAATGCTTTTTGTCAATATTTTAATCTTAAATAATATAATTTTGTAGTATTTTTCTTTCATTTTGATAAAATCAAAGTTCTTTGACTATTTTAGGTAGGGTATTTTGAAACATTTTTGTTTTAGGGATAAATAATATACGAACTCTAGCAAAAATGTGATGAAATCAAGTGCTCTTACATTGATAGCCATATGTTGTATCTTTTATATAAGTCAGGCGCAAGATACTATATCTTCAACTCCGACTACAGTTAAAAATGATACCTTTAAGAATAGTATAAGAATTTTACCACTACCTATTTTATTTGGAGGAATACATTTTGAATATGAACGTACCTTTTCACGGGATATCTCTTTATTCATTCAATTTTTTGGTGATTTTTACAATTCCAATCGTGTTCAACATCCTTCTATAAAACAAGGAGAAATTGCGAAAAGAAACAAAGTTGTTTCTGAAATCGGAGTTCGATATTATATATCAAAACGAAAAACTGCTCCCAGAGGATGGTTTATTGGCCCTGGTATTATATGTGGTTATGAACATATATATTTCCAGAAATCCAATACACCCAATAATGAAGATTACATAGCGTTTTTAATCGGAGGGTCTGTTAAAACAGGCTATCAATGGATTTTTAAAAAAGGATTTACCCTAGGGGTGGTTGCTGGTGTAGATGGTATATTTAAGTTAAAAGAATTCATAGAAAAATTTTCTGCAAGAACACTATTAGAATTTTCTATAGGCTACTCTTGGTAATATTATTAATTTAACCCTGAAAAGAACAATAACTTTTAAATGATTGACCAAAATTTAACAAAAATGCCCAACAATTTAGTTAGTGTCTGCGACGAGAAAGTGTATGAACAATTATATCGGGATCACGCCGAAAAAATTTGTTACTATCTATATTATAAATATGGTGATATGGAAAAAGCTCAGGATATTGTACAAGATAGTTTTGCAAAATTATGGACAAATTGTTCCAAAATTATTTTTGGTGCAGCAAAAAGTTTTCTATACAAAATAGCGAATAACGCTTCGATAAATGATTACAAACACCAGAAAACAGTGCTCAAATATAAATCTATCGAACAGAAAACATATACGAATGAGTCCCCTGAGTTTCAAATGGAAGAGAAAGAGTTTATGGATAAGTTAAATATTGCTATCGGAAATCTCAAAGAAGGACAAAGAGAAGTTTTTCTTCTAAATCGTATCGAAAAGAAAACCTACAAAGAAATTGCAGAAATGCTTGATATTTCTGTAAAAGCAGTGGAAAAAAGAATGCATTTAGCATTAGTAACACTAAGAAAAAAAATAGGAAATATCTAAACTTTAAAGCTATGGCCTTTTTATATCTAGATAAGCAAAACGAATTTTTAACAAAATGGATATACAGTGAACTCACTTTTGAGGAGTATATGGATTTTATCAATTCGCAATTATATAGAAACCTGGTAACTTCTAAAACTGAAATAAAAAATTTACAAAATAGTCCCAAATGAATAAAGATAAAGACAACTTTCTTGGTAGGTGGTTGGCAAACGACCTATCAGAAAAAGAAAAAAAAGATTTTGAAAACAGCCCTGAATATTTGGCATATAAAGATATTTTAAGAGGCGTAGAAAAATTTGAACGCCCTGTATTTGATGTCGAAGAGGGGCTTAAAAACCAAAAAGAATATAACAAGACTTATAAAAACATTCCGAAGGGAATGGTAATTAAACCTCGATTTTGGCTCTTTGCAGCTGCAGCAGTAGTCGTGGTTTTATTGACACTTAGAACAGTGTTTTTTAATACCATAGAAGTTTCGACCCACATAGCGGAATCTAAAATCTGGACTTTGCCAGAAAATTCTGTAGTTACTCTGAATGCCGAATCATCAATAACGTATGATAAAAAATCATTTGTAGAAAATAGAATTATTCATCTCAATGGAGAAGCCTTTTTTGATGTGGCTAAAGGATCCAGTTTTATTGTGAAAACAAAAAATGGAGATATTACTGTACTGGGAACAGAATTTAATGTCTATTCTCGAAATAAAACAATAGAGGTACATTGTTTTGAAGGAAAAGTTCAAGTTAGCAATGCTGACCAAACAATCATACTCACTCCTGGAAAAGGAGTGAAACCTGATACCAATGGCGTATTAATAACAGAAGAAACTATTGGATCGACACCTACTTGGATCAAAGGAAAAAGTACTTTTAGTCAAGTTACGCTTCGACGTTTGATTTCAGAATTAGAAAGGCAATATGACGTAAAAATTACGACGACCGATATTGATTTAAACCGATTGTTCTCTGGATTCTTTGTTCATAATGATCTTGAGAAAGCGTTAAAAACTTGTTTTGAACCCATGAATATTAATTATATCTTTAAAACCTCAAAAAATATAGAATTAACAAATAAGTGACATCGTTTAAAAAACTAGTATTCTTTTTATTTTTTTGCCATTATATAGCTTTTTCGCAAGAAGTAAAATTAACGAATACAGATAAAAATCAATCACTCTCAGAAGTTTTAGAAGCTTTTAAAAGTCAACGTCAACTAAACTTCTCTTACGATGTAGAAGCGATCAAAAACATTGTATTACATCTGCAAAACGTTGAACTATCTATTAGCTCCTTACAAGAAATCATTGAGTTTCAAACTCCATTTTTATTACAAAAAATTAGTGATACGGATTATATCATTGTAAAAAACACGAAAGTTGTCAATATCTGCGGTGTAGTTATTGATGCAGATTCTAAATTCGAATTACCACAAGCTGATATACTATTACATAAAAAAACTATCGGGCTAACAGACAAAAATGGAGAGTTCGAATTACAGCTTCTCCCCTCCGATTCTATCTCAATATCATATTTTGGGTATCGAAACAGGACGGTCAAAATTTCAGAATTAAGTCACAATCGATGTGATACGATTCGATTACAACCTGAGATTCAGAATCTGGGTCAGGTTTTGGTAAAGGAATACCTAACAGGAGGTATACAAAAAAATCAAGACGCATCTGTAAACATATCAACTAAAAAACTTAGAATTCTTCCTGGTCTTGCAGAGCCCGATGTTTTACAAAGTCTTCAATTATTACCGGGTATTAGTAGTCCAACTGAAGACCCTGCCGGACTCTATATCCGTGGTGGAACACCAGGACAGAATTTAGTGCTATGGGACGGAATAAAGATGTATCAAAACGGTCACTTTTTTAACCAAATTTCTTCATTCAATCCTTTTATCACAAAGAATGTAAGAGTATACAGAGGAGGTACTAGTGTTAGGTATGGAGACCGAATCTCTGGTGTAGTCGTCATAGAATCTGATGATGACCTTACAGAAGAAATACAAGTGGGAGGTGGTCTCAATCTTACTCATGCTGATGCCTACGTGAAACTGCCCTTGTCTAGAAAATTAGGAATTATGTTAGCAGGTAGAAGATCTACCACAGATATATATCAAAATATAACTTATAATAATCTGGTTCGAAAAGTATTTCAAAATACAAGGGCTACGATTCCTCCTGCAGGTTCAGAAGTTACACCGGAAGAAGCATCCAGAGAAGACGATATTTCTTTTTCTGATGTTAATTTTAAAGCTATTTGGCATCTGGATAGCAACTCTACAATTAAATTCAGTTCGATACTTGCAGAGAACCGACTGGACAACAAAAAAAATATTATTGTTGAGGACAATCTCAATGAAACTCAGGATATTCTTAAAATTAGAAATTTGGGAGCAAGTGTACATTGGGATAAAACAAGTACCAACTCAATTTTCCAAAATGCCAATGTATACTATTCATCCTATGATCAAAGGTATGCTTTAGGAATAAATAGACCAGATGAGAATCTTACAAGAGTTACCAATACAGAAAACGTTGTCAAAGATGTTGGTCTTGAATATTCTATCCGTTTCCCGATTGCTAAAAATCATTCTCTACATACGGGATATCAATTCTCTTATAACGAAACTGATTTTAAATTTTCATTTGATTTAGGCCTGGGTGATGATGACCCTGTAATTTTAGATGCCAATGGAACCAATCATACGTTATATTCAGAATATCAATATAAGACAACAAAAACATATCTCAATTTAGGCTTCAGAGCCTCTCAATTAAGTAATGTCAAGGACTTTTTTATTGAACCCAGAATATTTGCTTCTTATGAGCTATTTAAAAATTTTACGGTAAACACTTCTGCAGAATTGAAGAATCAGCAACTTAACAATTATTCTACTTACGGTAGTACCGAAGACGGGGTGCTATCTACCTTACCAGTTGCTGATAATGTTTGGATTCTTTCTAATAACTCTTCTTCTGATATTGATGATTCTCCAAGTATTAGAGTCCTTAAGAGTATGCAATTTACAGTAGGTGCGTTATATTCATACAATGGTTGGAATTTTGATCTAGAGGGATATTATAAAAAAATAACAGATCTCTCATCTTTGAGTGACCTTATTTTAGATATCGCAACCCAAGACGATGAGTCGATAGTAGATATTTTTTATGGAGAAGAAGAACGGATAGGTATAGATTTTTTGATAAAAAAACGATTTCAAAATTACAGAATTTGGGCCGGATATTCTCTTAGTAAAACGATTACATCCTTTCCTACAGTTCAGGATTCGTATTTTGTGGGAAATTTTGATCAGCGCCATGTTTTTAATTTATCTCAAACTTTAAAAATCAAGAATTTCGAAATTGCTTTGGGGTGGAACTACGCCACAGGAAGGCCCTTTACTAGAATCATCGAAGATTCTGATGCTCTATTTGGAGGTACCATAGATCCCAGAGGTATAAATTCAAGTAGATTCAAAGACTATCATCGCTTAGACGTTTCGGGAGTCTATCGCTTTAAAGTAGACTCAAAAAAAGATTGGAACGGGATGATTGGAATTTCTATCAGAAATCTTTATGATAGGACTAATACAATTGGACAAGGATATTTAGAATTGACAGATAACGATTTCAATACTACACTAAAAACTTTTAATAATGCATCCTTACCATTTACCCCGGATCTGGTATTGCGCTTTAACTTTTGATGCCTAATAAAAGAGCAAAACTGTTCATGATTACAGTTTTGCTCTTTAGGTGTAACATTAAATTCTGGTTAATATTTGTACGAATTGACCGTCTTCATCAGTTATTACAACTCTCATGGTATTTCCAGAGAAGGTAATGGTAGCATCTATAGCTTCTGCTGCATCCATATCTGGCGTAATTTTGTAAATGTTATCTCCCAGATTCTCCCAATTTCCTGTAAACGTATCTTCTAATATACAAGTTCCATTCTCCTCTATATGGCTGGTTCCTGAAAAATTCTGATCTGCTGTCACAGTTAAAACATCTTGTAAGTCACAAGTCTCTACTTCCAGTTCAACGCCATTCTCAAATTCTTGAGTTATTTTCCAACTTCCTATAAAAAGATCCTGTGTATTCGCAGGTCCTGCATCATCATCTGATTGACAAGAGGTTAAAAATACTGAAATTGAAACGGCTACTAATAAAATGAGTTTTTTCATGAGTGTTTTTTTGATTTATTAATTTTTACAACCCTAAAACATATACTCCCTAAAACACCCTACTTTTTTTTTAGAAAAAATAATATTTAGAGAAACTTTATCCGAAAGAATATAATGACTAAAACTTTAGTTTGTTAGTAGTTAATTTTAGGTATTAAATAATTGCAAACCCCTGATAAAGTAATGAATAAGGAGTAAGAAACTATAATAAAAAGTAAAACTGCGATCACGAGCAGTTTTGCTTTTTGACTTATAACATTAAATTTTGGTAAATACTTGCACGAATACTGCTTCCAGAAAGATTACCTCAATTCTCATAGTGTTTCCGGAGAATGTAATTTTTGTTTCTGCAGCTTCCCCGTCATCAGAATCGTGAGTAAATTTATAAATATTATCTCCTATGTTCTCCCAATTGCCGGTAAAAGTGTCTTCCAGGACACAGGTTCCATTCTCTTCAATGTAACTGGTAGATGAAAATTTTTGATCTATGGACACGGTTAATACATCAAGTAAGGTACATGGTTCTACCTCCACCTCGACACCGTTTTCAAACTCTTGGGCGATTTTCCAACTGCCTATAAAAGGGTCTTGTGCGTTTGAAGGTCCTGCATCATCATCAGATTGACAAGAGATTAAACAAATTGAAATTGAAACAGCTACTAATAAAATGATTTTTTTCATGATTGTGTTTTTGTTTTTAATTTTTATAGACCTAAAACACATGCCTCTAAAAACACCCTACTATTTTTTAAAAAAATTATCAAAAAAAAGAATCTACAAGAAACAAAAAACTGACTATCAAACACTTAAATTGAAAATTATTTTTATTAGAAGTTTTGTCTTAATCAGGCGGAAGTAAGTTGGCACTCAAAAAGAAAATATTGTAAAACAAAAAAGAGCGTCTCCACGCTCTTTTTCTTCACACAAATCATCTTAATTTAGGGGCTTATTCTAAAATTAAAACTCACTTTTTATAAATGTTTTCATCTTGGGGAGGATGAAAACACTAACTCATTAACTCTGGTGTAAAGATACAACTATTTTTTAATTCACCAAACTTTTTGTGTATTTTGTCTAAAAAAAATGCTTTTCAACATATCTTAATATCAAATAAAAACGTATAAGTAGTATTATTCTTACATATTTATATAGATATGAATGTCTAAAGAAATCAACATATGTAATTTTTTATAAGACAATCATTTAATACTTTTGCCGACCTCAAATCAATGAAACATTTATTATAATCAAAGAATTCAACTTAGTTATAGTATTAACTAGATTTGATAATATCAATGGAGGAAATAAAAGAGAATACGGTAGCCCTAAGTTTACGTTTACAAAACGTTATGAATGGTTTAAGTAAAATTTCGCCAGAATCCTGGACGCAGTTAGAAAAATTGCTGAAATTCTATTCTATAGAAAAAGACCAATTCATTATTGAAGTAGGACAAATCCCTAAAAATATCTTTTTTATTTATCAAGGTTCTGTAATCTTATACTATACCGACGCAAATGGTAAGGTATATACTAAGAATTTACTATTTGAAAATGACTTTCCTGCTGCCACCTCTTGTTTGATTCAAGAAACGAAAAGTACTATTTCCATCCAATCTATAGAGAAAACTACGCTAATTGGAATTAATTTTAAAAAATTCAGAAAGCTAACTGAAATTTTACCTGATTTAAAAGATTTATATCTTAAATATTTAGAAGTCAATTGGGTTATTAAGAAAGAAGAAAAAGAATTTCTCTATGCTACAAAAAATGCCACAGAACGATATCTTCATTTGTTACAGCAGTATCCTGACATTGAAAATAGGGTTGCTCTTTATCATATAGCATCTTTTCTAAATATTACTTCAACCCAATTAAGCAGAATAAGAAAAGAATTGAAGAGCTAGATTCATATCTATGATTTTAAAAAAGGCTGAAACATTCCACGCCTTATGTTAACTTCTTTAATCCAAGCTTCCATAATCAATCCGTAAACGCAAATGCTTACGATTTTTTGAATGAATATTTACTTAATAAAAACATGAATATATTGTTTTCAACCTTCTATAGATTAACGCTTTTCTTATGTATTGTTCAAACTGTTTTTTGCTCTGCGCAAGATATACCTGAAGCAATTTTAAAAATGGAAGATAGCTTGCTCAATAAATTTGCTATTTCCAAAAATGACACGACTAAAATTGACGAATTATACCATTTAAGCAGGAATATTTTCGATTATGATCTTAAAAAAGGAATGAAATACATTAATCAATCCATCCAGTTGGCCGAAAGAATTGATGATGCTTATGGAAAAATGGCCGGTCATCAATTAAAGGGAATTATACTTTATTATATGAGCCGGCACGACCTATCTCAGGAAGAACTTTTCTTGGCGATCAAATTAAACGAAGAAGTACAATCAAAACGTTCTTACGCTTCTATTTACAATTATATAGGAATGAATTATTCTAAAATAGAAGAAATTGATAAATCCAAAACCTATTACGAAAAATCACTCTCCTATTATAAAAAGCTCAACGATTCTAGTGGAATTGGAAACATCTATAACAACCTTGGATATATGTTATTCAAAAGAGAGAAATATGAAGAGGCATCGGATTATTTACATAAGGCAATATCCTACTACAAAGACACTAGGTATATAATCAATAGTAATATAAATCTTATACATATAGATCTGAAAAAAGGACAATATGGACAAGCATATGACAAACTTACGTACATAAAATCGCTCGAAAGCTCTCTTTATGATTTTCTGGACAAGGCAGAGTTTTATTATCTGTTCGGTTTGTACTATATGGATAATCGAAACTACGAAAATGCGATCACCTATCTGCAAAAGTCTCTTGAGCTTTCCAAAGAAAGAGGTATCTCTGATTTTGTAAAGCTTTCACTAGAAAAGCTAAGTGAAATTTATTCCTTCAAAAAAGACTATAAAAAATCCTTAGAGTTGTTTAAAAAATATGCTCAAGTAAGCGATAGCATTTCTGATCAACAGACTAAAAAACAAATTGCTCAACTGGAATTAAACCACGAATACGATAATAATCTCATACAAATAAAACACGAGCAACAAGAAAAAAAAATGTGGTACCTGATCTTTGGATTATCACTTTTTTTAGTTTGTATAGTTTTAGCAACACTCTATTGGTTACAAAAAAAACGAATTAAGATTACGAAAGAAAAACACGTATTGATCCAGAAAAATCTTAAAAACAAGCTACAGGATTCTACTTCAGAAAAATTAAAATTAGAATATGAGTTAAATAACAAGAAAAAAGAGCTGGTTTTTAAAAATAATGAGTTACTAAATTCGGCCTTAGAAATCATCAAAAACCACGAACTTTTAACCCAGATTAGCAAAAAAATCAAACTCACCACCTCCAAACTCGAAAAAGAGGAAAATATCAAAAAAATTAAAGAACTCGATTCATTTGTGAAACAAACGATGAACCTAGAAAAGTCTAGAAAAGAATTCTATGGGAACATTACGGAGTTACACAAAACCTTTTTATTTGACTTGAATTCAAAATTTCCGAACCTTTCATCAAAAGAAAAAGAACTTGCTCTAATGCTCAGATTAGGATATTCGTCAAAAGACATCTCCATTTTATCTAATATTTCGCCAAGTTCTGTAGATATGGCACGATACAGATTAAGAAAAAAACTAAATCTATCCTCTGATAAAAAATTACAAGACTTTTTTGATTCTTTATCAAATAACCACGCTTGTACCAATATCTCATAAACTACGAAAACTCATTAATTATATGAAAACATTGTTGTAGATAAGATTCAATCATAAAAAACTGAAAATCAGAATAAAAAAATAAAATTGTAGAGGTTTTTTATGATCAGAAATAACAATCCGTAGAGATAATGTAGGGAGCTTAATGAGGAAAAAAAGGGTTTTTAAATCTTAGATTTGCTCCCATAAAACAAAAACCAAAAAAAACTTTTTTCAATTTAGAAAGAAACATAATTTTTTAATCAAGCTCAAATGTCAGTCAGTTTTAAAAAATGAGCTTACCAAACAGAAACAATTACTAATATTTAAATCAAATTTTAATGAAAAAGATTTCACACATTTTATTTTTATTTACTTCTATTTTTATCAGCTCTTGTTGCAATGATGATGATAATCCTCCGGTTGCTTTAGAACCACAACTAATCGAATTAGGAGAATTAAACATTCCTTACAAAAATACCTTTGCCTACACATTTAGAGAAAATGAACCGGATAATAAAATAACCTATACTTTTAGTGTAGATTTGCAAAGAAGTTATATTATCAAATCAGATCAAAATATAACATTAATCTTGAGAGATGATCAAGGTGCTGTTCTAGCATCGGGAGAAAATTTCATCACAAGCGATCCTTCTAGTTCACAGATCACACCTGGAGAATTACCATCTTCTGGCATTATGACTCTGGAACTTGTCCATAATAATGCTACACCACTTACAGGAAACCTTTCCATTTCTATAAGAGATGTTCGTGACACAGATATGGATCTTGGTGTGCTTTCTACACCGCTAGACCAATCTTTTGATTTTGGCATACAAGACTGTGAACCCGATAATAGACTTGGGATTACTTTTGAAATCGTAGAATCTACAACTTATACGATTTCCACCAATGCAGAAGTATCTATTGCAATATATAATGAACAAGGTACAGTGGTAGCAGAATCTTTAGATGAATCAGAAGTTTCCGGGACATCATTAAGTGCTGGAAAATATACGATCGATTTGGTAAACGAACAGGAATATACTACCATTAATGGATCTATAAGCATAACGTTTGGAAACCCGATTATTGATCCCCAAATTTTTGAATTAGGAGAACTCAATATCCCTTATAAAAACTCTTTTGATTATTCTTTTAGAGAAAATGAACCGGACAATAAAATCACCTATACCTTTAGTGTTGATTTACAAAGAAGTTATATCATTAAATCAGATCAAAATGTAACGCTGGTCCTGAAAGATAATGAAGATAATATCCTTGCCTCGGGAGATAATTTTATTACAAGTGATCCCGTGAGTTCTGAAATTACTGGCGGAGAAATGCTATCTTCTGGTACCATGACTTTAGAAATTATCAATAGAGATGCAACAGAATTAGCAGGAGATCTTTCCATTTCAATAAGAGGTGCTCGTGATACGGATATGAATCTTGGCGTCCTTTCCACTACGCTAGATGAATCTTATGAATTTAGTATTCAGGATTGCGAACCTGATAATAGACTTGGAATAAATTTTGAAATTGCTTCATCAGCGATTGTTACTATTTCTGTAAATACAACTAATACCTACATCACTATTTACGATGAGCAAGGTTCAGTAGTTGCCTCTGCAGAAGAAGGTAGTACTGAAATAAGAACCATTAACTTGAGTCAGGGAAAATACGAGATTGACTTAGTAAATAAACAAAGCTACATTACAACCGATGGTTCGGTTCAAATTAAGTTTGAGCAGTCGTAGTAACATCAGATCAACATTGTAAACTTTTTAATTAGAGTTCTCGAATTCCGCCTAAACGTCAAATTGATTATATTCAGAAATCAATTTGACGTTTAATTTTTATTTAAAAAACTAAAAATGAGAATAGACATTTTAACCAAGCACGATCTAAATCCTCTTATTCAAGATCAGATATCCAAATTGTTTCGTCAATTAGGTGGTGATAAAAATCAAGTAGCTCTAAGTGAGATATTAGAAGAAAAAAATCAGATAACACTTGCTTATTGCTCTGAGAATACTAAAATTGAAGGGATAGCCATGATGGGTACTTATAAAGTTATTTCGGGTAAAAAGGGATGGATCGAAGACGTAGTAGTACAAGCTGATTCTAGAGGTAAGGGAATCGGCAGAAAACTAATAACCAAACTACTTGAAGCGGCTAAACAAAAAAATCTTTCAGAAATACTTCTTTTTACAGAAGACCATCGAACCGCTGCAATTCAACTTTATACCCAGTTAGGTTTTAAAGTAAAAGATAGTCGAATTTACACCCTGAAATTGAACTAAAGATTACATCCTAAACTACATTAAGAAATACCGGACTTAAAACAAAAATCAGGAATCCATAAAAATTGATTTTATAACTCTTAAAAAAACCTTGATTTTAGCAGGCTTCTAATACCTGAGTAACTCCTCAATTTTAACTCTTACTTTTTCAGTAGAAGGGATCATTGTTTGTTCTAATGTACTATTTAATGGTATAGCGGGCATATTTTCTGAACCAATCGTCATTACCGGTGCATCTAGGTAACGGAAACATTCTTCCTGAATTTTTCCTGATAAGGCTCTGGCAAAAGAGTTATTAGTTGGTTCCTCTGTTACTACTAAACACTTCTTTGTCTTTTTTACAGATTCCATAATAGTGCTCTCATCTAATGGATATAAGGTACGTAGATCTATAATCTCTACGACATCTTTCAGATCTTTTGTTGCATTCAATGCCCAATGTACTCCCATTCCGTATGTTACCACAGTCATTGTCTCCTTTTCTTCTTGTGGCCATATCTGTTGTACGATATTGGCTTTACCAAAAGGTAATATATAATCTTCTGCAGGCTCGATAGTTCTAGCTGCTTCAGTTCCTTTTACCTTAGACCAATACAATCCTTTGTGTTCTAAAATTACTACAGGATTAGGATCATAATATGCAGCTTTCATTAATCCTTTTAGATCAGCTCCATTACTTGGATATGCAATTTTGATCCCTCTTATATTTGTAACCACAGATTCTACAGATGATGAATGATAGGGTCCGCCACTACCATAGGCACCGATAGGAACACGTAAGATCATAGACACTGGCCATTTACCATTAGATAAATAACACGATCTGCTTACCTCTGTAAACAATTGATTCAGTCCCGGCCAAATATAATCTGCAAATTGTACTTCTACAATTGGTTTTAAACCAACAGCAGACATCCCCACCGTAGATCCAACAATAAATGCTTCTTGTATCGGTGTATTAAAAACACGTTCATCACCAAATTTTTGTGCCAATGTAGCCGCTTCTCTAAACACTCCTCCTAACCGTCCGCCGACGTCCTGACCATATAATAAACATTCTTTATGCTTCCGCATTAATTCTTCTACAGCAAAAAGTGCACAATCTACCATAACTACCTCCTCTTTATCCTTTGGAGATCGTTCACCAGTTTCCTCTGTAATTGGTGTTGGAGCAAAATCGTTTGTAAACAAATCTTCCGGTTTAGGATCTTCTGCTTTCATTGCTTCCTGAAGATCTTGCACAACTATTTCCTTTGCTTCAGTTTCAATATTATTTACCTCATCTTCAGTAAAACCAGCTTCTAACAACTGATTTCGTAGAACTGGATATGGATCTCTAGAACGAGCTTCTTCCAGATCATCACGATACCATTCCATTCGAACTCCAGAAGTATGGTGATTTAATAACGGTACTTTTGCATGAACTAAAATGGGTCTTCTTTCCTCTCGTATAATCCGAATAGCCTCTTGTACTGCTATATAACTTTCTGTAAAATTGGCTCCATCAATGGTGATGGCATCTAATCCATGAAATCCTGCTGCATACTCATAAGCGCTCTGCGCTCTGGTTTCAGCTTCATTCGCAGAAATATCCCAACCATTATCCTGTACCAAATACAATATCGGCAACTGCTTTAAAGCTGCCATCTGAAATGCTTCTGCAATCTCTCCTTCGGTAACCGATGCATCTCCCAACGAACATACGACGAGAGGTGCAGCCATATGCTGTTTATTTATCTCACTCTCCGTCATAGACGGTTTTAGTATCTCACTCTCCATCATAGATGGTTTTGATATCTCAACCTTATGGAACTCATTATGATCGATCCCAACCAGTTCTTTATACTGCATTCCTAATGCAACTCCTGTAGCAGGAATTGCCTGCATACCTGTGGCAGATGATTGGTGTGGAATTTTTGGTTTGTCATCATCTCTAAGACTCGGATGCGAATAATAGGTTCTTCCTCCAGAAAAAGGATCATTCTTTTTCGCCAACAATTGCAACATTAAGTCATAAGGTTTCATTCCGATCCCTAACAACATCGAATCATCTCTATAATACGGAAAGGCGTAATCCTGAGGTAACAATTGCATCGCTACGGCGATCTGAATAGCCTCGTGTCCTCTGGACGTTGCATGAACATATTTTGAAACTGTTTTAAAATTTTCTTCATATAGTTCTGTCATACTTTTAGCAGTACAAAGGGTACTAAATGCTTTTTTCAGAACTTCTTTTGCTATTGTTTTTTCAGCTAACATCTCTCTTTAGTTTTTGATGTACGATTTATGAGTTACGACTATTGGTAATTCTGAATGCTTCATTCGCATTTAATAGTTATCCTACCTTCTCTTCTACTTTTACTGGTATCATCCAACCAAACTTATCCTTTATTTTTTGAGTCTTGATCCCATCTAACGTATTTTTCACATCTTGACTTACCGGATTGTGATCAGATAAGGTAATTACTTCATCTTTATATCCGATTGCTTCTATCATTGCAATGGCCACGGCTGTTCCCGTACCAAAAGCTTCTTCTAATATCCCTTCTTTAGAATATTGGATAATTTCATCAATAGTTATCGGACGCTCTTCCACATCAAAACCTTTGTCTTTTAACAAGGTGATAACGCTATCTCTGGTAATTCCTTTCAAAATAGAACCATCTGTAGATGGTGTAATGAATTTTCCATCAATTTTAAAGAATATATTCATCGTACCAACTTCCTGAATATATTTGTGTTCAATAGCATCTAACCACAATACCTGATCATATCCTTTTTCTTTTGCCTTTTCAGTTGGTAAGATAGCGGCAGCGTAGTTTCCGGCTGCTTTTGCTTCTCCGGTTCCTCCGTCTGCAGCTCTGATATATTCAGTTTCTGCCCACAATCGGATTTTTTTTGTAAAAAACGGCCCAGCAGGTGAACATATCACAATAAACTTATAACTAGTAGCAGCTCGCATACCAATAAAAGGTTCATCGGCATACATAAAAGGTCTAAGATATAATGCGCTTCCGTCTTGAGGAGGAATCCAGTTATGCTCTACTCCAACGATTTGTTTTACCGCTTCTACGAAAAGCTCAGTAGGAACTGAAGGCATTCCCAGTCTAGCAGCACTATGGTTAAAACGCTTTGCATTCTCTTCAGGACGAAAAAGTAATGAAGTATTCTCTTTTCCTACGGTTGCTTTCATTCCCTCAAAAATTGCTTGACCATAATGAAGTGCCATTGCTGCAGGATGTGTTGGGATCAGCTCCAATGGTTCTATTCTAGGATTGTTCCAGGTTCCATTTTCATATTCGCAGATAAACATATGATCTGTAAAAGCTCTCCCTAAAGGAATAGTAGAAAAATCTATATCCTTTAGTTTTGAGTTTGAGGTTCTCGTAATTTTGATTTGTTGCTCCATTTTGATTTATTTTGGGCGCATCCCCCTGAGGTGGGTCGGGCTATTCGTTATATCTTTTCTGTCTTACTTCTCGACTCCGCTCGAAGTGCCAGAAAAGGATGTCACTACTATCCCTGCCTACCATCAGGCAGGCCTTGCGCATTTACTATATTTCTCTATTTATATCAAAAGCTTCTAGTTCATCTCCTACTTTACGTAAAAACGAACCTCCTAAAAATCCATCTACCACTCTATGATCAAATGACAATGATAAATACATCATACTTCTGATTGCAATTTCGTCGCCTTTGTCTGTTGTGATTACTTCCGGTCTTTTCTTAATAATCCCCAAAGCCAGAATAGCAACTTCTGGTTGATTGATGATGGGTGTTCCCATTAAACTACCAAACGTTCCTACATTAGAAATCGTAAAGGTGCTTCCTCCAATCTCATCAGGCTTTAATGCATTGTTTCTGGCATTATTAGCTAATTGATTTACATTTTTAGCTAAACCTAATAAATTCTTTTCATCAGCATTTCTAACTACAGGCACAATCAGATTTCCGCTTGGTAAGGCTGTTGCCATACCAACATTAATGTCTTTATGAACTATAATTTTTTTACCATCAACAGAAACATTGATCATCGGATATTCCTGAATTGCTTTGGCAACCGCTTCTACAAAAATTGGAGTAAAGGTTAATTTCTCTCCATACTTTTCTAAAAACTCTTGCTTCACATTATTTCTCCAATTGACTAAGTTTGTTACATCTACTTCTATATAACTTGTTACGTGAGGTGATGTATGTTTAGAATACACCATATGATCTGCAATCATGGTTCTCATACGATCCATTTCTACGATACGATCTTTTCCTTCTATATAAGAAATTGGAGGTGCATTATATGATGGTTTTGGAGCAATAGCTTGCGGTCTGCTGGGTAATGGATATTTTCTGTTTTTAAGATACCGCATCACATCACTCTTACGAATACGACCTCCATCTCCGGTACCAGCAATACTTTGAACTTCCTCAATGGTCAAGTTTTCTTTTTGAGCGATACTGATGACTAGCGGAGACAAGAAAACATCGTTTACCGAGGAAAGCTCCGACTTAAATTGCCCTCTCTGTCCGCTTTTAGCGGACATCTCTCCCAAAGGGAGAGAAGCTTGATCACGTTTTTGTTCATCAGACGAAAGATTTTGTGATTTCTCAGATTTATCTACATTGGATATAGCTCCCAATTCTGCGCTAATAATAGCGATCACTCTGCCTACTTCAACCACCGTATTAGGTTGAAAAAGTAACTCTTTAATAGTACCATTACAAGGAGAAGGCACTTCAGAATCTACTTTATCTGTCGCTACTTCCAAAATAGTTTCATCTTCTTCTACAGTATCACCTACATTCTTTAACCAATTAAGAATGGTTGCTTCGGATATACTTTCGCCCATTTTGGGCATTTTCAATTCTACTGTTGACATCTGTATAATTAAGAATTATAAATTCAGTATTTCGATTTAAATTTTTATTACTATTTACGAACTAATGTTTGTTAGTTTTTATCTTTTCCTTATTTAATTTACAAACTCCTCCATAAAAGATCCCAGATCAAGTCAGGGATGACAATGCTTCGACAAACTTGTCTACCGACAAGGAAGGTTCAGTACAGTCTTATTTCGTTTTAAACGTTGACAATGTTTTATAAAACACCTCTTGCGTTGGCCTATCTTTTGGCACTTCTCTTAAAGGCTCTACTTCTCTAAGGGACTCAAAACAATCAGCGGGTAATTGCTGGTATAAGCCTGTACCTTTCGTTTTCCAGACAATCATCTCATCACTCACCTCTTTTATAACTTTTGCCGGATTGCCTACAATCAAACTTCTTTTTGGAAAAACGGCATTTGCTTTTACAAAAGACATAGCGCCAACGATACACTCATCTCCAATCTCTGCATCATCCATAATAACCGTATTCATTCCTATAAGACAATTACGTCCCAAATTAGCTCCGTGAATAACAGCACCGTGACCTACGTGAGCACTTTCCTTAAGTACAATAGATTTACCGGGAAACATATGCACTGTGCAATTTTCTTGTACATTCACTCCGTCTTCAAGAATAATTTCACCCCAATCTCCTCGTATGGCAGCTCCAGGACCGATATAACAATTCTTACCAATAATAACATTACCCGTTACTGCGGCTAACGGATGCACAAAACTGCTTTCGTGTACTACTGGTATGTATCCCTTGAAGCTGTAAATCATTTTAATTTTAGATTTTTGAGTTACGATTTACGATTCTATTACTTTTCAACAAAGTCGTCAATCTAAGATCGTACATCATAAATTACTTAAACCGTTTCAATGTTTCTTTTGTAAAATCACTTAAAACTAATCTCCCACTTATTACGGCTCTATCCGCTAAAAGTGTATCCCAATGCTCCGTTCCTTCCCAAAAAGCTTTTTTCATATCTCGCATAGCCTCAGGATTGTAGGTACATAAATGTTCCGCAAATATTTTTACCTCTTTGTCTAAGGTTTCAGTATCTTCAAATACTTTAGTAAATAATCCTTTATCTCGAGCCCATTCTGCATCATAAAACGAATTAGCATCAATCGCTATTTGTGTCATTGCCGATAGCCCTATTTTTCTTTCTACAGCAGGTCCTACAACGAAAGGCCCTATACCTACATTCAATTCGCTTAACTTAATAGCAGCAAATTTTGTTGCCATACAATAATCTGTTGCTGATGCAACTCCAACGCCGCCTCCAACAGTCTTACCTTGTACGCGACCAATAATAAATTTTGGGCATTTACGCATTGCATTAATCACATTAGCAAATCCCGAGAAAAATATTTTACCAGTTTGAGCGTCGTTAATATTGATCAATTCTTTAAAACTGGCTCCTGCACAAAACGTTCTATCTCCACCGCTTTTTAGTACAATAACTTTAATTTCGTCAGCATTACCCGCCTCTGTTATAGTCTGAGCTAACTTTGCTAAGATATCACCTGGTAGAGAGTTGTGGGCTGGATGGAAAAACTCTATAGTTCCTACTCTATTTTCTATTTCTATGTTTACGTAAGGTGCTGTCAATTCTTTATTCTTAAATTTTATAATAATCCAAATTGTTCAAAATGATGATTCAAATGTTTCACGTTTAACAAATCCCATTCAAACTTATTCATCTCTCCAAACACTGCATTCTTGGTAAGTGCATCTGGATTTTCTTTGAAATACGTTTCAAATTTATCCATAGCTTCTAAAAGTTTCATTTTGGCCGTGTCTAAATCTTCATGAACCAACTCTTCTAATACTCCTTCTTTCATTAAAGGATGATTATGTCCTTGGGGCATTGGTTTATGATTATAGATCATCTCTTGTACCTTCTCTAAATACTGTTCTGGCGTAGCAATCTCGAAATCCTGAATTTCTCCGGCACCAATTCTAATTGTTTTTTCTAAGTGCTCCACCATATGGTGTGCTGTCATCATCCCCCATTTAGCTTTGGTCTCTTCTTTTAGCTTTGCTAAATATGCTTCAATATTTTTACGATTCACTTGTACAAATGGTGATTTCTTTTGTACCATCGTCAAAATTGTAGCTATTGCAGTTAATTCATCTTCCTGATCAAATACCTCTACAAACCATTTTACAATTCCGCTAGGTAATTCTTTGCCACGATGATCTCGATCTATTTTTTGTTTACACGTTAATCTCACATACACCGTATCATTATGATAAATAGGGCGTAAGAATCTACATTCTTCTAAACCGTAATTAGCAGCAACTGGTCCTTTATTCGGATATACAAATAATCCAGCAGCAGCAGCCAAAATAAAGTATCCGTGAGCAGTACGTTTCTCGAAAATACTTCCTTCTAAAGAGGTGATATCGGTATGGGCATAAAAATGATCCCAAGTCAGGTTACCAAAATTGATGATATCGGTATCTGTTACTGTTCGCTTATGAGTTTTAAGAGACATCCCTGGCTCAATGTCTTCCCAATGATATGCAAATGGATGTTTATCCGATTCTTTATATTTTGAGTTAGCTTGATAAATCCCAGTAACTTCTGTTAAGGTTGTCGGTGTTCCTTGTATGGCACAACGTTGCATATAATGTTTGATGCCACGCATTCCTCCCATTTCTTCTCCGCCACCTGCTCTTCCTGGCCCTCCGTGTGTAAGCATTGGCAATGGAGAACCATGACCTGTACTTTGTTTTGCATTTTCTCTATTTCCTACTAAAATACGTCCATGATGAGAAGCTGCTCCAACTACATATTCTTTTGCAATTTGGTCGTCGTATGTAAAAATAGAAGACACTAAAGAGCCTTTACCCATCTGGGATAGTGTTATAGCATCATCCAATGTATCATATGGCATAATAGTCGATACCGGTCCAAAAGCTTCAATCTCATGAACATTAGTATTTTGGAAAGGATTATCTTGTCTCATCAAAATTGGACTGACAAATGCTCCTTTTTGAGCATCTGCACCGACAGTTTCTATTTTGTCTAGATCGCCATATACAATCTGAGCTGTTTTAGCAATTTCTGAAACATTATTTTTAAAACTTTCTACTTGTTGTTTACTTGCCAAAGCTCCCATTCGTACCTCTTTCAGTCTTGGGTCTCCTATGGTCACTTTGTCTAATTGACTGCTTAAAGCTATTTGTACATCCTCTACTAATTTAGTAGGGACAATAATTCTTCGGATGGCTGTACATTTCTGTCCGGTCTTTACCGTCATTTCTTTTCGAACTTCCTTTACAAATAAATCAAATTCAGGTGTTCCCGGTACTGCATCTTCTCCTAGAATACAAGCATTTAATGAATCTGCTTCCATCGTAAAAGGTACGGATTCTTCGATCAATCTAGGATGTGCTTTTAATATTCTTCCTGTATGTGCCGAACCTGTAAATGTTACTACATCTTGTGATCCTACTGTATCTAAGATATTCTTAGTCATTCCGCTTAAAAGCTGCAATGATCCTTCTGGTAAAATCCCTGAATCCACAATTACTCTCACCACAGCTTCGGTAAGATATGCAGTTTGTGGTGCTGGTAAAACCACTGCCGGCATTCCTGCCATCCAGTTTACAGCACATTTTTCCAGCATTCCCCAAATCGGAAAATTAAAGGCATTGATATGAACCGCAACACCTCGCTTTGGTACTAATATGTGATGTGCCATAAATCTTCCTCCTCTTGACAAATCAATAGGATCTCCTTCTACGTGATAGGATTGATTAGGAAATAGCTTACGTAAAGACGCATTGGCAAAAAGATTACCAAAACCACCTTCTATATCAATCCAACTGTCAACTCGAGTAGCTCCTGTCCTATAACTTAACTCATAGAACTGTTCTTTTCTTTTAGTAAGATATAGTGCTAATGATTTAAGCATATTTCCTCTCTCCTGAAAAGTCATCTTTCGTAACACCTCACCACCTTTCGTTCTTCCGTATTGTAAAACTTCTGGAATATCCAAGCCTTCGGTAGTGGATGTACCTATAACTTCTCCAGTAACGGCATCGTTCATTACGATTCCTTCACCAGAACCTTCAGCCCATTTTCCGGTTATGTATGATTGTAGCTTCATGTTTTTTAATTAATCTTTATTGCTGATAATACGTTTCAATCTCTGATAAAATTTGAAATACCTCTTCTTTATTATTTTCTAATGTTCTTCGATACCAAAAGGTTTTGTCCCATACCTCAAAATGTGTTTGTGTCTCATTAGCCTTTAAAAACAACTCGTTAAAATATGATTCTTGATCTTCTATTTTATTGACAAAATCATAAGACTTTAATAATTCTGCAACTTGTTTTTTAAACACTTTTTGATAAAAACTTTTTGGAATATAATTAAAAAACTCTCTTTTATACTTTTCAAAAGTATTTCTAAGGTGAATAGGATTTCTTAAAGTATCCATCTGATTTTTTATAACCGATATCATAATTCCTTCAGAAGTATTCAAGTCCCGATAAATAAAATTACTTACAAAACTGTGCAACGAAAAATTACTTGTATCAATTTCAGCTCTACGGTGGAACAACTCATAACCTAAAATGCTTTTATAAAAAGTCATTTCTCCTTCTGACTTAAATAAATCTACCAAAAGTTGAGGAGCAGATGTATCACTATATCTTCGTAAATTTCTTTTTTCAATTTCCAATGCTTTATATACATCCCAATCTTCTGTATCTGTGAAATAATGAATTACGGTTTCAGAATAATTGTTCTCATTATCTTTTGCTTCCTGCAGAGCTAAACTATGTTCATACAGTTCATCCATGGTCTTTCTTGATGCGCCTTTCTCTACCAGATGAACCTGGTAATAAAAATAAACTCCTAAGCCAATTAGAACTGTATTAATTATTCCGAAAATCCAATATGTCTTTTTCACGGTTTAAGTACTTTTATTGAATCTCATTTAAAATTTTTAATACTACCTCTAAATTTCCTTCTGTATATCTTCGATCCCAAAAACCATACAATTCTATTTTACGTTCCATTTCATTAACATAATAATATTTAACTGTGTCTATTTCGCTCAGGTTAATATCCTCTAATATTGGTTTTATTTCATCAACTAATTCTTTATCATCATAGTTATATTCTTTGAATAGAGATTTATAAGGAGTTTTAAGAACACCTTGATTAAATATTTTCAATAAATCTTTTGTTCGTTGCTCAGGTGTTTCACCATATTTCATCTCTATGGAAGGCATAAATTTCATTATTCTATTTTTATGAGATTTCCAAAAATTATCAATAAAGTCAACAGAACGAATATCTTGAGACAGGTACTGCATCAAGTGTTTGGTTGCTACTTTCTCTTTAATGAAGGTATCTACAGAAACGCTTTCTGGTTTAAAAAAGTTATGTTTGAACTCTGACAAATCATAATCATCGTATAGATTATCCTCTTCTATGTCTAAGTCTGAATATGTGTAAATATTTTGAAGAATTATCCAAAACGGAATTGGCGGTGGTATTCCATCTGATAATTTTTCTACTGAAGTATTGAAAAAATACTCAGAATCATAATCCATACCATCATCATACGCTTCTTCTTCTATTTCATTCCTAAAGGTATAACTCTCAAATAATTCGGATTTGGTTGTATGTTGCTGTAAAATATATTCACTAGTATTCTTTAGATATTCATAATGATTTTTAATATCTATGTATAATTGTTTTTCTGTACTTTCTTTTCTAAAAATCTCTAATTTTTGTTTGTTAGCCAATATTTGTTTATTCGCATCTTGTTCTGTAAAAATCTCCTCCTCTAAATAATCTTCATATAGATCCCAAGTAATTGCAGTTACTGTGTATGTCCCAAGTACCATTAGAATGACTAAAAGAGCATTCCGTATTGGTTTTGCATTAGGGTTTTTGCTGGAGTTAAAAATAATAACAGCAATAATTAAGGTAAAGACAAAGACTATAAAAGGGATGCTCATAATTATTTCATTTTAGCATTTTCAATAACAGCGGCATATCCTTGTCCTACCCCTACACACATAGTGATTAATGCGTATCGTTTGTTTTGTTCTTGTAATTCTAAAGCTGCGGAGTATGCAATTCTGGTTCCGGTTACACCTAATGGATGTCCGATAGCAATGGATCCACCATTAGGATTTATTCTAGGATCATCATCTTTTAATCCCCATTCTCTTATACACGCTAGCGCTTGTGAAGCAAAAGCTTCATTTAGTTCAATCACGTCAATATCATCTATTGTAATTCCTGCTTTTTGTAAAGCTTTATTAGAAGCCTGAACAGGGCCTATCCCCATAATTCTAGGTTCTACTCCTACTACTGCAGAACTTACGATCCGTGCAAGAGGTTTTAAATTATATTTTTTTACTGCATCCTCTGAAGCAATAATAGTAGCAGCAGCACCATCGTTGAGTCCAGATGAATTTCCTGCAGTTACGCTTCCGTCTTTTTTGAATGCCGGACGTAATTTTGCAAGCACTTCTCTACTGGTTGAAGGTTTTATAAACTCATCTTTAGCAAATAGAATCGGATCTTTTTTTCGCTGCGGAATCTCTACAGTAGTAATTTCTTTTGCTAATCTGCCAGATTCCTGAGCTTTTGCAGCTTTCATCTGACTCCAGTACGCATAAGCATCCTGATCTTCTCGTGATATATTATATTTTTCCACTAAATTCTCAGCTGTATTTCCCATTCCATCAGTACCATACAATTCATGCATTTTTTGGTTCACAAACCTCCAACCAAAACTAGAATCATACATCTTAGCATCATTGCCAAACGCAGAAGAAGGTTTTGCAATCACATATGGCCCACGAGTCATATTTTCCACTCCTCCTGAAATGAAAAGATCTCCATCTCCTGCTTTTATTGCCCTATTCGCGTGTATGATCGCAGAGAGCCCTGAACTACATAAACGATTTACTGTTTCTCCTGGTACCGTAAACGGTAGTCCTGCCAGTAATGAACACATTCTAGCCACATTTCGATTATCTTCTCCTGCCTGATTAGCGCATCCCATAATGACATCATCATAGTCTTCTTTAGGAATGTTTGGATTCTTTTCTACCAAATCTTTGATAACCAAAGCTCCTAAATCATCAGTTCTAACAGCAGATAATGTTCCTTTATAACTTCCGATGGGAGTTCGAACTCCATCTATTATGTATGCTTCTTTCATTTAGTATTATTTTTTCAGTTTTGCTGTCACTACTGATTTTTCTATTAATGGTAAGTATTTAGATTCTTCTTTTTCCATAAAATAAGAAGATATCATTATAGTTTTTTCTCCTGCAGGTAAAGCGTGCATCATCATTATCATTTTTTCACCAGTCTCATCGAGTGTCATTGATTTCTGCACAAGTACCTTTTTACCTTCCAATTCAACTTCTTTAATTCCCAAAGAAGTTACTCCGTTTTGTTCTCCGGGTTCTTCCATCATTCTTTGTTTGAAGGCATCATAAGGTTGAGGCGCCAGCATTTTCATAATACCAGCAGACATATCTTCATTTGCTCGGTTTGTTCCGTTATCAATTACAAACACCGTTTCATCAACTTTCATGTCTATTTGGTCACTAAAAAGATCTTCGATAGTATTTTGAGTTTCTTGTGAAATTTCCTCTGTGATTTCGGTAGGGATTGGCTCCGTTCCGTTTAGAGTTTCTTTTTTTGATTTTGCTTCTTTTCCGCAGGAAATAATTGATAAAAATATTATTGCTACTACAAAATTTCTCATTGGTTCATATTCGTTAGTTAGTTAATTTATCTATTACCAGTTCTTATTAGTCCTATACACGACTCCCTTAAAAAGTGCCACAATTTGATCTCCTCTTTTGACCTCAACGATATTAAATCCAATTTTAGTCTTTGCGATATCAGTCACTGCTTCTGCTGTTAGATAATCTCCTTCTTCTAATGCTTCAATATGGTTAATAGACGTTTCTATAGACACCGCATACTTACCATGTGTATTTGCAGAAAAACCAAAAGCGGTATCTGCCAGACTATAAGATATTCCTCCATGAGCTTTGCCCATACTATTTAGCATTTCTTTTCTAATTGTCATACCCACCTTACATTTTCCTTTTTCAACCTCTAAAACTTCAATACCTAACCATTGGCTAAATGGATCCAGACTGAGCATCTGATGTGGTATAAGGTTTGAGGAAGTAGGTTTGAGTTTTTTCATGATCTATTTTTTATTCTGTTGGAAACTAAACTTCGTATGGCTTTAATCATCTTATAAAGTTCAGTGATCATTCTTCTTTTCTCTTCAGTGTCCTGAAGGTACCATATTTTCTTGTCCTAGCTTTTGCACTACAGGAAACATCCTGACATACACTATCGGAGATATTTCCTAAATAATTATAAAATTGAAAAACAATTCTTTCTAACCTATTGGCAGTATTAAGGGCTCTGGAATCTACAACTATTTTGAATTGAGAACTCCGTTCAGATGGTATTTGTCTAAAGAACTTTTTTAACCAGGTGTGTGCTACATTGCTAAATTTCAATGCTTTATAATTGACAGTCAAATTTTCGAATATAAAATTATGTTTAGAATCCATATACAACCTTTGTTTTCTTATTGCTCAATCCTTGGCACTCATTCTTACGAGAAAAACTTTTTATTCTCTTGTTCCATCTTTCTTAATAACGGACTGCAGCGGTATCTATCTTCATGATATACACTGTATAATTTATCCAATTTATTGACACACCAATCAATTCCTTTTTTATCTGCCCACGATAATAGTCCTTTTGGATAATTTACTCCTTTGGTCATCGCGTTATCAATGTCTTCGGCAGAAGCTATATTCCAGAATAAAGCATCTGCTGCTTCATTAATAAGCATTACCAAAACACGATTAAATATATATTGAGAAAGTTCTTCATTAGAGAAACCTTCCGATATGTTCATCTTTGAATTACTATCAGGATTGGTTCCAACATTTTGAGATATTATTTTACTTTGTGAATCATAATTGTAATAGCCTTTTCCTGATTTTCTTCCTAAATATCCCGCTTCGGATAATCGTTTTTGAGTAAATGATGGTTTGTATCGAGGATCGTAGTAAAAAGCTTTAAATACTGTTTCGGTTACTGTATAATTAACATCATTACCTATAAAATCCATAAGTTCAAAAGGTCCCATTCTAAAACCTCCTAATTCTTTCAAACTTGAATCTATTGTGGTGATATCTGCTAATCCTTCCTCATAAATACGAAGCGATTCTCCATAAAACGGTCTAGCCACTCTATTAACTATAAAACCAGGTGTATCTTTTGCAATAGCTACCACTTTTTTCCAACTCTGGATAATCTTTACAACTTTATCCTTTATCTCATCAGACGTTTGTACAGCAGGTATGACTTCTACAAGTTTCATCAATGGAGCTGGATTGAAAAAATGGATTCCGATACATCTTTCAGGCTTTTGCAAAGAAGAAGCTATGGAAGCTATAGATAACGAAGATGTATTTGATGCGATAATGGTATCTTCAGAAACGTAGCCTTCAAGTTCGGAGAATACTTTTTTCTTGATTTCCAAATCTTCAATAATTGCTTCGATAATAAGCTCATTATCACTAAGATCCTTAAGAGAATTTACATATGAGATGTTTGACTGAATATGTTGTTTTTCTTTATGATCGATTCTTCCTTTTTCGATCAATCGAGAAAGAATCTTATCAAGTGCTTTTCGACTTCTTTCGAGAGCTTCCTGTTTCGTGTCAAACACTTTCACTTTACAACCAGCTGTAGCAGCAACTTGTGCTATACCACTTCCCATAGTTCCGGATCCTATTACGCCTATGATCATATTTTTGATTTGAAAATCACGATTAACAATATTTATATCGATATTTTGTGAATTATACTTTAATTTCCTTTAAAAACTGGTTTTCTTTTTTCTATAAAAGCGTGAACACCTTCTGCATAATCCTCACTTTCCGCGGCTTCTATTTGCAAATCTGACTCCATTGCTAACTGCTCTTCTAGAGTATTAACCATAGATTGATTTAGCAACCTTTTTGTCAATCCAAGAGCTTTTGTTGGCATTTGTGCAATCTTGAAGGCTAACTTCGTAACTTCTTCATCGAAAGAATCCGTAGCAAAAACTTTATACAGCATTCCTAGATTTTCTGCTTCTTTTGCTGACACCTTATCGCCAAGCATCATCAGCGCAGAAGCTTTTTGAAAACCTATCAATCTTGGCAGAAAAAAAGTTCCTGCACTATCCGGGATTAATCCAATCTTACTAAACGCCTGAATGAAGCTTGCTACTTCTGAAGCCACCACAATATCGCAAGCCAAGGCCAGATTTGCTCCGGCTCCTGCTGCTACACCATTAACTGCTGCAATAATAGGCTTTTCGATACTTCTTATTTTTTTTACTATTGGATTATAGTGTTCTTCCAGTATTTTTCTGAAACCAGGGTTTAGTTCAGGAGAAGTAACCTCTTTGAGATCCTGACCGGCACAGAAGGCTTTACCGTTACCGGTTAAAATTATTGCTCTTACTTGATCATTTGTTTCACAGGAGTCTAAGGTATCTTGTAATCTTAATGCCATTTCTCTATTAAAACTATTAAAGGAATCAGGACGATTTAAGATTACTTTGGCAATTTTGTTTTCTATTGTTAGTTCTATTGAGTTCATAAGCCCTCAACCCAATCCGCTCGCAAGGAGAAGACTACGGGTTATTTTTTTAATTTGTTAAACTTTCTATTTTAAAATGCGGATTATAAATAATTCCGATTACATTATTCCAGGGATCTTTTACTGAGGCTACCATAAGCTCTCCTCCTACATTGGTGGGTATTTCGTGTTCATTTGCACCTATATCGATAAGTTTTTGATACATCTTATATATATCATCTACTCCCCAATAGGAAAGGACGTTGTCTGATTTGTCTTTCGCATTGTCTTCTTCTGGTAAAAGTCCTAGTTCGTATCCGCCTATGTTGAAACCAACATAAAATGGCTCATCAAAATATTGTTTCGTATCAAAAGCCTTTGCATACCATTGTTTCGCTTTTTCTAAGTCACTGACTTTATATATGGTAGTTCTTAGTCCTAGCATTTTATTTTAAACATTTGAAGTAATCAAAAGGTTCCAAACAATCTTCACATTGAAATAAAGCTTTGCAAGCTGTAGAACCAAATTGGCTTATCATTTTGGTATTAGTAGATTTACATTGCGGACATTTTACATTTTTTTTATTACCCAATAAAGCTTCTTTATCTGCTTCTTCCTCCAAAGGTGCTGCGATTCCATATGCTTCTAAAGCTTTTCTCCCTCTTGGAGTAATCCAATCTGTAGTCCACGCGGGAGATAGTACCAGAGATACGTTTGCTATAATGTTTTCTTGTTTAAAAGCATTAATAATATCATCACCAATGACATCCATCGCCGGGCATCCACTATATGTTGGCGTAATTTTTATCTCGGCAACATTATCAACTACTTTGGCAGATCGAACAACACCCATGTCCATTATAGACAATACCGGAATTTCCGGATCACTAACTTTCTCTAGAATCTCGTATAATTGAGGGTCAATATGCTGTTCTAATTCAATTGTCATTTTTGACATCCATACTCAAAATAAAGTTTCCGTTTTCACGGAAATAGCATAAAATATACTATTTACCATTTCATATTAGGATATGTACGTTGCATATATTGTAAATCTGCAAGTAAATATCCCATGTGTTCACTATGTATTCCTTCTTTCCCTCCTTTTCTAAACCATTTTGGTTCTGGAATTGTTAAGGTGGCTTCTTCTAAAACCTTTCTAATGATCTCGTAATATTTATCTTTTAAAAGTCTTACATCAACACCAACACCTTGCTCAACAGCTACTTCATCAATATCGGTTAATTGAAATAACTCATTTGTAAATTTCCAGAGATCGTTTACTGCTTCCTGCACTTTTTGTTGACTTAGCTCGGTACCGTCACCTAATCGTTTAATCCAATCTGAAGAAAAACGCTGGTGGTAACTTACTTCTTTGATTGCTTTTTTTGCAATCGCAGAAAGTGTTAAATCCTTACTGTTTTGTAACTCTTGTAACAACAATAAATGAAAAACATCGAAAAAAAACTGTCTCGTTATGATGTAGCCAAAGTGATTATTTGGTTGTTCCACTAACAATACATTTTTGTATTGCCTTTCGGTTCTTAGAAATGCTATATCATCTTCTGTAACTTTATCATTTGATAGTTGAGCTGCGTATTGATAATAACTACGTGTTTGACCTAATAAATCCAATGCCATATTAGTACAAGCGATATCAGTTTCTAAGTTGGGCCCATGACCACATAATTCAGAAAGACGTTGTCCTAATATTAATGCGTTATCTGCAATCCCGTAGATGTATTGAATTAAATTTTCTTTTTTCATCTGTTAAAGCTATCTTTAATTTTACAAGTTTTACCCTTCGGCTTCGCTCAGGGTGATTTGCGAAGCAAATCACATATGTTTTACCTCATCCGGTAACGTGTAGAAAGTAGGATGTCTATACACCTTATCCTGTGCCGGCTCAAACAACTCTCCGTTATTTGCAGGGTTAGAAGCAGTGATATGTTTTGACTCCACCACCCAAATACTTACGCCTTCACTTCTTCGGGTATATACATCCCTAGCATTTTCTAATGCCATATCTGCATCGGCTGCGTGTAAACTTCCAAAATGACGATGTTCTAGTCCGTTTTTGCTTCTTACGAAGACTTCCCAAAGTGGCCAGTTTTTTTTCATAATTAAAGACCCTCACTTTCAACCTTCTCGTAAAGAGAAAAGGTGTAAATAAGATTTATTAAATTGCTTTTTTTATTTTATTATTTCGTTGCTTATCAGCGTACGCCATTGCGGCATCGCGAACCCATTCACCTTCATTCCAAGCATTTACCCTAGCGGATAATCGTTCTTCATTGCAAGGACCGTGACCTTTAACGACTTGCCAGAATTCATCCCAATCAATTTCGCCAAAATCGTAATGCTTAGTTTCTTCGTTCCATTTTAAATCTGGATCCGGAATGGTTAATCCTATAAGATCCGCTTGAGGAACAGTTTGATCTATAAATTGTTGACGAAGTTCATCGTTTGTTTTACGTTTCAACTTCCATTTCATGGACTGTTCTGTGTGTACTGATTCTGCATCAGTTGGACCTAACATCATTAGAGAAGGCCACCACCAACGGTTTAGCGCATCCTGCGCCATTTCTTTTTGTTCAGGAGTTCCTTTTGCCAAGGTCATCATTATTTCATAACCCTGACGTTGGTGAAAACTTTCTTCTTTACATACACGGATCATTGCTCTCGCATATGGTCCATATGAAGTACTACATAACGGTACCTGATTAATAATCGCTGCACCATCAACCAACCAACCAATAGCACCTATATCTGCCCAGGTTAAGGTTGGGTAATTAAAAATACTAGAGTATTTTGCCTTTCCGGTGTGTAACTGCTCATAAAGCTCTTCTCTCGAAACGCCTAGTGTTTCGCAAGCACTGTAAAGATACAATCCATGTCCGGCTTCATCCTGAACCTTTGCTAATAATGCTACTTTACGCCTTAACGAAGGCGCTCTGGATATCCAATTGCCTTCTGGTAGCATTCCCACTATTTCGGAGTGTGCGTGCTGAGATATCTGCCTGATATGTGTTTTGCGATACTTCTCAGGCATCCAATCTTTTGGCTCAATTTTTTCATCTCTGGCAATTCTCTGCTCAAAGATTTCTTCCAGACTTCGACTACGCTCAGCCCGGGTGTTTTTAATTTCTTTTTCACTCATAACAACAATTTTTATTATGATTTAGATTCCAGTTTACGTTTTGATAAAATCTATGTGGCACACTGGAAAACAACTAAATTTTATACATCAAAATCAACCACAACTTTTTCTGTAGTTGGCACTGCTTGGCAAGACAAAACCAATCCTTTGGCGACCTCATCTTCCTCGAGCGCATAATTTATTTTCATTTCTACCTCTCCCTCTATTAATTTACATTTACAGGTACTGCAAACACCTCCTTTACAGGCAAAAGGAAGATCCGCTCCAGCGGCCAATGCTCCGTCTAAAATATTATCATACTCATTACTCATCCCAAAATGAAATTCCTTACCACCATCGATAATAGTCACTTTGGTTTCATCAAATTTATGTTCTACTGCTGTAGCTGCTCTTTTCTTATCCTGTTCTGTAACGCCCGAGAAAAAAAGTTCATAATGAATTTTATCTTTAGACAATCCTGCCTCTAACAGCTCATCCCGTATTAAAAAGATCATCTCTTCTGGGCCACAAATAAAGCATTCATCGACACTAGAAACATCAATAATCTTGTCGGTGAGCTCTTTTAATTTATCCGACGTAAATCTCCCATTTAACAAAGGTATATCTCGGTGTTCTTTTGTTAAGAAATAAAATATCTCGAACCTTCCGAAGTACATATTTCTTAAGGCCTCTATCTCTTCCTTAAAGATAATTGATTTTACGGTGCGATTCAAGTAAAATAATTTGAACGTACAGTTGGACTCTAATGCTAAATGTGTCTTAATGATTGACAAAATAGGTGTGATACCACTTCCTGCTGCAAAAACAATATAATTTTTTGATTTCGTTGGATCGACTTCGGTAAAAAAACTTCCGTTGGGTGCCAAAACTTCTAGCTCATCTCCTGCTTTCAGAACCTGGCATGCGTGAGTGGAGAAAAGTCCTCCTTCTATTTTTTTTACGGCTACTTGCCATTTATCCTCAATAGGGCTGGAACATAAAGAATAATTTCTCCTAACCTCTTCTCCATTCAATAATGTCTTTAGAGTTAGATATTGACCTTGTTTATAGGAAAATTTTTCTTTTAATTCTTTAGGAATATCAAAAGTGATAGAAGTACAATCTTTTGTTTCTTTATGGACTTCAGCTATTTTTATGGTATGAAAATCATTCATTTGGCGCTATACTATATCGTTATAGTATCACAAAACTAACAATTGTTAGTTTCTTACGCAATTAATTAATTGTTAATTTTAAACTACCCCTTTGAGCAACACAGAGATCATATCTTTCTTTAGAATATTTGCGTCAATATTTTTCTGTTTCGGATACCATAAGTACAAGGTTCTTAGGGTAGAGAGTGTAGAAAATACCATAATCTCAATATTGTTCGGTTTGATTTCGTTGAATTCTACGCCCTTCTTTATGATGTTCCTAAAGTTCTCTTCATAATCCCTGCGCATTTTTTCGAAGTATAAAAGATTTTCTTCTTCCAGATGCATCCAATCATTATTCAATGAAGCCAATCCGTCAGCATTGCGTAATGTTACATCAATATGTAAGCTTATAATATGTTCTAGTTTCTGAATTGAATTTTGATCAGAGTGCACTATTTCATTCATTCCTGAAGTAAATTCTTCTGCAAGTTCTATAATAATTGTAGATAAAATCTCTTGTTTAGATTGGATATGATTATATAAACTAGCTGCTTTGATACCCATAGTTGTTGCCAAATCCCTCATGGTAACAGCACTATACCCTTTTTCCTTAAACAGAATGGCAGCTGCATTGATAATTTCTTGCTTTCTACTTTCTTGTTTCATTGGCAAAATGGGGTTTACGTTAGGGTTACTAATAATTTTTAGAATATGCTCCGTGCTTTGCAAGAGATTATAGACTAAAATATAATAAATTTGTTATATTATGCCTATACTACATCGCATTGATGTTTAAAAACAATCCAAACCCTCATGAAATACGTAAGCTTTCTCCTGTTTTCAGTTACCTTATTGAGTAATTGTAATAGTGCAAATATAGCAAACAACAAAAGTGAAACATCGCAAAAAGAGCCTGAGCTTACAGGCACTTACTTTGTTTCTACACTTTATGGTGAAGACGTTTCTAAATATAAACTTACTTTAACCTTTGACCCTTCCAAAAAAACACTTTCTGGATTCTCAGGATGTAATTCCTATACTAGTGAGTATAGCGTAGATGGCAAGTTATTAACCACTGGTTTTCCTATAGCCACTAAAATGTTTTGTGAAGAAACTAGTAATCTCGAAAAACAGTTTTTTAAAATGCTTTCAGAAGAAAAAAACAAAAATTTAGAAGGAAACACTCTTAGTTTAACTAACGGAAAAAAAGAAAATATACTTTTTGCCAAAAAAGAAAAGTAAAAAATCCCCTGAACTTTAATGTATTTTAAAGTTCAGGGGATTATTATAAATTAAATTTTATCTCCTCAATACCACTTTTTTAGTAATATTCACATTAGTAGAGATATCTGTTATGGAAATAAAATAAACTCCATTTTCATTTCCTGATAAATCAATTGACGAACTTTCTGAAACAACTCGTCCTTTTTTGATTTGTTGACCAACGATATTGTAAACTTCGTAAGTTAGCTGACTTCCAGACCTATTATTTACGTTCAAAATTCCCTGAGAAGGATTAGGATATAAAACCATACTACTGGCAAATTCATTTTCATCCACACTTAATGCTATTTCTTCGGATAAAGAATTCAGTGTAGTTCTTCCTGTATTGGTTGGATCCAACCAATTAGATAGCCTTGTCGCATTTGTTGTTCCAAAATCCCAAGAAACATCAAACCTTCCATAAAAATCCGGTAGATTATTATCATTAGTTCCTGAACCACCATTAGCACAAAAAGCAGACCCTCCTGCCAATTGACCTATAATTCGACCTAAAGGATCAAAAATGGCTGATCCTGACGACCCTCCTTCTGTAACACCCAAATCCCAATCAGCAACTCTCCAAGTATCCGTAGGAGCAAGCAATCCGCCGATATTAACATTATTTACAACTGTTGGACTTACATTTTCACGACATACCTTCATGATATCCCCCGATGGATGATGAATTCCTATTACAAAACTTGGCGCATTACCCGTTCTGTCCCAACCTGCCCATTCTAAGTTCCAACTCTCCGGTAAATTTGTATCAATATTTACCAATAACACATCAGATTTTCTATTATTGGCTAATATCGTTGCTCCACTGGTGGTTTGATCAAAAGTTCCATTAGTACTTGGTGTTGTATTGCCGCAAGAAGGATTTGGGCTAACCCAGTTAAATCTAAACGCCCAGGTAGCTGGGTTACTCGTCCCATTAGTGTTTTCAAAACAATGATTTGCAGATAGAAAATAAGGATTTCTATTGTTACTAGTATTATTTACTAATGTTCCTGAACAGACACCTCCACCTAGAATAAAAAGTGCTACCCCAGGTTTCAACCCATCCTTCAAACCATCAAAATCCGATCCTACAGGGCAATCAACATCTTGATTACAGTTCCCTGAATCATTTAAAGCTTTAGCCTCTAGTTCTGTATCTGTAACGGATCTATATCCATGTACTACCTTAGAGATATTTAATTCTCCTTTTCCTTTCATCAATGCCGGAACAAAATATTCTACAATAATATCATCTCCTTCTATCATCCAAGTCCCTAACATTTTATCTTCCCTATTAAATACATCTGTATATGCACCCAATAAATCAGATCTATCAGTATTATAAAAATACACAGAAGCGCCTTTTGGCAATTTATAATTATCAAAAACGAAATTGATGGTTTTAGCATTATTTGACTTTATTCTAATTCTCCAAATCCAATCTCCATTCTCTAGTCGATTCCATACACCAGCATTTTTAAAACCCAAATCAACTTTAAATTCATATCCAAAACGATATACTTTTGATTTATCCTGATCATTTATTGCATCTTCCATCTGTATCTTTTTTAGATCAAAAGTCGGCATTTCAATAGCAGTTAAAGCTTGCTTTTCCTTACTTAAAAAATCTAAATCCCAACTCTTTGGAGATCCTTCGTTTGTTACCTGACTGCTAGCAAGACTGCTTACGAGTAAAGCTACAGCATATAAAATAAGTTTTCTCATAATATTTGTGTGGTATATTAAGTTAGTGTATTTTTTTATTAATCAAGCAATTAGAAAGATCAGATAATCGAATATCTTTCTAAAATAATAACGATAAGTCCAGTCAAGGCCTTAATGCCTCTTAACAAAATTAGTTAATTAATTCCAATATTATCTTCAAAACTAGTACTTTCGAAAACAAAATTTTAGACTAAAATTTGAATGTGCTATGCCTGAACAGATAGTATCTAATCCTTTACTCGACAGATTACCACCTCATCTTAAACAATTCATCAAACCTCAAAACTACGATGAATACACCCCTGTGGATCAAGCAGTTTGGAGGTATGTAATGCGTAAAAACATTGCCTCTTTGAGTAAAGTAGCACATAAATCTTATTTAACAGGATTAGAAAAAACAGGGATTTCTATCGATGAAATTCCTAGTATGTACGGAATGAATAGGATCCTAAAAGAAATTGGATGGGCGGCAGTTGCGGTCGATGGATTCATACCACCCAATGCTTTTATGGAATTTCAGGCGTATAATATTCTGGTTATAGCATCTGACATCAGACAGTTAGAAAATATAGAATACACACCCGCTCCTGATATCATTCATGAGGCAGCGGGTCATGCTCCCATTATTGCCAATCCAGATTACGCCGAATACTTGAGACGTTTTGGAAAAATTGGATGCAAAGCAATTTCATCTAAAAGAGATTATGACATGTATGATGCGGTTCGTACACTTTCTATTTTAAAAGAATCTGCAGATTCCTCTGCCCAAGAGATTGAAGATGCTGAAAACAGAGTCAATGAACTGCAGAATCAAAAGTCCGAACCTTCAGAAATGGCTTTGATCCGTAATTTACATTGGTGGACGGTTGAATATGGATTGATTGGTACGCTTGATGATCCAAAGATTTACGGTGCAGGTTTGCTTTCGTCGATTGGAGAAAGTGAATGGTGTATGACAGATAATGTGAAAAAACTTTCATATTCTCCGGATGCTGCATTTCAAGATTTTGATATCACCAAACCTCAGCCTCAATTATTTGTAACCCCTGATTTTGCCTATTTGTGTCAAGTTCTTGAGGAATTTGCTGACACTATGGCTTTACGAAAAGGTGGACATCGTGGGCTTACGAAACTAATCGAATCTGAGAATCTAGGCACTATAGAACTCAGCACCGGTTTACAAATTTCTGGTGTGTTTACCAGGATGATCAAGAATGAAGATAATGAGGTTATTTATTTTGAAACTTCAGGGCCAACAGCACTATCTTTTAGAGAAAAAGAACTAATTGGACAAGGAATCGATACACATCCTAATGGGTTTAGATCTCCACTGGGCAAGTTGAAAGGCATCAATTTAGCTATAGAGAATATGTCTCCCAGAGATCTAAAAGCTTATAATTTTTATGATGGAGAATATATCGAATTTGAGTTTGAAAGTGGTATTACTGTTGCGGGAATAAATATCACTGGAATGAGAAATATCAAAGGAGAGTTAATTCTTATTCAGTTTAAAGAGTGTACCATCAAATATAGAGGTGAATATTTATTTAAACCCGAGTGGGGCACTTTTGATCTGGCGGTGGGAAAAGAAATTGTATCTGCATTCTCTGGACCGGCTGATGATTACTCATTTGATATGATAACGCATAATCCGGATATGAATACGATAAAAAGAACCTACTCCCCAAAAGAACAAGAACTACACACTCTATATCAGGCTGTTAGAAATGTAAGAAAAGGTAAAAATACTAAGTTTTCTTTAGAGGCTGTTTTTGCTATTATCAAAAAAGACCATTCCGAAGATTGGTTACTTCCTATCGAAATCTATGAATTAGTATATCATAGAGAACCAAATTTTGCCAATGCTATTTTAAAATATCTGGATGGTATAAAGAAGAAAAAACCAAGTATAAAGCACTTGATCGAAAGTGGTATTGAAATTATTACACAAAATATGCTCATTAATTAAGGAGGTTAGTAACAGGATTGAAGAGCCTGGAAAACTTATTCTTAAATCAAACAATAAAGATGGTAATTATCCAACCTATACTATCAATTCTGAAGAAAGCCTAGAAACCTGGTATATTACAATGTTTGCTTCAAAACAGATTCCAGAACCTATAGATGTGTATGACCGTTTACTTGACTTAGAAACTAAAATTGTTTTGCTTGAAGAAGAGCCAAGAAGAAATAATTAGATAAAGATCGGGGACGACTCTATATAGTCATCACCCGATCTCACGTAAAAAACCTCACAATAAAGATTTTTGTACTTATGCATCTATCCTACTTAATTAGTGTCTTTATATTTAACAAGTTAACATAACGTTCTAAAAAATCTAATTCTATTTAATTAATGAATAATTTTGTCGCTATGATATTAGAAAAGTATGTTGTTGTTAAAGTGAGGAATAAAATCTGAAATATTTTATAAACACAGAATCTTCTAGTGAAAAAGAAATTGAGAAAAATTCTAATATTTATGAAAAGAATTGATTTAATCTTAAATTTTAAATCATGTCATAAAAAATTGGCCCTACTTGTTTTCTTAATTCTTATATTGGTCGCCGTAATTGACAGACTTCACATCTACAATTAACTGATAATCATTAAAAAAAGTAAGCTTTTATTATGCATCAAACTTAATGACCGTTTGTTTGCTCTTTAAAAATTAATTATTCTATGCCTCCATATTTAGGTCTTTTTAAAAAGACACTTATCTACAAAAAAATTTTTCAATTTCTTATCTTTCTACTATTAGTATTATTACAAAATCAATCGATAGTAGCGCAGGATTTTATTACTACCTGGCGAACTACCACTGCCAATGAAACTATTACAATTCCTACCAATGGTGTAGGCTATAATTATAATGTAAATTGGGGTGATGGTACTATTACGACTGGAGAAATGGGTAATGCTACGCATAGCTATACCACACCAGGAATACACACCGTGAGTATTTCCGGGGATTTCCCCAGAATAACATTTATTTTTTCCACTGCAGACAATCAAAATAAGATTTTGACCATAGAACAATGGGGAAATATAGCCTGGACCTCTATGGCTGGTGCTTTTGCAAACTGTAGCAATCTTACCATTACCAACCCCGGTATTGATGCTCCTGATCTATCAAACGTAAGTAGTTTAAGCCTAATGTTTTCAGACGCAAGTACTTTTAATGGTGATATCAGTAGTTGGGATGTATCTAATGTTACGGACATGAGTTCCATGTTTAACAATGCAGTCTCTTTTGATCAGAACATTAGCAATTGGGATGTATCTAATGTTACAGATACGAGTACAATGTTTATAAATGCACAGGTATTTAATCAGGATATCAGCACTTGGGATGTTAGCAATGTAGTGGATATGGAGTTTATGTTTGGTCAAACAGATTTTTTTAATCAGGATATTAGCTCGTGGGATGTATCTAATGTCACAAACATGAGAGGTATGTTTTCTGAAGCTAGAGATTTTAATGCTGATATAGGAAGTTGGAATGTAGCGAATGTTACTAATATGAATGCTATGTTTAATCGTGCTACGATTTTTAATCAAAACATAAGCGGATGGGATGTTTCTAATGTTACAAATATGAGAGCAATGTTTGCATCAGCAAATACTTTCAATCAAAATATTGGAATATGGGACGTATCCTCTGTAACAGATATGTCCTTTATGTTTAATTCTGCTACTTCATTTAACCAAGACATTAGCGCTTGGAATGTTTCTTCTGTTACTAATATGCAGAGTATGCTGAGAAATACATTTGCTTTCAATCAAGACATAGGCATCTGGAATGTGTCTTCGGTTACCAATATGGTTACTATGTTCCAAGGGGCTAGTTCTTTTGATCAGAACATTGGTGTATGGAATATTCAGAATGTCACCGATGCATCAAACATGTTTGATGGGGTAACTTTATCCACCCAAAACTATGACGCCTTATTGATTGGTTGGAGTACTCAGACTTTACAGCCTAATGTTACATTTAGCGGGGGTGATAGTATATACTGTAATGCAGAGGCAGAGCGTCAATCTATTATCGACAATTTTAACTGGATAATTACAGATGGAGGAAAAGAAAATACAGCAGTTCTAAATACTATCAGTGATGTTGTTCAAAACAATTCTTATACATTACCTGCAATTACAGGTACAGACCTTTCAGGAACAGAAATGTATTATACCGCAACCAATGGTGGAGGAACTGCTTACACAGCGGGCACAATTCTAAATTTTGCTGATTTCCCTTCTTATCCGATTACCCTATATGCATATGATCCTAATGGCTGCGATAGTATAGAACAAAGTTTTCAACTAACACTTATTAATAATATTGGAGCTTTTATTACCACTTGGGAAACAACTGTTGCTAATGAAACCATAACAATTCCTACTGTAGGAGGTGGCTATAATTACAATGTAGACTGGGGAGATGGTATCATCACAACTGGAGAAACAGGAGATGCTATACATAATTATACAACACCGGGAGTTTATACAGTGAGTATTTCAGGCGATTTTCCTAGAATTTTCTTTAATAGTGTTGCTGCTGACAGAGACAAAATCCAAACAATCGAACAATGGGGTAATATATCTTGGTTCTCAATGGAAAATGCTTTTAGTGGTTGCACTAACCTCAATATCATTAATCCTGCAATCGACACTCCTGACTTATCGAATGTTACTAATTTAAGAAGAATGTTTAATGACGCCGCTTCATTTGATGGCGATGTCACTAGTTGGGATGTATCTACAATTACAAATATGTCAGCAATGTTTAGAGGAGCAACTTCTTTCAATCAAAATCTTAGTTCTTGGGATGTTACAAACGTAGTGAATTTGAGGTTTATGTTTGAAAATGCAACTTCTTTTAATGGAGATCTAAGCACTTGGAATGTTGCTAATGTTTCCCAAATGGATTTTATGTTTAATGGTGCAGCTTCTTTTAATCAAAATATCGGTGGATGGGATGTATCTTCTGTATCTGATATGTCAGCGCTATTTCAGGATGCCAGTAGTTTTAACCAAAATATTGGTGGTTGGGATGTATCTTCTGTTACCAGCATGTCCTCTATGTTTAATAGAGCATCAATGTTTAATCAAGATATTAGTGGATGGAATGTATCTTCTGTAACGGATATGTTTCTTATGTTTAATGAAGTTACTCTATTTAATCAAGATATTGGAAATTGGAACGTATCCGCTGTGACAAATATGCACGGAATGTTTAGAGCCGCCGCTTCATTCAATCAAGATATTAGTGGATGGGATGTTTCATCTGTAATGGATATGAGTCTTATGTTTAATAACGCCAGCTCTTTTGATCAAGATTTGGGTAACTGGAATGTAGAAAATGTTACTGATGCATCAGGGATGTTTGGTGGTATTACTTTATCTACCCAAAACTATGATTCTTTATTAATAAATTGGAACGCGCAAAACCTACAACCCAATGTAACCTTTAGTGGAGGTAATAGCTTGTACTGTCTTGGAGAAGCGGCTAGAGAAAATATGATCACCTCAGATGGATGGATGGTTACAGATGGAGGATCGGACCTACCAACTGTTGATACAATTTCAGACATTACCGAATGTATAAATTATGAATTACCTGTTTTAAGCGCAGACAATTTTTATTATACAGGTAGTGGTGCAACAGGAACACAATTGACTGCTGGAGATATGATTATGACCACCCAGCAAATCTATATTTACACCGGAACTACGGCCTGTAACAACGAAAGTAGCTTTACTGTAACCATAACTGGACAGCCTGTAGTAGACACTCTAACAGATGTTACTGAATGTATAAGCTATGAATTACCTGTCTTAAGCGCTGATAATTTTTATTATACAGGTAGTGGTGCAACAGGAGCTCAATTAACTGCCGGAGATATGATTATGAGTTCTCAACAAATCTATATTTATACAGGAACTGCAACTTGTAATAACGAAAGTAGCTTTACTGTAACCATACTGGGGCAACCTGTAGCAGATACATTACCAGATACCACTGAATGTACAAGTTACGAATTACCTGCCTTGAGCACTGATAATTTTTATTATACAGGTAGTGGTGCCACCGGTACTCAATTGACTGTAGGAGATATGATTATGACCACCCAGCAAATCTATATTTATACCGGAACTGCAACCTGTAACAACGAAAGCAGCTTTACAGTGACTATAACTGGGCCACCTACGGTAGACACTCTTATGGATATTGTGGAATGCGAAAGCTATACGTTACCAGCTTTAAATCCAAACAATGACTATTTTACCGAAAGTGGAGGATCTGGGACACTTTTACTCCCTGGCGATATTATTGGAAGCACACAAGAAATCTTTATTTACACCGAAAATTTGAACTGCTCTAACGAAAGTAGTTTTGTTGTAACTATTGAAAATTTGGAAGTAGACGAATTAGAGGATGTGGTTGCTTGTAATACATATATTTTACCTGCACTTGACAATGGAAATTATTTCTCTTCACCTAATGGTACTGGCATATCTTTTTTTCCGGGTGATCAAATCACGACTTCACAAACTATTTACATTTATAATAATACAATAAACTGTAGTATAGAATCAAGTTTCGAGATAAATATCAGTACAGGAACTTGTGATGTTTCTGATTTGTTTCCAGAGTATTTTACCCCAAATGGTGATGGGTTTCATGAATTTTGGAATATTAAACCTACCCAAGCAATTAATACTTCTGGAACTATTAGAATTTACGACAGATTAGGAAAACTATTAAAACAGTTTAACTCAAGTAATTCTGGTGGATGGGATGGAACATACAATGGAAGCTTGATGCCTTCTAGTCAATATTGGTTTACTTTTATTGATACCAATAATACTATTTTCAAAGGAAGTTTTAGCCTGATACGATAGCGAAAAACAACAAAAATAAAATTAAAAACGGATAAAAGAATATTTCTGCTGTACCAGTATTTTTTTCTCTTCTAACTTTTGAAGAAATAACTGATGTTGTTTGCTTTTTGGATTAAATGGCCTATGCGCCATTGCATTTTGGATTTCTTTGACTGTATTCATCGTTTTTAACGCTTCTTCAGAAATCCATGTTTGTTTAAAATACTCCCAGATATAATCAATAGCAACCGCACTCGGATGAATCATATCAGTATCATAAAACCTGTAATCTCTTAGCTCATCCATCATTATTTCATATGAAGGAAAATAATCACAAGTTTGATTAGCATCTATCGTTTGGTGAATTGCCGCAATCAAATGTGATTTACTACGATTATTTTCTATAAAACCATCTTTGCTGTGTCTTACGGGAGATATGGTGAATATTATTTTTACGCTTGGATTCAAGCTCTTAATCAAACCAATACTATTTTGTAAACACTGACTTACTTCTTCTACAGATAATAGCTCTTTTTGAAACTCTTTTTGCGGAATTTTATGACAATTGGCCACAATCATATCCAACGCGTGTAACCGATATACCCAAGCGGTACCCAATGTAATGCAGATATGCGTAGCACACTGAATCTTCTTAGAAGTCTCCTTCAAGGATTCATTAAGAGATTGCAGTAATTGTTTCTGATCCGGATGACTCAACTTAGAATGCGCATCAAAACAATGCCATTGCTCGTTATGGTAAAACAAATCAGTTTCAGTATACTGTTCCTTCTGAGTAGCCATCCAAAGAAAGGTTTCTATGGCTTTTGGATGAAAAAGTATCCCAAAAGGATTGATCAAGGTTTTAAATTTAAAGTAATCAAACTTTTCTCCTATATTTTCTGCAAAGCAAGATCCTAGCAATAACAACTCGGCATCATAATCAATTTTAGGTTGCTGAGGTTTTAAGGATATTTTGGTTTGTAAATTCATAAGCCCTCACCCCAACCCTCACCCCAAAGGGAGAGAGAGGGGGCTTCAGTTTTAGTTATACATATTGCTTAGCTTTCTCCAAAGCTTCTTCAATTCCTGCCGGATTTTTCCCGCCGGCCGTGGCAAAGAAGGGTTGTCCACCACCACCTCCTTGAATATATTTTCCAAGTTCTCGAACCACTTGACCTGCGTTCAATCCTTTTTCTTCTACCAGATTTTTTGAAATGTAACACGACAGTAATGCTTTCCCATTATTATCAGCTCCGAAAATCATGAAAGCATTTTCTATTTCTCCACCTATTTCAAAAGACAGATCTTTGATACCTGCCGGATCAAGATCTACTTTCTTTGCTAAAAATTGAATCCCGTTTATGTCCATGAATTCTGACTTCAGATCTCCTTTTAGATTCTTGGCTTTATCCTTAAGCAAAACCTCTATTTGTTTTTTGAGACTTGCGTTTTCTTCCTGCAGTGCTGTAATGGCTTTAATTGGATCTTTTGGGTTTTTCAGAACAGCTCTTACTTCAGAAAATGCTTCAGACTGATTGGTAAAATAATCCTTCGCAGCATCACTGGTGATTGCTTCAATTCTTCGAATTCCGGCAGCCACAGCACTTTCTGATGTGATTTTAAAATGCCAAATATCACTAGTGTTTTGCACGTGGATTCCTCCACATAATTCCATGGATTCCCCAAAACGGATGGCACGAACAGAATCTCCATATTTTTCACCAAACAGTGCAATAGCGCCTTCTGCAATAGCTTGATCATAGGAGATATTTCGTTTTTCTTCTAATGGTAATGCTTCTCGTATTCTAGCATTTACAAAATCTTCTACTTGTTGTAACTCTTCCGATGTAACCTTCGAAAAATGCGAAAAATCAAAGCGTAAATTAGCACTTTGCACCATAGAACCTTTTTGTTCGACGTGAGTTCCCAAAACAGTACGTAATGCCTGATGTAACAAATGAGTTGCAGAATGGTTTGCTGCAGATGTTGTACGTGTCTTATCGCTCACTACTGCTGTAAAAGTGTCTTTTACGTGATTAGGTAAACTTTTTGTAAAATGAATGATCAGATTATTCTCTTTCTTTGTATCCAAAATATAATACACATCACCATTAGCAGCTTCCAAATATCCTTTGTCTCCAACTTGTCCACCGCCTTCGGGATAAAAAGGCGTTTTATCTAAAACTAATTGATACAACTCACCATCTTTTTTACTATTTACTTTGCGATAACGCGATATTTTTACTTCGCTTGAGATGTGATCATATCCTATGAATTCTTCTTCTGCATTCGGAATTAAAACTTCCCAATCTCCGGCTTTTATTTCAGAAGCAGCTCTAGAACGATCTTTCTGTTTCTGTAGTTCTGCTTCAAAAATTTCTTTTTCATATTCATATCCTTGCTCTGACAAAATAAGTGCTGTAAGATCCTCAGGGAAACCATAGGTATCGTATAATTCAAATACTTTTTTTCCTGAAACCACTTTACCTTTTGTATTCTTAATCACATTATCCAGTAATACTAATCCTTGGTCTAAAGTTCGTAGAAATGAATTCTCTTCTTCTTTAATCACATTGGTAATTAGATTTTTTTGAGATTTTAACTCAGGAAAAGCACTTCCCATTTCATTACTAAGCGTTTCAACCAATTTGTAGATAAAAGGCTCTTTGGTGTTTAGAAATGTGAATCCATATCTGATAGCTCTTCTCAAAATTCTGCGGATCACGTATCCAGCTCCGGTATTACTTGGTAGCTGTCCGTCTGCTATAGAGAATGATACTGCTCTAAGATGATCTGCAATCACACGAATAGCTACACTTACTTTACCATCTGGGTCAGTTGGTAAACTATTTTTATCATATGTAGTATTGGTAACTGTCTCTATCTCTCGTATCAAAGGTGTAAATACATCTGTATCGTAATTAGATTTAACACCTTGTAGCGCCATACACAAACGCTCAAATCCCATTCCTGTATCCACGTGTTGTGCTGGTAATTTCTCCAGAGAACCATCTGCTTTGCGATTAAATTGCATAAATACGAGATTCCAGATTTCTACAACTAACGGATCATCCTGATTAACCAAATCACGACCTGGTGTTTTTGCTTTTTCTTCTTCTGACCTAAGATCTACGTGAATTTCTGAACAAGGTCCACATGGTCCCTGATCTCCCATCTCCCAAAAATTATCCTTTTTGTTACCCATGATAATACGATCTTCGGGGACAATATTTTTCCACAAATCATAGGCTTCCTGATCCATTTCTAAGTTTTCATCTTCTGCTCCTTCAAAAACAGAAACATAAAGTATGTCTTTATCAATCCCAAATACCTCTGTTAGCAGTTCCCACGCCCATTCAATAGCTTCTTTTTTAAAATAATCTCCAAAACTCCAATTGCCCAGCATCTCAAACATGGTATGGTGATAGGTATCCATGCCAACTTCCTCCAAATCATTATGCTTACCACTGACCCTAAGACATTTTTGTGTATCTGTGATTCGGTTATTTTTAGAAACTCCATTGCCTAAAAAATATTCTTTAAACTGGTTCATCCCGGCATTGGTAAACATCAGGGTCGGGTCGTCCTTAATCACCATCGGTGCAGAAGGCACTATACTATGTTTTTTGGATTCAAAAAACGCTAAAAATTGGTTTCTGATGTCTTGGGATTTCATTTTTAAATATTTTCTTAATAATCAATTAATTACAGTAACCTACCTAAAGATATGCTACCGATATTTGTCAGTTTTTTCTCGACTTTGTGACATTTTATTATCTTTGTTCTCGCCGCAAAGTATAAACAAGCCTATTTTTGGCTAATATCCTGCAAAAATAGTATATTTTAGATTATGTCAAAGGTTAAATATTACTACGATAGCGAGACGCTATCTTATCGTAGAATTGAGCAAAAGAAAGGACGTAAATTTGGTTTTGCCATTTTAGGTGTTCTTGGTGCTTTTTTAGCTGGTTTTGTACTATTATTGATCTATCTAAACATTCCACAACTAGAAACTCCGAAAGAAAAAGCATACAGAAGAGAATTAGAAAATATGAAGCTCCAATATGAGCTTATGAATAAGCAGTTGAAAAAAGATCATGCTGTTCTTGACGAAATCGCCGAAAGAGATGATAACATCTATCGTCTTTATTTTGGGGCACCACCTATACCTGAAGAAGTACGAAACGCAGGTTTTGGAGGTGTAAACCGATATAAGGGATATGAAGGATATGATAATTCTGAAATTATCATCGAAACCCAAAAACAGATAGATAAACTCACTAAGCAAATTGCTGTGCAATCTATTTCATTAGATGAAATAAAAGAATTAGCAGAACAAAAAGAAGAATTACTATCTACCATACCTGCAATACAGCCTATTCAAAATTCTGACTTAAAACGTATGGCTTCAGGATATGGATGGAGAAGTGATCCTTTCACCAAAGCTAGAAAATTTCATTACGGAATGGATTTTTCTGCTGCTACCGGAACTCCTATATATGCATCGGGTAACGGTGTTGTTACCAGAGCAGATGCAAACTCTACCGGTTATGGAAAACACGTACGTATAGACCACGGATTTAATTATGTGAGTCTCTATGCACATTTAAGCAAATATAATGTAGAGAAAGGTCAAAAAGTAAAGCGTGGCGATATTATTGGGTATGTAGGAAGTACAGGAAGATCTGTAGCACCTCACCTCCATTATGAAATATTTAAAGATGGAGAGCGCATTAACCCACGTAATTTTTACTACGGAAGTTTAACTTCTGAAGAGTTTAACGAAATGCTGAAAGCTTCTTCTGTTATTAATGAAACCCTAGATTAGCACCAATGCGCAGAATACTTCTTTTTATAATTTTTGCTGTTTTTAGTTGTACAATTCAAGCTCAGAAATTTTCGAAAGAAGAGATCGACTCGATGACTACAATCGTTGAGAATTTCAAATTGGAGATGGAAAAATTAGCCGCTCCCACAAGCATTAAACTAATGGCTGTTGGAGATATCATGATGGGCACAAATTTTCCCAATGCAAGCTATATGCCTCCAGAAAACAAAGGTCCTTTTGATAATGTAAATGTGGTTTTACAGCAAGCTGACATCCTATTTGGTAATCTGGAAGGAACGCTTACCGATGAAGGAGAAAATGCAAAGCGATGTTCTGATCCCTCAAAGTGTTATTCGTTTCGGTCTCCAGAATCTTTTGGAAAATACCTGGAAGAAACCGGTTTTGATGTAATGAGCATTGCCAATAACCATATTGGAGATTTTGGAGCTATAGGTATCAAAAATACAGCCAAAACCTTAGAAAAACATAACATTGCCTATGCCGGAGTTTTTGCTCAGGAATCTACTCTATTTGAAAAAAATGGAATCACCTATGGATTTTGTGCCTTTGCGCCAAATAAAGATTGCGTAAAAATTCATAACTTAACCAAAGCGAAAAGGATTGTTCAGGAGCTGAAGGAAAAAGCAGATATCGTAATAGTATCGTTTCACGGTGGTGCAGAAGGTGCTGATCACACGCACGTGCCAAGAAAAACTGAACGTTTTTATGGAGAAGATCGCGGAAATGTATACCTTTTTGCACATACATTGATAGATGCGGGTGCAGATATTGTTTTAGGTCATGGGCCTCACGTATCAAGAGCTTTTGAAGTGTATAATAACAAGTTTATTGCCTATAGCTTAGGTAATTTTTGCACCTATTCAAGGTTTAATTTAACCGGAATTAAAGGATATGCTCCTATCGCTGAGATAGACATCGATCCCGAAGGCAATTTCATCAAAGGGAAATTGCATTCTGCGAAGCAAATTGATGAGGTGTATCCATTTATGGATGACAAAAAAAGAGCGCTTGAAGAAATAAAAAAATTGACTCAGGAAGATTTTCCGGAAAGCAATTTGGTATTTAAAGAAGATGGAAGTTTTACCCAACAAAAAGAGAATTAAGTATGTATGTAGACTTACCAAAAAAATTATACTACGGTATTGGTGAAGTAGCTGATGCATTTGATGTAAACGCTTCTCTTATTCGTTTTTGGGAGAAAGAATTTGATATTCTAAAACCTAAAAAGAATGCCAAGGGCAATAGAAAATTTACTCCGGAAGATATCAAAAACCTGGAGCTCATCTATCATTTGGTAAAGGAACGTGGTTTTACATTAGAAGGTGCTAAGATTCATCTCAAAGAGCAAAAGCAGGAAGCACTTGACAGTTTTGATATTATAAGAAAGTTAGAATCTATCCGAGGGCAATTGCTTAAAATCAAGGAGCAGCTTTAGGTTTATAATGCCTTCATTCAAAAAAAATCGGACTTTGACCACGCTTAATCCTTCAGTTTTGTTACGTTTTTGTAACATATGCAGACTTAATGTGATAATCTTAAATAGTATTTATAAATATCAGATTCGATAGAAGAGACATCCGATTGCATTTGAGTAAGCCTTGTGATGTTGGCAATTAACGGAAAATCCTTGAAATTAAATTCTAACCAATCTCGTCTTACACGATTTCTGTCATATACTTGTCCTGTACTTAACACATTGGTTATTTTGGTTTTTAATTCTGGAGTTTCTACTAATATAATCAGACTTTCTCTGAGCTCATCGGTTCTTTTAACGAATTCTTTCCCTTTTTCGGACAACCCATTCTCAGTAAAAAACATATTATTAGGCTCGTACAACAGTTCATACTGTTCTGGATCTTTGGTTCCCTGCATTTCTAGTTTTACAGATTCCAGATATTTTTTATAACCTTTGGTTAACAAATCAATTTCTTGGGCTTTGTTCCATATATCCGAATTCGTTATCAATCGTAATAAAGAATCATTTTCTTTTTCTAAAGGATAGGTCATTTGCTCCAATTTTTGATCCATATGGACATAATCAATCAACATTTTCTTTCTGGCTCTAGAAACTAAAAAACTGATTCCTGATACTACGAAGACCAATAACACCAGTATAATCAATAGTGGTTTTTTCATCTCTTTATATATTGCTTTTTAAAGGTCATACTTCGAATTAGTTCAATGCAAGAATAAAATCGATATAGCATCATTTTTGATTGCATATCAACTTAAATGGTTATTGCTTATTTCATAACCTATATACCGTGCTATTACTTCTTCCTGAAATACACCGCTACCGGCACACCATGAAAGTCAAACTCCTTTCGTAATTGATTTTCGATAAACCGCTTATATGGTTCTCTGATATACTGAGGTAAGTTACAGAAAAATGCAAATTGCGGTTGTGGTGTTGGTAACTGCATACAGTACTTTATTTTTACGTATTTTCCTTTATAAGCCGGTGGAGGATTTCTTTCGATAATAGGTAACATAGTATCATTCATCACACTGGTTTTAATCTTTTTTGAACGATTTTTGTATACTTCTACAGCAGTTTCTATAGCTTTAAAAAGCCTTTGTTTGGTCAATGCCGAAATAAACACAATAGGCACATCGGTAAATGGCTCTATTTGTTTACGGATATATTTTTCAAAATCCTTTAAGGTATTGCTTTCCTTATTTTCAATTAAATCCCACTTATTTACTAGGATCACAATTCCTTTTCGATTACGTTCTGCCAACCAGAATATATTTTGAACCTGTGCATCAAATCCACGAGTAGCATCTACTAATAATAAGCAAACATCACTATGTTCGATGGCACGAACGGATCGCATAACAGAATAAAACTCTAAGTCTTCTTTTACTTTAGATTTACGTCTAATTCCGGCAGTATCTACCAAATTAAACTCGAAACCAAAGCGATTGTATTTAGTATCAATTGCATCCCTTGTGGTACCGGCAATATCTGTTACTATATATCGATCCTCGCCTATCAAGGCATTGATAAAAGAAGATTTTCCTGCATTTGGTCTTCCTACTACAGCAAAACGTGGTAATTCTGATGCTTCCTCTTCTTCCTGTTCTGGTAATGCTTCTACCAATGCATCCAGAAGTTCTCCTGTACCACTACCATTAATACTGGCAATTGTATAGTATTCCCCCAACCCTAAACTATAAAACTCTACGGCATCTGAGGCTCTTTTTGAGTTATCAACTTTATTTACTGCTAAAAAAATGGGTTTATCTACTTTACGAAGTAAATTGGCAACTTCTTCATCCATGCCGGTCACGCCCGATTCTACATCAACCATAAAAATAATGGCATCAGCCTCATCGATTGCTAACTCTACCTGTTTATCAATCTCTGCTTCGAAGATATCATCGCTACCTACTACATAACCACCGGTATCTATTAAAGAGAATTCTTTGCCATTCCAATCACTCTTACCATAGTGACGATCCCTAGTAACTCCACTAACGGCATCTACGATTGCTTCTCTCCTTTGGATCAGTCTATTAAAGAATGTAGATTTACCTACGTTAGGTCTTCCTACAATTGCCACTATATTACCCATTATCCTGAATTCTAAAATTTGTGCAAAATTAGTCTTTTTATTCTTCCTATACTATTGAACACAAATTATGAGGTAAATAAATATGAAAGTGAGGATTATTAAAACAAAAAAGCTCAACGGTCAGCGCATCGACCTGTTGAACTTTTTCATAATTGATAGTCAGTCAGTGAAATAATTACTTATTTCAAAGATATAAACAAATCTATATAAGTTGGTTACTGTAAAACATCAAAATTTTTATGGATGTTCTTACTTTACTTCATAAATTGCAATGGTATTAGAAACTTCGTGTGTTACGATTACCAATGCATTACCAGTCGGGCTATTTTCAGCCTTTACAGTAATCAAACCTTCTGGGGAGATATCAGATGTATCTCTTAACCAATCTATAAATCTAGGGCTAACAGGATTGGAAATATCATACACCATTACTCCACCAGTTCTTTCTAAACCTACAAATAATATAGTATTTCTTCCTACTGTTAATGTTTCTACGGATTCCGGTTCTGCTCCTTTATCATCGGATCTTTCATCTACACCATCACCTTCATTACTATTAAAAGCGTTAGAATCCAATTCTAATACGGTCCTGGAAATTTGATCGCCACTATCATAAACTTTATCCCCTGTAGTTGACCAAATAGTAAAAGATCTTCCTCCATATGCATAAATCTGATCCATATCTCCGTCTCCATCGGTATCACCATTTGCAAGGGTAGTCTTTAATCTTCCAAGGTTTTCATCCAACTGAAGTGTTTCCGCATCTGGATACGTTGTTGGGTCTAGTGTTAGATCTTTTACCCGCGTTTCTTCAGAGTATCCATCATAATCTCTGGCATCACCCTCGTTTGCTGTAATTAAAAATGCTGCCCCTCCAACTCTTGTAAAAGCTATTGCATCAGGATGATAGTATCCTAAAACAGGCCAATTCTGAAAGTTACCTACAATACCATCTTTATCACTGGCATCCATTTGATTCTCCAGGAGCGAATAATCCTTTACTCCTAAACCGGTAATATAGCTTACCGTTTTTGTTATTAAATCTATCGCAGCGATCCCATTATTTTCTTGTAACGCTACATAAGCTGTTTTTGAATCATCAGAAACTGCAATGTATTCTGGTTCTATATCCTGAGCTAACGTAGCTCCAGGGCCAAATACCCTGAAATCTTTTCCGATCGTTTGGCCATTGAACATTGTAAAATCAACTTGGCTTACCTCTCCTGTGCCTATTTCAATTACCGTTACAGAACCTTCAGGATCAATTGTATAATTATCATTAGGTTCTCCTTCATTTGCGATAACAATATATTTGCCATTTGGACTAAATGCAACCATATCGGGCAAAGCTCCGGCGGTATACGTTTCTAGTAATGTTTGTGAATCTGTATCATAAATCGCTACAGTACCATTTGCCTGCTTATTTGCTGCATTTTCTAATGCAACCGCTACCAAACCATCGTGGACAGCAACGCTATTCGGAATTCCGTCTAACGCGATATCTATACCTGCAACGGGATTAAATGGATTTGAAAGATCCCATACAGAAAGTTTTAGATCATTTGGATTTACCACAAAAAGTTTTGCGGTTTGTGGATCGAAAGCAGAAATTTCGGCAAAACCTTCATCTCCAGTTCCGTTGATAATACTCCCGATTTTGTTAAATGTAAGGTTATTTGCACTTCCTCCTCCTCCTTGATAATCATCGGAGTTACAAGAATACAATACTCCTAAAACTCCAAGTATAAAAAAGCTTAATTTGCTAAAAATTTTCATTATTCATTTGATTTGCGTTCGGCAGCTAAATTGAATAATACATATATCCTTAATGTTATCTAATGAATAAATTACTTATAACTTATATAGTCGAATTTGAATTAAATGTTATAAAATAAGTGACCTTACCAACTACAGCAATACTAAGAGTTACGTGTATCATAAAGCTCATTAAACCTTCTTTAATAGTTTATGCGTGTAATTCGGATAAAAAAACGGTCTAAAAAATAGACCGTTTCATCAAACTTTTGTTCTAAATAATATTTAATCAATAATAAACTTCTTGTATTCTGTACCTTCCTCTTTATCTATTTTTACCAGATACATTCCTGATTTCATAGAACCTAACATATCAAGTGTTAAGGAGGCCTTACCATTTGTGACGTTGTTATAAGATACCGGAATCATGGTGGCTCCTGACATGCTATAAACGGAAACCGCTATATTTTGCTCCTTTTTGGACATCACATCGATAGTTAGTTTATCTCCCGATTTTAGTACTGTTGGATATACTTTTGAACCAATAATACTGTCATCACAATTATCAACAAATACAGTAACCTCGTCGGTTTCACTGCAGTCTCCTATAGATACGATTACAGAATAATCTGTCGTCACGGTTGGAGAAACCACAATTGTATTTGTCGTTTCGCCTGTTGACCATAGATATGTATCTCCTCCCGTCGCTCTCAATGTAGCCTCTTCTCCAAATCCTTCGCACAAGAATCTGTCTCTTCCTGCACTGGCTTCTACTATTGTCACTTCTACGATTACTTCATCCATCGCTTCACAGCTTCCATTGGTTACCATCACAGAATAGGTGGTGGTATCCCCGGGAGAAACCGTGATACTTTCTGTAGTTTCTCCTGTAGACCATAAGATATCTCCTTCTCCTACTACTGTAAGAACAGTTTCCTCTCCAAAACAAATCTCCTGATCTTCTCCTGCATCAGCAGTAACAGCACATCCTTCTACAAATACAGTCACCTCATCACTATCTTCGCATCCATTAGAAGTAACGGTAACACTATACGCAGTAGTTTCTGTTGGAGAAACATTTATTGTTGCACTTGTTTCCCCTGTAGACCACAGATAAGTATCACCTCCTGAAGCTGTTAGAGTAGCGGTTTCTCCTGTTGCAATTGTTTGGTCTTCTCCAGCATCTGCTGTTGTAGAATTAACAATTACTGTTATTTCATCTTCGCCAACACAATTAGAGCAGTTGGTAACAGTAACTGTATATGTTGTATCTTCTTCTGGAGACACGGCGATACTTGGAGTAGTTTCTCCTGTGGACCACAAATAAGTAGCCTCCCCTTGACCTGGAGTGATGCAATCACCAAAATTGATATTGATATCACCATAAGCAAAATACCCATCTATTACATCGATCCATCCTGAAGCTCCGTTTTTACCTTCTTCAGTTTCAAAAACATTTGCTCCATTCCCTACCTGAAAAGCTTCTCCTCTTCTGGTAATTGTAATTATCTCTGAACCATCAGTTTTAGTAATTGTTCCTGTCATCTCAGGATAATAAATCCATCCGTTTGCATCTTCATCATTACACTCATGTTCTTTAGGACTATTTGTTGGAGCAACGGTCGTTCTGCCTGAATATGTAACGTTTAACTCATAAGTATCTTGAGTTACTGTATAATCCAAAACAGTACCAGTTAACGTCGCTGTGCCATCCTGATTTTCTTTCCAAACCAAATCAACATTTGAATACCATCTTTTATCCGATCTATCTGCATTAGTCATCCAGATCACAAAATCGTGATTCCCTGCACAATAATCTGTGCCGGCAACTACGTATTCTATACATTCTGAACAATTTTCAATACCGCTTACCTGCGCAGTAAGTGTTACTTCATCTCCTAAACAAATCTCCTGATCCTCTCCAGCATCTACTATTACAGGATCATTAACAACCACGGTTACAGCATCAGACGCTTCACAATTACCGCTTGTTGCGATTACAGTATACGTAGTAGTTTCTGTTGGCGAAACTATAATTGTTTCTGTCGTTTCTCCCGTAGACCACATAAATGCACCTTCACCGGTAGCTGCAAGGGTTACAGTATCACCTAAACAAATGTTTTGATCATCACCGGCATCTACGGCTGCTGACTTAACAAATACCTTCACCTCATCGGTGGAAGAACATCCGTTACAGTTAGTGACAGTTACGGAATATACCGTATCCTCTTCTGGGGATACAGTGATACTTTCTGTAGTCTCTCCTGTAGACCACAAGATAGAAGTGTTTCTTGTTTCTGAAGTAATACAATCTCCGAAATTGAAATTAAAATCACCAACCGCATATTCGTTATCCGTTGTGTCAAACCATCCACAAGCACCAAATTTTCCTTGTGCGGTTTCAGTTACATTAGCACCATTACCCATTTGGAATGCTGGCCCTCTTCTTGTTACTGTTGTGGACCAGGAGCCATCTTCGCTAGTGATAGTACCGGTAAATTCGGTATAGTATTCCCAAGCTGATGTATCCTCATCATTACAATCATGCGACTTCGGACTATTTTGTGGTGTAGTACTGGTTTTGCCTGTAAAAACTACATCTACTTCATAGTTGGACTGGGTAATTGTATAATCAAATACAGTTCCTTTTAAGGTAGCGGTTCCATCTGCTAATTCGTTCCATTCTAAATCTACATTAGAGAAAAATCTTCCTCCTTGTAACCACAGTACATAGCTTTGATCACCTGAACAATAATCAGTGTTTTGGATACCATACTCTATACAACTTTCGCAACTTTCATTACTACTCGTTACTGCCGTTAAAGTAACTTCGTCACCTAAACATATTTCCTGATCTTCACCGGCATCTACCTGAGGCAACTCACTTATGATCACTTCAACACTATCAGAAGCTTCACAGTTTTCACAATCTGATACTGTTACGGTATACGCTCCTCCTTGATTTACCGTGATGGACGGTGTAGTTTCTCCGGTAGACCATAAATAATTCACCTCTGTAGTTGAGGTTGTCACACAGTCTCCCAAATTAAAATTAAAATCTCCTCGGTTATATTGACCATCGGTGGTATTAAACCATCCACAAGCTCCATATTTACCTCGTTCGGTTTCGGTAACATTTGCCCCGTTTCCTAACTGAAATGCAGGACCTCTTCTTGACAAATCAATTGACCAGGAGCCGTCGGTGCTAGTCACAGTACCTGATAACTCTGTATAATAAATCCAACCTGATTCATCTTCATTATTACATTCATGTCCTTTAGGACTGTTGGCAGGTGCTGTACTCGTCCTTCCAGAATATAGGGCATTCACCTCGTAGGTTGTCTGAGTTAAGGTATGGTCAAAAATTGTTCCTGTTAGAGTAGCTGTGCCATCGGCTAGTTCATTCCACTCTAAATCTATATTAGAAAACCATCGCGGATTATTTCCATCTGTTAACCACATTACATAGTTTTGGTCTCTTCTACAATTATTAGTATTTTCCACACCGTATTCTCCGGTACAATTGATACATTCTGAAGCGCCAGAGATCGTAGCCGTTAGCGTTACTTCTCCTTCTCCGCAAAATTCAGAGTCTTCACCCGCATCTACTGTTAATTGACAACCATTCGCCAATGGAGAATGAATATTTCTTGCAGATTGATTAGGTAGTTCTTTTTTATTTTCTTCGATGATAGCATTAAATCCCGAAGTCATTATAAAAATGATGATCAATGTTAAACCAGACAAAGACGACAAAAGAGGGGTCGTTTTAATCTTTTGGCTTAATGAGTTAAGCTTGTTAGTAAATTTTGACATTGTGTAGTTGTTTTTCGTTTGAATTTAAAAATTCAATCTGGTTAATTTATTTTGGGTATTTATCAAATAAAATTGAAGATAAAATATCACATAGAAGTCTAAGACGCTATGAATACTTGTACTCTTTAGAAAAGTATTTGATTTTTAAAGTTAAGCCGTTACGTAAAAAAGTGTGTGAAGATAAAGTAAAGTTTATATCATATGTGGGGCATTTTTGAATTAGTTAAGGATACTAAATTAGAAGATTCCTTTGAAAAAAGCATAAAAAAACTAGGCAAAAACGTTCAAATGCAGCATTTTACCTTCAAACTACAGTTTTCCCGTAAACAAGACATTTGAAAAACTTACAAAAAATCTTACAAATCAATCTAAGAGAACGACATTATCACAAAAATTATTTATTGTAGCCAAACCTTTTTAGTTGACGCTCATTATTACGCCAATTTTTATTCACTTTTACATACAGTTCTATATGAATCTGTTTGCCAAAGAATTTTTCTAATTCTTTTCTTGCTTCTATACCAACTCTTTTTAGTGCAGCGCCCTTATGACCAATAATAATTCCTTTTTGAGAATCCCTTTCGACCATAATTACAGATCTGATCCTTATTATGTTCTCATCCTCAAAAAATTCCTCGGTTTCCACTTCTACTGCATAAGGAATTTCTTTTTTGTAGTGCATTAAAATTTTTTCACGAATCGCTTCATTTACAAAAAAACGTTCTGGTTTATCTGTTAATTGATCCTTTGGATAAAACGCGGGAGACTCTGGTAATAACTCTACAATTCTTCCAAAAACCTCCTTCACGTTAAAATTTTCTAATGCCGAAATGGGATACAATTCTGCGTTGGGTACTTTTTCTGCCCAAAATTGCATTTGTTCTTCAAGTTGTTCCTGATTAGACTTATCAATCTTATTGAGTAATAAAAAAACCGGAATTTTAGCGTTGGTAATCTTATTAAAAAAGGCTTCATCCTTCAATTCTTTTTCTCCGATCTCTACCATATAAATTAGTATGTCGGCATCCTCAAAAGCTGATTTTACGAAACCCATCATAGACTCCTGTAATTCGTAAGCGGGTTTAATAATCCCAGGAGTGTCCGACAGAATAACCTGAAAATCCTCTCCATTTACAATACCTAGTATTCTGTGTCTGGTAGTTTGTGCTTTAGATGTAATTATGGATAATCGCTCTCCAATGAAAGCATTCATCAAGGTAGACTTTCCAACGTTAGGATTTCCAATGATATTTACGAAACCGGCTTTATGACCCATAGAAAAAATTTTGCTACAAAGTTAGTTGATTATTCTTCAAGTTCAGTGAATCCTATAAAGGATTATTCATCACAAAACATCTAAGTCACTCATTAAACATCGTGATATCAAGAGCGTTCTTTGGGAAAAAACCATCAAGAAAATGACCTTTATGTTAATTTTTCGTAAATTTAATTCCAGTACGTTTTCAAAACCCCACGAAAACAAAGAATTTATCATTATAATACTGGGATCATTTTGGGAAACTATTCTTTACTTTTTTCGTATTCTATAAAGATTAATTACAATACGTCTGTACTTGTAATCGTACTATTATTGTTGTCATATACTGGTTTTACACAAGATAGAGATAAGCAACTTGCCAAAGCGGATCAAAGCTTCGAAGCGCTGGCCTATATAAACGCCCGCGACATTTATCTAGATGTTGCAAAACAAGGATATTCTTCTTATGATTTATTTAGAAAGTTAGCGGACTCTTACTATTTTACAGGTGAATTAGAAGCATCTATACAATGGTATCAGAAATTAATCTCCTCGTTTCCAGAAAAGGTAAAGCCCGAATATCTGTTTAGATATGCTCAAAGTTTAAAAAGTGCTGAACGTTACAGTGAATCTGATGCGATTATGGAAAGGTTTAACACAGTTACCGGAAATGACAAACGTGCGGAATCTTTTATCAATAAGAGAGATTATCTTGATTTTATCGAAAAGCAATCCGGCAAATATGACTTATATACGTTAACCATCAATTCTGAGTATTCGGATTATGCTCCGAGTTTTAACCATAGAGGTGATATTGTATTTGCTTCTTCTCGCAGCAAAAATGCGAAAGTTCATGAATGGAATCAAATGCCTTTTTTAGACTTATTCTCTTCTACCATCAAAGAAGATAACGTATCTACCGAGGAGCCGAAAAAATTAAAAGGTAAGATCAATACCAAGTTTCACGAATCTTCTACAAGCTTTACCAAAGACGGAAACACAGTATATTTTACCCGTAATAATTTTACCAACAACAAACTTGGAAAAAGTAGAAAAGGAGTAGTGCTGCTCAAGCTTTATAAAGCTACTTATAACAATAATCGATGGTCTGATGTGACAGAGTTATCCTTTAATAGTGATAATTATTCAATATCGCATCCCGCCTTGAGCCCAGATGGCAAACAATTGTATTTCGCTAGTGATATGAAGGGTACAAGGGGGAAATCAGACCTATTTGTGGTAGACATCCTACCTGGTGGAAAATACGGAAAACCAAGAAACTTAGGAGACGACATCAATACAGAAGCCCGGGAAACATTTCCGTATATCAGTAATGACGGAAGATTATACTTTGCTAGTGATGGACACGTAGGTTTAGGTGGATTGGATGTATTTGTTGCCGTTACCAAAGAAGATGGTGGCTATGAAGTTTTTAATGTTGGCAAACCCATCAACAGCCCTAAAGATGATTTTTCGTTTGTTATAGATGAAGAGACTAAAACAGGTTATTTTGCCAGTAACAGAAAAGGAGGCAAAGGAAACGATGATATTTACAGCTTTAAACAAACAGAAGCATTAATTACTTCTTGCAGAGAATATCTAGAAGGTATTATAACCGATCATGAAAGTAATGATCCCATATCTGATGTTGAGGTGTCATTGATAGACATGGAAGGAAATATTGTTAACAAAATGAAATCTGATACTGATGGTGGTTACCAGTTTGAAGTAGATTGTGACAAGCAATATCTTATTAGAGCATCTATTGAAGGATTTAATCCAAATGACATCATTTTTAGATCAAAAGCTTCTTACGAAACTACCAATAAAGTTCCTATAGAATTTAAAAGAGAAAAATTACTATCCAGCACTTCAGAACCAGTCAATCTAGGGGATGATATAGTTGATCCTTTACAGTTAGGTAAAATCTTCTTTGATCTTGATAAGGACGAGATCAGACTTGATGCGATAGCAGACCTGCAAAAAGTGATTGCTTTTATGAAACAAAACCCAAACCTAAAAATAGAAGTTCGGTCTCATACAGATAGTAGGTCTAGTTACTGGTACAACAAAAGACTTAGTGTAAAGAGAATGCGAGCTACGGTACGATATATCGTACGTAAAGGTGGGATTAACTGGAGAAGAATACGAGGAAAAGCGTATGGAGAACGAAGACTTATTAATAAATGCGCCAACGGCGTTCCTTGTACAGAAGAAGAGCATCAGGAAAATAGAAGAAGCGAATTTATTGTAAGAAAGTAGCGTTACATATACGGTACAGTGTCTTGCAAAGCATTTTATCAACAGAGGTGATGTGTTTTTGTTTGTGGGAAAATTTAGGCTACTTTTAAATAAAAAGCAAAACATAAACGTTCAATTATAAGGTATAATAAACGGTTATTTTATTGTTTTTAAACGTTTGACTTAGATCAAATTGAGAAGAACGAAATTAAACTGGAGCATTTTGAAATAGAAAATCCTGACCAAAAAATTGCTGAAAGAGCTCTTAAATCATTAAATCAAGAGCAACTCTTACTTTTGGAATTGGAATACTCATTTGAAATCGAATTTAACGAAAAGTTATTCTACACAATTTTGGACATGGAAGATGGAAATTATATTGCAGTAGATAAAAAAGGAAAAGTATATCGTCTAAATCATGACCACAAAGAGCGAGTAAAATTAATTGCCAACAAGCCAGCTGATTTCTTTAAAATATACAACGGACAAAAAAGTGAATTACAAAAATAATGGACGAATAAAAGAGTGCCAAAAAGGTTGTATATTTTTAAAAATCTATAAAATATATTTTTTCCTCATCCAAACTACCTTTTCTGGTGTATATAAAGAAAACAACTTCTAGTATGAACAGAAGTTAATAACAAACCGAAAGGTAAGTTTGTAAAACCCATCACATTTTGTATGGAAGTCCGGAGATTATCATTAAAATTTAAAAAACAACATTATGATTTCAATTACTAATTCTTTGTCTAAAATAGTTCCCCTTTCTTTGATTTTCTGTATAACAGCTATAGGATATGCTCAAAAAACAATATCAATGTCACAAACTGTGACGAAAAGAGAAGTTTCGATGTCTGATGCAACTGGCAAAAGAACTGATGGTATATATAAGTATTATGCTAAAGGGGATGACAAACCCTTTACAGGAATACTATTTGCAAAATATCCCAATGGAAATTATTCATCTTGGCAAGAATATGTTAAGGGAGTTGGTCAAGGAAAATGGATAAACTACTATGAAAACGGAAACTACAAGGAAGTAGGATACTATAATAATAACCTTGTTGAAGGGCCAATAAAAAAGTATTACGAAAACGGAATTATTAAAGCAGAAGGCAACTATAAAGATTGGAGAATTAAGATAGGAACATGGAAGTACTATGACCTAAACGGTAAACTGAAATCTACAATTGATTATGGTATAAAGGGTAGTATTGAAGAAGTACAGAAATACTACGAAAGGGGAGAAATTTCCTATAGCTGGTATTCAGATATACTTTCAAAAAACGGGTTTAAAGAATAGATCTTATTTTCATTATCTTTCAAACTTAAAAATTATATACAGCACATGCTCCCGTATTGCGATAAACGCAACATAAAAGAAATGTATATCTAATCTAAACAAAATTTATATCCAAAAAATGGAGAGATAACATCTCATTTTGGGCCGGATAAATAAAGGAAAATTGAATGCTAATTTACCTGACTAATTATTGCACAACCATTTTTTATAATTTAAGAAATGACAAATAAAAAGTACGACATAGAAATTGATTTTTTGGATCACGTAGCAATTAGAGTTGCTGACCTAGAAGCTTCTGCACAATGGTATGAAAAAGTGTTAGGACTGAAAAGATATCGATTACCTGAATGGGGAATATTTCCAATCTTTTTACTCTCTGGAAAGACAGGAATCGCATTATTTCCCGCTAATTTGACTGCCACTAAATTTGACCCTTCTTCAAATAATGTAAAAATTGACCATTTTGCTTTTAATGTAACACAGGAAAATTTTAAAAAAGCTAAAAAAAAATATGAAGAATTGAATTTGGAATTTATTATCCAAGACCATCATTACTTTGACTCAATATATACCAAAGACCTCGACGGACATACAGTCGAATTAACGACAATTAAAGTGGATGAACGAGAATTTTATAAATAAAACACACACAACAATCTTACTAGAAAATCTAATTAGTGTAAATTTTACAGAAGAAAAATTAACACAACTAGACCAGCATCTTTTAGGCATAAAACAAATCCTAACAGGTAAAACGGTAAATCTAGCAGAAGACCAATCTATCAATCTGACATCTAAAATTACAATTATTTAGATTTAAGAAATAACTAATCACAAACACATTATCTTTACATTGCAGTAAATTATGTAGCTTATCGAAGAAACGGAAATTAATTAATATGAGATTTTTAATTGTCATCATCATTTTAGTTGTTGTTATAACCATTTTCTCTTTCAACAAAAAATTCAACAGAATTAGAAAGCGATATAGCAACGGAATTGATTTCTATTTCACTCTCATAGCAACGATCATTGGTGTGTTGTTAGCCTTTTATTTTTCTGACTTGGCTGAAAAAAGAAAAGACAAGCAATATGTCATCGATATTTTAGAAATATCCAAGAGCAATGTAGATCAAAATATAGATGAAAATAAAAGTCTTATTGATTTATACAGAAAAGTAAAATTAGACTCGCTAAATGTTGCTATTAATGCTTTAAATTATCCAACCTTTACCGAAGAAATTATTTTCGCTGATTCAAAAATAAGCCAGTATATTTCTAAGAACACCTACAAATCACTCTTATCTCGATTTGAATCTTCAAAAAAAATGAAAAATTTGTTTCATACCTACTCTTTTAAGCAAAGTAGTTTAGTAGCAGAACAGTATAATTTAACATTGATCAGAATTTCTCAAAATATTGAATTAGAAATTGAACTACAAAAAGGTACTTTGAATGAAACTGAGCTGAAAGAAAAGAACGATTCTTTAGATAAAATCTTTTTAAAGAAAACCAGTCTAATTAATCAAAAACCGATGATACGAAAATAATGTACTTACTACAACGATGGTAACCATTCCTCCTACGGCGCATACATGCATAAACCAATAATTTTTCAAAAAAATCCAAAAACCAACAGTAACAATTCTAATGCCACCGACACTATGTTATAGTGCCTCTTTATAGATAAAATCAAAGAGCACTTTTTAAAATTATATAGTAATCAAAAAATAGTATAACTATGCCATTGCCCCCTCAGTCTGCTTCTGGTGGACAGCTCCCCCACCTTTGTTGAGGGAGCAACCGGAAGGCATTTTTATAGCAAATTAAATTTTAAAACCCCTTGCTGTAGTCTCTCTAACCATTTCAGAAATCATTCGAAGCGTTACTGAACTCTTTCGAAGGATTAAAAAGGTATTTCGAACCACTTTTTTAAGGGCTCAGAGGGGGTATAGGATGGGGTGAGGTGGGTTATTGAAAAGTAATAAATGTATTTTACAAGATTCTCAAAAACCGACCTACTGAAATTTGTTGGCGAAAGTGATCATTTTTTGTCGCGGTGCAATTGTTACGTACTTCTTTGAATATCTGGCTTTTCTAATGTAATCTTGCTACAAAAACGCTCTACAACCCTAATATATTAGCATCTACCCTAAACGTACAATCTACTTTGATATCGTGATTCTCGTTGATGGTTTCATCTGTGGTAGTTGATGCTCTTAGTGAAAAAGAATCTTGTTTCAAGTACTCTTTAAGTTCCACTCCTGTGGTTTCTAACTCTATCACTCTAAGATCTTGATTTTCCAAGTTTTCAGCAAAAGCAATTTCTTGTTCGTCTAAACCTTCGGCATCAATAAACAAACGTACCTCTTGTAAAAAATTAAAATCTCCATCAGCAGGATTCTCAAGAATCAATCGTAACCTTTTCAGCTGAATGCTCTCTATTAAAGAGCTACTGGTATTATTATTTTCAAACTCAGACTCAGAATTTGTAGGTACCGGTGGTGTTTCTATACTGATAGGCACATCAATAATAGTAGTAGAGGCAACTGTAAATTCTGATTCGTAATCAAGTTCAAAAACTGTTAATCTATTTAACTCTTCGCAAGAAGTAGTCGTTGCCAAAACCAATAATGTAAGGATGCAAAAAAATCTATTCATTTTATGTTATTTTGAGGTTATGCCAAATATATACGAAAAAATCGAATTGATGGTTTTCAACTTTTCGAATTTATTTTTCTTTCCCTATGTCGACCTTAAAAATATATACTATTTCCTGGTAGTCTTAACGGTATTAAAATACATCTTAGCTCTTTTGTTAACCTTAGGTGCTAATAATAAAGCAGAAAACACTGTAGGTATTGCCATCAAAGCAAATGCACTATCAATTAAATTAATAGCCACATCAATCTTTACCACGGCAGCTACCACGATGGAGACAATATAAATATAGTTGTAATACATACCATATTTTGGTTTGGTTAAAAAACCCAAACAAGTTACTCCATAATAAGAGTAAGAAAACAAGGTAGAAAAAGCAAATACAAGCACCATAATTATGACCACACCATCTCCTATTCTATAGGGTAAAACAGAATTAAATGCGGCTAAAGTCAAAGAGATTCCGTTATCGTCAGAGTGTTGCCAAACTCCCGTAGACAAAATTGCCAATGCTGTTAATGTACAGACCAGCAAGGTATCAATTGCAGGGCCGATCATTGCTACTAATCCTTCTCGAATCGGTTCGTGCGTCTTAGCGGTTCCGTGCATCATCGAAGCAGTACCAATTCCTGCCTCGTTAGAAAAAGCTGCTCGTTTTACACCAGTTTTAATTAAATACCCTAAAGCACCACCTGCAGCAGCTTCTCCGGTAAAAGCATCAGAAAAAATCAATACAAACATCTCTGATACTTGATCGATCTGTAAAATTAGAATAGTAAATACCGTAATAAAATACAATACTACCATAAACGGTACTAATCGGCTTGCTACGATTCCGATTCTTTTAATACCACCCAGAATTACAAAAGATGCAATCCCAGCCAAAACTATACCTATATAGAGCTTATCACTTTCTTTCCAATCTAATACATCTACTAACGTTTGTGTAAGCTGGTTTGCTGTAAAAGCTGGTAAAGTGCCAACTAAACCAGCGAGCGCAAAGAATACTGCCAATGGCCTCCAGCGTTTTCCTAATCCTTCTGTAATAACATACATAGGTCCGCTCAGTGTGGTTCCTTCTTTACTTTCGGATCGATACATTACGGCGAGTGTACACGTATAAAACTTGGTAGCCATACCGATTAATGCGCTGATCCACATCCAGAAAATAGCCCCGGGACCACCCATTACTAAAGCTATGGCAACCCCACTTATATTACCCATTCCCACAGTAGCAGCAATGGCAGATGACAATGCCTGAAAATGACTTAATTGTCCTGGAGCATTTTCGTGGTCATATTTACCTCTGAGAATATCAATAGCGTGTCGAAAATATAAAAAAGGAGTAAATCGAGAAAAGATAAGAAAAAACAACCCTCCACCAACTAAAAGAATCAACAAAGGCCAATCCCATATCCAAGAACTAAATGCAGCGATTGCATTTTCTAGAGCTTTTACCATATCAACATATTGGATAGTATAAATGTAGTTAAAAAAGAATTCTAAACTCAAAAGTCTACTTCTGATTGCGTGAGGCCTACCTTCTGCAGGCAGGGATAGGAGCAAGCTACCGTGCAGTGCTGATAGCCCACGCCCATAAAACTATTCTGCAACTCTAATGAACCTAGGTTTATTAATTCCTCTGTCATACATCACGATACTTCCTGCAACAGCCACATTAATACTTAATTCTGATTTGAACTTGACTAAAAAATGTGACTTTTCTATGGCTTTATTAGATAGACCATGATCTTCTGCACCTAATAAATATACACATCTTTTTGGGTGGTTAAAGGTTTCTAGCGGAACAGCATCTTTGGTCAACTCTACACCAACAAGCATAGCACCTTTAGGAAGATGATGATAAAAATCTTCAAAAGTTTTATAATGAAAATAAGGCATTGATTTTACTGCATTATGTGTGTCACACGCTTGTTTAGCATACCGGTTACCAATGGTAAATATATAGCTGGCTCCCATATTCTGAGCAGTTCTCCATAAGACTCCGAGGTTCTCGGGTGTTTTTCCGTTCTGAATTCCAATACCAAAGAACTCATTTTCAAAATTATCAACCATATCACAAAAATATGAAGTGTATGCACTAATCACAATAATAACCGTGTTGAAAAACCAAGATGGATTACGAATTCTAAATTGATGGCAACGAATTCTAAAACCTAACTTTACTTACAGCATTAAGCGCATAAATTCGTACAAAATAATCAACCTCAAAATATACTGTTATGAAAAAGATCATTGTTCTTTTCATCCTAATCATAGGGTTTCAGTTTATGAAAGCGCAAAGTTTTCAGAACACTGAAAAGTACGTAGCAGTGACTGAAATTAAAGAGAATGGTTCAGAACAACCGACTTGCATTGTTAATCTGAATCGTTTGGGGGGAATTTCGGAAAACTTAGCTACGTTCAGGATTAACGACACTGAGCTTTTTGAGGACATCTTTATCACCACCTTAGAGAACCCTGGTCTGGAAGGGATCTCTGAGGTGATTAAGATGGAAGTTGAATATCTTGCGTGTTGTGCTCAGGTAGAAGCTTACTACTTTTTGGTAACCGAAGATAGTAACACCATTATTCCGCTTCCACAATTAACAAACGTATATTGTGAAAATGCAGACACGGATACCCAATACACATTTCCTAACCAAGAGTATGGTATTAAAGGAAATATCTTGGAAACCGAAACGCTATATAAAGAAACATCAGAAATTATTAAATACGTAAATCTAAAACAAAGCTTAACCTGGAACGATAACAAGGTAAGTACTATAAGAAATACGGCAATCACTAGCAATTAACATGATAAGTAAAGAACGACATAACATCTATTATTCTATAATTTTATTATACTGTTTGTTTTTGTTTGGTTTCATTACCGTACTAAGCTTTAAGATTTTCTATTAACAGTTTAAAAACCAATGTATACAGCAGGCGCGTCCAATTATTTCCAATTATTGTTTTTCCCAAAAAAACTGCCTGCTTGTATACGGTTTTAAAAACCACATTTTTTATCTCAATATTTTATGGGTTTACAAAACAAAAAAATCAGTTTGATTATATTTGTTATCAAACCATAGTTTTATGAGCCCCAATCGTTTTTCCTATGTATTACTTATAACCTTACTAGGGATAAGTTCATTTCACACATTATTTGCCCAAAATAACGGGCTTAGAGCATACACCCTAGAAGACGGACTTCCGCAATCACAAGTAAATGATATCATACAAGATGATATTGGCTATTTATGGTTGGGAACACGTGGTGGAGGACTAAGCAGATTTAACGGAGAAGAATTTAAGACCTGGAACGAAGACGACGGTCTATTATCTAATTATATCCACGCACTGCATTTTGCAAATGATAGTTTATTCATCGGGACTAGAAGAGGGCTTTCTATCAAAACAAAAAAGCAGTTTGTTAATTTTGAAGGATTACAGATCAATAAAATATTTAGAATTCATAACAAAACGTATCTGGCGACCAATATTGGAATCCACCTCTACCAACCTTCTGCAGGGTTAAAAAAAATACAATTAGATCCAAAAATCAACACAAGCATTGTAAACGACATTGTATTTGACGGAAAATTATTTTGGATTGCTACTAATAAAGGACTCTGGAAACTCAATAAAATTGAAAAGGATGCAAGCATTATGGTAAGGCATAGTGCGTATGATTTTACTGCCGCTTTATATCATAAAACAAAGGTATTTGCTGCCGCTACCAACCAGGGAATCTTAGTTTTAAATACAAATGCCAAAAGTTATGGTAATAAGTGGATACCAGAACCATTGAATGTTAACGACATTTCTATACTCAATTCTGAATTATGGTTTTCTACCAATAATGCCGGGATAACCATCTTGGATGGCAATAATTACCGGCTTAAGAAAAAAATAAACCGTAAAAACGGACTTGCAGTTTCTAATATTAGCAAAAGTATTACTGATCGTCAATCTAACATCTGGATTGCTACCTCTGGGGGAGGATTCTATAAGTATTCTCAAAACAATTTTACGCATTATAATCAGGATACCGGATTAAAAGGCAACAGAGTATATGCCGTATATAGCATTAATAATGAGATATGGGCATCTAACTCTGAGGAAGGACTTATAAAAATTGACAGTGCAGGCATCCATCAAATTAAACAAGACAAACGATTAGCCGATATCAAAATAAAAACAATTACCAGTGACAGTAAAGGTAATATATGGGCTGGAACTGAAGGGAAAGGTATTTTATTTAAAGAGATTACATTTAGAGACAGTATCATCGTTACTAAGAAAAAGTCTAAAAAACCGATAAAAGATACAGTCACCAAAAAAATCATTAAGAACTATATCATCAACAAAAAACGAGGATTATCTGCAAATTGGATTCGATCTATACATATTTCTAATGATACCGTTTGGGCAGCCACCTATTCTTCTGGAATTACCAGGTTTAAATACGATTATAAAAAACATAAAGTAAGATCCATACGTAAATTTGCCAAAAAAAGTGGGATAAAAGACCTGGAGATTAAACATATGGCCGCTGATGGAAAGGGCAAAATATGGTACGCTACAGAGAATGGAGATCTTGGATTTATCGTGAAAAACAAAGTTACACATCACCGCAATGTGCTTGATCAAAAAATCGCGATAAATTCTTTTGTTTTTAAAGACAACAAAATATACGTGGGTACCGCAGGACAAGGTATTTGGTGGAGTAGTCTGGATGGAGAACTTTCTTTCAAAAAATTAAATGGTGAGAAGAATTTGTACTCCAACAATATTTATCAAATGATTTTTGATAATGAGGAAAATCTATGGGTCGGGACCGAAAGAGGCGTGGATCGCGTAGAAATTAATCTTCTTAATCAAATAAAAGATGTGCTGCATTTTGGAAGAAACGATGGTTTCTTAGGTATCGAAACCTGTCTGAATGCTATTACCAAAGACACTCAAGGAAATCTATGGTTTGGTGCCATCTACGGGCTAACAAAATATGAACCTGGAGAAATTGGTAAAGACACGGTAAAACCCGAGATACACTTTGAAAATATTGAAATAGCTTATCAAACACTTGATTCTATTAACCCTGACATCTGGGCAAAAAATAGCAATGTATTACAATTAACTCCGGAACAAACCGAGTTATCATTTAGCTATAAAACAGTTGATTTGGATCATCCAAGTGATATAGAGTATCGATATAAGTTGAATAATACTGCCTGGAGTCCGTGGTCTTCAGAAATGAAGCAAAACCTGGCCGGATTAGCCTATGGTGCACATTCGTTTTCTGCGCAATCCAGAAATTATCGATGGGAAGAAAGTGATCCCATTACTTTTAAAATATTTATCGATAGTCCTATTTATAATAAAATATGGTTTCAGCTCACTATGCTCGGAATTTTACTGTTGATACTCACCATCATCACGTTTTTATATATAAGAAAGGTCAAACTGAAAAATGCTGAAGAACGTGAAAAATTACAAATGCAAAATCATCTCCTTTCTTTAGAGCAAAAAGCGCTGAGATTACAAATGAACCCACATTTTATTTTCAATGTTCTCAACGGTATTAAAGCAATGGGTACCAGCAACCCAACTAAAATGAATAGCACAATCAATACGTTTGCTACGCTCCTAAGAGAAACGCTTTATAATTCCAGAAAAGACCACATTACGCTGGATCAGGAAATGAAAACTTTAAAACACTATATTGAAGTCGAAAAACTAATGGCCAACAAATCTTTTGACTATACCATTTCTATTGACTCAGAATTTGATCCTGAAGAGGTGTTGATACCTCCAATGCTCATCCAACCCTTTGTCGAAAATGCAATAAGACACGGTATTTTGAAAGGAAATAGAGATGGAAAACTAAAAGTATTTTTTGATACTGATGAAGAATTCTTACATTGTAAAATATTAGATAACGGATTGGGTATTTTTCAATCCCAAAAAGCTAAAACCAAAACTGATCATCAATCCATGGCATTGACGGTAACCAGAGAACGATTAGAATCAATCTCTGGAAAAGATGCGCTGCAAATAAAGGAAATTCTAGAAGAAGATGCCACTGTAGCAGGCACCGAAATATCGTTTAAAATACCATTATTAACCGACTATTAATAACCACTATGCTCACAGCAATTATTGTAGAAGATATGCCAGACGCTCTTCAACTTTTAAAAAGTGATCTGGAAACAAACCACCCTGAAATAAAAATTATTGATACAGCCCGAAGCGTTGTAGAAGCTGCAAAAGCTCTTCGAACAAATGAGCCCGATATCCTTTTTCTTGATATTATGCTTGGAGACGGTACCGGTTTTGATGTATTAGAAATATTTCCGGAACTAAAATCCAAAATTATATTTGTAACAGCTAGCGATGAATATGCCATTAGGGCTTTCAAATTTGCAGCTATAGATTATGTACTAAAACCATATTCTAATGAAGAATTAGCACAAGCGGTGAGCAAGGCAAAACAACAAATTCAACCCAACAAAGAACGCTTAGACATCCTAAAAGAGACATTATCAGCTCCAGAACAAAAACCTGATAAAATATCCTTACACACTTTGGATAAGATTATCATTGTTAGTTTGGATGACATTGTTCGTTGCGAATCAGATAGTAACAACACCATATTTTATCTACAAGATGGACAAAAGGTTTTTGTAACCAAAACATTGAAATATTTTGCAGATATGCTTAAGAATTATCAATTTTTAAGAGTTCATCAGAGTCACTTAATTAATTTGCAATGTATTAGTGCTTTTATCAAAGCCGATGGTGGGTATTTGATGCTAAAAAATGGTGAGAATGTTCCTGTTTCTGTTCGTAAAAAAGTAGAAGTAATGGAGATTTTGGATAGTATGCATCGATAATAAAAAGTGTTCATCATCTTTTCTATAAAGCCAAAAAAAACAGACAATAAAGAAAACCTGAACTCTATGATTATTTTGTAAAGACATTTAAATTATACTACATTGTAATCATACAAAGTACAGAGCATGGCAAATAATACAGTATCACCTGCAAACAAACAATCAGGTTTAGTTCCAGGAACGGTAGTCTACACCGGAAATAAATCATCTGGTGATTTATTTATAGAAGTTTTCGATTATGACGAAGATTCTTTTGAAGAAAAAGAATTGAATCAAATAGAAGAAGCGTTTACTTATGTAGATACCGAACCTGTAACCTGGATCAATGTCAATGGGATTAATCATACAGAAGCTATTGAAAAAATAGGTGATCATTACAAACTACACCCTTTAATTCTAGAAGATATTGCCAATACCCAACAACGTCCTAAAATTGACGAATACGACGGGTATCTTTTTGTAGTCCTGAAAATGCTGTATTTTAATCAGGACGAAGATTTAGAAATTGAACATATCAGTTTTGTTTTGGGACCCAATTATGTAATCACTTTTCAGGAGGCAGATGGTGATGTTTTTGATGCCATAAGAAACCGTATCAGAACCGGCAAAGGAAGAGTGCGATCGATGGGATCTGATTATCTCTTATACGCTCTGATGGATGCAGTAGTAGATAATTATTTTAACCTGATCGAAGCGATGGGTGAAAAAATTGAAGAATTAGAGGATGATTTATTCGAAGAAAAACCTAATGATGATATTACCTATGACATCCAAAGTCAGAAAAGAGAAATTCTAAAGATCAGAAGAGCCGTATTTCCATTACGAGAAGTGGTAAACAGGATCGAAAAAAGTGATCATCCCTTAATCACCGATAAAACCCAGTTTTATTTAAGAGATTTATACGATCATATTATTCAGGTTTCAGAAAGTATCGATATTTATCGAGAGATGATCTGGGGATTAATGGATATGTATATGACGACGATTAGTAATAAAATGAACGAAGTGATGAAAGTTCTTACGATTATAACATCAATCTTCATTCCGTTGTCATTTTTGGCAGGAATCTATGGAATGAATTTTGAATACATCCCTGAATTAAAATACAAATATGGATACTTTGTGCTTTGGGGATTGATGATTGTCATTTTCTTTGGTTTGTTGTATTATTTTAAAAGAAAAAAATGGTTGTAAGAAGCATACAGCTTTACGACTTCATTATAAATAGAAAATGCCTGCGATATGCAGGCATTTTCATTAGTTGAGTTTGTGTAATACGCATTAAACAAATGATCTACTACTTCTTCACGATTTAGTTTAAAAGCTTTAATCCTGTTACTCTTCTTTTTATAAATTCTTGTTTATCTCCATCTTCATCTACTTCATTTTCGTATTTAAAAGAAAAGGTAACCTCAAAATTTTTACCAATATATTTTTTATCTTTTAGGTTATACATTTTTAAAACTTCGGGAGTAATATCTTGAAAAAATATCGAATCATCTTCATTCTCTTCATTTTTATAATTAAAACTATAAGAGTCTCTTTCAAATCCATCAAAAGTAGCTTGGATAGTTTCTGTTCCCTCTGCTGCTATCTCTGCTACAGCTTCAACAATCACTTCTTCAACCTCTTCCTCTTCTTCCTCTTCCTGAGAAAAAACAGCAAAACTTGTAGATAGTATCATCAATACAAAGAAAAATTTTAATTCTTTCATGTTATTTATAATTAAGTTGATAATCGTTTTTACCATCACGAATATTTCCTTTCTGTCTAATCTCTAAATAAAAGATAATATCTTCAAAAAATAATATACGCTTTTGTGTATTCTATTGATTTAGACACAAATCTGTATGATAAGTCACCTACTTATTCTAAAACATATTAATCCCTCGTACATTTTGAATGAAATGTAAAAAGGAAAGCGTCAATTTGAGTGATTTTTGGTAACGAAATGAAGAAAAATTGTACTTAAGCAAGCTATTAAACAAGGTGGTAAAACTTATTAGTTCTACCACCATTTTTTTAAATGTATTATCATCCTTTTACTGTCCAATAGTATCAACACTATATCCTCTAAAAAAGTGTTGTAGCTTATGCTTTACTTTTTAGTGAGTTGAAAGATATCTTTTCTACGGTCTTTTAAATTACGAACAGCGCCAAACTGGTTTAATTCTCTTAAAAGATCAATATCAACATCAGCAATCAATATCATTTCTGTATTTGGCGTTGCTTCTGCTTTAATTCCATTACTCGGAAAAGAAAAATCGCAAGGCGTAAACACCATAGACTGGGCAAATTGAATATCCATATTATGTACATTAGGAAGGTTGCCCACGCTACCTGCAATAGCTACATAACATTCATTTTCGATAGCTCTGGCTTGCGAACAATTACGAACTCTGGAATATCCGTTTTGTGTGTCGGTTAGAAACGGAATGAATAGGATATCCATACCTTCATCCGCCAACAAACGACTTAATTCTGGAAATTCTGAGTCATAACAAATTAAAATACCTATTTTCCCACAGTCGGTATCAAACGCTTTTAACTCGTTTCCTCCTTGCATTCCCCAAACCTTGGCCTCATCTGGTGTAACGTGCAATTTTTCATACCTTTCTATGGTTCCATCTCTTTTACAAAGATATCCTGCATTGTACAGCTTACCTTCTTTTATCTCTGGCATACTACCGGAAATGATATTGATATTGTATGAAATTGAAAACTCTGAGAACTTTTGCACTATCGCTTCTGTATGTTTTGCCAATTCACGAATGGCCTCGGATTCTGACATATGATTATTCTCTGCCATCAATGGTGCATTGAAAAATTCGGGAAATAATGCAAAATCTGATCGATATCCAGCAACCGCATCGATAAAGTATTCTGCTTGTTGCAAAAGTTCATCTAAATCTTTGTAAGGCCTCATTTGCCATTGAATCAAACCTAATCGAATTACCTTCTTCTTGGTAGCAGCTTTTTTAGACGGTTTTTGATAATAAATATTATCCCATTCCATTAAGACTGCAAATTCATTCGAATCCTCATCACCTTCCAGATATCCTTTTAAGATCTTTGCTGGGTGAAAGTCATTTGAAATTTGAAAATTCAAAACAGGATCATTGATTTCTTTACGCTTTACTTTGTTGATATATTCCTTAGGAGTAATGGTATTCGAATACTTATGGTACCCCGGTATCCTACCGCCGAATGCGATACTGCGTAAGTTTAGTTTTTCGCAAAGCTCTTTTCTGTAGTCGTATAATCTTCTTCCTAACCTTAAACCTCGAAACTCAGGTTTTATAAATACATCAATTCCGTAAAGCACATCTCCATCATTGGTGTGTGTGTCAAATGTATAATTACCTGTAATATCTTTGTAGGTGTGACTATTATCAAATTGATCATAATCTAAAATAAGCGAAAGCGCACAACCCGCAATTTGCCCATTTACCTTAATTACAATTTGACCTTCGGGGAATTTATTGATTAAAGATTTAATCTGATACTCTTTCCAATAAGCATCCGGCATTCTAATGTAAGCCTGTATCATAGCTTCTTTAAGCTCCTGATAATCATCTAGATTCAGGAATTTAAGCTCTATATTTTCTATATCTTGTATATTCACTTGATTTTGTTTTGTGACTTCCTTTTTTAAGTGTTCAAAAAAATTGTCAAAGATAAAATAACACTAATAAATTAAATGACCTAACCTAGACCATCCATAGATTCAAAAACTTCATTTTCATTTTTGAAGCTTTTAAACTCTACCTGATATCCATTTGGGTCTTTAACAAAAAAAGATAAATGTTCCCCGGTTTTATTTAGAAAATATGTAGTTTCTGCGGTTACTTCCAAATCCATTGAAAAAAGCTTAGAATATAATGTTCCCCAAATCTGCACATCGACAATCACCCCGAAATGGAAAGATGGCAAAACCTGATCTCCTAGTCGATAATTTTTAAAATCAAAACTAAAATTTCCCGCTTTGGTAAACGTAATCTGGTTTCCAAACAAATTAATATCTATCCAAGTATCTGTATGTCTTCCCAACGACGCTCCAATTTTAGAAACATAGAAGTCTTTAGTTGCTTCCAGGTCATCGCAAGGAAGAGCGAGATGAAAATCAGCTTTTTTCATAAGAAATATTGGTTTTGGATCTAATCATCATCATCATCATCCATTTCATCCGGAACTTCTATATCAGAATTATCATCACTTTCTTCTTCGTGATCTTCCATAGCTGCTACCAAACGTTTACTGACTTTAACCAAATATAAAGTATCTTCAGTTTTAACCTCTACACATTCTACAATTTCGTTCTGTGCATTCCTGAAAGTGATAATATCGTCTTCATCATATCCATCAGGATATTTCTCTACTAACAAGTCGAGAATATCGTTATTTAATTTTTTAAAGTCGACAATGACTCTTTTAAGATTACTGTTTCTTGATCCTTTCATAACTTTACATATCTAATAAATAAGCAAATATTAACGGCGCTACAATGGTTGCATCCGATTCTATAACAAATTTGGGTGTGTTTATATCCAGTTTCCCCCAGGTAATTTTTTCATTAGGCACTGCTCCACTATACGACCCGTAACTCGTAGTAGAGTCACTAATTTGACAGAAATAATTCCAAAAAGGGGTGTCTGTTCGTTCCATGTCCTGATATAACATAGGCACAACACAAATAGGAAAATCTCCTGCAATACCTCCTCCGATTTGAAAGAATCCTATTCCATTTTCCGAATTGTCTGTGTACCAATCTGCTAAAAAGGTCATATATTCAATACCCGACTTCATGGTACTGGCTTTTAATTCTCCTTTCATTACATAACTGGCAAAAATATTACCCATAGTACTGTCTTCCCATCCTGGAACCACCATTGGTAAATTTGCTTCTGCAGCAGCATACATCCAACTATCCTTTATATCAATTTCATAGTATTGTTCTAGTACTCCTGACAACAGCATTTTATACATAAATTCGTGCGGAAAATAACGTTCTCCTTTGTCTTCTGCATCTTTCCAGATTTTAAAGATATGTTGTTGCAGCCTTCTAAAAGCTTCTTCTTCAGGAATACAAGTATCCGTAACCCTATTCAATCCTTTTTCTAACAAATCCCATTCTTGTTGTGGTGTAAGATCTCGATACTCAGGAACTCTACGATAATGACTGTGAGCTACCAAATTCATGATATCTTCCTCCAGATTTGCACCTGTACAAGAAACGATATGAACTTTTTCTTTACGGATCATTTCTGCAAATATCTTTCCCAATTCTGCGGTACTCATAGCACCTGCAAGAGAAACCAACATCTTAGATCCATTATTAATTTGTTCCTCATAGGACTTGGCAGCATCTACAACCGTAGCAGCATTAAAATGCAAATAATACTTTTCTATGAATTGTGAGATCGCCCCTTTAGTCTTCATCCTGATCGTATTTTAATTTGTTGATGTTATTTTCTTTTTGATTTGTATAAAGGTTGTCATTCTCTTCGTCTACATTTTTTTCAAAAAACTTATAACTTAGCATTTTGTAATAAAGCTTTGCAGCCAGAAAATCAGATGATTTATCTGTTTCGTTAGGGCATAGTTCTACGATATCAAAACCTACTACGTTTTTTTCTTCAAATACCTTTTTTAGAAACTCTAAGGTCTCATACCAAAACAATCCTCCAGGCTCTGGCGTACCAGTACTGGGCATAATAGATGGATCCAAAGCATCTAAATCAAAAGTGATATATACATTATCTCCTAAAAGATCAACCACATTGTCCATCCAATAATCATCTGTAGCCATTTCGTGTGCAAAGAATACATTCTCTTCATTCATGACTGACTTCTCTGAAACATCCATACTTCGTATTCCTACCTGAACTAAGTTTGTAGTTTCATTCGCCTCGTATAATGCACAAGCGTGATTATAACGAGAGCCTTCATACTCTTTTCTCAAATCTGCATGTGCATCAATCTGAAGTACCGTAAGATCATCAAAACATTCGTTAAATGCACGAATGGCACCTATAGAAACAGAATGTTCTCCTCCAAAGGTCGTAACAAACTTGTTACGTTTGATGTTTGTTTTTACCAATTTATGTACAGCGGCTACCATTGTATCGGGAGAGCTGGTATCGGTTACCGGATCTGCTAGGTGGATCCCTTGTTTATACACCTCGGTATCCGTTTCGATGTCGTAAAGTTCCATATTTTCGGAAGCATGCAAAAAAGCTTCTGGACCTTTATCTGCTCCTTTACCCCATGTGCTGGTTCCATCATAGGGAACCGGAATTAAAACTACTTTGGATTTTTCATAACTAGCATATTTTTCTTCTATGCCGGCGTACGTCTTATTAGTTTTCATTTTTAATATAATACTTTGATTAATTGCTTACTTTGATTGTAATAGAACCTCTTTCTCAGGATCATCACTTTGAGATTGAGATATCTTATTTTGATATCCAAGAATTGACAACAGTTGCTCAGAAGTTTGTTGTTCTACAAAAACTTCTGTCGTTATATTCCCAAATTCATCTTTATCGATTAAAATATGTTTAGGTTGCGGAATTAAACAATGTTGTAATCCTCCAAAACCTCCTATAGTTTCTTGGTAGGCCCCTGTATTAAAAAAACCAATATACAAAGGTTCTTCTTTTTTGTATTTAGGTAAATAAATAGCATTCATGTGTTGCTCAGAATTATAATAATCATCGCTATCACAGGTTAACCCACCTAACAAAACACGTTCATATTCGCGATTCCATCGATTCACGGCCAACATTACAAAACGTTTATTAATCGCCCAGGTATCCGGCATGGTAGTTATGAATGATGAATTGATCATATTCCACTTTTCACGATCATTTTGCTGCTTTTGATATAATACTTCATAAAGAGCTCCTCCACTTTCGCCCACCGTAAAACTACCAAATTCTGTAAAAATGTTTGGAACATCTACTTGAGCCTCTTCACAGGCTTTTTGAATTTGACTTACGATTTCAGTAATCATATACTGATAATCATAGTCAAACGCCAAAGAATTCTTAATCGGAAAACCACCACCTATATTCAAACTATCCAGACTAGGACAAATCTTTTTAAGATTGATATATACTTTAAGACACTTTAGCAACTCATTCCAGTAGTAAGCTGTATCGCGAATACCCGTGTTGATAAAAAAGTGAAGCATTTTAAGTTTTACCTTAGCATTTCCTTTAATCTGATTATTGTAAAATGGTACGATGTTTTTGTACCCGATCCCTAAACGAGAAGTATAAAACTCAAATTTTGGTTCTTCTTCAGAGGCTATCCGTATACCAACCTGAAAATCTTTTTCAATTTCATCACTCAACAAAGTTAATTCTTCATAATTATCAATTATTGGAATACAATTGTGATGCCCATTGTTAATTAATCTAGCAATATTCTTAACGTATCGATCCCGTTTGAAACCATTGCTAATTACATAGGTATCATTTGTAATCTTACCTTCAACTTTTAGCTTTTCCACGATATCGATGTCAAAAGCTGATGAAGTTTCTATATGAATATCATTCTTTAAAGCCTCGTTCAAGACATGTTTAAAATGAGAACTTTTGGTACAATAGCAATAGTTATAACTACCTGCATAATTATTTGCGGTTATAGCAGTATTGAACCACTCTTTTGCTCTGTTAATATTCTCTGATATTTTTGGGAGGTATGTAAATTTTAAAGGCGCTCCATATTGAGCTATCAAAGCCATTAAATCTACACCATGAAAATGCAGTTCGTTATTTTCCAGGGTAAATTCTTCCTGCGGAAAATAAAATGTTTGATCGATTAGATCAATATATTTGGTTTTCATTGTTTTATAAATAAATATTTTAGAATGTAATTAAGCCTGGTAAAAGGAAAACCTCTAAGAATTCAGATACGAAAAATAAAAATAGTAGCAGGCATGAACATCTTGGGCTCTAGGAGCAAGAATGCTGTATGAATTTCAGAAGTCAGCCTGAGAATTCGGTTCCTCGAACGTGAGGCAGCTTTTGGAGTAGACTTCTTTATTCTCCTAGGCCCGAATCTGAAATACGGTTTCATTTATGTAGGCAATGCGTCTTTTTAGTTGACTCATTCGTAAGGTTAAAAATACTAAAAAAGTAATACCAAAACATTATTTAGTATTTTTTTTGATCATTTTTTATTGATATCTGGTATTAAGCAACTTAACTAAGCAATCATTATCAAAAATAATCTTAACCTCAAGTATTATTCATCGGTTTTTGTTGAAGTTTTATTTTGTACATTTATTAATAGCCTAAACTTTATGATGATGAAACATATTTTGATTCCAACAGATTTTTCGGACAATGCCTATAATGCATTAAATTATGCGAAAACATTATTTTCTAATGATGCCGCCACTTTTTATTTGATGCACGTATATATCAGTACCTCCTCAAACCTGATAAGTTCTGAACAGCATACTTCTATACTCGATGGGATGTCGGACAATGAAGAACAGGATCTAAAAGATTTTTTGAATATAGCTAGGAAAGAAAATAATAATGGGCAGCACTTTTTCCAAATTATTTCTAAAACTGGTAGTTTGGTAAAGGAAATGAACGCCGCTATCCTGACAAACAAAATCGATTTTGTTGTGATGGGTACAAAAGGTGCAAAAGGCAGTAAAGAAGTATTTCTGGGTAGCAATGCTGTCAAAGTTATCAATGGTATCGAAAACTGCCCTGTAGTTGTTGTTCCCCAAAATTACCAATCTAAACTACCTTCTGTTATTGCATTTTCCACAAATTTTAAAAGAGCTTTTGTTGAGAAAGAATTAAAACCACTAATAGATATCGCGATTGCTAATAATTCAAAAATTAATATTGCAAGAATAATGCAAGAAGAATATTTAACAGATCGTCAAAAAGAGAATAAGGAAACTCTGAAAAGCTTATTTAACAATCTTGACTATATTTTTTGCAAAATTGATGTAGAAACATCCGAAACAAATGCGTTGAAAGATTTTGCTAAATATACAGAAAGTGATTTGATTGCACTGATACATCATAAACACAACTTTTTTCAAAAACTATTAGAAGAAGACGTTGTAGATAAGATAAGCTTTAATAGTCCCTTACCTTTGCTTATACTATCCGAATGGAAATAGAAAAAACATAAATAATTTATAAAGATATCGCCCATTCATTAATGTGTTTTATTTTTGCCGTTTAAATCATCAAATATTATTTTATACATGTTGGTATATAAGCAAGAGCTTCTTTTAACGCTAATTTTGGTTTCTACCATTATACTGGCAATTTTATTAACTAAAAGAGCCATAAGAAGGTTTAGTTTTGTTAAATCAATAGATGTTAACCGCAGAAAAATTATCTTTAACTTAAGCTATCTTGTTATTTATATAACGGCAGGTTCGCTACTTGCACTTATTTGGGGAGTAGATCATCGACAATTTGCCTTATTCATTTCTTCAATATTGGCGGTACTTGGTGTCGGCTTCTTTGCCCAATGGTCTATTCTTTCGAACCTAACGGCTAGTGTAATTCTATTTTTCAGTCATCCTTTACGAATCGGTGACCGAATAAGAGTTTTGGATAAAGATTTTGATTGGACCGGACAGGTAAAGGATATTACAGGTTTTTATCTTTTTATGAAAACCGATGATGGTCGTAATATTACATTACCAAATGCATTGGTTATTCAAAAAGGAATTGAAATATTAGACGATGAGATTACGGAGATTGAAGACAGTGAAGAAGAACACTATGATTAAAAAGAACCGTATTTAGCGAATCATATCGTGCCCTTCAAAGGCTTTAATTCTAGCTCTTTTTAATCTTATTTTTAATTCATTTCTGAAGAAAAGGCTTTGAAACTCATTAAAAAGTCAATAAAATTTTTTCAAGGATCACTTGATTTTGAAGAGTATAACTATTTAGTAGACAGGAAATAGGAATTACTAGTCAAAACAAATATCTTCTCTTAAAACACTATTTAAACAGGAAAACAACTATTTGAAAATCAGTTTTTTAACCCTTATTTTAATAAATACTATCATCTACATTTGTACGGATATAAAATTTAACTTTTAAAACAAACAAAAATGGTAGTTTCACACAAAATCAAAGATTATAGCACCTTAATTATTAGTAATTACTCTGGAGGAAAACAAGTAGCATTCATATACTTATACGATGCTAACAATAAATATTTAGGATATTTTGGGATTATTAAAGACGGACAAGCATTGCCACAAAATGTGCAGCATTCCAATAATATTCTAAACATTTATTTCCATGAAGCTGAAATGGAGTCACTGATTGACACCTTAAGGAATGAAGATCCAGTATACGTAAAGTTTCATACTACGCTCAAGTGGGGATCGCTTAGTACAGGAAAAGAACCAGTAGGAGAAGGAGAAGACACTCCGTAAACAAAAGTTAGCCAATTTATTTTTAATCAAATTTGCTAAACCACTAAAAGCTTTAGAATGTTTCTGAAGCTTTTTTTGTATACACCTGCTTTCATTTCATTGAGTCTATGAAGAAGATTAATACTTTCGCAACTTTTTTATATTAAACCGTACAAATACATAAATAGTTTTGATTCTATCTTCTTTGACTTCATTTAAATAAAGTAATACTTTGGATTTTTTAAAGAAAAATTGATTGCGATATTACTTTTTTATTACATTTGATATAATCGATAATGAGTCTGATCAATACAGACGCATTGCCTACATAAATGGAAACTATTTTCAGATTCGGGCTTAGGAGGATAAAGAAGTCTACTCCAAAAGCTGCCTCAAGGATGGGGATCCGAATTTTAAGGCTGACTTCTAAAAAAAATTATTCTGCACTTCAATTCTTTGAACGTACAACGGTTCAATTACCCCTATGTTGTCGCTATAAAAGTTTATTAATCATTTATTTTCTAGTTCTTGGGAAATAGAACGATGAATCAAATTCCAAAATAGATTAAGATTTTATCAATAACATATTTTCTTCAACCAAATTGAGGGAAATAAAGAAAATACAGCTTAGTAATGATCTCCGGTTCATTCTAACAAAATTCTAGAATAAACATCAACATATTTAGATGATTTAAGAGATGTAAAGGAGCGTATCTTATAAGAATAATTCGGAAAATCAAACATAAAACAATAATGATGAACAATGAAAAATGCCTCATTCCATCTTGCTCTTCCTTGTGAAGACTTGGAAAAAACAAAACACTTTTATGTGTATAAACTTGGAGCTCAATTAGGAAGATCTTCAAACACCTGGATTGATATTAATCTACACGGAAATCAAATAACTTTTACCAAGGCCGGGGCTTTTGATTTTAGTTTTAAAAGCTATCGCCTAAGTGACCAAGTATTACCATCCTTTCACTTTGGAGTCATCGTGAACTCCGAAAGATGGAATATGCTGTATCTGAGATTAATCTCGATGAATTTAGAGGTGACTAAAAAAGCTACTTTTTTTGAACAAAATATAGGAGAACACGGATCTTTTTTTGTTAAAGATCCTAATGGATACATGGTAGAGTTTAAAAATTTCAAGAACAAAGATGAATTATTTGCAATACAACTAACCTAATAAATATGATAAACCTAATTTCTTTTTTTCTTTAACGAGTATACTTTTCCAAGCTTATAATTAGTAAGGAACACTACAGACAAATATTTCCAGCAAGAAGATATACTTAGATCAAAATGAAAAAAACCATCAATTCGATTTAAAACAAGATACAGATGATACATCCAAAAACAGAAATACAATTTATCAATAACGATATTGGCTATGGGGTTATAGCCAAAGAATTTATTCCAAAAGGTACTATTACTTGGGTTTTAGATAAGTTAGACCGCGAGTTTACCCCAAACGAACTAGAAAACATGGAGCCTGTTTACAAAGATATTTTTGAAACATATGCTTACAAAAATAATAGAGGAAATCTAGTATTATGTTGGGACAACGGAAGGTTTGTCAATCATAGTTTTAATTCAAATTGCCTTACTACTGCATATAATTTTGAACTTGCGATCAGAGATATTTATCCTGGAGAACAGCTAACCGATGATTATGGTTACCTTAATATAGATCGACCTTTTAGAGGAATAGAAGAAGGTACAAAACGTAAAATAGTATATCCTGATGACCTGTTGAAATATCACAAACTCTGGGATAAGAAACTTCTTAGCGCTTTCAGATACGTTTCAAAAGTTGAACAACCTTTGCAGGTACTAATCGATCAAGATTTATGGTCACTAATTGTACGTATAGAAAAAGGTGAGGCAAAAATGGAGTCCATAAGATCTAATTATTACGAAAGAAATGACAAAAAAAAGCTAGTGTTACTATAACATCAGACTTACTACGTAAAATATATAAAGATGAAAATAAGGAAGCATAAAGAAAAATCACGACTCATTATATATAAAGGAAATGAATTACTTCTTTTCCAGAAAGTCAGTAACGAACTTGAATACGGTCTTATAGGCGGTTTTCTCAAAAAGGGAGAATCGCCAGAAGAAGCTTTGATCCGAGAAACATATGAAGAAACATCTGTAAGGCTTTCTTCAGAACATTTAAAATATCATACTTCTATAACTATAGATCAAGACGAAAAGAATAGACTTACTAAACACTATTTTGTTTCTAAAGAATATTCAAATCCATTTATCCTTGCAGAACCACAAAATTTTAGAAAAATAGAATGGGTGTACTGGGAAGATGCCATAAAATCCTTAAACAAGTCGGATAAAAAAATAATCAAAGAACTATTCAAACCTTGTAAGATTAACCATAAAACACAATAAAATGAAAGGCTCGATTATTAACCAAAATGTGGAGTACGGAGTATTTAAGAAATACTATGACGGGTACTTCCAGTTTATTATGGACGATGGAGATACATTAGTTTTTGAAGAAGCATCGCCATTGACCATTCGAAAATTTGATCTAAAATCGAATACATTTCAAGGTAAAAGTTTTGAAATTACATATTCTGAATATATAGAAGATGATGATGAAGATTTTGTATGGTACAAAATTGAAAAACTAGAACTTGCTTAAAACAAAATCTCTGAGTACGGGCTCTTCTAGCTAAAATCTTGAATAAAATGTAAAAAACAAATATCAAGTTCCTCTATCACACGAAGGTATCCAAAAGATAGCCTACTAAAAGCCCCCAGACTTGAAGTGACAAAAATCTGGAACCAAACAATATATAAGCATAAAAACTAAATTTTAAATAAAATGAAAAAACCAATATACACAATATGTTCAATGATCCTGTTATTTTTTTGTAGTCTACACACAAATGCTCAGGAAAGTCTTGATCAGGACACAGAAACTATAACCGGAGTATTTGACACTTTTGACGGAGAAAATTTCATATTCAATATTACAGACGAAAATAATGAAGAAGATATTATGCTTTTTTCTAAAGCGAATGATGGAGTATTAACAAAATACAATCTAAGCGACGAAAAATACAGTGGTAAAACATTTAGTATTACTTTCATTTCTGAAACTGAAACCGAAGTTGACGAAGATGGTGATGAACAGGCATATACGGTTAGAACCATTACAGATTTAGAATTATTGGATTAATTTCAAAAACACCTTTATAATGAAAATGAATAAAAGCTTTTGGGTTATTGCTCTTTTCTTAGTGTTTTCTATCTCTTGTAGAGAAACCAAAAAAGAATTAAAAGAAGAGACTGAAACAGAAGAAACAGCGACACAAAAAGAAGAAGAGTATAATGAAGAAGAAAACTCCTTATCAGATGAAATAGAAGAAAATGATGATCAAGAGGAAGAAAATGAAATAGAAGAAAATGAAGAAGTTTCAGACACTCTCTCTGTAGAAGAATAAATCAGGCTTAGACTTAGAGCAGAGCATCAAAATTATTGGTGCTCTGCTTAGTAATTAGATTAGTACTGCCTTTGATGACAATTTTTCTTTATACATTATGATTTTCTTTTCCTAGTTCGATAGCGCGACTAAAGGCGGCAAAGGCGGCTTCTTTAATTAATTCATTTACATTATTATCGTCCATAGAGTCAAGCGCTGCCTGAGTTGTACCCCCTTTTGAAGCTACTCTTTCCATCCAGGAATTAGGAGATAAGCTAGATTGATTGAAAAGTTCAATCGCACCCGTAAATGTTTGACTCACCAACACGGTTGAATCATTTTTCGAAAATCCCATTTGTAAAGCAGCTTCCATCATACTTTGCATGAAATAGAATACATAAGCCGGTCCACTACCAGAAATTCCCGTAGAAGCATCAATAAATTTTTCGTTACTTACCTGTATTGATTTCCCGGTAGTACTCAATAAACTCTCGACAGTAAGAAGTTCTATTCGAGACACATCTGGAGAGGCAACATAAGAAGTTAATCCTAGTCCAACCTTTGCTGGTAAATTAGGCATTGCTCGAACTACCTTTTTTAACCCAGATAAATCTCTGATCATATCCAAAGTAACCCCAGCCATTATTGAAATTATAATTTGATCCGATATTACGAGAGAGCGAATCTTTTTAAATAAGTCTTCGGCGTGATGTGGTTTTACTGCAATAAAAATTATATCTGCCTTGGGAACACAATCTTCTAGTTTTTTAAAAGCATCAAAATGAGAAATTTGATGGAGTTCTTCAATTTTTTCTTCAGATTTGTCTAAAACCATTATGTTTTTTTTCTTGAGCAGTTTTGATTTAGACATTCCCTCGGCATATGTTAATCCCATATTACCTGCTCCAATTACTAATACCTTCATTGTATCTTATAATTTTATAGATTTATTGTTTTTAAACTTTCATAAAGAAGTCATAGAAACAATACATAACCCCCATAATTTATAGGTTCACTATAGCAGGATTCGTTGTATCTACGCAATGTTTTAATCGGTAATCCAAAGAAATATTTTTTTACATAAGTAACTTTTGAAGTAAGTTTACCTATTTCGTGATGATACGTAGTTTTCGTTTTCGTTTTTCTTTTAATAATTATCAATTTCATTAAACTTATTCAATATTTGAAAGATTGACATCTGGTTTTAATTGTTGGAGAGAATGCTTACAAATCACTATGCTCTCTAATATATTTTTCTTTGTACTGTGCTTTTTTAAACTGTTCTCTTCTTTGGGTAGACTTTTTCTTGTAATAACTGCGCTCTCTTAATTCTTGCAACTGTTTTACATTTCTATATTTTCTTTTATAGCGCTTTAATGCTCTATCTATATTTTCTCCTTCTTTTACTTCTATTTTTAGCATATTTCAGTTTGTTTATCCCAAATAAGTTCTTAATATTCTTGTGTCCGAAGATCTTCTCAGACGGTTTATTGCTCTATCTTTAATCTGTCTTACTCTTTCTCTGGTTAGATCAAATATTTCTCCAATTTCGAATAAGCTTATCGAGTCAAATGATCCAATCCCATAATAAAGACGAATAATATTTGCTTCTTTCTCTGTTAATCGGTCAAGGGCTTTATCCACATCAGATTGTAAAGATTCCAATAATAAATTTTTGTCGGGATTAGTAGATTCTTTGTGAGCTACCAAACTATAAAGATTTGATGTTTCTCCTTCCTTTAAAGGAGCATCCATTGATAAATTTTTACTGGCATTTCGAACAGATTCTTCTATATTATCTATAGGAAGATCTAACTCTGTTGCCAATTCTTGATTACTAGGATGTCGCTGATGTTTTTGCTCTAAAGAAGATATCGCTTTTTTGACCTTACTAATTGTATTAATTCTATTAAGTGGCAATCTAACAACTCTTGATTGCTCTGCAAGTGATTTTAAGATTGATTGCCTGATCCACCAAACGGCGTAAGAGATAAACTTAAATCCCCTGGTCTCGTCAAAGCGTTTGGCTGCTTTCACTAAGCCGATATTACCTTCATTGATAAGATCTGAAAGTTTTAATCCTTGATTTTGGTATTGCTTTGCCACAGAAATTACAAAACGAAGATTTGCATTTACCAATTTATCTAATGCTTTTTGATCTCCCTCCCTGATTTGTTGAGCCAATTCTACCTCCTCATCTGCAGTAATCAGTGGTAATTTAGATACATCCTGTAAATATTTCTCAAGTGATTTTGATTCTCGGTTTGTAACTTGTTTAGTAATTTTTAATTGTCTCATTTTTTAAATTTTATGTTTATTTGCAGAAGATCTTACTATGTTAAAACTTGATGAGTAATCTAAGCTTCACACGATTCGCTGCGAGTAAGTAGTTTATAGGCCATCAATTTTGAAAACCTTTTAAAGTCTGGTATATTTTTTTTATGTCAATCCTAAAGTCATCTAGGAAATTGATAAAATTTTAAAAGTGGAAAAAGAAATATGTACAAGAAATAAGTCAAAAACTCTCTGACTTATACGCTAAATCTTAGCCTGAGCGGATTAGAACACAAGAGAACTAATATAAATAGAGAGAGCACATAATCTATAGAAATTAGAGTACTCGAATCTTTCGTTAGATACTTTGGTGCTACTTACGAAAAATCCATTTTCTGAAGAGTGATTATTTTTTTCTATAAACTCTATGTTTTGAGGCATATATGACTACTTACTATTCTATTGAAAATGATTACAAAAACCTTTATTATTAACCATTTCTGCAAAGATACTAAAAAATAGTTTCTATAGAAAGTATTTGACTAAAATAAATTTAATTGATGTTATACTTTTAATTTCCATTAACTAGTATGAATAGATCGAAAGAAAAAATGAGTGTTCATAACTTGCAGTTCTAAACACTTATATTCACTAAAGTCTTAAGACGTAAGTTCATTTTTATCAATTAAGATTCTTGTTCTTGGAATACTTTCGGGATAATTTTCTTTTAAAAACAAAACCAGTTTTTCTCGAACGTATACTCGTAGATCCCAAGCATTATTGGCATCAACAGCACTAACCAATGCTCTAACTTCTATAGAATCTTTTTTGGCATCGGTAACCTGAATAACATTCACATTTCCGTCCCACAAATTCGTAGTCTTTAAAATTCTTGTCAATTCTTTTCTTAATATATCTATGTTGATTGTGTAATCAGTATGTATGAAAACAGTTCCTAAAAGTTCTGATGTACTTCTTGTCCAATTTTGAAAAGGCTTCTCTATAAAATACGTTGTAGGAACTATAAATCTTCTTTTATCCCAAATCCTAACGACTACATAGGTTAAGGTAATTTCTTCAATTATCCCCCATTCTCCTTCTACAATTACAACATCATCTAATCGTATTGGTTGCGTAAAGGCTATTTGAATCCCCGCTAAAATTGTACCCAGCGCTTTTTGCGCAGAAAACCCAACAATAATACCGGCTACACCTGCTGATGTTAGCATACTAACCCCAACACTACGAATACTTTCGAAACTCATTAACCCAACTCCTATAGCAAAAATTACAGTAATAAAAATTGATATTTTTTCTAAAATATTAAACTGGGTTAACACTTTTCTAGCCTTGAGATTATCTTTTACATTCACATCATAACTTTTTATAATTTGATTTTTAAGAACTCGAATGAAAACAATAACAAACCACGTAAATGCAATAATGTATAGCACCGTAGTTATACCTTTCACAATCCTAAATTGATCGACAGAGAAAATGCTTTTGATAAACTTTAAGTGTAAAGTAGTTGTAAACAATAGCAAAAAAAGAGGAACCTTTATACGCCTTACAAATTCCAATGGAAGTAATACTCTTTTATTATTCCCTATGAGTTGCAAAACAAAAAAGATTAGAAAAAAGCTTAGAAATAAAACAACTAAACCAATTGAAATTTTTCTTAATAATTCTACATTAAATTCCGACATACTTCTGATACTTTTTTTTATGCTTACCTATTCATGGTATTAAAAAATGAAGAGATATCACAACTATTTTCGATAATAAAATCATAAAAAATCTCTGTTCTGTTGAATCCGGGAAAAACAGGGCACATTCATTTGTTTCTCCAACTGCAATGATAAAACAAATCGGAATACCCTTTTTTTATAAATGAAATAGCAAAAAAGCTTCAGAAATATTTTGGGATTTTATTTATGCCAAAATACTTGAAGCTAACTATAATTAATAAATGAAGTCAGATAAAAAAGCATCCAATTCCCAAAAAAAAATGAGATCTTATCGATTTTTCAATTAAGTATTATTCCTAAATTCTAAAAAAAATGATTTAAAAAACAAATTAAAATTTTAAATCAGATCAAAAAGAAAAGAGCTAAAAGAACATGTATATGTGACTGATTATCAGATTAAATAATTTTATTTCAACCCCTTTATAAAAACTTGATTTTAGCGAACAATCAGTATTTGCGAACATTATTTTTTCAAGTTTTTTATAATTTTAGCGAACGTTCGCTTTTTTAATCAAAAACTTTTTTTTAATATTGTCCTGTAAATAATTTACTACGGTGTTTGTAAATGGTATTACAAAAAAAGAATCTGGTAGATGCCACGCTGTAGCTATTAGAATTCGAATTATTAATAAATAAAAACTAAAAGGATGAAATCAACAGTAAAAACAAAAACATTGGTCACCAATTGGGCTATTAATAATACGATCGACTACAATGTGGAAAAAACAAAAGCTAAATAAACATTAACCCTTGATATAAAATTTAAAAGAAGAACATTATGACTACTTATAATTCGGCACTTGATACCATACGAACGTTAAAAACAAAATATGGAAATACCTGGGCTACAATAAAACCAGAAAATGCAGCTCGTATTGCAGTACAAAACAGATTTAAAACAGGTTTAGATATTGCCAGATATACAGCGTCTATCATGCGTAAAGATATGGCAGCATATGATGCCAATAGCGTAAATTACACACAATCATTAGGTTGCTGGCACGGTTTTGTTGCGCAGCAAAAAATGATTGCAGTAAAAAAACACAAGGGCACCACCGATAAAACTTATTTATATCTATCTGGTTGGATGGTTGCTGCATTGCGTTCTGAATTAGGACCTTTGCCTGATCAGTCTATGCACGAAAAAACATCTGTTCCAAAATTGATCGAAGAGATCTATACGTTTTTACGTCAGGCGGATGCTGTAGAATTAAATGATCTGTTCCGCCGTTTAGATGCCGGAGAAGATGTTCAGGATGAAATCGATAATTTTGAAACCCACGTAGTACCTATTATTGCAGATATCGATGCAGGTTTTGGTAATGAAGAAGCAACCTACCTTTTAGCTAAAAAAATGATTGAAGCCGGGGCTTGTGCATTACAGATTGAAAATCAGGTGTCCGACGCCAAACAATGTGGTCATCAAGATGGAAAAGTAACAGTACCACACGAAGATTTTATCGCTAAATTAAATGCTCTTAGGTATGCATTTTTAGAATTAGGTGTAGACGACGGTATCATTGTGGCCAGAACTGATTCTGAAGGTGCCGGTTTGACTCAAAAACTCCCTGTTTCTCAAGAACCAGGAGATTTGGCATCACAGTATATGGATTTTGTAGAAGCAGAAGAAGTTACGATGGAAGAGGTGAATGAAAATGATGTATTGTTTAAACGTGATGGTAAATTAGTACGTCCGGTGCGATTACCAAACGGTTTATATAAATTCAAAGAAGGTTCAAATATCGATCGTGTAGTATTGGATTGTGTTACAAGTTTAAAGAATGGAGCAGATTTATTATGGATTGAAACTCCTACTCCAAACGTAAAACAGATTGCACATATGGTAAATCGTGTAAAGGAACAGGTACCAAATGCTAAATTAGTATACAATAATTCCCCTTCTTTCAATTGGACGATCAACTTCCGTCAACAAGCATTTGATTTGATGGTAGCACAAGGAGAAGATACTTCTGCATATAACCGTGCCGAACTTATGGATGCTAAATATGATGGTACTGAATTATCCAACAGAGCTGATGAAATGATTAGAAATTTTCAAGCTGATGCCTCTCGTGAAGCTGGTGTATTCCATCACTTAATTACATTACCAACATATCATACTACGGCGCTACATATGAATGATCTGGTAGAAGGGTATTTTGGCGACAAAGGAATGTTGGCCTACGTAAGTTCTGTACAACGCCAAGAAATTCGAAAAGGAGTTGCCTGTGTAAAACACCAACGTATGGCTGGTTCTGATTTAGGAGATGATCACAAGACTTTCTTTGCCGGCGAAAAAGCATTGAAAGCAGGCGGTGAGAAAAACACAAGTAATCAATTCGAAATAAAAACAACTATCAACGAGCCAGAACTGGTTTTAGATAAATAAAACGAGTGTTGTAGTTATTTAATGAAGGTGATCTATCATTAGGTCACCTTTTTTAGCTTTTACTAATTTATTCCTTGATTACAACCTCAATTTTTGGCTGAACCCAAATGTATTTTACGAAATCCATTTAAATTAACAAATCTCTATCGCAAATTGAAGGCTGTTCGGAAAATAAGGAACAGCCTTTTTGTTGGCTACAAATAAACAATCAATCAGAACACTATTAGTGTTGATTACTTCCTATTTTATAAAAGAGCCTTACGCTTTTTGAGTTGTGTTTTTAAACTTTCAATTGCTTCATTAAAAGCGGTTAGCAAATCATTATTATGTGATGAAGCGTACAGTAACGGCCCGGGATTACTAAGGCGAATTCCGCAGATGTATCCGCGTCCTTTTTCCTTAAGACTAAGCTCTTCTTTAAAAAGCACATAGCTTTTCGCCACAAAAGGATAATTTTTAATAAGTCTTTTTATTTTCTTTTTAGCCAGCGATGATAAGAATTTGCTACTTCCCGCATTATGATATTCAAAAACTATTTCCATATTCTTTATTTTTTGAGATTCAACATTCATCTATTCACAAAACCAACATCCTCACATATGGCAAACCCCTTAATAATTCATAATTTTCAAGGTTTATTACAATGTCAACTCCATTCATAGAGTATTCATTTTTTATAAACCGTTTAATTCAAAGCATAAACTGTTTTGCTCAATTTTTACCATAAAACCAGCTTTTTATTATAACCCTTTCAGGCTTTTGCAATACCCCCCACAACCTCATCTGGTTAAAGTTTGCGTTATACTAATCGTCTCCTGCTATGAGAAAAGGTGCTTTACCATCTGTAATGATCACTTTACTATTTGGCGATTCAGAAAGCTTATTAAAAGCTTCAATACTTCGTATCCTTATAATTTCTTTGGTAAGACCTTCTGCCAATATTTTTTGAGCATCCCTTTCTCCTTTTGCATTTATAATTTTCCTGTCTGCTTCTAATTTTGCCTGATCAATTACAAATTTCATACGCATAGCATCCTGTTCTGCCTGTAATTTTCTTTCTATTGAATTTGCTAAACCTTGAGGTAACTGTATACTTTTCATAAGTACTGCTATAAGTTCAATCCCATCGGCCTGTTTCTCCAGGTTTTCCTTCATTTTAACTTTTATTTCTTCTTCTATATTTGCTCTCATACCAGAGTGCATATCTTTAGCGAAAAACTGGGCACATACATCAGAAGAAGCTGACCTGAAGACGCTGGTTATGATAGACTCATAATCTCTGCCTAAATTTTCAAGTACACTAGGTATTTTATTCTGTTCCAATCTGTAGAGAATTGAAATTTCAGAATTCACACTTAATCCTTCCTTACTAGGAAGACTGAGGATTAATTTAATATTGTTTGTTTGTGTAGACTCCTTTATAACTCTACTCACAAAAGGATTATAGAACATGGTGCCTTGTGTAACGACATTATCTGAAAGTTTTCCCAGAGTTTGCTTAACCCCGGCTTCTCCGGGTCGTATCACTGCACAGTTGGATAAAAATATCAAGATTCCGGCATACAATAAAATACGTGTCTTCATAGTATTTTCTTTTTAAGTTTGACCATTTTACCTCAATTTACGAGTTTTAATTCATATATTTTTATTTATAATTATTATCATTTTTATAAGTTATTTTAATGTATTTATTTTTTTATGTTTAGTTTAACAGAGCTCCTAGCAACAACCAAACCAAAAAACAATCGAAATTTTTATAAAAAATTGATTACTAGATTTTTATACTTTATAAAGTTTTAAAAAATCTTATAAATTGTTAAGGAAATCTTAGTAGTAATTGTGAAATATAAAGTTCATAATATTTAATTATAAATAACATAATTCATATAAATGGTAACAAGTACGTTAGAGGTAATTCTAAAGCGTTTTGGTATAAAGATTTTTAAAACAATTGAGAAACTAGCTTGAAAATAAATATCGATCCCACATTGACTACATCTTGGGGTCAGTTTAAAAACAAAGATTCCTGTTTGCCGGGCACCTAGGTGTTCGATGTATCATAAGAAATAGATTAGCTAAACCAATGCATACTTTTATTTTGTTTTTATTCGATAAGATCGGGGCTTTATACTAAGGATTAAAACAAAAAAGACCCCGCTCATATAAACGGGATCTCATCTCTACAAATAAACCAAAAACGAACTTAGTTACAATTCTCCTCTTTCCTTGTTTATACTTTTATCAAACTATTTAGTTGTGCTTTCTTGTTTTCTTAAAAATGGTCTATTCAGTATTGAGATATATTGTTAATCGTGTAGCTAAAATTCAATAGCTTCTGAAAAATCAAAACGTAAAATCCAAAAATCGAATCGACGCTTCTCTAAATCGTTCTATGGCTTCCGGCTGCCTTGCCAATCCTTCTGTCAATCCATTGATGGCAAATGTCTTGGCTACTTCATTAAGTTCATTACTAAATATAACAGGATCATAATCCCCTAAAAATTTGGTTGCGGTGTCCATTAGTACAGCAGAGGCTTCGGGTTGCCTTGCTATGGATTCAAACAATGAACTCAATGCAATACCTCTGGCCTGTCCATCAACAGCCACATCCCCTGATAATTGCGAAGCATCAAATACTCCTATAAACTGTGTAGCCGTGTTAGCTAGTTGTTCAACCGCAGCAGGGTTTCTGGAAATAAACTGAAATAGATTAGCTATAGCTTCTCCTCTTTGCAATATTCTAATTCTTTCGGCATTTTCGTCATTGGTTTCATCAATATCTTCAATTAAGTTTGTAATTGAATCCAGTAGCTGATCGTTCTGATTTTCAATCAGGTTTACGTTTTCTCTGATAGTATCCAGATCATTATTTATATCATCCAATCCATCATCGCTACAGCTAACGAATCCTAAGATGATGATTCCGATAAGAGTTAAGGTTAGTTTTTTCATTTTGCTTAGTTTTTTTTGTTTTTGAATGTATTTCTGTAGAAATTTTGTTTGTTATCTAAAATTTTAAAACTGTATTCTTTTTGCAAGCGTAGCTATATCTTCATCAATGAACGTTCCCTGATCATTTATAAATGCAAATCCCAAAAACTGAATACTTATGGAATTTAATTGATCAATAGCTTCCGGGTTTCTGGCAATACCTTCAATAAGTCCATCTATGGCAAATTCTTTTACTACGGTGTTTGTTTCGTTATCAAAAATAGCCGCATCATAATCGCCTAAGAATCGAGTAGCAGTATTTACAAGAGTATCAAATGCTTCCGGTTGTCTTGCTACCCCTTCAAATAAATCCTTAAGAGCTAGCCCTCTTGATCTACCGTTGACAAAAAAGTCATCACTCATCGGCACCTCATCAAACTCGCCAAGAAATTGAGCTGCCGCAATGTTAAGAATATCACTGGCAGAAGGCTGTCTTGCCATTCCTATAAATAAACTACCCATGGCAATTCCTCTTTCTAAAATAACATCGTCAGAAAATGGCAGTAGTTCTGTAAAATTACTATAGCTACTTTCTGATGCACTAATAAGATCTTCGGCAACTTCCGGTTGTCTGGCAATCGAAAAAAACAAACTATTGTTCTGACTCATTTTAAGGGCGTTTACATTAAAGTCAGCATCATTTTCTAAGGAACTAATAAGTACGGTAATGGAGTCCAAAAGCCTTTCGTGTTCTTCTCGTGCTATACTGAGGCGATCATTAATGTTTCTAATATCGATTTCAATATCGTCTGTATCATCCTGCTCACAGCTTATGAATCCGAAAAGAGCAGTAAAAGCGAATAATGTGATTAGAAAATTTTTCATTTTAATTACTATTTATAGTTTCAATTATTGATGATCAGTTTTAGAAGATTCACTGTTTAAACTTTTATGAATATTATACGTATCTACTTTCTGATATCAATAGAATTCGTTTATCGTTGTTGTGCATAATGTGCCGCGGTTGGCAATTCTTTAATAAAAGAAATCATTGTTGTGAATACCGTTCTTAGGTTTAAAATCGTTTTCATAATTATAAATATTAAGGGTTATTAATTCTTTGGCTAAAGTAGGCTGCGTATGCGTTGTCCGGCAAAAGAAATACTGTGAGAAGGAAAAAAACAGGGTTGAAAGGGAAAGATATTTACGTGTCATTCCTGAAACCCACTAAAAATTACCTTCTTATAGTATTCAACTTTTTACTTTCGCTTTGAAAAATAGGTTGATACTGCTTCCTGGCTTTTCTTCGATAGCTATAAGGTCTCGTTTTGTTTCCAACTAAGAGCTCCTTTTCACGATCAAGGTTCTCGTTGTCAATATCTATATCTGTTACCATACTGTCGTTTGTTTCATCAAGCTGTATGCTACTATATTGAATTGCTTCAGTGGGATCAGTTATTTTATCATACGACCAACCGAAGATCCATACGATCAGAATGAAAAGGAAATACTTCTTCTTCGGGTTTTTATACATTTTCTTCATCTTTTTCTTTTCTGTTGTTACTAGATAGGAACATCAATAGTATTATTATAGATTCCATCTGGAAATTAGTTGAAGACGAAAAATCAGCTTTAAAGGGAATTACTTTATATTCAAAATAGTGCTTTATATGTTCGTCTTCTGAGGACAAAATTATAGGCAAACACTCGATGAAGATGTAACAGAACCGCACAATGCTATCATTTTTCCGACACTGATGTCGGTCACTTTTTATTGGAAGTGTCGGTACTATTAATTGGAAGAATTAAATAGGAAGGTGTTATGTTATAGGAAGCTGCCTATAGTAATACCGAGCTGACGAATATCGAATTTTAGATTTCACGCTCTGGTTTAATCCTCTTCAAAACAATAGAACTACAAAATACTGTTTCGCAAAGTTTTTACAACTTTATACCAGAAAAAAAGGTAGAAATCTTTCAATTTTTAACTCAAATACGAAATGTATTTATGGGCCTTTCTAATGATAGCTTTTCTTCTACAACTCCCGGTAAACGAAAACAAGAAAATTCAATAGTATTCAGTAAATAAATTGACATTAAGTTTTTTTTAACAAGTTTTAGAAAACCGTACATCAGAATTCTTCGTAAGTAAAGTGAATTCTAAATCTAAATTATGAAAATAAAAACAATTATAATGTTTTCAGCCTTAATGGCGTCTACATTCTGTTTCGCCCAAAGCCCAATAGACGGGTTTATGAAAAAAAAAGGTAAAGGAAGTATTACATTATCCCAATCTATGGAAAGTTATGACGAAGTTTTTCTAGTTCCTGAAAAAGTGGACCGTGTCCCTGTATTTGATCAAGTGGATATCAGCGCTACTTCGCTGTATGTTGATTATTCACTTACCGATAATTTTATGGTAATAGCCAATTTGCCATTTATAAGAGCTAAAGGTGACGCATCTGAAGCTAACCAAGAAAATAATGGGTTCGAAAATGTACGTGAAGGATTGCAAGACCTAAGTCTGTATACCAAATATAGATTTTACACTGCAAAAATTGGGAAAAGTAAACTCGATTTTATAGGAAGTTTGGGGCTTGAATTTCCTGTGGGAAATTATGAAGTGGATGAAGGTTTACAATCCATTATAGCGATTGGAAACCGATCTACGGACATCAATACTTTAGGTGTTTTAACCTTTAAACACAATTCTGGTTTTTTTGCTACGGCTCAAATTGGATATAGTATCAGAAACAACGATGTACCGGATGCTTTTTTTAATGAGCTAAAACTAGGATACGCTGCACAAAAATTTTATGTAGATGTATATGTAGCCAATCAAATCTCTCAGGATGGAGTTGATATCTTGGGGGAAGGCTTTAATGGTTTCTTTCCTGCTACGCAGGTAAATTATACGAGAATAGGGCTTAATGCTTACGTTCCTGTGATTAATAATTTCGGTATTTCAGGAGGAGCTAACACCTACGTCGCCGGAAGAAATGTAGGTGTATCAACAGGGTTTTATGGAGGTCTAACCTACTCGTTTTAGTATTAACCAATAAATTTTAAAATTATGAATACACTATACAAAACATACTATTTAATGTTACTTTTCGCTTTTGCAACCTTTATTTCAAGTTGCGAAACGCAAAGTGCGTACGAAGATGTACAGCCAACCATTGCGAACATTGCGGTGAGCAACCCTGATTTTAGTACCTTAGAAGAAGCCGCTATAACCGGTGGTGTCGCAGTCACTTTAAGTAATCCGAACCCTAATGACCCATCAGGAGATTATACCGTATTTGCACCTACAAATGATGCATTTGCAAGACTGGGTCTCAACGAAAACACACTGGGAGTGCTGCAGAAAGATTTTTTGACAAACACTCTTTTATATCATGTTTCAAACGGAAACTTAGCAGGGAGTAATATTTCGGAAGGAGATATGTCAATGTCGGCATTAGGTATAAACCGACGCTTTGTAAACCGCGACAATGAGCTCTTTATCAACGGATCAAAAATTTTGGCTACCGATGTAAATGCGATTAATGGAACCGTTCATGTAATCGACAAAATCATGATTGCAACAGGTGGGAACGTAGTAGAATCTGCGCTTGCGCTGAACGATGCAGCCGTTTTTATCAATCCAGAACTGTCATTTCTTGTGGAAGCCGTTGTATATACCGATTTAATTGACGCCCTAAGTAATCCTGATGCTAATTTCACTGTTTTTGCCCCTACTGATCAGGCTTTTATAGATCTAGGTACTATATTAGGTCTTACATTTACAGAACCAGCTGATATACGGCAATTACCCCAAGAGCTCGTTACTGCTGTTTTACTTAATCATGTGTTTGCTGATGTATCCGCAGATAAATTTACATCAGAGCTATCTGCGGGTAGTTTCGATACTTTAGGCGAAGATACTATCACTTTAGGCATATATACTAATGGCGTTCTTACAGTTAGCGGTTCTGGTAATATGAGTCCGGCAAATATGGTCATTCCAGATGTTCAAACTACCAATGGTATTGTGCATGTTATCGATCAAGTCCTTTTACCAAATATGTAATGTGTAGGTTTAGAAGTTAGGACGAAGAGCGGTTATGTTTTTACATAGCCGTTTTTTTATACGTTAAAAAAGTCAATTCATATATTGGTTCAAACTTTATTTTATAGGTTCGCTTGATACGTAAAAAAGACAGTAGTACCATTTTTGATTTCCTATTACGTAAGCTCTTATTCTTAATCAAAATTTTGCTAAATCTCATTTATTAAACGTATCGTTCTCGTGAGCACTTGAAGTTAAAGCGGGTGCGTTTTATGCTCTGAACTACACTTTTCACTGAACGTTTGGCAATATTGACTGCAAAGCAAGTGTTTCATTAAAAAAGCTTTAAGTAAACTTTAACATTCTCGCAAAAACCTAACTGTCTTTTCTCTCGTATGTATTGATGTGTAATACTACAGATCAAAAGTATCACAGAAAAGTAATATCACATTAACAATAATTTTAAAAAAATATATAATGAAGAATTTTACAGTTTTATTTATCGCATTAATTATGTGTACCACTATAATCGGTCAAAATAAATTCGACCACACCAGTTGGGATAAAGCACTCTTATTAAATGTTTCCGGAAATGGATTAGTGGATTACGATGGTTTTATGCAAAACAGTTACTTGCTATATGATTATTTTCAGGAACTATCAAAAAACAAACCTAACGAAACATGGACAAGAAATGAGCGTATGGCATATTGGATTAATGCGTATAACGCATATACCATAAAACTAATTATCGATAGTTATCCCTTAAAAAGTATAACAAACTTGAAAAAACCCTGGAAAAAAAAGTTTTTTAAGATAGATGGGGAATGGTACAGCCTAAATGACTTAGAACACAAAATTTTAAGAAAATTTGATGATCCAAGGATACATTTCGCTATCAATTGTGCCGCAATCTCTTGTCCCGTAGTATGGAATAGAGCCTATACCGCAGAGAATCTGGAAGAAGCTCTTGATAAACAAACTAGGGATTTTATAAATGATCCAACACGTAATGAAATTACCAGATCTAAAGTGCGTATTTCTCAATTATTTGATTGGTATCGAAGGGATTTTAAAGTGAATGATGGTGACGTTGTCAAATTCATCAATCAATATTCAAATGTTAAAATTAGAGAAAATCAGGATTTAGATTATAAAGAATACGATTGGGGGTTGAATCAAGTATTACCTTCTTACGAGCGTTATGTATTTGACTAAAAACGTTTAAGAGGATATATTTCTCAAACTACTGTATGATTTAATTTATCTGGTCTCTTTGATATTACTACAAAGGCCCTCTTTTTCCGAAAGTTAAGGCAGTGAGAGGGCTATTACTAAAAGAGTCTATAAAGTGAGTTTGGGAGCTGTACTTTCTAAATGTATAATGCAATCCTCGGACAAGATCCAAATGACGATATTCATAATATTGCTCAGATCTTTCTGATATCGTGGTAGCAAAGATAAAAGCATTCAGAGCACAGTCTATAGATGTGAAAAATGTAGAATTCTTCCTCTTTAGATTAACTAGAATATTTGCATAAACACAACAATTGGTTTTGATCCCGAGTCTGTATAAGGGCGATATGAGTAACAATAAATACATAAAATAAAAAAGCTTCACATTTCTGTGAAGCTTTTATCTAGTAGCGGGAACAGGACTCGAACCTGTGACCTTCGGGTTATGAGCCCGACGAGCTGCCTACTGCTCTATCCCGCGCTATTGGACGGCAAATATACAATCTTTTTTAGCTTTACAAAGCATATTTAACAAAAACTAACATTTTTTTTATATCATCTTTTCTTACCATCTGATTTTAAATCATATACTCCAATTAAAGAATAAAAGCTTTTGTCAAAATTGGCTACTTTTTTATCAAATTATCTAAAATCACAGCTTATTTTGAGATATACTTAAAACTACTTCCCTCTTTGCTGTTTTATTAGCTGATATCTTCTGTAACTCGTAAATTTACCTCCTTTTTAACATTTTAATAAGAAAATGCGCAAGGCATCATAAATATAGATCATAAAATGAGTAAGACATTATTTGATAAAGTGTGGGATTCACACGTAATACGTAACATAGAAAATGGACCTGATGTATTTTTTATTGATCGCCATTTCATTCATGAAGTGACCAGCCCCGTTGCTTTTCTAGGATTGAAAAGCAGAGGAAACTCAGTGCTATATCCAGAACGAACGTTCGCAACAGCCGATCATAACACTCCTACTTTGAATCAACATTTACCGGTAGAAGATCCGCTATCAGCAAATCAACTAAAAGCCTTAGAGAAAAATGCTGCAGAATGGGGCATTTCTCATTGGGGATTGGGACATCAAAAAAATGGTATTGTACACGTAGTTGGACCAGAAAATGGGATCACATTACCAGGGGCCACCATTGTATGTGGTGATTCTCATACCTCAACGCACGGAGCGTTTGGAGCGATTGCCTTTGGTATTGGTACCTCAGAGGTAGAAATGGTGTTATCGACGCAATGTATCATGCAACCTAAACCAAAGAAGATGCGAATTAATGTGAACGGTGAGCTTGGTTTTGGAGTTACCCCAAAAGATGTAGCATTGTATATCATTTCTCAATTAACCACTTCAGGTGCTACGGGATATTTTGTAGAATATGCTGGTGATGTGTTTAGAAATATGACGATGGAAGGTCGTATGACGGTATGTAACCTAAGTATAGAAATGGGTGCAAGAGGCGGAATGATTGCCCCGGACGAGAAAACATTTGATTATATTAAAGGAAGACCATTAACTCCAAAAGGAGAAGCTTGGGACACGGCTATGGAATATTGGCAAACCTTATATACAGATCAAGATGCAGTTTTTGACAAGGAGCTTACGTTTAATGGCGCTGAAATAGAGCCTATGATTACTTATGGGACCAATCCAGGCATGGGGATTGGAATAACGAACAATATTCCGGATGCCTCTCAGGTAGAAGGTGGTATTGCTACCTACAAAAAATCCTTGGGATATATGGAATTTAAGGAGGGAGAAGCGATGATTGGTAAACCTGTAGATTATGTTTTTTTAGGAAGCTGTACGAACGGTAGAATTGAAGATTTTAGAGCGTTCGCATCGATTGTAAAAGGAAAAAAGAAAGCTGAAAACATCACGGCCTGGTTGGTTCCAGGATCCCATGAAGTAGAAGCTTTAATTAAAGAAGAAGGTATCTTAGATATCATTACAGAAGCAGGATTTTCGTTAAGAGAACCTGGATGTTCTGCGTGTCTGGCTATGAATGCTGATAAAATTCCGGCAGGAAAACTGGCAGTTAGTACCTCTAATAGAAATTTTGAAGGAAGGCAAGGACCAGGTTCAAGAACTTTATTGGCGAGTCCGCTCGTAGCCGCAGCCACTGCAGTAACCGGAGTAGTAACTGACCCAAGAACATTATTAGAAGAAGCATTAGCATAAAAGTAATTCAGAGTTTGGAAAGTTGAATTCAGAACATAAGAAAGAATCAAATGATCATCCTGAATTCGCAATTCTTAATTCATAATTCATAATTAAAACATGGCATACGATAAATTCAACATACTAACCTCAACCGCAGTACCATTGCCTATAGAAAATGTAGATACGGATCAAATCATACCTGCACGTTTTCTAAAGGCAACAGAACGCAAAGGCTTTGGGGACAACCTTTTTAGAGACTGGAGATATAACAGTGATGATACTCCAAAAGAAGATTTTGTATTAAACAACCCTACTTATAGTGGTAAAATTCTTGTAGGTGGTAAAAATTTTGGATCAGGATCTTCTCGTGAACACGCTGCCTGGGCTGTATATGACTACGGATTCAGATGTGTGGTTTCTAGTTTTTTTGCAGATATATTTAGAGGAAATTGTTTAAATATTGGTGTATTACCTGTTCAGGTAAGTCCAGAATTTTTAGAAAAAATTTTTAACGCGATTGAGGCAAATCCTACTACAGAAATCGAAGTCAATTTACCTCAGCAAACTATTACAATTAAGGATTCGGGCGAATCAGAATTTTTTGAAATTAACAGTTACAAAAAAGAAAATATGCTAAATGGATATGATGATATTGACTATCTGACCAAAATGAAATCAGAAATTCAGGAATTCGCCGCAGCACGTCCTTTCTAAAGATATAATTAGGGCGTTCGAGCGGGCTACCTGCCTACCTGCGGTGAGCAGGCAAGTCCGTTATATCTTTTTTAAACTTGTACTCTTCGAGAACCTCTGGGCACAAGTTTAAAAAAGGATGCCACTTCTATCCTTAACGCAAGAGATAATAAAGGGCTGAAAGGTTTTCAAAACCTGTGAGATCTGAGAAGGAAAAATAATACATATATGGGCAAAAGATCAATAGAAATCATGGATACTACACTCCGAGATGGAGAACAGACCTCTGGAATATCCTTTTCTGCTTCAGAAAAACTAACGATTGCGCGTCTTTTGATCGAGGAGTTAGGAGTGGATCGTATCGAAGTGGCATCTGCTAGAGTATCCGAAGGTGAGTTCGAAGCGGTTAAAAACATTATCGACTGGGCTCAAGAAAATGGATATATAGATAAAGTGGAAATACTGACCTTTGTAGATGATGGTAAATCCATACAATGGATGAAAGACACCGGAGCTAAAGTCCAAAACCTTCTTACCAAAGGATCTATAAATCACCTTACCTATCAGTTAAAAAAAACTCCAGAACAGCATTTTGAGGACATTGCAGCCACTTTTAAACAAGCAACTAAAGAAGGAATCATCACCAATGTGTATTTAGAAGACTGGAGCAATGGTATGCGCAACTCTGCTGAGTATGTATATCAATTCTTAGATTTTTTGACCACGCAACCAGTAAAAAGAGTATTATTGCCCGATACGCTAGGCGTGCTGATTCCGTCAGAAGCCTATAAATATTTGTCCTCTTTGCGAAACAAATATCCGGATTTGCATTTTGACTTCCACGCGCATAATGACTATGATTTGGGGGTTGCCAATGCAATCGAAGGAGTAAAAGCTGGAGTAAACGGATTACACCTTACGATGAATGGCATGGGTGAACGTGCAGGAAATGCGCCATTGGCTAGTGTAGTAGCAGTCATCAATGATTACCTTCCAGAAGTTAGTATCAATGTAAAAGAATCAGCATTATATAAGGTAAGTAAACTGGTGGAAACTTTTTCTGGATTTAAAATTCCTGCAAATAAACCTGTGGTCGGAGATAACGTCTTTACACAAACTGCAGGAATACACGCTGATGGAGACAACAAACACAATCTGTATTTTAATGATTTGATGCCGGAGCGTTTTGGACGAAAACGAAAGTATGCTCTGGGAAAAACTTCGGGTAAAGCTAATATCGAAAAAAACCTTCAGGAATTAGGTTTAAAACTAAGCCCGGAAGATATTAAGAAAGTAACCCAGAAGATCATTAAACTCGGTGACAAAAAAGAAGTCGTAACTCAGGAAGATTTACCGTATATCATTTCGGATGTATTGGATAGCAAACTATACAAAGACAAAGTAAAAATTAAGTCCTACGCTTTAACTCACGCAAAAGGATTGAAGCCATCTGCTACACTCGCTATCAAAATGGATGATGAGGTGATTGAACAACACGCACAAGGAGATGGGCAATATGATGCATTTATGAATGCTTTGGAAAAAGTATATGCGCAGAAAAAAAAGTCTTTGCCTACGTTGATAGACTATGCTGTTCGGATTCCGCCGGGAAGTAATTCTGATGCACTTTGTGAAACAGTGATCACCTGGAAAACCGAAACAAAAGAATTTGTAACCAGAGGATTAGACTCTGATCAAACGGTATCAGCCATTAAGGCTACCGAAAAAATGCTGAATATTATCGAACTATAAATAAAAACTTTTGTCACATCGTATCCTTCGACTATGCTCAGGACTAGATGTAATAGAGTAACTGATAAAACAATCTAGAATAAAAGAAAAGAATGGAATTAAACATAGCACTACTAGCCGGAGACGGTATTGGACCCGAAGTAATAGATCAAGCAGTCAAAGTTTGTGATGCAGTTGCGAAAAAATATGGGCATAAAATAAAATGGACATCAGCATTAACAGGAGCTGCTGCTATTGATGCTGTTGGAGAACCGTACCCAGATGAAACCCATGAAATTTGTGTAAATGCAGATGCAGTATTATTTGGAGCAATCGGTCATCCCAGATTTGACAATGATCCGTCTGCCAAGGTTCGACCAGAGCAAGGATTACTCAAAATGCGTCAAAAGCTAGGGTTGTTTGCTAATGTAAGACCCACTTTTACGTTTCCTTCGTTGATCGACAAATCTCCTTTAAAGCGAGAACGAATTGAAGGAACTGATCTGGTATTTCTTCGTGAATTAACCAGTGGAATTTACTTTGGTAAAAGAGGAAGAGAAGATAACGGAAATACTGCTTATGACACGTGCACCTATACCAGAGAAGAAGTAAAACGTTTGGCTAAAAAAGGCTTTGAAATGGCTATGACTCGTAGCAAGAAACTATGTTGTGTAGACAAAGCAAATGTGCTGGAATCCTCTCGTTTATGGAGAGAAACTGTTCAGGCAATGGAAAAAGATTATCCAGAAGTTGAAGTAAGCTACGAATTCGTTGACGCAGTAGCTATGCGGTTAGTACAATGGCCAAATTCTTATGATGTTTTGATTACTGAGAATTTATTTGGAGATATCCTTACAGATGAAGCCTCTGTAATATCAGGTTCTATGGGGTTAATGCCTTCTGCCTCTCTTGGAGAGAAAACTGCTTTATTTGAACCTATTCACGGATCTTATCCACAAGCTGCAGGAAAAGATATCGCCAATCCATTAGCCACGGTACTGTCTGCTGCTATGATGTTTGAAACCGCTTTTGGATTGAATGAGGAAGCGCAAGCGATCAGAAATGTAGTTGATAAATCCTTAAACGAAGGCGTGGTCACCGAAGATTTAGCCGGAGACGGCAAAGCCTACAAAACCAGCGAAGTTGGAGATTGGTTGGTGAAGAATATATAATTAAAAGCCCTAAAGATTACGTATGCAATCTACAGGGCTTTCTTCCCAAAATTAAATGTGAAACAAATTATCTTCTATTAATAAATAACTCTTGTTTCTGATATTAAATAAACACTTCTAGCAGCTCGCAATAATCAGAGTGAATATGCACCTTATTTACCATAGCAGGAAGCAAAATTGTTTCTCCTTCTTTAATAGTTTCGCTATGATCATCTACCGAGACTCTACCTTCCCCTTTTGTGCATACATACACTACGAATGAGTCTAAGTTGCAATAATCCTTTGTAAGTTCACCAGAAATTAAAGTGAAATTAGTTGTAAAATAAGGACAAGCCGCGATAGTAGAAGTTTCATTGGCCGACCTGTCGTACGTTTTTTTATAATCATTTTTATTGCTAAACTCAATAACATCTAATGCTTCTTCAGTATGAAGATCTCTAGATTTACCATTAACATCTTTTCTATTCCAATCGTATAAACGATATGTAATATCTGATGTCTGCTGTATTTCTGCTAACAAAACGCCTGCCCCTATAGCGTGTACTTTTCCGGCATTAATAAAGAACGAATCACCCGGATTAACACGCTCATAATGTAAAATACTTTCTAAACTATTATTATTTAGATGATTTACATAGTCTTGTTTGGATATTTCTTCTTCAAAACCAACAATAAGATTAGCATTTTTATCGGCTTGCATTACATACCACATTTCGGTTTTACCAAATGAGTTGTGGCGTCTTTTTGCTACGTTATCATCTGGATGTACTTGGATAGAAAGGTCCTTATCTGCATCAATAAATTTAATAAGTAACGGAAACTTTTCCCCAAAAGCTTTGTAATTTTTTCTTCCTAATAATGAGGATTTGTAATAATTGATCAACTCCTTTAATGAAGTTCCTTTAGCAATGCCATTAGCAACAATAGATACATCTTGATCAACATCTGCTATCTCCCAGCTTTCTCCGATATTATTTTGAGTAGTATTTTTACATAGAACATTTTTTAATTTATTTCCTCCCCATATTTTTTCTTTCAATATAGGTTCAAATTTTATAGGATAGTTTATCATGATTTCTAGATTTAGGGTCTTTGATACTTTATAGATTTAATTAAGCCGCCATGGTAGGGATAGAAGCACCATAGATTTCTACTACTGGTTCACTAACCTTTATATCTTTATTAGTTGATAATACAGCAAGTACATTATAGTTAAACCATATGGATAGTAATCGATAAGGAATTTCCAGCGAATCTTTTAACCCTAATTTAGAATCTTCCATATGAACCCATCTTTTTAAAGGCTGCTCAAAAATAGCTTTCGTAATCTGCGCCTTACCAAAGTATCTTTTCATTCTAATAAACATTTCTACATCAAAAAGCCATCTGCTTATAAAACTGTTTGCAAAGATCACGGGTACCAAATCTGCCTTAAAAACTTTTGCGCCACACTGTGTATCTTTAATAGACAGACCTAAAATCAATACAATTAAAATATTTATAACTTTAGATATTACTGCTCTAATTTTGTCTTTTTCTATAGCATCGGATGCATTCTTAGCTCGTGAACCAAAAACAAAGCTTAAGTTATTATTGGTTTTTAATGTTTTTAAAAGATCTCCAAAATCTTCAAAATCCGTAGAAAGATCGGCATCTATAAATCCTATATAGTTGATATCGCCTTTACTATATAAATACCTTGATCCTGCTCTTACGGCTGCTGCTTTTCCAGCGTTCTTTTTAATATCTACAATACTTACTTTTGTTGGATTTACCTCTTGAATTTCTTTTAACACTCCAACAGTATTGTCCTTGCTTCCATCGTTTACAAAACATAAATGATATTCGTTTTCTTGGTTTATAAACTCTATAAAAGCGTTTGTGTTTAGTCTTTTTTCTTCATTATAGCACGGTATGATTATTCCAGTTTTCATAATAGATTATTTTGGGTTACAGGTCAAAAGTAGCACGGTTAGCTCCCTGAAATTGAGGTAATTCGATGGTCGAAAGAAAGCTTTCGATGAATGGCGTTCGTCGAAAGATGGACCATTCGTCGAAACCCAAAGCTTTGTTGTATATTTAATCCAGTGAAATTTTTTAATGAGTTTTTTAGGGAAGTTTCCGCTTATATCTATTGAATGAAGAAAAGAATTACTAATAAATACTTAATAAGCGCGCTATTAATAGGAGTTGTATTTCATAGCTCCTGTATCTTTTTTACATTAGAAACTACGTATGACGCTTTAATCCATCTTTTTTTTGCAGATCATTATGCTACAAGTTGGTTCGAACCTTGGAATTATAGTTGGTATACAGGTTTTACGGTTATGGGGTATCCTCCTTTAGTACATCAAAGTATTGGACTATTCTCTCTAATTGGCGGTCTTAAATTTGGGCTCTTTGCGGTTGCTATTATTGCGATCATATTATTTATCACCGGAGTATTTAGATTTTCATTACTAATGACTGGCAAGAGAAATGTTGCCGGTTATGCTGCTCTTGTGGCTGTGTTCTCTTCTTCTTTTGTTGAAACCTTGCATATCTTTGGTCAACTACCTAGTATTGTTGGGATTTCGATTCTAATGCACGCACTACCCGAAATTTACCTATGGATCAAGACTGGTCGATATAAATATTTATTAAGGGCATTTAGTTTGCTAGCAGTAACCGTAACTTCTCATCATGTTACCCCAATTTTTGGGATGGTATTCTTCATTTTTCCATTAATTGGAATGGTCATTATGGATACTGCCAAAGACAGCGCTGGTTCTTACAAGGCTATCAGATTTAAAATATTTTTAAACACCTTCTTTAAACTTTTTTGGAGAATTGTAGGCTTTGGAATGGGATCTCTGGCACTCATTATTTTTTGCATTTTACCATACTGGATAAATACTAAAAACAATCCTATTACGCAGGTTCCCATTCCACACGGTTCCAGAGATAATTTTTTGGAGGTTACTTCATCGGGATTGGTCTTTTTTTTGATTCCCTGGGGAATTCTCTTGTTTATTTTACCTTATATATTTTATAGATATTATAGTAAACGGCACTTGTTTTTTGGTTTATCACTGTCCTTACTTACCTTATTAGGAACCGGTGGTACCACACCGATCCCAAAAATGGTCTTAGGAGACAATGCTTTTAATATTCTCACTTTAGACCGATTTACATTATGGGGATCAATAATGTCTCTTCCGATTTTTGGTGAGTTTTGTTATCGATTTGTAGAAGGCGATATAAAGAATAAACTTCAGGAAAAATTTGGTAGCGTTTATCATCGTTTATTAGGCGGTTTACTGGCTGGAGCGTTTATTTTTGCTTGTGTATTCACAATGAGTTTAGGATATTTCAGACCTTCTCAACCCCAGAAGATAAAGATGCTTCCGATTTTAAATTTCCTGAAACAAGATCAGCACGATCATTGGCGTTATTTGCCTTTAGGTTTTGGAGATCAAATGGCTTGGTTATCTGCTCAAACAAATGCAATGACCGTAGACGGAAATTATCATTCTGCCAGAAGACTTCCGGAGCTTACATCAAGAGCTGTAGAGCGACTAGAAAACTCTAAGTTTAGAGGAGTAGAAGGTATAGGTTCCTTACAGCAGTTTTTAACCGTGCCTGAAAAATACAATTTAAAGTATGTTTTTTCTAATGATAAATTTTATGACCCAATTCTATTTTTCTGTGGTTGGCAAAGACTAAGACAATTAGAAAATGGTATCATGGTTTGGGAAAAACTAAATGTTCCTCCAATACCCAATATTATTCCAAAAGATGATGTTGCATTACCATTAAAGTTGATGTGGGGTCTGATTCCTATTACGACTGCTTTATTAGCTTTTATCATAAATATCCAGATGATGTGGGTTCAGGCTCTAAAAACGAGTGATCGCAGCCATCCCGATTTTTTTAACTATTCAATTAAATATAAAGGCTTTAAAAACTATCTTATACGTTTTCAACATATGTGGGCGTTATTATTGTTATTGATCATGTCATATGGTATTTATCTTTTTTATATCAAAAATGCTACACAAATTAGTCCGCAAAATGTAGTTGAAGCATATTACGATGCTTTGGATTTTAAAGAATTTAAAAGAGCATACAGTTACATTGATCCTAATAGTAATAAAATGGAAGATCAATACATGCTAGAAATAGCGGTTACTGATGGTTTATTAAGTTCTTATGCTAAAATGGATGAGATAAAAACCATTGTGTTAGATCGAACCGATAGCACTGCAAAAGTGAGAGCAGAAACCTACTGGATAACACCTCTTGAAAGAATTGACAAGACCTTCTATCATAAGTTGGCAAAAAGAAATGGTAAATGGTATGTAGAACCATCAGATTATGATTTGGATATTCCACCCGACCAATTATTCTCACAAAACAAAACTCAATTCTATAGTCACGGAAGAAGAAGGATATCTTCTGAACAGACTTTTCACGAAGATGTTATAAAACAACCGGTGTTGGAAGTCCTTTATGCAAGTCTTATCAAAAAAGATTCTATTTATACCATTGTTGGAGAAATACAAAATGTCGATAATGTTCCGGCTGATATTGTTATCAAGGCAACGTTATATAATTCTGAAAATAAAGAATTAGCAGTGCATAATGCAAAAGATCAGCTGAAGCATAAACTTACGCCAAAAGAGGTTACTAGCTTTAGAATTAATTTTGAAGGAATAGCCTGGTTGAATAAGGATGATCAAAAACCAAAAACCTTTAATCCGGATGAATTTACGGCTGTTTCATTTTCTGATATTCCCCTTAACTTCAATCTTCAATGTGCAGGTAATGTCGCTACCACCGATTTGTACAAAGGTTTAGCACTTTCACAAATTGAAATTAAACAAGATGTTATAAAAGGAGTTTTGTTTAATTCTGGTTTACAAGAAGTAACGATACCACAGTTGATTATATCCTACTATAATGACAATAAAGAACTTATCTGGGTTGATCATTCTTATGTTAGAGAAGGAATAAGACCACAGCGTAAAAAGATATTCGAATATTATTTAAAAGATATAGGCAAACTAAAATCAATTAATACGAGTATGGAAAATATTTATATCAATGGCCTGCCTAATCAGGATATTGCTTATAAAATAACACCAAATAGAAAAAGAGATCAACCTGATTATAATTTAATTCCTGTCAAAGGTAATGGGTATGATTATATTAAAATTGAAGTAAATAATTATATAGGAGCTCCTAATTGATGAAACTGAATAAAGTTATATATCTGCTGTTTTTGATGATTCTCGTTTTGGGTTTCACCGTAATTAATCCAATTAATAGCGGAATTCAAGAAATAGATGTTGTAGCTGTGCACAATAAAACAGATTATATTGCCGGAGATGAAATTGTTCTAAAATTTAAAACCAATAAACGAATTGAAGCAAACTTATTGCTAGAAAGCTCTTATTGTAAAACGCATCTTAATTCGCAACAGCAGGATGAAATGCTCATTTTTAAAATTCCATCTTCTATATCAGAAAAAAAAGGAGTTTTACACTATAAATTGATTTTCAATACCAAAGAACTACATTCAGGAAGACTAAATATCAAAGCTTCCGACAAAATCAAAACCCCACTGGAATCTTATCTAGGACCAACCAGTATTATTGCGGGAGGTATAGATTATGGAATGATTACCGTATTACCATCTGATGTATTTGACAATCCTATTGAGGATAGCACCTTAATATCTATTAAACATCAATTCTTAGAAACTGAAAAGAATTCTGAATTCTATACCAAGGATTTTATCGTTTGGAATAATATATATTCTTATGAGAAATCTGGTCGAATTCTGGTAAGTGCACATACAGCCAAAACAGCTTCAAAAGAATTCACTCTTGATGTATTTCCGGCGCAAGCTCAAGACTTTGATCTGTATACTTCAAAAAAACACGAGTATGCAGATGGTAATCAAATTATAGAATTTTCAACCTCCATCATCAAAGATGCTTACGGTAATGTAATTAGCGATGGCAGATTAGTAGAATTCAGTATCGTCACAGCAAACCAAGAACGATTAAGAACTACAGGGACCAGTATTAACGGAGTTGCAACAGGATATATGGTACACCCAGTTTCTGAAACCACATGGGATATACAGGCTTTTATTCCTGAAATGGCACAAAGTAATAAGCTAACGATGACATTTAAATCATCTGTAAAGGATTATGAAATTCAATTTTCTAAAACAAATAGAAAGATTACTGTCGGACCAATTTTAAGTTTTATGAATCAAATTATTCCGGATGGTGCTATAATTTCTCTAAGTATAGAAAATGATAATAAAATGATCGATACCCTATCAGAATTTTCTTCAGAAGGCTTTGTAGAGTTTAATATGTCAGAAGATTTCTTTCCTAACGGAAAATATACAGTAGAAATTAATGGTATGGGTATTACTAAAAAATATGATCGTATAGAATTAAAATGAAGAAACAAAACAAAATGATATACAGGTCTTTTATTATTATTTCATTTATAGCTATAAATGCGCTCATTCTTTTTGGTATAAGTCAAACTTTATCATTTCTTAATACTGGAGCTGATCGTTCGAGTATGTTGCATATTGGAGTAAAAAATAAGCAAGCGTATATGCCAAAAGTTATTTGGAAAGATACTACGAATCCAGGTCGACCTATAGAAAAACAAACTATGGGTGACATTCAAAAAGACTATGTTAATTCTTGGTATGTGAAGAATGTAGGATATGCCACTTATGATTCGCTGGGTATTTTTGATTTCTATACAGAAAACGCGCGCAAAAATCTCTTGAACGGTCTTCAGTTTAATAGAACAAATAATATAAAAGTTATCAGTACAACGTTAAATCATCATCTCTCTTTAGATTTTTATAGCGCAGATGGGCAATTAGTTGTTTTTGAAGATCAAAATGTAACATCCTATACTCAATTTTTTAAAGAGAATGAATTACAGTTTGCGTCCAAAGATACTGCTGATTACAAAATAGCCATGTTACTAGAAGATGGATTCTGGAGAGTTCGTCATATTGTTAAACAATCTTTATCACAACCAGATAGTACATTACAAAAGAAATCTCCATACGTAAAAGGCAAAAAGATTATAGTTGATAGTAGTACCTACCAAATAAAAGGCATCAATTATTATCCTCAAAAAACTCCTTGGAATATGTTTGGTGAAGATTTTAATCCTGAGATCATCAAAACCGATTTTGATATTATTAAAAATGCAGATCTTAATACGATTAGGATTTTTGTTCCATATACAGTTTTTGGAAAAGAGAATGTAAAAGAAGATAAACTAGAGGAATTGCTAACCGTATTGGATTTGGCAGATGCTGCTCGCTTAAAAGTAATTGTCACGCTTTTTGATTTTTATGGTAATTATGCGATTCAAGATTGGACCTTTACACACAGACACGCAGAAAAAATTGTAGGTAAATTCAAAAATCACAAAGCTTTACTGGCCTGGGATATCAAGAATGAGCCTAATCTTGATTTTGATAGTAGAGGAAAAGAAATAGTGCTTGCTTGGTTAAGGGAGATGATTGGTCAGGTACGATCTTTAGATAGGGTGCATCCAATAACAATTGGTTGGTCATCCATAGAATCAGCAGAGTTACTGGTCGATGAGGTCGATATTGTTTCTTTTCATTATTATTTGGACTTAGAAAATTTCTCTGAATCTTTTAAATCTATATCCTCGTTGGATAAACCATTAGTGCTGCAAGAATTCGGGTTATCTTCTAATAAAGGGTTATGGGCTCCCTTTGGAAATTCAGCAAAGGATCAAGCCAGTTATCACAAAGATTTTCAGGAAATTATAAAAAAGAATAAACTTCACTATATGTCCTGGACGTTGTATGATTTTGATAACATACCTACTGATGTTGTTGGTAGATTGCCTTGGAGAAAAAACACACAAAAACATTTTGGATTTATTGATAAACAAGGCAATAAAAAGAAGTCATTTGAATATATTACACACTAAAAACCTCTGAGATATCTCAAAGGTTCTTAAAATATGACGATTGTAAAATCTGGGGTAATCCTGTCAAACTACTGACAGTGTTATTTTTTTAAATAGAAACTCTTTTTAAGCTTTTCTCTATTTTAGAAAATCGTTCCTTTTTAATCTGTTTAAAAGCATCTGTATACATTTGAGTAATTCTACTCATAGGGAATGCGGTAGCAGCATCGTAGTTAGCTTTTGCCAATTCTTTTCTGTAATTGGCGTCCACCACTATTTTTTGTATAGCATTTGCCAAGCTATCCGTGTTTTGAGGATCAAAAAATTCACCTCTATATCCTTCTTCTTTAACCAGTATACTCAGATCTCCAAGATCGGGCATAACAACTGCTTTACCATAACTACCCGCCTGATGTAATACTCCAGAGCTTCCGGTAGTAGATGTGTAAGGAAAGACAACCATAGCGCTTTCTCCAAAAATCTTAGGGACATCCTCTTCTTCTACATATCCGGTAAATGTCACTTGAGGTGTATTCTTGTATTCGTTTTTTACATTCTCTAGGTAGCCAGGAGTATTTGGGTTATCAGTTCCTGCGATCACAACTTCTAAATCAACTCCTGTAGTTTTTCTTACTTTCTCTACAGCATCAATTAAGATTTCTACTTTTTTATAAGTCCCAAACTTTCCAAATGTCATAATTTTTAATGAGCCAGATGGCAAGTCATAAGATGGTTCTGCTGGGATTTCAAAGGTTCCGTGAGGGATTAATACAACGTTTTTGGCATTGTATTTCTTTTCAAGAATATCTACATATTTACTAATGGTAACGGCAACACGGTCTGCGGATAAAACAAATCGCGTCAATGCAGTTCCTATCCAATTAAATACTGTTTTAAGTATTGGATTATTTGTAAATCCTGCTTTGTCCAAGTCTACCTGCTCCATAATGTTGTGTAACAAAACAACAGTAGGAATCTTCTTAATCCTACATAAAAGCGGTAATAATAACCCTAAAGCTGCTGCAATTTTTTTATCTCCGAATTTCATAAACTGTAGATTAAAAAGAATGGCATCCGGACTTGTTTGATTTACAGCTTTCATAACAGAAACAATGTTTTTATAACTATTAAATTTCCAACATTGTTTAATTACAACCTTACAACCGGCTTCTTCAAACTCGATGTTTGCTTCAGTTTCTGTAGTGTCTGTAAGTAAGATTAGTTCAGTGATTTCTGATTGCTGTCTAAATTGTTTTACCAAATGAAAAGCATATTCATTTAAGGTCACTTTGCTAGGTGGGTATGCTGTTACGATTGCTAATTTCATGATTTTGGTTTTTTTGATTTGGATTATACTATTACACTACAAATATGCTACAGAAATGAAGGTTATGAGATTCATTTTCGGTGGTTTGCAATTTTGTGTCGACGAATGGAAAACTAGTATCTTTAGTTTGAGATTTTTATAGATCGATAGAAAAAATAAATCAATTGTACACTTAATAAAATCGCCATCGCAATTATCTGTACTATCACGACTTCTAGCAATGATGAATGAAAAAAGGTTATCAATACGATTTGTGAAACACCTAGCAACCCGGAAATAATTACCGGTATATACTGATCCAGAGATAAAAAGTAATAAGCAAATATGTTAGAAACTGCAAAAAGAGATGTAGCAATGGCATATTTCCAGAGTAACGGTGCTATTGATAAGTAATCATTTCCGAACAGGATATTAATTGCTAATTCAGGAAAAAGATAGCATCCTAAAACTACAGCTGTAGCTAATCCCACAACATAACCAACATACTTGATTAAAATTGGAGTAGTGGCTTCACCAAGCTTTTTCTTTTCAATAACTGCCGGTAATAAAAGCATCACGAACATCCAGGTTACAAAATATACCACACGTCCGATAAGTGCTAAAGAAGCATATAATCCAGCATCGTACTCTTCAAAATAATGCTTGACCATAAGTATATCACTGTTATTAATAATGATTTGTGTCAATTCATAAAAGGCAGTTAGTACAAAAAACTTACTTATTTGTTTAGTTTGCTCTTTGTTTAATATGTTTTTTGATCGCAGTGTTATGTTCTCTCTTTTAAATGGTAATAATCCAAAAAAGAAGGAAGCTACTATACCTATAACTACTAAAATTGATGAATTTACTTGTGTAAGGAAAAAAATTAAGAATAAAGTAATTAGCAACCTGCTAAACATCTCACCCTGATAGGTAAGAGCTAATTTTTCAAACTTCTTGGTTCCTTGAAAGAATCCACGATTCACACTCATAACAAAATAGATAGGAATTCCTAAACCAAATATGGTAAACATCAAAGAAGACTTGGTATTAAAAATATTTTGTAGTTCCTGCGAAAAAATTATCATCGCAGCTCCTATAACCAATCCAGTGATACTTGCATATTTATACGCTACGTTAATAAAACTCTTTAATGTATCATTCTCAAATAGTACAGAGAATTTGGCAGTCGCTAATTGAAACGTCATCGCGACAAAAGACAGTACTAACAAAAAAGTAATTAATAAAGCTGCATCGGCAAACATTTCTGGTCCTAAGATTCTTCCTAACAACAGATTATATAGATAATTTCCAGCATTCACGATGATAACACTTACCATAAATTTTTGCTCTGCAGATAATTTGGGGATGTAGGTGCTAATAGTCATTTCTAAAAATATGAGTAAGTTGGTTTCTTTTTAAGGCTCTAAAAACTTTTTTATTTCCTTTGCCTAATACGAATAATACTTTGCTTCTTTTCTGTGCTTTTGCATAAATATTCTTTAAAACTTTGAGAGCACTTTTATCTACCTGATGAACGTTATTAAGACACATTACTACTTCCTCATAATGATCTAATAAGTAGTTAAAGTAATCTTTTACTTTGTTGACATTACCAGAAGTGAAGTTTCCTTTAATTTCTATTCGTCCATTGGTGTTATGTATTTGTAATTCCATGATATTTTAATTTGGGGGCTTGTTACAGAAAATCATTTCTTAGCATATAGCTTACATTACCAAATGCAGTTTTGATTTTATTATTTTCTGATCCAATTAGATAGAAAATTTTATTGTCTTTAATAGCTGTACGGTATAGTTTATTAAGAACGTGTATTCCATAGGTATCAATACTTGACACTTTGTCTAAGGATAAAATTACCTTTTCTGTAGAGGTCATTAACTGCTCAAAATGATGCTGTAATGATAGGGCGTTCTTACCTTGTAAATTTCCTACCAATTCATAAACTCCTTGTTTGTTTGTAATTTTTAGTGCCATAACATTTCTTTTTAAGATTAATAACAATACAAATATCATTACATGAAAATAGTAATCCCTATGTTTTTCGATGAGTTGCATTTTACTGTAGATGAGTGGGGAAATTTTAGAGGTATAAAAAAAATAAAGTATGCTTGTTTTAGAAAGATATTCTTATCTTGTTACTATTAGTTTTTGCCTATGATCAAAAGAATATCCTTTGTCTTTTTTTTATTTTTTATTCATTTGTCCAATGGTCAGGATATGACTCAGGGATTTAATTACCTGGAGAATGGTAATTATGTTAAAGCGAAAGTTTTTTTTAATGATATTCTTACTGATTTCCCGGATAATCGAACTGCAAAATTATGCTACGGTAGGGCGGTAGGTCTTCTTGGAGACTCCCAAGAGGCGGTCTCAATATTTACTGAATTAAAAGAAAAGTATCCTGATGATTTGGAAATAAAACTCAATTATGCAGAATCCTTGCTATGGAATAAAGACTATGAAAAAGCTGAGGCGTATTATGTTAAAATAATAGAAGAAAATTCAAACAGTTTTGCAGCTGTTCTCGGTTATGCAAATACGCTGTCCAACCTAAAAAAATATTCTTTAGCTCTTAAGACAGTAAATAAAGCTTTAGAAATACAAGAAGGTAATACTAATGCATTAATCTCTAGAAAATATATTCGATTAGGGTATGCTTTTACTTTATCCCAAGACAAACAATATGAAAAAGCTTTAACGCTGTTAGATCAGAACTTACAAGATTTTCCTGATGACAAAGACACTTTATTAAATAAGGCTAACATATATCTGGTTATTAATCAATATGCTGATGCAGAAGAAATGTACTATAAAACGGCGAAAAGCCCTAAAGATAGTATCATCTCTTTACAAGGTTTATCATTAGTAGCACATAAAAGGCATAAAGAAAAAAAGGCACTTGATTTAGCTACTGAATCTTTAACAAAAGCTAAAAAACTAGCCTCAGATAGCGAACTACTATTAAGCTCTTATGAACGGTATATACAGGCTCTTTTTTGGAATAGAAAATTTAAAGCTGCCAAAGCTGCTATTGATGAACTTCAGAATAAATATCCCGGTAATTCAAAATTATTAGGTTTGCAGGCAAGTTATGGAATGTATACTAGTGATTTCAGGATGAGTCTTGATCAATACAATAAAATTCTAGATTCTGACAAAAGTTCGTTTGATGGCAATCTCGGTATTGCTAATGCATACAGAGCTTCCGGATTAGATATGAAAGCTTATGAATTCGCTTTTAAAACACTGTCTTTTTACCCAAAACAACCAGATGCAGAAAAATTAATTTCTGACTTAAAAATTTCTCATACTCCATTTATCGAAAACAAAACGGCTTACACTTTTGACAATGGTAATAATGAGGCAATCAACACCAATTTTAACGTGGAAATTCCTTTGTCTACTAAGTTAAAAGTAAAAAGTAGTTATTCTTTTAGATCAACCGAGAACACCAGCACTAATGTTAAAGCAGAATCCAATGAAGCGTCTATTGGATTAGACTATAAATTTAGCGGCAAAGTGACCCTTAAAACTAATATAGGTTTTAATAGTTCTAATGCTGAAACAGATAATTATACCGGTATTATTGCAGAGGCTATCTTAAGTATTAAACCCTTTAAGCTTCAAAATTTGGATGTTGGATATAAAAGGGAGTTTCAAAATTTTAATGCAGACCTGATCGATAGAGAGATTATTATGAATAACTATTCTCTTAATTATAATTTAGGAACTAATTTTAATTTAGGTTGGTATACACAAGCCATATATACTTCGCAATCTGATGATAATACCAGAAACTTGCTATTTACATCCTTATATTACAATGTTTTAAATAGGCCTGTTCTAAAAGTTGGATTAAATTATCAATATATTTCTTTTAAAAATCAAGTTCCCACAATATATTTTAGTCCATCTTCATTTAATTTGGCGGAATTTTTTGGAGAGATTCTTAACGATCAAAATCAAAATTGGTTTTATAGTCTAAGTGCCGCAGTGGGTCGTCAATATGTCGAAGAAGATCCAGCTTCTACTACATTTAGAGCAGAAGGAAAGATAGGGCATCATTTTTCAAAGAGGTTCAAGGCTAATATTTATGGTAAGTATAGTAATATAGCCTCAGCTACTGCAGCTGGTTTCGAGTTCACAGAAATTGGTTTTAAATTAAAGTGGTACTTTCTTGAAAAACCTATTTTTGACAAAAAGATTATGAACTTAAAAACAAATAGCGAGAATCAAAACTGATCTCGCTATTTTCCCAAATCAAGAAACCAAAGGCCTCTACCTAACTGTGAATCTATTTATATATCTTTTACCGTCATTACAATTAATTTCATAAATATAGGTACCTACAAGCAAGGCTTCTCTTCTTACTTCTATCTGATTCTTAGAGTTTGTTCTGATATTACTCTTTCTTACCGCTCTGCCTAACATATCATATATCACTATATCAACTTCATTTTCCTGAGACGGTATTTGTATTGTAGTTTTTTCTGAAAAAGGATTTGGATAGTTAACTGTTCCTTCCACTATTTCCATTTGTAAATCTGGCGTTGACAAAACTTCATTAGAAAATTTTACGTTCTCTATATAAGCTTCAAAACTTTTATGAGAATTATAGTCTCCTTGAATAGAGAATACAATATTTTTTATGCGTAAACTATCAAGATTTCTGATTTTGGCGCCATCAAAATCGGATAATCTTATGATGTGATTTTTTATTTCGTCGCTTGCTTTTACAGTAAAGCGTAACCGATCTTCCCAATTTGCTAAATTCTCAGGCACTAAAATTAATTCTATATCCGATGTGCTTTTAAGATCAAATTCTATAGTTTGATATGAAGATATGTCCTTTGCCTGATCACCTGCTAAAATATTCCTGAAGATATTTACCGTTTCCTTAACCTCGCCAGAAACTCTCACATTTCTTTCAATAAGATAGGAGCTGTCATCAAGATCTTCTTGTGATTGCATTACTTCAAAATTTGCAATATTCGCTCCTTCTTCCAGATAATCTAAGCCCCAAGGACCATCTGCAAGATAAAGTACATCTTTCATGCTTGAATTGGTATTGCCAATTGATACTCCTATATCAAATAATTTACCAGAATTGATAACCAATTCTTGTTCATATTCTCCGGTAAGTGTAAAAGTTGAATCAATGGTGTTTTCTTCAGAAAGTTCAGTTTCTCGATAATTTCCGACAAAATGGATAGATCTTACCTTCGTTTTGTTTATAACTGTCAAATGTAACTTCCCATTCTCATAGTATCCTTTTTTAACAAATAGATTAGGTATTCTTTCTGATACATTGTAACTGATCAGATCTTTTTCTTCTTTTAAAGAGTCAATGACATTATTAGCTATATGAGCGACTTGTGGAACAGAGTTACCCCAAATTTGAAAATTTTGATACTCGCCAGATGGGTATTCATCAATATTCCATAGACTGTATAATATATTTTTATTTGTATCTGATTTTACAGAAAAATGTATAGCGTATTCTCTTTCTCCAGAGGCTCTTTTTAGTCTAGTTAAAACAACTTCGTGATTTTTGACTTTAACTGTGCGTATATCCTCAAGAACCGAACTATTTAATCGATCACAAATAGTCTTAGTGTGATTGTAAACTGATTCTGTTGTATGTATTGCCAATGCAGCAGCAGTTCTCTTATCTTGCTGATAATAATCTACAGAAAAGACAGTCTCTGCGTTAGTAATCCAGATCAGATCTTCTGGACTTGAAACGTGTGGTATTTCAACTCCCGATACACCAGTCTGAGGAAAATATTTTCCAAAGTTTATCCCGCTAGCAGATTTATAGTTTTCTGTATTAGGCGAAAACTTTTTCTGAAGCTTTTTTTTATTTTGTGAACTATTATTTTTTGTTCTTTTAAAATTACGTTTGGCGATAAGGTTTGCAAGTTTACCATTGCTTTCTAACCCTCCATTGTTAGCAGAACTCACGTCGGTAGCGCTTTTTATATCAGCAAAGTTCTGAGATTTAATAGCCGTAAACGGATTAGCGGTTACATAAAAAAGCGCATCGTTAAAATCATTATCACAAGATCCATAATCTCTCCTAATATCTTCAAATCCTAAGATGATTCTTTCATTTTCTACATCAGACAAAAGGACGTTATGATATCTTAGTGCTTGATCGGCTTCTGGATTATAGTCAGGGTTAGAAAATAACTGCCAGTGTCCGTATCCAACGGTACCATTTGACCATGCGTTTGCCAGTAAGACCCATCCTATACCAGTATTAGCAGAAAATGTTCCGATCTTAACCTTATTGCCTGGTTCTAATCCACCGCCGCTATATTTTTTTGAGACATTAGGAAAAATAATAGTGATTTCTTCAGGAGTAGGAATAGTGGATGGAGGGTTATTGATATCATACGTATAAAAACCCAAGACATTTTTATATCCTGCTCCTTCTCCAACAAATGTTACCCAGACATCAGCATCTTCTTCTAAAATAATATCGGTGTCATAACCTGAAGAAATATAATGTGGATTATAATCCGGAACAGGAAAACCTTCGGGCAAAGCATTAGCTATACTATCCAATAGCGCTTGTGTTACAGTATCATTTTCTACAAGATAGTCAGGTACACCCTCTGCATCGTAAGTTCCTAAGTAGTTATAATTTTGTGACCAGCTAACTAGATTGCTGATTAATAATAGTAGAAATAGTAAAATTCGTTTCATGATTCTAAGATTTGGTTTTATTGGATCAAAAATAAAATGAAATGATCCTGAAAATCTTGAAAAACGATGAGTAAACGGTTCCTTTCGGTGAATGGTAAGAAAGGGTAGATTTACTATTTAGTAGTAAAACGACTGAAGCTAGATTATAGTAGATTCAATCTTCTCATAAGCTCCGGACGATTAGAGCGACTAACAGGGATAACATCTTTAGCTATTAAAACACTATTATCTTCGATATCGATAATTTTCTTAGTGTTGATTATATATGATCTATGAATTTTAAGAAAAATATCATCTGGTAACTTTTCTTCTATTTTTTTCATAGTAGAATGTACTGTATAGTTTTGTTTTTCTGTTTTAACTGTTATATAATCACCTTTCGCTTCAATTAAATAAATACTGGATATATCTAGCTTGATAAGTCTCCTATCAATATTGATATATAGATCATTTCCATCCTTTATTTTAGTGTTTCCATCGGTAATCTCATTAATAGAAACATCCTCTTTGGGTGGAGTTGGAGTATTTTGTAATTTTTGTATAGACTTTAGAAAACGTGGCAATGTAATTGGCTTTACCATATAGTCTACGATACAATCATATTCAAAAGCTTCTAAAGCAAAGTTCTTATCAGAAGTAGTTAAAATGATTTTTGGAGGATTTTTAAGTGTCTGAATAAAATCGAACCCTGTAAAATCCGGCATATGTATATCCAGAAAGATAAGGTCAACTTCATTATGATTTAAATATTTGATTGCCTGAATTGCATTAGGAAATTGTTCTACAACATTTATATCATCCACTTGAGAACATAATTGTTCTATAATCATTCTGGCAGTTTCTTCATCATCGATAATAATACAATTCATAGTTGTAAACATTTAAATAGTAGTAAGAAAGTTTTCTATCGAATCTAAAATAAGCATAAATTCTGAGAATAGGGAATGTTCCCCGTCAAGTAATTCTTCTTCAAAATCTATTGTGGTTTGATACCCCTTTTCAAACCCAAGCATTCCTATTTTATGTTTTAATTTGTGTACATTTTCTGCTGCATCACCATACTTTTTTTCATGATAATTTTCTAGAAAGATATTTTTTTCTTCTGGAAACTCACGTTTTATAATCGTAATCAGTTTTTTTTTAAACGTTTCGGATCCTGCGGCTAATTCGTGGATATATTCTAAATTAGGTTTTTCAATCATTCATTCTTTTTTAAAGTAAAATAAAAAGTAGTACCAACTCCTATTTTAGAGTCTAACCAAATCTCTCCCCCATAATAATTCACTATCTTCTTTACAATTGATAGTCCTATCCCAGTTGATTGTTCTCCGCTGTCTACACTTTGAAAAATTTCAAAGATTTTTTTGTAATAACGTTCTGCTATTCCCTTTCCTGTATCTTTTACATACAGTTCCCAATGGTCTTTTCTCTCTTTTGATCCGATATGAATCTCTCCTGAATTTGCATCTATACTTTTTACAGCGTTATTAATCAAATTTTGAAAAAGCTGTCTAATTCGATTAGCATCTTTTTTTACATTAGGTAAAACATTATCAATAATAAATTCTATGGTATCTGGAGCGTGTATTGACTCTATCGTATCTTTCACAAGTTCGTTTAAGTCTATTACACTTTCTGCTTGCTCTTTTTTATCAATTAATGAATATTCAAGTATTCCATTAATAAGATTATCCATTTTGAGTAAATTTTTCTCTATATGATCTATGTGGCTAAGAACAGTACCTCCCATATTTTCGGTATCTTCCTTGATCCACGCTACTAATGCACTTACGTTCCTTAACGGAGATTTTAAGTCATGAGAAACGATTTGTGCATAATTACTTAATTCTTCATTACTTTTTTCGAGATCCTCAAGGATTTGAGCCCTTTGCTTTTCGAAAGTAGAAATTTGCTTAGCCTGTTGTTCGATTAAAGACGCCAATTCTAATCCCGTTAATTCTTGACTGGTCCCAGAATTTGATTTTTCTGTTTTATAACTAATGGATCTTAGCGTTTTTGTTGCATCATTTAAGCTGGAAATTACCAATCTTTGTTGTTCTGCTTCTTCTTTTAACTTTAGATTAGCATCATATAATTCCTGCGAACTAATAGACATTGCTCGTTGTAGCATAGTAAATTGTTCTTCATAATTATAGTATGATCTATCTATAGCATCTAAAAAAGATCCTAAATCAGAATTTTCTTTAAGATATTCCGGAAGGTTTTTTCGTATTTGCCGTTTAAGTAATGGATTCATATTCACTCGCTTAAAAGAGTTAATGTCATGGTCTGATTATGCAGTTCACACTTCATACTATTACTAAATGGTGCCAATTCTCCGTAAGAATAAAAACCAGTTATAGTAGCTCCTTTTCCAACAACCTCAATTACTTCTTCAATTTCTTCTTCTACCCGTTGGTCCATTACTAATTTTCGACCAATACAACTTACTAAAATGGCTAAATCTGGATTTTTCTTCCGTGTTTTCATACCTATTTCCGCTGCCTTAGCAGCTCCTTCCGCTATTTTATCAATATTCGCCATCATTAGCTGTACCACCGAACCTTCTGGAACATCTCCTGCCAAAATCATTGTATTATCTTTTTCATCAATTGAAAGTATGGTTCTAACTATTGCTTCCTTTTTGCCTTTTATTTTCACACTTAATGGATATAACAAAGCTGACTGAGGCAAGTCTGAAGCTTTATCGCCCAAGTATTTTTTATATAAATCTAATGCCGGTTGTTCATCTAATTCATATAAGACATTGCCATTTGATTTAGTGACAATTCGTTCTGGTCCAAAAGGAGTCCAACCACCAAACTGCGCACTGGTAATATCCAATTCATCACCATAAAATCCGATAGCAATTATTTCTCCTTCTTTTGGTGTACTATTATAACCGACTATTGTTTTTTCAAATCTTGCATCATCTCCACACAAACCTCCTGTAAATACTACCTCATTACCGATTGACTCTAATCCACTAATTAAAGCAGACCCGTTTACGAAACTACCTTCACTAAGTATAAAAACATGTTTTAAATTTGCAGTTGGTAATTTTTCCGATAATTTCTTTCCAGTAACGAAAGCATCTTTTTGGTGTTCAAGAATATTTTCGCGGACAATAGTAAACTCACTTTTTTCGAATTCAACTGCAGTTAAAGAGATAGAAGAATCAGAAACACTTTCATTTACAATCTCCCCTGCGGAAGAACCTATTACAATTTCTCCATCTGGATACATGTGGCGAATCTCATCAAAAATAATTGCATCTTCTAGTAAATATCTATTACCAAAAACCATCACCAGCGGCCTTTTTAATATACCATCATAGCCCTTAAGAGACTTCCATTTACCGTCTTTCTTTTTCTGGTACTGTTGTATTTTCATAATTAAATTATGTTTTAAAGATGCTTTTTTATGGTAAAATTAAATGTGGTTCCTTTACCCTCTTCTGATGAAACACTGACAGAACCTTCATACAAGTCAACAATTTTTTTTACGATAGATAATCCTACACCTGTTGACTCTTTAGATGGGTTTATGGTCTGAAAAACCTCAAATATTTTATTATGATATTCAACTGGAATACCGGGTCCATTATCCGAGAATTCGAATAACCAATATTCTTTATCTTCTCTACATGTTATTGTAAGACGACCGTTTTTTTTATCGTTGTATTTAATGGCATTTCCTATTAAGTTTTGAAACAACTGCTGCAATCGATATCTATCGCCTTTTATCACAGGTAGTTGATTTATGACTGAAATTTTAAAATGATCCGGTACAAATATCATTGCAAGGATATCTTCTACTATTTCATTAAGGTCAATACACTTGTCCTGAATCTGTTGTTTATCAATACTCGAGTATGCTAAAATACCTTCAATAAGGTTATCCATTTTCTCGATTTTATGAAGTAAGGAGTCAAAGGAATTCTGGGCACTTTGGTCTAAAACACTTTTGTAATCTTCTTTCAACCAATTAATTAAAGCGTTCATCCCTCTTAAAGGAGACTTTAGATCATGAGAAACTACATGGGCAAAATCATTAAGCTCTTTATTACTGATTTCTAAGCTTTGTAATAACTTCTCCTTTTGTTTCTCTTCTTCCAACTGACTAGTAATATCCCTTACAATACCCTGCGCACCGATAATACCTTTTTCGTTATTTCTTATGATACTAGCATTAATATGAACTGTTCTAACGCCTTTAAATTTTGTATATACTCTCGCTTTATAATCTGAAAAGGATCCTTCTGCTATTAACTTTTGAAATGAAGACATTGCATATTCAAAATCGTCTTTATAAATCAGTGATAAAACATTGACATTTTCATCTTTAATGTTGTACCCAAATAGATTTACTGCCGAAGTATTCATATCTAGGATATTACCGTTGATATCCATAAGTACATAAGCATCTACAAGATTATCAAAAACTCCCTGTAATTCATTTTTTTTAGTATCAAAAAGTTCTTCTAACTTATGATTTGCTGCTCTTAATTCCTGTGTAGTGTTATATAGTTCTCTGGATTTCTCTTCAAGAATATTTTCTGCTTGCTTTCTTGCTGCTTTTTCTCTTTTTAAAGCCCTTTCGAGGATACCAGAATCAATTTTATTCATGATGCAATTGAATCATAAATTTAACTTCTGTCCCGTCTTCTTTTATTTTCTCGAACGCTATACTTGCTTGCTTGTTAAAATGCGTAAAGGTCTTTTTCATCAAACCTAATCCGAAACTATACATAGCTCTACTTGATTTATAAACCATAATAAGCTCCGTTTCAGTTTTATTCAAAATCTCAAAAGTAGGTAATTCTGCTTCGGGGTATATCTTTCTTACTTCTACATGAATGTGATTTTCAATCGACCCCAATAATTCGAGTGGACTCTCATATTGATTCAATAAATCCCCATAATTCTTAGAAAGAACATCAAAAAAATGTTCGCCATAGATTAAAAGCAGATCATCAGTATTTATGTTGGTGTTAATACTCAGATTTGTAAGTAGACTTAACATTTCTGAAAATTTATACGTTCCTATAGAAGTATAAATTCCTTGAGAAGGAAGATTCGACTTTTCGATGATTCGATCAACCATTTCTAGACCAAACTTATCTTCCACTAGCTCTAAAAACTCAGTAAATACAATACCTTTCATAATTCATAAATGTAGGTTAACTATAAATGTGTAGAGTTTTCTGTAAGAAAATTTTGTGCTGGAATGTTATTTCTTAACATAGTGAACTCTCATTCCTTGTGGTATGAAAGTTACATTTTTTATGTTTCTTTACATAATAAAAAGTTGGTTTTTTCCCCAATATTCAACAAGAGCCTTTATTTTTTCAACGTAGTCTTCATATTTAAGAGGTTTCACTATGTAGCCCGCAATTCCAGCTTCATAACTCTGCTTCAAATCTTTATGATTATTTGAGGTACTTAAAATTACTACCGGAATATATTTTAATTTCTCGTTTGACTTTAAAATCTTGAGAAACTCAAGTCCACTCATTCTAGGCATATTTAAATCCAAGAGGATCAGATCTGGAAATTCTTCACGATTCTGGAGTATATCTAAAGCTTCTTCACCATTTTGAGCTTCTAACAACTTATATTGATAATTGTTTTTATCCAATACACGAACAAATTTTAATCGTTCTATCTCATCATCTTCAATCAACAAAAACTTCAAGGCTCTCATTAGGTTTAAATTAAGTTTTAATTCTATGGTATAAAATTCTTCTTTTCCATTTGTATTTCAACTTTATTTCGATAAATATTATTTAAGTGTCGACGAATGGAAGTTTACTGTAGATGAATAAAAATTTACATTGTTAATTTTTATGGATTTTATAAATCTTGAAGCAGCATCATATTCTTACTGTTCTATACTAAGGGCTTCAAAAGCGACCAGTTCCTGATCTTCGAATCTTGGTTTTACCATCATCGGATTACAACATACCTCACAGTCCTCTACATATTCTTGATAAAGAACCGAAGAATCCAATAACATGGAGATTTCTTCCCAACAATAAGGACATTGAAAAAAATGTTCGAACATATAAACTAAAATTCAATATTTAATAATTGACCTGTGAGTTGTAGCAATTGCAACTCAGCTAACTTAGCATCATATTTTGCCAACGTTTTATTGGTTTGGGCTTGTATCAGGTTAATTTGAGCTTGTCTAAATTCTATAGAGGTGATTTGACCTAAATTAAATCGTTCTTTAGAGCGCTCAAAATTGTTTTGATTGGTCAGGACATTTTGTTGCTGTATTTCATACACCTTTAAACGATTTTCATAATTACCCAAAGCATTTGCAATATCTCTTTTTACCTGTTGCGCTACTTGCATTTTTGCTAATTCCTGATTATCTAAAGCAATTTTGGCATTCTTAACTCTAGTAATTGTTCCACCACCATCAAACAAATTCCAGCTTAAACTAACACCTGCTGCCAATGTATATGTATCTCCGATATTTCCTGGAAAAAACGCAGAGGGTGGATTTCTACTTTCGTTCCAGCCATAAGATCCGGTTAAACCCACCGTTGGTAAATATCCGGATTTACTTACTTTTAGGTCGTAATCACTTATCCTAATATTAGCTTCATTTTGTAATAGCGTCACATTATTTTCAATTGACTTTTCCAAGTAACTATCAATTTCTAATCTTGAAATGAAACTAACAATAGTGTCTACTGTAAACTGTTTTTCCAACTGATTGTCAACAATCACATTTAGATCTCTTTTGGTATTCCTTAACTGCTGCTTTAAATTCAATAGATTAATACTGTCATTTGCTACATCTACCTCTGCATTTAGAACATTCAGCTTCGTGTTTTGTCCATATTCAAATTGATAACTCGATCGGGTTACACGTTCTTTGGAAATACGTAAAGTTTCTTCCAAAATTTGTTCGTTTTCAGTAAGGCGTGCTACTTCATAGTACACAGAAAACAACTGCAATAATGTATTCTCTATGGTTTCTCTTGCCTGCAAGCCTGTAAGATTATATTGTTCCTTTAATCTTTTGTAATTATAATAACGTCCTAGACCATCAAACAGGGTATAATTAAGATTGAGAGCAGCATTATATCGCTGTGTTTCGGCACCTAAGATTTCAATATCTTCCCTTGGAAGTCCTGTATCCGGATTAATTGCCCCAGGAAATGAAGTAGTAGAAGATGTCTCCTGATAATTTGCACCTGCATTTGCGGCCAAGGTTGGTAAATAACCTGAGTTTAATATTCCTTTGTTATTTTTAGCAGCTTCTATATTATTAGTAGCTATTAGGATTCCATAGTTATTTTCTAAGGTTAGTCTAATAGCTTCCTGTTTACTTAACTTTTGGGCAAAAATGTTGCTTCCGACCATAAATAATAACAACATAAATCCGGTTATATATCTATGCTTGTAATTCGAGTTGCTCTTCATTTTCCTCTTTTTGTTCTTTTATAGCGCGTTCTACTTCTTCTTTGGTTATTTTATTACCTGTGGCCAACCACTTGGTCCCTACTTTCAACTTGTTGCTAAACGACAAAAATAATGGTAGTACCAGTAAAGTAAGTACAGTTGCAAACCCAATTCCGTACGCTATTGAGATTGCCATGGGAATTAAAAATTTTGCTTGGCGACTTTCCTCAAAAATTAACGGTGCTAATCCTGCAATAGTAGTTAAGGATGTTAGAAATATGGCTCTGAAACGAGATTTCCCAGCCTCAAAAATTGCATTGTCGAATGTCATTCCATCCCTTAGATTACTGTTAAATTTTCCGATAAGTACCAATCCGTCATTAACCATGATTCCTATTAGAGCAATAATACCCAGTAAAGACAATATATTAATCGGAAAACCGTGAATCCAATGACCCAATGCAACAGCTGGAAGGCTAAGCGGTATCAGAAGCAAAAGCAGCAATGGCTGACTATAACTTCTAAAGGTAAATGCAATCGTAATATAAATCAGCGCTAGGGCTGTTAGACCAACAGGACCAAGTGATCCAAGAAATTTACCAGCTTCTCGATTCTGACCTTCATACGATGGAGTAACTGTAGGATATTTTGCGATAATTTCTGGCATGATCACAGATCTGATTTCGTCTAAAATATCTGTAGAACTTGTAGTCTCAGGATCTTTTAAGTCCGCGGATATTTGAACTTCTCGTCTACCATCCAAATGGTTTACTGCTACATCTCCTCTTTCAATAGAATAGTCTACAATTTCATTTAGAGGTACTCGCTCTCCTGAAGCCGTAGAAATTCGCATATTATCGAGATCCAAGATAGAAGATCGATTTTCTCGATCATAACGAACCCAAACACGTATTTCATCTTGGCCTCGTTGAAATCGTTGTGCCTGTACTCCGAAAAAACCACCTCTTACCTGCGCCATTACGTCTCTTAAATTAAGACCTAATGCATATGCACTTTCTTTGAGTTCTAACCTTATTTCTTTAATCCCAGCCGGATCGTTATCCGCAACGTCTTTTAACCTGGAGTCATTTTCCAACACTGTTTTAAATTCTTCTTTGGCTGCTTTTAATTCTTTTATGTTACTTCCTAACAGAGACACTGAAACCGGACTTCCTCCAAAATTTCCACCTGATCCAAAAATCAGTCGTTCTGTCCCGAAAACAGGCCCCACTTTTTCCCGAATGCGATTCGCTACTAATCCAGAATTTAATTCATTTGGGCGTTCTTCTCCCGGTAACATATTGATCCTTAAAGAAGCATTTGAAGACGAGGTAATACTCCTTATAATATTTTCAAATAATTTTTTGCCTTCATAATCTTCTCCGGTTAAATATTCTTTGCTTAATTCTTCATTAACGATCCAAGCTTTTTCTTCTATCATAGAAATAATAGAATCCGTTATCGTTTCATTCGTTCCATTAGGCATCCCTAAATCCACCGATATTACATCACTGGCAATACGAGGAAAAAAAGAAGTCCTTACAATACCTCCACCAACACTGCCGATGGTAAATATGAGAATTACTATAAAGATTGAAAAAGTAAAGAATTTATGTTTTAAAGCAAACCCAAGGGTAGGGCTATACATATTATCACGTAACCATCGCATGATCTTATCTCCAAAGGTATTGACATAACGCAGTTTCGAAAATAATTTTGCTATCCCTCTTTTAGGTTTGTTATCTTCTGCTCTTAAAGCTTTAGAATGGGCCAAATGGGCCGGGAGAATGATTAAAGCTTCTACCAATGAGACCGCTAGGGTAAGAATCACGATTACGGATACCTCTCCAAAGAAATCACCAATACGACCATCTAAAAACAAGAAAATTCCAAATGCTATAATAGTCGTCAAAATTGCAGAAACGATTGGCGGAATCACTTCCATTGTACCATCAATCGCTGCCTGTATTGGAGTTTTTCCTTTTTCGTAGTGTTGATAGATATTTTCGGCTATTACGATACCATCATCTACTAAAATACCAATAACAATGATCATCCCGAAAAGCGATAATACATTAATGGTTACATTAAAATATCCTGCGAAAACGAACATTCCTAAAAAGGCAATCGGCAAGCCAAAAGCCACCCAAAATGCTAGACGGGTATTTAGAAACAAGGATAAGAAAACCAGTACCAACAGCATTCCGATAATCGCATTTTCTGTAAGCAGTTTGGTACGTTGTACTAAAGTAATAGAACGATCACTAATTACGTTAAGCTGAACATTATTATACTTTTCATTGAATTCTTTTATGTATTCTTTTGTTTTTTCTGCCGAAGAAATCAAATCTTCGGTATTCGTACTGGTTATTTCTATATTAACCGATAAGTTACCATTAAAATAAGATGCATTTGGAGATTCAGAAAAACGATCTCTAATTTGGGCAACATCTTTTAATCTGATGGTTCTTCCGGAAGGTTCTGCACGTATGATCAAATTTGCAAGTTCATTAGCATAATAAGATCGATTATTTGCACGAATGAGATACTCTTCTGCATTTGTTTTAATAGTACCTCCGGTAGTTAAAATATTTGCCTGGGTTACAGCCTGTGCGACTTCATTAAAACTAAGCCTATATGCCAATAGATTATTTTCATTGACAGCGATCTCAATTTCCTCATCTGGATATCCACTAATACCAATCTGTGATATACCATCAATTGCTCTAAGATCATTTTCAATTTGCCGTGCGATTTGTTTTAATGTACCCAAAGGTATTTCGTTACCGCTTACCGAAAAGTTTATCGTCTGCCTGATAGCTTCTTGTTTAGATACTACAATAGGTTCCATTCCTGTGGGAAACGTTGGCACTCTATCTACAGCATTCTTCACTTCGAGAAGCATAAAATCGATATCTTTTCCTTTTTCGATTTCAACATTAATGCTACCACTATTTTCTCTAGAGGTCGATGTTACTCGTTCTACACCTGCTAATCCTTTAAGGTTATCTTCTATTTTGAGAATAATCCCTTCTTCTACTTCTAGGGGTGAAGCACCGGGATACACCACGCTAATGCTAATGTTTTTAGAATCCGTAAGTGGAAAGAAAGATGACTTTAGTGAAAGTGCTCCATAAACTCCAAATACGATAAATGCTATTACAATCACATCGACAGCAACGTGATATCTGATGAAATAAGAAATAATCTTACGCATAATTACTTATTTGGAATTTGTACTGATTACATTACTATCAGCAGCGGTAGTTTTCTTTGCTTTATCCTGATATACTTTTACCAACATTCCGGCATATGCCCCGGGTACGGGCTTGTTTAGAATCACATCCCCATCAGGAACTCCTGATAATACCACTTTTTTATCAGAAAAGTGTACAGGCCTCACATTAATCATATCAAGAATACTATCTCTAACCACAAAAATCTGGTCACCTTCCTGTAGCAAATTACGATCAATCTCTATAGCGTTTTCCGCTTTTCTGGCGTTTAAATTTGCCTCTAAATACATCCCCTCTTTTAATGAAGCATCTTTGACCTCAATAAAAGTTGTAATTGTTTGTGTTGCCTGATCTACACTACCATTTATTCGTGTTACAATACCTGTATAAGAGTTTGATTTATCAAGGTCTGTAAGTATCACTGATTCTCCTATCTTTAATAAATCAGAATATTCTTTTCCAACAGCCACCTCGATTTCATATGCACTGGTATCAATAAATTCTCCTAGTTTTTGTCCCTGACGAATCAAAGTCCCTTCTGTAACTAACGCTTCTGTTAACACTCCGGAAAAGGGTGCAGAAATTATATATTTCGACAATCGCTGTTCTAGGTTTTTTACATTGTAATAAGTTGTATAAATATTTCGACCAGTGATAAAATACTTTTCCTTTTCTGAAGAAGTTTCCGGAAGTTCTGGAGTTGTTTTGTTAATGTCGAAGTTTGTTAGATAATTTTGCCATTTGATGTAAATATCAGGATAGTCCAATCTTAAATCAGGCATTATAGAGGTAATTAGGTTATAGAGATTACTTTTGGCAGATTGTACAGATGCATAATACTCTGAAGCATCTATTCTGATTAAAGTTTGTCCTTTTTGATACTGTTGACCGGTTTTAAAAAGTTTAGAACCACCCTTAAAAACTCCTTGTACTTCAGAAAACAATTCTAACCTTCGTTTAGCTATCAAATTACCATTAGCGCTAATTCTAATGGGAACAGCACCATTTTTAACCGTATCCACAAAAACGGTTTTTACCACTTTAGCAGTCCTAGGTTTTATACGCGTTTTACTATCAATTAATTTTTTGGCACCAAATAAAGCTCCAACAATAAGCACTAAACCAAGTATACCAAGTATAATGTTTCTCATAGATTATTTTTGTTTAAGCCTGTGACTTAAAAAGTTACACAAATCTATCAACAACCGACGTTTGTTGCAGTTAAAGAACTCATAAAAAACAATCCACTGTTTAAAACTAAAAAAGACATCTAAAATGATTAGATGCCTTTTTACTATTTATACTCTTTAGTTTGATTAATCTGCTATATCAGCAATTTTAGCTTTAATTTTTTTTAGTGCATTAATCAAATTTTCAATTTCTTCATCACTCAGGCTTTCTTGAACTGCGGGGATGAGATTGTACATAATCGGAATAACCTTTTCTATAACCTCTTTACCATAATCAGTTAAAAAAATCCTATTCACTCTTCTGTCATTCTCATCGCTTTTTCTAACTACCAGATTTTTACTTTCCATAGTATTTACCAATCTGGTCATAGAAGTCTTATCTCGATGAGTAATAAAAGCCAAATCATTTTGTGGTTGTCCATCATTTACTTTTAAACGCTTCAAAACACTCCATTGCTCCTTTGATAAATCTAATCCATGTTCGCTAAATGCTTTCTGAACTAAAAAACCAAAATCGTAATGAATCTTTCCAATCCAAGACAAAGCATGGGCATTTAAATCGATGGCTTTTGTATCATTCATACATTGTATAATTTAATTTACAACTGCAAAAATATTCATAAATATCCAGTTGGACCTGATACAAACGGCAAAAAATTATTATTAAATATTGGATTTACCTGATCTTAACCTTAAGGTAACATTCTCAAATTCAAGTATCTTTAAAATAGTGCCATTTGAAATATAAGAGTCGCATTTTACACTCCCATTTTCAGATAATCTTTTAATTTTATTTCCCAATAATGATTTTACGATAGTGTATCTATTTCTTCCTGCAGTATTTCCCATTTTTCCATCAATGAGGCTAGTTGATCCTTTTTTGCCTGGTATTTATCAAAAAAATTAGGTTGTGCAATGGTTTGATCGTAATTTATTGCGAGCTCCACGTCAATCTCTTTGATCTCTTTTTCAATTTTATTGATCTTTGATTCAACATTACTGAGCTTATTATTGAGCGATTTTAATTTTTTTTGGGTTTCGTACGATTGCTTTGCTGTTTCTTTAGTATCTAAAGCAGGCTTTTCCTGCTTATCTTTCTTTTCGATCTCACGAAGATCATCTACTTTTCTTTGTTCCAGATAATAGTCGATATCTCCAAGATATTCTTTGATTTGTTTATTTTTAAATTCATAGACAGTATTTGTTAATCCCTGTAGAAAATCCCTATCATGTGATACCAAAATCAATGTCCCCTCAAAACTCTTGAGTGCTTCTTTCAGGATATTCTTGGATTTAATATCTAGATGATTGGTTGGTTCATCCATAACCAATACATTAAAAGGTTCTAAAAGCATTTTACATAGAGCCAATCGATTGCGCTCACCACCAGATAAGACTTTTACCTTTTTATCTACATCATCTCCTCTAAACAGGAATGCTCCGAGCATATCCCGGACCTTACTTCGTGTTTTTTCATTTGCAGCATGAATCATGGTATCGTGAATAGTTAGCTCTCCATCCAGATATTCTGATTGATTCTGAGCAAAATATCCTATTTGCACATTATGACCTAGTTTTAAACTACCGGTATGTGATATTTCATCTATTATGATTTTTGCTAAGGTGGATTTTCCTTGGCCGTTCTGACCTACAAATGCCGTTTTCGAACCTCGTTCTACTAATAAATTAATATCCTTTAGAATCTCTTTTTCGCCATAGCGTTTACCTACCTTCTCTGCTTCGATTACCACTTTACCGGGCTGAACACTCACGGGAAAACTAATATTCATTACAGCATTATCATCTTCATCCACTTCTATACGTTCTACCTTATCTAACTTTTTGATAAGGGATTGTGCCATAGAAGCTTTTGTAGCTTTAGCTCTAAATTTTTCTATGAGTTTTTCAGTTTGCTCTATTTGTTTTGATTGGTTCTTTTGAGCTGCTAACTGCTGGTCTCTTATCTCCTTTCGAAGTACCAAATACTTTGAATAAGGTTTGTTGTAATCATAAATTCGTCCTAATGATATTTCGATCGTCCTATTGGTTACATTATCCAAAAACATTTTATCATGAGAAACGATCACCACCACACCGGGATAATTTTTTAAAAAGTTCTCCAGCCATATGATCGATTCTATGTCCAAATGATTTGTTGGTTCATCTAATAATAGAATATCATTATTTTGTAATAAGAGTTTTGCCAATTCAATTCTCATACGCCAACCTCCTGAAAAAGTATCTGTAAGCTTGTCAAAATCCTCTCTTGTAAACCCCAAACCCTGCAGTATTCTTTCGGTTTCTCCCTGATAATTGTACCCACCAAGAATCTCATATTGATGCGTATGATCACTTAAATCTGTTATCAGCTGACTGTAGCTTTCACTTTCATAATCCGTGCGCTCGGCAAGTTGTTCGTTTATCGCATCAATTTCTCTCTCTATCTTTTTGATTTCTGTAAATGCTTCATATGACTCATCTAACACCGTTCTTCCTAAAACAAAATCAATATCTTGTTTTAAAAAGCCAATCTTTACTTCTTTATCCATAGCAATCTGACCAGAATCCGGTTCTTGTTCTTTAGATAAAATCTTTAGCATTGTGGATTTTCCCGCTCCATTCTTTCCTACTAGACCTACTCTGTCTCCTGCACTTAATCTAAAGGCTATTTCTTCGAAAAGATATTCTCCTCCAAATGAAATTGAAAGGTTGTGTATGTTTAACATCAGCTTTTGAATATTTTCTGCAAAGATGACTAATTTTGTAATAGAATAAAAGAACTATGAGCTTCTTAAAAGGAACTAAAATCTACAGTATCTTTACAGGTACGTGTCCTGTATGTCAGAATGAAAGTATGTATAAGGAAGTAAATCCTTATAAATTAGGAAAAGTATTTCAAATGCACGAACGGTGTAGTCATTGCAATACTAAATATAAGATAGAACCTTCTTTCTTTTATGGAGCGATGTATGTAAGTTACGGTGTAGGAATCGCTTTTGCTGTAGCTGCCTTCATCATTGGTCATTTATTTCTTAAAATGGGCCTACTTCATACTTTTTTTGCCATAGTCGGCACCCTTATTATCTTTTTTCCAATAATCCTGAGAATATCAAGAAATATCTGGATTAATATTTTTATGCATTACGGAAAGAAGAAAGACTTATCGTAATCCTTCAAAACGCTTTATGTCAATCTCTTTATCCAGAGGCTTTTTATTTTCAATATAGTCGTAGAGTTTATCTGCCGCATAGGGACCTATTAAGATACCCCGACTACCAAGTCCATTCATAATATGCATATTTTTATACTTGGAATGGGTGCCTACCAACGGTCTTCGATCTCTGGTCGTTGGCCTTATTCCTACTTCCTGATCTACTATTTGATATGGTACCTTTAGAAAACGTTCTAATTTGTTTTGTAATTCTTGTCTGGCAGATGCTGTAATCGTCTGATTTTTATCCTGATTGTTATAAGTAGCTCCTACTTTATATAGGTCATTTCCTAGTGGAATAATAAATATCGATGATTTTACAGCCTCCTTTAGTTTAAGTTCCTTTGAATGGATAGTTATATATTCTCCTTTATTTCCATTTAAAGGCAAATGGTTAAAAAAAGGATTATTCTTAACTCCATATCCTTCAGAAAAAACAATATTTCTAGCCTTAATGTCTTGGTAGGTGATACAATCCTCTGAAACTTCTAATTGATCGTACTTAAAAGATTCTTTTTTTAGTCGATTCTTTTTTTCTATGAATTGCAGATATAATGCCAACATCTCTTTTACATCGATCCTTCCAGTATCTTCTACTCTTCCGTAATGAAAAGAAACATCTAAAGCACTATTTTCGTTTTTAACTAAATCGGAAGAAAGAAACTCACTGAGGATAGGTTTATCACAAGCTTCAAACCATAGATTTTGTTCTTCAACATTATTAAATCTTCGTAAAACAGAAAGTTCAGAAACTAAAGGTTTTGCTAGAGTATCTTGGATTTTTTTATAAAACGGAATTGCCAACGTCATTTGTTCTGAAGCTAACCATGCCGCTGTAAATCGTTTCAAAATTACGGGGTTGTACAATCCACCAGCTACTCTGGAAGAATTCTGAGAAAAATTTTCATAAATCACATACGATTTATTGTTATTTTCCAATTTCTCTACGAAGGCCAATCCTGCCAATCCAAATCCAACAACTATATAATCTACCATAGATCAAAAATAAAAAACGCCCAACAAAAATGTTGAGCGTTTGTATATTATTTAGAAACATCAAAGTTTTAGTAACTCCACATATCCATTTCGAAATTTCTGATACTCTCTTTAATTCTCTCGCTTTCCAGCAATTGCATAAGCGCGTTATCTATAATATAGTCATTAACTTCTCGGTCACCCTGAATGTTATCTTCTTTATAAATAACAGAATTAAATCGTCTTGCATTGAGCACGTGGTCATAAGTAAAAGGCATAGAAGTATTTTTTCTATTAAAAGCCTTAGCCTTATGAAGGATCTCTCTTACATCCGGATACCAAACCCAAAATAATGGTACCATATCCGGCTCATCATCATTTAGGAAGTTTACATCCGGTGCCACAGGGGCAATACCCAATAATCGATATCTTAATTCTCCCTGACGCTTATCAAAATACCAATATCCTCTAATTTGATATTCGGCGATATCAGCAGCACCAATTGAAGTTACTTCAATATATTGCGGATCAACTGGCTCACCTGCATTATATTGCTCATATCCTAAATCAAGTGTATCGATTTTAGACAATGTACTACTAAGATCACTTAATGTTCTGGTCTCTGTAAAATATGAATCTGCATAAATTTTCTTAATCTTACCATTTTTAACATTTGTGAGCAACACATCATACAATGCACGTCTATCCGCTCCAATATTAACCGTATCAATTGGATAATATAAAGGGAAGTTAATACGCTCATCAAGATCAATTGTCTCCCAAGTTGTTTTTGCCCAGAGCACATCACGCTCATCAACATACCCGTATTCTAACGGAAGATCATTATCCAACTGAATCTGCTCAATTGTTTTCTTTCCGATATCTTCGGGGCTATCAGCATTTAGAATGTTAGCCTGACCAAATGAAAACAAGGTCACGAATAGGCCAAAAACAGTTAATAACAAATTTTTCAAATTCATAATTCTTAATTTATTTTAGTTCGTTAATTCAACGATAACCGGAGATATTTTCTTCAGTTTATATCCTTTGTTGGTTTTTAACTGTGCAGTGATATCAATTACCTGAACCGAAGAACCTCGTTTTGCTTTCTTAAGAGCAGATTTAGCTCTAGAATCAAGCCTACGACCTCTTACATTTATAGTAGGTTGTCCTTCTACTTTAAATTTAAAACCAGTAACATCTAATTTAATGTCAAAATCGAAGTCTGGTAGAATCGCTCCAATAGAAGCCTTATCTAACCCACTCTTAGACATTTTAATGTTACCATCTTCACCTCTAACAGTTCCTACAGGTCTTGGTATATCTTTAATTCTGAACTTTTTACTATCGCTTACTGAGCTACCATTTGGTAATTTACCACTAACCTTAATAGCAACCTCTCTGGCTTTTACCGTAGTTACGTCCATCACATATTTACCAGCTCCACTAGACCTTTTCAGACCAGGTGCTGTAGCATTAACAGTAGGTACACCAGGAATAGAAATCGTCATTGGGTTCTGTACTCCACGATATACCACGTTCATCTTATCTGCAGAGATAACCGCAGAATTAGGTTTAGGAATTACGGCATAAGAACTTTCAATAGGAATAGTTACAATAGAATCACCTTCTTTAAACTGAAACTCTCCTTTGATCTCTCTTTCACCAACATTTCCAGCAGGGAACTCTAAAAGAGTCTGTCCTTCTTGCATAGATTCTGCATCAAGTTCTTTACCGTTAACTACTACTTTATGCGCTTTTAAGGTTTTATCTTTTTTACCTAAGATAATACGTCCTTTAAAATTATCGCTACTAAAGAAGGCTGTTTTGTCTGGAACTACAATTGCCTCGAAGTTTGATAAAGATACTTCTGATTGTAATTGCCCTGATAACATTGCAGATAACACTTTACTCTGAGTAGATTTTACGTCATTTTGTAACTGAGTAAGCTTTGTTATAGATGCGATCATAGGAAATCCTTCATAGTTATATTTTAACCAATCAACCATCACCTTATCCCTATTCTCAACTTGCGCTGTTGAAAATTCTTTTTGGATATCAGCTGCAATGTCAGGATATTGTTCTTTTACCATTTCACTTACAGAATTTCTGTAGTCATCCACTTTTTGGATAAATTCTTTACCTGATGGAGTAATATTTCCTCCTGCAAAAAAGTATTCGTCAAGAACAGCATTTTTATCCATTACCTGATAATCTGTAGGATCGTCAACATCCTTTAGAATAACTGCTTTTACATCGTCTATATATGCAGTAAACTCATTTGATTTTTCATTGATAATATCAGCTTTCTCCTTAAGAGGCTTATATTTTGCCGGTTGCTCTGATACTTTTTCAGCTAAACCTCCTAAGAATGCCTGATTACGTTCTGTAGTAACCGTATTATCCTCAGTTAATTTTTCATTCATTAAACCGAAAGCTGATAGCACTTCTTTTGACATATTTAATGCCATCATCGCTATAAATACCAAGTACATAAGATTGATCATCTTCTGCCTTGGTGATAATTTTCCTCCTGCCATATTTCTATATTTTGGTAGTTATTTTTTAAATTAAGTTAAATACTAGTTTCTGTTCATAGCACTTAACATACCACCATATACTCCATTAAGAGAAGATAAATTACTAGCAAGGCTTTCCATTTGATCCTTAAGTTTCTGAGCGTTATCAGCTATAGCTTTATTTGCTTCAGCTTGAGATGCTGAAGATTCTAACTGAACCTTATATAAACTGTTTAATGATTCTAATGAAGCAGCAGCTTTTTGCATTTCTTCGCTATATTTTTTCTGTCCTTGGATAGAATCAATTGTAGGTGCAATTCCTTTTGCAGCTCCTTCAAAGTTACGGATACTTTCTCCCAGGCTACTCATTAGACTAGAATCTACTCTAGCTTCTTTAAGCATTTCATCTAATTTCTTAGACAACAATCCTTCTGGAGTTTCTTTTTCTTTCTTGTCTCTTTTTGATCCTCCAGCTAATTCTGGATAAACTAAAGACCAATCTAAATCATCATCCACAGGTTCGAACGCAGATACTGTAAATACCAATGCCTCTGTAATAAGACCAATGATCAGCATCTGGTTACCAAAAGGCCAGTGCATAATTTTAAATAACGCTCCAAGGATTACTACGGCCGCTCCCAGACCGTAAACCATGTTCATTAATTTCTTGCTTGATTTTGAATTTGCCATAATAAATGTGTTTAGTTTTTTAAATTTTTTTAAAAATCTTAAATTAAAAAAGGGTTAGTAATTAGGGTTTTGATAGATAAATTTTGGGACTTATTCTAATTTCTCGTATTATCTTCTCCAGTAACGTCAGTACCCATATAATCCTGTACCGTTCTGAATCCAATATAACTTCTCGCTGAATCTGCGTATTCGTAATCTCTGGTACTTACCTGTAGGAAATAAGCAACATCTTTCCAAGATCCTCCTCGCACAACTTTTCGCTTGTTCTGATCATCATTGACATTTGGGTTCATTGATGAAACATATTCATAGGCTGCAGGATCGTAAGAAGACTGCACCCATTCTGAAACATTACCTGCCATATTATATAGATTATAATCATTAGGCTCAAATGTTTTTGCTTCTACTGTATACAAGAAGTTATCTGCTGCATAGTTACCTCTTAAAGGCTTAAAATTCGCTAAGAAACAACCTCTGTCATTTAGCGCATAAGGTCCACCCCAAGGATAAGTTCCGGACTCCAAACCACCTCTTGCTGCATATTCCCACTCAGCCTCTGTTGGTAATCTAAAGTAGTTTACAAACTCTTTGTTACGCTTTTTCTGATATGAATTCTTTTCTATAGTTCTCCAGGTACAAAATGCCTTTGCCTGTTCCCAAGAAACTCCAACTACAGGATAATCATCATATGAGCTGTGCCAGAAATAATCATTATGCATTGGCTCATTATAAGAATAGTTAAAATCTTTAATCCAAACAGTAGTATCTGGATATACTTCGATTACCGTTTCTTTAACGAAATCTTTTCTTCTTCCTTTTTTAGCGCGGGCTGCAGCTTGAATATCCATCCAAGTAAACCTGAACTTAAAGTTTTGCACATCAAAAGTTCTTCTGCCATTATAAGATTCCTCTAATGGTATATACAAAGAATCCATCACCTCAGTGTAAAATTCATCTGGATAATCCTCGGTATCCCATTCGATATCTATGTCTTTGTTAAGTTTTCGACCTTCATAGCCAGTTTCTCCGGTACCACTATAGTTGTCGTAAACATATTTTTCGTATACAGACATATCCTCGGTATTTGCATCAAGAAATGCATATTCTCCGATTCCATCGTCTCCAGGAGTTTTTCCCAATTCATCAGCCATTATAGCCAACTTCATCCTTACGGTAGAATCACGAACCCAACGAACAAACTGTCTGTATTCACTATTAGTAACTTCAGTTTCGTCCATGTAGAAAGACCGAACGGTAACTGTCTTTGTCGGTGCATTGGCTAATGCTGCCTTGTCATCATCGGATTTACCCATAATAAATGATCCTCCGGGGATGAGGGCCATTCCGTAAGGTTTCTCCGGATGCCATTTTTTACCCTTTACTCCAACTAGTTCTCCGCGGTTTCCTCCGCCACAACTATATAGCAGTGCTACAATAGCAAAGAGTGATACAAATTTCTTCATAACGTGTTTTAGGTTAAGATCTTCGAGATTTAAGGTGGTAAACCTATTTATTTATTTCCAGAAAAACAATTTTTTTCCAAAAAAAACCTTAAATCTCCCTAATAAAAATGTTAAACTTCGTTTTTTCGTTTTGCCTTATACCATCTTTCAGGTATTTCTTGATTACAAGCACGCTCATAATCGTTGTATGTGCAAGGTAATAACGTGTGTCTTTTCAATTTATTATTCCCAGATGAAATAAATGGTATTTCAATCCACCATCTTTCTGTTTTTGGACTTTTATAAAATGAAAGAACTTCGTTTTCTACAGGAACATTATAATGGAGCGTACTCGTTTGATTTTTAATATTCCCTTCATTTGACCTATAATTCACTCCTTCAATAAAATACCAAAGTATTTGTCCGATTAGTAATGCCGTTGTCTCTTCATTCTTAAAATTTTTAAATTCGTATACCCCAAAACTTTTCACTTTATCGCTTATTCCTGCATATCTTGCAATAGCACAGATCTCCCTTCCATTAAAACCATTTGGTGATGCAGCTTGATAATTAAGACTGGTAGAACTCATTGCTCCCAAATCTATGGAAACAATATCTGCATCTCGCATAATCGGTTCTACGATGGTAATATCAGATATGACTTCACCTAATCGATAGGCATCAAAATATAATTTTTCTATAAGATCAATTTCTTCCTGAGAATTAAAATATGTCTGATACCCTATATTACTATAATTAAAAAGATTATAAGGCTGTTCAACAATAATTTTCCCCACAAAAGATGTATTCGTAATAGGTTGTGATGTATTTCCTAAATCAAACCTGCTATCCACATTAACCAGATTTACCATTCTTTCTAAAATATCGAAAGCACGATATTGACCATATACCAAATCTTGACTTCCACCAATTATTAATGGAATCACATTTTTCTGAAGTAAAACAGACAAAACATCTTTCATAAGAAAATAGGTGTCGCTTACTTCTTCTCCTGGAACAATATCTCCTAAATCAACAATTGTAGTGTCCCAATTACCTGGAAAGAGATCATAAAAAGATTTACGTATGGTATCAAAATGAACTTCTTCTCCCAGAAAATTGACATCATTTCTATTTTCTCTAACACCAATGATTGCAACATCAACTTTTTCCAAATCCGGAATACCATACTCAGATGTATGTATATTAATTTGTTTACCTAATGCTTGATCTGAAAGTAACGCCACGTGTGCGGCCACCAGATCACTAACCGGCGCAAGAAATTCTAAAGACATATAATAAACCTATTTCTTTTTAGTGGTCTTTTTTGTTGTTTTTTTCTTTGCAGGGGCTTTCTTTTTGGGAGCATTCTTTTCGATAAGGTCTTTAACTTTTTCTAAGGTAAGTTTTGTAGCATCCACTGTTTTGGGCAATTCTATTTTAACTTTACCTTTTATAATATTGCTTCTACCCCATCTCGCTTTCTCTACTCTAATCCCTTCATCTTCCCAATTGTGGATAACCTTATCAATTTCTTTCTGCTTCTTGTCTTCAATTAATTGAATTATATCTTGATCGGAAAGATTATCAAAATCATATTTTTTATTGACATTGATAAACATTCCATTCCATTTTATAAAAGGTCCAAATCTACCCGTTCCTTTTTGTACCGGTAAATTTTCGTAGGTATATATAGGAGCGTCTGCTTTTTCTTTGGCATCAATTAGCTCGATTGCCCTATCAAGAGATGTACTTAATGGATCTTCTCCTTTATCCAAAGACACGAACTTATCTCCAAAACGAACATAAGGACCAAATCTACCATTATTTACAACAATGGTTTCTCCCTTATAAGTCCCTAATTCTTTTGGGAGCTGAAACAAATCCATTGCTTCTTCAAAAGTAATACTACTTAATGTTTGTCCTGGAGCTAAACTGGCAAATCTTGGCTTATCCTCATCTTCTGCAGTACCTATTTGAACCATAGGCCCAAATTTCCCTAAACGAACACTTACTGGTTTTCCTGAGTCAGGGTCTTCTCCTAAGATTCTTTCACCCACTTCGCGCTCTGCGTTCTGTGCTACATCCTCTACTTTTGGATGAAACTCTTCATAGAATTCTTTCATTACTTGGGTCCAATCTTCTTGACCATCAGCAATTTCATCAAAATCCTGTTCTACTTTAGCGGTAAAATTATAATCTAGGATAGAAGAGAAATGATTTACCAAAAAATCATTGACAACCATACCTACATCGGTAGGGATTAATTTACCTTTATCACTACCTACTTTTTCTTTTAATTTTTTTTCCTTTATGGTATCTCCAGTAAGAGTTATCTGAACATATTTGCGTTCCTCACCTTCTTTTGATCCTTTCTCTACATAATTTCTGTTTTGAATTGTAGAAATTGTTGGCGCATACGTAGAAGGACGACCGATGCCTAATTCCTCTAGTTTTTTAACCAAGGCGGCTTCAGAATATCGACTTGGAGGTCTCGTAAATCGTTCTGTAGCTGTGATGTAATTATTGAACAAATGTTCTCCAACTTTCATAGCCGGTAAAATTCCGTCTTGCTCTTCGTCCTCATCATCATTTCCTTCTAGATATACTTTCAGAAAACCTTCAAATTTTATTACTTCACCATTGGCAACAAATTGTTCACTGTGTGATTTTGACCCAATCTTTACATTGGTTCTTTCTAATTTGGCATCGCTCATTTGCGAGGCTATTGCCCTTTTCCAGATCAATTCATATAAACGTTGCTGATCATAATCCACAGGCACAGTGTGTCTGGAGAAATCTGTTGGCCTGATTGCTTCGTGAGCTTCTTGTGCTCCTTTAGCCTTTCCTTTGTATTGCTTTGGATTACTATACGCTTTTCCGTATGCAGAAATAATTTCTGCTTTTGCTCCGTCTTGAGCCTCAGCAGACAAATTCACACTATCTGTTCTCATATAAGTAATCAATCCAGCCTCATACAATCGCTGTGCCATCGTCATGGTCTTACTCACAGAGAAGTACAATTTTCTAGAAGCTTCCTGCTGCAGAGTAGATGTCGTAAATGGTGGTGCTGGTGATTTCTTTGCAGGTTTGGTAGTCAGATCTGTAATATTAAAATCTGCTCCCAGGTTTTTCTTTAAAAACACCTCTGCTTCTTCTTTAGTATCAAAGTTTTTAGGAAGTTTTGCTTTAAAAGACTTTCCTTGCTCATTAGCAAACTCTGCATCGATCCTATATGAAGCCAACGGTTTAAAATCAAGAATCTCTCGTTCTCTTTCTACAATCAAACGAACTGAGACAGATTGCACTCTACCTGCAGACAATCCTCCTTTTACTTTTCTCCACAAAACAGGAGATAATTCATACCCCACCAATCTATCCAATACTCGCCTTGCCTGTTGTGCATTTACCAGATTATAATCAATACTTCTAGGATTTTCAATAGCTTTTAGTATCGCTTTTTTGGTGATCTCGTGAAAAACGATTCGACGTGTTTTATCTTTATTAAGATTTAGCTCTTCTGCCAGATGCCAAGCAATAGCTTCTCCTTCTCGATCCTCATCACTTGCTAACCATACCATTTCGGCTTTCTTAGCAAGATCTTTAAGCTTTTTAACTACATCTTTTTTATCTTTAGAAACAATATATTTGGGTTTAAAACCTTCTTCAACATCAACACCAAGTTCCTTTGCAGGCAAGTCTGCAATGTGCCCAAAACTAGACGCTACCGTATAGTCTTTGCCCAGAAACTTTTCAATTGTTTTTGCTTTAGCCGGTGACTCTACAATCACTAAATTCTTAGCCATAATCCTTTTTTTTCATCTGTTGATAATTGATGTTTATTAGTTAACAGACAGCATCCCTAATAGACATTTTCAGTTGGTAATAACCCAGCCACAAGGGCTTACTTCTGAGGACAAAAGTATATCAATTTTTTGAGATCAAAATTTTTTCATAAAAATTATATTAAAAAAACCTGCCAAAGTGCAGGTTTTGTTTTCTCAATTATTCAACTATAGTGTTCCTGCTTTCTGATGCGTCTTCATTACCGAAACCAATGGTTTCTTTATACATATAATAGGTAACTATATAAGAAAAAAACAGGGTTGCAATAACACCAATATAGCAGCCAATTAATCCGAGCGCAGAAAATATTCCGGAAACAAATATCAATCCAAAAAAGATCAACCAATACTTATTACCTAATTTAAACGCTGCCTTTATTATATTCTCAATACTTAATTCCTCATTAAAAACGAAAATAGGAATTACCAATTGTAAAGGAACCATCACATAAAAAACAGGAAAATAACAAGCCAAAGTTGCTAAAAGAGCTATTCCCATATTTGCCAAAGAAAGCAAAATAATCTTTCCAAAATGGTTTTTGGCAATTGAAAAATAACCTCCTGTTTCTTCTTTTATCCCTAAATCTTCATTTTTTAAAACTTTTAAAAAATGACCATAAATAGAAATATTTAAGACTTGCATAACGAAAGACAGAACAAAAACTACCAAAATCCAAACAACCACAATTATAATTGAAAAATCTTCCAGAAATGTAGGTTGATAATAAGGGTCACCAGCATTTTGAATCATTCCTATATAGGACGGTATCAATGGTACATAAATAATTAAAACAAAAGGAATAGCTAGCGCAAAAATTATAAGTGCATGAACTACACCGATAGAAAACACTTTTTTATACATCTCAAAGCTTTTGGATAAAACTTCACCAAAATCTAGTCTTTTTGAATTTTCTATTTTTTCGAAGAGCTGATTTGCATCCATATGGTATTCGGATTAATTAATAAGTCTTCTCAAATATAAATATTTAAACAAATATAACCCTGCCACTTTGTCATATATCGTTTTAAAGAGTATCTTTGCACATTATTTGAATTGAATAGGCAAGGATATTATTATACATGGAGAAGATTATTGACGAAAACATTCAGGGACAAGCTTTGTCTCTAGACAAGAAAGAAGGAAACACCAAAAAGCTTTTTATCGAAAGTTATGGTTGCCAAATGAATTTTAGCGACAGTGAAATTGTTGCATCTATTTTAGCTAAAGAAGGTTTCAACACTACCCAAAATCTGGAAGATGCTGATTTAGTTTTGGTAAACACCTGCTCTATTCGTGAAAAAGCAGAGTTGACCGTTAGAAAACGGCTCGAAAAATATAATGCGGTAAAACGTATCAACCCGAAAATGAAAGTAGGGGTTCTTGGGTGTATGGCCGAACGATTAAAAAGTAAATTCTTAGAAGAAGAAAAGATTGTAGATCTTGTTGTTGGTCCGGATGCCTATAAAGACCTTCCTAATCTAATTGAAGAGGTTGACGCTGGTCGTAATGCCGTGAATGTAATCCTTTCTAAGGAAGAAACATATGGCGATATTTCTCCTGTAAGATTACAAAGTAATGGTGTTTCGGCTTTTGTATCTATTACCCGAGGATGCGATAATATGTGCACCTTTTGCGTGGTGCCATTTACAAGAGGAAGAGAACGCAGTCGTGACCCACAGAGTATTATGGAAGAAATAGACGATCTGGCTTCTAAACATTTTAAAGAAATCACACTACTCGGACAAAATGTAGATAGTTATTTATGGTACGGAGGTGGACTAAAAAAGGATTTCGAAAAAGCTAGTGATTTTCAAAAAGCTACGGCAGTTAATTTTGCCAAACTGTTGGATATGGTGGCTGAGAAACATCCTAAAATTAGATTACGTTTTACAACATCGAATCCTCAGGATATGACACTAGACGTAATTGAAGTAATGGCAAAACACAAGAATATTTGTAAATATATTCATCTTCCTATTCAAAGTGGTAGTGATCGTATTTTAAAAGAAATGAATCGTTTGCACACAAGACAAGAGTATTTTAATCTGATCGACAATATTAAACGATTAATTCCGGACTGTGCAATTTCTCAAGATATCATTACCGGATTCCCTACAGAAACCGAAGAAGATCATCAAGATACCTTATCCCTTATGGAATACGTAAAATATGAATACGGATTTATGTTTGCATACTCTGAAAGACCTGGAACTCTCGCAGCCCGTAAATTGGAAGATGATGTACCCCATGAAATAAAGAAAAGACGATTGGCAGAAATCATTGAATTACAGAGAGCTCATAGCCAATATCGCCATCAGACTTATATTGGAAAAACGGTAGAAATATTAATTGAAAAAGAGTCTAAAAAATCTGATGCCCACTGGAGCGGAAGAAATACCCAAAACACTGTCGCAGTTTTCCCTAAAGGAGAATATAAAATAGGAGATTTTGTGATGGTACGTATTGATGACTGTACAAGCGCAACCCTTATCGGAGAAGCTGTAGGGTATTCTGACAATAATTAATCGATAAAAAGAAACCACTTATATAATTTTATTTAATGGAATCAGTTCAAGCTACAAAACAACGATTCGGGATCATAGGAAATGACCCTAAACTAAACCGTGCTATAGAAAAAGCCATTCAGGTTGCCCCTACAGACATATCGGTTTTGGTGACCGGAGAAAGTGGTGTAGGTAAAGAAAGTATTCCGAAAATTATTCATTCACTATCTCACAGAAAACACGGTAAATATATCGCCGTTAACTGCGGAGCAATACCAGAAGGAACTATTGATAGTGAATTGTTTGGTCACGAAAAAGGAGCCTTTACGGGTGCAACTTCTACAAGAAGTGGTTATTTTGAGGTGGCTGATGGAGGAACTATATTTCTTGACGAAGTTGGAGAATTGCCTTTAACAACTCAAGTAAGACTTCTGAGGGTGCTAGAAAATGGAGAATTTATCAAAGTAGGATCTTCTAAGGTTCAAAAAACAGACGTACGAATTGTAGCCGCTACCAATGTAAACATGTTTGAAGCCATAAAAAAAGAAAGGTTTAGAGAAGACCTTTATTACCGTTTAAGTACTGTAGAAATTCTATTGCCTCCGCTAAGAGATCGTGAGCAGGATATACATTTATTATTTCGAAAGTTCGCCTCTGATTTTGCCACTAAATACAACATGCCAACGATTCGTTTAGAAGAAGATGCAGTTCTATTATTAGAAAAATATCATTGGAGTGGTAACATTCGGCAATTGCGCAACATTGCAGAACAAATATCAGTCCTTGAACAAAACAGAACGATCTCTGCAAATACTCTTAGAGGCTATTTACCGAATATTGGCAGCAATTTACCGGCAATCATTTCATCAGACAAAAAAGAGAGTGATTTCAGTAATGAGCGAGAGATTTTGTATAAAGTGCTTTTTGACATGAAAAATGATCTTAATGATCTCAAGAAGTTAACTATGGAATTGATGCAGAGCGGAAACTCTCAAAAAGTTCAGAAAGAAAACGAGGGATTAATTAGGAAGATTTATCGTGATGAAAAGGAAGAAGAAACAATCCCTTTTGAAGAACCAGAACAACCAACAACAGAAGTTCTGCAAATAACTCCACCTGAGCCCCTAAAGAAAGAAGATGACAAATATCATTTTGCAGAAGAGATTGAAGAAGAAGAAACACTTTCATTACATGATAAAGAACTAGAGTTGATCAAAAAATCTTTGGAACGCCATCGTGGAAAACGCAAAGCAGCTGCAGAAGAATTAGGGATTAGTGAGCGAACACTTTACAGAAAAATAAAACAATATGACCTTTAATTAGGTTTGAGATTTGAGAAATACCAAATTAAAAATTAAAAAATTGACAAATAAATTAAAACACATAGTTCTAATACTTGTTGGATTAGCAATACTTCAGGGATGTGGCGCATATTCTTTTAGTGGTGTGAATACAACTGCAACTTCATTTCAAGTTGAGTTCTTTCAGAATCAAGCTTCTATTATTATTCCTGGAATTGATCAAAGATTTACAAATGAACTTCAGGATTTAATTCTTAATCAGACAAATTTAGATTTAACAACCTCTAATGGTGATTTAGTATACGAAGGAGAAATTGTTCAGTACTATGTAGCTCCTACCAATGCAACATCGTCCAATACTGCTGCGCAAAACAGATTAACAATTGCGGTAAATGTTCGTTTTTATGACACCAAAAACCCAAAAGAGGATTTAGAGCAACGTTTTTCTTTCTTTTTCGATTATCCTGCATCTCAAGCAGAAACCGCAGTTCGCGACGAAGCGATACAGATCATTTATGAGAGAATTACTCAAGATATTTTAAATGCAACTTTAGCAAAGTGGTAATAACTTAATTATTGTTTTTTTGAATATTAAAGAACTTACATACTTACTTCAAAATCCTTCTTTAATAAATAAGGAACAAACCGAAAATTTGGAAAAAATCATTCAGGAATTTCCTTATTTTCAATCCACAAGAGCTCTATTACTAAAGGGTTTGAAAGGACAGGAAAGTTTTAGATATAACCAAGAGCTAAAAACTACCGCTGCCTATACAACAGACAGAGGAATCTTGTTTGATTTCATAACCTCTAAACTTTTTGAAAAAAACACGGCTGATTCTGTTATAGAAAAGAAAAATAACATAGATATTGATGTAGTTGACGCGCAAGAAGTAAAAGTCCTTTCCAGAATTTCTCTTGATGATGCAGTGGATATGAAAATGGAGGAAGCAGAAGAAGTTCTAAATCCCGCCTTATTTTCATCTAAAGAAGATGATATATCCAGAAATATTTCTATTGCCGAAACTATCATTAAACAATCAGAAAAAGAAAGCTCAACAGAAGAGAATCCTTCAAATAAAAATGCTGTCAAAGAATCAGAAATTTACAAACCATTTGATTTTGACAGAAAGGAAGCACATTCCTTTACAGAATGGCTAAAGCTTACATCCTTACAACCTATTGACCAGAATGCCGAAGAAAAAAAAGATGTTCTTCTTAAAAATGAAGACAACAATCAGCAAAATCAGGTAAATAAAACACCGGATCAAGAACATAAATTTAATTTGATTGATGAATTTATTTCCAATAATCCAAAGATAAAGCCTGCCGAAAAAAGTGCTCCTGTACGCAATCTTGCCAACGAGAATATGGTAGCTCCAGATGAATTAATGACAGAGACTTTAGCCAGAGTATATTTGGCTCAAAAGAAGTATAAAAAAGCAATTCAAGCTTATAAAATATTAATTTTGAAAAATCCCGAAAAAAGTGGTTTCTTTGCAGACCAAATTCGAGCGATCAAAAAAATCCAAGAAAATAAATAAAAATATATAATGACAACGTTTTCAATCTTTTTAATACTAATCGTAATAGTATCCTTTTTACTGGTAGTAGTAATTATGGTTCAAAATCCTAAAGGAGGAGGGTTATCATCTTCTTTTGGTGGCGGTGGAACACAGCAATTAGGCGGTGTTAAAAAAACTACTGATTTCTTAGACAAAAGTACCTGGGCGCTAGCAACTTTATTGTTAGCATTGATCCTTTTATCAAATATAGATCTAATGGATGGCGCCGTAAATCAAGATCCAACAGTAGACACGAATGATGTTGAAGTAATTGATACTCCAGCAGTACCTACTCCGACAACAGATGACACATCAGGAGAATAATCTATCTTGAAAAACTAAAATAAATGCCGACTTGTCATACAGTCGGCATTTTTTGTTTCAATTTGTCAGTATCACACCACTGGCATAATTTCTGAAATACACAGCTTCAGATTATTCATTTTAATTTAAAAAATAAAACTAATCATAATGGGAGTAAATATTAAACCTCTTTCGGATCGTGTGGTAATTGAACCACTTCCAGCGGAAACGCAAACGGCATCAGGATTATACATCCCTGATTCAGCACAAGAAAAACAACAAAAAGGTAAAGTAGCTGCAGTAGGCAGTGGTAAAAAAGATCACGAAATGACTGTAAAGGTTGGTGATACTGTACTTTACGGAAAGTATTCCGGTACTGAATTAAAATTAGATGGAAAAGACTATTTAATTATGCGTGAGGATGACATCCTTGCAATCGTTTAAAACTGAATCAAAACACAAATCAAAACTTTCAATACTTCTGAAAACATCAGAATACTGAAGTTTAAAAAAAATTAAAGAAATATTATGGCTAAAGACATAAAATTTGACATAGAAGCACGTGACGGAATCAAACGTGGTGTAGATGCATTAGCAAATGCGGTAAAAGTAACATTAGGACCCAAAGGTCGTAATGTGATCATTAGTAAATCATTTGGAGCACCACAAGTAACAAAAGACGGTGTTTCTGTAGCTAAAGAAGTAGAATTAGAAGATGCTCTGGAAAACATGGGAGCACAAATGGTAAAAGAAGTCGCTTCTAAAACCAATGACCTTGCTGGAGATGGAACTACTACTGCTACTGTATTAGCACAAGCGATCGTAAAAGAAGGTCTTAAAAACGTGGCTGCCGGTGCAAATCCAATGGATTTGAAACGTGGTATTGATAAGGCAGTACTTGCCATCACTGAAGATTTAGAAAAACAAACTAAAGAAGTAGGTAGTTCTTCTGATAAGATCAAACAAGTTGCTGCTATCTCTGCTAATAACGATGAAACGATTGGTGATCTTATTGCCAAAGCTTTTGATAAGGTAGGAAAAGAAGGTGTTATCACTGTAGAAGAAGCTAAAGGTACAGAGACTCACGTAGATGTTGTAGAGGGAATGCAGTTTGACAGAGGATATCTTTCTCCATATTTCGTTACTAATAGCGAAAAAATGACTGCAGATTTAGAAAACCCATACATCTTATTATTTGATAAGAAGATCTCTGCCATGAAGGATTTATTACCTATTCTAGAGCCGGTAGCTCAGACAGGTAAACCGCTTTTAATCATTGCAGAAGATGTAGATGGAGAAGCATTAGCTACTCTTGTTGTAAATAAACTTCGTGGTGCATTAAAAATCGCAGCAGTAAAAGCTCCAGGTTTTGGTGATAGACGTAAAGCTATGTTAGAAGATATTGCCATACTAACAGGCGGAACTGTAATATCTGAAGAGCGTGGGTTTACATTAGAAAACACTACTATCGAACATTTAGGTACTGCAGAAAAAGTGGCAATAGATAAAGATAACACCACAGTAGTAAATGGTGCTGGTGAAGAAGATTTAATCAAAAACAGAGTAAATCAAATTAAATCACAGATAGAAACTACCACTTCTGATTATGATAGAGAAAAACTACAGGAACGTTTAGCTAAATTAGCTGGAGGTGTTGCTGTGCTATATGTTGGTGCTGCTTCTGAAGTAGAGATGAAAGAGAAGAAAGACCGTGTTGATGATGCTCTTCACGCTACTCGTGCAGCAGTAGAAGAAGGTATTGTTGCTGGAGGTGGTGTTGCCTTAGTTAGAGCTAAAACGGCACTAGAAAAGGTAAAAACGGAAAATGCGGACGAAGCAACAGGTGTACAAATTGTAAACCGTGCTATCGAAGCTCCGCTTAGAACTATCGTAGAAAATGCAGGAGGAGAAGGTTCTGTGGTAATTTCTAAAGTATTAGAAGGTAAAGGTGATTTTGGATATGATGCGAAGTCTGAAGCATATGTTGATATGCTAAAAGCAGGGATTATCGATCCAAAGAAAGTTACACGTATCGCTTTAGAAAATGCAGCTTCTGTTTCAGGAATGATTCTTACAACCGAATGCGCATTAATAGACATTAAAGAAGAGAATGCCGGAGGCGGAATGCCACCTATGGGCGGAGGTATGCCAGGAATGATGTAGCGGTGAGCCACCGCAGGCTATTTATTTAGTTTGTTTGTGGATAGAATACGCAAATAAGATTATTTAGCAAGCTTACAAATCCTAAGTTTTATTGCTAAGAAATATAAAAACCCTATTTCAGAAATTTGAAATAGGGTTTGTTTTTAAATATAAACATTGAATTTTGTGTTATTAAAACCTTTTTTAAAAACAGTATATTTGACTAAGAAAATATAACATCAAACCAACTTTAACTTTTAACAGAAGTATGCCTGGCTTATATGATGATTTGTTTGAGGAAGATGGAAAGAAAAACAAACCAACTGATCCCAAACCAGAACCTATAGACTTCAACAATAATCACTTTCAGGAGAAAGGAAAAGAGTCTCTGGATGAGATACTTATATTAACCAAAGAGTTTACCACCAAAGCAGAACCCTTTTCTCAGCTACTTACTCGCACCAGCGCGATAGATCACGAGGTGGAAAAAGGGATACTTGATTTTTTTTTAGTTACAAAAGATAAACACGACCAAGGAACATTAGCCAGAGAACGCAAATATTATATGATGTTGCAAGCTAAATTTGAAGAAGTAATCTCTTCCATGAGAGATTTAGGTCATATACATCTAGAAACTATTAAGCAGTTTAATCGTGATATTGATAAGGATTATTACTCTGTTGAAAAGTCAGACAAACAGGTTCAATCTGAAAAAGAAATAGCAATTAACCATATTAATTTGCAGAGAAAAATACTGGCAGAGGCAGCTACAAGCTTATCCATTTTAGAAGAAGCCTTATCTAATACTGAAGGTCGCCTGCGTAATTATATAGATGTTGGAGGAATCAATAACATCTCTGCCTCCGAATGTGAAATTTTATCACAAAAAAGAAATTCTTTAACCAGTGGACGCCTACATCACTTTGATTATGCATTTTTTAAAATGAATTTATTAGACAAAACAGCTATCGCGATGGGGCTGTATTTAAAAGAAACTACATCTCAGTATTTAGGCAAATTGAGTAAAGTATTTAACTAATTTATAAAATTAAACTATGAATACTCTTTCACAATATCAGCTACTAATTTAGAAGTTCTCTTGTATTTTTCTTTTGCCAATAAACGTTTTGGCGGGGCTTTTCTAACTTCACAATCCATAATAGAACACGATTCACAAGTAACACCAACTTTTACCTTGGGTATTTTCGAATCGTTCACAAAATTAATTTTCTTTTCTAAAGCCGATGAAATCAAAAATCCGATTCCTATACTACGGTAATAATCCTTTCTAAACGGATCCTTGGTAGCTGATGTAAACACCAAATATTGTTGATCTGTATCTGCATAATCCGATATTTGTATGTCAAAAGAATAGTCCAGATCTTTAGTCGCTGTTCGTTGTAAGGTTTTAATCGCCATCCACCTTCTACAATAATGTTCATTGATTTCATTAGCGTGGGGTTGTTGTTGATGAGTAATATGCAATTCTTTTACCAAATTAAAACGCTCCATCCCTTTTTTATGAGTAAACCTTAAAAAAAATACGTTTTGCATCCCAAAATCCTTGGGTAATATATTTGTTAACCGCTGATAAAACGATTCTGGTGAAGCGTTATACAACTTCATAATTGTATGAAAATCTTTCTCAGAGAATCGTTTGGCAGTAAATAATTTTTTAAGATGCTCTTTTAAATGATTTCTTGGAATGATTAGTGCTCCAGCAAAGTAGCTAGCATAAAAATTATGCAATACCTCCTCAAAATTATCATATCGTATCCAAGAAAAAGTATAGGGCCTCTCTGTAATTTTCATATACTGGTATCCTAATTCTTTTGCATAAATAAAGGTTTTCTGAGGCTCATCTACTCTGTCTGACAAAAGCAATGTTTTTGTTGAAGGAACAAAAACAGATCTCAAATTATCTAACTCTTCGTGATGTGGTATTCCTGCTGTATGAATCGTATACCCATATTCTTCTATCAAAATCTCTTCTAATTCTATGGCGGTTATTTGACCCGATAAGTCCAATTGATATGAATTAGCAAAGCGCACTGCAGTGTCCTCTAAGTCCTTAAAGAAATTGTTATGAGCTTCTTGATATGATCTTAAAGAAGCTAAATAAAACCCTTCTCTACTCATATTATAGTGCTGTGCGATCTCTATGATAGTACTTATAAAAGCATTTACTTTAGAAGGAGCATTTGCGATGATGTCAATTAAGTCACTTTGCTGAATCCCAAACAATTCTAGCGGAATTTCATCAAGAATTCCTGATTGTAGAATCTCACCGATTGGCGCCAGATTTTTATCTAATTTTAAAGATACCAAACTATCATATGGAACCTCTAGCGTTTCTGCCAACTTAATTATTTTATCTGTTTTGGGATATTTTTTTCCTTTTTCAATTTCATTTAAGTAGGACTTAGATAATCCACTTAATTTGGACAAACCAAAAAGAGATAAGTCTTTATCTGTTCGTATCTGCTTGATTTTCAATCCAAAAATCAATCTAATGTATTCTTCTGCTATTGCCATAAAATCAAAAGTAGCAATTTCTGCGAATATTTTCAAAAACAAAATATTCACATTTAGCGAACGTTCGCTTGTTTTATAAAAAACTTTTTTTTAATATTGTTCACACAAACGATATAGTTATGGAAACTCAAACAAACCTAAGTCAGAAAATTAGCTTTACAAAAGAGGTGAAAAATTATCATCCCGAGATTCTTACAGATGGTGCTTTAGCTTTTCTAGAAGCTTTGCATAATCGTTTTGACGGAAGACGATTAACCCTTTTAAGAAACAGAGAACAACAGCAACGCTTGTTTGATCTGGAAACTTCTCCGGCCTTTCCGGAAAACACCAAAGAGATTCGAAACAGCGAATGGTTAGCTGCCCCAATCCCTGCAGATCTGCAAGATCGCAGAGTGGAGATTACCGGTCCTGTCGATAGAAAAATGGTCATTAATGCATTAAATTCTGGTGCAAAAACATTTATGGCAGATTTTGAGGACAGTAATGCTCCTTTATGGGAAAACTGTTTACAAGGACAAAAGAATCTTATGGATGCCGTCAATAAAACTATTTCGTTCTACAATCCTAAGAAAGATAAAACATATCAACTCAACGAAGAAATAGCAACCTTAATTGTTCGTCCAAGAGGTTTACATCTTAACGAAAAACATTTATTGATTGATGGTCAGGAGATCAGTGGCTCTCTATTTGATTTTGCTCTATATGCATTTCACAATAATGAACAATTAAAAGAAAACGGAACTGCTCCTTATTATTATATTCCAAAACTGGAACACTTTACCGAAGCTATCTGGTGGAATGATGTAATTGATTTCACTGAAGAATATCTAGGAATGGAGCACGCAACGATCAAAGTTACTGTTCTAGTAGAAACGATCACGGCCAGTTTTCAATTAGACGAAATCATTTATGCATTAAAAGAACATATTGTAGGCTTAAATTGCGGAAGATGGGATTACATTTTTAGTTATATCAAAAAATTAAGAAATCATAAAGGGTTTGTAGTTCCAGATCGCGCACAGGTTACTATGACCAGCCCTTTTATGGATGCTTACAGTAAACGAGTAATACAGCGTTGTCATAAGAGAAATATACTTGCTATCGGCGGAATGGCAGCTCAGATTCCAATTAAAGACGATGAAGAACGTAATAAACTTGCTTTTGCAAAAGTAAAAGCAGATAAAGAACGTGAAGTGAAGAATGGTCACGATGGCACTTGGGTGGCGCATCCGGGATTGGTACCACTTGCTATGGGTGTTTTTAACCTTCATATGCAAGAGCCAAATCAATTAGCTGTAAAAAGAGAAGATGTCGTGGTTACTGAAGAAGATCTTTTAGAAATTCCTCAGGGAACTATCACAGAAAAAGGAATTCGTGAGAATATCAACGTAGGAATTCACTATATCGCTACTTGGTTAGGAGGAAATGGTGCAGTTGCTCTCTACGATCTTATGGAAGATGCTGCTACTGCAGAAATCAGTAGAACCCAGATCTGGCAATGGCTTAAAAATGAAGTAAAACTAGATAATGGTTTAAGATTGAATTCTAATATGTTTCATATGCTTTTTGAAGATGAGCTAAAAACTATTGAAAAGCAGGCCGGAACACAACTATTTGAAGGTAAAAATTATCAAAATGCCATTCAGATTTTTTACAAACTAGTTACTTCAGAAAAGTTTGAAGAATTTTTGACAACACAAGCATACAAATATTTATAGATAATTCAGGAGCAATTGATAACCGGGAAACAAAACAAACATGCACAACACAACAAAGTTTTGTTTCCTTTATCCTGAATCAACAAAACTTAAGAAGAACTTGCATTACAAAAAAATGGATTATGTACTGTGAGCAAGAAGAATCTGTTAGTGCTACTTATTTTGATGCTGAACAAGAATTGCATAACTACAGCTAAATCTTTTACAGCAAACAATCGCGAATGGCACAGAAATTAAACAATTCTAATTTTTTCCGATTTTATTATTGTGCTCTTGCAGCATCCGCTATTATTAGTGGATGCTGTTTTATTATAAAAAAATTAAATAGAATAGGTTATTATGAACTGCATTCCCACCTAAAATCAGAAATCTTAAACTTCTTGTTTTTGAAATTATAATGCCACCATTCTGTTTTTATAATAGAGAACCCGTGTTTCTCCATAATCTCTCTAAGCAGTGTGCGATTAGTAATCACTTCATCAGATAGTTCTTTATACGAATGATGCGCTTCTTTACCAAAATGATCAAAATCGGTCCCCATATCCAATTGATTTCCTTGTAAATCTGTAAGTGTGATGTCTACCGCTGCTCCTTTATTATGAATTGACCCTCCCTTTGGATCCGCCACATACCCTGGATTAGGAAATATTTTCCACATTTTTTTCTGGACACTATAAGGGCGATAACAATCAAATAGCTTAATTCTGTATCCCTTCTTCATGAATTCCTTATTAGCTCTAATCAGAGCCTTTGCCACTACTCCTCTGACATAACATTTTGCGCAAGAGTATACCGCCTTTTTTAAAAAGTTGTTGCTAGTGGCGTATTTCATATCTAAGACGAAATAATTAGAAAGCGTTTCTATGTCCACGAACTCATTATCATCAACATTAATTTGCGTACTTCTATCTTTATCAAAACGATCTAAAGAATCCTGCCATTCTCGCATATGTTTTTCTACCTTTTCTGCACGTAACTGAATAGCTTTGGATTTTTCTAACAACGCTAATGTGCTGGCACTAGTCATTGTTGTTACTGAAGTTTCCTTACAAGAAAAAAGTAAGGCTAAAAAAGTAATAAAAAGTAGTTTTTTTACCATATCCCATTCGTTTATGATTACATTCAATAGCATAAAATTTACAACATAACGAAGTACTATGCCTACGATTTTTTATAGAAAAACCGTACCATATCTTGCTAATCTTTGCAATCCAATAAAAACGTAATCCAATATTTCCCTAAATTAAAGATACATCGTTTTAGCATACTATTAAAATAAAACGGTATATTTTTAACATTTATGCTCGCAGATCATCCTTATATACAAGCTCTTATTTTATTTTAAAGTATCGATTACGCTCCCACAAGTAAGCATTTGATCCCCAAAATAAGGGTTTCTAATTTCTTCTTCTTTACTCAACCAAATTGCTCCTTTATTATTAGCTGCCATAGGACATTTTTGAATATAAATAGCATCTGAAAGCAAGTCGATATTTTTAATCAAAACGTGTAGATCTTCGTTTAGTTTTACGAAGAGGTCTCTTTGGCTTTCTAAAGTATCTTTCTTTGCAATCATTTCTAAATATTTCCTTATTGCATCGATATATTTCAATTCTCTTGACTGTAAATTGACCGTACTTATATCCTCTAATTTGGTTAGCATCTGTCCAGAAAACTTCGATGCATCATTTTCATTACTCGCTACCAACGCATCCTTCAGAAGAAAATAAGGTGGCAAAGCTTCTATAAATCCTTCTTGAAAACTTGCAGACAGACTTAAATTTTTACTATGATCACTGCTCTGAAGTTCGTCTTTTTTCTTACCCCGGTTCATCATTGATTTTTTTCCTTGTAGTTGCGCTGCCGCATCCACGGTAAAGACTCCGTTCGCAACAATTTCTTCTCCATTAGTAAGTCCTTTTTGAATTTGATAAGAATCGTTATTCATATTTCCGAGAATTACCTCTCTCATCTCAAAAACAGGTCGATCTGAATTTGTTTTTACATATACAATCGATCTTTCTCCGGTCCATAAAACTGCGCTTTTTGGAACTGTAATAACCGGATCTATATTCTGATTGACATTAGAAATAATGCCTTCTACAAACATTCCAGGTTTAAAAATTGAATTTTTATTTTGAACTACAGCTCTTACACCAAAGGTTCTGGTACTGGAATTTAAAACAGGATCGATGAAAAAAATTTCAGTTTCAAAACTTTTTCCTGGGTACGCATTTGTTTTGATGTTAATCTTTTGGCCTTCTTTTAGTAATCCCATTTGATTTTCATACGCATCAAAAGATGCCCAAACTGAACCAAGATCTGCAATCTTATACAAGGTTTGTCCTTGTTTGACATAGTCGCCTACTTCAACCAGTTTCGAAATAACTGTTCCTGAGACCGTTGCATAAACGGGGAAGTTTTCTTTTACTATGCCAGAAGCTTCGATTTGATCAATCTGATTATTCGAAAGTTTCCATAGTTTAAGCTTATTTCTAACTGCTTTGTATAATTCTGGTTGTGATTTTTTTAATGCTATCGACGTCAATAATTCCTGTTGAGCAGCCACTAACTCAGGAGAATAAATAGTAGCTAACAATTCACCAGTTTTTACATTTTCGCCGGTAACATTAACAAAAAGCTTTTCTATTCTACCTCCAAAATAAGCAACTTGTACAGCATTAGCTTTTTCATTCTGTTCAATTTTACCCGATAGTTTGATGGTCTCAGAACCTACTCCGTTTTCACCTACTGTAAACGTCTGTATATTGGCCAATGCCAAGGCATTTTCTGTCATCCTGAACTGATCCGGCATAAGACCATCTACATTCATTTCTGCTGGAATTAAATCCATACCGCATATGGGACAATCTCCTGGTTCTGATTGCATAATCTGAGGATGCATAGAACAGGTCCACATTTGAGCAGAGGTGTCCACGGTATGATCATGTACTCCTGATGATCCTTCTGTGGTTTTACTTCCAAAAATAAGATATCCCACAAACAACCCGAACAATACGGCAACACCTATATAAACAATATTTTTTTTCATCTCATTTATTTTTTATAAACTTTTCTGACTGTTTGAGAGGTTACAAACCAGAGAACAAAACCGCTTAGCACTGTTATCAACCCTAATAATGAAAATACTCTTAAAATCAATGTATTAAAATCATCTCTCCCCTCATAGTCCATGGTGTGAGTCATCCATAAAAAGTCAAACCATCGCCACGATCTGTGTCTAACCCTTTGAAATGCGCCATCTATTGCTGAGACATATACCTTTACTTTTTCAGGATGATCATAATTAATTACATACGCCGGTAATGCTCTTCCTCTATATTCGTGGTGTTTTCCAACCTTAGTTATGTAATCAATCGAAGCCACTTCTAAACTTTCTGATATGTTTACAGAGGCGACGCTTACCGCTTCTTGTTCAGAAATTTTCGACTTTACTTTTCCAGATCTTGCACTAATCAATATACTATCATTAACCCAGTAGTAAGGTTGATCGGCAATGGTTCTCAATTCTAGTGTTGCTATGTTAAATCTCGATAAAACATCGTCTAACCCTAATAATTCATTGTGAACAACTGGTTTTATCTCTTTTCGGAACTGGTCTCCGTGTATTTCGTCAATATTTGTCCAGCTGAAGTATAATCCACTTATAGTCCACATCAAAAACTGAACCCCGAGAAATATTCCAAGGTAGCGATGTGCTTTTCTTATCATTATTGCTGTTTTTCTATTGACCATTATTTTATTCAGTTTTTAAGAATATATTTCCACAAGCATCCATATCGCCATCACTAACATAATAGCATTTTCTATAAAAGTAGCTTTGGTCATTGGTAATTGCAAGGCGGTACCCAAACAGGCACATTGAATGCTTTTTTTATCAAGGAGTACTCTTGTCACACCAACCGTAGTAATACCTAAAATCAAAATCGTTACGATCAAAGCTATATTGATATTAAAACGCAATAAAAACATGAGCCCTAATCCAACTTCAATAAAAGGGTACACCCATCCATACCACGGTAATACTTTTGCCAAAGGATCATACATCCTAAAAGACTGGGGAAACCCTTTTACATCAAGAAGCTTAAAGAAACTAAACACCACATAAAATAATCCCATGAAATCCAACATGAAATCAGCTGTATCCCATGGATTGTAATTCATTAGTACAGACGCTACGGTTATGTATCCAAAAATCAAAAAAAGCGGGAATAGTTGCTTTAATTCACTTTTCTTTTCAGAAAACTCATTATAAGATGCTTTCACATCAATTGCGCTACCATCTTTTGTCGTAATAGTATATTTTTCTGGCAATGCATTTTTAAATATCTCAATATCCAATCGTTCCTTTGATGCTATAATTGCCTCCTTATTTTCCAGATTTACCTTAACATCTGTAACCCCCGGGATGGCTTTCAATGTATTTTCTACACCAGATCTGCATCCTTCGCAGGTCATTCCTTCTATGTGATATCGATGTTTCATTTTATTGTCTCATTCACACTACCACATTTCAACATTTTATCTCCATAATATGGATTGCGAACTTCTTTTGAATCTGATAACCAATATCCTCCATTACCTTCAAAAGCCATTGGGCAGAATTGTTTATATACTTCTCCTGAGGTTATATCTGCATTACTAATTAGCTTTTCAGTCTCCTCGGTTAGGGTCACAAAAAAATCTCTTTGTTTTTTAATTTCCTTGGTAAGAGAAATCAACTCTGTTGTAGCTTTTAGTTGCTTCTTTTCTTCGGTATCGTCAAGCAAAGTATTAAGCTTTTTTGCTTCCTCTTGCACCAGTTTAGCATTAGAGTTTACCAGTTCTTTCTTTATCATTAAATACTGTCCATAGATCTTATCAATCTGAACATCAGTAAATACAACATCACTTTTTGTATCTGTCTGATTAAGATCTACCATCGTATTGGTTGTCGTCTTTTCTGTTTCAGGAGTTGTTTTTTTGGTTTCCTCTTTCTTATCCTTTCCACAAGAAATTATTGATAAAGTTATTACCAAAGCTGTAATGTTTAAAACTATTTTCTTCATTTTATTACTTTTTAAGGGTTATAATTTTTTAAATTTTTAACGTAAATAATTAAGGACAGCTGTTTGCATGAAATACATTGATATAGCAGCTATCTTTTTCTTTTCAAAATCTAACAGCATTTGCTGAATGTCTAATATTTCTTCAAAATCTAACCTTGCTGTTTGATATTCAGACAACACTACCTTTTCTGCTTGTCTTGCCTGTTCTATATTTTTTTGTTGTGTATTATAATTAATTCGAGCTGTGATTCTGTTGTTTATAGCTTCTTCTAAAAGCGTTTCTAAACTATTTTGAGATGCTTCTCTTTTTTGCGAAACCTCTTCTTTCTGAAGCTGGTATTGTTTGGATCGAGAACTATATTTTTTAGAAAAAAGCGGAATAGAAAAAGAAAGCATTGGCATCACAATATCTTTACCGTTATCAGAAAAACTTACGTCAGGACGCTCCTGAACAATCACGTAATCCAAACCCAATCCAATAGATGGCAGTGCTTCTTTTGAATTTACTACTTCTTTTTTCTCTAACAAATCAGTTAAGTAATCATAAGTAAGTAACTCAGGGTGATAAATAATATCGTCCAACATCATAGTCGGTTCCTCCTCAGGAATGAATAAATTATCCGGAATGGTTAATGGGTCAAAACCATCTCTGTGTAATAATTGATTTAGAGCTGTTTCAGCAGTCAAAACTTCTCCTTTTAGAATTTCCTTCTGATTTTGAAGATTGTTTTTAGCTATATTTAATTTTAATACATCTACTGCAGAAGCTCGATTGTTTTCTACTTCTTTTAGAGCAATCTCGATATAAGTATCTAACAATTTGTCTTGATCAGCCAACACGTTTTGAGTTGCCTTGAGCTGGTATAATTGATAGTACTTTTGTTCTACCTGCAACGTAATCTTTCTTTTGGCAATCTCCAGCTTATTTTTTTCCACATTGCTTTCCATAGAAGCAGTTTCTTTTCTCGCTTTGATGGTTCCAAACCAGGGTAAATTTTGCTGGGCTGTAAATTTTGCCTTCTGAGCACCTGTTCTTGTTTCTGGCTCACTTAGAAAATAGCCTGTTCCGATATTTGTATTTGGCAAACTACCGGCTTCATTTACTTTTTCCAAACTTACATCTACTGCATTATGGAAGGCTTTGATTTCTGGATTATTTTCTTGAGCTTCTTTTATATACTCCTGTAAAGTTTGACCGTTTGAAAAAAGAAAAGAGAGCAAAGATAAAAGAATCAAAGACTGCTTCTTTCTTATTCTAAAATCCGCATTCAAAAAACTACTAAACCAAACCATTTTTATTTTCATATTACAGCACATTTTGTCAATTCTCACTATTCTTTATTCTTTTATCTTTACTCCTTATTTACTTTTCACTTTTCTCAACAAAAACTCTTCTCTCCAGCTAAACAATACCGGTACAACGAACAATGTTATCAGAGCAATGAGCATTCCTCCAAAACTTGGTATAGCCATCGGGATCATGATATCACTTCCTCTTCCTGTGGATGTTAATATTGGTAATAACGCCAATATGGTTGTTGCAGTCGTCATCAAACACGGACGTATTCTTTTTATACCTGCTTCTACCACAGCACTATGAACTTCTTCCAGTGTATTTGGTTTATTTTTTCTAAAAGTTTGGGTTAAATACGTCGCCATTACGACGCCATCATCTGTCGCTATTCCGAACAAAGCAATAAATCCTACCCAAACAGCTACGCTTAGATTTACAGTTTTCATTTGGAAAAGTTCTCTGAAATTCTCGCCAAAAAAATCAATATTTAAAAACCAGTCTTGCCCGTACAACCAGATCATCAAAAAACCTCCTGCAAATGCTACAGCAATTCCTGTAAAAACCATCAAAGAGGTGGTCACAGATCTGAACTGAAAATATAATAGAAGAAATATGATCATCAAGGCCAAAGGCACCACTAATTTTAGTGTTTTTTCTGCTCGCAATTGATTTTCATAAGAACCTGTGAATTGATAACTAATCCCCTTTGGAACCATTAGTTCTTTACGTTCAATCTTATCTTTAATCAATGATTGAGCATTCTCTACTACGTTAACTTCTGCATATTCGTTTAACTTATCAAACAAAACATATCCCACTAAAAATGTGTCCTCACTTTTTATTACTTGTGGTCCTTGTTCATATTTAATAGTAACCAGTTCACTTAGTGGAACCGGATTTCCTTTTGCCACAGGAATATAAATATCCTTAATAGCATTTGGATCGGATCGTAATTCACGTGGATAACGTACTCTTATGCCGTATCGTTCTCTCCCTTCTATGGTTTGTGTAAGTTCTTTTCCTCCTAAAGCTACTTCCAACACTTGCTGAACTTGTTCAATAGAAATTCCGTAACGGGCTATACGAGACCGATCTATATCGATTAACAAATAAGGTTTACCTACGATTCTATCAGCAAAAACAGCTTCATTTTTGACTCCTTCTACTTGTTTCAAAATATTTTCTAATTCGATACCAAACGCTTCTATTGATGCCAGGTCCTGCCCTTTTACTTTGATTCCCATAGGGGCTCTCATACCAGTTTGGAGCATAATCAATCTGGTTTCGATTGGCTGTAATTTTGGAGCAGAAGTTACTCCGGGTAGTTTTGTTGCATTAATAATTTCTTTCCAGATATCATCAGGAGATTTGATATGAGATCGCCAGTTTCTATAATATTCACCTTCATCATCAGAAATTAGTAAATCTTGTGAGCCACTTGCATCGGAAACGTACTTCCCATTCTTCAATTCGAATAATCCTTTGTCATTCACCCTAAATCTTTGCCGTTCTCCATTTTGATTCAATGCATATTCCGGCTTGTACAGAATGATATTCTCGTACATAGATAAAGGAGCAGGGTCAAGTGCTGATTCTGTTCTACCAGCCTTTCCTACGACTGTTTCTATCTCTGGAATGCTGGCTACAGCCATATCCAATTGTTGTAACACACGTTTATTTTCTTCAACTCCAGAATGTGGTAAAGATGTTGGCATTAACAAAAAAGACCCTTCATTTAGAGATGGCATAAATTCTTTGCCTGTATTTTGAAAAATAAATACTCCAGCCATTATCATTGCAATTGGCATTGACAAAAACAACAACTTGTTATGTAATGCCCAGATCAAAATTCTGCTATAAAACCTTCTAAACAAACTAAACAACCCTAACAATCCGAAACAAATAAAACCAACGAAGAGGATATTCCAGAATAAATTTTTATCTACTCCTAGTGGTCTCCAATATTCTGCCAAAAGAAAAACTACCGCTATTCCGGATCCTAAATTGTTCATTAGATTGGAGTTCTGCTCAGAAACTTTTCCAGTAAGCTTTAACATTTGGATAACTCCGAACATTATAAGGAGCAAAGCTAAAAAAGCTCCATAAAAAACTACTACTAATCCAGATGTGATCAACAAGATACTCCATAGATAACTTATCGTTTTTTTGATATTTCGTTTTCTAAATAAAAATGCTGCGAATGGCGGAATCAAAAACAACGCAATAATAATGGATGATACCAACGCCATGGTTTTAGTAAATGCTAACGGACGAAAAAGCTTTCCTTCTGCTCCCATCATGGTAAATACGGGAACAAAGCTGATAATAGTAGTCAAAACAGCTGTAAGGATAGCACCCGAAACTTCAGTAGTGGCGTTATAGACAACCTTATTTACAGGCAGGTTTTTTTTGTTTTCTTCGATATGCCGTATGATATTTTCTGAAAGAATCACGCCCACATCAACCATTGTTCCTATAGCAATAGCAATACCGGATAGCGCCACTATGTTCGCTTCGACCCCAAAGATCTTCATCGAGATAAAAACCATCAGAACTGCCACCGGCAGTAATCCGGAGATTAAAATCGAGGCTCTGAGGTTAAAAACCATTATAATAATTACTAAAACAGTAATAAGTATCTCCAGTGTCAGTGCTTCTTTAAGGGTACCCAAAGTTTCTTTAATCAATTCTGTTCTATCATAAAAAGGCACTATTGTTAATTGAGAAATTCTACCATCTTTTAGGGTTTTTGAGGGCAATCCGGAACTTATTTCTTGTATTTTATCTTTTACATTATTAATAACTTCAAAGGGATTTGCACCATATCTTGCAACCACGACTCCACCCACGACTTCTGCACCTTCTTTGTCGAGTATACCTCGTCTGGTTTTAGGACCTAGAGAAACTTTAGCAATATCTTTTATCCTGATAGCTATATAATCTTCAGAACTAACAACTGCATTTTCTATATCAGCAATTGACTTCACATAGCCCAAACCACGAACCAAATATTCTACTTGGTTTATCTCCAGTGTTTGAGCTCCTACATCACGATTGGATTCTTTTACAGCTTTTACCACCTGATGTAATCCAATTTTATATTGCTTCAATAATTCAGGATTGACGTCAACTTGATATTCCTGAACGTACCCCCCAATAGATGCCACCTCAGAAACACCATTTGCAGAGGACAATCCATATTTTATATAATAATCCTGAATACTTCTTAATTCTTGTAAATCCCATCCACCTGTTACTTTTCCATTTTGATCTCGACCTTCTAATGTATACCAGAATATCTGACCTAAACCAGTAGCGTCTGGTCCTAACACTGGCTTTGCCTCATTTGGTAACAAACTGTTGGGCAAAGAATTCAGCTTTTCTAAAATGCGACTACGACTCCAGTAAAACTCTACATCCTCTTCAAAAATGATATAGATACTGGAAAAACCAAACATTGATGAACTACGAATCGTTTTGACGCCTGGAATACCTAATAAAGAGGTGGTTAAAGGATACGTTATTTGATCTTCAATATCCTGAGGAGATCTTCCTTCCCATTTGGTGAAAACTATCTGCTGATTCTCACCAATATCCGGAATCGCGTCTACGGCAATCGGATCATTAGGCAAAAAGTAGTCATCTGATTGAAACGGAGCGTGAACAAGACCCCATCCTACAAAAATTAACAATAGCAAAACTGCTACAAGTTTATTTTCTATTAAAAATTTAATGCTTTTGTTGAGCATAGTTGTTTGATTTAGCTAATGATTATGGGGTTACTTAAATTCATTAAAATGAAAACAAGAACCAATAGTACACCGTCTACAATAGCAATTGTAAGCGTGTCTGTCAAAATGATAACTAAATCAAATTAAAAAAGTCTCGTGGAGTATAAGAATATCCCGGACCACCTCAGGCGGATCATATTCTTTGTAAAAATTATTCTTTCGTATTCCTGTAGAAAAGAGATCGATGTAAGAATAAAAAAAAGAGGCAACAAAAATCTGTTGCGGAATAGCTATATGATCAAAAGAAGTTTTTAGTTCATCCTGGCCTTTGACAATAATAATCTCGTCTTTGCAGCAAGAGGGTTTCTTTACTTGATTCTGATCATCAAAATGACTCATCATATTCATTCCGCAATCTTTCGCTTTAGAAAATACAGCAACATCTACTAAAAATCTTCCACAATAATGCTTTTCTACTGAAAACGATACTGTAGAAAGCAATACTAGAAAGGCTAGTACGGTACATGTTATTTTCTGAAAACCTTTTCTCATTCAATAACAAAAATACATAATATTTAGAGATTGTTTGATTTTTTGCATTTTCCTTAGAAATTTTTAACAAAACAATACCATTCGAAAAAACCGGTGTATTTAAATTTTTTAAATACTTTTGCCGAAAAATTGTAAGGAATGCTATTTGAAGATTTAAAACCTAAAGTTGTTGATATCCTAAAAAATGACAAGGACTCTGTAACTCATCGACTACAACAAATTTGTCAACTTCTTAGTGATACTGTTGAGTATTATGACTGGGTTGGGTTTTATTTCAAAAATGGGGATAAAGAAGAATTAAAACTCCGCACGTATGTTGGCGAAGAGACGGATCATACGATTATCCCTTTTGGAAAAGGGATCTGTGGTCAGGTTGCAGTATCTAATGAAAATTTTGTAGTTCCCGATGTACAGGCACAGGATAATTACATTGCTTGTAGTTTTACTGTTAAATCCGAAATCGTGATACCACTGTTCAAAAATGGAGAAAACATCGGACAAATTGATATTGATTCTGAAACACCTGATCCATTTACAGAAAAAGACGAAAGATTCTTGGAGTTTGTAAACCAAGAAGTTTCAAAAATCTTATAATATATCTTAGTTTCTTTTTTATTTTAGCCCTATAGGAAATATCCATCATCTAAGAATATTTCAAATTCTTTTGTGCTCCTTTTAGAGTGGTTATAAAGGCATCCACGACCACAATTCTTTCAAATTCTATTATCTAATGATAGATATTTAGAATTTTTCTTTTAAAAAAAATTAGTAAAAACCAGAATTCGATGTATAAAAAATAATACAAACGATTACATTATTTTAAATCAAAAAATATCTTTTCTGTCGATCTATTATTTAGGATATTTATCTTTAAATTACTGTTTTTCTTGTAAATACAGCTCTTTTTAAAGCAATACCAGAGCTTTTCCTAAAAGAAAATAAAGCTAAATATCTACTGATGAGTAAAAAATATATTATAGCGTTTGATCAGGGAACCACTAGTACAAGAGCCATTATTTTTGATAATAAAGGTGATATTTGTGGCATTTCTCAAAAAGAACTAACACAGCATTACCCTAAATCAGGATGGGTGGAACACGATCCAATTGAAATTTTTAGACATCAAAAAGAAGTTTTTGAAGAGGTACTATCCAAATCAACAATAACCATAGATGAAATCGCAGGAATTGGAATCACCAACCAAAGGGAAACCACGGTGGTTTGGGATAAATCAACAGGTAATCCAATTTATAATGCCATCGTTTGGTTGGACAAAAGAACTTCAAAAATTTGCGAAAGCCTAAAAGAAAAAGGTTTTGAAGATTACATTTCCAGAAATACAGGATTGCGAATTGATTCGTATTTCTCTGGAACTAAATTAAAATGGATTCTGGATAATGTAACCGGTGCTAGAGAAAAAGCAGAAAATGGGGACCTTCTTTTTGGGACTATCGACAGTTGGTTAATTTGGAAATTTACTGAAGGAAAGAAACACGTTACAGATCATTCTAATGCCTCTAGAACTATGTTGTACAACATCATACAACTAGAGTGGGACAAAGAGATTTTAACCGAGTTAAATATACCTAAAAGCGTTCTTCCAGAAGTTCAGCATTCTTCTTCAGATTTTGGAAGTATCTCATACCATGGAAAAAATATACCTATTTATGGAGTAGCAGGGGATCAGCAAGCTTCTTTATTTGGGCAAGGTGGCTACAAATCCGGAATAGCAAAAAACACGTACGGTACTGGTTGTTTCTTATTATTAAATACAGGAAAAAAAGCATATCAATCTAAGCATGGTTTATTGACAACGTTATGTTGTAGCTTACCGGGCGACCATATTAAATATGCACTGGAGGGGAGTGTTTTTGTGGGAGGTGCCTCGGTTCAATGGCTTCGTGATAAATTACAGGTAATTACAAAAGCTTCAGAAACCGAAGAAATTTGTAAAACCACTTCATCTTCAGAAGATTTGTATGTAGTTCCTGCATTTGCCGGTCTTGGAGCACCTCATTGGGATATGAATGCTAAAGGTGCTATTTATGGTTTAACGCTAGATTCCGGTAAAAACGAAATCATCAAAGCTACGGTTGAAGCTTTAGCCTACCAAACAAGAGATGTATTGGACGCTATGGTGGAAGATAGTGGCAAATTGATGAAAGAACTTAAGGTTGATGGTGGAGCATCCGCTAATAACTATTTAATGCAATTTCAAGCAGATATCCTTAACGTAGAAGTAGACCGACCAAAAATGCTAGAAGTAACGGCATTGGGTGCCGCTTTTCTGGCAGGAATAAAAGCTGGAGTTTGGAATAAAAAAGATATTGCTAAAATCAGAGTTGTAGATAACAGATTCAAACCCCAAATTACAGAGCATCAACGAAACCGAAAATACGGTGGCTGGCAAGAAGCGGTGGAACGTACCAAAACAGTAAACAAAAATATGCTTTCGGTAAAAGAAGAAGGCCCTATCAGGTTTTCAATTCTGGATCGAGAAAGACAGTTGCAACGAGTTCAAGCAACAAAATATGATCTGATTATTATTGGTGGCGGTGTAACTGGAGCAGGAATCGCATTAGACGCAGCCTCACGAGGTTTGAAAGTTTGTCTTGTAGAAAAAAATGATTTTGCATCAGGAACGAGTAATAAATCGACTAAACTGATTCACGGCGGATTAAGATACCTAAAGCAAATGGAAATTGCTTTAGTCAAAGAATCAGGAAGTGAACGAGCCATGGTACATAAGCTTGCTCCACATCTGGTTGTTCCAGAAAAGATGTTATTACCCCTCGTTGAAGGTGGAACTTATGGTAAAATGATGACCGCTATCGGACTAAAAGTATATGATTTTCTAGCAAATGTAGAAGGTGATGATAAGCGAAAAATGCTAAGCATTGAAGAAACTGCAAACAAAGAACCATTACTTAATAAAAAAGGACTTACCGGAGGAGGATATTATGCAGAATACCGAACAGATGATGCAAGACTTACTATAGAACTGCTTAAAAAAGCTGCTTCTTATGGTGCCGATGTCATTAACTATTGTGAGATGACTTCTTTTAATTATGATGAAGAGGGGAAAATTAAGAGTCTTGAATGTTTAGATCATAATTTAGAAAAAAGATTTGTAATCAAATCCAGAAACTATGTTTCTGCAGCTGGGCCTTGGGTAGATTTACTAAGAGAGAAGGATGCCTCTATGAATAATAAACATCTTCACCTTACAAAAGGTGTACACATTGTTTTTTCTAGAGAAAAATTTCCGTTAAGCCAGTCCGTTTATTTTGATGTTCCAGACGGCAGAATGATTTTTGCAATTCCGAGAGGAAGAGCCACCTATGTTGGAACAACGGATACTAATTACAGTGCTAATCTTAACCGTGTGATAGCAACGAAAGATGATGCAACCTACCTACTAAATGCAGTAAATAACATGTTTCCTGCTGTGAACCTTACTCTTGAAGATATAGAATCTAATTGGGCCGGTCTAAGGCCCTTAATTCACGAAGACGGAAAAGATCCTTCAGAATTATCTAGAAAAGACGAAATCTTTGTTTCCAAAACAGGACTTATTTCTATTGCCGGAGGTAAACTTACAGGGTATCGTAAAATGGCTCAGCGTGTCATTGATACTGTTTTAAAAACGATGAATAGTAAGAGACGTGAACAATTTTCGAAATCATTTACTCAAAGCATCCCCCTTACCAGTGAACCACTTAAAAATACAGAAGAGGTTAATCAATACCTTGAAGAAATCAATCACCGACTAAAAGATATTGGTATTCAAGATCAACATTGCGGATGGTATCTGACCACGACGTATGGAAAACAAGCTGATATCATTCTAAATAAAGTAAGCTATTTTCTTAATGATTCTATAGACGAGAAATTGATACGATCAGAAGTATGGTATGGAGTACATCACGAAATGGTAAATAGCCTTGCGGATTTTTTTGTAAGAAGAACCGGAAGATTGTATTTTGACATTCAAAGTGTGTGGCAATATCGCTCTATTGTTCAGGAAGATCTTGTGAAGTATTTGGGTTGGGATGAAAAACGACTTGAAAAGGAAAATCATTATTTAGACTTACTCTTACAAGATGCCTCAACCTACTATGAAAAAGAAATTGTTTGATGCCAACACAGCACATTTGACAAGTCATTCTGCTTATATCTTTTAGATTACTTTTCAATTGTATACATTTGCGCAAGAAATACTTACGTATTATAGTATACTATTGAAAATATAAAAATGAAGATACTAGTAACAGGTGGATTAGGGTTTATTGGATCCCATACCGTTGTAGAATTACAAAATGAAGGATATGAGGTTGTTATCGTTGACAACTGCTCTAACTCTACTACAGAGGTATTAAAAGGTATTGAATCAATTACGGGAAAGCAACCTATTTTTGAAAACTTTGATCTCAGAGAAAAAAATAAAGTACAAGATTTCTTTGCACGTTATATCGACATTGATGGAGTTATTCATTTTGCTGCCTCAAAAGCTGTAGGAGAAAGCGTAGAAAAACCTCTATTATATTATGAAAATAATATAACTGTACTTGTTTACATTCTACAAGAGTTACAAAAGAAAAACAAAACCAATTTTATTTTTAGTTCATCTTGCACGGTTTATGGACAAGCGGATGAATTGCCGATCACCGAAAATGCACCCGTAAAGATTGCAGAATCTCCTTACGGAAACACAAAACAAATCGGCGAAGAAATCATACGAGATACCTGCAAGGTACAACCAAAGCTAAATGCTATTGCATTAAGATATTTCAATCCCATTGGATCACACCCATCTGCCGAAATTGGTGAGTTACCAATTGGAGTTCCTCAGAATTTAGTTCCGTTTATTACTCAGACTGCAATTGGTCTAAGAGAACAGCTTTCTGTGTTTGGAGATGATTATCCCACAGAAGATGGTACGGCAATTAGAGATTATATCCACGTTGTAGATTTGGCAAAAGCGCACGTGGTTGCACTGCAACGTCTTCTTAAAGGTAGTAACACATCGAATTACGAAATATTTAATGTAGGCACCGGAAAAGGCAGCTCTGTGTTAGAAGTGATTCAATCTTTTGAAAAAGTATCTGGCAAAAAACTAAACTATAAAATTGTCGATAGAAGAGAAGGTGATATTACTGCAGCCTACGCCAATACAGATAAAGCAAATAATGAATTAGGATGGAAAGCGAAAAGTACTTTGGATGAAGCTTTAGCTTCTGCCTGGAAGTGGGAACAGAAAGTAAGAAGTAAATAGATTAGGATTATGCATTAGAAAATCTATTTTTTACTAATAAAAAAACCTGAAGAAAATTTCTTCAGGTTTTTTTATGGTACTTCTAACTAATTATTTCTTAATAGAAATTAGCTCTTTTATCTTCTATTTCTGCAGCTTCTTTAAGCGCATTAAATACTCGAGTATTAACAGCATTAGCCTTTGTTTTAGATTCTTGCGCTGCATAACTAATATATGTATCCAATCCACTGGCAGGTGTCTTCTTTGTAACTTCTACCACATAGACTCCATTATTACCAACTATTGGTTCAGAAACTTCGCCTGTTTCTAAAGCAAAAGCAGCACCAACTACCTTCGGTTCTGTTCCAGCACCGCTTATTGTAGGGGTTTTCATATTTAACGCTGTTGCTGTCTTTACTGTTTGAGATTGATTTTTAGCAATATCCTCCAAAGTACTTCCAGAAATTTTATTTTTAAGCATTTCTGCTTTTTTCTCTTTTATTAAAATAGGTTTCACTGTTGTACTTGCATCCTCAACTTTTTGAACACCTTTGGATGCTTTTGCCGTCAATTGTACCACTGCATAACCATCAGTAACGTCAAATCGTTTTACATCACCTACCTTCGTATCCTCCTTAAAGGCCCATTGCACAATAGATCTCTGAGATCCTAATCCGGGAATGTTTTCTGCTAACTCGCTAATTTTATTAACTGGGCGCACAACATATTCGTTTTCCTTTGCTTTCTCTGCAAAATCAGCATCCTTTGTAGCAATCTGGAATTTGGTAGTTTCAGTGAATATTTCATTTATCGTTTTTTCACTAGCCTCAATTTCTCTTGCGATCGTAGCAACTTTTACAGCTTTCTGCTCATTCTTTTTATCTTCGATCGTAATAATGTGATATCCAAAGGCAGTTTCAACTACTCCCATATCCCCAATGTTATTTTCTACAATGTAATCATTAAATGAAGGAACCATTCTTCCTGGTCCAAAATAACCCAAATCTCCGCCTTTATCTTTATTTGAAGTATCGGCAGAGAAGTCTTTTGCCAAGGATACAAATTTTGATTTATCTGCTTTAACAACTGCCAATAAGCTATCGGCTAGTGTTTTTGCTTCTTCTTTTGTTCTTTCTGTATCACCTGCTGTTCCTAATCCTTTCCAGGAAATAAGAATATGACTCGCTTTTAATGAATCGTGTAATTGTTTCTGAGCGATCATTTTAGATATCTTGATATACTTCCCATCTTTGTAAGGTCCGAATACCTCTCCAACCGGAAGGTTATATAAAGTATCAGCAACAGTAGCAGGTAGCTCTTTTTTAAATAGAAAACGATCACTATATTTTAATGCAGAACCTTGGTCTACATTTACAAATTCTTCGATGTTGTCAGCGGTTTTAAAAGCTGGCACTATTTTACTTACTTCTGCGGTCAACTCATTTTCATCTTCTTCACTTGGCTCCTCTTTAAAATATACGAATCTCATATTCCTAGAAGCTTCTGCTTTGTACAAGTCAGGATGTTTGTCGATGTATGACTGAATCTCTGCATCGGACACATTCACTTCTGTATCTGGGATTGAAGAAAACGGAAGTTGTACATATTTAATATCTACCACATCATTTTCCATTTTATATGCTAACTCACCTTCTTTGAGTGTTGCTCCAACGCCAGCCTTAATCATGTTAAGATATGTTTGTTCTAAAGCTCCTTTCCCTAAAGAAATTTTATAATCTTGCCATCTTTGATACGCTGCTGGATTTCCTTTTATACTAGCCACGTACTCTTGCATTTTGGCTTTATCAAAAACACCTGCTTCATTTTGAAAAGTTGGATCATTAGCTAAACCTTCTTCTAACAACTGATTCACTTCATCTGCTCCAGCTCTGATACCAAGCTCTTCAAATTGATCATCAAAAACAATTTGTCTCACTTCCTGATTCCAAACATAGTTTACAGTTTGAAGATTGGACCCGTTAGATCCAAAATTTCTTGATGCTGCTTCTACTTTTCTTGCAAAATCAGTTCTATCAATTTCTTTCCCATTTATGGTAGCAATTGTATTTGCTGCTTTTTGAGAAATAGCTCCTCCATTTCGAATCAAATCCGCTAATACAAAGGAGAAAAGCGCTAACGCGATAATCACAATTAAGAAAACGGATCTTTGTCTGATTTTATTTAAAACTGCCATTATAAGTTTAATTTATTCAAATATAGTGGGCGAAAATACCATTTTATTAGAATATTACCAATTAAAGATAGAAAGTCTTTACAACTTTTTTTTTATTTCACTTTTAAACAAAATCTAGCGTACAATACCTCCAATACTTTTGTCAAAAAAACAGCAATATCTAACTGATACATAAGAAAATACACTCGTCATACCAATTAAACATTAATATAAAATATTTGTATGGATTTTGGTTATGCAAAAAGGAATGTTCAAGTTAACCTTCTTAGAACTATTGCCTATTTTGGAAAATTATTCTTCTTCTATAACCTTAAGTTCCACTATCTCAATTTTTGTATTTGATGTCTCGATAATATCAATACTCATAGTATTTATATTTACAACATCTCCTTGTTCTGGAATTTCTTCTGTGTGATTAACAATCATTCCGCCCAGAGTCTCATAATATTCGCTCTCTGGCAGATTTAGCTTATAGGTTTCATTAATATAATCCACCTCCAACCTGGCAGAAAATCGATAATGGTTCTCTCCTAACTTATCCTCTATAAGATCTACAGAATCATGTTCGTCTTCAATTTCGCCAAAAAGCTCTTCCACAATATCTTCTACCGTTATAATTCCACTGGTTCCACCGTATTCGTCTATAACCACAGCGATGCTTTTGTGTTTCTTGGTTAAAAGATTAAGAACATCCTTCACATACATTGTTTCAGGAACAAAAACTACCGGAAGCAGGATCGATCCAATTGACTTGGGCTTTTTAAATAATTCAAATGAATGCACATATCCAATAATATCGTCAATAGTACCTTTATATACTAATATTTTAGAAAGTCCAGTATCAATAAACAATTGGCTAACCTCTTCTAAGGATTGGGTTTTTTCTATAGCAATGATTTCGGTACGAGGAATCATCACCTCACGTGATTTTACATCAGAAAAATCCAGTGCATTCTGAAAAATCTGAATTTCGCTATCAACCTCATCGTGTTCCTCAACAGTTTCCATTTGCTCATTTATGTAATCTCCAAGTTCGGTCTTAGTAAAAGCAAGTTGAACCTCATCGCCGTCAGTCTTCAGAAATTTCTTAAGCACGAAATCGGATATCCAAATAACAAAATACGAAATAGGCCAAAAAATAACATAGAACACGTAAGCTGGAAACGAGAAAAACTTTAGTAACGAATTGGCATATATTTGGAAAAACACCTTAGGAAGAAACTCTGCTGTAAGTAATATTACTAAAGTAGAGATGATTGTTTGCAGTAATAAGTTAACACTACCTACTAGGTTAGGATAGTATCCTTGTATGATTTCCATCAACAAATCACCCATAAAAAAACCATATACTACCAACGCAATATTATTGCCTACCAGCATGGTAGCGATAAATTTTGAAGGTTTTTTTGTCAATCTGGATAAGATATTTGCAAGAAACCCCTCCTGTTTTTTTTCAATTTCGATATGAATTTTATTTGAAGAAATGTAAGCAATCTCCATACCGGAAAAAAAGGCGGAAAAAATAACTGAAAGTACAATAGCGATGATTTGTATTTCCATTAACTATCCTTGTTATTAGCGTCAAATCTTTTTCGAAAGTTTCTCTTGAAGAAATACATAAAAATTGCTACTCCGGCAAAACACAAATATAGCATGCTTCTACTATCTTCTTTGCCCCATTCTTCATATGACTGATACAAGAAAAAACACATGATGGCGAGGTATGCTAATTCAAAAAATCTAAAAATTTTCACACATTTATATTTTAAAGATTGGTTCACAGTTATATTTTAAAACCAAAGATAACTGCATGTGTTTTATTACTCTAGTTACGAATCAAAATTCTAGTTTAATGCGATAAAATTACTCTTCAATAAACATGATTCCTTCATTGACGCGAGAATTCAAGATAGTAAAATCCTGATTAGCATCAAAACCATCAGCCTCGTTTACTGTGCCATCAGCAAGAATACTTTTATAGGGTTGGTCTGTAAACACCCAGTTAATACTCTGATCCCAGTACAATTGGCGTGCCTCTAAATGAGTACTATCTGCCGTCTTTACATCTACATTACCTCTCATATCGATAATACCTGTTTCTTTATAAAAAATAGCATAATCTGCCTTGACCACACTTACTTTACCCTCCTTATCTATGATATCCAAAATAATACCATCAGGAAATTCCTGATACGGAAAATTTTTATTAGCATAGTCTTTTATCCTTGGGGTTTTAAGGATTGCCGTAAGTCTACCGGAGTCAGTATATTTTAGATTAAGTTCGTAACCCTCGGCCATTGGAGCATCTTCTGTGATGTTATAGTTGTCTGCCTTTAGTGCATTGGATTGACACGAAAAAAACAATGTCACAGCAAAAGCTGTGACAAAGTTCACTAATATATAAACGTTCTTTTTATGCATTACAATTTTGGTACATTTACCGTCTCACCGATCCAACATCCTATTTTTACTGTAGTAACTCCAGGATTATTAAAAATATCTGTTTTAGATGGTGCTTTAGCTCTGTAGTTTGCCGCAGCTGCCGCTGCATTTTTCTTTAAGCTCGGGTCTACCTTTCCTGCTTTGATTGCATAGTTCTCAGCTAACCAATACACTGCTCTTTTACTGAAAACATCTGTACCACAGTTGTTAGCACTACTCGCGATCATAGATGCTATTCTTAAATAAGCCGTACCATAAGAAGGCTTATTTGCAAGTGCTTTCTTGTAATAAGATCTGGCTTTTGAGAAGTTTCCTTGCTTTTTCATTACTTCAGCAATTTTATAATATACTTTTGCCTTATCACTTGCTTTAGTTTCTAACTGCGCAGATTGATTAAAGTATTCTAAAGCTTTGGAAGTTTTATTATCCTTAAGAGCTAAAATACCTAAGTATAGCGCCGACTTTGCAGAAGGATCAGCTTTATGTAATGCCTCTACTAATTTAAAAAATAATGGATCATCTGTACATTCTTTTGCAGACATTCTACCAGCAGCTCCTTTTAACCAATTGATGTCACTTTTCTTTCCTTCAAATTGACCATTGTATAGAGGGATTAAGTTTTTACAGTCAGCTAATTCTCCTAGCTTTTGATTAACACCACCTTTTACTTTACTATAGTTATCCAAGATTTTACCATATGTCTTCAATCGTTTCTTCTCTTTACTAGAAAGAGCAGCGCCAGATTCTTCTTTTTCGGTTAATTCGGCAACTGTTTTTGCTTTTTCACTTTCTTCATCTTCAATCTTTTCAATTACCTCATCATACAAATCAAACACATCCTGCAGATCTTTTTTTCCTTTTGATTGAAGCTCTACTAATAGAGAAAAATAGGTATATACTTTTTTTGGACTCGAGAAATTCTCTTTATCCTCAGTCCAAGCCTTATCGAACTCGGCAAATTGGCTTTCTAAGGTTCCAATTTTATTATCATACATGATCTGACCAATTTCAGAATGCATATCTCCTATCTTGGTTTTTGCTGGAAAATACTGAAAACGTTCTTTCCATAAAGCAATCAACTCGTTGGCAATAGCCATTTTTTCTGCATCTGGAGCTTTTTTATATTTACTTTCCAAAAGTTTTTCTCCAAACTGAAAAGTTGCAAGACTATGTGTAGGACATTCTTTTCTTACTTTCCATAAAGGCGCCTCTGCTGCCTCATAATTTTTTACTTTAGCATGCTCATAGGCAATAGATGCCGTTGTTGCACAGTCTGTAGCCTGAGCACTAACACTGGTAGCGCTTAAAACTAATCCTGCTGCTATTGTATATAAAACTTTAGTATTCATAGCTGTATAATTGTAGTTAATTAAATTTCACTTTTCTAAACCATCTATCATTTAAGGATAAACTTAATGACAAATTAAAAAATTCTTCTTTTACCAATCCTGCATCTGTTGTTCCTCTTGTTCCGAACTCAAAACCAACATTAGCATTAGAGAATAAATTGCCAACTGGTAATCCTACTCCAAAAGATATGCCAAACTCATTAATCGACTGCCCATTGATATTCAAACCCGTCTCTTCATATCGTATTCCTCCTCTGTACACAATCCTATTCAAATAGCTTGTAAGTGAATTATATTTAGGTATATAATACCCCCCTAACTTCACTTTTGATGCATTATCATACACTACATTATCAGCTGCAAAGGATCTATTATCAAAATCACTGGCATTAAGGTATGTATATTCAGCTCCAATAAACCATTTTTTTGGTTCTCCGATTCCACCACCTACTTTAACCTCTGCAGGAAGGTCTAGATCTCTATCGGCTACTTCAACATCTTGTCTCTGTACAACCTGTTCTGATCCATTTGCCAGTATTTGCACGGTTGCTAACTCCAACGTGTTTTCTGATTTAAGTTTGAACGATGGAGTAGAGACTATGGATGTAGTTAATTCTAACTTTTCACTCAGCATTGTTTTATAAGCAACGCCAAAAGACAAACTAACTCCCGACAAATCAGAATTATCAATTTCTCTTGTATCAAACTCTAACTCGGGTCTTCTTAGAAGTGCCTTATTTTCAATATTCCCAAAGTTATAATTAATATCCAAACCAACACTTAAATTATCGTTAACTTTGAATCCTGCAGCCACGAATACTTTATTCAGACCACCTGTTCCAAAGAACTGATTCTCAGAACCATCGTCATTAAATGAATTGGTTTGATATCCAACAGCACTCACCGGAATCACACCAAAACCGAAACCAAATTTGCCTGCCGGTATACCAATTGCAAGGTAATCCAGAGAAGCATTATCTTTATAAGAATCCTCTCCTTCTGCATTATCAAGATTTAAACCATTATAATTAGCTCCTATAGTGTAAGTCGTTAGACCTAATTCTCCATAAGATGCCGGATTTTGAAGATTCAAGTGAATACTGTCTGTAAGTATACCCAATCCCCCCATCGATCTATTTTCTACTGTTCCCTTAAACTTCTGCAATCCTACTCCATAAAAAGAGTAAGGCGAAGAGGTTCCTTCTTGAGCATAAGATACGCTGGCAACTACTACCAGAATGAATACTAAAATCTTCTTTATCATTGACTATTTTTAAAAGCTAAAATGTGATTTAGTCCCTCCAATAAAAAATTAGAGGTGGCAAATATGCTATTTTTTAATCTTTTAGACAAAAAATGTGCATCTCCTCCGGTTAAAATAACTGTTAAATCAGGATAAGTGTTGCAATATTCTGCGATTGCACCTTCAATTTCATACAAAACACCATTTACAACACCCGAATGTATTGCTTGATTTGTAGTATCGCCAATATGATTTTTTGGAGACTCCAAGTTTAGTAAAGGTAGTTTTGAGGTATAGTTATTTAAACTATTATATCTTAATGTAAGCCCTGGTGAAATGGCTCCTCCTAAATATTCTTCTTGATTATTCTTAAAATCATATGTTATGCAGGTTCCCGCATCAATGATCAACACATCCTTCTTTGGAAATTGATAAACCGCCGCTGCTACCAATGCTAACCTGTCTACTCCAAGGGTGGTAGGAGTAGCGTATAAGTTTTTAAAGGGCATGTGTATTGTATGGTCTAGAATCGTTGTATTAAATAATTCTTTGACATAACTCACATCTTTTTCTTTAAGAGTAGATACAGAAGAAAGAATTGCGTTATTAATCAATGGATAATCTTGATACATCCTTTGCATAACCTGCTCAAAGCTATCAGATTTCAATGTTTCTTTGTGAATCATCGTAGCTTTCTCAAAGACACCAATCTTTATAGAAGTATTTCCAACATCAATAACCAGATTCATCTATTTTAGTTTACTTTTTAGTGATCCAGCTAAATGTGATGATTGATAAGCCAACCACAACTTCACTATTTCAGCACGTTACACTCTAATATTTATGTGTTCGCAAAAGTACAAAACGATTTTTTTAATTTTTTCTTTTGAGTATTAAAAAAAGCGTTCTATATTTGCATCCGCTTACAGTAAGGTGCCTTAGCTCAGTTGGTAGAGCAAAGGACTGAAAATCCTTGTGTCCCTGGTTCGATTCCTGGAGGCACCACCTTAAAAACCCGAACTTTTGTTCGGGTTTTTTGTTTAGAAATCAATTTTAATGAAGTTTATACAACACTTATATCCTTTTTTGATTTTGAGTTTCCTTTTCTTTCGGAATATCAATTTCCAAACGATATTTATCTATAAATTGTTTTTGTATAGCTTCCATACGTTCACGCATGTGGTCTATATCCATAAAATCCTTACCAAAATCGTTAGAAAAGAAATCATCTTTGAAGAATTGATTTGTGAAAAGAGAATCCTCTTGAAATAGGTTTTCAAATTCTGGATTTTCAAAATTAAATCCTGAAAAACTACTATAAAATCTAGACTTTAAAGATTTTAGCACACTATCCCGATCCTGCAAAGCCAAATCTTTCAAATCATTACCAGAAGACCAGGAGTAAATAGAATCGTAGCGTATCAGATTTCCTGCTTCATCGAATTCTTTATTTACCTCCCAACTTCCTTTTGGGATGTCATTTTCTATTTTCTTATCCTCATCTAATTTTTTTCGATTTTTCTCCTGACTGTTACAGCTAACACCTAAAAAAGCTGCAAGCATCAAAATTGCATACCTTTTCATTTTGTAAATTTTTAATTTGTATTCATCATTTAATAGTTTGATTTCAATACTGTCTAATCTTAGTACTGAGAATTAGCATTGTATTTTCTTTAACTTGGATATAAAAAGAGGTCAGTACTACCGACCTCTTTGAAATGAACTAAGAAATTTTAATACTTCTAGGAGGTTTTTGAATCGCTTCTTCTTTTTTTGGTAAGTGAATACTAAGTACTCCATTGGTATATTCTGCTTTAATCTTATCCTCTTTTATAGTCTCTGGCAATGTAAAAGAGCGTTTAAATGAAGAATATCCAAATTCTCTGCGAGTATAATTTTCTTCTTGTTGCTCTTCACTTTCTTTGAGTTCTGTGGAAATAGATAGTATCTGATTATCCAAATCAATATGAAAGTCTGATTTTTTCAATCCAGGCACCGCCATATCCACAAAATAAGCATCTTTGGTTTCTCGAATATTCACCTTAGGAAGCGTTAAACCCATATTAAAATTAGAGGTAAATACTGAAGGTAGGTCTCTGTTAAACATTTCGTCAATCCAAGAGGACCAAGTTGGAAAGGTAAGGCTGTTCGAATTATTTTTTGCCGTACTTCCGTTCTTCGTTGTTACTAAATTACTCATAACTACAAAAATTTAAGTTAGACATGAATTCAAAATCAATAACAATAAAGCAAATCAAATGCCAATGACAATTTTAATGATCCACTGCATAAATTTTTACAAAAACTTAAGACTTAGTCCTAACAAATATTTAAAAAATCATTCCCCAAATGTCAAATTGACAAGGTAGCGAATGACAATTTTTCAAACTTTAAACATGATTAAAACAGAAATGGTAAATAAAGATCACTTCTATTCTATAAAGACTACTTTTTCAATAAAAATTATAAAAATAGTTATACGCTAAAAATTTATGTCGAACCTACAAATCGGCCTCTTTGAAAAACTTACGGAGTTTGTCGAAATATTTAATATCAAATTATTAAAATGCTTCAGCTATACCTAGATACAAATAGTTTGAAGATCTCCCAAAACCCCAGTCTATTCTTATATTAAGATTTTCCGATCGATCCACCATAAACCGTAATCCAGCGCCAAAGTTATATCTTAAATTTTTGAATTGAAATTCATTTACATTTTGATAAATATCTCCCGCACCTACAAATGCAACTGCTCCAAATCGAGATGTACCGAATTGCTTTCGGTATTCTATCTGCGTAGCAAGTAGATCACGATCTACAAAACGTCCTTCTCTGTATCCTCTTAATATTTGATCACTTCCAAACAATGCCAATTCATTAAATGGTACATCTCCCCTAGAAAAGTAACCCAAAGCTTGAAAAGCAATAATATCGTTGTTTTTGTTAAAAGGAGCAATATAATGCCGTAAATCAAAACGAGTTAAATCAAAATTTTGGGTACTTCCTATAGTCTTGTCGTAACGTCCGTAAGTAAATTCTAGGTACCAACCTTTGTCAGCATTTAAAATATTATTCCGACTATCATATAATACAGCTCCTTCTATACCCACGGCTCTTGATCCATCAAAACCTTCTGGTCTATCTATATTGAGTAATCCTCCTACTTCTACTTTTGTATTGAAGATTTGATTGTACCTAAATCCAGCTCCAATAAACAAGTATCGGGTAAATAATTGCTTAAGAAATATAGGTTCTATAAGTACTTGATAATAGTTGTACTCTTCTTCATTATCCGTGGTGGAATCTCTACCTATTCCATAAAATAATCTTGGATAATTTTGAAAAAGTAAATTTCCTTCTATTACCCATTTTTCTTGGTTCGTGAATACTTCAAATCCCGAAAAGAAAATAAATTGATTGTTTAAAGTATATCTTAAACTTATGGGTAAATTTGAAACCCTTGTCTCTGGACCACTCCCTTTAAACTTGAATAAATATTTGGCTCCTGTTCCAAATCCAAAACTTGTTTCCGGTGAATAGCTGATTATAGGAGCTGCAATGAATTTGGATAAATACAATGAAGAATCCTTTTGTACTGCTTTTTTATTAGGGTAAAATGTAAAAAACTCTTTTACTTCGTCGAAATCCTGAGATATCAAATGAAAAGAAGGGAATAGCAAGACTGATACTAAAATAAAGTACAATCTTTTGTCAACAAGATTCGTATGCACTGTGTTTTTTTACAAAACTAAAAACTAAAATTTTCAAAGATGTCACTTAATACTAAGATCTTTAACTCTATCGCTATTTTTTATAGTAATGATATGAGATATTTACTCCCTTTTTTGTTCTTCTCGAATAAAGTTTTACTATTTCCTAGTAAAGCAAAAAATCAGAGAACATCTTGATGAAATTTTAAAATATTTTGGAATTGAACAATACATTTTTCAAAACTTAATACTTTATCTAAATATAGGATGTAGAATTCGATCACTCTATTCTATAAGAATTACTCTTATTATTATTTAACTTTTGTTTACAAATAAGTTGTTATTTTTGCTATCCAAATCTTGTTTATGAAATATCCACTAGCACTTCCCTTTTTCTTAGTAGTATTTTTCTTTTCGTGTTTTACATTCTCTCAAGAAAAAAAGGATCAACAGCCTGAACAGGAGCTAAAAGAAGAGCCATCAGAAGTTACTCCAACAGAGCAAACTAAGAGTACTAAGCGCGAAATGACCAGATGGCAAATGATCAAATACGACGGACTGTCAACTTGGGGAGGAGTTAAAAATGCCTATACGCAACCTTTAAGATGGAAAGGAGATGACTGGGCAACCTTTGGAGGAATTATTGCCGGAAGTACTATTCTATTAGCTATAGATGAGCGTGCTAATGATTACTTTACAAATCAGAGTGCAGGTGTTCCTCAAATAATTAAAGAAGGAGGTTTTCGTTTTGGAAAACCACTTTTTAATTACGGATTAACGACTGGTATTTATGCATTGGGATTGATCACAAAAGATGAAAAAATAAGAAAAACAGGAGTCTTATTAATAGCTTCTGCAACGGCTGGAGGAATTCTTCAAACAGTGAGTAAAACATTAGCAGGTCGAGCAAGACCAACTACGGGAGAAGGCAATTTAAGTTTTCGTTTCAACTCTGGCGAAGCGGCTTACCATTCTTTTCCTTCTGGGCACTCCATTCTGTCTTTTACCACTGCATATGCCATCGCAAAACAGTTTGACAACCCTTACATCAAAGGTGGACTTTATGCCGTGGGATTAATTAGTCCGATTTCACGTTTATGGAGTGGTGCTCACTGGTTAACGGATGTCGTACTTGGTGTGGCTTTAAGCGTGGTTATTGTGGATGGCATAGACAACTACCTTAATAAGAAAGAAAGATATGTGTATGATAGCCGAAAATTTAAAATCAAATGGGATCTAAAACTTGGCGCAGGCCAATTAGGAGTTGTAGGCAGTTTTTAATTCTTTAAGACAGTACTTATCTCAAAGGCATATAAACCTCTGCCTTCCATTGTGAAGGATTTCCATCTTGCATAGGATTGTTATAGAATATTTCAAAGGGCTTTTTATCTATCTCCATATTTTTTTCTTCTGCATACTCCATAAGCGCAAACCAGGCTTGGTCACTATATCTGTAATTACCATAGAAAGTAGCTTTTAAAGCTTTTCTTACCGGAAACTTATCATACTTTATTAATGAATTGATTGGTAATGAGTCATTATATTTTATTGGAAAACCAAATTCGAACTGAATAGTATCATCTACAATATTCCATTCTTTGATTCTCACAAATGGTGCTCCATCAACTTTTACTTCATTCTCCAGTATACTAGGATACAAATCTGTATTGGTCTGCATCATCATAGCAGCTTTTGCAGATCGATTAGATGTTGATGACACATAGAGATATGCCAATGCTGGTATCTCAGATTCTCCATCAATTATTATTCTGAAATTGCGAGCAAAATTATTGACTCCTTTTCCAAAGTTTTTTAGTTTGTGTTTCAAAGATTTGGTAAAATCACTATCTCCAGTAAGAATTTTTAATCGATTTGCCATCGAATGTTTTCCTGAAAAAGCATCTACTCTTATTTTGGTTACAGAATCATTGACGCTTTCTAATGTCCATTTTAAATTAAGAATGGTATCTTTTAATTTGACTTGCTGCGTCACTGTTTTAAATAACGTAGTATCTATGGTAGTAATATTTTTTGCTTTTGAATTCTTCCCCCAAGACTCCCAGGCTATTATTTGATGATATATACTTCCTTTTGATCCTTTTGCTGTAAAGGTTACCTGATAATCAAATTTTTTAATAAATAAATACCAAATAGATAATCCTGATAGTATCACCAGAATAAAAACCACAATTTTTTTCATGTCAATTAGAACTTGCTACTCCAGAATTTGATGTACTCATTTTTAATGTATTCACTACAAAATTTCCTAAAGAGCGTCCCTGATCTAATCCTAAATCTATGGCGGCTCTGTAATGAATACCACCGTACAATCTGCTAATCGCAGCTTCGTCTGCTGCTTTGTTAAAGGATTCAAATGAACGAACGGGCAATCCATATTGCAATTCTGTATCATCGTCAAAAGCAAAATTATCTCCAAAAATATCCGTAAGAACAGTTGAAGCCGCACCGGAAACTACCGAGTGTCCACTAGTATATTCAGGAAAAGGTGGTGTTTGTAAAACCGGTGTCCAATTTTCATCAATATGTTGATTGATCAAAGTTTCTGGACGAATCAGGTTGCTCCTGTATTTCTCATCCCAACAGCTTATAAATGCATCAGCGATGGCAATGGATGTTTTGGTATACGCAAAAACGGTTTTCGCAAAATCAGCATTGGTTTTTTTACAGGCTATCTTACAGATTCCAATCCAATGTGCGCCTGGTGTAATCTTTTTGGTTGCAAACATCAAATGACCTTTATGCGTTGAAACATAAGGATTACAATCCCAAAATTGCGCTATTTCCAGTTTTTCTGAATCTTCTCCTTCTTCTTTAATTTTCTGACCAACCTCATAAGTCTCCATCAGTTCTTTGTAGAATGGAGTGTCTTTTTCGAGTGAAAAATCAGGATATCTAGCTGGTTTGAACTGTGATGAAGAATCGATTATTGAAGGTCTTATTTCTTTCCAATGAGGTTCAATACCATCCATATAATCCGGTGGCGTGGGTTGCCATCTGGAAGGATCATCTGTATTTACAGAAAACTTAGGCATGGTTCTGGTCTGGGCATAATTATCAGAAGCATACCAGTTTTTGATATGTTCTGCCACTTGCAAACCATATGTTTTAGAATCACTAAATGTTTCCTCATTTTGCAACTTCCAAGAGTTATATAAACTATCCCGATACGCCTCTATACGATCTTCAGAAAAAAGTAATGATTTTCCTACTTCTAAATACGCTACCAGCGCAGAAAGTTTATAGTTGATATTTTTTGTGGTATCTGCTTTCGGCACGGGTCTTAACTCATTTAATTGACTAGCTAAAGTTTTGTAATTGTTTCCTTCTTGTCTTATCACCTCATACGCTGCGATATTAGCATAGTTGTATATCCGACTTGCAACAGGTGGAGAAAATATATCATGCACCATCACTTCTGTTACTTTATCAACCGCTTTATGATAATCATCAGAGGTAATCTCGATTTCTTTTACTTCCTTTTGGCAAGAAACAGATAATACTAAAAGCAACAATAGTATAGGCATAGCTTTACTGATAGCAACTAATATTTTATTTTCTGATTTACTGAAGCATTTCATAAATTTCTGCTTTTCCATTGTTTATAGTGACTAGTAAATAATCCTTGTTTACAAAATTAATAATATTTAAACCTCTAACCGACTTCTTACTTAGGTTAATATTCAATTCCCTGGCTTCAATCACTTCTGTATCTGATCCTAATACAGCCCCGGCAAACCCATCAAATCTGCCATGATATGGAATCACTCCAAAATAATTACCCGCCAGTAGCACTTCATCCTTATCATCTTTATCAAAATCATATCGAAGCATCGAGGTTATTGGTGCTATTTGAAGTGAATTTTTAAAAGGAACAAAAGTAAAAGTTCCGTTATCATTTTTTAAATACCCCGAAGCTAACTGATGTACCTCCAACAACTCTGCATTTTCTAATGCTTTTTTTCCAAAAATCTCTTCCACCGTTTTACCGGCAAAACTGTTATAGGTGGTGAATTTTTTCTTTAGATAATTTAACTGACCCGAGAGCTCATCCAATCCCAATGCAGTATAGTATTTACCACCTTTTGGCAATGCTAAAATTGTTTCCGTTTTCTTATTATTATCAAAATCAGCATAATATAATCTTAATGGAAAGTCTGACGATGCTGAAAGTTTAGAATTGAGCCCAAAATTACCTAATAGATAATCCGGATCGCCATCATTATCAATATCAAAATCTATGATTGATTGCCAAAGTCCTTTTAATTTTTCTTTAGAAATCTCTTTGGTAACATCAGTTAAATTACCGTTTTCATTTTTAAAAAAATGAGGTGCCATCCATTCCCCCACAACGATTAAATCTTTTACACCATCACCATTAAAATCAGTCCAAAGAGCATCTGTTACCATTCCTATTTGCTGTAAGCCTTGGTGTTCTTTAACGCTAAAGCTTCCATTATCATTGATCAGAAGATATGAATTGGGCGTTTTGCCAAAATCATTGGAAACAGCATAACCCCCAACAAAAAGATCGAGGTCTCCATCACCATCCATATCGTAAGGTTTCACTACTGATTCATGTTCATATAATTCCGGAAAATCAGCTGAAGATAAACCTTTATCAGAATTAAGATACAATCTATCCACCAATTCTTTAGATGTGCCAAAAAATTCTCCTCCAGCAGATACCACTAGCAGATCGTTTTTTGAATCGTTATTTAGATCTTCAATAATCGCCACAACGTCTTCTTTCTTTTTATCCATTGTTAAAACCTCAGATAACAGCTCTTCGAAACCAGTAGCAGTTTGAATATATATTTTAGATGCCTCCAGCTTTGAACTTCCGAAGAAAACATCATCTTTCCCATCATTATTTAAATCACCAATTGCGGTAGCTGGTCCTCGATCAGAAATTTTATATGGAATTAACTTCTGACGATTAGAATCTGTATAGTTATTCTCCTTATGAATATACTGCAATCCAGGAATAGAATCCATTTTTTTAAACCAACCTTTCTTTTTTGGGAATAGTTTTTCATAATCAACTACGTTCCTTTTGTGCAATAATTTGATGGTCAACGTTTGATTGGTTGCGATATTTTCTGCAATCTGAATGGTATTATCCGGCCATATAATTTTTAATGAATCGATCGTTGCTATGGTATCGTACCCAAAATGAATCACAGGTTCTGAAGAAGATTGAAAACCTTTGGAAGTAAATAACTGCTTGTATTGTGCAATCCCTTGATGATAGGAGATTACTTTGGTTCCAATCCCGTATTTGTTTTGATCTTTAAAACTAAACTTCAGTTTTAAAAAATTACCTTTTTCGTTTGTCTTATTCTGATAAAAAGAGGCAGGTGCATTGATGTTATTGGTTACAATATCTAAATCCCCGTCATTATCAAAATCTGCATATGCACTTCCTGTTGAAGCAGTATTTTCTGAAGGAAGCCAGGTTGAAGACTTATCGATAAAGTTTATTCCATTAGTTCCTTTGAAAACATAATTCTGTACTTCTCCTGAAGGCATGATGTTTAACGCCTCATTGTCTACTAACTTAGAACTATTTAGTTTTTTCTGGATTTTTTCGTTAGAAATATACTTTATATAATCCAGATCATTAGGCCTTTTTGGAATTCCATTAGAGATAAATACATCTTGTTCACCATCTTGATCATAATCTGCAAACAACGCAGACCAGCTCCAATCTGTGGCTGCGACACCACTCAATAAGGCTGTTTCAGAAAAATAGTCTCCTTGATTGATCTGAAGCATATTGCGAGCGTATTGATAATGATACCCCAAACGATTGATACGCATTTGTAACATATCTACCGTCTCGTCTCCTGCTGAGGCTTTAAGAACAGTTTCATCCTCTGGAGTCATATCCAAGGTCAGAATATCCGTATATCCATCGTGATTGATATCGGCTACATCATTACCCATTGAAAAACGGCTGGTATGACCAAAATATTCTTTAAGAGACTCACTAAACGTTCCATCACCATTATTGATATAGTAATAATCATCTTCGTGAAAATCGTTACTAACATAAATATCGGTAAAGCCATCGTTATTAAAATCTGATGTTGCTAATCCCAAACCGTACCCATTTCCACCACCATAAATTCCTGCTTCGGCACTAACATCTGTAAAAATATCACCGTCATTGCGTAGTAATTTATCACCACTCTCAGGGCTTCTTTTATTTCTTAGTGATGCTCTGCCAAAAGAATTTTGAGTATGAATTGCGTGATTTAATAAATACATATCCAAATCCCCATCATTATCATAATCAAAGAAGGCTGCAGAAGTTGAATAATTTCTAAAATCTAACCCATAATCAGCTGCTTTTTCTGTAAATGTGTTATCACCGTTATTGATGAATAATTCATTTTTGCCTTTTAAGCCCTGAAGACCAACGACTGCACAGACATAAATATCCAAATAACCATCTCCATTAATATCTGCCATTACGGTTCCTGTATTCCAGTCAGCATTTCCTGCTACTCCAGCTTTGGTTGTTATATCTTCGAATTGAAAGTTTCCTTTATTGAGATACAATTTATTTTTACCTTGATTAGAAGTAAAAAACACATCAACTAAATCATCTCGATTAATATCACCTACCGCAACTCCAGCACCATTATAGTAATATAGATAATCCAAAATATTGAGTTCTTCGGTAGGGTTAAGCGTATTTTGAAAAGTTATATTCGTAATCTCAGAAGTAACTTTATTAAACACTTCTCCTTGGTATGGTTTTTTTTCCTTACATCCGGATAAGAGTAAAAGCCCAAAAGTTACTATGATTATATTCTTGATCATTCTGTCGAAATCTAAACTTCTGCTATTTATTCTTTTTAAATATTTTTGGAGTCTGATTATTAATCGCCACCAGTAAATATTTCTCTCCTGCTCTGTTTTTCACCCAACGCATCGCCCTAACTTCATTTTCTACCAAAAATCCTGAAAACTTTTGATCTGTGTAGTTTCCTTTGCCATCACCTAATAAAACATTTCCACGACTGGCATCCAGTCTGGAGAACTGCGGTTTAAAATTATAATTGTTTCCTGCTACGATTAAATCTAAATGACCATCGTTATTGGCATCTTCTGTTTCAATATCGCAGATACAAGATAGTTGAGTTTCTTTAGGAAGTTCTCTAATCTCAAAAGTCATATCCCCGTTATTCAAAGCTATTAAATTTGCGAAATTGTTTACCTCTTTAATTGTCGTATTGTCCAAAATTTCTTTGGGAAATAATTCATCTATAGATTTAGTTGCGTATTCAGAAAATTTGAGATTTTGTTTCTTCAACACATTAATTTGAGCTGTTATTTCCTTCTTTAAATGTATTGGAACATCTTTTCCATTTATAGTTTGCGTAACAATTTGCTCTACTGTACCGTTATTGTCAAAATCATTGATATACATTTTGGTTGGAGCGTCTGCACTACATTGATATATCGAATTCAACCCTCGATTCCCCAGAACTAAATCTATATCTCCATCACCATCTAAATCAGTTGCTTCTACCGTATTGAACCAACCTGAAGTCATATCCAGATTTGTCTTGGCAAGAGTTAGTGTATTCCCATCATTTATAAATATCTTAGGAGACATCCATTCTCCAACAATAATAAGATCTTTCTTACCATCTGAATTTATGTCGTTCCAGGTGGCATCCGTAACCATTCCGACAGTTTTAATTTCATTTCCCTTTGCTGCTGTTACATCTATAAAGTTTCCCTTACCATCATTTTCTAAAAGATAGCTTTGTGGTGAAACTCCGTAGGTTCCTATAATACTATGGCTTCCTGCAAAAATATCGACATCTCCATCCTGATCATAATCATAAGCTGCTAATACAGAAATATTGGTATTGGTTGGTTTTATAACGCTTCCTCTTGAGAAATTTCCTTTACCATCATTCAAATAACTTCTAACACCCGTTCTGGCACCTTTAAAATTTCCTCCGGAACCAATAACCAAATCCATATCCTGATCTCCATCGATATCTTCAAAAACAGCTGTTACATCTTCAAAAATATCTTCAGTTTCGAATGAGGTCGCTTTCAATTTGCCTGTATCATCCTGCACATATAATTTTCCGGTCTGATTAAATGCTCCACCTATAAAAATGTCATCATTACCATCATTATTTACATCTGCAATTGCCAGGGCAGGACCTTCTTTGGACTGCATTTTATAGATTAATCCTTCATAATCAAAATCTACATATGCATCTTCTTTATGTTGGAACAAGGTATGCGGGATTTCTTCAAAATATCTGTCTTCTTTTTTCTGAGCGTATGTAAAATCCAGATCGGCATTTTGATAACTAAATTCTAATTGTTTATTTAATGCTACCTCCTGCATTAGTTGAGATTTTCCATCCGGATAAATAACCCGTAAAGAGTCTATCTTGTTATTGTTACCCAAACCAAGGGTCATGATGTATTCAACGGAAGATTGGAAACCTCTAGTAGGAATCAATTCTTGTCTAATTATAGTATCGTCAATATATGCCTCGACTACACTACCGATCGCAAAGGTATTTTTAACGTCCCCATTGATTTTGATTTTCAAAAAGTTATTACCGTTCTTTTCGCTATTATTTTTATAAATAGCGACTGGCATATTTAGATTATTAACCACCAAATCTAAATCACCATCATTATCCAAATCTCCATAAGCGGATCCATTCGAAAATGTAGGTTCTTCAAAACCCCAATCTTTTGTGGTATCCACAAAACTTAGGTCTCCATTATTCTTAAATGCGTAGTTTGAAATGGGAGTGGAGGGCATTTTATTAATAATCGAATCTACTTCTTCTTTTTTACCTGTTAATGTCATTTTCTGTATGATATCGTTGGCAAAAAAGTTCATAAAATCCTGATCCGTCAGATCGTGGTAAATTCCGTTGCTAACATAAATGTCACGATACCCATCGTTATCCATATCAAATAATAAAGCTCCCCAGCTCCAATCTGTTTTTGCTACACCACTATAAAAAGCAATTTCTGAAAACGTATCATCTTGATTATTTAGCTGTAATGAATTTTGCATATATTGATTATAAAAATCCCTGCTTTTCTTTAATTGATAAACATCATAACTTTCAAAAGAACTGGTTTCTTTTAATCGTTGATCTCCTTCGGGAAGCATATCGGTAACAAAAATCTCGGGATATCCGTCATTATTAACATCTGCCATATCCGCTCCCATCGAAGAGATACTAAGGTGTTTTACCCAATCCTTAATTTCTTCGCTGAATGTTCCATCACCTTTGTTGATATACAAATAATCTCTTTCATAGAAATCATTAGACACGTATATATCCGGCAATAAATCCTTATTGACATCTCCTATGGTAACTCCTAATCCAAAACCAATCAAACTTCCAAATATCCCTGCTTCTTCACTAACATCGATAAAGACTCCATCATCATTTCTCAACAACTTGTCTCCGCCTCCTTTTAAGATTTCAGGAATATCCCAATCCTTTGCTCTCAGATTTCGCTTATTTACATACCCTAAGCTACTTACCGGAATAAAACTATTGTTCAATATATATACATCTAAATCACCATCTTTATCATAGTCAAAAAATGCGGCATGTGTGGTAAAACCGCTATCAGCAAGATTGTATTCTTCTGCTTTTTCGGTAAATGTGATGGTTCCAGAGTCTGCTGATGGGCCATTATTAATAAAAAGTTCATTCTTTTGATCATCGCCTTCTACATTACCTGCATTACATACATAAATATCTAATAATCCATCTGCGTTAATGTCTACCATCACAACTCCTGTGGACCAGGAATTTTTGCCGGTTGTACCGGAAGATTCAGAAATGTCTTCGAATGTAAAATCTCCTTTATTAAGATAGAGCTTATTTTCTTTTCTATTAGCTGTTAAATATATATCAGGTAATCCATCATTATTTATATCCCCAATAGCCACTCCTCCACCATTATAGAAATTTCTATAGGTGAAAATATTAAAATCCTTTTCGTTATTTACTTGATTGATAAAATCAATATGTGTCTTTTCGGGATTTAACTTAGTAAATAAAACATCCTTTTTTTTAATTAATTTTTCCTCAGGTTTATCCTCTCCGCAAGAAATACATACGAATATTACAAAAGCAATGTACAAAAGCTTATTCATGTTCTTTTTTTAATTTTTTAAATACTTGGATACTATCATTATTGACACCAAATAGAAAATACATTGAATCCTTAACCATTATTGATTTTATAGATCTTACTGCTCCTTTCACGCTTAAGCCTGTATTTTTAACACTGTTAAAGTTTCCTTTAGTATCATTTAGAAACACCTCTGCGTAAGAGGCATCTAATCTACTCAATTGGGTGTTTATCTCATAGGTATTACCCCCAAGAATGATATCAGGATATTGATCATCATTTAGATCCTGGACTAAGATATCATGTACAGAGGAAATCTGCGCTTCCCAAGGTAATTGATGTTCTATAAATTCAAGATCGCCTTTGTTTTCAAAATATAAGGTAGCAAGCGTGGATACCTGTTTTTTTTCAGCTTGACTTATCTTTTCTTTAGAAAAATAATCTTTAAAATCTGCTTCTGCAAAAGCTTTATAGGATAGAAACTTTTTATTAAGTTGAGGAATTTGTTTTGTTAGCTCATCCTTAGTGACAATCGGAGTTTCTTTTCCCTGATAAAAATAGGTTACAATCGGATCTACTTTACCATTATCATCAAAATCATTAAGATATAGTTGTATAGGTTCTTCAACCGAAGCTTTTAAGCGACTATTTAGTCCCCAATTTCCTGCGATGATATCCATATCACCATCATTATCCATATCCTGAACCGCAATGCAATTCCACCAACCATTGGTGTTTTTTAAAGAAGGTGTCTCTTTTTTTCTAAAATTTCCTTTTCCATCATTAATCATTATTGTTATCGGCATATAATGCCCAGCTAGTATCAGATCGGGAAAATTATCGTTATTAACGTCCACAAATTTTGCGTCGAATACCTGACCAATAGTATACAACTCTGAGGCACTTGTTGTCGTTATCTCCTTGAAAATACCTTCCCCATTATTTTCGAAAAGGTAATTTTTTGGCGACTCCCCATAAGAACCTGCAACACTATTACTACCAATAAAAATATCCATATCACCATCTTGATCAATATCCGAACTGATCACTACAGAGGCATTTATTATTATGTTGGGAAAAGTGTCGGGTTTAGCCTTGAACTCACCTTTTTCGTTAATGAATATTACAGGAGCCGTCTCATATCCGGTATAATTTTCATTCCCTCCATAAATAGTAATCAAATCCAAATCTCCATCCGAATCTGCATCAAAAAAGTGTTGATCAACATCTTCGTACTTTTTATACAGCTCTAAATCAGGTTGCTCTGTTTTATGAAATTTTCCTGATTTCTCTTGTAAAAACAATGTTCCAGGTTTAAACCTTCCTCCAGGTATAAAAACATCCTCTAACCCGTCGTTATTTATATCTTGTACCGAAATGTGAGGCCCTTCATTAGAAATAGCGTAAGGAGCTAAAGGCTCTATACTAAAATCTTTTGTCTCGTAATCCTGATGTTTATATTGTATCACTAAAGAATCATTTTCAAATAATGGCCGAGTTTTTTTAACAACATTCAAAGTGCTACTAGTCACACTATCTTTTTTTATAGTGATAGTGGTGTTTATTTGTATCTTTTTATGTAAAGAAGTATCCCCATCCGGCCACTGTATGCTAATTGAGTCTATAGTAGAGCGATTGCCTAATCCATAGTGCATCGTTGAAGAAACAGAAGATAAATATCCTCTGGTGGTATACACCTCAGCAGTTTGCAGTTTTTTATTCGTATAAATAGTTGCTTTGGCGCCTATAGCGTTAATGTTTTTTGATGATCCTTGTAATTGTATTTTTAGATAGTTATTATCTTGTAATATATCTACTTGATTTTGATAAACAAAGGCTTTTTCGTTAATATTATTGGTTACTATATCTAGATCTCCATCATTATCTAAATCTGCATAAACAGCACCATTACTGTAAGATTGCACTTGCAATGACCAGATGTCAGAAACATTTTCAAAAGTCAAATCCCCGTTATTTCGGTAAAAGTAATTTACAGTTTTTTTATTAGGCAACTCTTCAATTAACGCGAGATCTTCTTTAGTCATTCCTGCATCAATACGCCTTTGGATGTTATCATTAGCGATAAAGCTTATAAAATCCATATCATTGGTAGCACCTTTAATTCCGTTAGAAATAAAAATATCCTTAAACCCATCATTATCATAATCGCCTAATAAAGATGCCCAACTCCATTCTGTTGCTGCAATTCCCGAAAAAAACGCTACTTCACTGAAGTTTTCGTCTCCTCTGTTTAGTTGTAATGCGTTTTGCATGTATTGAGGTCGATATCCGTTTTTAAGGTATTGATTGTAAATTGTAAATCCGTATTCGGTTCCCGATGATTTATAAGTACTTAAATCTTCTGGTAGCATATCTAAAGATATAATGTCAGTTAACCCATCATTATTAATATCCGCAATATCTGTTCCCATAGAGAAGTGAGAGGTGTGCTTAATTTTATCTGATTCCGAAGAGATTATCTCTTTGAAAGTACCATCCTTTTGATTGATATATAAATAATCATTTTCAAAAAAATCATTACCGATATAGATATCAGGATATCCATCATTATTAACATCACTAGTAGCTATTCCTAAACCATATCCAATTGAACCCTGAAAAATCCCTGCTTCTTTAGAAACATCTACAAAGAGATTATTATCATTACGATATAATCGATCACCGGATAGAGAATCTACTTGATTTCTCTTAACTCCTCTTCCATAGGTGCGATTAGGATGAACTGAGTGATTTAGAAGATACATATCCAAATCTCCATCACGATCATAATCAAAAAAACTAGCCTGTGTAGAAAAACTAGATATATCCAGATTATAGTCTTCTGCTTGTTCCTTAAAATATGGCACACCTTTAGTATCCAATCCTTGGTTTACAAAGAGTTTATTCTTTCCTTTTATTCCTCTATAATTTCCAACTTTACATACATAAATATCCAACAATCCATCATTATTAATATCTACTATAGTAACGCCCGTAGACCATCCTTCATTATCCTTAAGAAGATCTGAAGTTGTTTCAGAAAATGTAAAATTCTTTTGATTTATATATAATTGATTTTCATTTTGGTTAGAAACAAAATATAAATCTTCCCAACCATCGTTATTGAAATCCCCAACTCCAATACCAGCTCCATTATAATAATACAGATATGTTAATATATTTAATTCTGGAGTATCTTCTAGTTTGTTTTGAAAATTGATCCCAGTTTTTTCCTCTGATAATAATTGAAAATGATATATCCTCTCCTCCCTTTTACAACATATAAAAAGAAGTAACAGTAGCGTGTAAATACCAATATTTTTAAAAAAAATGATCAACCGTAACCTTTAGTTTGAAATGCCTTAATTAGCAGAGCCCTTCAATAATTGAAGGGCTCTGATCTAACAAATCTTAGCAATTTAATATGTTAGTAACCAGGGTTTTGTGTTAAATTAGGATTAGAAATAAGCGCTGTAGCAGGAATAGGAAATAATACCCTAAATTCCTCTGTATTACTTTTCAGCCCCCAAGGTTCGGTAAATTTTCCAAAACGGATTTGGTCATTACGCCTCCAAAATTCCTTATACAATTCTCTTCCTCTTTCATCCAAAATATCTTGCTCGGTAAGGTTCGTAAAAGGAGTTGCATTTCTAATCGTTCTTAATTCATTAATTAGTGTCAATGCATCACCAGTATTCCCACTTCTAAACAATGCTTCTGCTTTCATCAAATGTGCATCTGCATATCTAAATACAATTTCATGACTATCCTGAAAATCCGGATGATATTTAATGGTTCTAATACCTTTATTTTCATCATTACCTACAATTCCTGTAAAATCTCTGGTAAAAACCAGTGGGTTACCTGGTCTGTCTGTCAAAGGAGCTCCATTTTCATCATATTGTTGCCCTATCAAGAAACCAAAACCTATTCCCTGATTTGATCCATCCGTTGGTACAAAACCTCTTCTTTCTTCTTGTCCACTTCCTGGTACATTCGTATTTGGGTCTCCCTCAAACAGATCATAAAACTCTGCCAGGGTAGACCATCCGTTCCAACCACCACCAGGATTACTCGTAGCATTTTGCTTATAATGCAACCCATTCCATATTCTATTTCCTGTATTTGCATTTACGAACATTACTGTCTCAGTATCTGCACCCGGTCTAAAAATATCAAAATATCCTGCTTGCAATGCGTGACCATCTGCCGCAATTGCATCCACCGCATTGATTACCGCAGTCATATCAGCCGGATCAGGTGTTCCTGTTCCATTATAAATATGTTTGTTTAATAAAACTTTTGCTAACAAATAATTGCCTGCCGCTCTGGAGGCTAAATCTATATTTGCCTCCCCATCCGAACCAGCAGATATATCCTGAACATCAGGTAAATCCGGCAAAGCTTCTGTTAGGTCGGTAATTATAAAATCTAATGCCTCTACCCTTGTAAGTACAGATGGGTTTTGATCTAAAGGATCTTTAGGGTCTCTAAACGGTACCTGACCAAACATATCCATCACCCACCACATATTAAAAGCTCTTAAAAATTTAGCTTGTGCCAATTCTGCATCGGTAGCACCACTTAACGGGTCGATTGCAGTTGTTGCTCCGAAAACATTCCTATTTAAATTGTTCCAGGTATTCAAAACGAATTGATTAAGTGATCCCCAATTATGTTCATGTAATACCCTCCATTGACCATTATCTGACCAGTCTGTACCTCTTGTTGGCACTAATAACTCATCGGTAGTTACTTCATTTAATGCATATAAATCTGCCTGATTTCCAATTTCATTAGTTAAATCGCTAATTATTTGACTTATAGCAGACTTCGCATCTACTCCAGTAAATTCACCAGTTTGGTTTACAATTACTGAGTCTGTTCCTTCAATCTCCAAATCGGTACAAGAAACTATTAAAAGTACCGAAAGAAGCGTTAATAACTTAATTTTCTTTTCTTTCATAATCATTTTTTTTAAAACGTTACATTAAAACCAAAATTATACACTCTTGGCCTTGGGAAAGAGGTATAATCAATTCCTGCAGATGGAATTCCATTTGCCGATGCTGCGACATCTACTTCGGGATCCAAGCCGCTATAGTCAGTAATTACAAATAGATTTTGACCTGTAACAAACAAACGTAGACTTTTAAATAGACCTTCTCCAGACAAAGGCCAGTTATATCCTATACTAGCATTTTGTAGACGTAAAAAGTCTCCTTTTTCTAAAAATTGAGTGGAAGGTTCCGGCGCATTTGATCTATCCTCACCATTGCCAAGAACATCTGCGGTTACATTACGTCCTGCACCCAATGATCCAGCTGTAAAAAATGCATTTTGCGTGGCATTATAAATATAATGACCAAACTGCCCGGCAAAAAACACCGAAGCATCAAAGTTTTTGTATCTAAAAGAAGTGTTGATCCCCACATTATAATCCGGCAAAGCACTTTTTCCTACAAAATCCCTAAAATCCACTCCGTTGGTATATACACCTTGTCCATTCTCGTCAAATCCTTCGAAAAGTCTTAAATAATAAGAAAATAAAGGTTGATCTGTTTGCAAGCGTTGAACATTTACACCAGTCAATCCCTGTCCGTTAAGTGCACCTGTTGGAATAACTCCAGAAAAATTCTGTACTTCGTTTTTGTTGTAGGCAATGTTAAAACCAAAATCCCAACTGATGTCTTCTTGTTCTATAATAGCATAATTTATAGAAAACTCAATTCCCTGATTAATGATATTAGCATCGAGGTTTGTAAATGTAAAAGGTGTCGGGCTAGGTTGTGCAGTCTGAGCTTGTAACAACAAATCCTCTGTATTTTTATGATATACATCAATAGTACCTGTTAATCTATCTTGCATAAAACCAAAATCGAAACCGATATTGGCTTGTGAAGTTGATTCCCATTTTAATTCAGTGTTTGGAAAAGAAACAAACGGCGCTCCATTTCTATTTATATTTCCATTTTGTTGAATTCCATTGCCACTATATCGCTGTCTAAAGGTAAAATTACCATATCCTAACCCGTCTTGATTACCAGTAATACCGTAACCAATTCTAACCTTTAAAGTTGAAAAAGCATCTCCGATGAAATCCTCCTGATCTAGTTTCCACGCAAACGCCCCAGAAGGGAAATATCCATATTTATTATCTGGTCCAAATCGTGATGAACCATCGGCACGTACAGTTGCTGTTAGAATATATTTATCAGCAATTGTATATGTTCCTCTTACAAAATATGACTGTAGCTCGTCAGTAAAATCAAAGGTATCTCCAAAAACTGACGTAGGTGCAATGGTAGGGACATTGTTAAATGTGTTTGTAACTACATCAGGAAACAGTCTGTTAATAAATGCATCATTTGGTGCTACTGCATATTGTTGGAATGATCCTTCGATAGAATTTTCAATAGCATCAGCAGCATCTTCTAGTTGCTGTCCAATCTGGTCTAAGTTCGTACTGGAAAAACCAAAACCTTGTACATTACGTCCTTTTCTTCCAAAATCCTGAAAAGAATAACCTCCTAATAGTTCAAGAGTAGAATTACCTATTTCTGTATTGTAGGTTAAGGTAGCTTCTAAAAGTCTGTTTTCTACCTCTATATCGTTTACCGTAGCTCGACCATTTCCAGAAGTACCTCCATTAGTTAGATTTCTGGCATCTCTTGAAATTACACCAATAGCAGTAGATTCAGAATTATCATAACCCAAACTAACTTTAGCTTTTAATCCTTCAATAATCTCATACTCTGCAGAAAAATTAATCAAATAACGATTTGTACTAGTTTCATTTTGTGTATTTGCCAATAAGTTAAGTGGATTAATAGTAGATCCACCGATATCAAAATCAGGAGTTGCCGGCCAGGTTGGATTGGCACTATAAGCTGCTCCTAACAAATCTCCCTGGAACCCAGCATTATTACTAATTGGAGGTGCTTCATCATTTACTCTCGACAATGTACCTTGTAAGTCCAATTTTAGTCTTTCATTAAAAAATCTATGGGTAGCATTCAGTCTTCCCGTTATTCTTTCTAAAGAACTTTTTTTAACAATTCCGACCTGATTTCCGTAACCAAAAGATGCTCTTACGTTACCATTTTTATAATTGTTGGAATATGATAAACTATTAATCGTAGATTCTGCCTGTCTTAAAATTTCATCTTGCCAGTCTGTATCTGCACCAAAATCTAAATCAGAAGCGGTATTACCTATTTCAGTTTGAGCATTTAAGAACTGGTTTCTATCTAATAAATCTAATTTTTTTCTTGTTTTGGCAACACTTAACGTACTTGAAAACTCCCAAATACCGCCTTTAGAACCTCTTCCAGCTTTTGTAGTGATTATTACTACACCGTTTGCCCCTCTTGATCCATAAATTGCCGTAGCAGAAGCATCTTTAAGGATACTTACACTTTCTATATCATTAGGATTTAAGAAATTTAATGGGTTTCTAGCAGAGCTGGTTCCTATTCCTAAATCAGAACCACCCGCTGCGGTATCATCGCCTGCCAAAGGCACTCCATCTACAACGAACAGAGGATTGTTGTTAGATCGAACAGAGGTTGTACCTCTAATTCTCAACGCTACGCCAGCCCCTGGTTCTCCACTGGCCTGAGTAATCTGTACCCCTGCTGTTTTACCTTGAATCAATTGCTCCGGAGAAACGATTGCTCCCTGATTAAAATCTTCTGAGGTAACTACTGCTACCGCCCCTGTAGCATCTTTGATGGATTGTGTACCATAACCAATTACCACTACAGCTTCTAATTCGGCTGCATCTTCTGTCATGGTAACGTTAATTACTGTTTGGCCATTAACATCAACAGCCTTTGTTTGAAACCCAACATAACTAAAAATCAGTGTAGCGTCTTCCGGTACATTGTTTAGCGTATAGTTTCCGTCGAAATCGGAAACTGCCCCATTCTGGGTTCCCCTTACAAGAACATTTACCCCAGGTACTGGACCGTTTGCATCAGAAGTCACCCCTGTGACTGTGATTTGTGCAAACATCATATTCCCCGAGATAAATACTAAAAGAAACAAGAGTTTTTTAAGTATCATACTTTTCATAATTTAGAGTTTGATTTAAATTTAAATATTTAGTTGTTAATATTGCTGATTTTACCGTTAAAAATTTTGATTTTTCTCAAAAAATTAAGTAACAGGGGCATCTTAGTCTTAACTAGAACAATTGACACAACGGTAACTCTAAATAAAATGTTTAAAACAAAAGTTACAATTTTAAGATGCCCCTACGTTACTTCTATTAAAGGAGTCCTATCAGAAAAACTCCTTCGCTAACAAACAAAAACTAATTTCACTTTCTACTCGATTCATATTTGTTATGACCTTATTTTAGTTTAAATCCAATACCACTCCCTGATATGGTTGTAAAATGATCTCATTATTATCTGTTTGAAGGTTTTTATAATTATTTATAATAATATCGATCTGTTCTAATTTACCATTATAGTCAAACGTTTCTATAGCCTTGCTAAAATTCAGTATTACCATTATTTTACTGTTATCAAGTGTCTTTTTATAAACATATAGCTTTGGATTATTAAATTCTATCTCTTCGAAATTACCATGTACAAAAACATCATATTTCTTTCTTGTACTCAATAAACTTCTATAAAAGTTTAAAATAGAGTCTGGATCTTTGTCCTGATTTTCTACATTAATCTTTACATAATTGGGGTTTGCTTTTAACCAAGGCTCCTTCGTAGAAAAACCTCCATTTATTTCGTCGCTCCATTGCACTGGAGTTCTAGCGTTATCCCTGCCTTCTTTATTAATCATTTCTAAAGCTAACTCTTCAGAATATCTTTGGGACATTTTATTTTCCTCATAAAAATTTAAAGATTGTACATCTCTTACCTCATCAATATGCGGTAATGAAATATTAGTCATACCTATCTCATCACCCTGATAGATATTTAATGTGCCATTTTGCGTAGACAACATAGTAATCAACATCTTAGCGGACTCTGAATGGTACTTCTTATCATCACCAAATCTTGAAACCATACGTGCAAAATCGTGGTTACCCATAGCGTTTGCTATCCAGCCTTTTTCATGAACCGCGTCTCGCCATTTTTTAAAAATCTTCTTCATCTGAACCAGATCAAATGGAGAAACTTCTTCAAATTTTCCGTTGACGATGGTACATTCGAGAATATCAAAATGATACAACATATCTAATTCCTTTCTGTCCTCATTGACGTAAAGTCCTGCCATGGATTCATTAATCCCAACACCTTCGGCCAATGAAAAAGCATCATATCGTGATATCACTTTTTCATTCATCTCTTTTAAGTATTTATGTACCGTTGGACCATTTGCATACACTTCTTCAATGATCTTTCTAAAACCAACATCCGGTGCATCAGGATATCCTACAGGTTTAGATATCAAAGGAATAACATCCATTCTAAATCCATCAACTCCTTTATCTAACCAAAAGCGCATAGCATTATAGATCTCTTCTCTCACCTTTGGGTTTTCCCAGTTGAGATCAGGTTGCTTTCTAGTGAAAAGATGTAAATAATATTCTCCCGACTCCTTATCAAGTTCCCAAGCGCTTCCTCCAAAAAAGGATTTCCAATTGTTAGGAGGACCACCATCTGATGCCGGCTTTCTCCAATGAAAGTAATCTCGATATGGGTTATCCTTAGATTTTTTAGCCTCTGTAAACCATTTATGTTCATCAGAACAATGATTAGCTACCAAATCCAAAATTAATCGAATACCTCTTTTATGAGTTTCTTTTAACAATTCATCAAAATCATCCATTGTTCCAAATTCAGGCATAATGGAACAATAATCACTTATGTCATATCCATTATCATCGTTGGGAGAGCTAAAAATTGGACTCAGCCAAATAATATCAATATGTAAGCTTTTCAGATAATCCAATTTCTCGATAATTCCTCTTAGATCACCAACGCCATCGTTATTGCTATCATTAAAACTGCGAGGATATATCTGATAGATAGTTCCTTTTCTAAACCAAATAAGTTTCACTCAAAATAATTTTAGTCTTTAATAATCTTTAACTTTTACAATGAATTTAGACATCCTTACATCATTTATTCAAGAAAACAACACAGAAAATAGATTTCTCAAAAAAACAGTTAAACAAACGCATTATTGATATGATTAAAACCGTTTTTTTACCAAATCTACAATATTATTCATATAGAATTTCTTATATCTAAATCTTTACATTACCTATACAACCTGATAAACATTATCTTTAAAACAAATTAAATTATTGATTATCAGTTATTTATTTTCAAATGTTAATATATATCAAAAAGCATATTAAATCTTACTTAATCGATTAAGTAAAGATTTTATATAGACAAATCTTTAACATTTCTCTATACAATGATCCATAGACACCTCTTAATCTTCTTATCAAACTAGTTTTCAATTTCTTAAAAAAATAAATATTTTAACATTATTTATTATAAATTAGCCTAGGTGTTTCAAACTGGATATTTGCATCATTGATTTTGGGGAGGGTTTCTTAAAATGTATTTATTTAGTAAATTTTACATTACTTTATTATTTACATATTAATGTTATTACAAATTACATAACAATTGGTATCTCAGGAAAGCAAATCTTCTACTAAAAAAAATACAAACGTTTGTATTATTGTTTTTTTAGTAAAATTAAAGATTCATTGATAATTTTTTAATACTAATTTTAATGGGTTTTAAAAAAAGAAGGGTAAAACTTGAGGATATTGCAAGGAAATTAAATATTTCTATTGCAACTGTATCTCGTGCATTAGATGAAAATCCAAGAGTAAAACAAAGTACTAGAGAAAAAGTATTTAACATGGCAAGTTTGATGGGATATATGCCCAATCAGATTGCAAAAAGCCTAAGTTCTGGCAAGACAAATATCATTGGTGTTTTAATCCCCAGATACGACGAACCGTTCTTTATTGAGGTCTGCAGAGGTATTGATCAATATGCCAGAAAGCACAACTATAAAATCCTGATTAGCTCATCAAGAAATTCTTATGAATTTGAAAAAGAAAACCTAATTTCTTTTGAGAGAGGTTTGGTTGATGGGATTATTCTATCTCCAACTCATGAAACTGAAAATGTAACTCACTTAAATGATTTGGTTAATAAAGGAATTCCGATGGTGTTATTTGATAACATAAGAGAAGAAGTTTCTGGAGCTGATCATGTGATAATCGATGATAACAAGGCCTCATTCTCTGCAGTGGAGTTTTTGATAAAAAAAGGAAAGAAAAAAATTGCATTTATTGGAGGAATAAAACAAAAAAAAGTCTTTCAGGATCGATACAAAGGTTTTATCGCTGCATTAGAGAAATATAACCTACCAGTGCACGAAGAATTAATTTTACACTGTAACTCTCTCGATCGGGAATTTGAAGATAAAGAAATCTTAGACTTTTTCAAACGTTTACATATAACTCCTGATGCTGTTTTTGCTTGTACCGATAACTATGGATTACTAGCTATGAAGACTTTATTAAAAATGGGTAAAAAAATACCACAGGAAGTTTCTGTGATTGGTTTTGGAGACCTAGGACTTGGAGAAGTATTTGTTCCTACCCTAACATGTGTATCGCAACCCAGTTTCGAGATGGGACAAAAAGCAGCTGAACTTCTCATCAACCAACTTAACGAACCTGATGAAGTTGATCATCAGAAAAAGATAGTCCGTCTTAAAACAAAACTTACAGAAAGAGAAAGCACTTAAAATTTGTGATATTATTATCATTCTTTTAAAAAGAAAATATACAAACGGTTGTTTTAGTGTATAGACTGATAATATTTCAGTTTTCAAATTTTGTTTAGTACATTGTGTAATAGATTTACAAATAGATACATACGCTTTTTACTTCACAAAATCGGATTATTATGTTGCTAAAGATTACCAAAACTCTTTTTGTATTCATATGGATACTTTTCTCCACTCCATTTTCAGGGATAGCTCAAAAAAATGGTTGGACCTTAACTACCACTAATAACCAGAATTACACCGGTGTTGTTTCTGCCAATGGTAGAATTGGGATCCTTCCGTCAGCAACTATTTTAAGAACTGATAAGATCATCCTTAATAATGTATACGACAAAGAATCTCCGCTTGGTGTAAGCAGGATACTGTTAGGAATGAACTTTGGAAATTTGGATTTATATATTAACAACTCCAAATTAACTAATGACAATATTAGCAATTGGAAACAAACTTTGAATATGAAAGAAGGAAGTTTTACGACTTCATTTACTTACAACTCAAATGCCGAAATCTCTTATACCTTATACGCCTTAAGAAACGTTCCTTATTCAGCTTATATTGATTTCGAAATAAAAACACTAAAGGATATTGATCTTAGAGTAGTTGGAAAAATTCAAACTCCAGATGAATATCAGAACCCTCTGAGTACTTTTAGAACATTAAGAGACGCAGAAACTACCATGCCAATTTTACAGACCGTAGCAAAAAGTCGATTAGGTAGGCATACCGTAGGCACATCTGCCACCTTTATATGGCACGATATTAACTCTACAAGAGAAAATGAGCGCCCAGAATTGATTCATGAAAAAATCTCTGAATATGATAATCAGTTATCATTTGAAAAAAAGGTAGCTAAAGGAGAAAATTATAAGTTTGCGTGGACAGCTGCACAATGTTCTACACAAGATTTTTTTGATCCACAAAGTGAGAGTGAAAGGTTTGTCATATTCAATTTACTTACGCCTAGAAAAGACCTTTTATCTCAACATAAATTCTTATGGGATGATCTTTGGAAAGGAGATATCATTATAGAAGGCGATTTACAATCACAATTAGATGTAAGATTGGCACTTTATCATCTCTATGCATTCTCCAGAGGAGATTCGAATCTCAGCATAGCTCCGATGGGACTTAGTTCTCAAAACTATAACGGACATATTTTTTGGGATACAGAGTTATGGATGTATCCACCATTACTAGTTTTAAATCAGGATATCGCCCGCTCTTTGGTTAACTATAGGTCAGATCGACTTGATGTTGCCAAAAGAAAAGCTGTCAATTTTGGATATAAAGGTGCAATGTTTCCTTGGGAAAGTGATGACACCGGAGAGGAAGCAACTCCTACCTGGGCATTAACCGGAACTTTTGAACACCACATCACTGCCGATGTAGGCATTGCTTTTTGGAACTATTACAGAGTGACAAAGGACAAGAAATGGCTACAGGAACGTGGTTATCCTTTACTGAAAGAAGTAGCAGATTTTTGGGTAAGCCGATCCACTAAAAATAGTGATGGATCCTATTCTATTAAAAACGTAGTAGGCGCCAACGAATTTGCTCCTAATGTTGATGATAATGCTTTTACCAATGGCTCTGCCATTACTTGTCTGCAATATGCCTCAATTGCAGCAAAAGAAATTGGATTAACACCAAAAGATATCTGGAATGAGGTTGCAGAAAATATTACGATTCATAAGTTTGAGGATGGAACAACTAAAGAACATAGCAAATATGATGGAGATAGAATAAAACAGGCAGATGTAAATTTATTGGCTTATCCTTTGAATATTATCTCTGATCGGGAAAGACTACTAAAAGATTTATCTTATTATGAACCTAAACTAGCCGAAGAAGGTCCAGCTATGGCGCAAAGTGTATTTGCCGTAATTTATGCTCGATTAGGAGACGCTGAAAATGCTTTTAGACTTTTTAAAAGAAGTTATGAGCCTAATAAAAGACCCCCTTTTGGCGCTCTGGCAGAGGCTGCCACAAGTAATAATCCGTATTTTGCCACTGGTGCAGGAGGTATGCTGCAAACTGTAATATTTGGTTTTGGTGGATTACATCTTACAGACCAAGGAATCGTTCAAAAAAATCCTATATTACCCAAAACTTGGAAAAAACTGACGATTACAGGGGTTGGCCCAAAACAGAAAACATTTGTAATTGAATAAAATCAATTTGTCGAATCTCTCAAAATCAATGAAGTCTTTACAATTTCTGTTTTTGTTTTATAATTATTCTCCGAGGGACTAGACAAACGCTCCAATAACATTCTTGCTGCTTTGGCGCCTAGATCTTCTGCGTGCTGAGATATGATGGTTAACTTTGGATATGAATGCTTAGCCAACAATCCGTCAGTGAAGCCTATTACCGAAATTTTTTCTGGTATTTTATACCCTAATTTATGAGACATGTTTATAGCTATTGCAGCGGCCGTCTCATCTAATCCCAGCACTCCATCAATCTCATTCTTTTTAAGAAATGATTCTATCTCTTTTTCTTCCGTTTCTATATTATTTATTGGTAACTCCATTAATGACACTCCGACATTAGAAGAAACTTCTTCACGTGCCCCTTCTAATCTTAATTTACCAACACTTAAATCAAATATAGTAGAGATGACAGCAATTTTTTTGCATCCTGTTTTAATAAAATGTCGAATTGCTGTTTTTGATGCGTCCTTATCATCTACAATTACTTTATCACAATCTACTTCGTCGCTTACCCTATCAAACATGATCAATGGTACATTGTCTCTTTTTAAATCTTTAAAATGGTCAAGTTTATTGAGCATCTGTGTCTCTTTGCTTAAAGCAAGAATAAAACCATCTACACTGCTATAATTTAGCATTTCAATATACTCTACTTCTTTTTCATAAGACTCGTTTGTAATACAAGTTACAATCTTGTATCCATTTTTTGATGCTTCTTGCTCAATTCCATATAATACTTTAGCATAAAAATGATTTAAAATTTCAGGTAGTAATACTCCTATTGTATTTGTCTTATTACTTTTTAAACTTACGGCCAGTGCATTAGGTTTATAATTATAGAAATTAGCTAGTTCATGAACTCTATTGATGGTTTTCTCACTAATTTCAGAATCATTTTTTAGAGATTTCGAAACCGTTGATATCGATAAATTCAATTCTTTTGCAAGCTGTTTTAGGGTAACCTTTTTCCTCATGACCTTACTATTAGAAATTTCTTACTTAAGACTTATAAGAATATTAGTCAAATTATCTGTGGAGCCTAAATTAAGCTTTTTTCTCAATCTATGCCTGCTTACGTCTACACTTTGTGAACTTATTCCTAATAATGGTGCAATTTCTTTCGAGGAAAGATTCATTTTAAGATATGCACAAAGCCTTAAATCCTTGGAGGTGAGATTGGGATAATTTTTTGAAAGTTTTTCATAAAATTCCTGATGCGATTTATCAAAATTAATTTCGAAGAGCTTGCTTTCCTTATCAGTTATATAATAATCTACTAATCGTATTAATTCGTTAAAGCTGTTGGTTGGTAGTTTTTGAGGTGAGGCATCTTGTACTTTTATTATTTTATCTTTTATTTTCTTTAGGATTTTATTTTTGTTCAGGTTCACGTATGCAATCTGAGTTAGCTCCCTACTTTTTGCCTTTATTTCATCCTGAAGCTTAGAATTGTTCAATTCAATAATTCGATGTTCTTGTTCTAACTTCTGGGCTCTATGTTCTTCTTCCTGTTTCTGAAGTTTTTCTGCTTTTTGCTCTAATAAAATTCTTTCCTGCTTCTTCATTTTATACTTATTAATTCCTATTACCGAAATGATAAGTGAAACAAATAAAATTAAATACAAGATATATGCTAAAGGAGTTCTATAAATAGGTGGTTTTACACTAAAAGAAAAATTACTTTCTCTAAATTCTCCATTATATTTTGCTCTTATTTTAAAAGTATAATCTCCTTCTATAAGATTGAATAATATTTTCTCTGTAGCTGTAGTTTTTTCACTCCATTCTTTTCCATTAAGGCTGGTCTGATATTCGATTTGTTGTCCGTAGATAGGCAATGCATATTTGATCTTAAGATCATTATCCGAAAATGGTATTTCAGAACCCGAACGATAAGATTTACCACTATTAACAGAAACAAAATCCCGAATAAGAATATCACTTCTTATACTCTCTGAGCTTGACTTCCTATTTTTAGAGTACATCGCAAAACCATTAAAAATAGGAATAATTTTATGTTCCTTGCTTAACGAAAAAACATTAAGTACATCCGGAACTAACTGATCTTTAATTTCGTGAAGTATTGTTAAACCATCTTTATCTTCTACAACTACTCTATTGTTATGCAAGTACCAGGTTTCTTCTCCTTTTTTCAAGATTCGAGGAGCGTATCCAAGATTTGCGCCTATTTCTGATTTAATAAAAGCATTTTCTTTACTGTCGTATGTGTAGGAATGAAAATTTGACGTTACGACAATCTTGTTTTCAACTTTTGAGAGCGATATTCCTTTTCCATTAAAATCACTTACTGAATAAAAAGCTTGACTAATCAATTCTTTTTTATCTAAATCTAAGCCGAATTTGAATACACCATCTGTAGAAAGTGCGACCCAAATATTATTATCTTCATCCACTTCCAGATACCTTCCTGATTTTTCGAAACCCTTCAGTTTGTATCCTTTCCATTCTCCATTATTATTTTTATAGACAGAAACTCCATTATAATTACCAGAAATAATGACTTCTTCTCCATTAGGAAGCTTGTAGCTTCTAAAATTCCACGCTCCTAAATCTTCTCCCATTCTGGTCAACACCTTTCCTTCTACTGTGTATGCCCCTTTATCGTGCCCCACATATATTTTACCTTTAACTTTTTCAATATTCCACACCTGCCCATTCAACAATAACTCAAACTCGCTCTCTGAACTCGAAGGGTCATTATAAGCTACATAAAGCCCTTGATTAGTTCCTAAATAAGAAAGATTTCCCTCGTTGAGAACTGCATATGTAGTGCCTAAGGTTCCATAATAATCATAATAATAAGTAAGAGGGGAATTGAGTTTTATGTGATCAACTCCATAGTCCAAAGCTAACCAAAGATTATCTTCATCATCTTGATATATAGATAGAATGGTATTGTTCTGTAGCCCGTTTCGTTTATTAATATTCTCGGTTTTGCCTGTTTTTAAGTCTAAAATATAAAGACCATTTGATACCGTACCCAATGCTACGCGGTTATCGCTAAGCTTAAGAAAGGAAAAAATCTGTGCTTTCTCTACTTCATTAGATGTAGTAAAATCAATGGGAAGTAAGTCTTCATTTATCAGCTTGTAAAGCCCTTTGGTATCTGTTATGACAATCAATTGATCATTGATCTTCGTCACCCCAATGATATGTTCATTCAAATCAGGATCACTTACTACAGGTATTAAATTAGTTTCTTGCAGCTTAAACACCCCGTATTTCAGATCATTTACATAAATCTGATCATTTACCTTATAACTCCATTTAAAACGATAAGGAGCAGGAATTTTGGTGATGATATTTCCCTGATTAACATATAAGTTTCTAAATGTCTGAAAAACAATTTCATTATTTATATAATGCGTTCTCCAGTATTCTTCTATATCTGCAGCAACATCCTTCTTGTTATTTCGTAATGGTTCTACAGTATAATTATTGTTGTTTTTAATTAATATCCCATGATGCCCATCTGCTCCAAAATAAATAGTGTCTTCATTCTTAACAAACAGACTTCTATTGACCATTTCGGGATTGGTTGCCACAGAAGTCCAATCGGTTCCGTCAAATATTAATACTTGCTGCCCATTTGCAATATATATCAGACCATTTTCATCTTGTTTAATATCCCAGGATTGAGCATTAAACCCCATATTTTTTGTATCATAATGGGTAATTTTTGGCAGGGTTTTATTTCTTATTGACTGTGAAAAAACCGATAAGGAAACACAATAAAATATTAAAAAAATACGATACATTAGATGAGTTTTTACATAAGCAAGCTTATCAAATATACCATTAAAATCTTAACAACTTGTGCTGACAAGTAGTTCACAACTTATTAATAAGTGATCTGTATTAATTTATTGAAAACTTCAGATATCACATCGTATGATTATTATTTAAGCTTAATTTTTTTCTTTAAGTCTCCTACTTTAATCTCAAAATCACCAGGCTCTGCGATCGTTTCCAGTTTTGCGTTTACAAAAGACAACTCTTCTTTTGTGATTGTAAATGAAACTTTCTCAGAGGCTCCGGCCTCTAATAGAATCTTTTCATAACCTTTTAAAGCACGAACCTCTGGTGTAATACTTGCATACAAATCACTAATGAATAGCAGAACTGCTTCTTTACCTTTTGTTTTACCCGTATTCGTAACATTCACAGAAACCTCGATAGAGCCATCCTGATCCATTTCATCGGCGCTCAGTGATAAATCCGAATATTCGAAATTTGTATAAGATAATCCATCACCAAATTCATATTGTTGATCGTAGTCAGCTTCATAATAATTAGGTACAGAAATATTATCAGAATGCTTGTGATTATAATTTACAAACGCATGTGGGTGTTTCGGATAATTTATTGGTAACCTACCCGATGGGTTCTCAATCCCATAAACTAAATCCACTAATGCGTCTGCCCCATAGTTTCCTGGTAAATAGCCCATAAAAACAGCATCAACTAAAGGTTCTATTTCATTAAAAATAATAGGTCTTCCTTCTAATAAAACCAGAATTATCTTCTTCCCGGTTTTGGCTAATTCTTTTGCAAGTTCTACTTGATCCTTAGGCATCAGAATAGAATTTGTATTACCTGGTGTTTCTGTATACGAATTTTCGCCTAAACATAGTAACACCACCTCACTTTGTCTGGCGGCTTTAACAACTGCTGTGATATCATTTTTTCCTTCAAAAGAAACACCTTGGACGAACGTAGCATTATCAAAATTCATAAAGGCCTCTGCTACTGTATTCTTATCTTTTGCATAATTATCTGCTTCACTGCCTTGCCAATTATAAGACCATCCTCCATTAAGAGATCTCATAGTGTTAGCAGTTGGACCGGTTACGACTATTTTTGTTCCCTTTTTCAAAGGCAATATATTCTCTTCATTTTTTAGTAACGTAAAAGATTCTATGGCAGCTTTTTTGCTTATAGCAGCGAATTTATCAGACCCAAAATCCGGATAATCCTTAGGATTTGTAACAGGTTTCTCGAACAACCCCAATTGCATCTTAACCTTTAAAATTCTTGCAACAGCATCATTGATTCTTTTTTCAGAAACATCTCCTTCTTTTACCAATTCTACCAACAACTCAGAAAATTCAAAATCGTGCGGTACCATACTCATGTCTATTCCAGCATTGACAGACATTTTAATCGCATCTTTGATCGTTTCTGCCACTTTATGCCTTGTGTGTAGATAATTTATATCTGCCCAATCTGTAACTGCGATGCCCTCAAAACCTAATTCATTCCTCAATACATCTGTAAGTAAAAACTTGCTAGCGTGAACAGGAATTCCATTAATCTCACCAGAATTGATCATTAATGTGACTGACCCAGCATCTATAGCTTCTTTAAATGCCGGTAAAAAATATTGTCTTAATTCTCTTTCGGGTATCCAAGCGGGAGTACGATCTTTACCAGAAAGTGGAACACTATAACCTAGATAATGCTTCATGCACGAGGCTACTGTGTTTGGATCCCCCAATGTGCCTTGGTACCCTTCTACCATAGATACTCCCATTGTTTTTCCTAAATAAACATCTTCTCCAAAAGTTTCCCATAATCGTGGCCATAAAGGATTTCGCCCTAAGCCCAAAACCGGAGAAAAATTCCATGGTATTGAAGACGCTCTGGTTTCATAAGCTGAAATTTTTGCTACCTCTTTTACCAAATCTTTATTAAAAGTTGCCGCCAACCCTATTTGTTGTGGAAACAAAGTAGCATCGGTGGTATAATTGACTCCGTGTATTGCATCAATCCCATATATAATAGGAATCTGCCTTGGAGTTTTTGCTGCCTCATCCTGAAAAATTTTAATGGTACGATACCATTCTTCTCTTGACAAAGGAATACCGGGAGTATTAAGAATAGATCCAACTTTATATGTATGAATTGCTTTATGCACCAAGGCTGAATCTAATTGATACGGTTGCGATGAACTATATTGATTGTCACCTTTGGTTACTACGTCTAGTGTAATCTGTGTCATTTGACCTACTTTTTCTTCCAAGGTCATTTCAGAAAGTAACTTTGCTACTTTTTTATCAATTTCTGTGCTCTCTACTGGTTTTTCTGACATAGATTTATTATTCTCATTATTAGTTGTTTCTGATGTACAACTTACCACGATAAGTGTTACTAAAACTATATACAATTTTCGCATTCTTTATTTTTTAAAAGTAAAATCAATTTCTAGATCTGTTTTTGAACTTCCGCCTATAAACGCTTTGAAATCCCCTGGTTCTGCCTCCCACTTTTTATTTGCTGTATAAAATCTAATAGTCTCCTCATTGATCTCAAAAGAGACCGTTTTACTCTCTTTAGGAGCCAACTCAACTAACTCAAATCCTTTTAATTCCTTTACCGGTCGTGTTAAACTCCCAACCAAATCTCTTATATACAACTGTACCACTTCTTTTCCTTTTCTTTCACCTGTATTTGTAAGCGTTACCGAAACTGATATCTTACCTCCGGCAGAAAAGGACGGAGCGCTTATTTTTATATCTTTATATTCGAAATTTGTATAGCTTAACCCGTGTCCAAAAGGAAACAAAGCATCATTTTTTTCATCGGTATAATGTGACCAAAATACCATTCCATCAGAATTTGTTGGCCTTCCGGTATTTTTTACATTATAGTATAGCGGCAACTGTCCCACGTGTCTTGGAAAAGAAACTGGTAATTTTCCTGAAGGGTTGTAATCCCCAAATAAAACATCTGCAATAGCATTTCCGGATGCCGATCCTAAATGCCATGTTTCTAATATAGAAGGTACTTTTTCTGCAATATCACTAATTGCCATTGGGCGGCCATTCATCAAAACAACCACAATATTTTTATTGGCTGCATATACAGCTTCGAATAGCTTTTGCTGCGGTTTGGTAAGTTCAATACTCACCTGACTCCTAGCTTCTCCTGATTGAAAAGCTTCTTCTCCAATTGCTAAAACCACAACATCTGCATCTTTTGCAATCTTTAAAGCTTCTTCAATACCTTTAAAATCATCTCTATTCACCTTTAAATCACGCACAAAACTTCTTTCTCCGAGTCCTAATTCTACTCCTTTAGCATATAAAATTTTTACATTTGGATTTACAGTAGCTTTAATTCCTTCTAATAATGATATGGCAGAGTTAGGTGTTGCCATTCCTCTCCAGCTACCAATTGGAGTATCCTTATCATCAGCCAATGGACCAATAACGGCAATACTTTTTGAATCCTTTTTTAGAGGCAATATATTCCGCTCGTTTTTTAGTAAAACAATCGATTTTCTCGCTACATCTCTAGAAGCATCAAGATGTTCCTTTGTATAGATCTCCTTTTTCTCACGTTCTTCATCACAATACTTAAATGGATCATCAAACAATCCTAACTTAAATTTGACACGAAGGACTCTCTTAGCTGCTTCATCAATTAATTTTTTATCAATTTTTCCTTCTTTTACCAGTTGCTCTAGACCTGTTTCATAGGCCCTGCCTTCCATATCCATATCATTACCAGCTTTCATTGCTAATTCTGCTGCGTGAGTTTTATCTTTAGCATATCCGTGGAATATCATCTCTGCAATAGAAGCCCAATCTGAAACTATAAACCCATCCCAGTTCCATTTATTTTTTAAAATATCTCTTTGTAGTTCTTTATGACCAGTGGCAGGGATTCCATCGATCTCATTAAAAGCGCTCATCATAGAAGCCACTCCAGCATCCACCGCTGCTTTAAACGGAGGCAAAACCGTATTATGCAATTCATATTCACCTATACTTACGGTATTATAGTCCCTTCCTCCCTCAGCAAAACCGTAGGCTGCAAAATGCTTTGCACAAGCTGCCAAAGTACTACTATCAGATAAGTCACTACCCTGAAAACCGTTTACTCTGGCTACTGCAATTTTTGAAGCCAGAAATGGATCTTCACCGGCTCCTTCCATAATTCTTCCCCAACGTGCATCTCTAGAAATATCAACCATGGGTCCAAATGCCCAATTTATACCAGAAGCAGTCGCCTCTTTTGCGGCTATGGCTGAAGATTTGGTAATTGCCTCCAAATCCCAACTGGCACTCTCTCCAAGGGGGATAGGAAACATAGTCTTAAAACCGTGTATCACATCATAACCAAAAAGTAAAGGTATTTTTAACCTGGAATTTTCAATTACTGTACGTTGTAGTTCTTTTGTCCCAGCCACTGAAGTCGCATTAAGCATAGCCCCGACTTCTCCGTTCTTAAGCTTTTGATACTTTTCTTTATTACCAACATCTGAAGGTGGTCCGGTTACGTCCCAACTCCCATTATATAATACCAGCTGCCCTATTTTTTCCTTTATTGTCATTAAAGAAAGTACACTATCTACTTTCTTTTCAATATCAACAGATGATTTCTTATTTTCCGAGTTTTGAGCGAAATTAAACTCAGGTGTCATAAAAAAAAGTCCTGCAATTATTGCCAAATTAATACTCTTTAATCTCCATTTTTTTAAAGCTTTCACAGATCTTCTTTTTTATTAATTAATAAATTATCTAAATAAAAACATATTACACACCATACCTACATTGTATTTACTCTGCCATCATCGGTAACGTAAATAAATATTTTAGATTTTTAAATACTACCGTGGATAAATTTACAACAATACAGGACTACAAATAACAACGTATTAATCTTAACATTGTATTTACAAATACTTTACAATTGTATTAATTTTTAAACAAAACACATTATAAAATACTAATAATCAAATGTATGAATATAAAATAATGTGTTTTATTTAAAACTAGATAAACAAGAAAAATAAAGGCTAGTAAAGATTATTTAAATACAATAAAGATTTGCATTCTATCATTTTTTAACGAATCAACATATCTTAGTCCTTCGTCAATCAGGGATATTTTCTTAACATTCTAAACAGAATTTAGTAAGTATGTTTGATAAAAAGTACCCAGAAAACAATTCGGATTAACTTACTTTTTTAAGTCTTACAAAAGCTATTTTTATTAAAAAATACATAATAATTTAACATTAACTTTTATTTTAAATTCATTATGCAGACTTTAGTCTTAATTAAAAATTATTTGATTCATTGTAAGTTTTGATCTTTGATGTACGACTAACAATGAATTCCCACCACTAAAAATTGACAAAACATGTCTAAAACATATTATGATCCTAATGATCTTAGAAAATTTGGAAAAATAACAGAATGGAGTGAAGAGCTAGGCACTAAATTCTTTGATTACTACGGAAAAGTTTTTGAAGAAGGCGCACTCTCTGCACGCGAAAAATCATTAATTGCTCTTGCAGTTTCACACGTAGTAAAATGTCCTTATTGTATTGACGCTTACACAAAAGATGGTCTCCAGAAAGGAATTACAAAGGAAGAAATGATGGAGGCCGTGCACGCAGGGGCAGCTATTGAAAGTGGAGCTACACTGGTACACGGTGTGCAAATGATGAATAAATATGAAAAACTCTCTATGTAATAGAGTACGAAATCTATTACACATAAGAGAAGTCACCCTTAAATGCAATATATGGCTACTAAGTCACTAAAAAAAAGAAATAATGAACTGGCTGATTCTCACAGACAATTAGAAATTCTGAATAACGGAATCTTTGCAAATGGAGAATTGCCAAAATTTGCCGACAAAATTTCTGAAATTGGACATCACCCATTACGCCCGAATAAATTAGAAATTCTACAGATCAATGTTGGTTATATGTGCAATCAGGTTTGCGAACATTGTCATGTAGATGCAGGTCCAGACCGAAAAGAAATCATGACAAAAAAGACGATGCAACAATGTCTCGAGGTCATAAAAACAACTGGAGCGCACACATTAGATTTGACCGGAGGAGCACCAGAGATGAATCCTAATTTTAGATGGTTTGTAGAAGAAGCAAGTAAAGCCGGAATCAAAGATTTTATTGTTCGAAGCAATCTTACCATCATAAGAGCAAACAAAAAATATTATGACCTCCCTGATTTTTTTAAAAAGCATAATGTTCATGTAGTTTCATCCATGCCGCATTGGACAAGGGGTAAAACCGACAAGCAACGAGGAGATGGCGTTTTTGATAAGTCCATCAAAGCGCTACAGGAACTTAATGAGCGAGGGTATGGCATGCCGAATAGCGATTTAAGATTAGATTTGGTTTACAATCCTTCGGGTGCTTTTTTACCAGGGGATCAGGCTTCTATGGAGAAGGATTTTAAAAAAGCGCTATTAGAAGATTTTGGAATTCACTTTCATAATTTGTTTGCAATTACTAATTTACCCATCAGTAGATTTTTGGATTATTTGATTGCTTCAGAAAATTATGAGGATTATATGTACGCTCTTGTAGAAGCGTATAATCCATCTGCTGTTGCAAATGTAATGTGTACCAATACGATTTCGATAAGTTGGGATGGTTGGCTTTATGACTGTGACTTTAACCAAATGTTAGACCTTAAAGTGGCAAGTAAAGTAAAACATATTAGTGAGTATAACGAAGAATTATTACAAAACAGAAATATTATTATTTCTCAGCACTGTTATGGTTGTACTGCCGGTGCAGGAAGTAGTTGTCAAGGAACCGTAGCATAATAAACATCGATAGATGAACAAAAAAACCGCCATATTAGTTTTTGCGAACTCTTCTAAGGAAGAGCTTCTGCATAAACCTATTATTGGAGGTGAAAAACTATTTACCGAGCTTACTAAAAAAACAATTGCAGTTGTAGAAAATTCGGGGATTCCTTATTTTATTTCTACAGAAAAAGATCAGCATGGAAAAACGTTTGGGGAACGTTTTGTTAATGCAATCCAAACCACCTATGATCTTGGATTCGAAAATATAATCACAATAGGAAATGACACTCCTCATTTAAGGAAGCATCATTTATTAGAAAGTGCCAGACAACTAGAAAATGATAAATTTGTGCTTGGCCCCTCTGTAGATGGTGGATTTTATCTCATGGGATTACATAAATCTCAATTTAGTTTAAGTACTTTTTTAAAACTTCCCTGGCAATCCAAAAACTTAGCCAAGAGCATATCGCTTTTGATTAAAACTGCAAAAATCGAAGTAGCACAGCTGGAAGTTTTACAAGACATTGACAATCCCGAAGATCTAAAATCAATTTGTAGACTAAGTTTTACTTTTTCAAATGCTCTTCGGGCAATTATATATCATATTTGTCATTCTCCCATAGAGATACCGAAATATACAGAGATACTAAAATATAATAATCATCTCCCTTCTTTTTATAACAAGGGTTCTCCTCTTTGCGGGGCCTAAGGTCATTTCAATTCTAACCAGGCCCTTTCCTATCAAAACAAGCTTATATAAAAAATTCGTATGTAGTTTAAATCATCGACTTCTGTAAGCTAAACTTTATTTTAATATTATAATACATTGTATAGCGACAATAATAGGTCATACTTTTATATGAGAAAAATAACCTCAGTACTACTATTTATTTCCTTGCCATTTTTGGTTATGAGTCAGGATTCACTTGATGAATTGCTTGATCAGTATAATAATGAGAGTATACCTTATATATCGGTTAAAGAACTAAATAAAATACAAAATGAGGTTATTCTACTGGATGCCAGAGAAATTGACGAATACCAAACAAGTCATCTTAAAGGTGCGATATATGTAGGATATGATCATTTTAAATTAAAAACTGTATCTGATCAAAATATTACAAAGGAATCTAAAATTGTTGTCTATTGTAGCTTAGGAATACGATCAGAAGATATTTCAGAAAAATTAAAAGAGGCTGGTTATCATAATGTATTCAATCTATACGGAGGAATATTTGAATGGAAAAATAATGATTTTGAAGTAGTTGATTCTAAAGGAAAGGAAACAAACAAAGTTCATGCATTTTCTAGAGAATGGGGAAAATGGTTATATAATGGAAAAAAAGTATACAAAAAGTGAAGAAACGTAATTTGCTAATGATTTTTACCCGAAATCCGGAATTGGGTAAATGCAAGACCCGACTAGCAGGAACTATAGGAGATGAAGCCGCTTTAGAAGTATATGAGCTTTTACTAAAGCACACGGTAACGATTACTAAAAACCTGGCATTAACCAAAGAGGTTCACTATTCTGAAAAGATTAGAGATAACGATATCTGGGATTCTCATAGCTATGATAAAAAGCAACAAGAAGGGGAAGACCTTGGTGATCGGATGTATAATGCATTCCAAAACGGATTTAAAGCTGGATACACCAATATAATTATTATAGGAAGTGACATGTATGATCTAAGCCAAGCAGATTTGGAACAAGCATTTGATATGTTAGAAACGCATGATTATGTCATAGGTCCTGCAGAAGATGGGGGTTATTATTTATTAGGAATGAAAACTCTAAATTCACAGGTTTTTAATAATAAATCCTGGGGGACAGCTACAGTATTAAAGAACACATTAAACGATTTAGAACAAACCAATATCAAATTATTAGAAGAACGTAATGATGTTGATTATTATGAAGATATTAAAGGCATCCCCGTTTTTCAACATTTATTAAGCTATCAAAATGACTAAATACATTAAAGAAACAACCGAATACTTACAAGAAAAAGGATTTGATAATCCAGAAATAGGTATCATCTTAGGAACAGGATTAGGACAACTTATAGATGAACTCGAAATTATCAAAGAAGTAAGCTATAATCATATTCCTAATTTCCCAACAGCTACGGTAGAATTCCATAAAGGGAAATTAATATACGGGAAACTAGAAAATAAAATGGTCGTAGTGATGCAAGGCCGTTTTCATTTATATGAAGGCTACTCGCTACAAGACGTAACCTATCCCGTGCGGGTGATGCATCAATTAGGTATTAAAACCTTACTTGTATCTAATGCATCTGGTGCTATTAATTTAAACTTTAAAAAAGGAGAATTGATGCTTATAGATGACCATATCAATCTTCAAGGTGGTTCTCCATTAGCTTTCAAAGGAGTAGAACAATTGGGAACCCGTTTTACAGATATGAGTGCTCCTTATGACAAAATAATTAACAATAAACTAGTTTCTATTGCCAAAGAAAACAAAATCAATCTGCATAAAGGAGTGTACGCCTCGGTTGTTGGACCTCAACTGGAGACTCGCGCAGAATATCGTTATTTAAAAATTATTGGCGCAGATGCCGTAGGAATGAGTACGGTTCCTGAAGTTATTGTTGCAAATCACCTGCATCTTCCTGTTGCCGCAGTTTCTGTTCTGACTGATGAATGTGATCCAGACAATCTTCAACCTGTAGATATTGATGAAATCATAGCAATGGCCGGAAAAGCAGAACCGGAAATGATTTTATTATTTAAAGAATTGATAAAATCTCTTTAGTAAAACCAATCAAAACGTATCACTTTTAAACGAAGAAATAAAAATATATGAGTTATTTAGAAACTACCCACGATGTCTACAAAGAAGCAGCATTAACTCCTGATGTAGGTTTATGCTGTACAACGAATCCGATTTGGGAACTACCGGGATTGAAAATCCCAAAAATCATGCAAGAGATGAATTATGGCTGTGGTAGCACTGTAAACGCTCGTGACTTGACCAATAATCCCAAAATTCTTTATGTGGGTGTTGGTGGAGGAATGGAATTATTACAATTCTCTTACTTCTCCCGTCAAAAAGGTGGAGTTATTGGCATTGATGTTGTACAAGAAATGTTAGAAGCTTCTCGCAAAAATTTTATAGAAGCCGAAGAGCAAAATGATTGGTTTAAGAGTGATTTTGTAGATCTTAGATTTGGTGATGCATTAAACCTTCCTGTAGAAGATAATAGTATCGATGTTGCTGCTCAAAACTGTCTGTTCAATATTTTTAAAGCAGACGATCTGAAGAAAGCTATTGAAGAAATGTATCGTGTTTTAAAACCTCACGGGAGATTAGTGATGAGCGACCCTACTTGTGAACAGCCTATGAATGACACCCTAAGAAATGATGAAAGACTGAGAGCTTTATGTCTTAGCGGCAGCTTACCCATAGCCGAATACGTTAAAGCATTAACGGATGTTGGTTTTGGCACCATAGAAATAAGAGCTCGTAAGCCTTATCGAATTTTGGATCCTAAAAACTATGAAACCGATGAATTAATATACATTGAGTCTATAGAAGTTGCTGCGATCAAAGATCCAATGCCAGATGATGGACCGTGTATATTTACAGGTAAAGCCGCCATTTATTATGGTGATCAAGATTACTTTGATGATAAAAAAGGGCACATACTGCTAAAAAATCAGCCACTTGCAGTTTGTGATAAGACTGCCAATGCTATTGCAAATTTAGGAAGAGATGATATTTTTATTAGTGAATCTACCTACCATTATGATGGCGGCGGGTGTTGTTAGAGTGTAAAAGTAATAATTTTAGATCCCTAAAGTAGCTTACTATTTTAGGGATTATTTTTTCGAGTGAATTTCTTAGCCATTGCCTTTCTGAATTCATATAAAATCAAAAATATAGAACACCAAAGTGGGTTCATTGTAGTCTTTAATTTCTTTCCTTTAGAAAAGCGAATGATTTGTCTGGCATAAAAACCTCCTTCTGCGGCGTCATCAAATTGCTTTAATCCAGTACGAAGTACCAGATTTTCAAGAGTTGTCAATTCTCCTTTGAGAAACAAAGATATATCTTCTCTATTAGTGATAAACGGTCGCGCCATACCGATTAGATCGACTTCGCCATTAATCAAAACTTCATTACAGAAATCATAAGATCTAAAACCACCAGTGATCATAAGAGGTAGCTTGCTAATAGCTCTTATCTTTTTAGCAAAATCAATAAAATATGCTTCTCGTTTCTTTGTACTCTCTTTTACAGTAGCTCCTTCTTCATTCATTATAAAGAAAGCCAGTTTCTCATAGGTTCCTCCGGATATTTCCAGCAGATCAATCTTTTCCTGATCAAGCATTTTTATAACTTCCAGCGATTCTTCTTCAGTAAATCCACCTCTCTGAAAATCGGCAGAATTTAACTTTACTGAAATGGGAAAATCAGGTCCAACAGCTTTTCTTACTTCTCTAAGAATTGTAAGTAGTAAGCGACTTCTGTTTTCAATATTTCCGCCCCAACGATCGGGTCTCATATTTGTAACAGGAGATAAAAACTGACTCAATAAATATCCATGTGCCGAGTGAATTTGAACTCCGGTAAAACCAGCTTCTTTGGCAAGCCTGGCTGCTTTTAAAAAGCGCTGGATTACATCCAGAATGTCGTCCTCAGTCATTGCTTTAGGTTTACCGAAAAGTCCTAATTTTTTTAGCTGCACCTCAGAAGGTGCCAAAGGTCTATTGGTGCCAAATCGATTGGTTTGTCTTCCAGAATGAGATATCTGAACCCAGATATGATTACCCTGTTTTTTTCCTGCCTCTGCCCACGACTCTAATTTTGGTAACATCTTTTCATCATCAAAACATACATTACCAGCAGACTCCAAGTGTTTTCGATCGATGACCACGTTACCTGTAATCAATAATCCTGCTCCGGTATCTGACCAATCTTTGTATAATTGTTCATGTCCTTTGGTCGGTTCAAACTTATTATTACTAATACGCTCTGTCATGGCAGATTTCACTAACCTGTTATTCAATGTTGCTCCACAAGGAAGTGTTAAAACTGTACTAATCATATAAAAATAGTTCGATCACAATAATACGGAATCAGAAGTGAACTACAAAACCTAAAATTTAGACCTAAAAGAATGTATTTGTAAGGTCTGGCATATACTTTGGACTAATACCAGATATTAATGAATATTTATTAAAAGATTTCGTTATTTAAATAATCAAAAAGTAATTATAAGTTGAACTTCCTTCATTTGTAGATAAAAACATTTGAAGTTTTTTTAAAAGACTAAAAAATGAAAACCCCAAAAATAATTGTATTTATACTGATCTGTTTTATCTCTTTTCAGACAAAAGCACAACAAAACCTTGATCACGCTATTTGGGATCAGATTTTATTAATTAATGTTTCTGAAGACGGTAAGGTAGATTACAAAGGATTTATGAGAGATAGTGCACAACTGTATCAATATTTCGCATATCTTTCTGATAATCCTCCTAATGAAAATTGGAGTAAAGAAGAAAAACTGGCGTATTGGATTAATGCCTATAATGCATATACCATAAAATTGATCATCGATAACTATCCTTTAAAAAGCATTAAAGAGATTAAAGATCCTTGGGACAGGCAGTTTTTTAAAATAAATGGTGTTTTACACAGCTTGAACGAGCTAGAACATAAAATTTTGAGAAAACTAGATGAACCCAGAATCCATTTTGCAATTAACTGTGCATCTTTTTCTTGTCCCATTGTTTGGAATAGAGCTTTTACTGCTAACAACGTGAACGATGCCCTGGAAACATTAACCAGAAATTTTATTAATGACCCTAAAAGAAACACAATTACAGAAGAAGTTGTTGAAGTCTCAAAAATCTTTAGCTGGTTTAAGAAAGATTTTAAGGTAAATGGAGAAGATGCAAAAGATTTTATTAATAAATACGCTACAATCAAGATAGACAAACAAAAAAAGAAAGGATACAAAACGTACGATTGGAGTTTAAATGAAAAATAAAATTAGACCAGATGAAATAACAAAAAACCGCAGCTCTCCCAAAAGGTATTTTCGGGTAATTTTATCGAAATAATTATATTAACATAATTTTCACAACCATTAGTAAAACAAGACCGTAAGTATTGGTGTAAGTTTTTAATTCTAATAAAGAATTGGCTTACTAGAATTATATTATTCATAAAAACAATACGCAATGAAAACAATTACTACTTTATACATCACAATATTTTTTACTGTATTAGGATTTAGCCAAGAAAAGTTCATCCACGATACTTGGGATCAGGCACTTTTGTTGAATGTTTCAGCAGATGGCAATGTTAATTATAATGGTTTTATGAGGGATAGCTCTCTACTTTATAAATATTTTCAAGAACTATCAGAGAATACACCGAATAGGAGTTGGTCAAGAGATGAAAAAATCGCATATTGGATAAATGCCTATAACGCATACACGGTAAAATTAATTATTGATAGCTACCCGGTTAAAAGTATTAAGGACTTAAAAAAGCCTTGGGATAAAAAATTCTTCAAAATCGACGGAGAATGGTTTAGTCTTAACGAACTAGAGCATAAGATCCTAAGAAAATTTGGTGACCCTCGAATTCATTTTGCAATTAATTGCGCCTCTATTTCTTGTCCAGTCGTATGGAACCGGGCCTATACAGGAAAGAATTTACAAAGAGCACTAGATAGTCAAACCGAAAAATTTATTAATGATCCTACTAAGAATACCATAACTCCATACGAAGTAAGTGTTTCTAAAATATTCGACTGGTATAGAAGAGATTTTAAGGTAAATGGAGGAGATGTCATAAGTTTTATCAATCGTTATGCAAGAATTAAAATTGCAAATCAGAAAGAAAAAGGATATAAAAATTACAACTGGAACTTGAATGAATTTCAAACTCTATACGATGGGTATGTACTTGATTAAAATAATCCAACAATTCTGTTAAAAAGTAAATATGTAAATTTATAAAAGAAGTAAACGTCTAATACATTGAAAATATCCATTATCATTCCTATTCTTAATGAAGCAGCTACTATCTGTAAGCTGCTTTCCCATTTGATAAAAATAGCCAATTCTGAAACAAACATTCAGGAGATTATTGTGGTAGACGGAGGAAGCGTAGATGGATCTCAAGACATTATTGAGAATTTTGCAAATACCCAAAAAACTTCGATTCAACTTATTTCTTCAGAAAAAGGACGTGCCAAACAAATGAATATCGGGGCTGCAGAAGCATCTGGAGAGATACTATACTTTTTACATGCTGATTCTTTTCCTCCTAATGGGTACGATAAAGATATTCTTGCAGAAATCCACAATGGAAATGAAGCCGGCTGTTTTCGCATGAAATTTGATTCTAATCATTGGTGGCTTCGTTTTCTGGGTTGGTTAACACAATTCGAAAGTAAACGCTGTCGTGGAGGTGATCAAAGCCAATTCATTACCACTTCCTTATTTAAAGAAATTAAAGGTTATGACGAAGCTTATATCGTCTACGAAGATAATGATCTGGTAGACCGACTCTTTGCAATAAATAAATTTGTAATTATCCCGAAATATGTGGTCACATCGGCTAGACGTTACAGAGAAGTTGGCGTATGGCGGTTACAATACCACTTCTTAAACATCCATATGAGAAGATGGCTGGGTGCCTCATCAGAAGAGCTATACAGGTATTATAAGGAAAAAGTTGTTTCTTAAATCTTCTTCTTTATCTTTATTGAGGTGAAAACTATAGAAATACTTTTGGTCATTTTGCTTTGTATTGGTGCTATCCAAGGAATTATATTTGGAATTATACTATGGCAAAAACAAGGATTACATTACATTGCTAATCGATTTCTAGCCGCTATATTATTCTTTTTTTCATATCGACTAATCGTAGAAACGTTAAATATTTTTGGATTAGGGCGTTATGATTTCTGGTATCATATATTATTAGAATACAACTGGATTTACGGAACACTCATTTACTTTTTTGTTAAAAGCTACGTTAATCCAAAATTTAAGTTACACCAAAAAGAATGGAACCATTTTCTTCCTGTATTCATTGAATTTATTTGGAGCTTTTTTATAAAAGCACAAAATTTTTATTGGGACGGCACTCGCGAAAGCCTTTCTTGGTTGGGATATTGGGGGTATGTAGTATGGATGCATTATCCTACAATGTTTGTCATCTCTGGAGCATTAATTATTTTCTATAGTAGTAAAGCTGAAAAAATATTGAGTCATACTATTCAGTTAGATGGTTATAAAATTCTTCCTGAAAAAATTGATTGGATTAAAAGAGTAGTTTTAGTGATGAAAATATTTTCGATTCTATATGTTTTAGGGATATTAATTGATTTTTTCTTTTTCAATTTCGCCAGTAATTTCTTTTACGGGCATCCTGTTTTTATTGGAATGGCAATTATAACTTACTGGTTAGGTCTTGAGGGGTTTGCCCGAAGAAAAGAATCTGCTTTTAAGGAAATAACAATCGTCTCTGACAAGGAAAAAGAACAGCTACAAAAAATTGCAAAAATATTGGAATCAAAAATGGAAAAAGAACGGTTATTTAGGGATCCAGAACTTACATTAGCATCATTATCCAAACAACTATCTACAAAACCTTATTTGGTTACTAAATGTTTAAATACTTTATACCAGAAAAAGTTTAATGACTATATCAATGAGCTACGTTTTGAAGAAGTAAAAAAATTGCTTGAAAATCCCAAAAATGATAATCTTACACTGCTAGCCCTAGCCTATGAAGCAGGTTTTAATTCTAAAGCTTCTTTTAACAGAGCTGTAAAGAAAATTACTGGAAACCCTCCAAGCGCTCTAAAATCAAAAGATTAAAGGTTTCAATTAAAAAATTGATCCGTTCATTTTTCTAAAAATCAGTCTCATTTAGCCAATTGAAACGATTTTTTGCTGCATTTGATGAATATTTGTGTCATATAAATTTTAAAATCAGCAAAAATGAAACGTACCTTAATCTTAACATCATTCTTATTAATACTTTTCTTTTCAAGTATAGCACAAGAAAACAATATAGATTTACAGTCAATAGTCGGAAAATGGAAATTAGATATGAGTCCGCAAAACACAACAGATTCCAATTTTGCTTTGATGCAAATAGATAAAATAGATAACAACTCTGTTCACGGAACTTTTTATCGAGAAGGAGTAAAAATAAAGGAAGGAAGAGTAAACACACAATTAGGTATCATTTACGTTGCTCTAATCTCTGGTGATAATAGTGGAAGCTATAATACAGCTTTTTACTATAAAGATGGAAAACTATATGGTTCGACCCACGCAGTAGATAGAGGGTTTTTAGCGGTTTGGATAGCCGAAAAAACTAAATAGCCATGAAAAGAATTATCATACTATTATTACTAACTTATTCTATTTCCCTTTCAGCACAAATAAATTATGGGATTCCAATTAACGATGAATTACCTGAGAAACTAAAAAGCTTACGCAAAGTAATTGAAGTAAATAACTTTCCTAAAACTATTGATCCCATAAAAATTAATGACCGATATTATTGGAAACATAATACAACAATTTTGTGCAAGCAGAGTGAAATCAAAATCATTGAATATGGAGCCTTCCTTTTTTACAATAATCAATGGAATCTCAGGAAAACATATCCTCTAAAAGAACTAAACAAAAATTTTGGAACTAAAAAGGAGGTAATGAAACAGTCTGAACCCTACACTTGGGCCAAAAATTGGCGTTCAGACAACTTACTTTATGGAGGATGGGCTATGTGGTATTTTATTGGTATTACAAAAGATGGCGAAACTGTATGCGGATATGAAAAAATAGAAACAACAGATAAACTTTTAAATTGAAAAAATATTCAAAATGAAAATAGTACAGTTAATCATTCTCACTCTTTCCCTTATACTTGGTGTGCAAGAAATCCATAGTCAGAATTATATATTAAATACCAAAAAATCAACAATGTTCTGGACAGGAAAAGCGGCATTTAATTCTTATTCATTAAAAGGAACGATAGCTCCTAAAAAAGGAACTCTTTCTATGACCGATGCTGTAATTTCGGATTTAAACATTATCATTAATATGAAAAGCATTGATCACGAAAACAAGGATCTTAAGGACCATCTGAAAAACGAAGACTTTTTTGAAGTAAAAACCTATCCAGAAGCTACTTTTTCTATTCATAATGAAGCAGTTGTTAAAAACGATTCGATAGATTTAATGGGAAAACTAACTATCAAAGGAAAAACAAATACAGAAAATATTCCCGTAACGATTGAACGAACTAAATCTGGTATTATTCTGAAATTTAAATATGCTATCGATAGAACCAAATATGGTATTAACCATAACTCACCTAGTATTTTTAAACGTATGAAAGAAAATGCAATAGCGGATGAGTTTATACTAGAGGGAAGGTTAGTGTTTTCAGAATAATGAAAAAAGAACGTTACGCAAAAAGTAATAATTTCCCCATTTTTAACGTTATAAATGTTTACAGACATAAACCTCAAGTGTCTTTAAATGTTTGGGGAAATATCATTATTAAAACCTTAATTATGTTAAAAAACATTTTGAATTTAAAAAATGCTCAAGCACTTAGTAAAGAAGAACAAAGATCTGTAAATGGTGGTAATCTTGGAGCTTGTCCAAATCCTGTGAACGCTCAGAAATGTTTGGGTTGTGGAGGATACCCTCTACCAAACGGGTGTTGTTTAGGAACAAGAGAAACGCATATGTGTATTTCAGGTATATTTGAATAATATCAGTAAAAAAATTGGGGTTCATTCTTTTAATGAATCCCAATTATCCTAGAAATATTGCCCTATTCCAAACACAAAACCATTGGTCGCATCTCTTGTGATTCCGTATCCATAATCTATCCTAAAAATCGCATTAAAAATCCGCTTATGCATAAATCGTAAGCCAATTCCCGGATATACTCTAAAATTCTGAGAATCTCCAAAATCTCCAAAATCTCCTCCAGGATTTCTCCAACTACCTGCATCTACAAATACATTACTTTGTAACACAAACCAATCCTTATCATATAGTGTATGACGATATTCTGTATTCCAAACAATCACTCCGGTTCCACGATCTATAATATTCCCAACACCGCGAATGTTCAAATTATTGTCTACTGCAAATGGAGCAAACGGGGTGTCATCGTTTGTTGCTAGTCCTACTCGTAAACGATTTGCCCAATTTCCTCGTTTTCCTATGCGTTGATAATACAAAAAATCATTCCACCAAATAAAAAAGTCTGGCAGTACATCTTCTGTACTAATTACATATTGAGAATTCAATACACTTCTGAAACCGGACACATATTGGTAATAAAAATTTAGATTGTTATACTCATATATAAATTTATACAGTAGCTTATTTACGTCAAAATCTTGTGGTACATCAGGACTCGTTACTCCTGTTTTGTACTCGTAATCTTCGTTGAAATAATTGATTCCAAGTTCTACTCTGTGCTGTAAATTGATTTGATATAATCCGCTAATTTCATAAGAGGTATTGTTATACTTATAATCGGCTGTTCCATTCTCTAAGAATACCGGTTCAAGCGTAGTAAGATTTTGATAGTTGAGAGCTAATCCCAGATGTTTATTAAATAAAAAAGGAGCTCTAATCTGGGCTCCAAACGCGTTGTAGATATCATTTTGATAGTATCCTCCAAGCGTTATATTCTGACCTAATAGGTTAAACTCTGATAAGGAAACTCTAAATGCAAATTCATCATCATTGGTTGTATATACATTGATACCCGGGATGATTGTAAAGTTCTCCTCAACACCATAAACTACCTCGTAACCTTCAGTTTTTTCGTGAACTTGATAATATGCATGAGCGATCGATGGTAATCGTTTTAATCTTTTAATATCCTTTTCTATCACCAACGAATCTAGCGCCATTCCTTCTCGAATATTACTCAACTTTTTTATCGCTTTTGTTTTAGTTTTTTTATTACCCTGTATCCGTACATTAGAAATTAGCTTCTCCTGAGCATTTGTGGCCAGAGCAATCAAGATGAAAAAAATAAGAGTAAGCCGAAATATCATTTCTTTGTGTTATGAGCTGAATAAAAGTCTTTTACAATCTTTTCTGAGGGTTTATTCTGTATGGTAAATCTATTATTTTCTTCTCCCCCAACTTTTTCATGATTATGATACCATTTCCAAAGAAATCCTCCGGCGAACCATGGTTCATTCCAAAACTCTTCATATAAAGCTGTTAAGGCATTGCTTTGTGCCTTTAGATCGACATTACCGTTCACTCTATTAGAATCCCAGGGTTCTTTTCCTGTATAATAAACACTTCTATATCCATACTCTGTAAAAAGAATAGGTTTTCCTGTGGTTCTTTGCAATGCTATAATTTTACTTTTATGAGATCGCCAACCTTCTCTTAGTTCCTCTACTGTTGGTGTTTTACTATCAGAAACCGGAAAATAAGCATCAATCCCTATATAATCTAACTGATCCCAAAAAGGAGCTTTGTCAAACTGATCCCAGTTCTCTGCATAGGTTAACTTTCCTTTATACACGGATCTTATTTTTTGTATCAACCTACTCCAATATTTTGGTCTTTTTTGCACAAAAGTGTGTAATTCTGTACCAATACATAAAATTGGAACCTTCATTTCCTGAGCTAAATGAGCGTACAAAAGGATGAAATCTTCATAGGACTTCTCTAAAGTTTGCCAATTTTGTTCAGAATCCATGTTGATATTGCCTGTAAACTCTCCTCTCCAAACCCATATCTGGGGTTTCATCATTACTTTAATTCCTTTCTGATTTAATAACTCAATCGTACGTTTTGCGCCGTCTACTCGTTCACCCCACCACTGTCGATCTATATTAAAAGTAACGGTAGGCTCTTTTAAATTCTTTAGGAAACCAAAAGGCATCACCGCTGCCCAGTTTGCATTGACCTTTATAATAGGATCTATATGAGTTTCATTTATTTCTTTTGGAGAACCTACAAAACTAATCCCGTTTATTTTAGGTTGCTGTCCAGTACAGCTATTACTCATCAGTATGACCAGCAGTATAAAAAAATGTTTCATATTAATTTTTATACTGCTGAAAATACAATATTATCTTAGAAAACAGCTCTTAATCCAATGTTAAAAGTCTCTCCTAAGCCTGTTCTATTGCCTCTTACAAAATTAGTATATAGCGCTTCAACATTTAATTCTTTAGTCAATTGATACTTGGCTCCGCCACCAAGAGCGGTGAAATTTTGATCAAAATCGCTTCCTAAATCTATGAGTTCTGAATGTTGCGCCAATGCCAATACTGTAAATTTAGAACTTGGGAAATAACTGAAAAATACACCGGGGGTTAAACGCAAACTATTATTAGCAAAACTATCTTCTTCTTTTCCAAAATTCAACTCAGAATTGATCTCTCCAAAAATCTGAAATTTGTTTCCTGGAAACGTATAGTCATAAAAGAACCTATTTTGCCATATAAATCCATTTTGATCTAAAAAAACACCATCCTCGGTTTCGTTGTCTACTAATGGAATAAAAAACGAACTCTGAATAGAGAAATTATTTACATTTTTAAGAGGTACAAATTTTACAGAAGGTGCTATGGAAGTCAAACCGGATCTTGCAGTTCCTCGTTCTCCATCAAATTGAAAAACATCTAAAGCATCTCTTCCTCCAACAGCATTTGATCTAAATTCTAAAATTGCACCTATATTCCACCTTTTGTTATTACCTATACCAGTATAAGCTTCTAAGGTAGAGGTAAAAAAAGTATTTCTGGGAATGTCTCTTTTTCTCCTCCTGGACCAAAAAGATCTTTAGTTTCTGTATATAAATTGTTAAACCATTTGATATCGTATTGACCTTTTCCGATTAACTTAGAAGGAGTCAGCGTCTGAATTACAGATCCCTGACTGTCATCATCCTGAGCAAATCCGACAATGACTGTAAGGCATAAAAAAAGTATAGATATAATATTCTTAGTTGATTTCATAATATAGTTATGTGATACGATTAATACTTGTAAGGCTATGATTTCCTTACCTTGGATAAATGTTGCTTGTTGTTTATTTAATTTCGTTTAAGCTCCAATTATATGGATAATAGGATACTTTAGCTCCGGTAGGTATTTTTTCTTTTCTGTATTGATTTACATAATCTATTTCTGAGCCGTTCTGAGTAAAATCACCTTTATACCATTCAAAAATTTGAGAAAGCTGTACTTTTTTACCACTTACTTTGATAAAATTAGGATTGTTTAATGCGATGATGGTTTGACGCTGTAATTGCTCCTCAAGAGTATTGGGTTGATATGCCTCCGGAATTATAGGAGGACATCCTAATCCTGCACATACTAAAGCAAAATGAAAACGAGCTTCTGTCGGGAAATTGTTACGAAGTATTTTATTCTCAAGATCGTTCAATGTGGTGGTCTTACTTCCTAATGAATATTTCGTTTTATCAAAAAAACCCTTAATATCTAATGGTGACTTTGTTGGATAATTATCTACAATCCCTTTAATAACAGACAGGTTATATGCATTTATATAAAATGCCTGAAAAGTCTTTGCGTCGTCTTTCGAAACATTGATACCCGAAGCTATATCTAACAGCTCATTCAATAAAGCCGGATCATTTTTTATTGTTTTATAATCTACCCTTCCATCGGTAACGTACTTTTTGAAAAAAGCATCCGCCTTCCTAAAAAAACTAGATGTATCTTGAGCAAAGCCAATCGCTCCAATTAGAAAAGCAATAGCTAATATTATTTTTTTCATGATGTAATTTTTTAAACTTCCTTATCAGAAGTATGGTGAAAAAGAGTCAAATAGGTTAACGTTTACCTTGGTAACTCGCATTAAGTCGAAGGAGGTATAAGCTACTTACAAATTATTTTCAATTTGTTTTCAAACCAATATTTTTAGTTCTAAGGATCACGTGCGCGTGTCGAATTCACTTTTAAAACTTACAGAAACACAGCTTTTTAGACCAGTTCTAAATTATTAATTCTTTTTAAGTTCTTATATTTATAAACGACTTACAGGCAGAAGCTTCATTTTCAACACTAAAAATCAAATTCAACTAACACACATCTTTATGGAACACATTGTCATTATCGGTAACGGAATTTCTGGGGTCACTGCCGCAAGGCATATCAGAAAAATATCCGATAAAAAAATCACTATTGTTTCTGGTGAAACAGATTATTTCTTTTCTCGCACGGCACTTATGTACGTCTATATGGGCCACATGAAATTTGAACATACTCAACCTTATGAAAATTGGTTCTGGAAAAAAAATGAAATAGAACTTAAAAAAGGTTATGTATCTAAAGTGGATCATGAAAAAAAACAATTGATCTTTGAAAGTGGAGAAAACTTATCTTATGACAAACTAATTATAGCTGTAGGTTCTAAACCCAATAAGTTTGGTTGGCCTGGTCAGGATCTTAATGGAGTGATGGGTATGTACCACAAACAAGACCTGGAGAAACTCGAAAAATACGCTCCTAATAAAAAAGTATGTAAAAGAGCTGTGATTGTTGGTGGAGGACTTATTGGAATTGAATTAGCAGAAATGTTACGCTCCAGAGATATTCCTGTAACTTTTTTGGTAAGAGAAAATAGTTTTTGGAACGGTGTACTGCCCGCCGGTGAAAGTGCAATGATCAATAGACATATTAAGAATCATCATATTGACCTTCGTTTAAGTACGAATCTTAAAGAGATTGTTGCAGATGAAAATGGAAAAGTAAAATCTGTTGTTATTAAGGAAACAGGAGAGGTGATCGATTGCGATGTCGTCGGTCTAACCGCTGGTGTATCCCCAAACGTTGATTTCTTAAAAGATTCGGGTATCGAGCTAGGACGTGGTGTAAAAGTAAATCGTTTTCTGGAAACTAATGTTCCCGATATTTATGCGATAGGCGACTGTGCAGAACAGCACGAAGCTATTGGTAATAGAAGACCCATAGAGGCGGTATGGTATACCGGCAGAATGATGGGAGAAACGGTAGCACAAACGATCTGCGGAAACAAAATCGAATATAAACCTGGACATTGGTTTAATAGTGCCAAGTTCTTAGATATCGAATATCAGACATATGGTTGGGTGTTTGGTAAACCCAAAGAATATGAAGAACAATTTCACTGGATACACGAAGATGACACCAAATGTATTACTGTTTCTTATCACAAAGACACCAATGCATTTTTAGGTATTAATAACTTTGGTATCAGAATGCGCCACGAAGTATTTGATCGCTGGCTTACCGAAAAGAGAGATGTGGATTACGTTTTAGAAAACCTTTCTGAAGCGAACTTTGATCCAGAACTCTACAAAAAACACGAAGCTAATATCCTTTCGGCATTTAAAAATTCAAAACTACAAACAGTATAAAACCTTCAGGGTTTTCAAAAATATGAAATATGAGTAATAAATTAGACCATAGCATGTCCCTTGCCAGTCCTGAACCTAAAGGGATTTCTATAAAACAAAAAATAGCTGTAGCCATAGGCTTCACCGGGCTTTTCATTCTTGTACTTGCCTTACTAAATACCAACTTTCCAAATCAAGGAGTTTTTCTGGCTTTATCACTAGTTTTGATTACAGTTGGAACCATCATCTTTGCAAATGACGCTTATCTAACTAAACTAGAAGGGATTAAAAATGACGGAGTTTGGCTAAAGTCTATTTCCTCTAGAGGAATGTTGGGTTGGATTGCCGGTGTGGTATTAACTGGTTTTTACATTGTTCTTTATTTTTATGAAGGTTTATTAGGAGCCGGAGCTAACGGAGATGCTAATACCGGACTAATCGGCTTATTTGATCCTTTAAGTATGCTCCTTAAAGGAAAACCTGCCAGTCAATGGTTTGTATACGGAACGTTATATACTATAGCTATATTGGCATTCGGATACAAATTCATTTTGAAATATCGTCATAATCGTTATCAACAATTAAGAACAGTTTCGGTCATGTTTTTTCAATTAGGATTTGCTTTTTTAATTCCTGAATTCATGCAGGCTCTCAATTATCCATATTATGATTTTAAAAATATGTGGCCTCTTAATTACTACTTCTTTTATGACTGGAATATCAATGGTTTTTTAGATAGTGGGTCTATTGGTTTTCTAATGCTGTTATTTGGGATTGTATCTATTTTTGTTATATCCCCTTTTCTAACATACAAATACGGAAAAAGATGGTATTGTTCCTGGGTTTGTGGTTGTGGTGGTTTAGCAGAAACTGCCGGAGATTCTTTTCGCCAGTTATCAAGTAAAAAATTATCTGCCTGGAAATTTGAGCGTTGGTCCATTCATACCGTTTTAGTTTTTGCAGTAATTATGACAGTTGCCGTTCTGTATTCATACATTGGTAATAATCCTGATAGAAGTGTTTTTACGAGAGATCAGTTTATTTTTGGCGTTATTGCATTTCTTTCTGTATTGTTTGCAGGCATTATGTTTTTTAAACGTCAAAATTTAAATAAAGACGCTAAGTTTGCCGCAGGAGCTATCCTCATTACTATTGTCGGGATCCTTTTGTTAAATCATTTTTCTGAAGGGAATCAGATCTTTTTTATTGAAGATTATAATTTACAAAAGGCATACGGTTTTGCTATAGGGGCTGTATTTTCGGGGGTTGTAGGAACTGGATTTTATCCTATCTTGGGTAATAGAGTTTGGTGTCGCTTTGGATGTCCTATGGCTGCTATTCTGGGAGTACAACAACGATTATTCTCTAAATTTAGGATCACAACTAACGGCGGGCAGTGTATTTCCTGCGGTAATTGTTCTACGTATTGCGAAATGGGAATTGATGTAAGATCCTATGCTCAAAAAGGAGAAAACATTGTAAGATCCAGCTGTGTAGGTTGTGGTATATGTTCTGCTGTATGTCCGAGAGGAGTATTAAAACTAGAAAATGATAATTTGGAAGGAAGAATTAGTTCAAATGAAATTTTACTAGGTAATGATGTAGATTTAATGGATTATGTAAATAATAAATAAGTATATAAGTATTAGAAAACAGTAAAAAAACAGCTTGAATGACAAGCTGTTTTTTTATGATTTTAGATAAAATAGGTTCTTCATTTTATGCGCTTAACGTATAAGGAAAGTATAAATTAATCGTAGTACCTTTATTATGTTCACTTTTTATTTCTAAAATACCGTTTTGTTTTTCTACAAGCTTTTTAGCAATACTTAATCCAAAACCAGTACCTCTCTCGTTTTCGGTCCCAGTTGTAGAATTATTCTTTTCGGTAGTAAATAAATTATATAAACTATGATCACACATACCAATTCCCTTATCCTCTATGGCGATACGTATGTGACTGTCCATTTTTTCAGATTTTACAATAATATCAGACCCTCGGTGAGAAAATTTTATAGCGTTTGCAATTAAGTTACGCATCACAGTTTCCATCATGGCAGGATTAATGGTAACCTTAAGGTCTTTTGGTAATTTGTTGATTAAGCTAATTTCCTTATTTTTTGTTTTTAGGTCTGAAAATGCAAATACCTTGTCAACGATAACAGATATTTCTTTTGTTTCTAATAATACTTGTGATTGTTTTTTATATATATTACCCCATTCCAATAAATCCTCTAAGAGATTGTTGCCCTTATCAGCGGCTTCTTTTATCATACCCCTAATACGTTCTCGCTCTTTTTCATTATCAACTTCTTCAACCATATCAATTAGCGATCTAAGCTGATAAAACGGTGTTCTTAAATCGTGCCCTATAATTCTAAAAAGGTCATCTTTAGATTGATTCATTTCTTTTAACTCTTCATTTTTAATACTAATCAATCTATTGGCTTCCTTCACTTTTTTTGATAATTGTACTAGCAATCGTTGACAAAAATATGCCATTAATCCACCTCCACTTACGATCACAAAATAGAATGCAAATTTCTCTATAGGAAAATTAGGATAGTAAAACGCACATAATCCTATGAAAAGAAAATTAATGGATATTAAGAAAATTATATGCCTAAAATGAACGAGCATTCCTACTGCAAAAAATAATAGTGAAACGATTACCTCGACTTTTAGAAAAAATGACTCAAACCTGAAACTCGAATCCTGAACTCCGAAAAAAATCGAAGACATCATACCCAAGACAATGGTATATACCGAAAGTGTAAGTAATCTGGACTTTCTGATCAAGCCTGTTTTCTGTAGTAACAAACCAATGGTCACTATAGTAAAAGTAGTCACTGCCCTATAAAAATAGGTACTTAATCCTCCTTCATTATACTCTACAACACCATCTAATATAATACCTGGTAGTGCTATAAACATTACAGTAAACAACACCTTATCAAATCGAAATAATTTGGAAAATTTTGGGGATGCCATAGTAATACTCATAAATCATCTATTTAATCAGCCCCGTTAAACATTAGAAATACAATAATTTTATATCATCATATATCGTTAAAGTTATCAAAAAATACGATAAAAAGCAAATTTATTAGATGTTTTGCAAAAAGTAAGAATATGCAAGTAGAGCTGTTATAAATAATTTTACGCTACCATAGGAAAAGTAAGAATAACTTTGGTTCCTTTTTTTAGTTCGCTATCAATCGAGAACGAGCCCATTTGCTTTTCTACTAGTTTTTTTACAATTCCAAGGCCATATCCTGTTCCTTTCTCATCAGCTGTACCTAATGTAGAGACAACTTGAGCATCAGAAAATAGAATTTCTAACTGTTCCGAACTTATTCCTACACCGCAATCCTCAACGGATATATCAATATAATCATTCTTTACGCTACAATTAACAATAATGGTTGATTTTGGGTGAGAAAATTTAATGGCATTTCCTATTAAATTTCTGAAAACAGTCTCCATCATTGCGTTACTAATTTTCAGCTTTAAGTCTTGTGGTAATTCATTAATCAATTGAATATCTTTGACACCACTATTGAACTTGAAAAATTCAAAAGTTTTGTCCACCACTTTTGCAATAGAAATTTCTTCAAAATTCACATCCAATTGATCAATATTTTTCTTACTCCAACTAAGCAAATCTTCTAATAATTCATTCCCCTTTGAAGCAGATTCTTTAATAAGATCAGCATATTCCTTTCTTTCCTGCTCATCTTTACTTTCTGCAATAAGTTCGACCAATAGATTAAGTTGATGAAAAGGAGTTCTTAGGTCGTGACCAATAATTCTAAACAATTGATCTTTTGAAGCATTCATTTTCCTCAACTCCTCGTTTTGCTTTTCGATTAATACTCTTGCCGATTTTATTTTGACAAAAAGAGATTGAACAAATTTTTTCCCGGCATATGCTATAAAACCTCCACCAGATACCAAAACAGCGCAAAATACAAATCTCCAAACCGAATAGTCTTTACCTATTGTAAATGCACAAATGATGATAAACAAAATATTCATCGAGTTGAGTATCAAAAGGTGTCTTGCTTGAATTAACGTACCAGCTGCAAATATTACAGTGGCAAAAATCATTTGCACGTGTAAGAAATTATATATAAAATCAAAACTAGGATCGAAATAACCTATAATAAATGTTGCATCAATGGCAAGTTTAATCGTATATAAAGATATTACAATCAAACCTTTTTTTGTGATCACGGAAAACTTTACTAAAGCTACTGCCAAGAGCAGTATAGAGACATTAACTATATCCCTCCATAGATATGAACTGAAACCGTTACTTAAATATTCAATATACCCGTGAAGCGTAGTACCTGGAAGAATGACACAAAAAAAAGGTGCCAATATCCTATCGTACGTAATTTTTTCTAAAAAGTTTATAGGTTTAATCATTACAACACCACGGTTACTATCTTAAATAAAAAAGGAACGTGCATAAATCACGAGTAAGCAAACATATGAAAATATCGTTAAAACAAACAAAATAATCGATGAAATGCATTTATTTAACAATTAATCATTAAAAAAGAAGGGTCAATAATACAAATGTGAATATTTTTAACTACTTATAATTGGTTTTATTTATTTCTACCTGTTGGTATTTATAAAGCTTTTCGTCTAAGTAATCATATAAAGATACCATGATACAGAAGCTTATTATTTTTACAGTGATTTATTCTTTTATGAATAGTCAAGTATTGGTGGAAAAGAAATATCAAAAGGAGTTTTATAATGATGGCTCAATCAAAGCTGAGGGCTGGATTATTGAAAATCAAAAGATAGGCTATTGGTATACGTACTATCCTAATGGAAATATTATGGAGCAGGGACATTTTAGAAATAACAAAAAAGATGGCTATTGGTATTTCTATTCTCAAAAAAACAATCTAATTAAAGAAGGGCATTTTATAAACGATAAAGCAGAGAAATGGTGGATTATTTACGATATTGCCACAAGTAATCGGAAAGATAAGATTACAAAAAAATATCAATATAGAAATAACAAAAAAAACGGATACTGTCTATTGTACAAAAATGACAAACTTTTTAAAGCCGAGAAATACATCAATGATCAAAAAACTGGAGAATGGACTGATGTTTTTAGTTTTAAAAAAGACAATCCCAATGCGTCCTTATAAATGAATCTCTCTATCAAAGTTATTATACCTGCATTTAATGAAGAAGAATCAATTGGTCACGTGATTAACGAAATTCCTGATTTGGTTTCTGAGATTATTGTGGTCAGTAATAACTCGACTGATAACACAGAATCTATAGCAAAAAAAGCGGGAGCAATAGTACTAAGAGAAGAAAGAATGGGATATGGATACGCCTGTCTTAAAGCGCTGGATTATATTGCATCTAAAAAAAATACCCCGGAAATTGTAGTATTCTTGGATGGAGATTATAGTGATTATCCAGAGGAACTGACTAAAATTATCACCCCTATTATCCAGCAAGACATTGATCTAGTTATTGGAGCAAGAGATAAAAAACTAAGAGAAGCTGGTTCTATGACTGTTCCTCAAATTTTTGGAAACTGGCTTGCCACGAGCCTAATGAGATTGTTTTTTGGCGCAAAATTTACAGATCTTGGCCCTTTTAGGGCTATCAAATATGATAAACTTCTGGAGCTGAATATGCAAGATAAAACCTATGGGTGGACAGTAGAAATGCAATTAAAAGCCATAAAAAAAAGTTTTTCATATACAGAAGTGCCTGTTCGCTATAAAAAGAGAATAGGTGTCTCAAAAGTTTCAGGAACCATAAAAGGTGCTATCTTTGCAGGCGTTAAGATTTTAAGTTGGATTTTTAAATATAGCTTTCAGTAATGGATATTGCTATCATTGTTATTTATACATTAGCGTTATTAATAATTTTCTTATACAGTTTAGCGCAGTTGAATTTGCTTTTCAACTATCTAAAAGCTAGCAAATTAGATGACAATTCTCCTACTTTTGACCTTTCCAAAGAAGAAGAAACCCCGTATGTCACTGTTCAATTGCCGGTTTATAATGAATTGTATGTAATGGAACGTTTATTGGATAACATTGCTCTTTTAGAATATCCAAAAGATAAGTTAGAAATACAAGTATTAGATGACTCTACAGACGAATCAGTCGATGCCACCGCCGCTCATATTGAAAAATTACAAAAGACAGGATTAGATATTCAACACATTCGTCGTGAAGATAGAACAGGATTTAAAGCAGGAGCTTTAAAAGAAGGGTTAAAAACTGCGAAAGGTGAATTTATTGCAATTTTTGATGCTGATTTTCTTCCCGGTAAGAAATGGCTGTTACAGACCATTCCATATTTCAAAAACGAAAATATTGGAGTAGTACAAACTCGCTGGGGCCATATTAATAGAGATTATTCTATGTTGACTAAAATTCAGGCGTTTGCATTAGATTTTCACTTTACCATGGAACAAGTAGGGCGTAATTATAAAGACCACTTTATTAACTTTAACGGAACCGCTGGTGTCTGGAGAAAGAAGTGTATCGAAGATGCAGGAAACTGGCAGGGAGACACCCTTACAGAAGATTTGGATTTAAGCTATAGAGCTCAGCTCAAGAAATGGAAGTTTAAATATCTTGAAGAAGTAGAAACTCCGGCAGAATTACCCGTGGTGATCAGCGCAGCACGTTCTCAACAATTTAGATGGAATAAAGGAGCTGCAGAAAATTTCCAGAAATTATATTGGAAATTGCTTAAAGATAAAACAGTTTCTTTTAAAACTAAATTTCATAGCTTCTTTCATTTACTGAACAGCAGTATGTTTTTATTAGTATTACTAGTGGCTGTATTAAGCGTTCCGGTAATGTATATTAAAAACAGTAATCCTATGTTTAGCTGGTATTTTAATGTAATTGCCTTTTTTGCATTGAGTACAGTCATATTTTTCTTTTGTTACTGGCATACTTTTAAGAAAATCCACAGCGGTGGGTTTTGGAATTTTATTGAATATGTAAAAATGTTTTTTACTTTTTTCTCTATAGCAATGGGGTTTTCTGTACATAATTCTATGGCTGTATTAGAAGGTCATTTTGGAAAGAAAAGCGAATTTGTGAGAACACCAAAATTTAATATCAATTCGCTTAAGGATTCCTGGAAAGGAAATAAATATGTCAACAAAAACATCTCCGGAAACACAATAATAGAAGCCTTGTTAATGTGTTATTTCGCATTTGCTTTATACAGTGCTTTTAAGCTTCAGGATTTTGGATTGTTTTTATTTCATATTATGCTATTCCTTGGATTTGGATTCGTGTTTTTTAAATCCATTACTTCCAAATTGTGATGACAAGTTTATGGAAATACCATAAGTTTTCCATTATCTTCACTATAGTTTGTGCTTTATTCTATTGGAGTTTTGCTTATCAATTAGAACGTACTGATTTCATCAAAATCTTTGGTCTTTGGGTAGGGTTATTTTTTCTTTCTTATAAGATTATTAAAACGAATCCTAATAATATCAAATTCTTAGCTGCTATCGCGTTAGGATTTAGAATACTATTTCTTTTTGCCATACCAAATCTCTCTCAAGATTTTTATCGGTTTATTTGGGATGGTAGAATGCTACTAGAAGGATTTAATCCATATCTATCATTACCAGAAAGCTGGATTGCTCAAGGCAATGCACCAATTACTCAAGCTCAAGAATTATATGATGGAATGGGCGCTCTAAACGGTAGTCATTATACCAATTATCCTCCAATTAGTCAATTTTGTTATCTGATTGCTGGAGTTTTTGCCGGAAAAAGTATCCTAGGTTCTGTTATTGTGATGAGAATTCTGATCATATTTTCAGATATCGGCACTTTTTTCTTCGGAAGAAAACTTTTACAAATACTCCATATTCCTGAAAACAGAATCTTTTGGTATCTGTTGAATCCTTTTGCTATTATAGAACTTACCGGGAATCTTCATTTTGAAGCAGTAATGATATTTTTCATTATTTGGTCTTTGTATTTATTACAAAAAGGATATTGGTATTGGGCAGCTATTGCTCTAGCGCTTTCTGTTTCAGTTAAACTAATCCCTTTATTATTTTTACCACTATTTTTTCAGAAGTTTATCACTGGATTCAATAACATCGACCTTAAAAACCCATTACTGAAGCTCATAGGGTTTTATGGTATTATCATTCTAATGACAATACTTCTTTTTGCTCCTTTCCTATCTTCAGAATTTATTACAAACTTTAGTGAAACTATTGGGCTTTGGTTTCAAAATTTTGAATTCAATGCCAGTATTTATTATATCATCCGTTGGATTGGTTATCAAACTATTGGATGGAACATTATTGGGACGGTTGGGAAGATTTTGCCCATGATTGTGATAGGTATTCTTTTACTACTCACTTTTTTCAGAAAAAACAACACCACAACTGAACTCATTACGGTGATGGTTATTGGTATTTGTAGCTATTATTTCTTATCGACAACTGTTCATCCTTGGTATTTAGCCGTTCCATTAGCACTTTGTGTTTTTACCAACTATAAGTTCCCGATTTGGTGGTCTTTTGTTATTATATTGAGTTATACAGCATATATACATCCTGATTTTAAAGAAAATTTATGGTTTGTTGCTCTGGAATATAGTATTGTATTTGGTATTTTTATTTTTGAAGTCATTAAGAACACGAAAAAAATCTCTGTAAAATCGATTTACAATTGAATCCTATACTACATCGCAGAAAATACTGCTTATTTATAGTATTATGTATTAGTAGTTTTACTTTTGGCCAAAATGTTAAAGCGGTATCAGATTCTCTACAAAACGAGTGGAAGCTATGCAGATATATGACAAATACACACTATTGCGAGTCCAATGATAGTAGATTAAGCTGTACCTATCATATTAATTTTGAAGAAAATAAATTTATATTAGTAAAAGATTTAGAAAAAATTGATACTGGAGATTTTGAAATTGAACGTCATAATGACAATACCTTTTTGATAAATTTCTACTCTGAATTTAATAATGAAATTTTAAAATTATTGGGGTCGAATACGGTAAAACTTTTTGATGAAAAAGAAAACGGTTTTATACTTTTGACAGAGTCACCTACCAATCTATTTATATTAAGAAAAATACAATAGCATTTTGAGAATTAATTTTAGAAAAATAGGAAGAAGATTATTACGATTCTTGGCATTTATTATCATCCTCATTCTCTGTGGCTATATTTTTCTATATGTCAAGCAGGAACGTTTCTTCTTTAATCCAAAAACACTACCTAAAGACTATGCCTATTCGTTTGAGCAACCTTTTGAAGAGATCAATATTGCGGTAGACGATGATGTAAATTTAAATGCTCTATTATTCAAAACCGATTCTGTTAGCAAAGGGTTGATTCTCTATTTCCACGGTAATGCCGGAGCAATCCACGAATGGGGAGAGCGCGCATATTTATATACAGAAAACAAATTTGATGTTCTTTTTGTGGATTATAGAGGATATGGTAAAAGTGATAGCTTTTATGAAGAAGAATCAGAATTATATAATGATGCTCAGAAAATATATGATTATGTCCTTTCTCGTTACGAAGAAAAAGATGTGATCGTGTTAGGGTTTTCACTAGGAACCGGATTTGCATCCTATACTGCGGCCAAGAATAACCCTAAATTGCTCATCCTAGAAGCTCCGTATTATGCGTGGAATGAATTTATTGCCAGCATGGCTCCAGTTCCGCAAGCATTAATCAACTATGAAATCCCATCATATAAATTTTTAGGAGAGGTAAAGTGTCCAATAAGGGTTTTTCACGGAACCAGAGATTTTCTGATCAAACCAGAAGAACATTCTAAACGCTTAAAAGAATTGTATCCGGATAAAATTGAGCGCACTCTCATTAAAGGTGCAGGTCATAGTGTGCATCTTACCAAACAGTATTATGATGAATTGAAGGAGTTACTGGCGAGGTATTAACAAAATAGAAGCGATGGATAATTATCCATCGCTTCTATTTTTAAATTTGTTAAATCCCTTTCAAATTACATCATCCTCAAGTTAATAACCTCTTGTTCGGTGAGTATTCGCCAATGGCCTCTGGGTAGATCTTTTTTGGTCAGTCCTGCAAAAATAACTCTATCGAGTTTTACAACATTATAATTAAGATGCTCGAAAATTTTAGTTACGATTCCATTTTTTGAAGACATTAACTGAATGCCTATTTCATTTTTAGCAGCTCCTTCTATGTATGAAATCTCATCCACTTGTATAAAACCCTCTTCTAATTTGATTCCTTTTTCGATTTTCTGAAAATCTTCAAATTTAAGATTACGATCTAACTCTACGTGAAATATTTTGCGAACTCCTGTTTTATGATGTGTCAATTTTTTTTCTAAATCCACATCATTAGTAAACAATAGCAATCCCGTTGTATTTCTTTCCAATCTCCCAACTGGTTTCAATAAGGATTTAGAAGCATTCGCTACCAAATCCATTACGGTTCTGGTTTTTTCAGGACTCATAGAAGTCACGAAACCTTTAGGCTTATTAAGTAGCACATATTCTTTCTTCTCCGGAGTAATAAGCCTACCGTCAAACTTAACTTCATCAGTTAGTTTCACTTTATACCCCATTTCTGTAATTGGTTTTCCGTTTACCCAAACACTACCGGTCTTAATATACAAATCAGCATCTCTTCTAGAACAAACTCCAGAATTAGCAACAAATTTATTTAATCGGATTTCATCAGAATCAGAAATCTTCTTTGGTGAGTTATTTCTATTTTTTATGGGAGCATTACCTCTGGCATATGACTTCCTTTTTGGATTACCTCCTTGTCTTCCACTCCCTTTTCCTCTATTGGAATTGTCTCCACGACTCATATCTTACATTTTTTGCAAAGATAGTTGTTTAGTTTTTAGAAATAACTACTATTTGTCACCAAACCTGACTGTAGTTTGGCGTTCTCTATTTACATTCAATTGTGTAATATCGGGTCTGGAATAATGCCCAACCGGATCAAAATTTTGACGTTCTTGTAAAACACGATTAAAATCCAAGGTTTCTATTAATAATCCTTCTGTATAAAGTACGGGTTCAAGAATCCATTCTCCATCAGGTCCTGCAATACATGAACCTCCATTACCTAAAACATCAGGTGCTTTTTTCAAGATTTCTTCTAAATGAGGTGTAGTTCGAGGAAAGTCTTCTTTACGCATAAGACTAGAAACCGAAATCACAAAGGATCTAGATTCTCTAGCTATAAAACGTGTAATATCTTTGGTATTATAATCACTTCCAGGCCAAACGGCTACGTGCAAATTTTCTCCTTGTCCATACAATGCTGTTCTTGGTAGTGGCATCCAGTTTTCCCAACAATTTAGGCCTCCAACCGTAAATGCTTTGAGCGAATGTACTCTAAGTCCATTACCGTCTCCCGGAGCCCAGGTTAGTCGTTCCTCGTATGTGGGTTGTAACTTGCGATGTACAGACTTGATCTCTCCTTGTTCATTTACATATACCAAAGATGCATACAAACTATGCCCTCCACGATCAATTGGTCGCTCAATAACTCCTAAATAAACTGCAATACTATTTTTCTTTGCTAAATCACAAACCTCATCCAGGTCTCCGTGTTCTATTATCACAGCATTCTGAGCATAATGGGCGTGAATTTCTTTCTGAACCTTACTATCAAATTGAGCACCATCGGTTAGCGAAACCCAAAAAGGATATCCTGGAAGCAAGGTTTCTCCAAACACAATTAGTTCTGCCTCTTTTGATGCGGCTTCTATAATTGAATTTTTAATTTTTTCAATAGTAGCTTTTTTATCTAACCAAACCGGTGATATCTGTGCCAATGCAACAGTGAGTAAATGATTCTCCATAAAAATGTCTTGGTTTTTGTCAGGATTTACAAATTTTAGGAATTTAGTTAACGAATAATTAACATTTAAAAAATTGAATTTCAAATAGTTGGATATAAAATTAACCTGGTCATCAAACCCTTTGATAACCTTAAGTTAACATTAGATTAGCTACAAAAATTTAATTATTCGCACTTCAACAATATCAAGATTTGAGAATTTAACACTAAACAAATCAATCCTCCTTCATACTCCTAAAGTAAACTTATAAAAAGTATATATTATTCAAAGTTCAATTTATGTTAAAACGTTCACTTTTTTACACAATGGTAAACTTAGGAACACATTCTAATAAAATTCAAACTCAAAAAAAACCATCTATCAAGACTACATTTGTCCTGTAAAATTTAAACAAACAACATTTTATAACTCAAATCAAAAACGCCTAAAAATGAAAAAATTAATTGTATTAGCAGTAGCGATTTTAGCATCAACACAGATTTTTGCCAATGACAAAAATACAGACGAAACTAATGAGCAAAAACTAAGAAGTGAAATTGCACTTTTACTAGACAAGCCACAAATCGAATTAGATAGTGATGAAATTAAAGCAAATATCGAATTTATTCTTAATGGTAAGGGTGAAATCGTAATTCTTACTGTAGATTCAGAGAAAGAAGCTGTAGAATCTTATGTTAAGTCCAGATTGAATTATAAAAAAGTTAATTCTAATATAATCAAAACTGGCAATAAAGTTTTTAAATTAAAACTTAAGGTATTGAACCCAGAGGCTTAACAGCTACTAAAAAACATTGGTAAAAGCAGTTGTATTTAAAAATACAGCTGCTTTTTGTTTTTAACGGAGAATTCTGTCTAAAATCAGATGAACATCAATCAATATAATACTAAACACTCCAGAAACAATCATCAGTTTCAGAATATTATGCAACCATATATAATGACTTCTATTATTTGATTTCCATAAAAATATCAAAAACAAAATTAAGAGTATTAAGCATATATAGAAATACAGGTACATATAGCCAACCTCATACTTTGTAAGTAGCAAATAAATAGGAATACAAGAGGCTAGTACGAGTGAACTAATTAATCTTTTAGAAGTTGTCTCTCCATAAATTATCGGTATGGTTTTATAATTCTGGGCAACGTCTCCTCTCAAGTTCCCAAGGTCTTTAACCATTTCTCTCATCACCAGCATCAAGAATAAAAAAGTAGCATGAACAAAAATAACTTCATCAAAATTTTTATAATAAATGAATACTGCAAAAAACGGTGTTATAGATAATGTTGAGGCAACAAAATTTCCTAAAAAAGGCATTTTTTTAAGTTTATGAGAATAGAACCAGATCCCAAAAACATACAAGGAAAAAAAAATAACAGCCCGGAAAGAAACATAACTGGCTAAGATGACTGAAAGAAAATTAAGCACAAAGTATCCAGTAAGCTTAGTGCGCTGACTTACTAAACGATCCAGCATGGTTTTTTGTGGTCTATTAATCAGGTCTTTTTCTCGATCATAAAAATTATTAATAATATATCCCGCTGCTATAACACCTGCTGATGCCAATACTATAACAAATAAATTTGTATCAAAAAGTACTTTTTTTAATGGGATATTAGGAGCAAGAATAAACACAGAAGTAAGATACTGCGCTAGTACGATAATCAGAATATTATAACCACGCACAATAGAAAAAAGGCTCAATAGCTTTAAAAGGATGAGCTTATTTTTTCTGGAAAACATTCTGTTGTAAACCTATTAAAAGTTGTATACTACTTCTAATTTATAATCTTTAAGAGCTGACTGGGCTTTGTCAAAATCCTGAGTAAATCCTAAGATATAACCTCCACCACCAGAGCCACATAGTTTTAGGTAGTACTCATTAGTTTCGATACCTTTCTTCCATAACTCGTGAAATTGTTTAGGAATCATTGGCTTAAAGTTATCCAACACAACATTAGACAACTGTTTTATATTAGAAAACAAAGATTTAATATCACCTTTCAAGAAATCATCAACACAGGCGTCTGTATGTTTTACAAATTGGTTTTTAAGCATTGAACGAAAACCTTCTTGTTTCATATTTTCCATAAAAATACTAACCATAGGTGCCGTTTCTCCCACAATTCCACTATCTAACAAGAAGACAGCTCCTTTTTTATAATCGACACTTTGAGAAGGAATACCTGCTGGTTCTATATTATCCTTAGAGTTTATAAGTATAGGCAAACTTAAATAACTATTTAAAGGATCCAATCCTGAACTGCTACCGTGAAAAAATGATTCCATTAATCCAAAAATCTCTTTTAGTTTTAATAGTTTATCACGAGTTAGATTTTCTAAGACCGTAATTTTGTTTTCTGCATATTTATCATAAATCGCAGCAACCAATGCTCCACTACTTCCTACACCATATCCTTGAGGAATACTACTATCAAAATACATTCCAGCTTTAACATCATCTTTCAAACGCTGTAAGTCGAATTTAACAATTCCCTTTTCCTGAATTTCTTCTAGATAATTTGTAAAATCTGTAAGACTTTTATTAGACTTAATGGCTTGTTCATCTGGATGATCAGATACTTTTAAAGCACCCTTAAAAAAATTATAAGGAATAGAAAGACCTTTAGAATCTTTAATAATCCCGTATTCACCAAATAAAAGTATTTTCGAATAAAACAGTGGTCCTTTCATCAGCTTGTTCTCCTTATATCTAATTTGTCTAACGATTTAGGATAAAGTTACAACAATTTTGCACCTAATCCTATTTTATCGCAAATATACTGTCCTTTCTGACAATATACAACTAACTCACTCTTAATGAAATCCATTACATTCTCCTTTTCTGCATTTGGATATAATAGGTGGACATTTGCTCCCGCATCCAATGTAAAACAGATCTTAGATCCTGTTTCTTTTCGATATTCCCAAACCTTATTGATCACGGATAATGTACTCGGTTTCATTAATATAAAATAGGGCAGAGAAGTCATCATCATCGCATGCAATGTTAATGCCTCACTTTCCACTACTTCAATAAATCCATCTAAATCTCCTGACATTAAAATATCTTTCAACCTTATAATATTTTTATTTGCCTGTTTAAATCTTTCTGCAGAAAAAGGATGGCCATGCATTAAATCGTGACCAACAGAACTGCTTACTTGTTTTTCTCCTTTATCAACCAGCAGAATAGTATCCTGATAATTAGTGAAATTTGCGTGAACTGGATAAGGAAATTTAATAGCATAGGCATCATTACTTCCTTCCACTTTATGATGTCTCCCCCATATCGTTATTGGCCCTTCTATGCTCCTACTGGCACTTCCGGATCCTAGCCTCGATAAAAATGAGGTTTTTTGTAAAAATGCTTCTTCTGTCATCTCAGGGTTCATTTTCTTTTCTAGCTGCATTAAACAAAAGGCCAATGCACTCATACCACTTGCAGAAGATGCAATACCACTGCTATGCGGAAAAGTATTGCTAGTTTCTATAACAAATTTATAATGATTAAGAAATGGAATAAAATCAGAAATTCTGGCAAAAAAACTTTTAATTTTTGGTTTAAAATCCGGTTTTGACGCTCCCTCAAAAAGCAGCTCAAATTGAAAGTCTTCTGAAACATTTTCTAATTTTTCATATCGTAAAGTAGTTTCAGTTTTACAATGATCCAGCGTAAAACTTATGGATGGATTTTCTGGTAATTGAACCGGTCGTTTTCCCCAATATTTTACTAATGCTATATTGCTTGGTGATGCACAGGAAGTTGATCCTTTGTTTGGTAATATTGAAGATATTTTAGAGATAAATTGACTATAATCACCCATAATGCAAAAATAATTTTGGCAAAGATAAACGGTTATGTGATTTTTAGAGTAAGCTAGTAAAAATAAATTGCTATTTTAGTATTTAACTAACTAATCCTAATGAAAAAAAAGTTACTTCGCATTGGTGTCGCTGTATTTTTATGCCTTTTAATAGGGTTTATGAGCAGTATTGCCACTCAAACATCGATTAACACTTGGTACGTAACTTTAAAAAAACCTTCCTTTACACCACCTAATTGGCTATTTGCTCCAGTTTGGACAACCCTTTATATTATGATGGGAATTGCAGCAGGAATTGTTTGGAGTAAAGGTTTTTATCATAAATGGGTAAAAACTGCGTTATATCATTTTGGGTTTCAACTTTTACTCAATGCTGCGTGGTCCATTTTTTTCTTTGGAATGCGCAATCCATTGATTGCACTTGTGGATATACTTGCCCTATTTATCCTATTATTGTTTACAATCAAGTGGTTTAAAGTTGTGAACTCTACGGCCGCTTACCTACTTATCCCTTATTTGATTTGGGTTGCTTTTGCGACTGCATTGAATTTTAGTATATGGCAACTTAACTAAACCAAGAATGAAGGAATAAATTATTTATGAACAAAAAGTCAATCGTCTTACAGACTACTTTAGAATTAATTACAAAACAAGGAATACAGGCAACTTCTCTTTCGCAAATCATCAAAGAATCTGGTGTTGCTAATGGAACTGTGTATCATCATTTTAAAAACAAAGAAGAAATCATAACCGAACTCTATTTAATGCTTACACAAGATTTTGGAACTGTGGTGATGCGTAACATACCAGAAGATGATATCAAAAAACAGTTTTCTACAATGTGGCTCAACCTGTTTCATTATTTTGTGAACAATCCACTTGCTTTCATATTTTCTGAACAAATAGCAAGATCTCCAGAGATACCGCAATCCCTAAAAGATCAAGCAAGACAGTATTACAGTGAAATTGAGAATTATTTTAAATCTGGGATTCGTCAAAAAGTTTTTAAATCATATAACTCTATGGTTATGGAGGAACTCTTTTTTGGCAACGTAGTTTCTATTGTAAAAATTCACGAAAATGAAAAAGTAAAATTATTGGATAAACATATCAATCAAGCAATTGAAATATCTTGGAAAGGTTTTTTAAGAGATTGAATGCCCTTCTAATCTTTAAAATTTAATATGAAATATCCTGCCAAATAATAATTTAGCAGGATATCTTGAGTTCTGATTTCAGAAATTATGACAATCAGGCTTCTAGATTAGTTAAATATCACTTTAACGCAAGAGTCCTTGTATAAATTCTTAACTGCCGCTTGTATCGCCAATTTAGCGTCTTTTGTCTGACCAATAGATTTTCCATTATAATACAAACTACCATTTCCTTTCCAAGAAAACTCTTCACTATGAGTTTTTATTAATCTAGAACCATCTTTTCTTGTAATCTGAAAAGATTCTAATTTCTGGCTGTACTCTAATCCGGCAGGAAAATATACTTCTGTAACAAACTTAGTATCGCCATTTCCATACATATAACAAACACATTCTCCAATATCCTTGGCCTCAGAGACGCGAACCATATTATTTTGAACTATCTTCCATCGGTCGTCGATCTTAACTCCGACCATATCCATCAACATCGTTCCTTTCTCGGCTAGTTTTTTATTGATAAAAGATTCAAAGGTTACCACGGCAGAAATGATTCCGGCATTATCTTTTTGACTTTGAAAAACAACCTTGTCTAACGTAAGTCGAAAGTTATAGTTATCATCATTAATAATATCATCTAATTGAGAGGAAACGTTCTTTTTGTCATAGTTTTTTCTGACTAAAGCACCTGATAAATTGACATAAACGGTATTACCGCTATACTTTTCGTCAAATAGGTATAAAACATCATTTTTTTTAGCCCCTCTTTCCAGATCGTTGATCTTATTTATATAATCCATCAATAGTTTTTTTATATGCTCTTCGGTACTGGCCTGAGCAAAAAACATACTATTGAGAATAAAAATAACGGTAAGTGCAAGTGTAATTTTTTTCATAGTTAATAAGGTAATGGTTAAACCTTTTTAAGGTACAAAAATTTACACAGATTTCCGATAAATACGCTGTAATTATAAAGTTAAAAAACTTAATTCCAACAGTTTACTCATCGTACTTAGGTTTCTAGCAGTGGCATCACAACCTAATTTTTTTTCAAAGAAATTACTGTTAAGTTTTGTCTTTCCGTATCCATTATAAGCATACAAATAGATTACATTTTTAGTAATTACAAACACCTCAGGATCAAAAGAAATAGAAGTGAATTCCTTTACTACGGCTGGATCCGGTTGATCAAATAAAAGCATAAAGTACATCTTTTTACCATCCATTTCGCTCTTTTTCAACGTATCCGCAAAAGGATTGTTTTGCAAAACTTCACTTAAAATTTGGCGAGTGATTACAAGTACAGAAATATCAAACCCGAACTGCTTTTTAATTCCTGCCTTGATCTTTGTTTGTATAACAGAAGGATCATCTAAAATATCTTTAAAAATTACATTTCCACTTTGGATGTAGGTTAGAACATCACTAAAACCTAAATCTTCAAAAGACTGTTTAAGGTCTGCCATTTTTATTTTTTTATGGCCACCCACATTAATTCCTCGAAGTAAAGCTATGTATGTATTCATTTATCCTGACGTAATAGCCTGAGCAGCAATATAAGCACCTGTCCAGGCATTCTGAAAATTAAATCCGCCTGTTATGGCGTCTATATTCAACACCTCTCCTGCAAAGTATAAATTCTTATGTCTCTTACTTTCAAAAGTTTTAAAATTTACCTCTTTAAGATCTATTCCTCCAGCTGTGACAAATTCTTCCTTAAATGTACTTTTCCCATTTACCTGAAAAACACCTTTGGTTAGTTCTTCTGAAAGTTTGTTAAGTTGGGATTTATTAGTATCTGCCCATCGAGTTGTACTCTCCATACCCGAAGCAGCAACTAAACTTTGCCAAAGCCTTTTGGGTAGTTCAAACTGAGTATATTTGGAAACTTGTTGTTTTGGGTTTTTATTTTTTAGCACTTTGAGTATATTCAATGCTTCTTCATGAGAATAGTCCTGTATCCAATTAACAATGATCTCAAAATTATATTGATAGGAATTTAACTCTATTGCTCCCCAAGCAGAAAGTTTCAAAATTGCCGGACCACTCATCCCCCAATGGGTAATAAGTAACGGACCATCACTTAATAATTTGGAGTTCTTTACTTGAACCGAAGCATTTGTAGCTATTCCTGGTAAACCTTTGATTCTATTATCTTTTATGTTAAAGGTAAACAATGACGGAACTGCATCAATCGTTTGGTGTTCTAAGGAATTAAGTTTTGTCCAAATTTTAGGATTACTTCCCGTAGCGATCATCAGTTTTACGGTTTCAAAATTACCTTGACTTGTAACTACTTTCCAGGCTTCCTTTTCTTGATAAAAATCTTTTACTGAATGATTCGTTAGAACCTCAATACCTAATCGTTTAGTTTCTGATAAAAAACAATCTATAATAGACTGTGATGAATCAGAAACCGGAAAAATCCTGCCATCATCCTCTATTTTTAATGCTACCCCTCGACTATCAAACCATTCCATTGTATCGCCTGTCATAAAAGTATGAAAAGGCCCTTTTAGTTCTTTTTCGCCTCTAGGATAATTTTTAGTCAATGCATCCGGAATAAATTCTGCGTGAGTAACATTACATCTACCTCCTCCTGAAACCTTAACTTTAGACAACACTTCTTTTCCTCTTTCAAGAATGGCTATTTTCAGGTTTGGATCGTTCTCTGCTACGTTTATCGCCGTAAAAAAACCTGCGGCTCCGCCACCAATTATCAATAGATCATAATGCATTACGCAAAATTAGGAAAATCTGTAATGATAGTGTCTACATTCCAATTTTTTGACAATTCAACCTGAGCCGACTCTTTTATTGTCCAAGTGTATATTTTATAACCTTTTTTCTGTGCCATTAAAACATCCTCTTTCGTCAAAGAATAGATCGGCGGATGTACAGAAAATGCTTTTAACTCTTCTGCTACGTTGAGAACATTAGTAACCTTCTTTTCTGTCAAAACTCCTAACCTAAATAAGGAAGTCATTGATTTTATCTGAAACAATTGAGAATGATCAAAACTAGATATAATGAAATGATCATGATTCCAGTTAGAATCTTTAATTCGTTTCTCTAACAATTCTATAACTGGCAAAGCGGTTCCAATTCCTTTTAGTTCTATATTTAGTTCACACTTAGCATCTATAAGCTCTAACACTTGGTTCAATGTAGGAATTTTAAAACCTTCTACAGTTCTATATCTTTTAAGTTCTTCCCAGGTAAATTCTGATACCTTTCCTTTACCATTGGTAGTTCTCTCTAATGTTTTATCATGAATAACTACCAGTTCTCCTGATTTGCATTTATGTACATCAATTTCGATACCATCAATATTATATTTCAAGGCTTCAGTTATGGATTCTAATGTGTTCTCGGCTACCAACCCGGCCGCCCCACGATGTCCAAATATTTTCATTTACTTAAAATTTTTTTTTCTGAATTACTAAAAAGCATATCCTATTGTGAATGATAGGATAGGAAGTATTACATTATCGGTACGTGTTTGCCCATATCCTATTCCGCCTTCAAAACCTATATGAAGCCAGTCAAAATAAGTTCTCTGTATTCCGTAAGTTACTCCAATTACTGATAAATCACTTTCATCAGTAAAAAGATCCTCTTCATTTCCTTCAAGAGTTTCAAGAAAGCCTTCTGTAAAATAATAGGTTCCTTTTAGCGCAATAAAATTACCACTGTTTTTGGATATATTTCTACCTTTTTCTTCTCTTTGTTTCAGGTTATAGTAGTATCGGTATTGGCCATCTATAATAGGAAGAATTGCAAAATTGGTTTCAGTATTTCCGTTAAAATCCTCACTGGTTCCAATACCCCATAAAAATCCGGCATTTAAGAGTATGGTTGAACTTTTTGTTACTCCAAACTCAACTTCTGCTCCCGGAGCTAAAAAATTTATTCGAAATTGTACCGGTTCTACTTTTGCTACATCCTGAGCAAAAGATGAATACCCAAATAAACTACACACTAAAATTAAAATTACTTTTTTCATTGATTGATTTTTTTTAAAAGTCAAATATGCACAAAAAAACGCCTTAGAAAAACTAAGACGCTATGATTTTATACTTTTTTAGCACTATTTAAACGCAGCAATTCCAGTTATATCCATACCTGTAATTAACAAATGAATATCGTGAGTCCCTTCATAGGTAATCACACTTTCCAAGTTCATCATATGCCTCATAATACTATATTCTCCTGTAATCCCCATTCCGCCAAGAATTTGCCTTGCTTCTCTGGCAATTTTTATAGCCATTTCTACATTATTACGTTTTGCCATGGATATTTGTGCAGAAGTAGCTTTTCCTTCTTCTCTTAATACGCCTAATCGCCAAGCAAGCAACTGTGCTTTGGTAATTTCGGTAATCATTTCTGCCAATTTCTTTTGCTGTAACTGTGTTCCTCCGATAGGCTTATCGAACTGAATCCGCTCTTTAGAATATCGCAAAGCAGTATCATAACAATCCATTGCTGCTCCAATAGCTCCCCAGGCAATTCCAAATCGAGCAGAATCTAAGCAACTTAATGGAGCTCCTAGTCCACTTTTGCCTGGCAATAAATTTTCTTTAGGTACTTTTACATTATCAAAGATAAGCTCTCCTGTTGCAGATGCACGCAATGACCATTTATTATGGGTTTCTGGAGTTGAAAAACCTTCCATTCCTCTTTCTACGACTAATCCGTGAACTCTTCCTTCTTCATTTTTTGCCCAAACTACTGCTATATCTGCAAAAGGAGCATTAGAAATCCATAATTTGGCTCCATTTAGCAAATAGTGATCCCCTTTATCCTTAAAATTGGTCGTCATACCTCCGGGATTAGATCCGTGATCCGGTTCTGTAAGTCCAAAACATCCCATAAATTCGCCCGAAGCCAACTTGGGAAGATATTTGTTTCGTTGTTCTTCACTTCCATACTTCCAAATAGGATACATCACCAATGATGACTGTACTGAAGCTGTTGAACGTACTCCAGAATCACCTCTTTCTATTTCCTGCATAATCAATCCATAACTTATTTGGTCTAATCCTGCTCCTCCATATTTCTCAGGAATATAAGGCCCAAATGCTCCTATTTCTGCAAGCCCTTTAATAATTTGGTTTGGAAACTCAGCACGCTGGGCATATTCTTCTATGATCGGAGACACATCCCTTTTTACCCAACTGCGTGCAGCATCACGAACCAATTTATGTTCATCTGTTAAAAGTTCATCTAAATTATAATAATCTGGTGCTTCAAAAAGATCGGGCTTCATTATACTCTGTATTTAATTTTTAAACTATTTTTAAAATCTTAGGTTCTAAACCGCTAACAAATGTAATTAATGAAAAAAGAGCAACCAATTTTTTTTGACTTCTTAAAATAAAACTAAATTTATTAGAGATATTTAATAGTAGGAAATCTGTCATAGATTTACATCGACAAGATCATAAATTACTATTTAAATGTGGATAATTTCCGCATTTCGAAACCATCTTCTACACATTTCTGATACTCTTAACATTATTATGAATTTGTTTAAAATTCTGTTTATCAGATTTTTAAGCCACTACAATGATTCTAAAATCATCTGGCACAATTATTCCATTTTATTAAACAACAAAATGAAGAATAATTAAAACCTAAAAACAAAATGAAAAATTTATTTGTATTACCAGTATTAGCTTTCGGACTTTTAGTAGGAACTCAAAGTATCAATGCAAACGAAGTTTCTTCTGAAGAGACATTAGAAGTAACAATGCAGGAAAAATATATCGACTTAGCAGTGGAGAATTTGCCACAACCTGTTCTTGATGCAGTAGCTAGAGATTTTAAAGGAGCTACTATTAGTAAAGCTGCTGCAAAAGAAGATGCTTCAGAATTTAAACTAGAGCTTACAAAAGAAGACGGAGAAACAGTAGAAGTACTTTGTGATGCCGAAGGAAACTGGGTAGGACAAGACTAATTTGTAAAAATCTTAAGAGCGTTAATTTGTAGAAATACAATTAAACTTCGTAGAGTGATTGAATTTGGAAAAGAGGAGGATTCTTATGATTCTCCTTTTTTTTTGACATCAATTCATCCTACATTTTGAGATAAAAATCTTTGGTTAACGCTTTGTATTGTTGAGTATACCGATGCCTAGTTTCTTCTATAATCAATATTTCGGGATCCAAATCTAAACGTTCAAAACCAAACAATAACATACTTCTTTTAATGTCTGAAGAAGGATTTCCTTTCACCCTCGTAATTTTTTGAGGGTACAAACCTACTTTTTCTGCAATGTCTGTGCAATTTTTTTCTTCCTTATAAGGCAGTATTACTGCAAACTTTCCTTTTTCTGATAATAAATGAGCTGCTCCAATAAATAAATGTTCAAAGGGCAATGCATCTTCAAAGCGTGCTGTATCACGACCTACATCGTCAGATTTATAATCATCTGTATAAAATGGAGGATTACTGATCAATAAATCATATTGGTCGTCTATCTCCTGAAAAAACTCTTGAAAGGAAGCATGGTAACAAAATAGCCGATCTCCCCAATCTGAAGCTTCAAAATTTTCTACCGCCTGTTCGTACGCCGAGTCGTCGATTTCCATTGCATCAATGATTTCTGCGTTAGATCGTTGAGCCATCATTAATGCAATAACACCTGTTCCTGTTCCAATATCAAGAATTGCATTCACCTGATCAGAAATAGGAACCCACGAACCCAACAGAACACCGTCTGTACCAATCTTCATAGCACAACGATCCTGATGTATCGTAAATTGTTTAAATTGAAACGGTTTGGACATTCCTATTGTAAGTAAAGATCTATCAATCCTTCTGGAGTATTTACAAAAACAGTATTTGTTTCTCTATCCACTTTATCAATAAATTCGTCATTCATCGGTATTAAAATTTCAATACCTTCTCGATCTATCTCAAAAAGTGCCTGAGCTGTACTATCATTTATATGTTTGATAACACCGACTTCTCCAAATGAACTATCAACAATCTTAAAACCTATTACTTCGTGAAAATAGAATTTATCACCTTCAAGTTTAGGCAGAAGGCTTAAGGGCAGATATATTTCAGCCTTCATCAAATCGTCTGCATCCTCCTCAGAATCTACATCTTCAAATTTTACACGAAGCAAATCACTTTTGTGAAGTGAACTTTTTTCTATAAAAAATGGAACCAGATTTTTGTTATAACTAACAAAAACTGATTCCAAATTTACATAACTTTCGGGTTCATCAGTATCGAGTTTTATCAACACCTCACCCTTAAAACTAAATTTGCTTACGATTTTGCCTAGATAGAAGCAATCTTCTTTCTTCATCGTCAATAATGCAACTATTCTTCCTCGTTGCTAGCTTCTTCAGTTACTTCTGCTTCTGATGCTTCTGCGGCGGCTTCTTCTGCTTTTGCAGCGGCTTCGGCCTCTGCAGCTTCAGCCTCACGCTTAGCATTCACTTCTTTTTCGGCAGCAAGTGCTTTTGCTTTAGCATCAGCCTCCTCTTTTGCTAAAGAGTCTTTTTTAGCACCTACGGCACCTTCTTTTTCCTGCAACCAAGCATTGAATTTTTCCTCTGCTTGCTCTTCAGTTAATGCGCCTTTTTTAACTCCACCGGCTAAGTGATTCTTAAGCAACGCACCTTTGTAAGAAAGGATAGCTCTAGCAGTATCAGTAGGTTGAGCACCATTTTGTAACCACTTTACAGCGCCATCGATATTTAAATCGATTGCTGCAGGGTTCGTATTTGGATTGTACGTACCGATTTTTTCTAAAAATCTACCATCTCTTTTTGCTCTAGCATCAGCTGCTACGATCCAGTAAAAAGGTTTTCCTTTTTTACCGTGTCTCTGTAATCTAATTTTAACAGACATATGAATTAATTTTTGGGTACTCGACCCCGGTTATAATTAAGTGCGCAAATGTAATCATTTTTAACAAATTAGCATCAAAATACAACGCCTTTCTTTTTGTTCTAGAAATCCACTACAGTTTACGAGAAAAGAAATACGCTAAAAAGATAAAATTAAAAAGAAAGACGTGTCTGTAAAAAACCTACTTTTATTTAAATGAAATTAATTTTTTGTGTATTTCACCGATGTTTTTAATCATTAGTCGTCAAAAATTATGTTTTTTGTTTGAAAAAAATTGTTTTCCTGAAATTTTCATTATATGTTTGTACTTAAATATTTAGTGATGGTTTTACCGTGATTAGATTTTTAAAGCCCCAAGCGTATGATTAAAAAAATTACTCCTCTGATAGCAGTTATCTGCTTACTTTTTAATTCTTGCACCACCGATGTAGAATTTAATACACCCGGATTACAAGCAACTATTGATGGAAAATTATTTAGACCTGATATAAGAAAAGCGATTATACACGATGACGGTACCTTAGTAATTGTTGGAAATACAGGTACCGAATCGATCAGTTTCACAACATCATCTACAAATGTTGGAACTTACCGATTAGAATCTCAAGCCATTAATAAAGTGAGTTTTGAGGAAGATAATGTAAAATTTATTTCGGAAGATGGCATAAGCAATGGCCAAATAGAAATTACTGAAATCCATAATAATCAGGTTTCTGGTAATTTTTATTTTGAAGATTTAAAAGGAAGTAATGGACAATCCAAGAGCTTCAGAAATGGATGGTTTTATAAACTACCCATAGAAAATTTTGTTCCTGAAGTTGAAGAGGAAGAGGAAGAAATTATTATTAATGTCGAAGAAGAGGAAGAAGAGGAAGAAGAAATCAACCCTTGTTTACTTAACGCATCTTTAACTGCTTTGATTAATGGAAACGAAATGATCACTGATGATCATGACGCTATCCCATTTGGAGTAAATAACCCTTCTATCCTTATCAAAGCTAATAATGAGGACGAAGAGATAACCATTGTTTTTCCTATAGATGTTACAGTCGGAACATACTCACTAGCTGGGTCAGGAGATTTTAGCGCAACTTATAGCCTGTATAATGATAAGTCATCAGCAGTAAGAGGAACTCTTACAATTACATCGCACGACACCGAATCCAAATGTATTAGTGGAAGTTTTGAATTCGCCACTGCAAGCGGAGTAGCTGTCACCGAAGGGCGATTTGATTACGGATATTAAATTACATTACTCAACTATAGCTCGAAAAGCGTTCATCATTATTGTTATGATGAACGCTTTTTCATTTAACATATTTAACAAATAGATAGCCTACTATTTGTTAATAGTCGTTAAATAATCATAAACCCTGTTAAACCGCTTGACATAGGCGTTTTTATGCCTTAGGTTATAAATGATGTTAAACAATAAACATCTTTAAAGAACTTATTGAAATTTAAAAATGCAAAAGATTATGAAGTACACAGAAAAAATTACAAAAAGATTAAATGATTTATTGGAAAAAAATTATGACGCAGAAAAAGGATATCAGACCGCTGCAAATAATGTCAATAATAGTGCGCTAAAAAATTATTTTGAGAGTCGAGCGAAAGAGCGCTATGATTTTGGACACGAGCTGAAAAATGAAATAAAATTGTATGGAGAGACGCCAGAAAAAGGAACCAGTTTTACGGCAGATGCGCACAGAGTATGGATGAATTTTAGAGCTGCCCTATCAAATAATGACGAAGAAGCCATTCTAAAGGAAACCATTAGAGGAGAAAAATCTTTTATAAAAGAATATAATGATATTTTAGAAATGTCCTCTTTACCAGAAAGTACCAAAAGATTAATTTTGAAACATCGAAGTGTAGCATTAAGCGCCTTAGAAGATGTTAAGAAATTTGAAAGCATCGAGGCATAAAATTATTTTGAAAAGTAAATGTACTTAACACAGACATGTTCACTGTACATTTCATTTATAGTTATGAAAACCGAAATTTAGACTTCGGTTTTTTTTATTATATACTATCGTTAATAACTGTAAACAACTTTTCGCTACACAAGCATCTGTTTTACTTATTTTTGTAAGTACTTTTTTTCAAAAGTAAAACCCTGTCGAAACTGATTTTTTATGTATTTAATTTTTGATACCGAAACAACAGGTTTACCCAAACGCTGGGATGCCCCAATAAGTGACACTGATAACTGGCCAAGATGTATACAAATTGCTTGGCAGCTTCACGATGAAATGGGTAACTGTATCGAACATCAAGATTATTTAGTTAAACCTGATGGTTTTAACATTCCATATGATGCAGAGAAAATCCACGGAATTTCTACCGAATTAGCCCAACAAGAAGGAATCACATTAAAAGATGTTTTAGAAAAGTTTAATATTGCTTTATCCAAAACCAAATTTGTAGTAGGTCAGAATGTAGGTTTCGATGTTAACATTATGGGAGCCGAATTCTACAGACTCGGTATTGATAACCAGCTACAAGACTTACCAGTTTTGGATACTTGTACCGAAACCACAGCCAGTTTATGCCAAATTCCTGGAGGTCGTGGAGGAAAATTTAAACTCCCAACACTTACCGAGTTACATGAATATTTATTCGGAACAGCTTTTGGCGAAGCACATAATGCAACCGCCGATGTAGAAGCCACCACCCGATGCTTTCTAGAACTGATTCGTAAACAAGTTTTTACCAAAGAAGAGCTTGATGTACAAGCAGATTATTTTGAAAACTTTAATCAAGCCAATCCAGAACCTATACAACTAATAGGTTTAAAGCATATCAATCTAAAAAAAGCCTCGAAAAAAATCCGGGAATCGCTGGACAAAGAGGATAGCTCTGATATTTCTAAACAAGAAATTAGGGACAATATTGCTATACTTGATTCGGTAAATTTTGCACATCTCCATAATCATACGCAGTTTTTCTGTATTACAATCGACCACTAGTATACCAGACTTAGTAAAAGAAACCGCTAAGCATAAGATGACTGCCGTTGCTATGACCGACCACGCCAATATGATGGGTGCTTTTCATTTTGTACAGGCCGTTACTAACCATAATAAAAGTGTAAAAGCTGCAAACCAACAAGCAATAGAAAATGGCGAGGAACCCAAAGAAGTCGAAATAAAACCAATCGTAGGTTGTGAATTCTTTGTTTGTGAAAATCATAAAGACAAGTCAAGAAAAGATAACGGATATCAGATCGTACTACTTGCTAAAAATAAAAATGGTTATCATAATCTAGCAAAAATGTCTTCTATCGGTTTTGTCGATGGGTTTTATTATCTACCTAGAATTGACAAAGAAGTGATCAAGCAGTATAAAGAAGATATCATTGTCCTTACAGGAAATCTTTACGGTGAAGTACCTAGTAAAGTACTAAACATTGGTGAAAAACAAGCTGAAGAAGCATTATTATGGTGGAAAAAAGAGTTTGGTGATGATTTGTATATCGAAATTATGCGTCATAATCAGGAAGACGAGAATCGAGTAAATCAGGTTTTAATTAATTTTTCTAAAAAACATAACATTAAAACCGTTGCCACTAATAACACTTACTATTGCGAGAAAAAAGATGCAAATGCTCACGATATTTTATTGTGTGTAAAAGATGGAGAAAAACAAGCTACTCCAATAGGTCGCGGACGAGGGTATCGATATGGCTTACCCAATCAGGAATATTATTTCAAATCATCTGAAGAGATGAAAAATCTTTTTAAAGATCTCCCCGAGGCCATTATTAATATTCAGGAAGTCATAGATAAGATAGAACCATTTGTTCTAGCCAGAGATGTATTATTACCAGCATTCGATATCCCAGAAGAGTTCCAATCTGAAGAAGATAAGATTGATGGGGGTAAACGAGGCGAAAATGCATACCTTAGACATATTACCTATAAAGGTGCTAAAATACGATACGGAGAAATTACTCCAGAAATTGATGAGCGACTGGATTTCGAGTTAAAAGTAATTGAAAACACGGGGTATCCGGGATATTTTTTAATTGTAGAGGACTTTATCAGAGCCGCTAGAGATATGGGAGTATCCGTTGGCCCAGGACGTGGATCTGCTGCAGGGTCAGCAGTAGCCTATTGCTTATGGATCACCAACCTCGATCCAATTAAATATGATTTACTATTTGAGAGATTTTTGAATCCTGATCGTGTGAGCATGCCTGATATCGATATTGATTTTGACGACGAAGGACGTGGGCGCGTTATGGATTATGTAATCGAAAAATATGGCGCTAATCAAGTAGCACAGATCATCACTTATGGGACTATGGCTGCAAAATCTTCAATACGAGATACTGCTCGTGTACTGGATCTACCACTAAGTGATGCAGACAGAATAGCCAAATTGATACCGAATATGTCCAAATTGGGTAAAATTTTTGGTGTTGATGAAGCTATTCTTAAAAAGAAATTTAGAAGTGACGAATTAGAAAAGGTAAATGAATTATTAAACATAGCTGAAGGTAGCGATCTAGAGGCGGAAACACTAAATCAAGCCAGAGTACTGGAAGGCTCGGTTAGAAACACCGGAATTCATGCCTGTGGTGTTATCATCACGCCAGATGATATTACCAAATTTGTCCCTGTTGCCTTGGCAAAGGATTCCGACATGTATTGTACACAGTTTGACAACTCTGTAGTAGAAAGTGCCGGTTTATTAAAAATGGACTTCCTGGGACTAAAGACGTTAACTTTAATCAAGGACACGGTAAAAATTGTCAAAGCCAAACACGGAATTGAGCTTGACCCGGAAAATTTTCCACTAGACGACGAAAAAACCTACGCATTATTCCAGAGAGGAGAAACCGTTGGAGTTTTCCAATATGAATCTCCAGGGATGCAAAAATATATGAAGGAGTTAAAGCCTACAGTTTTTGCGGATCTCATTGCGATGAATGCATTGTATCGTCCGGGGCCTTTAGAATATATCCCAAGTTTTATTAATAGAAAACACGGTACCGAAGAAATTATCTACGATCTTGAAGCTTGCGAGGAATACCTGAAAGAAACCTACGGGATCACGGTCTATCAGGAGCAGGTGATGCTATTATCTCAAAAATTAGCAGATTTTACAAAAGGTGAAGCCGATGTCCTTCGTAAAGCGATGGGTAAAAAGCAGAAAGCCGTTTTGGACAAAATGAAACCAAAGTTTATTGAACAAGCTGCTGCCAAAGGTCACCCAGAAGATAAACTAGAAAAAATATGGAAAGATTGGGAAGCTTTTGCTGCCTATGCCTTTAATAAATCCCACTCTACCTGTTATGCTTGGATTGCCTACCAAACAGCTTACCTAAAAGCTCATTATCCGGCAGAGTATATGGCCGCAGTACTTTCTAACAATATGAACGATATCAAGCAGGTTACGTTCTTTATGGAGGAATGTAAACGAATGAAATTAGAAGTACTAGGACCTGATGTTAACGAATCTTACCGAAAATTCTCTGTAAACAAAGATGGTGCCGTACGATTTGGTATGGGAGCGATCAAAGGCGTTGGTACGGGAGCAGTTGCCACCATTGTAGAAAACAGAAAAAAAGACGGACCTTATAAATCTATTTTTGATATGGCAAAACGCATCGATTTGCGTGCCGCAAACAAAAAAGCTTTCGAAAGTCTAGCGCTGGCAGGTGGTTTTGATTCATTTATTGAGACACATAGAGGACAATACTTTCACCAAGATGGTGACGGAATTACCTTCCTTGAAAAAGCGATGAAATATGGATCGAAGTATCAAGAAAATGAAAATTCCTCTCAAGTAAGTTTATTTGGAGAAGCCAGTGATGTTCAGATACCTGAACCTGTAGTTCCGCCTTGCGAAGAATGGGGAACCATGGAAAAATTGGCCAGAGAAAAAGAAGTGGTTGGTATTTATTTATCAGGTCATCCTTTGGATGATTTCAAATACGAAATGAAATATTTCTGTAACGGAACTTTAGTAAATTTTGCTGATCTAGAAAACAACTTAAATCGCGAAATTTCATTTGGTGGTGTCATCACAGGAGTAGAACATCGCACTTCGAAAAATGGAAAAGGTTGGGCCACTTTTACGATCGAAGACTACAATACGGCTCACGAATTTAGAATTTTTGGGGAGGATTATCTAAAGCATAGACCATTTCTGGTACAAAACACTTTTGTATATGCAAAAGCTTTTATTAAAGAAGGCTGGGTAAATAGAGATACCGGCAAAAAAGGAGATCCAAGAATACAGTTCAATAGTTTCCAGTTGTTACATGACGTTATGGAAACGTATGCACGAAAACTTACAATACAATTAGACATCAATGACCTTTCTGACAAAAGAATTGAAGGCTTAAAGGAATTATTGACAGAGCATTCTGGAAATCATACCTTGAATTTTGTGATCTTTGAAATGGCAGAAAAGCTAAAACTACATATGCCTAGTCGCAAACAAAAAGTAAACATATCTCCAGAGTTACTGACAGCTCTAGAAAATGATTCGGTGTATTATAAGTTGAATTAGAAACACAGGTTATGTTGCACCCTTCTTGTCACACTGTCCCGATAGCTATCGGGAGTCAAAGTGCTGTTTAACTTTAGATATATATGAATCAATGAAATTAAAAGATCCCGCTATACAGCGAGATTAGTTTAACTAGCTATCTTAATTCTTTACTTACAGTAAATTTAAAATATAGTTTCACTAAAAAGCCGGCACCAAGTTGTTGAATCACAACTTATAATGCCGACTTTAAAAATAATAAATTTGACTTATTGACACACTCTTACCTCAGCAGAACCTGCAAACGTTCTATAGGATTCCCAGCAATCTTCTTCTTCATTCACATAATCATTCATATTATCCCTAAGTTTACTTTCATAACCACTATTACCAAACCTGTCTCGCTCTACGTGGTAGTAGATAGCATAAGCACCATCAGGGGGCGTAATTGAGGTAATTGCCCCATCAGTAGTATTATCTTGCCAATCTATATCATTATAGGTTACATTTCCAGTAGGGCTTAATTTGCTTTTATATTCTATTCCAATTCTAAAATTATCTGCCAACCTATTGATAAATCGGATTTCATTATGTACTCGTCCCGCTGTAGTACAATTCAATGCAACATAATCTGTAGAATATCCCATTTTTGCCAACGTATTATCTTTCAAAAAACGAATGGTATAAGCAATAGGAACTCCTGGATTATTTCTGCTATACACTGCATTTTCTCCTTTGATAATAGGTTGCAAGTCACCAAAATTTGTTGCTGATACTGCTTCAGAGGCAACAGCTGCATTTCCTCCAATAGTGACGGTAGTGATATTAGATTCATTTAAAATTTCCTTATATTTTAATGCCAAATCACCTGAGGCATTAGTCACTCCACTTGCATAATTAAAAGCACCTGTTAACTCAGTCTCAGTAGCTTCTGCCGTTGTCTCCATTCTAAACATAATAATTCTACCATAATTTACCGAATGCACATATGCCGGTGGTGTTGAAGAATTAAGTGCATTCTCAATTTGTGTCAATGGCACATCAGCTTTAAAAACATCGGCTGGATTATCGGGCGTATCCATAGTTATGGTATAAAAAACTTGTTTAAATACCATAATAGCCACTCTTCTGGTCGAAGTAGTTTCATAATTAAATTGAGCAGATACATCTCCTGTCGCCCACTCGGTATTTAAACCTACCTCTAAACTCATTTGCTTAGATGAATACGAAGTACTTGCTGCATAGGATGAATTTGCCGCATTTACGTAACCTTCTTGGTAGGCATTAGCATTCCAATATTCTAATGCCTCATCGATCTTGGATTGCACATTAGAGTTTCTAGGATCTTCTACTCTTATATTTCCTGCCTCACCAATACCAGGCAAGTCCAGGCGGATCGTCATTGGCGCTCTTCCTAATGTAAATGCTTCAGGCAGACCATCTCTCATCGTTTGGTTACCTATTACCAGTGCTCCAGGCCAAATTATTCCGTTGGTAGGACGAAGAATAGCTACATCTTCAAAATTAGCTTTCAAATTGTAATTTACCCTAACACATGTTGTATTGATTCCTTCGCCATAGGATGTATCTGTAGAACTATCTCCGGCGGTTTTTAATAAAGCCTCTCCACCTGTTTCTTCTACCCCCAATAATTGATTAGGATCATAATCAAGATTGTTAATAAAATCGTTAATAGTATTTGCTTCGGGATTCGTAGGTTCTGAAGGAATAGCATCTTCATCCTTACTACAAGAACTACATGCAATTAGTGTACTTATCGCAAAAATTAACATAAACGCTTGGGGCATTTTTAAAATTGAAGTTTTCATGATTTGTGTTTTTTTTGATTCAACGAGTCAAAACTATTCTAAAAGCCACCTAACACCTAATTTTTGGTATGGACAAAGTATGGACAAGGATTGAAAATCAGATATTTATGAAAAAATAACTTCAACAATATTTTCAAAGATCAACTCAATAAAAAACCTTTATTTACAAGCCTTTAGAATGTAAAAGGATTGAAAAAGAATCAATAAAAAGCTTGTTTCAACAGAATAAATTATGGTTAAGCACTGTAGACAACTTGATATAACCAATTGATTAATTGGTTAACTTAGTTAAAAATAAAAGCGCACCACACAATGAAATCTTTTTACTTGATCATCGCATTTTCTATAGTATTTACGTATCAAAATCATGCTCAAAATAAGAAAGTATCAGATAGTTTGTTAAGATTAATTAACGATCAAAAAACTTCGGATACCACAAAGATTAAAGCATACAATGATTTGGGATATCAATATGCAAGTTCTGATGCCGAAAAAGCCAAAAATTATATCAAAAAGGCGCTGTCTTTGGCAAAACAAACTTTCAGACCAAGAGGTGAAGCAGGTGCTTATAATACCTTGGGAATTGTCTATTATTATCAAAGAGAATATGATTCTGCTGCATTAAACTTTAGAAAAGCGCTCGCTATTAATAAAGAACTTGGACATTTGTGGGGAGAGGCATCTGCATTAAACCAAATAGGAGTTATACAGATGTTACAGGATAAATACCTCGATGCTATAGAAAGTTATAAACAGTCAAAGATGGTTTTCGAAAAGATGCAAGACACCCTAGCCGCAGCCAAATCTACTGAAAATATTGGTTTAGCATACCTGAACATGGGTCATTACCAAAAATCTATAGAGTTTATATACGAAGCGATTGGAGTATATGAAGAAGTGTCAAATAATGAAAGTGTAGGAAGAGGCTACCTTCGTATCGCCAAGATTTATTTTGAACAAAAAGATTATCAAAATTCTTTAATGGCTTACCAAAGAGCTTTAAAAATTGCAAAGGATGAAGGTAATGAATACCAAATTAGAGCAACACAAATAGGAATAGGTAAAACTTATCTGAAAATTGGAGAGTATCAAGAAGCTTTAAAATACTATGAGTTAGCAGCAGTAATTAGAAAAAAGCTCAATGCAAAACAGGTTTTGATGCCTGCTATAATTGGATTAGGTGACACACATTACAAAATGAAAAACTACGAAAAAGCATTATCACAATATAATTTAGTTTTAGAAAATAATACCAATAACAATAATGATCGCAACCGTGCAGAGGCTCATATTAAGATTGCAAAATGCAATAACGACCTAAATCAATTGATAAAAGCGAGAGCCAATATAAAACAAGGATTAGCTATTGCTCAGAGTATAGGAAATCTAAAACTTGAGAAAGATGCTTTAGAGACTAGCGCTATTATTGAAGAAAAGCTGGGCAACGTGACTACCTCGCTACAATTATACAAACAATTTCTAACCTTAAACGACAGTATTAATAATAAAGATCGTGAGAAACAAATCAGAGAACTTCAAACTATATACGAAACCGAAAAGAAAGAAGCTACTCTAGCAATTCAAGAAAAAGAAATCGAAAATTTGAACAAAGAAGTAGAAATAAGCAACCTGCGTAAAACTTTATATGCAGGAGGAATGATTTCATTTATCGCCGTCTCGGGATTACTATTTTTTGGATTCAGACAACGATTAAAAAAGAATAGAATTGAACGTGAAAACCAAGAAGCGATTTATAAACAAGAAATCGAGTTTAAAAAGAAAGAATTGACTTCGCAAACATTACATCTAGTTCAAAAAAATAGTTTCATCCAGGAATTAAAGGATAATCTGGAGCGTATTAAGAATTCTCCTGAACTTTTTAAAGTAGAATTTAGACGTTTGGTCATGCTTCTAAAAAAAGAAAGTGCTGAAGACAAAGACTGGGAGGTGTTTAAATCTTACTTTGCTGATGTACACAATAATTTTGACAACAAGCTTAAATCCATCTACAGCGAAATCTCTGAAAAAGAAATACGATTGGCTTCATTCTTAAGAATGAATCTTACTACCAAAGAAATTGCCACTATGCTTAATGTACTGCCCGATAGTGTTCTGAAATCAAAGTATCGATTAAAAAAGAAATTAAACCTGGATAAAGAAACAGACCTATACCAATTCTTAAATACATTATAAATGGGTCTATTTTAAAATTATCCTATCTTGTAAAAGAATCACAGATCAGAGCTTATGCAAAAGAATACATTATACATTATAAGTATTGGTATTATTATTCTTGGAATTGTATTGTATTTCGTTTTCAATCCAAAAAACGCTAATAACAAAAGTGAATATATTGCCATCACTCCGGTCGCTACACACATTAACGGAATGGAGTTTATTGATTCTTCTATTTGTATTGAATGTCATCAACAGATTGTAGAAAATCATTATCAAACAGCACATTTTAATTCCTTTCAGCCTGCTACAAAAAATACGATCAAAGGTAGCTTTGAACTAGGCAAAAATACTTTTCAGCTAAACGATAATGTCACTTTTAAATTCATAGAAAAGAATTCTGGCTTTTACCAAGAACCTGTAATCGGCAATCAGGATGCACCTTTTTACTCAGCCAAAATGGATTTAGTGGTAGGATCAGGAACAAAAGGACAATCTTATTTAATGTGGAATAAAAATAACTTGTTTCAATTACAAGCTTCATATTTTACTCCCACAGATAGCTGGATCAATAGCCCAGGTGCTCCGGATCAGTTAGCTCCTGCCAGACCCGTTTTAGAACGTTGTCTGGAATGCCATACTACTTATGCCCAAAATATATCAGATAATAAAAACAGTAACCAGTTTCATCGAGAAAATTTGGTATATGGAATTGATTGCCAACGCTGCCACGGACCTGTAAAGGATCACGTTAAATATCACAAACAAAATCCAGAAGATAAGATTGCCAAACACATCATGAAGTACAGCTCATTATCCAGACAACAACGATTAGATGCATGTGCCCTATGTCATTCTGGTTTAAGAACAGAAACCACAGAACGTGCTTTTTCTTTTATGGTGGGGGATACACTTAAAAATTTTTCATTTCCTGATTACGATGAGTCAAGTCTTGGGGAGCTGGACGTACACGGAAATCAGTATGGTTTGCTAAAAGCCAGCAAATGTTTTACGAACAGCAACTCTCTTGACTGCACCACGTGTCATGATCCACATAAAAAGGAAAGGGGAAATCTTACAATGTTTAATCAAAAATGTATGGATTGTCACTCCAAATTACCAAAACCTTTTCGTTGTTCGGGAGACTCAAAGGAAATTGAAAAAATGGGTAATGATTGTGTGCAATGCCATATGCCATTAGCAAAAAGTAAAACAATGAAAATACAGTTACCTGAAGGAAATGAAGTTTCGGTTGATGTTAGAACCCATCTAATAGGTATTTACGAGTAGGAAGCATTTAATCAAAAAAACTTCTGGCCCAGTCTTCTGCCTCTGCAAGTTCTTCAAAGAAAGTAAATGCTTCATTCCACAAAGGCTGCTCCATCAAAGCCCTTTTTATTTCTTCGGGATTTTTAGAAACAATAGCAAAACCGATCATATTTTTTAATATTCGGCCACTGTAAACATTTAGGTCAATATCGTGAGGGTATTTTCTATGAGTAATAAATATAAAATTTCTTCTTTTATAAAAATCTTCAAGATACTTTGTAATCTCTGCAGCTGTTTCCATTGTAATTGCAGAATTAGGCTTCATTTCTAAAATCGCGTGACACTCTTTAAAAGCAAGATTACAATATGGAAGTTCGATTTCTTTCATTCTATTTTTATCGCTGTAAATATAATGTTAATTTTTATCTAATATTGGTTGTTCTTTTTGCTTTATTAAAAGATTCAACATAAGTGTAAATCAACCAAAGATTGAAAGAATAATTCTGCGTCTAATTGATTTACTATATATTTGGTATCAGAAAACTCAATAACTCTATAGTCAAAACAAATATTATGATTGTAAGCTTTGGCAGAATTATTGACTAATTTTGTGAAATTAAAAAGAATAAGAATTTTTAAACAATAGATAACATGGCATTAGAAATAACAGATGCTACTTTTGATGAAGTGGTACTTAAAAGCGACAAACCTGTATTAGTTGATTTTTGGGCAGCATGGTGTGGTCCTTGTAGAATGGTAGGTCCAATTATAGAACAGATCAGCGAAGAATACGAAGGAAAAGCAGTTGTTGGTAAAGTTGATGTAGATGCAAACCAAGAATTTGCAGCTAAGTATGGTGTAAGAAACATTCCGACTGTATTAGTTTTCCAAAACGGAGAAGTAGTGGGTCGTCAAGTAGGTGTTTCTCCAAAGAATGTATATGCAGAAGCATTAGATTCATTGATCTAAAAGAATTACAAATTAAACGAAAAAGGGTTGGCGGATTGTCAACCCTTTTTTATGAAATGTACCCTACTTATCCGTATATTGTTTGCTATTAGTCTATAATCTATTACATAATCCTTTAGGATCATGAATATTCAAAATGAAATTAATAAAACGGGAGGTTTCACTAATCTTGAGCTATTAGCAAAGCAAGTGGTAGAAGGTTTTATTTCCGGAATGCATAAAAGTCCTTTTCACGGATTTTCGGCAGAATTTGCAGAACACAAAGTTTATAATAACGGAGAGAGCACTAAACATATTGATTGGAAGCTTTATGCTAAAACCGATAAGTTATTTACAAAAAGGTATGAAGAAGAAACTAATCTAAGATGTCACATCATCATTGACAATTCATCCTCTATGCATTACCCAGAGATAAAAGAACATCATCTGGGGTCCTTAAACAAGATAAGTTTTTCTGTGCTTGCTACGGCTTGTCTGATGAACATTTTAAAAAAACAAAGGGATGCCATTGGTCTAAGTATTTATAGTGACACCTTTGATTATTACACCCAAGAAAAAGGAAGCGAGAGACACCATCAAATGCTTTTGAGCAAATTAAGTCAAATCGTAACCGATACACCAGATGCAAAAAACACAGACACTTACACTTTTTTACATCAGATAGCAGAAAAAATTCATCGTAGGTCATTAATTTTCCTGTTTACCGATATGCTACAAGCCACCTCGAGTCCGGAAAAACTATTTGAAGCACTAAGACATCTTAAGTACAATAAACACGAAGTGGTATTGTTTCACACGTTTGATAGTGAGAGAGAGTTAAATTTTGATTTTAGCAATCGCCCCACTAGGTTTATAGATGTAGAAACAGGTGAACACGTAAATCTTTATGCTGATAACATTAAGGAAAACTACAAGCAAGCTGTGGCATCTTATTTTTATGATCTAAAACTAAAATGTTCCCAGTATAAAATAAAGTATGTAGAAGCTGATATTACAAAAGATTTTGATAAAATCCTCACTACCTATTTAGTTGAAAGGCAGAAATTTGTATAAAATAAAGAAAATTAACTCAAAAAAAGTTAGAAAAACATTTGTGAGTATTAAAATGAGGTGTATATTTGCATCCGCAATAAGGCAATGGTCTGGTAGTTCAGTTGGTTAGAATACCTGCCTGTCACGCAGGGGGTCGCGGGTTCGAGTCCCGTCCAGACCGCAAAATTGCAAAAGCTTCAACTAACATTGAAGCTTTTTTTTGCAATGAACAAAGTTGTGTTGTCCCACGCCTGTTGCGTGGGTGGTTTAGTAGTAAACCAATGAGAAGCTTTTCCTGAAAAATGGAGAGGCTTTTTTTAATTCCTAGCAGATCGAAATCAATTGTAGTGATTGTGCAAATTATTTTTTGAAATCCATTGACTACTCCAATAGTAATATCTTCTACATTTTAAACTTCCAAAAATTGATCTTTTATTTTCTCCTTAAAAATATTTCAATCTATATGTGGCTTATTTCTTACAATAGTGATTAAATCCTATATAAATAATGTTAAAATGTACTTTTTTTACGATAAAATACACAAAAAGTTTGGTTGTTATAAATTTTGTATTATCTTTACAAAGTGAAAATGAGTTAGTGCTTTCATTATCCCCAAGATGAAAGCTTTTATAAAAGTGAGTTTTAATTTTAGAATAAGCCCCTAAATTAAGATGATTTGTGTGAAGAAAAAGAGCGTGGAGACGCTCTTTTTTGTTTTCTAACAATTAAATTTTATGTAAATAATTGGTCTCCCTAACTAAAACAGCTCTCCCCAATATTGCCAAACCTTATTTATATATAAAATAATAAAAGCGATAGAGACTACAAACTTGATAAAAGTCCCGGCAAGAAAACCGAGAAAAGATCCAAAAGCAGCCTTTAAAGCTTTAGAAGAGTTATTACTATCCTTGATCAATTCACCCACAAATGCACCTACAAAAGGACCAATAATGATACCAAATGGAGGAAAAAAAAGTAATCCGACAATAAGACCGATAGAAGTACCTATCATTCCATATTTTGTGCCTCCAAAGCGTTTCGTACCCCAAGCAGGAACAATATAGTCCAGCACCCATACTAGTAAGGCTATACCTAGTGTAATCCCGAGAAATGTCCAATTTTGCGGAATAACATTGGTGAAATGCAATATTACCAAACCTATCCAAGAGGTAAAAGGACCTGGTAAGACTGGTAGAAAACTTCCTGTAATTCCAACCAGACACAAAATGAAACCTATAATTACCAATGCTATATCCATACTTCCCTATAAGACTATAATTATCATTTTTTGTTACGGATAAAAGACATATTTGTAAACTAGTATTTTATTTAATTTTTTTAACTAAAAGTTTAGTTAAATCAAAAAAAAACCTATATTTGTCATTCAACTAATATCTTAGTTGAAAAGATCTAATTGTCTAAATCATCATATTGGGGTCGTCAATCTGAGTCTTTGCCTTATTTTATCAAAATAAATTAATGCTGCACAGGCTCAAGATTGACATAATACTCTAAATTATTATTAGTAAAAGAAAAAATGTTTCATTACCTGCTTCAAATCTTAATATTCCAGCTATTGTTCCTATTGATCTATGATATATTTCACAAAAAGGACACTTTTTTTACCTGGAATCGATTGTATCTATTGGTGGTACCATTTCTATCTTTGATATTACCATTTATAGAAATTGATTTTTTAAGCTCAAGTTCTACCTTGAGTTATGTATCCAATATTGAGCGTACGATTATCGCATCTACGGATAGTATAATTTCCAATATAAATACCGCTCAAACTAATGTAGAAAATACTTCTCAACCTACTAACTGGTGGTTAGTAATATATGTAACTGGGATAGTTCTTAGTCTTGTGCATCTTGTTCTTAAGTTTCATAAACTTCATATTTTAAAAAATGTTTCTAATATTTCCAGAGCATTTGACAAAAGAATTGTGATACTACCGAACAGTTCTCACGCTTTTTCATTTTGGAATACCATATTTTTAGGAGATACTTTAACCGAAGAAGAAAAGAAAAATATTATCTCACACGAACTTGTTCATGTAAATCATAAGCATACTGTTGATCAAATAGCCATCGAAATATTGAAGATAGTATTGTGGTGGAATCCTTTAATTTATTTTTATCAAGCAAGAATTACTTTGCTGCACGAATACATTGCTGACTCAGTTACCATCAACAAAGTCAATCAAAGAAATTATATAGAACAGTTATTAAATGCTGCCTTTCAGACAGAAAAAATAACGTTCATCAATCAATTTTTTAATCAATCATTAATCAAAAAACGAATACTTATGTTACAAAAGTCCCAATCCAAATCTATTGCAAAATTTAAATACCTGTTATTAATTCCGGTGATTACCGGTATTCTTACTTACACATCGTGTAAGGACACCTCAGCTTTAAAATCAAATGAGAATGCATTAACACAAGAGGATTCAAAAACAGCTCAGCAGGACAATATTAATACCACCAAACAACCCAAATGCCTTGTTTGGGGATCTTCATTTGATTACAGATTAGATAATTATTTACAACTGAAAAATGGTGAAAAATCCGAATTTATTGCAAAACTAGTATCTCTGGAAAATGAGGAAGTGATTAGAACTGTGTTGCTATCAAAATCTCAAGAATATTTTGTTAGAAACATTCCTGAAGGAGTCTATCGAGTTGATATTGTATACGGCGAAAAATATATAGAAAAAGAAGTCAATGGGGTGTGTAGTGGAAGTTTTGAAAAAATATTAGCCTCTGAAATGGGACAGGATGTCTTAGACTTTCGGATAATAATGAATGGTAAAGAAAAGAATGTCCCCTCCTACACTTTGGCATTAGATTTATCAAATGATTACAATAATGATAGTGAAGAAAGAAAGAAAATGGCTCAAAAACTGGCTGAACAATATCGTAATAAAATATCTCCGGGAGCAAATGAAATCTCTAAAAAAGAAGCAGAACCTTACTGTGCAAATCTGGGAGATAACAAATATGACTACAACATTGATAATTATCTAAAATTTACCAGTGGAAAAAATGCTGAACTGATTGTTGACATAGTTACTACTGAGACTTCTGAAGTCATAAGAACAGTATATTTACCTAAAAACACTGAGTATTATGCTAGAAATATTCCTAATGGTATTTATCATTTGAACATTGTCTATGGAGAGGGTTATGAAGAAAACTCGAATAATGGAAAGTGTGAACTTTCCTTCAAAAAGAAACTAATGGAAGAAAAAGGAGAAGATATTCTTGATTTCAATGTGATTACAACACCACAAGGGATGAATGTACCCTCCTACTCCATCACTTTAGACATGCTAGAGGAACACAACCACTAATACAACACATTAGAAAAATTAAAACTAAAAAGATATGCTACAATACATTATTCAAACCGTGATATTTCAGCTAATATTCTTATTGGCTTACGATCTGTTTCATAAAAAGGATACTTTTTTTACTGTGAATAGGGTATATCTTTTGATTACTTCTTTGCTATCATTGACTTTACCTTTTATAAAAGTTAAAAGCATACAAGAAACTATACCAGATGATTATGTTATTGATTTACCAACGGTGTTTATTGGTGAAAATATCATAAACAACAATGTAGTCCAAGTAGCAAATACTACTACTATCTCATCCTTGGACATCAACTGGTGGCTGGTAATGTATACAATCGGTATTTTAGTCGCGGTGTACTTCTTTATAAAGAAAATACTCATTATCCGTTCTCTAAAGAAACGCTCTGTGCAAGGAAGTATTAATGAATTTCCTGTAAGAGTATTAATTAACACTAAAGATGCGTTTACTTTTTGGAATACTATTTATATAGGAAACCAATTGTCTGACACAGAAAAAGAACAAATCTTAATACATGAAATTGTACATCTAAAACAAAAACATACCTTGGATCTTATATGGTTTGAGATTATTAAAATCATATTTTGGTTTAATCCAATGACCTACATCTACCATTCCAGAATTGTTGCGTTGCACGAGTACATTTCGGATGCATCTGCTATCAAACTTTTAGGCAAACGTGAATACTATGAGCAATTACTCAACGCAAATTTTCAGACAACAGATGTAAAATTTGCTAATAATTTTTTCAATCATCAATTACTTAAGAAAAGAATCATCATGCTTCAAAAAACGAAATCAAAAGCTAATGCTAAGCTTAAATATTTAGCAATTGTTCCTCTCATTATTGTAATGGTAACCTTCACTGCGTTTTCACAAAAGGCAATGACTCTTGCTAGTATTTCAAGTGAAAAAATCACTAATGAAATCGAGGAGTTCACTAATTCATTATCTGATAATCAAGAAGTAAATGAGGTTTCTTCTCAGAAAGAATCTACTACTGACAGAGAATTAGAAGATCCAATCCAGGAAAAAAAGGTGTTGGATACTGAGAAAAACAACCCAAAAAAAGAAATTATTGAGAAATCTTACCAGCAAACCATAAATAGAGATTCTTTATCAAAAATAGACCAAAAAATAGTAGACCAACTATTAGAAATTAAAAATGACATTATCAAAAACGGAAAAAGCTTCGCTAGCCGTGCTGTTTTGTATTCGGAAGATCCCGGGTCTAAAGGAAATGGCGGACTATACTCTATAAAACCAGATGATCCTTTCCACCAAAAATTTAAGGATGTCGCTTTTAGCCTAAAAGAAGGAGAAATTTCTGAACCTTTTAGAACTCCGTTTGGATGGCATATTCTTACGGTAGAGAAAATTAAAGATCAGGAACGTGATATAAGGCATATTTTAATCTTAAGAGAACAAAACATTCCTTTTGCGGCTGTCGAAAAAGTTCCAACAACAGAATTCTGTAAAGACCTAAAGGATCAAACCTTAATTAAGAAATGTGTATCTGAAGAGATTAAGAAATTTGTAAATAGAAACTTCAATACCAAAATTGCAGAATCTATTGGCTTAACAGGAGTCAATAGAATTTACGTACGATTTAAAATTGATACTACCGGGAATATTGTAGAAGTTCAATCCAGAGCCCCTGCTATCGAATTAGAAGAAGAAGCGAAAAGAGTCATCGGTTCTTTACCAAAAATGATCCCGGGAGAATCTCAAGGAGAAAAAGTAAATGTACTATACTCATTACCTATTGTTTTTAATGTTGGAAAAGAAGCCGAAAAAAAATTACAAAAACAAGGAGTTAAACATCCTATTAAAGGTGAAGCAGTACTTACAGAGTCTTTATCATATATAGAAGGACACAATATTAAAACTGGTTACTATTTGATAACCAACATATACAAACATAAAAATTATCTTGAAAAGGGAATGGAAAAGCTTAAAAAACAAGGATTAAATCCTCAGTTTTTCGCAAACCCTAAAGATTCGTATCTATATGTATATCTGGAAAGATATGACACTTTAGAAGAAGCAAAAGCAATGTTAACTTCTGATATGAATGGTCAATATAAAGGAGACCTTTATATATTAAAAATTCAATAATAAACTTAACATAAGACTCAATACAATCAATTAAATGAAGCAACTCACCAAAGCAGAAGAAGAAGTCATGCAACTCCTATGGGAGCTCAATGAAGGAAACGTAGCTGCCATTATAGAAAAAATGCCGGAACCCAAACCGGCATACAATACTATTTCTACAATCATTAGGATTTTAGAGAATAAGGAATTTGTGTCTCATCGTAAAGAAGGTAAAGGATATATATATTTTCCTTTAGTCAAAAAAGAGGAATATAGTAATCAGTCATTAAATAAATTAATGAACAATTACTTCAATGGTTCTTTTAGAAATATGGTCTCCTTTTTTGTAAAGAAAAACGATATGAATATCAAAGATTTAGAAACCATACTTAAAGAAATCAATAAGAACAATAATGATAATTCGTAACGGTCTGAAAACCTTTTTACTAATTATACCACTGATATTTGTAAAAGTCCAGGGGCAAACTTCTGATATAAAAATTGCTGATAGTTTATATAATATTGAAAATTACACCGAAGCGATCAATATCTATCAAAAAATAAACCCGAAGGATATACATGTATTTCTACAAATTGCTAAAGCTCATAAAGCTAAAGGAACCTATTCGGAAGCATTAAAATATTACGAAGAAGTCATACGTCGGGATACCACATTAACTTCTGTAAAATTAGCATATGCTAAGCTGTTAATGTCAACCAATAAATTTAAAAAAGCCGATAGTGTTTATTCTAATTTAGTAGATAAATATAACTCCAACCCTAACTTTCAATATCGCTTGGGTTTGGCTAAAAAAAAACTCAAAGATTCTACAGCAATACAGTATTTTGAAACCGCTTTTAAGCTGGATAGTACCCATCAGAAAAGTTGTTTCGAAGTTGCTATGTATTATCTTAGAAAAAGGAAATACAACGTAGTATCTGACATAGCCAACCAAGGATTATCATCTTATCCAGAAAATCCCGAATTGCTTAATGTATTAGCACAAAACTATTTGCTTAGAAAGTATTATCCAGAAGCTATACCCTATTTCGAAAAGTTACTTTCTTTAAACTATAGTAATGAGTTCATACATGCTTCTTTGGCTTTGTGCTATCATAAAAATTACGATTATGATCTTGCTATAGAGCAATATCAGATGGCATTACAATACAATGATAAAATTCCTTTAAGATATACTCGTTTGGGTGATGCATACGTTACCGTAAAAAACTATGATAAAGCTTTGGATAGTTATAGAGCGGCTTTGACCTTAAAAGATCTACCAATAGAAGAAGATCTTCTTAACATCGCTATGGTTTACAGACATCAAGAAAAATGGGAAAAAGCGATGGCACAAGCAAAACTGGCGCTAAAAGAAAATCCAAATTATATGAGGGCACAATATCAGTTAGCTACTTTTGCCGATGCTTACTATAAAGATCCAGAAGCCAAATTAAAATATTATAACGTATTCTTAGAAAAATTTGGTGATGATACTGATAAAAAAAATTATTTCAATTTTATCGTCAAAAAAAGAGTTGCAGCGTTAGAAGAAGAAATAGAAGAGAATAAACAAAACTTGCAAAGAAATTAGTCTTTCAGGCATATCAAATATGATCTTCCGTTTCTGATTATTCTCTTCTTCTAAATAAAAAGCTTTAATTTTATGCGCTTATGAATACCATTCAATGTTTTAATAGCCAATAAAATTATCGATGACTAAAAGGTTCTATTTTATATATGTTTTGATATTCACATTTTGTTCTTGTGATCATTTAATTGTTAAAAAAGAGAATCAAGAAGAGGTCCTAAAAGAAAAGTGGAACGAAATTGATAAAAACCAAGTGGATGAACCTCCTTTGTTTGAAGCTTGTAAACATGCGTCTGAAGAGGAGCAGAAGAACTGTTTTCAGAACTTGATAAATAAACACATCAGCAATCATCTTACAGATCACACGATAACCGTAACAGAATCTATTAACGATACGATTTGGGTTCCTTTGCTTATTACCAAAGAAGGAGACATTGTTCTCGAAGATTTCTTGGTTCCGGATATTATCACCTCCCAAATTCCTGATTTTAAGGATATTTTAGAAGAAAGCATAGATCAACTTCCTGAAGTTGAGCCTGCCCATACAAGAAGTACACCTGTGAATACGCGCTATAAATTACCACTAGTAATTCGTATTAATTAAGGACTAATTCTTATTCTTAATTCCTTAGTTTTGTAGAAATTCGTGATTTGTTGGAAAATGAAAAAATAATATTGGGTATCGATCCAGGAACTACCATTATGGGATTCGGGTTGATCAAGGTGGTGAAGAAAAAAATGTCTTTTTTACAACTTAACGAGTTGCAGCTTGGCAAATATGATGATCATTATCTAAAGCTAAAACTAATTTTTGAACGAACCGTAGAACTCATAGACACCTATCATCCGGATGAAATAGCTATTGAGGCTCCTTTTTTTGGTAAAAATGTACAATCGATGTTAAAACTTGGCCGTGCTCAGGGAGTCGCAATGGCTGCGGGATTAAGCAGAGAGGTTCCAATTACAGAATATTCTCCAAAAAAAATCAAAATGGCAATCACCGGTAATGGTAATGCCAGTAAAGAACAGGTAGCAAAAATGTTGCAAAGTCTTTTGCAATTAAAAACCCTTCCTAAAAACCTAGACTCCACAGATGGATTGGCGGCGGCTGTCTGTCATTTCTACAATATGGGCAGAGCAGACATTGTTGGTAAAAATTACACTGGTTGGGCAGCTTTTGTAAAACAGAATGAAAAAAGAGTAAAAAAGTAATTAAGAATTACGAATTTTGATATGAGAATCGAAATCGTGTCTCATAATTCTAAAATCGAATATCATCAGCGGCATCTATATACATATTCCATTTTGTAAGCAAGCCTGTCACTACTGTGACTTTCACTTTTCTACTTCAACTAAGAAAAGAGATCAAATGGTTTTTGCATTATGTAACGAAATCAAATTACGAAGATCAGAAATTGATGACTACCAAGTTATTGAAACTATCTATTTTGGTGGTGGAACTCCAAGTATTTTCTCTGTTTCTGCATTAAAATTTATCATTGATACAATTTACGAAAACTACCTTGTTTCCGATGATGTAGAAATCACAGTAGAAGCTAATCCTGATGACTTGACAGAAGCATATATAAAATCACTAGCTGCCACGGAAGTAAATCGTCTTAGTATTGGCATTCAATCTTTTTTCGAGGAAGACCTAAAACTAATGAATCGCGCCCACAATGCTCAGGAGGCTTTGGATTGTTTGTCTATAGCAACTCGTGAGTTTGATAATATATCAATAGATCTGATTTATGGAATTCCGGGAATGTCTTCAGAACGATGGAAAGAAAATCTACAGATAGCCTTGGACACCAAAGTCCCGCATATCTCCAGCTATGCATTAACAGTAGAACCAAATACTGCATTATCGTCTTTCATCGAAAAAGGAATTATCTCACCGGTAGAGGATGAACTGGCTCAGGAACATTTCGACATTCTTGTAGAAACCATGGAACACGCCGGATTCGAATATTACGAGTTTTCTAATTTTGGAAAACCCGGATATTTTAGCAAAAATAACACGGCCTATTGGCAAGGCAAACATTATTTAGGTATTGGTCCTTCTGCACATTCCTATAACGGAAAAGAACGCAGCTGGAACATTAATAACAATATAAAGTACATCAAAGCACTTCAGGAAAACAAACTCCCAAGAGAGATTGAAACGCTAACAACTACAGACAAATATAATGAGTATGTAATGACCGGATTGAGAACTATTTGGGGAGTCTCTCTACAAAAAATAGAAGATAATTTCGGACTTACCTATAAAGAATATTTGTTGAAGCAAGCACAGAAACATCTTGATGAACATCTTTTATTTCTTGATGGAGATATATTGGCTGTTACTAAAAAAGGAAAGTTTTTAAGTGATGGTATCGCAAGTGATCTTTTCTTGTTAAATTTAGGGTAAGCTATTTCCTAAACCAAAATCAGGATCATGCAAGAAAAATATGATGTCATAGGAACCAATTATAATACCACTCGTAAAGCAGATCCTTATCTTTTTAATAGATTACATACACTTCTTAATCCTTCAACCAACAGAACATATTTAGATATTGGATGCGGTACAGGCAATTACACAAAACAATTTGACAAAAAAGGATATCGTTTTATAGGTATTGATCCTTCTTCCGAGATGCTAGAAAAAGCTAAAACCCCAAGCAATAATGTACTTTGGGAAATTGGAAAGGCTGAAACTTTAGGGCTTTCAGAAAATAGTATCGACGGAATAGTAGCAAGTTTGACGCTGCATCATTGGGATAGTCTGGATCAAGGTTTTAAATCGCTTCGTAAAGTTTTAAAACCAGCAGGGAATATTGTGATTTTCACCGCTACTCCAAAACAAATGAAAGGTTATTGGTTATGCAATTACTTTCCAAAAATGTTAGAAGATTCAATGAATCAAATGCCTTCGTTAGATGCTGTCAAAAAGAGCTTACATAAAAATGGATTGGTCATAGAGAAGACAGAAAAGTACTTTGTTAAACCCGATATAGAAGATCTTTTTCTATATTCAGGAAAACATAATCCAAAACTATACTTTAAAGCTGAAGTAAGGCATGGAATATCATCTTTCTCATCCCTTTCTAATGCTTCAGAAGTAGAAAATGGTCTAAATGCTTTAGAAAAAGATATAAATTCAGGTGAAATAAAAGATGTTATAAAAAACTATGAAAATACAGATGGAGATTATCTGCTTCTTGTAGTCAAAACTGTAGATTAAGAATTTAATGATTACTAGTATACATTATAAAAACGTTACATATAAAGTTGATCTATCTCAGCCTCTTGATATATCAATCCCACTAAGAGCGACCGATGAAAATGTGAATGCCTGGTATATTCCGGCTCCAAAAATTGAACCGGTTACGGATGGAGATTGGATAGGAAAAGTTTCTGAAGGTGCTTCTACAAACTTTAATAACATCTACTTTAATCCACACGGACACGGAACACACACAGAATGTGTCGGGCATATCACCAAAGAGTTCTACAGTATTAATCAAACATTAAAACAATTCTTTTTTACTGCTGAACTTATTAGTGTTCAACCTGAAAAACAAGGAGAAGATTTTGTTATTACGAAAGACATAATCCAAGAAGCTATACAATCTAATCCAGAAGCTCTAATTATAAGAACACTTCCTAATACCATTGAAAAATTAAACAAGCAATATTCTCATACCAATTGGTCATATCTTTCTGAAAAAGCTGCACTATTTATTCGAGAACTCGGTATTAAGCACCTTTTAATTGATTTACCATCTGTAGATAAAGAAAAAGACGATGGTAAATTAGTAGCTCATAAAGCTTTCTGGAACTATCCAGAATCGCCAAGATTTGAAGCAACTATTACCGAAATGATTTTTGTAAATAGCGAAGTAGAAGACGGTATGTACATCCTAAATCTTCAGATTGCATCCTTTGAAAATGATGCGTCTCCCAGTAAACCGATACTCTATAAAATAGTAAACCAGTAATGAAAGCGACTTTGCAACTAGAAGAACTGGCGATGTTGGGATTAGGAATTTATCTATTCAGCCTACTATCTTTTTCCTGGTGGTTATTTCTAGTATTATTTTTGGTGCCGGATGTAGGAATGTTAGGATATCTTGTGAACAAGAAAATTGGTGCGCTTACCTACAACATTTTTCATCATAAAGGTTTAGCTTTTTTCTTGTACTGTGTTGGAATATATGCATCAAATGAGCATATACAACTATGCGGAATTATTTTATTTTCGCATGCTGCCTTTGATAGAATTTTGGGATATGGTTTGAAGTATGAAAAAGGTTTTAAATTTACACACCTTGGTGAAATAGGTAAAAAGAATTAATATGGAGTTGTTATTTGTTGGATTATTGATAGGTTCTGTTTTGGCGTATTTTGTTTTTGCAAGATTCAATGCCGCAAAAAAAAGAGCGGGTATACAAACACAATCTACCATTTTAATGGAAAAAATAAGAAGTGTCTGTAAGCTGGTCACGGTAGAGGGTGATTTTGCAGAGATTTATCATTATGAAAGTGTTAAAGAAAAATTTTTCAAAACTATAAGAGGAAAGAAAAAAGCCTTGATACTTATCGACGCAAAAGCTCATGTAGGGTTTGATCTTTCTAAAATAAAACTGGAAAGCGATACTAAAAATAAGCGAATTATCTTGACTCAGTTTCCGAGACCAAAATTACTCACCATAGAAACAGACTTTAAATATTATGATAAACAAGAGGGTTGGTTAAATCCTATGACCTCTAACGATCTTACCGATATAAACCAAGAAGCTAAACAATTTATCATTGATAAAATCCCTGAGAGTGGGTTAATAGAATCTGCAGGAAGAGAACTGCTTACGGTCATTTCACTGATGGAAACCGTTGCAGAATCTATTGGCTGGTCATTAGACTATTCTGCTTTAGAATTAAACAATGATCTTGATCAAAAGCTTATAAATTAAACTATGAGCATTACCATTTCTACAGAAAACTCAAAGTTAGATATTGACTTTATTCATCAGTTCCTCACCAATACGTATTGGGCAAAAGGAAGAACAAAAGAAGAAGTGATAACCAGTATAGAACACTGTTTTAATTTTGGCGTTTATTTGAATGAGCAGCAGATTGGTTTTGCCAGAGTGTTAACTGATTATACTGTATTTGGATACTTAATGGATGTTTTTATAATAGAAAAACACAGAGGAAAAGGATATTCGAAGATACTAATAAAAACGATTTTAGAACATCCCGAATTGCAAAGGATTAAACGTTGGATGCTAGCCACCGCAGATGCTCATGGATTATATCAACAATTTGGATTTGATGCGCTACCCGATCCAAATATGATTATGGGAAAGATAAGTCAATAATAATATAAAGTATGGATATAGAAACTTTTAGGGACTATTGTTTATCAAAAAAAGGAGTTACTGAAGAGTTTCCGTTTGATGAAACAACGTTGGTTTTTAAAGTAATGAGCAAAATGTTTGCATTAACCGGATTGAACAGAGTTCCTTTTAGTGTCAACTTGAAATGTGATCCTGACAAAGCTGTTGAACTAAGAGAATTCCATCCGGAAATCGAGCCCGGATATCATATGAGCAAAAAACATTGGAATACTGTTAACTTTTCGGGTAGTTTGGCTACTGATATGTTATGTGAATTAATAGATCATTCTTATGACCTAGTAGTAAGCGGTTTAACCAAAAAAGCAAAAACAGAATTAGAAAACCTTTAATTTTAAAAGTAAATAGAATATACCAAAGTACATCTTTTCTCTATCCTTGTTTCTATTTTATAAAATACAATGAAAAACCCACAAGAATTTTATATATCGCAAATTGATCTTCATCATCTATCTTTAAAAAAGATAAAAAAACAACTTGCTATTTCCAGTACCATTCGACTTTTTTTATTTCTAGCCATTGCGGCAGGGATTTACTTTGGATATCCAAATACACAAATTATTATTGGGAGTATTGTGATAGGTATTATCCTTTTTATCATTATGATTAATCGTCATAGCAATCTATTTTATGCCAGAAATAAACTTCAGAAATTAATCGACCTCAACCAACTGGAACTCGATGTTTTTAATGGGGATTATAGTAAACTATCAAGTGGTAGAGAATATATAGATCCTTCGCATCCATATAGTCATGATATTGATCTTTTCGGAAATCGGTCCTTCTTTCAGTATATAAACCGAACCACAACAGCAGCCGGTAAAAATAAACTCGCGACATTATTAAGAAGTAATGATATCCTAATGATCGAGCGCAAACAAAAAGCTGTTCAAAACCTTTCCAAACTTCCTGCATGGCGTCAACAATTTAGTGCTATAGCTTCTCTGGTTCACGTTTCTGTTCCTGTGTCTACGATTCAAAAATGGTTACAAAATTATACTCCTTTTGTTCCTAAAATAATGAGATGGCTTCCTGCAATTGTTTCAACAATTTCTGCGGTGATGTTAGTTTTATTATTTCTTGAAGTTATTACCTTTCAGGTCTTTCTATTGTGGTTTTTTATTGGTCTGGGCATCACCGGATCACAACTTAAAAAAATTAACATTTTATATAATGAGGCCAATAAAGTCAAAGATACCTTCGAACAATATTACAAATTGGTAGACAAGATTGAAAACAGTGATTTTGAATCTGCACTGCTTCAACAAAAACAACAAGACGTAATCAATACCCAAGAAAAAGCTTCAGATATACTGAAACAGTTTGCTAGCATTTTAAGTGCCTTTGATCAACGTAACAATATGATGTTTGGTATTTTTGCCAATGGTCTTATTCTTTGGGATATTATCCAGTGTTATCGAATCGAAAAATGGATTACCTCCCATCAAAGTAAAGTAGATCAGTGGTTTGAGGTTATTGCATTTTTTGATGCCTATAATTCCTTGGGTAATTTTGCTTTTAATAATCCTGATTATATCTTTCCACAATTGACCTCTGCAGATGTTATTCTTCAGGCTGATCAATTAGGGCATCCTATGCTACAACCTGAGAAAAGGGTGGATAATGATATCAAGATTAATCAAAAAGAATTTTTTATCATCACCGGAGCAAATATGGCGGGTAAAAGCACATTTCTAAGAACTGTAGCATTACAGATTGTAATGTCTAATATTGGACTTCCTATTTGTGCAAAATCTTGTTCCTATCGCCCCATAAAATTGATCACAAGTATGAGAACATCTGATTCACTTAGTGATGATGCTTCCTACTTTTTTTCAGAATTAACCCAGCTTAAAAGGATCGTTGATGCATTAGAAAAAGATGAATACTTTATCATTCTTGATGAAATTTTAAAAGGAACAAACAGTAAAGATAAGGCGGAAGGATCTCGCAAATTTGTAGAGAAGTTAGTTCAGGCTAAAGCCACAGGAATTATTGCAACCCACGATTTGAGTTTATGTGAAATAGCTTCAGAATTGGATCAGGTGAAAAACAGGTTCTTTGATGCACAAATTTTAAACGACGAATTATATTTTGATTATAAATTCAAAACGGGTATTTGTCAAAATATGAATGCTTCTTTCCTATTAAACAAAATGGGAATCGTGTAACCTTTTTTTGTAGTCAGAAGGGGTTACCCCTTTTATTTCTTTAAACTTTCGATTAAAATTGGATAAATTTTTGAAACCACTATTATAAGAAGCTTCAGAAATCGTAATCTCCGTTTCTTTTGACAATAATCTACAAACATTCTCAATTCGAACTTCGATTAAAAACTGAAAAAACGTCTTATTTGTACGTTGTTTAAAATAACGACAAAACGCATTTGGAGTCATATTAGCCAAGTCTGCTACTTCTTTCAATGAAAAATCTCGGTTAAACTCATTCATCACTGCCTGAAAAACGGTAGCCATACGCTTTCCTTCATTGTCCGTATATGCTCTCTTTGAAATAAATGAAGATATCGTTTCTATCTTAGCAGTTTTTAGTAGTTTTAATATTTTGAGGAAAACTGTAAATCGGTCTAACCTTTCCTCTTTCTTAACGATTTTAAGAAATTCTCTTTTTAGTTTTTGTTTTTTTGAAAGCACCTTAATTCCATATGCGGAATTTTTAAAAAAACTAGAAAAATCTTCAAACTCAGGAAGATCAAAAAACATATTCCCAAAAGATTCTCTAGTAAAAAAAAGTGAAATCATATAGGATTCAGAATCCGAAGCAGCACTTTGTAAAACGTGAGGAACGTTGCTTCCAAAAACCAATATATCATTTGGCTTATAATCTGTAATTGTATCTCCTACAATTAAGCTCCCTTCTCCTGAAATAATGATAGATATCTGTATTTCCTCGTGTTGATGAAATTTATCATATAAGACAATTTCATTATCTTCTTGAACAATTAGCGTATCTGTAGAAGATTTAGGTATTTTAAAGGGTAAAACTTTCATCTATAGCAATATATACTTCAATATTAATCATATTTTAATAAAGAAACACAATAAGAGGTAATATAGTATTACTATAAGATAATTTCTAGATATACTCACATTTAAAATGACAATATATTTGAATTAAAATTAAAAGGAATGACAATAGATTGGAAAGGCGTTATGCCAGCGGTTACTACAAAGTTCACAGATCAGGACACTTTAGATCTGGAAATGTTTACAACAAATATCGAAGCTCAAATACATGCTGGGGTACACGGCATTATTCTTGGAGGCACTTTAGGCGAAGCCAGTACTTTAAGTAATACCGAAAAAAGTATGCTGGTTAAAACGACTGTAAGCCTTTCAAAAAATCGAGTTCCGGTGATAATTAACATTGCAGAACAAAGTACCAAAGGTGCTATTGAAGCGGTTCATAAAGCTCAAGAAGATGGAGCCAATGGACTAATGATGCTTCCTCCGATGCGCTACAACGCAGGAGATAGAGAAACGGTGACGTATTTTAAGGAAATTGCTAAAAACACAGACTTGCCTATTATGATCTACAATAATCCGGTGGATTATAAAATTGAAGTAACTTTAGATATGTTCGATGAACTTTTAGAATTAGATAACATTCAGGCCGTAAAAGAATCTACTAGAGATATTTCTAATGTTACACGTATAAAAAATCGTTTTGGAGATCGATTGAAAATCCTCTGTGGAGTTGACACTTTAGCATTAGAAAGTTTACTGATGGGAGCAGATGGATGGGTAGCAGGGTTAGTTTGTGCTTTTCCAGAAGAAACGGTTGCAATTTATGAACTACAAAAAGCAGGAAGAATTAAAGAAGCACTAGCAATATATCGTTGGTTTTTACCATTGCTAGAATTAGATATAAACCCTAAATTAGTACAGAACATTAAACTGGCAGAAGTTGCCACCGGAATTGGAACTGAAAACGTACGTGCACCAAGACTTCCTTTGATAGGAGAAGAACGAAAAAAAGTTTTGGAAATTATAGAAAATGGACTAAAAACACGACCTGTTTTACCAGATTACAAAACCTTAGTTTACTAAACAATCTTAAAACTAACTCACTAATCCATTCACCATGATCACTGGTAAAAGCTACATTGGAAATCAACTTTCTTCTGAGGGAACAAAAACTTATAAAACTTTTAATCCAAAACTAAATATTGAAAACAATACTGTTTTCTATGAGGCTACAGCAGCAGAAATAAACAAAGCGGTATCATTAGCTTCTGACGCATTCGAATCTTTCAAAAAAATATCGGGAGTGAAAAAAGCGGCATTTCTAAATGCTATTGCTGATGAAATCTTAGCTTTAGATCAAACTCTTATTGAAGCATATATCACCGAAACCGGATTGCCCGAAGGCAGAGCAAAAGGAGAACGGGGCAGAACAATTGGGCAATTAAGAATGTTTGCAGAATTAGTAGCAGAGGGTTCTTGGGTAGAAGCCACAATCGACACTGCAGATCTACAAAGGGAACCCATTCCAAAACAGGATCTTCGCAAAATGATGATTCCTTTAGGTCCTGTTGTTGTTTTTGGTGCAAGTAATTTTCCGTTAGCGTTCTCAACCGCCGGTGGAGATACGACCTCTGCGCTTGCAGCAGGATGTCCGGTAATTGTAAAATCCCATCCTATGCATTCTGGAACCGGAGAGCTTGTTGCCTCTGCAATTATAAAAGCTGCGCAAAAAACGGGAATGCCAAACGGTGTATTTTCTAACCTAAACAGTGCAGGAATAGAAGTTGGTGTTCAATTAGTTAAGCATCCTAAAATAAAGGCAGTTGGGTTTACAGGAAGTATTCAAGGAGGACGAGCTCTTTTTGATTTAGCCAGTCAACGCCCTAACCCGATTCCGGTTTTTGCAGAAATGGGAAGTATTAATCCGGTGGTTCTTTTGCCAAAAGCAACAGTTTCTAAAGGAGAAGGTCTTGCTAAGACATATGCCCAATCCATTACACTTGGAACAGGTCAATTTTGCACCAATCCGGGTTTGATCCTAGGAATCAAAGGAAAAGCTCTTGATAACTTTATTACCATTCTTTCTAATGAAATTGTTAAAATAGAACCGTCTTGTATGCTACATCCTAATATCAGTGGCAATTATGAGAAAAATAAAACCCAAGTGGCACAACAGAGTGGATTGAAGATCACTGCTGAGTATGGAAATGATGTGGCAGTCAATTACGCCAGACAAGCAGTGACTACTGTAGAAGGAAAAACATTTATGCAAAACACTACACTACACCAAGAAGTATTTGGACCTTTTTCTTTAGTAGTACAGTGCAAAAATATTAACGAATTAGAAGCAATTCTGGGTGATTTAGAAGGGCAGCTTACCGGAACTATTCTTGCAGACGATGAAGAAATTAATAAGTATACTTCTGTAATAGACGCGCTTCAAAGCCGAGTAGGTAGAATTATTTATAATGGCGTGCCAACAGGAGTAGAAGTCTGTCCTGCTATGCTACATGGAGGTCCTTATCCTGCATCAACAGATAGCAGATTTACCGCTGTAGGAATTCATTCGATTAAACGTTGGGTACGACCTTTTAGTTACCAAAGTTGGCCAAATTTCTTATTACCGGATGAACTTAAAAACGAGAATCCATTAGGAATATCCCGATTAGTAAATGGTAATCCTACTACTGATATAATTTGATCATGTCCAGAACGACCTTTAAATGTATAGACGCTCATACCTGTGGCAATCCTGTAAGAGTTGTAACCACGGGGCACCCAGATCTCAAAGGAAATTCTATGAGTGAAAAACGACAGCATTTCTTAAAAGAATATGATTGGATACGAACAGGGCTGATGTTTGAACCTCGTGGTCATGATATGATGAGTGGTAGCTTTCTATTTGAACCTCAGCAGTCAGAAAATGATTTTGCCATTTTATTTATAGAAACATCCGGTTGTTTACCTATGTGTGGTCACGGAACTATCGGAACCATTACCATTGCAATCGAAGAAGGTTTAATTCAACCCAAGATCCCCGGAAAAATAAGAATGGAAGCTCCTGCCGGATTAGTAGAAATCGAATATCTACAAAAAGATGGTAAAGTAGAATGGGTAAAATTAAAGAATGTAAAGTCTTTTTTAGCCAGTGAATATCTAACAGTAGATTGTCCTGAACTTGGAGAAGTTACCTTTGATGTCGCATACGGGGGTAATTACTATGCGATTGTAGATCCTCAGAAAAACTTTAGTGGAGTACAAGATTTTACTGCTTCTAAATTAATCCAATACGCGCAGGTTATACGAGAAAGAATCAATAAAAAATATCCTGATCATTTCATACATCCAGAAAATAAAACTATCAGAGATGTGAGTCATATCCTTTGGACAGGAGATCCCATCGATCCTAGTTCATCCGGAAGAAACGCAGTTTTTTACGGAGACAAAGCGATTGATCGTTCACCGTGCGGAACAGGAACATCCGCAAGAATGGCACAATTATATGCTAAAGGAAAACTAACAAAAGGAGAAGAATTTATCCACGAAAGTTTCATTGGTTCTAAATTTATAGGAAGAATAGAAGAAGAGACTGCGCTGATGGGCAAAAAAGCAATCATTCCCAGTATTCAGGGTTGGGCAAAGATATATGGATACAACACTATTATTATTGATGAAATAGACGATCCCTATGCGCATGGTTTTCAGGTTATCTAGGTTATCAATGATACAATGTGAAAATGAAAGAATGATACAATACAAGAAATGATATATGGAGAAAGCAGAATTCATTAAAAAGTTTAAGAATAGAACTAAAAAATTATCCGTAGACATCATTTTGCTGTATAACAATCTAAATAAATCAGAAGCCACCAAAGTTATTGGTTATCAAATCATAAAAAGTGCTACATCGACTGCAGCAAACTACAGAGCATCTTGTATTGCTCGGTCAAAGAAAGAATTCTATGTTAAAATTTCTATTACTACTGAAGAAGCTGATGAAACCATCTTTTGGTTAGAAGTTCTAAAAGATTCAGGATTAGCTTCTGAAAAAGTAATCAATCCGCTTATAAAGGAAGCCGAAGAAATTTTAAAAGTAGTTTCAAAAGCTAGAAAAAATACGATCTTTAATTAATTCATTTTATCATTTATACATTAAAACATTGAAAAATTGTGTTATCATCGGAGGCGGAATCATCGGACTTTGTTCTGCATATTTTTTACAGAAAGAAGGTCATAAGGTAACGATCATAGATCAATCTTCTATGGATTTTGGTGCCTCATATGTCAATGCAGGATATATTACTCCTAGTCATATCATCCCATTGGCAGCGCCCGGAGTTATGAAAAAAGGACTCAAATGGATGTTTAATCCAAGTAGTCCTCTTTTTATAAAACCAAGACTCGATATCGATTTCTTACAATGGTCTTGGGCTTTCAATAAATCGTGTTCTGTCAAAAATGTAAATCGCAGTATTACGGCGATCAAAGATATTACCTTATTGGGAAGAGATCTTTATAATGACATCAAAAGGCAAGAAAGTTTTAAATTTCAGCTAGAGCAAAAAGGTTTGCTTATGATTTGCCAAACTGAAAAAATGCTAGAAGAAGAGGTAAACGTTGCTGATATTGCCAGAAAAGAAGGATTACCAGTTAGAGAGCTTTCCATGAACGAACTAAAACAACTAGAACCCAACACTCGAATACAAGCTAAAGGAGCAGTATTATACGAATGTGATGCACATACAACACCTCAAACGTTTATGGAAGAGATAAAAGATCATTTACAGTCTTCTGGAGTAACATTTATAAAAAATGAAAAAATACAGGATTTTACCGTCCTCAATGAAAAAATCGTTTCGGTCGCCAGCAATTCTCATTCTTATATTGCAGATGAATTTGTACTGGCTGCCGGTTCGTGGTCAAAATTATTAAGTAAAAAACTGGGGATTCGACTACTGTTAGAAGCAGGAAAAGGATATCGAATTAATTCTAAAAGGGACTTAGGAATTACAATACCGGCGATATTGGCAGAGGCCAAAGTAGCGATTACACCGATGGACGGATTTACTCGTTTTGCCGGAACTATGGAAATTGCAGGAATCAACCACGTAGTCAACAAAGTAAGGGTGGATGCAATAGCAAAAGCTACTCATAACTATTATCCGGATATTACCCTTACAGAGACCGAAAAAAATGATGCTGCTTGTGGTCTGAGACCTGTGTCTCCAGATGGGATGCCTTACGTCGGGAAATCAAAAAAATGTAAAAATCTTACCATTGCTACAGGACATGCAATGTTAGGATGGAGTATGGGACCTTCTACCGGAAAATTAGTATCCGAAATTATTTCTGATAAAAAACCATCATTGGATTTAGGTGTTTACCACCCTGATCGGAAGTTTTAATTTCTCATTAGTTTATCACTCCGGCCTATGCCGGAATGATAAATAGTACTTACAAAATTCCAGTTTGTCTCTTATAAAAAGCATCCTGTTGTTTCTGCATTAACTCTCTTGCAATTTTCTTTTTGTATTGATATAATTCATCTTCTTCTGCTATATCGCCGTATACTCTATCATTAATCGTATGATCAGTAGTTAATAATATTTTGCGTTGATCAGCCTTCTGTGCAGTCCAGGTTCTTACTTCTCCCTCTATATCTTCCAGTTTAAAATCATATTCTCCTTTTGGAGAAAGTAGTTTAGCAAAAATAGGAGAAGTTTCAATAGCCAAAAACAATAAAAAGATAAAAAATGAAGGCAACCACGGTAATTCATTAAGGGCGTTTACTCGCGCCATTAATCCGTCAAAATTATCAATGATTGGTTGAGAAGCCTCAACTTGTTTCTCATAAGCTGATGAAAGCTCGGTTTTTTGTTTTTCTAAATCTGTGATCTTTTCGGCATTTGTTTTCTTAAGCTCTACCAGTTCGGCCAGCATTGCATCATGTTTTTCTCTTTTCTCTTTATAAACAGGGCCCTTACCTACAATCTCAGTTCCTTTTCTGCCTTCGGCTTCGGCAATATAGGTTTCATACAGTTCATTTACTGCTGTTTCCTTAGTACTCACCTCTTCTTTTAATCTCGCTATTTGTTCATCAATACCTTCTACTATAGGTGTATATTGTATTGCTATTTGTTCTTGATTTGCTAATGTCAAATCATTCTTTTGTTCTAGAAGTACCTGATCGATTTCTTTCTCGAAAATCTTTAATTCTAATGGTTTTGAGATAACCACCGCAATGATCACAGCCAATACAATTCTAGGAGATGCTTGTAAAAATTCATCTAAAAAATTATCCTTTTTCTTTATGGTAGACACAATAAATCTATCCAGATTAAAAATTAATAATCCCCATACCAATCCAAAGAAAATGGCGGTGAAATAATTATCAAATACGGTATAAAGTGCATAACTGGCTGCTAAAAAAGCCATAAGCGCTGTAAAAAATACCGTTGCACCGATACCTGCATACTTGTTTTGTTCTCCTTGGGAACTATTTGCCAATATATCGGCATCTGCGCCAGAGCACATTATAAAAAATCGTTTTAACATAATCTAAGGGTGTTTTTTGATCGACAATAAACTTATAACGTTGATTTCTAACTAAATGTTGCGCAAAAAACCCCACCGAGGTGAGGTTTTAAACAATTAATACATTTAATCAATCACTAAAGCTTGCGATCAATCTTTAAGTTTCACTCTTGATTTCCCATTTTTTGTAGACGCATCGATGGAAAGGTTGTTATTAGAGTCCTCTACTAATTTAAGTGCTTCTTTGGCCGAAATTTCTTTTCCGTTGTAATAAAAATCGGCATCTTTTTTAGCCATACTTTCAATCAATTTTTCAGAAGAATGGTTTCTAGATGCTAATCTAGCCCTCATTTCGGCTTCTCTAGCACTTTTTCTTGCTTCCATTTGAGCTTTATGAGCTTGCATTTCGGCTTTTTTCACTGCTTTTCTAGATTCCATTTCGGCCTCCAAGGCTTTTTTTCTTGCCTGCATCTCCGCTTTACGAATCTCTCGTTCTATTTTAAGCGCTTCACTTTGGGCTTTTTTGATTTCTTTTTCGGATCTAGCCCGAGCTTCTCGAGATGCTATTAATGCCATAACTCTAGCTTTTTCTGCTGCTTCTCTACTTATTCTTGCATTTTCTAGCACCTGTTGACGATCTCCATTATCATCTTTTACCTTACTTGCTGCTTCTATTGCAATTGCACGCGCCTTTTCTGCAATTTGTCTGGATTCTTCTGCATTGAGCATTGCCAGTTGCGAAGCTTGTTTTTGCTCTTGTCTAATTTCTTCAACCATAGCGATTGCCTCCTCTCTTTGCAGATGAACTCTTTCCCTTTCAATTTCTGCACGCACCCTTTCAACCTCTGCTCGCTCTCTCGCTAATTCATTTTGAACTCTTTCTTTTAGTTCTGCCTTTTCCTGTTCTGTCAAATCCTCTTTTTCTGACAAAAGAATTTCTGCATAGCCATCTTTAGTTTTAATCTTTTTAGCTTTTTTAGATTGTTCTGCCGTACCATTTTTCCCTTTTGGCGTTGTAGGTGGAGGTGGTGGTGGAATATTACTCTTCTCTCCTTTCTTAACTTTAGGAGCCTTAGAAGGTGGCGGAGGTGGTGGTGGAATATCACTTTTTTCTCCTTTGCTTACTTTTGGAGCCTCTGGTGGCGGAGGTGGCGGTGGAATATCACTTTTTTCTCCTTTCTTTACTTTTGGTGCCTCTGGGACAGGAGGTGGCGGTGGAATATCAGGGAACTGCTCTGATCCTTTACGCTGCTCAGTAGTCATGTTCCTGTAAATATTTATCATACGATAAATCTCGCTCTCGCTAATGGTAATCGGTTTATTTCCTTTGATTTTAGCGTGTAAATCTTTTGCCCAGACATTATATTCTTTTACCATTTCCTTAGTCACCCCTTCTTGAACACTGTTTTGTTTTTGATTTAGGGAACTGCTCTCTTCTTTATCTTTTAAAACAATAATTGAAGATTTTTCGAGCGTATTCAATTCTTCAATATCAGGAAACATAACTTCTTCCATTGGTCGCTCTACTTCTTTAGCCACTATTTCGTTATTAAAAAATAATACGCATAGTGATAAAATAGGTGCTAAAGTGATTAGCTTTAACATCGCTCTTTTTTTAGAAAACTCTTTTGTCATCATCTGTAATCGTTTTTTAGTTAATGAATAATTAATAGGACTCGATAATATAGCTTGATTAGAGCTGTTAGGATAATTAAGGAGTAAATCAACATAGTTTTGTATCGAAAACCGTTGTTTCAATACATTCTGATCCGCAAGAAACTCGTGGTTTAACTTTATTGATCGTTTTATAAATATAAAGATTGGGTTAAACCAAAAGATTACTTGCAGTATCTCTACAAACAGTATGTCTAGTGTATGTTTTTGGGAAACGTGAGTTTTTTCATGAAGTAATACTTCTTCTGGAATATTATGATCCTGAAAATCCTTTTTAGGAACAAAAATATAGCTGAGAAATGTATGTGGAACTATAGCGCTGCAAACCAATACATTGATATGTGAAGACTCTTTCAATTGTTCGTTAGTTCTAATTCTTTTAGAAATATCAGTAATGTTTTGGATGAATCGGAAACCAAACACCAAAACTCCCATTACGTATATACTCCAAAGAATAAATGAGGTATAATCGATAGGTTCTACTATCGCTACGGTTTCTGGTGACATTATCATCGGAATAGTATTTTCTGAAATCATTTCTGGACTAACCATCACCTCAACTTCGTAAGTAAGTGTAATCATTGGGATAATGAATGAAATTCCCAGACTAAAAAGAAGATAAAACCGTTTTATAAAATGGATATTCTCTTTTTCTAAAAGCAACTTATAAAATGCCCATAAGAGCATTAAACAAAGTGATGATTTAATAATATAGGCTATCATTTTTGTTTCTTTAAAAGTTCCTGATCTACAATCTTCTTAAGCTCTTCTAATTCTGATGTCGACAAGTTCGTTTCTGAAGTAAAGAAAGATGCAAACTGCGATGCAGAATCATTAAAAAAATTCTTGATCAAACCATTTACGTGTTTAGAAAAATAATCCGTCTTTTTTATCAAAGGAAAATATTCTCTAGATTTTCCATATAAGGTATAATCAACAAACCCTTTGTCTGTCATTCTTTTAAGTAAAGTAGCTACAGTAGTAGTAGCAGGCTTGGGCTCTGGAAAAGCATCTAGTAAATCTTTCATAAAAGCTTTCTCTAGTTTCCAGAGGTATTTCATTAATTGTTCTTCGGCTTTGGATAATTGCATTACTCTACATTATTAGAATTAACTCTACAAATGTAGAATAAAAAATCATAATTCCAAATATTTCTATAAAAAAAGACTTGTCAAATTTAAAAAACCTGACAAGTCTGTGTGATATTATTTGCGTTAGGGATAGAAGTGACATCCTTATGTGTCAAGTACTCTTCGAGAACCTCAGAGTACTTGACACATAAGATATAGCGGATAGCCCGACCTCAATCAAAATTGAGGTAACGCCCTAATTTTTCTTATTCAGCTCCGTGAAATACTTATAAAATAACGGAATCGTTTCAATACCTTTTAAGTAGTTCCAAACACCAAAATGCTCGTTGGGCGAATGGATGGCATCACTATCCAGTCCGAATCCCATGAGAATGGTTTTACTTTTTAATTCTTTCTCGAATAAAGAAACGATAGGAATACTTCCTCCACTTCTTTGAGGGATAGGAGTTTTACCAAAAGTATCTTGATAAGCTTTGCTCGCTGCTTGGTACCCAATGCTATCTATTGGTGTTACATATCCTTGTCCACCGTGGTGCGGTGTAACTTTTACCGTTACTGCTGCTGGTGCAATACTTTCGAAATGATTTTTGAACAGCTCAGTGATTTCTTTCCAATCCTGATTAGGCACCAAACGCATCGAAATTTTAGCATACGCCTTACTCGCAATCACAGTCTTGGCACCTTCTCCGGTATATCCGCCCCAAATGCCATTCACATCCAGTGTAGGACGAATAGAATTACGTTCATTAGTTGTATACCCTTCTTCTCCGTATACCGCTTTAATATCTAATGACTTTTTATACGCTTCTAGAGAAAATGGTGCTTTTGCCATTTCAGCACGCTCTTCTTTAGAAAGTTCTTCTACTTTATCATAAAAACCAGGAATCGTAATATGATTATTCTCATCGTGTAAGGAGGCTATCATTTTAGTCAGGATATTAATTGGATTAGCCACGGCTCCTCCATACAACCCACTATGCAAATCTCTATTTGGGCCAGTAACCTCAACTTCTACATAGCTTAATCCTCTTAATCCTGTAGTGATAGACGGAACATCTATAGCGATCATCCCCGTATCGCTAATTAGGATAACATCATTGGATAATTTCTCTTGATTTCTTTCTACAAACCAACTTAGACTATTGCTTCCTACTTCTTCTTCTCCTTCTATCATAAATTTTACATTACAAGGAAGCTGATCTGTTTTGGTCATGAATTCCATTGCCTTGACATGCATATACATTTGACCTTTATCATCACAGGAACCTCTAGCAAAAATTGCACCTTCTGGATGTAGTTCTGTTTTTTTGATGACTGGTTCAAAAGGAGGACTATCCCAAAGGTCAATTGGATCTGGTGGTTGTACATCATAATGACCATATACCAAAACCGTAGGTAGATCAGGATTTATGATTTTTTCTCCATACACAATCGGATATCCGGGAGTTTCGCATATTTCTACAATGTCACAACCCGCATTCTCCAGACTTTTTTTGACTTCATCAGCTGTTTTGATAACATCTTTTTCATATGCTGAGTCTGCACTAATAGATGGTATTTTGAGTAGTTCAACAAGTTCGTTAATAAAACGATCTTTATGTTCCTGAACGTAAGATTTAGTATTTTGCATTTGGATTGAGTTAATTTTGTCTAAAAGTAGTAAAAATGCAGTAATTTAATCCCTTTAGAACCAAGCTTAACATCTTATGAAAAATGCATTTCTTAAACTTCCTTTTGTATTCTCTGAAAAGCTTCTTTTGGAAGATTTAGAAGTATGTACATCGCATACATTCAGCCCTCATTACAATACATCAGATTATATAGGATCCTGGAAATCTATTGCGCTTAGATCACTTAATGGTGATCCTAATCAGATCTACGCACATGCTTCGGGTTCAGAAAAGTTTCAGAATACTCCTTTATTAGATGCTTGCCCATACTTCAAAGAAATTATTGATTCTTTTCGATGTGAAAAGGAATCCATTCGTTTACTAAACCTTTCGCCAAATAGTAAGATAAAAGAACATACGGATCATAATTTGGGGTATGAAGACGGAACCTTTAGAATACACATCCCAATTACAACAAACTTAGACGTCCATTTTTATATCAATGATGAAAAAGTTTCGATGCAAGTAGGAGAATGTTGGTATGGAAATTTTAATTTACCGCATAAAGTGGAAAATAATGGAGCTGAAGATCGCATTCATTTGATTATGGATTGTATCCGCAATGAATGGTCTGACCAATTATTTTCAACAATCGGTTATGATTTTGAATTCGAAAAACGGACTGTAGAATATGATCAAAATACTACGTTAAGGATGATTGAGGAATTAGAACGTATGAATACGGAAGCTTCTAAAGAAATACTTCTCTCATTAAGATCAAGATCCTAATGAGAGAAGGTGTAATAAAAGAAGATATTATAAAGAAAATTTTCCAATTTCTTGAGTCTTTGCCAATTCCTATTCAGTTTTCTGAAATACCTACTGAGACTTTTTTGCCTGGTATAAAAATTGAAAAGGGTACAATATTAGTTGATGCGAATAAGCTTACACATCCAGGAGACATTCTTCACGAAGCCGGACATATTGCCGTTTCAATACCCGAAGAAAGAATACATCTGAATAACAATGTGACTGAAAATAATACAACGAAAGAGGGAGAAGAATTAGCCGCTATGCTATGGTCCTATGCCGCCATTTTGGAAATGGGTTTAGCCGCTGAAATAGTTTTTCATCCGGATGGATATAAAGGAGAAAGTGATTGGATTCTTAATCAATATCGTAATCAAGTTTATATAGGGCTACCCTTATTACAATGGATGGGACTCACCTATTTAGATACAGAAGAGTCTAGTTTTCCTCATATGAAAAAATGGCTTCGGGAGTAATTCATTTTTTTTGTAAAAAAATAATCTAAGTTCTTTGAGTTTTATACATATTATGTATATTTGCACTCGCTTTTGCAAATAGTCCTAAGTTTTGTAAAGGTTTTAATGCGGGCGTGGTGGAATTGGTAGACACGCTAGACTTAGGATCTAGTGCCGCGAGGTGTGGGAGTTCGAGTCTCCCCGCCCGCACACTTCGGCAAGCTCAGTGCAAGCCGAATGAAAAGCTTCTCTTAACAGAGAAGCTTTTTTGTTTCCCAAACTTTGTTAGCTCGTAACTGATTACAAAAATCCTTATTCATATACTAAATCTGAAGGGCTTACTGCGAATTCTTTTTTGAAACATTTTGAAAAATAAGAAGGACTAGAAAACCCTGTTTGAAAAGCAATTTCTGCCACGGTACTCTCTTTGCTCATGAGCAGTTCTTTGGCTTTATGTAAGCGAATCGATGAAATCAATTGATTTGGAGATTTATTTGTAATTGCTTTCAGTTTTCGCTGTAGTTGTCGCTCACTTACACCTATCTCTCTACAAAGTATATTTACCCCATAATAATCATTGCTTAAATGATTGTTTATGTTTTGAATCACCATTTGTAAAAAGGAATCTTCAATAGGATTTTTTATTTGGGGTATATCTTTAGTAATTGTTATTATTTCTGATGTTGCTTTTTTAGCAGCAGTATACAAAAGCATAGAAGTTCCTAATTCTGTTTTATATACTGATTTGTTTGGTGTAAAATCAATATCGACACCTATTAATAGGTTTTTTACTGTTTGTGTAAGTATAATCTGATTTGGATTTGATTGGTTAGCTATCAGCTTCTCAAAATCTTCCGTTTCTTCGCAAATACAATCCACCACAGAACATTCCTTAATATCAATACCAATTGAAACCTGAGCATTAAAGCTTTGAACAGCCTCTACAAGTTCTGTACTGCAGTACATTGCCTTACTCGGTCCTTCAAAAGTTATTGTAAACGACTTTTTAGTATCAATAACTAAATTACCTTTATACTTATTTGCTAACTTCTTAACTAAATTTTGAACGGAATATTGATAAGCTTCAGCTGCTTTTAAATGACCTACTACAAAAGTATACAGCTTTCTTTCATAGACAGGTTGAGAAGCAATTTTTATGGTATCAACAAACGACTTTATCTCTTCTAATACTTTTTGAGTATCCCCTGCCCAGAATAAATGATCATTACCTTCTAACTCTATTAGTTTTGAATCAGGAATACGATCTGCAATAAACCTTCCTTCTTCAATCTTTACATCAATATCGTCTACTCTTTGTAACAATAAAGTAGGTACTTTTATCAATCCTAGGATGTCTATAATATCCACTTGGGTATTCATTTTGGTCAACACCATAGCTGCTCTGGGACTTGCTCCGGACCTAAAATAATTTGCTAACCAGTCCATAAACACTTTATCATTTGCTTTAGACGGAGCCAAAGACTCCAGCTTCATAGCGCCACTTCCCCACTCATTCTCTATCAAATCATATATCTGCTGACGCTCTTGGTCTGTGGGTGCCCATGGATACTCTTCTGAGTATCTTCGTTTGGCAAAGATCCCAAAGGCAATTAACGAAATGACCCGATCAGGATACGTTGCACTAAATAATGCAGATACGCTACCACCTTCAGAATGTCCAAATAGAATCGCTTTTTCTGATCCTGCAGCATCCATTACCGCTGTGATATCTTCCATACGCTCTTCGAGTGTTGCGAATTCTACCACTCTATCCGACAACCCTGTTCCTCTTTTATCAAAAAGAATCACTCTGGCAAATTTTCCTAATTCTTCGAAGAAATTAACCAATTCTGGACAAGACCACATTAGATCTATATTAGAAACCCATCCGGGAATGTATACCAAGTCTACTGGTCCAGAACCAAATACCTGATAGGCTATATTTACATCTCCACTCTTTGCATATGCTGTCTTCGGTTTTTTCATTCTTGTCGTTTTAAAATGGTTAATAAAACTTACTTCGGCAAAGCTAAAAAGCAACAACTCTAAACACGTCAAAATGAGGCTTACAAAGTGTATACCGAGATTTCAAAATTGTTAAAAAAGCGTATACAATATGTAGACAACTTATAATTAAAAAACTGATATTCAGGTGTTTAATTGTGTTTATTTTCGATTTCCCCGAAAACAACTGTATTTAGACATCCTCCTGTTCTAACTGAACCAAATAGGAGAGAATTTCTTGCTCGGGAGCTAGTTGTAGCTTCTTTCGAAGTCGATATCTGGCTGTTCTGGCACTATCAGGTGAGATCCCTAAAATACCGGCCATTTCTTTTACATTAAGATTCAATCGGATAAGGGAGCATATTTTTAAATCGTTGGTACTAAGGTCGGGATGTTTCGATTTCAGTTTGGTATAAAAACCTTGATGTGCATCTTCAAAAAACCTTTGAAAATCCTCCCAGTCTTTATCGATACTTAGATTTTTTCGAACTATTTTATTTAAATCAGCAATCAATTTTGCTTTTTCTATAGAAGGAGACTTTTTGATTTGCTGTATGGTTTGTTGAATGTGTTGAACTATTTCATTTTTCTTAATGAAGTTAAGCGTATAAGAACTTAGTTCTTTATTTTTAAATTCCAGTTGCTGTTTTAATTCCTTCTGTTTTAATTCTGAATTTTCAAGCTCTTTCTGGGTTAAGGCATGAGCTGATTCTAACAGCTCATTTGTTTTTATCGCTAACTGACTACTTTTTTTAGCCTGTTGTCTAGAGATGATATAAATAAAGCAACCACTGATGGATATGATAATTACACTTAGCACCAAAATAAGCTGAATAATATCATCTTTTTCCTCTTGTGCTTTAAATAACACCAGTTCTTTATCCTTCTTTTCGAGTTCATTCGCGAATTCTATATAAGCGATTTGTTTAGATTTTTCAAGATTGAACAGAGAATCTCTAAGCACTATATATTTATCATAAAAATAATACGCTTCTTCGGGTTTGGATTGTTGTTTCTTTAGCTCTTTTAATTCTTCATATGCAAACAGTTCATATTTCTTTAAATTATTTTCCTTGGCCAGTTTTAACCCCTTACTAATCTCTTTGACAGCCTCGTCGAATTTTCCAGATAGTCTTAGAATTTTGCCATGAATAATCAGATTATTCGTTAACCCATCGATATCACTGACTTTACTCCCTAATTCTTTGGATCGTTTAATATGATAATAGGCTTGTTCTATTTCATCTTTATATAAATATAGAATTCCCAGTTTATTATGAGCTTCTGCAATACCATAGGTAAAATTAGCATCTGTATGCATTTTTAATGCGTCGGTTAAATATTTTAAAGCTTCTTCATATTTGCCTTGCTCAACCAACATTGTTCCTATTTTCGTAAAGGTAGTCGCTATTCTGCCCTTCAAACCTAATGCAGTAAATTCATTGATTGCCTCTTCATAATATTGTTGAGCTTTTTTGTATTCTTTGAGATCCGAATACACCATTCCAATATTGAGTGTAGTATTAGCCATCCCTTTTTTATCCTGTATATGCTGATAAGCTTTAAAAGAGTTGTTTAAAAACAGTAAAGCTTGTGTGAGGTTACCCTGAGCCCAATAGGCCACTCCCACAACACGATTAGCTCTTGCTATTCCTTTTGGATAGGACAGTTTTTCTGATAACTGTAGTGCTTGTGAGCCAAAATTTATAGATTCATTAGCATCTACTATCCAATATTCATAGCCAATATCATTAAGCAGATTCACTTTTGTTGTGTCTTCCGAAGTATAATTTTGAACCTTGTTTCTTAAGCTATCAATCTTTTGGGTTTTCTGAGTGGCAAATGAAATATTCATACAAGATAAGACTCCTATAGCGATGGAGATACTTAACTTTTTACCAACTAATTTATGGTTGTATGAATATAATGAAACCTCAAAAAAACTCATTAATATCAGGGTTACAGGAATAACTTGTTTAGAATGCAAACAAAACTACTTATCATTTCTTTAATCATACCTGTACATATTGTTAAAACCTGTAAGAATCTACAGGTTTTGAAAATTTGCTAATAATTCGCTTTTTAATTCAATAAAAACGTATTTACATATCGTCTTTCTATCTTCCAATTTATAATGAAATACCTAATAATACTCCAGCGCCTACACCAGCAACCCCAATTAGTATTTTTTCGAAAACAGTCTTTCTTCTTTGTCTTTTAGATCCCTTCTCTACAAGTTCCAGACTATTGGTTGCTTTGTCTAAACTATGGATCGTATAATCTAGTGCTTTTTGTGTATGGTTTAATGTCGTTTGTGTTTTTTGATACACCAACAGATCCAAGCTATCACTTTTGGTAAAATTGAAGCTTAGTCTACGCTCTAAATCCATATTTCTGCGTAATGTTTGTGTATACTTCTCTACCAACTCCTTGGTCATCCGATCCTGGTCTATTGTACTTTGGTATACATTTTTAATAGCTAAAAATGATTTTTTATTTACTAAAAAAACATCAGCAGTCTGAAACATATACAGACTATCCTTTTTTACCATAAATGGTTCTCCGGTATGATCGGCATAGGATAGAGGAATTTTGATTACCTGAATAGAATCTAACTCCTGACCAAAAAGTTTAGGTATTAACAAAATGAAGACTAGTGTGATTATTTTATTCATAATATAACTTTTTATTGCGTAAGCTTTATCTATTGATTTCCTCCAAAAAGGCCTTCTAATAATATTCTATCTTTTGCTAATTGATTATTGTTTACTTGTATAGAGTCTTTGATATTTTGTAACTCATTCCAGTCTTTTGCATTTTTTCTTTTGAAAGCAAAAAGCAAAGAATCTCGTTGATGAATCAATAAATCTTTCTGGACTTTCATTTGCTTAAATGCTTTTCTTGAATTCTCTAAAAGACCTTTAGTGACTGCCAGCGTATCTTTAGATACTCGAAGCTCCTTGTTGGCTTTCTCTAATTCTGAAGTCACCACTTTCCAGTTCTCGCTGCTATTAAAAGTCATATAACCAATAATGATCAAAAAGATTACTGCTACTATCTGAAGTATGGTACTGATATTTAAAGTGTTCATTGACTGATTATTTAGATGATTACAAAAATATGACTGTTTCCAGCTTTCTATTTTTCTCAAAAAATTGTTGCTACTACATTTTTATTTCCTTTCATTTCCTCTTTCCAAAAGTATACATACAGTTATGATTATGCTATGACAAAAACGGACAATTCGTGTAATATTCCGACAAAAAATCATTGCAAGAAAAAGCCCTGAATATAATACTCAGAGCTTCATCCCCATCTGTAAATTAATATTACCTGATTTGTTTTTTTTGTTACAAATTCCCTTTATTTTATCTTTTTATCAATTGTTTTGTAATACTTCCTTCTTCACCTTGTAGTCTTACAAAATAAGGACCACTTTCTAATTTAGCTACATCAATTTGAAGATTTTCATTGGCACCTTCATTTGCAGAAGCTAGCACCAATCTACCGTTGATATCATATACTTCTATTCTCTTTAGAGTAGTTCTATCTGGGTTTGTTACATGCAATACATCAATTACCGGATTTGGATACAAGGAGACTCCAGCAAAAAGTTCAAATTCTTCTGTACTTAACGTTGGATCAACGGTAAGCTCAAAACTACAGCAAATTTCATTTCCTAGTTCGTCTGAAGCACAAAGAGTTACTGTAGAAGTTCCTTCCTGTACTAGAGTTCCGGGAAGTGGATCTTGCGTAAAAGTTACCAATGGATCGGCACAAGTCCCTTTAGCGGTCACTTCTCCGGTTGCAAAATAGTCTGGCAACAAGTATGTCGTAGTTCCTTCATCTGATGCCACAGTTTGATCTGCAGGACAGGTAATGGAAGTTGCTCCCTCATTCACTGTAATAGTCTGGATACACGTAGTAACATTACCAGCCAGATCTTCTACTGTCCAGAGAATTTCGGTACTTCCCAGGGTATACACCCCAGAGGCATCGGCAGTCCCCGTGTAATCATTGATCACACTTATATTTCCAAACTGTGGTAACCGTAATCTATAAAAATCTTCGTTCACATCACATTGGTCACTTTCTACACTAACATCTCGAAGTAGCGTAAAGGTAAGATCGGTTCCAAAGGTAGTAATCCAAGTATTCCAGGTAGCTTGTGGTATGACAATCAAGCGTTCGGTCAGCACACAAACGGGATCAATATCTGCTTCTCCAAAGATCAGGCTATTATCAGGACCGTTTAATCTGAATTCATCTCCGGACGCATTATGATCCCCGCTAAAATTTAATTTCAAAATCACATCCTCGCTTGCAGCGCTAACCCCCGATAAAACTGCCGGAGTATCAATCAACCCTTCATTATCAAATAAATACGATACCATCCCGGTATCCGGCATGATGGATAGGTTACTACAAGCATCTGCTACTTCGGATACCGAAGGAACCACAACCTCCGCCTCACATAATCCGGTATCATTAGAAATAGTGATATCGGACGGACACGTAATTACAGGTGGTGTAACGTCTTCAACAGTTACGATGGCCTCGCAGCTTATGGAATTACCCAAGGTATTGGTCACCGTTAAGGTTACCGTGTTTTCGCCGATATTGGAACAATTAAAACTACTAGGAGTTACCGCTATGGTGTCGATACCCACGGAATCAGATGATCCTCCGTCGACATCTTCAGCGGCGATGGTAACAGTGCCGTTTTCATCTAATTGCACCGTGATATCCTGACAAACCGCTACAGGAAAATTATCATTTACTACCGTAACAATAGCTGTACAGCTCGCTTCGTTGCCACTTGGGTCTGTAATGGTTAAAGTAACCTCGTTATCTCCCAACTCATCGATGGTAAAGGTATCCGGACTCACCGAAATGATATCGATAGCGCAGTTATCCGTACTGCCTGCATCAATATCTGCTGCAGTAATGGTTACTTGCCCGGTTGCATCTAAACGTATCGTACTATTTTGGCAAAGTACATTGGGTGCTTCAGTATCGTTTACAGTAATGGTCTGGGTACAGGTAGCACTATTCCCTGTTAAGTCCGTTGCGGTCCAGGTAACTGTAGTGATTCCTACAGGATACTGGGCGGTGGCATCTAATGTACCTGTAAAATCGTTTGAAAGTGAAATCTGGCCAAACTCCGGTAAACGCAATCTATAAAAATCGCCCGTTTCACTAGTACACTGACCACTGTCTACATCCGTATCACCCTGAAGGGTAAACACAAGGTCATTCCCAAAGACCGTAATCCAATTATTCCAGGTATCTTGTGGAACAATGATAGTACGACGTACATCCTCACATACAGGATCAAAATCCGAACCGCTAAAAACAACAGAACTATCCGGCCCTACTAAAACAAAACTCTCTGCAATGGCATCATGATCTCCATTAAAGATGAGTTCCAGTTCAACATCTTTGGTACTCGTAGAAACATTTTTCAAGGTACTTGGTGTGTTTTGTAATTCTCCTAAAAAAGAATTAAAAACATACTTCACATTAAACGTATCTGGAATCAGCCCACCTGTACATTCATCGATAAAGCTTGGTGCAGGAACTGTAACGGAAGCTTCACAGACTCCAGGATCATTAGCTACCGTAATAGCTCTCCCACAAAAAAGATCGGGAGCGGTAGTATCATTGATCTGAACAGTAAACGAACAGGTACTGCCATTTCCGAATCTATCCTCTACATAAAAGGTATTCACTACGGTGCCATTGGTAAATAATCCACCCGAAGGAATTCCGGAAATGAAAACAGGCTCCCCGGAAGCATAATCATGAAACTCTATAATGTATAGTCTACTACTATTATTTTGTGGTATGTCATTCCATAATCCTGACTCTGCGATTAATATTACTACATCTTCATCACCTACATTGTTAGGTTCTCCTTCTCTAAAATTCGTAAAGCTTGCCGGTTGTCCACTTTGCCATTCAAACACACCTTCAGTAATTCTGTCATTATATCCAATGAGCACAGCACCTAACCCCAAAGCACCTATCTGCGCTCTAATAAATTCATTTTCTTCTTGGTTGTTGATTGTAACAATATCAAATCTGCGCTCTTCGGCATCCGCAAATGCTTGTGCCGCAGATACCGGATCTTCTGAAATAAAATAGGTACTATTCCCTAAAGCACCAAGCAATGCAAATCCATCGACCGTGGCAGGAACTTCGGGGAATGCTGAACAATCGTCAGAAAATGTAGGTTGGGGATAAGTGATAAATCCAGCACAATCTTGTATAATATCTGCAGGACAATTGATTGTAGGAAGGGTTTCCTCTTCAACGGTAACAATCGCAGTGCAGGTTGAAGAATTTCCACGAGTGTTGGTTACAGTTAATACCACTTCATTATCACCTACATTAGAACAATCAAAAGTATCGGGAGTTACGGCAAAAGAGTCAATCCCTACGGCATCTGTAGACCCACCATCTACATCGATTCCCGAAATGGTAACCTGACCTGATGCATCCAATACTATCGCTATTTCCTGGCAAATTGCAAAAGGAAAATCGTTGGCCGTCACCGTTACCGTAGCCACGCAGGAAGCAACATTGCCACTGGTATCAGTAATGGTTAAAGTTACTTCATTCTCTCCTATATCGGCAAGGCCAAACGCACTTTGATCGATATTAATCGTATCAACAGTACAATTGTCTACACTATCGATCAATAGATCCTCGACAGCAAGGGTAGCCCTGTTGTTATCATCTAATTGTATGCTAAGATCCCTGCATTGGATGGTTGGAGCAAGGGTATCTTCTATGGTTACAATCGCAGTACAATTAGTGGTATTTCCGATCACATTAGTTAATGTTAACGTAATTTCATTATCACCGATATTAGAACAGTCTAAAACATCGGGAACAATCGTGACTATATTGGTAGGGGCATTGTTTTCAGACCCCAAATTTATAACTGCCTCTGTTAGTACCAGTTCTCCATTTTCATCTAATTGCAGGGTTACATTCTGACATTGCAGAGAAGGAAAAATAGGATTTACAGACCGGAAACCGTTCCAATTGGCGTTTGCATAAAGATCAAATGTGTCATCAGGTAAAAACAAATCCATATTCGATCGATTTCCGAAACTATTGGCTTGTATCGTTGCAGGAACTGTTCCTTCCGAAATAATACTTTCTAACTCTGTATTTTCAGCAAAAGCCCGATCACCGATAAATAAGACACTACTAGGCAGGGTAACACTGATGAATTCATTGTTAAAAAAAGCATCACTTTGGATAACAGTTACACTATTGGGAATGCTAACACTGGTAAGTCCCTCTTCTCTAAAGGCATTTCTACCGATTGCGGTAACAGTAAAGACCCCACCTGAATTAACGGTATCCGCTACGATTTCCGGGATTCTTAAATCACTCAGTAAATTAGAGCCTCCGATGATCCGAACGGTTTTAAGGTCCGCATCAATGATCTCATAATTTAAATTTCCAAAGGGAAAGGTTTGTGAAAAACCTGCTATCGACCATAGCAAGGTAAAAATAATTAGTAGTTTGGTTTTCATTGTTAAAATAATTTTAGTTTACATTTTTTGCTTACCGGTGCAATTTCATGTCTTCACTAGTGATTCGAAAAAAAGCTGGTTGAAGCCGAAAAAACACAATAAATGAGAAAAAAAAGATTTTAAATTCCTCGTTTTGAAGGTCAAAATTACGGGTAAGCACTTAATCAAAGTGTGACAAAACCGTACAATGTTGGTAAAAAACCGACATATCTTGTGCATTCATAATTCAGTTTATTTTTGACAATAAGTTTTGTTGCACAAATCATCTTTGCTGTGCATAATGAGCTGCTGTAGGCAATTCTTTCATAAAAATGATAATCGTTGTAAAAAGCACTCTTAATTTTAAAATCGTTTTCATGTTTACGGGTTTATAGGGTTATTGTTTTTTTTGGCTAAAGTAGATCTAGCGATGATTGCCTGACAAAACAATGTGGGTGAGAAGGAAAAAACAGCCTTGAAAGTGAAAAATCAGCGATGAAAAGAATACGGATTTTGCCTATTTAACCAGAATGAGAACTCAATCTTTAATTTTTTAAAACAAAATTAATGGGACTTGGATTCAGTTATTACAAACCAGAAAGCATTTCTCTATTAGAGCTAAATTAATATGAATTTTAAATAAGTATTCAATTCCAAAAGGCTGTCAAACCTGTTTGCACAAGTATCGCTTAAATAGATTAAGTGGTATTGAACAATTCTATCGACTGTGCACATCCTAAGCCCATTTTGAAGGGCTCGAGATGATAAGAGAAATATGCTTCAACAAAACTTAGCTAAATAATTAAAATGAGGCTTCAACTTCTCAATCCGTCTCGTCTGCATTTTATAAAAACAACAATAAAATTTACTAAAGAACAAAGGCTTTTATATCGTTTTTTCCTCTACTTTTATCGTATACTTTTCCTTGTATAAAATCATCAGATTACAAAAGGAGATAATAAATCCGGCAGAAAACATATAGCATAAGAAAAGTAATACCATCAATTGCACTCTGTTGTTCATAATGCTTTCTTTGGTCCAGGCTTTTTCCGGATCTCCTAATAAGATCATCATCTGTTCATTTCGCGCCGGTAAAAATCCGTGAGTAGCTTCGAACGCTTCAAAAGGATTGGTATCTATAAATTCGTCTCCAATAACGATGTCTTTTTCTAAATAGGGCAGCGTATTGGCTTCCCGAGAAAAATGATAAGCTGCATAGGTTCCAATTAAAATTGCAATGAAATATACTGACAACCGCATCCATACTGAAATTGTTTTGTTTTTTAAGGAATACAAAATCAGAAAACCAGCCAATGCTGTGGCAATAAATACTCCGAATTTCATCAAAAAAGCTGTATTATCATCGGATGCATACCACGATGGCAAAGGGATCACAAAAGCTCCGGCTACGGCACCTATCCAGGCACTTAATAACGTAATTTCTTTCCAGACTTCTTTTAATTTCGATACTAACATGGGCTTACAGTTTTGGGGTTTGTAATACCAGAGTTTTCTTTTCTTCTCCGCTACTACTCATAATGAGGTGTAGCTCGGGTTCTCCAACCCGTCCATCCTTTTCTAGCCAAAATAGATAATACCCAGGCACAAAATCCTGAACAGCATTCTGAGTAGGTTGGTTAAACCGAAATCTTTTAATATCCTGTCCCTGCTCGTAGGACAATTTTCCGAAAACAAAAAATCCTTCTTCTTCATTTGAATTTACGATTACTTTAATTTTTGTAGTTGCGTCGTTTTTTGCCGTATTCTTAATAGTCTGTAATTTGGCATCATAATCTTTATAAATGGTATTAATGATATATTCCTTATCGGATACCGTCTCATATTCTTTTACCAGATATCTTAATGTTCTCTCTGTTTCTCTTAGCGTAGCTACATATTCAGGGCTCAACGCATATTTGTCGTTGCATTTTTCCAATACTGGAAATAGTTCTTTACTTATAAGACCTAACTGATCATATGCTTTTTTAAGCTTTGGTTCCTTGGAAGCATTAATTTTTTCCTGTAAACTGACAAGACTTATTTGGGTATTAGCCAACACCAATGAAAGGTCTTTGTTTTTAGGCCCGTAGCTGGCACAGCTATAAAACAGGACCGTAATCAACGACAGTATTATTTTTATTTGTTTCATTTTTAGGGAGTTTTAATGAATTTTGATGGGTTTATTTTGACTCAAAATTATAGTGAATCACTCCATTCTTGCTATCACAAAAACGGCAAATGGCGGTAATTTTCCGACGGTGATCGAGGTACTATAAAGCTCTAATAATCTGATCCCAATCAAATGCAGGACCAATATCCCATTTGCCGGAAGATCGGTAATTTAAATGTGAAGTAATTCCCCTAAAGTTTACCAACTCATCTTCGGCAACGATTCCATATCGCTTTTCTTCTGGTAAAAAGGTTGCAGGGATATCATACTCTGCGGTTAAATATCGAAGTAAGGTAGCCAGGCTTTGGTATTGCTTTGCTGTGTGCGTAGCAAAGTATTGCTCTCCTCGAAACGGCATATCCAATTTTGTATAAAACTGTGGCTCACTGATATGACAATACACATCTTTATCATTATATACTGTCACCAGATTGTCACCTATTCTTTTAAGAAATCCAATATTAGACATTTCGATCGCAATGGTTCTCCTACCGCCAGCGGTATTACCACCTACTGCACTGGAACCTAAGTGATATGCCCAATAAGCCGAGGACCACATGTTTAGTATCGTCCCATTTCTGGCGATGATAAAAGGTACGGATACTCTGTGATTGGGTCTGGATAAAGCTGCTACATCTCCTTTTAGATATCCGGCTGTGTAATGCAATACAATCTGATTTTTGGTATGTTTTTCTTTTACATAAAAAGAGGTGTCTCCATTCTTTGTACGACATTTTAGATAGGACATCTGTTGGTTACTTCCTTTGATAGGCACGGAACTTGGTGTTAAGATAAATTCTTTACCGGCGGTGTCTCTTCCGGTATCAAAAAAATTTTTCTCGTGCTTGGCTATACTGATGGCTTTCATACCTTATTGGATTTACGATTACTATGACACCAAAATTACCGGTAGTTCTATCTAATCACTATCAAAAAAACGGTAAATAGAGGGAATATTACGACAACTATTTTATGAGTTTGAAAACTTCCATCCCTTGCCCTGCGCATCATCTCGCCCATAACTATTGTTATGTCGTCTTTAAAGGAAGGAAACTTCTAAAAGTTTACAGCCCACCTATCACTAACCTGATATCGTCTTCTTAGGAAGAGATCTTTTAAAAGTCTTCAATCAATCTATCATTAATATTATATCGTATCCAAAGAGAGAGAATAAAAAGTCCCTCAGGTCATTGATTTTGTTGAAATGAAAGAGGGATATAGGGAGTTATACAGATGAAAAAGTTCTTACAATATCTTAACGCTTTTCGAAACTATTTTCCGGACTAAAAGTCTTGATCATTTTTTCAAAATCTTTATGAATTTTCCCTTTTACCAACCAGGCGACTGCAAAGGCATATACCGCTACCCACTCTAACCAAAAGGTATAGGCTGGAATAATATCATCGAAATTAATTCCTAAAATGGCTTCTAGTGCAAAAATAGCAACCAACGCTCCTACAGATGCCCAAACGATAATACCACATCGTTTAAACAATCGATTTCTGGATGCTGATGCATTGTGATTTAAGACAAATTTGAAAAAACTCATATAAGCCAACAAAATGAAGAATAAAGCGGCACTTAACAAATGGATAGCCCCTAGGAATCCATTAGACTCGTGCCCAAACAAATATGGAGATCCTGTGAAATATAATTGACCCAATGGATTCTCTGATTTCGTAGGTATCAATACGGTAATTAAAATACAAATACCTGCGGCAGTAGTAACAAACCGATCGCTTAGCAACTCTCCTTCTTTTTTGGGATAGCCTTTATAATTGATTAAAATCAAGCCAAAAGCGGATAAGGTTAATATAAAAAATACACTCCCAGCGGTATAATAATAATGACTCATACTAGAGAGTAAATCCTGATGTGCTGCCAGAAGTAATAATGGCAATGCCAATCCTAAAATTCCTATTGTTTTTCTTAGTGAATACAGTGATGTTTTATGTTCCATGATATACTGATTTATGTTCCTACAAAAGTAGTACAGCCATAGACCGAACAGCTATCACAAAAACGGCAAATAGAGGGAAAATTACGACAATCCTACAATAATCCGACTATAGGCATACTGATAAGGCTTATAGTTTATAAAGAAGTACAAATACGGATTACTATGATCCATACTAGGGTAATTTTACCAGTCTTTACCCCATTACAAACTGTTTCGAAAGGATAAAGAACTACTTAGAAGGATCATTTTAATCCTTCTAAGTAGTTAGTTAAGGCGTTAATGCCCTAAGATGAAGCCCTAAAACCCTAAACCTATCTCATATAAGCATTACATTGATCATTAAAAGTGCTTCTTTTTGGGATTATCACCCTTGCTCTATCTCTTCGAACTATTAAAGTGATTGTTGGAAGTATTGTTTTAATACTTGGAAGTACTTAGGTAAAGGGTAGACCCTATTGTTAGATGGAGTTGTGGGCTTTAAAAAAGTATATCGCAGATAGACAAACTTTGTACATCTATATCAAAATCATCTGATTTATTTCTTTAAAAGTGACTCCCAGTAAGAATGCTTTTTAAAGTTAATGACCTCTTCGAATATCTGTAACTTCGTAAAATTTTGTACTTACTTAGATGTTTTCATCATTATACGGACACGAGTTACAAACTCGCGCCAGCTTTACATAATTTTATTGCTTTGATTTTTTAAATAATTATTTAGCAAAATTCTATTTAAGGTAAAACATGCCCCTCATTTAATCCTCCACGATTAGGTGCAAGGTTGATCAATGCCATTTGAGCAGCAGTAGGGCCTGTTATCCTTATTCTATTTTCAAGCTGACCGTTCGGAACAATGAAAGGATCTGAATGCCTATTTCGGCTAACCCTCATAGTGGCATTAGGAAAGGTATCAAACGAGATATAGCCAAAGTGTGCATTACTGTAGGCCTCTATCCAGGCATGGTCGCTTCCAAGAGCGTTGTTATGCCCCCTGAAGCCTATAGCCCACTGACCATCTGGATTAGGACGTAACCCGCTAAGTCGAAGGATCAACTTTTGTAATGGCAACCATAGTACGTTTCTTTGTGCAGCTGTCAATCCTCCTGGTACATTCGCTCCAACTACAAGATTTATACCCGCATTTGCTATCTCTTGGTCTACTTGAGCCATAATTGCAGGAGTAATAGCATTAGCAAAATTTACATCCATAAGATTTAATGTATTGGGTCCACTCAGTACCACCCCTCCAAGTCCTCCGCACCTTATGTCGATATAACTTGGTATTGCAGCTTGAAGATGTTTTATTCCATTTATTGCATTGAAAGAGCCTACGGCAAAATTATAACAAGCTTGTGTATATTCATTAGGAGGTAAATTGGTTTCTGATACTGCGTATCTAGTATTTCCATGTTGTAACCCCATATTGTTTGTGATAGTATTAGCTGCCTGATCATGTGCTTCCTTTTCAGCTGTATAAGTATTACCCCCAACATTTCTTGTGTGTGCTACTTTTACGTATTTATCATTATTATTATAAGCTCCTATGGGAACATAATCCTCACGATTCATAGCTACAATTTTACGCAGTCTACCCAAACTACGAATATTTCTAAAATCGTGTAGATCAAATTCTGCTCCTGGAATAAGCCTTCCTTGAACATTACCTTGAACATCATAAACGGTAACCCCGTTTCCTGCAGTGTTTGGTCCTCCTCTAAATCTAAGTTGAGTAACTCTGTCCCCATGGTAACTTGATGTTAACATTTTTGCTTGATAAGGATTAAATGATTGTTTACTAGATAATTCACCCATGACATCGGCCTCTTTCTCCAAACCTGCATCATCATTAATCGCTACTTTACCCTTAAACTGCATCGTAGGTTGAACCCTCCCTTGTTTTTGTTGTACTACATGCCAAGCTTCATGAGGCAAATGTTTTTCTTGCCCTGGTGCCAGATGGATATCCGTGCCTTGTGCATAGGCATGGGCTTGTAATTGGGCCGGTTTGCTGGAGTTATAATGTACTTTTACATCATCCATACTATAACCAGAGAGGTTTTCGATACCTGATTTTAGGTTGTCTGGTAAGCCAGTATTATTTTTTCGTTGGATCGAGTTGTTACTACTATCAAGACCACCCATTACAGACCTCAGCTTACATTGTACTGCTACTGTTGGTCGATTGTCGACAATGGTAGCTTCACCTCCAGTACCGAGTTCTTGTTCTACACGTTGCACAGTTTTTTGTTGTGGCTCTTGGGTGTTTTCTAGTGATGCTTTCATTACTTTCAATTCCTATTAATTTATATATGTGTATTGGAAGCACGGATTGCAAATCCGCGCCATCGGCAATTTTTTTTAATTATGGTAGCGGTAATGTTGATTCTCCAAGTATCGTTTGCTCATTCCATTCATTTTTAGCATCCGTAAATTCGGCTGTTAATCCATCATCTGATTTTAGCTCTAGGTGTATTAAGCTTATATCTCCTTCTTCACTGATCTCCCATCCCCAAGAAACTGTTCCTAACCATTGTGCGGCTCCGTCTTGGGGTTCGTATAATGCAGCGACTTCAAAGAGCATCCTACCAGACACTTGTTTTTCTTTTATAGAACTAGTGCTTGGAGCATCTGATAAGAGCGCATGTCTCCATGCTCCATTTGATTTTAATGCAGATTGAACTTCGCCTTGCAAAATTTGCCCGGAATGCTTCACGCCTCTCTGCTTTAACTTATCACTTCTAAGTTCTTCACTTAAAGGCTCCTTCCAATTTGTTGCTTCTATCGTTTTTCTTTGTTCAGCATAACGCGGATCTAAATTTATTATTGGTCTTTCGTTTTTTGGTATAAATATGTTATCCTTCGTGCGACTTTTTTCATCAATGATTTGTTGATCTATGGCCCATCCATCATCCGTTCTCCTGCCTTCAAATTCTGCTCTTTTATTTTTTCTCCAATTTTCTTCAGGTTCTTTATTCTTTCTAGCATAAGTCATAGTATCGTTTACCGTCTGTACTAAACTTATTCGATCTCCATCTGCACCAAAATCATTTTCAGGTGTGAATTTTATTGTAATACTAGCTTTACGGATATCGTATGTACTCGACTTATAATTATCACTATCAAAATAAATTTGTTCAAACTCACCATGATTAACTGGTATAGGCACCCTCTGAATTGGCTGAATATCTTGGCTTAACGACCTTATATTCGGTATATGGTTTGACATCCCTTCCATATTCAAATTTCGACTGTTATATGTAACAGGCTTCGCCAGCAAAAAATTAGCCTTCTTTCCCATCACATCCGCCTCTTTTTCCAACCCAGCATCGTCATTGATATTTACTTTACTTTTTAGCTGCCTTGTCGGTTTTACTCGTCCTTGTTTTTGTTGCACCACGTGCCAAGCCTCGTGGGGTAGGTGTTTTTCTTGTCCTGGTGCCAAGTGGATATCTGTTCCTTGGGCATAAGCATGTGCTTGTAATTGAGCTGGTTTGCTGGAGTTGTAATGTACTTTTACATCATCCATGCTATACCCAGAGAGGTTTTCGATTCCGGATTTTAAGTTGTCGGGTAAACCGGTCTTATTTTTTCGTTGGATCGGATTGTTACTATTATCCATACTATCCATTCCAGATCGTAATTTTCTTTGACTAATAGAAGAGGTACGGTTATCTTTTAATTGTGCCGTACCTCCGTTGCTAGATTGATTAGCAACTCTCGGGGTAATCGAGTTCTGCTGTTCTTGAGTTTTATCTGTTTGTGTTTTCATAGTTTTCTCTGTTAACTATTATTTATTAGCATCTTCCGAGTTAGATCACGACTAATTTCAAAAACATCTCCCTAAATCCCTCTTCAAAGAGGGACTTTTTGAGCTCCCTCCCTTCGAAGACGATATCACGTTAGTGATAGGTGAGCTGTAGTGCAAGAAAAGGGAGGGATGTTTTGATCCATTCATTAAAATTTATAATCGTATTTATATTGAGCTCTTCTCTATTACTTGGACAGCACTTCGACAACACTTCGACAAGCTCAGTGTGACAGCTCAGTGTGACTATCTAAATACTTTTACTTTGTACCTTAAAAGGTTCTCGATACAATCACCTTCCATTACACTTCAGGTGATCACTCGAACTGACGTTTTTTAACTTATAATCACTCCTTCTTTCTGTAACTCCTGCTTTATAGCTGTTTCCAGGTTTTGTTGAGAGATGGTTGCTTTTTCATTAGTTACTGCTTGCAGGGTACATTTACGTATCACGTTCATCATCAATCCACCAGAAATATCATAGTGTTCTGCAATGTTCCATAAGTCTGCATTGGCATCCAATGGTAGTTTGTCTGCAAAAGATTGTTGCCATAACTGATAGCGTTCTTCTGCTCCCGGCATTTTAAATTCGATCATCGATTGAAATCTTCGAGTAAATGCCTCATCTATATTATCTTTCAAATTACTTGCAAGAATGACTACTCCCGGAAAATCTTCAATGCGCTGCAACAAATACCCGATTTCCTGATTTCCATAACGGTCATTAGCACTACTAACCTGAGTACGTTGTCCAAATAAAGAGTCTGCCTCATCAAAAAATAAAATCCAATCGTGTTGTTGTGCCTGATCAAATACTTTGGCGAGGTTTTTTTCGGTTTCTCCTATGTATTTAGAAACCGTCATACTCAGATCTATTTTATACACCTGTTTTCCTGTACTTTTTCCTAATAATGCGGCAGCCATACTTTTACCTGTTCCTGGTGATCCGTAAAACAAACTTTTGTAGCCAGGTTTTAATCGCTTGCCGAGTTCTAAAGTTTCTAAAACTGTTTGCCCATGGGTTACCCAATCCCTGATTTCCTGCAAGCTACGTGCTGTAGATCTAGAGACGATGAGATCCTGCCACGATAACTTAGTATGTAACTGTTGCGCAGGAAAATCAGGGCTATATACTGCTTGATAGGGTATTCCCGTTAGTATGGAGGCTACATATTCATTAGATATCATCCATATACTGCTCAATAAAGGACTGTTTCCTTTAGTCTGTGTCGTACTGATCATTCCTTGTCGAATGCCTATAAAATACTGAGTGACCAATCCATGATATATTAATCGTTTTTGGAGGTCATCTCCTGCCAATAAAAACATCGCGGTTTCTGCGGTAGGTATTAAGCCCAAATGTCCTTCTAATAATACTCCACCAAACTCACTGTACCTTCTGTCATAATCCTTATTTTTAGTAAATAGAATATCTAATACTTCGGGTTTTAGATGTGGAACTAATGCTAGAATTAGCAGTAGTCTTTCAGCAAAGTTGAGTTTGTATTCTTGGATAAAGTTGGTATAACTTCCTTCCTTACCCTTTATATCTGGAGGAGTTAATTCTTCAACAGATTCATATAGTGTTTCCTGTTGGAAATGCAGTTCTAAGCGAGTCTGTAATACTAAACTTAACCATGCAAGTTCAGCTTGCAAAACTTGGGCATTACTACCATTTACGTTTGTAATAATTTTATTATGATTTTTTGTTTCTATGATTGTTGATTTTTCCATATTGTTATTTCTTTATACTCTACTAGGGTTCTTGTTTGTAAATCGGACTTCGAGAACCTCAGCCCTCTTTTAGTTATTTCATATTTCTATTTTCTATTTTCTATTATCCTGATGATCCTTCTTTTTTGCATTGCTCAACACTTTCGACAACACTTCGACAGGTTCAGTGTGACAATAAAACCTCTCCAAAATCAATCGTTCTTCTTCATCTCACATTTATAATTTCCATCCTTTACCTTACTCCCTTACTTCTTTTCAACCGGACTTCGAGAACCTCAGCCCTTGTTTTCATATTTCTATTTACAACTTACAACCACTCTACGACCAGAATCTCCTGCATCCACGGTAATTTTATGGTATGAAATCCCCATGGTAATTTTTCTAAAGTGATATCATGTGTTTCTCTTTGTACTTGCAATAACCAATGTCCATCTCTAGTTCTCAGGGAGCCTTGCCTGCATAAATAAGAAGTTCTCAATCCATCTGGAGATAGGTTTTTCCATTTGGGTACTTTTGCTATCATAGCGTTTACCAATCCTTCAACGATTTCTTTTTCTTCTACTGATAATTCAATTGGGGATACTACCGTATCCATATCCAAACCACATAGTATTTTATTAAGTAATAAGGCACCTTCAAACAATTCCTCTTCTTTGGTATCACATAGATACTGTATTACGCAAATCGCCTTATTGCGCGCTGCTTCATCTATAAAATGCTTATCCTTCATGACACCTATATTCTCAAAAAAGCGTTCTAAAAATGGCCTGAACAATACCAATCCTGCATTCTGTATGGATACAAAATCCGTATCATCAAATGGTGAAGACAACTGCTCTGCGATGATGGATTTAGACTTTGATCCTAAACGCTTCAATTCTTTTTGTAATCCCTGTAGATGCAATGCTAAAGGCTCCAACAAATTATTAATATCCTTGGTTTGTATGGTTTGCTTAGACGTTTTATATAAATCCATAAGTAATTTCTTCGTCTCTCTCAACTTCTTGGTAGGCAACTGATCAAAAAAAGGATGATTTACCAAAGATGAAACTTGTTTAAGAAATTCCTTCCCTATAGCATTTTGTGCATATAATGAGGTACAAGAATTTACTAATCTTTTAATCTGATGTGCATACCAACTATTATCTTTTGAAGCATCTTCTTTATCATCAATACCTAGATCTAGAAGCACCTCTTTGGCGCATCGTTTTAGGAATGCGGAATCGGTATTGGCAATGGCATTTCTTAAGAAAGCTGTTTTCCAAAAGCTATGTGTTGTTTTTTTGCGTTCTAAAGTATATTTCTTTTGAATATTATCCAGAATACTGTTTTTAATCTTTAGAATCTGAGTAGATGAAAGTGTTGTAAGCAGTTTAAAAGATGTGAGTAATTGGTCTTCTGTACTCGCATATACAAAGCGTTGAAGATATGTAAGATTCCAAGGTAACTCTTTTAGCAATCTTATAAATGTATTACTTGGTTGTTGTAACAATAGTGCCAATTGTACCTGAAAATCATTTTTGTTTCCTTGTTTTGCCCACCAAGGTAATATGCCTGTCTTTAGATAATGAATGATCGCTCTTAGTGGTGTTTCTTCATCTGCCGTGTTACTTTTTTGATATTCTGAAACTACATCGGCTTGTTGATATTCTATGAGTTCTTCCTGTAATTTTTCGGTAAAAGCAGTTTCGAAATTTTGTAAAGACACATTTCCTAAATCCAATGTTAGCTGCTCAATCTGAAGCGATGATTCTGATACATTCGCTTGGTTAAGCACACGATCCAGCGCAGTCGTTAATTGATTTCTACACAGCAAACTCAATTCATGCTGTATCTTTGATGTATCTGCATGTTTTGATACATGAATTTCTAATATCTGTTTATTAACTATGTGTTTTTGCTGTGCCATAATCCGTTCTTTTATCCGTTTTGAATTTCAGTAAGGAAACGATGATAAGCATGATCAAATTCTTGCATCTCCTCTTGATCCAACCATTGAATGTTTGTTCTGATATGCACAGGAGTTTCTTCTCGAATGGTTAAGGCAATGAATTTTTTGAAATCCTTATCCTGATATCTTTCTATCCACGAAGGAAGTATAAAAGTGAGCTGTAAAGAATACTGATCTTGTGGAGTATCATTGGACATCCATCTTCCTATTTCCTCTTCCTCTACAAAAGGCACATCGATTTCGAAACCATCGTTGGATATCGAAATAATGGAATACTCTCCATTATAATTGGTTGTTTTAGTAATCTCTATAAGGTCGCCAACTTTTAAAGAATGTGCTCCTATATGACAAAACGTATGATTGGTATTGGTTGCTGCTCTAAAACCTTGAACCACAGCCGATCGCAAATAATATCGTATATCGTTCGTACGTTTCCAAACGGCTCCCGATTCTGATTCCTGAAAAGGTGCTTTGATCTCAAAAAAATCATCCCCAACAGCCAGTATTGTATATACACCATTATAGTGATCATTGTTAGTAATTACTACTTCTTCACCTGATAGCAAATCATGATCACCAATGATACATCGTGTAAACTCCTCGGTAATAGCAATTTCAAATTTTGTAATGGGTGCTGTATTGTATCTGGCCACAAAAGGATAGGGATAGTTTTTTCTGGATCGCAATAGTACATGCTCTATCATATGCAATCCGGCTGCATCGCCATCTCCCAGATTTCTGCGGCTGTAATCCTCGACCCCTATTTTTAATGCAATTCTTTTTTCTAATCCAGAGACATTTTTGGTATCCCAAAGATCACTTTTGATATGATATCCTTTTGCTTTGCAACCACTAACCACAGGATATTCTTTTAAAAATCGTGCTTTATCTTTGATTAATTTTTTGTCCGAAGCATCCTGATCATCGGCAGTATCTTTTACTACCATTCCGTAAGAAGTAAACTTCTCGGCAAATCGAGCTAACAAATGATTCAAGAATTTATTTTTTCTTAACAATCCTGTAGTCGTATCGGCCGTCATTTCCTCTAGATACGAAGTATAGCTCTCCGGACTGCTAAGTAAGTCTGCCATTCCGGGAACGCAATCCAATAAATTTTGATTAAAATATGTACTGGTATCATCCCCATCAAAACCCATTAGTCTTTTGAAACTTGCTAATTGCGAAAAATAATTAGCCAAAGTTTGCTCGAAAAACAACAAATAGCCACTCAATTGTTTTGCCTGCGCTTTTCTGGTAGCAGAAGCATAATCAGGTAATCCTATTTCTCCGATACCATAATTCATCGGAAATTGATTCTGAATCGGATAGTATTGATCTAATCGAGGCGCATCCGATGTAGGTAGCATGATGTCTTTTTCAAATAATGATCCTAATCCGGAAACTTCTTCAGTTCTTTTTTGATTATATAACTCTTTGATACGTTCTGCTTCAACACTTACGGTAAGCCCTTTGGACGTAAATGATAATTGCGATAGGGTACCATCCACATCCAAAATAGGTGTTTTGGAAGTATCCAATGGTAAGATCCAATTTTTTACCGTATTCGTTCCGGTAGCAAGTGCCAATTTATCGATTACCAATATACCCGGTTGATCCATTATTTCTTTAATCACATCCGACGTTTGTATTTCTTCTTTACGATAGGCTTTGGCGATATCCTGATCTTCCATAAAACCATGATGTAATCTAGGACCATCAAAAATCTCATCCGTTGTTTTCCCTTTTTCCAGCTGTTGCTGTAAGGTGTAGAAAGGAATACGTGGTGAAAAATGAGCCCCCACACTATGTAACATATTGGCTACCAATTCGTGGATATCATCTACGGTATCAGCAATTTCGATACTACCTTGTAATCGTACCTCTTGCGTATCTAATAGTTTGATTTCTTCAAAATCTTCACAGATCGAACGACAGCTATATAATTTTTCACGGACAGCAGTAATGATTTTACTACCAGGAATATCGAATAATGCATCCTTTTCTATAAATACACGAAACAATCCTTTGGGAATACCAGGTCCAAGTTCACTACTGTTTTTAGGAACTACCTTTTCAACCCAGGCATTTTTAACGCCCTCTATATCAATCACCATCTTACGAATATCTATAAGGGTTACCGGATTTGTAGTTAATATGGTCGCTGGACTGTACAAACTCTTGTGGTTATTTCCTATCAAATCCTGAATATCAAATTCCATACGATACGCCAGATCAGTGACTGCATAACACAGTTGTTCTAAAATCGTAATGCCAGGATCATGAATGTTATGATCGGTCCAGGTGTCGCCTGCCATTTTTTGGATCAATTGCATTCCTTCTTCTCTTAGGAATTCATAGCTCAATGCGCTACCTTGTGGTACTTCTCTAGGTATGGTGATTGTATTTGTCATTGTAAAAGGTAATTGTTGTTTGTATTTCTCCAAAACGATAGGTAGCTATTACTATAGATTTTGAAATGGTTATAATTTCATGATGTATGCCAATACGAAATATGGCGGACGGTTTTCATGAGGTTGATTATTTCCAGTATTATTAGTATTAAAGCCATGCCTATGTTTGCCTGAAGCTTCGGTAGTTCTAGCGAATGGCTTATAATAGTCATTAGAACTCCCTGTACCAGATCCATCACCTCTTTTAGCAGCACCCGTAAAATTATGTGAATGTTCACCTTTTTCATCAGTGGTCCCAGTATGACTGTGAGCAGGTAATTGCCCGGTGGTTAGCGTTACTTGTTCTTTACCTCCTTTATTTCCAATTTGGTACTCTGGGTTATCTTTTTCAAATCCTACAATAAATCTTCCTGATAAGTTGGGAGTACCTTGATTTCCATCACATAATGCCCATCCTATAGGAATACTACTAATATTTCCAGACCACATGACAATCACTCCTTTTGGCATTCGTGTATCTACATATGTTTTTACTGCTTTTTGGGTGGCGAGTTTACCATGACTGGTCGCAGCATTATCCAGCTCTTCATTATCCGAAATATTAGTCGCTTTTAGTTCTCCTTCTACTTGCAACATACCTTTTACAGCAACTCCTTCTTTTTTAGAAACTTCGAAAATAGTATCACGTTGGTCAGTAGTGTCAATGACAGATAATAAGGGCGAGGTATTTTGCCCTTCTAGCGTAAGTTTGGCACTTGGCTCAATCGTTCCTATCCCCACGTTCCCTTGCCCTGATTTGATAAACAAACGACTCTGCCCCGTTGCGTCCTTGATATTGAGTCCTAGCTGATTACTAGCAGGCTCCTCCGAATTCACTCTAGGGTTTAGGTTTACAGACCATTGTGGGTTGTCGTCAGCGAAGCTCTCATATAGATCTAATACTTCTTGTGTGCCTACTCGTTCTCCTTCAGCTTGTATAGACAACGGATTACCTTGTACTTTCGCGATCCCGTCTTCCGCTTGATTAATACTGGCTTCTATAAAATCTGAAAACTCTTCTTGTGTAGGTTTGTCATTGATCTTAAAATACTCTTTGAGTTCTGTTCTATTTCTTTTATTGATTTCCATAAGAATATATTTATTACTTTAGTTTTAAGATCTTATCTTACGATAAAGTCTTTACTGATTTCCATATAATTAATTCCTTCAAAACTGTCTTCTTCGAATCCATTTTCGTTTACGACATATACCTCATGTATTTGAGCAGCTACCATAATCATATCCGGTAGTAAAGGCGTGACAATAGATTTACCATCATTCAGACTTCGTACATCCGTAAATGTTTTTCCATCTTCGCTTTGAAATAATTTGAGATTCGCTACGTAATCGATATACGGACGTTCTGCAATGAAATTGATAATCACACTGGCATGAAGTGATCCCCCGATTTGAATATCACTATCTTCTCCGTATGCCCAAGGGGACATAAAGCGTTTAATTTCTTCTATTAACTTGTCTTTATAAAAAACTTCGTCATATCCAGAATAAAATTTTACAACACATTCTGTAGAAACTTGTAAATAAGAAGGGTTCGAAACCGATACCTCTGCATAGGTCGGAGCCAGATTTTCTAAATACGAATTAATTCTAAAAAGTGTATCAGCTGCTACTTTTGGAGCAAAAGGATTAAATGGTAATTTTCCTTTAATATCCGGAACTACAATCACGTCTACACCACCGATACGATCCGAAGCCGGAAGACATTTTGCCTTATAGATCTCTGGGAACTTATGTAATATCATATGTTCATAATCCCACATCGTTAGCGCTCTGTTTTTGTGTCGTAAACGTTCACTGATTCGTTTATATAAGGCATCTCCTTTTTCTGCCGGCTTCCCCTTACTAGAAGTAAAAGGTTGTGAGATTTTTGCTACTTCAGGTATTTGATTTAGCGCTTCTGTAATCGTATCTATCGGTAACGGATTTTCGAAATGTGCTAGCGCTACTGTTTTGCTAGCCAGTGTAGCACTGATCACCTGAGTACAAATATCAATGGTATCAGAGACTCCTTCAATATTTTTAAAGGTACTTATCTTCATCCAATGTAAATGCGATGGCATCAGCGTACCGCCTTGGGTAGCATCTTCTGGTATTCTGATTTTTACGATCCCTGTATTTAATAATCCATTCGTACCATCCTGTAGTAGATTAGAAGGTGCCAATGCTATCCATTCGTTATTTCGCAGATAACTCCATTGCACTATTGGTTTTTCTACTTCTGGATCTGCACTACCTTCTGCCATTTGAAATAAAATTGAAAGTACTTGTGGGGTGTCTAACTCAGCGATTCCCAGATATAATGAGCCTTCATCCTTATACGTAGGAATTAGCGTACTTTCTGCTCCAGGAGTTATATCATCATACCCAAAAGGATGTATATGAAATATCTTATTCGTACTATCCACGGCAGTTTTTGCTAGAATAGTATCACAAGACGTATATGAGATTCCTAGTTTTTTAAGCTTAGGCTGATATGGTGGATTAATCTTTAAGCTTTTTATATCTACCTTCTCCGATATTGCTTGCTTAACAGATAAGGTATTGAATATCGAATGCTGAAAGTTTGTTGGAGTTAATTCTATTCTAAAATAGCGATCCCAAAGTAATGCTTCTTCTTCGTCCCTCTGTATTCCAAAACGTTCTTTATATTCATAATCTGGACTAGTATTTTTTATCCTTGCGGGTATATCATCGATAGATATCCGATTGTCCTGATTAAAAAGCGGAAATCCTTCTGTTACTTCATTGCCTTGCTCATCTTCTATCTTGGTAGAAAGTAACAATTCTGCGTTGAGATCACGTAAAAAGACATCCGCCTTAAAATCATGGTCATTCTCAATGATAGCAGCATCAAAACCTAACTTTTGATCTATAAGTTCAGCCAATTGTGCATCATCTAGTGCAGCGAGTTCTTCCTCTGTATGATCTGCTTGGATAAGCCAATAGTTTTTGTAATAATCCACAAAAGATGTGGGCTGTTTGATCCATTCTAAATGTAATTGTACATCTTGCAAGCGTTTCTGCGATATTTCGTCATTAGCAATATAAAAACTAGTTCCAATTTCGGGTTGAAAGCCAAAAGGCTCAAAAGGTTTGTTGGTATCGATTGTTCCTTCATCGTTCTCTACGATACTATGCTGCATATCCTGAACATCTATTCGAATATGAGCTTTTTGTAATGCTACATCTACTAAGTGCTGATAGCTACTTACCAAACGATTTTGATCATCTTGCCCTTCTATTGAAGAATGTAATGTACAGATCATAACAGGGTGATCAGATGCTATAAAAGATGACGAAGATGGAAATGAAATAATTGGTAAATCATTATCCTGAAGCTGAATTTGGATTCTCAGAGCATTTAAGTATACTTGATCCTTGCTGTATTTCTGTGCATTTTCTATAGGCGTTTCTATAACACCAACTTCTTTCACTTCTACAATTTTTACACCCTTAAAGGCTACGATCTCATAAATTTTTTGAGAGTTATCTACGATGTAATCGCCTATATCAGTTACATTAAAATTAGTCGTATCTAATCGAGTAATGGTTTGATCCTTTATTTCAACATTTAGATTATTCTCTGATGAACTGCCTACATAATTCCCGAAAGAATACTGAACCGCATCTGGCGTAAACCATTGTTCTGCACTGCTTAGATAGGTTTGAAAAGGATCTTTTGTATCAAAAACAGCTCGTAAATCTTTTATTTTTTGGCTGCTGAGATTCAGATCTAACAATACTTCAATAGTACGTTTTCCGTCTTTGAGTAATAAGGTTGGAGAACTAATCGCAAATCCAATCTCTGATGGTTTTAAGGAATTATCTGCAATAGCAGTTAGTCTATCCCCAAAAGTTTTGAATCTTTTACTTTCTTCTTCCTCATCATACTGACTAAAAAGAAAACCTTTAGCATTGGAAGTATCATAAATATCTGATAATTGTTCTGTTTCTGGAGAAGGAATAACCACAGAGCGCAGCTGACGTTCAGAAAATTCTAAAATACGATATACTTTATTTTTATCTTCTTCGGAAATAGCACCATCACTATTGGTTTGCATGAGATGGATAAAATCTTGTTTTCTTAACAATAATTCTACTTCCACATATTCTAATGCTAGCTCAGAGTTTTCATTTGAGGCCTCTAAATCTTCAAGTACTTTTTCTAAAGATGTTGTTTCTCCATTGTATAACGGCAAAGAATCTCCTGGATTTGGATTCCCATAGACCTTCTTTAGCAGGGCATCAAATCCATTGGTATTGTGCAATTCTTTTAAACCTTGTTGTCTCTGGTGAATTACTTTTCTTTCGTACGCTTTTTCTAATAGCTGGTACTCAGGTTCCCAATCTATAGGAATTCCTTCTTTATCTTCTTGGTGCTTTAAAAAAATCCTGTCAAACTCATCTCTTTCTAAAAACAATGCATCTTTTACATAAGCAAGTGCCTCAGCATTCTCGTTTTTTACCGCTCCTTGTAATTGAAAAAGATCTTCTATCTGTGATTCTTCTGGAAAATCTGGTAGTGCGTCACCAGGATTTGGATGCCCTAATGCCATTTCCATCATGTCTACAAATGCAGTATCCTTTGTTTTTCTTCGCTCCTGATGTACATTTTGGATAGTTCGTACTTGCTTAGCTACAAAAACACTTTTTAATTGTGCAATTTGAGCTTTACTAATCACCGTATCTTCATTAGTGACATACTGTAATTCGTTTCCTTCAGTGTCTTCTCCTGCCTGTAATATGGTTCCTTTTTGTACTTCGAGATATTGAGTATTCTCCTCCAATTCCAAAAGTACATTCACCATATCTGGTACTGATTGTTTTGGGTCTAATTGAAGATACTTTCTATAGTAAAAATCGAGATGCCTTTCGGTAAGTCCATTCAATTTAGACTTTACATGATTCATTAACTTAAGAAAAGTGATGAACAACACTACGTGAGGCTTTGATAATTTCGCCTTCTTTTCGGCGTTATTATAAGACAATTCTGGGTTTTCTACATATGCTGCTAGTTCTTTTGCCCAGTGTTTTTGTTGTATTTTTCTACCTTCTATTGAATTTTGATTAAAAATATTGGGGTCATCTATAAGAAATGATTCCCAAGTACCCGTAGGTCTATTTTGTGTATCAAAAAACTGAAGTTCTTTGGCTAATCGTTGTGCTTCTGTAATCAATTCTTCTAAACTACGTCCTTCGATAGCCACATAATCAGTACTCAGAGCATCCGAATTGCGATCGTTCTGACTGGTCCCGTCTCTAAGAAGTATGTTATCTATATTCTGAATAGTATTCATCTCTTTTTACAACTTTAGGTTATTTAGATTTTAAGTAGCTTTAATTTTTGCATTTGAGGGGACTAGTTTACCTTGTCCAGGATACATAGGTAAAGGATCTGGTGTATTTGCTGGAGGTGGTTGTTTTGCTGGAGAAGTAACCTTAAACTCCGCTATAAAAATGCTACCCTTTATGATAATGCTTTTGTTTCCACTTTTACTTTTTGTTGTTAATTGATCTGGACCTAATTTTTTAATGGTTAATGTTCCCTGACCAGGAATTATAAATGGAGGTGCTACATAAGAACAATTTTTAACTTCCACTTTAGATTCGTCTCCTGCTACACATACTTTTTTACCTTTGACAGTGGTTTTTCCTGATGCCGTTATCTTACCTGGTTGTACACTAACAACGGCACTTCCAAAAGCTGGTAAAAAATTAACCGTATCTCCATCTATCACTATTAGATCCATTTTTCATTTAGTTTTAATAATTATCTATTTTATTACAAATCAAATGCTATACTAGAAGCTTCATTTATATAAAATGGATAGATGAGATTAAATCGATTATTTGTTGTTCTTACTATATAATCGATATCGATATGCACTATACCATTTTCAGGATCTATATCTGTTATTGAAACATTATTTACTTCAATTCTTGGTTCGTATAGCAACAGGGAACGCGATACAATCCCGCTTAACTCATTGGCAAATTTGTGATCCAACTCTTCAAACAAAAATTGCGTAAGGTCACACCCAAAATCCGGATGCATAATCCGTTCTTTTAGTGATGTTGATAACAAAATCTGAAGACTTTGCTTGATATCTTCTTCTCCTGAAGTGAGTTCGACCTCAGCACCTCCAACTCCAAAAGCAGGAGGAAATGACCATCCGTTTCCTAAAAATTTATTATTCATAGCACTTATATTAAATCCACTTTTTTCCCTTTTACTTTTACTTTTCCTTTAGCATTGATATCAAAGTCTCCCGCAGCCTCTATTGAAAAATCCTTAGCGCTCATTATTTTAATCCCATCTTTACCCATTAGAATACTATTACCATGAGCATCTTCTAATGTGATTGTTTTCTCCTTCTGATTGATGGCTAATAGCTGCTCGTTAGACTGATCCTTATCTGCAGTAGAAAGTGTTACGGTTTCTTTTCCTTCATCAAAAAGCAATTGATAATTAGACTTGGTAAAAATCCCCTTGTAGGTATTTTTTTTCTTTACGGTATGTGGTGCTTTATGGCTATGCATCGCTCCTAAAACAACTGCTTGTCTGGGATCATCATTTAAAAAACCAATCACTACACGATCTCCTTTTTCTGGAGGGAAGAAAATACCATGGTCTATTCCGGCATCTAAGGTGGTATACATAGCTAATACTTCGGTAGTTTTTGCTTCTTGATCAAAAGCCGGGATATGTACTTTAATTCGGAATCCGTGTTTCGAATCTTCTATATGACCCAGCACTGTTCCTATTTGTAATCCATTAATCCCAGGTAATAATCCTGCAGCTTGTGTCTCCATAATATCAGATTGGGCACTAAACCAATGGGCATCCATTCCAATCTGCAAGTAAGTATACCATCCTGAACCCATTACAAATCCATGTCGAACCCCAGTAATAATATGTTCCCCATTAAATCGACTTACATTTTCGATTTTTAGGGTCTGACCTACTTCTACCTTTCCGTTACCATTAATCCTAATCGTTCCTTGTACAAGTGCAAGTCTTGATTTTACAAGTTGCGCATCTGACCACGATTGTAATTCTAATGGATCTGTAGGTACCGCATGAACCAAGTTTGTTTCTTCAGCACCAACCGCATCTGACAGTTGTGAGGTTTTATAATCAATACTTGTAAGTATTTGCTCTTTACCCTTTTTAGGAACACTAAGTGCTAATTGATCCTTTTTTGTATCCAAACCAAATGAATGTACTTTCTTATATTGATGACGACTACTAATTTTTAGATCAAAATGGGCCAGGTCTATCCCAAAGGTTAGGGTATGATCTGTACTACCAATTTGTGGCGTAAAAACAGAAACATTTCCATTATCAACTTGTACTAATTGGCCATTCGCTTCTGCTCTTGATACTATAAAATCCCAATCCGAAACATAGTACTGAACCATCTGTGGATGTGCCAAAGAAGTATTTTCGATATTCTTAGCTTTTACATCCTTGTAGGTACTAATGATTTCTTTTATAAGTTTACTATCCGTTTGATTCTGAAATACTTTGTTTTTACGCAAAGTGGTCATTTTTATAGACGGATCGCAAAGCTCTATTGTAAGTACTGATCGGTATGGTGAGCGTTCTATTTCCTGATTGATCACGATACCTTGAAAAATCTTAGCTTCATTGGTATTATTTCCTTCGTACCGTAAAAAGATTTCAATGAAAGCCCCTGGTATAAAAGCATCGCTCTCTAAAGTGGTAAACTTTTGATTTGCTACGGAACCATCAGATAGCTTGAGTTCGGCCACAGGTATTTTATTAAACTCTTTACTGGTATCTATCGACAATAATTCATACGATCCCAATGGAAGGATCTTGCCGTTACTTTTAATCGTACTTGTTACTACAGTTGATGACATCTTTTATTTTTCTATGGGTGGAAAATAAATTTCTTGACCTGGTGTTAGATTTCTAAAATCTGTGAGTTTATTGGCACTTGCTACTAATGGATAGTACATGGGAGTGCCATATATTTCCTGACACATCAATGGTAATTGATCACCTGTTTTTACCATACGATAATGCGTAAGATCAGGAGATTGTAAATTCAACTTGGCTAATTGTGCTTTGGGTGTATCGTCCCCAATGAAGGATACATTAAGTTCGGCCCGTAAAGGATCTCCATTTCTTTCGAACAATGTGTAATTTATATCTAAGCTGGATAGCCTACAGTTAAACTTCAGTGTTTTTCCCCAACTAAGAACTAAATAGCGTGGTTCATGAATGTTACCTTTTATTTCTGCTATGTCTTTTCGAAAATTATCTATTCTTTCTGCAACACTTTTTTGGGTTCCTCTTAACAATCTAAGCGCTATCTCAGCTCCATATTGATCTACATCGGTTCCATCAAAAATGAGACTCATACTTACCGTAGATAGACTACCATATGTAAACGTTGTATTAGCTTCATTTTGAGGATTACTGGCTTCTTTATTGAAATTATTTACGAAACTTCGTCGTACAGACTCGGGATTAAACATCACCTCTAATTCACTTTTACCAGTGGTTCTTTCTTGATTATCGAAAGATAAAATTCTTAGTTTTTGTAGTTTAAAACTTAATTCACTTAATAATGCCATGATCTATCTAAGGTTTTTCTTTTTCAATATTTTTAGTACTTGATGCACGCATTCCTGTACCACATCGCATTGTTCTTTTCTGGTATTCAAAGATGAGCTAGCTTCATCTGTCTGCGAAGCATCTGATATGATTGCTCTAATGACAATTTCTTTGATCTCTACTGCCATTTTTATACTCTTAAAATTTGAAATCGTGTATATGCCAACTCCATAGTATCGATAGCTACAGTATTGGATTGTGCATCCAAATCGGACACCGACCATTTTACCGGATATGCTTTGAGGAATAACCATCCTCCAATCGGAATCCCTTCTTCGTTAAATAATGTGACCAACACATTACACGGATTAAACTTAAAAAATGAAAATGTCGTATTGAACTCAGCTATTAGAGGAGAGCCTATAAAGCCTAAGCCTGGTACTGGGAGTCCAAAATTATCTAAACTACTAGCCACATAGCCTCGTTCCAATACTAAATTGTTATAGTTAATCTTTTTGGGTACGCGATGTGAGTGTAGGTTTTGTCCTCCTTCGTTTATCGTGTCCAGTTGTACTTCGGTACTGATACCACTAACTTTTTGAAACCTAAGATCTATAGGATTAGGAATAACACCTCCTGATAGAAAGAACACTCCAAATCTGTGTGATAATGTAGGTTCTTTATCCGCAAAATTCATTGCTCTTAAAACATCTAACATATGGTAACTCTTTAATTGTATTTTACTCGTAGATTATGAGCTATTAAATCCAGGCTCTCGATGGCTACTTCGCTATTGCTAGCGCTAAACGATGGAGCATCTAATTTGAAAGGTAATGCTCGGGAAACCTCCCAAACTACGATGCCCATCCCAGCTTCATCACAAAGTTCTATTCTAATGTCTTTCTTTGTGCCAGATGTAATCCAATCATATAAATCACTTCGACGTTTGATCAACCCTCTTTTTAAAGAAATATTAATCGGCTTTCTTTGTCCACGGATCAAATGATCACCGACTGCCCAACTAAAACCGTGTCGATACAACACATGATCGTGATCAATCTCCAAACCTGAAATTTCTGAAAACGACATGATTTCAACTCCATTAATGGTTACTTGATAATTGTATACCGGTAACGGATAGGTTTCGCTAATTTTCTGTTTATCAATTGCCACAATACTTTGGTTTTTTAAATTTATACTGACTTATCATTCTGGTGTTATTTCCTAGAATAGCACTTAGTTTACTTATCTATTATGCTTCTTCCATAGTTACTCTAAATGCCATTAAATCCATAGATTCTATAGCTACATCATTAGAGCTTGCATCAAAAGAAGGAGCGGTCAATTTGGTTGGAAAAGCATCTATAACTTTCCAGCTCACTACAGTACTACCCGTCTCATCTAAAAGGTGCACTACGATATCTCTTTTATCTACTTGATTCAATTGTATGTCATTGATCCAATCATAAAAGACGGGAATACTCTTTCCTTTTACCAATCCTTTTTTCATTGATATATTTACGGGTTGGATCTGTCCAGGCATGTACATAATATTTGGTCCTACTTTTCCTCCTGTAGCAAAGCTTTCCTTATATGTTGTGGTCTCGAAGGATAGTTCTAAACCTGACACCTCTGAAAAACTTATAGATACTCCATTGATATCTACCCTATAATTATAGGTTACTAACGGGTAATCTGTCTTTATTTGTTCTTTAGTTAAAGCCATTGTTTTACTTTTTACTTGTTCATTAAATTTTCTACACTAATTATGCTTCTTGTAGTTTATGAGAGAATTTCAGTATGATAAATTCTGCAGGACGCACAGCTGCCAGTCCAATTTCTACAATCATCTTTCCTTCCAAAATATCTTGCTGTGTCATGGTTTTCCCCAATCCGATATTTACAAAGTAAGCTTGTTCTTCGGTAGCTCCAGCTAATCCACCTTGCTGCCAAACTCCATATAAAAAACTTTCGATCATAGCCTTCATCTTCAACCAAGTCACAGCATCGTTTGATTCAAAAACTGCAAACTGAGATGCTTTCTTGGTAGATTCTTCGATCATATTGAATAATCTTCGTACTGGTACATATCGCCATTCGTTATCATTTCCTGCTAGGGTACGAGCTCCCCAAATCATAGTTCCTTTTCCAACAAAACTGCGGATAGCATTGATGGATTTACCACTTGTAGTATCTACATTTAGCTTTTCCTGATCTCTAGAAGTAATTTTTGAGATAGGACCGATCACAGCATTTAAACTCACGTTTGCTGGCGCTTTCCACACACCCCTTTCTCTGTCTGTGGTAGCATATGCACCAGCTACTGCTGCACTTGGTGGTAAAATGATTCTTTCTTTGGCCAGCTCGCTTTTTATGCTGCTATACAAAGGAGTGCCTTTGATGCTCTCTAAGGTAAAAGATCCTACACCACTGGTTTGTTTTGTTAATGGATTTCCTCCGGTTCCTGAAGTCTGAATAACTAGCCCATTGGTATCAAGGACTTCTATATCAAAACCTGCTTTCCCATCAAATGCCTTCCAAGCTGTTAGTAAATCGGCAGCTGATATCCCCTCTGCAGGAACCTTTGAAATAGTTAACAGTTTGTTGGCAGAAACCGAAAATTCCAGGGCATCTCCACTACCCCCGTTGATTCTATAGTTCGGATCATCTGAAACACTACCTGTATAGGTAATTCGGATACCATCATGAACTACCAGAAAAAACCCAGATTCTGTTGTGGAAGAAGTATTACTGATTTGTACGTCATCATCATTGTACTTATAATTGAGCGTAGTCTGCAGATAGGGTGTATAAACTGCGCCATATTTTAGATTATTCGTGCCTATTCCATCTCTAAAAGATGTTCCATCTTCATCATCTTTTTTAATATCAAAAATGCAAAACCTGTCTTTTAATTCCTCACATTGAGCCAAAGCACTTTGGCATACTTCAAGATAATCGGCAGCTTCTAATTTTGTTGCTTCACCAAGCATAATCAGCGTAGGTTCGTCTTCTTTACTTAACGCTTCTAATCCTCTTAAGAACGATGCTTTGTTATAATCATCCTGGTAACTTCCAACAGAAATAATATAACAATCGCCTCCACCATTTTTAAAATAAAGATCAATAGCATGATACAATGTGTGTTGTGGAGCCCTGACCGTTACACTCCCTAAAGTATCACCTTCAACAACACTTACCTCAAAAGATGCAGATTGTGCACCTCCATAAGCTTCTTTAAACTCCAATAAAGTAGACACTCTAACGGCTTTGTTTCTCATATCTTTACCATTTTTTACTGCTTTTTCTGTATATCCAATAAAAGCTGGTACCGCAGTAGAAACTTCTGCTACAGATTGTGGTAATAGAGGTACTTCCTCAGTGTACACATCTGGTGTTAAAAATCTAGACATATTCTAATAGTTTTAAATGTTTGTAATGTGCTTTTCCAAAAAATCTATAGATTCTCTCGAAATGCCTTTTCTTATTTAATTTTAATTATTTGGATTCCTTGTTGTTCTGCTCGAGGGTTAGGTAAATGATTGATAAGAACATCCCCATTTTGCAATAGCTTTATATTTTTAATCGGTTTTCTGCTATAGGGAACTAAGTCTTTAGACTCAAAAACTTTTACTTGTGTATTTGGGAAGTTTAATTGAATGGAATTTATAATCTGATCAGTTGTGTTTTCGTCCACTACAATTTCATTGAAACTAATTTGGTCATCTCTGGACTCAATGGCGATATCGGGATCTTCAACATTAGAGACAAAGTAATACTTCCATTTTATGGACTTTGCGCCAAATATGGCCTTAAACTTAACAGATTGATCCAAAGAGGAAAGGTCAATCTCAGCGCCTTTGATAACGATACTTGCCAGAGCAGGATAGCCGCCGAAAAACCCTTCTTGTAGTACTGTACTAGCCCCTAATTCTGAATTGTTTTGTTGTTGACCTTTATTAGAAAAGGAGATCATACTTCCTTTTGCTACTTCAGAAAAATCTGTGATTTCCTTTGTATGCTCTGAGGTGGGATACACGAAAAATGTAAAGTCATCCTCTTCGCCCAAATCTCTAAACGCATTGCTTTCCGGAAGAAATGGAGCCAAAACTTTTACCCCGTTCACTGTCTTTTTCAGAACGTATCCCAGATTTATAAGACGTTTTCCGGTTTCAATATCTGCGACAAGCACCAGGTCTGTCGATATCACCGAAAAATATGGGTGAATGACTTCTATTTCAAAAATTTCTCGATACTCCACGGCATAATTTGTTTGAATTCAATATTTGACTTTCTCTTTGTTCGACTCCTTAGATTTTGCATCCAATTTGCACCAGTTATTTTTCATTCATTTTTAGCTCCACACCTGATATTTGTTCTCCAACAAACTCTATACTCTGATCATCAATAAATGATAACAGACGTACTCTATATAATACAGAAGGTAAATAAGAGGTGTTCAATGAATGCCATACCTGATTCTGTTCTTCTAAGGGAATTGAAATTAGTTCAACCACTAATTTCTCTATATTCTCATCAGATAACTGTGGGGAATTGAGCGGGTTGAAAATCCTATTAACCTGGAAGAACCTAATGACGTGTGATAAAAACTTAAGCGCCTGATCGTACTTACTGAATTTGGATACAAAAAGAATCAAAAGTTCTATTCGAATTTCAGGATTGGTCTGCGTGCGAATTCCATTTCGTATGACACCTGCGTATTGATCAGGATTTCTGAATTTCCTATCTTCTGAAATATTGATTAAAAAGGGTGTTATCTTATCGTTCGTAAAAGAGACCGGATCGTTATTAGTAGTACTAATAAACTCTATGATATTTGACTCTGTAGTTCCCACTACATTTTTGAAATATTCATTGAGTTTGTCTTTTAAAACACTTAACACTACATCTACCATAATACACGCTTTAGATTCTTCGACTTTTATGGTTTCAAAGGTAGTTTAGAGTGCTACTCTTCATATAGAACAAGTCCGCCAAATGCGCAGAGATTTCCGACATTGTACCGGGGAAAAATACTATAACTGTAACATTTCCGACAGAAATCTAAAATGCTTTTAGAAAGAACAAGAGTGTTAATCAGATTAATGGAAAGAAATAAAATATATTCGTGCCAAACATTTTGTATAGGTATCCAAAAAAAAGTAGCTGCTTGGCAAAACAGCTACTTTTCAAACAATCAACTATGAAAACATCATAAACAGAAAACTATCTCGGGCTTCGATAGTTTACCGGCTAACTCAAATTATGATATAATTTTACTTTTCTTCTTTCTAACTGATCCCTAAGATCTTTTATCGTGCTATTAATGGCATTTTCAAAACTATATTCATCAGAAGATGCGTAAATTCTGGGACCCGGAAGACTAAGTCTGATTCCACAAACGTTTCCTTTCTTATTGTTCTTCTGTTCCTTATTGAAAAAGATATCCGCTCTTATAATAAATGAATATTTTTTAGCAAGATTCATTAGCTTTTTGATGGCAAATGTCTCTAGATATCTGTTAGCTTTTACACTTTTATATTCAAATACGGTTTGCATATCATTTCAATTTAATAGTTAAAAATACTTCTTACCTTGTACTCGTTTGCCGAGCTGTGATCATCACTTATATTCATATTACACAAGTGTTTCTTCAGAAAATATTTTGCTTTTTTTTTAATCTTATAAGACTTAAGTTTTGATGTAAACTACTATAAACCAAACCTTAATATTTTTAAAAAACAATATTTATCAATTCTGATTAATCTATTTTTTCTAATAGATTTCATCTTTTTGTTCTCTCTAAATTACATTATTATTTTCATATATTTTTATTTATATTCGTAATCATAAACATTAAAATATTTTATGAATTATACTCTCCACCAATTACAAATCTTTCTTAAAATCGCAGAAAAAGAAAGTATTACAAAAGCTTCTGAAGATTTGCACCTAACACAACCTGCCGTATCCATACAGCTAAAAAACTTTCAGGATCAATTTCCTATCCCATTAACCGAAGTAATAGGCAGAAAACTTTACATTACTGATTTTGGTAAAGAAATTGCGCTTGCTGCTCAAAAAATTGTGGACGAGGTAAATCAAATTAGTTATAAAACCATGGCCTATCAAGGCCAATTGTCTGGTGTTTTAAAAATTTCTGTCGTTTCTACAGGAAAATATATTATCCCTTATTTCCTTTCTGATTTTATGAAACAACACCAAGGCGTAGATCTGGTTTTGGATGTAACAAATAAAGAAAGAGTTATTGAAAGTTTAGAAAAAAATACTGTTGATTTTTCGCTTGTTTCGGTTTTGCCGAAAAATTTACAAATAGAGAAAACAAAATTGATGGAAAACCAATTGTATTTGGTTGGAAATACTTCAGAAGAGTTTACCAAGAAAAAGTATAATAAGTCCATTTTTTCTGAACTTCCTTTGATCTATAGAGAACCGGGATCCGGAACAAGACATACTATGGAGAAATATATAGAAGAAAATGACATCCCAGTTAAAAAGAAAATGGAACTTACTTCTAACGAAGCTGTAAAACAAGCAGTGATTGCAGGTTTAGGATATTCCATAATGCCCTTAATAGGGATCCGAAATGATCTAGAGGCCGGACGTCTCCAAATTATCCCGGTACAAGGTTTTCCTATAAAGTCTATCTGGAATCTCATCTGGTTAAAAAATAAAAAGTTCTCACTTGTAGCAGAAGCATTCTTGAAATATGTAGAGGATAAAAAGGACGAAATCATTAAAGATAAATTTCATTTTTTAGAACAATCTTAAAATCCTCTGTTTATCAAAAAAGAATGTTGATATTATAATGATTCATTATAATTACTATCATTAATATAAATAAAAATATATGACTAATTTTATTCATTTTTGTAACTAAGAGAGAGCTATACTATCTATAAAAATATAAAAATGACTACATTACTGGTTTCAAGATTATCTGAATATTTCCAAATTTCTGTTGGAGTACTGTTAGCAAGTATCGGGTTAAAAGCATTTTTATTACCCAATGGTTTTCTGGATGGTGGAGTAACCGGTATTGCTATTCTTCTAAATTCTACTTTGCATATTAATACTTCCATTATTTTGGTTCTATTAAGCATCCCTTTTTTGATTCTCGCGTACTTTTCTATATCAAAAATTATGGTTATCAAGTCTATAATAGCCATTATTGGCCTTGCCATTTCTATAGAACTAGAAACTTTTGATGTAGTAACCAACGATAAGCTGCTCACAGCAATATTTGGTGGTCTTTTTCTTGGTTTAGGAATAGGGATTACCATAAAGAACGGAGCCGTTTTAGACGGATCAGAAATCTTGGGTATTTATATTAATAATGCTTTTGGAATTAGTATTGGTCAGGTAATTTTGTTCTTCAATTTTATACTTTTTGCGATAACTGCTGTTATTGTTTCTAAAGAAACCGCTATGTATTCTATTTTGACCTTCTTAGTGACGGCAAAAATAACGGATCTCACCATAGAAGGATTTGAAGATTTTATAGGAGTGATGATTGTATCCAAAAAATCCAAGGAGTTAAAAAATGCGATTACAGAAAAGCTAGGAGCTGGGATGACAGTATTTCAGGGTGTAAATGGTTATGGTAAAAATGGTACCACACAAGATTTTGAAGTCATCCAAACAGTTATCAACAGATTCGAAATAAGAAAGATCAACAGAATTATTGACACCATTGATCCGGATGCATTCATACTGGAATATGATGTAAACAGAATTAAAGGAGGTATATTAAGAAGGTATCTGAACAAAAAATAACCCTTATTTCTTTAAATTATTTAGCAAGAACAGGTACAAAAAAATAGCTTTTATGAACCTGTTCGTTTATATAATTTTTTTCTAATCAAATATTTGTACCAAGCATAAATATAATGGTAATCCTATCGTAATATTAAACGGAAAAGTAATCGCTAGTGCCATAGGTATGTATAGCCCTGGATTGGCTTTTGGTGCCACTAATCTCATCGCAGCAGGAACCGCAATATAAGATGCACTAGCCGCTAAAATTGCCAACAAAAATCTGTTCCCGATATTTTCTATAAAGGTGATACTGATAAGCGCAACTACTATACCGTTGAATAACGGAATCAATATTGAAAATAATACTGCAAACCATCCCTTCTTCAGAAATGATGAAATCTTTTTCCCACTGGTAATTCCCATATCTAACAGAAAGACTGCAAGAAAACCTTTAAAAATATCCGTAGTAAAAGGTTTGATGCCAGCAGCTTGTTCTTCGCTTGCCAAAAAACCAACTACAAGACTACCCATAATAAGTAAAACACTACCATTCGTCAATGCATGTTTAAGCACATTACCTAATGGGATCGCATCTTTGTTGTTCTTGTTCATAATGGACATTAAAAGCACTCCGATCATAATTGAAGGAGCTTCCATAATGGCCATTACAGCAACCATATGACCCCCGAATGGTATTTGTTCTATTTCTAAAAAAGAAAGTGCGGTAACAAAAGTCACCGCACTTACCGAACCATAGGATGCAGCTATCGCTCCAGAATTCTCAATACTATATTTACGCCTCAGGATAAAAAAGGTGTAAATTGGCACTACTAAAGCTAACACTACCCCAAAGACGAGAGACCAGACTATTTCTAAGGTCAACTCGCTATGTGATAGTTCTTGTCCTCCTTTAAAACCAATAGACAATAATAGGTAGAGAGAAATAAATTTTGAAGAGTTTACAGGGATTTCTAAATCGCTTTTCAACCTTACTGCAATTATACCAAGGAAAAAAAATAATAACGCAGGATTAGTTAAATTATCAATTAATAAATGTAAATCCATAATGAGGACATTACTGCCTATTTTTAAGCTTTAACAAATTCAGAGATCCTTTATCCAGCTATTTTTTGACCAACGTAATATGTATATCGCTTTCAATCTGTAGCTCCAAGCCTTCTCGTCTAGCCTCCATAATCGTTTCTCTTATCGACTCTTTTGCCTTTAATAGTTCATCCATCCTACTGTAGAGATGCGGCGTGTCATCATTGCAATCTTGCTCAGTAATGCTTAATCGTTGAAGCTTATGAAAATTAATTTTTTTGTCGATAAACATGGTAAGAATGTCTGATGCTTCTGATGGCGTAAAAGTTCCATCCATTAATTTCACTTTTTGATCTGTAAGTGTCATAATTTTAGTTTTTATTAATTGTTTTTAGTTTACTTTTCTTAATGAGTTTTTAGTTCTTGATACTCTCTATTTTCTATTTTATCTAAAATAATAGCACTTAGCATTATTGAACTTGATAACACTGATTCTGTGATAAATAAAAAATATTGTAAAGAGTATAAAAATAATAGCACGATAAATGAACCTATTAGAAATACTTTATTAGCTATTTGCATTTTTACAAGACATGAAATCAAAATATTGGACTTTAATTTAAATAGGATAGTTATTTACTATCGCTTTTAATCATTAAACTATACAATACTTTAGGTAAAATTTTGACTAAACTGCGTACAAAAGTGAGAACAATTTTTAATATATTTTTATTTATATCTATAATACAAAACATAAAATAAATTTATGAATCTCTTGTTTTCTGAGCTATATTGAGAGGACCATCCTATAGTTTTTAAATATTTTTATTCTTATTAGAAGTAAAAAAACCGCAAAATGCGGTTTTCTATAACTTATCTGTTTACCTGATTTCAGAAACAAACTCTAGCAATAACCAATCATAAACTTTTCTTTGTTTAATGATAGCGTTACAGGTAATTTCTTTAACAAATTACCCCTCTCAGCTAGCATTGTTTTATACTCTTTATTTTTTAGTCAATGTATTGCACGTAATATGTGGAAACTTTACAATTTTACCATTGATAGGAATGTTCATAAAAATTGTCTGATTGTACGCTAATTGAGTAAAAGCTCCTCCTTGTGTTAGTGCTTGTAGCCAATAGGTAGCATTGTAATCTACTACATTTGCTTTCTGTTTTTCAAATGGAATATTGGTTACAGAACCTTTTGCTTTCGGATTTTCTGTATCTACGCTCCACTGAATATATTGAACACACGGACTTGCTGCAGCACCATCCTGTAGTGGTTGATTAGGATTATTATTTAATGTTGGAAAGGGATTACCTATACTTTGTGTTGTATACTGAGTACTATCTATTCCTGATGGGATTATTGTTCCTGAATAAGCATTAATTGCAGCAGGACCATTCTGAAGAAAAAAACCAGGATATCCAACAATTCCTCCTTGCGCAAGAATTGAATTTCCATGAGGCACAGAAATTTGTTTTGCTACGTTAGTCGTAACAGATTGATCAGGAATCGGTCCGTTATGAGGCACAACCGGAGTACCGGCATAAGGTGCTTCAGACTGCGGACCTGTTACTAAAAACAACCAGGAACCATTTTCTGCGTGAACCAGTCTGTCTTTTGCAGGTCCGTCTGCAAAGTAAATTCGTTGTTCGTAGAACAGCACATTTGCATTTTGAATATAATCACCACCTCTATTTGGAGCTGTACCATTTATGGGAGAAAATGTAATTTCTTCGTAGTATTTAAAATTCTTTAAAATGTATCCACTCGACTCAGATGAAGTTGGCAATGGCATAATATTATAAGAATATGGCGAAGCTGTTCCTCCACTATTTGTTGATCCCAGATTTTGATTTGTCCAAGTTCCAACCAAATGACTAAGCGGCCCCAAATTGTCAATATTAGGAGCTGGATTAGCCTGAACTGGTTCATTGATAAGTGAATCAGGAAAAACAGGCGGTGTGATTCCAGAAGTTTTTCCAATATAGGTAGTATCTTTTGTTGACATGATTGTATAAGTTTAAAGTTAAAATATTATGTATTCAATACTTAGATTATTATCCCCAATGCCCTCTTGCCACCCGCAAAGAGGGTTTTGTATCAGCAACATTTTTTGTTGCAACAGAACTTTTACAAGGATTGTTATTCATAGGTTTTATAGTTCCTTTAGATATTTTATCCAAAGCCAAGTTACACGATCTTAAAGAGCCGTTTACCCAACCCTGCATATCAGAAATGGCTTCGTTACACATGTAAAATCCAGGTAAAGGGTTGGACAGATATTCTATGGTTTCTTTATCATTTACATTAAGTTGCCATTGATGATACGCATGCTCGAAATCGTCTTCACCATTCCATAATCGATAACTTGTAAAAATAGGTTCAGGAATATTAGTGACTCCAAATAGAAGTCCCATTTGTTTTCTTGCTTCTGCAACCACTGCTTGTGAAGCTGCAAAGACTGTTGGTGATTCCATATTATTATATTTTTCCTGTAATGGCGAAGTAAACTTTGGCCCTACATTTTGTAATCCTTTCCAGAAATTAGTATGATTAAAGTCACAATATAAAGTGAGGGCTGCTGGTTCTTCTCCGCTAATAATAGAAACGGCACCCTTCTTAGAGTCAACCTCCAAGTCTTCTACAGAATAGAAAGGATATATGGAGTTTATTGGTAAATCCGTAAAGTTAGGTCCAAATTCTATATTTGGTCTACCGGTTGATCCTGTATACCACCATGCTTCTCTGAAGTAAAAGTTTATTTTCATCAAGTTCATTCCTAAAACTCCGTGAATACTTTTCCACAATTTCATTCCGTCTTGATTCTTATTCGTGGTGTAAAGCGCCGGGGATTTAGAGTAAAGAGATTTAAACCCTGTTGCTGCAATTGCAGATATGATTTGTTTCGCTTTTACTTTTTTATGCTCACCACAAGGAACATTTGGTCTGGAATTTTGTCCCTTTGGTGTTTCGGTAATATGCATAATAAAATCATTCTCTTCTCCGTGTATGCTATCTATATTGGTACTTAAATAAATATCAACTTTTCCTTCTAATTCTTTTTTGATAGCATCGGGTAGTGTGCTGAAACCATATTTGAAAGTATAATAGGTTGGATCTTTTGGAAAATCTGCCAGAATCTGCCAAGCATCACCAGCATTAGGTAATGACTTAAAGGGACCTGCAAATCCAATCGTATTGGTAAGCATTTCTATACATTCTTCAGAATATCCCATATCACGTAATAATCCCCAAAGTTGCCATTCATTCATAGGTATCCCATTCCATTTAAAATGTAATCTGAATTTTTGCCAATATTCCGGAGTCTGATCTTCTTCCAAAATGATGTCATTAGCTTCTAAAATTCTATGATAGGCATTTGTTATAATTTGCACAGGACTAAGTCCTACCTCTTCTGGTGCGAGATCATATAATTGACTCCATATTATATTTCCTCCTGCATTGGCTTCTGCTAATGAAAAACTATGTCCTCTAATGCAAAATCTATTGGTGTCATCTGTACTTGACATCGGAAAAGGTACTATCTCATCACAGATATTTAATGCAGCATTAAGTGTCATTAATTCATCCATATTATAGTTAAAACGCATTCCACCTTGCTCCTCTTTAACCAAATCAATGTGTATATGATCATAAAAACTAGTGATCTCATTTTTATCAGAAACCTTATGATTTCCCCGAATAGGTATCAAATCGGATTGTAATCTACCTCCAGTGCGGTTAAGACGTTCATAAATTGCAATTTTTTTTCCTGAATACTTTGCATCATTAATTAATCGATATGCACAATACAGACCAGAAATACCTGCTCCTATAATTGCGATATCCACATCATCATTATCCGAAATTTCTTTAAAGGTTGAAATAGACATGTTATTTAGTTTTTAAAAGTTGTGAGTTCTAAAAAGGGGATTCCTCCCAAAGTTCTGTGATTATTTCAAAGAAAAAAAAGCGTATAAACCCCTGTTTTTCGATTTGTAAATGGGTTTTAACTATTTTCTTCAAAAACCTGGATTGATCAACAAAAACAGTAAAAATTAAGAAAACAGGTGTTTACACCTATACCAAAAATTCCCTGATATATGTAGCTTTGAGAAGCACGGCTCAAATAAACTTACAACTCTATATTATGTCTGGTAAAAAGAAAAAAAACTCTCAATACGAAGAAGTAAAAGAGATTCTCAATACACTACAAGGAAAAACAGTTCCCAGTTATCAAGGTTTACATGCTTTTTGGTTGGATCCGGAAACTTTTATGAATGCTTCCTTATATGGACAACGCCTAATCGCTCCAAAAGAAGACCCTAATTCTAGTCAGGAATTAAGCAGTTGTTGTGGATCTAAAGATTCAGCTTCTACATCTTCTTCCAAACGAACTACACAAAGTAGCGGATGCTGTGGATCTGAAGAAAAATCTTCTGACACGGCTTCTTTACAACCAGCTGTATCTGCGGTAGAACAACCTCCTACCAGTACCTCCATTGGAGATTGTTGGCCATCTGGTGGATCGGGTGGAGGAGGAACCATTCCGCATCCAAAAAGAAGTGATCAATCCGCTATCATCATAGGGTTAAAAGGTTTATACCCCTTTGATGGCAGTATTTTTCCAAAACTATTATGGGATGCAGCCTCCAGCGCCTCTTCAGATCAAATACAAACTATTGCTAATTGGATCGATGCTGATTGTCCATTGACATTAGAAGAAGAGCAAAAAAATGCTTCAAAGTTGCTTCAGGTCACTACTTCCAATAATCATCTAGCATTGGCTAATGGAGAGCTACTTCACCAGGTATCTACGAATAAAACCAATCAGGATCATAGAGATAATAAAGGACTTACTGTAAGAAAAGAGGTAAGCTCTCTTACTCCTGAAGAATTAAAAACTTTTAGAGAAGCCTTAAATTGTATGTTTCAATATACTGATTTCTGGCAAGATGAAAGAAGTTTCGATTTTTGGGCCAGGATTCATACCAACTCCTGTCAGCACGGATGGGAACAATTTACAACCTGGCATAGATTATACCTTTACTTTTTCGAACAAAAATTACAAGATTACGATAAAAACATTTCTTTACCGTACTGGTCTTGGAGCGATTATGCAGATCAAAACAAAAATACTTTTAATAATAAGGAATATGATCTGGGGGTACTCCCCGAAGCCTATGGTTGCTACCTTACCCAAAAAGGACTGGACAAGCTTAAAGACAAAAAAACTACAGATGGGAAATCCATATTAACTAAGAAAGAGATTTCTTCATTAGAAAAGATTGTCAAAAAAGGATCTGTATACAATTCTGGTTTACGTTTTTTAAAGGCAGCTGGTATCCCTTACGAAATTATCAATGTAAATAATGTCGCCGTATGGTCAGATAAAATACGTGCTATTTATGATATTTTGAAAGAAATCAATCCATTATGGTTTCCGAATCGATGGCCTGGATCTATGGGTCCATTATCACAATATCCAACAAAGGATGATATAAACTTGCTCCTTTCCATGGATAATTTCGGGGATTTTGGAGGAGGACCTTCTTATGACCATCATTATGGATCTTTAGAAAAAGTACATAATGGTATGCATAACTTCTCTGGTGGTACAAACCCCTGTTATCCCGATAGTAGTGATGAGTGGAAAAAAATATATCAAAAACTAAAGCTTACTGCTGATCCACAAAGCAAGGAAAACCCAGTGTATGGGTGGATGACCGACAATAGAATAACCGCTTTTGATCCACTATTTTGGGCACATCATTCTAATGTTGACCGCATATGGGCACGATGGCAAGAATTACACACCGGAACTCCACAAGAAATGGATGCTGTTTTAGCACCATGGTCAATGACAGTTCGAGATGCTATGAGTATTCAAAAACTAGGGTATGCCTATATGAGAGATTCTGTGTTCTATGATGTATCCAACAAGGTAGGATTGGTAAAATTTAATAGTGCACCTACTAAAGTTTCAACAAATACATTAGATACACACCGCAAAGCAGAAATTAAAATTCATAGAGTTCAAAGAGGAAATCTTCAAAACGCACATATCAGAGTATTCCTAAATTCCCCTGATGCGACTATCGATACCCAAACAACAGGAAACGATCACTTTGTTGAAGAAATTTCCACATTTCACGGAAGCTGTTATGGAGGCCCGGGACATTGTAATCTGCCACTGGATAAAACAAGACAATTTGATTTTAGACAATTACATCACCACGAACCTAGAAATTATAAGATCAATGCAACAGAAGCAGTACAACGTGTCTTAAATAATGGTGCGAAAGACATTACTATACAATTGGTGATTTTGGGTATTAACGGAAAACAGGTAGATAACGCTGTATATATCGATGGTGTATCCTTAAACTTCATGGACTAAATTAAAGCAACACATAATGGACAATACATATACGACTTTCAAAATTCATCCAAGTATCGGAATTGCAAGACTTGGTAACACTGATGATGATTTTTATTTGACTCCAGAGCAACCCGGAACATTACCAATAGCTTGTGATGAGATGGGCAGAGAACAAAAGGATTCTAAAGGAAACCCAATTAGAGTAAGCTCTTTTAAAGATAGTGGCGATCTTTCTAAAATTAAAAAACAAGCTGCCCGTTTTAAAGTCTTTGCTTACAAAAATGAAGACGATACAGATGGAGAGGAAATTAAAATTGGAAGTACTTATAATTTTGTATATCAAACTGCGGTAACAGCTCCCAGAATGGTTCAGGGAAAAGTTACCGACATTGATTGGACTGTACACTTAGCAAATAAAAAAGCTTCGTGGTACGAGTTTCAGGAAACCAACGGACAGCAGGGATATGCGCCAGATCACCCGCTTCGTAATCCCGAAGTCACTCAACCCGATTTAAGAAGACAACTTATCATTGATCCTGGACCTCTAACGGTAAACCTTAAAAACAACAAAGGTGCTTTTGCCAAATTTGGTTCAGAAAGTAAGAAGATGGATGCCAGTAAATATAAAAAAGTATCTTATCCACAAACGTTCCCGCCTTCAGATATACAACCTAATTCTATTGAAACATTAGGTAGTCTTCTAGTTCATGAACAGGAAAAAAATATACGATTAATTGTATTAGGGGGAAATGGAAATTCAGGATCTACAAGAACTCCTGTTATAGAAAGTTTTGTGAATAATGATGGTTGGTTTGATGATATTTCTGATGGACCTGTAACTGCTAAAATTGAATATACATTTACTGATATCACTTATGATGGAGATAAGGAAATAAAAACCAAAACTGCCGGTACGATGGATGTTCAGATTCCTGCCTGGGTAGTAGTAGGATATCCAAGGTATGTCCCTGAAATGGAAGATATGATCACTATGGACGAAAAGATGTATGATCTTTTTGTTCGTAAAATGGCATATGACCCACAGGTGTTTGGTGTACCTCCTTTTACCAGAGAAAATAACAGTCCCAGAACACAGGAAGAATTAGATATATGGAGAAACGAAGCACGATACAATCCCGATTATTATCCAAAATTTTATAAAGAATTATGGCCTCAACTAAGAAGACCTGATGACTTTAAATACACCTTCGTTTTTGACTTCTTTGGTGGAGGTGATCCTCATAATCGAGGAACAGGAGGAAACCTAAACTATGAGACACTCTCCATCCCACCAGAAAATGGAAAAGATCCTTATTACCGATTGAGACAATTCGTCTTGGGAATTATGAGACAAACCAATCAACTTAATGATTATGAGGTAGAAGGAAATTATAATTCAACTTCTAATAAACCTCGTCTTATGCCAATGCTTTGTGGTGATAATCCGCTAAGTAATACAGCTCCTCAAAAGTTTCTTTCCATGACAGAGACACAGTTATTCTTTTTAAAACAATGGGCCAACGGAAAATTTGTGAATGAATGCACAGAATGGGGAGAAAGTAATAAGAAATGTACAAATCCTTGGGCCAATCCTCCCACAACAGGTATCGGAATTGATCGAGGCGTATTGAGCAATGTATTAGGAGGTGCTTTTTGTCCAGGTGGTGAGCTTTCGTGGATCGTAGATAACCCTGCGATCTATAGTGAACCCTATAGAATTAAGCACGCTGATTATATCGCTGGAGGGTTAAGTATTCCTAAACCGATAGCTAGCAAAGATGGTAGTACTGCCCCCAATCTACCAGCGGGTCTTGAACCAGGTGATTTGACAAAATATATTGGAATTCCTTGGCAAGCGGATTTTCATGAATGTACGTTTCAGAATATTAATATCACTTATGAAAAATGGAATAATATTTATCCAGAATCAACAGGTGATCCTGTAGAACAGCAAATAGCATATAACATCCCTTGGTGGCCTGCTCACAGGCCTATCGTGGTTCCAGAATCTAAAGAAGGGGCACAGGTATATTGGGCATCTGGAATACCGAATAATAAAGCGGGAGATTTACAAATGGTACAAGCCTGGAAAGATCTTGGATTTCTAATTTCAGAAGGAGAAGGAATCACCAGACAATTCTACCAGATAGAGCGTAATAACGAAGCACTAGGAGATCCTGTAAAACCGGGAGACCGTTTATTAGGACAAAGTTTTGGAGAATCTACTAAAGAAAACAATAAAAATTAACCGGTATGAGCGCAATAACTAATTCGGTCCCTGAAATTCTTGTCGGAATTTGGACCTATCGAAGTTTCTTAAGCAACCCGAATGTAGACGCAGACTTTAATTCTTTAGAATTCGGTAGAGGAAATATAAAAATCAACGAAGCTCCTATGCAAACTCTGGATGGTTTGATATACGGTCCGGGATGGGAACTAAAACTAAGTGGTTCCATTGGATATGGTAATCCATTTACTTTACAATTTCAAGGAAAAGGAATTGTAGGTGGTGCCGAATGGATCTATAACTATCTGGGATATTATGTGCCCAACTGGATGAATGGAGTCGATCAACGTCCTGCAATTGTTGGATCTATTGTGAGAGCCATTCCTCATCCTACAGGACCAAATGGAAAATCAACTGCTCCTGCCGGAGTTGTTGCCCAATGGATCGCCGTAAAACAAGATCCCAGTTTATGAACGAAAACAGTCTCATATATGATGTTGTAATTGTCGGTGCAGGAGTAGCTGGATGCGCCACTGCAATTGCATTAAAGAATGAAGTTCCTAATCTTCGGATTGCTATTCTTGAACGCAAAGCGGATTTCAAATCAAATTGCATCTCTACACATCGAATAGGAGAAACCTTACCACCACACGCTTCTCAACAATTACAAAAGCTGGGGATATGGAACTCTTTTTTAAAATGCAAATTTGACACATCATACGGAACCTCTGCTGCCTGGGGATCTTCAGAGTTATATCATAATGAATATATCTACTCTCCTTTTGGGTATGGCTGGCATCTAGATCGAGTAGCTTTTGATCAGTTTATGATGAAAGAAGCACAAAAAAAAGGTGTTTTACTTTATTTTGAAAGTAGCATTATATCATCGGAAAAGAAATGTGGATCTTGGTTTTTAGAAATTATATCTCCACAAAATAACCAATCCATAAAATCCGGTTTTGTGATAGATGCTACCGGTAAAAAAGCAGCTTTTTCCAATCTGCAGAAATCTGTCAAAATTAAAGAAGATCAAATGGTAGCGGTTTATCAATTTTACAATTCTAAAGATTGTCACAAAGATCGTTCTGGAATCGGTAGCGGAACTTGTGTTGAAACCGATCCATTTGGTTGGTGGTATAGCGCCGCATTACCTAATAGAACTATCGTAGTTGCTTATATGACCGATGCAGATATTGCAAATCAATTAAAACTCGGAAAAAAAGAAACCTTTAATTACCTATTAAACCATTCTAAATATACGCAAAGCAGAATAAAAAACACGACAACACTTTCAGACCCTCAGATAACCGCAGCTCATACCCAATACCTCAGTGCTGTAACCGGAGATTCGTGGCTTGCAGTGGGTGATGCAGCTTCAAGCTATGACCCTATTTCGTCTTTGGGAATTTTTAAATCCTTAGCTATAAGCCAATTTGCCGCATATGCTACTTTAGATTACTTAAAGGGAAATAAAACCGGATTACAAAAATATCAACACATCATTACCCAAGATTATCGAGCATATATGAAGAAAAGACAAGAGTATTATACTCAGGAAGATAGATACACTACATCTCTTTTCTGGAAGAGAAGACACACTACAAAAACGATAACTAATTAACCTTAAAATTTTCTACACCATGAAACACGCATTACAACTTTTCTACTCAAACTTGAAACAGATCGCATTGATTTTATGTATTTCGTTTATACTGTTTTCTTGTGATGATAAGGTAACGATTGAAGGAAATAATGATACCGCAGAAGTCAATGTTAATACTGATGACTACAAAAAAATACCCGCACCAGTGAAACTCTCACCAGACATTCCTGTAGACGTAGATCCAGTGATTCAAAAAAAACTAAAAGACAAAAAAAATATATTTAAGCTCAATGAGAAATTTAATGAATATAGCTGGCAAGCATTTATCGGAATTATGTGGCCAAGGGACGAAAAAGGAAAACCTACAGAAAAATTCACAGATAAAGGAGAACCTACTTGGCTAGGTTGGAAAGAAGCTTTCCAGGTATATCGCAAGGATGGAAAAACACCCGCTCCGTGGGGAAGCCCAAGAACAGCTTCCGGCTTAGGTATACAAGAGGACAAATTAAGTGAGGATGCCCGAGTAGTTCTTTCTTCGGCAACACCCACACATCCAAAAAACTTTGATATTGCTGATGAAGTTGATCAGGCATTTGCAGGAAAACTATTTGACCAAAACGGTAACGTAGTGGTGTATGAAGTATTAATGAACAAAGAGGAGTTTGATTATATTGTTACTAATAAGTTGTATAACAAAAATGGACAAACAAAATTTTCTGAAAGTGGTATTGCCAATTTTCCTAAAGGAGATTACAAGGACAATAAGCTTGGTGCTATAGAAATCAAGTTTGCATGGAAAGTTCTTACGGATAATGATCATAAAGAAAGATATTATAGAGAAGAAGGGTATTTGATCAATCAAACTACCGGTAAATTAGATTCAATCCCTACAGATTTAGGAATGATTGGTTTTCATATCAGTCAAAAAACACCAACTGGAAAGCAATGGGTTTGGTCTACATTCGAACATATTGACAATCTAGATCAAAATGTTATTGAAAAAGATGGGAAAACAACAGTAATTCCTCCTTCACTAACAGATCCAAACTGCGAGATCTGTCCTGTAAATATAGACGTAACCAATGGTGGTACAACCTATACTCATAATAAAGGAGCGCATGGTGATTTTTGGACCATTTCGAATAATAATACAGATAAGTATTTTGCCAATAGTGATGTTATGAAAACTCAGGCTAAACGTATGGTCGACATCCCTGTGCGAGTACAGAGAGTAAATGAAAAAATGCAAACCTATTTTAGACAACAAAATAGTGTTTGGCAGTATTATCAGTTGATCGACACTCAATATCCACTAGATCAAGATGTACCTCCAGGAAATCATACTGAGGCTGGATACAAAGTTCCAGAATCTGTGGTTAATAAACCTGGTGGAAATCCTAACTTGGCATTACTGACCAATATCACGATGGAAACTTTTTTCCAAATAGGAAATCAATCAGCGGCTAATCTTATAGAAGCAAATCCGGTGAGCGATATTACCATTTTTGGTACAGAAAGTTGTATGGGATGTCACTCTAGTGCAGGAATTTATGAATATAAAAATGGGAAAGCGGTATCAGGAGATCAATTAAGTGGAGATTTTAGCTGGCTTCTTCGTAAAGCACAATGGGAAGAAGGAAAACCTAAAAAACCCTCTAACTAACTGATTAATAATCAAAATCCAAATGAGGTTTTTACAAAGTACTGTATGCTCCTCGTTTGATTGCTTTGCTTTGCACATTAGTAATATCCCTTTTTTTGCCTTACATCATGTATAATCCTAAAAACACAGCAGCAAATGTACTTTTCTAAAAAAACTTATTGTTCTTGTACTACCAGTAGCTCAAAAAAACAAACTGGGAGTCGCACAAAGAAAATGAGCGTGTTGAATATTTTATCTGCTGTTGTGTTTTTTTTATTCCCAAAATGTGCCTTTTGCTGGGCAGCATATGCTTCGTTCTTTAGCTTTATAGGATTCGAACAACTGGAATACAATTCGAAATGGAAATATATTATTCTTATTATGTTTTTATCGGGAAGTATTATTTTGATGTATAAACATTATAAGAACAGATCTTGGATCAATATCCTGCTATACACTTCTGGCTTGTCTATTTTGTTAATCGCGTATTATCTTAATTATAACCAAACCTGGTGGTTATATATTGTAACATTTTTAATGATTTTAAGTAATTTTCATTTACAAAAGAAGCAGGCATTCAGTCATTAAAGCTATTTTATCAAACGGCATCCACAAAAAAACATATAGTATTGTATATTTATACAAAAAGAATGCTATATGTCCTCCCAATCCCGACTGGATCGTGCTTATAAAAATGCAAAAGTCATTACTTTTGATGACCGTTCTAAGTTCATCTTGTTTAGCGATTGCCATAGAGGTGATAATAGTTTTGCAGATGATTTTGCCAATAATCGAAACATTTACTTCCACGCATTAAAACATTACTATAATGAAGGTTTTACATATTGCGAATTGGGAGATGGGGATGAACTCTGGGAAAACTTACATTTCGAAACTATCCTAAGAGCTCATAAAAATGTGTATGGATTACTTCAGAAATTACACGTAGAAAACAGGTTACATATGATCTGGGGAAATCATGACATGGTGTATCGTGACCCAAAATATGTAAAAAAACATCTGTCTTTTTACTTTGACCCTAAATTAGGGAAAGATGTTCCTCTATTTCCTGGTATCGAATATCACGAGGCGATTATTCTCAAACACAAAAACACTCAGCAAGAAATTTTCTTAATACACGGACATCAAGTAGATTTCATGAATTATGTAGGCTGGAGAATTAATAGGTTTTTAGTTCGTTTCTTATGGAGACCTTTACAAGTAATAGGGATCTCTGACCCTACAAGTCCTGCAAAGAATTATACAGAAATGATTAAGGTAGAGAGACGAATGAAAAAGTGGATCGCGAACCATAAAAACCAATTTACTATTATTGGTCACACACATCGCCCTCGTTTTCCTGAAGCAGGGGAGTTAGCACTTTTTAATGATGGGAGTTGTGTCCACCCAAGATCTATTACCGGAATCGAAATTGAAAACGGAAGCATTACCCTCATCAAATGGCAAATCGCTACTACCGAAGATGGAACTCTTAAAATTATAAGAGTTCCTCTGGAAGGACCTCAAAAACTAACCGATTTTATTATAGAATAACTTGTTTTAATAATGGAGAATATCCAAGATATACTCGATCAGATTCCGATCCGGCATAATTTTGTATCCTATTTCATAAGCCTGGGCATTGCTATAGGATTATTGCTAAGTTTGGTGATATTACTTCGTGCCTCGAATAAAAGTAATTCCTTTAGAATCTATGGATGGTCATTATTGATACAATCTATTATCGCCACTGATGTCTTTTTATGCTATACAGGTTTAATAAAATATATACCACATCTTAATGATAGTACAGAATCTTTAGTACTATTACTGGCACCATCCATATACTTTTTTGTTTATACCCTGTTAACACGAAAACCATTACTACTAAAAAAACACTGGATTCATTTGGTACCTTCTGTAATTTATTCTATCACGCAAATACAGTATTATCTTCAGCCTATCTCTATCAAAATCAATGCATATTTAGGAGCATATTACGATGACATAGAAAAAGTAAATGTTCCTGATGATACTGATTATGGCTATCTATGGATTAAAGACGAGTTTAGATGGTTGGTTTTAGCAAGTTTTGTTTTATACAGTATATTATCCATTCGACTCATTATAAAAAACAGATCAAAAAAGAAAGTAGCAAGCGCAGAGAACACACGTATTAACAAGTTTGATTTCTCTAAAAACATCTCTCTCGGACTTTTTATATTTTTCGTGCTGATATTTACTGTGTATTTAAATTTTGAGGATGATGGTGGAGATCATTATATATTCATTCTTAATACTATGATTGTGAGTTTTACCAGTATCGTATTATTATCAGAATCTCGCTTTTTCGAAAACTCTTGGATTGCAGATAAGTATGAAACTTCTAGGTTCAAAAATCAGGAAATTTCAATGGATACTATCAAAGAATTTGTAGAGAAGAACAAATTTTACCTACAGAGCTCTACTTCCTTAAAAAGTTTGTCTGAAGAGCTAAACTCAAACTCCAATTATATCTCTCAAGTAATTAATACATCCACCGGTCTTAATTTTAATGATTTTATCAATCAATACAGAATTGAAGCATCCAAGAATCGTTTAACAGATCCCAATTATAAACATCTAACTATTGAAGCAATTGGAAACTCTGTAGGATTTAAATCGAAATCAGCATTTTACAGTGCCTTTAAAAAACACGTAACAATGTCCCCAAAAGCATTTGTTACACTTCAAAAATCGAACAAGTAGTATCTCAAAAACGTCCAAAATTACAATTCCGGACGTAATTCGGTTCATTTTCTATCTAATTAAAAGGTAATTATTTCACTTTTGACAAAACAACATTTTCAAAAGTTATGAATAAAAAAATTCGTCGTTACGATCTAGATTGGTTACGAGTTATTGTATTTGGGTTACTCATTTTTTATCATGTAGGAATGTTTTTTGTTCCCTGGGGATGGCACATCAAAAACAATGTAAATTACGATTGGATCCGCTGGCCTATGTTATTTCTAAATCAATGGCGTTTACCAATTTTATTTGTTATTTCGGGTATGGGAACCTTTTATGCATTGTCGTATAGAAATATCCGGCAATTTAATTGGGAAAGAATTAAAAGGTTATTAATCCCATTATTATTTGGGATGTTATTTATCGTTCCTCCACAGGTTTATTTTGAAAGATTGGCTAATAATCAATTCAGCGGATCTTATGTTGAGTATTTCACTACAGAAGCATTTATCGGAGTATATCCCGAAGGAAATATCAGTTGGCATCATCTCTGGTTTTTACCATACCTATTGGTGTTTTCTATAATTCTTTCTCCTTTATTTATAAAAATTAAAAGAAATGCTCCGGGATTTACAAGTTGGATGCAACGACAGATTCAAAAGCCTTATGGATTTTATTTATTTATAATACCACTATATCTTTTTGAGGTCGCGATTGAACCCTTTTTTGATATTACACACGACTTAATTAATGATTGGTTCAATTTTATTAACTCTTTGGCATTCTTCCTTTTTGGTTTTATACTCATCTCTTCAGGAGAAGCCTTTTGGAAAAGCCTGAATCGTATAAAGTCTAAAGCACTGCTGATCGGAATTATTGCTTTCTCTATTCAGCTTTTCATATGGATACAAGGTAAAGATAGTCTTCTTATTCATTGCACTGAAGCATTGGTTAAGGTTGCCAATTTATGGTCTTGGATTTTGGTTTTTTTAGGATATGGAGCTAAATTTTTAAATACAAAAAGTAATCTACTTGCTTATTGTAATAGAGCAGTCTATCCGTTTTATATTTTACATCAAACGATCACTATAACCATCGGATATTACATTATGAATCTTGAATGGGGATTCTTGCCAAAATTTATGATATTGGTGATAGGTACGTTTGGAGGAAGTTGGATTATATATCACTGTATTATCTTAAAGATTCCAGTGTTACATCCTTTATTTGGTCTAAAAAAACCAAATAGTTATTAATCTATTATAGTATTAGATATTGATAACTCATTGTCATTTGGGATGCTATATTCAGTACAGGATTCTTTTTGAAGATTATATCTTTCTGACGAGATCTCTAACCAATAGTCATCTCCAAAGAATTTAAAAAAATAACGTTTATCTACATAGACTTCAAATACATCCTGAACCTCATAATAACCCCCTTTTTCAACTTTATTTTCTATGGAATCTTTAGCATTTATCGGAATGTATTTTTCTTTGAGATAATGAATGTAAATAGAGTCCTTACAAAATAGTAGATGTTTTGGTTCTGCTGTACCTCCGCTCCAATTTACATCTCCGTTATTTACTGTAAGTTTATAACTATAATGATGACTTGTTCCATAATTAGAGTTTGTTATAAGACCTGTATACGTAGTGTTTTTATTTGTTTTTTTAACTTCTAGATGTTTATTGTTCTCAAATAGCTTATTTGTAATATCAACTCTTTCTTCCGTTTTTGATTTACAATCAGTAAATAAAAAAATTAATGCAAAGCCAAAAATCGGTGTACAAATAAACTTTTTCATATGAATCTATTCTTAAATTAGATCTAAAAAAACATATGCTCAAGAAAAACAATCTTCTTGAGCATATGATTATAATACAAACAGCAATAATGCTATTCGATATTTACTACCTCTTCAATTTGAGGTGCATATTTTTTAATGGTCATCTCTACTCCTGATTTTAGTGTCATTTGGTTTACACTGCAACCTACACAAGCTCCTTCAAGCTGAACCTTAACTCTTTTATCATCTTCAATACCCACTAATGAAATATTACCTCCGTCACTTTCTAAAAAAGGGCGAATTTCATCTAGTGCTTTTTCTACATTAACTCTTAATTCTTCAGAAGTCATTTTCTATTTTTTTACAGCAGAACATCCTGCCATTGTTGTTATTTTAATCGCTTCGGTAGGTGGTAAACTTTCATTTCTATTCACTACTTCCTGTACCACATTCCTGGTTAATTCTTCAAAAGCTTTCTCTATTGGAGTGGCCGTTTGCAACGCTGCGGGCCTACCTACATCTCCAGCTTCACGAATACTTTGTACCAATGGTATTTCTCCTAAAAATGGCACATCAATATCTTCTGCAAGGTGTTTAGCACCCTCTTTTCCAAAGATATAATATTTATTGTTAGGAAGCTCCTCTGGGGTAAAATATGCCATATTTTCTACAATTCCCAACACGGGAACACTGATACTATCCTGCTGAAACATCGCAACTCCTTTTCTTGCGTCGGCCAAAGCCACATTTTGAGGTGTACTCACTACCACAGCTCCTGTAATTGGTAAAGACTGCATAATCGATAAGTGAATATCTCCAGTACCCGGTGGCAAATCCAAAAGTAAAAAATCCAATTCTCCCCAAGCCGCATCAAAAATCATCTGATTTAGTGCTTTGGCAGCCATAGGGCCTCTCCAAACTACTGCTTGATTAGGTTGTGTAAAAAATCCAATAGATAATATCTTTACTCCGTAACTCTCTATAGGCTTCATTTTAGATTTGTCACCTACTTTAACAGATAATGGTCGTTCTCTTTCTACATCAAACATAATAGGTGCAGAGGGACCATAAATATCAGCATCTAATAATCCAACGCTAAAGCCCATCTTTGCCAGAGTTACCGCCAAATTTGAAGTAACTGTAGACTTACCTACTCCTCCTTTACCAGAAGCAACAGCAATAATGTTTTTGATTCCGGGAATTGGTTTTCCTTTAATTACATTATTTGCCGGTTGTTTAGCGGCAGGAGCTTCTACTTTGATATTCACTTTGATTTTAGCCTTTTCATATACTTTCTCGTGAATAGCTTTCATTACATCAACTTCTGCTCTTTTTTTGATGTGTAATGCAGGCGTAGACAACTCTAAATCAACAATCACTTCATCTCCAAACGTGATTATATTTTTCACAGCACCACTCTCTACCATATTTTTACCTTCGCCGGCAACGGTGATCGTCTCTAACGCTTTTAATATATCTGATTTTTCTAACTTCATGCGTATTATTTCTTTTTCTAAAAACCAATCAATCTAGAATGATTCTAAATGCAAAGATAGGTTGAATAGTTAAGATTATAAAACCAATAAATTGAAATGATTTATAGTGGTATCGGTATTGCTAATGTGTAAATATTTGTAAATTTTTCAAAAATTAGGAAATATTATAAAATCATAACTCCTTCATTGGATCCCAGAAAAGTTTCTCGAAATGCTGGATTTGATTATCAATTACTTTAACCCCTTCATTTTCTAGTAGTTGCTGCATTAAATTTGTGCCTTCAAAATGATGCTTTCCGGTTAGAATTCCTTTTCTATTTACTACACGATGAGCAGGAACATCTTCTAGTTTACCAGAAGCATTCATAGCCCAACCAACCATTCGAGCGCTCCTTGCTGCTCCTAGATATTTTGCAATTGCTCCATACGAAGTAATTCTACCGTACGGAATTAGCCGTGCTACTTCATACACACGATCAAAGAAATTTTCATTTGTATTCTTATCCTTCATCCCAAGTATAAATTATTCTAGCTAAAGTCAGCATTACTAAAATTAGCATCAATATCCCCATGAAGTAGTTAGAATATTTGGTAATGGATGCTGTCTTTTTTTCGATCTTAAGAAAAGATAAAACGTAGAAATATAAGGTCACAAAAGTCCCGGTTCCCGCAGCACCTCCAAACAAAACAATTCTCAATGCGTCATATTCTATTCTACCACTTACACTCATAGCAGCAGCTATAGTACAGAAATAAGGTATTGGTAATACATTGATGGTAGACATCATAACTCCTTTAAATAAACTACGAGATCCAGCGTGTTTATACACTTTTATTTTAGTCCTTCTTTGCTTAGCTTTTACAAAAAAGTAAATAGCCATTAGGAAAAATATTACTGCTCCCGTTCTAAGCAGCATATTTTTTACATAAGGATTAAAAAATATATATTTTGCTAACAGAATAGCTAATAGTGCCTGAATAAAAACAACTACAGAAGCTCCAATTGCCACTAAAATTCCATTTTTCTTACCTCTTTCTAAGCAGGTTTTTGCTACCGTCATATTAATTAAACCAGGAGGAATAACACCAACTAAGGCTGCAAAAAAGGTAATAAGAAAAAGTTTAGTAGTTTCCAAATCGATGCCGCAATTAGGTAATTTTAAACTGGATGTAAGTTATAGGTTTATTCTTTTCTAGATATTGTTTTTCATAAAAAGTTTGAATAGCTGTTACCTCTTCTGGAGAACCTTCTTGATGATATACATTATGATTTGCATACAGTACTTCGTGACCTTCTCCGTGTAACAGCCCTAATGTATATCCATGCATAAACTCACTATCTGTTTTAAGATGCATAATACCGTCTGAATTCAGAATTTTTTTATAACGCTGTAAGAACTCATGGTTGGTCATCCTGTGTTTAGTTCGCTTATATTTGATCTGTGGATCCGGAAATGTAATCCATATTTCATCGATTTCATTAGTATCAAAGACGTGATCCACTAACTCTATCTGAGTTCTAATAAAAGCTACATTATTCATTTGTTTCTCGATAGCTGTTTTAGCTCCACGCCAGAAACGAGCTCCTTTTATATCAATTCCGATAAAATTCTTATCAGGATATCTTTCTGCCAATCCGACCGTGTATTCTCCTTTGCCACATCCTAACTCTAATACAATAGGATTCTGATTTTTGAAGAATTTTTCTCTCCATTTTCCTTTGAAACCTAAAGCATTACTTAATACCTCTTCTCTTGATGGTTCGATTACATTTTGAAAAGTTTTATTCTCGTTAAAACGTTTTAATTTATTCTTGCTTCCCACGTTAATTATCTAACTCTGTATTTATTTGACTCTCTTACTCCGTATATGTTACATCTTTGTTTAGAATTCTTTATTTGTAAAAGAAAATTACAATCTTCAGTTCCAACACATAACAACTATACGAATCTCTTTCTATATCAGTATTAGTTTAGTAGACCCATCCAATACGCTTCTTTTTGAACATAATCACACCCTCTTAATAGATCCCGTTCTACAACGGGATTAGCCTGCCTGACGGCAAAGGCAGGTTCAACCAATATGTTCAATGCGTTTCACTTTTGAAATCACAGTTTCACTAACCTAAACATGATTTTTTGGTAAAATTAAGGAAATATATACTTAGACGAATACTATTAATTTTAAAATAAAGACAATAAGCTTTTTAAATCATTAAAATACAAAACGACCGATTTTGAATAAAAAAGTACTTGTAGCACCACTAAATTTGGGACTAGGTTACGCAACGCGTTGCATTCCGATAATAAATGCTTTAATTCTTGAGGGGTTTGAGCCTGTAATTGCATCGGACGGAGCAGCGCTCGCTTTATTGAAAAAAGAATTTCCTACCCTAAAAACGGAAGCACTTCCATCTTATAATCTTGAATACGCAAAAAAAAGAAAGATTTTTAACTTAAAAATGCTTTTGAATGGTCCCAAATTAGCGCACACAATTGCCGCAGAAAAAAAGGCAATTAATCGCATTATTGAGTCTGATAATTTTTATGGAATCATATCAGACAATCGATTAGGAATAAGACATGAGACCGTTCCTTCTGTATTTATTACTCATCAGCTTACGGTACTAAGTGGAAAAACTACCTCTATCAGCACTAAATTTCAGAACAAGTACATTAAAAAATTTGATGTCTGTTGGGTTCCCGATATGGCTGACGACCCTAATTTAAGTGGTGAGCTTGGGCATCCTAAACGCAGTAATATTCCTGTTACTTATCTTGGTCCAATAAGCAGGTTTAGTTATCAGAACTTACCAAAAACATATGATATTTTGGTATTGTTATCGGGCCCTGAACCTCAGCGTACTATGTTAGAGAAAAAACTCTTTCAAGAATTTGAGCGTAGTGATAAAAAAATAGTTTTTGTAAGAGGTATTATTGAAGAAAAACAGAAAACATTTATCAAAAAAAACATTACCATTCATAATTATCTAACTGGCCAAGCACTACAAAACACCATTAATAGTAGTCATATGATCATCTCTAGATCAGGGTATACTACCGTGATGGATTTGGCTAAATTAAAGAAAAAAGCATTTTTTATACCGACTCCCGGACAATTTGAACAAGAATATCTGGCAGAGCGCCTTAAGGTCAACAAGTTGGTTCCGAGTTGTACACAACAAGAATTTACATTAAAAAAATTATACGATCTAAACGCTTACAAAGGATTAAGCTGTTTTAGCACCGACATCGACTACGGGGAACTTTTTCACTTTTTCCAAAGTAAATGAAAATTCACTCCCAATTCTATAATCGCTTTCTACGTAGATACGTTCGTGATGTGCTTCAATGATATGTTTCACAATAGCCAATCCAAGTCCTGAACCTCCTTCTTTCCGAGAGCCACTTTTATCAACCCTGTAAAACCGCTCGAATAATCTAGGAATGTGTTCTTGTGCAATTCCTTCTCCATTATCAGTAACTCTTACAATGACTTTATTTCGAATAAGATTCTCGACACTAACCTCGGTTGTTCCGTCTTCCTTTCCGTACTTAATCGAATTAACAACAAGATTTGATAACACTTGCTGAATTCGTTCTTTATCTGCGTGAACCATAATGGGCTGTTGGTAATTCATGTCAAAAGTTAGCGCAATATTCTTCTTTGATGCTTTCATTTCAAACAGATCAAAAACACTTTGTACTAATTCGATAATATCAAAATTTGTATAATTAAGGTTTAGATCACCCACTTCCAGTTTGGTAATCATATCCAGATCCTTCACTATATATATTAGTCGCTCTACTCCCTTACTGGCTCGATTAAGATATTTCTCTAGAATTGCAGGATCTTTCATAGCTCCATCTAGGAGCGTTAATATATACCCTTGTACCGTAAATAATGGCGTCTTTAGCTCGTGCGAAACGTTACCCATAAACTCTTTACGATAATCTTCTCTGATTTTTAAAGTTTCTATTTCGGTTTTTCGTTTCTTAGCGAATTTCTCAACTTCTTTGATCAATGTTTTCATGTCAGTTGTCACTGGGCTTTCGCCCAAGGTATCTACATCCAGCATTTCGATATCATCATAGATTTTTCTCACTCTACGATAAATAAATTTTTGAACTCTGTATTGTATAATGATAAAAGATGTAGCATAGCACAAAATAACAAAACATAGTACGAATAGTACATTGAATTGATTTTGAACATATAAAAAAACGCTCACTAAGAGCGTTAATACTAACGTTATGTATGAAGATGATAAGTAAGCAAACCTATACGATCTCCTAAAATTTTCTGCCATTATATAACAAACTTATAGCCTACTCCTTTAATAGTTTTAAAGCTTTTTTCTCCTATTTTCTCTCTTAATTTTCTGATATGCACATCGATGGTACGACCACCGACAATAACCTCATTACCCCATACTTTATCCAGAATATCTTCTCTTTTAAAAACTTTTCCTGGTTTAGAGGCTAATAAAGATAATAATTCAAATTCTTTCCGGGGCAATATAATCTCCTTTTTATCCTTTAGAATTTTGTACTCGTCCCTATTAATTACAAGGTTTCCTATTTTTACCACATTACTAGAAGAGTCATCTTCTTTTAACCTACGAAGTAACGCTTTTACTTTACTAACTAATACTTTTGGACGAATAGGCTTGGTTATATAATCATCTGCTCCTGCATCAAATCCAGCAACTTGAGAATAATCTTCTCCCCGAGCCGTAAGAAAGGTAATTATTGTATTTTGCAAATCAGGTATCTTACGGATTTGTTCACACGCTTCAATACCATCCATCTCTGGCATCATTACATCCAAAATAATCAAATTTGGTTTTTTCTTCTTAGCAATTTTAAGTGCCTCAATGCCGTTTTCTGCGGTTAAAACATTGTACCCTTCTGCCGTAAGGTTGTAACCAACAATTTCTAAAATATCCGGCTCATCGTCTACTAATAAAATGGTAATATCTTTTTTGTTCATTTTTTAATAATTACATCACTATTCGTAAATATACTAGGTTAAAATGAAGTTTTGATAAACATTCAACTTTGAAACGATAAACTAACATAAAGATTTTATAAGCATAACCTTAAGTTAATATTATAAAATATCCTCCAAGTACTAATCCTGATGATCTCGATATGTAGTCAACAGATTCATAGTGGCTGTTATAAGATCTTTCGTCTCTGTTAATAATCCAAAATAAAGCGTAGTATTTTTAGGACTACTTTCTTCTGTTCTTGTCCGCTCTACTTGCTTTTTAATTTTATCATTTACCAAAATAAACAATTCCTGCTTTTCTTCTATGATATTGTTAAGACTGCCGAACTCTCTTTTGTCAAAAATATCCTTAATACTACTAAAAAATTCCTGCAATTGATCTTCAATCTCTTTGAGATCTTTGATTTGGTTAAATCGTAATTTCTTATGGTTATTATTAACGTGCTTGTGGCTGTTTTTAGAAATATATTCGAGAGACTGAGTAATATCTTCCAAGTGTCCTAAAATCGAAATATAAAAACTACTGGCTCCAACGCTCGATTCATCCAGGTTCTTTATAAAATAAAAAATACTATCTCTCAGCTCCTCTACTTCTGTTTCTAATTTGGCAATTCCTTTTCGGCTTTTTTTAAGTGCAGTCAAATCATATTTTGCCAAACTATCAATAGTGTTCCCATAAATTTTATTCCCCCTGTTTACGAAAGACTTAATATTATCTGCACTTTCCTCAATCACTCCTTGAATTGAACTGCTCTCGGATTTCTTAAGACTATCTTCTGCCTTATCAGCTCTGGTTTTATTACGATATCTAATCGTATTTCTCGCCAATAGAATGATTGCCACAAGAAGTAAAACACCTGTCATAATAGGCTGATTGAAATTGATCAGGAACGCTATTAATGCTGCTGCTAAAAAAGCACTTATTGCGGTAAAGAACCACCCTCCAATAACATTTAACACACCAGCAACACGATATACAGCACTCTCTGTTCCCCAAGCTCTATCTGCTAATGAGGAACCCATCGCCACCATAAACGTTACATAGGTGGTAGATAAAGGCAGTTTCATAGATGTTGCTATAGAAATTAACACACCGGCAACCATTAAATTAACAGCAGCTCGAACCATATCGAATGCCGGAAGATCTTCTTTTCTAGTACTAGCAGATGCTGGCATTTCTTCAAACTGTTTTTCAGAAAACTTCTTAAAAGATTCTGGAGTAACAGAAGATATTACCTCAGAAACGAAAACGGTTCCTCTTACTACACCTCTCGACAGAAAATTTGGACGAAACTTTTCATCTCCATCTCCCTGACGTGATAAATCTATTGAAGTTTTAACTACATTTCTAGCTTTTGAAGAAAACCAAAGTGTTAAAACCATAATAAGGCCTGCAAATAACAGTATTAAGGTAGGAGTCTCAGCTTTTCCACTCAAAGAAGACATTAAAAACTCATTAGCAGGGACTCCCGATGCACTCCAATCCAAGTATGACTTATATGCCGCAATAGGAACACCAATAAAGTTCACCAAATCATTTCCTGCAAAAGCTAAGGCCAACGCAAAAGTTCCTACTACTATAATAAGTTTATAAATATTAGTTTTTAAAATGGTCATGAATCCATAAGAAAGTAAAGACAATAGCCCAAAGCCCGATACAACGATCGCTAAAACATTCGTTTCTAAAAAACCTCTCAATGTGGTAGAAATAGTTCCTGCTTCTACGTCAATCTTAAACAGATCTTTTTTCGCATCTGCTAATTCCTTTATTGTCTCATAGGAACTCTCAAAGTGTAAATTTGCCCATTCCAAAAAACCCAGTCCGGTATCATTAGATAAAACATCTACAATTTCTTTCGCGTAGTTAGTTCCTTTGATTCCTTTTATGAAAATAAAATAAAGTATAGCGGTGAGCGCAATTCCTCCAAACAATGCACCTACCCATTTTGCCTTTTTCTCAAAATTAAAAGATAATAAGAGTCTGCTTATATACTGCACTAAAGCTCCTATTGAAAAAGCAACTACTACAGATAGTAATATCCCAGCAATGATTTCACCGGCTTTTTTAGTGTTTATGTAATTACCTAAATCTCCTAATGAAAGAGATGAATCAGCGGCAATTTTAATCAGTGCAACACATACAGCCGCTCCCAACAACTCAAATACTATCGATACGGTGGTGGAAGTTGGCATCCCTAAAGTATTGAAAAAATCCAGTAGTAAAATGTCCGTGATCATAACCGCCATAAAAATGATCATAATTTCGTCGAAGTAGAATTCGCCGGGAACAAAGATTCCCTTACGGGCTACTTCCATCAAACCACTCGAAAAAATGGCCCCAGCAGCAATTCCTATACTAGCTACAATCATAATGGTTCTAAAGGAAATAGCCTTAGAACCTATGGCCGAATTCAAGAAGTTAACAGCATCATTACTCACGCCAACAACTAGATCTGCAATGGCCAAAATAGCCAAGGCAACAATCATCAAAATATAAATGTCGTTCATATTCTTCTCACAATCTTATGAACCACAAAAATGTTACTAAAATTCTAGTCGTATGTTATTGAAATGTTATCTTTTTTACACTAAGTCTAAACGAGATAGTGTTTAAGTAATCGACAGATCATCAGCGAAGGAATTCCATTCGAATTTTAATTTTTAAAAAGACAGTGAATTTACAAAACGACCTCAAAGCTTATTCCACAATCGCAAAAGCATAGTATTTTCAGAAAGTTACTGATCAAATGTATGATTTTGACCATAATATTGACGTTCATAATTGTTGCCGTATACTCTACATAGTTCAATTGAAAACCTTCGTAAAATTAGGTCAAGTTATGTACTGAAAGAATCTAATTATAGCCGTTTTTAAATTTGATAACATTACAAGAATCTTATTTTCAATACTTTATATACTCAATGTTAATTTAATGTTACCTAAATGTTGCTTAAAAGTAAAATTAATGTTACATTTGTAATGCAAACATTAAGTACACCCCAATAAAACATATATTATGAAAAATTTAATCTTAACATTAGCGATTCTTTTTTCAGGAGTAATGATGGCTCAGAACGCAAAACCTACTTTTGAAAAACAAGGAGATATAATTAAAGGAACTTACTTTTATGAAAATGGTGAAATTCGTCAACAGGGATTTTACAATAAAGAAGGAAAGCTTCACGGTGAATGGAAATCTTTTGATAGAACCGGTAAAAAAATTGCCTTGGGACAATATCAGAATGGAATAAAAACAGGAAAATGGTTTTTTTGGGAAAATGAAAAACTTTCTGAAGTAAATTATTCTAAGAATACCATTGCGTCTGTTACAACTTGGTCAAATAAGAGTGATGTTGTTGTAAATTATAACGATAATTAAATTTGCCATATAACTTTATATGAAGCGCTCTAAAATTTTAGAGCGCTTTTTTGTTTCAATGAAGTAATAAACATATAACAAATGATGTTTTTTCACTGAAATCCTGGCGTAAACAAATTCTATTATTTAAAATTCATACATCTTACCTATATCTTACTTTCCTTCTTAACAATTAGGTAACTATCCATAAGAACAACTCAAAACACTTAACCTACAACACTTTAAACTAAACTCATTAAATAGATTATTCATTTAACTTCTCTGTTTAGACAGTTTCAGATAACAATTACATAACATTATAATGACTCTTATTTAATTTTTCAGTAACGCACAGGTAACAATAGCTAGCGTTATTTGCACCGAATTTAGAACACGTTATGAGAAAAATTGTAATTCTCTGTGCATTATTCGTTGTTGGAATAGTGGGTGCGCAGGAAACCGGTTCAATAGCCGGTACTTTGCTTGATAAAGAAGCAAATAATCAACCTTTACCTTTTGCTAACGTCTTAATAAAAGGGACCAGCAAAGGAACCACCACAGATTTTGATGGTTTATACAGTATAGAAAACCTGGAACCAGGAACCTATACAGTAGAATTTAGTTTTGTTGGGTATGAAACCTTAGACAAAGAAGTTATTGTAAAAGCGAATGAAACCACCACAGTTAACGTATCAATTGGCGCAAGTGCAGCAGCCTTAGATGAAGTTGTTATTAAAACAACTAGTAGAAAAAAAGAAAGTGTGCAAGCACTACTTTTAGATCAAAAAGGTGCTGTGGTTCAGAAACAAAGTATTGGCGCTCAAGAACTTTCAAATAAAGGAGTAAGCAATGCAGCTTCGGCTGTTACCAAAATTTCTGGAATTTCGAAACAAGAAGGCGGTGGTAATGTTTACGTTAGAGGTCTTGGAGATAGATACCTAAACACCACATTTAATGGGTTGTCATTACCCGCAAATAATGTTGATAAAAAAAATATAGATCTTGGTCTATTCTCTTCTGATGTTATTCAGAATATTGGCGTTAGCAAAACGTATGCTGCTAATTTTTATGGTGATTTTGCTGCGGGTAATGTAGACATTATAGCCAAAGAGCACGCTGGAAAAGCATATATCGATGTGGATCTAGGAAATAGTATAAATACTGCTGCTATCGGACAAAAATTCATAAAAAGCGAGGGGACAGGATTTTTTGGTTTTTACAATAGATACAGAAATGATCCTTTTGCTGTTGTTTTATCGCACGGAGTAGACCCTATTTCTTCAGAAGGACCTGTAGGACTTTCTGGATCAATTACCACAGGTAAGTCGTGGGACATTGGTGAAGAATCAAAACTAAGCATTTTTGGAACCGCATCCTTTGGAAGTAGCTATGAATATCTAAGAGGTGAAGCCGCAAACGTAACTGCAGCAGAAAATCAAATATTTAGAGATACAGAAATCTTTGAATATAGTCGTACCACGACAGCAATGACAAACATCGTATATCGTATTAATCCAGATCATAGGATAAAATTTACTTCCTTGTTCATTAATGACGCTCGAGATGAAGTAGGGCGTTTTGGTATTGATGGAAATGGTTTTAACCGAAACACCATTGCTGACATTGACGATTTTGGGTTTTTTACTCAAAATGTACAATTCGAACAAGATATGATCTTTGTTAATCAGTTATCTGGAGTTAGTGATATTAGTGATAAAATAAAAGTAGATTACGGGATTGGTTTTAACAGCGTTCTGGCTCGCCAACCGGATAGAAAACGTCTTGCATTAGAACAGTTTGATCTAGCCTTAGACAACGACCCAAGTACGAACCCAGTTCTTTTTCGTAATGTAGATTTTGATAATCAACGTTACTTCCAAAATATTGAAGATCAAGAATGGAATGGTCGTGTAAACGTATCCTACGAGCATAAAGAAAATCTATCCTTTAATTTTGGATATAATGGACGTATAAAACAACGTGATTTCGATAACCAACGTTTTGGATTAAGTATTATTGAACCAAGAACAGAAGTTACTAATGTTAATGATTTCAATTCAATTTTTAATATTGATAATTTAGGTGTTACCTATAATACCGTAGTGATAAACCCACTAGATCCTTCGAATGGATTAGGAAATACAAACCTTCCTGGGCTTCCAGAAAATACTTATACCGGCAACCTAGATATTCACGCCTTATATGCGAATGCAATCTATAAATATGGAGAGAAGTGGACATTTGTTCCCGGACTACGTGTAGAATCTTTCAATCAAAGTATTGAATATAATGTGATCAACCTTGCGTTCAACAACCCTGGGCGTAATGAAGCAACAGAAACTTTTTTATTACCTAGTTTAAATGTAAAATATGCATTAAACGAAGATCAAAACTTGCGTTTTTCTGTTAGTAGAACGGTTTCTAACCCAGAGTTTAAAGAAGTAGCTCCTTTTGTTTATGAAAACGTAACCGATCGTATTGGAGGTAATCCAGACTTATTAAATGACCCTGCATTCTCCTCAATCATTAATTTAGATTTAAAATACGAATGGTTCTTTGATCAAGGTCAGATATTTTCTATTGCTGCTTTCGCAAAGCAGATTAACGATCCTGTAAACTTAGTATCTGCAAATGATGCAACAGGAACACAACGTTTCTTTAGAACAGGAGACAAAGCGGAAGTATTTGGTATCGAATTAGAAGCACGAAAAGCATTATTACAAAACGCTGAAGAAGAAAATCTTCTTTCTGCTGGTGTAAATATTACCTATACCTCTACAAAACAGGATTTAAAAACAGTTTCCGGAACTTTCAACACCAATTTTAATAGAGACTCTGATCAATTACAAGGTGCATCACCATTTTTGATCAATGCAGATGTAAGCTACACCCCAACTTTTGGAGATTACAAACCAGTAGCAAACCTTGTATTCTCTTACTTTTCTGATCGAATAGATGCACTTGGAGCTGGGCAATTAGGAAATATCGTAGAAAAAGGAGTGCCAACTCTAGACTTCGTTTGGAAGAATAAAGTACGAGAGAATTTTGAAATCAACCTTAGTGTTAAAAACTTATTGAATCCTACGATCGAAAGAGTACGTGAAAATGCTACGATATCAGAAGACGTGCTTACCACTTTTGGCATTCCATTCACTAGAAATACAAATAATGAAATCAATCCAATAGAAGAGTTTGCTCTTTCGAGTTATAAGAGAGGAGTAAATATTGGATTACAATTTAAATATACATTTTAACTCATTTTAAAAAACAAAATTAATCAAAATAAAAACCCATGAAAGCAAATATATTTCTTTTAAAAACCCTTGTCTTTGCATTGCTTTTTGCATCCTGTGCAAGTGATGACACAGCAGACATTACGATTAATATCGACGGTAACGGTTCTCCTATAGATCCTACTGGCGAAGTGATAGGTGGAACTTTAACAGAAGACCTTACACTAGAATTAGGTACAGAGTATTCTCTTAACAGCGCTCTTATCGTACCTGAAGGTATTACCCTTACTGTAGAGCCAGGGGTAGTAGTAAGAGCTGCTACTGGATCTGATGTATACATAGCTGTACTACAAGGTGGAACTATCAATGCTGAAGGAACTTCCTCTAATCCTATTGTATTTACCTCTGCTACTTCTACTCCTAATCCTGGTGATTGGGGAGGTCTCATTATTTTAGGTAGAGCACCTATAAATTCTGTTGTTGGAGGTGATGCTACTTCTACTTCTGAAATCGGAGGATTACCCTATGGTGGTAGTATAGCAGATGATAACTCTGGTATCCTTAGATATGTTCGTATCGAATATTCTGGAGGAGCGGCAGACGCAGCTTCGGAAAACAATGGATTTTCATTTTATGCAGTAGGAAATGGAACTACTATCGAGTTTATTCAGGCTTTTGAAGGAGCAGATGACGGAGTAGAGTTTTTTGGAGGAACTGTGAACGCTTCATTTATATCTGTTGTTGGTGCTCAGGATGACTCTGTAGACTGGACTGAAGGATTTACAGGAACATTAACAAATGTATACATCGAGCACAGACAATCTCATGATAAAGGAATAGAAGGTGATGGTTTTAACACCGATATAGGAAACAACTCTAATCCTGTATTTTGGTCCGCACCTACAGTTACAAACCTTACTATCAATGGACTTGGTTCTTCTAATGAGAATGAAGCGATCCGATTACGTGCAGGAACAAGAGCTATATTTACCAATGTTCTTTTGGAAGGTTTTGCAGAAGGTTTTGACCTTGATGACACCGAAACTGGAAACGGTGTTTTAAATGATGAAACTTCTATTACTGATATTACTTTTGATGATATCACACTAAACCTTAAAAATGATACTGGAGCTACTTTTGACGAAAGTGATGTAATCTCTGGTGTAGGTAATGGAACTGGTGCAGATTACAACTCATGGAATTCTGGTTGGACACGCAACTAATACGTCTTAAAAATTCAGCCAACAATAAACAGAAAAGCACCTTGTTCACCATCAAGGTGCTTTTTTATATGATCAAACCTTCACAGACTTCCAATTCCCTTTTCTAAACCACACAATGGCTATAACTGCAATTAAAATTTCGGCAAAAGTAATTGCTAAAAATACTCCCATAGCACCCCAATCAAAAACAATTGCTGCCAGATATGCAAACGGTAACTGGAACACCCAAAAACAGAAAAAGTTGATAATGGTAGGAGTTTTAGTATCTCCTGCTCCGTTAAAAGATTGAATAATCACCATGCCATATGCATAGAATACATAACCAGCCGCTATGACTCTCAGACTTAAAGCTCCATACGTAACAACTTCTGGCTCTGAGCTAAAGATTTTGATTATTACCTCTGCAAACACCAGGTAAAATACAGATACAAAAAGCATAAAATACGCATTGTATTTTCCGGTCTTCCATACAGATTGTTCTGCACGATCCGGTTCGCCAGCTCCCAGATTTTGACCAACAAGTGTTGCCGCTGCATTACTCATCCCCCAGGAAGGCATTAAGGTAAACATCAATACTCGGATTGCAATCGTGTATCCTGCCAGCACTTCACTACCAAATTCTGCCATAATTCTCATTAAAAACACCCAACTGGAAGTTCCTATAACGAACTGACCAATACCACCAAGAGATACCCTAATTAGATTTAACATTACTTTGGATCGCAAAACAATATCTTTCAAAGTTACTTTGATCTTGCTCCATCCAAAGAAAAGGATGGTCAATTGAAATAACACTGCACTACCTCTTCCTATCGTTGTAGCAATTGCAGCTCCCTGAACCCCAAAACCAGGAATAGGTCCAAAACCGAAAATAAAAAGAGGATCAAGAATTATATTCAGAACATTAGAAACGATTAACACTTTCATTGCAACAGAAGCATCTCCTGCACCTCTAAAAACGGCATTGATTAAAAACAACAGCATAATCGTTATGTTTCCTCCCAAAAGCACTTGTGTATATCCATATCCCTCTGCTATTAAATCAGGTTCGGCTCCCATAAGAGTTAAAATTTCCTTTGGAAACAGTATTCCGATGATACTAATAATTATGGAAACTGAAATCCCTAATAATATGGACTGGACTGCCGCTTGAGAAGCTCCTATCATATCCTCCTCTCCAACTCTACGCGCTACTATTGCAGTAACCCCCATACTGAGACCAATCGCTACGGCATATATCAAAGTAATGACTGATTCTGTTAATCCTACTGTGGCTATGGCATTTGGCCCCAGGCTAGAAACCCAATATGCATCTACTAACGCAAAAATAGACTCCATCATCATTTCAAGGATCATAGGAACTGCAAGCATAAATACTGCTTTGCGAATGCTACCGGATGTAAATTCTTGTTCCTTGCCAGTTATAGCTATCTTAAAATAAAAAAATAGTTTAGAAAGTGTAAGCTTATTAGATGTCATAAGTGAAAGAATTATGATTAGAAAAAAGGAATAAAAGGAAGCTCTTAAGAAGATTTTTCTTAATTACACAATATCGAAAATGATATTTCCCAAGCGATGTTCATAATTCTTATAACTTCATAATGAGACAAATATCTTGTTTTTTTAGGAAATACGCAAAACAAATTACAAACCTTAATTTAAGAAGGCTAGATCCATAATTTTTTTATCAAATCGATAATACGTAGAGAATTAACATTAAAAAAAAGAGTTCGTAACTCAATTTTTAATAAAATATTGTACTTTTATGGTCCCAAAATAATGTTTTTATGAAAAAAATCTACTTACTACTCATATTTATCGGTATTATAAGCCTCTCCTTTTCGACTGGAGCACAGGCACAAACTACTTTTAGCACTATTGATCAAGAAGAAGAAATCCAGGTTTTTCCTAATCCTGTTTCTGGTAATGTTCTTAACATAACCTCTAAATCAGGTAAGTCTATGACTTGCAGGGTATTTAGTGTTCTGGGTAAAACAGTATTATTTAAAGTAATAACTACTCAAGAACAGCTTGATATATCTGCACTACCACCAGGAGTTTACGTACTTAGAATCAAAGTAGGAGAAAAGGTTTTTACGAAAAAATTAATTAGAAAATAGTAACAAAGATTTGTTTTATATACAAAACACCCTGCTATAACGGGGTGTTTTTTTTTACCTTTGTTTTAAACAAAATACCTTTTTCAACTTCTATGCCGGCTGAAACTATTTTTACAATTCAAAATGATCAGGATTTTGAAAAAGCTGCATTGAGAATTTTTCGTCATCAATATATCAATGGTAATGTTTACCAACGATTTTGCAATCTTTTGGGCATCGCTCAAAGCTCAGTAAAAACTATAAAGGAAATCCCGTTTTTACCCATAGAATTTTTTAAAAAAGAAAAAATTCTCAGTTCCACTTCTAATATTCAAGAAATTTTTACTAGTAGTGGAACCACAGGTAGTATCACCAGCAAACATTATGTAACGGATTCAAAAATTTATCAAACTAGTTTCCAAAAAGGATTTCATTTTTTTTACGGAGATATAAAAGAGTATACAATTCTGGCCCTGTTACCATCGTATCTGGAACGAAACGGATCTTCTCTGGTATATATGGTCGATGCACTTATAAAAAAGAGTCAAAAACCAAAAAGTGGATTTTATTTAGACGATACAGAAAAACTAGTCACTATTCTTAAAAAACTTTCAAAACAAGGCGAAAAAGTACTTCTTATAGGTGTTTCTTTCGCACTATTGAATCTGGTCGAAAACCATCAAATAGAGCTGGATGACAATACCATCATCATGGAAACCGGAGGAATGAAAGGAAAAAGAAAAGAAATGATCCGAGAAGAATTACATCAGATTCTTAAAAAAGGTTTTGGTGTTTCTAAAATTCATAGTGAATATGGTATGACAGAATTGCTATCGCAGGCATACTCTAAAGGTAATGGGATTTTTCATTGCCCACCGTGGATGAAAGTTAGCACTCGTGACCCAGAGGATGCTCTAACATCTATGAGCACGGGCCAAACCGGAGGTATTAATATTATAGATCTGGCTAATATAAATTCCTGCTCATTTATTGCAACCCAGGATCTTGGTAAAACTTATGCTAATGGTAGTTTTGAAATACTAGGCAGGTTTGACCATAGTGATATAAGAGGATGTAATCTGATGTTACTATAAATTATTTTTTTGCAACGTTTACTTTTCTAAAACGTATTTATAAGTGTAAGTAAGTTTAGAGTATATGAAAATCAAATGCTGTTCCTATATCTCTTAAAACTTATAATTATGTTAAAGTTGTAATGTTCTGATTTTTTCACGACTGAATAGACGTAACAACAAAACAACAACATAAAATGAAAAAATTCTTTGTCATACTGTTTTTAGGAATGTCATTGGTCTTAAGCGCACAACAAATAGATTATAATGTTAAAAAAGGATTTGTGGCTGAAGGTTATGATGTAACTGAATATTTTAATAATAAAGCTGTAAAAGGAGAAAGTAAATTTACTGTAACTCACGACAATGCAAAATACAAATTTGCAAGTCAGGCAAATCTGGAAAGGTTTAAAAGCAATCCAGAAAAGTTTGTACCTCAATATGGTGGTTACTGTGCTTATGCGATTGGAGCTAAAGCAGAAAAAGTTGATATTGATCCTGAAACATTTGAAATAAGAGACGGTAAATTATATTTATTCTATAACTCTTGGGGAATCAATACGCTGACTAAATGGAATGAAGAAGGAGCTACAGCATTAAAAAATAAAGCCGATGTAAATTGGCAAAAAATAAAAACGAAAAAATAATCGAGTACATCGATAAACATATAGAACGCTAAGTTTTTTTCAATAATTGATTGGTTAGTTGACAAAGCCTGCTAAGAAGAGATTCTTGCAGGCTTTGTTTTTTATTTAATTAAATTTTAAAAAGTCTAGTATAACTGTTCTTATTCTAAACCGCTCTGATTACAAAATAATTTCTTCTTCCTCTTTGTAGTAAAATAAACATATTATTAATCAAATCATCTGCACTAATAGCGTATCCTTCTTTTACTTTTTCTTTATTCACAGATATCGAATTCTCTTTCAGTGCTCTACGTGCCTCTCCATTTGACTTTAAAAATCCCGTATGTTCTGCTAGAGCTCCTATAATATCTAAACCATCTACTATTAAGTCTTTAGAAATTTCTGCTTGAGGTACACCTTCAAAAACATCTAAAAATGTCGCTTCATCCAAACCTTTTAAATCTTCAGAAGTTGATTTCCCGAATAATATATTAGAAGCTTTAATTGCATTCTCCAGATCTTCCTCAGAATGCACAAGGATAGTTATTTCATCTGCTAATTTTTTCTGAAGGATTCTTTGATGAGGAGCTTCGGTGTGAGCAGTAATCAAACTTTCTATTTCTTCTTTGGTCAGAAATGTGAAAATTTTAATATACTTTTCTGCATCCTCATCACTTGTATTTAACCAGTATTGGTAGAATTTATAAGGAGAGGTTCTTTTAGCATCCAACCAAACATTTCCTCCTTCAGATTTACCAAATTTAGATCCATCAGATTTTGTGATTAATGGGCAGGTTAGTGCGTATCCTTTTCCACCTCCAATACGTCTAATTAGCTCTGTTCCTGTCGTAATATTGCCCCATTGATCACTACCCCCCATCTGTAATGTACAATTATGCTCTCTATATAAGTGCAAAAAGTCATATCCTTGCACCAATTGATAGGTAAATTCTGTAAAAGACATCCCATCAGAAGACTCGGAAGAAATTCTATTCTTCACAGAGTCCTTTGCCATCATATAGTTTACGGTAATATGCTTACCCACATCTCTTATAAAATCAAGGAATGAAAATTCTTTCATCCAATCATAATTATTTACTAAAACTGCTGCATTTTCAGCTTTATTTTCAAAATCCAAAAACTGGGCTAATTGAGCTTTTATCGATTCCTGATTATGTCTTAGTGTTTTTTCATCCAAAAGATTACGCTCTGCCGATTTGCCCGATGGATCTCCAATCATTCCTGTAGCACCACCTACTAGAGCAAAAGGCTTGTGTCCGGCCCGCTGGTAATGTGCTAGTAACATAATAGGCACTAAATTTCCAATATGTAAAGAATCTGCTGTAGGATCAAAGCCAACGTATGCAGCCCGCATCTCTTCCATTAGATATTCTTCTGTGCCTGGCATAGCATCATGTAACATTCCTCTCCAGCGTAGTTCTTCTATAAAGTTTACAGCCATTTTAGTATAATTCAATTAGACGCGGCAAAGATAAAAATATGGATTATATAGCGCTACGATTCACCAAGAAATCGTTTTATTGAACTTGGCCAGTTACAATTCTTTAAACTTCTCTATCAATTGAGTGGCTTTTTCTTTGTAGATTCCATCATATCGAATGATGCTTTTAAGAAGCTCCCACGATTTTTTAATTTCTCCTAACTTAAGATATGTAAGGGCTTGATACCAGCTGGCATCTTCAAAATAATTACTGGTATCTGTTATGGCCTCGAACTGCTGTAGTGCTTCTTTTTCTTTATCAAGATGGAGATAACTGTTTCCGAGATATAATCTTAACAAATCTGATAATGCAGTAGAGTTGGTATTTTTTAGGGCAGTAACTACTTTTTGGTAATTCCCATTAGCATAGTTTTTCTTGATAAGTTCCATTTCATTTACCTCGCCTCCTCTAGTAATATCTTCCACCGGATATGGTTCATAATAGGAAATATATAGATTTGAATAATTATCAGAGGTATTGAAATTATTCCAAAGCAAAGTTCCAAGTCCAATAAGAACCACGAAAAAAGCAGCTATTTTAAAATACGAAAAGTAGGAGCTTGACCTACTCGAAGATTCTTCCTGCCTAACCTCGTTATTGATTTTTTGTAACTTTTCTTTAAAATGAAGCGTGTCAGAATCGCTTAATATTTCGTGCAACTTACGATGTTTTTCAACTTCGAGTGTGAGTTCAGGGTCAGAAGGCATTTCATTTTCAAAAGCAGTTAGCTCTTTTTCTGACAATCTCTCGGTTAAATATCCTTCTATTTTTTCAAATAATTCCTGAGTTCTTTCCATACCAATTATTCTTTTTCAGAGATCATTTTTAACTCCTGATAAGCAGGGTCCTTTTCTATCCTCTCTATGAGTGCTTTTTTGCATTCAAATTTCTTTTTACGCGTGTATCCTTCAGAATATCCAGTAATCGTCGCTATTTCTCTCATGCTATTACCTTTAAAAACAAGTTCTAACAAATCTTTACAAGCATTACTTAAGGCAAGAAAGTGTTTGCGATACAAATGCTCACGTTCTTTATCCTCTATCTCTTGGGCGATAGACATTTCAAACTCTTCATCTCCATCAATTATTTCGCTATCTACAATCAATTTCTTCTTCTTTCTTAACCGACTTCTCCATAAATTCTTACATACTGCATACAAATATGTCCGGATAGAAACATTGTTGTTCATATCCAAAGAGCCTGACTTCAATTTTTCATAAATTACTATCAAAGCATCCTGAAAAATATCTTCTGCATCTGTATCCTCACCAGAATTTTGGAGAATAAAACCTTTTATATAATTATAATTTTTTTTGTAAAAAGTTTTAATTACCTCAGAATCTCCAGCTGCAATTCCTTCTAAAATTTTTCTCTCCTCAATGCTGCTCATGGGTTAATGTCATAAAACAGTGATCTGTTACCTTTTATTATGATATTTATTTTATGCGGTAAAAGTAACATTTTTACGTTCTTTGTTATAAATATATAGATATTACTATGTGATTATTATAAAGATGACGAAAAAGTCAGAACCAATAACAGGTTAAATTCATTGGCAACCTATGAAACTACTACAATATCTTTTTGATATTAAGATTTTTTGTTTTTTTATATTCATTATTTCATATCACAGTATTTGTGCTCAATCACCACAAGATACTATCAAGGCCAATGAGTATTTAAAAAAGGCTGAATCCTTATTATCAGAAGGTAACTTGCAGAGTTCTGTTACTTACTTTAAAAAAGCCCTAAATATCGAGTCTAAATTACACGGCGAAAATCATGAAAAAGTTATAATTTACTACGATCGAATAGGACTTATTTACAAAAATCTAGGAGAGCACGAAGTAGCTCTTGATTATTTCAATACGTTTTTAAAGTTAGCGATTAAGCGGTATGGATTATATCATTTTTATGCTGGCTATGGTTTTTTAAACATAGGACTAACCTATCAAAATTTACTTAGATACGATTTGGCTTTGGATAACTACGAAAAGTCTTTAATAATTTTTCAGTACTGCAAAAAAAAGGACATGATTGCATTTATATATGACAACATGGGAAATGTTTTTACCAAAAACGGAGAGGATGAGAAGGCTATTGAATATTATCATAAAAGCATCAATATTGGATCAGAATTATTTGGTGAAGATTATATTGAAAACGCTAAAAGCTACAAGAATATCGGAGCTTTGTATACTAATGAAAAACAGTACGAAAAAGCGTTACTCAATTATAAAAAGAGTCTAAAAATATACCTTCAAGCATATCGAGAAAAAAACATTAAAGTAGCAAGTCTAAATTTTGATATTGCAGATTTACATTATGAAAAAAAAGAGTATGACACTTCATTACAATTTTATGAAAAGGCACTTTTGGGATATAAAGAAGTGTTGGCTGCAGATCACCCAAAAATCGTAAATTTAAATTTACGAATAGCAAATATTTACACAAAAAGAAAGAAATATGACAACGCCTTACAATATTATGAAAAAGGTCTTGACATATTTAAAAACAGGTATGGCAAAACGCATTTACTAACTTCAGATTTCTACTATAGTATCGGAACAGTATATAATGAAAAAAAAGAATTTGAAATTGCAATTTCTTATTTTGATAAGGCTGTAATAGCAAATAAAAAAACAAAATATCCTGATAAGGAATTAGAAGAATTTGATCCCAGTCAATACTATGATTCTAAATTACTTTTAAAAGTCCTTCACGAAAAGGCTAAAACCTTATACGTAAGCTATCTCCAATTTAAAAATGATGAAGACTTACACAAAAGCTTAAAAATATATGAGCAAGCAGATATTCTGATTGATTATATTCGAAAATCTTATCAGGATTATCAGCAAAAATTAATTTTCGCTTCAAAAACAAGAGAGATGTATTCTGATGCGATAAAAGCCCAGCTATTGTATCACAAGAAATTTGCTAAAAAATCTGCATTGGAGAAAATAATTTATTACGTTGAAAAAAGCAAAGCCAATATGCTTAAAGATTTAATAAACGAGTCCAAAACAAAAGACTTTGCAGGATTATCCAAAGAATTATTAGAACTAGAAAGAATTCAAAGAATTAATAGGTCTTTTTATCAATCCAGAATCATCGAAGAAAGATCTAATACTGAAATAAATCATGAAAGAATAACTGAATACGAAAGAAAGTTGGCATATCTAAAAAATATAGAAGATTCGATAGCATTCATATTAGAAAAAGATTATCCTAAATATTATGAATTAAGGTATAAGAAAACAGTTGTTCTAGTTAGCAAGATTCAAAAAATGCTTAAGGACAATACTACACTATTGGAGTTTTTCATCTCTGATGACAAGATTTATGCCATTACCATAACTAAGAAAGAGATTGCAATAAAAGAAATGCACATACCTAGTCTCGATCAAAAAATTACAGAGTTTAGACAATCCATAAAAGATAAGAATACTCAGAATTATAAGGCAGTTGCCAATCAGTTGTATCAGGATCTAATTGCACCGACAAAAAATCAATTTGTCGGCAAAGAACTCATCATTGTACCTGATGGAAGATTATGGTACCTCAATTTTGATTTATTATTAAGTCAGAAAGATGTTTCTAATAACCCAAAAGAATTATCGTATTTATTGAATGATTATGCTATTTCATATGCCAATTCGGCAAATTTACTTTTTTCAAAAAACCAAAAACGTATTTTTGACTTTTCAGAAGTGCAAAAAGAATGTTTAGCCTTTTCGTTTTCGGGCAATTCAGCTTTTCAAAATTCAAAATCCATAAGCCTCTCAGCCCTTACTGAGTATGAGAACGACCTACCTGGTACCCGTAAAGAAATCAAAGCCATTGCTAATATAATTAATGGAAACTATTTTTACGGATCAGAAGCTGTGGAAATTAATTTTAAAAAGAATGCCGGACAGTATAGTATTTTACATTTAGCACTACACGGTGAAGTAGATAATGAACGACCTGAGAACTCTAGGCTATATTTTACCAGAAACAATGACTCTATTGAAGATAATCTGCTGTATAGCCACGAGTTATTTTCATTGAATATACCGGCAGAACTCACTGTGCTCAGTGCCTGTAACACCGGAACAGGTAAAATTGCTAAAGGAGAAGGTATTATGAGTTTGGGAACAGCGTTTCAATACGCAGGTACCAAAAGTTTACTATTGAGCAGTTGGGAAGTATCGGATCAGACCACCCCAGAGTTAATGAAGAACTTTTATACTAACATAAAAGATGGCATGAATAAAGCCGAAGCATTACAACAGGCTAAATTACAATACTTACATAACGCAAGCATGAACCGTACACATCCGTTTTATTGGGGTGGATTTTATCTATTGGGTGATGTTGCCCCGGTTCAGTTTAGTACAGATTATACTTTATATTGGGTAATTGGATTCGTAGGATTAATGCTATCATTTCTTGTTATATTTTGGTATAGAAAAAGAAAATCGCTTTCCAAAACATAAGTATGTTTCGTAAAAAACAAACTCCAACAATATCAAAAACATATCCTAAAGAAAAAGAAGTTTTTATTGCTAATTGTGTACATTAGTATTATAGAATAAAAACTATGATATTAGTTACCGGAGCAACTGGCTTAGTAGGTACACACTTATTAATCAAGCTAGTAGCAGAAAAATATCCAATACGGGCATTGTATAGAACCGACGCTAAAAAAGAATATGCCAAGAGCGTGTTTGTCAAATGCTGTAAACCCGAAGATCAACTTGCCTTTGATGCTATTGATTGGATTCAGGCTGATCTTAATGATATTCCTGCTTTATCCTCTGCATTTAAAGATGTTACTCGGGTATACCACTGCGCTGCGATGATCTCTTTTAATCCTTCACATTACAAAAAACTTCGTAAAACCAACATCGAAGGAACTGCCAATATTGTAAACCTATGCCTTATTAATAATGTAAATAAATTATGTTATGTAAGTTCTATTGCTACCTTAAGCGAAAAATCATCGCAAGATCCTATAAATGAAACGGCAGAATGGAATCCTGAAATCTCAGATTCTGTATATGCTATTACAAAATATGGAGCAGAGATGGAAGTCTGGCGAGGTACTCAAGAAGGACTAGATGCCGTAATTGTCAATCCAGGTATTATCATCGGTCCTGGTTTTTATAATTCAGGAAGTGGATATCTTTTTAAAAGGATTCATCAAGGTTTGAATTACTATGCAACGGGAACAACAGGATACGTTGCTATAGACGATGTTATTAAAATCATGCATCGTTTGATGAATAGTGAAATTAAAAATGAACGATATATATTGATAGGTGAAAACCTAAGTTATAAAAATGCAATTACCCTCATTGCGCAAGCACTTGGCAAACCTGCTCCGAAGAAAAAGCTTACTCTATTTTTAATGAAAACTGCGTACTATCTGCAACAGCTTGGTTACCTGTTTTTCAGGACTAAAAGAGTTATTTTTAAATCTTCTATAAAAAGTGCTTTTTCTAATACCTTTTATGAAAATGAAAAAATAAAGAAAGAGCTCACTTATAGCTTCACTCCAATTCAAAAAGCGATCAAAATTACTGCTTCTTTTTTCTTGAAGGAGCGTTAGTTTTATTACTTCTTTTTTTGATTGCTGTTTCAATTTCTTGTTCGATCAGTTCTTCATCGGTCAGTTTAATTTTATCCAAATCTGAAGGTAATATTTTTGAATCTTGAAGGCCTTCTTTGGATCTTTTAATAGAGTCCTGTATTTTCTTTATAGAATCTTCTTCTTTTTTCAGTTTTTCATATTTGATTTTAGATCCCTCTATATTGCTTTTCACCTTAGTAAAAATCTCTTCATATTCATCTAACTGACTTGTATACCAGCTGTTATTTTCTGCAAATACTATACTATCAATTCCGTGTTTTTTTAGAATGTATTCCTCCGGATTAATTTTCTCTATATCAAAAACTTTTTTATAACTACCTTTTGCCGCTTTTATGAAAGCAATATCGGTAAGTATCTCGACCATTTTATCTTCTGAAATAAGATTCTCTGGTTTAGGTGGTTTCTCTAAACTTTGGCAAGAGTAAACGAGAAGTACTAAAAAGAGAATGCTGTAAGTGAATCTTGTTTTCATCGGTCAAAGGTTAATCGTTGCGCATTCTTCACATCATAGAACTTAAAATTCTTATATACCAAACTTCCGTTCACAAAAGTATGGGTGATTCTAGATGTAAAGGTTGTTCCTTCAAACGGAGACCAACCACATTTATAAGCTATATTCTCGGTATTTACTGTCCAGGGTGCATTAAGATCTACCAATACAGCATCAGCACAGTATCCTTCCTTTATAAAACCTCTTTTTTCTACTTGAAATAAGATGGCAGGGTTATGGCACATCTTTTCTACAATTTTCTCGAGTGAAATCTTGTCTTTATGGTAAAATTCCAACATAGCAGGCAATGCGTGTTGTACAAGTGGTCCTCCAGAAGGCGCTTTGGTATAGACGTTATCCTTTTCTTCTTTCGTATGAGGTGCATGATCTGTAGCGATTACATCTAATTTATCATTCAGCAACGCTTCAAACAATGCGTCTCTATCCTTTGACGTTTTTACTGCAGGATTCCATTTGATCAAGGTTCCTTTTTCTTTGTAGTCCTCATCAGAAAACCAAAGATGATGTATACACACTTCTGCGGTAATTTTTTTATCTTTTAATGGAATATCATTGGTAAACAATTCCAGTTCTTTGGCTGTAGACAAGTGAAAAACGTGCAATCTAGCCCCCGTTTTTTTGGCAAGAGCAACAGCACTAGAGGAAGACAAATAACACGCCTCCTCACTTCTTATGATGGGATGTAGCTCAATGGGTATATCATCTCCGTATTGTTCTTTATATCTTGCTGTATTATTTCTAATAGTTTCTTCGTCTTCGCAGTGCACAGAAATTACTAAATCAGTAGATGAGAAAATCTTTTCTAATACTCCAGGATCATCTACCAGCATATTCCCAGTAGAAGATCCCAAAAACAGTTTAAGCCCTGCAACTTTTTTTGGATCTACTTTTAATATCTCCTCGAGATTATCATTAGTCCCGCCAAACATAAAAGAATAGTTAGCATAACTCGTATTGGCTGCTATTTCAAACTTCTGTTCCAGCTTTTCTATGGTAGTAGTTTGGGGATTTGTATTAGGCATTTCAATAAAAGAGGTAATCCCACCAGCAATAGCTGCTCTTGATTCGGTTTCTATCGTAGCTTTGTGTGTTAGTCCCGGTTCTCTAAAATGTACCTGATCATCAATAACGCCCGGCAAAAGATATTTCCCTTCAGCATCAAACACTTGTACATTAGGTGATTTGGCGCTAATCTGAGGAGCTATTTCTTTAAAAAAGCCATTTTCTATATATACATCGCCATTAAAAATCTTTCCTTCATTAACAATATTAGCATTCTTAATCAATACATTATTCATGATTATATCTCGTATCTATTAAACAAACTCTTAAATTTCATTCTTAAAACTCCAAAGACGGCTTCAGAAATAATTCCTTTACTCATTTTTGAAGTACCCCGTGTTCTATCGGTAAATACTACAGGTACCTCTTTTATTTTAAATTTTAAAAGATATGCTTTGAATTTCATTTCAATCTGAAATGCATATCCAACGAATTTGATTTTATCCAGATTAATTTTTTCTAAAACTTCTCTTTTGTAGCAGATAAAACCAGCAGTTGTATCGTGTATATCCATACCTGTTATAAATCGCACATATTTTGATGCCAGCCACGACAACAATACTCTGCTCATAGGCCAGTTTACCACGTTTACTCCGGTAACATATCTAGAACCAATTGCTACCTGAGAGGTTCCTTTAGCACAGGCATTATAGAGTCTTATAAGGTCATTTGGATTATGCGAAAAATCAGCATCCATTTCAAAAACGTACTCATAGGACCCAGCCAAAGCCCACTTAAATCCAGCAATATAAGCAGTACCCAATCCTAATTTTCCTTTACGTTCCAGCAGAAAAAGTCTTTCTTCATATTCTGATTGTAATTCTTTGACTTTTGAAGCAGTGCCATCCGGAGAATTGTCGTCTACAATCAAAATATCAAAATCACGCTGAAGAGAGAACACATTTTTAATAATACGTTCTACATTATCAATTTCATTATAGGTAGGTATGATAACTACGGCATCTACCATGTAAAATGTTTTCAGGCAAATATAACTAAATAATTACTAGATTATTTTCAGTTTTTTACTCTTATCAATGTTTTAGCTATATGACTTTATACTAAAATCAATGTTGCATTCTTATTTACTATATTTTATTTTCCTATGTAGTAAGTATGGTGTAATTTTAACCCGTTCTTATTATGGAAATTATTACAAGAGAAATCATATCAACAGACTGGATCACTATTGTACTACTAGTGTGTTTTACTCTTTTAGCAGTAGCGAAACTTCTAAACTCTGTTCGCTTTTCTGAATTTGTAATGCTCTTCAATACGAATAAATATGTCGTCCTTAATCAAAAAGGAAATAAACTTTCTAGTTTATTTAACGGTATCCTAATTTTGGTACAGATTCTTTCTGTATCCTTATTTATACATTTATGTATTGATGTATTAGAATGGCAAATTCATCACATTGATATCGTCCTTTATTTTAAGATAGCATCTCTTTATTTCTTCGTTCTAATTGGTAAAGTTTTGGTAGAAAAAATAATTTCTACAATTTTTTCTATAGAAACTTTAATTGAAGACTACTTATTTTACAAAATATCATATCGCAATTTTTTGGGGGTAATATTGTTGCCTCTCAACTTATTATTCATTTATACTGCAAAACCTTCAAAAATTGTTGTTATTATCCTAGTACTATCGTTATTGATCCTAAACCTCATCGTACTTTTTTCTGTCTATAAAAAGAATGAAAAGGTCATTTTAAACCATTCGTTTTATTTTATTTTGTATCTTTGCGCACTTGAAATCGCACCCTATTTTATACTGTACAAGTTAATCAGATAATTTAGGTAGCCATTTACAAATAAAGACTATATATGAAAGTGAAAACGATTTTGGTCTCACAGCCAGAGCCTAAAGTAGAAAATTCACCTTATTTCGAGCTCGAGGAGAAGGAAAAGGTAAAAATTGACTTTATACCGTTTATTCACGTAGAGGGCGTAGATGCTAAAGAAGTGAGGCAACAAAAGGTAGATTTATCTCAGTACACAGCGATTATTCTTACCAGTAGAAATTCTGTGGATCATTTTTTTAGGATTGCTGAGGAAATGCGTTTTAAAGTTCCTGATTCGCTTAAATATTTTTGTCAGAGTGAAGCTGTTGCTTATTATTTACAGAAATATGTAGTCTACAGAAAGAGAAAGATTTACGTTGGAAAACGTACATTCCAAGAGCTTACTCCATTGATAAAGAAATACAAAACCGAAAAGTTTTTATTACCTTCATCGGATCAATTAAAGCCAGAAATACCGGATACGTTAAACGAATTAAAGGTAGAATGGAAACAAGCCGTTTTTTACAAAACGGTTGTAAGTGATCTTTCTAATTTGCGAGATGTTTTTTATGACATTCTTGTATTTTTTAGTCCTTCAGGGATTAAGTCATTATTTGAAAACTTCCCGGACTTTAAACAAAATAATACTCGCATTGCTGTTTTCGGAAATTCTACAGTAAAAGCTGCAGAAGAACACGATTTGGTCGTAAATATACAAGCACCGACTCCTGAGACGCCTTCAATGACGATGGCACTTCAAAAATATATTAAAGAGGCTAATAAGAAATAAGTCATTCACTTTTCTTTATTAAATTCAATCAATAAAAAATTAAAAACCCTGAAATTTTTGAATTTCAGGGTTTTTAATTTTATAATAATTCTTTTCTATTTTAAAACGCATATCGCTGCGGTCCTCCTCTTCGGATTTCTTCATTCGCATACGATTCAAATTTCTTGAAATTCTCTCTAAAAGCATTTGTCAATTTAAACGCTGTTTTGTAATAAGCTTCGTCGTCATTCCAAGTAGCTCTAGGACTCAATACAGTTGTTGGCACACCAGGACATTCTCTTGGTTGTGCTACTCCAAATACTGAGTGAATATGATAGTTATCGTAAGAATATAATCCTAAATCACCATTAAGCACTGCCTGGATCATAGCACGTGTATATTTTAATTTGATTCTAGTTCCAACGCCGTAAGGTCCACCGGTCCATCCGGTATTAACCAACCATACATTAACACCAGTATCTTTCATTTTTTGAATTAACATTTCTGCATACTTTGCAGGGTGCAATGGCATAAATGGTGCCCCAAAACAAGCTGAAAATGAAGGAGTGGGCTCTACAACACCTGCTTCTGTCCCAGCTACTTTTGCGGTATATCCCGAAATAAAGTGATACGCTGCCTGACTAGGAGTTAACTTAGAAATGGGAGGAATCACACCAAAAGCATCCGCTGTTAAAAAGAAAATATTCTTAGGGTTTTTACCAATAGAAGGTTCTTTAATGTTTTCAATATGGTAAATTGGATAACTTACCCGAGTATTTTGAGTAATCGACGTATCAGCATAATCCACCTCTCCATTTTCGTCTATGATTACGTTCTCAAGAATAGCTCCTTTTTTAATTGCGCCATAAATTTCAGGTTCGCTTTCTTCTGAAAGGTTAATAACTTTGGCATAACACCCTCCTTCAAAATTAAAAATACTATTCTCCTTAGTCCAACCGTGTTCATCATCACCTATTAATTTACGATCAGGATCCGTAGATAATGTAGTTTTCCCGGTACCTGATAGTCCAAAAAAGATAGCCGTATCTCCTTTTTCTCCAACATTGGCAGAGCAATGCATTGGTAAAGTATTCTTATATACGGGTAATATAAAATTCAGTGCTGAGAAAATCCCTTTTTTAATTTCACCAGTATAACCAGTTCCACCTATTAGTGCTATTTTTTTTGTAAAATTTAATATTGCAAAATTATGCTGCCGTGTTCCATCCACAGCCGCATCCGCCATAAAACCTGGAGCGTTAATAACTGTCCATTCGGGATCAAAATCCTTCAACTCCTCTTCAGTAGGTCTTAAAAACATGTTATAAGCAAACATATTAGACCAAGGATACTCATTGATCACTCGTATGTTCAATTTATAATCCGGATCCGCACACGCATAACTATCCCTCACGAAGATTTCCTTATTTGAAAGATATGCAGTTACCTTATCATACAATGCATCAAAAGCTTTAGGCTCAAAAGGAATATTGATATTACCCCACCAAACTTTGTCAGAGGTTATATCATCTTTCACAATAAAACGATCCATTGGAGAACGACCAGTGAACTCACCGGTATCTACTGCTAATGTTCCTGATTTTGTGATTTTACCTTGTCCTTTTTGCACCGTTTCTTCCTGAAGGTCTTCAGGAGATAACTGGTAGCGTATTGTTGCATTTTCAATACCGTAATGCTTTAACGAAATCGTTTTCGTAATTGGATACAGTGGTTCCATAAAAATATGTTGTGTTTGTTATGTCTGACAAAATTATAAATAAAAATTACACTAGCGGCTATAAATATCACTTAATCTTAATTAGTGATATAATAAAGAAGATCCATCCTAAAATTAACAAAAAACCTCCCAAAGGTGTAATAAAACCTATACTCGACAAAGAAATCCCTAAAACCTCATCAATCACCAAAAGGTAAATTGAACCCGAAAAAAAGATGATTCCACTCAAAAAAAAGTAAAAAATTCTTTTTTTAGCAACCTCATCTAATATTGTCACATTTCCTAAAAGTATGCAAACGATTGCGTGATACATTTGATACCGTACACCTGTGTTAAAAGAGCTAATATTATTTGAGTCTACCAACTTCTCTAATCCGTGAGCTCCGAATGCACCAAATAATACTGCAAATAAAGCAGCCACGGCACCTGTAATCAAAATTGTTTTATTCATTCGTGTTTTGGCAATAATTGACTATTATTATAAACAAAAAATAAATTTTAAACACATTTTCCTGTAATATGTAATGAATACGTTAAAATTGCGAACTTACTTTTTGATCTATTTACTACATTCGCATCAAAGTTATCAAAATAATCATTAGGTATGCGAAAGATACTCGTCATCGGTGCAGGAAAATCGACTGCAGTTTTAATTAAATATTTTCAAGAAAAATCAAAATCTGAAAATTTATACATTACTATTGGAGATATTTCGCTTGACAGTGCAAAATCTTTGGCGTCAAATCACCCAAATAGCTTAGCAATTAAATTAGATGTTTTTGATAAAAACTCTAGAGAAGATGCAATCAAAAATGCAGACATAGTAGTATCTATGCTTCCTGCAAGATTTCACATAGAAGTCGCCAAAGATTGTCTTCGATTGGAAAAATCCATGGTAACGGCTTCTTATATAAGTAGAGAAATGCAAGAGCTTGATGAGGAAGTAAAGAAAAAAGGACTAGTATTCATGAATGAGATTGGAGTAGATCCGGGCATAGATCATATGAGTGCTATGCAAGTCATAGACAGGATACGCAATCAAGGAGGAAAAGTAATCTTATTTGAATCTTTTACTGGAGGTTTGGTAGCTCCAGAAAGCGACACCAATCTCTGGAACTATAAATTCACCTGGAATCCAAGAAATGTTGTGGTTGCAGGACAGGGTAGTGCCGCAGAATTTTTGCAAGAAGGAACCTATAAATATATCCCATATCACAAATTGTTTAGAAGAACTGAATTTCTAGAAGTTGAAGAATATGGGCGTTTTGAAGCGTATGCTAATAGAAATTCTCTAAAATATCAAAGTATCTACGGTTTAGATGATATTTTAACGCTATATCGTGGAACTATCAGAAGGGTTGGTTTTTCTAAAGCCTGGAATATTTTCGTACAGTTAGGAATGACCGCAGATGACTACACACTAACCAATTCTGAAGATATGAGTTATCGTGATTTTACAAACTCATTTCTGGCCTATTCTCCTACTGATTCTGTTGAATTAAAACTTCGTCACTATCTAAAAATTGATCAAGACGATATTATATGGGACAAACTTCTGGAGCTTGATATTTTCAATACGGATAAGAAAATTGGAATTCCAAACGCGACACCTGCTCAAGCATTACAGAAGATACTTATGGATAAATGGACATTAGACGAAGGAGATAAAGATATGATAGTGATGTACCATAAATTCGGATATGAAATTAATGGAGAGCGTAAACAAATCGATGCTACCATGGTGAGTATTGGTGAAGATCAAAAATACACTGCCATGGCTAAGACTGTTGGACTACCAGTTGCTATGGCTACACTAAGAATTCTTAATAAAGAAATTACATCTACAGGAGTTCAGATTCCAATCAAAGAAGAAATATACACACCTATCCTAAATGAATTGGAAGAATATGGCATTGTATTTAAAGAAAAAGAACGTGAATACTTAGGCTACAACCCTGACGGTGCTACAGGATAAACGAATAAAAAGTTTCAGTTTATAAACCTATTCTATATTTTTGATTATTAATTGTAACACATCTGTGTAATGAAAGGACAATATGGTAGTTTAAAAATAGACGGTATTGATAAAGAGATTCTTCGGAATCTTATGGAAGATGCTCGAAGACCTATTTTGGAAATTGCAAGAAAAATTGGAATTTCGGGTGCAGCAATCCATCAAAGACTAAGAAAGTTAGAAGCTTCTGGTTTGATAACCGGTTCTAAGTTTATTATTGATCCAAAAATTTTAGGATATAAAACTATGGCGTTTGTGGGAGTCTATCTAGACAAAGCAGTTAGTAACCCAAAAGCAGTAAAGCAACTAAAAGACATTCCTGAAGTTATAGAATGTCATTACACTACTGGAAACTGGTCTATTTTTATCAAAATTCTTTGCAAAGACAATGAACATCTAATGAATGTGTTGAATAAAGAAATTCAAGCTATTGAAGGTGTTTCGAGAACAGAAACTTTTATTTCTTTAGACCAACAAATCAATCGACAAATTAAAATATAAAAATTATCACATGCCATTTGAATTTACTGGCATAATAGAATGGCAACTAATATAGAATGCCTACAAGATTTTGAAATCTTGCAGGCATACTTGTAAATTATCTTTCTTCTTTAATCTCTTCTTCCTAAAAATATAGAAATAAAGTACAATAGCGTAGCTAGTGAACCCAAAGCTGCCACAACGTATGTTCTTGCAGCCCATTTTAACGCATCTTTAGCCCCATCATGCTCTTCTACTGTTAACATGCGATTATTTTCTAACCAGGCAAGTGCTCTATTACTTGCATCATATTCTACAGGAAGCGTAATAAAAGCGAATAATGTAGTAACTGCGAATAGAATAATCCCTACCAGAAAAATGGTATTACCGATCAGAGAACCAGAAACTGACAAAACCAACCCAGCCATAATGACAAAATTAGACAACTTACTGGCAATCCCAACTGCCGGAACAATCTTGGACCTCAAGGTTAACCAGTTATACGCTGTAGCGTGTTGCACGGCGTGACCAACCTCGTGAGCAGCTACCGCTGCGGCAGCAGCATTTCTTTGATTGTATACCCCTTCACTAAGGTTAACGGTTTTATTTCTTGGATTGTAGTGATCTGTTAGCATTCCTGGTGTAGAAATTACTTTTACGTCGCGTATTCCATTATCCAACAACATTTTTGTGGCAATCTCTGCCCCACTCATTCCATTTTGCAAGCGCACTTTAGAATAATGTTTGAATTTGCTTTTTAGCTTACTGCTTACGTAAGAGCTTACTAAAAAGATAATTCCCGCTAAGACATAATATCCCATCATAATTGTAAACTTTTGAATTTAAATTTACAATAATAAAAGCAAAAACCTCGCCATAAAGACGAGGTTTTCAGTTAAATAAACTTGAGTTAGCCAATAAGTCGAGTTTAACTTAAATAGTTATTTACATCTTCCAAAGGAAGGTTAAATGCTTCTGAAATAGCAGGATACACCACATCTCCATTAATTACGTTCAATCCTTTTTTGAGTGGTTCGTTGTCTGCGCAAGCGGCTTTCCAGCCTTTATTTGCCAATTGCACTGCATATGACAAAGTAACATTCGTTAATGCCAAAGTGGACGTATACGGTACCGCTCCTGGCATATTTGCCACAGAGTAGTGGACAACATCGTCAATAATGTAAGTTGGTTCCTGATGTGTTGTTGGTTTTGTTGTTTCAAAACATCCTCCCTGATCCACAGCTACGTCTACCAAAACGGTTCCAGGTCTCATATCCTTAAGCATGTCACGGGTAATAAGCTTTGGTGCTTTTGCCCCCGGAATCAATACCCCCCCGATGATCAAATCAGAAGTTTTTATATGTTCACGAATGGTATATTCGTTTGAAAATTCTGTGTTTACGTTAGCAGGCATTACATCATCTAAATAACGTAATCGTTTCATGCTAATATCAAGAATTGTAACATCTGCTCCCATTCCTGCAGCCATTTTTGCAGCTTGCGTTCCTACTACACCTCCACCGAGTATTAACACTTTTGCCGGAGCCACTCCAGGAACACCGCCCAGAAGAATACCTCTTCCTTTCAATGGTTTCTCCAGATATTTAGCTCCTTGCTGAATAGACATACGTCCAGCCACTTCACTCATTGGTGTTAATAATGGCAAGCTACGATCAGGATCTTCTACGGTTTCATAAGAAATACAAACCGCTCCGCTCTCTATCATTGCTTTAGTTAATGGCTCACTGGATGCGAAATGAAAATAAGTAAATAATAATTGATCTTTCTTAATCAATTTATATTCTGGCTCTATAGGCTCCTTTACCTTAATAATCATTTCAGCGGTAGCATATACCTCTTCGATAGTAGGGAGGATCTTTGCTCCTGCACCGATATATTCATCATCACTAAAACCACTCTGAAGACCAGCATTCTGCTGAATGAAAACAGTGTGACCATGACTAACGAGTGCCATCGTTCCTGCAGGTGTAACACCTACTCGATTCTCGTTATTCTTGATTTCCTTAGGAACACCAATTATCATATTCTTATTTTTTGGTCGAAAATAGATGTTTTCTTGAAATAAAACAATAAAATATATTTAAAAAATATCTTATCCATAATTTATGAAAACTCACTGAAAGTTGTTAAAAAAAGAAAATGTTATCAATTTAATTCAATTTTTATAGCGAAATTTAAAATAAAGCAATAAAAAACCGGAAATCGCTGTAACAGCATTTGCTAAAATTATAGGCAAACTATCAATCAAAAAACCGTAAAAGAGCCAACATATTACCCCACTCTCAAAAATTAGAAGCATAGAAAGAGATAAACTTTGGGTCGATTTTGTTCTCCAAGTCTTATATACCTGTGGTAGGAAAGCAGCTGTCGTTAAAACCGCTGCTATTAACCCAAGAATTTCTATAGAGTCAATCATAATTTATTATTTTGGAGAGAGAAGAAAATAGATCAAAGATAAAAGATGAATTAACAAATAACTTCATCTTTTATCTTTGATCTTTCCTCTATATTCAGGACTATCCAACCACATTGACAATCTTTCCTGGCACAACGATCACTTTTTTCGGCGTTCTACCATCTAATTGTTGTTGTGTTTTTTCATGAGCCATTACGGCAGCCTCGATATCCTCTTTACTCATATCTAAAGGAAGCTCCATGGTAAAACGCATCTTCCCATTAAATGAAATAGGGTATTGCTTTGTGCTCTCTATCAGATGTTTTTCATCAAATCTTGGAAAAGGCGCAGTTGCAATTGATTCATTATGTCCTAACTTATTCCACAACTCTTCTGCGATGTGCGGAGCATATGGAGAAACCAGCACTAATAATGGTTCTAAAATGGCGCTGGCATTACACTTCTGAGCAGTCAATTCATTTACTGCAATCATAAAGGTACTTACCGAAGTATTAAAAGAGAAATTCTCTATATCTTCTTCTACTTTTTTTATGGTTTTATGAAGTGTTTTTAGATTGTCTTTCGTTGGTTCAGCATCTGTTACACTGAAAACATCGCCATTATGATATAGTTTCCATAACTTCTTTAGAAAACCATGTACACCTGTGATTCCTGCTGTGTTCCAAGGTTTTGCTTGCTCTAATGGCCCTAAAAACATTTCGTATAGTCGTAAACTGTCTGCGCCATATTGTTCGCAAATACCATCTGGATTTACGACATTAAACCATCGCTTAGACATTTTCTCTACTTCTCTTCCTACAATATACTTACCATCTTCCAATTCAAATTCTGCATCCTTAAATTGCGGTTGCCAATTTTTCAAATCTTCAGGAAGTAATTCATCAGATGCGTTGATCATATTTACATCCACACGAAGCTCTTCAACCTCGTATTGATCTTTCAATCCTTTGGAAACGTATTTATTTGTACCACTAACTCTGTAAACAATGGCACTGGTACCCAAGATCATTCCCTGGTTGATCAGTTTTTTGGCAAATTCATCCACAGGAACAAATCCTCTGTCATATAAAAACTTTTGCCAGAATCGCGCATATAATAAATGACCGGTTGCGTGTTCGCTTCCTCCTATATATAAATCCACTTCTTTCCAGTAATTCACCGCTTCTTGCGAGAATACCTCATCTTCGTTATGAGGATCCATATATCTATTGAAATAGTAAGAACTTCCTGCCCAGCCCGGCATCGTATTTAACTCCAAAGGAAATACCGTTGTATGATTTATTAGATCATTAGACACTACTTCATTCTTTTCGGCATCCCAAGCCCAAACATCTGCACGACCTAATGGTGGTTCACCAGTTTCGGTAGGCAAATATTTTTCTACTTCTGGTAATTCTATCGGCAAATGCTTTAAGTCAATCATTTGTGGCATTCCGTCTACATAGTATACAGGAAACGGTTCCCCCCAATAACGCTGACGGCTAAATACTGCGTCACGTAATCTATAATTGATTTTACCTTTTCCCTGACCTAATTTCTCTAGCTCATAAATGGCAGTTTTTACTGCTTTTTTATATTTCAAACCATTCAGAAAGTCAGAATTGGCAATGATCGTATTATCTTTATCCGCAAAGGCCTCTTCAGAAATATCTACTCCTTCAAAAATATTGGGAATATCGATCCCAAAATGTTTTGCAAAATCATAATCTCGCTGATCTCCGCAAGGCACCGCCATCACAGCTCCTGTGCCATAACCCGCCAATACGTAATCTCCGATCCAGATTGGAACCGGCTCTTTGGTAAACGGATGCTCTGCGTAGGCTCCTGTAAACACACCACTAATGGTTTTTACGTCAGCCATACGATCACGTTCACTACGTTTTGCAGTCGCTTCTATATAAGCATTTATTTCAGCTTTTTGTTCTGGAGTAGTAATTTTAGCTACTAATTCATGTTCTGGAGCTAATGTCATAAAACTTACTCCAAAAATGGTATCAGGTCTAGTCGTAAACACATCGATCACCTCGTCATGATCCTTCACCTTAAAAGTAACACTTGCTCCTTCAGAACGACCAATCCAATTGGTTTGAGAATCTTTCAAGGGTTGTGGCCAATCAATAGTATTTAATCCATCTATTAAACGTTGAGCATACGCAGAAATTCGCATACTCCACTGCGTCATTTTTTTGCGAATCACGGGATATCCACCACGTTCAGAAACGCCGTTTACGATTTCGTCATTAGCTAATACCGTTCCTAATTGCGGACACCAGTTTACTTCGGTTTCTGCTAAATAGGTTAATCTGTATTTCAGTAATACTTGTTGTTTTTCTTTTGGTGAAAAAACATTCCAGTCAGCAGCAGTAAATTCGGTTATATCTTCATCACAAACAGCATTTACTTTTGCATTTCCTTCTTCAGAAAATAATTGCTCTAGTTCACTAATTGGTCTTGCTTTATCGGCATCATTATCATACCAGGAATTGAAAAGTTCTGTAAAGATCCACTGTGTCCATTTATAAAATGTGGGATCACTGGTTTTTACCTCGCGACTCCAATCAAAAGAAAATCCAATCTTATCTAATTGCTCACGATATCTAGCAATATTTTCTTTGGTAGTGATTGCTGGGTGTTGCCCCGTTTGGATCGCATACTGCTCTGCCGGTAAACCAAATGAGTCATATCCTTGCGGATGCAATACATTAAAACCTTTATGACGCTTATATCTTGCATAAATATCACTGGCAATATATCCTAGTGGATGCCCAACGTGTAATCCTGCTCCAGAAGGATAAGGAAACATGTCCAACACATAGTATTTTGGTTTCTCACTGTTGTTTTCAGCTTTAAACGTTCCATTCTCTGCCCAAAAGGCTTGCCACCTGGCTTCAATCGTATTAAAATCGTAACTCATGATCTGAAATTAAGACCGCAAATTTACGATTTTATGCGAGTTAAACGACAGATCACTTTTAAGTTCTTTCTAATTTGATTTTCAAATTTAAACCTTCAACATTATATCTTTCATTTCTTTTACTTATCCAAAAGAAACGAAACAAAGAAAAAGACACCTTTTACAAGGAATTTTTACTCGATAAATCTCATAAAACCATACTCAAAACTTCGCGTCGCCTCGTACCTAAGCTCCTGAATCTCGAAGCTTTTGAATATATATTCTGTGTAAAAGAATAAAAAACTTCCATAATTTCTAAGATTATAATCTGGCTTTTGCTTCCATTGGTTGTAAACAGCTGTAAATAAAAACGTTTGTTGGGGTTTCGATGTTCAGTTTTTTACCTTCTTTTACAATGAAGCCATTAAAATTATCCAGTTCTGAAGGTCTACCTTCCATAATATCTCTTTGTGTAGAAGCGGTGGCATCAAAAGGTTGATTGCCAATAAAAGTCATAATTCCATCTACAATAGTCGAAGGCATTTCAATTCCTTTGGCTATAGCTATTTTATAAATCTCAGTAGCTGTTGCTCTAAGCATCTTATTCAGTTCAGGATGTTCATACATTTCTCCGATTGTTGCTCTGGTTAAGGCTCCTAAACCGCTAACAGTGGCGATGAACATAAATTTGCTCCAGATATCTATCTGGATATCCTCAGAAATCCTGTTCTTGAATCCTGCCTTATCAAAAACTTTTTTGACGTTCTGAAGACGGTCTGATTCGCTTCTATCCAGTTCTCCAAAAATAACCTCTGGTGGATGACCAAAATGCGAAATGATTCCTGGAGATTCTATTTTACTATAAATTTTACACAATCCACCCAGCACATGTTTTTTATCTATTACAGACATTACTCTTTCGGCATTATCCGCACCATTTTGTAACGGAATTACAATGGTATCTGCTTTTAGGATTGGTTTGATAAGGGCTGCGGCTTCTTTTACCTGCCAGGATTTGGTACAAATTAAAACCAGATCTGCTTTTTCAACTTTTTGGATATCATCGGTAACTAAAAAAGGTTGTGTAACAAAATCACCTTCAATACTTTTAACCTGCAACCCATTCTGAAGTATCGCTTCTAGATGTTTTCCTCTGGCAATCATGGATACTTTTTGACCTGATTGAGTAATCTTTCCTCCGAAATACCCTCCTACACCTCCAACACCTATAATTACTGTATGCATATTCTTTTTAAATTGTTAGATTGATAGATCGCTGTGCTCTTAGAAACATAATCTTTATTGTGACTTCAAAAATTTTATGTCTTATTAACCGTTATTTGTATGTATCAAAGTTAATTAAAACATCATAATAAACAGGTTCTATAATAAAGCGCAATTAATTCTAAAATGTGATCCGTTTTAGAATTAAAAGTCTCATTAACTTTATTATTTTTACCTGCAAAACAGACATCTATGAGCTCCTCTTTTGAAAAATATCAGAAACGCAGACTAATTTCCTCTTACTTCTCTGTGGTTATTAGTATTTCTCTGGTACTTTTTTTACTAGGCTTATTAGGACTTTTAGTGTTAAACACGAAAAAGGTTGCAGATCATTTCAAAGAAAAAATTGCACTCACTATTTATCTAAAAGATACTGCTAAAGAAGTTGAAATCAAACAAATGGAAAAAAGTTTGGCTCTGGCAGAATACACCAAATCCACCACTTATATCTCTAAAGATGAAGCTGCAGAAGAACATAGCAAAGATATAGGCGAAAATTTTATGGATTTTCTGGGTTACAATCCGCTTCAGAACTCGATTGATGTATATCTAAAAGCCGATTTTGTGGATCAGGTAAAGATAGATGAAATCACCGCATCTATTACTAAAAAAGATTTTGTGGATGAAGTAACGTATGACAAGCCATTGATTTCTTTATTAAATGATAATATCAAAAAAATAAGTTTTTGGGTTTTATTGATTAGCGGTATTTTTACTTTTATCGCTGTCCTTCTTATCAATAGTTCTATCCGATTATCTGTATATTCTAAACGTTTTATTATTAAAACTATGCAAATGGTAGGTGCCACCAAAAGATTTATTCGTAGACCTTTTATTTGGAAAAGCGTTCGTTTAGGAATGATCGGCGCTATAGTAGCACTCATTGGAGTTGGAGTGGTTTTATACTATTTGGATAAAGCTTTCCCAGAATTGGCATTACTTAGCGACGAACTGCTGTTGGTAGGATTATTTGCCGGAGTTTTCGGGATTGGAGTTTTAATTACCTGGATTAGCACCTTTTTTGCCACACAGCGTTTTCTGAATCTGAGAACTGATGAACTATATTATTAATAGTATTTTATGAGTACGCAAAAAACAGGTAAAATATTCTTTTCTATATCTTTTGTGCTATTTGTTATTTTTATGTGGGTGATGATTCAGACTTTTAGACCCGTACGAAACGTGCAACCAGAAGATGTAATAGAAATTACCGGCATCGTCACAAAAATAGAAGAAGGAAGCGGTTTGGATATTGTCATCACTTTAAAAAATGACGCTCATTACTATTATATAAATCGTGGTTTAGAACAAGGGCTTACATTAGAAGATTTACAAAAAGAAATCCTAAATAAAAAGGTTACTTTGTATCCTATTCATAGATGGACTATATTTACACGCGATAAGATTATGGGACATATCTCAAAATTAATGATCGAAGATCGAGTGATTTTTAATGAACTTAATAACGACATTCATGAGCAAACAATCCAACAATAATATACCACACAAACCAGATTTCGTTTTTGGAAAAAAGAACTATGTAGTAATGGCTATTGGTATCGCTGTCATTGCGTTAGGGTTTATTTTGATGGCAGGCGGAGGAAGTGATGATCCTAATGTATTTAATCCTGAGATATACAATTTTAGAAGGATCAGATTGGCGCCAACCATAGTCTTGATTGGTTTTGGTATCGAAGTATATGCCATTTTATTAAATCCTGATAAGAAGAAAACCAATAATTAAATAATTCCTCTTCCGGTAGTTATTATATATTTGCATCTAATTTTAGAAATCTTTCTGCGTGGAAATTATTGATGCAATTATTTTAGGTATAGTTCAGGGACTTACAGAGTTTTTACCTGTTTCTTCAAGTGGCCATTTAGAATTAGGAAAAGCTATTCTGGGTGATCAAAGTGTTCCTGAAGAATCCTTACTTTTTACTGTGGTTTTGCATTTTGCGACGGCCTTAAGTACCATTGTAGTTTTTAGGAAAGATGTCTTTCAGATTATCAAAGGGCTGTTTCAATTCAAAAAAAATGATGAAACCATGTTTTCTCTAAGAATTATTGTTTCTATGATTCCCGCGGTTCTAATCGGTTTATTTTTTGAAGAACAACTAGAACAACTTTTTGGTGGAAACATACTGTTTGTTGGTTGTATGCTTATCATCACAGCGATTCTTCTATGGTTGGCGGATAAAGCAAAGGACACTGCTAAAATAGTTACCACCTCAAATGCTTTTATAATTGGAGTTGCTCAAGCGATAGCAATGTTACCGGGTATTTCCCGAAGTGGTGCTACAATCTCCACATCTGTATTACTTGGTAATGACAAGACCAAAGCTGCTCGTTTTTCATTTCTTATGGTAATTCCTTTAATTTTTGGGAAAATTGGCAAAGACCTTTTAAGTGGAGATCTTAACTTTACTACAGAAAGTAGTACCCCTTTACTTCTAGGCTTTATTGCCGCATTTATTTCTGGTCTTTTTGCCTGTACGTGGATGATTTCTCTCGTAAAAAAGAGTAAGTTATCATATTTTGCCTTATATTGTATTATTGTTGGCGTTACGGCCATCATCTTTGGTTTTATTAAATAGTCCCCAATAATGCTAACCGAACAAGATTATAAAGACGGTCAAATTCTTTTGATCGATAAACCGCTTCAATGGACATCCTTTCAGGTGGTCAACAAACTACGCTGGTTAATTCGTAAAAACTTTGGGATCAAAAAAATAAAAGTAGGTCACGCCGGAACATTAGATCCATTAGCTTCGGGATTACTTATTATTTGCACGGGTAAGTTTACCAAACGTATACAAGAGTTTATGGGCCAAACCAAAGAATATACAGGAACCATTACTTTAGGAGCTACTACACCTTCTTATGACCTGGAAACAGAAGTGGATAAAACCTTCGTTATCGACCACGTTACTGAAGAAAACATTCGATTAACAACACAACAATTTATTGGAGAAATTGAACAATATCCTCCGGTTTTTTCAGCGCTGAAAAAAGACGGAAAAAGATTATATGAATATGCCAGAGAAGGAGAGGAAGTGAAAATTGCATCAAGAAAAATCATTATTGAGAAATTTGAAATTACCAGAATCGAATTACCAGAAGTTGATTTTAAGGTTGTTTGCGGAAAAGGAACTTATATTAGATCACTAGCACACGATTTTGGGAAAGCACTGCAAAGTGGTGCTCACCTAAGTGCTCTAAGAAGAACTAAAATCGGAGAGTTTTCTGTTGCCGATGCTATTGACCCAGAAACATTTGAAAATAGGCTTCGAACTGAAATTGAAACCGCATAAAATATTATAGAAGAAAAGAAGTTATAGATACCTATGGAGTTTATAGAAAAACATAAAGCTTTGATTATCACATCTATGTTGATGGGTATTTTTGTGATGACACTCTATAATATCAATATGGTAAATAAGAAAAAGGAGCAGTCAGAAATACTGATGGAAATTCCTGAAGAGTTGATGGAAGAATTGACTAAAGAAGAAGAAATCGAGCCTCCAGTTCAAGAAGAAGATAGAGAATTAATTGCTTCTAAAAGAACTCACGACGCTTATAACGAAGATTTTGAGGATTCTGAAGATTTTGAGCAAAGAATCAAATCTTTAACAGAAACCAATGAAGCAACAGAGGAAGCCTCTAGTAGCGACCAACTCGCAGAAGGTCAAGAAGCCATAGAAGAGGACATCACAGACGAAGAAGTTCCTGAGTCTAAAGAAGAAGAAAAACCGATTCCTGAAGAGGTTAATAACCGAAATAGCTCTGTAACTTTTACTTTAAAAGGACGAGAAAAGAAAGATATCCCTAATCCGATTTATACCTGTAACGGAAGCGGGAGAGTAGTTGTTAAAATCGAAGTAAACCAAAATGGTTATGTTACTGATGCTAAAGTTGACAAAAAAAGATCTACCACCAGAAATGAATGCCTTTTTGATAATGCATTAGAATATGCAAGGGATGCGTTATTTTCATCTTCGGATTTGAAAGAACAAAAAGGTTTTATTACTTATTATTTTAACTATGGAGGTTAAACTTATAGCAACTTAACTAAGTCCTCGGCTACATTGTTTCCTTTATCTTTATTATACCAAACTTGTAAATCCTGTTTAAACTGCGCATCTAAACTGCCGTTAACTTTTTTATAGTCGTTTACCATTTTAGTTGCAAAAGATGGTCTTGGCCCCCAGGTATTCACTACTTTCTGAGTTTCTTTGTTATATGCAATTAGTTTTGGGATTGACTTACCTCCATTGGTCAGAAAATTATTCATTAATTCATCGTGTTCATCTCTGGATATAATTCTTAGATCAATTCCTTCATTCATTTCAGAAAGCTTATTAATTACCGGTAATGATTGGGCAGCATCACCACACCAACCTTCGGTCAAAACTAACCATGTGATATTCGTTTTGGTATTAGTAAAAGCATCTGCAATAGTTCCATTAATTTTAAGAGTCTTATCCAAACGTCTCATTCTTCGATCATTCAACATGCTATAATTAGTAAGTGCTTCGGATTGCTCATTTCCGGTGGATTTTCCCTTAGATAATAATTCACTTACTTTTTCTTTATATTCTTGATAGGAATAAGAATTCTGTATTCCCTCCTCTATTAACTCTTGTATTGTCATCGTTGTTGTTTGCATAATATTGACACCTTAGTACCGTATAAGACGATACAAATATCTAAAACTTACACCCTACATTTATAGCTAATCTAATATCTTTATCCTTTAAAAACCAATTTTTATGGTAAAACACAGATGTGGCTGGTGTATAGGAGATCCTTTATATGAATCTTACCACGATAACGAATGGGGAGTACCGCTGCACGATGAGCGCCTTTTGTTTGAATTTCTCATATTAGAAACTTTTCAGGTGGGATTAAGTTGGATTACCATTCTTAGAAAACGAGAAAACTTCAGATTTGCTTTTGATAATTTTGATTATAAAACGATAGCGCAATATAATGATGCAAAAAAAGATGAATTACTTCAGAATGCAGGTATCATTCGTAATAAGTTAAAGGTGAATGCTGCGATTGTCAATGCTCAGAATTTTATAAAAATCCAAGAAGAATTTGGAAGTTTTGATACATATGTATGGGGTTTCGTTGACGGTACTCCTATTACAAATCATTGGAAAAATTTTAAGGATTGTCCGGCAACTACAGAAATTTCGGATCAGCTAAGTAAAGATTTAAAAAAACGTGGTTTTAAGTTTGTCGGACCAACAGTTATCTATGCCTTTATGCAAGCTATAGGCATGGTTAATGATCACACAGTCGATTGTTTCAGATATAATGAAGTATAATTATGGCCGGAGAAACAAATTTAACTACGCTCATACAGAAAATGACTCCAGAGTTACAAGCTGGAGAATATGTCTTTACAACTGTAAAAACAATTGAGACAATCTCAAGGAATGACATCATTTGTGAGTTTAAAGAAAAAGAAGGGATCACACTTGTTCTAGAGCGTAAAAAAGCCGAAAACCTAAACCTGAAATATGAATATATTGCCTCTTGGATAACATTAAAAATTCATTCTTCATTAGACGCCGTTGGATTGACTGCTATATTTTCTACAGAATTGGCAGCACATAAAATAAGTTGTAATGTGATTGCAGGTTATTATCACGATCACATTTTTGTTAGTATTCAGGACAGTAAAAAGGCAATTAAGGTACTTAAGAATTTATCTCAAAACTATGAAAGATAGCCGTTGATTTATATTTTCATCCCAAAAGACAAATCCCCAGAATCTCCTAAGCCTGGAATGATGTAACCTCTGCTACTTAGCTCTGGATCAATAGCAGCAATCCATAGCTGTGTGTTTTCAGGAAACACATCCTTGATATACCCCACTCCTTGTTTAGAGCCAATAACCGATACAATATGAATCTGTTTTGGCACTCCGTGATTTTTCATCGCCTGCATAGTGTTTTCCAGCGTTTTACCCGTAGCAAGCATCGGATCGGCTAATATCAGTATTTTATTTTCTATTGATGGGGATGCTAGATAATTGACAACAACCTCAAAATCATCAGAATCTTCGTGATGATCCCTGTATGCAGAAATAAAAGCATTTTCGGCAGTATCAAAATAATTAAGCAGGCCTTGATGTAACGGTAAGCCCGCACGCAAAACAGAACACAGTACCAGATTTTGCTCTGGTAAAGAAAGTTCTTTTGTGCCTAAAGGAGTCTGAACATTTTTTAATGTATACTCTAAGGTTTTACTTAGTTCGTAACCCAAAACCTCTCCTATTCGTTCAATATTTTTTCTAAAACGCATGGAATCCTTTTGGATAGTAGTATCTCTAATTTCGCTGATAAATTGATTTAAAATAGAGTTTTCGGTCTCCTGATTGTGAATAATCATAGGTGCTAAAATTTAAGTACTATAAATCTACTTCAAAAATTCCATAAAAGCATCTCTGGGAATTTCTTTCGCACCTAAACTTGCTAAATGATCCGTATAGACCTGGCAATCTATTAGTTTTACATCTTTTTGTTTTAAAAGTTCAATAAGTTTGATAAATCCATACTTAGAAGCATTGCTAACCTTTGTAAACATACTTTCTCCACAAAACACTTTTTTATCTGCTAACCATATACCATACAAGCCACCAACCAGCTCTTTATTTTGCCAAACCTCTGCAGAGATAACATATCCCATTTTATGAAGTTTTATGTAAGCCCGTTTCATATCTTGCGTGATCCAAGTTCCTAATTGATCAGGACGATATATAGTAGCACAATTATCAATAATCTGCTCAAAATCTTTATTAAAAGTCACGCTAAAATGATTTTTACGAAGCACCTGTTGCATACTTTTGCTTATTTTAACATCATCAGGAAAAAGTACCATTCTTGGATCTGGACTAAACCACAATATGGGTTGATCTTCGTTATACCAAGGGAATATTCCGCTATTATAAGCCTTTAAAAGTCTGTCTGTAGAGAGATCTCCTCCAATAGCTAATAGCCCATCTTCATCTGCCAAAATAACGGGCGGAAAGTTTACTGAATTATTAAGTATATACAAATTTAAATTCTCTAAGATTTCTACAACGTTAAATATCAATTAGTTGTTTGAATTGACCAAAAAAATCACAATATTTGTTAAGCCTTTTAAGATAAATTTTGTTCATCATTGCTTTTTTGAGTTTTATTAAAAGGTAACCTAAAACCACAATATGAAAAGTCCGATACTAACGTATCGGACTTTTTGCTTTACACTTCGACAAGCTCAGTGTATATTTCTTATATATTGATTTACTTAAAATGGTAAATCGTCGTGATCTTCTTCGTTTAAATTGGTTGCAGGTTCAAACGCATCTGCAGGAGGCATTGGCGCTGCAGCAGAAGGAGCTGATGCTTGTAAATTTTCTATTCTCCATCCCTGTATAGAATTAAAATATTTAGTCTCTCCCTGTGGATTTACCCATTCACGACCACGTAAATTGATACTAATTTTTACATCTTGCCCTACCTGAAAGTTATTTAATAAGTCACATTTGTCTTGAACAAACTCTACCATAATGTGTTGCGGATACTGCTCTTCAGTAGTCACCACTATCTCACGTTTTCTAAAACCATTGTTTCCAAAAGTTTGTGTCTCTCCGACCATCTTTACTTTACCTTGTACTTCCATCTTTTTAATTATTGTATTGCTGCTAAAATATTCCAGGCAGTATCCATATCATCCTTATCCAAATACTGCTTTGCAAATTTATGAATTTCTATTAGGTTAGCACCCTGAATTTTATCCTTAATATCACTATTGTTATTAACAAAATCTTTAGCCTCACGATTTTCAGGAATTCCTTCTACATTGGCCAACTTCCCCAAATCATTACCTGTAAATATGATGCTGTTTCTTATTTCAGCCGGTAGAGCATCTAATCCAATACCCATAGTGCTAAGCGGTTTTGGCACTTCGAACATTCCCATATTTGCTCTCGAATACCAATTGCCCCCCATACGAGCCACCTGATCAATTTTAAACTGATCAATACTGCCATCTTGATTTAGGATCTCATCTCTTATATGCATCAACAATACCTCACAAATAACAAGGTTTCCTGCACCTCCTTCTTCTCCCATAGGAATTATCTGATTTACCTTACATTCAAATTGTACTGGTGATTCACCAACCCTAAAAGCTTTTACTTTTTCTGAAGCAACCATTGTAAGACCGGCTTTCTCAAACTCATTAACATCCTTTGGATATTCTGTACTGGACAGAGACATCTGTTGCACTATATCGTAGTTCACAACATTAATTACGACTTCTTTGGTTACTAATGTATTTTCTAAGGTATGTTTGGTAGTATTATCTCTAACTCTACGCGCAGGAGAAAAAATAAGAATTGGTGGATTCGCACTAAACACATTAAAAAAACTAAAAGGAGAAAGGTTTGGATTGCCTTTTTCATCGATGGTGCTTGCAAATGCTATGGGTCTTGGTCCGATGGCACCCAGCATCAATCCGTGTAGTTTTCCTATGGAAACTTCTAAAGGGTCTATTCTTAACATAAATAATGATATTGCACAAAGATACTTAAAGTTTGTCGCTTCGTTAGCAGAACAAATCGTTTCACTTAGCTTTTTAAAAACAATAAAATAGTTTAAAAACGTTTATATTTAAGATTTGGTAACATATCTTTTTTATGAATTTTTCTGATGAGCGTAATCTGGCAAGTTATTTTATAATCTTTGCAGTTCTTGTGATTACCGGTCTGGTACTTTGGAACACTTCTCTTTTTTTACAAAGATTGAAAAAAGATGAGACTATAAAAGTGCAGGTTTGGGCTCAATCATTCAAGGCATTAAGCAGCTCTGGTCTGGATGGATCTACAGATATAAATCTAGATGAATACCTTGAATTATCCACTCTGATAAATACATCGAACAATACAATTCCAACTATTATTACCAACTCCAATAAAGATTTTATCAAGGACGCAGAGGGCAACATTGACGCTTTGTCGACCTTAAATTTACCTGAAGATCTTACAGAAGATGAATTATCAGATTATCTTGAACAAATGAAATCTGAGAACGAACCCATTGTTCTGGATCTTCAGGGAACTGTACAATATGTGTATTATGGAAATTCATCTATCCTGCAAAAGTTGAAATACTATCCTATAGCCATCGCATTAATAATCTTTTTGCTGATCGGAGTGATCTATTTCTTTTTCACAACCTCTAAAGCTAGTGAACAAAATAAATTATGGGCAGGTATGGCTAAAGAAACTGCACATCAAATTGGAACGCCCTTATCATCATTGGTTGGGTGGAACGAAATTCTGAAAACAGAAAATGTAAATCCCGAATATATCGTTGAAATAGAAAAAGATATTTCCAGATTAAAAATGATTACCGAACGTTTTTCTAAAATCGGATCTATTCCAAATTTAGAAGAAGTTGATATTGTAAAAGAGACAAGAGAAGCTTATACATATTTACAATCCAGAAGTTCAAAACTTATTAATTTTTCGCTTAGTTTGCCGGAAGAATCCATTCCTGTTCACTTAAATTCGCAACTATATAGCTGGACTATAGAAAATCTTGTAAAAAACGCCATCGACGCCATGAGGGGTAAAGGTAATCTACATATTACTATGTCACAGGATTCAAAACGCGTTTATGTAAGGATAACTGATACTGGGAAAGGTATTCCAAAAAGTAAGTTTACTAAGATTTTTGAACCTGGCTACACTTCTAAAACAAGGGGTTGGGGTCTGGGACTTTCTCTAGCCAAAAGAATCATAGAGGAATATCATTCTGGTAAAATAAAAGTACTGAGGTCAGATATAGGAAAGGGTACTACTTTTCAGATCACGTTAAGCAAATCAGAATCGTCTGATATAACATAATTCTTTTCCATACGTTATATGCTATAAATTTAACAACGTGAAAACCGAGTATATTGTTTTAAAAGAAGCTGTACTGAATAACAATTGCCCTGAATGTTACGCTACCGAGAGTTTATTGCTTTCATTCAAACAAAAAAGACAGTTCTCCAAACTTTTTATCAAAACAAAACGAGAGATTCTGGAAAGTATGGATTGCCAAAAATGTGAGACTACTATTTTTCCTGGTCGATGGACCGATGATATAGAAAGGGTTTATAGTTATCACAAAAAAACGATAGATCCTAAGAAATCCGGTATTCGATTTACCAACTTGTCTTATATTTTGATTGCTTTTATACTATTGGCAGTTGGAGCGTTATGTATACTTCTGTATCAACCAGAACTTATACGGCAATCATTAACATTTTAAGCATATTGACCCATTATTGCTCGTAAATCATCAGAAATTTGAAAGGTTTGATCCTTATTAAAATCAAAGCAAACCGCAACGTCGTGTCCTATTGCACATAACTTACCGATATCATTGTACAATTCGTGATACAATCCAAAGCTTGAATTTTTAATAAACTCCACTTTTGTCTTAACAAATACATTTCCAGGAAAAAAAAGAGGATGCTTAAAATCACATTTGGTGGATACCAACATCGGGCCTTTTTTAGTTTTTTCATAGGATTTTGCCAATCCCGAGACTTCCCAAAATTGAACACGGGCACTTTGCATATATTTCATGAAATTTACATTATTCACATGTTGATATGTATCCATTTCACTCCAATCTATCCTAAGCTGCAGTGATAGTTTAAAATCTGATACCGTATTCATTTTATAAATTTGATTGAATAGTGGCTGCTAATGCCTCAAACTCATCTTTTGACATAGATACTTTATGCTGAAATGTCATTTCCCTCATGTTGTTAAGAGGTATAAGGTGTACGTGCACGTGAGGTACCTCGAGACCTACTACAGCCACTCCAACACGCTTACAGGATACAGATTTCTCTAAAGCTATAGCCACTTCGCGCGAAAAACGCATCAGCTCTATATAAGTATCCTCATCAAGGTCAAATATTTTATCTTCCTCCTTTTTAGGGATGCATAAGGTATGCCCTTTTGCATTAGGATTAATATCTAAAAAAGCATAAAACCTCTCATTTTCAGCGACCTTATAAGAAGGTATTTCGCCATTAATAATTTTAGTGAACAGGGTAGACATTCGTTAAAATTTTAGTTGGTTTATCAATACGAAATATAGGATATTTCTAACAAAATAGAGGTCATAAAAAAACCTTTCTTATTTTTTAAGAAAGGTTTTCGTAACTGATAGTTTTATTTACTGACGCGTAATTTCTATAACATCAAACTTCATAATTCCATTAGGAACCTGAATTTCTGCAGTTTCACCTACACTTTTTCCTAGAAGTCCTTTTCCTATTGGCGAATCTACTGAAATTTTGCCGGTTTTAAGATCAGCTTCGCTCTGCGCAACTAATTTATAGGTCATCTCAGCACCGTTAGTCTGATTTTTGATCTTTACTGTAGAATGTATTAAGACTTTTGATGTGTCCAACTGAGACTCGTCTATAAGACGAGCGCTTGATAAGGTTTCTTCTAATTTAGAAATTCTCATTTCTAATAAACCTTGGGCTTCTTTTGCTGCATCATATTCAGCATTTTCACTTAAATCCCCTTTATCACGGGCTTCTGCAATTGCTTGTGAAGCCTTTGGTCTTTCTATATCCTTCAGGTTATTTAATTCGTCTCTTAATTTTTTTAGCCCTTCTGCAGTGTAATAAGATACTTTGCTCATAACTTCATCGTTTATATAAATACAAAAAATCCCATGGATATGGGACTTTAACTATAAACAAATATAATAAAAAATAATACCGAATCACATTTTTACCTAATTTGGTCGTTTTAAAAATAAGCTTCGGAAAGGAAAGAATATCTTTCTTATTAATAATTATAAAAAGATGAAAAAAATAATTGTATTAGTTTGCCTTTCTCTATGTATATTTTCTTGCAGTAGTGATGACGCGCGCTCAAACAACCCCAATCTCCCATCTATAAGTTTTAGTCATACGGTAAATTTAGATTTACCAGAATTTAATAGTCTTAAATTTCCTGGAAATTCTGAGGTTATCCGAATTGAAGGTGTCGGTATAAAAGGTGTGATTATCTATAATGTAGACAATACATTATATTCTGCTTTTGAATTAAGCGATCCCAATATAACCCCTAGTAGTTGCTCTGCACTTAGCGTAACAGGTATACGAGCAGAATCCAATTGTGGTAATGATAATGCTTATGAGATTGTTAGCGGGCAACAGTTAGAAGGAGAAGGCGGATACCCTCTTTTAAGGTACCGTATCGTAAGAGAAGGAAATACTTTGGTGATTTCTAATTAGAATGTTGATAAGCCATCTTTCAGATTGATCAGATGCAGATCATCTCTTTGCCTTAATATAGTTTCAATTGCGTTTTTACTTCTAACACCAGATTGACAGCAAACCACTATTGGTTTTTGATCATTTAACTCTGAAACCCTTTGCTGTAGTTTATCTAACGGTATTTGAATTCCACCAATGTTAAAACGATCTATTTCTTCCAAAGATCTAACATCTAGAATTTGATAATCCTCAAGATTTTGTTTTAATTCTGAAGCTGAAATTTCCTCAATAGTATTTGACTGAATGCCACAAAAAAAATCGTAGTTATCTTCTAATTGATGGATTTTAATATTTTCATTTTTTTCAAAACTTAGTACTTGCTGCTGTAAGGTTAGCGCATCAAAATAGAGTAGTTTTCCTCTTAACACTTCACCGATTTTAGTAATTATTTTAATAACTTCATTAGCCTGTAGACTCCCTATTATTCCGGGCAAAACACCTAGAACTCCTATATCAGAACAATTAGGTACGGCGTTAGGTGCCGGAGGATTAGGAAACAAACAACGATAGGTAGGTCCGTCTTTATAATTTAACACAGAGACTTGCCCTTGAAATTTAAATATAGAGCCAAATACTAATGGTTTATCAGTGATCACACACGCGTCGTTTACTAAATACCGAGTCGGAAAATTATCACTTCCGTCTACGATAATATCATATTCAGAAAAAAGTTCTAATGCATTATCCTTATCTAACTTCTCTTCATATGCTTTAAAAACCACAAATGGATTTAATCTGGATAATTTTTCTGAAGCTACCTTGGCCTTTGATTTTCCGATATCATCTACCGTATATAAAACTTGTCTTTGAAGATTTGTTTGATCAACAATATCATTATCTATAATCCCAATAATACCAACTCCGGCAGCGGTAAGATACTGTAAAACAGGACATCCCAAACCACCCGCTCCAACTACCAACACCTTAGCAAATTTTAGCTTGTACTGACCTTCTTCTCCTATTTTATTAAGAATTAGATGCCGATTATACTGTATTTTTTCTTCTTTGCTTAGCATACTATAGAACTAGGTTATAAAGATATTATATTTTATATTTCCAATTATGAGCCCAATCTTTCCAAACTACTTCCAAACCTTTAGACTTTAAAATCCTTACTACTTCTTCTGTAGAACGTTTATCAGAAATTTCAAACTGTTCTAGTGATTGAGATTCAACAGCATAACCTCCTGGATTAGTCTTAGATTCTGCGCTAATAGAAGTAATCCCTAGATTCACAATATTTTCTCGAAAAACTTCACTTTCTCTAGTGGACATAGATAACTCTACATCCTCATCCAATAAACGGAATGCACAGATTAACTGTACTAAATCAGCATCTGTCATTTCAACTTTGGGTTCTAATCCGCCACTATGAGGTCTCAACCTGGGAAATGATATAGAATATTTCGTTCTCCAATAGGTCTTCTGTAAATATTGTAAATGTAATGCGGTAAAAAAACTATCCGCTCTCCAATCTTCTAAACCAAATAAAGCACCCAGACCTATTTTATGTATACCGGCTTGCCCTAATCTATCTGGAGTTTCTAATCGATAATCAAAATTCGATTTCTTTCCTTTTGGATGGTGCTTTTTATATTCACCCTTATGATACGTTTCTTGATATACTAAAACCGCATATAATCCACTATCAATCAACAACTCATAATCTTCTTGATCTAAGGGCTGCACCTCTATGGTAACATTAGCAAATTTAGAGTGTATTAATTTTATCGCATTATTAAAATAATCTACTCCAACAGTTTTATTGGCTTCTCCAGTAACTAAAAGAATGTGGTCATAGCCTTTGGATTTCAAAAAAGCTACCTCTTTAAGTATTTCTTCATTGGTTAAAGTTCTGCGTGGAATTTTATTAGTCATACTAAACCCACAATACGTACAAATATTTTGACATTCGTTACTTAGATACATGGGTGCATACATCTGTATCGTATTTCCGAACCGTTTCTTTGTAACCTGATAACTCAATTGTGCCATTTTCTCCAAATATGGTTTAGCCGCTGGAGAAATTAAAGCCTTAAAATCTTCTATATCTCTTTTAGAAGTGTTCAATGCTCTTTGTACATCATGATATGTTTTACCTAGAATATCAGACAATATATTATCCCAATCATATTGGTCAAATATGTGTTTAAAACTAGTCATTCAAAAAACTTGTTAAAGGACTACTAGCTTCCGCATATTTTTTGATAGGAGCTAATTTAGCAGTATATGCTAACCTACCAGCTTTAACCGACATTTTAAAAGCTCTAGCCATCATTATTGGGTCTTCTGAAACAGCAATAGCGGTATTTACTAAAACTGCATCAGCACCGATTTCCATTGCATGAGCTGCATGAGATGGACTACCTATGCCGGCGTCCACTATTACCGGAACGGTACTCTGATCTATAATTATTTCTAAAAAATCCAATGTCTTTAATCCTTTATTACTTCCTATTGGTGCCCCTAGGGGCATTACACATTGCGTACCTACTTCTTCTAATCGTTTACATAAAACGGGGTCTGCGTGTATATATGGCATCACAACAAACCCAAGTCTTACGAGATCTTCTGCCGCTTTTAAAGTCTCGATAGCATCAGGCAATAAATACTTTGGATCCGGATGAATCTCTAATTTAATCCAATTAGTTTCTAGAGCTTCTCTAGCCAATTGAGCAGCAAAAACCGCTTCTTTAGCATCTCTAACTCCAGAGGTATTTGGTAATAAATTAATTCTTGGATGATCCAGATGAGTTAGCATATCATCATCGTTGCTAGTAATATCAACACGTTTTAGCGCAACTGTTATTAACTCACTCTCAGATGCAACTAATGCTTCTCTCATCTGAGTAGATGAACTAAATTTCCCTGTACCGGTAAACAACCTAGATGAAAACTCTTTGTCTGCAATTTTTAATATATCCATTGTATGTTTAGCTATCGGTTATAGCCATTAGCTTTTTTATGTTTTTTATTCTTTCTTCTAAATCAACTTGTTTTGTAAGCATTCCTGAGACAGCAATCCCGTTTACACCAGTAGCCAAAATTTGACTTATATCATTCTGCTCAACACCTCCAATTGCAACTATTGGGATATTATCATCATTCAATTCTGAAATAATTTTTTGATATCCTTCTAATCCAAGTATCGGACTTAACTTTTTTTTGGTATTGGTATGTCTAAAAGGCCCCAGCCCTATATAATCCACTCCATCTTCCTTATGTTTTATACAATCTTGTAATGTATTAGCTGTACCCCCTATAATAAAATTATCTCCTAAAATAGTTCTTGCCTCTTGGGGATTCATATCTTCTAATCCCAAATGCACACCATCAGCTTGAGAAGCTTTTGCAATACTTACACTATCATTAACAATCATAATAGCTCCATATTGATCACAGATTTCCCTACATTTTAAAGCCGTATTTAATACCGTAGCAAGATCCATATCTTTAATACGTAATTGTACCCATCGAACACCAGCCTTACATGCTTCACCAATATGTTGTAAATGTTCTTGTGGAGATGTTCCTTGTGATATGTATTGTAATCCAGTCATAAGAATTAAGGAGTGATGGAGTTAAGAATAGTTTTACAATATGAGTTCAATAATTTACTTACTCCAATTAAAAGATTCATTTCCTTAGAAATTTCATTTTTATAGTGGAGATCTCTAGTTAGAATTAGATAATAACGACACTCTTCTAGAGAACCTTGGGCGATATTAAAAAACCTCAACTTATCCTTTTTCCCCTTCTTCTTATAGCCTTCAGCAATATTTGCAGGAATTGAAACAGAAGCCCTTCTGAATTGATTAGTCAAACCATAAGTTTCAGACTTAGGAAAAACATTTGTGAGTTTATATGTTTCTAAAACAAACTCGTGAGCCTTTTGCCAAACTATTAGATTTTCAAATGATGTTGATTTATTCATTCTAATTAACTTCTATATTTTTCTAACTACTTAACTACTATATTCTATGAAAGCCTAATAAGCTACTATTAGAACTCAATACTTTTTCGGTATACCGTTTTCCTCTAAAACAGGATTTTAATAACGAAAAACCTTGAGACAAATACGCTGTGATAGCCGATGATAACACACAACCACTTCCGTGTTTTTCAGTCATGTTTTTGTTTTTAGGGTTTAACACAAAGCGCGCTCCTTGTTTGATAAACAATTCATCTTTTCCAAGCATTTCTTCTCGATGACCTCCTTTCAGTAATACATTCGTTTTATTAGAAATATGTTGTATCGTTTCTTCAATAGTTTTATCAGGATAAAAAGCCTTAATTTCACTATAATTTGGAGTCAAAAAATATATTTTATCTAATATCTCTTCGAATTCAGGGGTTACAATTGAAAGCTCATGAAAATCATAAGCAGAACTGGATTTTAAAACTGGATCTAACACAATTTTCATATTACTATTCTTTTCTAAAAGAAAGTCAATAATAACAAGAAGTACTTTCCAATTTTGGATAATCCCGATTTTTACATAATCAACCTTAAATCTTTTCAATAAAACTTCTATCTGATCCTTTATAATTTGTTCTTCGATCCAATGACATACCTCAAAATCTTTGTCATTCTGAATAGTATTTGCCGTACAAACCGCTATTCCATAACACTTTAAAGCTTCAAAAGTTTTAATATCCGCCGTTAATCCCGCTCCAGAGGATGGATCAAAACCTGCTATCGTGAGTACGTTGGGGCGATTTTGCATATAGAATCTAAATCCTGTTTATTAACACTATATTATTTGCTTCCTGTATTTTAGAAAAACTATTTATTGGATCTTCAGTATTCCAAATACCACCTAAAACACCAACTCCTTTAAATCCTAAATCATAGGTTTTTTGTAAGGTAGTTTCATTTATTCCTCCCATTCCGATAATGGTATGATTCAAGTCATTTACATCAAAACCTTTCCCTTGATAACCTGCTTTAGAAATTGATCCAAAAACCGGACTTAACAACACATATTCGAAATCTGCTTTACACGATTCAATATCCTCTTTTGAATGGAAAGAACTTGTAACAGAAAACCCTTTATTATTATAAATCTTAACAGTAACTTCTAATGCATCTTCTAGATCAATACGTGCTTGTTCTTGTAAATGAATCCCTCTTAGTTTATATTCTTGAGTAAGCTCAGGAAACTGATGCGTCATTATTCTATTATGATATTTAACCTCTATTAAATCTAACAAAGATCGATATCCATCGATCGTAAAAGTCGGTTTACGAAGATGTAATATTTCTAAACCAGCTTTAAATAATTGATTAATCTGATTGGCTTCGTTAGGAATTGGTTTTTCTGATGTTAATACTATAATCATCTTTTTGGTGTCAGGTAATTGGATATCAAGCATTGAGTATTATAATTACAGAAACTCAATGCCCGACAACTTATACTTATAGATATACTTCGCTTCCCTTTTCTTTAAACTCCTCTGCTTTCTCCTGCATTCCTTCTTCTAGAGCTTTTTGATCATCAATTTCTTTTTGAGCAGCATAGTCACGAACTTCTTGTGATATTTTCATCGAACAAAATTTTGGACCACACATACTACAGAAATGTGCAATTTTTGCTCCTTCTGCCGGTAATGTTTCATCATGATATTCTCTTGCTCTTTCAGGGTCCAACGCTAAATTGAATTGATCTTCCCAACGGAATTCAAATCGAGCTTTACTCAATGCGTCATCCCTATGTTGTGCTCCCGGATGTCCTTTTGCCAAATCAGCAGCATGAGCAGCTAATTTGTAGGTTATTACTCCAATACGTACATCTTCTTTATTGGGTAAGCCTAAATGTTCTTTTGGAGTTACGTAACATAACATCGCTGTCCCATACCAACCGATCATTGCAGCCCCAATTCCTGATGTAATATGGTCGTATCCTGGAGCAATATCTGTTGTTAAAGGTCCTAACGTATAAAAAGGTGCTTCTCCACAAGCTTCTAATTGCTTATCCATATTAACTTTGATCATATGCATCGGTACATGTCCTGGTCCTTCTATAAAAGTCTGCACATCGTGTTTCCAGGCTATCTTGGTCAATTCACCTAGCGTTTCCAATTCCGCAAATTGTGCTTCGTCATTAGCATCAGCTATACTCCCTGGACGTAAACCATCTCCCAACGAAAATGCCACATCGTAAGATTTCATAATCTCACAGATTTCTTCGAAGTGTGTATAGAGGAAACTTTCTTTATGATGTGCTAAACACCATTTTGCCATAATTGAACCTCCGCGAGAAACAATCCCTGTAACTCTTTTTGCTGTCATTGGGACATATGCTAAGCGAACACCTGCATGTATCGTAAAATAATCTACTCCTTGTTCTGCCTGCTCAATCAAAGTATCTCTAAAAATTTCCCAGGTAAGGTCTTCTGCTTTTCCATTTACCTTTTCCAAAGCTTGATAAATTGGCACTGTACCAATTGGCACTGGAGAATTACGAACAATCCATTCTCGCGTTTCGTGAATATTCTGTCCTGTAGAAAGGTCCATAATATTATCTGCTCCCCAACGACATGCCCAAACTGCTTTTTCTACTTCTTCTTCTATACTAGAAGTTGTAGCAGAATTACCAATATTCGCATTGATTTTTACCAAAAAGTTCCTCCCTAAAATCATAGGTTCTGCTTCCGGGTGATTTATGTTAGACGGAATTACTGCTCTTCCTCTGGCTACTTCTTCCCTTACAAACTCTGCGGTAATTTTTTTTGGGATACTTGCTCCAAAATCCTGACCGGGATGTTGATTAGCTATTCTGGTAGCTTCTTCAATTTTTTGATTTTCTCGAATAGCAACATATTCCATTTCGGGAGTTATGATTCCTTGCTTCGCATAATACATTTGGGAAACATTCTTTCCTGCTTTTGCTCTCTTAGGCTTTCTTAAATGGTTAAACCTAAGATGATCTAAACTTGCATCATTTAGACGTTGATTACAATATTCTGAAGAAAAATTATCCAATTCTTCTACATCACCACGATCCAAAATCCATTGCTCTCTAATACGCTCAATCCCTTCGAGCACATTAATTTCTTTGCTCGGATCAGTATATGGACCACTGGTATCATATACTACTACTGATTCATTGGGCGTTTTCTTACGAGTCATCGAATCTACGGTATCGCTTAACTCTATTTCTCGCATAGCCACTTTAATCTTTGGATGGATATTTCCGTTCACATAGATTTTTTTGGAATTAGGAAACGGAGTTGTGGTAATTTTCCCTTCTTGTGGTGCTGTATCTTTTTTCTTCATAAATATGTCTGTTTAGCTCTTAGTAGCGGTCTAGTTTCTGTTTCATTTATCCTCCTTGAGTAGCTTGTATTATGGTAATATTATCTTGTACTTGAATAAGGGTTTGGCTCCACCTACTTTTGGTAATGATTTCATTATTAATAGCAATAGCAATTCCCTCTTTAGAAACACCTAACTGTTCTAACAGCGATATTATTGAACTATTTTCTGAAACAATTTGCTCTTGATTATTAACGTTTATGGTCATTTTTAAAATTTAAAATCCATAAACTTTAGGTAAAACCTATTTGAGAAGAAAAATCAAATTCTTACGTCTTACATGAGAAATGATATTAACTTTTCCCTTCGTCAGTATTAACTGCATCAGGTTCAAAGGGTATTTCTCAGACTCCTTCTTACGGAGACACCCCTAAAGTTTATTTTATAAAAATACTAAAACCCAGAAAACTATACTAAGCAATAAAAATTTTCTGGGTTTTAGGATTAAAATTTTAATGTTGCTCCAACCAGGAAGTTAATTCCAGCCTGTGGATAAAACCCAGCTCCCTCTACAGTCGTTACGGTTCCCGGATTAGAAAAATCATCGTCAAAAGTGAAGAAATAACCATTTGACACATATTCTGCATCAAAAATATTATTCACTAACCCCGTTAATACCATAGATTTAAAAACAGGAATGTTTTTAATTTCATAAACAACATTTAGATCATTGATAAAAAAGCTATCCAGTTTAGACGTTTCACTATCTATATTACCCATATATTGCTCTCCAACAAATTTAGAAAGAAATCCAAGTTGAAGATTTTTAACTGGCTGATAGATAAACATATTTCCTGCTACCACATTTGGTGAGTAAGAGATGTTTGTATTTCCTAAATTCACTAAACTACCGTCTCTGGATGTTACAAAATCCTTGTTTCTATTGGTACTAATAGCAATATTAGGTTTAACAATAAACTTATCTCCAATAGTGATATCGGCGTCAATTTCAATACCAAGACGATAACTTTCTCCGCTAGTTGCTCTTATGGGTGCTCCAACATCATCTAATGCCCCGGTAAGTACTAATTGATCTTTATACCACATATAGTACAGGTTGGCGTTTATAATAGTTCTCTTTTTATTAAATCTCCAACCTAATTCTATATCATTCAGCTTTTCTGCAGTATTGATACCGTTTTCGAAATCACTTCTTCTTGGCTCTCTATTTGCTCGTGCGTAGGACGCATATAACTGATTAGAATTATTGATTTGGTAGGTTGCGCCTAATTTTGGGTTAAAAAAATCATAGTTCTCATCAACTTCCAGAGGAACTCTATCTGAGGTTAATCCAGAAGTCTCATATCCAACAAAACGACCTTGTAAATCAATAAAGGCACTCCATTTATCATTCACTCTGTAAGTGGTTTTTCCGAAAATAGTGAATTCATTTTTCTTTCCGTTACCGAAATAATAATGATCTCTTATTTCAGATCCTCCAGCATTTTGTGCCCAAATTACCTCTCCGAAATGATCCCCATTATAGAAACTATAAAAAGCACCAAAATCAATATCCAGATTACTGTTTCTATAATTTGCCGTAGCGTTAATAACATAAAAATCATTATCTAACCACCTACGGCGAATTAAATCTGTAGTATTGATGGTTTCTCCACCTAAAACGATCGGTGTAAAATCATAATCCGCAAAATCTTCATCTTCTTTATACTGTTCAAAAAAGCCTCTTCCATAGGTATAATTAAGTCCTAGATTTGTAGACCAGTGATTATTATATTTTTGGTTCCAGTGTAACTGATAATGATCCTGCTTATAATTATCTACTTCATTATCATAAAAACGAGTATTTCCATCCTCATCCGTATATTGGCCTGCAGGATTAAATGTACGATCTGTTTCTAAGGTTTCCTGATCTATACCGAACCAAGATTGATAGGTGATTTCATGCCCCCCAAAGGTCACTGCCTTAATCAAAGTATTATCATCTACATATGAACCTTGTAAGAAATAAGACTTTAGATCAGAGGATGCTCTGTCGATATACCCATCGGAAGCAATTGCAGATAAACGACCCGCGATTTCAATATGATCATTCAATAATCCTGTACTAAATTTTAGGTTATGTCTTCTTGTACCGAAAGATCCAAATGAGTTAGAAATTTCACCATTTGCCTTTTCAGAAACGGCATCAGTCAATAAATTCAGACTCGCTCCAAACGCCCCAGAACCATTGGTAGAGGTTCCTACTCCTCTCTGAAGTTGTAAATTTTCTATCGAGGAAGCAAAATCCGGTAGGTTTACCCAGAATGTACCCTGACTTTCTGCATCGTTAAATGGGATTCCGTTTAAGGTCACATTCACTCTGGAAGCATCACTACCACGAACCCGGATATAAGTGTATCCTACTCCGGCTCCTGCATCAGTAGTGGTAACAACCCCCGGTAAATAATTCAATAAAACCGGAATGTCCTGACCCAGATTTCGGGTTGCTAATTCCTCTTTTGACACGTTAGAGTGCGTAATTGGAGAATCAGCATCTACTCGCACAGATTTTACTAAAACTTCGTCTAATTTTTCGATTCCGGCACTTATGGAATCCTTTTGCTTTTCCTGAGCAATTACTTGAAAGCTCAAGAATAAAATGGCAAGATAAAATAATACGTTTTTCATTCGTAAAGTAATTACGAATAAAAGGGGTAATTATTCTAAGGTTAAAAATTAAATTGATTAAAAATTGTACTAACTATACAATACTATTCATTTTCCCTATAAAACTAACGGATCTTAAAAAATCCATTCGTTTTTGGTTGTCCCTTGGCAGCATTACCTGCCCAGGTTCGTCGGGTATGATCTCAGCTTCTTCTTGAAAAATTACTTTCAGGATTCGGCACCCCTTTGAGATTTTGCCGCAAAAATACTACGTTTAATTGATTTATCGTAACTTTATTAGAGTAAAAAACAATGCTTCTGTTTTTTTGAAGTTAATATAGTATGAAAAACACTAAACGTTCCATTACGCTAAAAATAATTGCAGGTTACACACTAGCAATTTTGCTCGCAATTATTGCTTTTTGGGTCATTTACAGACAGTTTGGTAATTACTCAGAAATTACTAAAATTAAAAATGATAATAATGAAAAACTGGTGTTGGTTGGAGAAGCTATTACTGGTTTATATGAAGCCGAAAGTTTGACTAGAAATATCATTCAAACTTCGGATACCGAAAAATTTGAAGCGTACAAAACAAAGATTGATTCTATCATTACTACTATTGACCAAGTTGGGAAAATGTCTTTTGATAAAGTTCAATCCAACAAAGTAGACAGCATCAAAGCGCTTATCGATAGTAAAAACAGAAACTTTGAAAAACTTATCGCCATATATGAGCAACGAAAACAAAAAGGATTAAAAGAAAATGTAATAGATCAGCTCAAAAAATCAAGCAAAGAATACGGTAATTATCTTGACTTAGATAAGCGAATTAAAGATTATAATCCAGCTACAAAAAGACTAATAAAAAATTTACTGAATTGGTCAAAAAAAGATAACGAAGAACGTTTAACCAGTCAAACCTTAGATTCTGTTGCTAATCACTTTTATAGGGTACTTATTGAGGTAGAAGAAAAGGAAAGAAGATACGAACGGCAAATTACTGCCCGAGAAAACAAATTATTAAAAAACGATCAGATAATTACCAGACAACTACGTGATCTTATGGCTGCTATAGAAGATAGTGAAAGAAAGGAATACGTAGCAAAAATGGAGCGATCTAATAAGATCCTAGATAAAACCGCTAATTTCATTATTATCATCACCGCTATTAGTTTGCTTATAGCCATATTATTTCTGTTTTTAATTACTAAGGACGTATCAAAAAGTCAGAAATACAGAAATGAATTAGAAGCAGAAAAAATCTACAAAGAATCCCTTTTGAAGACAAGAGAGTCACTAATAAATACAGTTACACACGATCTTCGTTCTCCATTGAACACAGTGATAGGATACTCTGATTTGTTAGAAAAAACCGGTTTAAATAACAAACAAAAGCATTACTTAGATCATCTCAAAAAATCATCAGACTATATTCTTCATTTAGTAAATGATCTTTTGGATTTATCCAAATTAGAAGCAGGTAGAATGGTTATCGAAGAATTACCTTTTTCTCCTAAGAAACTAATTGAAAACACGATTAGTAGTATTATTCCTGTAAATGATAATAAGAACTTAGAAATTACCATAAATTCAGATAATGAGCTCAACAAGCAATACTTGGGAGATCCATTTAGATTAAAGCAGATACTCACCAATTTACTTAATAACGCTTATAAATTCACAGATGCCGGATCGATATCTATTGAAAGTAAAATCACGCAAAATGGACTTGCCGAAAAAGAACTTGTTATTTCTGTTATCGACACAGGTATTGGAATATCCAAAGAGCAACAAAAACACATATTTGAAGAATTCTCTCAAGGAGATGATGACACCGAAAAAAAATATGGTGGTTTTGGTTTAGGATTGGCTATTACTAAAAAAATAATCGAACTCCTTAACGGTAGGATCAAACTGGAAAGTGAACCCGAAAAGGGTAGTAATTTTACCTTTTGTATTCCTATTAAGCTGGCTAAAACTCAAATTTATGAGGAAGAAAGCGAACCCATAAAAATTCAACATTTTAATAATAAAAGGGTCCTTATTGTAGATGATGATCTTAGCCAATTAGATTTAACCAGTGAAGTAGTATCTTTAATTGGTTTATCTTATGACATCTGTGAAAATGGTTTAGATGCATTAGAACTTTTCAAGAAAAATCAATACGATCTTATTCTTACAGATATCCAAATGCCAAAAATGGATGGTTTTGAACTTCTAAAAACTATCAAAAGCCAACCTGAATACAAGAATTTGCCAATTATTGCTTTATCCGGGAGAACAGATACCACGTTGTCAGAATATGAAGAAGCTGGTTTCTCTGGAAGCCTTCGTAAACCATATGCGCCACAAGCCTTAATCGAATTGATCGCAAATGTCTTAAAAATTGATACGGTAGATCTTGATTATGAAAATTCGAAACCTGAACAAGAAGAAAATGCAAATTATTCTTTAAGTGATTTGATGCTTTTTGCGCAAGGAGATTCCGAATCGCTTTATGCCATTTTAGAGACCTTTTGCAATAGTACAATTAACCACGTCAAAGAGCTAAAACTTGCTGTAGGTGAACAAAAGGTTGAACAAATTAAAAAATTGGCCCATAAAATGTTACCGATGTTTAAACAATTAAAGGCTAAAGAAATTGTACCTATTTTAGATACGCTAGAACACCAGGATAATTATGAATTGGATATAGATGAAATACTTTCGCTTACCGAAGAAGCAATACGTAAAATAGAAGATTTAATTGATGAATTAAAAGTCAAACATTAAAGACTTATATCGTATTGTTTTAGTTTGTTATAGAGTGTTTTTCTATCTATATCCAACATACGTGCAGCCTTGGCTTTATTACCATTGGCTTTTTCTAAAGCATCCAAAATTAGTTCCTGCTCATTTTGATTCTTAAATAGTCCGTAGGTTTGTTTAGCATGATGCGAGGCATAGGCAACATCATTTGGTAATACATCTAAGGTGATCATATCCTTTTGAGAAAGTAATACTGATCTTTTTACAATATTTTTTAATTCCCTCAGATTACCGGGCCAATCATATTTCTTAAACGCCTCTAACACTTCATCTGCAAAACCAACAACATGTTTATCCAGCTCGTTATTTGACTCCTCTAGAAAATAATTAGCAAACAACATTAGGTCTTCAATTCTGTCTTTTAATGGAGGAACTTTGATAGAAAACTCATTTAATCTATGATATAAATCCTCTCTAAATTCTCCTTCTTTTACAGCATTACTCAAGTCTTCATTCGTAGCTGCAATTACTCTTATATCAACTTCTATTTCCTTATTGCTACCTACAGGTTTGATTTTTCGCTCTTGAAGTGCCCTAAGCAACTGAACCTGCAACTCATAACTAAGATTTCCTATCTCATCTAAAAAGAGAGTTCCACCGTTTGCAGCTTCAAAATGACCAATCTTATCATTTACTGCTCCGGTAAAGGATCCCTTTATATGTCCAAAAAATTCACTTGATGCAATTTCTTTAGGAATTGCTCCACAATCCACAGGTACAAAGGGTTTATCGGCCCTTTTACTCGCTTTATGAATACTGCTTGCCACATATTCTTTTCCAGTACCGCTATCTCCAATAACCAAAACCGACATTCGAGTAGGTGCAACCAGTGCAACATATTCATTCAATTTTTTTGAAGCATCACTTATTCCTTTAACAAACGAACTATTTGTAGAAATAATTACTTCATCTTCTCCTTTCTCTTCTCGACGTTCAGCAGATTTTGTTTCTGGAGTGTCGGCATTAAGAGCATTTTCGATAATTTGAAGTATTTTATCCGGGTTAAATGGCTTAGACACATAATCAAATGCCCCTTGTTTGATCGCACTAACCGCCATGTTGATCTCTGCGTAACCCGTCATAATGATAACTTGAGTTTTAGGGTTTTTTGCTCTGATATCATCTAATAATGTAATACCATCTCGGTCAGGTAATCTTACATCGGTAAGTACAATATCAAACGCCTGTTCCTGAATTTGTAAAACAGCTTCATTGCCAGAGAATGAAGTAGACACCACATATCCTTTTTTTTGCAAAAAAGTTTTGAGCATTGTACAAAAGGCTACATCATCTTCAACTATCAGTAATTTTGACATATTGATATCATTAAATTCTAAATGTATTACATAAAATTAAACATTAAAAACATTTAATTCTTCTCTAACATCAAAGAAACGTAAAAAATAAAAAAGAGACCCTTGGGATTGGGTCTCTTTTTAGCACTAAACAACTTTATATCGTCTTTTGGTTGCAAAACGATATCCTTTTCTACCCCTAGATTTAAGATTTGTCGTCTGGCTTTATCCATTCGCCATTAGCGCTTGCAAATACAACTTTTGTGTAGTTATCTTTACCTTTTAGAATAATTTTATAAGTATTATCCTTTGAAATATATGCTTTGTAAATACGTAAGTTCTCAAAATCTTTTGCAGCAGCATCCTGTACAGTCATAGGTAGCTCCACAACTTCTATTTCAGTATACTCTTGCAACTCATATTCATAATCCATGAATTCCCATCCGTCATTCTCAGCTAACTCGTCTTGTGCTACCACTCCTTGTGCTGATATAATACTAACTACTATAGCGATGATCATTTGTAAATTTTTCATTTGATTATAATTGTAAATACTTGCTTTACACTTATGTAGATAGGAATAATTGTTCCAAAAAATAAAATCATCAAAAAAAAACATAAATAACTGTTTTACAGTGTTTTATGTATTATATCAAAATCTAAAAAATCGTAGAAATTTGTAGAATCCACATAAAAGTGTAGAAATTTTACACATTTTTATAAGAGGAAACGGCTATAGTAGTGGATTTTTTCGATTAGCTTTTTTCAAAGACAGTCTTTTTTTGTTTTCTAGTCTTTTTTTAATGGAAGCTCTGGAACGTTTAGAAGTTTTTCTTGATTTTGGAATATACAAACTAGCTTTCAAAATATCAAAAAATCGATTGATCACCAATTCTTTATTTCTATGTTGACTTCTGGTATCACCACATTGCAGAATTAAATCTCCTGATTTGGTAATTCTTGAAGCTAACTTATTAGTAATTCGTAATTTTTCATCATCAGTAACTCCTTCAGAGTTCATTATATTAAAACTCAATTCTACCTTAGAAGATACTTTATTGACGTGCTGACCTCCAGCACCCGAACTTCGAATCCCTTTGAACTTTAACTCTTTTAATATTATTGAAGTGTTCACGAAAATAATTTTACCTGATGTGCAGACTTCAACAAATCATTAACTGTTTTTACTGGATTAAATGTTGTCAATGGTACCTCTACAAAAACACTGATCCAATTTGCCATTGCGCCATTCCATAATCCCGGCAGTTCTAACGCTTTCAACATTTGGCCATTTAAAGATTTTGTGGTTATAAAACCTGCTTCGGGATCAACATAATCAAGTAAATTAAACTTATTGCCTTTGTAGTCCCGAACACCACAAACTAAATCCACCGGATTAAAATGAGTAGCACTTTTTAAAATTTCCCGTTGTCTGGTATCTTTTATATTAATCTGTGGTGCCTCTATAATTTGTAGTACTAATCTTCCGTTTTCCTTCTTAATCCAAAAAGGTCCACCACCAGGTTCTCCTTCATTAATTACCATTCCGCATACTCTAATTGGTCTGTTTAATGACTCTTTTAGAAACTGAAGCTTATATTTTTCTGAGAATTTATCAAAATCTAAAGGTAATCTTACATTAAGTTGTTGTACCAAAAACTTCTTGATATCCTTAAGCTCTGCTTCTGCAGGCACTTTTTGATCGATCGAATTAAGTATTCTAAAAACTTCATCCTGAATTTCTATCAACTTACCTGCCAGCACTTTTTTATATCCAGAAACTTCATCTTGATATTTTCGAACTACAACATTATCAATGTTTTTGATGTAAATAATATCTGCATCAAGATCATTTAGATTTTCAATCAAGGCCCCGTGACCACCAGGCCTAAACAATATGGAACCATCCTCTGTTCTAAACGGTTCATTATTTTTATCAACTGCAATCGTATCTGTTTCTGATTTTTGAAACGAATATGTAATTATAAAATTGGTATCTGTTTCTGCTTCTACTTTTTTCTTTATCCTTTCAAATTCATCTTTGAACGCGTCCAGATGTTCCTTAGAAATCGTAAAATGTAATTTGGAATCTCTATTAGCATTTTTATTATAACCAGCGGCTTCAAACAAATGTTCTTCAAAAGAAGTTGATATACTATTTGCGTATTTATGAAAAGGTAATAATCCTTTTGGATAAGCTCCAAAATTCAAACCTTTTTCCTTTAACATCATTTCTATAAAAATATAAAGTTGTCTTCCTTCTGATAAAGATTCAAAGTTAGGATAAGCGCTTTTTATCCTTTGCATTACAATATGATAAAAAGGAAATTTTTCTAAGCCTATTAAAAAAAGACGTATAGCGGTTGCTTTTTCGTGATTGGTATAAGAGTTAAGGCTTTCTTTTTCGTACTCATAATTATCCAAAAACTTGAACAATTCCTTGAACATTCTTGTAGCAGCTCCAGAAGCTGGTACAAACTTAATGGTTTCTAGGTCAGAAGATCTTGACTCATATAACTTGGTTAACTCGGTTTGATAATGCTCAGAGAATTTTAATACTCCATTATTTAACGTAGCTGCACTTCTTAAGGCTACGAAGGGAATTTCATTTTTAAAAGTCTCAATTTGAGCTAGTACTTTTTCAACTGTTAAACCTTTAGATGTTATGAGTTTAATATCTTTATCAGTAATATTCACTTTCGTTGTTTTATTAGTTGATCAATGATTTCTTTTGCTTTTTCGAAACGAGATGTCTTATCACCTCTTAAAATACTATAATTACACTTATTTTTTTCCAAAGATTCTTTGAAACGCACAAACATTTCTTCTCTCTGATTTGGTTTATCCCTCAAGTCATCTGGAACCCAAGGTGTGTCAATATAAGTCAAAAGATACAAATCATATGTGTTTTCTAATGAAAATCTACGTATCGTTTCAGGAACAGAGCCTTGATAATAAGCTTCAGAATATACTACGAGTTCCAGTAAATTCGTGTCGCAAAAAACTATGTTATTCTCCTGATTGCTTATCTCATTTTCTAATTTCATTTGTCCTTCAGCAATTGGCAGTAAATCTTCATAACTACACACTTCCTTAATAGTATCCCATTTTTTCTGGAGATATTCTCTCATGTATTCAGGTACCCAAGAAGCATCATAGTATTGCGCCAATTGTTTAGACAACGTAGTTTTACCAGTTGATTCTGGTCCAAACAGCACTATTTTTATGCAGTCACAAGCATCTTGTCTAAGCTTTTCTTCCATGCTAAATACCCTTGTATTGCTAAAATTGTAAAAATTAAATATTGAAAACTAGAAAAGGTAAACCCTTTATAAAAGTATAAGGGAACAGAAATAATGTCTCCTATTATCCAAAAGATCCAATTTTCAATTTTTCTTTTAGCCATCAACCACATACCTACAAAAAATATAGCTGTAGTCAATGTATCTACATAAGCTGTCCAATCATTCCACTTATCAAACGTTTTATAAACAAAATAGACAAACACCAATGTAGACACAAAAATGACTATTTCAGTCATTTTTTCCTTCGTATTGGTTCTGGAAATAGGAGTTGTATGCGTATCATCAACCTTTCTGGTCCATACATACCAGCCATGTATACTCATTATAAAATAATATGCATTGATCATCATATCTCCTAACAAGGACCATTTTAGAAGTAAATACACGTAGATCGATGTACTTACCAGACCTGTTGGATACACCCAAATTTTATTAAACCAAGCAAAAAAAACACTTGCCACACCAAAGATAACCGCAATGACTTCTAGAGAAATATCCAAGGTAGAATATTCCGCATATTGCCCAAAGAAAAATTCAAAAATTTGGTTCATAATCGCTTCGGTTACTTTTTACCATTTTCATATATACCAAAACATGCTCCATATCTCCAAAAGCCATTTTAATTTCATCAGTTAGAAATGGCATCAGCTTATCGTATTCTCCATATACCTGAGTACTTAGAGGATTTTCTAAGACGGTAAATTCAGAAGCTCTCAAATTCTTTATGAATCGAATGATATGTTGTTCGAAATCATTTTGAAGTGGTGTAAGTGTTAATTCAATTGATACTTGCATTGGTAAAAAATTAATAGAATACTAAATATTAGAGATATGGCAAAGCATAAACACAGGTAAAACCTTCAAATTCTAAAAATGTGATATCATAATGACTCACTTTTTCTTGATGATGAATGCTTCCGGCAGTGAAGGGCATATTGAGATCAAATGGCATAATATGGATATGTTGTTCAAAACTCAACCCTGCCGTACCGTACAATTTGTACAATGACTCCTTTGCTCCCCAAATAACAGTAAGCACGCGTACCTTTTCTTCTTGATGTTGGTCTACAAATTTTTGCTCTGACGCTACAAATTTGTGGGCAATCCTAAGAATTTTATCACGTTGCTTTTCTATATCAATTCCAACAAGCTTATCACTAATAACAACCCCAGCGTACTCATAAGAATGTGTTATTGAGACTTGCTTTCCGTCTTTTAGATGTGGTTTCCCAAAATCATCATAGTATAAATCATGATCAGTATACCCAAAAATTGCCAATAAATGTCGCACACTCATAAATCCTCTCTTATGCAAATCTGATTTCATATTGTCTACTCTTTTTTGACAATGATCTGTTAGTTCAATTCCATCAGACAGCTCCTCAAAAGACTCTTCTATCTTCCAAATCAATATATTAGTACTTTGATCTACTGTTATACTTTTGTAAAGAGGCATACGAATTCTTAAAGTTATTATGTACCTTTGCAAACTGAAAATCAGGAATTGGTATCTTGATTTTCAGGAAACGAATTTAGAATAATTTAGTGCGAAATACTAGCATTATTGCACTTCATAAACATAAAACAGATACTATGAGTACCAAAACAGTACCTTATGTTCCTTACAAAGTGAAAGACATTTCATTAGCTGCATGGGGAAGAAAAGAAATTGAACTAGCTGAAGCTGAAATGCCAGGTTTAATGTCCTTAAGAGAAGAGTATAAGGATGAACAACCCCTAAAAGGAGCTCGAATAGCAGGTTGTCTTCACATGACCATTCAGACCGCAGTATTAATTGAAACTTTACAGGCTCTTGGTGCAGAGGTTACCTGGAGTTCTTGCAATATCTTCTCTACACAAGATCAAGCCGCAGCTGCAATTGCTGAAGCTGGAATACCAGTATATGCTTGGAAAGGGATGAATGAAGAAGAATTTGATTGGTGTATTGAACAAACTTTATTCTTTGGAGAGGATCGCAAACCTTTAAATATGATACTTGATGATGGTGGAGATTTAACTAATATGGTTTTAGATCGTTACCCAGAACTTGCTGAAGGAATCAAAGGTTTATCAGAAGAAACTACAACAGGTGTTCACCGTCTATACGAAAGAGTAAAAAATGGAACCTTACCAATGCCTGCCATTAATGTAAACGATTCTGTTACTAAATCTAAATTTGACAATAAATACGGATGTAAAGAAAGTGCTGTAGATGCCATTCGTCGTGCAACAGATATTATGTTAGCTGGAAAACGAGTAACTGTTTGTGGCTATGGTGATGTTGGTAAAGGTACTGCGGCTTCTTTTAAAGGTGCTGGTAGCATCGTAACAGTAACTGAAATTGATCCTATTTGTGCGTTACAAGCTGCTATGGATGGTTTTGAAGTAAAGAAATTAGAAACCGTTATTGGAAATAGTGACATCGTTATCACAACTACAGGAAATAAGGATATTGTACAAGGACATCATTTTGAAGCTTTAAAAGACAAAGCGATTGTTTGTAACATCGGGCATTTTGATAATGAAATCGATATGGCTTGGTTAAACAAAAACCACGGACATACAAAAGATACGATCAAACCTCAGGTAGATAAATACAACATAAACGGAAATGATATCATCATTCTTGCCGAAGGTCGTTTAGTAAATTTAGGATGTGCAACTGGTCATCCAAGTTTTGTAATGAGTAATTCTTTTACAAACCAGACGTTGGCACAAATCGAACTTTGGAAAAACAGCGACAAATACAAAAATGAGGTATATATGCTACCAAAACATTTAGATGAGAAAGTAGCAAAATTACACTTAGCTAAGATCGGAGTTGAATTAACAGAACTTCGTACTGATCAAGCAGAATATATCGGTGTAACGGTAGAAGGACCTTTTAAACCTGAACACTACAGATACTAAAATAGAACGCGATGCTTCTAGAATTTTAGACCGCTTCGCTTTTAGGACATAAATAGAACCCTTGCTAAATTTTTAGTAAGGGTTTGTTTTTTGACCAATTTCCTCTTTCTAAAAATGTAACTTATCCACACAGGATCATTTTTTGGAATACAATCGACTGGCGATCCACAAACTCGCAATTCGCAGCATTCATATTATTTAACAAATCCGATATTCCTTCTAACTCTTTAATCGTGATTTGCTTTCTTTTGATAGGGATTGTTCCTCTTCTTTAATTCTCTCTACGTTTCTACAATTATTGCCTCTGTTACAATAATGACTTCCAGACAATCCTATTTTGTAATTTCTTGTCCAATATCTCCTAAACTTATTAGGATACAAAAAGAGCAAAACATAAAAACGGATCTCTGAAATTTTCACACTTTTATTTAGTATTGATAGTTAAGGATCATAAGTTTATACAATTTTCTTCATCTATTCCATTATAAAATTATTTATGATGTTCTGTTTTACAACTTCTATCATTTCTGGACAAGGCAGTGATCGTATTGTCAGAAATATCTAAAAACAATTTGCAGTAATTTGTGAATTGAGAAGTAAAGACTTTTCTTATGAAGAAAGAAATTCCTTTTTTATGCGAAGATCTAGGTATCGAAAGTTTATTGCTATATTATCATCTTGGTAGTATCCTAAAACTTATAATTCTTTCTTAACATTAGGGAACATCGCACAATCAATGACAGTTATTAAATATAGGATGAAATCATATTGTTTTATTTCACTGAAGAAAATATAGCCAATAATATTTCAATATATGATAATTAAAAGGGTTCTCTATTAGATAAGCATGGAAAATTGGAGTGCTACAATTGTAATAATATTTAACCTATTAAATGTCTTACAAAAACATATAGCAATTTCGATATACACGAGTCTCAAGAAAGATCCCTGCTCATTGCTCCTTTAAAAACATTTACAAAAAAACCCTTTTCAAATGTATCATCTGAAAAGGGTCTCATATTTATTACAAAGGAAAATATCCTTATGCTTCAAAAGGAACTACTGAAACATAAGATTTATTATCTTTTTTCTTCGTGAACTTAACTACTCCGTCTATTCTAGCGTGTAGTGTGTGATCTTTACCGGCGTAAACATTCTCACCTGGTTTATGCGCTGTACCTCTTTGTCTTACAATGATGTTACCAGCGATAGCAGCTTGTCCACCAAAAATCTTAACACCTAGACGTTTCGATTCTGATTCTCTACCATTCTTAGAACTACCAACTCCTTTTTTATGAGCCATTTTCTTAAGGTTTTATCTGTTAAACTTCAAATTAGATGAGCAATTAAGCTTTACCTCCATCTAATTCGTCTTGCCATTTCTTTAATTCGTCCCACTTACCTTCTGCAGCAAGTTTTGCCTGTGCAGGCCAAGTGTCTGTAACGTGATTTCCACGCACGTCTGCAATGATTTCTGCAATTTTAGAAGCGTCTGTCTTTGCTAACTCAGCATATGTACTGATCCCAGCTTCTACTAACGTAGATGCAATTTTAGGCCCAATACCTTCAATCTTCTTAAGATCATCAGCCTTTGCTGTTTTCTTAGGAGCTGCTTTCTTTGGTGCTTCTGCTTTCTTAGTCTCCTTTCTAGGAGCAGCTTTAGCTTCTACTTTCTTTTCAGCTTTTGGCGCTTCTTTCTTAGTCTCTTTTTTAGGAGCAGCTTTTTTAGCTCCAGAGGCTACAATACTTTCGATTACGATTTCAGTAAGAGATTGACGATGACCGTTTTTAACTCGGTATCCTTTACGTCTCTTTTTCTTGAAAACGATAACTTTATCACCTTTTAGGTGTCTTGTGATTTTTGCTCCTACCTGAGCTCCATCTATAGCCGGGGCGCCTAAAGTAACTTTATCTCCGTCTGCAGTAAGTAGAACTTTATCAAAAGATACTTGATCTCCTTCTTCTCCTGCTAAACGATGAACAAAAACTTTTTGGTCTTTCGCAACTTTAAATTGCTGCCCTGCTATCTCTACAATTGCGTACATAGCGTAACGTTTAATTAATTTTTATATCTAAAGAACATTGCTTATTCTAAAATAAGCGGGTGCAAATATACTCCTAATTAATTAAACAACAAATAATTTACGCTTTTATGGTGTGTGAATTATGATTTTTTTTTGTATTCCAGCTGTCTTTAAATAATTGCATAAAAGATAAGGTGAGTACAAAGGTTGTTGCAAAGCCCATTATTGCTGCAACAAACACTACAATACCAACACCTACGTGATAATGTGAACTCCAGTTAGCAAGCATTTCCGGAAGAAAACTAGTATTGATATTCGTAACGTAAACAGCAAAGAAAACCGTAAAAATAAGAGTAGCGTTAAATCCGGTGAACAGTCCAGCCATAAAACCCTTTTGATACTCAAAAGCACTACCTTTTTCAAACTTATAGTCTTTCATGGCTTTATATAACCCAAAGGCTACTATGATTCCATTGCCCAGACTAAAAATAGGATTCGTTTGTACACCGATTAGTGATAAAAGTAAAAAATACGCAATCAGTCCAGCTGCGATTAAAATACCGTATTTTACGGGAATTGTTGACTTTTTCATAGTTTGATCTGTTTTGTATTCACAAGGAATTTATGGATTATTGACGGCTTTTTGGCTTAAAGAACTGTTAATTTATTAAGATTAAGCAACTTAAGACATCTCAATTCTTTCTAGCTAAAATCGTAACAAAACACGATCTTTGCACACAAATCTGATAAATAAAATTATTACTAATGAAAAATAAACTTTACACAATCGCTTGTGGACTATTCATGATAATTTCTACTAGTGCACAAGAAGTAGAATTTACAGAATACGACCTGGATAATGGTCTGCACGTAATTCTACATCAAGAAAACAAAGCTCCTGTGGTTACTGTTGGAGTAATGTATCACGTAGGGGCAAAAGACGAAGAACCGGGAAGAACAGGTTTTGCTCACTTTTTTGAACATCTCTTATTCGAAGGAACAAAAAATATCGAAAGAGGAAAATGGTTTGATATTGTTTCTGCAAATGGCGGTAGAAATAATGCAAACACAACTCAGGACAGAACCTATTATTATGAAACCTTACCTTCTAATAATCTTGAATTGGCATTATGGATGGAATCAGAACGTATGTTACACCCTGTGATTAATAAAATCGGTGTCGATACTCAGAATGAAGTTGTAAAAGAAGAAAAAAGGCAACGTATTGACAATGCTCCTTATGGGAAAATTATTTACAGAACAGGTATTAACAAATATATCTTTAAAAAACATCCATATGGACAATCTGTTATAGGAAGTATGGAAGATCTTGATGCTGCAAAACTTGATGAGTTCATCGCATTCAATCAAAAGTACTACAACCCAAACAACGCTACTTTGGTTGTAGCAGGTGATATCAACATTGAGGATACCAAAAAAATGATTTCGGATTATTTTGGACCCATTAAAAATAATGGAGAAAAAACAATAAGAAAGGTGATCCAAGAGGATCCGATTACTACAGAAATTAAAGCGACCGAAACAGATGCCAACATCCAGATCCCTGCAAAAGTTTTGGTGTACAGAACTCCTAAACAAACAGAAAAAGATGCGTATGTCCTAAATTATATTTCTGCTATCCTAACTGGAGGAAATAGTTCCAGAATGCAGAAGAATATGGTAGAAGATAAAAAAATGGCATTACAAGTAATTGCATTTACCGATGCTCAGGAAGATTATGGAACGTATATCATGGGTGCGCTTCCACTAGGAAATGTTGGTTTAGACAAACTTCAGGCAGAAATGGATGCTGAAATTGAAAAACTTCAAAACGAATTGATTACCGAAAGAGAGTTTAAAAAACTTCAAAATCAGTTTGAAAATCAGTTTGTAAATTCAAATTCAAGTATAGAAGGTATTGCCAATTCTCTTGCTAGATACAATATGTTATACGACGACACCAGTCTTATCAACAAAGAAATTGAAATCTACAGATCCATTACCAGAGAAGACATCCAGAATGTTGCAAAAAAATATCTGAACAAAAATCAAAGACTTAACCTTGACTATTTACCTGAGTCAAGCAAATAATATAAATGAATATCAAAATGAAAAAAAATATAATCTTTATTATAGCATTTTTATTGATTGCTATCAGTGCCCAGGCACAAATAGATCGATCTAAAATGCCAAAATCAGGGCCTACGCCCGCGATCAATTTAGGAGAACCCTACACTTTTAAAATGGGTAATGGCCTAACTGTACTCGTGGTAGAAAATAATAAACTACCCAGAATTACCGTGAGTCTATCTCTGGATAACCCACCAAATGCCGAAGGTGATAAAGCCGGAATAGAAGGGGTAGTATCCCAAATAATGGGAAAAGGAACCAAAAACATTAGTAAAGACGACTTTAATGAGGAAGTTGATTTTCTGGGAGCAATCCTAAATGTAGGAGTATCCGGAGGTTTTGCACAATCACTATCTAAATATTCTGACCGTATTATAGAACTTTTTGCAGATGCAGCATTACATCCAAAGTTCACGCAAGAAGAATTAGATTTAGAGAAGAAAAAATTGGTTGAAGGTATTAAATCAGGAGAAAATAGTGCAGAAGCAGTTGCAGACAGAGTAAGAAGTGTTCTTGCCTATGGCAAAAATCATCCTGCAGGAGAATACATTACAGAAAAAACGGTAAATAATATTACCCTTACTGATGTAGAATCTTACTACAGAAATAATTTTGTTCCTGCAAATGCTTATATGGTAATTAGTGGAGATATCACAGCAGAAAAAGCCAAAGCTTTAGTAGAAAAACATTTTGCCTCTTGGAAGGCCGGCAAAGCTCCTTCATTCGCAATTCCAGACGTAAAAGACGCACAATATAGACAGATCAATTTTGTCGATATGCCAAATGCCGTACAAACAGAAATGGCTGTTATGGGTATCTCAAATCTAAAAATGGCAGATGAAGATCATCACGCTGCCTTGGTTGCAAATTATATTTTAGGAGGATCTTTTGGCAGCTACATTAATATGAACCTTCGAGAAGAACATGGATATACATATGGAGGTAGATCTACACTACCTAGGAACAAATATTTCAAGACAGCATTTAGAGCCACAGCAAAAGTAAGAAATGCTGTTACAGATAGTGCTGTGGTAGAAACACTGAAAGAAATCAAAAGAATTAGAACTGAAGATGTTGATGATGAAGTTCTTGAAAATGCAAAAGCAAAATTCTTAGGAGATTTCATTCTAGCATCAGAAAATGACAGAACTATTGCATCCAGAAGTATTGATATTAAAACACAAAATCTCCCTAAAGATTTTTACAAAACTTTTATTGCTAAAATTAATGCAGTAAGCAAAGCTGATATTAAAAGAGTAGCGAATAAATACTTTGATTTGGATAACGCCAGAATTGTATTAGTAGGAAAAGGAAGTGATGTTATCGAAAATCTTGAAAAAATAAGTTTTGAAGGAAAGAAAATTCCAATTCTATATTTTGACAAGTACGGAAACAAAACAGAAAAGCCCGATTATAATGCTGCTACACCTGAAGGAGTAACGGCTCAATCCGTTATGGATAATTATTTTAAGGCCATAGGTGGAAAAGATAAGCTGGAAGCTATACAATCTACATTTACTACAGCTGAAGCATCTATGGGTGGTGCTACATTACAAATGATTGTAAAAGTAACTTCAAAAAACCAAACCCTCACTGATATCTTATTTGCCGGAAATTCTGTAAATAAAAATGTGTTTGATGGATCCAACGGATATGCAATGGTACAAGGTCAGAAAATCGCGTATACCGAAGAGCAGATTGCGGATGCAAAAAAAGAAATATATCCATTCCCAGAACTTACCAACAACGCAGCAACTCTTGAAGGTATGGAACCTTATGAGGGAGGGAAAGCTTATAAAGTTAAAATGAGTGAGAAAAGAACTTCTTTCTTTGACACTGAAACCGGTCTTAAAGTAAAAGATATTGTTATCCAGGAACAAGGAGGTCAAAAAATACCTTCTACAATAGAATATAGCAATTACAAAGAGGTGAACGGAATTAAATTCCCTCATACAATGTCGATATCAGCGGGACCACAAAAATTTGATTTTAATGTTTCCGAAATTAAAATTAATGAAGGAATAACTGAAGAGGATTTTAAATAAAATTCTTTTAAAGAAATGTATAATAAAAGGTCTGTTCTAACGAACGGACCTTTATTTTTTTCGATTTGCAATATACACGCCCAGAATAATCACACCCGCTGCTAACACTTGGTAAAAAGAAAATTCTTCTCCATCCAGCAATCCCCAAATCAAAGCGACTATCGGAATCGTATAAGTAACTGAAGTAGCAAAAACAGGGCTACTTATCTGTACTAATTTATTAAACAATACTTTAGCAATTCCTGTTCCTACAACTGCAAGAATCGAAATATAGATAAGACTAGTATGCATCTCTGGATTTGTCAGGACATTATGGTCAAAAAAATCAGAATGATACAGAACGATAAGCGAAGGAATGACTAAAACAATAAAGTTACCATTGGCAATTGCCATAGGAGAAATTTGTTGCATGTATCGTTTTATAATATTTACATTCGTCGCATAACACACGGAAGCACAAAGCACTAAAGAAGCATACCAATAATTTTGATTAGGATTGACTGAAGCACCTTCCCAAATCAAGGCTAAACATCCAATTAATCCAACAATAACTCCTAGCAATTGATTACGATTAAAACGAATTGAAAACAGCAATACTCCCAAAATCAGGGTTACCAAAGGAGTCGTAGAATTAAGTACTGAAGCAATCCCACTATCAATCTCGGTTTCTGCAAATGCAAACAAAAATGCCGGGATAAATGTTCCTAAAAAGCCAGAAATAATAATCCATTTCCACTCCTCTTTCTTGATAGTCCACATACTCCTAAAACCTATTAGAAATAAGAAAGCGGCTGCAAACAATGTTCTTAGTGCACCTAGTTGCATTGGTGTAAGTCCTATTAATGATTTTTTAATCAAAATGAATGAACTACCCCAAACAAGTGACAGTATGGATAAATAAACCCATTTTAGTTTGGTGTCTTGCATTGGTTTTTTTAATAAGGTGCAAAAATCACTAAAATTATGGAAGTTGTACTGCTCTGTAATGAAAAATTAACGAACGTTTAGCGTTATTCTTTCCACTTCACGGTTTCCATAAAATGTATAACATCATTTCTCAAATATTTTGCAGCAGGAAGGATCGAATCGTAGTTTGGTTTCACCTTAAAATAAACAGAACCAGATACAAAATGATGAATACTATCTGTTACGTAGAATTGACAAGACGAGGCAGCATTTCCGGTAACTTCATATATTCTACCATATACTTTTTTCTCCGGGTACATAAAGTCCTTTGGCTGTATAGCATCAGCTTTTATAAAATGTTCTTGGGTAAGGTTTTGTGCATCTCTTAATAGAGAATCAAGATTATCATTTACATCATAATAAGATATGTAAATGGTTGCACGCAGTTTTGGATATTCAATATTATACCAGCATTTTTTGTTGTTTTTGGCTCTTTCAAAATTAGCCATCTTATTCTTTTCAAAAGTATAGGAACAATCTAATAAAGCCTGCTCATACTTTGGCGCAGAATAAGCGAGCCTGAGCATTCCTTTAGGTTTAGGCAACGTTTCGCCCCCGCAAGAAAACAGCAGACTTAAAATAATTAGTCCTAAAAAAATACTCCTTAGTTTACTCTGCATTAATAGTCAATTTTACTCTTTTTATACGCTTATTATCCAGCGATTCTATCGTGAAAGCATATTGTTCTAACGTAATAATATCTCCTCTTTTAGGAAAACTACCGGAGATCTCTAAGAGTAATCCCGCAATGGTCTCGGCATCTCCTTTCTTATTTTCGAAACCGGTGTTATCTTCAAGTTTCAGTACTTTATAAAAATCTTTTAGCGAGGTTCTTCCTTCAAAGACATAATTATTATCATCTAATTTAGAAAACACTAAATCTTCATCGTCAAACTCGTCACTAATATCACCAACAATTTCTTCTATAATATCTTCTAATGAAATCAGACCACTGGTACCTCCGTATTCATCTACCACAATTGCCAAATGATTCTTTTTATCTTTAAAATCATTCAATAAATCATCTAATTTTTTGTTTTCAGGAACAAAATAGGGCTCTCGAACCAGTTCCACCCAGTTAAAATCTTTATGATTAATATACGGCAATAAATCTTTTACATATAAAATTCCTATTACCTTGTCAATACTATCTTCAAATACAGGGATACGAGAGTATCCATTCTCTATAATTTCCGGAATTACCTCGGTATACTTAAGGTCTCGATTAAGTGCAAAAATATCAATTCTTGGTTTCATCACCTGCTTCGTATCTGTATTTCCAAAGGAGACGATTCCTTCCAGTATCTTTTTTTCTTCAGAAGTCGTGTCCTGATCAGAAGTTAATTCTAAAGCCTGCGATAGTTGATCTACACTAATATTGGATTTTTGTTTCCCTAGTTTATTATGGATACGTATCGTTATACCTCGCATCGGTAAACTGATAGGTGATATAATCCAATCCAAAACACTTAATGGCCTCGCCATAAAATTAGCAAACTTGACTTTGTTACGACTGGCATAGATCTTTGGTAATATTTCTCCAAAGAGTAAAATAAGAAACGCTACCAAGCCCACCTCTGTTAAGAATCTTATGCTTAACCATTCTAGACCTGGAATCACTATATCATCTAGCCCTTTAAAATAAATCTCTCCTAATGAATCAAAAAGCAAGACAATGGCAATATTGATAAAATTATTCGCCACTAAGATTGTAGCCAACAATTTTTTAGGCCTGCTCAATAATTTAGAAATGATCTTTTGGTTTATGGTTAGCGTTTCTCCTTCCGCTTTAAGATCAGAAGATGTAAGTGAAAACAAAGAAACTTCGCTACCGGAAATTAGGGCAGAACAAACCAATAAAAAAATAAGGACAAATAAATTGACTGCTTGCCAAGGTTCAAAAGCAACTAATAAAATCAATAACGGTTCAGGATCAGGGTCCAAATTATAGCAGTTTAGTTAAACATATTAAAACGGAAGATCATCTTCTTCCATTTCTGTAGGCGCAGGCGAAACAGACTGAGAATTATCAACCGTTGGTTTATCTACCATTGGTTGCTTATCTGCAACGATTTCGGCTTGATGACCTTCAGACTTTGGAGTCAAAAAGGTAAAATCAGTACACTGAATCTCTGTGCTATATCGATCTTTTCCTTGCTCGTCTTGCCATTTTCTAGTCTTAAGACGACCTTCAATATACACTTTATCTCCTTTTTTTAAGTATTTTTCACAAATTTCGGCTGCTTTATTACGCACTACAATATTGTGCCATTCCGTTGTGGTTACTCTTTCTCCGGTGGTTTTATTAACATAAGAATCATTAGTTGCCAGCGGAAATCTGCCGATACAATTTCCACCTTCAAAATAATGCATTTTCACTTCATCACCCGTATGGCCTATAAGCATTACTTTATTCAACGTTCCAGACATACTCTTTATTATTTATAAGTAAATGTAATAAAAAACATCATACCTAAAAAAAGCTTTCTATAAAATTACCTAATAAAATAGGAACCGGATAATCCCTGATTTTCTCAATTTCTACAAAATTTGATTCAATATTAATCGTAGGAATTTCTTCCGTTTTCACTATATAAAATCGAGTATATAAATGCTGATGTGATAATTTATGAATTTTAAAATCTTCTTCGTGCAAAGTGAGTTCATAGTTTACGTGGTTTAATAAACGTTTAAAAATCTCATGATTCTCTATATAAGGTAGGTCAACTTCATTTTCACTTTCTATAAGAGGAAACTCATATAAATTCTGCCAGATCCCTTTTCCAGTTCTTTGATTGAGAACAGTTTTTTGGTCATTTACAGAAAAGATTAAGTAGTTGAAATATCGTTTTTTTACTTTTAACTTTTTAAGTTTTACAGGTAAAGAAGCAACAGTACCTTTTTTTAAAGCCTCACAACTATCATTGAGTGGACACACGATACAATATGGATTCTGCGGTTTGCATTGCAACGCGCCGAATTCCATAATCGCTTGGTTAAACGTGGCAGGTTGTTCTGGATCAATCATCTCCCAGGCAAGTTTTTTAAACTCTTTGATTCCTTGTGTACTATTAATAGGAGTATCCACATTAAAGTACCTGGACAAAACGCGGTATACATTACCATCCACTACAGGCACTACTTCATTATAACAGATGGAAGCTATAGCGCTAGCCGTATAATCACCAACTCCTTTAAGTTGTAATAGATCCTTATAAGTAGAAGGAAAAATTCCATTGAGCTCATTTGCAATATACTTTGCTGTGGCGTGTAGATTTCTGGCTCTGGAATAATACCCCAATCCCTGCCATAATTTTAATACTTCCTCTTCTTTTGCATTTGCTAAATCAAAAACGGTCGGATACTGATCAATAAATGATAAATAATAAGGTAATCCTTGCGCAACTCTGGTCTGCTGAAGTATAATTTCACTTAACCAAATGCGGTATGGATCGGTCGTTTCTCGCCACGGCATGGATCTTTTGTTTTGTAAGTACCACGTAATGAGTTTTTTAGAAAAAATCATAAGAAAATCTTAAGTTTTGTAAAATTAAACCTTTAAAACATGATAATTTCATCTTAAGTATTGATATTTTGGATTTTAAATTGCTATATTTGCCCCCTTGAAAATTTAAAAACCCCTAAATAGGTAATATAATGACTAAAGCAGATATTGTAGCAAAAATTTCAGAAAAACTAGGAATTGAAAAAGGAGATGTTCAGGCAACTGTTGAAACCTTTATGGAAGAAGTAAAAAGTTCTTTAGAGAGCGGAGATAACGTATACCTAAGAGGTTTTGGTAGCTTTATCATCAAAACAAGAGCTGAAAAAACAGGTCGAAACATTTCTAAAAATACTACAATCAAAATACCTGCACACAACATACCAGCTTTTAAGCCGGCAAAAGTATTTGTGGAAGGTGTAAAAACTAACGTAGAAGTTAAGTAATTAATAATCAATAAATAGATCGCACTATGCCAAGTGGTAAAAAACGTAAAAGACACAAGGTAGCTACGCACAAGCGTAAAAAGAGAAGAAGAGCTAATCGCCACAAGAAAAAGTAGTTTCTAACTACTTTTTCTATTTAAGAATGTTCTTTGAAATCGAAATAGAGTTTCTTATATCTCTACCTTTATAAGACTTTGTTTCAACGGAATTATTAAAATTCCTGTGAATAAAATTGTTTAATCCATCTGTCTCGAATATACGAGGTGGATAAAAATCTAATTAGAGTGAACAAAGAATTGATCATTAGATCTGGCTCCTCTACTGATTTTGCCTTATTAAAAGATGGAAAACTAGTTGAATTACATAAGGAAGAAGACGACAGCAATTTTGCAGTGGGTGATATTTTTATTGCCAAAATCCGCAAAGCTGTCCCGGGTCTTAACGCTGCATTTGTCAATGTAGGCTACGAGAAAGATGCATTCCTGCATTATCACGACCTAGGTCCTCAAGTATCTTCTTTACTAAAGTTCATCAAACGTGTAAGCACAGGTAAGTTAAAAGATTACTCTCTTAAGGATTTTCCTTTTGAGAACGATATTGATAAACACGGAGTTATTACAGATGTGTTAAAATCAAATCAATCGCTATTAGTACAAATAGTAAAAGAACCTATTTCTACAAAAGGTCCTCGAATAAGTTCTGAACTTTCGATCGCCGGTAGATATATTGTATTGGTGCCTTTTTCTAACAGAGTGTCTATTTCACAGAAAATAGAATCATCAGAAGAAAAAGAACGTCTGAAAAGGCTGGTAAAAAGTATCAAGCCAAAAGGTTTTGGAATTATTGTTCGTACTGTAGCAGAAGGCAAAAAAGTAGCAGAACTAGATAGAGATTTGCAAAATCTGGTGGGTCGCTGGGAGTCTATGTGTAAAAAATTATACAAAGCTCAACATCCATCAAAAATTTTAGGTGAAATGAATAGGGCGTCCTCTATATTAAGAGACGTTTTCAATGACAGTTTCACTTCTATCGTTGTAGATGAACAAGATCTCTACAACCAAATCAAAGATTATCTGCAAGAAATTGCACCAAAAAAAGAATCTATCGTAAAATTACACACGTCAAACGTACCCATATTTGAGAAATATGGTATTGAACGACAAATCAAAACAAGTTTTGGTAAAACGGTATCCATGAGTAAGGGAGCCTATCTTGTCATCGAACACACTGAAGCAATGCACGTCATTGATGTAAACAGTGGAAACCGATCTAACAAAGCCAAAAATCAAGAAGACACTGCACTAGAAGTCAACCTAATTAGTGCAACCGAAGTAGCTCGCCAACTACGTCTTAGGGATATGGGAGGTATTATTGTTGTCGATTTTATCGATATGAATAATGCTGATAACCGCAGAACACTTTTCAATCACTTACGTGAAGAGATGAAAGACGACAGGGCGAAGCACAAAATTTTACCGCCAAGTAAGTTTGGCTTGATTCAGATCACGCGACAGCGTGTACGACCAGAAATGAATATCAAAACCCGTGAGGAAAACCCGAACGGAGGAAATGGCGAAATTGAGGCGCCGATAGTTTTAGTAGATAAAATAAAGGTCGATTTAGAAAAATTAATTAAAAAAGATCATAAAAAGTTAACGCTTAGCGCACATCCTTTTATTGCAGCTTTTTTAACTAAAGGATTTCCATCCACCCGATCCAAATGGTTTATAGACCACAAAAGATGGGTTAAAATAATACCTAGAGACGCTTACACGTATTTAGAATATCATTTCCACGATAAGAATGGAGAAATGATACAATAATAATGAAACCCAGCTTACGGATGTAGGTTGGGTTTTTTTGTTTGTTATATTTGCGTTTATGTATCAAAAAACACCACAATCCATAACTGTTACCGAGGCTATAAAAAAAATGGAGCATTATTGTGCCTATCAGGAACGTTGCCATAAGGATATTAGTAATAAGTTGAACACCATGAGACTAATTCCTGAGGCAAAAGAAAAGATAATACTACATCTTTTGGAACATAACTTTCTTAATGAAGAGCGTTTTGCTAAAAGCTTTGCCCGTGGTAAATTCAAAATTAAGAAATGGGGTAAACAACGGATCATGAGAGAATTAAAATTTCGACAAATATCCGAATATTGTATTAAGACCGCTCTAAAAGAAATCTCTGAAGATGAATATTTAAAAACATTTCACGAACTGGCAGAAAAAAAGTTTGACGCTATTATCGAAAAAGATGTTCAAAAAAAAAGAAAAAAACTAATTGATTATCTATTATATCGAGGCTGGGAAAACCAATTGGTTTTTGAGAAGGCTAGAGATTTATCAGAATAACTCTCATGTAATAATCAGTAGCGTTCAACACTTCTATAGTTTTATCAATTTGACTACCTTATTCCTCAAAAAAAAGTCTGCATTGAATAATTCTAGAAGTACACTATTCAAAAAATCAACTATTTTGATCTTCTCCACGTGAATCCATTATTTTTCTCAGTTGATAGAAAAAGCGTTCGATAAGTCTTAAATCTTCCGTGACAATCTCTGCAGCGCTTGTCATCTCCTGTTTAAAGTCAATTTCTTTTTTATAACTCGTAATCAATTTATTGGGTAATGTAACATCGATTAGATATAATCCTTCTTTATTAGGTAACGCAGATATTTTTTTTATTGTACCTTCTAATATACCAAATTCAGCACTAGGATAATTATCTAGTTTAAAATGTACTTTTTGTCCAATCTTGATTTTACCAGAGTTCTGAGATGGAGCTTCCAACTTACCAATATATCCATTATTTTGCGAAGGGATAATAGTAAATATTACTTCGTCTGCTGACACACTTTGATGAGAACTCCAATAATTCATAAATGCAACTATCCCTGAAGAATTTGATTTTAACACGTATTGCAATTCCCAGTTTTTTATAGATTTTTTAAGTTGATTAAATGATTGAATCACATTTTTAAAAAGCTTAACATCTTCTTTGGTCTTATCAATTTGTGTTCCTTTATAGGTTTTATTCATTGTGCTAATGGTTTCGCGGATTTGAGATATGGTAATATCCATATTAGCATAATTCCTTTCTGCCTGTAATATCTCTAATTTTTCATTTTCATATTCCTGTTCAGAAATTACTCCTTTATTGAATAAAATTTGCTGACGCTCTAAATTTTTCCTTTGCAACACTAATTCTTTATAGCTAATTCTCTTTTGGGATAAAGTGCTCTCTAATCTTCGTTTTTGTTCTGATAATGATAATTGATTAGCCATCGCCTCATTAGAAAAAGGTTGTAATTTTTTATGTAAGGCATAGGCAGAATAACTATTTTCAAACAAGGCAAAATTTTCAGCAACATCGCCCAAAAATAACATTGGAAGATCTCTAAACGGAAAATCAAAAAATGTGTTGTTAAGTTTAATAGTATCAATTATAGACTTTAAGAATAATACATCTTTGTAATTGGCACTGTTTTCCAATATAGCTAACGGAGTCTGATCTTTTACATATTGCCCGTCATTTACCAATATAACTTCTATTTTTTCATTAATCTTGGCGTGTACTTTTTCTGGAGGAATCTCTGTGGTAATAATACTTTCTGAGACAATTATATCGGGATACTTTATAAAGTATGATAGGAAGAGAAGCATCATAATTAAAATTAAAAACAATAAACTCCCCCAACGCACCATCCAATTAGGAACTTGTGATAATACTTCTTGTACTTCTTCGCTTCTTAACTGTATTTGTTCTATTTGTTGCTCCATATTATTTTCCTAATTCTAATTGGTTTTTGACTAGATTGTAATAATTCCCTTTTTGCTCAATGAGTTTCTGGTGATTTCCTATTTCTACTACTCTACCTTGGTCTAAAACAACAATCTGATGCGCATTTTTTACAGTACTCAATCGATGAGCTACTACTACGACCGTTCTGTTTTGAAAAAAGCAATCTAATTTTTCCATAATCACTTTTTCATTATTGGCATCTAGAGCACTGGTAGCTTCATCAAAAAATAAAAATTTAGGGTTTTTATATACCGCTCTAGCAATGAGCAAACGTTGTTTCTGACCTGTGCTAAGTCCGGCTCCTTCAGAACCTATCTTGGTATTGTAGGATAATGGTAGGGATTCTATAAATTCTTTAATATTGGCAACATCTACTGCATGGATTAGTTTCTTTTTATCGATATAATCTTCACCGACCCCTATGTTGTTAGCGATAGTATCATTAAAGATATAGCCTTCCTGCATTACTGCTCCACAATTAGATCTCCAATATCGTTGAGACACACTTTTTAAGTCAGTGCTTCCAATCTTAATCATACCATTATTTGGTTCATAGAATTTTAATAATAGTTTCATTAGAGTAGTTTTACCACTACCACTTACCCCAACTATTGCGGTAACTTTATTTGCAGGAATAGTAAGGTTAAGATTTTCTAAAACAGGGGCTTCTGACCCAGTATATCTGAAAGATACATCCCGCAAAGAGAAATCCACATTTTCAGAGATCTCATAGACCTTTTGTTGTAGATCCGATTCTTCATTTTCTTTAGTATGTATTTCTCCAAGACGATCCAGAGATATCCTGGCATCCTGCAATTCTCTTATAAAATCAATGAGCTGTGCAATAGGAGAATTTAATTGCCCTACAATATATGTGATAGCTAACATCATCCCTAAAGTGATTTCCCCATCAATAACTAATTTGGCAGAAAAAACAGTGATTAGAATATTTTTAAATTCATTAATAAAATTAGAACCCACTCTTTGATATTGTTCCAGGGCTAAACCTTCTATCGATAACTTAAATAACCTCGCCTGTAAAAATTCCCATCCCCAACGTTTTTTCTTTTCTGCGTTGTGGAGTTTAATTTCCTGCATTCCATTAATAAGTTCTATTACCTTACTTTGTTCCTGACTTACTTGTGAGAATTTTTTGTAATCAAGATCTGCTCGTTTTTTTAAGAAGATGACAATCCAGAGAAAATATAGTATACTACCACTAAAGAATATTGAAAAAATCTGAAGACTATAATATGCTAGTATAATTCCGAAAATAAGAAGATTAAAAAGAGAAAATAAAACATTTAAGGAGGATGTAGTAAGAATTTGTTCTATCCTTTTATGATCATTGATCCGCTGTAAAATGTCTCCAGTCATTCGCGTATCAAAAAATGCGATGGGTAGACTCATCAATTTCATAAAAAAATCAGAAATCAGAGAAATATTAATACGTGTGCTCAGATGTAATAATATCCAACTACGGATAACTCCTATCGCAGTACTACCTAGATATAAAAAAAGTTGGGAAATTAGGATGAGGTATATAAAATTAACATCTCTGTTCTGGATCCCTACATCTACAACACTTTGCGTAAGAAATGGAAATACTAATTGTAACAAACTGCCTGCAACAAGACCTATGATCAACTGTACAATGAGGCTATTATACTTAAAAAGATATTTAGAAAGAAAACTAAACCCTAATTTTTGGTCTTTTGCACTATATTCTTGATCATAGAATTGCGGTGTTGGTTCTAATAGCATAGCAATACCTTCTGAGGTATTGTCTATTGCATCTGCACCTGACCAGCGTTTAAGAAATTCATTCTTGGTATATGTCAATAACCCATGTGCTGGATCCGATATATAAAATTTATTATCTGTTTTTATTTTATACAGTACCACAAAATGATTTTCGTTCCAGTGTAACAAACAGGGTAGTGGAGCATCTATAAGCTTTTCTAACGGTGCTTTAATACCTAGAGACCTATAACCTATTGTTTCTGCTGCACCACTTAGTCCCATTAAACTACTACCGTCTCGTTGTGTTTCTGATAATTGTCGTATATATGATAGATTGATAGTTTTGCCATAATGTTTAGAAATAATCTTAAGACAAGTAGGACCACAATCTTTGGAATCTGCTTGTTTATAAAAAGGAAAAGCCATCGTATAATAAATAATGATTAGATACCTCAACCATTAGTTATCCTAATGATTTGTATGGTGCTGTTAGTAATAAATTTGATGTATAGATTTGTATGAAACCTATGGGTGTTAGGACTACTACCAATTTTACATAAATGGATATAGTTTATTAATTATATCTAAAATCAGTTATCAATAGCTATCTAGACTGACATTCTGTGTGATATAGATCCAATAATGACTGTAATTGGTTTTTTAACTCTTCTATCTTTGCTATTGCCTGTCTTCTTTTTTTATAAAAAAGATCAATATTACCATTATTACAAGCCTTTTTACTTTCTAAAAAATAGAGATAAGAGCGATATATTTTACTTAAGTACTCAAATTCTATATCTGATTTAGGTAACATATCTTGAGCCTCTTTACAGCTAATAATAGCCAAATCGATTTGCTGTAAATCATAATGAGCTTTAGTCTTTGTAAATAATAATTTATGCTCTTCTCCTTGTAGCAATCCTTTCTTTACGATTGCCAATGCTTCTAAAGCATTATTGTTTTTTAAGGATAGCTCTGCAATGAAATTATATTCTTCAGGTTGTATTTTTTTCTCCTCTCCATAGATTTCAGAAATTAACTTATTCTTGTATGTAAGTGTTTTTAGGATTTGCTGTGATTGCATCTGTAACATATCACTTTTTATCCAAGGGTAAAAAACACGGTATAAACCGTTTGCTATAGTGAAATTTGGAGTTTTATTATGATTAATCCCCTTAATAATGTCAATATTAAAATATGTAAGATCTCCAAGATGTTCTTTTAGTTTTAGTAATTGTTTGCTGATATAGGTATCATTTTGTCCAATAGTACCACTACTTATATAGATATGTTTATTAATTATATGAATCGGTAGATCTTGATCCGTATATGAATTAATCAGTTGATCAGAAACTGCAGGACTAAAAATGATATTACCATCAAAATTAAAGGCCGGATCTCTTAAAGACTGTAGATGAAACGATCCTGATAAAGAAAACGAAACCATTACCTTATAGCCAGCAGTATTATAATTAGTTGCTAGATATGGGATCAATTCCTTCAATATAAATCTCCTGAAGGATTCATTGGTATAGTCTTTTCTCCTATTTTCTGTAATGATACCTACCAATAATGATTGGGGTAATTCATCATCAAATGAATTGCCATATACAAGATTAGATTTGATCAGTTCATAGAAAATATCCTCCTGTGCATCTAAAACCACTACAATAGGTTTTTTGATATCCTTGTTAGGATCAAAAACCTTAATTTTTCTAAATTCTTTAAGAATCTTAGAATGTATCGTGATTTCGTTTGCCGATCTATCCTGCGCACTCATTGTGAAAAATACATTTACAAGGAGCAATAAATAGAATATGTTAAAACCATTTTGCTTCATAAGGATTATAATTACATTTTTTAGGTTTTGCTGTTTTAATTTCATCTTTGCTCATATGTGCCCTACAATCAGAACACACTGTACGATACTCGCACACCTTACATTCATCTATCTGATTTTTAGTAATACCCCATAATTCTTGAAAACTTGCTAGCTCTACAATTTCTTTAAGACTGGATACTTCTTTTATATTTCCATAACTATCTTCTAATGTTGGACAATTTTTGATATTTCCATTGACATCAACACCTATTTTACGATGTAAACAAGAATTAAAATATAATGATTCGTTATGATGTAGTAAAGTAGGAGCAAATAGCGATGTCGAGATTATTCCGCAATGAGTCTGATCAGTAATTGCCTGATCGGTATACACAAACTTTTCTTTATTTCTTGCCGTAGCTAATCTTGTTACAACATCTTTTGGTGAACCATGAATTACCATACCTTTAATCCGAAGATAATTCTGAACTAAATATCTATAGTCTTCAAAACTAATTTCGGGATTATATTTCAACAATAACTCTACGCTGCTGATACGTTTTCCTTTTATTAGATCTAATATATCCAGCAGGAATGTCCAAGATATACTATCAAAAAACCGTATTTGTATTGTTGTACAATGTACTGTATCCAGCGTATTGAATACGTGCTTAAAATCATAATTTGAACTCTTGTTATAATCAATAATAGCATTGGTAATCTGATCAGGAGAATCCCACTTAGTATCAATATCAGTGAATAAGTTAGGAGTATCAGTATAGAACCCTAATTCATTTGCAATAAGAAAATCTAAATATTCCTGTATATCATCTGATTCGTATGTTATCTTTACATCGGCTATAGGGCTATCATTCAAACTTGTAAGAATAGGGATTAAGCTATTTGAAACATGAAAAATCTCATTACGTTGTGTATCCACAATGACCGATCTTTTATACCCTTCTACCAATTTACAATTGGCAAATAATTTAAAATATTTCTTATTCATTGTACAGCTGGTCAAAATTGACAATTTTAGAGATTGGTTTTTTTAGGTTCTTATGTGGAGAGTAATATGAAGTCTTATAAAAATCCACACTAATGGCCTCCTTCTTGTTTGGATCCAAGTTAAGTTCCATCTTGTACAGGTAATTGTACATGACTGGGAGTTTAGATAGATACTGTTCTTCTATAATCTGAAACTCTTGTTCGTATATATTATCATTATCATTCATAGTTTAACTAATTAAGTATTCTGCAATTTTCTTTTCTAATTGATAGTTACAAGGATCCGAGACCATACCAAATTGTCCCACTGGATTTACTTCTAGATATACATATTCATTATCCACAGAATAAATCAAATCAAGAGAACCTGTATGTAACTTTAAAGACTGCATTAACGTATGCACTTTTTCCGTTATATCATCTGGGAGTTGATAAGGAATTCTTCTATTCTCTTTATCACGATTATATTTCCTGAAATCTGTTTCGGTTTGTTGATCATTCTGTGAAAAAATTGCCATAGAGTAGCAAACACCATTTAGATAAAACACTCTAAGCTCATATTGCTTTTCTATTTTTTCCTGAAAGAATGACGGAAAAAAATGATTCGGTAAAGTATCAATGACCTGATCGGAAACACCTTCTGTATAACCAAAATATCTATTATCATCGTCTTGAGTAAGAATAACTTCTTGTACTCCTTTTGTAATTATTTCCCCCTGTGCTTCCTTAAATTTTTTTAGATATTTCTTTTCACTAGTTACGATGGATTTAGGAACTTTAAGCCCAGCCTTGACCGCTTTATCCAATTGAACTAGTTTACAAATATCAGCCGTCTTTTTATTACCAAGCACCTTATTTTCTCCATTTTCAAAAACGTAGTGTAAGAATACATTAAGACTATGATCTTCAGATTTTAAATGTTGATACACTTTTGATTTTATTTGGGAAGTATTAAAAAATTCTGGGAGAGTATCATTTTTCTGATAATATTTAGGAATTCCACCTCTACGATACCAATATCCCTTAACATCTTCAAGTTTTATAGTCTCGCCCTCAAAATATAGGACCATATTTTCCAAGTCCTGAATATCAAAGTGTAATGATTTTAATGAATCTTCGTCTACATTAATTCGAATACATTGATGATTAAAGTGTCTTACCCAGTCCATGACCTCACAAGTACTTAGATCAGCTTTTTGACTTACAATTAATACCATAGTAGTTATTTTTATTAAATGATTTAAATGTGATATAATGAATTAGGCAAAAAGTAGGTAGTTGAAAAGGACTCTTTTCAACTACCTATACCTCTACTATTCGAAACCTACAGCAGATATTTGATCACTTAAACCTCCGCCACCATTAGCGTCTTGCTCACAAGATCCACCACAAGCACTATCTGAATCAAAGGTAGATTCTCTTGTTTCTTTAGAGTTAGTTAATGTGTCTCCTGCACCTTTTACAAGGTTCAATGCATCTAATCTTAAGTCTTCGAATTTTTCTATTTTTTTCATCTTTATGAAAATTAATATGATTTGTACCTACTCTATTTAAAAAAGGCTTTTCGGTTTCGGCCTTGAGTTACGCAACTGTTTTGATCGAGTCAAATATAGATTGAGAAAAGAGGTCAAAGCAAGGGCAGTAACTCGATATTCATAAATAATAGGGTTGTTATTTATGAATATTGTGTGTTTTGATTTTTATTAACACTTTGATTTTTAGATTTTTAAAAAAACAACGAGTTTATGGGTTTAAAACGATGTTAGCGATTGTCTATATTATATGAAAAGAGTGAAATGATACATTTACTACATAAAAATGTTTAGTTTTTAGTTTAGTTTTCTGTAAAAATTTGAAATAATTCTTTGATTAAAGTAGAAAAAGTCAAATCGCCCATTTATTTATAAAAAACTGAACTACACCGATAAGAAATTTATCGTTTATAGTTTATAATGGAGTTTATTTTAGAAACTCATAACATAACCAACGTATACATTATTTAATCATAACGAGGTGAAGACAATATATTGGAAATAGTTTTTCCGATATAGCACCTATATTCTTGGAGATGGTTAAGTATTTTTTTAGACAGAGAAAATTAGATCGAAACCGTTAGTACTTTAAAGTAAAAAACTAATAATATCTTTAAAAGACTTCTATAAATTATTGAACGAAAGATCGATTTTATAGTTCTTTATTTGATATTTGCTGAATTTTCGGAAAATTCTAACAAAAAAGCAGATTGTAGAAGTTTCGCTAAATCTAAATGAAGATAAAATATATAGATTTAATAACTTCCGTTCCTTTTTTAGGTAATTTCTGTTATTTAAGAAAACACAAATAAAGTATTAAAATAAATTGGTAAATTGAAAAAGTCTTTAACGTGGTTTTGGGGATGAGGATGTATCTTTTACAAGATTTAATTGATCTAATTTTATGTCTTCAAGTTTTGTATTTCTTTCATTTTGTAAATATTAATATAATGTAAAGCTTCTCTGTCACAAGACTTTTCGATTTCGACCTCTTGTTACTTAAATATTTTAATCAGATCAAAATAAAAAGTAGACGTTAAGCTAATTACAAGTGTAATATCTCAATATTTATATAATACTACATAATGACGTCCGTAATATCGTAGTTATTCCCAATGAAAAAATGGAAATTGATATTCTGAATTATATAAATCAATATAATAGAGCTAAAACCTAAACTCTAATTGTAATAGAATATATCTGGGTAGTAAGCGATATTGGGTGGTAAGGCTTCCAGTATCACTTAATGAAAAATTAGTGAAGTTTTTGGTGTTTAGTAAATTTTTACCGTGCAGGGAAAGCATTAAGGTATTTTTCTTTATACTATAACGAGCATCAAAATCTAGAAAATTATATACATTATTATTAGTATCCAGGTTACCAAAGAAGTAACGCTCTCCCCTAAGTTCTATGTCTATACGATCATTAAATACAAAAGACAGATCTATAAAACTAAGGTTGTCAGTAAATGAATTGGTAGTTTGGACTTGAATACTATTTGTTGTCCACTTAGAGCCTACATGATAATTAAAAAAACCTTTGAATCCAGAACGCAATTCTAATCCATAGGTATAACTTCTGGAGGTAACTTCTCTAAGATCAGAATCATTAATAATGTTTTTATAGTTAGATCCAGAATATCCTAAATTTAATTTTAGATTAGAAGAAATCGGTCGGAAATATCGATCTATATTACTGTTGATAGTAAGTTGCTCTCTGTTTTTTATTAAAACTTTTTCTGATTGATTAAAGTTTTGAGTGATTAATGTATTGGTAGAAAAAAAATCGTGGTTTTTAGTGTAGAGAATAAAAGTATTTGCAAAAAAACGATCTCCCCAACTTCCTAGGTTATAGTTAAAACTAAAGATCGAAGCATCTAATTGGTTAAACTCTCCAGTACCCCTGGAAAATGTTCTAAATCCGGTGAGCAAGAACCGATCATATACCTGAATGATATCTGCATTAGTCCTATTGTATGCATATAAAGACGTGATTTTGTTATTTTTATTAATCTGCCAATCAAAACTTATGGATGGATTGATAAAAAATGGAGATTGTTTTTTGGTTAGCAAAGTAGTCTCTATATGGTTAAATAACTGATGTACATTTAGTTTCCCCATCAAACCGATGTCCCCAATTTCTGCACGATACTTTGCACCAAGATATAGATTGTTAGTATGATAAACCATATCATTTTGATATTCTTCGGGAGTTAATCGCACGAAAGTTTGTTCTTGTAGTTGCAACGCACTTTTAAGTTGATCTTTTCTATATTTATTTCCTAATTTTACTTCTAGCAAATTATTATTTCGCTTACGTTGTAACAGATGTGCTTCTATTCCAGCAAATTGCATTTTAGATTTAATCGTTTGAGTTATATTATCAATGTTATCACTGCTGGCAAATAACTCAGAAAATATGAATTTATCCACAGCATACTCCTGTGATAATTTTTCGTCAATATATCTGGAAGTCAACAATAGAATATCTTTTTTGCCAAATTTATTGGAAAAAATAACTTTTTGATCCAATAACTGTCGATCACTCTGTAGGTGTTGGAGTGTTGTATTTTGATTAAAGTCTAAATTAGAGGTGTCGGACTGATCCTTGTCAGAATATCTAGAGATATATTGTAGTGTTTTATTTTTAGTGATATCATAGGTTATATGAGTTTTCACAAAACCCAGTTTTTTATCACTTTGTAAAACAAAATCTTCGGTATTGGTAAAATTAGTGGCATTCGCACTAAAAGTTTCTGAACTATTTCTAAAAAAATCAATAGTTGACCAATTTAGGAACCCTATTGTTTTTATTTTCAGTTTTTTTGTAGGATTGAAAATAGTATTGATAGATAATAACTCATCATTGTTAAAACTTGTTCGCTCTTTTTTGAAATTAAGGATATCCCCTGTAAAACTAAAAAAAGGGCTAATTTTTTGATGATCTCCAATATTAGAAGATTCATTTTGGGAAGAAGGGTCAATTAAGTATTGAAGATCTTGAGTTACATCATAACCAGTATTATTTAAGTTTCCTAAAAAATAATATTTATCCTTTTGACCAAAATTCATAATATTTGATTGTACCTCATACCGATTTTCTGAAGCCAATCCATATCCTAAAGCAGTATTACCAAACCATTTTCTTTTGGCTTCCTCATTAAGTTTAAGATTCAGCGCTACTTTATCGCTTTCTTCTATGTCTTTGAGAAGCCGGTTGTGTGAGTAGTGTTGCAGGAGTTCCACTTTCTCTATTGGGTTTGCCGGCATATTTTTAGTTAATATTTTGTATCCTTTTTCAAAAAAATCATCACCTTCGATCATTACCTTTTCCACTTCTCTGGAGCCTACTTTGATGGTTCCTTCTGAGTCAATGTTTATTCCCGGTATATTTTTCAGGACATCTTCTACCACTTGTTCATTTCCTTTAATAAAAGAAGCCACATTAAAAATCACCGTATCTTTTTTTTGTATTATGGCTCGTTCTGTTTTTATTACAACCTCTCCCAATGTTAAGGGCTCTGGCATCATTATAATATCTAGTATGGGATAAGCTCCTTCCCCTATAGTAATAGGAATTATTTTTTGTTTATATCCAAGAGCAGAAAATTGAAGATGATAAAATCCTGATTGTTCCGTTTCTAATGCAAAATTTCCGTTGTTGTCCGTATACGAAAAAGCGATGAGAGCAGATGAGATAGTATCCTGTAAGATCACATTTATATTAATCAATGGCGAAAAATCTACGGCATCTTTTATTGATCCCTTAACGCTATACTGTGCAGTAGTATAAAAATGACAGAAGAAAAAGAACAGAAATAGGGATTTAATCTTCATAGATCTCGATATGCTTAACTATTGGTGTTTTTACTTGTACTCTATACCCTCGACCAAATTTGGTAGCCATTCTTTTACCCAAGTCATCTATAAAACTATTTAATCGGATTTGATAATCTTGTCTATTAATTTTTAAATAGTCCTGATCTACAGTATCGTTCACCGGGAGATTGTTTTTCGTAATTTTAGTAGCATAAATCTGTACCTCTTGAGTCAGATCGTGAGCTTCTAGAATGATACCTGGTAGCCCGTGAAGTTTCCAAGGGCCAAAATACCCAGGAAAATCGGTCGTGAACCAAACAATATAGTCTCTGCCTCTATATTGTGCAGTTGCTTTAATACACCCGTAGGAATCAATGTCTTTGGTTTCTGAAGTGATGTTCCAAGAAATTTTAGGCAAACCTTCTTCTACAATGTAGAAATCATCTTCACCAAACCCTTTTTCTAGCTGAACGATAGATTTTGATACTTTATTAGTTTTTATAAAATAACGTGATGTATCGCTAACCTTAAAAGTATAACTTTGATCATCATCTTGATCCTGTTCTATATCGTAATCTTGTGAATTGATGGAGCTATAGCTAAAAAACGATTTTTCTTTATCAAAGAACAAATTGCATTTGTACCGATCATAATTATTAAAGTTAAGAGACATTTCATAGGTGATCTGAAACTGATAATTCGTTTGGGACTTAACACTACAAACGAGACAGATAAAAACTAGTGATATTATATATTTATACATAGTATGCAGGTTTAATATTATAGAATCATTATGAAGGGTAAACAGGAGGTCTTTATAAAGACCTCCTGTTTATACAGAGCTTTTATTTAAGTGCATCTTTGATCTCTTGTAAGATCTGGTTTGCAATTTCTTGTCCACCATTTCTGATTTCAGAACAAGGTCCACTTACTTCTACAGAAATCTCTATACTTGCAATCCCTACTCCAATAGTCCCTGTAGCCGTAACTTTACAAGTTAGTTCATCATCTAAATCAGCTAGGTTCTCATTAATAAAATCATTGATTCTGGCAGTTAGTTCTTCTGCAGTAGCATTAGTGATATCACCTAAATCGATGCTTAGTATGATATCGTTGTCTGAAACAATATATGTATTCTCGGTATTCATCGTATTTGCAGTTACTGTTCCTGCGAATAATACCATTGCTAATGTGATTAAAATTGAATTTTTCATTTATATAAAACTTTATAATTTTACCTACTCTGTTTAAAAGGCTTTTCGGTATCGGCCTCTTGTTACGTAACTTTTTTTGATCAATTCAAATATAGAGCGAGAAAGAGGAGTAGTGCAAGGACAGTAACTCGAGATTCATAAATGGTCTACCTGTTATTTATGAATATTGTGTACGGTGTTTCTTTTTAAGTATTTAAAAATCAATAATTTGTAAAATTATATATCTTAATGATAACTTAAACCAAATTGATTATATTTGACGAGCCCGATATACCCCTGATATGGGTAACAATTAGCTATAAACCTACATTAACTAGTTGTAGATAAAATAGATATGACCACCCCTATAAATAGAACTCTTTATAAGCTATTGATTTCCAAGTGTTCTTTAATGAAGAAGTTACTTCTGATAAGTGGCTGTTTTTGTTGTTTGTCATTATTTAGTCAACAAACTAAAGCATTTGTAATTCCGGATTCGTTACAAAATAAAACATATAAAGAGTTAGCCTCATCTATTGTTGAAGAGAAAAAAAATATAGATATAGCTGCCTTTTATGCTTCTTGTTACCTTACTAAAGCAAAAAAAGAAGATAAGCTAGAGAATATAGTGAAGGGGTTTCATTATTTGGCGTATTTAAATACAGATGAAGTCAGAATTCAATATTTTGATAGTATTATCGAGTATACTAAGTCAGGAAATTTAAAAGGATTTACATTACGAACATATCTTATGAAATCCCAATATTATTATGATAAACGTGATTTTAAAAAAGCTTTGGATAACTGTATTAAAGCAAACTCCTACATAGATAAAACAGATGATAAAAACCTGATTATAGAAAACAATTTTAAAATAGGATTAATTAAGACAAGACTGGGATATTATAATGAAGCATTAGCTATTTTTAAACAATGTTCTAATGATTACTTAACGGTTTCTGATAATCACAAGAATTATTTAGGTTCAGTCTATGCCATAGCAGATACATTTAGACATCTGAAAGAATTAGATTCTGCATCTTTTTACAATGAAAAAGGATTAAAAATAGCATTATCTAAAGAATCAGAACAGTGGTATAATTATTTTCTTTTAAATGAAGGAGCTAATCAATATGATAAAAATAATTACAACAAAGCTTTAGATTATATACAAAGATCACTTCCTTATATAAGAGAAATACCAGATAAATCCAATGAAGCAATGGGCTATCATTTCTTGGGAAAAATATACAATCAATTAGATGATACAAATCAATCAGAAATCTATCTAAAAAAAGTAGATACTATATATCAGGAAATAAATGATTTGCATCCAGAGTTACGTATTGGCTACGAAATATTGATCAACAATTATCGCGAAAAAGGGAATCAAAAACAGCAATTGGTGTATATCGAAAAGTTGTTACAAATAGATAGTCTTTTAAAAAGTAATTATGAATATCTAAGTAGAAAATTAAATAAGGAGTATGATACACCAAAATTGATTAAGGAAAGAGACAGTATTATCAATAAATTAAAAAGCAAAAACAAATACTGGGCGATTAGTCTTTTAATAGTATTAGTTGTTTTTGGCATTATATTCTATGCAAACTATAAGAAACAAAAGACTATTCGGGATAAATTTAATAAATATATACAATCGCAAAATATACCACCGAAACTGGATACTTCAGAAAATGATCAACTCTCTATCTCCAAAGATATTCAGGATCATATTATGGAAGGTCTAAAACAATTCGAAATTAATAAAGGCTATTTGGATAATTCAATCTCTCTAAACAGTTTGGCAAAACAACTCCAAACCAATACCAATTATCTATCTAAAATGGTTAATTTCTATAAAGAAAAAAGTTTTGGTAGTTATATTAATGATCTTAGGTTAGAATATACTATTGATCGGTTAAAAACAGAAAAAATGTTTAGAAAGTATTCGATAAAAGCTATTTCCGAAGAGGTAGGATTTAATAATCCAGAATCATTTTCGAAGGCATTTTATAAGAAAACAGAGATTAAACCTTCAAGTTTTATTAAACAGCTTGAAAAAAGAAATTAAATCTAAATTGTTGATTATTAAATATTTACTTTTTAAAAAAACTGTGTATTTATGAATATAGACCGTTACTTATATTACAACTAACTTTTTACCAAAGTATTCTTTTACATTTGTAACCATCACGCATAAAAACTTAAATAAGATGAAAAAAGAAAGTCGTAAAAAATTAACACTAAACAAATTAAAAATTGCCAAACTAGAAAAAATGAGCTATATCAGAGGTGGTGGAGGAGATGATGGAGAAACAATACTTCCTGACCCTCCATATTCTAATGATCGTCTGGATCCTGATTGCTGGCATAAAGGTGGAGGAGATCCTGACGACCAACTAATTGGAATACATCATTTGGCTTAAACTAAAAGATAAAATTAAAAAGGATTATTATAAAGATAATCCTTTTTAATTAACCTTTATTATACTATGAATCATAGGTCTTTTTATTTATTTACTGTAATATTACTTTTCAGCAATTGCGCTAAACATACTAATGGACATCTTTTTTTTGATAACGTTGTTGTTACGAAAGACAGAAGAAATACACTTTTAGAAAGTACGGCTAGAAAATGGCAGCATAAGGATGTTATAGAAGATACCATACCAGGTATAAGTCTGGATAAAGCGTATAGGGATTTGCTTTCAGATAAATCAGGTAATGATGTAATTATTGCACTATTAGATAGTCGTATTGATATCAATCACGAGGATCTAAAATCACAAATTTGGCAAAATACTTTAGAAATCCCGAATAATAATGTAGATGACGACGGCAATGGTTATGTAGATGATACCCAAGGATGGAATTTTCTTGGAAATAAGGAAGGTGAAAATATGGTTAGTGCACATTATGCCTATGTTAGGTATATAAAAGCAAATAGAAAGAAATTTAACAAGGATTCTATTGATACTTTTTCAAAGGAATATGTAGAATTTCATAGAGCAATGTCACTCTACGAAAAAGAACAAGAACAAGCTAAGCGTAAATTAATTACTGCAGAGAATTCTATTAATAAATATAATGAATCCAAAATAAAATTAAGCGCTTATGTACCTGAGGGTAAATTTACATTAGAAACATTGAAAAACATAGATACTACTGGAAACGGTTTAAAACCTTATGTAGAAAGTATGTCTTTCTTTGTAAGACACGAATTTACAGAATCTTCTTTACAAGATATTTTAAAAAACAGGAAAAGAAGAATAAAAAAACATCTTAATATAGAGTACGACGAAAGAAGAATTTTAAGAGATGATCCATCTAATTTGAGAGATATAGAGTATGGTAATAATAATGTATTCTCAGATATTGACCAATTAACACATAGTACAAGAGTTGCAGGGTTAATTGCAGCAACTAGAGATAACAATTTAGGAATAGATGGTATTTCTAATTATAATAAAATCATGCCAGTCTGTATTTCACCACTAGGAGATGAACATGATAAAGACATCGCTTTAGGGATTCGATATGCAGTGGATAATGGGGCTAAAGTGATTAACATGAGTTTCGGAAAAAACTTTTCGTTACATAAAGAATGGGTTTATGATGCCCTTCGTTATGCAGCCGAGCATGACGTTCTAATAGTATCATCTGCTGGAAACGGCTCATTAGATTTAGAAAAAGAGAATCATTATTATCCCAATGACAATGATGATAATGGAAAAGAATTCTCTGATACTTTTATGCTTATAGGAGCGATCGGTAATCAATTGAATTCTGGCTTATTACCATATTTTTCCAATTATGGTAAAACCGATGTAGATCTCTTTGCTCCTGGTCATAAGATTTATACAACACTGCCAAATAATGAATATAAACTAGACAGCGGAACCTCATTAGCAGCCGGAATCGTTTCTGGAGTAGCCGGATTGATACGATCCTATTATCCAAATCTATCAGCAACAGAGGTTAAAAATATTTTAATGAAATCAGGCACCTTATATAATATAGATGTAGAGATCACCGTAGATGATTCAAAAAAAATGGTACCGTTCTCGTCGTTATCTAAATCTGGTCGCGTGGTTAACGCCTATAATGCATTGGTAATGGCAGATGCCATATCTAAATCAAAAAAATAGTTAAACTGAAGTCAACTAGGCTTAAAATCAGATAACCAAAACTTTCCAGGTACTACACTTGAGAATTATATAATAGGCATTCGATATTTTTATATTTATCTAATTAATAAAATTTAAACTGACATTCTATATTATTATTTATGCAGAAAAGAAAAAAACTAATTGATTATCTATTATATCGAGGCTGGGAAAACCAATTGATTTTTGAGAAGGCTTATGAATTAATTCATTCTTAAATACCTTTTATCTCCAATAACTTACTAATAACAATCAACTTTTTTTATTAGTTCTCTTTATCGCCAGATCATTTTTATATTCCATCCATTTTTGACCCTTTCGCTTGCGCATGAAATTATCAAAATGCCTCATAATGAAAACATTATATGTCGCTTGCATAAAATGGCCAAATTTTTTAGGGACAGATCGAATACTCATAGAAAATCCAGGAGTTACATACGTCATATGATGCCAATATCCTTCGGGCATATATAATGTCTCTCCATGTGTAAGATGAGTTACATAACCCTTTGCTTTTTTTAATGCAGGCCACTTTTCTAAATCGGGATTGGAGAAATCTATTTGTTGATGGGCGATCAGTGCGTAAGGAACCTTATATAGATATTTTGTCTCAGAAGGAGGGAAAAGAATGCATTGCTTTTCTCCGTGAAAATGAAAATGAAATATGTTCGCTAGATCTATATCATAATGCATGAACACTTTAGAACCTCCACCTCCAAAAAACAAGAAAGGCATTTTCTTAAGAAACTTTAATCCGATTTTTGGATACTTAAAATCTTCCTGAAGTGCTGGTACTTCTTTTAATAAATTATATAAGAAAATTCTATAATTGGTGGGTTTCTGCTTCAACAAATCCACATACTCACTCATTTTCATGCTTGTATGGGGCTCGTTAAATTTAAATTTAGAATTTATAGGCCGATCATCAAATAATGGAACTTGCTTATCGCCGGCTACTTCATTGATGTAATCCAAATTCCATTTCGTATAAGCCGGCCAATCTTCGATTAATTGTTCAATAACAACAGGTTTTTGAGGAATAAAGTAATTCTTCAAAAACTCTTCTTTAGTTATCGTTTTTACTCTCGGTATTTGTTCTAAATGTAATCCCACAAACTATAAAATAATTCTAAAACTACTTATTTAGTAAAGCTTCTTTACTTTTTTGTTTTGCAAGTTCATTTTTTTCAATGACGTGATCCGGTCTGGACCATTTCGGCTTTTCTCCTTTGGCTTCAAACTTTGAGTTCTCTGCTTCTACAGTTTCTGGTTGCGCTTTTTTGACAAATGGCTTTTGCGGATTCAGCCCAAGCGTTTTAAACATTTCCATATCCTCGTTTACATCTGGATTAGGAGTAGTTAACAATTTGTCTCCTGCAAAAATTGAATTCGCTCCTGCGAAAAAACACATTGCCTGTCCTTCTCTAGTCATTTCTGTTCTTCCCGCCGACAGTCTTACCTGCGTCTGCGGCATCACAATCCTTGTTGTGGCAACCATCCTGATCATATCCCAAATCTCTACAGGTTTCTGATCTTCCATAGGAGTTCCATCTACAGCTACCAATGCATTAATAGGCACAGATTCTGGTTGTGGATTTAATTTTGCCAAAGCTACCAACATACCAGCACGATCTTCAGGCTTTTCTCCCATTCCGATGATACCTCCACTACAAACTGTTACATTTGTTTTACGTACATTATCAATAGTTTGTAGACGATCTTCATATCCTCTGGTAGAAATGACTTCCTTGTAATACTCTTCTGAAGTATCTAAATTATGATTGTAAGCATATAATCCGGCTTCTGCCAGTCGCTGTGCCTGATTCTCGGTAATCATACCTAGCGTACAACACACTTCCATTTCCAATTTATTGATCGTTCTTACCATTTCCAATACATTATCAAACTCAGGACCGTCTTTTACATTACGCCAGGCGGCTCCCATACATACTCTGGAGCTCCCAGAAGCTTTAGCACGCAGTGCTTGTGCCTTTACTTGCTGTACACTCATCAAATCATTCCCTTCTATATCGGTATGGTATCTTGCAGCTTGCGGACAGTATCCACAATCTTCAGGACATCCTCCTGTCTTAATAGATAATAAGGTTGAAACCTGTACTGTGTTGGGATCGTGATATTCTCTATGAACTGTTGCCGCTTGATATAGCAACTCCATTAATGGTTTATTATAGATATCAAGTATTTCCTGAGATGTCCAATCGTGTCTAATAACGCTCATAAATTAATGGTATGTGAATTTTCAAAAGTAATCGTTTAAAATCAAAAAACACAAATTAGCTTTATCAAATTCGATAGTTTTAATAACAATCTACTTTCTATTTGGATTAAGGGTTGATGGTGATTCCAATAAAACACTAACAGCATTCCCTCCAAACCCCACAGCATTTACCAAGATCTTATTTAGTTTTTTAGGTGTTTTGATATGTTCAATAAAAGGAACAGGAATAAATTCCTGATGTTTCATCATAAGTATTGCTAGTTCCATACTCAGAATCCCACTGGCTCCAAAAGTGTGTCCAATTTTCCACTTATTTGTAGTCATTGCCGGAGTATTGTCTCCAAAAACTTTTTGAATTGCAGTATATTCTGCCCTATCTCCTTTAATCGTTCCAGGAGCGTGCAAGACGATAGCATCAATTTCGTTGGTATTATAATTTCCTATAGCCATTTTCATGGATCTCTGAAAACAAATGGCATCTGTAGATATAGATATATTATGTGTTAATGACTCAGTAGCGTAACCAATTCCTGTGATAAGTGCTAATGCATTTTGTTTGATTCCATTTTCTAGACAAGCGACACCTGCTCCTTCTCCCAGAAACATAGAGTTTCTGGTTTTATTCATGTTCATCGCCTGACAAGGATAAGGCGAAACTTTTCCTAAAGCATAAATTTTTAAAGCTTTCATCTGGGCGATCGTAAATGGAGTCAATGGAGCTTCGCTTCCGCCCACCAAAAACTTATCACTTAGACCAGATTGAAGCCAGGCTATACCGTTAAGCACAGCGTGTAATGCGGTAGAACACGTAATAGAATGACTAATATCCGGACCTTTTGATCTTAGATCCTGCGCAATCCAAGAGGATATATTTCCCAAAGTAGTGGTTGGAGAACTTAAGGTGGAAGATTGATTGGTTTGCAAAAACTCTTTGTGATATTGTTCAAATAGACCAGTTGCTCCTCTTGAAGACCCAACATTAATCCCAAAATTAAAATCATCTTCCCAGTTTGCCTCTTTTATTGCGTTTCTTGCAGCAAACAGTGCAAATAAGACAGAGTCGTCCAAAGATACATACTGCGAATTCTCTTCTTTGAGCTTTTCAATTTCTCGTTTAGCCTCCAAATTTAGTTTCGCAATAGGAGTCGGACTGCCCGTAAAATCTTCAAAAGTGATTTTATGGGATGATTCTTTATATAAACTCCAAATCTCTTCAGAAGAAATTCCAAGAGGAGAAATAGATGAAATTCCGGTTATGGATACAGGGTTTTGCAACACTTAATTTTTCAGCAAATGTAGGGGTTTGTTGACCTTTGTTCAACTGATTACTATTTTTTTTGTTTAAATTATAAACACCTAAATTGTAACAAAGATGATCGCTTACAGACATGTAAAATAGAAACAACCTAAATTAATATAAATTATAATGGAAGAACATACGCGTCAAAAAAGTTGGTTTAGCAGAAATTGGCCTTGGGTAGTGCCGGTAGGAGGTTGCCTTACTTTAATTATCATATTTTTTGTCTTCTTAGGATCGGTTATATTTGGTGTTTCTAAAGCCTTTACAAACTCCGCGCCGTATCAAGATGGACTCACTAAAGCACAACAAGATGAATATGTTGTCCAAATGTTAGGTGAGCCTATAGAAACCAATGGACTTATGAGCGGTAGCTTAAAATTTGAAAATGACGAGGGTTCTGTGGATATTTCTATCCCGATTAAAGGTCCTGATGGAGAAGCCAGAATATATATTTTAGGTACTAAACAAAATGACACCTGGACCTATTCTGAGCTTTATGTTATACTGAAAGAAAATAATGAAACTGTTGATTTATTATGGGGAGAAGGTCAAAACAAAAACTGAAACATTCCTTAAACAACCTCCAGTAATTCTATAATAGTATTATAAATTTTATCTAACTGATTTTTGGTAATAACATAAGGTGGTAGTATATAAATTGTTTTCCCTAATGGACGAAGACAAACTCCGTTTTGCATGAAGTGATCGAAGATTTCATATCTTTTCTTTCCATAACGATCCATTTCAATATCTAAATCTAAAGCATAAATTACTCCTTGCTGACGGGTGGTTTTTACTTTAGGATGATTTTTGATTTTAGTATCAAAATCCTGATGAGATTTAATAATCGTTTGAATATTTTTCTGTATTTCTTCTGAGCCTAGAAGTTCAATTCCGGCAATTGCCACAGAACAGGCTATCGGATTTGCAGAATAGGTGTGAGCGTGAAAAAAGGCTTTACCAACAGAATCATCCAGAAAAGCATCATAGATTTCTTGTGTGCAGCTTGTTACGGCCATTGGTACAAAACCAGCTGTTAATGCTTTGGACATAGAGATAATATCCGGTTTAGTCACTACATATTCTGAAGCAAAGTTTGTTCCGGTCTTACCAAAACCCGTCATTACCTCATCGGCAATGGTAATGATGTTGTTAGCAGCACAAATCTGAAGGATTTCATTAAGAAATTCTGCTTCGAACATATGCATTGCATTAGCTCCCTGAACAAGTGGTTCGTAGATAAAAGCAGCTACATTGTATGAATTAATAATCTTCTGAAGCTGTTTCATAACCTCATCAAAATTATCCTTATTTGGTGTAGGGATTCTTTGTACATCAATAAAAAAATCTTCGAAAGGACCGTTATACACTGATAACCCTGATGCAGACATGGCTCCAAAAGTATCTCCATGGAAACCATCATTAAAAGCAATAATCGTATTTCTTTTTTCGCCTTTATTAAAATGGTATTGCAATGCCATTTTAATTCCAACCTCATTTGCTGTAGAGCCATTATCAGAGAAGAATATTTTTTCTTGATTATCCGGTAATATTTTGATCAATTCTTCAGAAAGACGAATCGCTGGTTCATGCGTAAAACCAGCAAAAACAATCTGATCCAGCTTACGCATTTGCTCATTCACCTTTTCTATAATATATGGATTACAATGCCCGTACATTGCAGTGTACCAAGAAGCGATTCCGTCTATATATTCTTTTCCCTCATCATCGAATAATAAAGCTCCTTCTGCTTTTACAATTGGTAAAGAATCCGGATGAATTTTATGTTGTGTAAGTGGGTGCCAAATATGTTTTTTATCTCTTTCTTTTAGACTCATAATTCCTCTAATCTATCTCTGAACAATTCTGCATATTCTTTTACTACCATAGTATCGAAATAAGGTTCATTATCGATTCTACCAATTACTTTGGATCCTGTCATTTTTTTGATAATGCTTTCGGTAGTTGGATGCTCATCTCCACTAAAAATAATTACAGGATCAAATCCTTTCTCTTGTAACAACTTTACTGTCATCAATGTGTGATTAATACTTCCTAAATAATGCCTAGAAACTACAATCACTTTACAATCCGCGTCTATAAGTTCTAAAATAGTATCTTCCTCATTTAGAGGGACTAATAATCCTCCTGCTCCTTCAACAACAATATCATTTTTAGTTTTTGGAATCTTAATAGTATCAATATCAATGGTAATTCCATCAATTTCTGCAGCCGCGTGAGGACTCATTGGTGTTTCTAGTGCATAACTGTTGGGATGAAATTTGGAATTAGTATTACTCACTAATTCCTTTACTTTATGCGTATCAGAATAAGATAAATCTCCAGCCTGAACGGGTTTAAAATAATCAGCTTGTAACGCCTCAACTACAATTGCCGAAGCTACTGTTTTACCTACATCCGTTCCGATTCCTGTGATAAATATTTTTTTCGAATTTGCCATAGCCCTATCAGAAATAATTGTGTCTCTCTTTAATTTTGAACAAAGGTAGCTAACAACTCCAAAACTTCTGCTATCTCTTCTTTTGTATTATACGAATGTAAACAGAAACGCAATCGTTCTTTACCCTCAGGAACTGTAGGCGAAAGAATGGGTTTTACATCAAAACCTTTCTCCTGTATTTGTAACGCAATTTTTTTTACCTTTTCATTTCTGGAAATAATACAGCAATGAATTGCAGAATCGCTCTGGATGAAGAGAGGTTTTAGGTGTGTACTAGCTATCTTCTGGTTAAAAAAACGAATATTCTTGTGAAGCTTTTCAATTTCTAAAGTTGTTTCTAGTTCTTTATACGCAACTTCTATAGTAGCCAAAGAATGTGGCGGTAATCCCGTAGTATAGATAAAGCTTCTGGCAAAATTAACCAGGTAACTTTTAAGTTGGTTAGATCCCAGAATTAAAGCTCCGTGACAACCTAATGCTTTTCCGAATGTGTGTATCCGTGCAAACACATCGTCTTCTAATTCTAATTCCTGTATGAGACCTACACCTTGATTGCCAAAAACTCCTGTTGCGTGTGCTTCATCTACTATAAAATGATAGTTATTTTCTTTACATAATTTAGCGAAAGCTTTTAGATCAGGAATATCTCCATCCATAGAAAACACTGACTCGGTGACTATATACACTTCGATAAGCTCAGAGTGACTTTCATTGTCGGGCAGAGCTTGTAGAAGCCTTTTTTTTAGATCCTCTATGTCATTATGAGCAAACTTATATGATTTGGCTTTGCTTATTGTAATTCCATCTCGTATAGAAGCATGAATAAGCTCATCATAAAAGATAATATCTCCTCTTTGTGGTACTGATGAAAAAAAACCAACATTAGCATCGTATCCAGAATTAAATATCAATGCCGACTCTACGTTATGAAAATTTGCTAATATCTCTTCTGTATTAGAATATAACTCGTGATTTCCCGAAAGTAAACGAGATCCCGTAGCACCGTTTTGGTACATTCCTTTTTCTTCTAATGTCTTATGCGCATTATCAAAAATTACCTTGGAACCAGAAAAACCTATATAATCATTTGTGGCAAAATCTATCAAATCATTTTGCTCCGGAAGTTTCCGTAATGCATTATTCTCTTTTCTATTCTCAAGTTTTTTTTGAAGTTTTTTTGGAAAACCATTCATACTGTAAAAATACAATAAAATGATACTATTATGATGCTCTTCTAAACAGTTATCACAGTTGTAAAACAACAAATTAATATCTTTTTTAAATAAAAAATTATTGTTTTTCAATAATTTTTATATATTTGTTATCGTAAAACAATAATAATATGGAAACAAAACAAGTTTTAAATCTAATGAAAATCGTGTCCTGGATTATATTTCTTGGTTTATGTATCAAGTTAGGAGCTATTCTTTTTTCTGGTATTATCAGTCTTTTTATCAATAAAGAAGCTACGCAAAATCTATATTTAGGTTTGGATTTATCGAGTCTTTATGACTTTTCTGTAAACTACTATGCTTCAATTCTATCATTTCTCATTGCTATCGCTGGGATGAAAGCTTATCTATTTTATCTGGTCATTAAGATTTTTTCAAAAATCAATTTTGACAAACCTTTTACCAATACAATTTCAAAATTAATTTCTTCTATTGGCTACATTTCATTATACACAGGCCTATTAGCCTACCTTGCTCATAATTATAGTAAATGGCTATTAAAAAAAGGCGCTGAATTTAGACTAGATTGGGGAAGCGCTGAATTTCTCTTTATGGCCGGAATCGTATTTGTAATCGTATTCATTTTTAAAAGAGGTGTTGAAATTCAATTTGAAAATGAATTAACTGTATAACTATGAAACTAAAAATGTTTGGAAAAAAATCGGTGTCATCAGTATTATTTTATTGTACTCGTATTGCAACATATGGATATATAGTTTTTCTGCTATTTATTGTCATTTCTTTGCTTACCAATAATTTCATTATAATTAATGAAAACGAATTTCAAATTGAAATTCCCTTTACCGATTCAATTTTAAAAGGAGATTATGATGCCTCTACTTTTATGGCAATTATATGCTTCTTTATTTTTTATTCTGTTTTTTTCTTTCTGCTATCGCTGATCTTCAAAACATTTAGTGGTGAAAAACTCTTTACGGAAATAGCTATTAAGTATTTGAGATGGTTTACTATTTTGAATTTTATTTTACCGGGGTTATATATCATAGTTGGATTTTTAATTCAATACAAAATTGATCTTGAGGATATTATTTCTGGATTATTACACATAGGCCTCGCCATATTTGCTGGGTTTATTGCAACCATATTTAAGATGGGATTTACATTACAAGAAGAAAACGAATTAACTATATAAATTATGCCAATAATCGTAAACCTTGATGTAATGCTAGCTAAACGCAAGATGAAAAGTAAAGATTTGGCCGAAAAAATAGGCATCACTACTGCTAACCTCTCCATCCTAAAATCAGGAAAAGCTAAAGCCATTCGATTCTCTACGTTAGAAGCAATTTGCGAAGCTTTAGAATGTCAACCCTCTGATATTTTAGAGTATCAATCATAATTATTTTAAACAATCACTATAAAATCAATCAAATGAAATCAATTATCTTATTACTAAGTTTATTATTTAGCGCATCAATGTTCTCTCAAGAACTTACAAAAGAATTATATACCACTATCAAAAATGACAATGTTGTTAAATTAGAAAAAATGATCAACCTGGATACTATCGACAGTTGTTTCCAAAGATCTGATACCTCTTATTGTTTACTTTCTTTAGCGATCAAAACAAACAGTACTGGTTGTTTTCAATTATTATTGGATAAAGGTGTAAATACTGAAACTAATTGTACAGGTAAATCTCCATTAATGTATGCCACTAAGTATGGAAAGATCGATTTTGCTAAAAAACTTATAGAAAATGGAGCAAAAGTCAACGCAAAAAACAAAAGAGGTCATACTGCTATGGATTATGCAAAAAAGTATGAACAGCAAGAGCTAATTGACTATCTTGTTTCGATTCAATAATTGACAATCCTCAATCATTTCGATAATTAGGATACTATTACTACTTAAAAGTTTCTAATCCTAATTCTGTTGAGCTTATTAAAAGGCTTGACAAATAATTCCTTTGTCATATTTTAAAAATTAAACCGATGAAAAAAGCACTATACATTTTAGTAATTATCATACAAATATCCTGCTCTCATAAACCTTCTCTCATACAAGAAGCAATTGCTAATAGCGATATCAAATCTGTACAGAAATTCTTATCTGCAGGAAACGAGATAAACAAAAACTACCATGGTTATCCGTTATTAGCATATGCCATAAAAGTGAATGCCGATCAAAAGCTTATTGAGTATCTTTTGGATCAAGGAGCTGATATCAATGAGTTTAATAAAGGAAGAAAATCTCCTTTGATGTATGCTGCAAAATATTCCAGAAACGATCTAATTCCGTTTTTGATTTCTAAAGGAGCCAAAGTAAATCTTCAGAATAAAAGCAGAGCAAATGCTTTGACCTATGCCATTAAGTACGAAAATGCCGAAGGTCTTAGAAAACTTATAGAATTAGGTGGTGACGTTCATTTAAAACTGGACGATGAGCACACGATTCTGGATTTTGCCAAAGAACAAAACTCGAAGGAAATTTTTGCAGTTTTAAACCTTGAATACAAAATAAAATTAAGTGTTGACGGCCCTTATGTTTTCTATAAAAATGATAGTATACAAAGCATTACCGTTGAAGAGAATAATAGCCTGTTTGAAATAAAGAAACGATACATACCAAACAAAAAACAATCTATCAAGGTTACCGTTGATAATAACGACAAAGAGCAATTTACAGTTCAATTACAAGAGACTCTGGACATTCCTAAAACCAGCTATACAGAACCGGAAAAACTAGCAGCTATTTCTGATATTGAAGGTAATTTCTACGCACTAAAAAAGTTTCTCGTAGGTAGCGGTGTTATGAACACACATTATGAATGGATTTTTGGAAAAGGCCATCTGGTGCTGGTTGGTGACTTTTTTGATCGAGGTAAAAATGTTACACAATCCCTATGGCTACTCTATGACTTAGAGCGACAGGCCAAAGAAAACGGCGGAATGGTTCATTTTATTATCGGAAATCATGAAATGATGAATTTAAGTGGAGACAATCGATATGTTAAAACCAAATATAAGGATCTTGCGTTATCACTTGATATGACGACAAAAATGTTATATGGAGAAAACACAGAATTAGGCAGATGGTTACGCACAAAAAATTCAGTAGAAAAAATAGGAAATACGGTTTATGTGCACGGAGGTTTGAGTAAACGCTTGGCTGATGAGAATTTCTCTCTACAGGAAATAAATGATTTAAGTCGCACCTATTATGGTGCTTCAAATAAAGAAATAGCTAAAAATAATCGTGCAAAAGGAGTGTTTTCTGCAAATGCGGGTCCACTTTGGTACAGAGGATATTTTACTGACGATTTACCACAGTCAGAGCTTGATTACATAACCACTTACTATGATAGTGACCATATTGTCGTTGGACATACTCCTGTTAAATCGATACAACAAATGTATAACAATAAAGTAATTGCTATCGATCTGAAACATCCCAAATCCATAAAAAAAGGATTAGTATATGGTCTTTTAAAACAAGAGAATATATTTTATATAATCAATGAACTCGGTGAAATGCATCCACTATAAAATAGTTACAAAATATTATTTTTATCAAAAGAGATACAATGACTCACTACACAACTGTTTCCAGAAACGAGGAATTACTTGAAATTTTAGCACTTCAGAAAAAGAATTTATCTGAATCTATTTCTGTATCCGAAAAAGAAACAGAAGGTTTTGTAACTGTGCGACACAATTTTGATGTTCTGAAAAACATGAATAACCAACAATCTCATATCATTGCAAAAGACAATGATCAGGTTGTTGGCTATACATTATGTATGACAAAAGAATTTGCTGGTGAAATTGAAATACTCAAACCAATGTTTCAGAAAATATCACAACAGTTGAATAGAGAAGATACTTATTTGGTAATGGGTCAAATTTGTATCGATAAAGCGTATCGTGGTCAAGGAGTGTTTCGGGGTCTTTACCAGAAAATGAAAAGTGAATTAAAAGAAAAATACGATCTCTTAATTACAGAAGTAGCTTCCAATAATTTGCGCTCTTTAAAAGCTCATAAAGCCATCGGTTTTAAAAATTTAATAACATATGAGAGTGATGGTATTGAGTGGCACTTGATTAGTTGGAACTGGGAATAATTTTTGATGTTTCAGAAGGGGTTTCTTCTAAATCATAACCTAAATATTTTCCTTTATCTACTCTATTCACTCCTTTTGTCATCCATTTTGGTGCTGGTTCTCCTTTTAAATAATGATCAAAGAACTGCATCATCCTTATAGATAAATCCTGTCGATTTTTTTCTTTTTTAAGATTATGAGCTTCATCATTATATACCAAAAGCCACGCTGGTTTTTGCAATCTTCTCATACCCATAAACATTTCTATTCCTTGATAATAAGGAACTGCGCCGTCATTATCATTATGCATCATTAGTAACGGAGTTTCTATTTTTGGAATTCCAAATAACGGAGAGTTTTCAATATACAAATCAAAACCTTCCCATAAATTTTTTCCGATTCTACTTTGAGTTCTCTCATATTGAAATGCTCTGCTCAGTCCAGATTTCCATCGAATCCCACCATACGCCGAGGTCATATTACTAACCGGAGCTCCGGCCATAGCTGCTTTAAACTTATTAGTTACCGTTACCAGATAAGCTACCTGATAACCTCCCCAGCTCTGACCTTGGATACCCATATTTTGGCTATCTATATATCCTAGTTTTTCCAGCGCCTCAACTCCTGAGACAATACAGTTATATGCACTGGGACCCGGTTTCCCGTCCTCATAAACAATATCCGGTACAAACATAATATAACCATTACTTACCAGGAAAGAAGGGTTAACAATAGATGCGCTAGGTCTTGGAGTATAAAAGTTTCTGTAACTATCAGATCTTTTTTCATAGAAATAGGTAATCAAAGGATACTTTTTTGATGGATCAAAATCTTCTGGCTTATAAATAATGCCTTCCAGTTTTTTACCATCATAAGCTTTCCAGCTAAAAAGTTCTGCAGATCCCCATTTAAAATCCTCTTTTTGAGGATTCACATCCGTAATTTGCGTTGATGCTTCAAATCCGTTATCTGTAAAATGTAAATCTTCAAAAGTATTAAAGTTTTGCTTTCGAAATGTAAAAAGCTCTCCTTCTTTTGCTTTTTGATATCGATTTATATAAAACTTAGTCGGTTTGATTTTTTCTACTAATTTATTGTTTTCTAATACATATAATCCTGAAGCCTTACTAATCTTATCAAAACCTGAGATCAATAATTCATCTTTATTATAGGATGCGTTGTTCTGATTTTCTGCATCCAGCATTTGAGTTCTATATTCTATATTTTTTTTTCTTCCGCTTGCCGTAATATTAATAGGTCTCATTTCTCCTGAAAGAGACACTTTCCAAATATCAAACTTATCAAAAAGTAAGGTATTACCATCCTTATCAAATCCTCCAAAACCATATGGATAGGGTAACATAGGATGATCATCATCTTCATCATAAAAAGCGACTTTTAGTTTTCCGGTAAGATTGGTTTTTTTTAAACTCGCTAGCTCCAGAGAAAACCAGTTCTTCTGGAATATATCATAATACACAGCATATCTACCATCGGGAGATAAAATAGGATCTAACGCCACATTGGTAAGTGCTAATTGTTTTTGACCTGAGTATGTGTCTATTACATAATAATCTCTTGTCCAAGGAAAATACCAAGAACGTTTGATCTCATAAGGATTTCCTGATGCACCTATTATCAATTTTTGTTCTTTATTTTTATCAAAAATGAGTTCATCGAGTTGATCATCCTGCAGATGAACTACAGATTCATCTTCTGTATTGTAATAAGAAATATACCCTTTATCTTTTGATTCTTCGTACTTAGAATTTTGCTCAGGTTGAATCATTTTGTCCTTCCAATTCCATACATCTACCTGCGGGATCTCATCTTCTAACAATGTAGTATCTCTTTCGTATGTCGCTTTCGGCTTGGAATAAAAATAAAGTCTATTGCCGCTTTCAGAAAAAAAAGGGTTGTCACCACGACTCAATTCCCAACTTTCCCTTAAGTTTTTATCATTGGTATCTACCAGAGTCTTAAGCTTTTTATCTTTAAAATAGAATAGCTCAAATTGTAATGAATCCACGTGAGTAGAATCTTTTGCCGCTATATAGCAAAACTGTAGCCCCTTTTTGTCTACGGATAACTTATCATATAAATATTTTGTGGTATCAATGACAACCTTAGATCCGGAAACTATATCATATTCAAAGACTCCTACATCTTTTTCTTTCTTCTTTTGGTTTTTCTTAGTATAATAAAATCTATCCCCTTTTTCAGACAAAACAAAATTCTTGATTTGAAAAATGGTGTCTTTTGTTCCAGTTCTCAGGTCATACACGAGTGCATATTTCTGTTGAAAGGCCTTTCCTAATTTAGTTTTGACGGTATCTTTTGTTTTTAAAGTGTCCTTTTCTTTATCATTTTCTTGCGTTTTCTTATTCTTAAACTTCTCGATCACTAACCAACCATCCGATGCTTCAGGAATTTTATAAGAACTTACTCTTATAATAGAATCAAATATTCTATTATTCTTTACATCATAGATAAATAAATCATCTTTTGACTGTTTTTCTTTCTTTATTTTTTTCTTTCTCTCTTTTCTGACCTTTTCATATTTGGGTCTTCGCTTGAAAATCACAAAACTTTCGTCATTTGTGATCGAAGAGTCGAACCCATTAAAAAAACTAAATTTTTTATTATTTGAGGTATTATAAATTTCTATATACCCATCTCCTCTTTTTGTACTGGTTTCAATAACAGAAACTATCAGTTTTCCGGTGCGAGATATCTTGGTGTCTGTAATATTTTTCCAGAGATCATAATCCTTATGAGCCAAAGATCGTTTCTGAGCAAAAATCAATGTTGTAAAACTGAAAAAAAATAGGACAATTATGTTCTTAATCATTACGTTGAGCTATGTCTATACCGAAATGTATAAAACGTTTTATCTATTAATAATGGTTTAACATAATTTTATATAAAAAGGAAGTTTTTGTTCAATTTTAACCTAATGAACCCTACGCAAAAGGAGTTAAATCCGTAAAGTTATGTAACATTCTAAGAAACTTCAAAGTTCCTAATTGCAATTTATATCAGCTGGACTTTTATTTGTTTCTTCAAAAAAAAATCCCAAATTCCTTGATTAGAATTTGGGATTTTTTTGTGATAAGCAATTGAATTAATCTGCTAAAACAATCACCTTATTATCTTTCATTTCAATTGTTCCAGAACTTATCGGAAGTAATGTTACACCATTCTCTTTCGTGAATTTTTCAGCAACTTCTTCTTCTAAATTCATATCACCGTACACCTTTACATTTCCTTTACCAAGTAAAGAAACGATAGGTGCGTGATTATCTAACATCTGGAACTCTCCATTTACTCCGGGCACAGCAACAGAAGTTACTTCACCACTAAATAAAATTGCTTCTGGAGTTACTATTTCTAAATACATATTTTTATAAGTATTGAGTATTGAGCAGTTAGTATTTAGATAATAATGAGGTACAAATTAATCTCACTACTTGTTTCTAACTTCTCAGTACTATTTATGCTTCAGCTAACATTTTCTCTCCGGCTTCAATAGCTTCTTCAATGGTACCTTTAAGGTTAAATGCTGCTTCTGGTAAGTGATCTAATTCACCGTCCATAATCATATTAAATCCTTTGATAGTCTCTTTGATATCTACTAAAACCCCTGGAATACCAGTAAATTGCTCTGCAACATGGAATGGCTGAGATAGGAAACGCTGCACACGACGTGCACGTCCTACTGCAAGTTTATCATCTTCAGATAATTCTTCCATACCAAGTATTGCAATAATATCTTGTAATTCCTTATAACGCTGTAATAACTCTTTTACTCGCTGAGCACAGTTATAGTGATCATCTCCTAAGATATCAGCTGTAAGAATTCTTGATGTAGAATCTAGTGGATCTACCGCTGGATAAATACCAAGCTCAGCAATTTTACGAGATAATACTGTTGTTGCATCCAAGTGTGCGAAGGTTGTTGCCGGTGCTGGATCCGTTAAATCATCTGCTGGTACATAAACCGCCTGCACTGATGTAATAGATCCTTTCTTAGTAGAAGTAATACGCTCCTGCATCACACCCATCTCTGTTGCTAACGTAGGTTGATATCCTACCGCAGATGGCATACGACCTAGAAGTGCCGATACCTCAGAACCTGCCTGGGTAAAACGGAAAATGTTATCAACGAAGAAAAGTACATCTTTTCCTTGTCCATCTCCAGCACCATCACGGAAATATTCTGCAATCGTAAGACCAGAAAGTGCAACCCTTGCACGTGCTCCTGGTGGCTCATTCATCTGTCCGAATACGAAAGTAGCTTTAGATTCTTTCATTACTTCTTTATCAACTTTAGAAAGATCCCATCCTCCTTCTTCCATAGAATGCATAAAATCATCACCATATTTGATAATTCCTGACTCTAACATCTCACGAAGTAAATCATTTCCTTCACGAGTTCTTTCTCCTACTCCTGCGAATACGGAAAGACCACCGTGACCTTTTGCAATATTGTTGATCAACTCCTGAATCAATACTGTTTTACCTACACCAGCACCACCAAATAATCCAATTTTACCTCCTTTTGCATATGGCTCAATAAGATCAATTACTTTAATACCAGTAAATAAAACTTCTGTAGAAGTTGATAAATCCTCAAATTTAGGTGCCTGACGGTGAATAGGAAGACCGTTATCTCCTGATTTAGGAAGGTTTCCAAGACCATCAATTGCGTCACCAATTACATTAAATAGACGTCCATATACGTCTCCACCGATCGGCATCTGAATCGCTGAACCTGTAGAAACAGCTTCCATTCCTCTGCTTAACCCATCACTGGAATCCATCGCGATGGTACGAACAGTATCTTCACCAATGTGAGATTGAATCTCTAACACCAACTTGGTACCGTCTGCTTTATTAATTTCTAACGAATCGTAAATTTTTGGTAATTCAGTACCGGCAGCAAATGCTACATCTATAACCGGACCTACAATTTGTGATACTTTACCCGTAACTTGAGACATTATATAACTATTTAATGTTTAGTATTTAACTATTTAAAAAGACCCCTTTTTCAGCTATACCGAATACGACCTTTTTTCAGGCTGCAAATATAGGCTTTTAAAATGAAAAAAATACTGTCTTTTATTTTGTTTTTTAAATGCGTAAATCTGAGGTGCAATCACCAAGCAAAAAGTATTGATTTTAGTGTGCTTTTATTTGATTTTAAAATCATTAAATCGTACTTTCCCTACAAAACCATTACTATTTTTATTTAAAAAAGCACCTATGGAAACATATGCTGTCGCTTTAAGCTATGCTATTCCGGGATTTATTTTGCTTATTCTTTTAGAGTATTTGATAAGCGTATGGAAAAAAATACCGGTTAACCAGGCGATGGACACAATCTCAAGTATTAGCTCTGGAATTACCAATACATTAAAAAGCTTAATGGGATTAACCATAATCATCTTAAGTTATGAATGGATGGTTGATCACATTGCTCTTATAGAGGTTAACTCTACTTTATTAATTTATTTACTAACCTTCATAGGATTAGACTTTGCTGGTTATTGGTCTCATCGATTTAATCATACTGTTAATGTATTTTGGAACAGACACATTATACACCATAGCAGCGAAGAATTTAATCTTGCTTGTGCATTACGACAAAACGTTTCTGCAATTGTATCCATTTATTTCTTTCTTTACATTCCTTTAGCATTACTGGGAATTCCCGCAGAAATTGTTGCATTTGTTGCACCAATCCACTTTTTTGCTCAATTCTGGTATCATACAAGGCTAATTGATAAAATGGGAGTTCTTGAATATGTTATTGTAACGCCATCACACCATAGAGTTCATCACGCAATCAACGATGAATACCTCGATAAAAACTATTCCGAAATATTTATTTTTTGGGATAAATTATTTGGAACTTTTCAAGAAGAACTACCGGATCGACCTCCGGTTTATGGTGTAAAAAAACCCGTGCAAACATGGAATCCCTTCTTTATTAACTTTATGCACGTCTGGGGCATTTTAAAAGATTCGGTAAGAACAAAAAACTTTTGGGATAAAATCAGAATATGGTTTATGCCAACAGGATGGAGACCAGAAGACGTAAAGACGAAATATCCAGTTGCAATTACATTAGATCCCTACAACCGCGAAAAATATAGAACTGAAAGTTCGTTGCTATTAAAAATATGGTCGTGGACACAACTAGTTATTACCATCGCGCTGATGTATTACTTACTGGTAAGTGTTGGCAAACTTCCTTTTATTCAAATTATTAATTATTCTATTTTTTTGATGATTTCTATATTTGCGTATACTTCTTTAATGGATCGACATATCATTTCGATTTACTCAGAAATTATCAAACTTGGGTTAGGAATTTATTTTATAATTCAGAGCGAAGGCTGGTTTGGAATCAACCATGTTTTATCCGGACTTACCTATTTTGTAATCGGATATTTGATAGTATCTTTTATAGCTTCTATTTATTTTCAGCTCATTGAAAGAAAATATATAACAGGAACTCTTAAACCTGTTGCATAAAAAACCCACTTAGCTTTCAAACCAAGTGGGCACATATTTTATTCTTTCTAGTTATTGTAATGTTGCTCCGTAAAAGGTTGGATATGGTGCTGCGTTAACAGCTGGTAAATTTGAACCATATGTTGCATTAATTTCTAAAATGGCCTGGTTTGCTAAAAATGCATAACCTCTTGCTGTTGGATGTACCCCATCTAAAGAAAATGCTCCACCAAATACCAAGTCATCCTTTAGCAAAAACTCATCAAACTGGATACCTGTATCTGATATTTGATCCAAAAGTGCATTTGCATCAACAAATGCAAGACCCGCCTGTTGTACAGCAGAAGATATAACATTATTAAATGCCTCTGTTGCAGTTGCAATTTCTTGCTGCTCTTCAGGAGTTAATACCCATTTATCAGCTAAAGGAATAGCTACGCCGTTTACTGTTTGTGGGTTTCCAGGAACAGCCTCTGTACCAATAAAACTTGCAGAAGGCAATACTAATAAGTCATCTGCTGTGGCCTGTCTAATGTTTACGAGAGCTGCATTTATGACTGTTAGATCTGTTAAGTCTTCGTCTAAAATTACCACTGCATTTCCTTCTCCTTCACTAAACGTTATTTTCCTTCTAGCTATTTCAGCAGTTGCCAATTCTAGCGAAGTCATGTCTGGTGTAGCCGGGAAAAGAGCTCCTAAAGTCGCTTGATTAGCAGTTAAAAATGCCAATGTTGCATCTAGACCGCCGTTATATGCACCATAGGCACTAGCACTATTTAAAAAGGCCGCAGTCCCCGCATCTAGTGGAACTGGATTGTGTGGCACAGTGGTAAAATGAGGAATGGATGTAACATCAGGTATGTTAAATGCTACTCCTTTTGCCCCTCCAGAGGTTAGTGTAGCTACCAACCCATTGTATGCTTGTGTGAATAAACCAGTATCTGTAATAGGATCGGTACCATCACCACCTGATAAAGCATATCCCAACACATCATTATTGCCTATCCAAAGAGAGAAAAATGTAGGGGTTTGCGCCATAGCATCTTCTAAAACTGAAGCATTAGGACTACTTGCCATTCTTACAAAATATGGGTTTGCTTGAGGTGGGTTTACAGATAATCCTGCAATATTTCCATATCCATTAGCTAGTAAATGAAAACTTTTTGCACCAGGAACTCCCATATTGTTGAAGGCGCCAGATAATCCTGAAGAAATTTCTGTGGTTGGAGTTGCCGGTAGAACTGCCGGACCAGCCCCATTAAAGAAAAGTCTCGGAGAAAGTATTTGGTTCCCTCCTAAGAGGGCTCCCCCTATATTATCACCCATTAGAGGTTGAGAAAATGAACCACCAGCAGCCAAAGCAAACTGTTGTGATAGAATATTAGGCATAGAATTTTCTTGTCCAGCAATGAAAAGCGCCCCATCTGTAAATCCAGCAGTTAAGGAATTTCCTAAAGCCACATAGTTTGAAAAATCGGCAGTTCCAGAAGTGATAACCACTTCTTCTTCTGTTGTAGAATCATCATCTGATTCACAAGCTATAAATCCAAAAACCAATAAGATTAATAGCCATTTATATTGAATATTCATATTTATATTTCTTAAAGTATTTTGTATTGATTATAAGTTGTTTATAGATATTCCTATATAATATTGGGACCCTATAAATCCTGTTCCGAATGCGGTAAAGTACTCATCACCTAAGATATTCGTAGCTCCAGCTTTTAAATTAGCTTTCAATTTAGGAATCGTATAGTTAATTTGGGCGTTAACAACATTAAATGAAGGCACGTTTCCATCTCCAAATGAAGCTTCCCAGAAATAAGCATCGCTCCATCTCCAGCTTGTATTAAATCCGAAGTTTTTAAACAGATTAGTATGTCCAAAAGAAGCTTTTACTTTATGCTCTGGAGTGTTGAAACTGGTTCTAAAATCCGGATCTTCGTTCTTATCAAAATCTTGCTTAGAAAAGGTATAATTAACCTCTAAGTCAAAATTACCTAATACCTTTGTTGTAGCTCCTACAGTTGCTCCAAATGATTTGATATCTACATCAGAATTTGTATATGCTTGATAAGGTTTGAAATCACCATTAGAAAGTGCTGCTAAAGCAGTTAAATCACCATTAGGAACTTCACTTACTTGACCATAGTAAGGTACAAGAACTGTTTCTTCAGAAATAAAATCATTATATAAGTTATAGTAACCACTCACATCAACGACAATTTTATCAATTTTACCACGATATCCCAATTCAAAAGCTGTTACCTTTTCCGGTTGAACTGGAGCAACATTTGAAACCGTAGGATTACCATTTGCAACGGATGTTGCAGAAAAAGAATTTTCATAAGCATCTCTTCCAACAATTGTAACTGAATCGGAACCAAGAATAACTTGACCTCCACCACTTACGTCATCAAATATTCTTACATCTCTATCTAAATTTGCCTCAGCAGAACCCACAAGAATAGCTCGTCCAACATTTAATCCGATAAATAAATCCTGTGTAGTAGGGTTTCTAAAACCAGTTTGTGCAGATAAACGAACATTGTGATTTCTATTAGTACCAACCGTATATCCTAAAGATAGTCTTGGAGAAAAATTTCCATCAAATAATTCAGATTTATCATAACGAACAGAACCTGTTAATTTTAGTCTATCGTCAATTAACTTCTTTTGTAACTGAGTATATACTCCATATTCCGAATAGCGAATTGGACCATCAAAATCCGTAAAAATAGTTCCTGAGGAGTTTAATTTATATTCTCTAAAAGATCCTCCTATTTGTATATCAGCAAAATCACTAGTTATATGACTAAAATTATAATTTACGTCAGCATGTCTAAGTTGAGTAGCGTCTTGGAATCTAGATCCTGTAGCTAAATCCGGATCATTTGTTACTTGTTGAAATGCATTGGCAAATCCCGGAGTCCCTGGAATCAATCTACCAGTATCTGCTGTCTGTCTTGCAATCAAGTGAGCTTGTTCTGGCAATTGACCCGCCAATGTTGCCTGCACAAAAGCTCCGGCATATTCTCCAAACCAGGTTCTATCATCCTTCCATAACCTGTTTATATTTATTCCTGTAAATCTAGAATCATAAGAATCTCCTGCATCTTCATCAGTTAGATAACCTCTAATAAAAAAATTGTTACTTTTAATTTCTAGCTTATGTTGTTGTAAGAAGAAATTACGGATTGAGTATCGGTTTGCTCCCTGATAAATAGTAGTTCCTTTACCGATTTTTCCCAAGTATATAATTTCTAAATCATCTGCAAACGGTCGATAATGAAGCGCTGCATCAAATTTAATACTTTCTGCATCATAATTGTTTAGGTCACTTTCTAGATATCCAGTTCTACTCACCTCCTCATTAGGCAATAAATTCTCCGCTCCTGCTGGTAATATTCCTAAATTAACTAACGATACACCTACTCCTCTAATATTAGTGCTCACCTCATCTCCATAAACATTGAGTCCATCATAATTAGGATCTAATCTTGTACCCGTTATTATGTCATCGGAAACACTTATTTCATTGGTCGCAAACCAATCTGTCCCTCTTAAATATGAGAAATTGACCTTTCCCGCAAACTTATCTGAGAACGCATGAGCAATTCTGATTCCATAATCATAGTATTCATTATCCCCCGCAGCATCTTGAGAAGTAATACCACCCTTAACATAAGCACTTATCCCTTGATGATCGAAAGGATTTTTACTGGTCATAAATAATATTCCGTTAAAAGCATTTGCTCCATATAAGGCAGAAGATGCCCCAGGAAGTAACTCGATACTATTTACATCTAATTCTGTCATACCAAGTAAATTACCTAGAACAAAATTCAAGGCAGGAGCAGCATTATCCATTCCATCCACAAGCTGAACAAACCTTGTATTAGCAAACGTAGCAAATCCTCTGGTGTTAACCGATTTAAAGGTTAAACTATTGGCATTAATGTCTACCCCTTTTAAACTTTCCAGACCATCATAAAAATCTGCAGCAGGTGTAGTTTTTATTTCTTTAACCCCAAATCGTTCCACACTTACAGGAGATTCAAATACTCGTTCCGGGGTTCTAGAAGCAGAGATCACAACCTCATCCAGCTCTGTTCCTTCTTTTAAAGTAATAGTTAAATCGCTGGTGCTAGATGTAATATTCACCGAAGCAGACTCAAAGCCTACACTACTCACGATAATAGTAAATGGAGGTGTTTCCTCCAAAGATAAAGTAAATAATCCATCAAAATCGGTAACTGTTCCTACCGAAGCCCCTTGTAGCGCAATGTTTGCTCCAGGTATTGGTTGATTGTTGTCATCAACCACTTTCCCGCTAATTGTTGTTTGCGCAGTAGTAACAACGCCCAGAAGGAGCATCAATACTAAAGTAATTGTCCTCATATCCTAAATTAGTTTTTTATGTTATGAAGAACAATATACGCTTTTTTGTTAATTCTCTAAAAAAAAGTTAAAATGATGTGTTTTTGTTAAACATACTTGCTCTCTACTGATAAATTATTTAATTATAATGATAATTAGTAATGTGTGATAAAATCAGATTATTATAAAAGATTGATTGAACCGAAACATCAAGAAACTAAAAACCTGTTTGAAAAATTTCAAACAGGTTTTCTATCATTTTTTATTTTTCTAATTTATTTAGGTTACAAATTGTTTATAGACAAACTAATATAATATTGAGATCCTATAAAACCAGTACCCAAAGCATTATAATATTCATCGCCTCCAATATTTGTTGCTCCTACTTTAAGCACTGATTTAAGCTTAGGTATTCTATAATTTATCTGAGCATCGACCACTGTAAACGAAGGAATCTCAGAAGAACCAAAAGCATCATTCCAAACAAAACTATCACTCCACCTAACACTAGTATTAAAACCAAAATTTTGAAAAAGATTACGATTTCCAAAACTAAATTTCACTTTATGCTCTGGTGTATTAAATTCTGATATGAATTCATTTTCATCAGTATCGCCTGCATCCTCTTTAGCAAAGGTATAATTAAGTCCAAAATTATAATTACCAAATACTTTACCGTCCAGTCCAATAACAGCTCCATAAGAATTCACATCTACACTAGAATTTGTTGCAATGTTATATATCTTAAAGTCACCATTTGCGATAGCTTGAAAAGACTCTACAGAACCAACTTCTCCATAAAAAGGAACTAAAACATTATTACTAGTAATAAAATCTTTATACATATTATAATAACCACTTACCTCTAATGATATTTTGTTGTAATCTCCTCTATATCCTATTTCCAGACTAGTAACTTTTTCAGGCTTTACCAGTTCTACATCTGATTGAACTAATTGTGATGGATCAGAAGTCTGAGAAAAAGCAAACGCAGAAGCTAATGTATAAGAATTTTCAATTGCATCTCTTCCTGTAATCGTTACAGAATTATCTCCAGTGATAAGGGAACCATTAGGGCTTAATTCAAAATCTCTTTGTTCTCTATCCAAATTTTCTTCAGCAGAACCAATTGTAATTGCTCTTACCACATCTAATCCCATATGAAGGTTTTGTGTAGTTGGGTTTCTAAAACCACTTTGGAATGAAGCTCTTATATTATGATTTCTATTGCTGCCCACTGTATATCCTAATGCTAATCTGGGAGAAAAATTACCGTCAAATAACTGCGACTTATCATATCGAACAGATCCTGTTATTTTTAGCCTTTCGTCAAAAATTTTCTTTTGTAATTGTGCATAAGCGCCTAACTCGGAATAAGTGATTGGCCCATCTGCATCTGTGAATACTGTACCAAATGACCTTAATCGATACTCTCTAAAAGATCCTCCTAATTGTATATCTGCAAAATTCCCGGTTAAATTGCTAAGATTATAGTTTGCGTCTAAGTGTCTAAGCTGAGTTTCATCCTGAAATTTTGCACCTGTAGAAAAATCAGGATCAGAAATCACGGAGTTAAAGGCTTGCTGAAACTCTGGAGTTCCTGGTTCCAATCTGCCTGTATCGGCTTGATTTCTTGCAGCTTGATGTGCCTGATCAGGAGTAAACCCTCCATTCACCGCAGCAAAATATGTACCTGCATATTCACTGAACCAAGTGAAATTATCTTTCCATCTATTATTAATATTAAATGCTGCTATTCTAGTATCATAGGTGTCTCCTGCGTTTCCAGCGGTTAAATAACCCCTTACAAAAAAGTTATTGTTTTTAACTTCTAATTTATGCTGTTGTAGAAAAAAGTCTGGAGAATAAAACCTATTTGCATTTTGAAAAATTGTAGTTCCTCTTCCAATTCTACCGTTATAAATAATTTCAAAATCATCTGCAAATGGTCTGTAATGCAAAGCGCCACTGAATTTTAGACTTTCTGCATTATAATCTACCAAATCCCTTTCCTCATATCCAGTTCTACTCACAAAACCGATACCTGGAATATTTAAATTTATTTCATCTCCATAAACATTTACACCATCATAATTAGGATCTGATAATCGATCAAGTGAAGGGTCATTTATATTTGTATTATTAACAGCAAACCAGTCCGTTCCTTTGAAGAATGAAAAATTAACCTTTGCTGCAAATTTTTCGGAAAAGGCCTTTGCCATTCGAATCCCAATATCATAGAATGAGTTATCTCCTGCTGCTTCTTGTGATGTGATCCCTCCTCTGACATAAGAACTTATTCCTTGATTGTCAAATGGATTTTTACTATTAATAAATAAAATACCGTTGAATGCATTTGCCCCATATAGTGCAGATGAAGCTCCAGGTAACAATTCTACACTGTTAACATCAAGCTCTGATACTCCTACTAAATTCCCTAAGGAGAAATTTAAGGATGGTGAACTATTGTCCATTCCATCTACCAACTGAACAAATCGCGTATTAGAAAATGATCCATACCCTCTAGTGTTTACAGATTTATATGTCAAACTATTGGTATTTACGTCTACACCTTTGAGGTTTTCTAATCCGCTATAAAAATCAATCGATGGAGTGTTTTTTATCTCTCTGGATCCATAAAATTCTACTCTAACCGGCGATTCAAAAATTCTCTCAGGCGCTCTAGAGGCAGAAATTACAACCACATCTAGTTCAGTACCTTCTTTTAAAACAACGGAGATCTCTTCGGTATTAGAAGTAACGTCTAATGAAATCGTTTTATATCCAATACTGCTAATAATAAGTGTAACAGGGAGTGTTTCTGACGTTGTCAAGACAAATTCTCCGTCAAAATCAGCAACCGCTCCAACTCTTTCTCCTCTTAGTTTTACATTGGCTAAAGGTATGGGTTCTCCTGCTTCATCTGTTACTCTTCCTGAGATTGTTGTCTGAGCCAGAGCACAAAAACACCAGAGTAAGGTGCATAGTGATAGTAATGTTTTTTTCATATATTTTTAGGTTTAAGTTCAAGTGTTTGGGACACTAAAATAAATTACTAAACGTTCTTACAGAACAAGCTTAGATTTAATTACATCGTCTAAAGTACAAAAAACACGATAAAAAACAACTTTAAACACAAAAAAGGTATGGTTATCCCATAAAAATCCTACAAATTTAACAATCACTCTAGTTGTTTCCTACAAAAAAATCCCCGTTTAGAAAACTAAACGGGGATAAAATCTAAAAACCAAAGCTCTTCTAAAAGCTTATGATGCATTTCTTTATTTAGAAATTATTTATAGTTAATCCAAAGTAATATAGTGAACCAATAGGAGCTGTTCCTACTGCTGTGAAATATTCACTGCCTCCAATGTTAGAACCACCAATTTTGAGGGTGGTTTTTAGAGCAGGAATTCTATAATTCAACTGAGCGTCAAAAACAGTAAAAGAAGGAACTTCACCAACCGCAAAAGCAGATTCCCATACATACTCTCCACTCCATCTCACTGCAGTGTTGAATCCAAAATTCTTAAATAAATTATCGTGTCCGAAACTAGCTTTGGCTTTGTGTTCTGGAGTATTAAAGTTTGTTCTAAATCCAGGATCTTCACTTTGGTCAAAATCCTGCTTTGTGTATGTATAACTTGCATTAATGTCAAAATCGCCAAATACTTTTGCACTGATACCTAAAACAGCTCCATAAGAATTGATATCTGCCTCGGAGTTTGTAGTCGCCTGAAAACCTGCAAAATTACCAGCAGCTATTGATGCCTGTCCTTCTGGAGTTCCTGCTGTACCTTCTAGCGGACTTGCCACATCAATTGTCGATATAAAATCCTGATACATATTATAATAACCACTAAGATCTAACAACAGCTTACCAAAATCTGCTCGATATCCAATCTCAATTGCAGTTACTTTCTCCGGTTGCACGATATCTGGATTTGCAACCACCAATGGATCCGCGCCTCCTGATCTAACAAAAGCCTCTACTGATTCTGCAGTATATGAATTTTCATAAGCAGCCCGACCTGTAACAGTAGCAGTAACAGTAGACCCATTCACCACTCTTGAATAACGATCTAAGTTATCTGGTGCAGAACCTACAATAGCTCCTTCACCAATATCAAGACCTAAATATAAATTTTGAGTCGTTGGGTTTCTAAAACCTGTTTGTATAGAAGCACGCAGATTACGATTTCTATTTTTTCCTAAAGTATATCCTACAGAAAATCTTGGTGAGAAATTACCATCAAACAATTGAGATTTATCGTAACGAACGGATCCGGTTAGTTTTAATCGATCATCTAATAGCTTTTTTTGTACCTGTGAATAAATACCAAACTCAGAATAGTTGATAGCACCATCAAAATCAGTATAAAACGTTCCTTCGGAATTTAATGAATATTCTCTAAACGATCCACCAACCTGTACATCTGCTAAATCATTGAGCAGGTGCCCAAAGTTATAATTAGCATCCGCATGCCTTAATTCTGTTTTTGAAATAAATCTAGATCCTGTTTGGAAATCCGGATTATTAGTTACCTCGTTAAACGCATTTTGAAATCCGGTTGTTCCTGGTTCCAATCTACCTGTGTCTGCAACTACTCTAGCTGCTTGATGCCTTTGCTGATCAGTTCCAGTAGCATTGGCAAAAGCAAATGCATATTCATTAAACCAATCCTGATCACTTTTCCATCTTCTGTTAATGTTAATTCCTGTAAAACGAAGATCGTATGTATCTCCAGCGTCTTCTGCAGAAATATACCCTCTTACGAAGAAATTATTATTTTTTACTTCCAGTTTATGTTGTTGGAAGAAGAAATCATTTAAAGAGAACCTGTTTGAATCCTGAAAAATGGTTTGTCCTTTACCCAATTTTCCAGCATAAATAATCTCAAAATCGTTGTTAAATGGTTTAAAATGTAAAGCTCCATCAAATTTAATGCTCTCTGTGTTATAGTCAGTAAGGTCTGTTTCGTTATATCCTGTTCTAGTTACAAAACCAGCTCCTCCTGGCAAAAACGCTCGTACCTCGTCCCCATATACGTTCAGTCCATTATAAGCAGCATCTTGCTCTCTACTTAAACCAGGATTTTCAACATTATCAATACTAGTTGCAAACCAATCAGTTCCTGTCAAATAAGAAAAGTTCACTTTTGCCGCAAACCAATCTGTAAACTTGTAAGCAGCTCTTGCGCCAACATCATAATATCCATTATTTCCAGCGGCCTCCTGAGAAGTAATCCCTGTTTTAGCATAAGCGCTAAGCCCTTGTTTATCAAACGGGTTCTTACTAGTCATAAATAATATACCATTAAATGCGTTCGCCCCATATAATGCAGATGATGCACCCGGAAGTAATTCGACATTCTCTACATCTAGCTCATTCATACCGATAAGGTTACCCAAAGCAAAGTTTAAGGATGGCGAAGTATTATCCATTCCATCGATCAACTGGACAAAACGAGTATTCGTAAAAGTCGCAAACCCTCTGGTATTGATAGATTTAAAAGTTAAACTGTTTGTATTAACATCCACCGCTTTAAGGTTTTCTAATCCGTCATAAAAATCTACAGAAGGTGTATTTTTTATTTCTTTAATCCCAAATCTTTCGATACTAACCGGTGATTCAAATAAACGTTCTGGAGCTCGTGATGCAGATATTACAATCAAATCTAACACATTCCCTTCGGTCAATACAATCACTACTTCTTGATCTTCTGAGGTTACCTCAAAAGAACCTGATTCGTATCCGATACTGCTTGCAGTAATTGTAAAAGGAGGTTTTTTGGAAACCGTTAGAGAAAAGAGACCATCAAAATCAGTAACTGTTCCTATTGCTTCGCCTTTCAAAGAGATATTGGCACCAGGGATTGGTTGATTAAAATCATCAATCACCACACCATTAATTGTCGTTTGAGCATTACTAATAACACATAACAAAAGTGCTACTATAAAAGTAATATTTTTCATAAATAGGTAATTTTTAAAGTTTTAAGTTTTCTTGGGGTAACTTAAATTTATTCCAAAAATGGTTTTTCCCACTTTCAGGGCGCGAAACTAGCAAAAAAACTTTATAAACAACAACTTTTTACTTGTTTTTATCGACTAAATGCAAAAAATGTGCGACAAATCGCACATTTTTTGCATTTTAAACATATTTTTAATGATAAATTATTATTTACTCTACAGTAACCGATTTTGCAAGATTACGCGGCTGATCCACATTTTTCTCCAACATTACCGCAATATGGTAAGACAATAATTGTAAAGGGATCGTAGTCAATAACGGTGTTAGAAATTCGATGGTTTCAGGTATCTCAATTACGTGATCGGCAAGTGATTTAACAGTTTCATCGCCTGCAGTAACAATTCCAATTATTTTACCTTTTCTAGATTTAATTTCCTGAATGTTACTTACCACTTTATCATAGTGTCCTTTTTTGGTAGCAATAACTACTACAGGCATTTGCTCATCAATTAAAGCTATCGGACCGTGCTTCATCTCTGCTGCAGGATATCCTTCTGCATGGATATAAGAAATTTCTTTTAGTTTTAACGCCCCTTCTAAAGCTACAGGAAAATTATAACCTCTTCCCAGATATAAAAAGTTCTTAGCATCTTTATAAGTTTCAGCGATTAGTTTTACCTGTTCGTTAGATTCTAAAGCTACTTTCACTTTCTCTGGAATGCGTTCTAGTTCCTGTAGGTAATAATGAAAATCACTATTGGGAATTGTACCTTTTCTTTCAGCCAATTTTAAGGCTATTAAAGAAAGTACCGTAATTTGAGTGGTAAATGCCTTTGTAGAAGCTACTCCTATTTCTGGTCCCGCGTGCGTGTATGCACCTGCATGAGTTTCTCTTGAGATTGAAGACCCAACAACATTGCACACTCCAAAAACAAATGCTCCTCGCTCCTTAGCTAATTTAATTGCAGCCATGGTATCTGCTGTTTCGCCACTTTGAGAAATAGCAATAACTACATCATCTTGATGAATTACCGGGTTTCTATATCTAAATTCTGAGGCATACTCTACTTCTACGGGAATCCTTACCAACTCTTCAAAAATATATTCTGCAACAAGTCCTGCGTGCCAAGATGTGCCACAGGCAATTATTATAATACGTTTGGCATTTAATAATTTTGCCAGGTTATCATCAATACCTGCCATTTTAATAATTCCTTCGGCTACTCTCATTCTACCTCTATAGGTATCGCTTATAGCACTGGGCTGTTCATAGATCTCCTTAAGCATGAAATGGTCATATCCACCTTTTTCAATTTGCTCCAGATTAATCTGTAATTCTTGAAGGTAGGGATCAACTAAACTATCGTCCTTTATTTTTCTTACTTTGATTTCCTTTTTCCTACGAACAATCGCCATTTCACCATCTTCCAGATATATGGCATTATTAGTAAACTCAATAAAAGGTGAGGCGTCTGAAGCAATAAAAAACTCATCTTCTCCAACACCTATTGCTAATGGGCTTCCTAATCTTGCTACAACAATTTCATCTGGTTTCTGCTTATCAAAAACAGCTATAGCGTAAGCTCCTACGGTTTGATTTAGTGCTATTTGAACGGCTTTCCCAAGTTTTACATTTTCTTTAGTCTTTACGTCCTCAATTAGATTTACCAAAACTTCGGTATCCGTCTCTGATGTAAATGTATATCCTCGATTTGTTAATTCTTTTCTAAGTGATTCATAATTCTCAATAATTCCGTTGTGGATAATGACCAAATTCCCGGAATTAGAATAATGCGGATGGGAATTCACATCATTCGGTACTCCGTGCGTAGCCCATCGGGTATGCCCGATGCCCACATTTCCAGCTGTTGAGATTTCTTTTACCAATCTTTCTTCAAGATCTGCTACTTTACCCTTGGTTTTTGATAGCTTAATATCCTGACCGTCGTATAATGCAATTCCCGCTGAATCATATCCTCGATACTCCAGTCGTTTTAGTCCTTTTAATACAATTGGATAAGCCTCCCTATGACCTATATACCCTACTATTCCACACATGGTTTGATTGTTTGTCAGTTAATTACTTTTTGATTCTGTATAAAAAATATCCATTTTTAAACGCTTTCCTTCTGGAACGTTGGCTCCATTTCCATAAAGAATAGTTCCTTCATGGGATATAATAGATGAAAAGGGGATAATTTCATCTTCGGTATTTGTGGGGGTAAATCCTTGAGCAATATCGGTAATATTGACGTTTTGAGAAACAGATACTCCTAATTTTACATTGTCTGTATCTTCATTTAACACGTCAATGAGATGTCTTGTCAATTTAATCTTATAAAACTCTCCTCTTTCGTCGCTATCTCTGGTTATGGGGCCTAAATGTTCTGTAACAGAAATAAAGGGATTGGCTGCGTTAGCCGTTATATCAGCTTGATAGTCTATTAAAACTCCTCCAGTATCCAAATTAAAAACATATATCCTTTCTGGTTCTGTATCTCCAGAAATCATTTCGCTTTGATTTATATATATTTTCATACTAGCCTCATTAATCAACCAATCTCTACTTTTAAGAAAATCCAATTCTGTCTTGATCTTTTCTTCTTCGGTCGGATTTTCGATAATGATCGGATTTTCATTTTCATCTAATATGAAATCACCATTATCATCGACTTGAACGTATTCATTAAATAAATCAATAACCGCATAAGATCCTTCTCCTCCTTTCAGAAACAAATTATCTTCACCATTGATTTCATCCTGATTATCTAAAATATCAGAAATATTACTACCATTATTCAACGTTGCGTTCGAAAAATCAAAGTCAATCCCGTTGACAATATTATTTGAAAAATTTAGTGCAAGATCACCGGTACCTCGGATGAAATCGTCTGTCTCTCCATCATCATCTACATCTTCAGTATCTATTTCATCAGTATCAAAAGAATAATGCAACGTAATATTAGCACTTGTTATATCAAAAAACACCAAAGATCCGTCTCCTGTATTTGGTGTTGCTTTGAAATAAATTCCTCTGAAATAATTATGAAAATTATTAGCATTGCTCAATTCTACACTTCCTTCTTTTTCTAAAAACAGAGAGGTAAAATAATCAATAATTGGCTGATTAGCCTCTCTTGGTGTCGGCGGATCTGTATTTCCTTGTGCAGCTGTAGCTGCTAGAGTAGAAAGAAAAGCTATTCTCAACCTTGGATTTACAGATTGAGAATCTCTTTCATCATCTGCATCAGTTCCATCGGGTGTGGTTAATATAATCTCTTCGTTAGAAGGCTTAAAACCGTTCAAAGTTGCTATTGAAGTTCCTTCAATAGAACCTCCAAAATTATCTGCAATATCGTTAGAATAGTATATTTGTCGCTCTTCTGCTCCCTGATCTACATCAAAATCTCTTAAGAAATAATTGGATTGATAGATTGATAAATTAATGTCTCCAGAACCATAGATTGAATCTAACTGAAAAGTATTAGTAACAACCCCATCTTCATCGATGTTTGTCTCTGTCAGTTCACTAAAATACGGTAAACTTATTACTACACTATCCAGAACTGCGTTATTACCAAAGGTAGGATTAAATCGAGCAGGCAGCACTTGAGCTAAAACATTATACGTAGACTGACCATAGACCGGATCATTATAAACTCCTATTAAATTATTAGGCAAACCACTGGTCTGTACTCTTGAAAATTTCTTGCTATATGCTATAGGAACAGCGCTATATTCATTATCCTCAAAGTTTACATCTCCAATTACTTCACTTCCTACAGAATTAAAATCATCATCACAAGATACCACAGTAAAAACAGCAACTACTATAGCCGCCATTTTGGTCAAAACATTTGTCAAATTCATAATAGTTTCTTTTGCTACACCAATACCTCTGTCTGATAGAAGGCTTCGTAGGCATCTGCAAATTCATCTGGTTTTTTATATTCTAGTACAGGTTGGTCGATTGTTTTTAAATGTTTCGAAAGCTCTTCTGGAATCTCTTCTGATCCTATAATTATTGCATCAGAATTATCGATTGCAACTTTCATCACATTATTATAAGTTGGTTTTGCCAGATCTGCAATTTTTTCCTCTTTAATCCCGTCAAATTTCACCTTCTCCAGCATATTTTTATCCAATGTTCCTTCATACCCGTGATCATATACGGATGTCACAATTTTGCTATTCGTAAATAATGGTTCATTCGCATAATAGTTTCTAAGATATAATGGTAACATAGAAGCCAGCCATCCGTGCACGTGAATCACATCTGGTGACCAATTTAATTTCTTAACTGTTTCGATAACTCCTTTTGCAAAAAAGATTGCTCTTTCATCATTATCCGGAAATAAATTCCCCTCTTCATCTGTCAAAGTAGCTTTACGCTTAAAATAATCTTCGTTATCAATAAAATACACCTGCATTCTCTCCTTAGGAATAGAAGCAACTTTAATAATCAGTGGCATATCAAGATCATTGATAACTAGGTTCATTCCTGAAAGACGAATCACTTCGTGCAATTGATGTCTACGTTCATTAATGTTCCCATATCTTGGCATAAAAATTCTAATTTGCCCGCCTTTACTGTTTACCATTCTAGGTGCTTCAAAAGACATCGATGAAATCTCTGTCTCTGGTAGGTAAGGTATTACTTCTGATGATACGTACAATATCCTCTTGTCTTTCATATAGTCTACTTTTCTCGTCTCCTTGGGAATAAATTTTTGCAAAATTACGAAAATTTATGTAGTCTGCCAGTAATATCTTATTTTTGCACGCCTTTAACTTTTAGATAAATGCGGGTATACGAGAAAAGACTGGACATTGAAAAGAATGTTGCAGACTTACATAAACAAAATAAAAGCATTGGTTTTGTTCCTACAATGGGAGCTTTACACCAAGGACATTTAGCTTTGGTACAAAAAGCAATTGACGAAAATCAAGAGGTAGTAGTAAGTATCTTTGTAAACCCTACTCAATTTAATAATGCGGACGATTTGATCAAATATCCTCGAACTTTGGATTCCGATGTGGCACTGCTATCTACCTTATCTGATGATATTATTGTTTTTGCGCCAGAACCAAAGGAGGTCTACGGATCAAAAATGAGTTCTTCAGATTATAACTTCAATGGATTAGAATACGAAATGGAAGGCAAGTTTCGTCCAGGGCATTTTGATGGTGTAGGTACTGTATTAAAACATTTATTTACAATAGTTTCACCTAATAGAGCGTATTTTGGAGAAAAAGACTTTCAACAACTACAGATTGTCAAAAAACTTGTAGAAATTGAAAATATGTCAGTAGAAATTATCGGTTGTCCTATTTATAGAGAAGAAACCGGATTAGCATTAAGCTCACGCAACAAGAGACTCAATAATAAACAACTTCAGGAATCTCCTCTGATTTACAAAACGCTTCAGCAGGTTAAAAAGGATTTTGGCACAAAAAGTGTTATAGATTTAACGAATTGGGTTTCAGAACAATTTAAAAATAATGACACCTTAGCTTTAGAATATTTTGAGATTGCTAAGATCTCAGATCTGAAGTCGATTAAGAGAAAAAGAAAGAACACAAAGTATCGAGCTTTTATTGCCGTTTTTGCAGGAGAAGTTAGACTTATAGATAACATTGCCCTAAATTAAAAATAACTAAATTTGTAACATGTTTGTACACGTTGTAAAATCAAAAATTCATCGCGTTAAAGTAACTGGCGCCGACCTTAATTATATAGGAAGTATTACCATAGACGAAGATCTAATGGATGCTGCTAATATTATTGAAGGAGAAAAAGTCCAGATCGTTAACAACAATAACGGTGAACGTCTTGAAACTTATGCGATTCCCGGACCTAGGAATAGCGGAGAGATTACACTAAACGGAGCCGCCGCCAGAAAGGTAGCTAAAGGAGATGTATTGATCCTGATTACCTATGCAATGATGGATATCGAAGCTGCTAAAAAGTTTAAACCAGCACTATTATTTCCAAACGAAGAAAATAATTTACTAAAGTAAAAGGGTGAATCCTAAAATTCTTAAATTTTTAAAAATCATACTCCCATTCTTATTGGGAGTTTTTTTAATATGGTACTTTCTTAGTTCTGCTACTCCAGAATACAGACAAGAATTATTGCGAAACATCAAAAATGCTGATCCCTTTTGGGTAACTATCTCACTATTGCTAGGTATATTATCTCATCTTTCAAGAGCATATCGTTGGAAATTTTTAGTAAAACCGCTTGGTTTTGATCCTAAATTTTATAATAGCTTTATGGCCGTTATGGCAGGTTACTTGGCCAATCTAGGAGTTCCTAGATCCGGTGAAATTCTAAGAGGTTTTACAATAACTACTTACGAAAAAATTCCTTTCGAGAAAGCTTTTGGGACTATTGTCTCCGAAAGAATAACGGATCTTATCATGCTGATCTTGGTAACCTCTGCTGCAGGAATTCTGCAAACCGAATATCTATTGAATTTCTTGGAAGAAAAAAACATCAATCCTCTAGTGACTTTGGCGATCATTCTTTTCCTCATACTTATCGGTTTTTTAGGCTTAAAAATCCTTCAAAAATCTTCTAATAAATGGATTGTTAAAATTAGAAATTTCGGTATGGGTTTGCTAGAAGGGATGAAAAGTATCTTTACCATGAAACAAAAATCGGCTTTTCTTTTTCATACGCTTTTGATATGGTTTTTATACGTATCTATGTTTAATGTTATAAAATTTGCCGTTCCTAATCTTAGCGACGCTTCTTTAGGAGTTATTCTTGTAGCATTTGTCGTAGGTTCATTTTCAATGTCTACTACCAATGGGGGTATTGGTATTTTACCGTTTCCAATTGTTGTAGGTGCTGTATTTGTGTTTTTTGGCTATAATAAAAGTGATGGCGAAGCTTTTGGTTGGATTCTATGGGGTTCACAAACAGCAATAAATATTATTGTTGGAGCGTTATCATTTCTATTCCTACCCATTTTGAACAGAGAAAATAAAACATAATAAAGCCCTTATAAACAATGTATTGATCGTTTTATTGATGAGATATTAAATTTTAAACCTTTAAAATAATTTATATATTGCCACTTGCTTAACCTTAATCTCACTACTTATGAAGAAAAGTATATTTTTGATTCTTATTTCTATAATTACCTCTATCTCTTATGGACAGGTAAAGTATGAAACCTTTAGATCTATTAAATTAGACCAAAACAGAGACTTAAAAATCCAGTTGCCACGTAATTATGAAAAAAATGAAGATAAAACCTATCCTGTTATTATTGTATTGGATGGCGACCATTTATTTGAGCCCGTAGCTGGTAATGTAGACTATTTCTCGTATTGGGAAGACATGCCCGAATCTATTGTAGTAGGTATTTTACAAAGAAAAACCAGAGAAGATGATTGTCGATATGATTTAGCAAGCTATTTACCCGAAGGTAAGGGTGCAGAGTTTTTTGAATTTATCGGGCAAGAATTATTACCTTATATCGATGAAACCTACAGAACTGCTCAATTAAAAATGATCGTTGGACACGACTATACTTCTAACTTTATCAACTATTTTTTATTTAAAGAAAATCCTCTATTTCAAGCTTATATTAATCTGAGTCCAGAGTTTGCCCCGCCAATGCACGAACGTATTTTTAACGTACTTAGTAGCGCTAAATCAGATATGTGGTACTATCTTGCTACTGCAACTAATGATGCCGAAAATATAAAGAATGATTTGATCAAAGCCGATGAGCTTTTTTCTACAATCGAAAATCCCGAGGTGAATTACTACTTTGATAACTTTGATGAATCTTCACATTACACTCTTGTAGGTAGAGCAATTCCAAAGGCGCTGGAGACTATCTTTGAAATGTATCGCCCGATTAGTAAAAAAACATATAAGGAAGATATTCTTACCCTTGAAACATCTTTATATGATCATCTTGTAGACATTTATGATACTACCGAAAAATTATATGGATTTAAAAGACAAATACGAATAAATGATTTTATCGCGATATCTACTGCAATTGAAAAGAAAGAATTATGGGAAGAACTAGAACCCCTTGGTAAACTTGCAATTAAAGAACATCCTGAAACCATGCTTGGATACTATTATCTTGGTTTAGGATATGAGCAATTAGGAGAACCTAAGAAAGCAATGAGAGCTTATGAGAATGGATTCCTTTTAAATGAGGTAGCTTTTCTAACTAAAGATTATATGTTAGAAAAAGTCAATAAAATAAAAGAAGATTTCGGTTTTTAATTTCCGAATACTCAAGAAATAATAAATTTTAAAAAGACTCCAAAAAGGGGTCTTTTTGTTTTTATACTTCTATACAATCAACATAAATAAATAGTATTTTTACACTCAATCAATAAGCTATGGCCAAAACCAAAACTGTTTTTTTCTGTCAGAACTGTGGTGCTCAATATGCGAAGTGGCAAGGGCAATGTACTTCTTGTAAAGAATGGAATACAATTGCTGAAGAAGTAGTCCAAAAAGCTTCAAAAAATGATTGGAAAGAAGCCGGTTCAGGTTCTAAAGCCAATAGAGTAGCTAAACCTCTAAAAATCTCTGAAATTGATACCAGTCAAGAAGCAAGATATAATACGGATAATGCTGAACTAAATCGGGTTCTAGGCGGAGGGCTTGTTCCAGGATCTCTTACCTTATTAGGAGGAGAACCCGGTATAGGAAAAAGTACATTGTTATTACAGATTAGCTTACAACTACCTTATAAAACATTATATGTTTCTGGAGAAGAAAGTCAGAAACAAATTAAAATGCGTGCAGAACGTATCCAATCCAAAACTGATAATTGTCTAATCCTTACCGAAACAAAAACTCAGAATATTTTTAGGCAAATAGAAGCTACAGAACCGGATATTGTGATTATTGATTCTATTCAAACCCTACACAGTGACTACATAGAAAGTAGTGCCGGAAGTATTTCTCAAATTAGGGAATGCACTACAGAACTTATAAAATTTGCTAAAGAAACGGCTACTCCTGTCATACTTATTGGACACATTACTAAGGATGGAAACATTGCTGGTCCCAAAATTCTCGAGCATATGGTAGATACTGTGCTTCAATTCGAAGGAGACCGTAATCACGTGTACAGGATTTTACGAGCACTAAAAAACCGTTTTGGATCTACCTCGGAGTTAGGGATTTATGAAATGTTAGGCAGTGGATTGAGAGAAGTTAGTAATCCTAGTGAAATTCTTATTTCCAAAAAAGAGGAAGAGTTAAGCGGTACAGCAATTGCAGCAACCGTAGAGGGTATGCGACCACTAATGATCGAAATACAAGCATTAGTAAGTACAGCTGTCTATGGAACCCCACAACGAAGCGCCACCGGATACAATCTAAAACGTTTAAATATGATCCTGGCCGTGTTAGAAAAACGTGCAGGTTTTAGACTAGGAGCTAAAGACGTATTTCTAAACATTACGGGGGGAATTTCTGTAGACGATCCGGCGATTGATCTTGCAGTAGTAGCTGCTATTTTATCTTCTAATGAGGATATACCAATTGCCAAAGATTATTGTTTTGCTGCAGAAGTTGGACTTGCCGGTGAAATAAGACCTATCAATAAAGTTGAACAAAGAATTCAGGAAGCCGAAAAACTTGGTTTCTCAACTATTTTTGTATCTAAATACAATAAAATTTCTAAACAAAACACGAATATCAACATTCAGCTTGTTGCCAAAATTGAAGACGTAGTTGAGTATTTATTTGGATAATTTCTAAGGTGCCGGATTAGGAATCTGCGAATGAACTTCATTGATTTCATCTATAATTTCATCAGATAAATTCACTTGGATACTATTTATATTTTCTGTGAGCTGCTCAATACTCGTTGCTCCAATAATATTGCTAGTTACAAACGGTTGATGATTAACAAAGGCCAATGACAACTGCGTTAAACTCATAGCATGCTTTTTTGCAATCTCGTTATATAGTCTTGTAGCTTTATAACTATTTTCATTCATATACCGATTATAATTCGGAAAAAGATCAACTCTAGAATTTTTAGGAATTTCCTCCAAATATTTACCTGTAAGCATTCCAAATCCTAAGGGAGAGTAGGGTAAATGGCCTATATTTTCACGATGTAATACCTCTACTAGCCCCACTTCATCTTTTCGGTTCAACAAATTGTAGGGATTTTGGACTGTTATCATTTTAGGCGCTCCTTTTCTAGCTTCTTCAGTATAACGCATCAACCCGTAAGCAGTTTCGTTAGAAACGCCAACGTGCCTAATCTTACCTTCTTTTACAAACCCTTGTAAATTATCTAAGACTTCAGCAAAATTATCCTGCCATTCATCATTTTCATCGTGAGTATATCCTAATTTACCAAAATAGTTAGTTTGCCTTTCGGGCCAATGTAATTGGTAAAGGTCTATATAATCTGTTTGTAGTCTTTCTAAACTTTTATGAATCGCATCGGCAATCTCTGATTTACTAAATTCTCCTTTTCTTATATGACTGGAAAATTCTGCAGGACCCACAATCTTTGATGCAATTACGACTTCATCCCTCTTTCCTGATTTTTTTAACCAGCTCCCTATAATTCGTTCGGTGCTGCCCTGTGTTTCTTTTTTTGCAGGCACCGAATACAACTCTGCTGTATCTATAAAATTAACACCCTGGTCAATCGCATATTCGATTTGTTCGTGGCCTTCTGCTTCTGTATTCTGTTGCCCCCAGGTCATTGACCCTAAACACATTTTACTAACTTTTATATCGGTGCCTGGTAATGTCGTATACTTCATGATTTGCGTAGTTATGTATTTAAACACATGAAATTTCAAAAGTAAAAACTCTCTTACTTAGTATATCTAAAAATTATCATAATAAATGAGAAGGTAGTTTTTACTTAGATTTCAGCCTTCTGACTTTTAAGAGTGAGAAACTAATCCACAGTATTGGTGCTAAATCTACATATTAAAGAAAAGTAAAAGATGTCATTTTATTTTTAAGAAACTAAATATCAGTACTTTATGAATTGTTGTCTTTATGGAACAATTCTTTCTATACTCTTAATACGCATAAAACATCAAAATCGTTTTAGGTGATGAACATAAGACTAAATAGTTTACCGAATAGTTCACCAACCAAAAAGAGGTGTATTCATAAACCTCATTATAAGGGTTTGTTTTCCCCGAACCCTTTACTTTTTTAACCGGAAAAAGAGCTTCTAAGGGTAGAAGCTCTTTTTTTTAGATATTGATTAGACTAGTAACTTGAATCTAATTAAAAGTGAAATTTTGTTTACTATTTTATATGTAATGCTCAATTTTATATATAATTTTATATCTTTAGTGTATATTTGACTTCATATTAAATTCTTGAAAAGAAGTTATGCTAAATACATACTACAAACAATTAACTACAGAGAAGAAGGAATTTGCTATAAAGAGAATAGCTTCTAAAACTAATATTACCGAAGAAATAGTTAAAAAAGTATTACAACGATACAATCCACTAATGGAAATACAAGAAAACAGAATTGTTGTCAATCGTAACTCGTATCAAAAATTAATTCGTGAAATACAAAAAGAAAACGTTTTATCTAAGTAAAATACATGGGTAATCTCGTCAAATATCATTTAAAAGCTTCAAAACAAACCGCCCTACATCCGTCAGACAAGCTTCGAGTTATTAAACACAAAATCCCTCTGAAAAATTGAAATTAGCCTGCTCCCCAACCGTCAGATAGACAGGTTCAACTATTTATTTTAAATTCGTTGTTTTCAACATCTCAACTGTCAATCCGTATCCCTAAAAAACGGATGCAGTTACCCCATTACTACATCCGTCTCACAACTAACCAACCTAAAAATTAATTCCTCACTCATCCAACCTTATTATATTTTAGATCGATATAAAAGTATAGCAGTTCTATCTGCCACCAAAATGATAATGAGGGAAACAAGATCTTGAATGAGGGAAATAGTAACTTTCATTATTTTGCGGTTACAATAGTTGATTTTAAAAGATGCTCTTTTATAAAATATGAGACCATATTGAAATTTTGTCCGGCTCTGTCCAATATCCAAGCATCCGAGCTTACTACGATATCTTTAGAATCTGCCAATATTACATCAGGGTTGTTTTCTAAATATATATTCCAAGGAAATTGATACTGCTCAGCCAATTCACGAAGTATTGTCTTTAATCTTCCGCTATTTGATACCGGTGCATCAAAAAACCAATCTACGCTATGCACCTCTAGTTTTTGAAGAATTTTACCTACTAGTAGCAAAGCTTCTTCTGTTTTTTGTGCTCTTTTGTAGGAGCCGTGTACTCCCGAAACATCCCGATAATATCCATCCAATCCCTGAAATATATAAGCTCCAGACATCGCGCTTTCTAAAATGATCAAAAGATTAAATCCATCAATTGCCACAGTCTTACCTTTCAAGTTTTCAGAAAACACACTTTTCTCTAACCGAAGTTGTATTTGTCGATCACTTGCGCTCATACCCTGCAATGCTCTTTGTTGTCTGGCATTCAATCTATATCTGTTTCCGACTAATTGTAATGATGATTTTTCTGCAAATCCTTTGCTAAGTAAGTAATGCATATCCTTGGCAGCTTCTTTCAGATTTTCTTGCATCTTATGATCACCAAACAAACGATCATCACTTGTTTCTTTTCCTCGGTTACGTGAAGTCATTATTAATCAAACAGGAGATTTAGTCATTTCTATGATTCTGTAATATTGCAAACTTACTTTTGTACAGGTTACTTGATGATAACTTTTCTTTTACCAAAATCAAAACATAAAAAAAGCGCTTATCGCGCTACTCTTATGACATCGGTAATATCTCGATTACTTTGCCATACACATTTTTGGTCCATCCATTGATACGACCTCGATTATTACCGATCAGCAATCCTCGTTTTGCATTTTTTCCTTTGACCAAATGCGTAAAACAGTTTCCTTTTACTTTGCAAAAAACAATATCTCCTGCCTGGCAATCTTCCCAATTTATGGGTTTCAGAACTACAGGTTGTTTTGATTTTAAAATAGGCAACATAGAATTACCGGGTTCTTTGGAGACAATTGTCTCACCATTCAATAGCTTTTGAATTTTCCAATTCATAATCATAGTTTTTAAAAATTAAACATTAATTCAAAAACTATGGAGTATGGTTTTTACAAAGAACAAGTACTTTTGTACAGTACAAAGATAGATGTTTTTTAGATAATTATAGTGTTCTGTATATTCAAGCAAAAATTTATTGCCTACTTACCGACAAATACGCTCGTTTTTGATATGCTTCGAAAAGCTCAGTATGACGACCTATCAACTTTCTAAAGAATCTGATCTAAAATAATATCTTATTGTTCTTCTTCTTTATTTGCCTTTTTGATAATGCCACATTTTCTGCGGGTGATTCTTTCTGAAAGTGTTGCGGCGTTTCTGGCTTGACTCTCAGATCGGCCATCTTTAATGATCGCATCATACACCGATTTATGTTCTATAAGTCCTTTTATAATGCAAACAAAACCTGGGCTGTCCTTCCCTTTATAACGACTCTTTTTCTTAGGTTTTGTAACCATTTCATTAAACAAACGTCGTTTAAGAACTCTATCTTGCTGGACCTCAACGACAAATGTATTTAGCATAGCTTCCTGATCCGGATCCATATCATTCACTTTATCCAACAGGTTAGCATACTCATCATTGGTAAACTCAAAATACTGATAGTAATCAAAGTAGTTGCTTTGACTTTCTTCTTCTTGTACTTCTCCTTCATCTTGTATTTCTTCTTCCTCGTAGTACTCTTCTTCACTTTCCTGACTCACTCCTTTAACTACAGATATTAGTAGCATTATAAAAATCGGCAACCGCTTCATTTGTTTCATTTTTTATATTGATTTGGGTATTATAAACGTCTGATACTCTTCTTTTGTTATCTGTCTCCCTGATTTTTACAGGTTTTACTATATGCATAATTAAGGATTTTATTTTTGTTAACTAAATTCGTGGCATACTTTTTGGAAACTTCAGATTAAAATGGTTATTTTAAACCAGTTTTTAAGATAACTTTAATACTAAATTAATATTTATTCCGTTAAGGAATACGTGAAATCAAATACGTAGTTTTGATACTAAATTTTTATAACACCCAAATATTATGAAAAAACTATTTCTACTTTTATTTATGGTAGGCGCGGGATTAACCGCAACCGCACAGGTACCAAATGGCAAGGATACTGATTGGTCTCAACTATATGAAGAACAAAAAGAGTTATATGCTCTCGCTTCTGACATTTCGGAAATAACAGATAAAGTAACCGCTCAAGATAATATAATTTCTTTTGTATTAAAGTCTGGTACTATTTCCTTAGAAACAAAAAAAGATAATTCTAAAGCTAAAGAATTTTACAAATACACTTTATTGACCAGTTCTGGAAAACAAATTCAATTGACTAAAGAAACAGCTAGTGATGTAATTGATAGCTTTAGAAGTAAGCTTCTAATTTTAAAGGAACAGCTGAAAGCTAATAATGGTAAAGAAGTAGACAGTATTTTATCTGAATTATTTAGTAATTAATAAAAATCTCCAGAGCGAGCTCACGGAGCATTCAAAGGGTTTCTCGTTTTCAAACTTGTTTACGTTTTACTGGCGAGGCAAGCCTCGGGGTATTAACCCTCCTAGAATAAACTTAAATAAAAAAAGCGGTCAATTGACCGCTTTTTTTCGAGCTATAATCAACTATTATATATCATTCAATAACTTTGTAATTTCGTCCAACTTTGGGGTTAAAATTACTTCTATCCTTCTGTTTTTTGCTTTACCTTCTGATGTTTCATTGGATGCCACGGGTGAGTATTCTCCTCTACCGGCAGCTGTTAAATTTTGTGCATCGATCTGATCATTCTCTAACAACAGATTTACGATGGCTGTAGCTCTTTTGGTTGATAAATCCCAGTTTCCTTTTAACTGTCCATTGCCTGTATAGGGTACATTATCCGTATGTCCTTCTATCAACACGGCAATATCCGGGTTTTCTCCTAATACTGAAGCTAACTGCTTTACAGCTTGTCTTCCCTGCGTTCCTACTGCCCAGCTCCCGGAATCAAATAACAACTTATTCTCCATAGAAATATACACCTTACCGTTTCTTTCTTCTACGGTGAGTCCTTTACCTTCAAAATTTCTTAAGGCTTTAGAAATAGCCGTTTTTAAAGCTTGCATTTTAGCATCTTTTGCAGCAATTAAACCTTCTAGTTCATCCACTCTTTTAGAACGTGATGCTAAATCTCTCTGTAGTTTATCCAGACGATTTCGTTCTGCCGCCAAGGTTCTTTCTTTTTCTTCTAACTGCGATAATAGCTCCCTGTTTCTTTTGTTATTAGCATTAAGCGCTGCTGCACTGTTTTTTCCTAAAGCGTCGTATGAATTTTTCAGGTTTTCATAGTTTGCAGATAATGCATCGTATTTGGTACGCAACTCATCTCTTTCTGCTCGGGTGTTTTCATACGCATCATTTAGCTGATCCATAGCCAACTTATCTGCTTCACTAGTCTTTTGCAACGCTCTAAATTGATCCTGAAGTTTACGATTATCACGTTTTAATTTCGCATATTTCCCCTCTAGTTCTTTATGGACTTTCGAGGAAACACAGGATGTAGCAAATATGCCCATGCATAATATTATCAAAATTCTTTTTATCATAATTTTTAATTTTTAACCAATTAAGCAAAATGTCAATTCGAGTTTTTATCGTAATGAAATGAAGATAACATGTATCGAGAATAGTTTTTCAATATAAAAGAACACCGTTTCGTTTCTCACACTACTCTAATTAACAAATTTTTTCAATTTTTTCTACATATTTAATTCTACCATAATCGGGCAATGATCACTATGTTTTGCCTCTGATAAAATAACGGCTCTTTCTAATTTATCTTGTAGTGGTTGCGCTACCATACCATAATCCAAACGCCATCCCTTATTATTGGCTCTGGCATTGGCTCTATAACTCCACCAAGAATAATTATGAGGCTCTGAATTAAAATGTCTAAAAGAATCTATAAATCCGCTATCAATAAAATTACCTATCCATTCTCGCTCGACGGGTAAAAATCCGGATACATTTTTATTACGTACAGGATCGTGAATGTCAATTGCCTGATGACATATATTATAATCTCCCAGAATGACCAAATTAGGATACGATTTCTTCAGGTCATTTACGTACTCCTGGAAATCTGCCATATACTGTAATTTATGTTCTAATCGATCCAAATTAGTACCACTGGGCAGGTATAAGCTCATCACAGAAACTCCATTAAAATCGGCTCTTAGATTACGACCTTCATGATCCATATAATCAATTCCTGTTCCGTATTCGATATGCTGAGGTTCTGTTTTAGACAAAATTGCTACACCACTATATCCTTTTTTCTGAGCACTATACCAGTAATTATACGCATATCCAGCTTCTGCAAAAATATCCAGCTCTAACTGTTCTTTCTGGGCTTTGGTTTCCTGTAAACAGATCACATCGGGATCTGCTTGTTGTAACCATTCAATAAATCCTTTTTTGAGTGCTGCCCGTATTCCGTTTACGTTATATGATATTATTTTCATAGTATTTTTTAAAAAGCAGTTGCTAAGATATTTTAAAATTACTTTTTATGGTAATGATACCTGAACAAATATGGATTCCAGCCTACACTTCGACAAGCTCAGTGTGACAGTCTGCAATGGCAAAAAAAGCATTGCTATTTACTATCTAAAACCTCTATAATTTTCTTTGGCTTTTTAGTTCGGATTCTAATGACTTCGTATTGCCAGCTATTGTTATGTTTAGTAGCCACAATATCCATTTTCCCTTTTTGTATCGATCCTCTAATTCCAACTGTGATTATAGCTTTTCCATCTTCATCATATTTAACTTCGCCTTCTAAAACTTCAAAGACAGTTATAGGTTTTAATTCTCCTAATAAATCGATTACGCGCTCATCGTTGTTTACTGTATCAAAGGCATTATTGTACACTGATGGATCGAACATAGCTCTGGTAAAGTCACCAATGGGTTTGCCTAATAGTATCAAAACGGTCATCACAAACCCGCTAGTAAGCGTAAAAAATCCTAAAATCCATCCTCGGTTCTTACGCCACCAACTTTTTTTATTAATATAATCAGTCATATTTTTCCTTTAATTTTTAAATGATTGGTCGCTTTTAGCTCCATAAAAACTAAGTATCCTATTTCCTTCAAAAAATCATTATTTTTTTCCCTCTATAAAACTTAATGCTACTTTTAGCGTTTGTTTTACTATAAAAACCTTTCCAATCAAGAGTTGTTGCACAAATCAAAGTAATTTAAAGGGCTTACCATACCACAATACGTGAAAAACTTTAGTTTTGTATCGATGCGCATTTTTAGGGTTTTAGGTTTTTTACTATTATTGAGTACCCAAACACTTTTGGGGCAGGATACTTCTATCAACTTTAGAAGTAAAAAAATGCGAGTGACTGATACCATCCAGATAGATTCGGTAAGCATCAATTCTTATGATTTTAAAGTAATTTCAAAACAAGGAGTTGTTATAGATAGCAGTTTATACAAAGTTAATTTTGAAAATGCATTGATGATGCTATCCCCGCAAATAGAATCAGAAAATGATTCTATAACCATACAATATTATCGCTACCCTGATTTTTTAACCAAAAAGTATTTTGAATTTGATCCATCTATTATCGTACAAGAAAGTGGTGATCTACAGAAATTGTATAGTCTTTCTGAAGCAAATAACAAAAAAGAATTCAAACCTTTTGACGGACTTACGACCAACGGAAGTATATCCAGAGGAGTCACTGTAGGTAGTAACCAAAATTCAGTCTTAAATTCTGAACTGGATCTGCAGATTTCAGGAAAAATAAGTGATAACATTTCCTTGCGAGCCTCCATCCAAGATGCCAATTTACCTGTGCAGCAAAGTGGGTATTCACAGAACTTAGATGAATTTGATCAGGTTTTTATCGAATTGTATAGTAAAAACTGGAATGTGAGGGCTGGTGATGTTCAATTACAAAATAACACAAGCTATTTTAGTAGGTTTACCAAAAATGTACAGGGAATCTCTATCAACGGAACTCTAAATCATCCTGAATCAAAAACCGGATTGTTTGCTTCGGGAGCATTGGTAAGAGGTGTTTTTACGAGAAGCCAGTTTACAGGACAAGAAGGAAATCAAGGTCCTTATAAACTAACCGGTCCTAATGGAGAATTGTTTATTCTCATCGTTTCAGGTAGCGAACGGGTTTATGTCAATGGTTTACTGCTGGAAAGAGGTGAAAATAAAGATTACATTATAGATTACAACGCTGGAGAAGTGCGTTTTAATCCTACCTATCCGATAACTTCAGATATGAGGATCTCTATAGAATATCAAACAACAGAACGTAATTATTCTAGAATTATCGTTTATGGGGGAGGTGAACATACAAGCGATAAGCTAAAGATCGGTGCCTTTGTATACTCAGAAAATGATGCAAAAAACCAACCGTTACAACAAAACTTAAGCGATACACAAAAAGAAATTCTCTCCAATGCCGGTGATGATATGAGCCAAATGATTTCTCCATCAGCGGTCCCCGATATTTTTAGTGAAAATAAAATTTTGTACCGAAGAGCTATCATTGATGGCCAGGAAGTATTTGTGTTTTCTAATAATCCGGAAGATGAATTATTTAATGTTCGTTTTACATTAGTAGGTGATAACCAGGGTGATTACATCGTTGGCGATGTCACTACAATAAATCGAATTTTTGAATATGTAGCTCCCGTTAACGGTATTCCGCAAGGAAATTATGCGCCTGTGATTCAGTTAGTGGCACCCACCAAATTGCAAACAGCCGTGGTACAGGGTTCTTATACCCCTAATGAAAAAACATTAGTTGATTTCGAAATTTCCGGCAGTAAAAATGACCTAAATCTTTTTTCTGATCTCGATGATAACAACAATGATGGAGTAGCAGGAAGACTTCAGTTAAAACAGCGTATATTTTCTAGAGATAGTAGTTGGACGATGAATGCATTTGCCAATGGAGATTATATTCAGAAAGAATTTAGGAGTATCGAAAGAATTTATAATGTAGAATTCAATAGAGACTGGAACTTGAACAATCCATTGGGAGATCAACAGTTTTATACATCGGGTCTAGAACTTCTTCATCCTGAAAAGGGACTTACCAGATATTCTTTTCAACACCTCAACTTTTCTGAAAATTATAATGGTAATCGACATTTTTTTAGCACAGAGCTAAGATTTAATAAACTGGGAGTTTCTTTGTATTCGAGTTTATTGAATAGTAAAAATGCAGCATTAGATGCGCGGTTTTTCAGAATGTATAGTATTCTCACGTATAGTTTCCCTAAAAACTGGATTGGCACTAAAATTTCAACAGAAGAAAATAAAGAAATCAATCTCAGTGACCAAACGTTTACCAATAACACACAACGATTTAAATCTTACGAAATCTATAGCGGAGTAGGAGACAGTACAAAAATTTATGCCGAAATCGGATACAGACATCGTGTTAATGATAGTGTACGGAATAATCTTTTGGATAAAGTGAGTACTTCCAATACGTATTTTTTAAAATCCAATCTACTCAACACTACGAATACGCAACTATCATTATTTGTGAACTATCGTAAACTAAATAACGAAGAGCAAAATCGTGAAGATGAACAATCATTAAACTCTAGACTGTTGTACAATCAAAAGTTTTTTGCCGGCAAAATTAATTGGAATACAGTTTTTGAAACAAATAGTGGAACATTACCTCAGCAAGAATTTACATATGTACAAGTTGATCCCGGACAGGGAACCTACACTTGGAATGATTATAACAATAACGGTATCCAAGAATTAGAAGAGTTTGAAATTGCTCAATTTACAGATGAAGCTATATACTTGAGAGTATTATTACCAAATCAATTATTTGTTAAAACTCATCAAAACAGATTAAGCCAAATCATTACATTAAACCCTATTTCTTGGTCGGGTTCTAAAAGCAAAACCAAAAAATTACTGTCACATTTTTATAACCAAACTTCTTACATAGTAGACAGAAAAAATCTACGTGATGATAATTCTTTTGATCTTAATCCATTCAAAAAAGATGAAAATGAGTTGGCACTAAATCTAAGTTTTAGAAACACCTTGTTTTTTAATCGAGGTAAACAGCGCTATACGACTTCTTATACCTTTCTTTCTACCAAAAACACAAATCTACAAGTCACAGGACTGCAAGAGAGTATTATCAATAGTCATCAACTCACATTTGTACATAAAATGGCTAAAACCTGGCTTTTTGATCTAAAAAACGAACTTATCGCAACCGAAAGTATTTCTGAAAATTTTAGTAATAGAAATTATCAGCTGGACGGTTATAAAATTGAACCAAAATTATCGTATTTGCTTTCACCACAGACGCAATTCAGTATTTTTTATCTCCTTAATGATCAGGAAAACCTTTCAGGAGAAGAAAGACTTGCTCAACAAAAGTTAGGAGTTTCTTTTGCATATGCCAACAAACAACAAGTATCTATAACTGGTGAATTTAATTATTTTAACAACGATTTTACAGGAAATGCTTTCTCGCCTGTAGGTTATCAATTATTGAATGGATTACAACCAGGTGATAATTATACATGGTCTCTTTTGGGGCAAAAAAAATTGACCAAGTATCTTGATCTCAATGTATCATATTTAGGTAGAAAAAGTGAAACTGCCAATACGATTCATACCGGAAGTATCCAACTTAGAGCATATTTTTAATATTTTTTCTGATCTTTATAATCAAATCTCTTAATTCCTATGTACACTAAAATGAAAAACTCTATAAAATTTACCGTACTTGTCTTATTTATTTCGTTTCAAGCTTGTATCACTACAAAAGGAAAAGACACAACCGAAGGTAAAGATCTCTCTACCACCGAAGACATCATAAACATGAAAGAAAAAGGATTTATTAAAGGAACATTATCCACCAGCAAGTCAGAAGGTTGCCCTTATATACTTTCTGTAGAAAAATATGAGGACAAACTAGATCCTATTAATATTCAAGACTTTTTTAAACATGAGATGCCGGAAAAAGTCTGGGTAAAATACAGCAATTTGAGAATGCAAAATAGATGTAGTGAAGCAAGACCTATTTCTATACAAGAAATCAGTAAACGCACTGATTAATTTACAGAAAACTTTACAGATTTACCCGTCTTGTTGCCTCCTAATCTTACAAAATAAATTCCGGAACTTACGTAAGACATATCTAACAGATAGGTAAATCGGCTGTTCGCATCTTTTTCCACTAGATTAGATACGATAGTTTGTCCAGTAATGGTGAAAACGCTTAATCTGAGAATATCATCTGCATTGGTATCGCTCATCGTAATCAAAAACTGTTTATTTCCCTGACTAATCACTGTTAGATCAGCATTTGGATTTGTATTCTCACCAATTTCTACCGTATAATCGTGTGTTGTACCAAACTGCATAGATCCGCAGGGCTCGTTTAGATCTGCTCCATTATTCGTATTGGTATCTCCTGCTCTTACTCTAAGCAAATGAGTACCTAGAGGAACTTCATCTCCTAATGAAAAAAGAAAAGTTTGATCTACATTTTCTTCTGAAATTACTTGATTGTCAATAATCAACTCTTCATCTTCATAAATTGTATCATCATCATAGTCTATCCATAAGGATAGTCGCTCAGCATCACCTTCTGCAAAACCTGCCTGAACGGTTAGTGCATATACCCCTATAGATCTATCAAGGTTAATTACCATATTGGTAAAATCAGCATACCCATCTCCACATTCAATGTTTCGGTTTGAAACATTTGACAACACAAAAGATGATAAACCATCTCCGAATCTCTGGCAATCCGAGGTTGGCGAACATAGTCTGTGTTCAATTACTCTAGTAATAACATCATTATTAGTATCCTCATCTGTAGTTAGGACAGTTCCTATCTGAAACGTATAGCTAGCAAACACTGATAAATCTGCTGTTGTCACAAAGGTATATTGAGCTGACTCTCCAACTGCTATAGTTCCCGTAAAGGTTTCATTCACTGGAGTACTTCCATCCAGCGTATAAAAAACCGGAATATTGGATTGTGGGGCTCCACCATAATTTCTAATCGTTATAGTTATAGACTCTGTAGCAGTAAGACCGCCTCCAGAGATTGGAGAAACCAAGCTTATGACTCCTACATCATTTGGTAGCAGGTTAACGACTTTTTTAGAAGCACAATCATTTTCTGGTGTAACATCACCAGATAGATTAGTTTCTGCTTCAATCAATGAAACCATCCCACCTGTTAGATCGGCAGTAGTATTAAATGTAAAAGAGGCTGTTTGGCCAGCAGCAATGGATCCCGTAAAAATTTCATCAATAGCAGTGCCTCCGTTAATAGCATAGCTAACAGGAATATTGCTCTGAGTTGTTGACCCAAAATTTTTGATAGTAACAGTAATTTCTTCAGAAGTGGTAAAGGTAGCATCCTCTGGTGCATCAATACTTATAACACCTACATCACTTGCCACATTCTCTGCAATTTTAAATACTCCAACAACATTCCTTGCATTGTTTCCTGAGCTTTCAAAATATTCTGCTATGTGCCAAAATGTTTGATCATCATTTGGGTCTATAGTTATCTGGGCATAATCTCCATAACGGTTCCTGGTTGTTCGATCCACATCGGTTCCTATTGCAATTGTCTGCTCTGAAAAAGTCATAGTCCCCAAAGGATCATTTGCTAGCCGACCGGTATATCTTATGGAAGCAAAAGAATCCTGATTCGCTCCATCACTTATGGTACCCATGGTAGTATACCCCATTCCAATATTTCCAAAAATATCCATGGCCATACTACCGCACCAGGCACTCTTACCTCCTGGGGATGTATAAGTCCCTTCTTGATATACTGACCACGGCTGGTTATCCCCATTTTGACGAAGCTCATACCACCTAATGGCAGATACATCGTCTGAATCTTGTCGTGTATCAATATCCACTGCAAAGTTTAACACTACAGAATTATAGTTACAAAATCTTCTGTAATTTGTGGCAAACATTACAGCTCCTTGTAAGACATCAATATCCTGTCCATCTGTTCCTGGTTGTGGAAGATTAGCAAATGAGCCTCCATCAAACGTAGAATCAAAAGGAGTGATATTTCCATTACTTACTGTAAGCTCTTCAGATTCAGTGATTGTAGATAGTTCAGGATTGATCCAGTCGACACTAATTCTCCATAACTTTAGCGCATCCTGACTAACTCCTTCCCAATCATCATCCTGAAAATAAATAATCCTAGCATCTCCTTTTGGAGGAAGCGTGCTTCCCGTTGCATTAAATGAAGCGGGGCTATAAAACCCACCTATCCTAGCCCCTGGTAACGGAAATCCTACCATTTGAGCAGTGTCAACACCTGCTAACATTTGTTCTCGATCAATAACATACACCACTTCACTTGTGTTTTGTTGTCCCTGATCCTTATTAGCAGTCACATAATATCCGTCAGACCAAATTGAAAATTTAGTGTAGTCCGGAAAGCTACCTGTATTAAAACGGTAGGTAAACCAACCATCATTTACAGGGTCTGACCCTCTTGAGACCGCCACTAAAAAACCATTAGGTGTGTCACTAAATTGTGTTATCACAAACCTATCGGCAAAATTATCATAAAAAACGATCGGATCTCCTAATGATTCTCCAGGAAAAATATTGGTTAATGAAGTAGATGGCACTAAAACATTTCCGTTTCTATCGTGTATGGAAAATGCGGAGTTTTTTGCGCTAATATAATGATTAGGGCCAATGGCTCCCGTTGGATCTGTAGGTGCAACTGTACTAGAATTCGTTTCAAAAACTAACGAAGGAGCTCTGCTGATTCGGCTATTAACGGCGTTTTTTTGTTTACGCAGTAAGGCATCCTGCCCTTTTGGTAGTCCTTTGTTTGGAACAATTTTATTGGCGCTAGTTCTCTTTGGATTTACTTCTCCTTCTCTCGGTTCTTCTGGAATTAATTTTTTACCAATCAAAGGCTCTACTTCCTTCATATAAGTAGAAGAAGTAATCATAGTAGCAAAAGAGGTTTTCTTTTCCTGAGAAAAACCAATAGCGCACAAAAATAAAAAAGAAAGGAAAAAGATCCTTCTCATAGCTTAGTCTGGATTAGAATTGAGTAATATCTCAATTTTTATCATAAAATACAACTAATACATTAAAATTCGACCTACTACCATATCTAGAAGAATACCAAACAATCCCTAATTACCATATGATCATTTGTAGAATCTTTTAACGTATTCATTAAATAAGTTATTAAAACGCAAAAAAACAGTAATTATTTAGGGCTAAACTTAAGTAAGCTGTTTATACTATGATAACAGTAAAATCATACAAAGAAATAATTATGTTTAAAAACTCACTTTTCGTACTTCAATTGCTATTTTTTATTAGCATTAGTATTTTTGCCCAAGAAAAACAAGGGGTGAAGCCTAACTTTTATTCGAAATCTACCTCGATGAGAATAGTATCTCCATTCGCCACAAAATCTACGCTTATTCCTGCCGAAAAAATTGATGGTGAAATAAGAGACGGAAGATATTCAAAAGACAATCGACGTACCAAAGGAAAAATTATTATTGGAAAAGGATCTAAAGGAGATGATGTTCTATCCAAAGTTCAAGAATCTAATAATAAACGTATTCCAGGAACAGGTCCTGAGATCGTTTTTGATACTACTGAACAAAGTGGTCAGCCTACAGATCCATCAATTGCTGTTGGACCAAACCACGTAATTGCCGTTTTTAATACAGGTTATCGCATTTTTGACAAAAGTGGAAATGCTTTAACAGGTGACCTATCTTCTAATAACATTTTTACGGCTGCTAATGTTTGCTGTGACCTTACCGTATCCTATGATAACGCTGCTGACCGATGGGTAATGTCTATACTATTTTTTACAGGAGCAGTAGAAGTTGCCGTATCGCAAGGACCAGATCCTATAAATGATGCCTGGTCTGTATATTCATTTGCGGATATTGATGATTATCAAAAGGTATCGGTGTGGTCCGATGGATATTATATGACAGCAAATGTAGATTCAGGTTCTGCAGATACTTCAAACGTAGTTTTTGCTTTAGAAAGAGACGCTATGTTAGCAGGAGCAGCCAGTGCGCAAATTATCGGTTTTCCTTTACCTGGAATCTCTACTCCCCCATTCCCGGGAGGTACTTCAGGAGGTTTTTTTAGCCCTCAAGCTTTTAATATTTCAAACAACAACTTACCTGCTACGGGTAATGCTCCTATTGTATATATGCAGGATGATGCTTTTGAAGGAATCAATGAAGATCATATAAAGATTTGGACGGTTAATGTAGATTTTACAACACCTGCTAGCTCTACAATTTCACAACCAACAGAATTAACCACTACTCCTTTCATTGGAGTATTTGATGGAGGTAATTTTGCTAATCTAACACAACCAGGTGGTCAGGACATCGATGCTTTACAAGCAACTATTATGAACCAAGCTCAATTCCGAAAATTCCCAACACACAATTCAGCTGTTTTCAATTTTGTAGTAGACACTGATGGGGGAGATGGAGAAATAGCCGGAATCAGATGGTTCGAATTACGTCAATCAGGTGATGGTCAGCCTTGGACTATTTATCAGGAGGGTACTTATACTGCTAAAGATGGAAAACACGCCTGGAATGCAAGTTTAATCATGGATGATAATGGAAATATAGGAATGGGCTATACCGGAATGGGAGGTACTACAGATACTTTTGTAAGCTCTTTTTATACTGGTAGATATGCAGACGATCCTCTAGGAACCATGTCTATAGATGAAACATTAATTGCCGCAGGAAGTGGAAATATACCAGGTTCTGAAAGATATGGGGATTATAGTAAAATTGATATAGATCCATCTAATGGAGAAAAATTTTGGTTTGTCAATGAATATGTAAATGCTGCAGGTAATAGAGCAAACGTGGCTGGTGTTTTTCAAATAGCTCCTAGTTTCACAAATGATGTTGGAGTAATATCAATTGACATTCCAGAAGAAGGGACTTTTACTAATATGGAAGAAATTACAGTAGAGATTTTTAATTTTGGAAGTGCTCCGGTTTCTAATTTTGATATAAGCTATCAAATCAATGGCGGCACCATTGTTACCGAAACGTTTACCGCTACTATTGAGTCAACAAAAACCGCTACGTATACTTTTACTCAAAACGCCGACTTATCAGTATCCGGGCAAACCTATCTCATTAATGCGACCACTAATCTAATCAATGATGAATTGGACACAAATGATGGAACCTCTATTACCGTTAATCACTTAGCCCAAAACGACATAGGAGTAGTTGCATTAACATCACCTATGTCCAATGAAGGTTTAGGAGTAGAAACGGTAGCAATTACAATTGAAAACTTTGGCACACAAGAACAATCCAATTTTGAAGTATCTTATAGTGTTAACGGAGGGACTGCAGTTACTGAAACAGTGGTAGGACCACTTGCAACAAACAGTACATTAGATTATACATTTACACAGACTGTAGATTTATCTGAATCCGGTAGATACGAAATAGTAACTTCTACGATGTTACCTAATGATGAAAATACAAGTTATAATAACTTCACCGCTACCGTAGAAAATTTTACTTGTAATACAGTCAGCAATACAACTCCGGTAACTATAAGCGACGTTGGTACACCTACAGTAACTTCTAATATAGAAATTACAGACGATCTTATAATTTCAGACCTTAATGTATCTCTAAATATAGAACACACCTGGAATGATGATCTTACTATTACATTAACTGCTCCTGATAATGTAACCTTAGTTGAATTAACAAGTGTTAATGGTGGAAATAGTGACAACTATACCAATACAATTTTTGATGATCAAGCTACCAATCCAATTACCGAAGGAACAGGACCATTTACAGGAACTTTTCAACCAGAAGGAAATCTGGCAGATTTTAACGGACTATCTTCTTTGGGTACCTGGACGCTAACTATTAATGACGGTGCTGATGAAGATGGTGGACAATTACTAAATTGGGATATTGAATTCTGTGAGGTAGAAGATATTGTACTCGGTGTAAATGAAAATCTTGATCCAAGTAATGATTTAGAGATTATTTACAAAGAGAATAATCAATTCGAAATAAGATTTGAATCGGATACCATTACTGACCAATTAGAAATGGATATTTTTAATCTAAGTGGTCAACAATTATTAAGTTATAGACTAAACAAAATTAATAATATAGGTTATTTGTATGATCTAGATATGTCTTATGCTTCTTCAGGGATATATCTTGTGCGTATTAAAGATAAAGAAAACAGGTTCAAGATTAAAAGATTCGTAGTTAGATAATTCTTATATATCGTAACCAAAAGAGGTCTAAAAATTGAATTTTTAGACCTCTTTTTATACTTATTGAATTGGGAGTATTATTTCAGCCAATTTTCTGCATCTACCTTATCCGATATAATAGTTTTCAATTCTGAAATTGAAACACGTTTCTGCTCCATAGTATCTCTATCTCTTATTGTCACTGTTTCATCATTTAATGTATCGTGATCTACCGTTATACATATTGGAGTTCCTGCTGCATCTTGTCTTCTGTAGCGACGCCCAATAGCATCCTTCTCATCATAAGCTACATTAAATGTCCACTTTAGATCCTCTACAATTTTTTCTGCAACCTCAGGTAGACCATCTTTTTTAACCAGCGGTAAGATGGCTGCCTTAACTGGTGCAACTACTGCGGGCAATTTTAAAACTACTCTACTAGATCCATCTTCTAATTCTTCATCTTGTAATGCAGTAGAGAATACCGCTAAAAACATTCTATCCAATCCCACAGAAGTTTCTACAACGTAAGGAACATAACTTTCTTTTAATTCAGGATCAAAAAATTGTAGTTTTTTACCTGAATATTCTTCATGAGCTTTAAGATCAAAATCCGTTCTGGAATGAATTCCTTCTAGTTCTTTAAATCCAAACGGAAAATTAAATTCTATATCCGCAGCAGCATTAGCATAATGTGCTAATTTATCATGATTGTGGAAACGATAATTTTCCCTTCCTAACCCTAATGATAAATGCCAATTTAATCTTGTTTCTTTCCAGTATTCGTACCATTTCATTTCTTCTCCCGGACGTACAAAAAATTGCATTTCCATTTGTTCAAACTCGCGCATTCTGAAAATAAACTGTCTGGCTACAATTTCGTTTCTAAAGGCTTTACCGGTTTGTGCAATACCAAAAGGAATTTTCATTCTTCCGGTTTTCTGAACATTTAGGAAATTCACAAATATCCCTTGTGCTGTTTCTGGTCTTAAAAACAAATCTGTTGCAGACTCTGCAGAAGCTCCTAGTTTTGTTCCAAACATAAGATTAAACTGTCTTACATCTGTCCAATTTTTAGATCCGCTCTCAGGACAACCTATTCCAAGATCTTCTATCAATTGTTTAAAGCCTGCAAGATCATTCTCTTCCTGAACTCTAGTGAGTTCAGCAGTAATTCTGTCAATTTCTTTTTGACGACGAACGACATTTGGATTAGTGCTTCGAAATTCATCTTCATTAAAAGCATCTCCAAAACGTTTTTTAGCTTTGGTAATATCCTTTTCGATTTTCTGATTAATTTTTTCTCTGAAATCCTCAACTAAAACATCCGCTCTATATCGTTTCTTAGAATCTTTATTGTCAATCAATGGATCATTAAAAGCGTCTACGTGGCCTGATGCTTTCCAGGTAGTTGGGTGCATAAAAATTGCAGCATCCAGCCCCACAATATTTTGATGCATATACACCATACTCTTCCACCAATACTCTCTGATGTTCTTTTTAAGTTCGGCTCCATTTTGTCCGTAATCATATACAGCACTCAATCCATCATAGATTTCACTAGAACCAAATATATACCCATACTCTTTGGCGTGGGCAATTACCTTCTTAAATTTATCTTCTTGATTTGCCATGGCGCAAAAATAGTTGAATTTACAAGAATTGAAAACGAATTTATTTAATTAATGTCCTGACAGCGAAATTTCTGACAAAAACATAAAAAACCACCATATTTAAAGACAATATGGTGGTTTTTAGTATATGTTTAAAAACTCTTTTTATTTCAATTCAAACTGCGTATTAGAAATCATTCTAGGTCCAGAGAATAAATTAACTATATAATTACCTTTAGTAAGTTCTCCATCTTCTGCGTCTACCAATACACAAACATCTAATGCATCATTTTCATAGAATACTTTGTTTTTACCACTGTAGGTTAGTACCGCATCATCAAAGTTTACAGCCAGTTTATCTCCGATAAGATTATTTTCAGGATTGATAACTTGTACATAAAGGTCTTTGTCTCCTTTTTCGGTTAATTTATTTGGAGAAAGTGTAAAACAAACTCTTACTTTCTCTGCTCTACTAGATCTTGAAGTGGTAGAAATTTTACCACTATTACGTACTCTTACACCTTCTGCTTTGATACCCGATGCTTGTAGAGCAGATCCTCTTTCTACTATTTCTGCCAACTTACTATTCTGATTCGCTAGAGAATCAGAGAATACAATTCTTTCTGATAAAGCAGTCGAAGTACTATCTAGATCAGTAGCTAATTGAGCGTTTGCTGTAGTTAAACTGTCTGCTAGTTTAAATAATCTTTCACGTTCTTTTTTTAGTTTGCTTACTTCTCTTCTATATCGAGCAATTAAGGCTACATTAGCGTCATAGTCTTTTAAACTATCTAATAAAACAACTACACGCTGCTTTTCTTTTAACAAATGATCATCCATTACTTCATTTAGAGCGATAGCATTATCATATTTTGTTATTAATTCTCCTAATTCACTTTCAATTAAATCCTTTTCTTGTTGCAAAATTGCTTTTTCTCTCTTTTCTTCGTTGTAAAACTTATACGTGAAGATCCCCAGAATTAATAAAAGAGCTCCCAGAACACCAATTAGTATCTTAAGGGTCAAGTTATTGTTTTGAGTTGTCATAATAAATTTCTAATTTTTGATGGTTACGTTAAATAGTAAATTTAGTTAAATATAATAATTAATGTTAATTGACCTAATATGTTAAGCGACTTAGCTTATTTATTTTATCCTATATATTGTGCTGCTTGTGACAACCCTCTATATAAAAACGAAAGGATCCTGTGTACTTCTTGTAGACACAAGCTCCCATTAGGTAATTTTCATAAGGTAAACGCTAAAAAGATCGAAAAAGTATTTTATGGGCGTGCCAAAATAGAAAATGCCACCTCTTTATTGGTCTTTGAGAAAGGTGGATTAGTACAGAATTTAATACATAATCTTAAGTACAGAGGGAGAGAAGAAATAGGAAAAGAGCTAGGGATCTGGCTTGGACATGAGCTTAGTCAAATAACTGATTATCAAAATATTGATGTTATAATACCGGTGCCTCTTCACCCCAGAAGATTAAGAGAAAGAGGATACAATCAGGTTGAGAAATTTGGGAAAGAAATTGCTGAAAGACTTCAAGCAAAATACATTGATTTTGTTTTGAAAAAAAATTCCTACAATCAAAAACAATCAAAAAATAGTCGTTTAACTCGCTGGATAAACACTTCTGAAACATTTGGTGCGCAAAATGAGTCCTTATTAATGAACAAACATATTTTAATCGTTGATGATATTGTCACCACAGGTGCTACACTCGAAGCTTGTATCGAAGTTCTTAAAGGAATTCCCGGTATCAAAATAAGTATCGCAACCATGGCCATAACAGCATAGATTTTTTGTTTGTTATAAATAGTCGTTTCTTTGTGTCTTTAAAAATTGTAACGGAGCTATGTATAAAAGATCTTATACGCTATTACTAAGTGTTTTTTCTCTATTCATTGTAGTGAATTGTGCCAAAAAAGGTACCATTACAGGTGGTGAAAAAGATGAAATCCCTCCAAAATTTGTGAAGGCAACACCTCCTAATTTTTCAACAAACTTTGACAAAAAGGAAATCAAAATTTATTTTAATGAGTATGTCAAATTAAAAGATCCGCAGAAACAAATAATAATTTCTCCTCCAATGGATCCAAAGCCAGAAATAACACCTTTAGGTGGTGCAAGTAAATATATAAAGGTGAAGTTCTTGGATACTTTATTAGAAAACACTACATACAGTATTAATTTTGGCCAGAGTGTAGTGGATAATAATGAAGGAAATCCCAATCCGTTTTTTAGGTATGTTTTCTCTACAGGAGACTCTTTGGATTCATTAAGAATACGAGGTGTGGTTAGCGATGCATTAGAGAAAAAAGCAGATCCTTTTATTAATGTTGCATTATATCAGGTTGATGAAAAATATTCGGATTCTTTGGTCTTTGAAGAAGTCCCCAGATATGTCACCAGCACTTTAGACAGTATTACTTTTGATTTAGATAACCTCAAAGAAGGAAAATATAAACTAATCGCTTTAAAAGATGCAGCTTCCAACTACACCTATCAACCAAAGCAAGATAAAATTGGTTTTCTAGAAGAAATCATAACGCTTCCTGCAGATACAGCAAAAGTTTTTAACGTCACTTTGTTCAAAGAAGTATTAGATTTCAAGGCATTAAAACCAAAACAAGTGTCCAAAAACTCATTTGTTTTTGGATACGAAGGTGAAGCTGATTCTATGAAGGTGAATTTACTTAGTAAAACTCCTGTAAAAGTAGATACTAGAATTTTTCGGGATAAAACAAAAGATACGCTACACTATTGGTTCAAACCCTTTTTTGAAGCTGATTCGCTAATTTTTGAAGTAACAAACTCGAAAAATTTTAGAGATACACTGGTCGCAAGATATAAAGACCAGTACAAAGATTCTATAAAGCTTAGTAACAACGTAAAAGGAAGTTTAGGTTTTGATAAAGATTTTACAATTTTCTCAAATACACCCTTGGAATCTATAGATGAAAATTTAATTTCATTAACTGATAAAGATACAGTTGTAGTGCCTTTTTCAGTAAAGCTGGACAAAATCCAAAACGAAGCAGTATTTACTTTCGAAAGGACAGAATCTAATGCATATAAATTACAATTTTTACCAGAAGCAATTACTGATTTTATTGGTAATGTAAACGATACCATCAACATCAATTTTAGAACCAAAAAATTAGCAGATTATGGTACTATATTTTTTACCATTCAAAATGTTAAAGAATATCCTCTTTTGGTACAAGCTACTGATGAACAGGGAAAATTTATAGCAGAAAAAATAGTTAGAAAAGAAGAAGCAACAGTTTTTGACAATTTGGATCCCGGAAAGTATAATATTCGAGTAATTTTCGATACTAATAAAAATGGAAAATGGGATACTGGTAATTTCCTTAAAGGAATTCAACCAGAAAAAGTGGTCTACTATCCTGAAGCTATAGAAGTGAGAGCAAATTGGGAATTAAAACAGACCTTTATTTTGGAATAATCTTAAAACGATCTGCATCCGCGAGAAAAGGTAACTTTTTACGAGTGTCTTCAACAAGAGATTTATCTAAAGTTGCATAAAAGATTCCTTCTCTTTCGATTGGTTTTTCTTCTAAAACAGAATTTCCAAGTATATCGTAGACAGCAGAGTGACCATTATATTCATACCCTTTTCCATCCAGACCTATTCGATTTACGCCAACGCAATAGGTCATATTTTCTATAGCTCTAGCTCTTAATAAGATATCCCAAGCATTCACTCGTGGTTTTGGCCAACTAGCTACATAAATTAACAAATCATATCCAGATGTGTTTCTTGCCCAAACCGGAAACCTGAGATCATAACAGATTTGTGGTTTGATTTTCCAGCCTTTGTAAAGGATAATAACCTCTTCATTTCCGGCTGTAAAAACTTCTTCTTCTTTCGCCAATGTAAACAACTGATGTTTATCATATTTCTGTATACTTCCATCCGGTTTAACAAAAAGAAATCGATTAAAATATCTGTCTGCATCTCTTATAATAATACTTCCTGCAATTGCACAATCCTTCTGCTCAGCCAGCTTTCTTAGCCAACTAACAGTTTCACCGTCCATAGTTTCGGCAACTTCTGCAGCATTCATGGTGAATCCTGTGGTAAACATTTCTGGTAATATGATCAAATCGGTTTTTGTAGATATCGATTTGATTTTATCTTCGAAAACCGCTCTGTTTTGAATGGCATTTTCCCATGCCAAATGAGATTGAATTAAGGCAATATGTAAAGTAGTATTCATAGGTTAAAATTACTAAAATCTGCTACACATAAAAGAGGCTTCAAACGTTAAAATTTTCTATCACAAGAATCATCAAGGATTTGCATCATTTACACTCGTCAATTTTAAAGAAAATCCTTATTTTCGCACACTTAATAGAAAGAACGATCAAATGAGCACGAAGTTTCCTGAATATAAAGGACTTGACTTGCCAAAAGTGGCAGATGATATACTAGAATTCTGGCAACAGAATAATATTTTCGAGAAGAGCATTTCTGAGCGAGAAGATGCGACTCCTTTTGTCTTTTTTGAAGGACCACCATCTGCAAATGGATTACCGGGAATTCACCACGTAATGGCTCGTGCAATTAAAGATATTTTTTGTCGATATAAAACTCAAAAAGGATATCAGGTTAAACGTAAAGCCGGTTGGGATACGCATGGACTTCCTGTAGAATTAGGTGTCGAGAAAGAACTAGGGATCACCAAAGAAGATATTGGTAAAAAAATTACGGTAGAAGAGTACAATGAGGCTTGTAAAAAAGCGGTAATGCGTTATACCGATATCTGGAATGATCTTACCGAAAAGATTGGCTATTGGGTGGATATGGAAGATCCGTACATCACCTACAAATCCAAATATATGGAAACCGTATGGTGGTTACTTTCAGAAATCTATAAGAAAGGATTACTGTATAAAGGATATACCATACAACCTTATTCCCCAAAAGCAGGAACCGGATTAAGTTCTCACGAATTGAATCAACCCGGAACCTATCAGGATGTTACGGATACAACTGTAGTTGCACAATTTAAAGCTAAAAAAGAAACACTGCCTTCATTCTTAACAGATATTGAAGGTGATATTTATTTCTTAGCCTGGACAACTACTCCATGGACATTACCTTCTAATACAGCATTAACCGTGGGACCAAAAATTGAGTATGTATTAGTAAAAACTTTCAATCAGTATACGTTCGAACCCATTAATGTGATTCTGGCTAAAAACCTGGTTGGAAAACAGTTTGGCGGAAAATTTATAGATTTAACTCCAATCCAGGATACATTTTTGGTCGATAATTTGATTGAATCAAATACATTTGAAGAGTATCAAAATAACATAAAAGAGGAAATATTAAAAATTGAATCTTTAATTGAAGGAAATTCACATCCCAGTTTAATTAAGAAACAAATTGATCTTCTTAAATCTATAGTAAGTAAAATTCCTCATTTAGCAATTAAACAATTTAAAGGAGCTGATCTTGTAGAAATCCGTTATGAACAACTGCTAGACTATGCTCAGCCGTATAACAATCCAGAAAATGCGTTTAGAGTAATTTCTGGTGATTTTGTAACTACAGAAGATGGAACCGGTATTGTTCATACTGCTCCTACTTTTGGTGCAGACGATGCTTTTGTAGCAAAGCAAGCTACTCCAGAAGTACCACCCTTATTGGTAAAGGATGATAATGACAACCTTGTTCCATTGGTTGACTTACAAGGTAAATTCACAAAACATGTAGGTGAGTTTGGTGAAAAATATGTAAAAAATGAATACTATAATGATGGTGAAGCTCCAGAGAAATCTGTTGATGTAGAAATTGCTATCAAATTAAAAATAGAAAATAAAGCTTTTAAGGTTGAGAAATATGTACATAGTTATCCTAACTGCTGGCGTACAGACAAACCTATTTTATATTACCCATTAGATTCTTGGTTCATAAAAGTGACCGATTTCAAAGATCGCATGCACGAATTGAACTTAGGCATCAACTGGAAACCAAAAGCAACAGGTGAAGGCCGTTTTGGAAATTGGTTAGCAAATGCCAACGACTGGAACCTATCCAGATCTCGTTTCTGGGGAATCCCACTACCAATCTGGCGGACAGATGATGGTAAAGAAGAAATGATAGTTGGTTCTGTAGAAGAACTAAAAATCCAAATGCAAAAAGCGGTAGAAGCCGGAGTTATGAAAGCGGATATTTTTGCGGATTTTGTCGTGGGTGATATGAGTGAGGAAAACTATGATAAAATTGATCTTCATAAAAATGTTGTGGATAAGATTGTCTTAGTCTCTCCATCAGGAAAGCCGATGAAACGTGAAAGCGATCTGATTGATGTTTGGTTTGATTCCGGATCCATGCCGTATGCGCAATGGCATTATCCTTTTGAGAATAAAGAAAAAGTAGAATCTGGTGAGAGAAAAGCAGACTTTATCGCAGAAGGTGTAGATCAAACACGTGGATGGTTCTATACGTTACACGCCATAGGAACCATGATTTTTGATGATGTTGCCTATAAAAATGTAGTCTCTAATGGTTTGGTATTAGACAAAAATGGTCAGAAAATGTCTAAACGATTAGGAAATGCAGTAGATCCTTTTGACACACTAAAGACTTATGGTCCAGATGCGACAAGATGGTATATGATCAGTAATGCAAATCCTTGGGATAATCTAAAATTTGATTCTGAAGGAATTGCAGAAGTACGTCGTAAGTTTTTCGGCACGCTATATAACACCTATTCGTTCTTTACACTATATGCCAATATTGATAATTTCAGCTATGCTGAAGCTGATATTCCATTAGCAGAACGTCCAGAGATAGATCGATGGATTTTGAGTGAATTGCATACGTTGATTAAAAACGTAGACGAGTATTATAACGAATATGAACCTACAAAAGCAACCAGAGCGATTTCTGATTTTGTTCAGGAAAATTTAAGTAACTGGTTTGTTCGATTAAGCAGAAGGAGATACTGGAAGGGTGATTATCAAAAAGACAAGATCTCTGCTTATCAAACTTTGTATACTTGTATGCTTACTGTTGCAAAACTTGGAGCTCCGGTAGCACCGTTCTTTATGGATCGTTTATATAAAGACCTTGTCTCTAACACATCTAAAGAATCTCATGAAAGTGTGCATTTGGCACATTTCCCTGAATATGATAGGGCATTTGTGGATAAAACTTTAGAACATAAGATGCAGAAAGCACAATCAGTATGTTCTCTGGTACTTTCTTTACGTCAGAAAGAAAAAATCAAAGTACGCCAACCATTGCAAAGGATTATGATTCCGGTGCTAAATGACGCAGAAAAGGCCGAAATAAATGATGTAGCAGCCCTTATCAAAAGTGAGGTAAATGTTAAAGAAATAGAGCTGATTGACGATGCCTCTGGTATATTAGTGAAGCAAATAAAGCCGAACTTTAAAAATTTAGGTCCTCGTTTCGGAAAAGACATGAAACTGATAGCCAATAAGATACAATCATTTGATCAAGAAACAATCAAAATTCTTGAACAAACTGGAAGTTTTGACATAGAAATTAATAATAAAATTATTACTTTAGGAACCGATGATGTAGAAATCAGTTCTCAGGATATTGAAGGTTGGTTAGTTGCAAACTCAGGCCCACTTACAGTAGCACTGGATATAACCATAACCCCAGAGCTTAAAAAAGAAGGGATCGCAAGAGAGCTTGTAAACCGAATTCAAAATATCCGAAAGGATAGTGGATTAGAGGTAACTGATCGCATAGAAATTGTAATAAAGGAAAACAAATCTATTCAAGAAGCCGTTGCTACTAATGAAGCATACATCAAGAATGAAACCTTAACCGAAACAATTGAATTTGCAACAGATGTAATAAATGGTACAGAAATTGCGTTTGACGACATTGCAACCCAATTGGTAATTAAAAAACAATAAGAGTATGGCAGCAGATGTAAAAGTAAGGTATAGCGATGCCGATTTAGCGATGTTCAAGGAAATCATCGTTGAAAAAATGGAAAAAGCTAAGAAAGATTTAGAATTACTTCAGAGTGCATACAAAAATGATGGTAATAATGGTACTGATGATACCTCGCCAACATTTAAAGCATTCGAAGAAGGTAGTGAAACCATGTCTAAAGAAGCTAATACGCAATTAGCAATTAGACAAGAGAAGTTTGTGCGTGATCTAAAAAATGCATTATTACGAATAGAAAATAAAACATACGGAATTTGTCGTGTGACAGGAAAACTTATTAATCCAGAGCGATTAAAATTAGTACCACATGCTACCCTTAGTATCGAAGCTAAGAATATGCAGAGTTAACATACAACAAAATATTGTAGATTTAAAGTGCTTTCCAGATTGGGAAGCACTTTTTTTTTAGTAAAACTCTATTTTAAATAATTAAACTGATCTTGTTAAAAAGCAGGATCTTTTGATACTTTCATTATACGAAATAGAAAATTTAAAGAAATAATTTTAATAGAGCTGTAACCTTTTTAAAAAACTAAGGTATTACTAATAGAAACGAACCAAAAAGAGTGACGTCTTGAAAAACTTAACTGATGAAGAATTAATGATTCTGGTATCTAATGGAGATTTAGATATGATGAGTATCCTTTTTGAAAGATATCATATCAGAATATTTAATTTTTTGCTAAAAATGACGCAAGATAGAAATGTTAGTCAAGATATTACTCAAGAAGTTTTTTATAAGGCTATTAAATATAGAACCTCTTATAAAAACGGAAAGTTTTCATCTTGGATCTATACCATTGCTCGAAATATATTTTCTGATCATTACCAACGTCAGAAAAATAAAGAGCAACGATTAAATGAAGTTGAATATAAAATAGAACTAGAAGATAATAATCTTTTAGAGAAAGACGAAATCAATGAACAATTAAATAAAGCATTAGAAAAATTAAATCACTCGGATAGGGAATTAGTCATTATGAATCGATATCAAGGTATTAAATACGCAGAAATCGCAGCAATAACCGGATCAACAACGGGAGCCATAAAAACCAAAGTACATCGGGCTATTCACAAACTAAAAGATTATTATCTACAAAACATATAACACTATGAACTGTAACCAAGTAAGAGGACACCTGATCGACTATCTAGATGGAAATTTAGATCAGAAAGAGCATCAAGTTATTACAGCTCATCTTACCACCTGTAATAGCTGTCAACAGTCATTACAAGAATTTCAGCTCGTTTTTGATGGAATAGGTCAATATCAGGGAGAATTACCGGATGCAAGCTTGAAAAGAAATTTTGAAGAAATGCTTCAAAAGGAAAAAGAAATTTTCGATACATCAAAAGTGGTTTCTTTACATCAACCAATTAAAAAGAATTGGAAAAGGGCATTACAAATTGCAGTAACTATTGCTTTAGTTTTTTCCGCATACTTTTTCGGAAAACAACAAAATACCGCCTCATTTTCTCGAGAAATGGCCGTTCTAGAGAAAGAAAAGGTGCAATTGAAACAAGAAGTTACTATTTCTCTTATAGAAAATGAATCTGCCAGCAAACGTTTACAAGCAGTAAGCTATGCAGAGGAATTAGAAAAGCCAGGAAACGAAATACTAAAAGCTTTGATAAATAAAATGTTTTACGATGATCAAATCAATGTGCGACTAGCTGCAGCAGAAGCACTTTCTAAGTTTTCTAAGATAGAAATGGTACGTAAATCATTAATAGATGCTCTGGAGATGGAACAAGATCCGGGCATGCAAATTGAATTAATTCAAATATTAGTTTCTATACAGGAAAAACGCGCAGTTCCTTCTATGGAAAAATTACTTCAGAATGAAGAGACTCCTAATTATGTAAAAGACCAGGTAATCATGGGTCTACCAAATTTAATTTAAAATTCAATCAAAAAATAGTAAAAAAGAACAGATGAAAAATATAGCAATAGCAATAATATTCTTGATAACTATCGGGCATATACAGGCACAGGAAGATTATACACAATCCCTACAAGGGATTAAGCATGTTATCATTAGCTCAGAATCCGGGGTGAAGTTAACAGCACACAACAAAAATGAATTATTCATCACCGGAGAAGATCGTAAGATGCCGGAAAAAGCAAAAGGGCTAAAAGCTGTGTATGCAGGCGGAAGCGACAATACGGGATTTGGAGTATACGTGCAAAAGGAAGGAGGAACACTAACTATTAGAAACTTAAAAAATGCTTATACCAAAACATTAGAAATTTTTCTTCCAAAAAGTATCAGTATCAAAATTGAAAGAAGCAACCTTGGAAAAGTTTTTGCCGAAGGATTCTCTTCAGAAATTGAAGCCACCACCAATGTAGGTCATATCACATTAAAAAATGTAACCGGCCCTATTGTTGCTACAACATCCACTGGGGAGATTAATGTACTTTTCACAAAAGTAAGTCAAAGTTCTCCAATCTCTTTGATGTCTGCAACAGGTGCTATTGATGTGAGTATTCCATCAAATACGGATGCAGACTTGGAGATGAAAGCGACTATGGGAGAAATTTTTACCGATTTTGATCTAAAACTTCCAGTTCCAGAAAATGGTTTAAAAGTAGTTGGAGGTAAAAAAACTATAAAAACGAAACTTAACGACGGTGGAGTAGAAATTAGCCTAAAATCCGCAACCGGCAATGTATATCTTAGAAAACAATAATAAAGACCTGTTGTATATTTAGAGTGAAATGTTAAAGAAAAGCATCAATTGGAGTGATTTTTCATAATAAAATGAAGAAAAAATTTATCGAGAATCGTTTTTCTAATTCAAAATCCTAAATAAATAACAGGTGAACAAGGTCATTCATCAATCAAAAACAATCAACTCATGAAAATTTTAGTAAATCTAATCGCAAGCTGCTTCATAGTTTTTCAGCTAAACGCACAAAAAGTAATCGAAAAAGAAATTAATACCTCAGCAAATCGAATTAATATTGAATTCAAATTTGCAGAAGATATTACCATCAAAACCTGGGACAAAAGTTTCGTCTATCTTAAGGCAGAAGTAAGTATAAACGATGGAGAATTTGATGACTATTTTGATCTAAAAATAAATAACTCCTCATCTGTTTTGGATATCGAATCCAGTTATGGGGACTTATTCAAAAAGTGGAATAAAGACCGTGGATCTTACAAAAAAAATAATTGGGGACCTTGCAATAATTTAGATATGGAATCAAATTACACATTATTCATCCCTAAAAATGTTAGTTTGAGAATAAAGAGTATATCAGGAAACGTAGTGTCAGAAAACTATCAGGGAGAACTAGAAATAGATATTATTAGTGGAAATATTGATATTAAAAAATATGATGGAGCGCTAACACTAAAAACAATTAGCGGGGATATAGATATCAATGTTGCGCAATCCAAATTATTAGCAGAAACTCTTACCGGTTTGATATATTCTGACAAGGAGATGGAGTTTGACAGTGGCAAAAACCAAATGGTTGGTAGTAAGGTAACCGGTACTTTTGGCAACGTGAAAAGTAATTTGTATCTCAAAACAATTAGTGGGGATATCTTTTTGAGAAAACAGTAGCTGTATGAATTGATCAAAATATCCTACATACACTTACATAAATAATTAGAAAAAAGCTACCTTAGAAAACATGAGGGAGCTTTTTTTTATTTATATCTGTTGCATCCTATGCATTTCTGTATCAGCTCAATCCACTTTTGATAAAAGTATTGATGCATCTGATCTTTCGGAAGTATTTATTCTGCTTGATAATACTTTTCAGATTGAGATCAAAAATACGTCAGAAAATAAAATTATAATAAGTGCACTTTCCGAAGGAGAGTATCAAAATGATATATTAATTAACGCAAAACGAAAAGAAAATGTGATTAAGATAACAGATGATATTCAACCTTTTTCTATAAACCACAATGATAAACTCAGTGCTCACAAGGTAATTGCAGTAAAGGTTAAAATTTATGTGCCGCGTCATCTCAACGTTACTGTACAATCAAAAATTGCATCATTAAAATTTGACGGTGAGATCAAGTCATTATTTGTTGAATTAAATTCGGGAGATTGTCTATTCGAAAATTTCATAGGTAATGCTACCGTAAACACCTTAGATGGGGATATCACCGTTTATACTAAAAATGCAGTTATCAACGCCACCGCAAAATCTGGAGTTCTTTATGAAGAGAAAATCTATGGTCAACATCTAATAGCTTTAAAATCTATAAGTGGGAACATTAGTGTCTTCAAAACAAAATAAAACACTATTTTTGTCCGTCATTGTATGAAATAAGAGAAATTTATGTCCCTAAAGAAGTCTATTTTAGTTATCACAGTAGTTTTACTAATAGATCAGATTTCCAAAATATATATCAAAACTAATTTCACGTTACACGAAGAAGTTCCTGTTTTTAGTTGGTTTAGAATCGTATTTGTAGAAAATAAAGGAATGGCCTGGGGATTTGAACTTCCAGGAAATTACGGTAAACTAATCTTAACATTATTTAGATTGGTTGCCATTACCGGAATTGGATATTGGTTGTATGACTCTGTCAAAAAAAACAGTTCAAAAATCCTTACGTTTTGTATTGCGCTAATTTTTGCCGGTGCATTCGGTAATATTATCGATTCTATATTGTATGGAATATTATTTAATGAAAGTACTACTACACAAATAGCTCAGTTTCTACCTGAAGGTGGTGGCTATGAAAGCATTTTTTATGGTAAGGTTGTCGATATGATCCAGTTTACTTTTTATGATGATATTTTACCGGAGTGGATTCCTTTCTGGGGAGGTAAACATTTTTCGTTCTTTGATCCTGTATTTAATATTGCCGACTCTGCAATTAGTATTGGGGTTTTCTTACTATTGATCTTTAATAAAAGAGCTTTTCCAAAAAAGGAAGCATAATATTTAGACTAGTATCTTTTTAAAATCATCGATTTGAATCGGCTTCGTTAAGTAGTCAGATACCAACGCTATAGATTTGGCTCTGTTGATATCTCTGATATCTATCGAAGAACTAACTACATACACGTCAATTTTCTTACTTAGATTATCTTTAATTCTTTCAAACTCTTGAAGAAACTGCCAACCATCCATAACAGGCATATTTAAATCCAGAAATATAACCTGCGGTACAGTTTTATCTTCCTCCTTTTGTGCTGATTTAACAAAATAATCCAGAGCTTCTTTACCGTTATTAAAAACAATTATCTTCTCTGATAATTTCTTTAACTCAATAACTTTACTCACTAAATTTACGTACATGCTATCATCATCTATGATGCAAACACTTTTGGGGTTTTGGGGCATTTTGAGTAAAAATTTAAATCTTATTACAGTTTAACAGTTTGCTAAATAAAAACTATTTATTCTAAGCTAAATGTATAAAATTTTGATGGAGTTACACAATAATCCAAGTTAATATCTGTAGAAAAAATCCCCATAATTTTTTCTTCGGCCGTAAAGAAAGATAATCCGATTTTTATAGTTCCCGGGTTACACTTAGACAAAAATTTATCATAAAAACCTTTACCATAACCTACCCGGTTTCCATCTTCGTCAAATGCCAATAACGGTACAAAAACTACTTCTATTTTATCTTCAGGAATCGGAATGCCATCAACAGGCTCAGGAATTCCCCAGGAATTTACCTCAAATTTCGTATTATCTGTTAAAAGTACATTTGTTAGTGTATTGTTTTCAAAATTACTTTTTGACACTACGATATTTTTATCTTTCCCCTGTAGAATATGTAAAATATACTCTGTATTAATTTCTTTCTGTTCTTGAATAGATAAAAAAATGTGGTAAAAAGATTTCTCCCAGATTGGCAACTTTAGTAAATTGTTAGCGATCACAACGCTTAGATCTTCAATCGCTTCGTCTGAAAGCTCAGCGCGTAATTTTTTATACTTTTTCCTTAAATTAGCTTTACACGAGTTTCCCATGACCCAATACCTTTGTGATATGGAAAATTGCATCTCCTTTATAAACAATGGGTGCTTCATTCACATTAATAATATAACCTTCATTACTAGCTTTTACCACATGACGCATCTTTCCGTAAGGATCGGTTATTGTAGCTAAATGCTCTCCTACTTCAACGTGCTTGCCATATGGAATTTTTACGTGCAATAATCCGCTGTATTTAGCACGAATCCATGAGCTCTTTTTAATAAAGATTGTTTCTGTTCTAATTTCAGGAACTACAAAAGATGGGTTCAACATATCTAAGTGATGTAATATTCTCATAGTACCCTGGACACCTTCTCTGGCTATATCTTTATTACTGTTTTGTGATTTCCCACCTTCAAATAATAAAATATTAATTCCTTTTTTAGCGCAGGTAGCACGATACGATCCGTCTAGATTTTTAGAAAACATAGTAAATGGAGCATTAAAGATTTTTGCATATTCTACTAATTTTTCATTTTTTTCATCAACCCGAATGTGTGGCGCATTGAATCTACTGGCACCTCCTGTATGGAAGTCCAAGCAAAAATCTGCTACCGGTAAGACTTCATTAACAAATTGATATGCAAAACGGCTGGCTAAAGAACCACTTTTTGTACCAGGAAACACTCTATTAAGATCTCTACCATCAGGAAAAGAGCGTTGCATTCCCAAAAAACCGAACACATTTAAAACAGGAATACATATAATGGTTCCTTTTGCAGGTTTATTGATTTTTTTTGAAATAATTTGACGAACGATTTCTACACCATTAATCTCATCACCGTGTATACCTGCTGTTATCAATACAGTTGGGCCTTTTTTCTTAGACCTTTCAATTATAACCGGAATTTCTATCTTTGTAGATGTATAAAGCTTAGCAATATTAAGATTAATTGTTTTGCTTGCCCCAAGTGGAATATCTTCTCCTAAAATACTTAAGACATTGTTTTTAGCTTTATTTTCCATATTTCCTTACACACTTCTTTCTATGTAACGAATAATTGATTTTGCAATATCCTTTCCGGTTGCAGTTTGAATACCTTCTAACCCTGGAGAAGAATTTACTTCAAGAATAAGTGGTCCTCTTTCACTTTGTAACATATCTACACCGGCAACTCCTAGTCTAAGGGCTTTTGCTGCCTTTATAGCTGCATTCTCTTCTTCTTCAGACAATTCGATGATTGTTGCACTTCCTCCTCTATGCAAATTAGATCGAAACTCACCTTCTTTTCCTTGTCTTTTCATAGCACCCACAACTTGACCATCTACAACTAGCACTCTTATATCAGCTCCTTTGGCTTCTTTTACGTATTCCTGCACAATTACTCTAGCCTGCAGTCCATTAAATGCTTCTAGTACGGATTCTGCAGCTGTTTTCGTTTCTGCTAAAACGACCCCTAATCCTTGTGTTCCTTCTAATAATTTAATGATAAGAGGTGCCCCATCAACGTGTGATATTACTTCTGAAACATCCTTAGAATAATTAGTAAAAACGGTTTTTGGCAAACCTAATCCAGCTTTTGATAAAATTTGTAGACTTCTTAATTTATCCCTAGAATTTACCAATGCCTGTGATTGAACTGTCGTAAAAACATTCATCATTTCAAACTGCCTCACCACCGCTGTACCATAAAATGTTATTGATGATCCAATTCTTGGTATTACAGCATCTACGTGATCTAATTTTTTTCCTCGGTAATAAATTTCGGGTTTTTTCTTTTCGATTATAATATCACAGTTTAAAGGATCTATTATTTGGACATTGTGCTTCCGTTTCAACGCGGCTTGTACCAAAGCATTTGTAGAATATAAACTCGCACTGCGAGATAGTATTTTAATGTTCATTACGATTTTAAGTTATATGACTGATCTTCTAACTGAGGGTCTACCAAAAATTTTCCGCTTAGAAATTTGCGACCAATCAATAAAGGAAAACGCATATCGTCTCGAGAAGATAATGTAAGTGTTATTGGATGGGTTTTGCCAAAAAGTGTAATTTTTGTTCTAATAGCATATCTCACCTCTACTTTACCATTACTGCTTTTTACCGCAGTAATATCATAGTTTGTAAATGTAAATTTTTTGCCATTATATTCGGGATGGGTAGGATCAAGAAATCGACACTCTAAAATCTGCCCTACTTCTTTGATTTCTTTACAATGAATTGAAGAAGTATAAGCTCCAGTATCGACTTTTGCATCTATATCCTGTAAATCTAGAAGAGGGAAATCCACCTTATCTGTCCTGCCAATTATTTTTTTTTGATCCTTCAAAAAAATATCTTTAAAAATATGGCACTAAAGTAATAAAAAACGAGATGTATTCTATAGTATAATACCTTTTAATAGTTAAATCCATATTTTGTTTTTAACATAATATTCATGCGAAGTGTATTTAATAATTCCTGTAAACTACTAAATTTACACTTACATTATGCAAAAAGCCACATTAGATATACAGCTAAAAACGTTACCAACGAGCCCAGGAGTCTATCAATACTATGATAAGGATGGCAAACTATTGTATGTTGGTAAAGCCAAAAATTTAAAGAAAAGAGTTTCTTCATATTTTACAAAGAATCACGACAATTATAAAACCAGAGTACTGGTTAAGAAAATTGATACTATAAAGCATATCATTGTCGAGACTGAAACAGATGCATTATTATTAGAAAACAATCTGATAAAAAAGCATCAACCGCGATTCAATGTAATGCTCAAAGATGATAAAACGTATCCCTGGATTTGTATCAAAAATGAGCGTTTCCCCAGAGTTTTTCCTACTCGTAATTTAGTAAAAGATGGATCAGAATATTTTGGGCCGTATACAAACTTTAAAACGGTAAATACCCTTTTAGATCTTATCAAAGGACTATACCAGTTAAGAACCTGTAATTATGATCTATCACAGCAAAAAATTGAAGACGGGAAATATAAAGTATGTCTCGAGTATCACCTAGGCAATTGCAAAGGTCCATGTGAAGGGTTACAACAAGAGCAAGAATACCATCAAAATATAGAGGCAATCCGGGAAATTGTTAAAGGTAACTTCAAAGATTCTTTAAACAGATTTCGTAAACAAATGGTAGATCACGCCCAAAAAATGGAGTTTGAAGAGGCACAACGGATCAAAGAAAAAATTGAAGTTTTAGAAAAGTATCAAGCTAAATCTACCGTAGTTAATCCAAAAATAAGTAACGTTGATGTTTTCTCCATAATCTCTGATGAATCCTACGGATATGTCAACTTTCTTCAACTTTCTTATGGAGCGATTGTTCGATCACATACCGCCGAAATAAAAAAGAAACTAGAAGAAACAGATAAAGAATTATTAGAACTGGCTATTATCGAATTACGACAACGATTTGGTTCTGGTTCCAAAGAAATATATGTTCCGATCAAAGTTGATGTAGGAGAAGATGTGAAAATTACAATTCCTCGATTAGGAGACAAAAAGAAGATTGTCGATTTATCTATACGTAATGCAAAATACTATAGACAGGAGCGTTTTAAGCAAATAAAAATTATAGACCCTGATAGACACGTAAAACGTCTGATGGCTCAGATGAAAAAAGACCTTAGGTTACCAGAGGAACCAAGACATATAGAATGTTTTGATAACTCTAACATACAAGGGACCAATCCGGTAGCGGCATGTGTTGTGTTTAAAAATGGAAAGCCTAGTAAAAAAGAATACAGAAAATTCAATATTAAAACTGTTGAAGGCCCCAATGATTTTGCTTCTATGGAAGAAGTGGTATATCGCAGGTACAAAAGATTATTAGATGAAGAGCAACCACTACCACAGTTGGTGATTGTTGATGGAGGAAAGGGTCAACTCTCTTCTGGATTAAAGGCTTTAGAAAGACTTGATCTTCGTGGAAAAATCACCATTATCGGAATTGCAAAAAGATTAGAAGAAATCTATTATCCAGGAGATTCTATCCCATTATATCTGGATAAAAAATCAGAATCTTTAAAAATCATTCAGCATTTAAGAAATGAAGCCCATCGTTTTGGAATTACTTTTCATAGACAGAAAAGAAGTAAAGCAGCTTTAGATACAGAATTAGATACCATTCCCGGAATAGGAGAAAAAACAGTTATCGAGTTACTAAAACACTTTAGATCCGTAAAAAGAATTAGTGAATCCACTAAAAATGAACTTGCAGAAGTAATAGGAGAATCTCGCGCAACCAAAGTGTTTAATTACTATCTTTCTAAAAAAGAATAAATCTCTTATGCGTTCCACCTCTTTTAACATGCGGAATATACTGGTGCTGATTGTTTTTAACTTTCTATCCAATATCGTGATGTCCCAAGACAGAGATGTTCTTGAAATTCACGATAATCCAGAAGATCAGGATGTTAAAGTTGGGCTTGTTTTAAGTGGTGGCGGTGCCAAGGGGTTAGCACATATTGGTGCCTTAAAAGTTATTGAAGAAGCCGGTATACGAATAGATTATATTGGCGGAACCAGTATGGGAGCAATTGTAGGTTCATTATACGCCTCTGGATATACAGCCAAAGAGTTAGACTCTATTTTCAGAACGGTAGATTTTGATGTCCTAATCCAGGATGACTTACCCAGAAAAGCAAAAACTTTTTATGAACGAGAGGATTCTGAAAAATATGCCTTAACCCTTCCTTTCGATGATTTTAAAATAGGATTACCTGAAGGATTGTCCAAGGGGCAGAATTTCTTCAATGAGTTTGCTCGTTTAACTTCTCATGTTCACGAAGTCGATGACTTTAGTAAGCTTCCAATTCCATTCTTTTGTATCTCTACAAATATAGCAACTGGAGAACAAATTTTATTGGATAAAGGATACCTTCCAGAAGCAGTTTCAGCTAGTGGAGCATTGCCTTCCATTTTTAGTCCAATAGAACTAAATGGGATATTAATGACCGACGGCGGTGTCTCTAATAACTATCCAATAAAAGAAATCCGTAAAAAAGGAGCTGAGATAGTTATAGGGATTGATGTTCAGGATAGCTTAATGCCACGAGAAGAATTAAATTCTGTGACTAACATCATGTTACAGATAAGTAATTTTAGAACAATTGAAGACATGAAATCTAAAATGCCAGAAACCGATGTGTATATCAAACCTTCCATTTCAGATTTTTCATTAATTTCTTTTGATCAGGCAGATAAAATCATTACCAATGGAGAAAAAGCAGCCTTTGCTAATTATGAAAAATTAAGAGCAATAAAGAGATTGCAAAAACATTCTGCGCCTAAAATAAAAACTTCTAAAGGTTCTGATACACTTCTTATAAAAAACCTTGTTATATCAGGAAATCATAGATATACGAGATCGTACATTAAAGGGAAATTAAAGCTAAAACTAAATAACCCAAAGACCACAACTTATGTAAAGTTGTACGAAGGCATCAATAACCTATCTGCTACAGGTAACTTTGATAGAGTTAGTCATCGACTAACAGACAAAGAAGACGGTAAAGAGTTGGTGTTAAATGTAAAAGAATCAAAAAACACTACGCTACTGCGCTTTGCATTGCATTATGATGATTTGTATAAAACTGCAGCTCTGATTAATTTTACCAAAAAAAGTTTGCTGTTCAATAATGATGTCCTTTCATTTGATGTAGCTTTAGGGGATAATATCAGATATAATTTTGATTATTATATTGATAAAGGATTCTATTGGAGTATTGGCTTCAAAAACAGTCTTAACCGTTTTAATAGAAATGTAGCATATGAGTTGGTTCGAGAAGATTTCAGTTTGCCTGACATAGAGGTGAATAAAATCAATCTTGATTATCTGGATTTTAAGACGCAGTTATATGCGGAAACCTTGTTGAATCAAACTTTTTCGCTTGGTCTTGGAGCAGAGTATAGAAGATTCAGACTTATTTCTGAAACCATAGGAGAAGATGAAGATCAATTACCAAGAGTGGTTTTTGATAATAGTAATTATTGGAGCGCATTCTCTTATTTAAAATTTGACAGTTATAACAATAAATACTTCCCTTCTTCCGGCTTTTTCTTCGATGCAGATATTAATTATTATTTGTTTGATGATAATCCTAACAGTGAGAATAGCAATTTTGTAATTGCAAAAGCTGATTTTGGATATGCATTTAAGGTTTTTGATAAAACTTCTGTTAACCTTGGATTGAGTGCTGGTAATCGATGGGAAGAACAAAACGTAAGGAGTCTTAATTTTTTTATGGGGGGATTTGGTGCAAAAATGGTGAACAACAACATCCCTTTTTATGGGTATGACTTTTTGAGTATCGTTGGAAATAGTTTTTTCAAAACAGCTATTACTTTAGACTTTGAGGTATTTCCAAAAAACCATTTGAACCTTGCTGCCAACTACGCTAATATAGGCAATGAGTTATTTCGTAACGGTAAATGGATTGATTCTCCCGAATATTCGGGTTATGCATTAGGGTATGGACTTGAGACCTTTGCCGGACCTATACAGGTAAAATACTCATATTCTCCAGAACAAAAACAGGGAGAATGGTATTTTAGTATTGGTTTTTGGTTTTAACAAAGCTTAAAACCAAAAAAGAGAGAATTATTTACGATATTTGTAATGTTATGAGCTTGTTTTGGAAGGACTTATTATTGCTATTACACTACCTTATCAAACGTAATCCGGAATAAGGTAAACACTACTATTGCTTACTTTTTACCATCTAGTAATTAATAACATAATTTTAATTCTCATGCCTTTTTATCATTCTTTAGGTGAAATACCTCCTAAGCGACATACAATTTTTAGAAAACCCAATGGGTCATTATATTACGAACAATTATTTGGCACCATAGGTTTTGATGGGATGTCAACCAATTCATATCACCATCAACGACCTACACAAGTAAAAGAAATTAAAGCAAGTTATAGTGTTGCACCAGAAATTGCTATCCACAATAATATTAAATCCTACAGATTACACGGATTCAAAGTAAATCCTGAAAAGGATTACTTACAAAGTAGAAAAAACGTATTGACTAATAGTGACGTAAGTATAATTTTATCTGCTCCGCAAGAATCTACTACTGATTACTTCTACAAAAACACCGATGCAGACGAACTGATTTTTGTACATAAAGGAACCGGTAAATTTAGAAGTCATTTAGGGAATTTGGATTTCAAATATGGTGATTATATTTTAATCCCTCGCGGCACCATTTATAAATTAGATTTTGACACAAAGGATAACCGATTATTTATTGTAGAATCAAAGAGACCTATTTATACTCCAAAAAGATATAGAAATTGGTTTGGACAATTATTAGAGCATTCTCCATTTTGTGAGCGAGATTTAAGAGCTCCCTATGAATTAGAAAGCAATGATGAAAAAGGAGATTTTCTAATCAAGGTAAAAAAGCAAGATGAGATTTTTGACATGATCTATGCTACACATCCCTTTGATGTGGTAGGTTATGATGGGTTCAATTTTCCGTATGCATTTTCCATTCACGATTTCGAGCCAATAACTGGAAGAGTACATCAGCCACCGCCGGTACATCAGACTTTTGAAACCGATGCATTTGTAGTTTGCTCTTTTGTTCCACGATTGTATGATTACCATCCAGAAAGCATTCCAGCTCCCTATAATCACAGTAATATTGATAGTGATGAAGTGCTGTATTATGTAGATGGCGATTTTATGAGTAGGAATGATATTGCTGCCGGTCATATCTCACTACACCCGGCAGGGATTCCACACGGTCCACATCCTGGCGCTGTAGAAAGAAGTATCGGAAAAACTAAAACAGATGAACTAGCTGTGATGGTTGACACTTTTAAACCTTTGATGGTTACAAAGGAGGCCATGAAAATTGCAGACGAAGATTATTATAAATCTTGGCTAGAATAAATAAATTAGAAAATTGGCGAATATGATAATGAGAATATGATTTTTTGATTATTAACATTTTGTCTAAAGTATTTAGTTGATCATGACATTTAATGAAAAATATAAAGACAATATAATTCTGATAAAGAGCTTTGCCTTTGCAATAAAAATTGTTGAATATGATGAAGAACTAGAAACCTTAAGAAAATTTGTATTAGCTAATCAATTACTTAAATCAGGAACTTCTATTGGCGCTAATATCAAAGAAGCTCAAAACGCAGAAAGCAAAAAAGATTTTATTCATAAGATGAAAATTGCTATAAAGGAAGCGGATGAAACGGAATATTGGTTATTTATATGCGATGCGATAAAGAATTATCCGGAAAGCAAACATTTAGAATCTATAATAAAGATTTTGAATAAAATCATAAGTTCCTCGGTCAAATCAATAAACAATTCTAAAGCCTAATATGGATATTACTAATCAAATAAGAGCAATGTGGTGACATCATAACTAAAAATCCTTCGGATTTTTAAATATCATCATCTAATTTTCACATTTACTAATTATCTAATTAAAAAGTCATGTCAACAAATATAAAATCTCAAAATTTAGAAAAAATAGTTCCACAGGCAGAAGATTTCCTACCACTTCTGGGAACAGATCATGTAGAACTATACGTAGGCAATGCAAAACAAGCAGCATACTATTATCAAACAGCCTGGGGATTTCAGCCCATTGCGTATGCAGGATTAGAAACCGGTCTAAAAGATCGTGTTTCTTACGTATTACGTCAAGACAAAATTACATTAGTACTAACTTCACCGCTACAACCAGATGGAAATATTAATAAACATATTAATGCTCACGGTGATGGTGTAAAAGTAGTGGCTCTTTGGGTCGATGATGCTACAAAAAGTTATGAAGAGACGGTTAAACGTGGCGCAGAATCTTATATGGAACCGACTACAAAAGAAGACAAAGACGGTAAAGTAGTTTTCTCGGGGATCCATACCTATGGAGAAACTGTACATGTTTTTGTAGAAAGAAAAAATTATAACGGAGCATTCCTACCTGGTTATATTGCCTGGAATAAATCATACAAAACAGCATCAACAGGGCTTAAATATATTGATCACATGGTAGGAAACGTGGGCTGGAATGAGATGAACAAATGGTGCGAGTTCTATGCCAAAGTTATGGGATTTGCTCAGCTAGTGTCTTTTGATGACAAAGATATCTCTACAGAATATACTGCCCTGATGAGCAAGGTAATGAGTAATGGGAATGGTAGAATCAAATTTCCGATTAACGAACCCGCAGAAGGTCGAAAAAAATCACAAATCGAAGAATATATTGATTTTTATAATGGTGCAGGTGTTCAGCATATGGCTTTGGCAACAGATAATATTATAGAAACGGTTTCTGCGCTTCAAAATCGCGGAGTAGAATTTCTGACAGTACCAGCCAGTTATTATGAAACCGTTTTAGATAGAGTTGGAGAAATTGATGAAGACCTCGAACCCTTAAAAGAACTTGGAATACTTATTGACCGAGACGACGAGGGATATCTACTTCAGATTTTTACCAAACCCGTATTAGATCGTCCGACTATGTTTTTTGAAATAATACAGAGAAAAGGGGCCCAATCTTTTGGTAAAGGTAATTTCAAAGCACTTTTTGAAGCCATAGAAAGAGAACAAGAACAAAGAGGAACCTTATAACATTAAAAATATTTTTAAAATCCTTTGAAAAATTTGAATAACCAATGTTAATTAATTGAGATTATTGAAAAATTATCCGTTTGTGCCTAAATTTTTGTTAAATATGATAATAAAAAAACGTTTTCGTTTGATAATTATGCAAAAAAAGCGGATGTTTGTATTATAAGCGGAGTGGTTACTGCTTATACCAAAAACAATAATTATTCTCATAATTTAAGTTTTTAGTTGGTTAATAAAAGTAAAAGAGAGCTGTGGTGGCTCTCTTTTTTTATTGATTTTTTTAAAATTTAGTAATACTCCCCGTTTTTATCTGTTTATATTATATAGTATTTTTGGAATGGATATTGTAAACACTTCTGACTAGAGTGTTTATGTTTAATGACACGATACCAAAAATAGTTGCAAAATGAACCATAACTGTTAAGTTGTTACACAAAAAAATGTTTAATAGCGAGTTACATTTAACAACTGAAAAAAAATGATAAAAAAGAACAAATGAAAAGATATATTCTTTTATTAGTAATTTTAATTACAACTACTTCTATTGCGCAAGATAGCCATAGCTCTTTTCAACACGGAGAATGGTTTAAATTCAAAATTAGATATGGTTTTTTTACGGCCAGTTACGCAACATTAGAAGTGAAGGACGAAACGCTTAATGGAATGCCGGTTCACCATATTGTTGGTACCGGAAAATCCTCATCAGTATTAAGTCTATTTTTTAAAGTTGAAGATTACTACGAAACATATATTGATAAAAATGAAGTGAAGCCGTATCGCTTCATTCGGAAAATTAATGAAGGTGGCCACACCAAAGACATCGAGATCAATTTTGATCACGAAAACAAAAAAGCTCAGGTTTTCAATAAAAAGTATAACAAAAAAGAAAACTTTACCATCAAAGACAACATACAAGACATGATGTCTTCGTTTTACTATCTGAGAAATAATATTGATGTATCTTCGCTAAAGATAGGAGACGAGAAATTCGTAAACATGTTTTTTGACAATGAAAACTACTTGTTTAAATTACGTTTTTTAGGAAGAGAAACGATTAAAATGAATGATAATAAAATTCGTTGTTTAAAATTTCGCCCAATTGTACAAGCAGAAAGAGTCTTTAAGGAAGAAGAAAGTTTGACCGTTTGGGTAAGTGATGATGATAATCGTATGCCGATAAGAATAAAAGCTGATATTCTTGTTGGATCTATTAATGCAGATTTAATAGCTTATAAAGGACTTAAACATCCTCTTAAAATTGTAATTGATTAATGGACGAACCCATAAAGCCCGAGATTGCCGAAAAAATAAGGCAACTCGAAAAAAAGTTTAAAAATTCTGGACAGGATCTTGGATCCTACTTAGATGGTTTACTACACGATCGATACCTAACCTATTGGGACTATATACATCTGGACACTTTACTTAGTCTACAAATACCAAGAACACATTTCCCGGATGAAGAAATATTTATTATGTATCATCAGATTACAGAATTATATTTCAAACTAATTATTCACGAACTAAAGCAGATCATTGATGATAAATTACAGACTGCAGAATTCTTTACAAAAAAACTAGATAGAATCAATCGATATTTTAGAGTTTTAATAGATTCATTTGATGTAATGATTAAGGGGATGGATAAAGATCAATTCCTTAAATACAGAATGTCATTATTACCTGCCAGTGGTTTTCAATCTGTACAATTTAGGCTGATCGAGATTTACGCTACTCCGTTAAAAAATTTAGTGAACAGTAAGGAACGAGAACATTTTTCTGAACAAGATCCTTTGGAGGAAGTGTATGAACATCTTTATTGGAAATCTGGCGCAACGGATATCAAAACAGGCGAAAAGACACTTACGCTTAAACAATTTGAATACCGTTATACTCCCAGGATGATGCGAATTGCCCATCAGGTAAAACAAAGTACGATATATCATAAATACCTTGAGCTTCCAGAAAAAGAACAAAATAATGTGCAGCTTATTAATGCTTTACGTACTTTTGACACCAATGTGAATATTAATTGGTTATTAATGCATATGGGAGCCGCCTACAGATATCTCAATAGGGATAAAGGCGAAGTATTAGCCACAGGAGGAACCAACTGGAAAAAGTTTTTACCCCCAAGTTTTCAAAGGATTATGTTTTTTCCTAACCTTTGGAACACAGAAGAAAAAGAGAATTGGGGGCAACAATGGGTTACCCATCAATTTAATACCACAAAATAAAGTCAGTTGAAGAATTTAGGTTATCTACTACTATTATCAGTAGTATTGATTTCATGTCAGCAAGAAAAGAAAACGAAGGAAGTTGTCATTCCTGAAGCAATTAAAGAAATAAAAGAGCCACCTGTTGTCAAGGAGTTTGGATACAACCTTAATGAATTTACTGTTGTAAGAGACACGGTTAGGCCAGGAGACAGCTTTGGTGCTATTTTAGACAGTCATGGTATCTCCAGAGCTAAAGTTTTTGAAATTTCTAATAAAATCAAAGACACCTTTAATGTTGCCAGAATTAGAGCAGGAAAAGCTTACACACTTTTAAAATCTAAAGACACTACCCAAAAAGCTCAGGTTTTTGTATATCAAAACGGTCTTATCGATTACACCGTTGTGGATTTTAGAGATAGCATTATTGCCAGAAAAAGTACCAAACCTGTAAAAATTGTAGAGCGCATAGCTTCTGGAACTATAGAGAGCAATCTGTCTCAAACCTTTGATGACATGAACCTTAGTTTCTTGGTTGCATATAAGATGGCGGATATCTATGCCTGGACCATAGATTTTACTAGGCTGCAGGCAGGCGATCAGTTTAAAGTAATCTACACCGAGAAGTATATAAACGATACCATACCTGCCGGTATTGGCGAAATTAAAGCTTCGTATTTTGAACATAGAAGCAAACCTATATATGCCTTTAAGTTTGAAGATGATACCATTAATAGAACATCAGATTACTTTGATCAAGAGGCAAACAATTTACGTAGAGCTTTCTTAAGAGCACCCGTTCAGTTTAGTAGAATTTCTTCTAGGTATAATCTAAAACGAAGAATTCGGTACTATGGTAACAAAATAAGACCTCATCGGGGAACAGATTTTGCCGCCCCCGTTGGAACACCGATTCTGGCAACAGCAGATGGCACCGTGACCAAGTCCGAACGAAAAGGAGGAAACGGAAAATACGTAAAAATCCGGCACAATGCCACCTACGACACTCAATATTTGCATATGAGCCGACAGGCTGTAAAAGTTGGAGAATATGTAAGACAGGGAGATGTAATTGGTTATATTGGAATGACCGGAAATACCAGTGGACCACACGTTTGTTATCGTTTCTGGAAAAACGGTAAAGAAGTGGATCCGTTTAGAGAGGATTTACCCTCCTCTAAACCTTTAAATGATAGTTTGAAACCAGCATTTTTTACACATATAGAACCACTAAAAGCAAAATTAGATAGTATTATTTTCAAACCAAAACAAGAAATTCTATAATCAGATGGCATTACCAACTATTAATCCCACCACCACAAAAGCCTGGGAAGCACTCCAAAACCATTATAGCAATATAAAGGACACTCACTTAAAAGAGCTTTTTGCAAAATCTCCGGAAAGAGCAGAAAAATTCTCCATCGAATGGAAGGAATTTTATATAGATTATTCTAAAAACCGAATCGATGCAACCACAAAAAAGCTTTTGATAGACCTTGCTAAAGAAGTACAACTTGATAAAGCCATACAAAGCTATTTTGAAGGAGAAGTCATAAACGAAACCGAAGAAAGAGCAGTGCTTCATACAGCGCTTAGAGTTCCTTCTAACAATACAGTTCAGGTAGATGGAAAAAATGTAGTGCCAGAAGTATCTGATGTAAAAAATAAAATAAAAACATTTTGTGATAAGGTTATTAATGGTGAATTAAAAGGATACACGAACAAACCATTCACAGATATTGTAAATATCGGTATTGGTGGTTCTGATCTTGGACCTGCTATGATCACAGAATCTTTAGAATATTATAAAAACCATCTAAAAGTACATTTTATATCCAATGTAGATGGTGATCACGTGCACCAAAACTTAAAAGATCTTGATCCGGAAACTACATTATTTGTAGTGGTATCAAAAACCTTCTCTACGCAGGAAACATTATCCAATGCTACTACTGCCAGAAGTTGGTTTATAAAACAAGCCTCTCAAGAGGCAGTTAGCAAACATTTTGTTGCCGTATCTAGTAATATTCCTAATGTAACCAAATTCGGTATTGATGCAGACAATATTTTTCCATTATGGGATTGGGTTGGTGGTCGTTTTTCGCTTTGGAGTGCTGTAGGATTATCTATAAGTTTATCTGTGGGCTATAAAAACTTTGAATCTTTGCTAGAAGGTGCTCACGAAATGGACGAACATTTTAGAAAAACAAATTTCGAAGAAAATATTCCAGTAATTTTAGGATTATTAAGTATTTGGTACAACAACTTTTTTGAAGCAGAAAGCGAAGCGATCATACCGTACTCTCAGTATCTGCACAGGTTACCAGCGTATTTGCAACAAGGTATCATGGAAAGTAACGGAAAGAGTGTGGATCGCAATGGAAACCCAATTCATTACCAAACCGGAACCATCATCTGGGGAGAACCCGGAACAAACGCCCAGCACGCATTCTTTCAGTTAATTCATCAAGGAACCAAATTGATTCCTGCAGAGTTTATTGGTTTTAAACACTCTTTGTTTGGGGATAATGATCATCAGGATAAACTCATGGCAAATTTCTTTGCACAGACAGAAGCGTTGATGAACGGAAAAACTGAAGCTGACGTTCTTGATGAATTGAAATCCAAAAATCTTCCTGAGGATAAACTAAAACAGTTAGTCCCTTTCAAAATTTTTACCGGTAATAAACCAACGACAACGGTACTGATAAACAAATTAACACCAAAGAGTTTAGGAGCATTAGTATCGATGTATGAACAACGAATTTTTGTTCAGGGAGTAATTTGGAACATATTTAGTTATGATCAATGGGGTGTAGAATTAGGTAAGCAATTGGCTACAAAAATTTTAAATGAAATCGATAATTCGCAGATTTCTAACCACGATTCCTCTACGAAAACGCTGCTAAAAAAGTATTTGAATTAAGTTTTTACTGGTTAATAACTTTTGGATATTTTCAATAAGCTTAAAATCAATCCATTGTAAAATAGAGCTACCTTAAAACCGTTAAAATTTTATGTAAAAATTTTAACATTAAGATAAACTTTAATTGCGCAAAGATTTGTTTTTTTGCGCCAAACAATTAACTCAATTCATTATAATGAAAAAGATTACATTTTTATTTGTTGTAATTCTTTTAGCAACGGTTGCACAAACCTTTGCTCAGGGTGTTACAAAATCTTCCATGAATGGAAAAGTAACGGATAATACCGGAGCACCGCTTCCGGGTGCTAATGTAATTGCAATTCACACTCCTTCCGGGACTAAGTATGGCGCAATTACAGATTTTGACGGTTTCTACAGAATCGCAAATATGAGAACTGGCGGACCATACAGAGTGACAATCTCATACGTAGGTTTTTTAGGATTTGTTCAGGATGGAGTATATCTTCAATTGGGAGATTCTAAAAACATTAGTACTCAGATGAAAGAAGAAGCTAGTGCTCTTGAAGAAGTTGTAATAACAGCTACTCGTAATGGGGTATTTGACTCAGGTAAAACAGGTACTGAAACCACAGTAACAGAAAGACAAATTAATAATTTACCTTCTGTTTCAAGATCTGTAGCTGATTTTGTGAGAATCACTCCACAAGCTCAGATCACTGAAGGTGATGACGGGTTCTCTGTTTCTTTAGCAGGGCAAAATAACCGTTACAACGCCCTATATATTGATGGTGGTGTAAGTAACGACGTATTTGGTTTGGCAGGATCAGGAACAGACGGTGGACAAACTGGAGTGAATCCGTTTTCCATCGATGCTATCGAGACCTTTCAAATTAACATTGCTCCATTTGATGTAAGACAATCTGGTTTTGCCGGTGGTGCGATCAACGCGATTACAAGATCCGGGACAAACAAAATCCAGGGATCTGCTTACACATATTTTAGAAATCAGGATCTTGCAGGAAAAACTCCTCCTAGTCTTGTTGGAGATGGTGAATCTGCTGAAAAATTAGCAGACTTTTCTTCTAACATCTATGGTATTAGAGTAGGTGGTCCAATCGTAAAAGACAAATTATTTTATTTTGTAAACTACGAAAGAGAACAAACTGAAACTCCACAACCTTTTAATTTTAGTAATTACCAAGGTGATTCTAGTTTATCTCAAATACAAGATCTTTCTAATTTCTTACAGACTACATACGGATTTAATCCAGGTGGATTTGATAATAATACCAGAACTTTAGATAGTGATAAGTTTACAGTAAGACTAGACTGGAATATCAACGATAATCATCAGTTGAGTGTTAAACACAATTTTGTAAAGGCAGAAAATCTTGAAGCAAGAAATAGTGGTAACAGAAATATTGGTTTCATTAATGGGTCTGAATTTTTTGAAAGTACGAAAAATGAAACTACTTTAGAATTAAATTCTTCTTTCGGTAGTTGGGCATCTAATAGTCTATTAGTTGGATATAAATCGGTTAGAGATGATCGTGATCCTTCTGGCAATCCATTCCCAAGCGTCGATATTAGAGATGGTGGTGGTACTATTACTTTTGGTGCTGAACCTTTCTCTACTGCTAACTTATTGGATCAGGATATTTTAAATATAGCGGATAATTTTGAAATCTATAGCGGTAAACACACCATTACAATTGGTACCCAACACGAGTTTTCAAAAATAAAGAACCTTTTCTTTGCGTTTAACTATGGTGACTATACATTTAACAGTGTTAGCGACTTCTACGCTGGTATTATTGATGAATACCAAAGAGGTTATTCTTTAGTTGGAGGAACAGCTGTAGGTGATGAATCTGACGGTGCTTCAGAATTCAAATTATACCAGCCAAGTGTTTACATTCAGGATGAAGTAAGTATTGCTGAAAACTTTAGATTTACTGCAGGTTTAAGAGTAGATGTACCTATTTTTGATGATGGTCCTGTAAATGATGATTTCAACAATAGAACAATTCCTATCTTGGAGGCTGCAGGAAAAGATCTTCAAGGTGCAAGAGTTGGTAAAGCAATCAACCCTAAAGCTCATTTATCTCCGAGAATTGGATTTAATTGGGATGTAAAAAACAACAAAACTACTCAAATCCGTGGTGGTTTAGGGATGTTTACTTCTAGAATTCCTTTAGTATGGCCTGGTGGATCATATAATAATAATGGTATTACTGGTGGATTTACCGGTGGATTTAACTTAGATCCTTCAACCATCACTTTTAACCCTGACATTAACCAACAACCAGTGGCTGTAGAACCTGGAACAGGTGGACTTGCCGGTAATATAGATATTTTCACACCAAACCTAAGGTTACCTCAGTTTATGAAATATAATATTGCAATAGATCAAAAATTGCCAATATGGGGATTAATTGCTAGTGCAGACTTCTTATATACGGATGTAATTACAAATATCTATTATGAAAACTTAAACATCGGAGAAGCTGAAGGTTTCTTGAATGGTGCTGATAACAGACCTTTTTATAGCGACAGTTTTGGAGATCTTTTAGATAACACCTATGGTAGAATTACTCTAGGAACTAACACTGGTGAAGGTTTCTCATATAACGCATCTGTTACGTTAAGAAAACCATTTGAAAATGGATTCCAAGGAAGTGTTTCTTACTCTTACGGTGAGGCAGAGTCTATTTTTGATGGAACTTCTTCTCAAAACAGTTCTCAGTGGAGAAATATCCAAACTGTAAACGGTAAAAACTCTGACTTACCAACATCCAGATCTGATTTCTCTCAAGGTTCTCGTATCACTGCAAACGTAAGTTATGAAAAGGAATACCTTGGATTTATGAAATCTACTATAGCACTTTTCTTTGAAGCTAATCAAGGTGCTCCATACTCATTTGTTTATAGAGAAGGTAGAGATCTTTTAAATGATGACTCTAGAGATAATGCTTTAATATATATACCTGCTAACCAAAGCGAAATTGTATTGGTTGATGGAGAAAATGGATTAAGTTCTCAACAACAATGGGATGCTTTAGACGCATTTATTGAAGGAAATGATTACTTAAGAAGTAGAAGAGGACAATATGCAGAGCGAAATGGCGACAGAGGTCCTTGGAGTAATACTATTGATTTAAAATTCCTACAAGATTTTTATATCAATACAGGAAAGCACAAAAATACACTTCAGGTATCTTTAGATATTTTCAACTTCACTAATTTACTAAATGAAGATTGGGGGAAACGTAAGTTTATTCCTGGGAATGTTGGATTATTAGAAACAGAGCAGGCTGGTCCAAATCCAGAGTTTAGTTTTAACCCTGCTTCTTTCGAAGATGGATTAGAGCAGTTAGATGATAGAGGATTACAATCATCAAGATGGCAAATGCAAGTTGGTTTAAGATATATCTTTAACTAACACCTTCTTATCATTATATATCAAAACCTCGCTCCATTTGAGCGAGGTTTTTTTATTCATTATGTTTACCTTTGAGAAAATTAATTTAAAAATAAGATTCCGCTTTGCAGCGGGATGAGTTCAACTTGCTATTTTTACCTCTGAATAGTTCGGGATAAAAATAGTTTTCACTAACTAAACACATCATTATGTACGAAGCTATACAAGTCGTTCACTCTTATTGGGCTTATCTGGTTGTTCTAGTGGTTACACTAGCCACTATTAATGCTTTAATCGGTTTCTTTTCTAAAAGAGAATACGCCCCCAAAGATTTTAGAATATCACTTTTTGCACTAATCGTAACTCATCTGCAACTCTTGATCGGAATTATTATATTCTTTGTATCACCTACTGTTTTATGGTTTAGTGATGTTCCTGTAAAGGATATTATGGGTGATCCTCTATTAAGACTGTATAATGTAGAACACCCTACCATGATGATTGCTATGGTTGTTTTTATTACTATTGGATATTCTAAACATAAAAAGAAACTTACATCCACTCCCAAGTTTAAAATGCTTGCGATTTTTTATACAATTGCCTGGTTATTGATGCTTTCCAGAATTCCCTGGGCTAACTGGTTTTAAGAACCAAAAGCAGTCAAGACCAATTTTCTGGAACCTCCATAATTTCTATGTTCGCATAAATAAATTCCCTGCCAGGTACCCAAGTTTAGTTCCCCTTTTGTAATGGGTATCTGCACAGATGTTCCCATTAAAGAAGCTTTAATGTGTGCCGGCATGTCATCAGGTCCTTCATAAGTATGAATATAATACGGTTGGTTTTCAGGAACCAGTTGGTTCATATGGCTTTCAAAATCTTGTCGAACCGTTGAATCCGCATTTTCATTGATGGTTAGGCTTGCAGACGTATGCTTAATAAATACTTGTAATTGTCCGATTTCTATCTTGGTAATTTCTGGAATTTCGGCAAGAACCTCCTCAGTAATTAAATGAAAGCCTCTGGGATACGATTGGAGTTTTATTTCTTTTTGGAAAAATTTCATTTTCAAATATTCTAAAACACCAATTTAATATAAATTTATATCAATAACAGATTGTATTACTTTTAACTCCTATACCTTTGCTTTTTAAATTTTAATCGCATGGGTTTATCCCAAATAAAACTGGTTGCTACAGATATGGATGGCACACTTCTTAATTCCAGAGGAGAAGTAAGTCAATCCTTTTTCTATCTATTTGACGAACTAAAAGAATTAGGAGTTACGTTTGTTGCAGCAAGCGGCAGACAATACTATAGTATCCTACATAAATTGAACGCCATTAAAGATGATATGATTGTCATTGCAGAAAATGGCGCTTTAACCATGCACAAGGATGAAGAATTGCAAACCACAGAAATTGATCGCGAAACCTATTTAGAGTTATTAGAAATCACAAAAGATTTAAAAGGCTCTCAGGTAATATTATGTGGTCGAAAGAGAGCATATATCGAAGATTATGGGAAAGATTTTGAAAACATGCTTAACGAATTCTACGGAAGATATAAGATTGTAGATGATTTGTCTCAGGTACTAGATGATCAGTATCTAAAAATCGCTATCTGCAATGAAAAAGGATCAGAAAAATATTTATATCCTGCATTAAAACATCTAGAAAACAGATTAAAAGTAAAAGTTTCTGGCAAAATGTGGTTAGATTTATCTCACAATGATGCTAATAAAGGACACGCACTTCAAAATCTTCAAAAGAGTCTCAATATTTCAACCCAAGAAACCATGGTATTTGGTGATTACAACAATGATTTGGAGATGATGTCACAAGCCACCTACAGTTTTGCTATGCAAAATGCACATCCTAATGTAAAAGCAGCCGCCAATTACAGCACCAAGAGTAACGATGAAAACGGTGTAGAATATATGTTGGCAAAGATGATCGAAGCCAAAAAAAACAAATTTATTTAATCCGAGTAATTTTTATATCAAAAGGTGACTGATAGAGAACTATCTTTTACTAAGAAAGGCAAGCCAATACGATAGAAATAATAAAAAAGTAAACGTAAATAGGTTGCTTGGTAAAAAAATTCTGCATAGCTAGTTGCGTTAGGGATTTTTAATTATATTTTAAATCTGGAACAAATATAGCAAAATACAATCAATAAATACACTTTATCCTAAAAAAATGCATTTAATCTTGTTTTTTAACTCAATAAACATAGGTTTATTCCTACTTATTTCCAGTAAAATTCCCTAAATAAAATTAGTCATTCAGCTTTAGCACCGCCATAAACGCTTCTTGAGGAATTTCTACATTTCCTACCTGACGCATACGCTTTTTACCTTTCTTCTGCTTTTCAAGTAATTTACGTTTACGAGAGATATCTCCACCATAACATTTGGCCGTTACATCTTTACGTAGCGCTTTTACCGTTTCACGAGCAATAAATTTAGCTCCAATTGCAGCTTGGATTGGAATATCAAATTGCTGACGCGGAATCAATTCTTTCAGTTTTTCGCAAATCTTTTTACCGATAGCATACGCATTATCCTTATGCAATAATGCGGACAATGCATCTACGGTATTTCCATTCAGTAAAATATCCACTTTTACCAATTTAGAAGCACGCATCCCAATTGGAGTATAATCAAAAGAAGCATATCCTTTGGACACAGTTTTAAGACGATCGTAAAAATCAAAAACGATTTCCGCTAGTGGCATATCAAAGGTAAGCTCTACACGCTCTGTTGTCAGATATGTTTGATTTGTGATTTCACCACGTTTCTCAATACACAAAGACATTACAGATCCCACAAAATCAGCCTTTGTTATAATTGACGCTTTGATATAAGGCTCTTCTACACGATTCATTGACGATGGATCCGGTAAATCAGATGGATTATTTACTACGATAATGTCATCAGGATTTTTATTGGTGAAGGCGTGATATGATACGTTAGGCACTGTAGTAATTACAGTCATGTTAAACTCACGTTCCAGACGCTCCTGGATAATCTCCATATGTAACATTCCCAAAAATCCACATCTGAAACCAAAACCTAATGCTGCAGAACTCTCCGGCACAAAGACCAACGATGCGTCATTAAGCTGTAGTTTTTCCATAGAAGCCCTTAACTCCTCATAATCTTCTGTATCTACAGGATAAATCCCGGCAAATACCATAGGTTTTACATCCTCAAAACCTGCGATAGCATTCTTGGTTGGAGTTTTTGCATCTGTAATGGTATCTCCTACCTTTACTTCGCGTGCATCTTTGATACCTGTGATGAGATACCCCACATCACCTGTTTTAATTACTTGTTTGGGAGCTTGTTTTAGTTTTAAAGTACCCACCTCATCAGCAAAATAATTTTTTCCTGTGGCAACAAATTTAATTTGCTGTCCTTTTCTTATTTCACCATTCACCACCTTAAAATAAGTCTCTACTCCTCTAAAAGAATTGTATACAGAATCGAAAATCAAAGCCTGTAATGGTTCATTAGGGTTTCCTTCCGGGGCAGGAATTCGTTCGATAATGGCGGTCAGAATTTCTTCGATTCCAATACCGGTTTTTGCACTGGCAGGAATCACCTCTTCAGGATCACAACCTAACAAATCTACTATATCATCTGTTACTTCTTCTGGATTAGCACTTGGTAAATCTACCTTGTTTAACACCGGAATAATTTCCAGGTCATTTTCCAACGCTAAATATAAATTAGAAATGGTCTGCGCCTGTATACTTTGTGCAGCATCAACAATTAGCAGAGCACCTTCACAAGCAGCAATAGAACGAGAAACTTCATAAGAAAAATCTACGTGTCCCGGAGTATCAATAAGATTCAGAATATACTCTTCACCTTTATATGTGTACTCCATCTGGATCGCGTGACTCTTGATCGTAATCCCACGTTCGCGTTCCAGATCCATATTATCCAATAACTGATTCTGAGCCTCACGAGCTGTAACAGATCCGGTAAAATCTAAAAGCCGATCCGCCAGCGTACTCTTACCGTGATCAATATGCGCAATAATGCAAAAATTTCTTATGTTCTTCATCTCTATTTTTTTTGGCGGGCTAAACCGAGCTATCCGCTATATCTTTTTTGTTTTCTACCGCTCTTGCCTTCAACAACAAAAAAGGATGCCACTTCTATCCCTGCCCGAAAAATTTGATTCTGCTGAATCAAAATCATTTAGTCTGCAAATATAATCGATTTTAGAAGGTTTATATCATCTAATGTTGCATTTTTAGACCAGTAGCTTTATTGATCCTCTAAGATTACTTAGAATTCGTATTTTTGCGTCATAATAAAATTGAAATAACGTAACATACATAGATTGTGGCAAAGATAGGAGACATAGATGTAGGAGAATTTCCATTGCTGTTAGCACCGATGGAAGATGTGAGTGATCCCCCTTTTCGCGCCCTTTGCAAGGAGCAAGGCGCAGATGTGGTGTATACCGAGTTTATTTCTAGTGAGGGATTGATTCGGGATGCGGCAAAGAGCGTCATGAAATTGGATATTTACGAAAAAGAAAGACCGGTAGGAATTCAGATTTTTGGAGCCAACCTGGATTCTATGCTTAAATCTGTTGAGATTGTAGAAGCATCTGGACCGGATATTATAGATATTAATTTTGGATGTCCTGTAAAAAAAGTAGTGAGTAAAGGTGCAGGAGCAGGTATTCTGAAAGATATTGATTTGATGGTTTCCTTAACCAAGGCCATGGTAGAGCATACCAAATTGCCCGTAACTGTCAAAACCAGGTTGGGGTGGGATCATGATTCTATAAAAATAGTAGAAGTTGCCGAAAGAATACAGGATGCAGGAGCCAAAGCTATTGCTATTCACGGACGCACTCGCGCGCAGATGTACAAAGGTAATGCGGATTGGAGACCGATTGCAGAAGTAAAAAATAACCCCAGAATGCATATTCCTGTTTTTGGTAATGGCGATGTGGATAGTCCAGAGCGTGCGATGGAAATGAGAGATCAATATGGATTGGACGGCGCAATGATAGGTCGAGCTAGTATCGGATATCCTTGGTTTTTTAAAGAGGTAAAACACTTTTTTAAAACCGGAGAACATTTACCTCCACCAAGTATAGAAGAGCGTGTTATTGCAGCACGTAGACACTTGCAAATGGCTATCGACTGGAAAGGAGAAAAGCTAGGTGTTTTCGAAACACGAAGACATTATACCAATTATTTTAAAGGAATTCCGCACTTTAAAGAATACCGAACCAAGATGGTAACCAGTGATCATTCTGAAGATGTATTTGCTGCTTTTGATGAGATTCAGGAAAAATTTGCAGGATTTGAGTTTGTATAAACTTTTTTTTGGGTTACAAACTCACCAATTTCTGATTGATTCTACTAGATGCTAATAAGGAAGCTATAATACCAATCACGGTAATTGTTAAAAATACAAGCACAAAGCTAACTCCTGTGATTTTGGTTGGATACGGCAGTGATGGTGTTATCATCAAAAGACCAAACTGTTGTTGACATACAATGATTATAAAGCCTAAGACAAGGCCCAATAAAGTTCCTAAAATTGTCATCAGCGATCCCTGCAGCAAAAATATAGCCCTTATTTTTGGTAAGGTCGCCCCTAGATTATATAGTGTTTTAATATTACTTTTTTTGTCAATAATCATCATAATAATTGCACCGGCAACATTAAATAACGCGATGATTGCGATCAAGGTAATTACCAAATACGAAGCTAAATTTTCTGTATTTAGCATTTTATAAAGAGTATCATTAAGTTGTATTCTGTTCTTTATAACTATCTGATCTTCAAAAATTAACCGTAATTGTTTTTTAACATCATCTTCATCTGTATCCGGTGATAATTTTAGCTCTATATTGGTAACAAAACCTTCTGGTATTTTTAACAAATCTCTTGCTAAACCAATCGTAGAAAAAACATACTTTTTGTCAAGATCTTCGTTTACCGTATAAATACCAGTATTTACCGCTGTTTTCTTTCTGAATGCTTTAGATGGATCTTTAGGAATTCCTTTGCCGGGCTTGGGAACATATATATTTAAAAAATTAGTGTAAACTTGCTCTACCCCCATACCCAATTCTCTACTAACACCAAATCCAGAAACTACTTGCGCATCATTACCTACTAACCATTCGCCTATGACAATAATACTATCTGTCTGAATTACATTTTTATAATTAGCATCAACGCCTTTTATAAAAGCAGTTTTTTGCTTATCCTTAAATTCCAGAAAGACACGCTCTTCTATAATCTCAGAGAAATTGGCAACACCTTTTAAATTAGAAAGTTTTTCTTCCTGAGAATTCGTAAAAGCAAATGTTTTTCCACTTGCGGGAAAAAGTTTAAGATCAGGATCAAAATACGTCGAAAACTGAAGGCTAAAATCTTTTAAGCCTGCAAACCCGCACAATACGATGAATAATGACATAGCACCAATAACTACTCCTGCTGCAGCAATACCAGTAATGATATTAATAGCGTTACTGCTTCCTGGAGAAAATAGATATCGCTTAGCGATGTAATAAGGAAATTTCAAATCGTAAACTACGGAATCTAACTAAAATTAATTTTGGAATAAAGATAAAAGATTAATAAGATTATAAAACCCTTATTCTCTAACAAACATTATAAAATTTTATTTCTTTTTACGACGTGGCAGCAAATCAGGATTCTGGATAGGATTCTCTTCTCCTTTAATTGCTTTTTCGATATTATCTATATACTCCAAAGAATCATCAATAAAATAAGATAGCTCGGGCATACGACGAAGTTGATTTTTTGTACGCTGCGCTACTTGATGTTTAATTTGTGATTTTACTGCGTTGACTTCATTTAATACTTTTTCACCTTCACTATGAGGAAAAACACTCATATATACCTTTGCTATCGATAAATCTGTGGTTACACTTACCTTCGTAACAGAAACTAGAATCCCTTGTACTCCTGCTTCACGTAAAGCATGTTGGATTACGTCGGCAACATCTCGTTGTAATACACCACCTATTTTTTTCTGTCTGTTTGTTTCCATAGCTACAAAAATAGGTAATTATGTGATGTATTGATTTTCTTTTATTATAAAATCCTTTGCTTACAACTATTTTATACTTTTACATCCTACTAATGATAATAATTTATAAAATCAGCCATAAAATTTGGAGTTACACCTGCCTCCATACAAAGTAGGTTTCACAACAAAAAAGAATAAACTTAATAGATGAATCATATTAATAAGATTGAACACATTGGAATTGCAGTAAAAGATATTGATCAGGCCAATACCTTATACGAACAATTATTGGGAGTTCCTCCTTACAAACAAGAAGTTGTAGAAAGTGAAGCTGTGATTACTTCTTTTTTTAAAGTCGGTGAAAACAAGATAGAGCTTCTGGCCAGCACTAAAGATGATGGTCCTATTGGAAAATTTATCGCTAAAAAAGGGGAAGGAATTCATCATATTGCGTTTGATGTAGATGATATCGAAAAAGAACTGGAAAGATTAGAGAAAGAAGGATTTCAATTGATTAATAAAACTCCAAAAAAAGGAGCAGATAATAAGTTGGTTGCTTTCATACACCCTAAAACTACTAATGGTGTTTTGGTAGAGCTTTGTCAGGAAGCCCATTTCTAACCCTTACCAAAAACGAGAGAGCATGAAGGTAGATTTTAGCGTGTCTAAAGTTTTCTCAAAATATAGAAAGATTTTTTTGGCGTGTTTGCGGCAATTACTTAAATTTGCCCTCCGTTTTAGGTCCCATAGCTCAGCTGGTTAGAGCACCTGACTCATAATCAGGGGGTCCTTGGTTCGAGCCCAAGTGGGACCACCCGAAGCCTTAGCAGTAGCTAGGGCTTTTTTTATTCACATATAAATCGATGACACAAAATAAAGAAATAGGCTGTTACATCTTATACAGTAAAAAAATAAGCAAGTATTATGTAGGAGTATGTCAAGAAAATTTATCCGAAAGAATAGAAAAGCACAATTCTGGCTTTTATGGTAAGAAAAGCTATACCGTTATCACTAATGACTGGGAATTATACTTATTTATTCCGACCAAAACTTATCGTATGGCATTAGCAGTAGAAAGAAAAATTAAATCGATGAAAAGCAGACGGTATATTAAAAACCTTACAAAGTACCCTGAAATGATTGAAAAAATTATCAAATCTTTATAGAGCACTTGACTCTACCGATAGCTATCGGGACAGGGGGTCCTTGGTTCGAGCCCAAGTGGGACCACCCATTTTGAATAAAGCTGTTTCTTTTTATAGGAGCAGCTTTTTCTTTTTTTAAAAAAATAAATAGGGCGACGAGAAGCCTGTCCTTCGCAAAGCCGAAGGGAGCCCAAGTTGAACCACCTAAAAGCCCTAGTGTTATACTAAGGCTTTTTTTAAATTTGTTGATCAATTAAATATCTTCTGTACTAGATCGTAAACTTATCTAAACTAACTTTTTCTTTTTGATTATTTAATTTAATAAATTTTACCTCTTTCGTTTCTTCTGGTAATCCATAATTATGATAAATAGTATATTTCATGTAAATAGGATTTAAAGAAGAAGCATCATTATTTAATGATTTAATATTTACAATCCATTGTCCCTGGAAAGTTTCATCCAGAACAAACTCCTTTGAACTCACTCCTTGTTCTAATTCTTTTAATAGAACATCAGGTTGTTGTTCATAGTGATGAGACCATTTAAAATATTTATTTTCGGGACTTACAAACTGAAGTTCGAAAGCCGCATTGAGATCGTTCCAATCAAAAACAATTCTAGCTGGGGAGCTTTTTACTTTCAAAAAGGTTTCAGGTAAATCTGTGTAAGATATTTCTGCTCTATGATTATTCATAAAACGCTGCAATTGAGATTTCAACTGTCCAGAAACGCCATCAAATTTTACATTGTCATTTCTGTTGGCTAACATTTCTTTATATAGATCAAAAGCCTCTTTATAATTTCCGCTTGCAGTATAAATTCGAGCTAAGTCCAAATAGGATTGCGCATAGTTAGGTTTCAATTCAAGTAACTTTTCGTATACCAAGACTGATGTGTCAATCTGCTCTAACTCCTCTAATTTAAAAGCTAACGAACGCATTGCCTTATAATTGTTATTTCCAATCTCAGCAATATTAGATAATACTTGCTTCGAAAAATTTTTGTCCCACATCCTAAAATATTCTGCAGCTTGTAAATAAAAGGAAACCTCTGTAAAATAGGTATCTCTTAATTCATAATACTTTTTGATTGCTTCTTTATAAGTAGCACTGCTCCATAAATCATTTAAATACGCTGGTCTGTCTTGATTGGTATCTATTAAAACCACAGATTCATTATAGTCATTTCCTTTTACCAATAAAGAATTGATATCTTCATCATCCTTGAAGTCAGGAGAATTAAGTTTTGTCTCAATGACAAACACTCCTCCTGCACCTAAAGTCCCGTATCTTGCAGTTCCTCCTAAACCGCTGATCACAGATATGCTTTTTACCAAATTTGGTAGTAAAAACGCAGGTGGTTCAAAAAATTGGACCCCATCAACTACGAATAGTGGCGGGACATTTTGTGTGAGAGATCTTGCTCCTCTGATTTGATAAACTACGCGATCTCCAACCCCCAAAACCTGAACCCCAGGGAATCTTCCACGTATCAGATCCGATAAAAAAACTGCTGATTTAGGAAAGTCCTCTTCAGTCAATACATAATTAGCACTTCCTAAACTTCTTTTCTTCACTTTTTGATCTCCTCTATTTACAATATCCTCGCCTCCGCTGGATTTTTTAGATTTTAGATTAATTTCTGCTAATCTGTCATATTTAGAGTTCAGGATGACTTTTAAATCTTTTGTGCTTGTAATTGGCATTTCTTTTTTATCCATTCCGAAATGTTCAAACACTAAGATATCATCTATCTCGGCGTCAATCATAAATTTTCCATCTGCATTGGTTTCTGTTTCAATCAAAGTACCTTTAACACGTACCGTGCATCCCTGAACCGGACTATTATCTGCATATACCTCACCTGCTAGAAAATCTTCTTCGCTCTTTTTATGATACACAGAACCATCAATAGTATCTTTCAATAAACTCGTAAGCATTTGCGATAAACCCATTTTTGGCGTATGAAGATAAAAGCCATCGCTGTATTGGCTAGCTTGTTGAAGTAAAATATGATCACCTTCCTCTTTGCTATTAATATAAAATACAGGAATGTCATATTTTGATTGATGATTTCCGTAGGTTGCCAAACCATCTGTAAAGACCAAATATTGATCTGTTTCTATATTTTCAGAGAATAATTCAGAAAAATTGCTGGCTCCATTATACGTAAAACTCTCCAAAGTCCTTATGAGCTCTCTACTATTTCCTTTTTTAATGGTAAATGTTTGTTTATCCTGAAGATTATTAGAAAAAGGAACTAGGTCAACAGTTACTTCTTCCAGAGCTGAAAAATATTTTTCCAGCAATTTCTTTTCTGACTCGAAATCCCTGTTTCTCATAGATAGCGAGGTATCCCAAAACAAAGTAATATGATCTGGCTTTGGTCGTTCTTCGGTATCGATTGCAGATTCAGAATAAGACGTTTCCACTTGAAATGCTACACCTCTTTCATACAATCTTTTCCAGGCATCTTTACTGACATATCTCAAATATGCTTTCCCACGAGGACTGGCTGTGATGGCAAACTCTATATTTTCTCCATATACTTTTATCAATTCTAATGAGATTATGAAATCATCATCCGTTCTAATATTGTAAGGTGCTAAATCAATAGTCTCCTCACCTTTCTTTTTAGAAATTGCGTGATAAATATTATTGCGTAGTATATTCCTATTCGGTTTTCCTCGTCGAACATCATACACATTTACTCGCACCAAAATGCTATCTGCCGAATTTTCTAAAATATTAAATTTTAATTTATGAATTTTGGTATTTCTCTTCTTACCTAGCTTTATTAAAGAGCCCATTTCGCCCCCTAGCGCTTGTTTATCCTTCCAATATGCCATAAGGTTAGATGCATATGAGAAGTATCCTAGCGAGTCTCGAACATTTTTACCGGCATAAATTACTGCCTCTTCTAAGACCTCTACCTCTGGTTTCAAATATAATTTATTGTCTTTGGTAAGTAGATTATAAAATCTATTTGCAGAAAAACTCAGTGTTTTATATCCAATGCTAGAGATTTGTATCGTTGCCGTTTTCGGTATTCTTGATTCATCATATAACAGCTGAAACCAACCATCTTCTCTACTTACAGTACCAATTCCATTATCTACAAAACCAATATTGACATAAGGGATTGGTTGATTTGTTTTTTGATCAATTACATAAGCTTCAATTCTAATGTTATATTGTGAAAATATCATTAGAGGTAGGAAAGCGGAAGCGATGAAAAGTAAAAATTTGCGTGTACCCATAACTCAGTGATTTATAAAATTATATTTTAAGAATCGTTCCTGGATTACGACACCTGAAATGCGAACCCAATACGAATATATCTCAAAACCCCAATTCTTAAGATTGTTATATTTCTCCACAACAATAATACCAAGATAAAACAAAGAAAATTCAGAAGTAAAAAATTAACCAAACCCTAACGATTGTTTTATCATTTTACACCGTTTGCTATCTGAAAAACAGATAACTAACCTCAAATTGTTAACAAAACTTGATAAAATAATTTTTAAAACTCAACTCCTCATTTTAAATTTATCTTTTGAGATCACTACGTTCTGGCATGTTTTTTGGGGAAAGAACACCAGCAATGCTAAAAGGAATACAAATCAAAACTTGTGATTATGCAGTATAAAGTAATTGATACCAAAAGTCAACATTTTGGGAAAGTGTTAGATTTTAAATCTTGTGTAAACGATAAGGATTTAGGGGGCGTGATTTTAAAAATAGACGAAGAATCTTTCTCACTATTTCGATTTAGTGAAGTAGAAAAAATAGATACTATTTTGGCTAGTTAAAGTATTAGAGAAAAATCTATCCTAACTCAGTGATTCTTTTTACATATTTACCAATAACATCAAACTCTAAATTTACGACAGTACCTACTTCAAAGGTATTGAAATTAGTATGTTTATAGGTAAACGGAATGATAGCCACGCTAAATACCTGTTTTTCTGAATTTACAACAGTAAGACTTACGCCGTTGACGGTAATTGAACCTTTTTCGATCGTAATATTACTTAACGAAGGGTCATACTCAAAAGTAAAATACCAGCTACCATCTGCTTCTTTTATGTTTGTGCAAACGGCTGTTTGATCCACGTGCCCCTGAACGATATGACCATCCAGACGAGCGCCTAATTTCATCCCCCGTTCTAAATTTAAAATTTGTCCGACTTTTAGATCTTTCAAATTCGTTTTATCCAAAGTCTCTTTAATTGCCGTTACCACGTAACAATCATCTTTAATAGAAACTACTGTTAAGCATACACCATTATGGGCTACACTTTGATCGATCTTGAGTTCTGGGGTAAAATTCGTACGAACCATAATATCCAGATTCTCCTGATCTGCATTTAGATTCACTACTGTTCCTAATTCTTCAATGATTCCTGTAAACATAAATGCGAATTATTTAGTTAAATTTGTGACCTTAAAATTTGTAATCTGTTTTTAGGTTTCAAAAATACTTATAAAGTAAGTTATAATGAAGAAAGAAGAAAAAATAAGATTAGGAATATCCATAGGTGACCTAAATGGTATTGGAAGTGAAGTCGTACTAAAGACATTCGAGGATTCCCGTATGTTGGATTTTTGCACTCCCGTCATCTTTGCGTCTGTCAAGGTTCTTTCTTTTCTGAAAAAACAGTATGATATCAATGTGAATTTACACGGTATTGATAAAACCTCTCAAATTCTAGATGGTAAAATAAATGTCTTAAACGTTTGGAAAGAAGGAATAGATATTAATTTTGGTCAAGAAGATGAAAAAGTTGGGGCCTACGCCATAAAATCTTTAAAGGCTGCCACAGCCGCATTAAAAAATGATGAAGTAGATGTGTTGGTAACGGCTCCTATTAATAAACATAGTATACAGTCTGAAGACTTTAATTTTCCGGGACATACGGATTATCTCGATCAGGAGTTAGACGGCAATAGCCTTATGTTTATGATTACCGATACACTTAAGGTTGGGCTACTTACGGATCACGTGGCTGTAAAAGACATTGCTGACACCATAACACCAGAGCTTATTGAACAAAAAGTAGATACTATTTATACTGCGCTGAAAGAAGATTTTGGCATTAGCAAACCAAAAATAGCAATTTTGGGTATCAATCCTCACAGTGGAGATAATGGTGTGATAGGCAAAGAAGACGAAGAAATACTTAAACCTACAATCAAAAAAATAAATGAATCCGGTAAATTAATATATGGCCCCTATGCAGCAGATAGTTTTTTTGGATCTGATGGCTATAAAGCCTTTGATGCGATTGTAGCTTCCTATCACGATCAAGGTTTAATACCTTTTAAAACATTATCATTTGGTAAAGGTGTTAATTATACTGCAGGATTGAACAAAGTTCGTACATCTCCTGATCACGGAACCGCTTTTGAAATTGCCGGAAAAAACAAAGCTGATAATGGATCTTTTAAAGAAGCTGTTTTTGCTGCATTAAAAATTTTTAAAAACAGACAGGAATATGCAGAACTAACCAAGAATCCGCTAAAAAAACAACCTCGAAAGCCTCAATTTAAAGGAAATAAAACATAGAAGTATGCATTACAGCATAAGAGACTGCAGGGAATTGAAAATGTAAAAAACATAGATGATATGAAGTATTAAAATCCAGAATCCGATACTAACCTATAATCCAGATACTTATGAGAAAAACTGAAATATAAACTCAAACACTCATATTATCATAAGCTAAATACTAACTTTCTGATATAATTTTATTTGCAAAAATGAATTCATAACGATTTTTTGTTATCTTTGCACCCGCCTTTGTCAAATCGGCAGAGACTCGAAACTGATGATGAAATGAAACCAAAAAAAGAGTTTAACATCCCTTTTGTTGGACTGAAGCAAGGATTACACAATTTTGAGTATCAAATTGGCAATACGTTCTTCGAACATTTTGAGTATGATGAATTTAACGCATCCGCGATAAAAGTAGACTTGGAGTTTAACAAAAAAACTACAATGTTGGAACTACGTTTTGTGGCCAATGGCACAGTAAATGTAAATTGCGATGTAACTAATGAACCTTTCGATTTACCTATTAAAAATGAATTCTTTTTAGTAGTGAAATTTGGAGAAGAGTACAATAACGAAAACGAAGAGATTCTTATTATCCCACACGGAGAATATGAGATCAACGTAATGCAGTATGTTTATGAGCTTATTGTTTTAGGAGTACCTTCTAAAAGAGTTCATCCCGGAGTCGAAGACGGAACATTAGAATCAGACATACTTGAAAAGCTTGAAGAGTTAAGTCCAAAAGAAAGAACATTAGAAAAGGATAACGAGGAAATTGATCCTCGTTGGGATAAATTAAAAAACTTATTAAACGATAAATAATAGCTAAGCAATGGCACATCCTAAGAGAAAAATCTCCAGAACTAGAAGAGATAAGAGAAGAACACATTATAAAGCTACTGTACCGCAAATTGCAACAGATCCTACAACAGGAGAAGCACATTTATATCACAGAGCACATTGGTTCGAAGGTAAATTATATTACCGTGGTCAAGTAATTATTGACAACACCGAAGAAGAAGTAGCGTAAGTATACTGTTAAAATTATATAGAGAACTCTCACAATTGTGAGAGTTTTTTTGTTTTTAGTTGAATATGTGTCAAAATCCAGTTATTTTGCGCCATATTTGCATGTAATTTAGTAATTTCAACCACTTTTTACATTTTTGCAAAAAGTCTTGGAACAACCTAAGCAATTTATTGATGCTAATAGCTGTAATATAAGCGTTAGCAAATTCCATTCGAGACTTATGATTATAAGTTTTTGAATGAAACTAAAATCAAGATATGAGTAAAATCACAGCCGCTATCACAGCTGTAGGCGCTTATGTGCCCGACTATGTGTTATCTAATGAGATATTAGCAACCATGGTTGATACAAACGATGAATGGATCACCACTCGTACTGGTATTAAAGAACGAAGAATATTAAAAGAAGAAGGAAAAGGAAGTTCTTTTCTAGGTATAAAAGCAGCAGAAGATTTAATTGCCAAAAAAAATCTTGACCCTAAGGAAATTGACATGGTAATCTTTGCCACTGCAACTCCAGACCTTCCGGTAGCCGCTACAGCAGCATATGCAGCTTCCGAAATAGGAGCAATTAATGCATTTTCCTACGATTTACAAGCAGCGTGCTCAAGTTTTTTATATGGAATGTCTACAGCTGCCAGTTATATAGAAGCTGGTAGATACAAAAAGATATTACTGATTGGTGCCGATAAAATGTCATCTATTATTGATTATACAGACCGTACCACTTGCATTATTTTTGGCGATGGTGGTGGGGCAGTCCTTTTTGAACCTAATGAAGAAGGATTTGGACTACAAGATGAATACTTAAGGACAGATGGTGTTGGCCGTGAATTCCTAAAAATTGAAGCCGGTGGATCTATCCTTCCTCCATCAGAAGAAACAGTAGCCAAAAGACAACACTTCGTTCAACAAGATGGAAAATCAGTCTTCAAATATGCTGTCTCTAATATGGCAGATGCAAGTACAAAAATCATGGAACGAAATAATTTGACAGGAGAAGATGTTGATTGGTTGGTTGCACATCAAGCAAATAAGCGAATTATTGATGCTACTGCCAACAGAATGAATCTGGACGAAAACAAAGTTCTTATGAATATTCATAAATATGGTAATACTACATCAGCAACATTACCATTATTATTAAGCGATTACGAAAAACAACTCAAAAAAGGAGATAATATAGTATTTGCCTCATTTGGTGGAGGCTTTACTTGGGGGTCTATTTACTTAAAATGGGCCTATAATTCCTAAACAACTAAAACACACAATACCCAACATTATGGATTTAAAAGAAATTCAGAATTTAATCAAATTCGTTGCCAAATCTGGGGCTAGCGAAGTGAAGCTAGAGATGGAAGATGTAAAAATTACTATCAAAACTACTTCAGAAGAAAACAAAGAAACAACATTTGTACAACAGATTCCTATGAATACTGCGGCTGCTCCCCAACCAGTAGCCCAGATACAAACTGCAGAATCAACACCCGTTACTCCGCCAGCAGAAACTCCGGCAGCAGACGATAACTCAAAATACATTACTATAAAATCACCTATCATAGGTACACTTTATAGAAAACCTGCACCAGACAAGCCTACTTTTGTAGAAGTTGGTGATACTATTAAAGAAGGTGATGTACTTTGTATTATTGAAGCAATGAAACTTTTTAATGAAATCGAAAGTGAAGTTTCAGGTAAAATAGTGAAGATATTAGCTGATGATAATTCTCCAATAGAATTTGATCAGCCTTTATTTTTAATAGACCCATCATAACCCAATTTTAAAATTCCAATTGACAAATCCCAAAATCCAATACGTCGGAATTTGGAACATGGAATTTGAGACTTTTAAATTTAGAACGTTATGTTTAAAAAAATTCTAATTGCCAATAGAGGTGAGATTGCATTGCGTGTAATCAGAACCTGTAAAGAAATGGGTATTAAAACTGTGGCGGTATATTCTACCGCAGATGCCGAAAGTTTACATGTTCGTTTCGCAGATGAAGCAGTTTGTATTGGACCAGCTCCTAGTAGCGAATCCTATCTTAAAATGTCCAATATCATTGCTGCTGCAGAAATCACTAATGCTGATGCAATCCATCCAGGATATGGATTCTTATCAGAAAATGCTAAATTTTCTAAAATTTGTGAAGAACACGAAATAAAGTTCATTGGTGCCAGTCCAGAGATGATTGAAAAAATGGGCGATAAAGCAACTGCTAAATCTACTATGATCGAAGCTGGAGTACCTTGCGTACCTGGTAGTGAAGGGATCATTCCTGATTTTGAAACCTGTATTAAAGTTGCTAAAGAAACCGGTTATCCAGTGATGCTTAAAGCCAGTGCCGGTGGTGGTGGTAAAGGTATGCGTGCGGTTTGGAAAGAAGAAGACCTGCAACGCGCTTGGGAATCTGCCAAACAGGAAAGTAAAGCTGCCTTTGGTAATGATGATATGTACATGGAGAAACTTATCGAAGAACCACGCCATATCGAAATACAAATCGTGGGCGATAGTAACGGTAGAGCCTGTCACTTATCCGAAAGAGATTGTTCTGTACAACGAAGACACCAGAAATTAACAGAAGAGACACCTTCTCCATTCATGACCGATGAATTAAGAGATAAAATGGGTGAAGCAGCAGTTAAAGCAGCAGAATATATCAAATATGAAGGAGCCGGAACTGTTGAATTTTTGGTAGATAAGCATCGTAATTTCTACTTTATGGAGATGAATACCCGTATTCAGGTAGAGCATCCAATCACTGAACAAGTAGTAGATTATGATTTGATCAGAGAACAAATATTAGTTGCTGCAGGAGTGCCTATTTCCGGTAAAAATTATTACCCTCAACTACATTCAATAGAATGTAGAATCAATGCCGAAGATCCATACAAAGATTTTAGACCTTCTCCTGGTAAAATAACTAACTTACACCTTCCAGGTGGTCACGGAGTTCGTATTGACACACACGTATATAGTGGTTATATCATTCCGCCTAACTACGATTCAATGATTGCTAAACTAATAACAACAGCACAGACTCGTGAAGAGGCAATCAATAAAATGAAAAGAGCTCTTGATGAGTTTGTAGTAGAAGGAATTAAAACTACGGTTCCATTCCATAGACAACTAATGGATCATCCAGATTATGTATCTGGAAATTACACTACAAAATTTATGGAGGATTTTGAAATGGAAGACCCAAAAGAAAACTAATCAACAACCTAAAGCCTCTTTATTGAGGCTTTTTTTATGACTTAAGATGATGTCTTTAAGCTATTGGGAATATAAAACCTGGTTATCCAATATCGATTTTACGATCGTTGGTAGTGGAATTGTCGGACTAAGCTGTGCACTTCGTTTAAGAGAAAAATTTCCGAGTGCCAAAATTCTTATTCTCGAACGTGGTATTCTTCCTAATGGTGCCAGTACTAAAAATGCAGGTTTTGCTTGCTTTGGTAGTTTGTCTGAAATTTTGGATGACCTTAACACGCATTCCGAAGAAGAAGTTTTACAGTTGGTAGAAAAAAGAAATCGTGGACTTCAGCTTCTCCGTAAAAAACTGGGAGACGCTACTATGGATTATAGAAATAATGGAGGTTATGAACTTTTTACTAAAACCGATTACCTGTTATACGAAACTTGTCTTTCAAAAATCGAGAAGATAAATACGTTTTTAAAACCAATTTTTAATGATCAGGTGTTTTTGAAAAAGGATAACATTTTCAATTTTAAAAATATTCAACCTCATTATATTCTTAATCAGTTTGAAGGACAGATTGATACAGGTAAAATGATGGAAGCCTTGCTAAATAAAGCTCAGACTGCCAATATCAAAATATTAAACAACTGCAAGGTATTAGACATCGTAGATTCTTCTGAATCTGTAGAAATAAAAACAGATCATTTTACGTTACGATCTCATAAGGTACTCATTGCCGCTAATGGTTTTGCTTCTCAGCTAGGTATAAAAAATGTGAAACCCGCTAGAGCTCAGGTAGTAATCACCAAACCAATTAAAGACCTGCATATACAAGGAACTTTTCATCTGGATAAAGGATATTATTACTTTAGAAATATTGATCATAGAATTCTCTTTGGTGGAGGAAGAAATCTAGATTTTAAGGCTGAAGAAACCACCGAAATGAATCAAACCCCGCTTGTACAACAGAAGTTGGAAGATATTTTAAAAACAATCATATTGCCTGATATGGAATTCGAAATAGATCGAAGATGGAGTGGCATTATGGGTGTTGGGAATCAAAAAAAGTCCATTGTTACTCAAATTTCTAACAATGTATTCTGCGGAGTTAGACTTGGAGGAATGGGGGTTGCAATAGGCAGCCTAGTTGGCACGGAATTAGCTGATCTTTTATAGATCGTTGTATTGATAATGAAAAAAATCTTTCGTTTTATCTTTAAAGGCACTTTAGCGTTTGTTGTACTCAGCATCCTGTTGGTACTTCTATACAAGTGGATGGATGTTCCCGGAACTCCACTGATGGTAATTAGGTCTTTTCAATCAGAGCATAACTCCCCAACACGTCATCAATGGGTTCCCTTAAAAGATATTTCTAAAAACTTACAACTTGCAGTAATTTGTAGTGAGGATCAACGATTTCTGGAACATCAAGGGTTTGACACTAAAGCAATAGAAAAAGCAATCTCAGAACATAAAGCAGGAAAAAAACTAAGAGGTGCTAGTACAATATCGCAACAGACCGCAAAAAATGTTTTCTTATGGCCACAACGTAGCTGGATTCGTAAAGGACTAGAAAGCTATTTTACTTTTTTGATAGAAATATTATGGAGTAAAGAACGTATCCTAGAGGTATACCTAAACAGTATTGAAATGGGCGAAGGTATTTTTGGTGCAGAAGCTGCTGCAAAATTCTGGTTTAATAAATCATCAAAAGATCTGCAGAAAGATGAAGCCGCTGCCATAGCCGCTATTCTTCCTAATCCGAAAAAATACCTGGCCAACCCTACATCCATATATATTCAAGAAAGAAAGAAATGGATCCTACAACAAATGCAGAATTATGGAGCTTTTATGCTATCAAAATAATAGATTTTATTCCAGTACGCAACCTGTATTACGATTTGCTCAATACTCAATGATATTTTATATTGGAATCTTAAAAACAATTTCTTGGAAAATCTAAAAGAAGAATTATTCAGACACTGTAAACAATTTGCACAGGATCGTCTTGATCGTATTCAGGACCGAATCGCAAATATTCAGCATTCTCTAACTTCAGAAACAAAAAGTACCGCTGGTGATAAACACGAAACTGGTAGAGCTATGCTTCAACTAGAGAGAGAAAAAGCAGGCGTGCAACTAGTAGAAGTGCAGAAATTGCTTGAAATTTTAGCCAAAATTGATATCTCTACCACCTCGAAAGTAATTCGACTCGGAAGCCTAATAGAAACCTCTGAAGGGCACTATTTTTTAGGTGTTTCTGCTGGAAAAATAATCATACAGGGTAACCCTTATTTTGCCATAGCAACCAATACTCCTATCGGAAAGTTATTGCTAGGAAAGAAAGTTGGAGATCATTTTATTTTTAATGAGAGACAAATTACAATCAAAAAAATCATGTAATTCAACCGTCCAAAGGCTTACTTAGAAATTTGTTAAATGTAATAGTATAAAAAGATCATTTTAAGTAAATTGCCTGCTCACAAATTGTCATTTCTAAATGAAGAAGCTTTCTTTACTACTGCTGATTGTAGTAACCTTTTTTGGATGTAAACCATATCAAAATACCAAAATCCGAAAAGGTCAGATGACCTATGAAGAATTTAGAACAGAGCAGCGTTCTTTTCCCACAGAGGATGGAATTATAAAATACATTGATAAAGGAAAGGGGCCTGTTATTGTATTGCTTCACGGAGTTCCTACTTCTGGTTGGTTATATCGTAAAATGATTGATCCCTTGGTTGCAGGAGGATATCGGGTTATTGTTCCAGATATGTTAGGATACGGTTCTAGTGATTCTCCAGAAGGGTATAAAATTTACAGTGAGAAAGAGCACGCAAAAAGGCTTTTGGAACTCATGGACGGATTAGGTATTGAATATTGGTCGCACGTAATGCACGATGTTGGTGGTATTTGGACTTGGGAACTATTTAATCAAGCTCCAAAAAGAATAGAAGAATTAATTGTATTAAATACCTTGCTATACGAAGAAGGTTTTTACCCTCCAATTCGATTTAGTCCGGGTCCCGCTGCAAAAGCCGCTATGTGGTCTTATCGAAATGGGGTGACCACAAATACACTTTTGAAAACCTTGTTTAAAGAAGGGCTAAAAGAAAACAAATTAAATGAAATAGACGTAGAAGGTTACAAAACTCCTTTGTTGGAGGGAAAAACAGATGGAATGTATTATTTCTTTACAAGAACCTGTAATTATTTTCCAGACTATTCTTTGGTTTTTGAGAGTATCGATATTCCTGTTTCCGTAATTTGGGGAATTCACGACACAATGTTGCAATGGACACCACAACAAACCAAAGTAAAGAACGCTCTTAAAATAGATGAAGCAGATATTCATTTCATTGATGAAAAACATTTTATTCAAGAAACAAAAGCTGAAGAAATTGCTTATAAAATTTTAGACTTCCTAAGATAGTAGTTAATTAAGACCAGAAGTTGTTACCCAATGCTGTAATTCTATTCTGAAAATAGTACCGTTTATCAATTCCTGTATTTGTTCGAGCTCATCCTTGCTGATAGCCAAATCTATTTTATCCGATGGTGTCCTGAGCAATAGCGACCTACATTTCTGATGATTACATTGATCGCAACTCTGAGATTGTTCTGTAATCCTGCAGGCATCAGAAAAATCTTTAAGCTCGTTTAGTGTAAGTAAAAATCCGATATCTCTAAAAACTAGCTGTACTTTAGGACAACCTGTCGACTGTTGTTGTTTCCAAAAAAAAGATATTCCAATTTTATTATTATAAATTTTATCAATAGCACTCATTTTGAATTGTATTTGACTCAAAAATAAGAATTATTTATAATTAATCTAAATAAAAATACTTTAAATAATATCCTTAAGTTTTAACTGTAGTGATACCGATCCGTTCCATTCATTTTCATCAATGGTATATGCAATTTTAACATACTGGTTGTCTGTGATTCTATCATATTTTAAACCTAGATTAAAACCGATCGCTTCAATTGCTAATTCATTTTTCTGTAATTTACATTTCAGATGTTTTTCATCAGCGCCTACGCATTTTGCATAACCAGTATCCTTGACATTTTCGGTCATAAAAACAGGTGTCATATTTCCTGGACCAAACGGTGCAAATTGCTTTAGTATTCTATAGAATTTAGGTGTAATCTGATCAAATTCAAGCATCGAATCAATCTGTATTTCCGGAGTCAATAGTTTTTTGTCGATCGTTGTTTTTACGACCTCTTCGAATTTTTGCTTAAATGCTTCATATTGTTCTTCTTTCAACGTTAATCCTGCAGCATATTTATGCCCTCCAAACTGTTCTATATGCTCTGAACAAGCATCTAATGCGTTGTACACGTCAAATCCTTTTACCGATCTCGCCGATGCAGCGAGTTTCTCTCCACTTTTGGTAAAAACAAGTGTTGGCCGATAATAGGTTTCTGTAAGTCGAGAAGCCACAATTCCAATTACCCCTTTATGCCAATGTTCATCATAAACTACAGTAGTAAATTTGTCTTCTTCCGTGTTATGTGTAATTTGCATTAATGCCTCTTCTGTAATGCTTTTATCTGCATCTTTTCTATCACTATTGTACATTTCTATTTCTGATGCATATTGCAAAGCAAGTGCTATGTCCTCTTCTTTTAGCAAATTAACTGCATGTAAACCGTGCTTCATCCTGCCAGCAGCATTGATTCTGGGTGCTATAATAAAAACAACATCTGTAATTGTTAATGTTTCTTTTTTTACTTGCGAAAGCATTGCCCTAAAACCTATCCTTGGATTTTGGTTTATTACTTGTAATCCAAAATAAGCCAACACTCTATTCTCTCCCGTTATTGGAACAATATCGGCTCCGATAGCTGTGGCAACCAAATCCAAATACAATAGCAAATCATCTACAGATTGTCCTTTTTTTGAAGCAATAGCTTGTACCAGCTTAAATCCAACTCCACATCCGCATAATTCTTTATAAGGATACTTGCAATCCTCTCTTTTAGGGTCGAGTACTGCAACTGCTTCTGGAATTTTATCTCCTGGCCTATGATGATCACAGATTATAAAATCTATACCTTTTTGCTTTGCATATGCTACTTTTTCTATAGCTTTTATACCACAATCCAAAGCTATAATTAACGAGATATCGTTATCTTCAGCATAATCTATTCCTTGATATGACACTCCGTATCCCTCTTCATATCGATCCGGAATATAAGTGGTTATCTGTGGTGATAATGTTTCTAAATAAGAAGACATTAATGCTACAGAAGTTGTTCCATCCACATCATAATCTCCATACACCATTATATTTTCCTGATCTAAAACTGCTTTTTCGATTCTAGAAACAGCACTATCCATATCTTTCATCAAAAAAGGATCGTGCAAATCCTGCAATGAAGGCCGAAAAAACTTTCGGGCATCATCATAAGTTTCAATTCCTCTTTGAACCAACAAAGAGGCTATCACGGTATCTACTTGAAGAGCATCTGCAAGCTCATTAATTATTTTAGTTTCAGGTTTTGGTTTCAGGGTCCATCTCATCGGCAGTATCCTTCGGAAATTATTTAATCATCCAAAGTACAAAAAGTAAAGATGAGTTTAGAAAATTTACAATATTCTTTCACGGTAATCGGGGTATTCTGAGAATTTCAAATAGTATACTTTTAGAAAAACTTACAAAACAGTTATTAGAACCCGAAATCTGAAGATTGTACTATGTCTTATAAAAAAACAATTGTTACTTTAATAGTAGTTATAGGGATATCGACCATGAATGCACAAGAAAATAATTTTTTTCCAACACCGTCAACACCACCAACAATTTATACTTCGTTAGAGGAGGCACTTGCCCATAAAGAACACGTAGAATACTTAGTAATTGATCCCAAAGGAGCTGAATTTATCTCAGAGTCTATTGGCGAACTTAAAAATCTAAAAAACTTACGGATTTCTAGTGGATTACAGAAAGGGTCATTAAAAAAACTACCTACGTCTCTTTCTAAATTAAAAAAATTAGAAATGCTTAGCGTACTTAACCAAAAACTTGAGGAAATACCTGAAAACATAAGTATTCTGAAAGAACTAAAGGTACTTTTTACAACAGAAAACTCCATACAAAAGATTCCGACTTCTATAGGAAAATTAAAGAATCTTAGATCTCTTGATCTATCCAAAAATAAAATTAAGAGCCTTCCTCAATCCATGAACCTACTATCTAATTTGGAGGAACTGGATGTATCAAACAATCAACTAGAGCTATTACCAAAAGAAATAGAGGGGCTCCATTCATTGATAAAACTAAACCTAACCCAAAACAAACTTTCAAGTCTGCCTAATAGCGTAGGCAAATTAGTTAATTTACAGGTACTCGAAGCATCTGAGAACAATCTCAAAGATTTACCAACCTCTTTATTAGGATTACCTAAGCTAGAAGAAGTGATCATTTTCAATAATAAATTTACTGAAGATAAAAAGGAAGAAATCCAAAATTTGATAGTTACTTGCTTAGTTTCTTTTGTTCCTGAACAGGTGATAACTTATCATTCAATAGAAAAAGCTCTTGCTAATAGAGATCGTGTTTATAGGCTTACTATTGGAAAGAATACTCCGATTGATGAATCAATTGGAGAATTTAGAAACCTCCAGAAGCTTTCAATTTCGAATAAAAAAATAACTGTTTTACCTTCTTCCCTCCAAAAACTAAAAAAACTACAATGGTTAGAAATTTCTAATAGTGATCTACCAAATATTCCTGAAACTATTTATGAACTTAATCAACTTACTCATCTTGATCTTTCAAAAAATAATATTACAACCATCACTGACCAGATAGGCAATTTATGCAATCTTAAAAGTTTGGACATAAGCAGCAATGATCTTCAACGTTTACCTACTGCTATTGGAGCCTTGAGCAATCTTGAAAAACTCTTTTTCGAATGGAATCATATTACATCGCTTCCAGAGTCTGTTGGAAATCTAATTAAGTTGAGGCAATTATCTCTTCTTGATAACAATATTTCAGAACTTCCTCATTCCTTTGGAAACCTTCAACAACTCCAAGTATTGAATCTGTGTCAAAACAAAATAAAAGATTTACCTGAAAGTTTTGATCAATTATCAAACCTGAAAAGTCTGGATATCAGTAATAATCAACTAACACATTTTCGTTTTTCAAAAAACTATAAGAAATTGCAAGAACTAGATCTGGGAGGGAATCAACTTTCAGAATTGACAGAAAATATTAAATTTCTAACTTCCTTAGAAGATTTAGACCTTAACTATAATCAAATTGCCATTTTACCATCATCATTTTATACATTAAAAAATCTGAATTATGTGCGATTAGATAGAAATCGATTATCTGATAAAGAAAAAAAGAAAATAAAATTGCACTCAAAAACCTCCACTGTAAAAATTGAATTTTAGATGAGTTGTAAGCAAAAACATATTTTGTATTTTGGTGCCTTCAATTAACTCTTAAAACAAATACTCAAAACATGCCTTTAGTAACGCCTTTATCAGCTGATCACGATCCGGAAACCAAAGAACTCGCAGAATTCTTTAATGAAACTTTAGGGTTTTGTCCTAATTCTGTACTGACTATGCAGCGAAGACCAGCTATTTCTAAAGCTTTTATCAATCTAAATAAAGCGGTAATGGCGAATGAAGGCCGAGTTACCTCAGCCTTAAAACGTATGATTGCCTGGGTAAGCAGTAATGCCACCGGTTGTAGATACTGCCAGGCACATGCTATTCGTGCTGCAGAACGCTATGGAGCAGAGCAAGAAAAATTAGATAACATCTGGGAATATAAAACACACCCTGCATTTAGCAATGCGGAACGTGCAGCTCTTGATTTTTCTTTGGCGGCTTCTGTAATACCTAACAATGTAGACGAAGCTATTAAAACTGAACTTTATAAATACTGGGATGAAGGTGAAATTGTAGAAATGCTTGGTGTCATTTCTTTATTTGGTTATTTGAATAGATGGAACGATTCTATGGGAACGACCGTAGAAGAAGGAGCCATTGAGTCCGGAGAAAAATACTTGGGTAAACACGGCTGGGAAAAAGGAAAACACGTTTAGATAAATCAGAAATTAGAATTTTGAAATACGAAAGCCTACCAGACTTCTGATTTGGTAGGTTTTTAGTTTTGGGGTTTTATAAAGTCATATAAGTTTTCAATAATCGTTTTTAAAATTTCATTGTCATCTATGAAGTCTTTGTGTATATAATCTCCATTTATTACAAATTCACAAAGTTTTGATTTATAAGTGGATTTTAAGGTTCCTGAATCAGCTTTAAACTTTTTTAATTTATCAGCTGGGATTTTGGATTTACGGAGTATTAGATTATAGAACATGTAGACCTGACAGGTTTTTTATATGAAGCGCTTCATCAAAGACATTATATTTATTTTTTAAAATAATATCTAAAACTCTTCCAGAGCAGCGAGACACTTATTAGAATAATTAATATTGCCCATATCCAATACGTCCCTATCGTATTTTCTGCAATAGCTTGGGTATCCGAAATCTGAATTATTCCATCTCTTTCAAACTGCTTGGTAAATAAATAATCTAACTGCAGATAGGTACTTAACACAGACTGTAAACCCAAAAACAGGATCACTACTACTTCTAACTTTCTACTTTTAAAAAGTGTGATTATACATAAAAACACCGCAAAACAGCTTAGCACCGCAATGCCCCAAAAAGATCGGATCCACACTAGCAAAGATAGTATCATCAAGCCGATAAGTATTCTGATGGCAATCATCGAACTTCTATGATATTTTGCAGAACCGATCAATAATGCTCCAACAATTGCAGGACCTAATAATCCACCTGCAGCAACCACTGCATTACCAACAGAAGAGGATAGATAACTTCCTCCTAAATGATAATAAGCAACACCTCCACCATTTTCATAAATCTCTAAATACTCAAAACTCCCACCTACTAATAAGGCTGTTAGTCCGTGACCCATTTCGTGAAACCAGGTTCCTAACAAATGAAAAGGATATTGTACCCATCCAAAATAAGGCAATTGCCATAATACAATAACAGCTATGGCTACAATTACTATCGTATAATCAAAACGTTTAGAGATACCTATAATTTTTAAATTCTTTTACAATTTTTAAAACAACACAAATCTTGTAACTTTACCATAACAAAATCTTATATTATGAATTATTCTTGTTTTAGGCACAAATTACTTCTGCTCACTAGCTTTATAACTATAGGTATCTTTGGTCAGGAAAAAGTTACAGAACAATCTTCTTTTTCGAATCAGGAATCCTTTAAAAATGTAATCCCTGTAACTTCTCCAAACTCTAAAATGCCTATTCATAATCCAAATTATACCTTGGATACACAAATTAATCAGACACTGATTAACGACACAGATCCTAAAATTATGCCTATTTATAAACCCTATCTTTCATTAAATCCAAAGACAACTTCTTCATTAACAACCGTACGCCTTAAAAGTATTGAAGAAATTATGAAAGACATCAAAAATAATAGTAAACCTTAAGTTACCTTACCACGTTAATGATTCGTTATAATCTGGCGAATACGACTCTGTAACTGAGGGATGACTTCTTTTTCATACCACGGATTGTTAGAACACCAGAATCTATTTCTAGGCGATGGATGAGGAATTGGGAAATATTTGGGCAGGTAATCTTCGTAAGATTTTACCGTTTCTGTTAGATTGGATTTGACATTTTCTTTTAAGTAATATTGTTGAGAATAACTACCAATCAAAATTATCAACTGTAAATTCTTTAAAAAATTAAATATTGTATTATGCCATAACGGAGCACACTCTGGACGAGGTGGTAAATCTCCACTGTTCCCTTTTCCCGGATAGCACAGTCCCATAGGAACAATAGCAAAGTTGTTTTGATCGTAAAATTCAGTATCAGAAACACCTAACCAATTTTTTAATCGTTTTCCTCCTGGATCATTCCAAGGAATCCCCGATTTATGAGCAATTAAACCAGGTGCTTGACTTATCAAAGCAATTTTAGAGGTTTCAACCACAGAGATAATCGGATTTGCTCCTTTTGGCAAATTCGATTCACAAATAGTACACGACCTGATTTGTGATAATAGTGATTGCATTAGTGCTTGCCTTTTCCCGCTGTGATGAGAACGATTTCCCCTTTTGGAGATTTGTTTTCGAAATGAGTCAGTACCTCTTGAGCAGTTCCCCGAATAGTTTCTTCGTGAAGCTTGCTCAACTCTCTTGACACAGAAACCAATCTATCCGCTCCAAAATACTCGACAAAATTAGATAATGTTTTTACTAGTTTATGAGGTGATTCATAGAAAATCATAGTTCTGGTTTCTTCCGACAAAAGTTGCAATCGAGTTTGCCTTCCTTTTTTTACCGGAAGAAACCCTTCAAATACAAATTTATCATTAGGTAATCCACTATTTACCAATGCTGGTACAAATGCAGTGGCACCAGGCAGGCATTCTACTTCTATATTGTTTTCTACACAAGCTCTGGTTAATAAAAATCCGGGGTCACTGATTGCCGGGGTTCCTGCATCGCTTATTAAAGCTATTGTTTCTCCACTTTGTAATCTTCTAATAATGCTTTCTATAGTTTTATGTTCATTATGCATATGATGACTTTGCATATGAGTCATTATCTCATAATGTTTTAATAATTTACCACTGTTACGAGTATCTTCGGCCAAAATAAGGTCGACTTCTTTAAGCACTTTAATGGCTCTAAAAGTCATATCTTCCAGATTACCGATTGGGGTGGGGACTAAGAATAATTTAGACATGTATTATGGTCTTACTTTTTTACCGGTTGTATAGGATATGACGAGGAATATCAATCCTAAGGTTGCGAACAATCTCTGTCCATCTTCTTTCACATAATGTGCTGTATAAGCTAATACCATATCAAAGAAAAATCCCGCGTATGCCCACTCCTTTAACCATTTTATTTTGTTAGTAAGAATCACAATTATTCCTCCTATTTTTGCAATTGCCAGGGGTATCACTAAATATGTAGGATAATCAAGATTCTCAAAAAAACCTTTCACCATTTCAGTATTCCTAACATACATTTGCGCAGAAAATAACATAATTCCGCACATTGCTACCGTGGCAATCCAATAAATAATCTTCATTGATCCTGCGGTTTTTTTGTGACACTTAAAAATTTATCGTCAAAAATCATATTCTTTACCTAGAATTCATATTTATTGGTTATAATCTCCATAAAACGTTCTTCATATTCCTCTTTCCCTTGCCAATTGTTATAATCAGGCTTTACCATATTTTTTATAAACTGCCTCGCTCCACTTTTACTATTAAGCGTATTGAGTTGAGACAGTACACGATTATAATCTGTAGAGCTTCCATCAAACAAATGCTTTATAAAAGCCAGTCGATCGTTTAAACCGATATGGATTCCTTTTTTTAATTGATCATTTAACGATTTAGGTTTTTCATCCTGGTGATTAACTTTATCTAAAATTGGCATACTTTGAGGGGCTGAACCTATTTCACCCTTATCATTTTTTTCATAGATAGGCTCTGATAAAGAAACATTTTCTTCTGTAAACTTAGGAACAGGAACAAAAAGATCTTCGGCTACCTTCTCATTGATTTTTTCTATGATAATTTCTGGCTTTTGCTCTTCTACTTCCTGAGTGAATGATTGCATTGTTTCGTTGCCTAAATTAAACATTGTCTCCGAAACCTCCTCGGTGTTTGGTTCTTCATCAAGACTAATAATTGGTTTAGGTTTTATCTTTTCTACTGGCTCTAACTGATTCCCAGAAATATTATGCTCTTCCATAGAACTTCTGATCTGTCCAATAGTCGGTTGGATCTCGCCAAAATGAGATTCAGCATAATTTAAAATACTTAATTTTTCATATAGTTGTCTTGCCTCTTCTTGTAACTGCGACAAGGTAGATTTATCCTTACCTTTTAGAATTCTATGCGCAATGCTTATGAGTTCTGCTTCCAATTTCTTCTTCATAACTTTCTTGTTCGTTTGGGCTATGCTTTTTGTTTTTTAATAAATTTACCTCATCTTTAAAGCAATACCAAATAATTAAACGGAATGAATAATAGTTTCATTTATTATTCCAATATTCTTTTGGTATTAAAGGAGTAGATTTTCTTTTAATTGATGCTGAAAAATACGAAATGTTTCTCGAAAATACGGTAAATCATAAAGAGCAATTTGGATGGATAGAAGTAATCTGTGGTTCGATGTTTTCGGGTAAGACCGAAGAGTTGATCCGTAGACTGAAACGTGCACAGTTTGCTAAACAAAAAGTAGAGATTTTTAAACCCGCTATTGATGTGAGGTATGATGATGAAATGGTAGTTTCTCATGATGCCAATGAAATTCGTTCTACGCCGGTTCCTGCAGCAGCTAATATTAGAATTCTGGCAGATACTTGTGATGTTGTAGGTATTGACGAAGCTCAATTTTTTGATGATGAAATAGTTAGTGTTTGTAATGATTTAGCCAATAAAGGTATTCGGGTTATTGTGGCAGGATTGGATATGGATTTTAAAGGAAATCCTTTTGGTCCCATGCCTGCATTGATGGCTACCGCAGAATATGTGACCAAAGTTCACGCGGTTTGTACACGAACTGGTAATCTTGCCCAATTTAGTTACCGAAAATCTAAAAAAGATGATTTAGTGTTACTGGGAGAAACTGACGAATATGAACCTTTAAGCCGTGCAGCTTATTATAAAGCTACTTTAAAAGAAAAAGTTAAAGAAATAGAGGTCAAAGATCCAAAAGAATTATCTAAAAATTCTGAAAATCCTGATGAGTAGTGTAAAAGAAACTGTTCTGGAAATCAATCTGGTACACCTTACTCACAATTATCATTATTTACGAAGTAAGCTACAACCAGAAGTAAAACTATTAGCAGTTGTAAAAGCTGCCGGTTATGGTAGTGACGCCGTTACTATGGCAAAACATTTGGAAAAAATAGGAGTAGATTATTTTGCAGTTGCCTATGTTTTTGAAGGAATTGCTTTAAGGGAAGCGGGAATCAAAACTCCTATCCTAGTACTACATCCCCAACCAGTAAATTTTTCATCACTAATAGACTATCAACTGGAACCCAGTTTATATAGTCCCAGGATTTTAAGAGAGTTTATAAAAGTTGCAGAAGCTAAAAAACAAAAAAAATATCCTGTTCACATAAAATTTAATACCGGATTAAATAGAATAGGTTTCTGGAAAAATGACGGGGATTACATTATTGATCAGCTACAAGAAACTAGCTCAATAATAGTAAAATCCTTGTTCTCTCATCTGGCAGCAAGCGAGGACCACGACGAAAAAGATTTCACTTTAAAACAAATCAACTCGTTTAACAAAATCGCTTCAGAGATGATTAACAAACTAGAATACAAACCAATACTGCATCAATGCAATACATCTGGAATACTCAACTATCCAGAAGCGCATTTTGATATGGTACGTACTGGAATAGGCTTATATGGATACGGTAACGAAGCAATCTATGATGATCAATTAAAACCGGTGGCATCCTTGAAATCTATAATCTCTCAGATCCATATGTTAGAACCAGGAGAAACTCTGGGATACAATAGAGCTTTTAAAGCAGAGGATTTTACAAAAACCGCCACCATACCAATAGGACATGCGGACGGTATCGGACGACAGTACGGAAACAATAAAGGTTTCGTCACCATACACGGTAAAAAGGCTTCTATAATCGGTAATGTATGCATGGATATGATTATGGTAGACATCACTAACATTGAATGTGAAGAAGGTGACGAAGTGGTTTTATTTGACAATACCTCCTCTGCTGCTATCATTGCTGAAGCAGCCGGTACTATTTCCTATGAGCTGCTTACTGCAATTTCTCCCAGAGTAAAGCGTGTTGTTATCGACAATAATTGATTTTAATCGAAAAAGTAAGGAATTAAGAAATCATCGATTTTAATTTTGTTATTTAATTTTTGTTAAATTAGTAGCATACTAATTATCTAAACTTAATAAAATGGGATTTTTAAAAGATTTTAAATCTTTCTTGATGAAAGGTGATATTGTAAATCTAGCTACTGCGGTAATAGTAGGTGGGGCTTTCGGTAAAATTGTAACTTCTTTCACTAATGATGTACTAATGCCACCAATTGGGTTAGTTCTGGGAGGGGTTGATTTTACAGAATTAAAAATAAAACTATCCGATGCTGTTATGGAAAATGGCGAAGTGATAAAAGAAGCAGTTTCTATTAACTATGGTAGCTTTGTACAAACTGTAATTGATTTTATCATCATCGGATTCTGTATTTTTATGGTTCTAAAAGCGTATGAAAAAACTCAGAAAAAAGAAGAAGAAGCTCCTGCAGCACCAGCAGGTCCTACTCAAGAAGAGTTACTAATTGAGATTAGAGATGAACTAAAAAAACAGAACAAGTAATAACAAATAGCTTCACCGCTATACTACATATTCTAACTAAACCGCTCAAGAAATTGGGCGGTTCTTTTTTTACAAAATGTATATTATTTAACAAAATGTTTAAATTAATATAATTTTCGAAAAAATCATTCTTGTTATAGAAATAATCAGCACATTTGCTGGAATTTAAAAACAAAGACCGATTTTTGTGTCTTTTCAAAGTCATTAATAATTAAGCGCATGAAAGTAGCTGTTGTAGGTGCCACAGGACTGGTTGGCACTGTGATGTTAAAAGTGTTAGAAGAACGTAACTTTCCGGTAACGGAATTAATTCCTGTAGCTTCAGAAAAATCTATAGGAAAAAAAATATCTTATAAAAATCAGGACTTTACGGTAGTTGGATTAGCCACTGCTATAGAAATGAAACCGGATGTAGCATTGTTTTCTGCCGGAGGAAGCACTTCTCAAGAGTGGGCTCCAAAATTTGCCGAAGCCGGAATTACGGTGATCGATAATTCTTCAGCTTGGAGAATGGATCCAACAAAAAAATTAGTAGTTCCAGAAATTAATGCAAAACAGTTAACCAAAGAAGATAAAATTATAGCAAACCCTAATTGTTCAACTATACAATTAGTAATGGCACTTGGTCCTTTGCACGAGAAATATAAAATTAAGCGAGCTATTATTTCTACTTACCAATCTATTACAGGTACAGGAGTAAAAGCAGTGCAGCAGTTGGAAAACGAATATGCAGGTCAAAAAGGAGAAATGGCATATCCCTATCCAATCCATCGAAATGCGATTCCGCACTGTGATGTATTTCAAGAAAATGGATATACCAAAGAAGAAATGAAACTGGTCAATGAAACTCAAAAGATTTTAGACGACCGTACCATTGCTGTCACCGCTACTGCAATACGAATACCGGTCGTTGGCGGACATAGTGAAAGTGTAAATATTGAATTTGAGAATGAGTTTCAGGAAAATGATATTCGTCAGATACTTAGCAATACTTCTGGTGTAACTGTGCAAGACAATCCGGACACGAATACCTATCCAATGCCAATTTATGCAGAAGGAAAGAATGATGTTTTTGTAGGTAGAATTAGAAGAGACCATTCCAGAGAGAACTCACTAAATATGTGGATCGTATCAGACAATCTTCGTAAAGGAGCTGCTACTAATGCTGTCCAGATTGGTGAATATCTTTTAGAAAATAAATTGATCGGCTAAATAACCAACCTTCATAATGAGAAACCCTTGCTACGTTTTGATAACAAGGGTTTCTTTATTCCAAATATCAGATATTTTAATTATTCCTTTACTTCGGGTACATAAATGTGATTTCCTAAGAACAAAGCATTTAAAAACAGACGATTTGTTCCGTACCAAGATCCTCTAAAATTAGGATTATCTGCAAAAAGGATTACTCTACCACTTCCTATAGCACTCACTAGCAGTGAAGCTGATGGTCTTAAATAATTCTCATAATTATCCGTGGATACGAATCCATCAATATGAGGATCTTCTGTATATTTTGCCACGGTAGCGTATGGGTTCTTGCTAGGAGCCATAAATACCTCATTATTCTTATACACCGGTAGTGAAGCATCTCGATATCCAAAACCTAATGGATGGGTAATATCAAGATCTACTTCAAAAATTGCACCTCCTACACGTTCTCGTCCTATATTTTCTCTTGCATCCACATATGGCAATCGTTTTACAGTTTTATTCTTCATTGTATCTTTTTCTTTTTTGATAAGCTTCTCTTTTACCACTTTCTTATCAATTACCCACTTCGAAGCATTTGCAATAGTGACCAGCGTATTTCCGTGAGACACCCATTCCTTTATTTTTTTCTGTTGAAGAGAATCTAACTGTTGATATCGTCCGGAGACCATCACTAACGTATTATATTCTTTTAAAGGAGCCCTATTAAACATGCTCATTCTTAACTTAGTAATAGGCATATGAACTCTGGTATCCAGTAAATGCCATATTTCTCCTGCCTCATATGAATTGACCCCATCGCCAATTAACAGTAATGCTTTTGGGGTATCCAACTTCCTGAAATTACTACTTCCCAGATCAATTCCTGAAGTGCTAAATCCAGTATTCGTACTAAAAAAAGGCACATTGAACTTTTCCTGAGTTTCTTCAATTATTGTAAATACTTCGTCACTGGTTTTATTCTGCTTGCTGACGGGAATCAAAACACTTCCATAATTAAAACCTTTATTTCCTGAGGAAGTTTTAATACTAAATGGCTTAAAGCCCGAAGCTACAAGCAATCCTTTAGATTGTAGATAATACAAAGCAGCCGGCGCGTTATAATCATCCCAATCCATGATATACGCGTAATCAGATTTTGAAACCTTTGTAATATCCACAACACCTGCTGAAGAAGTGACTTCTTCTTCTAAACTTAATGATTTAAGTCCCTTATACTTCATGTTATAAAAATTGGCAACACTCCAGGCTGAAGCATCATAAAAAACGCTATCTCTATATTTATTGTAGGTTTCAAAAAAAGTTTGAACCATTCTTTTTTGAGGTTGTTTTACAGGTACTACATATCGATCTCCCTTTTTATATACCTTGATTTTATGAAGCAATAATTTATCAATAAATGCTTTATTTCTATTCTGATCATAAGCATCTCCAAACTCATAACCTGCAATGGTATTCTTTGCTACATTAGTTACTGCAGATTTAAAAAAGTTTTGTTGATACTTGCGGAGTGTTTCTTTATTTTCGACAGCGGCTTTTATCGTAGCTATACTAGAAACATACTGATTACGAATTGTAAAAGGAAACGAGATGGTTCCATAATCTGTGTCCTGCAAATGTCCTCTGGAACTGGCTTGCTCAAATAATAGAGCTAACGCTCCTTGCAAATCAGGGTAGGATGATCCGTATCCGGGATACGTACCGTCAAATGCTTCTTTGGTAAAATAAAAGGATCCTATACTATCTAAAGCACCTGAAAAATATGGAGCAAACAGGTTATTTAAATCTTCGTAATTCTCCTTTGGCATAATCGGATCTTGTGATCCAATAGGTTTCATAGGTTCAAAAAAATATGTGCTATTCGTTCCCATTTCGTGAAAATCAGTTACAACATTTGGATACCACTGGTGATACCACTTCAATTTCCCTCTACTTTCAGGATTAATGGCAAGCAACCAATCTCTGTTCAAATCAAACCAATAATGATTCGTTCGGCCACGAGGCCATCCTTCATTATGCTCTGCATCATAATTATCACTGACCAATGGATTTCCTTTAAACTGATTAGCCCATTGTGTATGTCTATCTCGACCATCAGGATTTATGGTAGGATCAATAAATATGACAGCATTCTCCAGATATTTTTTAATTTCTGGATTGTTTGATGCTACCAAAGTATATGCTGTTAACATTGCCGCTTCAGAACTAGAGGGTTCATTACCGTGTACATTATACCCAAGTTGAATAAAAATTGGGAGCTCATTATAGTTTGATGGAGTAATCGTGGGGTTTGTATATTGCAAGTGTTGTACTTTCAGTCTAGAAAGATCATTTACGTTTTCAGGTGTAGAAACAGTAAGTATAATCAACTTTCTATTCTCATGGGTTTTACCGTAATTTTGAAGAGAAGCTCTTTCCGATATCTCTGCAAGTTTGGTAAAGTATGCCACGATTTGATCATGCCTCGTATGCTGTTCTCCTATTGGATAGCCAAGAAACTCTTCGGGTGATGGAATTTTGTCGTCAAAAGGAGCCTTATCTTTTAGAAAATAATCTTGTCCAATAAGAGATGTTGTCGTAAATAAATAGATAAAAGAAGTGAGTATCAGAAGTTGTGTGAGCTTCATTATTTTGATATTAAAAGTTAAGTCAATTAGTTATTTCTCAGTAGGTGTAAGATATTTTTTTAACTCCGGTTTTGAGCAACATTTGTAAGGTTTTTAACATTTTCCCTTCTAATACATCACTTAATCATCAAAAAATAAAACAATGAATACTAAATTGATAGTAGCATTAAGGGTTCTATTAGGACTCTTATTAATCGTTTTTGGAAGTAATAAATTTATCGGCTTTTTACCTGATTTTGAATTTGCCAACCCTGACGCTGGGATATTCTTTGATGCATTAGCCGGTAGTTATATTCTTAAAACTGTTGGACTCATTGAAATCATAGTAGGACTTTTACTGGTTATCAATAAAGTGGTACCTTTTGCTTTAGTCTTAATGGCACCTATTTCGGTAAATATAATTTTGTTTCACGCTACTTTAGATCCGGCAAATATTGGTCCCGGCGCGTTTGTTTTTCTGGCAAATACATTCTTGATCTATGTCAATTGGAGTACTTTTAAAAACTTATTTTAGTATCCCTCTTATACATTTTTACTGGTATAAATGCAAAAATTTTCGTTTCTTAGAGGACGGAAAATTCCGACTGCTCTACATAATCGATCAGCAGCGTTGCTAAACCCCAAAGCAACACTATAAATGTGTAATTACTATATGATCGTTATTAGAGCAGTTTTTTATACTTTCTTTAGCATGTTGCATTTACTTCTTTTAATAGATTTGTGAGTTACATTAATTATGTAATGCTAAAATTATATACAGCAAAATTTAACTCATCATGAAAAAAACACTTTTAATGTTATTTTTGATCTCCTTTATGATAGGATGTAAAAAAGAGACTGTAATTGAAACTGCTAAAACTATAATGCCAGTGAACTATCCTGAAACTAAAAAAGTAGATACTATAGATACCTATTTTGACGCAGAAGTTAAAGATAATTATCGTTGGCTTGAAGATGATCGCAGTGAAGAGACTGAAAACTGGGTTGCTGCTCAAAACAAAGTTACTTTTGGATATCTGGATAGCATACCTTTTAGAGATCAACTAAAAAATCGATTGTCTAGTTTATGGAACTATGAAAAAGTAAGTGCTCCTTTTAAAGAAGGTGACTATACGTATTTTAGTAAAAACGATGGATTACAGGATCAATCTGTTTTTTATAGATTTAAAAACGAAGGTGATGAACCCGAGGTTTTCTTAGACCCTAATACTTTTAGTGAAGACGGAACAACATCTTTGGGTGGAATTAGTTTTTCTAAAAATGGAAAATTGCTTGCATATTCAATTTCTGAAGGAGGAAGCGACTGGAGAAAAGTAATTGTAAAAAATGCTGAAACCAAAGAAATTGTAGAAGACACCTTAGTAGATATAAAATTTTCGGGAATGTCCTGGAAAGGAAATGAGGGATTTTATTACTCTAGTTATGATAAGCCTAAAGGAAGTGAATTATCTGCAAAAACTGATCAACATAAAGTATACTATCATAAATTAGGAACTGCCCAAAAAGACGATCTTTTAGTTTTTGGAGGCAGCCCTGAAGAAAAGCATAGGTATGTAAGTGGACGTGTGACCGAAGATAATCGATATCTAATTATTACTGCAAGTACATCTACTTCAGGAAATAAATTATTCATTAAAGATTTAACCAAACCAAACAGCAAACTGGTTACCATTTTAGATACTACAGAAAGTGACACGTATGTGATTGAAAATGTAGACTCCAAACTTTATTTAGTCACAAATTTAAATGCACCCAATAAAAAAATCGTAACAGTAGATGCGGCTAACCCAACCCCAGAAAACTGGAAAGATTTCATTCCGGAAACTGAAAATGTATTAAGTCCTAGTACCGGTGGCGGGTATTTCTTTGCAGAATACATGGTAGATGCAGTGTCAAAGGTATTACAATATGATTACGACGGAAAACTAGTTCGTGATGTAGCATTACCCGGAGTAGGAAGTGTAGGAGGTTTTGGAGCCAAAAAAGAGGAGAAAGAGTTATATTATTCTTTTACCAACTATAAAACTCCCGGAAGCATTTATAAATATAACATTGCAGAAGGTACTTCAGAATTATATCGCAAACCTAAAATTGATTTTAATCCGGAAGATTACGAAAGCGAACAAGTTTTCTATAACTCCAAAGATGGAACTAAAGTTCCTATGATCATAACTCATAAAAAAGGAATTGAGCTTAATGGTAAGAATCCTACTATATTATATGGATATGGCGGATTCAATATTAGCTTAACTCCAACCTTCAGCATTGCCAATGCAGTATGGATGGAGCAAGGTGGTGTCTATGCTGTACCTAACTTGAGAGGTGGCGGAGAATATGGTAAAAAATGGCACGATGCCGGGACCAAGATGCAAAAGCAAAATGTATTTGACGACTTTATTGCTGCCGCAGAATACCTTATAGAAAATAAGTATACTTCTAGCGAATATCTTGCTATCAGAGGAGGATCTAACGGTGGATTGTTAGTTGGAGCAACTATGACTCAGCGTCCGGATCTAATGAAAGTTGCTTTGCCTGCAGTAGGTGTTCTGGATATGTTACGTTATCACACCTTTACAGCCGGTGCGGGTTGGGCTTACGACTATGGTACCGCAGAAGATAACAAACAGATGTTTGAATATTTGAAAGGATATTCTCCCGTACATAATGTAAAAGAAGGAGTGGCATATCCTGCTACTTTGATTACTACAGGAGATCACGATGACAGAGTTGTACCGGCTCATTCTTTTAAGTTTGCTGCAGAGTTACAAGCAAAGCAAAGTGGTAGTAATCCAACTTTGATCAGGATCGAAACCAATGCAGGACACGGCGCAGGAACTCCTGTGAAGAAAACTATTGAACAATATGCTGATATTTTTAGCTTTACATTATATAATATGGGTTACGAAGTTTTACCAGAACAGGTAAACGAAGAAGTAAAAGGTTAATAATCATTCCTAAAAATTAAAAATCCGTTTTCTGAAAAGAGACGGATTTTTTTGTTGAAGTTATTTATATTTGAAATATGCTTACAGTCCAAAATGTTTCCTTCGCCTATGAAACCGTTCCGGTTTTAAAAAACATCAATTTTACAATTGAAAAAGGACAGCACATTGCACTTATTGGAGCCAGTGGCTGTGGGAAAAGCACCTTACTTAAAATCATTTATGGACTTTTGGATGTAGATCAGGGAACACTGTTTTGGGATGATCAAAAAATATTAGGCCCTGCTTATAATTTGGTTCCCGGACAAGAAAACATGAAATATCTTTCTCAAGGATTTGAATTGCAATCTTACAGAACTGTAGCAGAAAACATAGGTCAATTTCTATCCAATTTCGAACCAGAGTTAAAAGCTGGTAGAGTTAATGAACTTCTGGAAATAGTAGAAATGACACCTTTTGCTGACATCAAGGTGGAGAACCTAAGTGGTGGTCAAAAACAAAGAGTCGCATTAGCAAAAGCACTAGCAAAAAGACCTGAATTGTTATTGCTAGACGAACCCTTTGGTAATATTGATAATTTCAGGCGTAGTTCTTTGCGCAGAAACCTCTTTTCTTATCTTAAAAGAAATAAGATTACCAGTATAACAGCAACCCATGATAAAACAGACATCCTCTCTTTTGCAGAAGAAACTATAGTGATTCATCAGGGGGAAATCGTTACAAAAGGAAATACCCATCATATTTATAAAACCCCAAAAAATTACTACATCGCATCACTTTTTGGCGAAGTAAATGAGTTACCGGTTTCTATATTTTTATCAGATACTGCAAGTAATCAAAAGGTTTTATTATACCCACATGAATTGTACATAGATGCAAGCTCTAACCTAAAAGCTATCGTAAAGAAATCATATTTTAACGGAAACCATTTTTTAATTGAAGCAGTGTTTAATAACCAAGTGATCTTTATTGAACATTCTCACGCTCTAGCAGATTCTGAAGAAATAGGAATACACGTTTTTAAAGAAATAATTACTTCAAGAATTTAACCTGCAAAGGTAATATATTACCATTTACAAGGTAATAAACTATTACTTCTAGAAAGTTATTTTATCAGATTGCACGAAAGCTCATTCATCCTTTACGGATTCTATTTCTTCTTCATCCAATTCACTTCATTGAAATACTTTTGTAGTTGGTAGATTCAGTAAACCTCATTAATGAATACTAACTTTTAAAACCAACAACTATGAAACGTAAATTATCTATTTTAAACATTTTGGTAATTTTCTTTACTGCTAACTTAATGCTCGCACAACAATGGAATCCAAGACCCGGCTGGAAAGACAGTTTTGAAGCCAATGGATTTTGCTGGTGTGATTCTTCTAATTTTGATCATAATCTAGGTAGTAAAACTTTGAGAATTAATGGTACAGATTACAATATTAAAGATGTCTGTGATGAATTAAAAAAACATCCACTTCACAGAACATATAGACAAGGAGACCCACCATATAATGATATCCAATGTGGTAACGGACCTGTTAATGATGCCCCTGATGAGGCCGGATGTCCTGGAAGAGTTGATCTGGGACCGGCCGGATGTAATCAAATAGGACCAAGATTTGATATGGATTGGTTAAGATCCAGACCTCGTTTTGGAGGAGATAATGGTGGCGGAAATAACACTGGACCTAATACCTCGTTTACCACACCGTCAAACAACGCTACTTTTTCTGCTCCTGCCACGTTGGAAGTTACAGTTTCTGCAACAGATAGCGACGGGGTTAGTAATGTACGCCTATATCTGAATAATTCTTTTGTAAGACAAGAAAACTATTCTCCTTATAATTGGAATCAAAACAATCAAGATGATGCTCTTAAAAATTTATCTGAAGGAAATTACACCTTAAGAGCAGAAGCTACTGATAGTAAAGGAGCTACAACTATAAAAACCATTTCATTTACGGTAGGAAATGGAGATGGTGGAGGAAATAACGGTTTAGTGACCATATTAGGGCAAAGTATTAATAAATATGTAAGTTCTGAAGGTGGAACTAGAACCATGCAAGCAAATCGTAATAGTGCTGGCACAGACGAGGAATTTATTGTAGAATCCGCAGGGAATGGCACCGTAAGTTTTAAAGGAAGTAATGGGAAATACGTAAGTTCTGAAAATGGTAATAAACCTATGAACTGTAATAGAAATGCTGTGGGATCCTGGGAAAGATTTACGCTAGAATCTCTTGGTGGCGATCTTTATGCCATAAAAGGAAATAACGGAAAGTATGTTAGTCACGAAAATGGGAGTAAGGCTATCAACTGTAATAGAAATGCCATTGGATCCTGGGAAAGATTTATAATCAAAGGATTAGATCTAAACAGGTTAAATGAATTGGTTAAAAACAATACCGAAGAATATTCTATTGGTGTGTATCCAATGCCCATTACTTCTGATGATGTTAGTATTTCCATTTCTATGTCTAAGAAAGTAATGTATTCTTCTATTGAGATTATCGATCTAAAAGGAAATATTATAGCAAAGAAAAACATCGGCGCTATGGATTCAGGGATCAAATCAATTTCATTAAATGAAATGAAACAAGCTATGCATTCTAGTGGTCTTTACATCATTAAAGTAAGGCTGGATAACACGGTCATTACTAAAAAGATAGCAAAACAATAATTTGTTCCTAGACAGAGCTACCCAATAAAAAAGTGGAGAATCTAAAAAGATTCTCCACTTTTTATTTTTCTGTATACTTATTTAATTTTAAAGATTTTCCATCAAAAACAGCATACGTATAATGTATGATCCAATCTCCGAGGTTAGTATATCTAGAAGTGTCGTTCAACTTAATTTCCATCGGTAAATGTCTATGACCAAAAACAAAGTAATCAATATGTTTTGTTTCTAGTTTTCTTTTGCAGTATTGTACAAGCCATTCGTTATCTTCTCCTAGAAAAGTAACATCTTCATCTCCAGAAATAAGTTTGTTTTTTACAGAAAGGTATTGTGCTAGTTTTACTCCCAAATCAGGATGTAACCATCTAAAAAACCATTTGGCAACTGGATTCGTAAACACCTTTTTCATTCTTTTGTATCCTTTATCTCCAGGTCCTAGTCCGTCTCCGTGACCAATAAGAAATGTAGTTTGATTAAAGCTAAATTCTTGTGGTTTATGAAATACAGGAATATTTAATTCTTCTTCGAAATATCCATTCATCCAGAGATCATGATTTCCTACAAAATAATATACAGGTATTCCTGCATCGGTTATCTCTGCCAGTTTTCCCAGAGTTCTGATAAACCCTTTAGGCACCACTGTTTTATATTCAAACCAAAAATCAAAAAGATCACCTAATAAAAAAATTGCTGCGGCATCTTTTTTAACCTCATCTAACCATTGTACAAACTTTTGCTCTCTTGGAAAGCTTTTCTCTGCTGTTGGAGCACCTAAGTGATTATCGGATGCAAAATATATCTTTTTACCTTCTGGAAGATGTATCGATTTCATTTATATCAAATTAAATGCTAAAAAGGTATAAAAACTTATTACTAATCATTATCAGATGCATACCATTCTGCAAAAGAAGTTTCGGTTTCCTGAAGCTTCAGAGAATGAAGAAAAATATTTTTGGGAAGTCTGGCCTTTATCTTTTTAGCAAAATCAATCACCATATTTTCACTGGTGGGCTGATAGTCAACCAAAATCACATTATGACCTCTTTGTTCCAGTTCTTTTGCCAATTCTACATGTGGCGTGTTTTTATTGAAAACAGTAGCATGATCAAAGACATCTTCAATGTCTTCCTTTACAATCTTCTTCAAGTCTCCAAAATCAATGACCATTCCTAATTTTACGTGAGATGTGTCAGTAATCGGACTTCCGATAACCGTAACGCTTAACTTATAACTGTGTCCATGGACATTTTTACACTTACCATCATAACCGTATAGTGCGTGACCGGTTTCAAAGGAAAACTGTTTTGTGATTCTGATCTTCGACATTCCGAATAAAATTTATGGCTACAAAGATAATTTATTTATTATGGTTTTTTTAAATACAACCTATGCAATTGTAGATTATCTTTGCGCGTTTTTATTAGTTTTGAATGGCAAACGGAGAAATTTTTGAGCAGCTTGATTTTGATGAAAATCCGCTCTATGAAGGGATCATAAATGATTTACTTCATTTTAAATATAGTGTTGTCGAATCTTTTTTCGATGCCAAAGAAGTGAATCTTCTAAGGAACTCTCTTTTGCAAAAATACGAGGATGAAAAGTTTAAAAAAGCAGCTATAGGAAATCGTGTAAATGAAAATATCGTAAAATCAGTTCGAGGTGATTTTATTTATTGGATTAATGAAAAAGAATCAAATAATGCAGAATCAGTTTTCTTTGCTAAAATGAATGACCTTGTTAAATACTTAAACAAAACCTGTTTTTTGGGTATATTAAATAAAGAGTTTCATTATGCGATTTATCCTCAAGGAACATTTTATAAAAAACATTTGGATACTTTTATGAATGATGACAGAAGGAAACTATCGTTTGTTTGTTATTTAAATGATAATAGTTGGAAAGATACAAATGGCGGAGAATTAGTACTCTATCTTACTAAAGAAGGAAAAGAAATCCCAAAGGTTATTTATCCTTTATCAGGAAGAGTTGTTATTTTTGAAAGTCAGTTTTTAGAACACGAGGTAAAACCTGTACTTTATTCTGAAAGATTAAGTATTACGGGATGGCTCAAAACGAGATAAATATTACTTTCTCTTTCTTTTATTATAAAAATAAACTACGACCAATACGATTCCGAGAATCAGAAATAATCCATTTCCTCCAAAAAAATTGAGTATCTCCATATCCTATTTTTTAAATTTTTTTAATGCTTCTTTGGTAAAGGTCGAGAGTACCAATTCTCCAGAAATTGCTGCTCTTTCTGTTAATAATTGATTCCAATGCTCTGTTCCTTTCCAATTTACTTTTTTCATTGCCTGTACTGCCTCAGGATTATAACTTGCTAATTTCTCTGCAAATAACTGAATTTCTTTATCCAACTCTGCAATAGTTTCAAATACTCGAGTATATAATCCCTGTTCTTTTGCCCAATAAGCGTTTTTCCATTGCGATGCATCCCACGCCAATGCTTCAAATGCCGCCAAACCAATTTTTCTGGAAACTGCCGGCTCTATGACGAATGGTCCTATGCCAATGGTTAGCTCACTTAATTTGATAGAAGCTGCTTCTGTTGCCATACAGTAATCACAAGCTGATGCTAACCCAACTCCTCCACCAACAGTTTTTCCTTGTATTCTTCCTATAATTGGCTTTTTACAATTGCGCATAGCGTTGATTACATTGGCAAATCCCGAAAAGAATTTTTGTCCTTCTTCCAGATTAGTAACCGATATCAGTTCGTCAAAAGAAGCCCCTGCACAAAAAGCTTTTTCTCCTTCTGATTTTAAAATAATAACATATATAGAAGCTTCATTAGATAAAGTTTCAAATGTATTGGCTAATCTATTTAATAACTCAGACGAAAAAGAATTGCCGGAAGGGTGTCCAAATTCTATCGTTGCAATATGATTTTCTGAATGTGTATATAAACTGCCATTCGTTCGAGTTGTAGCCATACTATTATATTTTTGTTAAAAATAGACAATATTTTAGACTAAAAACGAGATATCATCGCTCAGGATAAACCCGTATTTCCACGTATTCTTATTTTTTTATATCTCCTTTACATTTGATTTATGGAAAAAAAGTTTGTGGAAAAATTTAGATTAGTGACCGTATTGGTTTGTTTATATGTCATTATTGCGATGGTGATTATTAGAATCATATTCTAAGAAATTGCTAAAGGGTAGTACTTTTTTCTGAATTTTACCACTAAGGCTAATCCCCTGATTAACATCCAAACACTAATCGCAATCCATATCCCGTGGAGTTTCCAATCAAGATATCTTGCTAATAGTAAGACAGGAATAAAGCCTAGAAAAGTAGATCCCAATAGCACATTACGTAAAAAACCAGTCTCGCCAAGTCCCTTAAAAATTCCATCGCCCACAAAAGCTAACGCATTAATTGGTAATGCAAGAATTACCAAATAGAAAAAGCCTGTAAATATGTTTATCACCTCTGGATCTTTCGTGAAGATAGCTCCTAGCTGTTCCGGAATCAACAAAGAAAAACCTCCAAGAATACAAGCTACCGCAATACCGTAAAGGTTTACTTTTTTTGACATTGCCACTAAATTTTTGTAATCCTTGGCTCCTAATAATCGTCCGCCTAATATGTTACCAGCTCCGCCATATCCATCAATGAAGAAGGCAAAAAATAACCACAGTTGTATAGCGATACTATGAGCTGCAATATAATTAGTTCCTATACTAGTTGCTTCTCTTACTGCCAAAAGTAAAGTTGTATTTAGTGCTAGTGATCGAATAAAGAGATTTCCACTCATCACTAAAAAACGTTTCATTTCCGGATGCCAAAGCTTTTCCAATCGCAATGAAACTTCTGTTTTTTTGAGCAATAAAATCAGTGATAATACAGCCATCAAAATTTGAGAAAACAGACTAGCCCAAGCAGCTCCCTCCAAATACATGGGCTCTAAAACACCCTCAATTCCATACACCAAAACAACATCTAAAAAAATATTTGCGACTACTCCGATAAGCGCAATAATCATTGGCCAAAATGTATTTTGCAGTCCTCGAAAAATTCCAAAAATCGCAAATACAAATAATGATAACGGAAATCCCCAAACCCGAATTCCATAATATGAAATACAATACTCCAGTACCCGACCTTCTGCTTTTAAGAGTATGAAAATTTCCTTAATAAAAGGCACGGTGATCAGCAGAATTGTAATACTTAACCCTATATTAAATAATATTGCTTGTGCAGGTAGTGTCTTTACTTCATCTAGTTTCCCTGCACCTAAATATTGTGAAATAATTGCAGAGATAGCTGCACGAGTTTGTGCCAATACCCATATAAGCATAGACAAAAAGGATCCCACAATCCCTACGGCCGCCAAAGATTCTGTACCGATTACAGGGATATTACCTACAATCGCTGTATCAGTTGCCGACAATACAGGTTCGGCAATACCTGCAATTATTGCCGGAATCGCTAATCGATTTATATTTTTAAAGCTTATGACACTGCTCACAATACAAGTTCATAACAATGAAAAGGATACTCGCTTTGTTTTGGGAAAAAAATATCTCCAAGCTTCTTATATCCTCTAGTTTCGTAAAATTTTTGATTTCTCTTATTCTGGCTAAAAGTGTCCAATCGTATCGATTGATATCCGTTTTTTAATGCATTGGCTTCGGCCCAGCTCATTAGTAGTTGTGCATATCCATTGCCCCAATGATCCGGATGAACTGCTAATCGGTGTATGTATAAGTTGTTAGTGTTATCGGTAAGCCATTCTATTGGTAGGTATTCATCATCCATCAGCTCGGTAAGCACAATAATCCCTTTGATCATATTCTCTTCTTCCAGAACATACAATTCTTCTAATTCGATATCTTTCTGAAATCGAAATCGATTAGGATAGTGCTCATTCCATTGAAAAATTCCTTTGGCTATCATTGCTTTGGCACAAGCCCGCGTTAATTTATGGATAGGATCAATATCAGAAAAGTCTGCTTTACGAATCATAACATTTTGCAAATGCCAAAAATACAAACTATTCTTTCTCAGAAAAGAACTTGCAGAACATCATAACTTGATTTTATATAAACTTTAAGAAAAGAAAGCTTCATGGATACATAATGCGCATTCAAAAATTGTAATTTTGCGTCTCGAAACACAAATCAAGCTTAGCAATGAAAAATATTCTTGTTCCTGTAGGACTTTCAGAAAATTCTGTTAGTATCAATCGATTACAGTATGCGATTGATTTTGCGAAAGAATTGGGAGGAACGGTTTATGCTGTACAAGTTTTTAGAGAATTACCAAGATCCGGCAGTCTACCTTCTGTAAATGAAACGCTAAAAGATATTTCTGCTACTAATATCGAAGAAAAGTTTGCTCAAATTGATCCAAAAGGTGTTGATCTCATTGCGCTTCCTTTAGAAGGTAATTTATTGGATGCTATTCCTGAATTTAATCTCAAACACTCTATTGATTTAATCGTTCTGGGATCAGAAAGTGATGATATTAAGGATCCTTATTTTCTTGGAGAAATCTCTGGTAGTTTGGTAAAAAAAACCGAAATACCAGTGTTAATTATTCCAGAAAACTATTCTTTTAAACCAATAACTAAAATTCTAATGGCTGTAAAATCGGGTATTGTCAAAAAGCAAGATGCTTTGACCCCGATCAAAGAAATTTTAAGTACATTTACAGCCGAAGTGAAGCTTCTTCAGGTAAAAACAGCAGATTTCTTATCAGAAGATTTGGAGTTTCAAAAGGATTTAGCAGAGCTGATAAGCTCGTATAAATCTTCAGAAAATGCAACTTTATTTCAGGGAGTTCTGGAACATCTTAATGAGAATGATCCCGATCTTTTATGTGTTTTTAGGCGCAAAAGAGGGTTCTTTGGTAAACTTTGGGAAGAAAATAAGGTTCTGAAAAAAGATTTCGAAAGTAGAATTCCTTTACTAGTACTTAAGGGTGCTAATTAGTAAATAAAAATGGGGATGTAGCTCAGCTGGCTAGAGTGCTTGACTGGCAGTCAAGAGGTCGTGGGTTCGAGTCCCATCTTCTCCACTAGATTATCAAAAAGGCTGTCTTATAAAATTTAGACAGCCTCTGTTAAAAATTTAGTTTGCGTTATTCAGCATTACTAGTTAGAGTGTCAATCTCTTCTTCGGATTCTTTTATTTCATCCTCCTCTTCTTTGTAGTCTTCTTCAGATTCATCAGTAGACTCATCTGTGTTTACATCTTCAGCTGGTGTAGTTACTTCTTCTGTTTCAGCCTCTTGAGATTCTTCTTTTTTTATCTCCTTACAAGCTGTAAAAAATAACATGCTAAAAAGAAAAGCAATTATAGTTAGATTATATTTTTTCATTGTTCTATTTTTTTGGTTTTAAATTAGTAATTGTTCTTATTATTAACTCTTGCTCATCACCATCATCATCGATTTCGGTTTCTGTTTCTTCACTAAAAGTAATTTCAAAAGTTTTTCCTATAAATTTCTTATCCTTTAAATTATAAAGGCTGAGAGCTTCAGGAGTTATTTTGTTAAAAAATATGGAATCACTATCTCCATCTTCGTTCGTAAAATTAAAGCTATAAATCTCTTCTTCGTATCCATCGAACACAGCTTCTATGGTTTCTGATTCCTGAGTAATTTCAGTCTCTTCGATTACTTCTTCCTCTTCTTCCACTTCTTCCACTTCTTGTGAAATCGCTGTTAGATTACATAAGAATAAGGTTGTTAATACTAATACTACAGTTTTTAAATCTTTCATTTAATTCAAATTTAGGTTGATGTATATTCCTATAATCTCTTCTTTACTTTTAGACACACAAAATTATTTTTAGTCACAAAAAATAGCAGTTATTTTTATGATTTATTTTTAATCTAAAAGCTTCAAAGCAACAATCCTTTTAATCCTTTTATATATAGCTTCTCGATCCGGATCCATTTCAGGTTTTTCTTCTACTTAGTATGTTATCTCAAATTTTTACAAGCCTAACTATCATCTGTTATGCTGAAAAATTATTACAGATTTATCTCTATTCTCATTTATGAAATTGAATGTAAAAAATTATCGCCATCAGAATCAAATCTATCAAACATAACTTGTCGGTTTTCAATAATTACTTAAATTCTTTAGCTTTTACTCTCTGGAGTTCTAATTTTGAAACTGGAAACATCTGCATCTAACTTAACTTACAATAAAAAAATCCACCAAATTATTTTTTTAAAAAATGCTCGTTTTATGTTGAAATATGTATCAATGCATCTCCCTGATTTACAATCGGGGCGTGATTAGAACAGATTACATAGCCTGAAAATGGTGCTTTTATTTGTTTTTCAAAATCTCCAAACGGATCCGAAATATTTCCGATAACTTTTCCTTTATTGATAAAAGTTCCCGTTTTAACATAGGGATGATACATTCCGGAGTACTTAGCTCTAATCCAAAAGGAATTGTTGATAAGTACAGGATCCTCAGTGTTCGAGTTTTTGTAATCCTTTAGTTCTTTCTCAAAGTTTCTAATTCCTAAATGATGCATTACTCTTAAGGCTCCTGATACGCCGCTATCGGTAATTTCCTTTTGTAAGGATAAGGATTTTCCACCTTCAAAAAGCAGTACTTTTTTCCCTCTCTTCACACAGGAATCCCTAAAGGATTTTTCTCTGTTTTTGGCTTTAATTATAAAAGGTGCTTTAAAGATTTTTGCAAGTTCTAGGCTTTCTTCATCATCGTTAATTCTTACCTGAGGAATGTTAAATCGTTCTCCACCACCTGTATGATAGTCAATGCAATAATCAACATGTGGAACTATTTCGGTCATCAGATGGTAAGCAAACCTACTTGCAAGAGAGCCTCTTTTACTTCCAGGAAATACCCTGTTCAGATCTCTCCCGTCAGGAAACTCTCTAGTTTGATTTAAAAATCCAAATATGTTAACTACAGGGATACAGATGACCGTACCTTTTTCTGGTTTATTAAACTTTTTAGAAATGATTTGTCTAACGATTTCTACACCATTTAGTTCATCTCCGTGGATACCTCCTGTGATTAATATACAAGGTCCATCTTTTTCGGCACGTTCAATAATAATAGGAACTTCAATTTTAGTTCTGGTATGTAATTTAGCGATATCCAGATTTAGTTGCAGTCCTTTTCCTTTAGACACTGCGGTACCTAATATTTTGATATTTTTATTCCGCATTTCTCTCTACGTATCGTATAATATAATTAGCAATATTTCTTCCCGTCGCAGCTTCTATACCTTCCAGACCTGGTGAAGAGTTTACTTCCAGGATTAAGGGACCTCTTTCTGATTGTAACATATCTACACCGGCTATACCAAGACCCATTACTTTTGCCGCTTTTAATGCGGCGTTTTCTTCTTCTTCTGACAGTTCAACTATTTGGGCACTACCTCCCCGGTGCAAGTTGGATCTAAACTCGCCTTCTTTACCCTGTCTTTTCATTGCTCCTACCACAACCCCATCAACAATAAATGCACGAAGATCGGCTCCTTTAGCTTCTTTTATAAATTCCTGCACAATTACGCGAGCTTGTAGTCCGTTAAAAGCTTCCAGAATCGATTCGGCAGAATTTTGATTGTCAGCAAGGACAACCCCTAATCCTTGTGTTCCTTCTAATAATTTTATAACAAGTGGGGCGCCTCCAACGCGATCAACAATTTGACCTACATCTTTGGAATAATTACTAAATACCGTTTTTGGCAGTCCCAAACCTGCACGTGATAGTATCTGTAAACTTCTTAACTTGTCTCTTGATCTAACTAAAGCTTGAGATTCGGTAGCGGTAAACACTTTCATCATCTCGAATTGTCTTACAACGGCAGTACCGTAAAATGTAACTGATGCCCCGACTCTTGGAATTACACCATCCACATCTGTTATTTCTTTTCCCTTGTAAATAATACTTGGTCTTTTTTTTTCAATAACAAGATTACATTTGGTATGGTCAACAACCACCATTTCATGACCTTTATTCTCACCAGCTTCTACCAGCCTTTTGGTTGAATATAAATTAGGGTTTTGTGAAAGAATTACTATTTTCATTACACTATTTTTTTTTAATTTTTAAAATGAAAAAACAACTGCCTCTACTAACTATTAGACAGTTCTATATATTACGATTTTTTTTATACTATTTAGGCAAAACCCGAAATGAATTAATAATTTTAGACACGAATTTAGTATAAAGTCACTGTTTGAGTGAAAACAAAATCTTGAAGTTAACTTTAACATGTTATCTAAAATCTATTTCTTCTGTTGAATACTTAATTTACTCCTTATTTACGAATAATTCTATCATATTTTTCGATTGAAAACAATAAAACCGAGATGGAGCATCTCGGTTTTAATAAACGTTTAAACGTTTTTGATAAACCAAATTACAAGGAACAAAATCATCGAAAAAAGTATGACTGAAAATATCATCACCAATCTACGTTTGATTTTATCCATCAGGTTTAAATAAAAAAGATGAGACCTATACATCAGTTCATCTAACAAACTGTCTTGATGGGAGGCTGAAATATTAGCCCTTAATCTTTTTTTCACTTCTCTAATTGGTATCACATCAACATAAGGTTTGAAAGCGTCTCTCTGCTTTCCTAACCTTTGCATGTTCTTTTCTCTCATTACCGTTAAAAATTAAATTATAGTTATGGAACTAGTTTTTTTGAAGCTTTACTTTTATGGCATTCATATTTTTAATAATTGACGTAATATCTTCTTGATAAAAATTAGTATTCATTTCTAATTCAGAATCATTGTGATATGTAAGCCTAAAGTTTTTGGGGGTTTTTACTTTCATTTATAAAAGTTACAATGATGGTTGTTCTAATTAAATTAAAACCGTATCGACGTTTATTTCTGCCGTAAATGATTCTGCATGTTTAAAGTCTTTAAACCAGTAGGCAGAGGATATGATTTCGAAAGTAATTGAATCTTTTTCTCTTTCAATTTCTCTATACTGCCATATAATGTCTTTGGCTTCTTCAAATTCTCTACTTTCTATTTGTTTATTAAAAAGTCTTTTAATTAAGGTATTCTCAGGCATTCCTTTGCATAACAATCGTATAAGTATCGCTTCATTCTTTGTAGAGAAAATTTTCAAATCCTCAACATGCTTTGAACTTATCTGAACCTGAAATTGAACAGCTTCAGGGTGAGGGAATTTACCATTAAAGGCTTTGTATAACAATTGAGTTACATTAAAAAATTCCTCGTGCATTGATAAATCCGCATATTCCTCCCACAGTTTTTCGTCAATCATTTCGTGAGAAAGATTATCCAATTGACCTTTACTTAGCTTTTCTTTAAACACATATTCCAAAACCATTTTAGCTGCTTCTTCTGGCTCATAATCGGTAATGGATAGAAGGCACATTTCTTTTAAATCCTCGGTTGAAATATCCTTGATTTCACCAAACTCCATGATCTCTAATAATTCTCCATATTTTTTGATATTCCAATAGTTCGGTAATTCTTCAATGGTTTTAAACTTTATTAGCTTAATATTAAAAACCGTTTTCATCATCTGATATTTATTTAATTATCTATATGACACCTATTCCAAATAAAAGTCACTTTGCCATTTACTTAGTTTTGCGGGGGTTAGACAAAAAACTTGTCAATCGATGTGACCCATTAATTATTGGTGTGTCCTAATAATACTTTCATATTAGAAAGGATGTGTGAGACAATAGAAAATTCTTGTCACATAGAAATAAAAATATGGTAAGTGATACTCGTTTTTGCACATATTTAATTGCAAATTTTAGCTAACTTATCTGAATAAATAACTCAACACCAATAATGACGTTTAAAACAACATCCTATTTATCAGTACTGGCTATTTTTTTTATAAACCAATTTGTAATAGCTCAAGAAATACCTTTAGAAAAGATCAAAGGTCAAATTGATAATTATAAAAAGGACATCAGAGGCCCCTACAAAAGTATACAATGGTTTTGTAAGGACGGTACCATACGTGGACCAAAAGACCCTTGCCCAGATGCTATTGGAGGAATCCAGCATGCTACTTATAAAGATGCAGTAATCACATTAGGTAAGTCTAACCATATTTACTTAGGACAGATTTTAGCGTACACAGATAAGACAGATTTTTGGGATGCCTCGAAAAATCATTCTCGGTTAAAACAATACCAGTTAGGTAAATATTTAGCCCGAATAGATGATGGTTGGATTAACCGCAAAGGACAATATTACAGGGGTGCAATTCAAATAGAAGATGAGGAAGAGTGGGGTGTCGATTTCTATCGATGGTTATTGGCTAAAGATGATATTCTTTTAAAAAATTACTATTTGATTTTACAATCCTTAAAAGATGTTCCTCATAAGGGCGATGATGATGTTTCTCAGTTAATGCGTACACAATCAAAGGTCATATCCGACCAATATACTAAGTTTATGGATTTGCGTGTAAAAATTCACAGCAATCCCGAAACTGAAGATATTGATAAGACTATTTCCTTTAAGAAGGACAATATATCTAAGCTAACTCCAGGATTGATCAAAAAGTTTGATGAATTGATAATTACCATGGAAAAATTTCACAAACCCGTGGACTTACAAGCTATATTGGCAAAGGCAGGAAAATTATCTACTGCCGGCCCAGTAACGAATGTCATAAAAAGATATGCGCAGGATAATAACACCGGTGATGCTAAAAAACTAACCGAAGAAACAGCACTGTTATTGCTAAATATCAGAAAGAATATAACCAAAGAAAGTAAATCCAGCCAACGGTTATTACTGTTAGATATCGCAAACCAACTGCAAACTATCATTTTTAAAACCGCAGCTCTTTGGGAACCAAACTCATTAGATGAACAACTTACGAAAGTGTATGCACTTGCAATGGCTACCGCCGGTAGCGGAAGTATAGAGTTATGGGAATGGGAAGCCGTAAAAGAGACCTTGCAACCCAAACAAGAGATGGCTATCACCCTTGGAGAATTAAAGCAAAAGCTCGAAACAGCAAGAAGTGTGGTAGAATGGAGTGCTGCAATGGTAAAAGCTACCTATCAAGACGTAGTAAATTTGTATACTGCTTTTGAACCGGATGCTTATAGTTTTATCGATGATAGAATTCGTTCTTCTACCGCCTTACAGTTAGGTAAAACTGTAGGAGATTTAGGGATCTTTATAGCCAAAGAATCATCATTGTCTAACAAAGTAATGGATCTTTCTAACCAGAGTAGTATACGAGGATTAAATCCCGGGTATGCGTATGGAGAGTTAGTCGTGGTTACCGGAAACCCGGAAGCAATAGAAGTATCAAGTAACAAGATCTACATTTTTGAAAGAGCCCCGGCAGATCTAAAACCTGTGGCAGGTATTGCAACTGTTTCTGAAGGTAATTTGGTTTCTCACGTACAATTACTGGCAAGAAATTTAGGAATTCCGAATGCCGCTCTATCCGATGAGAATCTTAAAGATTTAATCGCTTTTAATGGTAAAAAGGTGTTTTATGCTGTTTCGAACAGCGGTACAGTCATTTTAAAAGACGAAAATCAAATGACCGCAGGAGAAAAAGCGCTCTTTGCCAAAAAAGTACGAAAAGAAGATAAAATCGAAGTGCCAATAAGCGAAATTCGATTGGAGCAAAGTAAAATAATAAATCTACGTGATGTAGATGCAAAAGACTCCGGTAAATTATGTGGTCCAAAAGCAGCGAATCTGGGGCAATTGAAACTGTTATTTCCTGATAAAGTTGTAGAAGGTTTTGTAATCCCTTTCGGAATTTTCAGAACTCATATGGATCAGGAAATGCCTGGTCAAAATAAGTCCTATTGGAAATTTTTGATCCAAATGTTTGAAGAAGCAGATCAAAAAAGAGCTCAGGATATTTCAGAACAAGAAGTAGAAAACTTTCAATTACGCCAGTTAGAAATTTTAAGAGCTGCTATTAAAACAATGCCACTAAAAGCTGAATTTTTATCAGAAATAAATAATTCGTTTCAATCGATTTTTGGAAAATCCATTGGAAATGTACCCGTATTTTTACGGAGTGATACCAATATGGAAGATCTAAAAGATTTTACAGGAGCAGGATTGAACTTAACTATTTTTAATGCCGTTGAAAAAGAGAAAATCATCCAAGGAATAAGAGATGTTTGGGCCTCTCCATATACAGAGCGAAGCTTTAAATGGAGGCAAAAATACTTGCTCAATCCGGAAAATGTATTCCCCTCTATACTGGTCATTCCTACTGTAGACGTCGATTTTTCAGGAGTGTTAATAACCAAAGGCATTTCCTCCGGAAATGAAGATGATCTTACCATTGCCTTTAGCCGTGGTGCTGGTGGCGCTGTAGATGGACAAGCAGCTGAGTCTTATCTTATAGGAACTAACGGAACGGCTTATCTATTATCTCCTTCACGAGAACCGTATCATAATGTTTTGCCAGCAACTGGTGGAACTGGTAAACAAGTAGCTACTTTCGAAAAACCAATTCTTACAAAAAATCATATTTCAGAAATCTATGAACTTGCTGGTACTATTCGTAAAACATTGGCAAAGAAAACAAAGTCCAATTATAAAGGAGCATACGATATTGAACTAGGTTTTAAAAATGATACATTATGGTTGTTTCAGGTAAGGCCTTTTGTTGAGAACAAAAATGCACTAGGATCTGAATATCTACAATCTATAACTCCCAAAATTGATATTAAAAAACAAATTCCGTTGAATACAAAAAGATAATACCATGACCAAAACTATAAAACTCATCCTTTTAGCCATCTGTTGTATGGCGTTTACGGTTCCTACTGGGCATACCATATACCCGATTGATGGATATTCATATTCTGGGATACGAAGATTAAAGCACTTACAGTTAGCCATGTTCGGGGATTTACCAGAGGTAAAATTACCCGCAGGAGCCTATAAAGGAATTAACGACATACAATTAAATTTACTATCCAGAAAACAAGCGGCTACGCAGGATGTCCTAGTAGAAAATGTAGCATTACAAAAAAAGATAGATGCACTTTTTCCTCGTTTGGACAAAAGCTATTCAGTTACTATTCTGGACATTACAAAACCAGATAGTTTACGTTATGCTCAGCAAAACGAAACAAGGGGTTACCAACCGGGTAGTGTAGGAAAGTTGGTGGTAGTTACTGCATTATTTACTCAATTGGCAAAGATATATCCTAATGATTATGACAAACGAGTAGCACTCTTAAAAACCAAAATGGTAAAAGGCGGGAATTGGGTGTTAACGGATGAGCATACAATTCCGGTTTTTGATATAAACACGAATAAATTAATAAAACGGCAGGCGGCAGCTAGCGATGTGTTTTCAATATTTGAATGGGCAGATCATATGTTGTCCGTTAGTAATAATGGTGCTGCCAGCGTGGTATGGCGAGAAGCTCTGTTGATGGCTGCTTTTGGTGATAAATATCCAACAATGACGCAAGAAGATGCTGATGCTTATTTTGCCAAAGGTCCTAAAAATGAGATAACCGATTTGGCAATTGAAGTAGTTCATCAACCTCTACGAAATCTTGGGATTACTGAAGATGAATGGCGTTTAGGAACATTTTTTACCAGAGGCGTAAATCCCTATGTAGGTAGTAAAGGTGGTAGTATAGGATCGCCATTGGGTTTAATGAAATGGATGGTTCAATTGGAACAAGGAAAAATAGTAGATGAAAAATCGAGTCTGGAGATTAAGCGCCTGATGTATATGACTGATCGTAGAATCCGCTATGCACAAGCCCCTGAATTGCGGGATGCAGCGGTATATTTCAAATCAGGAAGCTTGTATAAATGTGATAAAACAAAGGGTGAAACCTGCGGGAAATATAAAGGAAATGTATATAATTATATGAATTCTGTAGCCATCGTCGAGCATACCGATGGAACCAAATATATGGTTTGTTTGATGACTAATGTATTACGCAAAAATTCTGCCGGAGATCACTTGGCTTTGGCAAGCAGAATAGATCAAACCATACGAAGTTTCAAGTAAAAAAAGCGTTAATTCAATAGAAAAAAAGATGTAATAGATAATATTTTAATTATCTTATAAGACTCTGAATCTCCAAAGATTAATACTGCAAAACATATAAAAACCAAAACTAGTAAAATGGGAAAAATAAATTTTGAAAACTATGAAACCAGTGGTTTTTATGATGAAATGTTTGATGAAGACGGAAGTATACGACCTCATTATAAACTATTTTTGGAACGAGTACAAAAAATCGGTTGGAAGAAACTAAACTTCCTTCAACACGCTACAGATAGAGCTCAGCTTTCGTTAGGAATGACTTTTAATGTGTATAGTGATAATCAAGGAGTAGAAAGAATATTACATTTGGATATCCTCCCTAGGATCATCAGTAGTGAAGAATGGAAGTTTTTAGAAAAAGGATTAAAGCAAAGAGTAACAGCTTTAAATATGTTCATTGATGATATCTACAATGATCAAAAAGTATTAAAAGATAATATTATCCCTCGAGAATTAGTACTTTCTAGTGCATCATATCTAAAAGAATGTATTGGACTAAAACCTGCTGAAGGTGTCTGGTGTCATATTACAGGTAGTGATATGATTAGAGGAGCAGACGGAAAATTCTATGTTCTTGAAGATAACTTACGTTGTCCATCCGGAGTATCTTATATGTTGGAAAACCGGGAAATATTGAAGCGGACATTTCCTGAACTATTTGAAAAACTCAAGGTAAGACCTGTTTCTAATTACTCACACGAGCTAAGAGACATGCTAGAATCTTTGACTAAAAATACACCAGCCTCTATCGTTGTCCTTACGCCTGGTATTTATAACGCTGCTTATTTTGAGCATTCTTATCTGGCTCAACAAATGGGAGCAGATTTGGTAGAAGGTAGAGACCTTGTGGTTAAAGATGACTTTGTATACAAAATTACCACTAGAGGATTGCAAAGGGTTGATGTAATTTATAGGAGGTTAGATGATGATTTTATTGATCCCTTAGTTTTTAATAAAAACTCATTACTCGGAACTCCGGGACTGTTTAGAGCCTATAAGAAAGGAAATGTTGTACTTGTTAATGCTCCCGGAACCGGAGTAGTAGATGATAAAGCAGTATACGCATATATTCCTAGAATTATAAAGTATTATTTAGGGGAAGAGGCTTTGCTATCGAATGTACCAACCTATATCTGTGCCGAGGAGGATGATTTGAAATATGTTCTCCAAAATATTGACAAATTAGTAGTAAAGCAGACAGATGCATCCGGAGGTTACGGAATGCTGATTGGTCCCAAATCCACAAAAGCAGAACAGGATAATTTTATCTCAAAAATAAAAAATAATCCCAGAAATTATATTGCTCAACCAATGATCAACTTATCAAGAGTGCCTACGCTTACAGATGATACTATTGAAGGCAGACACGTGGATTTGAGACCCTATATTTTGTATGGTAAAGAAATAAAAATCATTCCTGGAGCATTAACCAGAGTAGCATTGAAAAAAGGATCGATTGTGGTGAATTCATCGCAAGGTGGAGGGAGTAAAGACACATGGGTTCTGACCTAAAAATTACAGCGTATGATAAGCAGAGTAGCAGACACCATTTATTGGATGAATAGATATATCGAAAGAGCAGAAAATTACGCTCGTTTTATGGATGTTAATTTTAATCTTTCTCTGGAATTACCTCCGGATATATCTGAACAATGGAAACCATTGGTAGAGGCTACAGGAGATTGGGCTCTGTATGAATCAAGGTACGGAAAAGCAGAAAAAAATAATATTATCTACTTTTTGGGATTCGATAAAGAAAATCAAAATTCGATATTTAACAGTATTTTAAAAGCGAGAGAAAACGCACGCGCCATCCGACCAGAGATTACTAAGGAAGTATGGGAACAAATTAATTTCTTATATTTTTTGGTAAAGGAAGGATCCACAAAAAAACTGTGGAAAAAAAATGATCCCAGAAAATTCTTTCTAGAGATAAGAAAGGGGTGTCAATTGCTTTATGGTATCTTAGATACTACAATTTCCAGAAACGACGGGTGGCATTTTGGACGCATCGGACAATTGATAGAAAGAGCTGATAAAACATCTAGAGTATTAGATGTAAAATATCATATCATTTTACCAACACAAGAAAGTGTAGGTTCTCCTTTGGATTTGATTCAATGGACTGCATTATTAAAATCTGTAAGTGCTTATGATATGTACCGAAAAAAGAACGGAAAACTAACACCAATAGGAATTTCAGAATTTTTGATTTTGGATAGAGAATTCCCTAGGTCAATAATGCAATGTTTGTTACGCGCAGAGCAATCGCTATATAAAATAACCGGGCAGGACGAGGGGTTTTCTAATGAGGCAGAAAAAAAATTAAAAAAACTATCGTCCAAACTAAATTATGCTGATATTAACGATATATTTCAAGCAGGATTACACGAATATTTGGATTCATTTCAAAAAGAATTAAACGAAGTATCTACTGCTTTCTACGACTCTTTTTTCTGTGCAGAAAATATTATAAATCAAACTCAAAACTCACAACAGTAAAATGACATATTGTTTAGGAATAAAATTAAAATCTGGTTTTGTCGGTATATCAGATACCCGAATCACCTCGGGAAGTGAAACGGCTAAAGCGAAAAAAGTGTATACGGTAAATAAGAAAAATCATTCTTTCTTTATAATGACTTCCGGATTGCGATCTGTTAGAGATAAGGCAATGACCTATTTCAAAGAAGATTTAGAAAAAAATGATGATTCTTATAATAAATTATATAAACTCGTTAATGCTTTTGCTGCTCAGGTAAAACAAGCCGCTAATGAAGATAAAGCATCTTTAAAAGAGTCCGGACTTAGTTTTAATCTATTTTCTATAATTGGAGGACAGCTGCAAGATGATGACGAACACAAAATCTATTTATTATACCCGGAAGGGAACTGGGTAGAAGTTGTCGAAGGTTCACCCTTTGTTATAATTGGTAATAATGGGTATGGTAAACCTATTCTGGATCGAACTATAAGATATGATTCATCTATGAAATTTGCATTACGAGCAGGATTTCTCTCCTTTGATGCCACGCGTATAAGTGCCAATGACGTAGATTATCCGATCGATGTAATTTGGTATGATAAAGATTCCTTTAATATCATAGAAAAACGTTATAGAAAGAATGAACTTCAACCCATATCGAAACTTTGGGATGAGGGTTTACAGCAATCCATCAATTGTCTACCGGAAGATTGGATGGATAAACTAACCTTGAATGTTAGGGTAGAAAACGAGGAAACTAAGGAAGACTATTCTGATTTAATTAAAGAAAATGAAATTTAAAATTATACATGAATCCAATTATACTTTTAGTACTGAAGTTTATTTAGAGCCTCATCTATTGCGATTAAAACCGAAATCGACATCTTTTTGTTTTTTAGATTCTTTTAATTTGCAAATTTTTCCAAAGCCTTCTGGAATCCGTGAACAAATGGATGCCGAAAATAATACAATTTGTTTTACTTGGTTTGATAGCAAAACCAAAGAACTTACTATACGAGCTAGTTCAATAATTACTATTTCTGATTACAATCCATTTAGTTTCATTATTTATCCATCAGATTATTTTACGATACCATTTCAGTACGACAAAGAGTTGAGTCTTTTATTACACGCTTCCTTACAAAAAACTACTATTGATCAAGGGCTGAAAGACTATACAGATAAAATTCTTAAAAAATCAAATACTACTCTTGATTTTCTTATAAATCTTACGAAAGAAATTCATAGTGATTTTGATTTGTATTATCGTCATGAAGGTTCTCCTTTCGAACCAAATAAAACCTTTACATTAAAAAAAGGATCTTGCCGAGATCTTGCCTGGATGCAGATACAGATATTGCGAAATATTAATGTTGCTGCTCGCTTTGTCAGTGGCTATTATTATATTGAGGTAGAGAACCCGAGCTATGAATTACACGCGTGGACAGAGGTATTCATACCAGGAGCAGGATGGATAGGACTTGATCCCAGTTATGGAATCGTTACCGGAAATACCCATATCCCTCTTGCATCTAGTGCACATTATAAAAATACAATGACGGTTACTGGTACTGTCAGAGGAGATGCAGTATCAGAGTTGAATACGAATTTGCACATCGAGGTTCTATAAACATTTGAACTCTGTTTCAAATCAAAGTACATATCCGAATTATCATATCAAGAAGCCATTGTGGAAAACGCTTTTTGCGCAAATGTTTTTATTTTTATATCCTCATTTTGCAGTAAAGGCTCGATTAGTAATAAATATTTTGGATCTTTTTTATGTCTTATTAAATAAAGGATGGCCAGTTTTAGCTTTAAGTCTTTTCCTTTTAAAATTGTAGAAAAACATTCATACTCTGTGAGTCTGTTTTTACTGATCATCTGGATTACTTCTTCAGAAGAAGTATCAAGAACCGTTGCCTCTACTATAGGGATGAGTACGTTTTTCAAATTTGGATTTAGTATAAGGTCTAAAAACTCAATAGCATTGGTTCTCTTTTCCTGTTCTTGACTTAAAATACCCTGATATGCTATTTGTACATCTTTTTGAGAATAATGCAATTCTAACAACTTAAAAATACGTTCCAGGCCTGCATCTAACCTACGTTCTAATAATTCCATCAAACTTTCTCTGGCTTCCATTTCTTCATCGGATATTTGTTGTTTTAATTTTTTCCGTTTCAAGTAGTGGATAATAATCTGAGTATGCATTGCGTTCAATGTGCGATCATAAAGTTGACACTCCTCTAAAATTAGTTTAGCCACTTGATTCTTATCAAAATATAACTCTGGAACTTCCGCTTTCAAATTAGATAATGCTCTGATACACTCCAACCTAATCGCAAGATCTTCAGCATTTTTGAAAACATTTAGTAATACGCTCACAGATTCCTGGATTTTAAAATTTGAAATCACCTGAGGCAGTAATCGTTTGATTGAAAGAGAAATACGATCATTTTGAATACTTTTGTTTAGTTCATCAATGATTCCTTTTCCGTAAAACACCAAGGCGGATGTTACTTCTTGGCGATATACTTTATTTTCTATCAATTCTAATAAATGATCCACAAACATCGGATTTAAAGAATTTCCGGCAGCTTTTATCGCTGTCTTTACTATTAGTGGATTGGTATGTTTTAGTCCTTCGTTTATATATTTATATCCATCTTTATAATCTGCATGTCCGATGATTGAAATAAGTTTTATCAGTTCATTTTCTTTTGCTACAGGAGAAAGTGTCTCTACGAGTTTCCTTTTCTCTTCAATTCGTTCTTTAAACTGATATCTTTGCTTTAATGAATAGTTTCCTCTGCTTTCTTTCGCCAGACACAATAATGCTGCATCTGATATGAATTTGCTAGCGTGATCGAGGTATATGTCAAAAACTATATTTTCATCTTTACTGGCGTGCAGTAGTAAATACTCTAACGCAGCAAGAACCACTTCAGAATCATCTGTTTTTAGCAACTCTATAATCTCAAGATTGATACTTTTTGTATTAAGAAAATATAAATTTCTTAGCGCTTCTGCCTTCACCGCATTAGACGGATGATTTAATAAATTAGTGATTGATTTTTTAAATCTAGGATCATTGATTTCCTTGGTTTTGTTGAGCATAAAAAGAATTTCTTTTTCTGTACCTTCTTTAAAAACGGTAGCCATTCCTTTCAAAAAAGATGATTGAGATATAGATTTGACTTTTTTTTCAGGTTTGGCGGTTAAATTGTACAAATTTTTACGAAAGGAAATGAAATATTCTTTACGAACTTGAATGACAAAATACACCCAAATAATTGTAAAGACTATAATACAAGAAGTTATATAATAGTCTGGAACATCTAATCCCTTAACAAACAAGATTAGAACACAACCTGCAATACCTGTTGCGATACTATCCACCACAACATCAATAAAGGATTTAGTTTTATTTTTAAGTTCAAATGGTAAAGGAAGTGCTAACAGTTCTACTGCAGATTTGTTTACAGACTGTTTTAAACTTCCATCCGTAGCTTTGAGTAAAATCACAACCCATAACTCGGGGAAAATAAAAAACAGCAATGCTCCAGCGAATATTAATACGGGTAATATTAATAAAGAAAATCCAACTCCCCAAACACCAACTATTTTTCTGGTCAATAAAAGTTGTATCAATAACGATAGTACATTGAATGTAGATAACCAAAATCCAAAAAATGAAGTTAATTCATCGCTGTCTGTAATCTTTTTGGCAGCAATATCACTAAATTGATAATCAACCAGTCTTGCAGTAACCACTCCGATACCAATAATCCCGGCAAGATAAGTGAGGTGACGGGATTTTTTTATTAGTCTAAAAGGGTGTCCAATTTTAACTGGCAACCTCTTTTTTTGCTTAAAGGTGTTTAGTTTTCCTACCCTATTTTTCCAGATATAAGATACAATAGGAACACCACACAACAAAAATAAGCCAGCAACGATGATAAGATTTTCATTACCTATAACTGGAGCGAGAATTGTGGTAAGATATCCTCCAAAAATACCTCCTGTTATAGCTCCGGCTCCTATAAATCCAAAAAGGCGTTTTGCCTCTCGTACGTTGAAAACCAAATTAGCAAGTACCCAAAACTGCGAAGTGGTTAAAACAGCATAGATAGCTACTCCCACATAAAAAAAATACAATAACCACCCCCTTAGTATTTGCAAATACAACAAGCCCGCCATGACTACGAGACTTATAATGGTAATAATTAATGTAGAACGGATCACCTGTTGAAGTGAAAAACGCTCTGTAGCCCGAGTATAGAAATAAGAAGAAACAATTGCAAATACCGCAACTAATAAATACGCAAATGGCAAACTCTCTACTCCCAATTCAGAGATAAAAAGCGAGTTTACCACAGGTTTAATAATTAACAATGTAGCGATGATTAAAAAAATGTATGCAAGCATAAAAAACGAAACTTTTAGCTCGCCATCCCGTATGTCAAAAATCTTCTTTAGGGTGGTTTTAATCATGTATTAGTATTCTAGTATATTTACCTTTAATTACTCAATATCAATATTTTGCGCAATGTCAATTGCATCAACTTCACCCATAATTTCTATTTTGATGATATCTTGAAACGTTGCCACTCCAATAAATTTCCCGAAGGAGTTATATACTAAAGTAGTACACTATCTTTTAACTAATATAGGTTTTTTTATCATTTATAAAATCGGCTACGATTCTATTCCTATCCATAGTAGAATAAGATCATTTGCATATATAATTCCTGCAACGACACCAATTGCAATTTCTGCTAATAATATGGGAGGTACAGAATTCACTGCGACGTTACCAATAAAAAGAGTGCACAAAAACAGATCCCCTCTTTTTCCGATTGGATATACCTTAACTACTCTTTCATCTCCTCACTTATTTTTTATTCTAAAGAAGTTATGTTGAAGCTAAAAAAACTTAGAGCAAGTCCGCTGAAGCAACCTGATGAAACAACTAAAACGGTAACCATCAAATATTCTATATTTAAAATTAAAACGTGTATTTGTTAGACACCGATTGTTTCAGAAAGTCACTATGAGTTTTAACTTTCGTTCAACACCTTTTCTATAGGTCTAACTAAATTTCTAATTATTTGTTCTCCATTTAGATCGTCTATTAATGCAACCAGAATATATCTTCTCTTAGGATCCTTCCCCCAAACCAAAACAGAATCTGAATGATATGTTTTCCAGGAACCGGATTTTCTAAACAAGCGTGCATCAGGTGCAATTTTGTCCAATGTATTTACAAACTTGTGATGTAATGCAGGGTCTTCCATAATGTCCAGCATTTGTTTAGATCTAGCTTCGGTAACTAATTTTCCTTGTACAAGCAAATAATAGAACCTACAAACTTGTGTCACACTTGCAGCGTGACTTAAATTCTTTAAAGGGTCTCTGTTGGTATCCCCACCACCACCGTAACGTTTACCTACCCATAAACCACCACCGAATTCCTCATCATATAGGTTATATCTTTCACTGGTTAACACTGTTTCAATTTTGTCGTATCCTATACGATTAATCATTCGGGTTGTAGCAGCATTGTTCGATTTACTGATCATTATTTTCATATCAGTTTTTACTTCCTGAGTTTCTTTAAGTTCACCATTTTCAATCGCATCTGTTGCCGCTAGCAATACTGCGATTTTTGGTAAACTGGCAGCATACATCATATGATTTCCATTGATGCGGGCAAAACGGATTTGCTGTGTATTTGAAAGATCCACTACACCTACAGCCATTTTTTTATTGGCTATAAGTTTTTTCCATCTTGGCTTTTTATTGATTTCTTGTTCTAGTTTTTTCTGAAGAGTACTATCAATAAGGCCGCGTAATGGTATTGAATCATTGGGTATACGAAGTGGTAACTCCACTTGTTCAAAAAGGAGTTGTGCTCCTGCCGGCTGAGAAGGCGGGTTCACCAAAGCGATATCTTTTTGCTTTGATTCTTGTGCGTCACAGGCGTTTAATGAAAGCATCAACACCAGAGTGAACATAAATTTAGGTATGTTTTTCATTTAATTTTTTAGTGATTGAATAGCAAATGCAATAAGCACGCTAATGATTAAACCAAGGTTTACTTTTGCCAAATCTTTGACAATAAGTTTGTATGAGTTATTAAGCTGTCCTTTTTGATTACGATAATTGATGGCAATTTCTCTACCGGCTAGGATGCCAATAAATGCCCACGTAGTACTCATAGGAATTGTACTGATAGTTCCTAAAACGAATAATAATATCCCGTAATACAAATCGATAATCGTTGCCGAACGGATGTTTGCTGTATTTGATTTTTTATTGACAATATCCTGAATGCTGCCTCCTTTGTTTTTAAAAATATATGCCATTATCAAAAGGATAACACCCATTGCAAGAAGCAATTCTGTAATTGATACCTTGCGAGGTAAAAAAACAAAAATGTTTGCAAAATCTTGTATGAGCCATTGCGACCAAAGGAATCCAGTAGAAAACCATTGCGCAATGAGCCAGTACTTATGCTGGTTTTTAATAGTCATTAAACGTAGGGAAGCCGTTGATTCTAGTTTTTTTGAAATAAACCAATAAATAACAATCGCAGAAACAAAAGCTATGGAATAGCCTAAGAGAGATTTGAGAATCATTTTTTCAATGATTTGTCCTGTAGAGAACACGCTCAATATCATAAACGTAGTACTCACAGGAATCCCAAATCGCGTGATAATTAATAACGAAACAGGTGCGAGTAAATACCACCATTCTAAGGATTCTGGCAATGGTATTTTGTTTAATCTTCCAAAGGATACATCACCAGCATTTATAGACCATCCGTACAATAGTGTTGCAGATAAGATAAGAGCCGCAAAACTCCATAAAACCCACCACTGCCTTTTTTTGTTAGAGGCTATAAAAGTCCCGAGTGTTTGTATAACATCATTGGCAATTACAGCGTAAGCGGTAATGATAAATCCCAGATAAATTATTAGTAATTCCAATTAATTTAAATTTTGATAATGAGACACCAAATGATTGTATTAGTCACCACTAATTTTCAATTTTTCCCAGTCCTGCATCAGTTGATGGATACAAAACTCCCTTTTCAAGCCTGAAGAGCCCTTTAAAAGGGTCGTTTACAATATCTAAATGTCCGTCTAGATCTGCATATTGGATATTCTTTCGAGATAAGGCAAAATGTAATCCTGCAGATATCCCTAAACTACATTCATCAATACAACCTACCATTGTTTCTAATCCAGCACTTTGTGCCACCGCATTTATGTGCATTGCTTCCCGAATTCCACCCACTTTTTGGATTTTGATATTCACCATATCTATAAATTCACCTTGTGCTAATCTAAAGGTATCTTTTACACTTTTAATACTCTCGTCAGCCATAACAGGAATGCTCGTCCCATCTGTTACTACACCCATCCGTTCATCAAATCCTACTTTTGTAGGTTGTTCAAAAAACTCGATGTTTACCTCTTTAGTTCTTTTATAGAATTCGATAGCCTGTTCTGCGGTATATCCTTGATTTCCATCGAAGCGTAATTCTACAGCTGGGAAGTTTTCGCGTAAACGTATCATTTTTTCAATGTCTTCTTTTAGAGAAAGGCCTCCTTTTACTTTTATAATGTTAAAGCCTTGTGTTACAAATTCAGCTGCCGTTTTTAAAGTGTCTTCTAAAGGTAAAATCCCGATGGTAATGCTTGTAGAGATGCTATGGCGATAACCTCCTAAAAACTGATATAAAGGGATATTTAGTTTACGAGCTGCAATGTCCAAAAGGGCTATATCTACGATTGCCAATGCAGATGATTTTTTCTTAAGTAACAATTTAAGCTCAGCTAATATCTCAGAAGACATAAACGCATTTTTTCCTTTTAAATAAGGGATAATAACACCGCGAATGTCTTGTTCGACATCTTCTGGTGTTTCGCCTGTAACAACCATATCCGGAGCTGCACATCCATATCCTACAACATTTTTATCTGTCTCAATCTTTAAAATGAAATTAATCGCCTTTGAAACAGTTTCATACGCTATGGTGTAAGGCTCCGATAATTGCAAATCAAGTCGCTCATAAGATATGTTTGTTATTTTCATTTGTATTGAAATTATAATGGTTTGGTACTTAGTACCTTTTTTGGTATAAATCGTCTAATGGTGTGTTTTTGATACTTTCTACAAACTCGACCATATTGCGTATCATTACTTCCCACATTTTATTACCTTTTTCGGCGGTCGCTTTGGTAGCATCTCCCATTACTCCACTTTCTGAAATTTTGTTTGTCCGCACGTACCAACTCACACTCCGTTCATCATCAAAATCCAAAAAGTTGCTGCCAAAAGACAGCGTTGCATCTACCGCCTTATCCATTTGTACCATTTCTGGACGCAGAGCAAGACTTGTACTGGTTTCAATTTCACCAGCGTGTGCATCGTTAGGCGTGTCAATAAGATTAAGCAAATCTACATCACTTGTTTCGCCAGTATCTACACAAACAAAGATTTTTGCATCACGGTTAATCATTTGTGCTGCATAGCTTAATGTAGGAGCATTGTCTCCGTGACCGTTTAGAATAATAATTTTCTTCACACCATTTTTAGCAAGACTTATTCCTAAGTCGTACACAAACTTAGAAAGTGCCTCATTGGTGACACTTAATGTACCTTTAAAATCTTCGTGATGATAACTCACTCCAAAAGGTATAGGAGGAAGTACTAATGGTCTTGGTTCTTGACAAGCTTCGGCCACTTTAAAGGCCATATAGTTTGCATCGTAATAATCAATATCTACAGGCAAGTGAGGCCCGTGCTGCTCTATGGCTCCGCAGGGTAAAATCACGGTGTCTACTATTTTTAAATACGCTTCTAGTTCTGGCCACGTTTTTTGTTCCCAAAGGAAATCTACTTTTTTATATGGTTGCTTCATTGTCTTGATGTAAAAAATATGGTGCCTCTATGTGCTCCATAGTTGGTTTATAATGTTGCCATTTTCTATTTGCCATTTGTACCATCCCATCTGTATATTTTGAATAGATCTCTAATAATGGCTTTCTAAGATATTTCGGAATATCCATTAAATTGCTGCGCTCTTTATCAAAGCGAAGCATTGTAATTTCTTTATGTTCTTTAGCAAGTTTGGCGGTGTGCTCGTTATGTTCTATAAGCCCCTTGCTGAGCAGTAAATAATAGAGTTGTGCAGCATCACTACCTATTTGTTTTACGCTTTGTTTGGATAATGCCGTTAATGCTTTTTCAATCTGTGTATCAGTATAGCCACAGCGTTTTGGGTCTTCGTCCAGTGCTTTAAGCATTCCAACAATACGTCTGCATTTCTCGCAGTTTCCACAGGGTAGCATAGTACCATTTTCCTCGTGAGCCGCGTGACAAGACACTTGCAATTTTTGCAGGTCTGGATAACGCTTCACTAAAATTTTAAGTATAGATAATTCCGATAGGCTACGCAGCAGTGAAAACTGATACATATCCCAGCCTTTTTTATGGTAATATCGGGTGAGCGCATTATCAAAATACTTGCTCTGGTCGTATAAGCCATTGTAATGCGTAATGCCTTTATAATTTGACTTTACCGAAGTGTCATACTCATTACCTATTAAAATGTTTCCAATTCGACGCTTTCGAGCTACAGGTAGAACGCCAAATAAAAAGACACTTACTGTCCACAGCCGTATGGGATAAATATCAGCTCGTATGTTCTGAAAGTTTTCTTTGATGAACGGCATTTGCTTTACCATCCAATTAAAAATACGGTCGCTATTGCACCAAGGTTTTACAGTATTAGGTTCTATTTCGCGAAAACGATTATGCGCATTTACAGCTGTAAACCAGTGTCGCCCGCTCTCGTTGATAAATACCGGATGTGCTTCGCCTAGTTCTTTGACCAGCCCGTAGGTAAGTAAACTATCTTTACCACCACTGCTTAAAATAGCATACGCATCTTTGTTTGTTATAGCCTTTTCCTTTTCAAGTTTCAAATGAGAAAATTGTGTATTTACAAATTCTACTTCAGAAGCAGTGTAGCGAGCTAATGTTTCTGGCTCGATAGAATCAAACGGAGGCTTTAAAAACTCATTTTTGCCAAAGAATTTGAGCACTAAAATCTCACGTGACGTATTCTCCATCATATCTATGAGGAAACGTTTGTCTGTAGCATCAAAAAGTCCATCAAACACGATACTTTCAAAAAACAATCCGTAGTTGAGGGCTACCTGTACCGCCATCATCGAAGCCAGATTAACATCGTCTGCATTTTTCTTATTGAAATATACATCGTTATATGAATAGATAAGTTCATTTTGAACCTCACTATCATCTTGTTTGGTGATTGTATAGGTTGCTTTGACACGTTTTGGTTCAATAACCAGAGCGTGAATTTTTAAAGTTTTGAATACAACTAATGATCGAATCTTGGTCATTATAGTTTTGTTGCAATTAATTTTACTAATTTATCCGCGCCGTGCGCTAATACATCAAATGCAGGTAAGTCTGTTTGTTTTGTAATCGCCTCACAAGCTGGCTGAATCTCTTCTGGTTTCATTCCTTCGTGATTAACAGTAATTGCCATCACTTTTACTCCTGAAATCATTTCAATCGCCTGTATTTGCTTTTTTAAAGGATGTAGTTTATAACCAGGAAATCCATCATATTCTTTTCGAGTAGGTGCGTGTTGTAAAATTACATAATCTGGACGTCCTGCTGCAAGAATTTCAAATCCACCGGGATAAGCAGGATTCATTAAACTACCTTGTCCTTCGATAACGATGACATCTGGTTTTTCATTTTTATAAGCACTCACCACAGCGTGCTCAATTTCACCGGAAACAAAATCGTTGATACAGCTATCCATAATCATACTGTATTTTGCACCCTGCATCCAGGCGGTTTGTCCTGTACCGATCATTTCGGCAGTTCGGTTGGCTTTACGAAGTCCTTGTACAACTAACCAGGCGGTAGTACGCTTACCTATGGCAGAGTCGGTTCCTAAAACAGCAAGTTTTAGACTATCTACCTTTTCTATATCCCCTGTAAAGAAGTGCAGTGCATCGCGGTCTGGTGTTTTACGTACATCGCGTATACGGCATTTGTTAGTTTCTGCTATTTCAACAAGTTCCTTATCATTTGTCAAGAAATCGTGTAATCCGCTATCAACATTCCACCCCATGGTTAAGGCTTGTTTTATAGTCGCTTTTGCTTCTTTAGGTAAACGTCCGCCGTCTGGTGCCAAACCAATAACAAGTGATTTTGGCATCGCGCCTTTTTCTCGTAGTTCTTTAACGGCAGTTGTTAGGTCACTGAAAATTGGAATACCGTTATTTTTAGCATCCAAGACTTTTCCTGCATCTTTCCCTGCATAGTTACTATCAATAACACCAACAATATCGTAGCGCTCTGTAAAACGCACAAGACCGTGAGCTGTTTTTCCTTCGGGAGTATTAAAAGCACCTTGGCAATAAACAAGTGCGCGTCCGTCTATCTTTTTTTTCATTTTATATATTCTAATTAATGTTTTGCTGTTAATACAGCTACAAATCTGTCTGGTTCAAAATTTAATTGTTCATCTAGTTCGAGCAGTCCAATAAGACCTGCTGTGGAGGCCGGTAATATTTTCATTCCTTCTTTCTTCAGAATAAAGGATGCCATTTCTTTAAGTTTTTTATCACTTACGTGAAAGGCATCACCTTGAGACTCTCTAAGCGCGTATAACGCTTCATCACCATCAAAGCTATGCCAGTTAATTAGAGGCTCGTTATACAAGGTTTCCTTTATCACTTTTGGGTCTAAGTCTTTGCATGCTGAAAGACCTGCCTTAAAAGAACTGATTATAGGGTTCTTTCTAGTAGAGGATGCAGCGATCATCTTTGGGATTCTAGAGGTTTTACCTCGTTTATAAAGGGTAACAAAACCTCGGTAAATTCCTGCAAAAAGTGTCCCATTAGAAACTGGAGCTGCACAATATTTTGGTGCATCGCCTAATTCATCTACTATTTCATATGCAATTTGCGCGTAAGCTGTAATTTGTAAAGGAGTGTTTGCTCCCCCTGGATTTGCATCATACCAATCATATTCAAACGCGTAATCAGTACTTGATTTTACTACATCTTCGTAACTGCCATCTAGCCTAATAATTTCTGCATTGAGTGCTTCCATCTCTTTAATACGTTCTGTATGATAACTAGATGGAATAAAAATTTTACAATTTAGACCCGCTAAGTCTGCTGCCAGAGCTACAGCTACACCATAGTTACCACACGTGGCTAAGGAAATTGTTTCAAAATCTCTTCGCAACGCATCATATACCTGAGCAAATGCTATACGATCTTTTTGCGTACCTGTAGGATTATCCCCTTCATATTTAATGTAAAGCTGTCTGATATCAAACTCTCGTTCGATAGTTTTTGCGCGTGACAATCCGGTATCTCCCACTTCCAAGTTAATAATATCTTCAAAACTTTCTAAACGATCAATCAGCGACTTGCTTTTGTCTTTCACGAAATCACTTAAACGTCTCGTTTCTGAAGAAACTTTTATTTCTACAGAGGTAACACCATCTCTTAATATCATAATTATTCGTAAAAAGAATTTTAGTTTTTCTTCATTAGTAAGACACTAAAAATAATAAAGGTCACATGCGCTCAATCGAAATGTAACTCTTACATCTAAAAATTAATTCTTTAGAATTATTGGATTTAAAAAAAGCTTCTGTTTTTAAAAGATATTTTACTACTTTTAATAGAAGGCAATTTCAGATATAACCTTTTACATAATGCAATATATTCTAATACCTATTGACTTTTCGGATCATTCCTATAATGCACTTGCCTATGCCAGACTAGTATTCCATAACGAAAAATGCACCTTTATTTTGCTGTATGTATATGTGAGTCACCCCTCAAATCTCTTAAATGATGAATATAGTGAAGGATTTCTCACCAAAATGTCTGATGAGCGTGAAGAAGATCTTATGTTTAAAATAGACGAGATCGAAAAAGAAAATAAGAACCCCAATCATCAGTTTGAAGGGTTGTGTAAAATAGATTCTCTGATTAATGCTATAAAGGGTATAGTCATTTCCAAAGAAATAGACTACATCGTGATGGGAACAAAGGGCGCTAGTGGGATTAAAGAAATTTTTCTAGGCAGCAATACCGTTAAAACCATTAATGAAATAGACAATTGCCCGATACTGGTTGTACCAAATGGGTATAACCCTAAAAAACCTTCTCTCATTGCCTTTTCTACGAATTTCAACCGTACTTTTTTTAAAAGAGAAGTCGATCCGTTTTTATCAATTGTGAAGTCTAATGGTTCAAAAATACATATTACACGAATCATGCAAGAGAAATACTTGACTGATAAACAAAAAACAAACCAGGAAACCTTGAAAACCATTTTCAACGAATTCAATTTTACCTTTACTAAAATAGATGTAGAAACTTCAGAAACCGAGGCTCTTAAAGATTTTGCAAGGCAAACTGAATGTGATTTAATCGCCTTAGTACATCATAAGTACAATTTTTTTCAGAAATTGGTTGAAGAAGATGTGGTAGATAAAATAAGTTTTAGCAGTCCGGTGCCTTTATTAATTCTACCCGAATTACATATCCTTTAATTTATAATATTCATCTAATACCTTTATTTTGGCCCTATTTAACCTCATTTTTACAGCACTTTTACCAATTTTTAGTATTGATTGAAGTTCTTTAATGGTAGCGTCATCCTGATATTTAAGTAGTAAAATAGCTTTATCTTTAGGGTCTATTTGATTTAATGCTTTTTTGAGTTTATCCACATTCAATTCAAGTAGTTTATCATCATTTACCTCATCAAGTGACGATAAATAGTATTTGTGATTGTCTATTGAACTTGAAAAATCCTGTATTCTTCTTATTTTATCTCGATTTACATAATTAACGCAAAAATTATAGGTAAAAGCGTAAAGCCAAGTTGAGAATTTAGAATTCCCGCCGAATGCGCTTAACTTTGTAAACAACTTTATAAAAACATCTTGTGTTAAGTCTTCAGCTTCTTGTTGACTCCTAGAGAATCCATAGCATTTATTGTATACTTTTTTGGAGTATCTATCATAAATAACGCTAAAAAGACATGTATCATTTTTTTCTAAAATTCGAAGAATCAAATCCTCATCAGATACTTTATCTAACGAATTCGTTTTTCTAATGGGTCTAACAATAAGAATTAATAAAAAATTTCTTGTTAAATTCATGCTTTTTTAATGAATATCTATGATTGGTATTTATTCAATTTAGATATTCAAATGTACAGATGACAGGAAACAAAAACTGCTACCTAAGTAGCAGTTTCAGAGTTTTATTAAAGAAAGCCTATACCCTCAATGAAATTTTATGATTAGAGGCTATCTTCTATTTTTTCCAGAAGTTTTTTGATGTTTTTTATTTGTGTATTTTTTCGCTGAACATCTAGAATTCCATCTTCCTTAAAATTCTGAATGTGTCTATTTACCACAGCTCTAGTTGAACCTATTAAACTGGCAATCTCATTATTTGACAGATCATTTATGAGTTGTAGTTTTTTTGAAGATTCATCTATATTTTTAAGAATTAATTTTGCCAATCTCGTGGGAATATCTGACAAAACTGCATCAGTTAGGTTTTCTTCCAACATACGCATGCGTTTACCTAAATAAGGTAATAGAGTTTTATTAATTTCTGGATTAGATTCAATCCAAGATTTTACATTATCGACTGGAGCACTTAATAGCTCCACAGTGTCCAAAGTTTTAAAATTTGTAGTTCTTTTTTGCTCATCTAAAAGTGAAATGATATCAAATACATCGTGCCTTGATAAAAGAAACACTGTAAGTTCTCTTCCGTTCTCTGGATTTATTTGATAAATTTTTAACCTTCCCGACAAAATAACGTGAAAATTATTTAAGGTTTCGTGATGATGAAATTCTGCACCTTTTTTCCACTTCTTGAACTTAACACCTGATAACAGCGAATCAAGTGTGCTCTCTTCAAGATTTCGAAAAATTGGATTTTGTTGAAGGATATTTTTACAATACTCGAATCTTGTAGTTCCTTTTATCATTTCTGTTGTTTACCGATTTGGATCTTAAAAAACCTAAAGGTAGTATTTTGACGTCAAAATTCTGATACCACGTATCACATATAGTTTTCTAACAAAAATGCCTCCGAATTTGGAGGCATCCGAAAATGGTTTGTAATTCGTGTATAAACGAAAACCAATTTCTATACTTTTTTGACACCGTTTTGATGAAATGGTCACATTGATCAAAATTTTAATCTTTCATAGAAAATAATAAAATTTGAATATATGCTAACTAAGAATCGAGAGTTACTACAACCACAGCAACTAACCTGGTTAATGTTTTCAGCTATTTATCTTACAAGACGCGCTATAAGAAGGTTAAGCTGTATAAAATCAACTTAGCGAATATATTATAGATCATTCCACGAATCAGATAGAAGCTAAAGGAGTCATCCTATCCAGAGTCAAACTGTCTAATTTCTTTTAAGCAACCTATCTTAAATCCTCCGGATCTATAAGTTTTTCTTCTAATAACTGTTTCATTACTATTTCGGTCATATCACTTTTGAAGGCAAACTCATAACGTATATCCAGCACATAGGCTTTTAAGCGCATTTTAAGGTAAGATCTTCTTTCTTTTACCTCGTTAAAAAAAGTACGGATATAGACTTATTAAGATATGCATATTTCGAAACCTGAGCTGCGTCAATAACAACTTGTCGTATGCTATTTGTATGGTCGTTATCGGCAAATAAAATTCTGCAAAAACGGGATGATACGTTCTACTCCTTTTCTGAAGAATTGTCTTCAATCTTGTTGAATAAATTAAAACAAATATTCTCCATTTCATCTGTATCTTTTACGACATTCTTAAGCATTTCTGTTGATTTTATACTAGAGATCACTTTTTGTTTAAGTCCTTTAGGCACCTCTTTTGCCGGCTTACCTAATTTCTTAAAAGGATTTTCTTTTTCCATAAATGCTATTGCTTTTGCTACATCTATTATATCTTAAAACTGGAGTTAAGTATTGTTCAAAAATTACTTCAAAACAATAATGCGCTGCTATTTTTAGATTCGTAAAAATCAATCATAAATATAAAGACTCCTGTTTCGTATATTCTTAATGTATTTCAATTTAGAATATGAGACCCTGCTTTAGAAAAAAAGTCACTTTCTCCAGTGAAATTTCTTTTGAATTAAAAGATTTTAAATAATAATTACATAAGAGGATAAACGGTATATACCATTTTCTCAATTCTTTTATTATCAACAAGTAGCACTGATAACATAAAACTATTTACTATTCTCATTTGAACCTTTACCATCGTCTTCATGATTGGATTCTTCAGTATTCTCATCAATAATTTCTTCAAGATTTTGAAGTATATTTTCTTTTAATTTTTCGGGTAGAGGTTCGGTAGGCTCAATAGTTTTAAATGGATTTTTCTTAGTCATTTTTTTGAAATATATTATGCGCTTCTACGAGTTTTATTTTAGCTCTTTTCAACCTCATTTTTACAGCGCTTTCACCTATATTTAGTATTGCTTGAATCTCTTTAACAGATATATCATCTTGGTATTTCAATAATAAAATTGCTTTATCGGCAGGCTCAATGAGCTCTAAGGCTTTTTCAAGATTTGACGATTTTAGCTCGAAGAGGTCTTCTTCATCAATGTCTTCTTCTGAAGCCAAATGATGGTCATTCTTATTTAACCTTTCCCAACGCTCACTTAACTTCTTAGAATGATCTCTTTTTTTATAATTCACCAAAAAATTATAGGTAAAGCTATACAACCAAGTCGAAAATTTAGATCTACCCTTATAACTATTCAGCTTAGTAAAAAGCTTTAAAAATAGATCTTGTGTAAGATCTTGGGCCTCACCCTCATTTTTGGCAAAGCTATAACACTTATTGTAAATCTTTTTACTGTATCGATCATACAGTTTTCCAAACAGTACAGCGTCATTTTTTTCCAGAATTTGTTGAACTAGCTCTTCATCTGTAATTGGTTTTTGTTCTCTTTTCGAACTATTAGAAGATACGTGAGTCAAAAATATATATAAATTGTTCATCAATTAAGTGGGTTGGATAAAGCTCTACTAGCGATTAAATATATAAAATTGTGACCCTAATGCCAAAGACGTGTCTAACAATACACAATTTAAATTTACTAGTAGCATGTCAATATCGAAAATATATCAATCAGAGAATCAAAAAAGCAATATAATTCATTTTGCAGCTATCTTTAATATAGCTTCTATTGATGGAGCGCTTAATGATGAGGAGAAAAAAATGTTATCCAAATTTGCGAACAAGCTAAATATTGGAGAAGAAGAGTATGAACAAATAATCAAAAAATCAGATACTTATCCGGTTGCCTTTGTTAGTTCTAAAGAAGAACGTTTACAGCACATTTTTGATCTGTTCAGAATGATTTATGCTGACCATGAAATTGATGAGCCAGAATCAAAACTTCTTTATAAATATGCAATTGGTTTAGGATGTTCTGAAACGAAGGCCAAAGAAGTAATCCAGAAATCGATTAAAATATTTAGTGGAAATATTGATTTTGAAGATTATCAGTATTTGATTGAGAAGGATTGATGAACTTAGATCTATCCCTAAAATAGCTGAATTATGCTCAATATAAACTTACATTATTTACAATTATTATCCATAATTCTAAAAAACCCTGTAAATTAAAAATCAATTTACAGGGTTTTATATGACGATTTATGTTAGATGATAAAATCTATTAGAGTCCTTCTAAAAACCCAAAATAAGCAGGTTTTTTGTTAAAAGAAGCATCAAATAAAAGTGGCCACTCAGGTCTACCATTGTTTTCCGGAATTAACCAAGTGTCATTGTCTTTTAATCCCCAAAGTGTAATCGCATATTTTTTATTTTGTGGTATAGCATTAAAAATCTCAACTACTTCTTTCACTCTTTGTGCCTGAGCAAGGGCTCTTTCATCGGTGAATTCTGTTAAATCATTGGCTGCATTTACTTTTACATCCAGCTCGGCAAAATGAATTAACACATCTTTTGCTACTAATTCATCTGTTGCATCTTGTATTTGTTGCCTAGTAGGAAAGTTATAGTCTATGTGCATTTGATAACCCACACCATCAATAAGGTTAGCTGCTAACAAGTCATCGGTTAAATTTAGAACTTTTCCTCTTTTTGTAGCGTCAAAAGTCATATTGTAATCATTATAGAACAACTTAACATTAGGATCTGCCGCCCTGGCAAATGCAAAACATTTTTCAACATAATCTACACCCATTCTTTGCAAAAATATTGTGTTTCTCCATTGGACATTAGGATTATCATCTATTGCTTCATTCACTACATCCCAGGAATTTATTTTACCTTGATATCTTGTGAGTACATCTGTTATATATTGTTCGATCAGATCTTCAAATTCCTGATCTGTACCGCTAAAATTTTCCAGAGCTTGGGGTAAACTTCTATGCCAGATAAGCGTATGACCATGTACGTTGAGGTTATTTGCCTCGGCATATGCGATCAGGCCATCAACTTTACTCCAATCATACATGATATTTCCTGAGCCATCTATACCTGTAAATATAGAGGCCATTTTCATGTCATTTTCTGCTGTAATACTACTAAACTCCCTTTTGTATACTTCATCGTAAGCAGGTAAGTTGGTTCTGGTTTCAGATACTGCTACGCCAACAAAAAAATTGTTTTCTGTGGCACTTTTTAGAGTAGTGTCATCAGGAAATTGCGTACTTGTTTTTACTGTTATAGTATTAGAGTTTTCTGAAACTACTCCTTGTACTACGGATCGGACTCTGTAAAAATATTCAGTGTCTTGTACTAATCCTGATACTGCCTGGGATAATTGGTTGACAACCAAGTCCTGATAACCATTAACAAATGAGGTAAATCCTGCATCTGTAGCAACGTCTAATCGATACTCTTGGGAAAGGAATACACTATTCCAGCTCGCTCTAAAACTTGTGAAAGAAACTTCTGAAGCTTCATTGGCTACCGGGGCAATTGCCCTTGGATTATTTCCCCCACTATCATCACTAGAACAGGATGCAAATGCTACCAAAGCAAAACACCATACGGCATAAAATACCGATTTACAATTTTTCCATATTTTCATAACATTTATTTTTTATTTAAACAAAACAAGGAGGATCTACTCAATTATAACTTGAATTATTTCCTCCTTGAAATGGTAATCTACTCCTCTTTTCAGAGAAAAAACTTGGGACGATCTTAATAATTAATACCTCTGAAATTAATCCAACTCTAAAACTTCGAACTTTATATTGTCGAAACGTAAAACAGATGGGATTACGCCTGCGTGACTTACGCCTGCTTTAACAGCGAATATTTTTGATGGATCTACATCTCCGTTACCTTGGTTACTTGGATCGAAACCAAATCCAAAATCTGACATTTTAATTCTTAGGGTTTGCCATCCAGTTTCTTGTAATGGGATTTGAATTAACCAGTTACTCCTATCATCTTCTAAAATAAACTCTGAGATTGTACCGATTGCTCCATTATTATTTACGTCAACTATTAAAAATGCATTTTCTGCATCTGTTCCAGTGGTTACCGGGGCTATTGAATTGTGAGAACATCCTGTAAAAGGATCTGTACCCGTATCATCCCAAATAATTTCTGCTCCTATACTACCGTCAGTACCGATACCTGATGCAACCTGAAATATTCGATCTCCATAAGAAAACCAATCACCAGGAATTACTCCGTTTCCATCAAAATCTGTAATAAGATATTCTACAAAACCACCTTCGATAGGTAAATCTTTAGAAACCATACCGGCAGCAGTTACCACTGTAAACTCGGTTGTTTGAGTTTTACCTTCAGGAAAAGTAAATAGTAATTCTTGTGGAGAAACCACTGTAAAATCACCCACAGATTCTCCATCGATTAGAACATCCTCTACGTTGAAAAACCAATTACCAAAGGCTCTAATCTCTATACCACCTTCACCTTTAGGTGGAGAAAAAGTTCCTTCTACCGTTAAAGTAGGTGCGGGTTGCTTAATCTCAAATTGAGAGGATACCGATTCGCCAAACTGATTGGTAAATCTTACCGTTTGATTACCAAATCGGCTTCCAGCATCGGCATCGAATGGTACATTAAAAAACAATGCTACATCAGAGTTCAGCGCTGTATTGAAAAACGTATTTATAGTTCCATCAAAAACTATTTCTTTCATACTACCTAGTCCTGTTCCTTCAACTCTCACCAATTCTTCGGGAAACCCTTCATTGATGGTGGGTTCGTCTCCTAAAGAAATAAGATTTACTATTTGCGGATTACCGAATCTACTTGTATCACCATCGTCTTCACAAGAAGATATACAGGTTAACAAACCGGCTATTGAGCATAAAACAAGTAATCTCTTATGGAGGTACATTAATTTAATATTTTTCATCATTACTTAATTATTAGTCATTAATTACATAATCTACTGCTGGGTTTGCAGTATCTATAAATGATAATTCTGCGGATGGTATTGGTAATAAAAATCCGTTGTCATCTACATTCTCTATGAAAAACGATGAAACATCAAATGGCACTAGTGTGTTAACCGTACCTCTATCCTGACTTCTAATAATAGACTTTGCTGTTTCTCTATCCATTCTTATCAAATCAAGCCAAAACTTTCCGGCCTCAAATGCAAATTCGATTCTTCTTTCATCCATAAGTGCTTCTCTGGTCAACAAAGTTTTCTCAGAAAGTCCTGCTCTTCTTCGAATTTGATTGAAAGCATCCAATGCTAATACATCTCCTGTTGAATCAGCATCTCCTAAAATAGCTTCTGCATAAATCATAAGGACATCGGCATATCGCATCAATTGTGTGCTCATTTCGGTTCTCATAAAAAACACATTTGGATGTTCATTCAATGATCCTACCACATACTTTCTATATCGTAGCTTGGTTGCAGATTCATCTCCATTCTCTGGAAAAGTCCATCCTCCTTCACTGGTTAATAATTCAGGATATACTCTTCCTGGTTCACAAATGATCCATTGTCTTCTTAGATCTTCTTCTCCGGGCTGCGTTATTTTATCAAACGCAAGGTATAAATCAATACTTGGAGCTACAGAACCAAATGAACCATCATTACCAATAACATCGTCGTTAGCAATCAAATAAGCTTGGTTTGTATTTTGTATACCCCATAATCCATTGATAGATGTCCAAACCCATCTGTAAATACCTTCACTATTAATACTAGCCGATGGATCTATGAACTGATCTTGATAATTAGGTTGTAAGCTGTGTAACCCGCTATTGATAACCAACTCTGCATACTCTCTGGATTTTGCATAATCCTTAAGGGTTAAATACATTTCTGCCAGATATGCCCAAGCTGCTGTTTTACCAACTCTTATGTTTCCAGAAGAACCTAACGGTAACAATTCTGCTGCTTTAAGCAAATCACTTTCTATAAAAGCATAAATACTGGAAACGGTATTAAGAGGATACAAGGAAGACGTATCTGAAGTCACTTCGTCAATAACGGGAATTTCTCCCCATAATCGTACCAAATAAAAATACGAGAACGCTCTTATAAAACGTGCTTCACCTTCTACCTGGTTTTTAACCTCTTCTGAAATTTCAGGGTTAAGTTCACCACTCGTAACTTTTATGAGTTGGTTGGCATCTGCAATGCCCTTATAAAACCCTTCCCATCCTTCTAAAAGGGTTCCATTATTAACTCCTATAGAGAATAATCTCCAAGGAGCATCTCCTTCAAAACCAATAGAGTTACCTGCTAACATATCCAAAGAATACATAAACTTATCGTTTGTTGTAAAAAAGGATTGTCCGTACAAAGAATTTGCACCTGCTAATAATTGATCATCGGTTTGATAAAAATTATCCTCTGTGATAGAGTCTACAACGTCTATATCTAAAAAGTCATCACCACACGAGGTTAAAAAGGTCAATGCAATTAAATACTTAAAAAACTTCTTACTACTTTTCATACCAAACATATTATTTCTTTTTCATTGTTTTAAAACTGTACATTTAGTCCAAGCGTCATTGTTCTTGGAACCGGATATCTACCAAAGTCAATTCCTTTAAAAAGAGCACTTTGGTTTAGTGAACCAACTTCTGGATCGTAACCAGAATAGTTTGTAAAAGTGTATAAATTTTGGATGGTTGCGTATACTCTAATTTGGTCAAAAAAATTGGCTTTTCCAAATGTGTCTTTAGGCAATGTGCATCCAAACGTCACGTTTTGAATCCTTAAGTAAGAACCATCTTCAATAAATCTATCCGACACTCTGTTGTTTCCATTTTTGTCTCCATCAGAATATCTAGGCAAACTTCCATCCGTATTGGTAGCAGTGAATCTATCGATTACAGAAGTCGCCTGGTTTGAATTGAAACGGTTTACACCTTCTATGTAGGTTCTTGTATAATTGTAAATATCATTACCGTAAGACCCCTGAAGGAATATCGACAAATCAAACATTCCGTATCGGAAATTATTTGTGATACTATATGTGAAATCCGGGTGTGGATTACCGATAAAAGTTCTATCGTTATCGTCTATAGTTCCATCTCCATTAAGATCTACAAAACGCACATCTCCTATCCAGGTCCCTGTAGCTTCGTCACGGGTACTTTCTGCAGGGATTACTCCATTATCCAATTCTTCTTGTGTTCTAAACAAACCATCGGTTACAAAACCATAGAACATCCCAATCGGTTGTCCAACCTCAGACCTGGTTAAATCCGCTATGATTTCTTCATCTCTTAAGGTTCCGATAATCGCATCGTTATCTCCAGATAGTTCAGTGATTTCATTTCGGTACATAGAAAATATGATATTAGTATCCCAGCTAAACTTATCATTACTCACATTTTTGGTATTTAAAGTAACATCAATACCATCATTAATCATTTCACCAAAGTTTTCTACGGGAGCATTTACACCAATAAAAGATAAGGTATTTAAGCTACCCAAAAATCCGGGAACCGGTCTGGTAGCAAGAAAATCCTTAGATGTTTTTCTATATACATCCACATCCAGTCTAATGTTATTATCCGCGAAGCCAAGTTCAACCCCTACATTGGGAGAAATCAATGATTCCCACTGTACATTTGGATTAGCAAAATTAGCTAAACTAAATCCGCTCCCCAGTGCTGTATTCTGATTTCTAAGAAAGCTTAAATACAGGAAGTTATCAATATCCTGGTTTCCACTGGTACCGTATCCTGCTCGAATTTTAAAATAACTCCAAGCTCTTGAAATTCCTTCCATAAACGGCTCATCACTCACTACCCAAGCTGCAGAAGCAGAAGGAAATAATCCCCATCGATTATTAGGTCCAAACTTTGAGGAACCATCATATCTTAAGGAAGCAGAAAGCAGGTATTTGCCTTTATAGTCATAATTTATTCTACCAAAATACGAGAGTAATGAAGCCGCTCCTTCAAAAGATTCTGATAGTGAAGTTTCTGCATCACCTGTATTTAAACCAGGAATGTCATTGCTAGGAAAATTAGATCGTTGTCCGGTTAATCCCTGGAACTGAACTTTTTGTGCTTCTGTTCCTAATAAAATATCCAATCCATGATCTCCAAGTTGAGGAGTATAGGTCAGGTAATTTTTAAAGAGATAATACAATCCTTCATTTGCACCTTTGAACGCTGAATTCAAATTGTTTGAAATGGAGCCAAAATCAAAAGTTGGAAAAAAACTTTCCGTTTTAGCCGTATTATAATCATATCCTAAATCTGATCTAAACTTCAGGTTATTCGCCAATTTCAAGTCTAAGTAGATATTTCCGTTTACTTTAAATCTTTCTAAAGTACTATTTCTTATTTCTGACGCGGCTACCGGATTAAGAGCACCTGTATTACCTAGATTATTTTGAGGAGAACCAAAACTTCCATCAGGATTTCTAACGGGTACATCTGGTGTTTGTCTAAGCGCTGAAGTGATGGTTCCATTACGAGAATCGTTTAATCCTATTTCCTCTAAGGAACTACTCATATTGATATTGTGACCAAAACTAATCCAATTGTTGTACTTATGATCAAGATTTAATCGTAAACCATATCTTCTCATACCAGAGTTGATAATAATACCTTCCTGTTCAAAATAATTGGCTGAAGCATAAAATTTAGTGTTTTCTTTTCCGCCTGAAATTGATAACTGATGATTCTGAATTGGTGCCGCCCTAAAAATTGCTCTCTGCCAATCAGTTCCTTCACCTAAAATACTTGGATCTTCAAACTGTGGAGCAGGAGGTAAGTTGGTTGATGGGCTTTGTCTAACTTCGTTGGAATATGCTGCAAATTCTCTTAGATTCATCATATCTAATAATTTAGGAGCCGTTTGTATCCCTCCATAAGTTTCATAGCTTATTTTTGCTTTACCTGCTTTACCTTTTTTTGTAGTAATCAATATTACACCATTAGAAGATTGAGCACCATAAATAGCAGCTGCAGAAGCATCTTTTAAAACGGTAATAGATTCTATATCATTAGGGTTTAAGGCAGAAAGCGGACTTGTAGCAGTCTGTCCACCGGTTCCTCCAAAACGCGAGAAATTAAAGGAGTTATTTTCAGAATTCTGAACGTTTACTCCGTCAATGATATATAAAGGTTCATTTGACCCTGTTACAGAAGTAGTTCCCCGGATCCTTACTGATACCGCGCCACCTGGTCTACCGGTACTTCTCGTAACGGTTACACCCGATACTAATCCTTGAATACCCTGATCGATATTAGCAACAGGTTGCTTTTCTAGCGCTTCACCACTAATCACTGAGACGGCGGAAGTAAGATCTTTTTTCCTGCTTTGCCCGTATCCAATGACAACTACCTGTTCTAAATCCGTTGTTTCCTGCATCAGTACCACATTAATCTGGTCTGATCCAGTAACGGTTTTTTGTACGGTTTGCATTCCGACATAAGAAAATACCAAAATCTCACCGTTTGATAATCCTTCTAATTCGTACTTACCGTCAAAATCGGTTAAGGCTCCCTTTGTGGTTCCTTTTACCGCTACCGTTACCCCGGGTAGCGGCAAACCGCTTTCATCTGTGACTGTTCCACTAATAGTGTTTTCTTGCGAAAAAACATGCTGTGTCCCAATTATAAACAATCCAATAATTGCGAGTTTAAGCTTTATCATATGATATTGTTTTTTTAGTTGTTAATTATATTCGTATTACAATTTTTGTTCTGCTAATTAAGATTCCCTAAATACCATAGCCTTTTAGAAATTAGCTAGCTATGTACTGTTTCTTGTTTGTTATTTATCATTAATCATAATTGTTTTAGTTATAAGTTGTGTTGTTTTATGGTTTTTACTATTTGGTTGTTTTCCTCCAATATGGAATTGGATGGGTCCTGACTTAATTTCTCGTTTCCCATCAGTAGTAATGCTTGCATATTGTTTTGGAGTCACTGAAAAACTTACTTGTTTTGTCTCACCAGCTTCCAAGTTGATTCTTTTAAATCCAATTAATGAATGCTTTGCACCTTCATTATTTTCTTTTTCATTGTAGGATATATATAATTGAACTACTTCGTCTCCTTTTACATCTCCGGCATTTGTAACCTGCACTTCGATAGGAATGTTATCATTTTTTGATATAGACTCAGGTATCTCTAGTGCTGAATAGGTAAAGTTGGTATATGATAATCCGTGTCCAAATGGATACAGAGGCTCTCCTTTAAAATATTTATACGTACGATTCGTCATATCGTAGGATTTAAAATCAGGAAGGTCTTTAACTGATTTATAGAAGGTAACAGGCAATCTTCCTGCCGGATTGTAATCTCCAAAAAGAACATCTGCAATAGCTCTTCCACCAAATTCTCCAGGATACCAGGCTTCAAGTATGGCTGGAACGTGATCATCTGCCCAATTGATGGCAAGTGCACTTCCATTCATCAATACTAATACTATTGGTTTTCCTGTAGCATGTATTTCTTTTAATAAAGTAATCTGAGATTGCGGTAAAGAAATTTCTGATCTATCACCTTTATCAAAACCGTCCAAAACAACTGGCATTTCTTCACCTTCTATGTCCGGTGATAATCCTAAACAAAGTACTACCACCTCAGAATTTTTAGCTGCCTGAACTGCAGGAGATAAAAGATCTTCATCTAATTTGGACCATAACAATTGTGCCTGAGGATCGGTATGATAGTTGTAATATTTAATTTTAACGTCATATGATTTCCCAGCTTCCAAAGGCATGTCAACATACCTCATTTTTGGTTCGTGATCATCCTTAAAATCAACACTGAGAGAATCATTTATGTATAATTTACCCGCGCTACTTGCTCTTAACCCTATGCGATATTCTCCACTTTCCTTCGGAACAATTTTTCCTGTCCATCTCACAGAAAAATTATCTGAAACTGCATTTTCAAATGGCTTTTTAGAGACCCAAATAAAATCAACAACACTATCAATTCGGGTCACTTTCGGTTCTCCTTTCCACTCTTTATTATCAAAGTATTCTCCTTTCAATCCAGTGCCTTCTCCGTTTTGCAACATGGAAGCCGGAATAGGCTCTAATAATGGCCATCCATTTGCAATATGGCTACCTTTAGCATAGTTTACTTTTGTATTAGGTAATTTTTCCTGGATCGCTTTTAATGGAGTAATATTATTAAGAGGTGTTCCGTGATAATTTCCTAACAATACCTGCTTCGCGTTTGCATTTGGACCTATAACAGCAATAGATTTTATCTCTTTTTTTAATGGAAGTAGTTTATCTTCATTTTTTAACAATACCATTGATTCTCTGGCTGTCTTTTCTGATAACTCATAATGCTTATCACTGCATACAACATCGTATGGTATTTTTGACCAGGAAACCATTTCTTCAGGATCAAACATCCCTAGCTTAAAGCGAGCTTCCATCAATCTAGATAATGCTTGATCGACTTTATCTTCGTCCACCAATCCTTTTAGAACCGCTTCGCTTAGATTTGGGTCGTAGACATCGCCACAATTTAAGTCTGTACCTCTGCTTACTGCTAAAGCTGAAGCCTCAGCAGGGGTTTCGACTAATTCATGCTTATTTGGTTCCCAGAAATCGTTAATTGCCCAACAATCTGAAACCACATAACCATCAAACCCCCACTCTTTTCGAAGTATATCATTTAATAATAAATTACTTCCGCAGCAAGCTTCATCTCTATATCTATTGTACGCGCACATTACCGATTGCACGTTCGCTTCTTTAATAGCTGCTTCAAAGGCAGGCAAATATGTTTCTTTTAAATCTTTATCAGAGGTGTGATAATTATCTTCGTGTCTTGACTTTTCAGGACCACTATGTACTGCAAAATGCTTTGCTGTAGCAACCACTTTGAGATAGTTTGGATCGTCGCCTTGTAATCCTTTAATAAAATTAACACCCATTCTACTTGTTAGATATGGATCTTCTCCATAGGTTTCCTGACCTCTTCCCCATCTGGGATCTCTAAAGATATTGATATTGGGAGTCCAAAAAGTAAGTCCTTGGTATATCCCTCTTTTATTTTCTTTTATAAAACGATGGTGCTTAGCCCTTGCTTCGTCGGAAATTACGGTCCCTACATCAAATAACAAAGGAGCATTCCAAGTAGCACCCATTCCTATCGCCTGCGGAAAAACAGTTGCTTCACCAGCCCTTGCTACGCCGTGCAAACATTCATTCCACCAATTATACGCCGGCACACCTAAACGGTCTATAGCCGGTGCATCATACCGCATCTGAGATACTTTTTCGGCAAGTGTCATGTGACTGATGAGATCACCAACTCTTTCACTAACGGGTAACTCCGGGTTTTTAAATTTATATTCAGTTTCCTTTTTTGACTCACAGCCGATGTTTAATTGAAGAACAATCGAAAAAACGACCACAGCGCTACTTCTGAAAAGTATTTTAAATATATTATTGGTTTCTCTTTTTATCATTTTTATTGGTTAAATCTGGTTTTTTATGATATGAGGTCAAGTATGAAAACAAATAATCCGAGCACTATAGCTATCAGGAATATCTCTCCCAAAATCTTAATTTTCGAGTATTTGTTATTCATGTTCATTTGACTTATTCACAAATTTTTAACAATTTATGTACAGGATTAAAAAAACGATGCAACAGATAGAGCATATGATAAAACATTTGTTGCATACACGCTACATATAAGGTTTTCACAACATATCAAACAGTTGAAGCAACAATTGTTATAGTTAGATGTGGTGATTGAGCCAGTAAAATGTGAAGAACCTATTTTACAGGTTGTTTTGATGATATTTTTTCAATAAAATTGGTTACAAATTGAATAAATTATAAATCTAATGGTATTGATAAATGACTGCTAAGGTTGTTAATGGTGCTCGTCTTACATTACACCGAAGCCATGATTTTGAAATTTTGTTATGAGATATAGAAAAAATTGAAAATCTGATGAATTTTTATGCACTATATAACCATTATTTTATGAAATGCGTTCATTAGAAATCTTAAGTTTCATTAATTGCTACTTCTGTAGGCAGTATTCCAAAATGCGTTTTAAAGCACTTTGTAAAATAGGAGGGAGAAGAAAATCCTACCTTATAACATACCTCGCTGATATTGGTAGAACCACTTTCTAATATCTGTTTCGCCTTTTGCAATCTGATATTTCTCAAGAATTGGTTAGCTGTTTGACCAGTAAGCGTTTTAATCTTTCTATAAAATTGACTTCTACTAAGATGTAATTCTGAAGAAAGAGATTCAACATTTAAATCCGGATCACTAAGATTTTCATAGATATGATTTAATACTTTTTTAATGAATTCTTTATCCAGTGATGTGTTATTTTCATTTATTTGGGCATCACTAACATCACTAAAGTACTTATTAAATACCATTTGTCTTATCGTAAGCATTTGAGTTAAATACGATTTTAACATTCTCATATCAAACGGTTTATTTAGATATACATCAGCTCCGGACTCAATTCCTTTTAACCGATCATCGGCCATTGTTTTTGCAGTAAGCATCATTATTGGAATATGGCTTGTTTTGATCTCCTTTTTAATCCTTGAGCAGAATTCGAAACCATCCATTTCTGGCATAATTACATCAGTAATGATTATATCGGGTACTTCTTTTTTAGCAATTTCCAGACCTTCGCTACCATTTTTGGCATCATAAACCTTATACGTATTACTTAACTCCTGTCTTAAATAACTTCGTAACTCAGTATTATCTTCGACAATTAATAACCTATTAGTTTTTTGTTCTTCTTCGATTTGATTTTCCAAACTTTGATTATGAACATTTCCTATAAATTTAGTTTTTCTAAGAACCTCAGATTCTTCATCATTTACAATTATTTCATTATCTTCAAAGTGGTCTTTTCCTAATGGCAAGATTACTGAAAATGTAGTTCCTTGATCCACCTCGCTATCAACTTCTACTATGCCTTTATGTAATTCGACAAAACTTCTTACAACCGCCAAGCCAATTCCAGTTCCGCCATAATATGATTTGTTAAGGTTGTCTACTTGATAGAAACGTTCAAATATTTGATCAAGTTGTTCTTTTTTGAGCCCTGGTCCCGTATCGGACACACTAATTTCGAATGATTCTGATAATCCAAAATTACCTGTTTTTTCAGCAAGCCTTTGTCCTATTTTTTTTATCGAAATGGTTATTTTTCCTCCCTCTTTGGTAACTTTAAATGCATTGGATAATAAATTAAAAATAATCTTCTCCAGCATACCAATGTCTACCCATACTTTTAATTCTGGTAAATCGTGATGTACGGTAAGGTCTATTTTTTTTTGTGACGCTTCTACTACAAAATGGCTTACTACATCTCGAACAAAATTTATGATGTCAAGTTCTCTTGCCTTGATACTAAGCTTATTAAGTTCAAGCTTTCGATAATCCATCAACTCATTGATTAATCTATACAGCCTGTCTGTATTTTTGTGAATTACCAGATGCTTTTCGTTTACCTCTTTTGGTAGATTTAATTCTTTGTTTTTAAGTATATCTTCTAGAGGATTCAAAATCAGCGTTAGTGGGGTTCGAAACTCGTGGGATATATTAGTAAAAAATTGTAGCTTCTTATGATGAAGCTCTTCTTCTTTGATTCTTTTTTCTCTTTCGTATCGTATCTGCTGCTTTTCTTTGATTCTTTTTTGTGTAACTTTATTTAAAAGATATATCCCTAATAAGAATAATAATATGTAAGATGTCATTGCCCAAGTTGTCTTCCACCAGGGAGGTAAAATTTTTATATGTAGATGTAATGGGTTTTCATCCCATTTACCGTCATTATTGGCTACTTTTAACTTAAAAATATAATTTCCGGGATCTAAATTTGTATAGGTAGCACTTCTAGTATTCTCAACATAGTTCCAAGAATCTTCTAATCCCTCTAAATAATATGCATATTGATTTTTCTCTGGACGAGTATAATTGACACCAGTATATTCTATTGTGAAAACCGATTGTTCATTACTTAAGGATATACTATCAGTCTCAGAAATAACCTTGCTTAATGGAGATCCTTCTTGATTGGGATATACTTTTTTGTTGAATATTTTAAAATCTGTAAGAAATAAGTTTGTAACACTATTGTTAGTCTTTATGTTTTTAAGATTAAAATAGTCTATCCCTTCATAATTACCGAAATATATGGTTCCCTTTTTATCTCTAAATACTGCATTAAAATTGAAATCGTTGGATAATAAACCATCATTACTATTATAGTTCTTAATCGTTCCTTTTACAAGATCCAGTTTATGAATCCCATTATTACCACTAATCCAAATATTATTTTGTTCATCCTCTATAATAGCAGAAACATTTTCATCTTTTAATTCGTATAATTCATTATACCATATAAAATTATCTGTTTCTGGGTTATATCGACATAAACCGGCTCCTTTTGTACCAATCCAGATAGATCCATCGGTACCTTCATATATTGAAAGTATATGATTTGTATCTGATTTGTTCTGATATTTACTGTTCATTTTCTCTCTTAATGAAACAACAGAAAATTGATCAGTTTTGCTTTTCCTCACTTTATACAATCCGGTGGCCGTGCCTATCCATAAATTGTTATCAGAATCAATTAGTACCTTTCGAACATCACTTGTTGGAATTCCATATGTAGTGAATTCTTTAGATCTATAATGAGTAAACTCATTACTAATAGGATCATACGAAACAATTCCTCCAAAAAAAGTTCCTATCCAGATGATGCCATCCGCGTCTTCTGCAAAACTTAATATACTATTAGAAGATAGCCTGCCTTTGGTATTTTCTACTGTATAGTTAATAAATTTTTTAGACCCATTCTTGAGCAAAAAAACACCTCCACTCCAACTTCCTGCCCAAACGTTTTCATTACTATCTATAAATATCGTTTGAATATCATATGCAGTAAGATTTGAAAATTCTTTAGTGCTATATTTATTAATGTGAATAAATTTTTGACTATTTGGGTCATAAACGTCTATACCTCCTCCGTCTGTACTGATCCATAGTAAACCGGATTTATCCTGAACAATACCGGTAACAGAACCTGCTTCTAAAGAATTTGGATTACTAGCCAGACTTTCAATATTGTTAAACTTATCGTACAATTTATCGTGTACTGCTATACCTTTGTTATAATAACCCATCCATATCCTTTCATTGTTATCCAGAAACAGAGACCATATGGAATTAGATCGTATACTATTCTTATTATTTTTATCAAAAAGATAATTTTTTATGAGCTTTCCATCGGCTTGGATATGAAACAAACCATCATTCTCGGTACCACAAAGGATGGATCCATCTGCATTAGAGATTAATGAAAAGATTCTCTTATTTGTAAATTGAAGATTCTTAATATTGAATACTTCATCTGATCTTTTTTCAATTCTGTATATTCCTTGAGAAAAGCTACCTAACCAAATGTTATTATTTGTGTCAATCAATAAAGATTTAATTGGAGTTTGAACAGATTGCAAACCTTTTTCTGTTTCAAAAATCGAAAGACGTAATGTATTTGTTTCAGGGTCATATATTTTCAATCCATAATTGGTTGCAGCATACATTTTTCCTTCAGAATTTATCTGAAGATCGTGAACATCTACAAATCCTTGGTTAGTTCCTTTATTTACATTGGCAACCTGTTCTATTTTATAAGTTTCTGAATCTATTTTAAGTAAGCCCCTAGTGTACGTTCCAACAAAAATATCGCCGCTATCATCTTCTATAATGGAATTAACTGCAATTTCAGATTGGTAGAAATTTTTTAACTGAGAAATTATATCAATTCGTTTAAATTGATCCAGTTCCCGATCATATAGGTCCAATCCGTTTTCTGTACCTACCCAAAGTCTATTTTTTTTATCTACAAACGCACAGTAGATCGAACTACTACTTAAAGAAGTAGTGTCCTGTAGTTTATGCTTGTAAGATTTAAATTCTATGCCATCGTATCTGTGTATACCTGCTCCGCTTGTACCAATCCATATAAAACCATTGTGATCTTGGACAATTACTGGTACTGCTATCTTCGAAATACCATCCTCTATATTTACAAAATTAAAATCATCTGATTTCTGTTGAGCCCATTGGCAATTGACACAACAACAGAAAAATAGTACGTATACTATAATTCTTTTCATATTCATAAGCTTGTATTCCATTACTGAATAATAAAGGTAGCATCTTTTGTTTAAATCCATTAACATTCCCTCTATTTTTCTTAAGGACAGCAATACCTTGCTTTCACCACTCCGTAATAATTAAATAAAAATCAGTGTTTTGTAAAAGAATTATCAGGCTACCATCATCCTGTAAAATATGTTAGAATACAAACAACCACAACCACTAATAATATTGACAAGGCAACATCAATTGGACTATAACTATTTTTAGTTTCTTCTTTTTGTTCTGGTGATAAAGTTCCAAAAGCAAGTCCTTTAATAATAGCATAATCCGGTGCTGTTGTAACCAGACTAGTTGTTACACATACGATTACAGAAAATATAAACATAAATATCGCCATATGCGCAAAGTTTATAGTAGCAAACTCATAAGCAAAACCAGACAAACTGTCCTTTACAATTTCTGAGGTAATTCTTAATGCTGCTACTAAAAGTCCTGAAAATAATGTCACAATTGCAGCTTTCGAGTTTACTCTTTTCCAAATGATACCTAAAATAAACACAGCAGTAATTGGTGGTGCGATGTAGGACTGTACGCTCTGTAAATATTGATATAAAACACCTCCGCCGATTTTGTTCATAATAGGAATCCATATAATACCCAAAACTACTACTAATGCTGTTGCTACTCTTCCTATATTTAATAACTTCTTTTCTGGCGTCGTTGGTTTCAGTTTTTTGTAAATATCTATTGTAAATATGGTTGAACAAGAATTAAATACTGATGCCAAGGAACTCATTAAAGCCGCCATTAGTCCACCAGCAACTAATCCTTTTAGCCCTGTTGGCAATAGGGTCTTTACTAAAACAGGAAACACCTCATCTGCTTTTTCATACGATAAAACACCTTGTTTTGCCAGAGCAAAAGCTATAATTCCTGGAATTAAAAAGATAAAAATTGGCAAAATCTTAAGATATGCTCCAAAAATAGCTCCACGTCTTCCGATTTTTATATTGTTTGCGGCCAACGTACGTTGTACAATATATTGATCCGTACACCAATACCAGATACCTACAATAGTTCCACCAAACAATAACCCTGTCCAGGGAAACTCTGGATCAGACATAGGTCTCCACATATTAAAATGATCAGATCCTGCAGTATCCTTTAGGTTTTCCCAGCCACCCACTTCTTGTAAACCTAAATATGTAATGATAATAGAGCCAGCAATCAAAACTACAGTTTGTAGTGTTTCTGTATAAATTACAGCTTTCATACCTCCTATGATCGTATACGCGCCGGTAAAGACAACAATACCAATAGCTCCATACCAAAAAGGTATACCCAATAATTCGGAGACCACGATTCCTCCGGCATATATGGTTACAGAAACCTTAGTGATTACATATCCTGCTAGTGAAAAAACCGATAAGAACCACCGTGATCTACTATCAAATCTTTTCTCTAAAAACTCTGGCATGGTAAACACTTTGCTTCTCATGTAAAATGGTAAGAATAGCCAACCTAATAACAGTACAATCCATGCGTGCAATTCGTAATGCGCCATTGGCATTCCGGACTCTGCACCTGTACCTGCAAGACCTACAACGTGTTCCGACCCAATATTAGAGGCGAATATCGAAGCTCCAATAACAAACCAACCTACATTTCGTCCTGCCAAAAAATAATCTGCTGTATCCTTATTTCTTTGTAATATTACCCAGACGGCTACTCCAATAAGTGCTAAAAAGTAGACACCTAATACTATCCAATCCAATTGTTCTAAAACTGATTCCATAAATCCTTTTTGGTTTATTATATAATTTGTGTTGGTTAATGATTTTGCTAGTTGTTAGTAAATGATTTTTTCACCCGATTAAAAAACATTCCCTTATTTGTTATTTGATTCATAATTTTTCAAAATCAGGTTTAACAGATCGTTTAATTTTTACTTAAAATTTTATTAAAATCAAAACTATTGTGTGACTCCTCAATCAGGTGGAAGATTTGAAGCGAATGTTATAAATTATGATGCATTATGTGGTGTAATTTTGGATTTACTCAAACATTTTTTTTAGTATCATGAAAGTACTTTACCGAAAAACTAAAGAAATATTTCTTGCGCTGGTAAATTGATTATTTTAATAAGAATTAACTCCCTAAACAATGATTCTTTTTTGAGGATTAATCCTTATTTCTACAAATACGAAAACCTTGATCCGGACCTATACCATTCGCCTCGAAATAATCCCTGTCATTAATTTTTGCGTAAATTTCAAGTCCGATCCATCCGCCGCCTCTTTGTGAACGAAAATGTCCACGAGGTGTACGCTCATCTTCATACCAATCATCACACCATTCTCTAACATTTCCTGTCAGATCATATAAACCAAGTTCATTAGGCATTTTGGTGCACACGAGACGTGTCCTGCATTGATTTTTTTCTAGAACACTATAATCCCATTGTCCCGTTAATATCGAATCTCCACTATTTCTCCAGTACCAGGCTATTTCATCAATATTATTACTTCCGCTGTAAGCATAATGTTTACTTAACTGACCGCCTCCAGCAACATACTCCCATTCAATTTCTGTAGGTAAACGATATCCATTAGCCTTCGGATTTTTCTTAACTAGCCATTTGATACTATCAAACTCAGAATTATTAAAATCGTCTATAGAATCTTTGTAAATTTTATAATAAGGGATTAGCCTCTCTTTTATACTTTTTTTGATACAAAACTCCACACAATCATACCAGCTTACCATTTCTACGGGCAGACTGTCTCCTTTAAATCTGGATGGATTACTACCCATAATCTTGATCCATTCTCTCTGGGTAACTTCGCTTTTAGCCATATAAAAATCATTTACACGGGCATTTTTTCCATACAAATTGGATTGCTTGTTAATAAAGGTTCCTCCTTTGACAAAAATCAGATTATCATTGATAACTCTTTTTGTTTCTTTCTTGTTACAGGAATAGAATATCATTACGAATCCAACTAAAAAATAAAACAAACCTTTTTTCATAGTTAAGTAAGGAATTAACCCTTTTCATTAATTAATAAGGGCATAAAACTCAACAAGACCGAAACAATGTATCGGTCTTGTTGTTTTTAATTTTGTGCGTATTAATTACCAAATACTGGCGTTGATTTTTCCCCAATTACCAGTGTAAGATTCTATACCAAAAACCTGATAATCAAAATTTCTCAGGTTACCCCATTCAGATTGATGACCTCCATATTTATTCCAATGGTTAATATGAGCTTGCATGTGAACTTGCTGATTAGAACCTGTTGGAGCATTGCCGTGTTCACTGATATACTGATAAAATGTTTTGGTTCCTAAAATAGAAGGTGCGTTAGATCTTAATTGTTTTTTGAATTTATACCTCTTTCCGTTTACCGTATAATTCCTGTTTTGGTTTTGACCAGTAATACTGCCTTTCTCTACTACATAATATTCTACCAGTGGGGTTTGAGTCCATCCATATACCCCTACAAAATTATAAGATCCTTGCAAAGTACCTATATTATAATTTATTCTTCTTCCGTTACCTGTAGACCAACCTTTACCTCCTACGATATCGCGATTGTCCTTGTATTCAATTTCAAAATTACCACTGTATTGATTGGCATATGGGAACGTTAATTTACCCCATCCTCCTTCTTTATAGATGGTCCAAAAATATCCTTTGTTGTTTCCATCCGTTCGGTTGTCACTGATATAACCATTACTATCTATTGATTTTTGGTTAGTTTCTGATGCTTCAGGAAGATTGTCAGAATTTAGATCATCTGAGCAGTTTGTTAAAAAAAACAAACAGCACACCAAAATGCTTAAAAAATTTTTCATAATTAAAGGTGTTTAAGTTAGAATCATTCAAAAATCCACACCAATTATTAATATCAGTGTTTCAATATCAGATAATTGTGGATATAGATGAATTTGTGTTAAAATTTAATCAATAATCAAAACTATAACGTTTGCGTTAAAACAATAGTTAAATAGGATGTTTTTGAATTAAATTTTACGAAAAGTTTTCGTAAACGTATAAGGCATTAGATATCAACAATGTATTTCCTAAAATTTTCACGAATTGACTTAGCATTAGTTTCAGAAATGAGATTTTTAGAAAATCAGTCTTCTCTGATAGAATATTTGAAGCAATCTGTATTAGTTTTGTTGCAATTACAATTGCATATTTTCACTAATTAAATTATTAGAATTACTTTACAAAAAGATGTATTTGCTTCAATCGTACCGTTAATTACAAAAGCTATTAAACCCTATATTACGATGACCAGATCTGTATTTAAAAGCACTTTTTGTCTTTATTAATTTTTTAAGAATACGTAGTGTATGAAGAAAAAGAGAATTACTTTAAAGGATATTGCGAAAAAATTCAATGTTTCTATTGCCACTGTTTCCAAGGCACTCAATGATAGTTATGAAATTAGTGGTAGTACCAAATCTATGATTCAGGAATATGCAAAAGAGCTGCAATATAAATCTTCTACTACCATAACAAATGTAAAACATAAAAACACCAAGACTATTGGAGTTATTATACCTAATATGCTAAATCATTTCTTCACAAAGGTTTTTGTGGGTATCGAAAGGATTGCTACAGAAAAAGGGTATAGCGTGATCACTTGCATTTCTAACGAATCCAGAGAAAAAGAAGTGACAGCTATGGAGCTATTAAAAAACGCTGATTTGGACGGGTATATCCTCTCTATTGCAGAGGAAACACAGGTAAAAAAAGACTTTAGTCATTTTCAGAATGCCATAAATCAAGGTATCCCGATTGTAATGATCGATCGCGTAACAGATGAAATAGAATGCGATAAAGTTATTGTGAATGACGAAGAAGGTGCATATAATGCAGTTAATTTTTTTATCAAAACTGGCTGTAAAAATATTGCTATCGTCTCTAACATTTATCAGCTTAGTGTTGGAAAACTTAGACTTAAAGGTTATAAAAAAGCTCTTACCAAAGCTGGTATTTCAATTGATGAAGATTTGATCCTGAAGGTTGATGAATTTAATGACATTAATACGTTACTAAAAACTATGCTTGACTCAAAAAAAGTAGATGCTATATTGTGTTTAGAGGAAGACTCTGCTGTTAGTACGCTAAAAATGGTAGTATCAAAGGGTTACAGCGTACCAGAAGATATTTCAATAATAGGCTTTACCAATGGTGTGCTGCCTCGGCATGTAACGCCATCCATTACTACAGTAAGTCAACATAGCATTTATCTTGGAGAAGCGGCTGCTAAAATCCTCATTGATAAAATTGAAAACGAAAAAATAGAAACTTCGTATACCACAAAGGTGATCAAAACCAATCTAATTGAAAGAGCCTCCACGAAACATCTTAAGTAAAAGAGTGGGAGAGAATGAAGCAAACTTTAAATAGCGGAAAAGCGGAATATGCTTGTATTCTTATATTCCTCTCCAGCTTTCAATAAAGAAGATGGAAAGTGATTATGATTGGGTGCGTCAGGGTAATTTTGATTTTCGAAACAAATAGCTGGAAACCGAGTATAGTTTACCTGATTTTTAAACTTCCATTTAGGGAAATTTTCAGGAGTATAAATTACTACTGCAGGTTGATTAGTTTTGATTTCCATTTGTAAACCACTTAGCGGTGTGATCAATCTTATTTTTACATCCTCTATGGCCGGTTGTTTGTTGCTATAAATGAAAGTATCATCTATAAGTCCATCATTCTCTAGGGATTTTAACTTTTTTAGCTCTAGAAAATCAAACCTGGAGTTAGTGACAGATCTTATATTTCCTGTTGGTAATTGTTTTTCATCAACCTCTAAATAATCGGGGCAATCCAAAGACAATAAATGATCCAAAATACTGCCGTAACCGTTCAGATTGAAATACCCATGATTCGTAAGATTTATAGCGGTATCTTGATCTGATACAGCGGTATAGGTAATCTTGAGCTCATCATCTTCTGATAGCTGATAGGTTGCTTTGACCTGCAGATTCCCTGGATAACCTTCTTCCATATGCTTACTATCATAAGAAAAAACAACCATATTTTGATCTCGATTAATTGAATCAATTTTCCAGAGTTTCTTATCAAAACCCTCTTTTCCTCCATGCAAATGAACACCGGAGTTTTGATACAACTTGTATTTCTGATTATTTAACTCAAAACTCCCTTTGCTAATTCTACCGGCATACCTTCCGATTGAGGCACCCAAAAACTTGGCACTGGAATGATATGCCGCTTCTTGATAATCTTCGACAATATCCAGACCAACAATAACATTTACGAGCTCTCCTTTTTTGTTTAGAATTTCAAAACCTACAATAGATGCACCATAATTAGTTACTGTTAACTTGGTACCATTATTATTTGTTAACTTTATGGAAACACATTGTAAAACATGATTCTTATTTGAGATTTCTTGGGTCATTTGTAGCTAGAAAAGATGGTATAATCCCTTGCACATTTAGACTTTTTTATTCTAAATGCACAATGGATTCTTGTGGTTATCAAATATATTGGTTAATGATATTTTCAAATAATTCTTGCTTTCCGCTTTGTAGCGAAAGTTCACCATTTTCTGATGCTATTTCATAAAGGTCTTTCAGCTTTAATTCACCTTTTTCAAATTGCATCCCTTTTCCTGAATCGAATGACATATACCTTTCATTTCTTAACTTTTCATATGGTGATGAAGTAATAATTTTATCAGCAGTAATCAATGCTCTTGCAAATGTATCTGCTCCGCCAATGTGCGCTAAAAACACATCTTCTATATCGGTAGAATTCCTTCTTATTTTGGCATCAAAATTAACACCTCCTCCCTGCAAACCACCAGCTTTTAGGAAGACTAACATGGCCTCGGTAACTTCTAAAATATTATTGGGAAACTGATCTGTATCCCATCCATTTTGGTAATCTCCTCTATTAGCATCTATACTTCCCAACATTCCGGCGCTTGCTGCCACTTCCAATTCATGCTGAAAGGTATGCTGCGCTAACGTAGCATGATTTACCTCTATGTTGATTTTAAAATCTTTCTCTAATCCATACTCTCTCAAAAAACCTATAGATGTAGCTGTGTCAAAATCATACTGATGCTTGGTTGGCTCCATAGGTTTTGGTTCTATAAAAAACGTTCCTTTAAATCCTTGTGCTCTTGCATAATCTCTAGCCATTGTTAAAAACTGAGCTAAATGATCTAACTCTCTCTTCATATCGGTGTTAAGTAATGACATATAACCTTCTCTTCCTCCCCAAAACACGTAATTTTCGCCATCTAAAGTCATCGTAGCGTCCAATGCTAATTTAACCTGCGCACCTGCTCTGGCTAACACATTAAAATCAGGATTAGTGGCCGCACCATTCATATATCTTGGATTGGAAAAACAATTCGCTGTACCCCACAAAAGCTTAATCCCCGATTCCTTTTTCTTATCCTTTACATAATCAACAATTGTCGCTAATCTTTTCTCTGATTCTAATAATGAGGGAGCTTCTTGTACCAAATCAAAATCATGAAAACAAAAGTAGTCAAAACCCATTTTACTAATAAACTCGAATGCTGCATCAGCTTTATCTTTAGCTGCCTGGATTGGGTCTGAAGACTCATCCCAAGCAAAGTTTTGTGTTCCCCATCCAAATGGATCAGCACCCTGACCACAGAAGGTATGCCAATAAGCTATAGCAAATCTAAAATGGTCTTTCAATCTTTTGCCTGCAACGACCTTTTCCGGATCATAATATTTAAATGCCAAGGGATTATCTGATTCTTTTCCTTCAAATTTAATTTTATCAATCCCTTTAAAGTATTCCTGATTTCCTAATACAATCATTTTTTATCTTTTAAAATTCTCTTGAGTTCATTTTTCCACCTTTGATACGCTAACTGGTAATGATCTTTGTTTTGTAGTGGATTAAAGGTCATTACCTTATCATTTTCAGTAATAATTTTTCCTAAATCATTAAAGGCTCCCTGAGTCCATCCTGCCGCTCTAGCAGCGCCTATAGCACCTGTAGTATTGTAAATTTCAATTTCCTGATCTATCAATGTAGCAACAGTTTCCGAAAATATTTTGGATCTAAATAAATTATCATTTCCTGCTCTTAGCACTTTCGTATGAGCTCCATTATTTCTTAATATCTCCATACCGTGTACAAAAGAAAATGCAATTCCTTCTAATGCTGCTCTGCATATATGAGATCGGTCGTGTTTGTTTAAGTTGATATTACAGATATGTGTTCCTATCGTTTTGTTTTCAAACATTCGCTCTGCACCATTACCAAAAGGTATTACCTGAAGGTCATCGGATCCTACAGGAATTTTTGATGCAAGTTCATTCATAGCTTGATAAGAATTGGTCTCCAGATTAAGATTATCCTTCAACCATCTATACTGAATCCCTGCGCCGTTAATACATAGTAACTTACCAATTATTGGTTCCTGTTCGCTGTAATTTACGTGTGCAAAATTGTTATACTTAACAGGTTCTTTTCCGGATAGGGTATCGGTTACCGCATAAATAACACCAGAAGTTCCACCCGTTAATGCGACTTCTCCCGGATTCAGAACATTTAGTGATAATGCATTATTAGGTTGGTCACCCGCACGATAAAAGATAGGAGTTCCTGTTTTTAAACCACTTTCCTTGGCTCCCTTATCACTAAGCTCTCCCTGATTAGAAAACGTCTCAACAATATTTGGAATAAGGCTCGGATCAATATCGTAATGCTCTAACAGCCATTTTGCGGGTTCTTGTTTTTTGAAATCCCATACGATACCTTCAGACAATCCTGATTTAGTAGTAGTAATGCTCCCGGTGAATCTATAAGCAATATAATCCCCTGGTAACATAAATTTATAAGTCTTTTCATAAACCTGTGGTTCATTGTCTCGTACCCATTTTAGTTTTGAAGCGGTAAAATTTGCCGGAGAATTAAGAAGATGGCTTTTACACCTTTCTTCTCCTAGCTCGATAAAAGCTTTATTTCCGATGTTAATTGCTCTACTATCACACCATATAATTGAGTTTCTCAATAATTCTCCATTATCATCTACTAGAACAAGACCGTGCATTTGATACGATATCCCAATGCCCAAAACTAACTCTGGAGCAACAGCATTTTCCTTTAATAATCGTTTACTGGCAATGCAGACGTTTTCCCACCAGAAATTAGGATCTTGTTCTGCCCAGTCTCTGTTTACAGAAATGATCTTCATTTCTTCTTGAGGTTCATTGATAACAGCAATACTTTTTCCGTTATCAGAATGAATCAATGCTGCTTTTACCGATGAGCTTCCTATATCAAAGCCTATATAATACATTAACGTTACTTCGTTGTTTGCTATAAAAGTCTAAAATCTATCCTGATTACCATTGGCAAATTTTACATATAAACGAAAACTCTTTAATAAGTTTTCGTAAAAAATAAATCATAAAACACGCTAGCGACACTATAAAATAAAAACTTATTTAGAGTTCAGTAAACAGCTTTACCCCAAAACCAGAATATGTTTGTGTCAAATAAAGTCTCTAAGATTACCAAAATCTTGTGATCTTACTGTAAAATTTTCCTTAAGTTTCTTTAAATGACAAGGAATGATTTTTAGAATGCAGCGGGAACAGTGGTACAAGAGTTAATCTCCATTTGTTCAAAAAAAGCGCGCTCTAATTCTTCTCTATGAGAAGGGTGCGCAATATCAATAAGTGCTTTTGCTCGTTGTTTTAATGACTTTCCGTACAGATTAACTACCCCATATTCTGTTACTATATAATGAACGTGTGCTCTAGTAGTTACCACACCAGCTCCTCTCTTTAAACAAGGCACAATCTTACTCAGGCCATTTTTTGTAATTGATGGCAATGCAATGATGGCTTTACCTCCATCGCTCAGAGAGGCTCCTCTGATAAAATCCATTTGGCCACCAACGCCTGAGTACATTCTGGAACCTATAGAGTCAGCACATACCTGACCCGTGAGATCTACCTCTACTGCAGAATTAATAGCAACCATTTTAGAATTCATTCTAATATTGGAAACATCATTGACATAATCTGCACTTCTCATTTCTATAAATGGATTATCATCTACATAATCATACAATCGCTTCGTACCCATCAAAAAAGTAGTCAATGCTCTACCTTCATTGATACCTTTCTTATTAGAGTTTATGACATCTTTCAGAATTAAATCGATCACACCATCAGAAAACATTTCGGTATGAATACCAAGATTTTTATGATTAGTTAATAATCCTAATACCGCATTTGGTATAGTTCCAATACCCATTTGTAACGTACTACCGTCGTCTATCAACTCTGCAACAAAACCTCCAATTTTATTCTCAATTTCAGAAGGATCAGGAATAAATAATTCCGGAATTTCTGCCTCCTCCTCGATAAAGGCATCCAGCTCTGATATATGAATGATTCCTTCTCCGTGGGTTCTTGGCATTTTTGGGTTTATCTGCGCGATAACATTTTTCGCATTTTCTATGGCAGCCAAAGTTGCCTCTACAGAAACTCCCAAGGAGCAGTATCCATGATGATCCGGAGGAGAAACTTGTATCAAAGCTACATCCACAGGTAAAATATTTCTTTTAAACAAAAGAGGAACTTCACTTAAAAATACCGGGGTATACGAGCCGTTTCCGGCTGCTAGCGTATGTCTTACATTTTTTCCCAGAAAAAAAGAATTTACGTGAAAACTTTCTCTAAAATCAGGGTTTGCATACGGTGCTTCCCCTTCTATGTGTAAATGACATACTTCTACATTCTTAAGTTCCTGATGCCTATTTGTCATTGCTTTGATAAGTGCCTGTGGTGCAGCTGCTGCAGCTTGGATATAAACTCTGTCGTTATTTTTTATCACCTTAACTGCATCCTCTGCAGAAATTGCTGTGTACATGAAGTAAGTCTTTACGTTGAAGAGCAAAATTATGCCTAGAATTTTTTAAAAAAGCTGTCCAAAATCATATATGGAAATTTTCTGAAATAAAAAGTAACCTAAGTTCGATTGCCATCATAGACTATAAAAACCGTCAATTCGAATATTTTGACTAAAGAAGTGTATAAGAATAATAAAATTTTGAATCCAAAATCCTTGTTTTCGACACAAAATTCTCATCAGGATTTCACTCTAACCGACATATTTTGAATTAATCGAACTTTGGTTATTAGTACCATAAAAACTAATTCAGAAAGTATTAAAAAAAAAACAACCCTCAGGTTAACTACTCCTGAGGGTCTGAATTGAAACTAAATTATAATATTTAACACAAACTCAACTTATACATAATTATGATTGTTTCAATTTTGCTGTTTTTTGGTTAGGTTTTTACGCCGCGAATATAAGATCTAATCTTCAAATATTTAAACGAATTTCTAGTGATAATGCACATTTAACAATGCCTTAATATCTGATTAAAATTGTTGAGATTAACTCACTAAAAATGAACGTTTCTTATATATTAGTGTCATTTCTCATTGATTTGTTACCATATTATTAATAGTTTTTATTCAAAAAATAATTATTTGGCTAATAATTTTCTAAATAGTAATCAAAGTTCGTACCAATTCTAAAATTATTTCTCCTTCTTAATGGCTTAAATACAAGACCCTTGAGGTAACTACTTCTCAAGAGCCTTGTCACTGAAAAAATAGTTTGCTTTGAAACAAACTCAACTTACTGTAATACTTTATAGATCGGTTTTATTGTACTGTTATATTAAAACTCACTTCAACATCTGTTTCTCCTCCAAAATCATCTCTAGAGTCTCCTGTTTTGGTCGTTGGTTCATGAATTAAGAATGCTCTTATGATACCTGTAGCGGCATCTGTAGAAGACCAATCTGTAGAAATATTGATTCCTGTATTATTACTATCGATAGTATCATCAGATGCATTGGTAAATGACAAACCATTTACCGTAGTTTCATAGTAAACAAAATGCTCATCTCTTTCATCGATTACTTCTGCTGTAATATCCTCTACATCGTTCGGATCTGATTCGTCAAGAAACTCGATTTTGAAATTATACGACGAATTTGCAGATAATGTAATATCATCCTGACTACTCTCTGTCCAGGTATATATTTCTGGTGTACTCATACCAGATTCTAAAACTGTCAATCTTACGGTGGTTATTGTTTCTTCTTCATTAATTACTAGTGGATTATCATCATCACTACTACAGGCTGTAAATGCAATTGCGAATAAAAATAATGCGGTCAATTTTTTAATTGTTGTTTTCATTTTTTAAAATTTAAAATTTAAGTTAAGTGTGAAGTTTCTGCCAACGTTATCAGCATAAAATCGTTGTCTATTAAGATAATCTCTATAATTGGTATCCATTATATTGGTAATACTCATCCCTAGAGTTAAGTCTTTTGGATTCCAAATGTCAAAAATATATGCTCCCGATATATCAAAAATACTATAGCCTGGTGGCGGGGTAGAAATATCTACCAAAGCTGTTTGCTCTACTCCATTTTCAATAAAATCGGTAGTAAAATTATTATCAGGAAACCTGGTCTGTCTTAGCACTGAAGTATTACTTAGTTTTACATTCCAATTTTCCTTTTCGTATATCAATTCTGATCTAAAATTAGGTGCTGGCATATTGATTAAAGGCTCATCGGCAGCAGTGTCTTGACCGTATATATAAGAAAACACAGTATTAAATCTAAGGTTGTCTGCAATGGCCACTCCATAATCGATATCTATCCCATACAATAAAGCATTCGTTTGCTTATACTCCCAAACCGGAAAAGATCCTCTTATCGTAAACTCGATACCTGTTGGCTCCAAAAGGATAAAGTCGTTAATAATACTTAGATGAGGAGAAATCGTTAGACTTCCGAAACCAAATAGATCCGAATGCTCGCTGCTAATTGAAATTTTTAATGCTTTTTCCTGATCAAATCGTATATCACCAAACTCTATAATGGCAGCGCTGTGATGCAATCCGTCACTAAATAACTCTACAGGATTGGGTGCCCGATTTGCCAGAGAAACATTAAATAATAATCCGTTTTGATTTCCATAGGTATAATTGATCCCTGCCGATGCAGACACGCTATGATAATCAAAATTAGGATTTGTTAACCATTGATCACCTGCATCCTCAATAATAAGATTAGCAAATTCTGTATCATAACCACGTTCATCCCAGAAGTCTTTGCTATAGAACTTTTTAGCGTCAACGTTCACAAAATCATATCTCACCCCTGCATCTGCTGTTAAATTATCTGATATTTTAAACTCTGTAATTGCAAAAATTCCGGCAGTCGTTTTATTATAATCCGGTATCAGTCTCCGTATTCCGGTTTCAGGATTAGGAGTATTTATCTGATATACATATTGGAAGCCTACATTTTTCGTGAAGTTATCATTAGAATCAAATAAAAAAGAACTTTCTAAATTATGCGTAATTAATTCTAGATCTAAACTTGCTTTATCCCGATCATCACCTCTTCTAATATCAAATTCCTTTCTATTATTATATTGAAAAGCATATTGAACATTTAATTTACCAAGATTTTGAAATCTTTTGTAAGCTTTCAACTTTGCCAAATGATGTTGTGTCTCTTGCTTAGGTGCATTAATATCATATGTAAAATCATTAATTATCAATGGTGACGGACTATTTATAGCTCTCACCAAATCTCCGACATTACCGATATGCGATGCTCTTAGAATTCCTTGAGTTGTATTATAAAAACTATAGTACCCTTCAAATCCAAATGCAAATTGTGTATATCCAAATCCTGTTGAGAAACTCTGCTCTCTATGTCCTGTATTGCTTAGAACATAATCTGGCGCTTTGCTATCTCCAAAATGTTTCAATGTACCTTGAAATTTAGCACCCCATCCGTTCTTAAAACCAAGATTTAACGCTGAATTAATTCCACCACCTCTTCCATTACTTCCTAAAGCTATTTGAGCTTTTCCAAAAATCGTATCCTGTAATGTTGTCAATTTATTTTCTGCTATGATCACTCCTCCAATGGCATTTCCTCCATATTGTAAAGCTCCTGCTCCCTTGATAACTTTTAACGTATTAAAGGCGTTAATGTCAAGATTTGGAGCGTGTTCTTCTCCCCATTCCTGATCTTCTTGTCGCACTCCATTATTAATGATCACAATTCTACTACTATGCAAGCCTTGTATCACAGGTTTTACAATCGTATTACCAGAAGTTAAACTATTAACACCCGATATTTCTTTTAACGCATCCCCAATCGACAAGCTGCTATATTGATCTAGTTGATTCCGACTAAGCCTATCTTCTGTAGCGCTATTCGTAGTTTTTTTCTGAGCAGATGATGCTATATCCACTGCCTCTAGATTAGTAAAATGATGTTCTAAATAAAAATCTTTTTTAGAAACTTCATCCATATCAATAGTGACCACCTGAGAATTACAATCCTCGTGGGAAATGGTAAAAGCATAAGAAGTAGCACAAAGCCCTGTGATATTATACATCCCGTTGCTGTCTGTTTTAATAGTTGTACTATTGAAAGTGATTGTTGCCCCTTCTAGCGGAACTCCATCGTGAAAATCGATTACTCGACCGGAAAGTGTTTTATTACAATCCTGAGCGAATAGAGGAGTAATTGCCAGAAGAAACACAATACATAATGTGTTCGGTTTCATTCTAAATAAAAAGATATAATTACTATAAAAGTAATAGTGAGATCGGTATTTGGTATATAACCAATGTGATAAATAAGTAAATTAGGCTACCGGTGGTGCCTTGTTGAGAAAGGAATAATGTGTATTTATTCCATAATTAACTTTTGTGTACGTGATCTGAATATGATCTACAGGAACGATAACTTCTTTTGGAATTTCTATTGAATTCACCGGAATAAAGTTATCCTCTAAATTTTCTGAAGCAATTAGACATAGTTCACAATCCACATCATTTACATCGTGGCTCACCACGTGCAAATCTGCTAGTTGCATAAAACTGAATAGTATCAGAAATATCGAAGCAATGATATGTCTATTGTTAGAAATCATGTTCACAAATAAACAAAAAAAAATCAAAATCCTTACGATTTCACCAACCAAAGTGTGTTAAAGTATTGCAAATTCTATGGATTTTTCAGTTATTGTTGAGAGATTTTTGGGCATTTCTTCTTTTTCCCAAGGATGTTTTGCTCCAAAAACATGATCTGCTCCTTTTAATAAAAACAATTCACTTTCCGGATTCCATTTATGTATGTTTTTAGCTTCTATCATATCCACCGTAGGGTCATCTGTTCCATGAATAATTAGGTGCGGAATTTCAATTTTCTTTGTTGCTTCGTAAATAGTAAGTCTTTCTTTATTTTCTATAAAAGATGTATAAAACTGAAAATAATGTGGCATTTGTTGTTTCGTTCTTCCGTTCTCGACATAGAATACTCCTTTTTCCTTCCATTTTTGGAATGCTTCTCCTTTTGGAAAGCGAGTTTCATAATCAGAAACACCTGCCCAAGTAATTAATTTTGATATCCTAGGGTCTTCTGAAGCCTTAATAGTTGTAATTCCTCCTGCACGAGAATGCCCGATCAGTGTTATTTGGTTTGAGTTAATATGCGATTTATATGTAAAGTCTGAAGCTGTAGCCCAATCCAAAACCGTTTTCAAATCATCCAATTCTATCAAATAGTTGTTACTACCAAATGCTTCAAGATCCGGAAAATCAATAGGTTGTTCTATAGTCCCTCCGTTATGTGAAAAGTTAAACTTTATGAAGAAAAATCCCGATTTGGCAAATGATTTTCCAACCAGGTCCCAGGCTCCCCAATCTTTGAATCCCTTATAACCGTGACAAAAAATAATAATAGGTTTCGACCCTCTCTGATCATCGTAGAAACAGTCTATAAGAATTGGTTTCTGATGTTTACCATCAACAATTAAATTTTTTTTCTCCTCAATCATGCTTATACTTCTTTCTCTGTAAAGGGAATCTCTAAATTAAAAATTTCTAAAATTAGTTTTTTAAGCTGTAATAAATATGTGTCAAATACTTCTTTGGTGATATCATAATCTTTTTTTCTCCCATCTCTTATTCCAAAAGCCATAAAACTTTCTTGGAGGTTTTTAAAAGAAATGATTCCTGCTTGAAAAGTGTCTGAAATAGCTTCTTCATTATAATACATATACCCGTAGGCTAATACCTGTATTACTTTGCTGAACTTATAATCTTCTGTAATTGTATCCCACTCGGTTATAAGCACATCATTTTTATCCACTTTACCCGTTTTATAATCTATAATTCGAAGTTGTCCATCTAGTTCATCTATTCGATCAACTTTTCCTTTAATGAAAATTGGAACATTCAGCTCTGGTATTTTTAATTCGGTTTTTAGATTACTCTCTATAGCGATAATTTTTAGTTCTGAGCCGGATCGTAATATCTTCTCTTCAGCTTTTAAAAAATTATAAATATATCTTTTCGCCACTTCAAAAATAAGGAGGTTTTTTCCTTGAGTAATATCTAATTTAGAATATTCTTTTCTGAAATGATATTTGATCTCAGTATCAATTTTAGCATACATCTTATTGATATCCTCTAGGATTACAAATTTGTTCTCAAAAGGTTTGTATAAATTTTCAAGGGTGTTATGAATAACGGTTCCTAAGGTATTTGCAGCGATAGTTTCTTCTACCTGATCTGATTCTCTGACTCCTAAAATGTATTTATAGTAAAAATCGATTGGATTTCTAATATAGGATGTTAGTGCAGAAGGAGACAATCCATTTGCGGCCAGCTCCTTTATTTTTTTGAGTATTGCATCATCTTTATCAATAACTACCGGGGTACTTTCTAGTGTCGGTACTTCGGCAGATGCTATATATTTAGATAGTCGATGTGTCGCTATATTGTCTATTTCTAGCTGATGTAAAAATCGGCTTTTCTCTCCGCCACCAACCCCTTCATCCTCTGTATTATAGATAAGATATACGTTTTTTGCTCTTTGAATCAAACGATAAAAATGATACGTATAAATAGCGTCTTTTTCTTTATACGTAGGAAGGTTATACGCTCGCTTTAAATCATAGGGTATAAAAGAATTCATACTTTTTCCTGCGGGTAATATTCCTTCATTAACAGAAGTGATAATCACTGTTTCAAAATCCAAACACCGAGATTCTAACATTCCCATTAGCTGCAGTCCTCTAAAAGGCTCTCCTCTAAAATCCAATGTTTCTGCTCTAACCAAGTCCTTGTACAAGTGATATAAAGAAGAAACAGATGTTAGATATTCATACTTATTACTCAGTGTCCATAATTTATTAAATATCAAATGAAAATGATATACGTATTCTAATTCTAATGCGTCATTATCTATATCTAAACTCTCTTTTAACAAATGTACAATCCTACTGCATTGGTCAATAGCTATCTTGGCATTTTTCCAAGGTGAAAATAATATTTCAAGAACTTCTTTTTTTGAATGTACTGTTTCATTTTGTAATTTTTCTAGAGATACAAAGATCAAGTTCTCTTTAGTAATCATTGTGATTAATTGATTCGCTAATGAGCCCAGCATCCAATGTGCTGGTTGGCTATTTAATATCTCCAGAACAGACTTATAATACAATCCTTTAGAATTTTTGGTCTTATGTAGTGCAAATAATAGTTCAAAAAATGAAGTCACAGGAATATCTTTAAGAGGTAATCCCATTGTAATATTGAGAGAACCTATGGATTCTGGCAATGAGTTTAACACAGGTAATAATAATGACTCATCTGCAAGAACTAATGCTGTGTTTTCAATACTTTCTAAAGGAATAGATTTAAGTATCTGACCCGCCAGCTTTGCTTGTCCGATATTTTTGGGAACTCCAATTAGTTTTATATCTTTTGGAGTAGAAAAATTATTTTTTATCCAATTGAATTGGTGTTCTTTATAAAAGCTCCATTGATCTTTGTAGCTCCTAAGAAACAATGACGCTTCGTGGTATTTGTTCTCCATAAAAAAAGTATCTGCATCCCAATATACCTCTGCCATATCGGCTTCCAAAAGTGATTGAAAAATATTTTGCTCTGCGTTATTCAGTGCATTAAATCCAACCAAAATATGTTTCTGTTGGTTCTTTTCTATATAGCTCAAAATATTCTCCGAGGCTTTCCTGTATAATAAGCCCTGATAACCTATCTTCTTATCTAAGAGTTTCGTTTTAAAATTTGTATAGTAGTCAGATAGATTATTCCAGAAACTGATATATCTCTCTATAAGGGCTGTCTTTTCTTTTTGAAGATACCAATGATTAAGATCCTGAATTCCTGATAGATATGAAAAGAAGCTGTTGTTGTCAATACAGTATCGATCGATTTCGTTAAAATCATAGATAAGTGTTTGCGCCCAGCTACTAAATGTATCCAGATTTTCTTTATCTAAATTTTTATGCGTATTGAGATAGGTTTCATAAAACTCAAATAGCGTTTGTACAGGATCAATTTGCCGTAGTCCTGACAATTCGGTAATAAACTCCTCAATACTAAGAATGACAGGCGCAAGTATTGTTTGATTCTTATACTTGTGCAGTAATTCTCTTTTAAGAAAAAGTCCTGCTCTTTTACTAGGAAGTATAAAAATAAGCTCACTAATATTGTGACCTTTGTTCTCTACTTCATCTATAACTTCTTTTAAAAAACTATCCACCCATTAAAAATAAAAAACGTCCCGAATAAATCGGGACGTTTTGTCAATCTATTATTATTTAGTGAACAATAATTACTTCACTAAGTTAATTTCTACACGTCTGTTTTGTGCTCTACCAGCTCTTGTTTTGTTAGAAGCGATTGGTCTATCTTCTCCATAACCAACAGCAGATAATCTAAACTGATCGATTCCATTTTCAACTAAGAAGATTTTCACAGCGTTAGCTCTAGAATCAGAAAGTCTTTGATTTAATTTAGCAGCACCTTGGCTATCAGTGTGTCCTTCTACTGTAAACTTAGCAGTTGGATACTCGTTAAGAATAGCGATGATGTCATTTAATACTTTAGTAGACTGAGCTTTAATAGTTGATTTACCTGAATCAAATAATACTTGTGCAGCGTACTCATTCAAAGTTTTCTGGATTTCTTCAGTAACTTCAGGACATCCATTGTTAGCAACAGTACCTGCAACGTCTGGACAGTTATCATCTTTATCTAATACACCGTCACCGTCTTTGTCTTGGTAAGGACAACCATTGTTAGCAGCAGGACCTGCTTCGTCAGGACAACCATCTTTAGAGTCAGTGATTCCGTCACCGTCAGCATCTGGACATCCATTTAAGTTTGCTAAACCAGCAACTGTAGGACACTCATCTTTAGGATCTGCGATTCCATCACCGTCAGTATCAGGACATCCATTAAATTCTGCAGTACCAGCAACATCAGGACAATCGTCTTTAGCGTCAGTGATTCCATCACCGTCAGTATCAGGACATCCATTAAATTCTGCTAAACCAGGAACGTCAATACACTCATCGTCTTTATCAAATACACCGTCACCGTCAGTATCTTTACCACCAAAAGCGAACGTAATTCCAGCAGAATGTTGGAAGTGTGTTGGAGGATAATTGCTTGCTGCATAATCTTCGAAAACGTGCTTATACGTAGACTGTACGTTGAAAGCTAAATTTTCAGTTAACCAGAAATTAAGTCCTAAAGAACCATTTAAAGTACCAGCACCAATTTCATCAACCCAAGTATAACCACCACCTACTCCTAAGTAAGGGTCGAACCATTTTGATTTTAATGCATTTTTAAAGCTATAGCTTATTCTTGCATCTGCAGCGTAGTAAGACAAGTCATTTGCAGGTATGGTTTCACCTGTTACAGGATCTTCTCCTAATTTATCTATTTTATTTACTGTACCAGCAACGGTAAAAGTAAACCCATCTCCTATATATCTACCAACTGACAGCTTAGATACAGACGGAAGAATGTTCCAGTGGTCACTAGCGTTAAAAAACTCGTCAAAGATTTCTCCTTGAATAGGTAAATCTCCTCCGGTAGGATAAATATCAACAGCATTAACGCCAATCGATACCGCCCAAGGGTTGTTTTCATCCTGTGCATTCGCAGTACTAAACCCAAGTACTAATAACGAAGCCACTAAAAATCTGCTAAGATGTTTCATATTCAATAATTTAATTTTTAAGTGTTAATTAGAGCAAATGTAATATGTTAAAAATTACTGTCAAAGACAAAACTAATAAATTTTTCTTAATAGGCCAGTGTATATCGACCTTTGCGAAGTTTTTAAAATCCTATTTTTAAACTTTAGGCCCCCCTCAAATGTGAAAAAAATGACGTACTAAGATGATATTTAATGTAATAATTTTTTTAATTACGGTACAATTATAAGATAAAAATATTTTTTATCAGTAAATTTCTACTAGTAATTACGAAAATAGTTCTTATTTATATGTATTTTAAAGTGAGTTCACTGTTAAAATATACAAGTATTTTGTTTTTAAGTTTATATCCTATCTTCTGTAAAAGTAAGCCATACTGTTCTAGTTGAGCAGTGTGCGATGCACTGTGCTCTCCTGTTTTGTAGTCAATTATAGTTGCTAATCCATCTGGATCGATCGTAACTCGATCTGGTCTATATAAGTTACCATTTGACATAATATCTCTTTCGTTAAGGACCTTATTATTCTCAGTAAAATATATGGATAATTCCGGGTGATATAGTATCTTTTTGAGTTCGTTATACAGTATTTCCTTATCCGAAAGGTTAATTTTTCCAGTTTCAAAGGCATTTTCTATTACAATATCCAGATCCTGATACGTGTAAATGTGTGACATCAATTCGTGTATGAGATTTCCTTTTTCTATTGCCGCAGCCTGTGATGTATCCCAGAGCTTTCCTGAATTGGTAACGATATACACTTTACTCTTTTCCTTCATTGCATCGAATTTGGTAATTGTGATGTTTTTTATTTTGGAATCCGTATTTTCAATTTCCTTAAACGGTTTATAAGGAGTTCCAAAATCATACGTTAGTTGTTGCCCATTCCATCGCCCTATATGCGTAAGATAATTAATAAGCTTGCCCGAAAACTTGTTAGAATTACTTTCACCCTTACTATTTACTTCTGCTTTAGAAATAATATACAGTTGTTCTTTTGCTCTTGTTAATGCAACGTATAAAAGATTAAAAGCATCTAGCTCTAATTGAGATTGACGTTCTTCTACAATTCTGGATCCGTGCTGCCCATAATTAGATAAATCTTTATTGTAATTTATGAACACCTCTTCAAAACCAGCAAAATCCTTTTTTGATACAGGTAGCCAGGTCTTAGGTTCGATTTCTCTGTATATATCCATATTTGCAAAGGGGTAAATTACACAAGGAAATTCTAATCCTTTGGATTTATGAATGGTCATTATCCGAATTGCCTCTTCTCCCTCTGGAGCGATAATGCTAAGTTTGTCTTTTTTGTGTTCCCAGTAAGATAAAAAACCAATAATTCCTTCAGCATGTTTCTGGGTGTATCCAAATACAGTATCTAAAAGAAATTGTAGATACGCTGGTGAGGTAGCTGCAAGATGAAAACTATTTATAATATATTCTACTCCTTCATAAAACGGTTTTACATCTAATCTATCAAAATTAAATTCAATACCTAACGATTGTAACTCAGAAGAAAATACTTTTTTATCTGCAAATACAAGTTTTTTTAGAAAAGCGTGTTTATCACCTATCGAAAATTGTTCGGTTATAAAGTGTAAAACATTTGATTTTGCTATTAGCTCATCTGGATAAACAAACCAGGTAAGTACATTCATTATAAAACCAACTCTGGGGTCATTTTTAAGTAACAATGTCTCTGATGAAATAATAGGCAATCCTTTTTCAGTAAGAAAATCTGCTATAACCGCTCCTTCTTTTAGTTTTCTGGTAAGAATACATATTTCATTGAGAGGATATCCTTTTTCCTTTAGTTCAACAATAGATTCATATACTTTTTCTGGATATAGCTCATTTTCTTCAGTGGCATTTTTAGGCTCTAAAAAAGAGACTTTTACATAACCACCTTTTTTATTATTATATTCTTGGTTATTACCAAGCAAGTACAATTTCTTATGTAAATCGCTACTGAAATCGTTCGACAAAAATGTAAATAAATTATTATTGAACTTAATAATCTCTTGGCAGCTTCGATAGTTCCTTGGCAAGTTAAGCACCTCCTTTTTTACCGGAAATGGGTTAGTATTTAAACAAAGGTTGATAAATTGTTCAGCTTTTCCGCCACGCCATCTGTAAATTGCTTGTTTGGCGTCTCCTACGATCGTTAATTTTCCTTGCTTACCTGACAAAGTCTCAGATGTTAGCGCATTTTCAATCAAAGGGATAATGTTTTTCCATTGAAGCTCAGAAGTATCCTGAAATTCATCTATGAAATAATCCTTATATCGCTCTCCCAATCGTTCATAAATAAACGGAGCCGGTTGATCCCGAATAGCATCACTGATAATTTTATTAAATTCTGAAATTAACAGAATACTTCTTTCTTTTTTGATTTCAAGTAATTGTTTATGAATTATATTCAAAACAGAAAGAGGAACTAAGTTACTGATGATGTTTTTAAATAATATTAAGTTTAGTAATTCCTCTTTTGTGAAGAGAAATATCTCTTCGATCTTAGGTCGTATTCGATCTATAGCTTCCTTTTTATGAGCCTCTATTTTTGCACTATAGAAGGAAGCTGTCTCAATATTTTGTTTCCAAGCAGCTTTGAAGTCCAATGTTGTTTCACCATCCGCCATCTTTTGAAAATGATTAGGTATTGATCCGCGAGTAAAATCCTTAACATCAATTCCTTCATTTTTAATGAAATCTAAAATTTCCTCTGATCCGGAAACAATTTTCTTTTTACTTTGTGAAATCTTACCATTTAGATGAGTTTTAAAATTTTTAAAATCTTCTGTTGTCTTCTCGGATAGATTATCCAAATGTGTTCGGTCATTTTCACTAAACAAAAGTCGTGCAATTTTATTTAGTTCTATTGTAATATCCCAACTTTTATCATCTTCTAGTTTACTTAACGCAAAATCTATAATTGTTTTGGTAAGTCCTTCGTCTTCTCCAATCTTTGCTATTACTGCATCTACTGATTCTTCTATTAATGCTTCTGTATCCATTTCGATTTCGAAATTCATCGGTATCCCCAAATCACGAGCAAATGTTCGTATAACCCTATGTGTAAATGTATCTATAGTAACAATATCAAAAGCAGCATAATTATGAAGAATGTTTTTGAGAACCCTATCTGCCTTCTGTTTTATGATAGGTTCTTCTAATCCGGTTTCCGCAATAATATCCTGTAATAAAGTTTTATATTTTGAAGAAATCTCTTTCTCGCTAATACCAACAAGATTTTCTAAAACTCTTGTCTTCATTTCTGCAACCGCCTTATTGGTAAAGGTAATCGCCAAAATGTTTTTATAAGCATCTCTATACTCTCCAGTTAGTAAGGCAATTAAATACGTTTTAACCAGTGTATACGTTTTCCCGGCTCCTGCTGCCGCATTGTATATTGTAAATGGCGATTGAACTTTCAAGTTTGTTTTTTTACTAAAGTATCAAAAAAGCCTAGTTTTTGTGCAGTATTCATAATTAAAAATAAGTGGATCCTATTTTTAGTGAAAAAAGGCATTTCAAAATCTGAATTTAATTAATTTATAACAATTATTAATTTTTATTCATCGCTCTTATTCCTAAATTTGGTTTCATTTTTTTCTTATTAACTAAAAAAATAGATTATGTCTTTTGAATTACCAAAATTAAACTATGCCTTTGACGCATTAGAACCTAATATAGATGCTCGTACTATGGAAATTCATCATGATAAACATCATGCTGGATATACAAATAAACTAAACGATGCTATTTCAGGAACTGATCTGGAAGGTAAAACTATAGAAAACATTCTTATTAATCTGGATAAGACAAATAGTGCTGTTAGAAATAATGGAGGGGGATATTATAACCACAGTTTGTTCTGGGAAATTATGTCTCCTAATGGTGGTGGTGCTCCTTCTGGAGATCTTTCAGACGCCATTAATGCAGCTTTTGGTTCATTTGATGCGTTTAAAGAAGCTTTTTCTAAAGCAGCTGCAACTCAATTTGGTTCTGGATGGGCTTGGTTATGTGTTCATGAAGGAGGTAAATTAGAAGTATGTGCTACCCCTAATCAAGACAATCCGTTAATGCCAGGTGTTGGCTGCGGTGGAACTCCTATATTAGGTCTGGATGTTTGGGAACATGCATATTATCTGAATTATCAAAACCGCCGCCCGGATTATATTTCTGCATTTTTTAATGTCATTAATTGGGATGAAGTTTCTAAAAGATACGCGCAAGGAAAATAATAGCGTACAGTATTAAATAAAGTAAAAAGAGTCGTACTATGGTGCGACTCTTTTTTTATATCTTTTTTTTAGGAAATGTCATAAAATAAAAAAAGGTGGAAAGTCCACCTTTTTTTGCCCCAAATCTACCATGAACTTAACCTACTTATGCTATGGCTCTGCTAATATAATGCGTTATTTCATTGTGTAAAAATGTTTTAGATGAAAAGCTAAAATACTTGTTGAAATACACAAATTAACTGATTTTAACAACCTAAATTTTTAGTTTTTTAGTATGCACGTTCATCTTTTCCTTCGAAAAAGTTTATAAATGCTTTATTTACTACTCTGTTTCCTCCTACAGTGGGATAATCCCCTGTAAAGTACCAGTCGCCCAAGTTTTTAGGACAAGCAACATGCAAGTTGTCTACGGTTTGATAAATTATTTTTATCTCTGCATTCACCGTATCATCACTTAACAGTTCTGCAATTTTATCACTTATTTCCTGATCAGTGAATCCTTCATAAATTTCTTTTACAAAATTCTGAACCTCTTCATCTGCAAGATTTTCTTGTGCTTTACATTTCTCATATACCTGTTCTACTAAATCATAATTTCCATTCTCTTTTAGTAGTTCTAAAGATGCCTTAAAAGCAATAAGCCCTTCTAATCTTGCCATATCAATACCATAACAATCAGGATATCTAATCTGAGGTGCCGAAGAAACAACAATTATCTTTTTTGGTTTTAATCTATCGAGCATCTTTATGATACTCTTTTTTAAAGTAGTTCCTCTTACTATGCTATCATCTATAATCACAAGATTATCTTCTGGCTTTACTACTCCATAGGTAACATCGTATACGTGCGCTACCAAATCATCTCTACTACTATCTTCTGTAATAAAGGTACGTAGTTTAGCATCCTTTATTGCCAGTTTTTCTGTTCTAAGCCTGACAGATAGTATTTCTGATAAGCGCTCATCGGTTAATGATTCTTTCTCAGAAAGTATGGTTTCATTTTTTTGTTTGTTTAGCTCGTCCTGAGCTGCCTCTACCATTCCATAAAAAGAAGTTTCAGCTGTATTAGGTATAAAAGAAAATACTGTATTGACAGTGTCGTGATCAATTTCTTTTAAAACCTGTGGCATAATCAACTTGCCAAGATTCTTTCGTTCTTCATAAATTTCTGCATCACTTCCTCTGGAAAAATATATACGCTCAAAAGAACATGCTTTTCTTTCTAAAGGCTCTATAATTCTTTGTATAGATGTCTTTCCATCTTTTTTAATGATTATAGCTTTTCCAGGGTCCAATTCTATCACTTTGTCAAAAGGAACATTAAACACTGTTTGTATTACAGGTCTTTCTGAAGCGACCACAACCACTTCATCATCATGATAGTAATACGCAGGCCTTATTCCCGCAGGATCTCTAAGCACAAAAGCATCTCCGTGCCCTAACATTCCAGCCATGGCATATCCACCGTCCCAGTCTTTTGAAGATTTCTTTAGAATTTTAGCAACATTTAATCTTTCTACTATCTGCGGTGATGCATTTACCTTACTGTAGCCTTCTTTTTTAAGTTTTTTATAAAGTTTAGCAACTTCGGAATCTAAGAAATGACCAATTTTTTCCATTACAGTAACAGTATCCACATGATCCTTTGGGTGCTGACCCAATCGAACTAAATTATCAAACAGTACATCATTGTTAGTCATATTAAAGTTACCCGCTACGATTAAATTACGGTGCATCCAGTTATTTTGCCTCAAAAACGGATGAACGCTTTCTACACTATTCTTTCCAAATGTACCATAACGAACGTGCCCTAAAAGAACTTCTCCTATATATGGGATATGTTTTTTCTGTAAATCCACATCATCTGCATATTCTGGATGTTCAGTCAACTCCTTATTAATTCTATCATTAATTTGAGAAAATATATCCTGAATTGGTTGAGAATCACTTGAACGAACTCTACTTATATATCTTTCTCCAGGTGGTCTATCTAATTTAATACTTGCAAATCCAGCTCCATCCTGTCCACGATTGTGCTGCTTTTCCATCATTAAGTACATTTTATTTACTCCATAAAATGCACTTCCGTATTTCTCTTTATAATAGTCCAGTGGTTTTAGTAGTCTTATAAATGCTATTCCGCATTCATGTTTTAAGGCATCACTCATTGTATTCCAAAAATTCTATTGTTGTGTTATCGTAGGTATAATTTATAATAGCTAATTAAAAAAGCCCTAACTCAAAACGAGCAGGGCTGATTATTTATTATTATGTTAATTCAATTTCAAATTGGGTTAGTTCCCTGAACTGCTGAAGTCTTTTCTGAACTTCTTCCCGTTTTAGATTTTCCATTCTTTCTGTTCCAAATTTTTCTACACAAAAAGAAGCTAGATTGGAAGCGTGAATGATCGCTTTCTTCATATTCTCAAAAGAAAGGTCTCCTGTTTTTGTTAAATATCCGGCAAATCCTCCTGCAAAAGTGTCTCCGGCTCCGGTAGGATCAAATACTTCTTCTAATGGTAATGCAGGAGCAAAGAAAATCTGACCATTATGAAATAACAATGCTCCGTGTTCTCCCTTCTTAATCACAATATATTTGGGACCCATTTTTTCTATAGCTCTTGCAGCTTTGACTAATGAATACTCTCCACTTAACTGTCTTGCTTCTTCATCATTGATGGTTATGACATCTACCTTAGCAATAATTTTCATAAGGTCTTCTAATGCATTATCCATCCAAAAATTCATCGTATCCAAAACAGCAAGTTTTGGTTTAGATGACATTTGTTCTAGAACACTCAACTGTACCAAAGGATGTAAATTTCCTAGCATTACGATTTCTGCGTCTTTATATTCATTAGGAACTACAGGATTAAAATCAGCTAGCACATTCAACTGTGTATCTAAGGTGTCTCTAGAATTCAGATCATTATGGTATCTACCACTCCAGAAAAATGTTTTTCCTCCTTTCACAATCTCAACGGCAGAAGTGTCTATGTTCTTGTCCTGAAGCATCTTAAGATAGTCTTTTGGAAAGTCTTCTCCTACAACAGAAACTATGGCTGAATGGATATTAAAATTTGCTGCAGAAAGACCTATGTACGTTGCGGCTCCACCTAAAATCTTGTCTGTTTTGCCAAAAGGTGTTTCAATAGCATCAAAGGCTACAGTGCCTACAATCAATAATTTGCTCATAAAAATAGCGTATAATTTTTTTGCAAATATACGCTTTACTTTTGAGTAGTAAAGAGATTAATAGAAACTTACCATCTACTTAAACTGTTATGAATTTATTAGATCTTATGTTCTAAAATTTACAGATATGACCTGTTAACAAAGACCCAGTAAAATAGTCTATCCTAGCTATTTTTTAAACAAAATTATAATAAATAAAATTTAATGTTTTAGTTAATGTTATAAACACATTTCATTAAAATAGCTTAAAAAGTAGGGTTTATTCAATACAAGCTGTTTATACATAACATAATAGCAAACTCAACATAATTATGAAACAATCCAAATTAACTAAATTAGTTTTGGTCTCTTTAATTTCACTTTCCTTATTTAACTGTGAAAAAGACCATGAAGACATCCTCGACACAAATCAAGAACTGACATCAAAAACTCCTCATGTATGTATTGAAAAGTGGAACACCGATGGAAATAACTCGAAAGCAGCTAGTGTGAAGGATGTACAGTGGGAACCTGGTCAAACTATTCGTATAAAATTCTTAAATGGAAGCAACTTCGTTCAATCTAAGGTTAGGCAGTATGCTGTAGAATGGGAAAACTACGCAAACCTAAAGTTCGAATGGGTTTCTTCTAACAGCAGTGCTAACATTAAAATTGCTTTTAGAGAAGGTCAATATGCCAATGAAACCGGTTCTTGGTCTTATTTAGGAACCGATTCTAACAACCACCCTCACAGTATGCATTTTGGCTGGTTTAACGATAATACAAGTGATACTGAATTTAGGAGAACTACCATACACGAATTTGGACACGCACTTGGATTAATTCACGAACATCAAAATCCTGTAGCAGGTATCAATTGGGACAAAGAAGCGGTTTATGCATATTACGCGGGACCTCCAAATAACTGGTCAAGAGAACAAGTTGATCACAATTTATTTAGACGATATGAAGCCAATATTTCTAACTATAGTGAATATGATCCATTATCCATTATGCATTACCCTATTCCTGCAGAACACACTTTAGATGGTATAGCCGTAGGTAACAATACTCAATTATCCGCAACGGATAAATCTTTCATCGCTACTATTTATCCAGGTACCACAGCAGGTGGAGGAAACTGTGATGGAGTTTCGGAATATAATAACAATGTTTCTTATTCTGCTGGAGATAAAGTAACATACCAAGGTAACCTATACCAATTAGGAGCTAATGGAAGTTGGAGTAATCTGGGAGCATGTAGTTCTATTAATACTGACCCTTGTGCTAGTGTAGCACCATATAATGGTAATGCTTCTTATTCTACTGGAGATAAAGTAACGTACCAAGGTAATCTATACCAATTAGAAGCTAACGGAAGTTGGAGTAATCTGGGAGCCTGTGGTGCCTAATATGCCCAAACGGATAGTTGACGACAATTAATTGATTTAAATGAAAAATAAAATACCCTGAGAAAACATCTTCAGGGTATTTTAATCTCATTGCACGTACAATTAGATAAGAAGCTATACTATTTTATTACCTAAAAACCGTAATTACAAAATGCTTTAACCTTACTTTTTTTATTAAAAACTTGCATTCCTATTAAATTTTTGTTAATTTTATGAAATATTTAACAAAACTCAACTATTATGAAAAAAAGTAAGCTAGCTAGACTTGCCCTGGCTACCCTAGTTTCGTTTTCTCTTACAAATTGTGAAAAGGATACAGAAGATGTGTTAGAATCGAATCAGATTGATCATGCAAAAGTTGCTCATGTATGTATAGCAAAATGGGATTCGCCCTATGGAGCAAAAGCAACCAGTGTTAAGGATGTACAATGGGATCCTGGTCAAACGATTCGTATAAAATTTTTAAATGGAAGCAGCTTTGTTCAATCTAAAGTTAGACAATATGCAGCAGAATGGGAAAATTACGCTAATCTAAAATTTCAATGGGTTTCTTCTAATAGCAGTGCGAATATTAAAATTGCTTTTAGAGAAGGTCAATATGCAAATGAAACCGGTTCATGGTCCTATTTAGGAACTGATTCTAATGATTATGCACATAGTATGCATTTTGGATGGTTTAATGATAATACCACTGATTCAGAATTTAGAAGAACTACTATTCACGAATTCGGACATGCGCTTGGTTTAATTCACGAACACCAAAATCCAGTAGCAGGAATCAACTGGGACAAAGAGGCTGTTTATGCATATTATGCGGGACCACCAAATAATTGGACAAGAGCACAGGTTGACAACAACCTTTTTAGACGTTATGAAGCTAGTATAACTAATTATAGTCAATACGATCCTTTATCAATTATGCACTATCCTATTCCTGCAGAGCATACGTTAGATGGCGTTGGAGTAGGTTCTAATAGTCAGTTATCTGCAACCGACAAAGAATTTATTGGTTCTATTTATCCTTTTCCTGATACTAGTGGTGATCCATGTGCTGGTGTAGCACCATATAGTGGTAGTACATCATATTCTGTTGGAGATCAAGTTACTTACAATGGAGATTTATATCAAAGAACTTCTACAGGATGGAGCAATCTAGGAGCTTGTGGCCCTGTTAGTACTGACCCATGTGATGGTGTAGCATCATATAATGGTAGCACTTCTTATTCTGTTGGAGATCAAGTTACTTATAACGGAACATTATATCAGAGAACTGCCTCTGGATGGAGTAATCTAGGTGCTTGCGGTGCTTAAAAAAGTAATAAATTAAAATTAGATAGATTAAAAATGCCTTGGACTAAAGCCAGGGCATTTTTTTGTAAACAATATCGTCATCTTAGTATGAAGCACAATTTTATTTCCTGCCAAAATCCGCCGGGATTTCCCCCCAGGCTTTGGTTTCCCATTTAACTATTTTAGTAGTGTATTTATTCTCCTTGAGCCAAATGATTGCCCGATCTACAAGATCAAACATTTCTTTGTTTTTGGGGTTGCGCTGTAGTTTGGTTTTGCAGTTTTTTTGTCTAACCCAACCCATAGCAATTTTAGAATCTGTATATAAAATTCTATCGCTACCTTTCTTTTTTAGATACGCTAATCCGTGCACCAAAGCTAAAAATTCACCTATATTATTGGTTCCTTGCGGAAAAGGCCCTTGATGAAAAAGCTGTTTTTCTGTCTGGGTATCTACACCTCTATATTCCATTTTACCCGGATTTCCACTAGAAGCTGCATCTACAGCGATAGAATATAAATTAGGTTCTCCTATTTTTTCTAATTGTTCTTTGGTAAGAGAAGGTTTTGATTTACTTTTTCCTTTATAATCTTCATAATCTCCATTATAGGCTTTCTTTGCTACATCAAAAGATTCAAAAGACTTATATTTTGCGTTCGCATATCCTTTTACTGCTGCATTGCAATCATCCCATTTGGTATAAATTCCCGGTCTGTGACCTTCCCAGACAACATAAAATTTTTCCTTTTTAGCCATTCTTATTAGTTAATCGTTTATCGTTGGTATTGATCTATGTATGGTTTTGCGTTAGGGATAGTAGCGGCATCCTTTTTATGTGTGCCCTGAGGCTCTCGAAGGGTACACATAAAAAGATATAGCGTATAGCCCGCTCGAACGCCCTAATAATTCTCACTGTTCAACCTCGCAAAAACTCACTTACTTTCTCAAATCTCATCTCTCAATCCCAATACTTTTTCTATAACGACAGGAAAATGTTTATATTCTAATTCATGAATAGCCTTTGCAACATCGTCTGCAGCGTCATCATCAAAGACTTGTGTTTTTGCCTGAAATATAATGGCTCCTTCATCGTAATGTTCGTTCACATAATGGATGGTAATGCCCGTTTCTTTTTCCTTATTACGCACCACAGCTTCGTGAACATTCATTCCGTACATTCCTTTCCCACCATATTTCGGTAGCAATGCAGGATGTACATTAATTACTTTGTCAGGAAAAGCATCAATGATCTTTTTAGGGAAAATCCATAAGAATCCAGCCAAAACTATGATATCTGGTTGTGCATCTTTCAAAATATTTAATACATCGTTAGAGTGATAAAAAGATTCCTTATCAAAGTGTAAAGCCTTTACTTTCAAGTCATGAGCACGTTTTAAAACTTTGGCACGCAGGTTGTTAGAGAACACGTGTGTTACCTCTGCATTTTTTCGTTTTTGAAAGTATTTGATTATATTTTCGGCGTTGGTACCAGAACCGGAAGCAAAAATTATGATACGCTTCATAGATAGAGTTGTTAATTTAGAGAGCACAAAAAAAATAATTATTATCCATTTTTAGGCAGCAAAAAGCCAATACTTCCATATATTTGATAAAATACAAATACATTTTTAGAGGATTGTGGGGTTTTAAAATAAAGTTTTTTATTTTTGCGACCTAATTAAAAAATTAAAATTAAACATTATGTCAGACATTGCATCAAGAGTAAAAGCGATAATCGTTGACAAATTAGGAGTAGACGAAAATGAGGTTGTAACTGAAGCTAGCTTCACAAATGACCTAGGCGCTGATTCGTTAGACACTGTAGAATTGATTATGGAATTCGAAAAAGAATTCGATATTCAGATTCCAGATGATCAAGCTGAAAACATTGCAACAGTTGGTCAAGCAATATCTTATATTGAAGACGCAAAGTAATAACTTCACAACACAATATGAATCTTAAGCGAGTTGTAGTCACAGGACTAGGGGCATTAACGCCCATCGGTAACAATATTGAAGAATATTGGGATGGATTAGCAAATGGAAAGAGCGGTTGCGCTCCCATTACTTATTTTGACACCGAACATTTCAAGACTAAATTTGCTTGCGAAGTCAAAAATTATAATCCCGAAGACTTTTTTGATAGAAAAGAAGCACGTAAACTTGATAAATTTGCGCAGTATGCCATTGTCTCTTCAGAAGAAGCAATAAAAGATGCTGGATTCGACCTTGAAAAGGTAGACAAATTTAGAGTTGGTGTAATCTGGGGTGCTGGTATCGGTGGATTAGAAACTTTTCAGGAAGAAGTAATTGGTTATGCCAATGGGAATGGAACACCACGTTTCAATCCATTCTTTATTCCTAAAATGATCGCAGATATCGCTCCTGGTCATATTTCTATAAGAAATGGTTTTATGGGACCTAACTATACCACGGTTTCCGCTTGTGCTTCATCAGCTAATTCTATGATTGACGCGCTAAACTACATACGTTTAGGGCATTGTGATATCATTGTTACCGGAGGAAGTGAAGCAGCAGTAACCATTGCTGGTATGGGTGGATTTAATGCAATGCATGCCTTATCTACAAGAAATGAAAGTCCGGAATCCGCTTCCAGACCTTTTGATGCAACCAGAGATGGTTTTGTATTAGGAGAAGGTGGTGGAGCCCTTATTCTTGAAGAATATGAACATGCGAAAGCTCGCGGTGCTAAAATCTATGCTGAAGTTGTCGGAGGCGGAATGTCTAGTGATGCATATCACATGACGGCCCCACATCCAGATGGGATAGGTGTAGAACGTGTAATGCTTAACTGTTTAAAAGATGCAGGTGTAGCTCCAGAACAAGTAGACGCTATAAACACTCATGGAACATCTACGCCATTAGGAGATGTTGCAGAATTGAAAGCAATTACCAAAGTTTTTGGAGATCACGCACCTAACATTAATATAAATTCAACAAAATCTATGACGGGACACCTGCTAGGTGCTGCAGGAGCCATTGAAGCTATTGCTTCTATCTTGGCGATGCAGCATAGTTTAGTGCCCCCTACAATTAACCACACTACAGTGGATGAAAACATAGATCCAACGTTAAATTTGACTTTAAACAAAGCTCAGAAACGTGATATTACGTACGCGATGAGTAACACATTTGGCTTCGGAGGTCATAATGCTTGTGTATTATTTAAGAAACTAGACGAATAATAATGAGTGTTATTCGCAACATATTAAATTCCCGCTCTGAAAAGAACGGGAATTTTTTTTCCAAAATTCAAAATATTCTTGGGTTTAAACCAAAGAGTATTGCTCCTTACGAAAAAGCTTTTACGCATAGATCTCTTAATCTAAAGGATAAAAAAGGAAATGCCGTTAATTACGAAAGATTGGAATTTCTTGGTGATGCTATGCTAAGCAGCGTTATTGCTGCGCATTTGTTTAAAGAAGTTCCTGAGGGTAACGAAGGATATCTTACCAAAATGCGTGCTAAGGTAGTTAGTAGAAAGCATTTAAACGAACTAGGAAAAGATCTAAAGTTGATTGATCTGGTTCGCACCAACATCCCAAAATCTCAATTTGGGATCAATATCCACGGAAACTTATTTGAAGCTCTCATAGGAGCAATATATCTGGACAGAGGTTTTGTTTATTGTGAACGCTTTATACACGAGGCAGTTATCAATCCATACGTTGATATAGATAGTTTAGAAGGACAGATTATTAGTTACAAAAGTTTATTAATAGAATGGTGTCAGAAAGTGAAAAAGAACTTTAATTATGAAATCTATGAGGATACTGGAAAAGACGAAATGAAGCATTTTGCGGTAAAACTTTGGATTGATGAAAAGGTAGTAGCAAAAGCAAGAGCAACATCAAAGAAAAAGGCAGAAGAAAAGGCATCGAAAAGAGCTTATTTCGCTTTTCAGTCAAAAATAAATTTCCCATAAATCATCAACCTTCTTTTATATCTACTCTAAAAAGGTGTTAATAGATTGAAAAATTGTTAATTTCTTGGCTCTTTGGTTTTAGCTGTCCTAAAAGATACTAACTCAATCGTTTTCGTATAATATCTTTATGTTTTATTAAACTTCTAAGGAGATTTTATTTGTATATTTCTCGATAATTCTGGAAAAATGTAATTTCTGATGGCGATCCAAAGGTTAGTTTTAGACACTATAATGGATGATGATTATGACCTCATTGCCATTCATTGTTCATTAGCATCTTATCGATTGGCTTTTGTGTTAAACAAATATGTAGATCTTAGACTTTTCAGAAAAAAACAAGATATAAAATGTGAATATGATACCTATTCAGCAAGTTTTCCGCTGTTTCAGTATCACGATCATTTCCAATATAATACGTATAGTCTTTTGGGAAATAAGTATAGGACAAAAACTGAAAACATGCCTTCACCGTCTGCCAGTTTATTTGCAGAAGAAGAAGATAGTTATGTTACCAGACATTTAATCCCAGAATTGAAAAATGTGGATTATTTCCTGAAGATAGAGACTGAAACTTCTCAATTTTCTGGTAAATCCTTAACTGCAAAGTTGCTAGCTATTCCACAAATCATTACAGCGTATGTTGTAGATTATACGCAGCTTAAATCAAAGAATAATTTAATATTTGAATAATGCCTAAAACCAAAAAAACTAAAATAGTGGCGACACTTGGCCCTGCTACCAGTACCAAAGAAGTGCTGAAGAATATGCTCGATGCAGGTGTAAATGTTTTTAGAATTAACTTTTCTCACGCAGACTATGAAGATGTTAAAGAGCGTGTAAAAATGATACGTGATTTAAGTGAAACGCACGGTTACAATGCGGCTATTTTAGCAGATTTGCAAGGGCCAAAATTAAGAGTTGGTGTGATGAAAGGGGATATTATTGTCAATGACGGGGATCTTATTAATTTTGTTACCGGTAAACCTTTTGAAGGTACATCAGAAAAAGTATACATGAACTACACTAATTTTCCAAAAGATGTAAAATCAGGAGAACGGGTTTTACTCGATGATGGAAAGTTAATTTTTGAAGTGGTTTCATCTAATAATAAAGATACGGTTAAGGCCAAAGTAATTCAAGGAGGACCTCTGCGATCAAAAAAAGGGGTGAATCTTCCAAATACTAATATTTCTTTACCCGCACTTACAGAAAAAGACGTGAAGGATGCAATTTTTGCTTGTAGCTTACAAGTGGACTGGATCGCATTGTCTTTTGTTCGTCACGCACAGGATCTTATTGGATTACAGGATTTGATCAAGGAGCATAGTGAACATAAAATCCCGATCGTTGCGAAAATCGAAAAACCGGAAGGTGTAGAAAATATCGATAAAATTGTTGCGTATTGTGATGGTTTAATGGTAGCCAGAGGAGACCTTGGAGTAGAAATTCCTGCCCAGGAAGTACCACTCATCCAAAAGAAACTGGTTTTAAAAGCTAAAACAGCCAGAATACCTGTGATTATAGCTACACAAATGATGGAAACTATGATCGACAGTTTAACACCTACTCGTGCAGAGGTTAATGATGTAGCCAACTCAGTAATGGACGGAGCCGATGCCGTGATGCTATCTGGAGAAACCTCTGTAGGTAAATATCCTGTGCAGGTTATTGAAACCATGACCAAAATAATTAATAGTGTAGAGAATTCTGATTTGATAAAGGTTCCCCAAAATCCTCCTCATATCAGAACGAATCGGTTTATTACAAAATCAATTTGTTATCACGCTGCTCATATGGCCAATGATATCAATGCTAAAGCTATTTGTACTTTAACCAATAGTGGATATACGGCTTTTCAAATATCAGCTTGGAGACCGGGAGCACATATTTTAGTTTTTACCAGTAATAAAAGAATTCTTTCGCAGCTTAGTCTTCTCTGGGGTGTTAAGGCATTTTATTATGACAAATACGTTAGTACCGACCAAACCGTGGAAGACGTTAATAATCTCGCACTAGAACGTGGGTTTGTAGAAAAAGGTGATATGTTGATTAACCTTGCTGCTATGCCCGTAGCCGAAAAAGGAATGGTTAACACCTTAAGAGTTTCACTAACATAAACATTTATTTATCAAAATATTGACAAAACAGCAGGCCGGATTTTATCTGGCCTTTTTTGAATATTCAAAATTCGATCGTAAATGTACTCCCAACTTGAACTTCACTCTCTATAGAGATGGTACCTCCCATAGATTCAACCTGGTTTTTTGTTAAGAACAATCCGATGCCCACTGCATCTTCATTGTAGTGAAAAGTCTTGTACATACCGAACACTTTATCTTTAAAAAGTGTCAAATCAATTCCTCTTCCATTATCTGAAACTTTTAGATACTTCTTGTCTTTGTCTATGTAGGATTTGATATTAATGATGGGATCCCTGTCTGAATGTTTGTACTTTATAGCATTGGTAATTAAATTTAATAATATACTTTCCAAATAGGCAGGTATATAACGAATCTCTTCTAGTGCTGTGAAATCCGAACGTATTTGGCAATTGCTATTACTAACCATATGACTAATCCCATTCACAACCAGATGTAAAGCATCTTTAAATTTTACCGGAATTTTTTGTTGTTTATTGTTGGTTTGTATGGTTACAACTTCATTAAGATGTTCTATTGTGGTATTTAAGTTGTCAGAAATTGTCTTTACCTCATTTATAAGTTCTTCTTTTTCTTGTGGATCATTAACATCTTCTATAAGCTGAACTAAAAGCGACAAATTACTGGTGTGTGATCTAAGATTATGAGATACGATATGTGCAAAATTGAACAGTCTGGAGTTTTGAGCTGCAATAATATCTACTGATTTTTGTAACCTAATTTCTTTTCTTTTAAGATCATCAATATCCTGAAAAACACCTCTGATCCCTATAATCTCCTTAGCTTCATTATATATGGGTTTTCCGATTGCTCGAGCCCAAAACTCTCTGTTGTTTGCAGTCACCATTTTTATTTCGGTATTAAATGGTGTGCCTATCATGGCGCAATTCAAAAAACAATCTACGGCCAGTTGCCTACAATCTTCTGCGTAATAATTTGCTGAATGTTTTAAAGAGGGCTTATAATCCTCCGGATACTCTAATATTCTGTAGGTTTCGAAATCCCAATAACTTTCTTTTTTTTGGAAATCTACATGCCAACTGCCTGTAGAAGTCATTTGAGCTGTCTCTTGATAGTAGAAATTATCTTTTTTGAGTGTTCCTTCTTGATCATGCTTTATTTCGAAGAAAAACAGAAAATATCCTTCTATTTTGATATTTACCCGCAATTCATCATTGGTTGCGCATCGAAACAATTGATACTCTCCATTTTTTTTAAGTATCCTAATATGTTGCTTAAAGTTTAAACCATTTATACGATAATTGAGGAAATTATCTCTAAAAACATCTACATCATCTTTATGAACAAGCTCGTCTAAAAAATAATCTAAATTGGATGGAATGTCCTTTTTTGTATATCCCAGATTCTCATAGAACTTATCAGACCAATCCTCTTTGTAAGGGTTTTTGTGTAACTGCCAGTAACCTGTATTGAAGTCTTGCAGAACATTACTATAGAGTTCATTCTTAAGCATTTAAAGTTGGTTAAAATAAATGATTCTAACAATATAAGAATTTCTAATTGTTTTCCTCAATTCTGTCTAACCTTATAGAAAGTGCTTTTGTAGAAATCTGAACCTCAACAAATGACAAACACAGCGAAATCATTAGTGCAAACAAACTTATTCCAAATATTAAATTTGCTAGACCATTTTCCTCAACATATAACAAAAACATAGTGATTACGCTGGTAAGAAAACTTACAATTGCAATTGCTTGCATGTTTCTTATCAACCATAATCGCTTTCTTAAGTTTTTGATTTGCAACACTGTGTTTTTTGATGGCGTATTCAAATACTCCTTATGCAATTGACGTATTAAGCCAGCAATCGCCAAATATCTTGCATTATATGCCAACATAGTCAATGATATTGCAGGAAAAAGCAATGCCGGAATGCTCATAGTAAGTGTCATAGAAAACTTTTTATGAACACTAATTTACTGTAAAACTTATACTTTGATTCCTTTCCTACTAATAAATAATGTATTAATTATTTTTCATAATCTTTAGATTCTAAAGTAAAGTAGTGAACAAGGCAAGCTTGTTCACTACTACAAATCCTAAATAATAAAAAGTATATGCCAGGGGTTATTCTGAAATATTAAAGAGTGTCATTATTTCTTTGTAACCCATATTTGCCAAATCTTCAGTCGAACGTGCATTATTCAAGGCCACTCCTCCTGGAATGATAATGTATCTGAAAACATTATTTAAGAAAGGTTCGCCAATATTATTGCTATCTATTCCTTCTACACCGATATTCAGTGTTCCAGGGTTAATAACTCTAAAGAAATAGCTTTCATTTAAAGATCCATAAAATGTAACCGGTACCTGATAAACTGTATTGGTTGTACTCCTGGCATATACTAGAATAGTACCTGTATCCAGAATTTCTTGTGTGATTTCTGGAGCGTCGATATTAAATGCATCGAAACCATCAGTAATGTTGTTCTCAAATCCTGAGTCTATCCAATCAGAATACATTACGTTAGCTGTTCCGGGTTCTCCTTGCTCGCCTTGCGGGCCTTGTTCCCCCTGTTCTCCTTGTGGTCCAATAGCTCCATCTTCTCCTTCGCAAGAAAATATAACTGTAGATAAAACTACTACAGTAATAAGCCTCACTAAATTTGTCATTGTGTTCATTTTTTTACGATTTAAAAATTAATACAACAAACCTAGAAATTGGCCGTAATGAAAATGTCCGAAAAATTTGAATTTCAAAGAATCCGGACAGTATTTAAGTGGATTCCCTATATTCTTTGGGTGAAATACCTGTGTGTTTTTTAAAAGCGCTATAAAAAGTAGATTTAGAATTAAAGCCAGCCTCTAAACCAATAGCTAATACCGTGTAATTTGCAAATTCGGGGTTTTTTAGTTTAGACTTGGCGTCTTCAACACGAAAACTATTTACGTAATCCGAAAAATTTGTTCCGCTTAATTTATTAATCATTTGAGATAAATAATTACTGCTGATTTTAAGCATTTTGGATATACTTTCCAGTCCCAAACTAGAATCCCTGTATATCTTTGCTTCTTTCATCAAAAAATGAAGTTCTTTAAAATACAAATTGTCATTGGTGATGTTTGTTGTATTCTTGATATTAATCTGTGCCAGTTTTTTGGCCGTCAGTTTAGCAATGAGTTGAAACAACAGGATATGATGTTCATTAAAAAAACCTTCTTGTGAGTGTTCAGAATCTAATACTCCGATCACCTTATCATCAATCATTATCGGAACCGCTAATTCTGATTTTCTACTAATATCATCCACAACATATCGCTCATCATACGTAACATCATAAACACATTCGTATTCTCCAGACTCGGCAACCTGTCCAACAATACCTTCTCCCATAGAAATTTCTATCGGACTTAGTATACTTCGCTCGCCAAGGTTTTTATTACCAAAAGCCGCTTTCTGAACAAGCACATTTTTTACATCGTCTACAATATATATAATACAATCTTCTAATTGTAAATATGCTATGCAATTCTCTACAATATCCCATAACACATCTTCAAGTTTATTTTTGTCGAATAAAGAAGTAGAAAAATAGCTGAGTATGCCTGTAATCTGAGATGGTTTGTCGTAATGAATTAACTCTAACTCTTCTTCAGAAAACATATGATTCAGTCCGGACATTCTGAAATTTTCAATAGCTTTTTGAACAGCATCTCCCTCGGATTCTTTTCTTTCTGCCACTTCATTAAGATGTTTTGAACCTAAATATAAAAAGGTAAAGTAAAACAATACGTATAAGATCCAGTAGGGATAGTATGGGAAATGTCCACTGATATCTTCTCTGATAAAAAACAGTATAATAGTTAATAACCAAATGATATTAAACGTAATAAAAACAGCAACAATCGTCTTGATCCAATGTGTCTTTTTCTTTACCTGATTAAAAGATAATCTGCCTATGGTGCTTTCATATTTATGAATGATCATCAGGTTCCAAATACTAAGAATAATATTAAAAGTGAGTGCAGAGTTCTCATCAACTTCAGTGTGAATTATGGTAAAAACTTCTTTAGAAATCCAGGCATAATCCAAAAATACGTTGATTTTGAGTATGGTATATAGCACGAAAAAACCTATAAATGGCAGGAATAAGTAATTTCTATTGCTATCGTAGATTGCTTCCTTTTTTAAGTAATAGCAAATAAACGCTGTAAAATAAACCGGTGCCAAAAATTGAAAAGGAATAAAAAATGCTAGTATCCAGGAGTGGGTTTTATGAAACCCAAAATCCATTAGCAATACTTGTATGATTACAAGATTAGAGGTTGCTAAAAAACCATAAAAAAACCGATACGTTTTATCTTTTTTCCAATACACAAAGAGCTTCCACAATGCGATGACAACAAGCGTCAGGCATCCTAGAAAGATCACCGTATTGTATGGGTTGATTTTCATTACGTTGGTTAATAAACTTTATATAAAGTAACACAAAAAGATTGATTGTGTCTACATAAAGGTACATTAATCCTAAACGCAATAAATTTTGATTTATGCTTTATTTTATTTCTAAAGGAACTTTTTCGGTTAATTTGCCATCAGAAATAAGCACTTCGTATGTTCCAACAGGAAGATAATATTTACCATTTTTCTTTTCTGTAATATCCTCATCCGGAAATTCTTTTAACAATGCTTTCCTACCTTTATCAGAAATGGTAAGATCATATGGAGTGTAATTCAATCCTTTATCAGCATCTGTAGTAAACTCCTGAAGCGTTTTTCCACTTTCTGTGACAATCTTTACAGATATTTCTCCAGAGTTTTTAGCATAATATTTAATTTCTGTTGATGGTTCATAGGCATCTAGCCATTTGCTCCAGGAATTTCCCCAACGAGGTGAAGCTTTTATAGGTTCCAATGCATATAAATATAACCCAGAAGCAAGTACTTTTTCATTTAAATCTTGTATAGGCTTAATGTTGGTTATATAAATACTTCTACCGTGAGTTCCTAATAACAAATCATTGGCTTCGGGTTGAACAACAATATCGTGCACTGCAACATTAGGTATTCCCTTAGAGAATGCTTGCCAGCTTTTCCCTCTATCTAACGAAACATATGCACCATTATCCGTTCCTACGTATAATACATTTTCATTTTTGGGATCTTCTTTGATTACATTGACTGCAGATATTGGTAACCCTTTTCCAATATTAACCCAGGTTTGTCCATAATCATCACTCATATAGATATAAGGAGTAAATTCATCTTGTCGATATCCGTTGAGGCTCACATATACTCTTTCTTTTCTGTGTGTAGATGCGATAACTCTAGATACCCAGAGATCTTTTGGAAAACTGTCGGAAATCTTTCTCCAGTCTCCCCCGGCATTTTTGGTAACATATACCAAGCCATCGTCACTCCCCGTATATATTAATCCAAACTGAAAAACTGACTCAGAAATTGAAGTCAATGTACCGTATGCCACATTACCTTTTTTACCTCCGTTAGTAAGATCCCCAGAAATTGCAGTCCACTCATCACCTTGGTTCATAGATCGCATTAATTTATTACCTCCTAGATACAAAATATCCTGATTATGTGGAGATAACAAAATAGGTGTTTGCCAATTAAATCGGTATGGAGATTCTCCTAATTCGTGTTTTGGTTGAATATACGTCTGCTCATCGGTTGATCGATCCAATCTAAAATAATTTCCAAACTGAAACCCGGTATATACAATATTACTATCCCGATTATCAATCTGCACTTGCATCCCATCACCTCCCATGATACTTTCCCAGGGATAATGACCGCTTTGATGCCAAGACACATCTTCTTTAGCATTTACAGAACCAACCCACACTCCATTGTCTTGTAATCCTCCATACACATTATAAGGTTTCTCATGATCTACATTGATAGCATAAAACTGCCCTACACTTGGTTGATTCGCTTTGATCCAGTTTTCACCATCATCATAAGTAATATTCACACCACCATCGTTACCATTTATCAAATGATTTGGGTTTTTAGGATTGATCCAAAGCGCGTGATGATCTGCATGCACATTTTCTGCACTAATACTTTTATATGTTTTTCCACCGTCTTTTGATTTAAGAATAGGCACCCCAGATATGTAAATATGGTCTTTGTTAGCAGGATTAACCTGTATCTGAGCAAAATAATATCCGTAACTGTAAAAGATGTCATCCAAATATTCTTTGTGTGTTTTTTTCCAACTCTTTCCTCCGTCGTCACTTCGATACACTTCTGCACCAATTACCGGAGTGTCAAAAAGTGCTGCATTTGCATTTTCTAAATACTTGGCAAGATCGATAGGTTTTACAGAACCACTTCTAACCATTTGCTTCACATTCTCAGCACGATATTTTTCCTGAAACCCGTTGGTTTTTAAATATCGGTTCAATTTTTTGTCTTCTAGATTCAGAAACGTGTCAACAGACATAGTCTTAAAATCATCTTTTGTAAGCCCAGTACCTTTTTCTGTTTTTTTACTTTCTTCTCTTCTAAATTGGCTATCGTGAACAGCGTATACAGTATTTTCATCAAAAACCGCCAATCCTATTCTACCAACTCCATTTCCTGTTGGAAAACCACTCCCTTCTAATGAAATCTTTGACCAGGTATTTCCTGCATCGGTGCTTTTATATATACCTGATCCCGATCCATTCCCCTCAAAATTCCAGGCTTTACGGTCCTTATCCCAAGCGGCAGCATACATAATATTAAAATTGCCAGGTGAAAAGGCAACATCGATAATTCCTGTTTCATTGTTGATAAATAATGTCTTTTCCCAAGTTGCTCCTCCATTAGTGGTTTTATACACACCTCTCTCCTCGTTTTTAGAATACAAATGACCCGTAACCCCTACTACAACCTCATCTGGATTATTAGGGTTCATAATGATACGTCCAATATGGTGTGAATCAATTAATCCAATATTTTGCCATCTTTTACCCTTATCTTTAGACTTTAAAATTCCCGTTCCTGGATAGGACGATCTAGATGAATTATTTTCTCCGGTACCCACCCAAATCGTTTCGTTTTTCCAATCAACCGCAATATCCCCTACATTGATCGTTTCAGCATTGTCTAATATCGATTCAAAAGTGGTTCCATTATTATTGGTGTACCACAACCCCCCTGAAGCATATCCTACATAAAATTCTGTAGAGTTTTCAGGATTTACATCCACATCTACTACACGTCCGCTCATCACCGAGGGTCCGATATTCTTAAAAGGAACATTCTTTACCAAAGATGATTTTTCTAGTTGTGCTTTTTGTAATAATGCTTTTTGAACTTCTTCAGCAGAAGTCGCCGATTGTTGTGAAAAAATCGAAATATTAATAAATACTAATAGAAAAGTTGAGATGTATATTTTCATTACGATGGAAATTTAGTTGGCTGAAAGTATAGAATGCTAAAATAGTGTCAAAATTTTTAGATATTGTTTAACAATACATCCTTTTAGCTTTAGTATTTTTGGAATCCTATAATTCACATCTAATACCGAGAATCCATGAAATATCAACCGATAGATAAAAATCTTTTCATAAAGAATCGAAAAAACTTTATGGCTAAAATGAAGCCTAGTAGCATTGCGGTTTTCAATAGTAATGATATCTACCCTATTAGTGCTGATAGCACGATGCCGTTTGAGCAGCATAGAGATATTTTTTATCTAAGTGGTGTAGATCAAGAAGAAAGTATATTGGTGTTGTTTCCTGATGCTCCTAATAAAAAACATCGTGAAATATTATTTTTAAAAGAAACTAGTGAATTAATTGCTATTTGGGAAGGCGAAAAGTTGACCAAAGAAAAAGCTTTCGAAACTTCTGGAATCAAAACAGTGTACTGGTTGCAAGATCTGGAGAAAATATTTTTTGAGATTATGACGCAGTGTGATACGGTTTATGTAAATACCAATGAACACTATAGATCACGTGTGGAAACAGAAACCAGAGAAGATCGTTTTACCAAGTGGTGGAAAGCCAAATACCCTGCTCATTCTGTAGCCAAAAGCAATCCTATATTACAAAGACTCCGTTCTGTAAAGGATCCAATAGAAATTGATCTGATGCAAACTGCTTGTAATATCACCGAAAAAGGATTTAGAAGGTTGCTTGGTTTTGTAAAACCTGGTGTTTGGGAATATAATATTGAAGCAGAGTTATTACACGAGTTCATCAATAATCGCTCTAAAGGTTTTGCTTATACACCTATTATTGCCAGTGGTGCTAATGCCAATGTATTGCATTATGTAGAAAATAATCAACAATGTAAAGAAGGAGAATTAATACTAATGGATGTTGCTGCAGAATATGCCAATTACTCTAGCGACTTAAGCAGGACTATACCGGTATCCGGTAGATTTAGCGATCGACAACGAGCAGTTTATGATGCGGTTTTACGAGTGAAAAATGAAGCAACCAAAATGCTAGTGCCTGGAACCCTTTGGGCGGAGTATCACGTAGAAGTTGGCAAAATAATGACCTCAGAACTATTGGGGCTTGGACTTATCGATAAAGCCGATATTCAAAATGAAGATCCCGACTGGCCGGCTTATAAAAAGTATTTTATGCACGGTACCTCTCATCATATCGGGTTGGATACACACGATTATGGTATCCTTACAGAACCGATACAAGCCAATATGGTCTTTACTGTAGAGCCAGGAATTTATATTCCCGATGAGGGATTTGGAATCAGACTAGAAGATGATGTAGTCATACAAGAAAAAGGAGCGCCCTTTAATCTTATGGCAAATATTCCTATTGAAGCAGAAGAAATAGAAGAATTAATGAACCAGTCATAGACCAATTTCATATACGTAAGTGATAAAAAAACCTGATAACTTTAAAAAGTATCAGGTTTTTTTATGACCATTTTCAGAAATTTTATAGAATATTTATCATCTTTTTATCGTTGCATAGCAAAACGTTAAAGAATTGTAATGCAGCGAATGAAAATTACAGCAGGCCACCAACAAGCAATGCCTTATTTGGTTGTCAAAAACGCAGAGGATTTTATTGATTTTATAAGAAAAATATTCAACGCACAAGAAATGATCCGTAAGGTGGATACTACCTATAAAATTGAACACTCTGAGGTAATGATAGGAGACGCCACTATAATGATAACAGAAGCCTCCAAAACGTATCCAGCTCAACCTACCTCTATGTATGTATATGTAAAAGATACCGATCAAACCTATTATGATGCGCTAGATGCAGGAGCCATATCACTTATGCAACCCATAAATGAGGATGATGGGGCTCGCGCCGCCGGTTTTAAAGATCCTTATGGGAATACGTGGTGGATCGCAACCTTACATTAATCACATCCTAAATCCGCTCTGGATGTATCGTCGTTATTTGGGAAACAATTTCCGGAATTGATAGCCCCAGGTACATATCTTGTTAATTCGGGATCCCTTAAACTTTTCTCAATAAAAGAAGTCATATTGTCTATTTCTTCTTCTGTTAGATTAATCGTTCCGAATTGGGACGCCAGATTTCCGACTGGTACTTCCGTGTTTTGAGGAGTTCCCTGATTTTTATAGGATATCACCTCTTTTACCGAAGTAAATGTTCCTCCGTGACCGTAAAAACCACTATCTACCAAGTTATATAATGTTGGTGTTTTAAACTTAAAATTATCCGCTGGATTATTAGTAAAGGCACCTCTACCTCTCTTGACATTTTCCATATTGACATCAGATAGCAGCATAGCATCATTAGTGTCATTAAAATCTCCCATGCCAAAAGCATAAAATCCAGTATCATTTAATGCAGGTCCTGTATGACATTCATAACATTTTCCTTTTCCAAAGAAAGCAATCGCTCCTTTTTTCTCTACATCGCTTAATGCATTGTTATTTCCTTTTAACCAATTCTGCCAAGGAGATCTATTGGCCAATAATGTTCTCTCGTAAGCCGCAATTGCCAAAGCCGCATTATTTTTTGTATATCTCTCATTTTCTGCAACATCAGGAAATGCAGCATCAAACAGTGCTTTATATCCAAACCTATTCACAAACTCTGCATCTATTTGTAATCTGTGTACGCCTTGTCCTTTAATAGCTTGCACCTCTATTCCTTGAAATCCTAAAAAGTTTTCCTGAATATTGGTCCAACTGGATTCTGTTCCGGCATTGGTTCCTGTTCCTCCAAATTGTCCGTTCCAAAGCATCACATCCTGGTAGGCAACGTTTAAGATAGTTGGTGATTTTATAGGTTGTACATCTACAGAATCTCTAGGAACTGAAGCGTTTACGATTCTTTCTTCTCCTCGTATTCCAAAACCAATACCACACTCTCCAATTCCTTGTCGTACTCCAGCAGCAAAACCAGCTGCTGCCTGATGACAAGAGGCACAAGAATATGTGTTATTCATCTCAGCTATTTTTGGATTTCCACCTGTAGCTGTCTCGTGTAACAATAATTTTCCTAAAGTAACTTTTTCTGCCGTAATTGGATTTAACGGATCTTGTGGAATACTAAGAAAGTCATCACTTTCTGGTAATACAAAAAATGCTGCTCCTTCTCCATTAGATGATGCATCTAATACACCCAATAATTCTGCATCTAAATCAGAAGTAATCGGAATATAATCGTCCTTAGTACAGGAAATTAGTAAAATCCCTGTAATTGCTGTTAGTAATAGTTTTTTCATTGGCGTTGTTTTCCCGTTGTTCATAAAATCCCAAAATTTAACACTCTTAACAAAATGTTAAAATGCGAATTTAGCAAAAAAAGGTTATACCATACAATTTTTACTCTTTAAAAACATCAAAATCTATTTAGATTTAAAGAATTTAATAAAAATATTACTAGAAATAAATCCAAAAACAGCCGGAAGTACCCACGCTAAACTATGTTTTCCTAAAGGAATCTGCGCTAAAATCGGTTCTACTTGACTCCCAAAACCAATAGATGCTAAAAAATCCGGAAAACTAAATAATACCGTAATGATTACAACAGTTCTAAAAACGAATGAAGAAGTAAATTTTTCTGGTAAAACATTAAGTATGATCAATATAATCGTAATTGGATAAATAAACATCAAAGCAGGTACTGCCACTACAATGATATCGTGTACATCTAATTGCCCCATTGCTACGCCCAAAACACAACCAACAACAGCCGTAATCACATAAGCTTGTTGAGAATTTCTTAATAAACCTTTTATAAAATCGGATGTTCCGGTCACGATGCCGACTGCAGTGGTAAAGCACGCTAAAGAAACTAGTACACTTAAAAAAGTGCTTCCGATGTTTCCTAAAGTTTTCAGACTTAATCCGGATAATAATCCGGTTCTGCTTATACTTCTTTCAAAATCAGCATTATATAATGCTCCAGTATAGATTAACCCTGCATATACTATAAACAGTCCTATCCCGGCAATAATTCCAGAATTACGTATAAGTGTTTTATTTTCTTCAAAATCTTTTTTCCCTTTTAATTGAAGCGAAATGATAATCACACCTCCAACTACCACAGCTCCGATTGCATCAAATGTTTGATACCCCTCTAACAAACCATCAATAATGGGAGTATCAAAAACAGAACTATTCATTGGAGGATGTGTCGCAAAAACCCCAATGCAAATGATACTTAGGATTACCATAAAAATTATAGGGGTAAGAAACTTTCCTATAATATTTAGGATCTTTGACCGATTCAGTACAAAAAATAATACCAGACCAAAATATATACCACTGGTTAGCAAAGACCCCGTACCAAAAAAAGGTTGTATCGCCATCTCGTGAGTAACTGAAGCTGTTCTTGGTGATGGTAACGTAATTGAAATCGCATATACTATCACACAATAGACTAGACTAAATACCGGCGAAACCTTTTTTCCGAAATCCAGCATAGTGCCTTGTAGTCGTGCGTGCGCAAAAATTCCAAGTAGCGGAAGCACCACTGCTGAGATCACAAAACCGATAGCTACCCATAACCACATATCGCCTGCTTTGAAGCCAAGATTAGGAGGTAAAATCAAGTTACCTGCTCCAAAAAACATAGAGAACAAAGCAAATCCTGTGATAAAAGTTTCTTTATTAAATCGCATTTGGTTACGTTTATATTACTTATACCGTTTGCCATTTGAAATTATTGGAAAAGTAAATTCAAACAACAAGTGGTATTAAACTGATCTTATCAAAAAAGTCGAAATATAAAATTTCAAAATGACATTAAAGCACAAAGGCCTAAAAATTCATTATAACATATTCGGAAAAGGAGAGCCCTTAGTTTTTTTACATGGCTTTTTAGAAAATTCAACCATGTGGAATGAGATTATTCTTCATTTCACCAATACGTATACCTGCATTACTGTTGACCTATTAGGGCACGGAAAAACAGATTGCAAAGGCTATATTCACCGTATGGAAGATATGGCAGAAGCTGTTAAAGCTGTTTTAGATCATATTAAAATTGATAACGCTACCTTTATCGGTCACTCTATGGGCGGATATGTCGCATTAGCATATCTGGATGCCTGTCCAGAAATGGTTTCCAGACTTGTTTTGCTAAATTCTACCTCTTTTCCGGATAATGAAGAAAGAAAGATAAACCGAAGCAGAGCAATAGATATCGTCAAAAAAAACCCTAATGCATATACAAGCATGGCAATAGCCAATCTTTTTGCTGAAGAAAACCAAACAAAATATAGAGATCAAATTGAAACCATAAAAAATGAGGCTTCCAAAACTCCGTTACAAGGGATCATCTCTGCCTTAGAGGGAATGAAAATTAGAAAAGATCGTTCTTCAGTATTGTTAAAATTTAAAAAACCTAAAATAATTCTTTCAGGAGAAAAAGATCCTGTGCTATCCTATCAACAAAACATAGAAGAATCAAAGCTATGTGAAACCTGCTTGGTTTCTTTTGATGGAGGTCATATGTCCTATATTGAAAATCGAGAAGAGTTTCTAGAATCATTGCAAAAATTTTTAACAAAATCCTAAGCTATTTTTGTCTTGTTCAGGATCATATTCATCATAAAAACAGACCGCGTTAATACCTTAATTATCCGATAAAATGCATTTTTAACAGCCAAAAACACTATAATATATAATTTATAAGCGATTTTAGAATTTTTTCTAAAAATTTTTCTTACAAATCATTGTTAATAACTAAAAAAATGTTATTATTGTATTGATAATGAACTTTTAACCCCCTCAAAGATGAAGAAAAATACCCCACATTCGTCATTTTCTATTTCAAAAATATACTGTGCTTTATTCGGTCATGATTATGTTACTTCTAAACAGGTTACGCATCACATTAAAGAATATACGTGTTCACATTGCGGCGAACAGGCCACAACGAATAGCAGAGGTAGATTAGAAGTAATGACACCAAAACTGAAAGAAATAAATGATGCTTTAGCTTCTGTGCACGCCAAAAAAATTGCAAGAAATAAAGGTAAAATTAACCTTCAGACTGCCTCATAAATTATTCTTTTATTGGATTCCAGCCTTGTGCAATTAGTTCGATTTTTTCATTTGCCCTTGTAACTAATCCAATTCCACTTTTCTCATCGGTCATATGACCAATTACCGTAAGATTAGGATTTGCTTTGATCTTCGGAAAATCTTCTTGCTTAATTGTAAATAATAACTCATAATCTTCCCCTCCGCTTAAAGCAACAGTTGTACTATTTAACTTAAATTCCTCACATGTTGAAATAACTGCAGGATCCAGAGGTATCTTTTCTTCATACAGATTTACTCCTACTTTTGATTTTTTACATAAATGAATCACCTCTGAAGATAATCCGTCACTGATATCTATCATGCTTGTAGGTTTTACATCTAAAGCTTTAAGAAGTTCAAGAATATCTTTTCTTGCTTCAGGTTTTAACTGTCGCTCAATCAAATAGGAATACTGGTCCAGATCCGGTTGTGAATTGGGATTTGCTTTGTATACTTGCTTTTCTCTTTCTAATATTTGAAGTCCTAAATACGCGGCTCCCAAATCCCCTGTAACCACCAAAAGATCATTTTCTTTGGCTCCATCACGATATACTAAATTTGCTTCTTCGGCTTGACCAACTGCAGTAATACTAATCATCAATCCGGTTGTAGAAGATGTAGTATCTCCACCAACCACATCTATATCATAGATTTTGGCAGCTGTTTGAATTCCTAGATACAATTCTTCTAGTGCTTCTAAAGGAAATCTGTTAGATACCGCAATAGATACCGTAATCTGAGTTGCAGTAGCATTCATTGCATACACATCAGAAAGGTTTACCATTACCGCTTTGTAACCTAAATGCTTTAGTGGAACATAAGATAAATCAAAATGCACTCCTTCAATCAACAGATCTGTGGTTAGGACACATTTCTTATTTTTAAAATCCAAAACCGCCGCATCGTCACCGATTCCTCGAATAGTAGATTCCTGTTTGATTTCAAAATTCTTACTTAAGTGGTCTATAAGACCAAATTCTCCTAGTTCTGATAAGGATGTTCTTGATGTATTTTTATCTTCAATCATAATTGCAAAGGTAGCGAACAAGCTGATTTCATTGTATAAAAATCCCTAAAAAATCTAGGATTCATTTGTTTATTTTAAATACATTTTAGTTCATGATTCACAACGGTAGAATCATTTATAATTTCTTCTTCTAAAAACGGGGTGTCTGAAATTATCATCAGCTTATAACTGCCATTCTCACCTGCACTCAGTCTTCAATCTCTTGCAACCACAATGTAATAAGTTGCATCTTTGGGTAACAAAATATTTCCTAGACTAACTTCTTCGTCCATTAAAGAATTTTGTTACCTTTTATATGGACATTTATCAAAAAACCAACAAGTTTTACGCCCTTACTATGTGTTAAGCGTACTTTTGGTTATCTTTCGTTCCTTAGAACTGTAGGGTATTTCTTTGTTTACTTGTTATATATATACCCTGAAACCCATTAATAAAAATCTGTATTTAAAATATGAAGAAAAATCTGAGTAGTATCGCATGCATTTTTAGCCTTTTGTTCTTTCTTAATTGTAGTAATGATGATGAAAATATCAATGACAACCCAAATGCTTGTTCAACACAAGTTGAAGGAGGAATTTACACAAGTTGTGGTGTTGATTTCATTGCTTCCATATCACTTTCAGAAATGGGTGCGTCTTCAGGAAATGATAGTTGGGGATGGACGGATCCCACTGATGGTAAAGAATATGCAATCATGGGCCTTGATAACGGTACTGCTTTTATTGACATCTCTACTCCTGAAAACCCAATTTATTTAGGAAAATTACCAACCGCTACAACCAGCAGTTCTTGGCGTGATATCAAAGTATATCAAAATCATGCGTTTATCGTTAGTGAAGCACCCGGTCACGGTATGCAGGTGTTTGACTTAACCAGCTTAAGAAACGTAACAAACCCTCCACAAACTTTTACTGCAACAACCACATACGCTGATTTTGGCAGTGCGCATAACATTGTCATCAACGAAAACACCGGATTTGCATATGCCGTAGGCACATCTACTTTTGGTGGTGGTCCTCATTTTATAAATATACAAGATCCAATAAACCCTGTAGCAGCAGGAGGTTTTGTTTCTGACGGAGGGGATGATTACAGCCACGATGCACAGGTTGTTACCTATAATGGTCCGGATTCGGATTACACAGGAAGAGAAATATTGATAGGGAGCAATCAAATTGAAATCGTGATTGCAGATATCACTGATAAAAATGATCCCAAAACAATCGCTACCCTTAGTTACGCCAATGTAGGATATACGCATCAAGGATGGTTTACAGAAGATCAAAGATTTTTCTTGTTAGGAGATGAATTGGATGAATCACGTGTAGGTTTTAATACACGAACAATTATACTAGATTTTGAAGATCTCGATAATCCAAAATTTCATATGGACTATACAGGTCCAACACCGGCAATAGATCACAATGGGTATGTAAAAGGAAACAAATTCTATTTAGCTAATTATAGAGCCGGAATCAGAATTATTGATATTTCGGATATCGAGTTAAAATCTATTAGTGAAATAGGGTATTTTGATACATTCCCGTCTAGTAATGCAGCCTCTTTTGATGGAGCCTGGAATGTGTATCCATATTTCGAAAGTGGAAACCTTGTCATAAGTGATATCAATGCAGGTTTTCTCTTGGTAAAGGAAAGTACTTCCAATTAACTCCATCATATTTAAACAACTCAATACTCATCCTATAAACTCTTAATACCTTAAACCAATGAAGTATTTATTCACACTAAGCCTACTGTTCCTATCGTTAAGCATTTCTTCTCAAACCGTCTGTGATAATGGAATGGCCGGCTCTTTTCCTTGCGATAATTACGACCTTATGTCTCAGATTTCCTTGACAACAATGAGTGCTGGAGAAGGAAATGATAGCTGGGGCTGGACAGACGAATCTACAGGAAATGAATATGCACTTATCGGTCTGAATAACGGAACTGCTTTTATCGATATTTCAGATCCCTTAAATCCTTTATATTTAGGGAAGTTACCAACAGCAACAACCAATAGTTCTTGGAGAGATGTAAAAGTATATCAAAATCATGCGTTTATCGTTAGTGAAGCATCTAATCACGGAATGCAGGTCTTTGATTTAACCAGATTAAGAAATGTTACCAATCCGCCGCAAATTTTTACTGCCGATACTAGATATACAGGTTTTGGCAATGCTCATAATATTGTAATCAATGAAGATACTGGGTTCGCATATGCAGTAGGGACAAGTAGGTCCGGAACCTATCGGGGAGGGCCATTATTTATTGATATACGAGATCCTAAAAACCCTGTCGATGCCGGTGGTTTCTTATCTAATGGGGGGCAAGCTTATAGTCACGATGCTCAGGTAGTTAACTATAATGGACCAGACACCGATTATACAGGTCGTGAAATATTGATTGGAAGTAATGAAATTGAAGTTGTAATTGCCGATATAACCGATAAAAATAATCCGGTAACTATTTCGACAATTGGATATACTAACATAGGTTATACACATCAAGGCTGGTTCACAGAAGATCAACGTTATTTTTTGTTGGGTGATGAGACTGATGAAAGAAATGTTGGTTTCAATACTCGAACGATTATTTTTGACTTCGAAGATTTAGATAACCCAAAATTTCATATGAGCTACAATGGTCCAACACCGGCAATAGATCACAATGGGTATGTTAAAGGTAATAAGTTTTATCTTGCTAACTACCGAGCTGGTTTACGTGTGGTTGATATTTCGGATATTGCAAATAAAAATATAACAGAAGTTGGTTCTTTTGATAGTTATCCATCAAATGATAGTGCAGGATTTAATGGTGCCTGGAATGTATATCCATATTTTAACAGTGGAAATATTGTCATCAGCGATATCGAAAGAGGATTTTTGCTCGTTAGAGAAAGTAATACCTTAAGCGTAAACGACTTTACACAGAAATCGGTGTTCACTATGTACCCAAACCCGGCAAAGTCTGAAATTACAATTGATGGAATCAATACATCGGATTTAAGAAAAATCCAGATCTTTAATGTTTTAGGAAAAAAGATAAAAGAAATTACAAAATTTGACAATTCTCAAAGCATCAAATTAGCACTTAATTATCCACCGGGAATTTATCTGGTAAGAATAAATGATTCAACCAAAAAACTAATTATTAATTAAGAATATGAATAAAAGACCCCATTCCTTTCTGGTTTTCATTGCCGTTTTTTTGCTGCTATCCTTAATAGCATGTAGCAGCGATGATACACCTGATGGACCAGACAATCCTACACCAACAGAAGGTTTTCAAGGTGAAGTAGCTTGGGTTAAAACCTTTGGTGGCAGCGGTGAAGACGATGCGTTATCTATTGTGGAATCAGAAGACGGAGGTTATGTTGTTTTTGGTTATACACAAAGCATAGATGGAGATATTGCAGATAAAACTGCAACAGATAGTGATTATTGGGCGCTAAAAATATCCACTGATGGAAGTGTCATTTGGAGCAAAACATATGGTGGTACCGGAGATGACAGAGGCCAAAAAATAATTAAAACAAATGACGGTGGTTATGCTATCGTTGGATATAGCCGAAGCAATGATGGAGATGTTAGCTTAAATGAAGGTCTTCAGGATTATTGGATCGTTAAGATTAATGCTACGGGTGATATTCAATGGGAAAAATCATTCGGGTTCTCAGGTATAGATCGTGCTTTTTCAATCGTACAAACAACCGATGGCGGATATTTTATCACAGGATTTCTGGATGTCTCCGCTAGCAATGGAGAAGGAAATGACAATAAAAGCATTTCTCAGAAACACGGAGTTGGTGAATTTTGGGGAATTAAATTAAACGCAACAGGTGAAAAAGAATGGAGGCGTTATTTTGGCGGAAGCAATAACGACAGAAGCTATGATGTTGTACAAACCGAAGATGACGGCTTTTTAATGATCGGATCCTCAGAAAGTAATGATTTTGATGTATCTAACAGTAACGGAAGTTACGATTTTTGGGTAGTAAAAGTAAATGCAGAAGGAACCCTAGTCTGGGAAGAAACCTATGGTGGTTCTGAAATTGATGTAGGATATGCCATTGCAACATCAGGAGATGGAAAATATACTATTATTGGGGATTCTAGAAGTAATGACGGAGACATCTCAGAGTCCAGAGGCAATGCAGATCTCTGGATGATTCAAATTGATGGAAATGGAAATCTCATATGGGAAAAATCGCTAGGTGGTACCGAGTTTGATACCGGAAGGGGAATCCACAAAACACAAGACGGAGGTTTTATCATTACCGGTAACTCCAGAAGTGACAATGGGGATATCACAGAAAACCAAGGTCAAAGTGACATCTGGAATGTGATGATTGATAATACTGGTGGTGTGAAATGGAAATCTACTCTAGGTGGCAGTGCCGAGGAGTTTGGCGTAGGATGCATAGAAACTCGGGATAAAAAAATTGTAATAGCCGGGAGTTCTGAAAGTAATGACATAAATGTTCCTAATAATCGAGGTGGTAAAGACGTTATCATCATAAAATATCAATAAACATGAAAAAGTTTACGTTCATAGTATTTGTTCTAATGGCGGTAATATCTTGTAAAAATGATGATGCCCCTACATTTGGAACCTTGGAAATAAATTTTACAAATAAGGTCGGCACTGATCTGATTGGTTTAAATACTGCTTCTTATACAAATCAAAGTAACGAGTCTTATACTATAACAGAACTAAAATATATCATTAGCAATATTGTTCTGATCAAAGAAAATGGAGAAGAATTCATCTATCCGGTTGAGGATAGTTATTTTTTAATTAATGAAGAAATTCCCTCCAGTAAACGAATTACACTTAATAATATAGATACCGGTGTTTATAACAAAATTAAATTCGGATTTGGAGTGGATCAATCTAACTATCCTCTTAATGGTGTTGCTAATTTTATTCCTACTGCCGAGGAAAATGGAATGCTTTGGTCTTGGTCTGCCGGATATAAATTTTTAAAATTTGAAGGTTCTTTTACTCCTCAAGGTGGTACATCCGAAGATTTCCTTTTGCATATAGGAAGCCACGGAACAGCATTAGATAATTATAAAGAAATTACATTAGACCTGCCCAACAGCCTAAGTTTTGAGGACCAAGCCTCTTCCGACTTGTCTATTGATGCAGATATAGCTAAAATTTTTGATAGCGTCAGCACGTACTCTTTGGAGCAAAAAAGCGATGTTCAGGTAGATCCTGTAAACGCACCAATATTGGCAGAAAACGTAAGTGCTATGTTTATAATAAACGACAATCCTAATTAAATGATTAAAAACATCGGGTATACCATACTTATTCTTTTCGGAGTTGCGTGCAGCTCTGAGAAAGACGAATATGTACCTATTGATCAAAATAAAAAACTAGAATTTACGGTTCCTTCCAATTTTCCGGAGCCTAGTTATAACGTATCCCTTAATCCACCTACAGAAAAAGGATTCGAATTAGGCAAAAAACTATTCTATGACGGTCGGCTATCTTCAGATGGTGTTATCTCTTGTGGGTTCTGTCATATTCAGGATTTTGCTTTTACACATCATACTCATATTGTAAGCCACGGAGTGGATGGAGCATTAGGAACAAGAAATGCACAACCCCTGCATAATTTGGCTTTTATGAACGAGTTTACCTGGGATGGTGCTGCTATACACCTGGATTTACAACCGATTATACCGATCACTGCAGAAGTGGAGATGAATGAGTCTTTTGGAAACATTATTAAAAAACTCGAAGAACAACCGGAATATGTAACCCTCTTTGCTGAAGCTTTTGAAGATCAAAGGATCAACTCCGAAAATATCCTCAAAGCATTAGCACAATTTACGATTATGATGATTTCATCAAACTCTAAATATGATAAAATAGAAAGAAATGAAGGCTCCGTTTTTACAACAGATGAGGCAGCTGGTTTTGAACTATTTACATCAAAATGTGCTTCTTGTCACGCGGGGACTTTATTTACCGATCAATCGTACCGAAATAACGGATTGCCAATAGATCCACAATACAATGACATCGGTAGAAGCCGGGTAACTGGTCTGGCTTCCGACATCTATAAATTTAAAGTGCCTAATCTAAGAAACATTGAACTTACCTTTCCTTATATGCACGATGGAAGATTACAAACTTTAAAAGACGTTTTAGATCATTATAGTGGTGGTATGGTTGATTCTGAAACCTTGGATCCTATTTTCAAAAATTTTAATGGTGATGTGGTAGGAATTCCGATGACCGAAGACGAAAAACAACAGATTATTTCTTTTCTTAAAACGCTCACAGATGATGACTTCGTAAATGATAATCGCTTTTCAGAATTTTTATAGTCCTCTCCCTTATTTATGATAGATGATCCCTATACTCATATATGTTAGATAAATGTTAGGTTATGTAAATAAAACCTACATATGTAGTATATTTGCAATCAATTTAGAATTAATCTATTTTATAATAGTATGATTAAGGTATCAGATACAGCTAAAAAGAAAGTCATAGAATTGATGAGTGACGACGGATATGACGCTTCATCAGACTATATTCGCGTGGGTGTAAAAAGCGGAGGTTGTTCAGGTTTGTCTTATGACTTGAAATTTGATAAAAACCAAGAAGAAGGAGATAAAGTTTTTGAAGACAATGGTGTAAAAATTATTGTCGATAAGAAAAGCTTTTTATACCTCATCGGCACTACCCTAGAATATTCCGGAGGATTAAATGGAACCGGTTTCGTTTTTAATAATCCCAACGCAAATAGAACTTGTGGTTGCGGAGAGAGTTTTTCCCTTTAAAAATTAAAAAAAGATCCTATAGAAATATGTAGGACTTCATAAGATGGCATATACTGAAGACGACTTAAAAAAAGAATTAGAGACCAAAGAATACGAGTATGGATTTTATACAGATATAGAATCTGATACCTTTCCTGTGGGTCTAAATGAAGATATTGTTCGTGCGATTTCTAAGAAGAAAAATGAGCCAGAATGGATGACAAACTGGAGATTAGAAGCATTCAGAGCTTGGGAACAAATGGAAGAGCCGGAATGGGCTAACGTAAATTATGAAAAACCTAATTTTCAAGATATCTCATATTATTCAGCTCCCAATAAAAAGCCAAAATACGACAGTCTTGATGAAGTAGATCCAGAATTATTGGATACGTTCAAAAGGTTGGGTATTTCTTTAGATGAACAAAAAAAATTAGCAGGTGTTGCGGTAGATATTGTAATGGATTCTGTTTCTGTAGCAACAACTTTTAAAGATACCCTAGCAGAAAAAGGAATTATTTTCTGTTCTATTTCTGAAGCTATCCAAGAGCACCCAGAGCTGGTAAGAAAACATATAGGATCTGTGGTACCACAAAAAGATAATTTCTACGCGGCCTTAAACTCGGCAGTATTTAGTGATGGTTCCTTTTGTTATATTCCAAAAGGAGTTAAATGCCCTATGGAGCTATCTACCTATTTTAGAATTAACCAAGCAGGTACAGGTCAGTTTGAGAGAACACTGGTCATTGCCGACGAAGGTAGTTATGTAAGTTATTTGGAAGGGTGTACAGCTCCTTCTCGAGATGAAAATCAATTGCACGCTGCAGTCGTAGAATTAATAGCATTGGATCAAGCAGAAATTAAATATTCAACCGTACAAAACTGGTATCCCGGTAACGCCGAAGGAAAAGGTGGTGTATATAATTTTGTAACAAAACGTGGAATTTGTGAGGCAAATGCCAAAATTTCTTGGACTCAGGTCGAAACAGGCTCTGCGGTTACCTGGAAATATCCATCCTGCATACTTAAAGGAGACAATTCTGTTGGTGAGTTTTACTCTATTGCAGTCACAAATAATTTTCAGCAAGCGGATACAGGTACCAAAATGATTCACTTAGGAAAAAACACCAAAAGTACTATTATTTCTAAAGGAATTTCTGCCGGAAAATCCCAAAACAGCTACAGAGGATTAGTACAAATTAATAGTCGGGCTACCAATGCTCGTAATTTTTCACAATGTGATTCTTTGTTAATGGGCAATGAATGTGGCGCTCATACGTTTCCTTATATTGAAGCAAAAAATAAAACTGCTCAAATAGAACACGAAGCAACTACCAGTAAAATTGGAGAAGATCAAATATTTTATTGTAACCAAAGAGGTATTGATACCGAAAAAGCAATTGCATTGATTGTTAATGGTTTTAGTAAAGAGGTGTTGAACAAACTTCCGATGGAATTTGCGGTAGAAGCTCAAAAACTTTTAGAAATTTCTCTAGAAGGTTCTGTAGGATAAAGTGTATAACCAACAAATTCGCATAAATGAAAAAATCAGCTCTTCTTATCATCGTAAGCCTATTAATTTTTTCCTGTAAAAATGAAAAAAAAGAATCATCTAATACTGATTCAACACTGATTCGTGGAGAATATATTTTGATTGATAATGCCGGCGTGCTTAAGGGTAAAGATTTTATCTACGGAGTTGTCGTAGATGACATGGCTCAAAAATTAGCTCAAAAAATAAAACCACTACAACGAGAAGAATACGATATGGTACCCGTAGTTATTAATGGTATCATTAAGGATAATACAGAAGATGGCTGGCCACAGGTTGTAGAAATAAAAGAAATTGTTGGTGTAAGTGAACCAACCGAAGCATTACCAACAAAAATAAAATCATCCGACACACTACAAGAAGCTGGTGATGCCGGACATGAAGGGCATAATCACTAAAATTTTATTTACAAAGATATAAAACTACAAGATGTTAGAAATTAAGGATTTACACGCTAGTGTTGAAGACAAAGAAATTTTAAAAGGTCTTAACCTACACGTAAAAGCAGGAGAAGTTCACGCAATAATGGGTCCTAATGGTGCAGGAAAAAGTACTTTGGCCAGCATTGTTGCAGGAAAAGAAGAATATGAAGTAACTGAGGGTAACATCCTGTTAAATGGCGAAGATATTGAAGAATTAGCAGCAGAAGAACGTGCTCATAAAGGAGTTTTTCTTTCGTTTCAATATCCAGTCGAAATTCCTGGTGTTACTGTTACCAATTTTATGAAAACCGCCATCAATGAAACCAGAAAAGCGCAAGGTCTTGAAGAGATGCCGGCAAAAGATATGTTGAAAAAGATCCGTGAAAAATCTGAATTATTAGATATCGATCGTAAATTCTTGTCTCGTTCTCTTAACCAAGGATTTTCTGGAGGAGAGAAAAAACGTAACGAAATATTCCAGATGGCCATGATGGAACCAAAATTAGCCATTCTAGATGAAACCGACTCAGGTTTAGATATTGATGCATTGAGGATCGTGGCAAACGGAGTGAATAAACTGAAAAGTAGCGAAAATGCTATTATCGTAATAACACATTACCAAAGATTACTGGATTACATCGTACCAGATTATGTACATGTATTATATGATGGCAAAATTGTAAAATCCGGCACAAAAGAACTCGCTTTAGAATTGGAAGAAAAAGGATACGATTGGATTAAAGAAGAGATAAACGCATAGTTATGGAGCTAAAAGAAAAATTAGTGTCTTCTTTTCTTGCTTTTGAAAATACAGTAGATGTAGACGCTCCTGTTCATGATATCAGAAGTCAAGCAATAAAAGTCTTTGAAGAGAAGGGGTTTCCTTCTAAAAAAGAAGAAGCCTGGAAATATACTTCACTAAATGCAGTACTAAAACACGATTACAGTATTTTCCCTAAAGAAGAAAATGCCCTGGAGTTCAAAGATGTTAAAAAGTACTTTATACACGATTTAGACACCTATAAAATTGTATTTATTGACGGCAAATATTCTTCGCATTTATCAGAAACCACTCACGACAAAATTGATGTGTGTTTGATGTCTTCTGCTTTAAATAGTCCTAAGTATAAGACGGTTATAGATAAATATTTTAACAAAATCGCTAAGCAGGACGGATTGACTTCATTAAATACTGCTTTCTCCAAAGAAGGCGCTTATATTTATATTCCTAAAAATAAAGTAGCAGATAAGCCAATACAGATTATCCACTTTTCTACAGGAAAAGAATCTATACAACTTTTACAACCTCGAAATCTTATTGTGGTAGAAAAAAATGCACACGTACAGATCATTGAGCGTCATCAAAGTTTGACAGAAAATCCGGTGTTAACCAACTCAGTAACAGAAATTTTTACTGATAAACGTGCGTTTGTAGATTATTACAAAATTCAGAATGATAACGAGGTGGCTTCCCTGATCGATAATACCTTTATACAACAACAGGCTCAAAGTGTGGCTTCTGTGCATACTTTTGCTTTTGGAGGAAACCTTACCAGAAACAACTTAAATTTTTATCAAAAAGGTGAAGGTATTGACTCCATATTAAATGGTGTTACCATTATAGAAGGCAAACAACACGTGGATCATAATACGTTGGTTCATCATACAGAACCTAATTGCGAAAGTCACCAAGACTACAAAGGTATTTTTGACGAAAGAGCTACCGGTGTATTTAATGGTAAAATTATTGTTAATAAAGAAGCACAAAAAACCAATGCTTTTCAATCTAATAACAATATCCTATTAAGTGACAAAGCAACAATTAACTCTAAACCTCAGTTAGAAATTTTTGCAGACGATGTAAAGTGTTCTCACGGCTGTACCATCGGTCAGTTAGACGAACAAGCTTTGTTCTATATGAGATCCAGAGGAATTGGAGAAAAAGAAGCAAGAGCCTTATTAATGTATGCTTTTGCGAATAACGTATTGGAAAGTGTAAAAATACCTCAGCTAAAACAACGAATCAACAAGTTAATTGCCAACAAGCTTGGTGTAAACATTGGATTTGATTTGTAGAAACAAATAATCGTAACATATACTAAACCTCTTCATATATTTGTTGAGGTTTTTTTATTTTTATGCAGAAAGTTACCATATATCAAATAGTGCTCCTGATACTGTATACCTTCTTTTGTATATTGATGTTTCAGATTACACTTCAATACTTTCCTATTGACTTTGATGTGGCATTTTTAAGAATCAAGCAACAGTATATTCATTTTACACATTATAAAATTGCCTTTTATGTTCACGTAACATTCTCTGTTTTTTCCTTATTTGCAGGATTTACACAATTTTCTAAAAAGGTAAGAACAAAGTACGCCAAAGTTCATAAAATTGTTGGCTGGATGTATTTAGTATCCGTGCTACTGCTTGCTGCACCATCGGGACTGGTTATTGGATATTATGCCAATGGTGGTTTCTGGTCTCAGCTTGCCTTTTGTTTATTAGCTATTGGTTGGTTTTGGTTTACTTTAAAAGCGTTTTTAGCAATTAAACAAAAAGACTATCAAAAACATCAAATTTTTATGATCAGAAGTTTTGCTTTAACGTTATCTGCTATAACTTTACGCTTATGGAAATACCTAATTGTTCTGGTTTTTCAGCCAAGACCTATGGATGTATATCAAATTGTAGCATGGCTAGGTTGGGTATTAAATCTTATTATTGCTGAAGTTATTATCTTTAAATACCTAAATAATAAAAACCATTCATGAAAAATATCATCTTCTTATTGTTATTAGCTTTTATGTCTTCTTGCAAACAGAAAATTCAAAAAACAGAAAATCAAAACCCTACTATAATAGAGTCTAAAACAGAAGCAAGTACTCCTAAACCTGAAAAACAAGATGAAAAAATAATCGAAGAGTATTCCCATAAAAATACAATTCTAGAAAATGTGATGGTTCCTTTCACACCACGGTTTTTTAAAGAAGCCTCCGATCATCAAAACCTATTAGGGTTTTATGTTGGAGAATTTAAGGCAGTAAAATATGATCCTGAAAAAAAACCTTCATACAGTAACAAAATAAATATATCAATCAATCATATTACGAAAGATTCCATTTTTGGTCATTCGGTAGTAGCGGGTAACGCCCGTCCTTTTCAAGGTGTTATTGACACCACAACTTATAAAGCAAAAGTTGTTGAACCTGGTGATGATAAATATGATGGCGTTTTTGAATTTAAATTCAATCCTACGTTAAAATTTATCAAAGGGATTTGGGTTGCAAACGATACTAAATTAGCTGTGTCAGAAAGAAAATATGAACTTTTAAAAAATAAGTTTTTATACAAACCCGATCAAGACCTTATAAAGTTTAATGATGATGAAGAGGATGGTTATTATATGGGGGATGTTTTCGCAGAATTATATAATGGTGTTTTTGATTCAAATAATGATGGCCCAGAAAGCGAATACGCAACTATTGAAGCATTAAAAATCAATGCTTCAAACACAAAATTAACTAATGAAGACCTAGAAAACCTACACAAAGGAGATTTAGAAATTATTCGAAATTCAATTTATGCCAGGCATGGATACTCTTTTAAAAATCGAAGAATGCGTTATTTTTTTGACAGTCACATTGATTGGTACATTCCGGTTTCTACAGATATTAGAAATCAATTAACCGATCTCGAAAAGAAAAATATCGATTTGATTAAACGTTACGAGCAACACGCAGAACGTTATTATGACTATTTTGGAAGGTAATTGAACTTCCAGACCTCACAGGTTTTAGAAACCTGTGAGGTCTATTACTTACTGTATCGCATTAACTAAATCTTTTAAAAATGTATTAAAATCCACACCGGCATCTCCTATCAGTCCAAAACGGACAACGACCAAATCTTTTGATGGGATGATAAACACTCGTTGCCCTTGGAAACCATTGGCAGAATACATATCTCTGGGAGCATCGGGATAAAAACCTCCCGCATTGAGCCAAAAATGACCACCATAATCGCCTTCTGATGTTGGGCTTGGTGTAATTACATAGTCCACCCAATCAGCATTGAAAATTTGCTCTCCATTCCAATTACCTTTATGCAAATACAACAATCCAAATTTTGCCCAATCTCTAACCGTTCCCCAGGCATAAGAAGAACCTACATAATTACCAGCCATATCGGTTTCTATAAGCATAGAATGCATCCCGATTTTATCAATAAACTCTCGATACGGAAAATCAAGATACTCCTGATAACTATCAAACTGTTTTCTCAGAATTCCAGATAACAGATTAGAAACACCAGATGAGTAGTACCAATATTCATTCGGTTTATAAATTGCTTCCTTATGTATCTGCGCTTTGGTCATATCTTCATCTAAATATAACATTGACGTTGCATCAGAGATCGATCCATAATCTTCATCCCAAGCCAATCCACAATTCATCTGCAATAAGTTATTTATGGTAATCTCTCTTCTTTCGTCCCGCTGCCATTCTTCAATTGGAGCTCTTTGATTAACATTGATTTTTCCTTGTTTCTGCAGCACTCCATAGCTTGTTGCCAATATACTTTTAGTCATAGACCATCCTAACAGAATAGAATTCTGGTCTAAACCATCCGCATATTTTTCTGCTATTATCTGATCTTTATAAATGACCAATACCGCTCGCGTTTTTTGTATACTTTCTCCTTCCCCATCAAAAATCGAAGAAACTGTAGTTTTTATTTTTTGATAATAAACGTTTTCAAAAACTGTGTCTTTTTGAGGAAGATCTCCATACGGAAAAGGCAGATTTTTTTTAGTCTTATTTCGGTTTGGTTTTAGATACGATGCTTTTTCATCAAATTCATCATTAATCAATACACTCCCTAGACCTTCTCTATACAGTGCTTTTCGTTCGTTAAGTCCAAAAACGGAAGCAACAGCAGATTTTTCGTTCATATTGACCTCATCCTCCGCCAAATGAACCGGAGCAAAATTATTGTCGTGTGCATCCGTAAATTTTGCCGTACGATTTGCAATAAAAACAGAAGAAGCCATGTTCTTGGCAGAATATCCCGATACTATTGTAAGCTTTGGATAATTCCAAAACGCGGATACCAATATTAGCCCTATAATTCCTATGAATCCATACCCTAAAATCTTTTTAAATCGCTTCATTGTCTAAAGAGTTAAATCCTTTTAAAAATAAACAATATCACTTAGAAATAGTTCCTATTTTTGCAGAAAGAAATTGATATGCTAGATGTACAGAAAATACGAGAAGATTTTCCAATTCTTAAGAGAAAAGTAAACGGAAAACCTTTAGTGTATTTTGATAATGCTGCCACTTCACAGACTCCACAAGTTGTAATTGATGCTATTGTGGATTACTATAGTAATTATAATGCCAATATTCATCGTGGTGTGCATACCCTATCACAAGAAGCTACAGATGCCTATGAAATTGCTCGTAAAAAAATACAGCAACATTTTAATGCTAAACACTCACACGAGATCATATTAACTTCGGGAACAACACACAGTATCAACATTGTAGCTACAGGTTTCACTAATTTATTGGCTAAAGGAGATGAAATAATCGTTTCTGCTTTAGAACACCACTCCAACATCGTTCCCTGGCAAATGCTTTGTGAAAGAACAGGTGCAATTCTTAAAGTGATTCCGATGAATGAAGAAGGAGAACTCTTAATGGATGTCTATGATCAACTACTTTCTGATAAAACAAAATTGGTCTTTACCAATCATATCTCGAATGCATTAGGAACGATTAACCCAATTGAAGAAATCATACAAAAAGCACATCAGATAGGAGCCGCTGTTTTAATTGACGGAGCACAATCGTGTCCGCATATAAAACCCAATGTTCAGGATCTTGATGTAGACTTTTATGTAGCTTCTGCACACAAACTTTGTGGACCTACCGGGGTTGGCTTATTATACGGAAAAGAGGAATGGTTGAATAAATTACCTCCGTATCAGGGCGGTGGAGAAATGATAGACCAGGTAACATTCGAAAAAACTACCTACGCCGGTCTTCCTCATAAATTTGAAGCCGGAACACCCAATATTTGTGGTGGTATTGCCTTTGGAGTAGCTTTAGACTATATGAATAGTATTGGTTTTGATAATATCGCTCAATATGAAAAAGAATTGCTGGACTACGGAACTCAAAAACTTTTAGAAATCGAGGGTTTGAAAATCTACGGAACTTCTAAAAACAAAACTTCTGTGATATCTTTTAACTTAAAAGGTATTCATCCTTATGATGTTGGTTCGATCGTAGATAAATTAGGTGTAGCTGTTCGTACCGGTCACCATTGTGCACAACCTATTATGGATTTTTATAAAATTCCGGGAACAATTCGTGCCTCTTTTTCATTTTATAATACCAAAGAGGAGATTGATATTCTGGTCGAAGCAATAAAAAAAGCTAAAATGATGTTGAGCTAAAAGCCTCGAAACTATGCAAAGAATTCTTTTTTCTATTTCGCTTGTTGTCTTTTTAGGATCTTGTAAAGAAACCCAAGTGATTGCCCAAAACACTTTTGCTAATCAGGAAAACATCTTACTTGTTGAATACGACGCTATATCCAGAGGTTATTTTTTTGCTGTTAAGATTACTAATGATTCGATTACTAAATTCAAAGACAGGAGTAAACAAGAGTCTGTTTCTAAACCTTGTTCAAAAAAGGGTTGGAGTGAAATTATTTCGTCTCTAAAAAAATTAGAATTAGAAAAAATTTCAGATCTAAAAGCACCGAGTGACAAGCGTACCTTTGATGGTGCGGCACATGCGCAGCTAAAAATCACCACTACTAAAGAAACATATACTTCCACTAGTTTTGACGACGGTAATCCTCCTCAAGAATTAAAACCATTAGTTAATACTATCTTATCATTAACAGAAAGTATTGAATAGCAAAGATTCATGTTGTATTTTTGTCAAAAATTGTAAGCATATGTCTATACAGGAACTACAGGAAGAGATTGTTGATGAATTCAGCATGTTTGATGATTGGATGCAGCGCTATGAATACATGATTGATCTCGGTAAATCGCTTCCTTTAATTGATGAGAAATATAAGATTGATGAGAACATTATCAAAGGTTGTCAAAGCAAGGTATGGGTGCATGCAGAAATGAAAGATGATAAAATTGAATTTACCGCAGATAGTGATGCTATTATTACAAAAGGTATTATTGCTATCCTTATCAGAGTATTTTCTGGACAACACCCAAAAGATATTATAGAAGCGAACACCGATTTTATTGATGAAATTGGTCTAAAAGAACATTTATCTCCAACCAGAGCCAATGGATTGGTGAGTATGATCAAACAATTAAAAATGTATGCCATCGCATACCAAACACAACTAAATTAATTTGTCGTTCAATGTCAGGCTGAGCCTGTCGAAGTCGACCAAAAATATACTATGAGCGAGACTAACATAGACACTACAGAACTTGGAGAAAAAATTGTAAGAGTATTAAAAACAATTTATGATCCAGAAATTCCAGTTGATATATACGAACTTGGGTTGATATATGATGTTTTTGTAAATGAGGATTATGATGTAAAGATCCTGATGACCCTTACATCCCCTAATTGTCCGGTTGCAGAATCTTTACCTGAAGAGGTGAGAGAAAAAGTAAAATCTCTGGATGCCGTAAATGATGTAGAGTTGGAGCTTACCTTTGAGCCGACCTGGACACAGGATTTGATGAGTGAAGAAGCTAAACTAGAACTAGGAATGCTTTAATTACAAAACCTTCTTGGTACTTATGGAAGAAGAAATTATTAATAGAGTTGCTAATAACAAAAACCTGATCACCTTTGATCTGGAAGACTACTATCCTAAAGGAGAGCGCGTGTTGTTTGATATAAAAGATTGGCTTTATGAAGGCTTTATACTGCGTGAAAAAGACTTTAGAAAACACGTTTCTGACCACGATTGGAGTCTGTATCAGGACAAATTTGTTGCTTTAAGCTGCTCCTCGGATGCAATTATACCTGGTTGGGCCTATTTACTACTCACCAGTGCACTCATCCCTTTTGCAAAAAAAGTAGCGGTTGGTTCTTTGGAAGACTTAGAGACAATTCTATACGCGCAAATTATTAATAAACTCGATGTTTCTGACTACCAGGATAAACTTTTGATTATTAAAGGGTGCTCTAACAAACCGGTTCCTGAAAGTGCCTATGTAGAACTAATCCAAAAATTACAGCCTATTGCCAAAAGCATCATGTACGGAGAAGCATGCTCTTCAGTTCCTCTATTTAAGAGAAAATAGCTCATTTTATCCTATAAAGCTGTTTTTTGTCGAAAATCTAATATGTAATTAGTTTGATTTAAATTGAAAAACGTTACTTCAATTATATTTGCCAACGCAAAATTTTACATAAATCTTGAACTTGTTTTTACAGCAACTTTCTTTTTAGAGGCTTGTTAGATGTAAAAATAAACTACTTAAAACTATTAATTATGAAAAAAATCGCATTCATTTTTGTTTTCATGTTAGCAGGCATTCAAATTGGGCTTGCGCAAACAGAGGAAGAATTAAAAGCTACGTTAGCTGCAAAAAAAGATTCAATTGCTGCAATACAAGGAAGAGCAAACGCAATTCAATCACAGATAGATGCTTTACCCGGATGGAAAATTGGTGCTTTTGGTACTATCGGAGGAAGCCTTTCTGGATTTAATAATTGGTTCGCTCAAGGGATTCCAAATAACGATGCCGGAACTATTGGTATTACAGTAAATGGATATGCCAACTTATTAGAGGATAAATACTTTTGGAGAAATAGTGCTAATATTAATCTTGCCTGGGTAAAATTAGACGATCGCGATGATCCTAATGACGATGACAGTTTCAGAGAGTCAACAGATGTTTTCAATATTTCTTCCTTATTTGGGTATAAATTAACTAAGACATTAGCGGTTTCAACCTTAGGGGAATATAGAACTACGCTATTAAACAATTTTAATGATCCAGGGTATTTAGATCTTGGTGTGGGTATGACTTGGACACCAATTAATAACTTGATCGTAGTGGTACACCCTCTCAACTATAACTTTGTTTTTAGTGAAGGAGCTGCGGAATATGAGTCTTCATTAGGTGCAAAAATTGTAGCAGATTATACGCGTAAAATTGGAGCTATCAATTTTAAGACAAATCTATCTGCTTTTGTAAGTTATGAAGACACTGATTATTCTAACTGGACCTGGACCAATTCTTTTTCTTATACTTTATGGAAAGCCATTGGTGTAGGTTTTGATTTTGGTCTAAGAAGTAATAAGCAAGAGGCATTTAATTTTTTATTAGCACAGGATCCTGCAATTGTACCTACCCCAACTTTGGAAAATACGGATAATGAATTACAATCGTTCTGGAATCTTGGATTGAGCTACGCTTTCTAATAAGAAAACATAACATCAATTATAAAAAGAGTATTCAGGTTTCTGAATACTCTTTTTATATTATTTCTTAATTCCATATAGAATTCCCGTTCATCCTCTTTAACAGTTTTAAAACCTGTTTTCTCGTATAAATACCTGACCAAGTTTTCTTTTAGTACCTTAAGAATCAATTTTTTATTCAGAGTTGTGGATAATTGTTAAGATGATTTAAAAGATAAGTGCCCAATCCTTTCCCTTGATAATTGGGCAGTATCTGAAACTGAAGTATTTCTATTGCATCACTACTTTCAATATACTTTAATAAACCAATTCTTTGATCAAATTGCTTTACTACATAAGCTTTATTAAAATGGTTTTTTGCTTTGGATAAGTGCTGATCATCTCATAAATGCAACCTTGCTTTTTCTAAATGTTTAACGATTATTAATTTTCTTAGCTTCATTAAACCACGATATCTGTATCTTTTACATTGACTAATTTTATATACATCTTCTTTTTACTGATATAATTTTATAAATATGATATACTATTTTTAAAAAATTTAAGTTCTTTTTATTAAAACAATCACTCTTCATTTAATACCATTTTGGCTCAATGTAGCCGTATTTGAATAAGCTGTTCTCATAAAGTATATTTGTGCGAAAATCCATTGTTTATATTATGCGAAAGATTGTTTTATTTCTTTTTTTATTCATTGCTATGCCAAAGATTACCGGCCAAGAAAAGAAAGAAGTCAAACAATTAGACTCTATTCAGGTTCGATTAACCCGATCATTAGATAGTTTACTTCAGTACACCCCCAGAGAACTCAATGTGATCGTTTTAAAAAGTCTTTTGAAAAAGCGAAGTCCGAAACCCGTCAAAAAACCTCATATCGGATGGAAATCTATCGGTAAGTTTGCTTTTTTCTTTAATCAATCAGCTTTTAATAATGACTGGCAAGGAGGAGGAACTTCTAATATAGCCAGTAACATTGCTCTTAATTATGAGTTCAACTATAAAAAAAACAGTCTGACCTGGGATAATAGAATTCTTGCTGATTATGGAATTACATTTTTAAAAGGAGAAAACTTTGCCCGCAAAACCAATGATAGATTAGAATTTAATTCGCGATTGGGACAGCGAATTGGAGAAGGCTTCTGGAACTATTCGTTATTTGTTAATTTTAGATCTCAATTTGCCACAGGATATAGTTTTAGTAAAGATCCGGATACCGATGAAACCATTCGAACAGAAGAAACTCATTTCTTTTCTCCAGCCTTTATACAAATAGGGCCTGGATTACTTTGGAAAAAAAGCGATGACTTTAACATCAACATAGCACCGGTTACTTCCAGAATGATTTTTGTAAATGATAAATTTACATCGGTTCCTGATTACGAAGATGGGGATTATTTTGGGGTAGATGCCGGTGAGAATTCCAGATTTGAATTTGGTGGATCTTTAGCAGCTTATGCAAAATTTGAGATCATCAAAAATATCACTATGGAAAATATCCTCAATTTATATACTAATTATATTGAGGATCCTTATAATGTAGATATTGATTATACGCTAAACCTGAATCTTGTAGTAAACAAGTATATTTCCGGAAATTTCGCATTTCAGGCAATCTATGACGATAATGCCACCAGTGGATTTCAGATACGTGAAGTCATCGGAATGGGACTTAATTATGAGTTTTAACGACCTCTACTCCTCTACAAACTCCGGATATAAAAAGTTATTATAAGGAAAACGGGTTACGTGTATGTCTCTTACTTCTTGATATACTCTTTTTCTAAAAGTATCCATATTCTCTTTATTCATTGCAGAGATAAACAAGGCGTTGTTTCCTATTTTACTCATCCAGGTTTGTTTCCACTCCTCAAGTGTATAGTGTGCTTTGGTTCTTTCTGTAGTTAGATCATCTTCATCAATAGTTTCGTGTTGATATGCATCAATTTTATTAAAAACCATAATTGCGGGCTTATCTGCACTATCTATTTCGTCTAAAATTTTATTTACAGACTCAATATGATCCTCAAATTGAGGATGTGATATATCTACTACATGAAGCAGTAAATCTGCCTCTCTCACCTCATCTAAGGTGCTTTTAAAACTTTCTACTAACTGTGTGGGTAACTTTCTTATAAATCCAACAGTATCACTAAGTAAAAACGGAAGATTGCCGATAACCACTTTTCTTACCGTAGTATCCAAAGTAGCAAACAGTTTATTCTCCGCAAATACGTCACTTTTAGCAATTACGTTCATCAATGTAGATTTACCAACGTTTGTATATCCAACTAAAGCAACTCGTACTAATTGACCGCGATTGCCTCGTTGCGTTGCCATTTGTTTATCAATGGTAAGTAGTTTTTTCTTTAACAAAGAAATTCGATCTCTAACAATCCGTCGGTCGGTCTCGATCTCAGTTTCCCCAGGACCACGCATACCAATACCTCCTCGCTGACGTTCTAAATGCGTCCATAATCCCGTTAATCGTGGTAATAGATACTGATATTGAGCTAATTCTACCTGAGTTCGGGCATAACTCGTTTGTGCTCTCTGTGCAAAAATATCAAGAATCAGATTCGTTCTATCAATGATTTTTGCCTTCAAAATTCGTTCTATGTTCCGTTGTTGTGCAGGCGTTAGTTCGTCATCAAAAACTACGGTTCCTATATCATGCTGTTCTACATAAGCAAGCACTTCTTCCATTTTACCTGATCCAATAAACGTCTTAGAATTAGGCACCTCCATTTTCTGGGTAAAGCGTTTTACTACTTCACCCCCTGCTGTATAGGTTAGGAACTCTAATTCATCCAAAAATTCGGTCAGTTTATCTTCATCCTGATTCTTAGTGATAATTCCTATTAAAATTGCTTTTTCGTATACTGTTTCTTCCTTTTCTAACATATGCTATACCTGCTTCAAACTTTAATGGTACAATTCTTATAAAACTCTCTTTTGCCCTAGGCAACATAAACTCCAACTAATAATTTTAAATATCGTTTCGTTTATTATATACAAAGGTACAATATTGTATGCATTTGAATTTGTACATTAGATGTTTACAACAAATTTTTATTGAATGTCTTCAAAGCTTTATTTTAAAAAGAAACATACCAATCTGCATACCATCGGTTTTTATAATCTGGAAAACCTTTTTGATACCAAAGATGATCCCAACACATTGGATGACGACTTTTTACCTGATTCGGAAAAGCGATGGAACAAAAAAAGATATCATAAAAAGATATTCAAGCTAGGAACTGTGATTTCTAATATCGGATTCGCAAAAACAGGAAAGGCTCCTGTAATATTAGGAGTTGCAGAAGTAGAAAATAAAGCAGTTTTAGAAGATTTGGTACGCACCAAACATTTAATCCATAAAAACTATGGTGTTATACATCACGAATCACCAGACGAACGTGGAATCGATGTAGGTCTCCTCTATCAAAAAGACAGCTTTACTGTCATAAATTCAGAAAGTGTACAAGTCTTGGTTCATAATGAATTTGGCGAACGTGATTTTACTCGCGATATCTTATGGGTTACAGGAACTTTACACGAAGAACAAATTCACATTTTGGTAAATCACTGGCCTTCTCGCAGAGACGGTGCAGAGCTAACCTCATATAAACGTATTGCTGCTGCTGATAGAAACCGCGAAATTATCAACCAGATTACAGATCACGATCCTGAGGCAAAAATTATCATTATGGGTGATTTTAACGATGATCCCAATAGGGAAAGTGTAAAACAACATTTGGTGATGGATGATTTTTATAATCCTATGGAAAAATTACATACACGCTACCGCGGAACACTAAATTATAGAAGTCAGTGGAACTTATTTGACCAGATCATTTTTAGTAATAACTTTCATAAATACGAAAAATCCACTCACAATTTTTCTGAAGCTAATATCTTTGATGATAGCTTTCTAAAGATTTATAAGGGTAGATACAAAGGAAATCCTTTTAGAACTTACGCTGGAGGAAAATACAAAGGAGGGTATAGTGACCATTTTCCTGTCTATGTATGTCTTAAACAACATTAGGCGTTTTCTTTTTTACTCAAATACGTTCTTCCCTCATAAAAATAGCTAACGAATACCTCTTTTTTGTAAAGGGTTTTAGCTTGGGTAGATATGGGTTGTTCAACCCTTTTTACATAGGTATCCAACCCTATCAAAAACACTAAAAGCTTGTGATTCAGTGTTTTGATAAGCGGAAATTTCCCTTTGTTGAAAATTCATCTTTGGTAATTACGAACCTGATTCTACTTTTGATTCAGAATCTATAAGGAAGTACTTATAGTTTTTATTTCACTTGTATGATGATAAGGTTTACAATGATCAACCATCTATTAGGTTAGAAACATAATTGGCGCCAAAAAAGTTTCTGAATATGTAATCCTCTTGTTTGATTCTGTGAAAAAGCGGGTATATCAGTACCCAAACACTAAACATCAATTTAATTATTCTAAAAAACCAAACAAATGAAAAAATTATTTTATGCATTACCCATCATCGGTTTATTGTTCTTTGCTTCTTGTGACCAAGATGAATCTAACGACGTTATAGACGAATCAGCTATAACATCTGAGTTTTCTTTAAAGAATATTTATGATTTTTATAAAGATGTAAGTATTACTTCTGAAGAAGGGAGTACAGGGATTGTAAGAATTTATGCAAACAACAAAAACGCCTTGATCAATTACTCTAATGCTAATCTAACCTTGACGGAAATTAGTCAGGATGAAACGTTACAGCAAAGTTTAGAGCGTCATAATAAACTTGACGCAACACAGCCTGATAAATCTGTGGATCTAAGTGATGAAAAAGAAAGCGAAATTGAAGAAACCGGAAATGACATTGCTTTTGAATTAATACAGCTTATAAAAGCCAATCCTAGCTCAAAATATGCTATCAATTTTGATCATCCTCAAAACAATGTAGCAAAAGCCAGCTGGCAATATTACACACACTACAGCTCTGTTGGGGAAGCTCAGATCGCTGAGATTGCCAGACATAATTTCTGGAGAAGAGTATATTATGGCCTAAAGTATAAAGCATACAGCAACAGCAGTTGGGCAACCATACAGAATGAATGGAAGTCAATTTCGAACAATCAGAGTTTTTCACATACTAAAAACCCTTGTTATCAATTTAGAATGCGAGTAAAAACAAAAAACAACAGTGCTTACACTGTTACTTTCGACTATTAGCATACTACCCTAAAACCAAAAAAAACTCCTTGAAATATCTTTTTCAAGGAGTTTTACTGTTTTATTAAAAGACCAGAAATTATTCTTAATTTCCTGAAATCTCGATATTATCTATATGATATCTCGTAGTTGGTCCCGGATCTGCTCCTGCATAACGAAAAGCAATACGAACATTACCCTCAATACAAGAAATGTTAACAGGTCCTACAGATTCAAAACTTCCAAATCCGCTAGGATTACCGTTAGGGATAGTAGCGTCTAACTGAGACCACTCTGTAGTAGTGATATCTCCAGTAAAATTATTAGTGATAAAAGCGGTAAGAATATTTCCATTATCAAAATTAGCCTGAATATCAAAAGACAATTCTTCTGCCGTAGAGGCTGTTAAATCTATCTCTGGTGTTACTAACCAAACCTCGAATGGATTTTCGTCAGAGTTAAACCCTGAAATCTGAGCGTATTGATTACCACTAAAACTTCCTATAACATAATCCAAGTCTCCTCCGGTAACATTTACGTTCAACCAACCTGAGTTTTCTAAATCACTAATACTTAAACCAGTAAAATCTTCTTCAAATATAATATTCGATCCACCGCTCGGTCCGTCACATTCTAATACATTAGGGTCACAACGGTTTTCATTATCAAACACTAAACCGGTTACATCATTTAGTACCAGATTAAACGTGTCTCCAAAAAAGTTTTTAGTTAAAACCCCCTCAAAACTTCCTTGCTGTGCTGGTAACGCTAATGATTTAAAATCCGCAAACGTACTGGTGCTTAAAATAGCAGTAGCTCCACTATCGCAACTTTCTAAATTTCTCTCTCCATCGAAATTATCACTTGGTTCTCCGGCAAAAGTAAGTGTGTCTTCTCCTAAAACATCATTTCTATTGAACTGAACATTGTTAATCTTCACAAATAAATTGGTTAACTCGTCAGAAAAATCCTCAAAAGTAATTTCTAAAGGGGTGATCGTTGCAACCTCTGCAGATCTTAAAATTATCTCTTCTTGAGAAAAGGAAGGGATCTGTTCTACCTCATCACCAGAAAGCACTCCTAAGGTGGCAACTCCATTTTCGATACCGGCAGACAATCCTTCTAATTTTATATATACTTTTCTTCCAAACTCATAAGTTGTAAATAAGGGATTTACATCTATCAATACTCTGATCCCTGCTGTTGGGTTTTCTGGTCTGTCCTGGATTACTAATTCTTCAAAAAAGTTACCCGCCTTATCAGTAGATACTACATATCCTGCTACGAATTTATCAGAATCTTCAAAATTAACAGGATCTCCATCGGCTTGTGCTATTTCTCCTAGTATACCATCTAACTCTACGATTAAATTTGGATTAATATTTGGCTCCTCTATAGCCAACACAGGAGTTTTAAAATCATCGTCTTGTACACACGCAGTAAATGTAACTGCCAAAACCAAAACGCTTATTAGTTTTTTTAAATTAATTGAATTCATTTTATACTTTTTTTTGTTGTGTTCATCATTAAAATCTTACATATACGTTAAGGTAATACGAAGTACCAAATCCGTAAAAATACCTTGGACCAAAAACAGGAGTATCCCTCTGTGATTCTTCAAGTGCTAATCTATAGTTAGCATTTCTAGCTTGTTCAAAACCTCCTGTTACGTATTGTTTATCAAAAACGTTATTGATAGTTGCAAAGAATCCTATATAATAGTCTTTTACTCTCCAAGACTTACCTCCTACAACATTCACCAATACGTAATCATCAAATTGCTCTTGTCTTAATAATTCTCTGGCAATATTTTCATCATAATCATTAAATGGCAAACCATCTACATCCTCACCAAAGTTTGATGATCTTGCAAAAGGACTTACATCAATATATGCATTCGAGAAGTAATTTGCCGTTGTACCAAACCACCAGAAATTAGGATCTCTATACTCAAAACCTAGTTGTGCTGCGTTTTGTGGTCCTCCTGCAATACGGTAATCTTTTAAAGAAGATTTACCTACATATTTTACACGATCTAAATCTCCTGCAGACTCACCTAAGAAGTCACTACTAGTACTTGCAATAAATAAATCAGGATTGTTGGCATAGGTAAATTGCCCTAAAGCAGCTGCACCTTTTAATTTGATGGTTGGAGTAATTTGATATTCAATACCCAATTCTGCACCGATGTGTTGTCTGTCTACTCCAGTAAGAATCTCCTGTACAAATCCAACATCCGATCCTGAAATCGCCTGTGTAAAGAAGAAAGATAACTCTGTTGCGTCTTCTATTTTTGTATAATAACCCGTTAATCTTGCTTTTAATTTTGGTGTTCTTAGAATATAACTAGCATCTACAGACTGTACTTTTTCGCTTTCTTGCTCAGAAGAACCTATATTAATGTTTTCCAACTGACCAGAAGCTACTTGTGCTTCCTCAAAAGCTCTTTCTGCTCTAATTAACTGATCAATTGTTCTATTGTTCTGTCTTGAGTTGGCAAAAGAGTTACGAATAGTTGGTGCTTTTGTAAAATACGTTCCATTAACATCGATTAAATTACGTCCATTTATTTTATAAGTAAATCCTCCTTTAGCTCCATAATTGGTAAACTCTAACTTATCGCTTTTACCAAAAGACCCTAATCGCCCTTCACCCGGAAAATATCCGTTTTCGAACAAACCATTTCTTTGATAAGTCGTCTGAGAAACATTTGCTCCCACGAAGAAATCTACTCTGTTGTATTTAAACTGTGCTTGTGCAAAACCACTGATCACATCCGCATCAATTTCGTAATTGTAATCATAACGATCACCAACACCAACCACTCTATTGCGATTTCTTAAATCACTCTGTGCCCTGTCTGCTAACTGTTCTCCTGTCAATCTTTGCTCTTCAGGAACATCATTATCTTGTTGTGCTCCAAACAGATCCACGTCTAAAAACCCTCTTCCTCCTAACAAATCTGTTACCTCTGCAAAATTTTCACTTTTTAATGTTCTGTAATTTACCGATCCATTAACTGTGATATTATCTGACACCTGACTATTAACTATAGAGTTAAACGTCCACTGCGTGTCATCAATTCTATCTTCATATAGAATATAGGTAGAATTAATGCCGTTTCGGGCATTTAATTGATTCGCCTGAATTAACTGGTTCCAGTTTAACTGACCATTTCTAACAAACTCTTGCTGTGCTAAAAATGCATTCTGATAATCCAGCGGTGTAGGATTGGGATCATCTAGAAAAGAGCTAGGTAAGAAACTTGGGTGTATTGGATTGGTATCTCTACTTGCTCCTCCGCCTCTGAAAGACTCTACGCCGTTGAAATTTACTAATTCCGTTCCTCCATTATCTATACGACTGTTTCCTATTTTACCTGTTTGATACCCAATATTCGTGTTAAGGGTGGTCTTATCTGTAAGGTTCCAGAAATGATTCAACATAAATACAGGTTCTTCAATCTCACGAACTCGGGAGTTTTTCTTTTCTCCATCAAAATACCCCCAATTAGGATTATATTGTCTTCCTTTAAGGTTAAAAACTTCTTCTGTAATAGCAGTTGACCTTCCTCTTCTATTTGGTGTATAAAAACTGGTTAAATTAAGGCTGTGTTTATCATTAATCTTCTTTTCTACTGAAGCAAAAATTGAATTGGCATCATATAAAGTTCCATCGATAAACCCCTCTTGACCCATTCTACGAGCCAAAGAAATAGTGTAAGCCCAGCCATTACTCATTAAACCAGAGCTATAACTACCCATTACTCTACCGGTATAACTCCTGTTTGAAGCCGCATAAGATAATCTTCCTCCTTGACGGAATTGGGAAGCTCTCATAATAATATTTGTAGATCCGGCTAAATCTCCAAATGTATAATCGTTTGCAGAAATCCCCATAGAAAATTCCTGGTTACGTTGTACATCGTTCAATCCTCCCCAGTTACTCCATTGTGGTCTTCCATCATTTAGTTTATTCATCTCCATACCGTTGATCAGCACCTTTGCATTCTCGTTACCAAGACCTCTTGGACGAAAAAAGGTAGCACTAAAATCAAATGCTGCCGCACTAAGAAATACATCTCTAGAAGCCTGTAGTAATCCCGATACATTTGCTGAGGCATCGTCATCACCATCATCAAGTTCATTATCGGTAAGACTGATGGTTCCTAACTGAATTTCTTCTTGAGTAAGATCATAATCCAGTTCTATTGCGCCTAGATCCAGTACACTTCCTTCATTAATTACGATAGGATAACGTTTGGTAACATACGCATCTTTGGATATTACCGCTATTTGTTCTCCTAATGGTAGTTGTACGCCTGCAAAATCAAATTCTCCCATAGCATTTGTGGTCGCAGAAACCAAAGTTCCCTCGATCGTAATTGCTACTAGTGGAAGATTTTCATTTGTAGATGCGTCAACAATTTTACCTTTTAGTCCTGTCTGCTGAGCATAAGACATGGCAACAGAACCTAAAAAAATCATTAAAAAGAATAGATTCTTTTTGAGTTGTGACACTTTCATTAATTGTTGTTTTAGTTAAAAATTTAACATTTCTGCCGCGCAAAAGTACATCTTTTAAATAGAAAAGCTAATTTTGGCGTGAAGTTTGACCACATTTTACAAAAAGTTAATACTCAATTATATAATGAAATCTAATTATTTACTTGCTATAGCTTTCGTATTAAGCCCGGTTATGTTTCTTTTTTCGCAAGAAAAGAAAACATATAAAGTTAATACAATTGCTTTTTATAACGTCGAAAATCTTTTTGACACTGAGGATGACCCTATTACATATGATGATGATAGGACACCGAACGGAAAAGATCACTGGACAGAAGAAATCTATAAAGATAAATTAAAGAACATGGCCGAGGTCATTTCTGAAATTGGATCTGATGTTGCTAAAAATGCTCCTGCTCTTATAGGGGTGGCGGAAACAGAAAACAGAAAGGTACTTGAGGATTTAGTCAACGAACCTGTTCTTTTACCAAAAGATTATGGTATTGTGCAATTTGATTCTCCCGACCGAAGAGGAATTGATGTAGCTTTACTATATCAAAAATCATTGTTTAGGCCAGTAAACACTAGCGTACACGAATTATTAATCTATAATAATGGTGATGAAAAAAAACGGGTTTATACCAGGGATCAATTATTAGTCAGTGGATATCTTGATGGTGATCTGATTCATGTCATTGTTAACCACTGGCCATCCAGAAGCGGTGGTGAAGCTCGCAGTCGTTACAAAAGAGAAAAAGCTGCAGCTTTGAACCGAAAGATTATTGACTCACTTTTTGATATAGATCCCTACGCTAAAATCATCACCATGGGTGACCTGAATGATGATCCAAATAACAAAAGCGTTAAAAAGGTACTTGGTGCAAAATCAGAAAAAGAAGACGTAAAATTAAAAGGGTTGTATAATCCAATGTACAACATGGCTAAAAAAGGAATTGGTTCTCTTGCCTGGAGAGATAGTTGGAACCTTTTTGATCAGATTATTGTTTCTAAAGGACTTTTAGACAAAGACTATAGTTCCTATAAATACTATAAAGCCGGTGTTTTTAATAAGAATTACCTGGCTAATCCTCGAGGAAGATATAAAGGGTATCCATACAGGAGTTTTGCCAATGGAGCCTACACAGGAGGATATAGTGATCATTTTCCGGTATATGTTTACCTGATTAAAGAGACAGATTAGAACATAAAAAAAGGTGATCGAAATGATCACCTTTTTATTATAATCTTTGTTGATTAGTTTCCACTGGTACAATCAAGATCATTTAAAACAGCATCAAATGCATTATCTCCACACTCATTGCTTCTATAAGATTCAATGGCATCTCTGGCAGCTTCGCATAATGCCGTAGATGACGTATCAGCATTATATGCATCTATATCAGCCTGCACGCTTTCTCTTAATTCATCTCTAAATTGGTCACAAGCAAAATCTACTACATCATCTGCTCCACAAGAAGTGAATCCTAAAGCCATACCGAAAACGGCAACAAACATAAGTTTTTTCATAATTTGGGTTTTAAAAATTTAAATTTTTCGAAGGCGAATATAGAAGATTAATTTATAATTAACAAAAAATTCTGTTAATTTTGTGTTGTTTAACGGACAAAAGTGTTTTTTGTCGTGTTTAACTTACCTCCTCTATATCAATTGATTTACCTAAATAGGCTAATATACTACCTTCTTTAATATCTTCTAGTTTTTCGCTGAAAGCTGATATGATTCGAATTCCTTTTTCAGGATCTTTAATAAAAAGAGGTACTATTTCATTGTCTTTCTTTGTAATACTAATCAACTTCTTATAATGCTCTTTATCATCAACTTTTATTTCATTAATCTCAGGGTATTTCTCCGCAAGATCTATCAGTTTATTGTATCCGCCTGTATGAGAAAATAAACCTTCATTTGGGTTATTATCCGGATCATTCATTTCTTCAGAGCTTACTAATCTGAAAGAGCCATTTTCTCCAAATTGATCTTTGAATTTATTAATCGCATATTTATTGATATCACTGTTTCCCGTAAGCGCCATCAAATATCCTACATCGTTTAACTCAATATCATTCTGAAGTTTATCACTATAAATGTTTCCTTCAATGGCTTCTAAGCCCAGATTTTTAGCTTTTTTAATATTTCCTTTATTGCTATCTATCACAACTACTTGACGATTATTTTCTTTTAAGTATGCTGCTATTATTCTGGAAACTTTGGACGCCCCAATGATCAGGATAGCTTCTGATTCTTTTAGAAAAACCCCTACCATTCTAGCAAATACCCTTGCTGTTGTCGCGTTTAGAAGAACGGTTCCTAAAACAATCATAAAGACCAATGGTGTTATGTATTCTGCTCCAGGTTCTCCCTGCCTTGCCAACTTCAAACCAAATAAAGATGCGATACCAGCTGCAACAATACCCCTTGGTCCTACCCAGCTGATAAACAACTTCTCGTTGAGTTTTAGACCAGAGTTTATGGAACTTAAAAAGACACCCAATGGCCTAATAATAAAAACCACAGTGGCAAATAATGCAACTTCGTTCCAATTCAATACCAACTCCAAATCATCTACATTAATATTTGCTGCAAGAAGTATAAAAAGTATAGAAATTAATAAAACACTAAGTGACTCCTTAAAATAAAGGAGTTCATCAATATTCGGGAGTTCTATGTTTCCTAAAACCATTCCCATAATTACTACAGAAAGTAGTCCGGATTCGTGCGCAAAAAGATCGGATAGAACAAAAACCGCAAGCACAGCTGCAAGTGTGAAAACATTTAATAAATAATGGGGTATTACTTTTCTCTTAATGGCAAAAGCCAATGCATGTGCAAAAGTAAAACCAAAAGTAAAGCCAAATAAAACCACTTTTCCAAACTCTATTAACGCTGTTAAAGTATATGTTTCTCCTTCTCCAACACTAATAAATTCAAAAACTAATACGGCTACCAAAGCGCCTATCGGATCAATTAAAATACCCTCCCATTTTAAGACTGCAGATAAATCTTTTTTTAATGGTATGTTTCTCAAAATAGGTGTAATCACAGTTGGACCGGTAACAATGATCAACGAAGAAAACAAAAAAGAAATAGGCCAGCTTAAATCAAATACGAAATGAGCTGCAAAGCCCGCTCCAAAAAAGGTTACTGCAGCTCCTAGTGTAATAAGTTTTAAAATTACCGGTGCTACATTTAGTATCTCACTTCTTCTTAGCGTTAAACCTCCTTCAAACAATATGATCCCTATTGCCAATGAAACAAAATAGAACAGGCTCTCTCCTGGAAACAAACCTTCTTCTCCATTATATATAGGTTGAATTAATTTAGTACCGTCTGCAGTATACAAAGTAGCCAGAGGCCCTACCAAAAGTCCGATTAAAATTAAAGGTAAAATTGCCGGAATCTTAAACTTCCAAGCTACCCATTGAGCTAAAATTCCTAAAATAATAATACCTGCTAATTCTACCATATTGTTTAGTTAGTTTGCTTAAAGCAGCAAAATATCGTGATTTTTTTACAAATATATCTTCATTTCCTAATTTTATCCTTTTCTATGAGAACAATTCTGTGCTCTATCAAAACTTTGTAATCTATGCGGTATAGGGCAGTTTTCTATTATTTTATACTTTCTAATAAAAATTAAAAGCATATAAGTATCTTTTCATTCATATGACATCGGTTTCTTTCACCTCATCAACTTTGAAATGAATAATATAGCGTTTCCGACGCAAAAATCATATCCTTACATTCTTTAAAACTGAAATATTGTTAAAAAGTCTACAAATTAAATCCTGATCCTTGCCATTTTTTCTATTTTGCAAAGATTTTTAAATTATCACGAAACAAACCAACAGAAAACTATTGATTTTCATGGTAAATAATCTTACAGAGAGTTCTATTCGACATCTAAAACCATAAACATGAAATTACATGCAGTAAAAGCAGGAAACTTTAAACTAGATGGTGGCGCTATGTTTGGTGTAGTGCCAAAAGTTTTATGGAATAAAACAAATCCTGCAGATGCCAATAACCTGATTGATATCGCTGCGAGATGTTTACTAATTGAGGATGGTGATCGGTTAATTCTCATAGATACTGGAATGGGGAACAAACAGTCAGAGAAGTTTTTTGGATATTATTCTCTTTGGGGAGACGATAATTTAGAGACATCTTTAAAAGAAAAAGGGTTTCATAGAGATGATGTAACAGATGTTTTTATAACTCATTTACATTTTGATCATTGTGGTGGAGTAATTCAATGGAATCAGAGTAAGACAGGATATGAACCAGCTTTTAAAAATGCTAAAATTTGGAGCAATAAAAATCATTGGCACTGGGCCACAGAGCCTAATGCCCGAGAAAAAGCGTCTTTTTTGAAAGAAAATATTATGCCCATTCAAGAAAGTGGGCATCTCAATTATATCCATAGAACCGGAGAAACATTCCAAAAAAATACCGAATTAGGGTTTGGCGTGCTATTTGTTGATGGACACACAGAAAAACAAATGATCCCTCATATAAAATATAAAGAAAAAACGATCGTGTTTATGGCAGATTTATTGCCTACTGCAGGACATGTTCCATTGCCATACGTTATGGGATATGATACCAGACCTTTATTAACACTACCTGAAAAAAAATTATTTTTGGAAACTGCGGCTATGAATAATTGGTACCTTTTTATGGAACACGATGCACATAATGAAATTATAACTGTACAACAAACCGAAAAAGGTGTACGATATAAAGAAACATTTACTTGTAATGAAATATTTAATTAAAAATGCTATGATTCCCAAATCGAATAAATTACTTATTGCCTCAATTTCTTCATCTATTTTGTTGAGCAGTTGTGGAGCACCCACTATAATTTCTACTCCGATAGAAAATATTGACACTATTCCTTTAAAAACGGTGGTATTAACAGAAGCCCAGTTAAAAAACTGGAATGCTGCAGATTTGACTATCGATACAATTCCTGGTATGAGTGTTAACCGAGCATACACGGATATAATCAAAAACAAAAAAGGCCAAACGGTTATTGTTGGCGTAATTGATAGTGGAGTAGATATAGAACACGAAGATCTTGATGGTGTTATTTGGACAAACCCAAAGGAAATCAAAAATAACGGAAAAGATGATGATCAAAATGGATATGTCGACGATATCCATGGATGGAACTTTTTAGGTGACTCTGAAAATGAAAATCTAGAGTATACCAGAATTGTGAAAAAGCTGAAGCCGAAATATGAAGGAAAAAATTTAGCTTCTATTAATCCTTCCGATAAAGAGGAGTATCAAACATACATAGAGGCAAAAGCAGAATTTGAAAAAGAATATCAAGAAGCTCTTAGCAATAAAACGAGATACGAACAAATATTACAGCAAGTTCAACTCTCTCATGAAAAAATTTCTGAAGTTCTAGGGAAAGAAGATTATTCTCAGCAGGAATTATTATCTGTAAAGGCAGAAACCCCTGAAATGCAACAATATGTAGCTGTTCTTTCACAAATGTTTGGATTTTTAGAAAAAGACGAAACTATTCCAGATTTAATCAAAAACTTGAAAGAAGGTATTGATCATTTTACAGAACAGTTAAATTACCATCTTAATCTGGACTTTGATGGAAGAGAAAAGGTTGGGGATAATGTAGACGACATTACGGATACCGACTATGGAAACAACAAAGTTATGGGGCCTAATCCTGAAAAAGAAGGCATCAAACATGGAACTCACGTTGCAGGTATTATTGCTGCAGAGCGAAATAATGGAAAAGGAGTTAATGGTATCGCACAAAACGTAAAAATAATGGCTATTAGAGCCGTCCCAAACGGAGATGAATATGATAAGGACATCGCCTTAGCCATTCGATACGCAGTGGATAATGGTGCAAAAGTTATAAACACTAGTTTCGGTAAATATTATTCTACCCATCCTGAATGGGTAAGAGAAGCTATAAAATATGCAGGTGAAAAAGATGTACTAATTGTTAATGCTGCCGGAAATGAAGGAATAGATTTAGATCAAAAAGCAGTATATCCCAATGATCAAACAGATAATTCTTCAGAAATTTCAGATAATTTTATTACAATAGGTGCTTTAAATTATGAATACGGCTCTAATCTGGTTGCAAATTTTTCTAATTATGGAAAGAACAATGTAGATGCTTTTGCTCCTGGTGTAAAAATATGGGCTACTACTCCATCCAATACTTACGAGTATCTTCAAGGAACCTCTATGGCCGCGCCAGCAGTTGCCGGTGTTGCTGCACTTATTCGTTCTTATTATCCAAAATTAAAAGCCTCTCAGGTAAAACAAATACTCATGGACAGTGGTTTGAGCACAACAGCATCTGTTGTAGTTGGTGGAGACGGAACGAAATCTGATAAGTTTACCGAGTTATCAAAATCCGGTAAAATGGTGAATCTTTATAATGCCCTTATTCTGGCCGAAAAATTATCTAAATAAAAGAAATGTACAATATGTTTAAAATAGTCTCAATAGGATTTCTTTTTTCCTTTTTAAGTGTTTCGGCACAGAACAGTATAAGTTATTGGCAACAACACGTTGATTATAAAATGAGCGTGGATATGAATGTTGAAAATTATCAATATACCGGAAAACAAGAATTAATTTACACCAATAATTCTCCTGATTCATTATTTCAGGTGTTTTATCATTTGTACTTCAACGCTTTTCAACCAGGAAGTGAAATGGATATTCGTTCGAGAAATATTGCAGATCCGGATCCTAGGGTTATGGATCGAATAAGTAAACTTGCACCAGAAGAAATCGGATACTTAAAAGTTTCCTCTTTACAACAAAATGGAAAAAAAGTGCAATACGAAACAGCTGGTACTGTTCTGGAGGTGACTTTGAATAAACCTATTGCACCGGGTGAAAAAGTAACTTTTTTAATGGATTTTGAAGGACAGGTTCCAAATCAAATTCGCCGATCAGGACGTAACAGTAAAGAAGATGTAGCCTTATCTATGACTCAATGGTATCCAAAAATGGCCGAGTATGATTTTGAGGGTTGGCACGCAGATCCTTACATTGCCAGAGAATTTCACGGAGTATGGGGTAATTTTGATGTGACTATCAATATCGATAAGAATTATATTTTAGGAGGATCAGGATACCTACAAAACCCAGAGGAAATAGGATACGGATATGAAAAACCTGGAACAAAAGTAAAAAGAAAGGGTAAAAAACTTTCTTGGCATTTTATTGCACCCAATGTCCATGATTTTACTTGGGCTGCCGATCCAGAATATGTTCATGATTCAGTACAAGTTCCAGATGGACCAACACTTCATTTTTTATATAAAAATAAAGAAGAATATCTTGAAAACTGGAAAAAACTACAGCCTAAATCTGTAGAGTTAATGAAATATTTTAGCGCTAACATAGGTAAATACCCGTATGATCAGTACTCTATTATACAAGGAGGAGACGGTGGGATGGAGTATGCAATGTGTACCTTGATTACTGGTGGAAGAAGCTTTGGAAGTTTGGTTGGTGTTACAGCTCACGAAATGGCACATGCCTGGTTCCAGCATATACTCGCTACAAATGAGGCTAAGCACGAATGGATGGATGAAGGTTTTACTAGTTACATCTCTACCTTGGCAATGGATGAAGTAATGAAACAAAACAGTCCTAATCCATTAGAAGGAATGTACCAGGGTTATCTTCAACTAGCAACATCCGGAGTAGAACAACCCCAATCCACACACGCTGATCGATACAACCTAAATGGAGCGTATGGTGCTTCTGCATATGCAAAAGGAGCTGTTTTTATGGCACAACTTGGATACGTTATCGGAGAGGAAAACCTTACAGAAACCATCAAAAAATATTACGAGGAATGGAAGTTTAAACATCCTACTCCTAACGATTTTAAAAGAGTCGCCGAAAAAGTTTCTGGAATGCAACTAGATTGGTATTTGACCGATTGGACGCAAACCACGAATACCATCGATTATGGTATTAAAGAAGTTTCAGAAAAAGAAAATAAAACTTCAATAACAATAGAACGCATTGGTTTGATGCCTATGCCTATTGATCTTTATGTAGAATATACAGATGGTACTCAAGAAAATTTCTACATTCCTATAAGAATGATGAGAAAAGAAAAAGAAAATCCATTTCCTCAAATAAAACGAACACTTTTATCCGATTGGCCTTGGACAAACCCATCGTATACTTTTGAAATTCCTAAACCTAAATCGGCCATAAAATCAATTGTAATTGATAAAACAAACAGAATGGCAGATATAAATAGAGCAAATAATAACTTTACTCAATAAAAGTAATTGGTGCTAACATCTTTCAAATAAGCAAATATAAAATTATATGTTAGTTTTTTTTGTTCCAAAAAATAATTCTAATCCTTCTTAGGATTTTGAGTACATAAATTGTTATATACAAAAGTTGGGAAAATAATTCTTCTTTTCCTTATAAAGGAAGGTAGGAAATCAATAAAAATTAATTTGTTCTTCATTTTCAAAAAACAAAAATTGTAAATATAAATTAAATTATTACGTATGAAAAAGGTAAAATTACTAATACCCATTTCTCTAGTTTTGATTTCTCTTATTGTTCTATTTGATTATTTAAATAAAAATCAAATAGATACTAATCAAACTAGTAAAGTGTTTGTCCCTATAAAAAAAGAAGGGCCTAAAAAAATGAAAACGATGGAAGATCGTCGACGTTTTACAGAAGAAAGATGGAAGCACGAATTCAATCTTCAGGTGAATCCAATTACAGGAAAAATTCCTAAAGAAGAAAAAGATACAGAAATAATTGCCTCAAATAATATGATGATTAATGCAAAAACTTCTAATGCTAAAACGAGCGCTTCTTATATTTCAAGAGGGCCTTCTAATCTTGGAGGTAGAACACGTTCTTTAGTGTTTGATAGAGCAGATGCAACAGGTAATACCATAATTGCGGGAGGCGTAAGTAGTGGTGTTTTTCGGAGTACAGATAGAGGATTAAATTGGACGAAAGTTTCTTCTAATAATGAAATCCATAATGTAACTACAATAGCTCAAGATCCTAGAAGCGGTTTTGAAAATATTTGGTACTATGGGACAGGAGAGAGTCAAGGTAATTCTGCTTCTGCTTCTGGTGCTACTTTTTTAGGTCAAGGAATATGGCAATCTGTAGATAATGGTTTAACTTGGAGTCAAATACAAAGCACTGCTTCTGTACAGGAAGAGAATGACTCTCCTTTTGATTTTATGTATAAAATTGCTGTACATCCAATTACTGGTGATCTCTACGCCGGTGCTGGCGGAGCAATTAGAAGATTTGATGGCAATACTTGGACTGTTGAGTTAGATTCGGGTGGAAACTTCTTTTCTGATTTAGTGATTACTAGTACCGGTATTGTGTATGCTGCATTTTCTGGAGCTTCAACGGCCACTGGAGGTATATGGCGATCCGATAACGGAATTGATACATATACCAGAATTGGATCTAATACTTCTCCTGGTTTTGGAGCTAGTGGAAGGACAGTAATGGCTATAGCTCCCTCAAACGAAGATATTTTATATGCATTTTTTACCACTAATGGAGGGGTATTTGAAGCTGGGCTATGGCAATGGAACGACAGCACAAATAGTTGGGTAGATAGAACATATACAATGCCAGATGAGCCAGGAGGAGACTTAGCTGGAAATGATCCGATAGCCATTCAAGGGGGTTATGACCTTGTTGTAAGTGTTAAACCCGATAATGAAAACTATGTTATAATAGGAGGAACAAATGCTTATAGAATAAAAAATATAACCACTGATCCAAGTTTTATTAGAATTGGTGGCTATAGAGATAATCAAAGTTACAATTTGTATGACCTAGGACAAGGAGATAATCACCACCCTGATATTCATGCGTTAGAGTTTGTCCCAAACAGCCCCGATATTTTATTTAGTGGTACAGATGGGGGTATTCATTTCGCTGATCTAGACAGAGAAATCATTTCGTGGAGAAGTAGAAACAATAATTATCAAACATACCAATATTATCACGTGGCTACAGATCCTAATGCAGAATCTGACATTATTATTGGTGGAGCACAGGATAATGGAACTACTGCTGGAGGAACAAGTTTAGGGCTTCAAGATAATGATAGTATGTTTAGTATCGCTGGTGGAGATGGTGTAGCAGTAGCAATATCAAGAGATAATGAATGTGTGCCTTTCTTTTTTGGTTTTCAAAATGGTTCAATTTTTAGAGATTGTCCGAATGGAGAAGAGATTACTCCAGCTGGATCAAATAGCCAATTCGTTACGTATTTCTATTTAGATCCTAGTAATAATAATGCATTATACTATGCTGGTAGAGATAATCTATACAGAACTAACGCATCAAGTGATGTTACATCTGCTACTTGGACAAATTTAGGCGCTTTACGTTCTGGAGAAAATATTACACAAATGGTCGCTAATTGGGGTGCTTATAGTACAGATAGTTTTTTATTAATTGGTCTTAATTCTGGTTCTCTATTTAAGTTAAATGATCCATTAAATAGAACTCTTACTTCTTTAAGAAATGTTACTCCTCCAGGTGCTACTGGCGTAGTTAGTGGTATTGCTGTACACCCTAATAATAATGATATAGCGATGGTTACTTATTCTAATTATGGAGTTACTAATATTTATGTAACTACCAATGCTACTGCCGGTAGACCAACCTGGACTGTAGCAGAAAGAAACTTAGATGCATTCTCTATACGATCTGCTGCAATCACAGAAGTAGATAATGAGACAAGATATTTTGTAGGAACTGCTAGAGGATTATACAGCTCTACAGATCCAGTTAATGTTGATTGGGAAATAGAAGGTCCTAATCAAATTGGTTTTGCTGTGGTCAGCGCTTTAGCATATAAACCATCTAATAATAAACTTTTAATAGGTACTCACGGAAATGGAATGTATGAGGGAACTTTAGAAGCCTCTCTTTCTGTTGATGAATTTGATGCTTCCAACGATAGCTTTGTTGCCTGGCCAATACCGGCAAATGATGTGATCAATATTGTAATAGAAGATTCCTTTGTTCAAGGAGATTTAGACTATTCAGTATTTAGCATTGACGGTAAAAAAGTTAAAACCGGTGTGCTAAACGCAAATAAACAAGTTAACGTAAGCGATTTAAATCAAGGGAATTATATCCTTCAATTAAATTCTGCTTCCAGAACTAAAGCCATAGTTTTTAATAAACGATAAAACAGCTTTTACTTTTAGATATAAAATCCATTGTTGTAATTTCATGACAATGGATTTTTATTTTAAGAATAACATATCTAAAATCTTAATGCTACTTTTACCCTGATATGAAAACAACTTTTGGTAGAAATGAAAAGCTAAAAAGTAAAAAAGAAATAGAGCTTCTTTTTTCTGAAGGAAAAAGTATTTCTAAATATCCTATTCGCTTAATTTACCGCCAAACAACACTAGAAAATGATACTCCAATTCAGGCAGCAGTATCGGTTAGTAAACGTAATTTTAAAAGTGCTGTAAATCGAAATCGTATAAAACGTTTGCTACGTGAAAGTTATAGAAAAAATAAGTATATTGTAATCGACAACACTACTCATCAGTTTACTTTTATGTTTTTGTACACAGGAAAAGAAATGCCTGATTATAAATTGATTGAAACTAAATTAAAAGAAATATTACAGCAGTTTATCGCTAAAGAAATCAAAACTCCTTAATGTGGGGTTATGGTTATTAATGAAAATGAGAAAGATGAAACCTATGAAAAAGAAAATCCTTTATCCTGCTATTGCAATTATTGTTCTACTATCTACGGTAAGTTTCAAGTCTGATTTTTTTGAAATTGCAAAACAGATTGAAATTTTTACAACCATGTTTAAAGAGCTAAACATGAATTATGTAGATGAAACCAATCCTGCAGAACTTATGGATACTGCTATTAAAGCTATGTTAGATGATCTGGATCCTTATACTAAGTATTGGAACGAACAAGATGTTGAGGCCTCTAAAATTAGAAATGCAGGAGAATATACTGGTATTGGAGCTTCAGTAAAGACTGTTAAAGACAAAATAATTATTGTAGAGCCTTATAAAGATTATCCTGCAGACAAAGCAGGTCTCAAAGCAGGAGATGAGATTATTCAGATTGGTGACGTAGTAGTTTCAGATTTTGAAGAAGATGCGGGAGAACTTCTAAAAGGGGCTAGTGGTACTGAGGTAGAAATTACTTACAAAAGACAAAATCAGACAAAAACAACCATTCTTACCAGAGAAGAAATTGAGGTAAAAGCGGTTCCATTCTTTACTCTGTTGGATGATAACACAGGATACATTGTATTATCTAAATTCAATAATAAAGCATCTTCAGAAACGGTTTCAGCCTTAAAAGATCTAAAAGCCAAAGGTGCAGATAAAATTATTCTTGACCTAAGAGGAAATCCGGGAGGTTTACTAAGCGAAGCTATTAATGTTACCAATATTTTTGTTCCAAAGGGAGAGTTAATTACTACCACTAAATCAGTTGTAAAGAAATACAACAAAGAATACTTCACTAAAAAAACTCCAATAGATATAGAAATTCCATTGGTGGTATTGGTAAATGGTAGAAGTGCTTCTGCAAGCGAAATTGTTGCCGGAAGTATTCAGGATTTAGATAGAGGTATTGTTATTGGTGCCAGAAGTTTTGGGAAAGGGTTAGTACAACGACCAAAAAAACTAACTTACGGTACACAGTTAAAAATAACCATATCACGCTACTACACGCCTAGTGGAAGATGTATTCAAGCATTAGATTATTGGAATAGAGATGAAAATAACAAAGCTGTTCGTATAAGCGAAAAAGATTTTAAAGCTTTTAAAACTAAAAATGGTAGAACTGTTTATGATGGAGGTGGAATACAGCCTGATATAGAAATGGAAACATCAAAGTTTAGTAATATCACAACATCATTACTACAATCGGACGCCATATTTGATTATGGCACTAAATACTACTATTCTCATAAAATAGATGATATCTCAAAATTTAAATTGACTGATAAAGATTATGAAGATTTTAAAAGTTTTGTAAAACAAAATGGTTTTGATTATGAAACTGCTACCGAGAAATCTCTTAAAAAATCCCTGGAAGTGGCCAGAAGAGACAAGCTGGATAAAGATATTTCAGAAAGTTATGATGCTTTGCTAGCCTCTATAAAAGCATCAAAAGAGAAGGGTCTGGACACCTACAAAACTGAAATAGCCAATCTACTTACTGATGAAATTGTAAAACGATATGCTTATAGAGAAGGACTTTATGACTATTACATAAAGCATAACCCCGAAATAGAGAAGAGTAAGGAAATTCTTGGAAATAGCGCCAAATATGAAAAGATTTTAAAATAATGAACAACAAAAGCCGGCAACATTTAGCTGGCTTTTGTTGTTTATGATCTTATCATCGCAATATGCGGAATACCGTCTTCTAAATATTCATTCCCTATTTGTTTAAAACTGTGTTTTTCGTAAAACTTCTTCAGATAACACTGAGCTGATATTTTAATTTGGTCTGTTCTAAATTGCTCTTTTATTCCTTCTATGCTTTTCTTTATCAAATCGTGCCCATAACCATATTTTCTCTGATTTTCTGACACCACTACTCGACCAATACTTGCTTTATCAAAATAATCTCCTGAATTAAATATTCTTGTGTATGCTATAATTTCATTGTTTTTATATCCAATGACATGTAGTGCTTTTTGATCTTTATCATCAACATCTTGGTAAACACAATCTTGCTCTACTACAAATACTTCTGCGCGTAAGCGCAGAATTTTATATAACTCTAACAGCTCTAATTCATTAAATCGTTTAATTTTAAAATCTATATCCATACATCAGTCTTGCACAATAATATCTTTACTATCATTTTTATTAAACTCAGGTTGCAAAGTAACATGATTAATACCAAACCGTGACGCTAACACATCTTCAACCAAATGGAGTATTTCTCCAAACCGAGATACGTGAATATCGTTTTCAAAATCGATATGCGCCTCTAAGTGTGTTTCTTCTTCATTAAGTTGCCATACGTGGACATGATGTATACTTTTAATTTCTGGTAAACTATTCACAACGTTTACAATCTCTTTTACAGCAATATTTTCTGGAGTAAATAACATTAATATTTTAAAAGATGATTTTAGTAAATCATACCCTACAACTATTAAATATATAGCAATTATAAAAGTAAGTACACTATCTATCCAAAATAATTGATAAAACTTCATTAATAAACCTCCTAATAAAACTGCTACCGAAGCCATCATATCGGTAATAAGGTGTAAATATGCTGATCTCATATTCATATTTACTTTACTATCCTTTTTCAATAATAAAACACTTATACCGTTACCAACAATAGCCAGAGAAGATAATATAATTACAGTTTGTGTAGTAATTTCTTGTGGATTTTGTAATCGCTCTATGGCTTCAATGACCAAAAAGATTGCTACGATAATTAAGGTTGCTGCATTTACAAACGCAGCCATTATTTCTGCTCTTTTAAACCCAAAAGTTCTTTGTATAGAAGCTTCTTTTTTCGCTAATCTATTAGCAAAAAAGCTTACGACTAGTGAAAGTACATCACTAAAGTTATGAAGTGCATCCGATAATAAAGAAAGACTTCCGGAAACTAAACCACCTATAACCTGTGCGACTGTAATAATAATATTTAATAAAATGGAAACTAATAAATTACGCCCACTTAGTTTTGGATACGACTGGTGGTTATGAGCATGATTTTTTTCCATCTATCTTTTAATTAACACATAGAAATCTTATTTACTCTATTTTGATGTCTTCCGCCTTCAAACCCAGTATTCAAAAACGTTTTTACCATTTCTATAGCCTGTGGTAATGATGTAAACCTCGCTGGAATACTTATAATATTTGCATTGTTATGTTGTCTTGTTAATTCAGTAATTTCTTTAGTCCAACATAATCCTGCACGTACATTTTTATATTTATTTGCTGTCATTGAAACACCGTTTCCACTTCCGCAAATAAGAATACCAAAATCAACAGCATTGGTATCTACATCCTTTGCTACCGGATGAACAAAGTCTGGATAATCGACACTACTATTTTCATCAGTACCATAGTTTACTACCTCTATACCTTCTGACTTTAAGTACGATATTATTCCAAATTTATATTCGGTTCCTGCGTGGTCATTTCCAATAGCTATTTTCACAACTTTATGCTTTTAAAATTATTTAAGGATTCTATTTATATGTTAATTACAAAGATACTTTAATCAGAAAAAGTAAACTTCAAAAAATCAATAAATTAAACCTAAGCTATCTTAATGTTAATAACCCCTTACCTCCTGTTAACATCAGATGTGAATAAATAGTTGCTAAAATTGAGGAACTTTTTTTGGTGTTATGAATTATAATTTCAATACACCATCAATACCTTTAAATCAAAATTTTTTAATGAGTTTCTATTGATGAGTTTTGAAATAAAAAGTTGTTGTTATTAACTATGGTTTTACCGTAAAATTATAAATAAAAAGTTGTGTTTATAATATATCAACAACTGTTAATTAAATTTAAAATTTATAAGATTTTCAAGCATTTACGTTATTCATATCCTGTTGATATCAATCTGAAAAATTGCTTAAAGTAAATAAACAAATAAAATTAGATAAAGTTATACCGCTATCAACATCACATGATAATCATCATTATTTATTTTAAAATTTAAAAAAGAAAGATATTTATATGTAATATATGTTGAAAACTATCATCTATATATTATATAATTCTAAGATGTGAATTAGCGTTAAGATCATCTATTATCTGTTGAACCCTAATTTGATCTTTGCGATGTACTTTTAGATTAATTCCTCCAAGAGCATTGGAGTAAAACGGAAACACTCCTATCATCGTTTCATTCTCGAAAAAATAAGAAATACCTTCTCTTTCCAAAAGAAGTCGTAATATTGCATAATCGTTTGGATATGTAAAGGTGGCAATTGTAATAAAATCTTTCATAGAAATAATCCAGATAATAGATGATTATCTAAATATACAAATAATATGAAAATTTAGTTAATCTGTGTAGCTTCCTTATCAGAATTGATCACACCATTTATTTCTGATTTTCTATCCGTATCTGGTTGTTGATCCATTGTGTTTCCTATATAAAGTGTAGAGTAATAGAGGCCTAATAAAAATATTAGGGTAAATAAGAATATGATCTTATGGATTTTTTTGACTTTATAATTCATATACTAGTACCAAACGAAGAAAAACAAATCTTGGTATTTTAAAATTAAGTAAATTTTAAGAAAAACAAGAAAAATTGTTGATAATTGTCATTTGTAAGTTATTGATTTACAGATGATGTATTTTTTTAACTATAAACAAGAATAAAATTCAATATTTAGTAAAAGTTTATAACCAAAATAACATAGGTTAAAAGATAAGCTGTAATTTTATATTGTATTTATTTAAAAGACATTAATGAAAAGAAAAAGAAGAAGAGGAAAAGGAAAAAAGTCTCCTAAAATTGAAAATATTACCCAAGGAATACTCAAAATACTTAAATCAGAACCAACTAAAACTTTTAACTATAAGCAAATTGCTGCAAAGTTTGGAGTTGATGATCCAAGTAGTCGGAATCAAATTATAAAAAAATTATCCCAGCTGGCTGCAAAAAAACAGATAGAAGAAGCAGATAGAGGAAAATTTAAAATTGTACCAAATATTAATACATATTCTGGTAAATTAGAAATTACCTCGAAAGGAACGGGTTATGTAATTGTAGAAGATCTTGAAGAGGATATCTTTATACCTAATAACAATCTAAATAAAGCATTGAACGGGGATGAAGTAGAAGTTTATGTATACAAAAGAAAGCGTAGGGGTAAAAGTGAAGGAGAAATTACGAGAGTGGTTTCTAGGAAGAAAGATGAGTTTGTAGGAGTTATCGAAATACAAAAGAACTATGCATTTGTAAATATGCAAGACAGCAGGATGTATACAGATATTTTTGTTCCTAAAAACAAAATAAACAAGGCAGAAGACGGTGATAAGGTACTGGTAAAATTAGAGGACTGGCCAGAGAAAGCAGATTCCCCATTTGGAAAAGTTATTAAAGTACTTGGTAAACCAGGCGAGCACAATACAGAAATTCATTCTATTTTAGCTCAATACGGATTACCGTATGAGTTCCCCCTAGAGGTAGAAGCTTTTGCTAATGAATTAGATACTTCTATCCAAGAATCTGAGATCAAAAGTCGAAGGGATATGCGTAAAACGCTCACTTTTACTATTGATCCAAAAGATGCTAAGGATTTTGATGATGCATTATCTTTTGAGGTTTTAGAAAATGGAAATTATGAAATAGGAATACATATAGCAGATGTATCACATTATGTAAAACCAGGAACAGTTTTGGATGAAGAAGCTTATGAAAGAGCAACTTCTGTATATCTAGTGGATAGAGTAGTTCCTATGCTTCCGGAAGTTTTATCAAATAATGCTTGTTCTCTAAGACCACACGAAGAAAAGTACACATTTTCAGCTGTTTTTGAAATAAATCATAAAGCAGAAATTAAAAGTCAATGGTTTGGTAGAACAGTTACCTATTCTGATGCTCGTTTTGCTTATGAAGAAGCTCAGCATATAATTGAAAATAAGGAAATTACAATTCCTAAAGAAATTTCTTTGACAGGAAAAGAATATAATACAGATCAAAAAATAGCAGATGCAGTACTGAAACTGGATGAATTAGCTAAGATCATGCGTACGAAACGAATGAGACAAGGAGCAATTTCTTTTGATAAAGTAGAAGTTAAGTTTAATTTAAACGAAGAAAACAATCCTGTAGGAGTGTTTTTTAAGACTTCTAAAGATGCTAATAAACTTATTGAGGAGTTTATGTTACTCGCTAATAAAAAGGTAGCAGAATTCATTGGAAAACAAAATCCAAAGAAAACATTTGTTTATAGGGTGCATGATGAGCCTAATGATGAAAAACTAGCAGCTTTACAAAATATTATTGGCCGTTTTGGATACAAATTGGATTTACGAGACCGTAAAACTACAACCAACTCTCTAAATGGTTTATTAAGGGATGTTCAAGGAAAAAAGGAACAGAATCTTGTGGATACTTTAGCCATACGAAGTATGAGTAAAGCGGAGTATACTACACATAATATTGGTCATTATGGGTTAGCATTCGACTATTATTCTCATTTTACTTCTCCCATAAGACGTTATCCTGATGTGATGGCACACCGTTTGCTTCAACATTATCTGGATAATGGAAAATCTGCATCAGAAGAAGAATATGAAGAAAGATGTAATCATAGCAGCTCCATGGAAAATTTGGCAGCAAGTGCTGAGAGGGATTCTATAAAATATATGCAGATTAAATTCATGAAGGATCATCAGGATGAGGAATTTTTAGGAGTAATTTCTGGTGTAACCGAATGGGGAATATATGTAGAAATTATAAGTAATAAATGTGAAGGAATGATACGCTTAAAAGATATGAATGATGATCATTATGTTTTTGATCAAGATGAATATGCTGTGATAGGACAACATTCTAAAAAAGTATATCAGTTGGGAGATGAGGTATATGTAAAAGTAAAGAACGCAGATCTTGTGAAGCGACACTTAGATTTTACTTTATTAGGAGGTAAAGAGTAATAGAATATTTGATGTATTCTATCGTTATTTTAATCAATAAATAAACATAAATCAAAATTAAATTTACGAAGGCAATGAAAAAAGTAGTATTTCTCTCTTTGTTTTTTGTTGTAGCTGCATTAAATGCACAAAAAGTGATTACAAAAAATGTTGGAGATTTTAATGAGCTCAAGGTTTTTGATAAAATAGAAGTGAAACTTTTAAAGGGATCAGAAAATAAGGTAGAAATTTCCGGCATTAGCAGGAAAGAGGTAGATGTTGTATTAAAAGATGATATATTAAAAATTAAGATGTCTCTTAGCAATACATGGGATGATAACGATACTAAGGTGACGGTTTACTATACAGACATATCTAAACTAGATGTTAATGAAGGAGCAAAGATTATAGTTAAGGGAACTATTGAAGCAAATAATTTAGACATCAGAGCGCAAGAAGGTGGCGATGTTTACGCAGAAATTAAAACGAATAGATTATTTGCTAGAGCCGTAAGTGGTGGAGAGTTACATTTAGAAGGAACGGCAGATGAGCAAGAAGTGATTGTAAAAGCAGGCGGTCAGTATATGTCAGAGGATCTTAAAACGCAAAGAACAGAGGTAAAGATAAGTGCAGGAGGAAGAGCAAATGTATATGCAAGTGACTATGTAAAAGCAAATACAGCAGCTGGAGGAACTATAAGAATCTATGGAAATCCAAAAGAAGTTGATGGAAAAAAAGTTTTTGGGGGCAAAATTATAGAGGTAAACTAAGCAGTATTTTCTAACTTTGTAAGAAATACGCTTATACACTCTATGTTTCAAGACGCTCAAGCAGCAATATTTTTAGGATTTATACTAGCCTTTTTGATTGGGCCTGTATTTTTTGTCCTGCTTGAAACAGCTGCTATAAAAGGGTTTAGAGCTGCTTTAGCCGTAGATCTTGGAGTTATTTTTGCTGATATAGTATTTATCTTAATAGCATATTTTAGTACCAATCAGATATTAGAAAAAATAAAAGACGATCCCGCCTTATTTGTTTTTGGTGGGATGCTTTTGGCTACATATGGTATTATTTCTTTCGTTAAAGAAAGAAAAAATTATAATAAACTACGAGATACATCAGTAGAAATTATTAATAAACACAACTATATCGTACTCTTTTTTAAAGGGTTTTTACTAAACTTTATAAATATTGGTGTCTTGGCATTTTGGATAGGAATCATTGTCGTTGCAGGACCACAAATGGACATGGATACCAATAGAATTATTCTGTTTTTTGTGATGGTTTTAAGTACATATTTGTTTGTAGATGTGCTTAAAATGCTTTTAGCTAAACGATTAAAAAGGAAATTAACCCCGAAACGGACCTATATAATCAAAAGGGGAATTAGCATGATTATGATGGTTTTTGGAATATTCTTGATTTTAAAAGGAGTGATACCGGATACGATGGAAAAGAAAATTCAAGATAAGATAGAAAAGATAAGACCTGGCTCTAGTATAGAATAAAAAAATCCTGTAATATTTTACAGGATTTTTTTTGAGGTGTCGAGCGGATTCGAACCGCTGTAGATGGTGTTGCAGACCACTGCCTAGCCACTCGGCCACGACACCCTTTTTTGTCTTAGAGGGCAAATGTAAAAAAATTTATGAATACTTCAGATGTATTTACCTTTTTTTACTTCTGGTAATTGTAACCATTTGTACATTTCCTCCAATTGGTGGGTTGATCTTAGAAACATCCACAGTAGCTTTATCAACTAGTGGTAGCTCCTTGATTATACGATTTAAAATACGTTCTGCTGCGTGCTCAAGTAATTTAGAACGAATAGCCATTTCTTCTTTTACAATATGATTAAGATGCACATAATCAACAGTATCCGAAAGGCGATCTGTTTGTGCCGACCGATTAAGATCTGCTTTTATTTTTAGATCTACACGATAATCAGAACCTATTTTTTTTTCTTCTACCAAACATCCATGATACGCGTATATCTTGATATTTTTTAGTGTAATTAATCCCACAGATTTTTTTACAAAGGTACCGAATCTTTATGAAGGTAGTAAAGGAAAATAACCCTTTTATAAATCAGTATTTTTGTAATTAAAGAGTTCTCGTATTATTGTTGTGTATCATTAGAAATATTAGGTAGTTTTGTATTTTATTTTTAACCAATGACAGAAGAAAGAAAATCACTCAATTTTTTAGAGCATATTGTAGAAGAAGATCTAGCAAATGGAATGGATCCAAAGGATCTACGTTTTAGATTTCCTCCTGAACCTAATGGTTATTTACATATAGGTCATACAAAAGCAATCGGAATAAGTTTTGGATTAGGACTTGACTATAATGCTCCTGTAAATTTACGATTTGATGATACAAATCCGGCCAAAGAAGAGCAGGAATATGTTGATGCAATTAAAGAAGATATTGCTTGGTTAGGATATCAATGGGATAAAGAGTGTTATTCTTCTGATTATTTTCAGCAATTATACGATTGGACCGTACAATTAATCAAGGATGGTAAAGCATATGTAGATAGTCAATCTTCTGAAGAAATTGCAGCACAAAAAGGAACCACTACAGAGCCTGGTATTAATAGCCCTTATAGAGATAGATCAGTAGCAGAAAATCTGGATTTATTTGAAAGAATGAGAGCTGGAGAGTTTGATGAAGGTGAGCACGTGGTGAGGGCAAAGATAGATATGGCTGATCCCAATATGTTGATGCGTGACCCTTTGATGTATAGGATATTAAAAAAGTCACATCATAGAACAGGTGATACTTGGTGTATATATCCTATGTATGATTGGACGCACGGGGAAAGTGATTATATAGAGAATATCTCACACTCTTTATGTTCATTAGAATTTAAGCCCCACAGAAAACTATATGACTGGTTTTTAGATCAAATTTATACGGATAATATAAGACCTAAACAAAGAGAATTTGCGCGGTTAAACCTTAGTTATACAATCATGAGTAAGCGAAAACTTCTCAGATTAGTAAATGAAGGAATAGTAAATGGCTGGGATGATCCCAGGATGCCTACGATTTCCGGTTTACGAAGAAGAGGATATACACCAGCTTCAATAAGAAAGTTTGTAGAAACTGTAGGTGTGGCCAAGAGAGAAAATGTAATTGATGTTTCATTGTTAGAGTTTTGTGTACGGGAAGATCTTAATAAGACTGCTCCAAGAGTAATGGCAGTTATTGATCCGGTGAAATTGGTAATTACAAATTACCCTGAAGGTAAAGAGGAGTGGTTAGAAGCAGAAAATAACCCAGAAGATAAAGACGCAGGATCTAGAGAAATTCCGTTTTCTAAAGAATTATTTATAGAGAGAGAAGACTTTAAAGAAGAAGCAGGGCGCAAGTATTTTAGATTAACAATAGGTAAAGAAGTGCGTCTTAAAAATGCATATATAATTAAGGGTGAAAGTGTTGTAAAGGACGAGAATGGCAAAATAATGGAAATACGTTGTACGTATGACCCAAAAAGCAGATCGGGTAGTGGTACGGTAGAATCTAAGCGCAATGTTAAAGGGACATTACATTGGGTTTCTATTAAACATGCCTTACCCGCAGAGATACGGTTATATGATCGTTTATTTAATGATGAAGCTCCAGATAGTCATAAGGATAAAGATTTTATGGAATTTCTTAATCCTGATTCTTTAAAAGTAATTACAGGATATGTAGAACCGGGTCTTAAAAATGCAAGACCGTTAGATCAATTTCAGTTTCAAAGATTGGGTTATTTTAACGTAGATCCTGACAGTACATCAGAATCATTAGTCTTTAATAAGACAGTGGGTCTGCGAGATACGTGGGCTAAAGTTAAGCCCAAAGAAAATATTCAAACAACCAACAAAGAACAAGCAAGTAAGCAGCAGGGAATAGCTGCAATTGACGAAATAAAAAGAGCAGGGAAGAAGTATACTAACCTACCAGAAAAGAAAAGAGAAGCGCTTAAAATGAAGATTATGGAAGCAGCTCAAGAAATTGATCTGGAGGAATTAGTTCCTTTGTATGGGACTGCTGCAAAAAAAATAGGGACTCGTATCGTAACTACTATTGCATTAGGAGTTGCATTAGAAACTAAAAACATTGAGCCGGACCAGCTAGCCAAAGAATTTATCATAAAGGGTAAACAAGATGCAAACGAATTATTAAGTAAAGAGGCGAGCGACATAGCTTCTAAATTCTCATTATAACATTATAGTGATGATGGTCAAAGAGCATAGGAAAGTAATAATTTTTCATTTGTTTTTAAACATAATCTTTGCTCTTTTTATTACGTGTTCGTCATATTATCACATTCCTCTTAAAGGAGGAAAGGATGTTATTGCATATCTCATACATTTATTAATAATTCAATCAACATTTGCAGGCGTACTGTATATTTTTTCTTTATCAAGAGTACTTTTTAAAGTTGTTTTTTCTTTGGTGTTTTTGATATTAGGATTTATTTCTTTTTGGGTGTATAGTATCGATATTTCTGTTTCTTCTGCACTCATAAATGCTGTGTTTACCACAAAATCATACATTGTAAAAGATCTTATAAGTTGGCAGTTAGTGTTGTACATACTCTTTTTAATAGCGGTATTAGTGCTAATTTTTAGGTTTTATGATAGATTAGAAAAAAGAATGGGCTATAGGGTCTTTTTACCCATAAGTGTTGGGCTAGTTTGTATGTTTTTCTGGGTAGATCAGATCAGGCTTCAAAGTTTTAGTACGAAACTTCCATATTCATTATTTTATAGTTTGGCTGCATATTTTAATCAAGAAGAGTTACCACTTAAAAAAATTAAAAAAGTTGATGATATTGACCAGAATAAGATTAAAGTTGTTTTAATAATTGGAGAATCAGTAAGAGCAGACCATCTACAATTAAATGGGTATTTTAGAAAAACAATGCCAAAATTAGCTAACAGAAACAATATTGTTAGTTTTGATAAGGTATTTACTAATAAAACTAATACGGCTTTAAGCTTACCTTATATTTTAACCAACAGAAATATATATGATCATTCACAAGATTCTATAACGTCTCTTTTCGATATGATCAATTCCAGGAATATTTCTACGCAATGGATAGGAAATCAGCTTCTGGAAAGTTCGTATGAACCAATTGTAAAGACCAATAAAGAGGTTTTTATTATCGACGAGTTAAGATCTTTTTGGAGTTTTAATAAAAAACAGGATCTGGATTTACTTCCATTATTAAGCGAAAAAATTTCATTAAGTGATACTGGTTTATTTTCATTACATATGATAGGAAGTCACTGGTGGTATGAAGACAAGTATACAGATAAATACAGGCAATATAGACCCGTAGTGGATAGCAAATATATACCTTCTTTGACGAAGGATCAGATGATCAATTCTTATGATAATACAATACTGTATCTTGATAATTTTTTGGATGCTGTAATAGGGATTTTGCAGCATCAAAAAGAGCCCTCTGTTATGCTATATATATCAGATCACGGAGAAGCGTTAGGAGAGGATGGTAAATGGTTACATTCACATTATAAGAGTCTTACCAATCCTGCTATGTTAGTATGGTACTCGGATTCTTTTAAAAATTACTATAATAACAAAATAGATATATTAATAGAAAGAGAAGATGAAAGCATCACAACCGATGTAATATACCATTCAGTATTAGATATTTTCAATATAAAGGAATATGATGTTCAGCAATCAGTTTTTGACTGTAAAGATTGACAAATAGTTTTAGTTATCAACTATTTGTTCATCCTGTGGAATATCAATTTCTGTCTCAAAATTCTTAAATATCTTCTTTGTTTCTTCGTTATCTAGTAGTTTTCTTGATTCTATAAAGTACCACTTTTCTTTCTTTTTATCATAAAATCCAAATAAGGAACTTTTTAAAGTAATAAACCGCCCATTAAAATCCATTTTAATGGTGTTTTTTACAAGGCAACGATATTCCTTTTTTTCTTTTTTTATGTCTGCTACCTCATCAATTTCAGAGCTTACAATCTTTATTTTCTGAGCAGTCATCGTTTGGAAAACTTGGTTAATATCATTTTGAAGTTGCTCTCGACCGTATTTTTTAGAAATTTTGGGATGCGTATATTCTAAAAGAGTATTTACATCTTTTTTGAGAGAAGCTTTAGAAACTATTTTAGCATCTCTTAATGCTTGTTTTTTTAGCTCGTTTAAATTTTGCGAAAACACGGTTCCGGACACAAGTAAAAATATAAGCAGGTAATTTTTCATTTTCATTTTCATTTCTGTAAAGTTACTCTTTTTTAAACCATAAAGAATAACTATTGTTTTATAATTATAATTGTTTTTTGTTATTAAAATTAGATTTATATAAGAGACTTTAAGAGAAGATAAAAACTGCGGTATATAATGTTGTGTCTCAAATAAAAAAAAGCTCTTAAAAGGTTTTATTTTAATTAGAGACAAAATTAGTGAAAAAAAACCCGGTCAGAACATATGACCGGGTTTAAATAGAATATAAGTTAATTTTCTGTATCAGGTTTTTTCTTAGTCAAGCCTTTTTTTGCATTCTGTCTTTTCATTTCTTCTCCTATTTGATTAGAAGCTGTAAACGAAGCGATCATATTATTTAGCATGTCGCTGCCAGCCTGTGGAGAGTTTGGCAATAGTATTAAATTGCTATTGGTTTCTTCACCTATAGATTGTAAGGTGTCATAGTGTTGTGTTACAACAATAAGAGCAGAAGCTTCTTGAGAATTAATACCTACATTGTTCAGAACATCAACACTTTCTTCTAGACCTCTGGCAATTTCCCTTCTTTGATCGGCAATACCTTGTCCTTGTAATCTTTTACTTTCTGCTTCCGCACGTGCTTTAGCAACAATCTTGATACGCTCTGCTTCTGCTTCATATTCTGCTGCAACCTTTTCTCTTTCTGCTGCATTAATTCTATTCATTGCCTCTTTTACCTGTAAGTCAGGATCGATATCAGTAACTAAGGTTTTGATAATATCATATCCATAATTAATCATTGCTTCGTTCAATTCTTGTTTTACAGCAATAGCAATATCATCCTTTCTTTCAAAAACATCATCAAGTTTCATTTTAGGAACTTCTGCACGAACGACATCAAATACATAAGAAGTAATCTGATCGTGTGGATTTTCTAGTTTATAAAAAGCATCATATACTTTTTCTTTGATAACCTGAAATTGTACAGAAATTTTTAAACGAACAAATACATCATCTTTCGTTTTGGTTTCTACCAGAACATCAAGTTGTTGAATTTTAAGATTGATTCGTCCAGCTATGTTATCAATAAGAGGAATTTTCATCTGTAACCCAGAGTTACGAATGCTATGAAATTTTCCAAACCTTTCGATAATAGCTGATGTTTGTTGTTTAACGACAAAGAAAAATTTGAAGAATAGGAAGAGTCCTATTATAGCCAATGGTATAATGTAGTAATTCATTTGAGTAAATTATAAGGTTAATAGTTTGTATTAAATGTAAAGATAAAAAGTCATTCAACAATCTTATTTGGCAATAGTTATCATAGCTGTAGACATTCCCGAACTACTGGAAGTTCCAAAAGCTACGGATACAATTTCCCAGCCTTCCTGAGAAGCTTTGTTTAAAGTTTCTTCGACTTCCTTACGCAGTTTTTCGGTAGACCATAGATTGGATCTTTTAAGAACTTTATATTGTTTTCCCATAGCTTAAATTATTTAGATTATATATGATATAAGTATCTAAATGTTATAAAATGTTACAGGGAATTTTAAACAAAAAACCCACTATCTCAACTTAGATAATGGGGTTTGATATGAGTTGCGAGTAAAAACACTATAATGTTTCAATAGCGAATTTTATTCTTTTTATGGTTTCTTCTTTACCGATAATACTACTAATTTCGAAAAGATCAGGCCCTTGTAGCGATCCCACCAGAGCAATTCGTAGTGGCATCATGATTTTTCCAAAACCAATCTCTTTGGCTTTGATCCATCCTTTTACAATAGTTGAAACATTTTCAGAAGAGAAATCATTAATGTCATTAATTACTCTATTGAGTTCTTGCATTAAATTGGCAGTATCTTCTTTCCATGCTTTTTTAACAGCATTTTCGTCATATGTTACGGGTGCGATGAATAGAAACGAGCTTAGATCCCAAAGATCTTTAGAAAACACCGCTCTTTCTTTAACCAGATTAACAATTTTTGCAAGATCAAACGAAGTAGAAATATTCTTATCCAAAAGTAATTTTTTCAAGTGTTCGACGTGTACAGAAGTATCGAGTTGTTGAAAATACTGTTGTTGAAACCATTTTGATTTATTCGGATCAAATTTAGCTCCTGCCTTATGAACTCTTGCTAAATCAAATTCATTAGTTAATTCTTCAAGAGAGAAGAGTTCTTGTTCTGTTCCTGGATTCCACCCCAAGAAGGCAAGCATATTAATAACAGCTTCTGGCAGGTAGCCATCTTCACGATATCCGGATGCGATTTCATTACTTTTAGGATCAGTCCATTGCAACGGAAATACAGGAAATCCTCCTTCTATACCGTCTCTTTTCCCTAATTTTCCTTTTCCATTTGGTTTTAAAATCAAGGGTAAATGAGAGAAACTAGGCGGTTCCCAATTAAAACATCGATAAAGCAATACGTGTAAGGCAAGAGAAGGCAACCATTCTTCACCTCGAATAACGTGAGTGATTTCCATTAGATGATCATCAACAATGTTTGCTAAATGATATGTCGGCATACCGTCACTTTTGAATAATACTTTATCATCTAGAACATTGGTATCTATTTTAATGTCACCACGTATTTCATCTTTTAAGTGCAACGTTTCGTTTGTTGGAGATTTAAAACGGATTACATAAGGGTCAGCCGAGTTGATTTTTTGATGAACTTCATCTTCGGATAAAGACAATGAATTATTTAATTTTTCTCTATTATGCCAGTTGTATATAAAAGTTTTTCCTTCAGATTCGTAATGCTTTCTGTGTGCATCAAGTTCGTCTGCAGTATCAAATGCATAATAAGCGTGACCGTTTTGGATTAATTGTTCAGCATATTGTTTATACAAATGTTTACGTTCGCTCTGTCGATAGGGACCAAAACCACCATCTTTTCCTGGTCCTTCATCAAAAGGAATATTGCACCAATGTAGTGCTTCTATAATGTAATCTTCTGCCCCTGGAACAAATCTTTTTTCATCAGTATCTTCTATTCGAAGAACAAATGTCCCGTGATTCTTTTTAGTAAAAAGATAATTAAACAAAGCGGTTCTTACACCACCAATATGTAATGGTCCTGTTGGACTGGGTGCAAATCTTACTCTAGTATTTTTTGTCATGATCTTGTGTTTTATACCTAAAAAAGGTTTACAAAAGAGACGACAAAGATACAATCTTAAATAAGTGATATAAAAAGAATTGTTTTAATAAATTAAAACATTATCGCTGCGGTTTCATTTCATCAGGCACACGTTTATTCATTAAAACAAACCAAAGAGGCGGAAATAATGATAGGACCATAGATGTTGGATATCCAAAAGGTAATTGAGGACTTTCTTCATGATGATCAAGAAGTTGATATTTTTTGGATGCTCTATAATGATGATCACTATGTCTGGTAAGTTCAAAAAGTAATATTCGTCCGAGCAAGTGATTAGAATTCCAGGAATGAATTTCACGTACACGTTCATATCTACCCGTTTTATTTTTCTTTCTTAACAAACCGTAATGTTCGATATAATTAATGGTTTCAAGTAATAAAAATCCTACAACACCAGACAAGATAGCAATGATCATTCCAGATAAACCAAAAACAATGAATAAGGCACTTAAATAAAATGAATAAATGATAAGATACCAAAACATATCATTTTTTAAGGATATAAAGGATCGGCTGTCTTGTTTTAATAGATTGATTTGTATTTTCCAAGCACTTATATATTGTCCAATGACAGAGGTAAACCAGAAAAAATAAATGGGTTGGTTATATCGTGCCGTAGCCGGATCTTCATTAGTCGCGGCCTTTTGGTGATGGCCAAAATTATGTTCCACGTAAAAATGCATATATAAAGAAGGAAGCAGAAGTGCTTTTGCAATAAAACGTTCTTTAGAAAAACGATGACCGAGTTCATGTCCTACGTTAATTCCGTTTGCTCCCAAAACAAGACCTGTAGAAATTACAATACCAACTATTTCATAGGTAGCCAAATGAAACGAGGTAGTCGTATATAATGCATAGAATAATATTGAATAAATGATGGGTAGGTTGATGTATAGCAACCAGTCAAAAAGACGTTTTTTGGATTTAGATAATTTGGTGTCATCATCTAGGTTTTCTTCAGATGAAGGGGTAAAGAGTTCAATGATAGGTATCAAGCCGAAGACATATATTGGTGTCAAATATGTATATACTCCTTGCAACCAAATACTTAAAAAAGCAACGACAGGGATGGAGTAAGCGGATATATATTTTAGATCTCTCATAATAAGTTAATTGCTAGGGGTTTGAATTATAATAAATATAACAAATCTATAAGAAATAAAGTTGTAGTTTTATAAATTACTGAAAAAAGAAAAGAAGAGGAATGAATAATTTTGATGTCATAAAAGACAAATTAGAAAAGTTTATAAAAAAATATTACCTCAATGAGCTCATCAAAGGAGCTATCCTTTTTTTCTCGGCGGGCGTTTTGTATTTTTTATTTACACTGTTGATAGAGTATTTTTTATGGTTGAATAGTACTTGGAGAACGGTATTGTTCTGGATGTTTGTGGTGGTGGAAATTTCCCTGTTTTTTAAATTTATTGTTGTTCCAACAGGAAAACTATTAAAATTAACAAATGGCATTGATTATATCGGTGCCTCAAAAATAATAGGAAATCATTTTCCCGATGTAAATGATAAACTATTAAACTTATTACAGCTTGGCAAGAGTGATACATCTTCTTCACTTTTGGTGGCTAGTATTGAGCAAAGATCCGAACAGTTAAAACCTATACCATTTAAGCTTGCTGTAAGTTTTAGGAATAATAAGAAATACATTAAGTATGCCGTGATTCCTCTAGTTTTTTTACTAGTAAGTTTATTTAATCATAACAATTGGTTTTCTGATAGTTATCAAAGGGTAATCAATTATGAAACTGCATATACACCACCAGCACCATTTCAGTTTCTGGTGGTCAATCAGGAATTAAAGGCCTTGGAAGGCAAGGATTATGTTCTAAAGGTTAAGACCCTTGGCGATATAGTGCCTGAGAATGTAACAATTACTTATAATGACGAGATATATTTTTTAAAGAATATGGGAACGGGCGAGTTTCAACATGTATTTGTACAGCCAAAAGAGACAATTAGTTTTACATTGTCTTCTAATGAGGTTACATCTAAAGAACTTGAGCTTAAGGTTGTATCTGTGCCTGTGCTTTTGGATTTTGTGATGAGTTTAGACTATCCTCAATATACAGGCAAAAAGGATGAGGAGTTGAAAAGTTCGGGCAATGCTACAGTACCTGAAGGAACAAAAGTGGTGTGGAAGGTAAAAACTAGGAATACGGATCGGGTCAATTTAGTGGTGAAAGATTCAGTTATAGATTTCAATAAAACATCAACAGATTTTTTCTATGATAAACAGGTATATAGCGATTTGGATTATGAGATAAGAACATCAAATAACAATGTTCCTAATTATGATAATTTATCGTTCAATTTAAATGTAATAAAAGATCAGTTTCCAGAGCTTAACCTAACATCAGAAAAAGACACATTAGATAACAGTACGCTATATTTTTACGGAAGGGTTAGCGACGATTATGGTCTAAGTAGGTTACGACTGGTTTATTATAATTCGGAATTTGAGGATGTGAAGTACACAGAGGATTTGAACGTAAACACTTCGGTTTTCGACGAGTTTGTATATGTTTTTCCAGGAGATCTTAGTCTACAGGATGGAGTAGATTACAGCTTCTATTTTGAAATTTTTGACAATGATGTTATTCACGGGTATAAAAGCACAAAGAGTCAAGTTTTTAGTTTTAGAAAGTTAACCAATAAGGAAGAAGAAAACAAAAGGTTAGAACAGCAAAGTGAAGCAATATCAGGTTTAAATAAATCGTTGAAAAAATTTACAGATCAAGAAGAGGATCTTAAAACCTTGAGTAAGCTACAGAAAGAAAAAAAGCAGTTAGATTACAACGATAAAAAGAAGCTAGAGGATTATTTGAAAAGGCAGAAAGAACAAGAGAAGATGATGCAGAATTTTTCAAAGCAATTAAAGGATAATTTGAACCAATTCAAAGAAAAGAAAGAAGAAGAACCTTTTAAGGATGCGTTGAAAGAAATGCTGGAACGGAATGAGGAAAGATTAAAGAAGAATGAGAAATTATTAGAGGAGATAGAGAAGCTAACAGAAAAAATACAAAAGGAAGAGTTAACAGAAAAGTTGGAAGAATTGTCCAAGGAGAACAAAAATTTAAAGAAGAATTTAGAACAATTATTGGAACTTACAAAAAGGTATTATGTAATAGAAAAGCATGAGAAGTTGGCTAGTAAGCTTAATGAGATGTCTAAGGAACAAGAGGCGTTGTCAGATAAAATAGATGAGCAAAACACGAAAGATAAGCAGGATGAGCTAAATAAAGAGTTTGAGAATTTTCAAAAAGAAATGCAGGAACTGCGCAAGGAAAATGAGGATCTAAAGAAACCTATGAATTTAGATCAGGATCCAAGTGATGAAGAGGAAATTAAGAAAGAACAAGAGGAGGCTAGTGATAAGTTGAATAAAGACAATAAGGAAGGGGCGAAGAAAAACCAAAAAAGCGCGGCTCAAAAAATGAAGGAGATGAGTGATGCAATGCAGAGGCAAATGGAAATGGGAGGAGGAGAACAGCAACAGGAAGATATAGAAATGCTTCGTCAGATTTTGGATAATTTGGTAGATTTTTCAATAGGACAAGAGGACCTAATGAAGGGTTTTAAAGGAATAAGTATTGATAATCCAACTTATTCAAGTAAGCTAAAAAAGCAAAGTGTATTGCGTGAGAATTTTATCCATATAGATGATAGTTTATACTCGCTAGCATTAAGGACACCAAAAATTTCTGACAAGGTTACTGAGAAGTTAACAGATATAGAATTTAATATTGATAAATCATTAGAGAGATTAGCAGACAATCAATCGATTCAGGGTGTGGCGAATCAGCAATATGTAGTTACAGGAGCGAATGATCTAGCATATTTTTTAAGCAAAGCTTTGGACAATATGCAGAATAGCATGTCACAAGGAAAGGGAAAGGGAGGAAGTAAATCTAGAGGCTTTCAATTACCGGATATTATCAAAAAGCAAGGCGAGTTGAATGAAAAAATGAAAGAAGGCTCAAAAAAAGGAAAGGGAGAAAAAAGTGGTGAAAAGAAGGGTGAAGGAGATAGCGGTAAGACAGGCGAAGATGGCAAGAGTGGGGAAAGTGGAAAAGGTAACGAGGGAGAAAAAAGTGGTAAGGAAGGAAAAGATGGAAATGGCTCTGGGGATGGTGAAAAAAATTCAGAAATTCAGAAAGAAGAGATGAACGGAGAGCTATATGAAATTTATAAACAACAACAGGAATTGAGAAATGCTTTGCAAGAGAAATTAAAAGGAGCTGGAAAAGGAAATAGGATTGGTAGTGATCTATTGAGAAGAATGGAACAGGTAGAACAAGAACTTTTAGAAAAAGGTTTCAATGAAGGGACACTTAGCAAAATGCTAAATCTAAAGCATGAACTTTTAAAACTCGAGGATGCAACAATAGAACAGGGAGAGGAAGAAAGAAGAGAAAGTAAAAGCAATAAACGACGTTATGAAAATGATAAAATAGAAGAATTAAACAAGGCAAAACAATATTTCAATACAACAGAAATATTAAACAGACAAGTATTACCTTTGCGGCAAAATTACAAACGCAAGGTTCAGGAATATTTTAAGAAAGGCTATGATTAATTTTTTTTATGAAGAAGTAGAATTAGATCTTAATGAAAAGGCGTTAGCCGGTTGGATCCGTAAGGTAATTGTCTCTGAATCTAGAAAAGAAGGGGAGCTTAGTTTCATTTTTTGTAATGACAATTATTTACTCAAAATTAATCAAGAATTCCTGAATCACAACACCTTTACGGATATCATAAGTTTTGACAATAGTTTAGGAGAGGAGTTGCACGGAGATATATTTATTTCAACAGAAAGGGTTAAAGAAAACGCTAGTATATATTTAGTTTCTGACGAAGAGGAGTTAAAAAGAGTTATAATTCATGGCGTGTTGCACTTGTGTGGTTACAAGGATAAGACGGATGAGGATAAAACTCTAATGAGACAAAAGGAAGACGAAAAACTATTAATGTTCCACGTGGAACATTAATAGTTTTTCTGTCTTAATTTGTTCCACGTGGAACAAATTTTAATAAAATTGACGTTCCACGTGGAACAAATGATTAAAGAATATGTTTGACAAAGAGTATGATGTTATAGTCGTGGGTGCTGGACACGCTGGAAGCGAGGCAGCCGCCGCCGCCGCTAATTTAGGATGCAGTACATTATTAATCACGATGAATCTGCAGAATATAGCGCAGATGAGTTGTAATCCTGCAATGGGTGGTATAGCAAAGGGGCAAATTGTTAGAGAAATTGATGCGCTAGGAGGGTATAGTGGAATCGTTAGTGACAGGACAGCGATACAGTTTAAAATGTTGAATAAGTCAAAAGGTCCTGCGATGTGGAGCCCAAGGGTTCAGAGTGATCGTATGCGATTTGCTGAAGAGTGGAGGTTGTTGTTAGAACAGACTCCAAATTTGGATTTTTATCAAGAGATGGTAAGTGGATTGATTGTAGAAAATAATCAGATCAAGGGAGTTCGAACATCTTTGGGTATAGAGGTAAGAGGAAAATCAGTAGTGCTAACCAATGGAACGTTCTTAAATGGTTTGATTCATATAGGAGAAAAACAGTTTGGAGGAGGACGTGCTGGAGAACGTGCCGCAACAGGTATAACAGAGCAATTAGTGGATCTTGGTTTTGATTCGGGAAGAATGAAAACAGGTACTCCACCTAGAGTGGATGGTAGGTCTTTAGATTATAGTAAAATGGTGGAGCAACCTGGAGACGAAAATCCAGAAAAGTTTAGTTATTCTGATTTATCTAGGCCCTTGACTAATCAGAGGTCGTGTTATATGACATACACCTCTCCTGAAGTCCATGATCTTTTAAGAGAGGGTTTTGATCGTTCGCCTATGTTTAATGGTAGAATAAAGAGTATTGGTCCAAGATATTGTCCTTCAATCGAGGATAAAATAAACAGATTTGCTGATAAAGACAGACATCAGATGTTTATTGAGCCTGAGGGTTGGAACACAGTCGAAGTATACGTAAATGGTTTTTCAACCTCTTTGCCAGAGGATGTACAATTCAAAGCTCTACGTTCCGTCGTGGGTTTTGAAAACGTAAAGTTTTTTAGACCGGGTTATGCAATCGAGTACGATTATTTTCCTCCAACACAATTGACGCATACGTTGGAGACCAAATTGGTATCAGGGTTATTTTTTGCGGGTCAGATTAATGGAACAACAGGTTACGAAGAAGCAGCTTCACAAGGATTAATGGCGGGCATAAACGCAGCGTTAAAAGTCAAGGAACAAGAACCTTTTACTATTAAAAGGAGTGAAGCTTATATCGGAGTGTTGATAGATGATTTGATCACAAAGGGTACAGAAGAGCCATACCGTATGTTCACATCCAGAGCAGAATATAGAACATTACTGAGACAAGATAATGCAGATTTCAGATTGACACCGATGGCTCATAAAATTGGATTAGCGTCAGATCAGAGGATGAAAAGAATGGAGGAGAAGCAAGAAAAGTCGCAAGCGTTTGTAGACTTTTTTAAAGAAACTAGTGTAGCACCTCAAGAAGCAAATCCGGTTTTAGAAGAAAAAGAATCTTCGCCAATAAATCAAAGTGGTAAAATGTTTAAGTTGTTTGCAAGGCCTCAGATTACACTCGAGGATATGAAAAAATTTAAGAAGGTGGATGCATACATTAATGAAAATGATTTGGATAAAGAAGTTTTAGAACAAACAGAAATACAAGTCAAGTATTCAGGATATATTGAAAAGGAAAAAAATAATGCTGATAAATTAAATCGTTTAGAGAATATAAAGATTCCTAAAGATTTTGATTATACCAAACTTAAATCACTTTCGTATGAAGCTTGCGAAAAAATGACAAAAATTAAACCAGCTACGATTTCGCAAGCATCAAGAATCAGCGGTGTCTCCCCGAGTGATATTTCGGTTTTATTAGTGTATATGGGTAGATAATGGAGTGCGTAATCTGTAAACAAGAACGAGCACTTAAGGCGAAGATGTTGACTGGGATAATTTTGATTGTTGCTTCTGTTATGTTGTTTTTTGGTTCAACACCTCTTTTGCCGAGGGTGGTATTCTTTCTGGGTTCTTTAATTATGATGGTTTTTTCAGTTTCTTATAAAATCAATAAAGACTTTAAGAATAAAAAGTTATATGCGGTTTTTGGTTTGGTTCTTTTTGAGTCTAATTTAAGTTTTGAGTTTCCAGATTACATATCGGTGTTTTCTGGTTCTTTTAGTATAAATAATGATTGGGCTACGGTGAGTGCATTAGGAACAAAAGAAAGACATGAAAAAACGGTTGTCCGGTTTTTTACAGAAAACAGAAAAACAACGGTTTTTAGTACTAATAATTATACTAAGGCGTTAAAAAAAGCAAGTGAATTAAGTGATCTTTTAGGTGTTAAAATGTACGATGCAACTAAGTCATAGTTCCACGTGGAACAATTTGTTTTAGAAGATAAATAAGTTTTAAGAAATGAGGTATTTATTAATGACAATGGGAACTGTTCTTTTTTTTACGTCTTGTATTTCCATTAACACCGTTCCACAAATGGAAAATTACCGGATCGAAACCGAGGATTGGCATGGAGTGGAATATTTTCTTTTTAAATCTAATTTATCGCCTGTACAAACCGAACTGTCATTAAGAAATCAATTAGGCGTGTCTGAAGATAAGAAAATCTCAAATTTTGACACAAAACTGTTTGATGAACACGAAATTATTTTCAATATTAAAGTAGATATATCTACAGATCGAAATAAGTATGTTGATTTTACGAAAACTATAACGAATGGTGATGATCCAAAAATAGAAAACGGAAAACTGGAGACTTTCGTAAAAATTGAAGTGTTCGACCCTAATGGAGAAAATTGTCTTTCAAGAAAATCTTTATTCTCTAGTAAAACAAAATCTTTTTTATTAAATATCAAGAATAACATAAGAGAACAGGATTATATTAATATATCGTCGGATCGGTAATGGAAAAAGAAGAATTGGATTTTTATTTAGAGTGTAAGGATCATACTGTATCAAAAGAAAGTTTTGTTTTATACAAGGACAAAAATCTTGATTTATTGATAACAAGTCCTAGACCTGATGAATCAGATTTAGCAAAATATTATGAAAGCGAAGATTATATTTCTCATACTGATGGTAAGAGAAGCTTCTTTGAAAAATTATACCACACGGTAAAGAAATATGCGCTGAATAGAAAAGTAAGGCTGATAGAGGAGTTAAACGGTGGAGTGGGTAGCTTGTTGGATATAGGAGCAGGTACTGGAGACTTTCTGGTCGAAGCCAAGAGTAAAATGTGGCAGGTGGCTGGTGTTGAACCCAATCAAGAGGCTAAAGCGTTGGCAAAAGATAAAGGAATAACACTACAATCAGATACCGCAAATTTAGAGTCAAATACGTTTGATATTATTACTATGTGGCACGTGTTAGAGCATGTTCCTAATGTGCCAAAGCAAATAGAAGAATTAAAGCGCTTGCTAAAACCTGGAGGATATGCAATTATTGCCGTTCCTAACTTTAAATCATATGATGCCAAGTATTATCAATCTTATTGGGCAGCTTATGATGTGCCTAGACATTTATGGCATTTTTCAGAAAATTCTATAAAACAGCTTTTTGGTAAAGAGGGAATGCTATTGAAAAAAACGCTTCCTTTAATTTTTGATTCTTTTTATGTATCCCTTTTATCTGAAAAATATAAAAATGGAAGAATGAATTTTATGAATGCTTTTAGGATAGGTTTGCTTTCAAATATAAAAGCAAAAAGATCAAAACAGTATTCCTCACATATTTATATACTGAAAAATGGGTAATTTCTTCGTTACGTCGTTTTTTAGAGCCCTTAAGGTCTTTTGAGGTATATAATCCTGGATTTTTTCTTAAAACACGTTAAAAGCAGTTATTTTTATTCAATTTTAATTGATTTTAATTATTAAAAGAGTAAAAAATATTGTTTTTTCTTATAGCTGAAGAATTTGATGTAGTTAAGTGTATTACATCAACTGAACTTTGATATTTTTGCGCAGAATTAAATTTTAAATAAATGAGAAATTTTATATGGATAGCAATCGCGTTAATCGGATTGACTTCTTGCAATCAGCAAACTGAAAAAACGGGTTATGTAAATAATACCAAAGTAGTATCCGATTTTAATGAGATGAAAACTGCTAAGGAGAAATGGACCAAGAAGAATAATGAAGTAAGAGCAGAGCTTGAGGAAAAAGCAAAGCAATTTCAGATTGAAGTTCAGGGATATCAAAATATCATGAAATCAATGTCTCAAGCCAATAGAGAAAAGAAGGAACAAGAGTTAATGGTGAAACAACAGACGCTGCAAAGAGAGCAACAAACCAGAATGCAAGAAATACAGCAAGGAAGTCAGGTCGAAATAGATTCAATTATATCCAAAGTAGAAAGTTTTATCAAGGATTATGGTAAAAAGAATGGATATACGTACATCTATGGAGAAACTGAGGTGAAGAATATTTTTTATGCAAAAGAAGAATTGGACTTAACGGATAAGATTATTGAAGAATTAAACGGTGAGAAGTCAACGGAAAGTAAGAATTAGATTAAATTTTAAGAAACCATTAAAATTAATTTTAATGGTTTTTTTATGATTTAAACACGGGAAAATTCCCTTGAAATGCACTGGTTTATCTGATCTTTTAAGCGCTAATTATGAACAGTTCTATCACGGCGATGAATATGCTAATAAAATACGCCAAAAGAGAACGAATATTCCATGATCTATATATCAGAAAAAAGGTGAATTTTCTCCAAAAAACATCAACAAAAAATTTTTGAATAATATATAAAAAGAGGACACTTAATCGGCAAAAACTGTCTTTTTCAGAGTTTTTTTTCAATCAATAAACGTATCATTTTTATATTTTTTTAAAGTTTTCTAATCGAAAAATCTGATTTTTTTGACGAATAATCATTGAAAACAGACGTTTTTTTTGGAAGTATAAAGACTCCTATTATATATTTAATGTATTGACTAGTAGTTTTTTAGACGTTATATGACGTCGATGAAATAAGGCTTTTTAGACATGTAATCATACCCTTCAAAAACAAGTAAGAATATTATTACAAAAAAAATCGAAAAATCGGTTTGATATAAATTTTTAATTCATATTTTTATGACTTTACAATAATTATATTAACAACATTATTAACATGCGCCCCAAATCGCTTGATGATGATGCAGATGTTCACATAAATTTAACTGATGTGATACCCATGAAAAAAAAGCTTAACCTCACAGTCGTCGCCATAGTCCTGTTACTTGGATTTCAAGTTCTTCAGGCGCAACGAACTATTGGTCCTCCTGCTCTTACCGAAAATCCACAGCAAACATGTGGAAAACCAGGTGTCACTTTTGAGTTTGAGGCACAGTTACGTGCTGGGCCAGCTTTGCCATCAAATAATGAATTTTTACTGGAATTGTCGGATCCTTCAGGCTCTTTTGCTAATCAATCGGATATCATAGAATTGGGCCGTATTTTGGGACCTAATGAAGCGGCTGGAGGAGCCACTACAATTCTTTTTACCGGTGTAGAGGTACCTACCAACGCAAATAGCGACGATTACAGAGTAAGGGTAATAGCCACTGAAGCGGATATAATAGGTCAAGTTTCAGAACCGATACCATTTCATTTTTTTGATGATGATAATCTCTTAATCCGTTTAAATGGTGGTAGGGGTGTTATTTTTTGTGATGTTGCTTCTTTTGCTAAAGAAATTGGAGTCGTAGTACTTGATGAAAATGATGATCCATTAGATCCCAATGATTTCAATTGGGAATGGACAAAAGATGGTATTGTGATTCCGGGAGAAAATAGTCCTACTTTATTAATCACAGAAGAGGGACAATATCAAGCAGTTGTACCTGTTGGATTGTGTAATAATACCTTTAGATTCAATAAATCTAATATAATAAGAGCTGAAATAGTAAACACTGGAGATATTAGTATAGTTACGGATGCTCCGGACTTTTCATTCTGTCCAGAAGAGGTTAAGGTATTACGAGCTAGTGAAGAAGATCAACGTAGACGACATCAATGGTATAAGGATGGTGTTCCGTTGGAAGGCGAAATAAGTACAAGGATTACCTTACCTAACAATAATTTTGGAGGAGAGTATACCTTAGAAATTGTTTTAAGTGAAGATTGTACTTTTACTACTGACCCTGTTACTGTGACCAATGAAGGTTCAAATATAACCGTGCCTTTCCCGGAGGAACTCATATTTCTACCTAATCAAGTATTAACCCTTACTTTAGAAACTGATGCTCCATTAGGAAGTCAATACAGATTTCTTGTAAACGGAAATGTTTTAACACAAAGTCAACTTACAGAGCAAACGCTCACTTTTGATAGTATTACTAGCTTGGGTGAATATAGAGTAGAAATTGAAGCAGATGATCCCTGTAATACTTTTTTGGTAACGGAAACCGAAATATTTTCTACAGAGATTTTTGAGATTGTAATTGCCCCCGAAGAGGTCGTGGATTGTGATCAGGATGTCATAACAATATCTTTACTGGAAATGGTTGGTATTATCGGAGGTAATAGGCGGGTTCCTCTCACAGATGAACAACTTGGTTTATTCGATTTTGAATGGTTTCAGGATGGAGTCTCCACAGGTGAGACTTCTTTGTCGTTTGATGTAAGCCGTGCTGATAATGGAGGAATTTTTGAACTTAGAGCTAGTTATCGACCCGCCGGATTGCCGGATCAGACTTCCAACCAGTTGCCTATTGATTTCTTATCTAATAATATTATTTTGGACATTACACCACCTGTTTTAGAAGCTGGAGAATCTGTAGTATTGACAGCACCATTTAGTGACAATTTTACGTATGAGTGGTATGTGATTCAGAATGGGCAAGAAGCTTTAATAGAAGGTGAAGCCACAAATATCCTTACAGTTACAGAAGAAGGTGATTATTTTGCAAGAATAAGCTCTTCTTTATGTACCACGGATACTTTAATCGCTTCGGTTAGAGGACCTGGAGCACAATCCGAGGTAATTCCAAACGTTATAACACAAGGTAGAGGTTCATCCAGCGATGTTTGGGTGCTACCAAACTCGTTTAGCGAAAGCGGTGTAGAGGTGAGCATATATTCTTCTAATGGAAAGTTGGATTTTCAAAAGAGCGGAGGATATAATGCTGATTGGCCTTCAAACTCAGCATCAGGAGCTGATGAGTTGATTTATTATTACATTATTAAAAGAAACAGCGAAGTAGTTAGAAAAGGAACAATTACTGTAATGAGATAATTTATGATTAAAAAAATACTTTTTATAATACTATGTAGTACCTGCTTAAATCTCATTTACAGTCAGGAAACAACCCCTATTACGTCGCAAGCACTTCCTGTCGAAGTACCTCTTCACAATTCTATTAAGTACAATAGATTTTTGTTTAATCCTACATTTTCTTTGGTTAGGGAAAATAAAAATTCGGTAAATGTATATAACCGTAATGAACGAATTTCTTTTCAGGATAATCCGCAGACATATGTTTTAAATTACAATGCCAGATTTGATGAAAAAACCGGAATAGGAATTGGTCTTTATCAACAAAGTCTAGGTGTGTTACGTTATTTTGGAGGTACCTTAAACTATGCCTATAATTTAGAACTAAACAGGGATATGAATTTCACCTTTGGAGTGAATCTACAATACCTACAATCCTCGCTTAAGAGCAAATTAGATCAAGCACAAATAAGTGATCCTATTACGGATAATTTTGAAAGTAGTTCTGTCTTTTTATTAAAACCAGGAGTAAATTTTAATTACGGTAATTTTGATGTCGGTGTCGCTGTTGGTAATCTAGTCGCTTATAACATTACAGCAAGCGAGTTATTAACCGACAATTTCGAATATTTAGGACACGTAATGTATACCACAGAATTGGACTGGAGAACAGACAATGAACTTAGAGGAATGGTATACGCTTCTAAACCCGGAGAACTCGACTTACGATACGGAGGAAACGTTTTATTTGAGATACCCAAGTATGGGTGGGCCCAATTAGGATACAACAGTTTTTATGGAGGTGCTATAGGAGTTGGAGCAAATATATCAAAAGTAGTATCTGTAGGACTTTCTGTAGAACCCGGTATTGGTGGAAGTGGAACAACCGCAGAATTTGGTTCTTCTTGGGAGGTTGCTTTGGCATACAATTTCGGACAAGAAGAAAAGAGAAAAAAGAGAAGAAACTTCTCGTCTAAGAGCTCACTACAAAGAGATTCTGAAATAAGAAGACTGAAGAAAGAAATTTTAGATCAAAATAAAATAATTAGAGAATTACAAAACTCTAGAGGTGATTCGTTAACTGAAGCCCAGAGATCTATGAATAAATTAGAAAGATCTATTCAGGAGGCGAAAGAAGAAGAAGCAAGAAAAGCAAGACAATTGGCTTTACAGCGTGAAGAAGAAGTAAAATTATTAAACAAGCAAAGAGAAGAGCTGGCCGCTCAGAAGCAATTAGAACTAGAGATGGCCGAGCAAAAAGCTGAAGAAGAAAGGTTGGCTGCAGAGAAAAGGTTAGCATTAGAAATGCAAGAGCAGAAAAATGCTGAAGAAGCGGCCGGAAGACAAGCTGAAGAAGCTAGAATAGCTGCTGAAGAAGCTGCAAGAGAAGCTGAAGCAGAGCAACAAGAAGCTGCTGCTGAAGCCGAAGCTGAAGCAAAAAGACAAGAACAAGAAGCGATCAGGTTGGCAGAACAAGAAGCTGAGACTGAAAGGCAACAAATTGCTGCGGCAGAAGAAGCAAAGAAACAGGCAGAGGCGGAAGCGTTAAGACAAGAGGAAGAGAGATTAGCCGCTCAGAAGCAATTAGAACTAGAGATGGCCGAGCAAAAAGCTGAAGAGGAAAGATTGGCTGCGCAGAAGAAATTAGAGCTTGAAATGGCTGAGCAAAAAGCTGAAGAAGAAAGATTAGCTTCTCAGAAAAAGCTGGAGCGAGAGATAGAAGAGCAAAGAAGAATAGAAGAATCTCAGAAAACGTTAGAAAGAGAAGTTTCTGTTCAAAAAGACGAAGAAGCAGAGGCTGCAAGATTGGCTGAGGAAGAGAGATTACGTCAAGAAGCTGAAGCTGCAAGATTAGCTGAAGAGGAGAGATTACGTCAGGAAGCAGAGGCTGCAAGATTAGCTGAAGAGGAGAGACAACGTCAGGAAGCAGAAGCTGCAAGATTAGCTGAAGAAGAGAGATTACGTCAGGAGGCTGAGGCTGCAAGATTAGCTGAAGAAGAGAGATTACGTCAGGAGGCTGAGGCTGCAAGATTGGCCGAGGAAGAGAGATTACGTCAGGAGGCTGAGGCTGCAAGATTGGCCGAGGAAGAGAGATTACGTCAGGAGGCTGAGGCTGCAAGATTGGCCGAGGAAGAGAGATTACGTCAGGAGGCTGAGGCTGCAAGATTGGCCGAGGAAGAGAGATTACGTCAGGAGGCTGAGGCTGCAAGATTGGCCGAGGAAGAGAGATTACGTCAGGAGGCTGAGGCTGCAAGATTAGCTGAAGAGGAGAGATTACGTCAGGAAGCAGAGGCTGCAAGATTAGCTGAAGAAGAGAGACAACGCCAGGAAGCAGAAGCTGCAAGATTGGCTGAGGAAGAGAGATTACGTCAAGAAGCTGAAGCTTCAAGATTAGCTGAACAGGAGAGATTACGTCAGGAGGCTGAGGCTGTAAGATTAGCTGAAGAAGAGAGACAACGTCAGGAAGCTGAAGCTGCAAGATTAGCTGAAGAAGAGAGACAACGTCAGGAAGCAGAAGCTGCAAGGTTAGCTGAAGAAGAGAGACAACGCCAAGAAGCAGAGGCTGCATCAGAAGAAAGTAGTGAGGACCTTGAAGAGATTCAAAAAGAATTAGAGAATAGTAGTAGAATTACGGATAGGTTAATAGCATCAAGGGATTCTTTATTAACATCTTCGGTAAATCTAGATAAAAGAGAGTTTAATAAGCTTTTAGAGTCCTTGGTAAACATGAACAATGAAGCCGAGGAGGTGAAAAACTCTAATGATCCTACGAGTTCAAAAAGACTTACTTCTAAAAATAGGTTTATCAAATTTGCAGAGGCAACAAGACCTGAAGCAAAATATGCCACTAAATTTATCCCTGGATATCCGGAAGGATTCTATTTAATAGGTAACGTATTTAGAGGAGGAACGTATGCAGAAAGTTTTACCAATAAGTTAAAAGATCTTGGTTTTAACGATGCGCAAATCATTTTAAATCCTGAAAATCAGTATCAATATGTTGCGATAGAATATTATGACAACAAAACCGATGCTGCCGAGAATTATTTAAATAATATCGGGAATAAATATTTTGGCGATATGTGGATATTAAATATTGCTAAGAATAGGGTAGAATCTTTAAAACGATTAGTGCAAGAAACCAGATTGATTAAGGACACGGTTAAAGATGACACTGTACTAACAGAGAGTCTATCGTATATCGGAGGTCATAATATAGAAAATGGTTACTACTTGATTACGAACATTTTTAAGAGAGAGAATTATTTTGAAAGAGGAATGGATAGACTTAAGTCTCAAGGTTTAGAGCCCAAGTTTTTCAGGAATCCAAAAGATAATTATATATATGTGTATTTAGATAGATTTGACACATTAGATCAAGCAAAACAAAGCCTGTTCTCTAATGTTGGCAACACCTATAACGGAGATCTTTATATATTAAAAATACAGTAGTAAGCACCCCAAAATAGTATTAGAATGAACGACACAACTCAAAATAAGCAGCTTATGAAAACACGATTACCCAAAAAAGCTGTACTAATAATAATGATCATTGTTATTGGTGCCATAAGCAAGATGAACGCACAGGAAACTGTTCCATTTCAAGAGAGAATAGAATTTAACAATACCAGGGGTAACCTAACTGTTACCGGTAATGATATTGTAGGAGTTATAGAAGATGCTAGTGGAAATACCTTTACCAATCCAAATAGAAACTACAACGGTAATGACAATAACGGTAATTATTACACTGCTTTTATTGATGTGGATAATGACCCTACAACATTTAGCTCCAGTGAAGCGGGTTTAACCGCTCCCAGAGAAGAATGTAGTACGCTGATTTATGCAGGGTTGTACTGGTCCGCTAATTATTATATGGCCAGGCAAGATAGCCCTAATGATTTTAACGATAATGAAATCTCAACAAATTCGGATACAAATACGGTACTGATTATTAATAATGGGCCGTTGGCGCAAGAGTATACTGCAAGAAATAGCGAGTTTGATAATGACAATTCTGATATACAGAGAAGCCCAGTTACTTCATATTTGGTAGTTGCCCAACCCGTAAACGGTTGTAGTATTACAAATGCGACAGAATTAGCTGGTAATATTGCAGTAATAAGAGAGGGCGGTAGTTGTTCTATGAGAGAAAAAGTGGTAAATGCTCAGAATGCTGGTGCAGTTGGGGTTGTCGTTGTTAACGATGGAGGACGTTTACCAAGAATGACAGGAAATGGATCCACTCAGATCGTGATTCCTTCAGTTTCCATAGGTGATGACGATATAGACAATGCGAATTTTAATAATGGAGATTTAATACCCTTATTACAGGCAGAAAATCACGTAGTTTTGGCTACCCTATCTACTACAGGAAACGCACAATTAACAGGTTTACCTCTTACGGATCCAAGAAAAGATGGGCCTGCACCTGCGGATTTCAGAGATATAAAATTTAAAGTTCCGGGTGGTAATTACGTCGATGTAACTGCAGATGTAACTCGTTTTGACGGATATAGGACTAATGGTACTAATCCATTAGGTGATGTTGCAAACGATGAGGTTCCATATGTTTGTTATGCTGAGGTTACCAATCTTTTGGATCCTGCTAATCCTTTCGGAAGGTACACGGTTGCGAATATGAATGCTACCCAAGGTTTTACAAGTGGTGGAGATGGTGCTTGTGGGGGTTGGTTATTAGTAGCTGTATATGAAGATCCCGAAGATCAAGCGAAATATATAAGTGTAAGTGACGGGTTTGTTCAAATATTTAGAGGTGATGACCCGGTAGAGTTTACGTATAGTGGTTTTACAACCCTTCAAGGAAATCAACCGGTGGGAGTGAGATATGCGGTAGCCTCATTAGAAGGAGACACTAGTTTAGGAGGAGATCGATTGAGAGTATTAAATACTAATAATAACTTTACAGCATTGGGTCAGGGTTCTGGGAACGTAAATCCGGCTGGAAACTTTTTTAATGGATCGATTTCTGTTGATGGTGCCTATATTACGGATAGATTGCCTAATTCAGAAAATACACAAGGATTTGATGTTGATGTTTTTGATTTGCCAAACAATAACAATTCCTTAATTGGAAACGGCCAGACCTCGGCAACTTTTCAATTAACCACCGATAGAGATAGATATAGTGTGTTCTTTAATTCTTTTTCTGTAACGATTATAGAACCTGAATTAAGAATTATTAAAAGAGCATTTGCTACCGATGGAGTTACAGAAATTACCGGTCAAAACGTAGAGCTAGGTGATGAGTTGTTTTATGATTTGGAAATTGAAAATATAGGAAATGAGGACTTCGTAGACGGATCTGTAATAATTACAGATGTATTACCCGCAAACACGAACTTATTAGGAGTTGTAGACGCCACATTACCTCCCGGAGTTACCTATACCGAAATAACGCCTGGAGTATTGCAATTTAATATTCCTTCTAGCATTGTAGAAACCCCTAATGATGAACCTATAGGAGAGGGTGATGCACCTATCTTTATTCGATTTAGAGCTCAACTAGTAAGTAGTTGTGAAGAACTTAGAGACGCTTGTTCTGATGAAATTACCAATTCTGCTACGGCTACATATACCGGATTGATATCTGGAACTAATGGATCAACCTTAAGTAGCGCTGAATTAGGAGACTGTGGAGAGGCTCCCGGAGAAACTACTAATATTCTGGTGAATGTTCCGGCCTGTGAACTGGATGTTACTTTTTGTAATGATGATTTATTATTAGTAGCAGGTACTGGTTATAACCAGTATACTTGGACAGGTCCGGGAATTACTACACCCGTAGTAACAACCGTTAACTTCTTTCAGGTTCCTAACCCTCAAACAGGTGTATATACCGTAGTTAAAGAGGATACAGACGGAGTAGAACCTCAGTGTATGACGCTAACAGAGCGATTCAACGTAGAAGACTTTAGAGATATTACTAATCCTATTTTGGATTACGTTAATGGAACAACTGTAGTTACAGAAGATTGTAGTGGACTTCCGATACCACAGATATTATTGTGTGGTGATCAGGATTTATTGCTAGAAACAAACTTTGATCCTTCTAGTTTGGATGATATCTCTTGGCAACGACTTAATCCATCAGGATCTTGTGTACTAGACCCAAATGACCCGTGTTCTTTATTAGATGGAAATTGTACAGATACTAATTGGGTAGAAGTTACTGGTGGGGACACTTCAAACTATACTGTTTCTGAAGCTGGAGATTATAGAATTCTAGCCGAGTTTGATGGTGGATGTATTATTCCATTCTACTTTAGTGTATTTAAGAATGATTATCAGCCACAACTTACTATGAACCCAATAGAGTGTGGTAACGATGGTAGCGTGAGTGTGGTGAACGTACCAACGAATTTTGCATTTAGTTTAACTTCTGGTGGACCTTATACGAATACCACAGGTGTTTTTCCAATTTCTACCGCAGGAGATGTAACGGTTTATGCGATTGACACTACTTTCCCAGGGTGTGAATATACAGCAACAATTAATGTACCTTCTATAGATCCTACATTTAGCGTAGTTGGTGTTGATCCAAGCTGTGTAAATGATAATAACGGAACAGGTTTTGGTAGAATTAATATAAGTGTAACAGGAGGTATTCCTGAATATCAATACACAATTTCGAGCCCTGCACTTGGAGCAGCAGATCCTATAATTGTGCCCAATAGTAGCGCTAATAATGGTAATTATACACAGAATAATTTACCAGCAGGAACATATACGGTAGAGGTAATCTCAAATAGACCTACACCAGAGTGTGTGTTCGATGCTACAGTTACAATTAATCCGGCACCGGCATTTGATGCAGAGGTAGTTTTGATAGCTCCGGAAACTTGTGATAGTGGAGCATTAGTTCAGGTAAATGTTTTAAATGGTTCTGGAAATTATCTATTTGACAATGGTGATGGGAATTTTATACCCTGTAATATTTTTGAGATTCCTTCTCCTGCTGACCCTTCTACAACTTATACGTTTAGAGTTAGTGATCAAAATATTCCAAGTGGTGAACCTTCCTGTGTTATTTCTGCAAGCATTGATAACATTACTCCGTATGAACCTATTGTTATTGATAATGTTACAGTAACACAACCTGCTTGTCCGGGTGACACTGGTTTGATCCGGGTGGATGTTTCACCAACTGTTGCCGGAAGAGTATATACATACCAATTATGGGATTGTGCGGCAGATCCTAATTGTGGTAATGGCATCAGTGATCCTGCAGATCCCTTAAACGATGAAGACCCAAGTTTATGGACTTTGGTTGATGATGTAACATCAAATAGCCAATCAATAACCTTTACAGGAGTAGCAGATGGCAATTCATATGTAGTACAGGTAGTTCACGCTAATACTACACCGGCGATTACTAATGCGGATTGTACGTTCCCAGCACCGGAGCCAACAATATGCCCAGTTACACAATACGGCTTTTCTATAAACTCTCCAACAGGAATTACAGCTGATGTTACTTTAGACAGACCTTTAAGTTGTATCGTCGGAAGCGAGGATGCGATTATTCAGGTAGACAATATCGCCGGCGGTTCTGGTACATATGAGTGGAGCTTAGATAATGTTAACTTCACGAACATAACAACAACCCCATTTAACATAACAGTAAGCACAGACGGATCTTACACAGTGTATATAAGAAATCAAGGTAGTGGAGATTGTGCTGTGCCATTTACTATAGATGTGCCGGCACTTGTACCAATTACAGCAATTGCTTTTACTCCGGGAGACGGTGATTGTAATAGTCAAAGTTCTCTGGTAAGTTTTGAAGCACAGCCGGTATTATCAGCAGCTGATATAGCTGCAGGAGTGGTGTATGAATACGACGTATCCCCAGATCCTGCAACAGGCACTGCTGCAACAGGAAATACAGGTTTCTTAACAACAAATAGTTATACAATAGCTCAAGGAATCACATATACTGTTACCGCAAGAAGAAGTGATGATCAGTGTACATTTGTCGATGATTATAGGGTAGATATTATAGATCCAATAGATATCACAAATGCAGTAGAAACTACTCCTGTTGTTTGCGTTGGAGAAAGTAATGGAGCTTTGTCTTTCAATGTAACGAACAGCACATCATTTGATTACACAGTCACACTTACATCTACAGGAACTGTTGTTGATTCAGGAACCGGGATTACTGCAAGTCCAATCAATGTAACAGGACTTGCTGCAGGAAATTATACGATAACGGTTACAGATAATAATCCAGGAGGTTCAGGATCCCCTTTAAACTGTTCTGATACTGCTACGGTAGATGTTACCGAACCAGCAACACCACTTACTTTTACAACTACTGCCACTGAGACTAATTGTGGGGCAAATACAGGAACTATTACCGTAACAGCTAGTGGTGGTAGAGGAAATTATCAATACAGACTAGTAGATAGTGGTGGAACAGTAATTGTAGATTACCCTAACACTAGTAACATTTTTACAGGACTTGCAGTGGATACCTACACTATTTTTGTTAGAGATGGGAATTCTGCAGCTGCCTGTGAGATTAATAATACCGAAACAATAGTGCAATCTGCTTCTCCAACTATAGCTTTAGCAACCGGAGGAGATCCATGTTATGATGGAACAGATCAAGCAACGCAATGGATTACCATCACTCCGGGTATACCTGCACCTTTAGGTCCTTTCGAATATAGTTTAAATGGAGGAACAGGTGTCGCAGTGACCTTCTTAGGAGCACCGGCAAATACATTTGAAATTCCTAATTTAACTCCTGGAAGTTATACGGTGGTTGTAACGAATACAGCTACAAATTGTTCTACAGCTGCATTACCTTTCACAATAAATCAAGAGTTAACGATTACAGCGGCTTTGGCAAATGATATTAATTGTAACGAAGATGCTAGTATAACTTTTACTCCTGCCGGAGGAAGCACAGTGTATACTCAATTTGATTTGTATGCACAAGGAACACCTCCTACGTTAGTACAAGCAAATATTACATCTCCTCATTCGGTAAATACTCCTGGTGATTATGTAATTCAGGTTACCGATGACCAAGGATGTACTGCATTTTCTAATCCAGTTACGGTTACAGCATACGAGCCTATTGCCACTAGCACTCCTGTAGTTACAAATCCAAACTGTCCTACAGATAATGGTAGCATAGAAATTACGGTTACTGCTGGCGAAGGACCATTTACTTATATTTTGGATGGAGATGTAACTACAACACAAGGACCTACAGGTACTGGTCCTATTGTATTTAATAATGTTCCTGTTGGAAACCACGTAATTACGATTACAGACGGATCTGGAGCAACTCCAGCTTGTACATTAGATGTAGATGCTACGATTACGGCACCAACTCCAATTACAGCAGATATTGCAATCACTCAGGAATATCGTTGTGATGCTACGGGTTCTAGTACAACGCCTCAGTTAGGTACCATTACTGTATCTAATCCGGCAAACGGAACCCCTCCATATGCTTACAGTATAGATGGAGTGGATTATAGCAATACCACGGGAATATTTACAGGTTTAACAGATGGTACCTATACATTGTACATAAGAGATGCTAATACTATTTCTTGTCCGGTAGATTTGGGTCAGCTAACCATAGATCCACTAGTACAAGTTACTGATCTCTCATTTGCTGCTACTCAGGTTCAATGTCCTGCACTAACTGCAGATGTTACTGTTACTGCCACTTTGGATGGTACGAGCACAGTAGAGTACGAAATTACAGCACCAATAACAGTTGGTCCTCAACCATCTAATGTGTTCACAGGTTTAACTTCAGGAGTTACCTATACATTTCTGGCAAGAACGGATACTGATGGTTGTGTATACACAGAAACCTTCACAGTACCAAATATAGATTTCATAGCGGTAAATGCAACCGTTGTTAATGAGCCAGTTTGTAATGGTCAAAGTAACGGAGAGTTATCATTAACAGTTTCCGGAATTGATTTAACAACAGAAACGTATGCATATGAAGTTTCCCTTGGAGCTACTATCGTCGCTCAAGGCACAGGTCAAAATACGGCAACTATTGTTACCGGAGATATTTTAGCCGCAGGAACATATGACATTTTAGTTACAGACGAAAGAACGAGTTGTACAGATACAGCTCAAGTGGTTATAGGAGAACCTGATGTTATCACTTTCACCATTGATCCGGTTATACAGGATTGTGTTGCTAACACGAACACAGTTACAATAGATAATGTTACCGGAGGAAGCGGAAGTGGTTATACTTGGGTGCTAAATGACTCTGGAGGGACTCCCGTAGGACCTAGTCAACCAATTACAGACCCTTATATTAATGTTCCTAATGGGACTGGATATCAAATTATAGTAACAGATGGCAATGGTTGTGTATCAGCGCCTCAGAATTTGGACATTAATCAGCTTCCACAGATAGCGGCAGCTATTGATCCAGGCTCAGATTTTTGTTTGGATGATGGGACTGTAAGTTTTACCATCAATATCGATGGTACTAATTCCGGAACCCCGGATTACATTTATAATGTTGCTCTTGGTGGAACTATTGTTATTCCAGACACCAATGTTGGGGCATTAACAACTTTTACAACAACTCCCGCATTAACACAAGCAGGAACATATACGATAACAATTACAGATAGTAATGGTTGTCCGGTAATACTTACCGAAACTATTGCAGAAGCAGTGACACTTGATGTTACTCAGGTAGCGGATATTACTTGTAATGCTGCAGGGGTTCCTCAGGATGCTTCGTTCTCATTTGTGGTGAACGGTGGTTATACGCCTTACGATATAGCAGTTTCATTTAACGGTGGAGCCTTTATAGATCACGTTACTAACGGTGTTGCTCCTTTCCCTGATTATATTGCTACATCGGGTGCAGGAACGTATGAGTTCAGAGTGACAGATGATCGAGGATGTACGTTTACAACCTCTCCGTTTACGGTGACAGATCCTGTACCACCAACCATTACGGCACCAGATGTTACAGTAGATTGTTTTGGAGATACAGGAACGGTAACTGTAACTGTAACTGGAACGGAAACACCGTATGAAATAGATTTTAACGGCGCAGGTTTTGTTACGATTACTGGTACACAGATTAGTTTTCCAAACCTAGCTGCTGGAGCATATAATTATACGGTAAGAAGTAGCCGAGGATGTTTATATCCGTTACCAACGGGAATCGGTACAGTGAATGTTATTGAACCAGCCGAAATTGTGGAAGTAAGCAGAGTTGAAACACCAGTTACCTGTGGTGGATCGGTAATAATTACTCAGCTAGGAGCAATTGATCTGACAATTACCGGAGGAACTGGACCATATACATATACGTTAGTTGATGCAAGCAATGTATCTGTTACACCACTTGTTCCATCAGCTACGGCTGCTTCGACTCCTAATCCAACAACGATTGCATCAACAACCGTTCGTTTTGAAGGATTAGACTTTGGACAGTATTTCATTTTTGTAGAAGACGTAAATGGTTGTGTTTCTAATCCGGATCCTATTGGACCGTTTAATATCTTTTCACCACCAAATGATTTAGTACAGAATGTGGTTACATTTGGTGATTGTATCAGCGGTGTAACTTTTGAAATAGATGTGCAGGGAGGTTCTGGTATAAATCCTCCAGCAAACCCACCACCAGGATTTGATATTCGTATCGTAGGAGAACCTTCTCCGGGATTAGGAGATTTTGTTCCGTTAAATGACCTTGTTGGCGGAGCAACAGCTGTAGATGCTAATACCCCAATAAGAGATCATGTCTATAATGGATTAGATTTTAATCGAACCTATATTTTAGAAGTTCGGGATAATTTCACAAATTGTCTATATCAAGAATTAGTATCTCCTGTGGCCCCAATATCTGATCCTGATATTATCAATTTTACTCAGACAGATGTTACTTGTAATGAGACACCGGCATTAAATAACGGATCAATAAGTTTTGATATTTCGGGATATACAACTTCTCCACCGGAACCTCCAGCATCGGCTGTGACCGAAGTACGTTGGGAAGTTTTTGACCAGTTTACAAATATTTCACTCGATGTCACCTTTGCACCAACAGTGTATTCTGGAAATGCAACAGGACTTACAGGTGCAAATGTGCCTGTAACCATTACCGATTTTCCTCCGGGAAGATATTATGTAGTCGTAGAAGAAGTAGATGGAACTAGTTGCTCAACGAGACGAAATTTTGAGATTACAGTTCCAGATCCACTAACTTCTGTAGCAACAAATCTTACTGCAGCTAATAGTTGTGGAACGAACGCACAAGTAATTATGGATACTGATGGAGGAACTCAATTCACAATACCTCCAACAGATGATGGATATACGTATGCTGTAGTTGCAGACGGCGCAGGAGATCCGGGTGTTTATCCTTTAACGAGTAATGTCATCGATCTTGGCAATGTTGCCGGTGATTTTGACATTTGGGTGGCAGACCTTAACGGATGTAGTTTTGGTCCGGTGGATGTTACTGTAGTAGTAAATCCGTTACCAACGGTAGTGGCAAATTTCATTGACGATTGTGCATACGATAATAGTAATATCATTGATGTTGATGGTACAGGTTTAGGAACATTATTGTATCAAATCAACGGAGGAACAGCTGTAACTGGTAGTATTGATAATAATAATCACCAATTTATTGTATCAACTCCAGGAACCTATACAATTACTATTACAGACGAATCTGGATGTTCAGTTAACACAACTGCTACAGTATATGATGCATTAGTAATTAGTGCTGCATTTACAGCTGCTCCTGATTGTGAAAACCCAACTGGTGAAATTACGACAACAATTACCTCTGGTGCAGCAATAGGTACACTTACATACGTACTACAAGATGGAACAGGAACACCAACAGGTAACACAACAGGTGATGCTACCGGAATTTATACAGGAGTAGCACCAGGAAATTATATCGTTGTGGCAACCGATGATGGACGAGGAACAGCACCTTTCTGTTCGTTCTCTGCTCCTGTAAGCATAGATGCACCAACACCACCAGTGTTAGTGCCAGAAACTACATTTGTTACTTGTATAGGTGATACAGATGGTGTGATAACAGCTGCATTAACAGCTGCATCGACAGAAGCGGATCCTGCCGTGACTTATCAGTACGAAATTATAGCAGGACCTGTTACGAGACCATTACAGACAAGCCCGGTTTTCTCTGGTTTAGGAATTGGAACGTATACAGTTCAGGTTACGGTTACAAAACCTAACGGATCCCTGGATGTGATTTGTACAAATACTGCTGATTATATAATAGATCAACCAACAGATCCTACTGCAACTGTTGTTTTAGAAACACCATACGGATGTACAGGAGCTGATATTAATCTTCCCGTCATAACAGTGGATAATTTTACTGGAGGTAATGCGCCTTATACCTTATCGTATACAGACCCTTCAGGAAATGTAGTTGGTCCTTTAGATCCTACAACTTTAGATACAGATACCGGATTAGCTGGTGTTCAAATTATCGCAAATGAAGCTGGGAACTATACGTTTACCGTGTTTGACGTAAACAATTGTCCAACAATATTAACACCTTTAAATATTCCGGCATTTCCTGTCATGACAGATGCGGTTGTAAACCTAGTTACGGGTATTAACTGTACAACCAATACAGAAGAAGTAACAGTAACAGTTACTGGAGGAACAGGGCCATTTGATTTCATAGAGGTAAATGGAGCAGTACCGTCTCAATTAGGAGTCCCTTCTGGAGGCGCTACTACCACCAGTGCATCATTCTTTTTGCCTGGAGTTGGTAATTATACGTTCAGAGTGTTTGATCAAGGAACTCAATGTTCGATAGAAACATTACCTTATGAAATAGGTCCTTATGATACGATTGAGGCTAATATAGCCGTAGTTGCTCCTGATATTTTATGTTTCGGGGATGCTACAGGAAACATAGAGTTAACGGTAACAGGTCATACCGGACCTTATGATTATACCGTTACAAATACGACTACAGGTACAGTAATCACAGGCTCTGGTGATACCACGGTAGCGAATCCTTTATCAATAGGAAGCTTAGAAGCCGGAAACATTGAGGTTGCTGTAGTTGATCCTGTTTCAACTTGTAATGATGTGTCTAACGTTGTTACGATCACACAGCCAGCGGAACTATTATTGGCGCTGACTTCAAATATCAATGCTAATTGTAACGATGACGGTAGAGTTGTAGTAACCGCATCAGGAGGAACACCTCCATATATTTTTACAGCGACAGATGTACCAAGCGGTGGAACATTTACAACTACAAGTACAACTGGAATCTTTGACTTACCAGTTATTGGAGCCAGTACTGATTATACGATTAGTGTAGTGGATGCGAATGGTTGTATTTCTAACCCTCCTTCTATTGTAGAAACGGTGAATAGAACAGACAACCCTGTTTTAAATCCATTAACAGTAGATGATGTTTGTACACACGACGGTAGCTATGTGATAGCTGCTTCAGGAACTAGCAATGTGGCTTCGCCACCAGGTTCAGGAGAGTTAAGATTCCAGTTGGATGGAGGTGTAATCGAAGATGCGAATAATGGGATTACAGCACATACGTTTACCGTTTCAACACCGGGAACGTATTCGGTGACAGCTTATGATGAGAACGGATGTCCATCGAACGTGGAAACCATTACGATTTTACCAGAATTAACTGGAACGGCTGACTTTACCGCGGATCCTACTTGTAGAGATACGGATGGTACGATCACAGTAACAGTTAGCGGTGGATCAGACTTTAGTGTTAATCCAGGTAACTTTACATTTACGCTTAGGGATGAAGCTACCAATGCAATTGTAGCTGGACCACAGGTAGGAAATAATATATTCACCCCTGTTGCAGCGGGCGATTATATAGTGGAAATTACAGATATTAATATTCCTACGATTACGGCTCCGTGTACTATAACAATTGATGTACCGGAACTTACTGTTCCGTTGGATCCAATTCCTTCAGCTGTGTCAACTGCTGTTAGTTGTATTGGAGCGACAGACGGAACCGTAACAGTCACATTGCAGGCTGGCACTGATTTAGATGGTCCATATACATATCAAATATTTGTAGATAATGCAGGTGTACCAGGTGCTCAAGTTGGAGTTGATCAGGTTGATAATCCTGTATTTACGGATTTACCGTTTGGAGATTATATTGTGGTGGTAACTTCGGATAGAAGTTGTTCCGGTCAGATTCCGGTTACTGTAGCTAATGCAACTCAGGTAGCTGTGGCTACAGCGCAAAGTGCTTATGGTTGTGCTGCAGATAATAGTTCGATATTCCCTATAATCACAGTAACTATTACTGATGGTACAGCACCTTACAGTATTACTTATGTTACACCATCTGGAGTTACGGTTACTGAGCTGGATATTACGGATGCGGATGGAACTGCAGCCGGAGTACAATATCTAATCACTGCTGATGAAGAGGGTGATTATTTGATTTCTGTTACAGATAATAATGGTTGTGAGACAGCTCCTACTACTATTACTGAAACTATAGCGCCTTTCCCAATAATGATAAACCCAGCCGTTACTATTGTTACAGATATAACGTGCGCAGTGGATGAAGAAGTTACGGTGTCAGTACAAGGAGGATCTGGTGATTTCTTATTCGAACTTATCGATAATGCAGGCACAGTAATAAATCCACCAGCTCCTGTCGATACACCGGCAGGTACTTTTACCGCCAATTTTGTATTACCAAGACCATTGGGTATTTATACTTTCAGAATAACAGATCAAATTACAAATTGTACTATTACAGTAACACACGAAATTGATGAATTTGATTTTATTCAGTTGGTAGCAGCACAAGAAACACCAGAATCTTGTCTTGGTGATGCAGATGGTACGATTAATATTTCGATAACGGGTTATTCTGGACCATATAACTTCACCATCCTAGATGAAAATGGAAATCCAACAGCATTTACAGGAACAGGTGATACGACAACAGACCCCGATCCTTATATATTACCGGTAACATTACCACAAGGAGTGTATATTGTTGAGATAACAGAGACGGCAAATCCATTATGTACGGAGAGATCTAATGCTGTTGCGGTAATGGGGCCTGGTGCACCGATTGTAACTGCAATTTCTCCAATTAATGTTGTAGAATCTTGTGTTCCTGGTGCCGATGGTTCATTCCAGGCATCTGTTACAGGAGCTCAAGGAGCAGTAACGTATACGTTAACTCCCGGAGCTATAACAAATACTACAGGTTTGTTTGAAAACTTAACTGCTGGATTATATACGGTTACCGCCGAGGATAGTCAGGGATGTACAGATGATGAACAATTTACTATACAATCACCAAATGCGATCATCGTAGATCCAATTGCGGATAGTAGTGTAACTTGTTTTGAAGATACTGACGGAAGTATAACTATAGTTGCAAGTGGAGGTCAGGGTCCTGGAACGTATTTATATACATTGACGTTCCCTGATGGTGTAACAACCAGTGGTCCACAGTCTGTGAATGTATTTAATAACTTAGGTGCAGGAACATATACAGTTACAGTTTCTGATAACCTGAACTGTACCGCAACAACTACTGCTGTAATTAATGAGCCTAATGAGGTTACTGTAAGTATTGATAATGTTACTGAAGTTACTTGTAATATCAACACAATTGATGTAACAGTTAGCGGAACTAGTGATGTTGCTATAACAGAGTACTACTATATAGATCAAGACGGTAACCAGGTGGCAAACGGTGGATCTGGAGTTTTCATAGGTCTCGGAGCCGGAGAATATCAATTCTTTGTAGAAGATGTAAATGGTTGTAGATCTCAGTTATCTTCACCAGTTCCTGTGATACCAATAAATCAGATAGCGATTACATTGGATACCTCTGCAGCAAACATTAATTGTTTTAATGAATCTACGGGAGTGATAGACGCAAGGGTAACCGGCGGTATTGGAGACTACATATTTGAGTTGACAAATAATGATACTGCTCAGACATGGGGGCCACAGAATAATAGTGAATTCACTGATCTTCCTCCAGGAAACTATACCTATGTAGTAAGAAGTGATAGAGATTGTGTTTCTCAGGCCGACTTTAGTATCGACAATCCTGCGGAGTTTGAAAACATTCCACCGGAGGTAAATGATGTAGTATGTTTCGGAGAGGATAATGGATCCGTTGTGGTATTTGCTGTAGGCGGTACAGGATTGTATTCATTTGCTATAAGTACTGATCCTGATCAATTTTTTAGAGATGATTCTGATAATGTACCTAATCAGCATACATTTACAAATCTTGTTCCGGGAGTGTATCAAGTATTTGCACAGGATTCTAACGGATGTGGACAAGTATATGATGTGACGATAGGAGAACCTGATCAGCTAATGGCGAACATTGTTGGATCGGTTACGCCGGAGACTTGTTTTGGTGACAGTGATGGTGCTGTAACTATTGAGGTAACAGGTGGTACAACGCCATACAGAACAAGTATCACTAACAATCCTGCAGATTTTGTAGAAGGAATGTTTACCTATATGGATCTTCCGGGAGGAACTACCACAATTTACATTTTGGATGCAAACAACTGTCCTCTTGAATTACCTGTAGATATACCAGAGGGAGCTATTCTTAACGGTATAATGAGTTCTAGAATTGATTGTCCTGTAATAAATACTGACGGCTCTATAAATCAGCCACCGGTATACTACATAGACTTCATACTAGGAGAGGATTCAGTTGACACAGATATACTTTATAATTTGGTTTCCTTAGACGGGGGAGTTAGCCCTGGTGATAGTCTATCTCCGACATTTATTGTACAACCAGGACAATATCAAGGTACTATGACATATACACCAACAGGATGTGTAGAGGATTTAGGAACAATTACAGTAGAGGAATATGTACCGATGACATCACCAGTTGCACAGATGACTAATAATCCACAAGATCCTAACGAGTATGAAATCATCGTAACCGGTGGTAGTGGAGATTACACATATTTCGTTGCAATTGTACCGGATGGATTAACGGTTAATGATTTAACTGATGCAGACTATAGAGAATTAGATGATAATACCTTCTCTATAGACGAAACAGCTGATTATGCGCTACGGGTAATTGATAATATGGCTTGTGAGGTAATAGCAGTTCAGGAATTAACGTACATCAATATCGTAATCCCTAATTACTTTACTCCAGATGGAGATGGAACAAACGATACTTGGTATCCAAGACAAGATAGTGCTAATCCAAACACTGATCCTTTCTTCTTTAGCGATATGGAAGTGAGAGTATTTGACAGATACGGTAGATTGTTAGCCGAGTTTGTTGGAGAGCAAGAAGGTTGGGATGGTATTTATCAGGGCAGTATGTTGCCATCAGGAGATTATTGGTTTACGATTATCCTGAATGATATTGATAATAGAGAGTTTACAGGTCACTTTACTTTATACAGATAATAAGTATGAGAACGTACACAAGACATATGATAAGTGCCATAGTTTTATTAATAACTATGGCAGGAGGTAGAAGCTATGCTCAGGAGTTTTTTGCACCTGTTCAGAATCAATACATCGCTGATAATCCATATTTAATTTCTAGTGCCTATGCGGGTATTGGGGATTGCTGGCAGGTTAGAGCTTCAGGATTTGAGCAATGGGTTGATATTGCAGATGCTCCGGGTACTCAGTCAATTTCTGTAGATGGTCGTATATCGGATCGTTCTGGTGTGGGTGCGATCTTATTTAATGATCAAAATGGTTTTACCACGCAAAAAGGTGTTCAGCTTTCCTTTGCGCATCACCTGACACTAAATGAGTATACAAATCAATATTTATCCTTCGGAATCAGTTATAAGTTTACTCAGTTTGGTATCGATACATCAGAGTTTAATGACGGAGATCCTAATCAACCGCCTAGTCAATCTTTGGAAAATGTTACGGTAAACAATTCAAACTTTGATATTGGAGTGTTGTATCGATTGGGAAGGTTTTTCTTAAGTGCTAATGCGGTAAATCTTTTGCGTAAAGAAATAGATGACTTTAATCCCACAGAACCAGCTTCGATTCAAAATTACTATGTGTATTCGGGATATACTTTTTACGATCGCTTCAGTGATATCGAAATTGAGCCATCCGTATTGTATCAAAATTTTGCCGGAGACGGTCGAAGTACAGCCGATTTAAATATAAAGGTAAGAAAGCTACACCGCGGTGATTACTATTGGGCGGGAATAAGTATGAGATCTTTGGTAGATCAGGATTTTAAACCACTTTCTGTATCACCAATGATTGGTATCAAGAAATCAAATTTTTATGTTGCTTATGGATATCAAGTAAATGTAAACGAAGTTTTTGATGCAAGTAATGCCGCAGGGTCCCATATGATCACCTTAGGAATAGACTTTGGTTGTAGACAAAGTAAATGTGGATGTACTTATTAAAGTATAATAAAAGAGCACTGTTAAGTGCTCTTTTGTTTTTCTAACTTTTATGAGTTCACGATATATAACCCAAAAATAGCAACGATAAAATAACAGGTGATGGTTAAAGCACCTTGGTAGTCTTTTGCAACTCGCTGACCAAAGAGTAGCATAAGCAAAGTGATACAGGCAGAGAACATAGCTCCGGATGCAAATCCGGTATGATTATCCGCAATTAAGTGATAGACACCCATAATACAGAAAATAGCGGTAATAATCTCAATAATCAAAATTGTGCCTAAAAGAAGGGGTACTATCGTGCCCAGGAAGGTTTCCGAAAAGTGATCTTTTAACCAGCTTAGGTTTCCTTTCCAATCAGTGATTTTATCAATACCAGATTGTAGAAATGTAATCAGCAAGAATAATAAGATTGTTATCGAAACAATGTGAGTCATAAAATTATCCATAAAGTTGAGTTTAGTTTTAGAATGTGATAACGAATATTAAAAGTCGTAATAAACAACAAGAATAAAAAATATTCAAAAAAGCATTAAACAGCTTTTTTATGAAGTAATCGGGTAAGTTTGATAGAAAGGTCGGTCAAAATGATTTTCGCATTACCATTACGTTCTATGTGATAAATAGCATCTTGAAGTTCATTACTTATATCCATAATATTGCCTCCATGAATAAAAGGCGCAAAATTTTGAAGTTTAAAACCATTAGTTTGTGGTTCTAAAAACACTAAGTCCCCTGCGCCGTAGTTTAACAATAAAGCTTGTCGAAAAAAATCAAGGCAATAATTAAGAAATTTCTTTTGCGTCTCTCTTCCAGACCACGCTATCGACTCGCTCCAGTTGATCAAATCATTGACGGCAGATTTATTCCCTTTTGCTCTAAAAGCCGTTCGAACCCATTGAATAAACCAATCTTCGAATTGTTCATCGCCGCCATCGTGATGTAATAAATGTAACGCTTTACTAAAATCACCATTAGCCTGATGAGCAATTTTTAGAGCTTCTGCGTCAGAAATGTTTCCGGATTCTTTTATAGCATCTTTGATAACTTGTTCACCAAGTGGAGGAAAATGCAAAACCTGACATCTGGATCTTATAGTTTGTATAAGCTGCTCTTCATCTTCAGTAATTAGAATAAAAACTGTTTTTTCCGGAGGCTCTTCTATAAGTTTTAATAATTTATTAGACGCGGCTATGTTCATTTTATCAGCCATCCATATCAGCATTACCTTGTAGCCGCCTTCATAACTTTTTAAGGATAGTTTCTTTACCACATCTAATGCTTCATCCACACCTATCTGCCCTTGTTTTTTCTCAATTCCTAATAGAAGATACCAGTCAAAAATACTTCCGTATGGATTTTCCTTAACAAAAGTTCTCCATTCTTCAGCAAAGTGATTGGCTGTTGGATGCTTTTTTACCTTATCATTTGTGGCAACCGGATACGCAAAATGTAAATCAGGATGTGCCAGGTGATCAAATTTTACATTACAAGATGAAATACCTCCAGTATTTTCACCATCTTTATTTTGACACAAAATATATTGGGCATATGCTATGGCCATTGGTAAAGTGCCACTACCATTAGGCCCAACGAAAAGCTGCGCATGAGGTATACGACCACGTTCTACACTGTTGGTTAAATAACTTTTAATGTGAGTAAGCCCTAATATTTCTGAAAAAAGCATAAAGCAAATATAAATTAATAATGGACAATATTGGTAGCGGAATTCGGATATAAACCCAATGAGATTTTATCAGTTAATATTGTCTTTTTGTTAAAAATCAATAAAAGTGAAACTTTACCAAAGAAATTGATCCTTTTTCATTTAGTTTTTGATGAAATAGAATTATTTTCGTTTGCGAAATATGAAACCAACCCGATGAAGACAATCAACGATTTTAATTTTGAAAATAAAAAAGCATTAATCAGAGTAGACTTTAATGTTCCGTTAGATGAAAATTTTAATGTAACTGATGATACTAGAATTCAGGCTGCCAAACCTACAATTATTAAGATTTTAGAAGATGGCGGAAGTGCAGTTTTAATGTCTCACTTGGGTCGTCCGAAAGGAGTGCAGCAAGAATTTTCATTAAACCATATTGTAGATACGGTAGCAGACGTAATCGGTGTGCAAGTTAAGTTTGTATCGAACTGTGTTGGTCAAGAAGCTGAAGACGCGGTTGCACAGCTAAATCCGGGCGAAGTTCTTTTACTTGAAAATCTAAGATTTCATCAAGAAGAGACTGCCGGAGACACTGATTTTGCTGAACAATTATCAAGATTGGGAGATATTTATGTTAATGATGCGTTCGGTACTGCGCACAGAGCACACGCTTCTACTACGATTGTAGCACAGTTCTTTCCTGACAACAAATGTTTTGGAAGTTTATTAGCAAAAGAAATCGAAAGCATTGACAAAGTATTAAGAAGTGGAGAAAAGCCCGTTACAGCCGTTTTAGGAGGTTCTAAAGTATCTTCTAAAATTACTATTATAGAGAATATTTTAGACAAAATTGATCACCTAATCGTAGGGGGTGGAATGACTTATACATTTATTAAAGCACAAGGAGGTCAAATAGGAGACTCTATATGTGAAGATGATAAGCAAGAGTTAGCTTTAGAAATTCTAAAAAAAGCAGCAGAAAAAGGAGTACAGGTTCATTTACCAGTAGATGTGATAGGTGCAGATGCATTTGATAACAATGCCAACACAAAAGCAATGAGCGTAGATACTATTCCTGATGGTTGGCAAGGATTAGATGCGGGACCAGAAACTTTAAAGAATTTTCACGAAGTGATATTGAATTCGAAAACCATCCTTTGGAATGGACCATTAGGGGTTTTTGAAATGGAAAACTTTGCTAATGGAACCATTACACTAGGTCATTCGATTGCAGAAGCAACTGAAAAGGGAGCATTCTCTCTCGTCGGGGGTGGAGATTCGGTTGCTGCGGTAAAGCAGTTTGGATTTGGTGAAAAAGTAAGTTATGTTTCTACAGGTGGAGGAGCAATGTTAGAAAGTCTTGAAGGAAAAACGCTTCCCGGTATTGCCGCGATTGAAAATTAATTGAAAAGCTATTTTTAGATGTGTATGTAACAATCTAAAAAATAGTTGCTGAATTTATCTAGATGAATAGTGAAATCTGATTTGATGAATTGGTTTTTTTATTCTTGGATATTAACAAAAGAGATAAGTTTCTGTAAGAAAACCCTTAATAAAACCTAAATTTATTAAAAATCAGTCGTTTAGACTGATTTTTTTGTGTTTTTAACTAATTGATTTTTTGGATTTTAGAAAAAAAACACGATTTTCGCAGCAGTGTTGTTGATAACTCATATAACTGCAACACTAATCGTCCTAAAATATCCGTTAGTTGAAATAAATGTATACAATATCCGAAATGAGTAAAAATTGTTGGTTCTGTCTTAGTTTTCTTTTTTACATGGTTACGCTGCAAGCTCAGCAGGATACGATCCCATCACCCGCAAACCAAGAAACGAAAGCATCCGGAATAATGACACTGGACAAAGAACTAACACTTCAAAAGGATACTGTGCAAGTAGTGGATACCACTAAGGTCATCAGCACTGTAGGTGAACTAAGAACAAGTACTTTCAACAAAACAAGCATTAAAGATAGTGTTATATATGACATAAAGGATCACCCAGAAATAGCACAACTGGATTCCATCTGGAAACAAGAATTATATAATTCCAGTCTTTTTGATACAATTTACAAATCAGTCACTGAATTAGAATACGAACCGGTGGAGTATGTAGATCTTCCTACGGACACCCTAAAAGCAAGATTGGCAGAACTTAACGCACGGACACCTTTTAATGTTGAGTATAATCCTTCTTTAGAAAGTGTGATTAAGAATTACCTTAAAAATCGTCACGAACATCTGGAAAGATTAATGGCCTTAAGCGAATTCTATTTTCCGCTCTTTGAACAAGAATTAGATAATCAGAATATTCCCTTAGAGATAAAATACTTAGCAATAGTAGAATCTGCTTTAAAGCCTAGAGCCAAATCCAGAGTTGGAGCTACAGGACTTTGGCAATTTATGTTTGGTACCGGAAAAATGTTTGGATTAGAGGTAAGTTCGTATGTAGATGAACGCATGGATCCAATTATGGCTACTCAAGCAGCATGCAAATATTTGGCTAGCCTTTATCGTGTATTTGGTGACTGGGATTTAGCTTTGGCATCGTACAATTCCGGACCGGGAAATGTAACCAAAGCAATAAGACGTAGTGGAGGATACACCAATTATTGGAACATAAGACATAACCTGCCTAGAGAGACCGCAGGATATTTACCCGCCTTCTTGGCAACCATGTATATTTTTGAATACGCAGAAGAACACGGATTTAAACCAAGAAGACCGGAGTTTGCGTATTTTGAGACGGATACCATAAAGGTTAAGCAAATGATCACGTTGGATCAAGTATCAGAAGTGATGGATATTAATATTGAAGAATTACAGTTTTTAAACCCATCTTATAAACTGGATATCATTCCGTATATTAAAGACGAAAATTATGTATTGCGTTTACCACTGGACCAGGTTGGTAAATTCGTAGCAAATGAAAATCAAATTTATACATTAGCACAAGAAGAATTTAATAAGCGGGAGAAACCACTTCCCAAATTTTTTGAAGCAAATGATAAAATACGGTATCGTGTACGTAGTGGAGATTTCTTAGGAAAAATAGCCAGAAGATATGGAGTTAGGGTAAGTCAGATTAAAAGATGGAATGGTTTACGAAGCAATAATCTTAGAGTAGGGCAGCGATTAACTATTTATCCTAGACGTCCTGTCGTAGATAGAACTCCAAAGAAAGAAACCACCCAAAAAGCTGTTGTAAGCAATGATACAGGAAGCTCAGAAACATACACAGTAAAAGCTGGAGACACTTTATGGAGTATTTCACAAAAGTTTAAAGGGGTTTCTATCGAGAATTTACGAAGCTGGAATAATATTAGTGGCACAGGAATCAAACCGGGTATGAAATTAAAGCTGTCTAAGTCCTAAATACCCTCCTATACAATCCGAAAAACACCAAGTCAATTTCCAATTTTTTAAATCAAGAGGTATTGATTTTATTCGATTATTCGTAACGTATAATAAGTTACGATAGCAACCTGAAGTTATTTTAGGTGCTATCACAAATTAGGTTTAATTGCAGAATGAGATTCTGAAAACAAATACTTACTGGCTAAAAATGCAATAATGATGCAAAAGCAGACAATCATAATTTTTTACATTGTAATGTGCAATTGGAACGGTTTATGATGTTATAGGCAGTATGATATCTGTAATCTGCAGATAATTATTTTAATATTAGTTCATCCCAAGTATATTTGTATTATGAAATAAGCCTTAAAACGCGGTTTGTATATACCGAAAGTATTGTTGGCAAATTCCATCTGACAGATAGAAAAGCAATAAAAAAAAACAGATGAAAAAATTTACACTTGTCTTTATTATATCTCTATGTATAATTAGTTGTACAGAAAAGAAAAAAGACACCTCCGAAAAAATAAACGGTTCCCTTGCTCAATCAGTAGGTAAAATTAATGAACTAGCAGTAGTAATAGAGAATGATTTATGGAAAGGTAGTTTAGGCGATACCATACGCAAGTATTTTGGAGCAGAGGTGCCAGGCTTACCACAAGAAGAACCGTTGTTTTCTATGAGGCAATTACCTCCAGAAGGCTTTACGGGTATTTCTAGAAGAAATAGATTATTTCTTAAAATTCAGATAGGAGACGAGTCAAAAGTATACGTTGCAACTAATAAATATGCTACTCCCCAATTAGGGTACGTAATAAACGGAACGAATAATGATGAGATTATTAGACTGATACAAGAAAGATCAGAGGGAATGATTGCCAAATATAAAAAGGTAGAAACCAAAGAAAAACAATTTAGAATTAAAAAATCAGTAGAATACATTCCCCAGCTAAAAGAAAAGATGGGCATTACGCTCAAAATACCTTCAGCGTATCGAATCGCTAAAGAAGAGGACAAATTCTTTTGGTTACGCAAGGATATTAAAAATGGGGATACCAATCTTATGATTTATGAACTTCCGTTAGGAACAATATCAAAAGACTCCAATACTGTAGCAAAGATTATAAAGGTAAGAGATTCTATAGGGGTATTAAAAATACCTACCAATTCTGGCAAATTTATTACAGAAGAAGCCTACGCACCCTATTTATTTGAAACATCATTAGATAATAAATTTGCATTTGAAACGAAAGGAACCTGGGAAATCAAAGATCGATATATGGCCGGCCCTTTTGTGAACTACGTAATAGATGATGTTGAAAACAACAGACAACTGGTAATAGAAGGTTTTGTATTAGCTCCTTCTGTGAGAAAAAGGAATTACATGTTCGAATTAGAAGCAATTATTAAAACTATTGAATTTCATTAGTAATTCTTTATACGACAATTCCAATATGTTTTGATTTTGGAGGAGGTTTATAATATATTTAGCGGTTCAAAAATGTAACCAATGAATATTGTTTCTTTTATTGCAAAACAGGTTCCCGTTTCGGAAAAACAAATTACTAGAACCATTGAGCTCTTGGATGATGGTGCTACTATTCCCTTTATATCCAGATACCGTAAAGAAATAACCGGCAATCTCGATGAGGTAGAGATTGGTGAGATAGTAAAGCATAAAACCGCATTTGAAGCTTTACAAAAAAGAAAAGAAAGTGTACTTGCAAATATTCAAGAACAAGAAGCATTAACGCCAGAACTGCAAAAACGAATTGAAGTTGCTCAAACAGTCTCAGAAGTTGAGGATTTATATCTACCTTATAAGAAAAAACGTAAGACTAAAGCTACAGTTGCCAAAGAACAAGGGCTAGAACCACTAGCTAAAATTATAATGCAACAACGAGAGGAAGAAATTCTGTTTATAGCTTCTCAATACCTTAATAATACGATTATTAATGAAGAGCTGGCACTACAGGGAGCAAGAGATATTATTGCAGAATGGATCAATGAGGATGAAAAAGTAAGAAATAGATTGCGCAGATTGTATCAACGTAGAGCTGCCATTTCATCTACCGTGGTTAAATCCAAGAAAGACGAAGAAGATGCACAGAAATATCAGCAATATTTTGACTGGGAAGAACCATTGCACAAATGTCCCTCACATCGATTATTAGCAATTCTTAGGGCTGAAAACGAAAAAATCGTACGAGTAAAAATTACTGTTCCCGAAAATGATGCTTTAGATATTATTGATGATATTATGATCAAATCAAACGTAGAAGCATGTACGGATCAAATGTTTTTGGCAATCGCAGATGCTTATAAAAGATTGTTAGCACCTGCAATTTCAACAGAAGTACTAAATCAAACTAAAGAAAAAGCAGATGATGATGCGATTAAGGTATTCGCTCAAAACCTAAAACAATTGCTGCTGGCTTCACCGTTGGGTCAAAAACGAATATTAGCTTTAGATCCAGGATTTAAATCTGGATGTAAATTGGTATGCTTGGATGAACAAGGCGATTTATTACATAATGAAAATATCTATCCTCATCCACCACAACGAGAGACTACCAATGCCATAAAAAAGATCAAAACCTTGGTAAATGCCTATAAAATTGAAGCGATTGCCGTAGGGAATGGAACCGCTGCCAGAGAAACAGAAGCGTTTGTCAAAAAAATCCCATTCGAATCCTCAATCCAGGTATTTATGGTCAATGAAAGTGGTGCATCCGTGTATTCAGCTTCTAAAATTGCGAGAGCAGAATTTCCGAATTATGATGTAACGGTTCGAGGAGCAGTATCTATTGGTAGGCGGTTGGCAGATCCATTGGCAGAACTGGTAAAAATAGACCCAAAATCAATTGGAGTGGGGCAATATCAACACGATGTAGATCAAAATAAATTAAAAAACGAACTTGATACCGTAGTGATGAACTGTGTAAACAGTGTGGGAATTAACGTAAATACAGCTAGTGCTCCGTTATTGAGTTACGTGTCTGGGATCGGAGATAAACTTGCCGATAATATTGTAAACTATCGATCAGAAAATGGTGCACTCGAGTCTAGAGAAGAATTAAAAAAAGTTCCACGATTAGGAGGTAAAGCGTTTGAACAAGCCGCAGCTTTTTTAAGGATATCAGATCCTAAAAACCCATTGGATAATTCTGCGGTACATCCTGAAAGATATCAATTAGTCTCGAAAATGGCTAAAGATGTTGGAGTTCCTCTAAAAGAGCTAATAGGAAACAAAACAGCTATTACCAAGATTAAACTTCAAGATTACATTACCGAGGATGTAGGATTGCCAACATTAACAGATATAGTAAAAGAGTTAGAAAAACCAGGAGTTGACCCAAGAAAGAAAGCTACTGTTTTTGAATTTGATCCTAATGTAAAAACAATAGAAGACTTAAAAGCCGGAATGAAATTACCAGGTATCGTAAATAACATTACCAATTTTGGATGTTTTGTAGATATCGGAATTAAAGAAAGTGGACTGATACATATTTCAAAACTTGCTAACGAATATATCAGTGATGTAAATGCGGTAGTACAGTTAAACCAACATTTAATGGTTACGGTTATGAGTGTGGATTTACCTAGAAAAAGAATTCAATTATCACTGATTGATTAAAAACAAAAAACCCATCCACTTTATAAGGATGGGTTTTCAATATTATATAAAAGTTGAAAATTACTTTTTCTCTTCTATTTTATTAGGATCTTCATCTTCTTTAGACGCATCTTTAAACTCTTTGATTCCACTTCCTAAACCTCTCATCAATTCTGGAATTTTTTTACCTCCAAACAAAAGTAAAACCACAGCCACGATCAATGCGATTTGCCAAGGTCCTAACATTCCTAAAAATACACTTAATGACATCATGTTCTTAAAATTAGATTACAAAGTTAACAAGATTTAGCTAAAAAAGGCACTTTTGAACTGCTAAATCCGGCTTTTAAGAGAATATTCACACCTTCATGCAAAACTATTCACTTTCAATTTACGTTCTAATATGATATTTAGCGTTTTTATCCGTAAACAGAATATGTATATTTGCGTATCAAACACAATTGCCCTGATAGTATAATCTATGGCTAAAAAGAAAAAAGAACCAAAAAGAATTACCAAAAAGCTGCTGAATAAGTATCGCTTAGTAATTCTCAATGAAGATACTTTTGAAGAACGTATATCCTTTAAGCTAACACGGCTAAATGTTTTTGTTCTTGTAATGATTACTTCAATCGTATTGATTTCTTGTACTACCATATTGATTGCCTTTACACCATTAAGAGAATATATACCCGGATATTCTTCTACTTCATTGAATCAAAAAGCAACGAGATTAGTTTCTACTGCAGATTCCTTAGAAACGGTGCTGAGTATTAATGAGAAATATTATAGTTCTATCAAAAAAGTACTTACAGGTGATGTAAAAACAGTCGAATTTGATATTGATTCTGCCGTACAATCCCAAAAATTAAATCCGGAAGAAGTTGATCTAAGTCCGTCAGAACAGGATATGCAGCTTAGAGAAGAAGTTTCCAGAGAAGATAAATACAGCTTGTTTGAGAGTGAGAAGTCGAGTACTGATTTCTCTTTATTTCCGCCAGTGAAAGGAAGCGTGACAGACACTTATGACGTAAATAAAAGACATTATGCGGTTGATATTGCGGTACCTAAAGACACACCAATCAAAGCCGCTGCTGCCGGAACAGTAATTTTTGCAGAATGGACTTCGGAGACGGGTCATGTGATCATATTGGAACACGGAAATAGCTTATTAACGGTTTATAAGCACAATGCCTCTCTTACAAAACAGCAGGGAGAGTTAGTAAAGGCAGGAGAAGTAATAGCAACTGCAGGATCAACGGGCGAACTTTCGACAGGACCACATTTACATTTTGAGTTATGGAGAGATGGATATCCTACAGATCCATCAAAATTTATTGATTTTGAATAACAACATATAATGTCTATTAAATCATTAGGGGCAAAGATTTTTGCAAAACATATCCGTAAAAAGATAAATAAATGGGCAAATAATCCGGTAAAAACCCAGAAACAAGTTTTTGATAAATTAATAACATCCGCCCAGAATACAGCTTTTGGAGAGGATCATCATTTTAAAAACATAAAAACTCATCAGGATTTTGTAAAAAATGTTCCCATCAGGGATTATGAAGAACTACGGTCTTATGTAGATCGTGTTGTAAAAGGAGAAAGTGATGTTTTATGGCCCGGAAAACCAATTTATTTTGCAAAAACTTCTGGAACTACAAGTGGCGTCAAATACATTCCTTTAACTTCAGAGTCTATGCCAACTCATATTAGCGCTGCGCGAAATGCTATTTTGTGTTACATTGCAGAAAGCGGAAAGTCTAAATTTGTAGATGGAAAAATGATATTTCTTCAGGGAAGCCCTGAGCTTATAGAAAAAAACGGAATTAACCTGGGGAGACTCTCTGGGATCGTGGCCCACTATGTTCCAAAGTATCTTCAAAAAAACAGATTACCAAGTTGGGAAACAAATTGTATCGATGATTGGGAGACAAAAGTGGATGCCATAGTCGAGGAGACGGTAAACGAAAATATGACCATCATAAGTGGAATTCCACCTTGGGTTCAAATGTATTTTGAAAAACTAAAGAAAAGGACAGGAAAACCAATAGGAGAACTATTTAAGAATTTTGAATTATTTATTTACGGTGGTGTAAATTATGAACCTTATAAAGCTACTTTTGAGAAACTGATAGGAAGAAAAGTTGCCAGTATTGAGTTATATCCTGCTTCTGAAGGGTTCTTTGCGTTTCAGGATAAACAAAATGAAAAAGGAATGCTTTTACAGTTGGATTCTGGAATGTTTTATGAATTTGTAAAGGCGGAAGAGTTTTTTGAAGAAGATCCCAGAAGGTTGACCATTGGAGATGTAGAAGTCGGGGTAAACTATGTGATGCTTATTTCCTCTAACGCTGGATTATGGGCATATAATATTGGAGATACAATCATGTTTACCAGTACCTCACCTTATCGATTGGTGGTTTCAGGTAGAATTAAACATTTTATTTCTGCATTTGGTGAACATGTAATTGGTAAAGAAGTAGAACAAGCAATTAAAGAAGCCTCAGAGATGACCGGTACTATGATCAAGGAGTTTACCGTAGCACCCCAAATTAATCCTGATGACTCAGAATTACCTTATCACGAATGGTTTGTAGAGTTTCAGGAATCCCCACAGGATCTTGAAGAATTTGCACTACAGATTGACAATTCTTTACGAAAACAAAACACATATTATGATGATTTGATTGTGGGGAATGTGTTAAGAACACTAAAAGTCAGAAAGGTTCCTGTTAATGGGTTTAACAGTTATATGAAATCCATAGGAAAATTAGGGGGCCAAAACAAACTACCAAGACTTTCTAATGACAGAAAGATTGTAGATTCCTTATCAATTACGATAGATAAATAAATTATATCTTTGTTCGGAAAAATTTTATGACAAATCTGAAACTACAAGGAAGAACAAGAGCACAGGAAAGCTCAAGCGCTATAGAACGTATGTATATTACAATGCGGCATCTATTCAATCGAGGTTTTTACAAACCTATGGGAGTTTCTGGAGATACTTTAAGAGAAGGGTTACTTACACTGCGCCCCGAAATTTATGGTTCTGTGGCCGAAGAAAAAGTAGAATTAGATGGTTTGTTGTATGTAATTGATCGATTACCAATCGGAATAGAAGAATGTCGTTATATTAACCTTACCAGTGAAGAAGGTTATAAAAACTCACATTTTAAGGCAATTGTTCCACCAAAAAGAAGAAGAAATTGCTACAGAATAGATGAAGAGCAGATGAACATTGAGATTACTCGAGGACGATCTGAAATCTATGATATTCTTACACATCTCACCTTTCTGTTTATTGAATCTCATAAAATAATGAATCGAGTGGTGATCAATGAGGAAGGAAATGTTACACGAGATTGGGATAAGTTGGAAAATGCTGTAACCTCGAAAAAGGAGCTGACCAAAGCCGAAAGAGAAGTAGCATTGACACACACAGCAAATATTTTAGGTAGAACTTTTCAGGAAGTTACTTCTATTTATGATAGCTTTTCGTGCCCTGAAAATAAAGAAAGATTTCTGCATATCATTTACTGGCTTGGTAAATTGGCAATTGATGAATTTGTAAACGGAAACAAGAGAATTGTGACGTTTAGCCCGGTTTTAAGAGAACGCTTGGGTCATCATATTCACGGAGAACGGTGGGCAAATACGATTAAGAGTAAACTCGAAGATCTTAACCTTCTTGATCGACCAATACACATCATCAGTGCGAATATGCATAGTGTAATGAATACACTGTATACTCCTTTAGCACTTAAAGCAGAGCTTAAGAATAAAACTACCTTTGAAGTTTATGAGCTGCTAAGTGAGAGTAAAAATGATAGATTAAGAGCAAAAGTAGAAAAAATAGCCCTCCAAAAAGGGATGACCTACATTGAGGATCAAAGCGGAACCAATATCAATGTGCAAATATTTGACATATCAAAATATACAGAAGGCACATACGCTTCGCTTATATCGAATGTAAAAACCGAAGATAAACCGGTGATTATAGTAATGGATTATGCTTTTGGAGAACAAGCGTATGAAACTATGGATGAACTTCTAAAACCGTATGTTAAAACTGAAGGAAGAAAACATTTGGATGTAAAATCTGTTTCTCTAATGGGGAAAGCAGGTATTCTGGAAGGAGGTAAAGGCGATATTATGATACCTTCTGCTCACGTGTTCGAAGGAACAGCAGACAACTATCCTTTTGATAACGGTTTAAAAAAAGAAGATTTAGAAGGGCACGGGATTGACATTTATGATGGATCTATGATAACCGTATTAGGTACTTCGCTACAGAACAGGGACATATTGAAGTTTTTTCACGATTCTACTTGGAATGTAATTGGATTGGAAATGGAAGGTGCTCATTACCAAAAAGCGATTCAGTCTGCGTCAAAACTACGCGGTAGTATTAGTGCGGATGTTAAAGTTAATTATGCCTACTACGCATCAGACAACCCCTTAGAAACAGGAAGCACACTGGCCTCAGGAGGATTAGGTACCACAGGAGTAAAACCAACGTATCTAATTACGGAGAAAATTTTAGAACAGATTTTTAAGGAAGCTTAATTAATATGACTCAGGAACAATTAAATAACGATGACGAAATAATAGATGTTAAACCACTATTTAATGCTATTAAAAGTTTTTTTAAAGGCATATTAAAAGGTTTGGTAGGAGTTGTCTTGTTCTATAAAAGGAACTTTGTTTTGTTTTCCGTTTTATTCATTGCAGCAGCCATTGCAGGATATTTTCTAGACAAAAAGCTGAAGATAAGCAAAACATTTTCTCAAGAAGTCATAATAGAACCTAAATACGAAACCAACAAATATATCTACGGTTTTATAGACGGCTTAAAAAGGAATTTAAAAGACAAGGCTTTTCTGGAAAGATTACAAATAGATTCATCTCAGGTATCCAGAATAAAAGAAATAACATTAGAACCAATAATTCAGGCAACCGACGTGTTGGATGGATTGCATTTAAAATATGGAGATCAGGATTATTTTCATCATATTATAGAAGAATATGATGAGAAAACCTTAGAGGATGAAAAATATAGAGACTTCTACAAGTACCACAAATTAAAATTTCATTTTAATAGCGAATCTCCTGATAACAAAAAGGTTTCAAAAGCATTACTATCTTATATTCGTTCAAATGAGTATTATAATAAACAGTTATCGTTAAGGCTCCAACAGACAAAGTATAATTTAGAAAAAAATAAAGAGACCTTACTTTACGTAGAGGAATATTTGGATAAATTGAATAAAAATCAAGGTAAGCAAGAGAAAGAAATCGTGGTGTACGCTGAAGAATCAGAAATCCCTACTATTTCATCATTATTGAAAAGAAAGGATGATTTATTAAACGTAATTAGCCAACAAGAAAGAACCCTAACATTGGATAAAGAACTTTTTGAGGTGATTGAGTATGGTAATATTATTCCTCGACCAGTTGGTGTGCATAGAAGATTAATATTGTTATTACCTATAACACTATGCATTGGAACTTCAATAGTATTTTTGTTTTTGAGTATTTCTCGTAAAATAAATAGTTTTATTAATGAATAAAGAGGATTAACGGTAATTTTTTTAAAGAGGTTTGTATATTATTAAAGCAAACATAATTAAATTCAAGACGACTGCGATAATTTCTCAAAAGACATTACCTTTGCGCTGGCGTAATAAAGTCTTTTATTATAATCTTGCATTATTATTATGAGTACGAACGAAGAAAAAATATCTGAAGAGATTGACCTACAACAATTATTTAGACTTGTTGGAGAGGCAATTAGCAAGGTTTTTAGATTTATTGGAACTATTTTTAAAGGACTTTTTCATTTAATAATACTTTTTCTGTTATTTATTCAGAAGCATTTTCTGAAATTTGTAATAGCAGGCGTCATAGGCGGAGCTGTTGGCTGGTTCTGGGATTCAGTTTCTGAACCTATATACAGGTCTTCGATGATTGTGGAGCCTAACTTTAATAGTGCGCAACAATTGTATAATAATATTGAATTTTATAACGAATTAGCAAAAGAAAAAGCGTTTAAAACATTAGCGGCTTCTTTAAAAATATCCGACAAAGAGGCAGAAACTATAACAAAAATTGAAATTGAAGCATTTTCTGATGATAATCAAAAATTAAAACAATTCAGTGATTTTGTTTCTACCTTGGACTCAGTTTCTAGATCTAGTTTGAGTTATGAAAGTTATTTGAAAAATTTTAATAACATTAACGCCAGATTTCATAAAATTGAATTAAGGGCCATTAATCCAGAAGTAGCAAAAAAATGTCAAAATGCGATAGTTCGTTCTATCGAAAACAATAATTATTTTAAAGTCCAAAAGAAAACGAATGATTTAAATCTAAAAATTAGTGACTCTGTAACAAGAAAACAATTGGTTGAAGTAGACTCTCTTAAAACGTTTTATCAGAATTTAAAGTTGCTAGAGATTAAGAAACCTGAAAGTTCGACAGGTACCAGTATTAATCTAAGTTCAGAAAACAATGACTTAGATCGCTCAGAAATTGCATTATTAAATGAAGCTAAACAACTCAATACAGCAATAATAAGACTAAATCAAGAAAAAGCGGATTCAGAAAATATTATTAATGTAATATCTGATTTTCCTAATAAAGGAGCATTGGTAAATGACTTATTATTACAAAAGAAGGTTTTATTGCCTATTGGCTTAATATTGTTAGTGTTTTTAGTCTTGATACTTTTAGCGTTGAATAAGTATTTAAAAAAATATAAATCTTCTTATCAATAGAAAATAGATAATATGCAAAAAATATTAGTTACTGGAGGAGCGGGATTCATAGGCTCTAATTTTATTCCTTTTTTTTTAGAATGTAATAATGATACCGTAATAGTAAATATTGACAAACTAACATATGCTGGAGATACTGAAAACCTATCAGAGTTAAAAAAATCAGAAAATTACATATTTGTTAAGGGAGATATATGTGATAGACCCCTTATTGAAGAGTTATTCAAAAAATACGAATTTGGCGGTGTTATTCATTTTGCTGCAGAATCACATGTAGATAATTCGATATCTAATCCTGATGAGTTCATAAGAACAAATGTATTTGGTACTTTTACTTTAATCGATGTTGCCAGAAATCATTGGATGAATGCTCCTCATCAATATAAAGAAGGTTTTAAAAGTTGTCGTTTTCATCACGTATCTACAGATGAAGTTTATGGAACCCTAGGTAAAGAAGGGCTTTTTACTGAAACTACTCCTTATGCACCAAATAGTCCTTATAGTGCCTCTAAGGCTTCTTCTGATTTGGTTGTTAGGAGCTATTTTCATACTTATGGGATGAACGTGGTTACGACAAACTGCTCTAATAACTATGGACCAAAACAGCACGATGAAAAACTGATACCAACAATTATCAGAAAGGCTGTTTCTGGAGAGAATATTCCTATCTACGGTGATGGAACTAATGTAAGGGATTGGTTATATGTATTAGATCATTGTAAAGGAATTGAACTGGCCTATAAGAATGGAATTTCAGGAGAAACCTATAATATAGGAGGAAGAAATGAACGAAATAACAATTACATAGCGAAGAAGATTTGCGAATTGTTAGATCAAAGGATACCCAGAAATAGCGGAAAATCTTATCAAGAACTAATTACGTACGTAAAAGATAGACCAGGTCACGATTTGAGATATGCTATTGATGCCTCAAAGATAGAAAATCAACTGGGATGGAAAGCAGATGAGAATTTTGAAAGCGGTATCGAAAAAACTATTGATTGGTACTTAAAAAAATATTATAGTATATGAAAGGAATCATTCTAGCGGGAGGCTCTGGAACAAGATTACATCCACTTACCTTAGCAGTCAGTAAGCAGTTAATGCCTATCTATGACAAGCCAATGATCTATTACCCCTTGTCTACGTTGATGTGGTCCGGAATCAAGGAAATTTTGATTATTTCTACGCCATTCGACTTGCCTTTATTTGAAAAACTTTTGGGAGATGGCTCAAAATATGGGTGTAGGTTTGAATATGCAGTTCAAGAAAACCCTAATGGATTGGCAGAGGCATTTATAATTGGAGCAGACTTTATTGGAGATGATAAAGTAGCTTTAATTCTAGGAGATAATATTTTCTATGGCACGGGTTTGGCAGATCTTTTACAGAGAAACAATGATCCGGATGGAGGTATAATCTATGCGTATCACGTACATGACCCTGAAAGATATGGTGTAGTAGAGTTTGAAAAAGAAAATAAAGTTATTTCAATTGAAGAAAAACCTAAAAATCCAAAATCCAATTTTGCAGTACCAGGCATATACTTCTATGATAATGAAGTAATCGACATAGCAAAAAATATTAAACCAAGTCATAGAGGAGAGCTTGAAATTACCGATGTTAATTTAGAATATCTGAGAAGAGGAAAACTAAACGTAAGTATTTTGGACAGAGGAACAGCTTGGTTAGACACAGGAACTTTCAATTCTTTAATGCAGGCTTCTCAGTTTGTTCAGGTAATTGAAGAAAGACAAGGGTTAAAAATTGGTTCTATAGAGGAAGTAGCTTATAAAATGAATTATATATCAAAAAAGCGGTTGGAGCAATTGGCTAAACCTTTGATAAAAAGTGGATACGGAAAACACCTAACTAGTATTTTAGAAGAATAGAAATGATTGCAAAAGAGACAAAACTAAAAGGTTGTTTTATTTTAGAACCTACAGTTTTTAAGGACGATAGAGGCTTTTTTTTTGAAAGTTATAATCAAAATAAGTTTAATGATTTAATTGGGCAAGAAGTGAATTTTGTTCAAGATAACCAATCATTTTCATCTAAAGGAGTTGTTAGAGCGCTTCATTATCAGCTTGGAGAATATGCTCAAGCAAAATTGGTGAGGGTTTTACAAGGCAGAGTTTTGGATATTGCTGTAGATTTACGCAAAAACTCTCCAACCTTTAAAGAACACATCGCTGTAGAATTATCAGAAGAAAACAAAAAACAACTGTTTATTCCCAGGGGATTTGCACACGGTTTTGTGGTATTAAGCGATATAGCTCACTTTTTTTATAAGTGTGATAATTTTTACAATAAAGCGGCAGAGGGAGGAATAATATATAATGACACATCTCTTAATATCGATTGGAAGCTCCCAATGGATCAATTGATAGTATCCGATAAAGATAAAGTGTTACCGCTATTTGAAAATGCTAGAATATGAAAAATGTTTTGGTTACAGGAGGTAAGGGTCAATTAGCTTCTTGTATTAGGGATGCTATTAAAGATCTAAAAGATTTTAATTTTTTATTTGTTGATTCAGATAAGCTCGATATTACTAAAGAAAATGAAGTTAAAGATTTTTTTAGCACTTATCAAATAGAGTATTGTGTTAATTGTGCAGCCTATACTGCTGTAGATAAAGCAGAGGCAGAACCCCAAATGGCGAAAGACGTAAATGAAGAAGGAGCTAAAAATCTTGCTAAGTTTTGTAAAGACCATAGAGCGATATTAATACAGGTTTCTACGGATTTTGTTTTTGACGGCCAACAGTCAGTTCCATATAAAGAAGAGGATGTTACCAATCCATTAGGTATTTATGGGATGACCAAATTAAATGGAGAAAAAGAAGCTATCATGACTAAGGAGCATTTTGTTATCAGAACCTCTTGGTTATATTCTGAGCACAACCATAACTTTTTAAAAACCATGCTCAAGATAGGAAAAGAAAGAGAAGAATTAAGTGTTGTTTATGACCAAATCGGAACACCTACTTATGCAGGAGATCTGGCAACGGCAATCTTAAAGATAATTACAAGTAAAAGCAGCTGTTATGGAGTCTATCATTTCAGTAATGAAGGAGTTGCCAGCTGGTACGATTTCGCAAAAGCAATCTTTGAAGAAGCAAACAATAAAATTAAAGTAAACCCCATAAAAAGCGAAGAGTATCCGACTCCAGCTAAAAGACCACATTACAGTGTTTTGGATAAATCCAAAATAAAGCATAAAATGGATATTGAAATTCCTCATTGGAGGGATAGTTTAAGAAGGTGTTTGTTAAAACTTAAGTAAATTTTCTAAAGAAAATTAGGCACCCAATGCACCTAATCGATAAATTAGTTTGATGATAACAATAGATAAAGTATTAGAAGGAAATTATTGTATAGGTTGCGGAGTTTGTGCGGCAGTAAATAATTCTAACTATACTATAGAAACTACAAAAGAAGGAAGATATAAGGCCGTTAACACAAATTTAGATGCAAATGACGAACTTCCCGATAAAGTATGTCCTTTTACATCGGCTTCAATGAATGAAGATGAACTTGGCGATAAGTACTTTTCAGAAATAAAAGATATAACAAAAGATAATGAGCTGGGCTATTATTTAAATTCCTATGCGGGTTATGTGGATGAAGGCAGCTTTAGAGAAGCAGGTAGTTCAGGAGGAGGAGTATCTTGGTTGTTAAGTATTCTTATGGAAGAAAATTTGATCGATGCTGTTATTCATGTCAAAGAGGCAAACAGCAAGGATGACACTATTTTTGAATTTGCCATTTCTGAAAACCTGCTGGAGATGAGAAAGGGAGCAAAATCTAGATACTATCCTGTGGAAATGTCTGAGGTAATGAAGAAGATTAAAAACACAGATAAAAGATATGCCATTGTTGGTGTCCCTTGTTTTATCAAAGCAGCAAGAAATCTTTCGGAAAATGATAAAGAAATCAAAAAGAGGATTGTTTATTATATCGGGATCGTATGTGGGCATTTAAAGAGTAAAAATTTTACTTCTTTATTTGCGTGGCAACAGGGGATTCACCCAAAAGATGTTATTAATATAGATTTTAGGCATAAAGTTCCATCTTCCTCAGCGGCTTTATATGCTATTAAAATAACCTACAAAAAGGGCGATAAGATTTTGCAAAAAGTTTCTAAAACAGCCAGCGAATTGTATGGAACAGATTGGGGACTTGGATTCTTTAAGTATAAGGCTTGCGATTATTGTGACGACGTACTTGCAGAAACATCTGATGTAGTGTTTGGAGATGCCTGGGCCGCAAAGTATAGAAAAGACTGGAAGGGAAGCAACCTAGTTTTGACGAGAAATGAAACTATAGATAGTCTTATTAAAAAAGGAATTAATGATAAAAAACTTCAATTTGACGTAATAGATAAAGATATTGTGATGGCATCGCAAGGAGGGAGTTTTCGACATCGTAGAAAAGGACTTGCATATCGACTTCATAAACTCCGCCAAGAAGGAATATGGGCGCCACAAAAAAGAGTGGATCCTCAAGATGCCAAACTTGATGATCATAAATATATTAAAGTTCAGAATTATCGTATGAAGTTTTTGGATGTTGTTGATAAATATTTTACGGAAGCATTAGAAAAAAATAATTTTCAACATTTCAAAAGAAAACTTGCATTCCCAATATTAAGATATAAATACTTGGTTTATGGTATTAGAGGAATAATTCCAAGCTGGACCAAAGATTTGTATAGATCTATTTTTAAATCTGTAAATGAAAAATAAAATAAGACTTGATAAAAGCTTATTTGAGAGTCTTTTTTCACTGGGCCTTGCGCAGTTTTTTAACTATTTAAGTCCGTTAATAAGCTTTCCATTACTTTTGAGTGAATTTGGTGTTGAAAAGTATGGGATTATTTCAACAGCATTCGTATTGGCATTGTTGTTTTGTTCTTTGGCAGATTTCGGCTTTAATATTTCTGGAGTAAAATTTATTGCCCAGAATAAAGAAAAAAAGGATGTTATTTTTTCTTCTATTTTTTTTCTAAAATCTGTTCTTACGATAATTCTGTTATTAGTTTTCTATTTTATAATAGACTATAATGAAAGTTACCGGGATTATAAAATCATCTTTGTTTACAGCTCAGGGATGATACTGGCTAGAATCTTAAATGTTGATTGGTTCTTTCAAGGAAAAGAGAAAATGCGATTTATAGCTATCACAAACCTTATTGCAAACACAATCTATGTAGTTGGAATTATTATAATTATTAAAATTAACTTGGATTTCAAATATGTAACACTATTTAAATCTTCAGGGGTAATTACAGCTGGTTTAGTGTCTATGCTTTGTGCGGTATTTTTCTTTAATATAAAATTCGAATTTAAATTAAAAGAGATATCCTATTATCTAAAAGAAGGGAGCTCTGTGTTTATTTCAACAATTGCATCAAATATTTTTCAAAATACACCTGTATTAATTGTGAAGATGTTATTTCCTTATGAAATTGTTGGAGTGTATAGTTCAATTGAAAAATTAGTATCGTTTGGAAAACAAATGGTAATGATAATTAACCAGGTTTTTCATCCTAGGCTTGCTATATATTTTGTAATGAATTTTAATAAATTTATTCAACTTTGGAAAAAAAGCAGTTTGTTAAGTCTTTTTGCTGGAATAAGCGTTGTAATTTTCCTTTTTTTATTAAAAGATTTAATTTTTGGATATTTCTCAGAACTGAAGGAATTCGATTTTGCAAACCCATTATATTTTTTAATGAGCTTTTTGATAATCACATATACAATTCTGAATGCATTAGGATTAAATGGTCTTTTAGTAATAAATAAAACAAGAAATTTGGCACTATCTCAGGTTTATCCTCTTGTTTTATACATAACAATATCAATAGTGCTGATCGTGATTAAAATTGAAAATGTATTACTAATTGTATTTACACTTTTAATGGTAGATTTACTTATTATATCCATAAGAATTTTTATGTTCAAATCTGGAATAAAAGAACATCATAGACGAGAAACTTTAAATCAAAAATAACCAAGATAAAAACTTTAAAAGATGAAAAAAATATTATTACTTAATCAACATACCTGTAACCACGGAGATGAATCTGCAGGAATGGCTTTGATAAGAAAGATAAAGGAAAATCATAATAATGTAAAGGTTGACATCTTATATAATTGGTATTTTAAATTAAGTCAAGATGCACATATAGGAAATGGGATGGAAGATTTGAAGGATATAAATCACTTTCATTTTCCTCTAGGAAAGATCGACAAACTAATGATTAGGATGAGCGTTTTTATTCCATCAATTAGTTCTTTTTTTCATCTGTTCAGTAATGCACTTAGAAAGCAGAATAGTTTGATTAAATCATACGATTCGATCATTAGTGCTCCGGGGGGAATTAATTTAGGCCCTTATCAAGACTGGTACTATTTGTGGAGGTTATTGATGGTAAAAAAAGCTGGTAAGCCCCTATCAATTTATTCGATTTCTTTTGGTCCGTTAGATGGATTGCCTAATATCTTTCAAAAGAGAGCAATTGAAGTACTAAAATATGCAAAATTCTTATCACTTAGGGATGACAAAAGTCACGGTTTTGCAGACTCTATAGGATTAACATACAACAAAGCAATAGACACAACATATTTAGTTAAAAAGAGTGTTGAAATCCCAAAAGTATATGATAATTTAAAAACAAAACAATATGTAGTTGTAGTTCCTAATGAACTATATCGCTGGCATACCTATTTTAAAACCATTGATAAAAACAGGATGGATGAACTATATAAAGGCATTATAGATCATATTTTAAATAAGGAAAATCTCGATGTTGTACTATTACCACAAATGTTTGCTGATGAGAACGATCATAAATATATGACAAGATTAGCAAAAGAAGTAAATAGTGACAGGATAACTATTATAGATGATCGTTACAACTCAGACATACAGCAGGAGATTATTGCAAACTCTCAATTCGTAATAGGAGCTAGATATCATACCATTGTTTTTTCGATCAACAATAAAGTTCCATTTTATGCATTGTCTTATGAACATAAGATAGAAAATATGCTTTCAATTCTAAATCTGAGAGATTTCAATTTAGATTTATTAACATATTTCAAAACTAACATGGATTTAGATAAAGTTTTAGAAAAAATATCTAGCATTTTGGCTCATAGAAAATTAAACCAAGATAGAATTAACCAAGGAAATGCCAAAGCCATGGAGATTGTCAACGCTACTTATAAAGCGTTTGAGGAAAATCAGTTTAACTAATAATTTTCATGAAAAAACTGATTGCAATAATTATAGCAGCTCTAAGTTTCTATTCTTGTGATTATTCTGATGATAGAATCAAAGAAGAAATAGAAATTGATACGTACAAATTGGAAACTTTAGAAGATGTTCAGAAAGTTGTTGCGTCATTTGAAAGAATGAAAGAGAATTTTTTGAATGAGGCAACTTCGTACGATGGATATATATGTCCTGAGGTTTGTGAAACAGTGGAAATATATGAAGAAACCGTTGGAACTACTTCAGGGTCGGGCGACATAATTGGTGACTATTTTGGTAGCACGTCCGCAGGGCATACAGGTGCATCTTTTTATTATGTAGGTGACTTTTCTTTTGAAATGGACAAGTATGGAGATTTCGAAAAAGTTATTCTTTCCGGAAAAGGTTTTTTTAAGTATATTTTAAGGAAATCATACGTTTCACTTTCAACTGACTTTATTAGGAGAGATAATTTTTTTGACGAATTAAAAATTTCATCTGAGGAACTTAATATTGAAATAGCATCAGAAGAAGGTATAATCAGAGATAAATTGGAAATAGAATTCTTATATAAAAGAGCAGAGGAGGCAACAATTTATACTGTTGATGTTGAACCTACATATAATTCAGAATTGATAAATAGCTATTATGTCAAAACCTCAGAAGGTTTAATATTTGAGTGGGAAGACTAAATTCAGAATCAATATGTGCTCATAATCATAGATAAAAATCGGAGAAAAATAAGAACAGAACAATTTATCTTTGCATTCTTTTTAGTTAAATAAATGTTATTCAAAAGAATAAATAAATGATCTACACAATAATCAACTTCATAGCTCTATTAGGATTATCTTTTATTATTGTATCTTTTATAAAAGTAGTAATTTTAAGAATTCTGGTTTCATTTTTATTAAGTAGTTTCATTTTGCTTCAATTGATTTCTGTCTATATAACTGGAGATTTCATAGGATATAGTTTTTATTTACACTTTAATTATGATGATATTGCTGAAATGAAAAGCTTATTTGGATCTCAATTACTTTTGTCATTGATTATGTTGATTTTTATTTGTTGTATTTTATATTTTTCTTATGGAAAGATTTGTAAAATGAACAAATATTTGAGCAACTATAAAAAACTTGTACTTGCGATTTTTTTCATACCACTTCTAAGTTTTAAAGGAGGTATGGTGTGCAGTACCATCAATCTGGCGCGGATACTGAATGTAGAGAATGAAGGGTTCAATAGTGCATTAAATAGTCTTAATATAAAGCATTATATTATACCCCAAGCCATAAAAGCAAAAAAGGGAAAAAATATAATTGTAATTTCTTTGGAATCTTTTGAAAAAGGATATCTAAGTAAAGAAAAATCACATCTAACGCCAAATTTACGTGATTTAAGGAAGAAATGGACATATTTTGATATGGAACAGACACCTGGCAGTGGTTGGACCTTAGGTTCTTTATATACATCTTTAACAGGTTTCCCCGCTTATTTTAATATCCATGGAAATTCTATTTTTCAAACCTCTTATGATAGTGATATTTCAAGTGTTAATCACGTTCTGAAAAAAGCGGGCTATACAGACACTTTCCTAATTGGAAATGCAAAGTTTGCGGGAACTGAAGATTTGTTAAAAGCCTATAAATTCAATAATATAATTGATAGAAGGAATTTATCGACTAAATACATAAATGACAAAGATTTGTTCGAAGAGGCAAAAAAAACTCTTCTTTCATTCAAAGAAACGAAAAAACCATATAGTTTATTTATATCAACTATTTCTACTCATTTTCCCAATGGTGTATATGATAAGAGAATGGAAGAGTTCATTGAGCCTAAGGATACCAGCCTTGAGTTTATGGTCGCTGCTACGGACCACTTGGTCGGAGACTTTATCAAATTCATGGAACAAGAAGAACTCTTAGAAAACACAATAGTATATATTTATCCGGATCATTTAAAAATGGGTGATCCTTCTGTTTTTGACGGGACAGGTGAAAGAGGATTGTTTTTATTAACAAATGCCAAAAAAAATTCAATAAGTTTTGATAATTCTAAGAGCCTTTACCAAATTGACATTCCTAAAATATTGCTTGAAGGAGCTTCAGTAAAGCATAATATTTCTTTTCTTACAGATTATATAAAAGGAGACAAAATAACTTATCTTACTGATAAGAATAATATTTCAGGAATAACTAGTATTAATACTTCAGGTCTTAAAAAACAAAAAGAGGATAACGAGGTGTTTCAACGAATAACTGAAAATCAAAAATACCAAAAGAATATTTATAAAGACACGACTAGATATATTGCCCACGCTGGCGGAAAAATAGACGGTCACACTTATACAAACTCTTTAGAAGCACTTAATCTAAGTTATAGTAAAGGGATAAGATTATTTGAGTTAGATTTTATCAAAACTTCTGATGGGAAATATGTAGCTGCTCATGACTGGGCTTTTTGGGCAAAAATAACTGGCAACAATGGGAAAGACCATGTAACTGAAGAATATTTTATGAGTCAGAGAATAAAAGAAAAATATTCTCCAATGAACATGGAGATTGTGAATAAGTGGTTTGCCGACCATCCTGATGCAATTTTAGTGACCGATAAAGTAAATAATCCTAAAGAATTTTCAGAGATTTTTATAGATAAAAAAAGATTAATGATGGAATTATTTACATATGAAGCCGTAAAAGAAGCTCAAAACATCGGGATTAGATCTGCGATGCCTTCACAAACGGTTATTAATAATTTGGGAGAAAATAAAATCTCAATGTTAAGATGGTTAGAGGTTAAAGATATTGCTGTTTCTAGAAGATATATAGCATCAAATAAAGACTTTCTTCTAAGGGTTAAAGAGAACGGAATTAAAACATATGTCTATCACGTAAATTTTGATGAGGGTAAAGACGAAAAATATGTTTTGGAAAATGAAATGGACTACATATACGGTTTCTATGCTGATGACTTTGAGTTCTTTGGAAAAGAAAAAGAATAGCTGACTAATAATTTTTTGAAAAATAGTTAAATGACGGAGTCGATCATCAAAACATATATTGTGATACTCAATTACAAATCCTGGAAAGATACAATAGAATGTCTTGAAAGTGTACTAAAAACAGATCATCCAAATTTCCAGATTATTCTGGTTGATAATTCTCCCACAAGTGAATCTTTAGATCAGATAACTTCTTGGGCAAATGGTGATGACTTTAATGTTGAAACATCATTTCCTGAACTGGTATACCCGCTTGAAAGCAAGCCAATTAACTATGTTTTAATTGAAGAAAAGAACCTTGAACCAAACTCTTTTGAGGATAAAAAACTCCTTCTTGTAAAAGCTAAAGAAAACAAGGGTTTTTCTGCAGGGAATAATGTTGCATTAAAATATATTAACAGAGTTGCAGATGAACAAGATAAAATATGGTTATTGAACAATGACACTGTAGTTCCTAAAAACACACTATTTAAGCTATTAGAAACTATTAATAATAAAACTAATACAGGAATTGTTGGTGCAAGACTTTTAGAATATGAAAAACCGGAATTAATACAATCCATCGGAGGTAAATATAATCACTGGATTGGGAAAATTACAATTTTGCAAAATGGAGAAGATGCAAATAAAGTCTTTGATAAGGAGGTGAGTTTTGATTATCCAATTGGAGCTTCCTTGTTTTTAAATTTGAATTTTATTAGAAAAGTAGGATTAATGGAGGAAAGATATTTTCTTTATTTTGAAGAATACGATTGGGTCTTGAGAGGAAATAAAAGAGGTTTCAAATCTGTATTTTCTTCAGAGGCTATAGTATATCATAAAGGTGGAGGCAGTTCTGGAGGCGGAACAAGTAAAATGGCAGATTTTTATGGTATAAGAAGTAAAATTTTATTCACCAAAAAGTTTTATCCATATAAGCTGCCGATACTATTTCTATCGTTTATCTTTTTTGTGTTGAATAGAATAAAAAGGAAGCAATTTGATCGAATTCCTATGGTATTTAAGTTAATGCGAGATCCTAATCTTAAGTATTATGAAACAGATCATAAATAAACTTGGATTTCTATTTCTGTTTTTGGAGAATCTTTATTTACCAATTAATTTGGGTTTCGATTTTCGCTTCAACTACTTATTATATTTAGGTTTTATAACATATTATTTAATTACTTTCAGAAAAGTAAGAATATATATAAAGACGCTTTTATTATTAATTTTTTTATGGGGATTATTGTTTTTGGTTCCTTTACTAAAAGGGGGATACATCTTTGGTTTTTTTAAACAATTAATATTAATAAGTTATCAATTAATATTTTGTTATCTTTTAATCAATGCTTATAAATTTGATATTAAAAGAATTTTCAAGGACTATTTATCCATTGCTTCTTTAATATGCATAATTGCTCTTCTACAATTTTTTTTGATTAAAGTTGGTTTAAGTAGTTTAGCTGATTTTTCTTTTTTAGGTTTTGATTTGGGTAATTTTGATTCTTTAGACAATGCAAGGATCCAAGCATGGTTTGAGGAACCTTCGTTTTTAGCTTATGTCATAATGCCAGCAGTTTTTGCTGCTTTAGCTCGGATTTTTGGAATAGGTAATATGATATCAAGAAGACTTTGCTTTATAGTATTGTTTGTTCTTTTATTATCAAAATCATCCATAGGATATTTAGGAATTTTGATTGCTTTAAGTATTATAATTTTTAGTAAATACCCGATTTTAAAACGACCAGTTTATTTAATATTCATAATTGTATCAATACCTGTTATTGGCTTTTTTGTCTATAAAATGCCAGAAGTAAAGAGAAGGGTAGATGACACCTATTATTTGTTTGCAACAGAAAATATATCAAAACAAGATATTAACAATACTAATCTAAGTACATATGCTCTATACAGCAATTATAGAGTTACGAAAGAAACATTGAGGAATGATTTACTTTTAGGGACTGGGATAGGAACCTATGAAAATAATTATAATCAATATATCAATAAGGTTATTCCCAAAACCTCAATAAGAGATATGTATAAATTGAATAAAAAAGACGCCAATAGTCTTTTGTTAAGACTTTTGGCTGAAACAGGTTTAACGGGATTATTGGTATTTATTTTTTTTATTCTGCATAATAGAATTCGTTTTTGCACTTTACAGTTTAATCCAAGTTTTTTATGGGTATTTAATAATGGTATTTTGGTTTTGATAATTTTAAGATTATTAAGACAAGGACATTATACATCTTTAGGTTTTATAATGTTTCTTATGGTATTTTATTTTTCAAAAAAAGAAAACACAATCAATGAAAGAACTAATAAGGTTATTTAGTCAATATTATTTTTTAGATGTATTTAGATTAATTAGGGATATAATAATCACCAAAATATTTTTTCCTAAGCAAATTAGATTAATTCGTCAACCAGCTTATATAGTTGGTAAGAAATACGTTATTTTTGGCAAAAATTTTAATGCAGGAATTAATCTTAGAATAGAGGTTTTAGACAAGTCTTTTGTTAGGCACCCAATTGTTGGATTTGATGGAGACCCTGAACTAATTATAGGCAATAACGTCAACTTTAATTTCAATGTACACGTAGGTGTAATAAAAAGTGTAGTGATTGGAGATAATGTTTTAGTAGGGAGTAATGTTGTAATTATTGATCACAATCACGGAAATTATAAAAATGAAAATCAAGACACTCCTTATTCAATACCAAAAGAACGTAAGTCTATTGCGGATAATATTATAATCGGAAAAAATGTCTGGATTGCTGAGAATGTTGCAATCCTTCCAGGAACAATCATTGAAGAAGGATGTATTATTGGGGCTAATTCGGTTGTAAGTGGACATTTTGGAAAAAATCAGATTATAGTGGGGTCTCCTGCAAAGACCATAAAAAGATATGATGATAGCACGAAGAAATGGGAAGGAATAAAAAAATAAATACCGTTTAATATTTTGATTTTGAAAAAGAAAATAGTTGTTTCTGCAATAAATTTCGTTTCCGGAGGTCCATTGTCTGTTATGAATGATTGTTTGGCAGAGCTTTCAAATAATTACTCAGATGATTATGAGATCATTGCTTTAGTCAACAATAAAAGCCTGTATAGTTCTTCAAATATTCATTACATCGAATTTCCTTTATCCAAAAAATCATGGTTCATAAGGTTATTTTATGAGTATATTTACTTTTACTTCTTTTCTAAAAAACTTAAACCGGATTATTGGTTATCTATGCACGATATAACCCCCAATGTTAAATGCAAAAATAGATTTGTTTATTGCCATAATCCAACACCATTTTATACAACAGAAAAAAAGGACATTATAAAAAACACAAAAACTTTTCTATTTTCCAGCTTTTATAAGCATCTGTATAGAATAAGTATTAAAAAGAACAAATATGTTATAGTTCAACAAAACTGGATTAGAAAAGAATTTATAAAGTTTTGGAATCTAAAAAATGTTTTAGTAGCGTATCCGGATGTTAAGCAAGTTATAAATCAATCTACTGAAGAAATTAACTTAGAGTTAGATAATAATTTGGTTAACTTTTTTTACCCTAGTTTTCCCAGGCCATTCAAGAATTTTGAAATTATTTGCGAAGCATATAGGTTGCTTCCATCCAACTATAAAAAGAAATGTAAAATTCATATTACAATAAATGGATCATTGAATACATATTCTAAAGAAATCCATGATAAGTATACTAATCATAAAGGAATTAATTTTTTAGGATTGCTTTCTCGAGAAGAGGTTTATGAATATTACAAATATTCGGATTGTTTGATATTTCCATCGAAATTAGAAACATGGGGTTTGCCAATCACAGAATACAAAGAAACTTTAAAGCCGATGTTATTAGCCAATGAATCATACGCAAAAGAAACTTTGGGTGATTATGAGCGTGTAGCTTTTTTTGACAGCAGTAAACCAGATGAACTAAAGGATCTGATGATCAGTTTTATTGACCGAACGATAGAATTTTCTGGAAATAAAAGTGAAAGAATTAAGGAACCATTTACCAAAGGTTGGACACAACTTTTAAATAAGATTTTGTATGATCAGTAATATAAAACTTAAGGATTTTGGATTGCGAACATTTTTCCTTTGTGTCATTGCTTTTTTTCCTCTTTATAAGCTTAATTACAATTCTATTTCGCTTATACTATTTTTGATCTATGGTTTAATTGTATCTTTAAACAGTAGAGAAAGTAGAAAACAATTAAAGAGCAGATTCCAGAATAGAGGTAAAATTTTCTTTGTCACAACTTTCCTAATTTACCCTTTTTTGTTTAGTTTTTTATATACTGAAAATATATCCTATGGAATCAGGAGTATACAGCATTTGCTTCCTTTGGTATTATTTCCAATTGCGTTTTTTTTTCTTTCAGGGAATTTTTCCGGAAGAGAACTAAAGTATGTGATTAATTCATATCTACTAGCTTGTTTTCTTTGTGTTATATATATACATTACAATTTTTATGATTTAGGACTTTATTTAAATTTAAGAGATGCAAAATTCTACGACCTTCCTTTTAGAGATGCAATTTTAAATTTTGAATATGAGTCATTACATCCAACCTACGTTTCTTTATGGTTTGCCTTTGGAATAATCCTATTATTGGATGGTTTAAAAAAAATTGAATTAAATGCTAGATCTGTTTTAATTCTTTCGTTGAGGGTAGGCCTTATTATTTTGTTGGTAGCAACTATTATAATTTTATCATCAAGAGTTGGGATTTTGGCTTTATTTTTATCGGTTATGATATATATATATCGTTTAAAAAACAAAAGTATAAAATGGGCTTTAGTTGTTTTTTTTATTGGAATTAGTGTAATCTCAATAACCAAGATTTCATATATTTCTTCAAGGTTCATTGATGAAATCAAGTATACAGAGTTTAAGCCTCCTGTAGGATTAAATCATAATTCCACTAATATCAGAATTGGGATTTATAAATGTTCATTAAAAATTATTAAAGAAAATGTTGTTTTTGGAGTTGGGATAGGAGATACACAAAATGAATTGGATTATTGCTTTTCTGATTTTGATACCAATGCCTATGAAATCAGGACATATAACTCCCACAATTATTTTTTTCATTCAATGTTAGTAACGGGAATTTTTGGTTTACTAGCTCTGTTAACGATGATATTGTTTTTTATAATGAAAGGACTTGAATATAATTGTTATCCTTACATTTGCCTGGTATTAATAATCGTAATTGGATTATTTTTTGAGAATATATTTAGTAGAAATGTCGGAATTATTTTCTTTACTTTTTTTAATACGCTATTTTTAGAATACTTTGAAACAAAAAGACATGCTTACAGCCTCAATAGTTCTATATAATAACGAAATTAAAAAATTAAAAAAGGCAATTGAAAGTTTTTTGGCAACCGATTGTGATAAACATTTATATTTAATTGATAACTCGGAAACTAAAAGCTTATCTAAAGAACTAAACTACGGCGAAAATGTAAGTTATATACATGCTGGAAAAAATCTTGGTTTTGGCGCAGGGCATAATATAATAATGAAGGATATTGCCGATATTTCAAAATATCATTTAATTCTTAATCCTGATGTTTATTTTGATAGTAATGTATTACCATATCTCATGGATTATCTGGAAAACAACCTTTCTGTTGGAGTTGTTGGTCCTAAAATTGTTTATCCAGATAAAAGACTGCAACATTCCATAAGAAAGTTTCCTCGATTTCAGGACTTTTTTATAAGAAGAATTTCTTTTTTAAATCGGCTTTTTTTAAAAAGATATAATAGATACCATTATTTAGATAAAGAATGGAACGAGCCAATGTTGGTTGATTCAATTTCAGGTTGCTTTCAGTTGTTTCGAACCAAAGTTTTACTGGATATTAAAGGTTTTGACGAAAGGTATTTCATGTATCTTGAAGATATTGATATCTGCAGAAAAACAATTAAAAAAGGATATGAAGTTTGTTTTAATCCTCTGGTTAGGATTGTACATTATTTTGAAAAGGGTTCAGCTAAAAGATTAAAACTTTTGATTATTCACATTGATTCTCTTGTCAAATATAGTTTTAAATGGAAATTCAAATAAGATGATGTTCTCTACATTATTAATTGCTACTTTTGTCAAGAATGTTATAATGATTTAGTGTTGCAATTATATTTCCCTCTTGCATTTTTCTTAGGCGCTTACTGCCTCACATATTTTACTATGCCAAAAATTATTGGTTTAGTTAAATATAAAAATTTAATGGATGATCCTAACATTAGAAGTTCGCACGTAAAAAGGACACCAACTTTAGGAGGAATAGCTTTTTTTTATTGTCTTGTTTTTGGTTTGTTTTTTCTTCATACTTTAGATAAATATGATGAAGCCATATACATTATTCCTGGGTTAACAATTTTACTGGTAATCGGGCTAAAAGATGATCTTGTTGTGCTTTCTCCATATACAAAACTGGCAGCTCAATTAGTGGCTATTGCTTTTATACTGAGTAATCAAAGCTTTCAAATATTATCGCTAAATGGGTTTTTGGGGATTCAGGGAATTCCTGTTTATCTTTATTATCTACTCGGTGGTTTTATGATGTTGACTGTAATAAATGCCTATAATTTAATCGACGGGATAGACGGACTAGCTTCGGTTGTCGGTATTGTTATTTTGGTTATTTATACTACAATTTTTTATTTAACTAAAGAATATTTTTACACACTCATTTCACTTACATTGAACGGTTCATTAATAGCATTTTTAAGCTATAACTTGTCTTCTAAAAAGAAAATTTTCATGGGAGATACTGGTTCATTAATTGTAGGATTTATGATTAGTATACTCACCCTGAAATTTCTAGCATTATCACCAGAATCATACGATAGCTTACCTTTTTTATTAGAAAATGTTCCGCTGATAGCAATAAGTATTCTTATCGTTCCATTGTTCGATACGGCAAGGGTTTTTACAATTAGAGTATCCAATAAGCGAAGTCCCTTTTCTCCAGACAGAAATCATACCCATCATATCTTAATCGACAGCTTTAAACTTTCTCACAAGCAAGCTAGTTTTATTATAGGAGGCTTTAATTTAATTTTTGTCATATTAATGGTTATTTTAGGTAGCACCTCTTATAATTTTTATTTAGCTCTTTTTTTAATAAGTTTTTTTATAATTCTAGCATACATTTTTTATCGTTTTAATTATAGCTTCGCAAATATTAAAAGAAGAATTCTATTTAAGCGCAAAGTTGATAAGATCAAGGATGATGTTTTCAAAAAGAAAGAAACAAAATCAGATGATAGATAGCTATTCAGATTCTACCCAACAATAATTACCGATGAAACCCCTATCCAAAGATCTTACATATTTTCTATCAGGATCAGTTTTTCTCGGATTTAGCAGTGCATATTCTTTATTAGTCCCTGTAGTGATTATTCCATACATTATTAAGACCGTAGGGTTGAATAATTATGGGTTGTCAGTCATAGCATTTTCGGCTACTTTTTTTTTATCATTGATCATTGATTATGGGTATACAATATCAGGAGTTAATAGTCTGTCTAAAAGTAAATCTGATGACGAAAAAGGAAAAATTATAAGTAAAGCTTTATATACAAAGTTGATACTTTTTTTGGGCTTACTTTTGCTATCTGGTTTACTAGTTGTATTGGTTCCGTACCTTTGGGAGCATCGCGTGTTGTTTTCCCTTTCTATGGCGATTCCATTGTCGTCTATTTTTAATTTGAATTGGGGCCTTCAGGGACTTCAAATGATCAAACCGCTATGTGGTGTATCAATTTTGAACAAAACGATATATCTAATAGGAATATTGTTATTCGTTAAAAGTACTGGCGATTATATTTACATCAATTTTGTTTTTGGTTTAGGAGCTATAGCAGCTGGATTACTTTCATTATACTTAATAAAAAGAAGAATTCCTCTTTCCGCTATTAAGTTTACTTTCTCTGATTTTATATCTGAAATCAATGAAAGTATACATTATTTTGTTTCTAATATTAGTATTTATGTTTCCACCAGTTTATATCCTATCATTCTTGGTTTTTTTGTTTCTGCCGAAATAGTGGGGGTTTTTGCAGCAATAGAAAAGATCTACAATGTTATGCGGGCTCCTTTCTCTATTTATATTAACCTAATGCTACCTAGAATTTCATTTAAAGTGGAAAAGTCCCTGAAAGAAGCAATAGTATCAATTAAAAACACTTATATCTTTGTTGTCGGTTTTATATTGATTATAACACTAATTGTTATCAATTTTCAGATAGAAATTGTTAGATATTTTGTAAAAGATTACTTTGATTTATCCATACATTTGCTTCAAACAGCCTGTGCTGGAATTATACTCGTTCTTTTCAATTGCCCTATTTATTTATTATTAGTAGCAATGGACCAAAGAAAGGCAATTATGAAAACATTTCTGTTTGTTCCTGTAGTTGGGATTATTACCTGTTTAGCTTTATCAAAATTTTATGGAGCAAAAGGAGCGTTTTACACAATTGTTTTTGTAGAATTTAGTTATGTAGTCTCATTAAACGTATTATTTTATGTTAGAAAAAATATATTTAGAAAAGGAGCATGAGTATTTTTCTAATGTTAGAATAGATATAGTAGATTTTATTAAGGATCACAAAAATTTAAAAATTCTTGAAATAGGCGCTGGAAAAGGCAACACTTTATTATATCTTAAAGAAAAAGGGATAGCCTCAGAAATACATCTAATTGATATTATTGACATTATTGATTGTAAAGAAAATTTTGATTCTATTCAAATTCTTGATATTGAAGAAACCAGAATTGAAACCTCTGTCAAATACGACATAATTATATTGGCAGATGTCTTAGAACATTTAAAAACCCCAGAACAAGTAATTAACCAATTAAAAGAACACTTAGTAAATGGCGGGAGTTTTTTGGTAAGTTTACCAAACATTAGAAATTATTCTGCTTTTATAAAAATTTTTATAAAAGGAAGCTTTAAATATGAAGATGAGGGTATTTTTGATCGTACACATTTTAGATTTTTTTGCAAATCGGATATGATAGCATTGTTCGATTCACATAAAGATTTGAAAATAGAAGCTATAATACCCAACAATAAAATTATAAAATCTAAAGCATCGACTATAAATAAATTTACATTAGGCATGTTTACTCAATTTTTTACCACTCAATTTTTGTTAAAAGTTCAGAAGAAGTAATACTCGAGACAGTTCTGTTGGGGTGATTTTTTATTAGTTGTAAAAGTAAATTAATAACGAAAATTAATCGTATCATAAGCTATTTCTAATTTTAGAAAAACTTTTAAGTATATACGATGTTGAAATTATATATGTAACTAAAAATGTTCTGATTGCCGATTTGACAATTGAAAACATGTAAGATTTAATGGTAACTGGGATATGGCTTTAATTAATCTTTTACTGAACATCAATCATACAGAGAAAGAATGATTTTATATTATAGAATACAATAGCAACGGTACTAATTTCACTTTACAAAAAGCGCAAAAAATTATAGAGTATGAAGCAAACCCTTATAATTTGATAAATAAGCTATACATAGTATTAATTAACTTTAACGGATATCAAGATACAATTGAATGCTTGGAGTCAATCCTTAAACAAAGATGCAGTAACTTTCAAGTACTTTTGATAGATAATAGTACTTCAGATGACGATGTGATTCAATTAAGTAGCTGGGCAGATGGTAGTTCTAAGAATCAAATAAAAACGCTTTATTCTGAAATTGTATTACCAATAACAGCTAAACCAATTGATTACAGCTTAGTTTCAGAAAAAGAGTCTATAATTAGAAAATATACAAACAAACTTTTAATTATAAAAGCGGAAGAAAACAAAGGCTTCGCTGCAGCGAACAATATAGCATTGAGATATGTGAAAAAATTTGGAAAAGCTGAAGATTTTATATGGCTACTTAATAATGATACAATATTAGGGCCTGACACCGCAAGTAATTTAGTAACAGAACTCAATAAATATACTTCAGATACTGATAAAATATTATTTGGAACACCTTTAATAGAATATTACGAGCCCACTAGAATGCAGGCAATTGGTGGAAAATATAATAGGTTTACCGGTATTACTTATCACATAGGAAGTAATACGTCTATAAAAGAGGATTTAAATTTTAAATCTTTCCAACTAGATTATCCTGTTGGAGCTTCTATGATGTTCTCCCATGATTTTTTAAAAGAAGTGGGTTTAATGAACGAATCATATTTTCTCTTTTATGAAGAAATAGATTTGGCTGAAAATGCTAAGCGAGTAGGGGGCAGAGTAGAAATACTAGACGTTCGAGGAGTTTATCATAAGCACGGAAAATCAACACTAGCTACCGATAAAAAAGAAAAACCTGAGTTTATCGATTTGACTTCCCTTCAAAGCAGAATCTTATTTTCAAAAAGACATTATAAAAATTACCTTTGGTCAGTAAAATTATTTATTTTGACCGTTACAGTTTTCAGGAGGTTACTTTCGGGCAACTTTAATCGTATTCCTAAGATTATAAAATTGGTACTTACCACTTAAATATTTTGAAAAGTAAAGATAAGATACTTAGCATTCTATTGCTGTTATTTCTAACTTTTTGTGTTCAATTTACAGATGTGAAAGTTGGATTGATAAAGATTTCTGAGCTTCTATTGTTAGGTTTAGCTCCCTTTATTTTTTCAAAAAAGATCCATAAATATGTAGTATATCTTTTAGCCTTTTTTACAGTTACAACACTTATTTCACTCTGTGTTACCTATTTCTCTGATTTCGAACACTTAGGAAATTCATTTCTTAAACAACCATATTTAATAACTATAGGAAGATATGTGGAGTTAGTAACTTGTTTGGTACTCTGTAATTTTGTTGTTTTATATTTTGAAGTACTCAAGAAAAAGAACACCTTTCATTATTATCTTTTAAAGTTTATTGATCTAAACATAATCATTACTGTAATTTTTGCACTAGTTTACGTGTTAGTTTTGATTGATGTTTTGAGCGTAAATGACACTAGATTAGTATATAATTATGATATAAGACTAAGAGGATATTTTGTTGAAGGTGGACCCTTCGGATTGATGCTTAGTTTTATTTTTATATTGACCAGCTTTTTTAAAAAGTCAAAAAAAAGAGATATTAAACGACTTTTTTTAGTTGTAGTGATATTATTTATGGCACAGTCGAAATCGGGATTTCTATGTACCGTGTTATGGATAGGTATAGAAAACTATGATTTTTTAAGAAAAAAAATAAAGTCATTCGTCTATCCCCTGGTTATAATAGGAGCGATAGGTTTTTACTTTTTGTTCATAAATATTGGGAGTATGTATGTTCGCGAAATAGGTAGAGTGGAACAGGCTGTTATTATTCGGCCCACCGATCCAAACCTTATTATGGGTAGAATTTCAGGAGTTTTTATAGTACCAAAAATAGTAGCAAATCACCCGTTTTTTGGAATTGGAACAGGCAATTACCCATTGTTACGTAACAACAAAGAGTACCGAGGTTTTTTTCCGCTACCTCCAGAAGAGATTAGAATTAAAGATGCACACGGATTTGGCGGATTAATTGATATATTAGTAGACAATGGTTTTCTTGGGCTATTGTTTTTTTTCTTCATTATTTGGCATCGGTATAAAACATTAAAGCATCGTAATCACCTAAAATTACTGTTAGTAGGCTTTCTTATGTTATTCTGCTTTGGAGTGCAGATATATTTTCTATATCCTTGGATATTATTTGGTTTAATATTAACGAAAGAAAATAAAATAGATGCGGTTAGTTGTTGATATTCGATTAATTCATAATTCTGGGATTGGGACGTATATAAAAAATATATTACCAGGCATCATTTCTTCATTTGATGAAGTTATTGTTTTGGTGAATAAAGAAGGAATTGATGAATTCAAATGGAAGAATAGAGTTCATGTAATTACTTTTCCATATAAAACGTATAGTTTTCTAGAACAGTTATACTATTCCTCGGTAATTCCTGAATGCGATGTTTTTTGGACTCCCCATTTTAATGCTCCCTTATTTTCGATTAAATCAAAAAAAAGAATAGTCACCATCCACGATGTAAATCATATGTCAAACCCTTCTAACTTTAGTAGAATAAAAAGACTTTGGGCAAAGGTTTTATATCAGAATGCTGTCAGGAAGAGTGATTATATTATTACGGTTTCAGAGTTTTCTAAATCAGAAATTTTAAGACATTTTAAGGCAGAAAAACAAAAACTAAGTGTCGTTCATTGTGGTGTAAAACAGAATTATGGTAAATCAATAAATACAGAAGACTGTTCGTTGGCTTTACCGAAATCGTATTTTTTATTTGTTGGAAACGTAAAACCGCATAAAAATTTGATCACGTTATTGCAAGCATATAAAGAACTTGATAAATCTGTTAGAACTACATATAAATTGGTGATCCTTGGTAAAAAAGAAGGTTTTATTACTAATGATTATAAAGTTTTTGAGTTTATAAAAGAACATAATCTGGAAAATGACATTTATTTTACGGGATGTATAAAAGATCAAGAAGTCCCGATTGTGTATCATCAAGCAACAATGTTTATTTTTCCTTCACTCTATGAAGGTTTTGGATTGCCTATTTTAGAAGCAATGAGTTGCGCTGTGCCTGTTTTGAGTTCAGACAGAACAAGTTTACCTGAAATAGGAGGCGCGGCATCGTTGTACTTTGACCCGTCAAATTTTGCAGAATTAAAAGAAAAAATCACTTTACTGGTTAACGATAAGAAATTACAATCAGAAATGATTAAAAAGGGAATTGAACACGTTAAGAATTTTAGTTGGGAACAATCGATTCAAAAGCATATAAAGATTTTAAACCAACTAGCTAAGAATGCTTAAGTAAATTGAAAAAATCTTCTGAAAACAGGATGATCGACTACAGGAAACAATGAAACATAAATTTATTAATCATTATAGTGATATTCAATTCTTACTATTGATGGTATTGGCTGCTTTTCCAATACTTCCAAAAGGAGTGCAAAGCACATTAATTATCATAATGAGTGTTCTGTCGATAATTTATTTTTTTATTGATGGCAAGAAGTATTGGAGTATTAAGAAAACAAAAGTTTTGATGGTTCTTGGTTCTCTCCTTTTTATCTCTTCTTTAAGTTTGTTTTATTCAAATGACGTAAGGCTAGGATTCAAATACATTTTGCGTTTATCGCCTGTAATTTTGATAGTGCTGGTTTTATTAATTAAAAAAACTGCGGTATTGAAAATAGACCAATTATATAAAATCCTTCTAGTCTACGTAATCTCGCTGTTTGTTCTTTTGCTATTTCTTTATTTTAACTTCTATGCCCAGATAAACGACAATGACATATCTCCCTGGGAGTTGCGTAGTCACATTGAAGAGTGGACTAACGTTCATGGCACATATTTATCTATGTGGATCGGGATGGGTATCTTAATTTTAATATGGTTATTCCAGAAATTTTTTATAAAAATCTGGATGAAAATGATAGGAGTACTGTTCTTTATATGCTTTTATTATTGGCTATACATTATTGGTGCAAGGATGCCATTTTTTGCAACTGTTGTATCATCAATATTGCTGTTTTCCTTTTCACTAAAAGTCCCCTTAAAGTTTATTTCAATAGGTTTCTTGATAGCTGGAATTTCAGGTTTTATCCTATTTGGGTATCAAATTTATTCTAAAGTGGAAGAACTAAGTAATTACGAAAATGCCATACCACCGGGTAAATATGAGAATACAAATCCACTTATTTCTAATGAAAATATAAGAAGTGTCATCTACTATTGCTCACTAAAAAATATTGTTGAGAAACCTTTTTTTGGTTATGGTGTAGGTAGTGTAAATCAAAAAATGCAAGAATGTTATGATAGGGAGTTTAGTCAGACAGATCTATTTAAGAGGTTTCAGTTTAATTCGCATAGTCAGTATCTTCAGGTTATATTATCTTCAGGATTGATAGGATTTTTATTATATGTTATCTCACTTGTTATTTTAACTAAATGGTCTTTCAGATGTATAAAACTTCATTTTGGCTTTTTGATATTAATCTTGCTTTGTTTTACTTTTGAGAACATCCTGTATAGGCATGATGGGATTATTTTTTTTAGTTTTTTTAATACAATTTTATTTTTTGCGAGAAATAAAGAAAATTAGGGTTATGAATCATTTGGTTCATGGTAAATTTTGATTTATTTCCTGAGTATTTAACGTATCGAAACTTAATAATAAATTATTAAAAAGGGTTACTTTTATACCTTTAGAATATATAACACAACAAAGTTAGAAGTTTAACGTACAACAGTTTCTAATTTTTTTTGTTATCGAATATTGTTAGCCCTTAATTCATACATGATAGATAATATTAATAAAGCACTTATACACGACTGGTATACGCAATACAGAGGAGGAGAAAGATGTGTAGAAAGTTTCACCAATATTTGGAGTGATTTTGATCACTATACGTTGGTGAACACCTTGAATGATAAAGAGTGTAAAAAAATTTTTAAGGGTAAAAAAACAACCACTTCTTTTATAGAGAAACTTCCTTTTGGTAAAACAAAATATCGTTTATACTTACCTTTTTTTCCTTTTGCTGTAGAACAGTTTGATTTGGGGGATTATGAATTGATTATATCTTCCTCTTCTTGTGTTGCAAAAGGAGTGTTGACACGACAGGATCAACTACATATTACCTATATGCATTCTCCTGTGAGGTACGCTTGGGATTTATACCAACAATATTTAAAAGAAAGTGGGTTTCAGAAAGGAATAAAAGGTTTAATTGCTAAATATTTTCTTCATCGGCTTAGACTCTGGGATGTAGCTACTGCCCATAGGCCGGATTATTATATTGCAAATTCAAAATATGTGGCAGGAAGAATTAAGAAGATTTATAATAAAGAAGCAAAGGTGATTTATCCTCCAGTGGATACTAATGCTTTTGAAATCTCAGAAGAAACTTCTGATTATTATGTTACTTGCTCATCCATGGTTCCCTATAAAAAGGTAGATTTAATTGTAGAAGCATTCACAAAAATTAAAACCAAATTAATAGTGATAGGAGATGGACCGGACTATAAAAAGATCAAAAAACTCTGTTCTGATAATATTGAATTGAAAGGGTATCTTGACACCAGAGGAAAGAGCGAAATTCTAAAAAAAGCAAAAGCGTTTATTTTTGCTGCTGAAGAAGATTTTGGAATTGCTCCAGTAGAGGCGCAGGCTTGTGGGGTACCAGTAATTGCTTATGCCAAAGGAGGAATTTTAGAAACGATAAAAGGAATTTTTATTTCAGAAAACAAGGTACAAAATCCAACAGGTGTTTTTTATAAAGAACAAACTATAGAATCGCTTTTGGAAGGTATACAATTTTTTGAAAAAAATGAAGATCTATTTAATAGAGAAGTAATAAGAGAACATTCTAAATCTTTTAGTAAAGAAAGGTTTGAAAGAGAAATTAAAGAAACAGTACAGCAATTATATTCTCAATGGAAAAGAGAAAATAATTCTTAAATAATATGCATACAGGAAGACATTCTAAATACATAAGACCGTTAGTTTACTTAATAGATTTATTGATAGTCTCTTCATTATCTTATTTTTTTCTTTCAAAAGATATAATTGATATTAGCGTTGTTTTATCATTTTGGATGATACTTTCTGTGCTCGTTTCTGTATACGCAGTATATCGTTTTACAAAGATCGTAAAGATTATTTCATTATTTTTTACACAGACAATTTTATTGGTACTCCTGGTTTTTGCTTATTATTATATTATTGAGAAGTATATTCCTACCCAAAATATTATTCAATTTTTTATCCTCCTGCTTCTAATCATTAGTTTTTGGAGAATTTTACTATTTGAAATTTTAAAAAAATACAGGATTATAACAGGGAGTAATAATAAATACGTTGTAATTATTGGAGTAAATAAATCAACAATAAAGTTAGAACAGTTTTTTCAGAATTCTCCCGAGTATGGATACAGGTTTGAAGGGTTTTTTAGTGATAAAGAAATATCAGATAAAAAAGGAACTATAGAAGATAGTTTTGATTTTATTTTGGAAAGAAATATTAATGAAGTGTATTGTTCTGTTAAAGAATTGAGCAATGATCAAATAAAAAGGTTCATTGATTTTTGTGAAACCAATATGAAGATTTTAAAATTTATTGCTGATGACAAAGAGCTGTTTTCCAAAAACCTTCAATTAGATTACTACGATCTATCTCCTATTATTTCATTACGCAAAATACCGCTGGATGATCCAATTAAAGGAGGAATCAAAAGGGTTTTTGATGTTGTTTTTTCACTCATAGTTATTTGTTTAGTACTTTCTTGGATAACACCAATACTGGCGCTATTAATAAAATTAGAGAGTAAGGGCCCCGTTTTTTTCAGGCAATATAGATACGGGGCTGATTTCAATAAGTTTTTGTGCTATAAGTTTCGTTCAATGAACCCCAATAAAGAATCTGATCAAATTCAGGCATCTAAAAATGATACTAGAACCACTAAAATAGGGCGATTTATAAGAAGGACCAGTATTGATGAACTTCCTCAATTTTTTAATGTTTTGTTTGGCGAGATGTCTGTGGTTGGGCCAAGACCGCTATTAATGAGTCATACAGACGATTACAAAGACAAAATTAACAGGTTTATGATAAGACACAATGTGAAACCAGGAATTACCGGACTGGCTCAGGTAAGTGGTCACAGAGGAAATATCGAAAAAGATTCTGATATGCAAAATAGGGTAAGATATGATGTTTTTTATGTTGAAAATTGGTCTTTGATATTAGATATTAAAATAATAATTAAAACTATTTTTAATATAACCCAAGGAGAAGAAAAAGCGTATTAGCTAATCTAGCAAGAGTGCCTAATCATATTATTTTGCCCAAAAAACCTTGATAAATCGTAAGAAAACCCGATTTTTGATTTTTATTTATTACGCACAGAAGGAATCCTAGTTATATCTGCTCAATATAAACAGAGATTATTATCGGCGCCTTCTGCTAACCGATAACAAAATAATATAGAGATACATGAAAATATCAGTAATAGGTACGGGTTATGTAGGTTTGGTAACGGGTACTTGTTTAGCGGAGACTGGCAATGAAGTTATTTGTGTTGATATAGATGAGCAAAAAGTACAAAAGATGCGTGATGGAGAAGTTCCGATTTATGAGCCGCATTTGGATGTACTATTTGATCGAAATATTAAAGCTAATAGATTACAGTTTACTACCTCACTTAAAGAGGGCATAAGTCACGGAGAAATTATCTTTTTAGCATTACCAACACCAGAAGATGAGGATGGGTCGGCAGATCTTTCATATGTTTTGGGAGTTTCTGATGAAATAGGTAAGCTGATTTCGGATTATAAGGTTATTGTAGATAAGAGTACAGTTCCTGTGGGGACTGCTGAAAAGGTTAAGGCAGCGATATCCCTACACGCCACGTGTGATTTTGATGTCGTTTCTAATCCTGAGTTTTTAAGAGAGGGTTTTGCAGTGGATGATTTTCTAAAACCTGAACGTATTGTTGTAGGTTCGTCTTCAGAGAGAGCCATAGAGCTTATGGAGAAATTATATAAGCCTTATGTTAGATCAGGTAATCCAATTATTGTTATGGATGAGAAATCCGCAGAATTGACTAAGTATGCTGCGAATTCATTTTTAGCTACCAAGATTACGTTTATGAATGAAATTGCTAATTACTGTGAAAGGGTTGGTGCAGATGTGGATAAAGTGCGGATAGGTATGGGGACGGATTCCAGGATAGGGAAGCGTTTTTTATTTCCGGGGATTGGTTATGGAGGTTCTTGTTTTCCAAAAGACGTAAAGGCTTTACATAAGTCTGGAAAAGAGGATGATTATGACTTTAAGATTTTAGAATCAGTAATTGAGGTAAATCAACGTCAAAAGGTTGCTTTAATTCCTAAGATAGAGAATTATTTTAAGAATGATCTAAAGGGTAAGACCTTTGCGATTTGGGGACTTGCATTTAAACCAGAGACGGACGATATCAGAGAAGCCCCTGCGTTGGATGTTATTGATCTTTTGTTGAGCAAAGAAGCTAAAGTTAAAGCTTTTGATCCCGAGGCGATGGATAATGTTGAGAGAAGATATGGAGATAGCATTACGTTTTGCGAATCGATGTATGAGGCATTGGAGGGTGCAGATGCTTTAATTATATGTACAGAGTGGAGTATTTTCAGAACCCCGGATTTTAAAAGAATCAAGAATGATCTTGTAAATCCCGTTATTTTTGATGGGAGGAATTTATATGATCTTGAGGATATTGCCAAAGAGGGACTCACGTATTTTTCTATAGGAAGAAGAGATATAATATTATAAAATGAAGAAAATTCTAATTACAGGAGCGGCAGGTTTTTTAGGCTCACATCTTTGTGATCGATTTATCAAAGAAGGGTATCAGGTTATCGGTATGGACAATCTTATCACTGGAGATCTGAAAAATATAGAGCATCTTTTTAAGTTGAAGAATTTTGAATTCTACAATCACGACGTTTCAAAATTTGTTTATGTTCCGGGAGAATTGGATTATATATTACATTTTGCGTCTCCTGCAAGTCCGATAGACTATCTCAAAATTCCTATTCAAACGCTTAAGGTTGGATCTCTAGGAACCCATAATCTTTTGGGATTAGCTAAGGAAAAAAGTGCAAGAATATTAATAGCTTCGACAAGTGAGGTATATGGAGATCCTTTGGTTCATCCACAAACAGAGGATTATTATGGAAACGTTAATACTATTGGTCCTCGAGGGGTTTATGATGAGGCAAAACGTTTTCAGGAATCAATCACTATGGCATATCATACCTATCACAAAGTAGAAACTAGGATTGTTCGTATTTTTAATACGTATGGACCAAGAATGCGATTAAACGATGGAAGGGTAGTACCTGCTTTTATAGGGCAAGCCTTAAGAGGAGAAGATCTTACAGTGTTCGGGGATGGTTTACAGACACGATCCTTTTGCTATGTAGATGACTTAATTGAAGGAATCTATAGATTGTTATTTAGTGAGTACGTGTATCCGGTAAATATTGGAAACCCTAATGAGATTACTATTAGAGATTTTGCAGAGGAGATTATAAAGCTAACAGGAACGGATCAAAAGGTAATCTATCAGCCACTTCCGGTTAATGATCCTTTACAAAGGCAACCGGATATTACAAGAGCTAAAGAAATTTTAGGATGGGAGCCAAAAATTGATAGGTCAGAGGGAATGAAACGTACTTTAGAGTACTTCAAAGGCTTATCTGAAGAAGAGTTGTATAGAAGTGAACACAAGGATTTTTCATCTTATTCTTGATATTAAATGCACCACAAAAGAGGAGGATACTCATATTTAATTAGACCAATACTGATTGTAATTGATCTGCTCATTTTATTGACTTCTTCTTTTTATTTTCTAAGTGATATAGCCAACAATCAACTGTATGTGTTTTTATCATTCGTATGGTATATCTCTGCTTACTTACTAAATTTTTATGAGGTATATAGGTTTACCAGAATAATCACTATTATTTCTCTTTTAATAAAACAAGGGCTACTGATTTTAATACTTTTGTTTGCATACTTTGGAGTACTTAAAATAAGCTTCTTTTCTATAAAAGATATCTTTTCTTTTATTTCGGTCGCGATTTTTTCAATCGGTGTTGTAAAAATTATTTCTTATTATGCGCTTAAAAGATACCGTTCATATCTAGGAGGTAATAATAGAAAAGTAATTATTATAGGAAATAACAAAAGTGCACAGCAACTGAAAACTTTTTTTGAGAAAAGAAAAGATTTAGGGTATCATGTATTGAAGGTGTTTTCAGACAAACTTACTGACAAAATAGAGGATAGTTTTGATTTTTTGCAAAAACAAGAAGTTGACGAAATATATTGTTCAATCGATGAAATTTCTGACGAAATAGTGAATGAATATGTAAAGTACGCTGATAAGAATTATAGTGTGCTTAAATTTATACCTGACACACAACGGATATTTTCTAAGCGATTGCAAACGGATTACTATGAATACCTTCCGGTACTGTCAATTCCCGAAGTTTCCCTAAATAGTGCAACCAATAGAGCCATAAAGAGAGCTTTTGATATAGTTTTTTCTTTATTTGTAATTGTGTTTATACTTTCTTGGTTGATACCTCTGTTATACGTTATCATAAAATTAGAATCTAAAGGTCCGTTAATTTATAGCCACAGGCGAAATGGAATAAATTATAAAGAGTTTGTTTGCTATAAATTTAGATCAATGAGAGATGAGGACTTTTCTGATCTTGTCCAGGTTAAAAAAGAAGACCATCGAGTTACTAAAATTGGGCGTTTTATGAGAAGAACAAGCATTGATGAATTACCTCAATTTTTTAATGTCTTTTTTGGAGATATGTCTGTAGTGGGGCCTAGACCTCATATGATTTCATATACCAAGGAGTATGCAAAAAGAATAGATAAATATAATTTTGTGTTTCGACATTCAGTTAAGCCTGGTATCACAGGAATGGCCCAGATCAAAGGGTATAGAGGTGAAGTAGAGAATGATGAGGATATTATAAATCGAATTAAATATGATATTTTCTACATAGAAAACTGGTCGTTGTTATTGGATTTAAAAATTATACTGGACACAATCATTAACTTAATAAAAGGACAGGAAAAAGCCTATTAGTGATTAGGTTCAACTTCCAAATCGGTGAGATTAAGTAAAAAAATATATGAACTTTCAGAAATGTTTTATAAACATGATGATCTGGTATTAACCATTTTCTGGAACAGCCTCTATATAGCATTTCTTTTATTGCCATTAGGAATTAATCTTCCAACTCCTTTTTTTATAGTTTCTATCGCTCTTGGGTTAATCAACATCTTCAAATCTGGGAAGAAATTTGATATGGACAATAAAATTGTTTTGTTGTTTCCATTATACTTTGTGATAACGTCAATTAGTTTAGTATATACAGATAATATTTTGGATGGATTTAATCTGATACAACGATCTCTATCCTTATTAGTATTTCCGTTAATTTTTCTTTTTGTTAAAGAAGATGCATCTACCGTTAGAAAACTGTTTGATTTCCTGCTTCTAGGATTGATAGTTTCATTTTTTATAAACTTTTCAATGGCTATGTACAACGTGGTCATAATAATTAAAGGTGAGTTTACATTTGAAATTTCAATAAACAATCTGACCATTTTTATCGACGCACTGATGAGTGGCTGGAATTACTTCATAGGAGACGAATTTTCAAAACTAATCAACCCCAGTTATCTTTCACTTTATATTTTATTAGTGTTAAGTTATTATCTAAAAAAAAGATTAGATACAGCGCTCCGAACTTTTATCGTTGTCATTCTGTTCCTATATTTATTTCTTCTTGCTTCTATAGCTGCTTATCTAATTTTAATGATCATGTCCTTACTTTTAATATTTAGTATAAAAGATCAAAGCAGAAAACACATTATGTATATAATGTTTCTTTTGGGACTTGTAGTTTTTCTAAATAACCCACGCGTTTTTGATTTTTATTCTAAAGTGAAAGATTTTGGAAGCACCATAGAACACGTAAATTCTACTTCGGAGAAAGCAAGATTGTTGTCATGGAGTGCTAGTTTTGAATTAATTGAAGAAGCGCCTTTATTTGGATACGGGATTGGAGATGCTAATGATGTTTTGGTCAAAAAATATAAGGAATTAGGATACAGGTATAATTTCGAAAATCAATACAATGCTCATAATCAATTCCTCCAAACCTTTCTTCAAACAGGAATTCTAGGATTTGGAACCTTGATAAGTATTTTTATGGTGTTGGCCATTCGTATGAAAAGAAGTCGAAATGAATTTTCGGTTTTTATAATACTCTTTATTTCACTAGTATTTGAATCCATGCTGGTAAGATTTAACGGAATTGTATTTTTCTCTGTTGTTATTCCGTTATTACTCAAAAAGAGGAGTATTTTAAGTAGTAGGATTATACGTAATGTTTAATATTATTATTGACATCAAAATTAATAAAATACACATCAAAAATATTAGTATGAAAAAAGGTAAAGAATTACTTTTGAATGCTTAATAATTAGCGATAAAACAACCATTTAAAAAAATGAATATTTTAGTATTAGGATCAGGAGGAAGAGAACATACATTTGCTTATAAAATTGCTCAAAGTAGTTTGTGCGACAAATTGTTCGTAGCACCCGGAAATGCTGGAACAGCAAAGATTGCTCGTAATGTGCCGATCTCAGTAACTGATTTTGAAGCCATTAAAACATTTGTATTAAAGGAGCAAATAGAAATGGTTGTTGTTGGCCCAGAGGATCCGTTAGTAAATGGAATCACTGATTTCTTCGCAAAAGATGACGATCTGGGAAAGGTATCGGTTATTGGCCCATCACAAGAAGGAGCAAGATTAGAAGGGAGTAAAGAATATGCTAAAGAATTCATGTTCAGGCATAATATACCGACAGCAGCATACCAGAGCTTTACAGCAAACACGGTGAACGAAGGAAAAGAGTTTCTGGAAACATTAAAACCACCATACGTACTAAAAGCAGATGGTCTTGCGGCAGGTAAAGGAGTTCTTATTATCCAAGATATTGAAGAGGCTAGAGCTGAGCTGGAAAACATGTTGACAAATAAAAAGTTCGGAACGGCTAGTGAAAAAGTGGTGATTGAAGAATTTCTGGACGGAATAGAGTTAAGTGTATTTGTACTGACCGATGGTAAAAATTACATAACATTACCTACTGCAAAAGATTACAAACGTATCGGAGAAGGAGATACGGGTCTTAACACGGGAGGAATGGGTGCGATCTCTCCAGTCCCTTTTGCAGACAAAGCTTTTATGCATAAGATTGAAGAGCAAATTATTAAACCCACAGTTCTTGGTCTAGCAAAAGAAGGTATAGATTATAAAGGTTTTATATTTATTGGATTGATCAAGGTTGGAGATGATCCAAAGGTGATAGAATATAATGTACGAATGGGAGACCCCGAAACAGAAGCCGTTTTACCAAGAGTAAAAACTGATTTGGTATCATTATTTAAACATGTATCCAATCAAACCTTAGATCAAATCAATATTGAAATTGACACAAGAACTGCTATTACAGTAATGACAGTTTCTGGAGGGTATCCTGAAGCGTATGAAAAAGGAAAGGAAATTACAGGAATTGATCAAATTTCAGACTCCATAGTTTTTCACGCAGGAACCAAGTTGGAGAAAAACAAAATAGTTACTAATGGTGGGCGAGTTATCGCAATAACTTCCTTTGATGATGATTTTAGAGAAGCACTAAAAAAGTCTTATAAAAATATTGAAAAATTACATTTTGATAAGATGTATTATCGAAAGGATTTAGGATTTGATTTATAAGAAAAATCTGTAGAGATCAAAAAAGCTCATTAGAATTTCCAATGAGCTTTTTTGATGGTAAATATTTCTAAATTATTTAATCTAAAAAAGAATGCGCTTTTGGATCTCTATCCTCTTCTTTGTTGTCGTTAAATTTCTTCAACTCCTTCATCCAGTAGAAAAAAGCCACAAAACCAATGAGCATAAATAACCAATTAACAACGTTAGCGGCTGTCCAACTTTCTAACTCTAAAGCCCTAAGACTATCCAATGGAGCAAAAAGAACGTCGACAAATAGAGATTGAATAGCTTCAAAAAAATCTTTCATAATATGATTTTCATTTTCTTTATAAAAAACTAAGTAAAACTTTTTATAAATAAGTTATATTATATTTGAAAACAATAATATATTGTTTGATGCAAAAATATAAAAAATCCTAGTGTTATCAAGCTTTTTTAGTAAATCAAAACCAATTAATTTTATAATCATTGCGTTATATATGTTTGTGCTTTTTACAATAGCACATTACAAAAATGGTTTTAGTCTAGATTATCATACTATTTTTTTGTTCTTAGTAGGCTTAATAGCTTACATTCTAGCAATGCTTATATTGAATTGGTCCACCCAAAAAAATGATCTTACTCAGAAAAGCACTAATACGATACTACTATTTGCATTTATCACTGCTGTAATTCCTAATTCACTTGTCAATACAAATATTTTATTGTCAAACCTATTTGTTATTTTAGGAATAAGAAGTGTATTAAGCTTAAGGAATGGAAAGTATGTTAAGTCTAATATTTTAGACGCTTCTTTATGCATTGGACTTGCATCTTTAGCATATTTTTGGAGTATTGGCTTTATTACGATCGTTTTTATAGGGATATTATATTTTGAACCTAAAAACTACAGGAACTGGATTATTCCCATAGTTGGGTTAACCGCAGTCTACGTGCTTTCCAACTGCTTTACCTTACTCTTCTATGATTCATTTTTTGCGATTACCGACTATGTCAAGCCGGTTTCATTTTCTTTCGATGGATATTCAAGTAAAGCTAGTGTTTTTTCAATTGGGGTTTTAGTAATCTGTACGCTGTTCTTTTTTACCATATACTTGTTAAAGTTTAAAAGAAAACCCACAAAGGCAAAACCAGTTTTAAATCTAGTTATTTTGCAACTTTTAATTGCAATTGCCTTGGTCATTATAGTACCAGATAAAAATACTGCAGAAATGATTTTTATAGCTGGCCCATTGGCAATAATAGGAACTACCTATGTAGAAATGGACCAAGGTAAATTACTACAAGAAATTAATCTTTGGATATTTCTCTTACTTCCATTTATGACTTTGTTGTTTTGATCATACCTTATTTATCTACCATAGAAACAGAGCTTCAGCATCGATTATCATATAAGTATATCTGGTACAGAAAACAGAATGATGTGTGGGATGGTTATAGTAACTTCATATATTCAACCATAGAATGGAAGGATTTGATACCCAAAATTACAGAGGCTATTGAGAAGTTTAAAGTTGATAGAAAAGAGTTTTTTTACTATGCCATTAATAGATGGTATAACTATTGGAGCTCATTGGCAATAGAGCTGATATTTGCAAATTTAAATGGGGTTATTCCTGCTAAAAATAAGAAGAACAGATTAGTAGATTTTTCTTTATTTGGAGAGAAATTCGATCATAAAACCAGCATATTTCCTAAGGGTTTTAAAAACTCTCTAGCGTATGCTCAAAAAAACCCCAAAGAGCTTATTCATTGGCTGTACAGCAATCAAAGTCAGCAACAAAGAAAACATTTGGAGAACAGAATGTTTGTTATTGTTCATGCTAGTGACGGAGAGCATTGGAAATTAAAAGCACAAATTTCTTGGCTCAAAGATGTAATTTCGGCATATGTTGCTACATTTGATGATTCAAAATTATTTAGATTGCAACTACAACCCTATAAAGTTACCAAAGCTGGTCTGATCTGGGCTGTTAAATAAAGCTATCTCATATATAAATGAACTACATAGGATCAAAATATAAGCTTTCTGATTTCATTAAAACTACCGTAGAAGCAACTGTCAAGGGTTCATTAAAAAACAAAGTGTTTTGTGATCTTTTTGCAGGAACAGGTATAGTAGGGAGAAGTTTTAAGAATTCTGTTAACCAAGTAATATCCAATGATTTAGAGTATTATAGTTATGTGTTAAATCGAAACTATATTGGAAACCATACATTTATTGACGTTTCAGATTACATTACAGAATTAAACCAACTAGAAGGAAAAAAAGGCTTTGTCTATAGAAATTATTGTTTAGGAGGCTCTGATCGTCAGTATTTCAGTAATCCAAATGGATGTAAAATAGACGCGGTTAGAATGCAGATAGAGAAATGGAAAATATCAAAACAGATTAATGAGGATTTATACTTTTTTTTACTGACATCTTTGTTAGAAAGTGCAGATAAAGTTGCTAATACAGCTTCGGTATACGGAGCATATCTTAAAAAATTAAAAAAAACAGCACAAAAGGAATTAAATATTGTTCCGGCAAATTTTGACATTACCAGAAACAAACATAAAGTACACAATAGAGATAGTAATGCCTTAATTAAAGAAATAGAAGGAGATATTTTATACCTTGACCCACCATATAATGCCAGGCAGTATGGAGCAAATTATCACGTGCTAAATACTATCGCAAAATATGATACCTTTGTACCAGCGGGTAAAACAGGTTTACGACCTTATAAAAGATCAAATTATTGTAAAAAAGGAGAGGTATTAATCGTATTTGAAGAGCTGATTAAAAACTCAAAATTCAATTATGTTTTTCTCAGTTATAATAATGAGGGATTAATGACAGAAGAGGAAATAAGAAAAATTATGCAGCGGTATGGAAAGTATGATCTGGCCACAATAGCTTATCAAAGATTTAAAGCTGATAAAACCGAAAATAGGAACCATAAAGCAACGACAACAACAGAATATTTACACATCTTAGAAAAATAGAAACAATGTTTACAGATAAAGCGAACAAGATTTTTAAAGAAGTTATAGACAGGTATCATATAATTGATCGTGTAGATCAGGAGTTTACTAATCCATATGATAGTAAATCACAACAGATTGAACATTTATTATATCGTAAATGCTGGATTGATACCGTACAATGGCATTATGAAGATATCATTAGAGATCCTGAAATTGATCCTGTAGCTGCTTTAGAGTTAAAAAGAAAGATTGATGCTTCTAATCAAGATCGAACGGATATGGTAGAGTATATAGATAGTTACTTTTTAGAGAAATATAAGGATGTGATTCCTAAAGAAAATGCTACGATAAATACTGAAAGTCCTGCATGGGGAATAGACAGACTGTCAATATTAGCCTTGAAGGTATATCATATGCACGAAGAAACCGTGAGGGATGGAGCATCTGACACCCATAAAGCCGCTTGCCAAAAGAAATACAATGTATTACTAGAGCAACAGGTTGACCTTTCTACTGCGATAGATACGCTATTAAAGGATATCGAAAATGGAGATAAATACATGAAAGTCTATAAACAGATGAAGATGTATAATGATGATGAATTGAATCCGGTTTTACGAGGAGAGAAATAATTTTTTTGAGTAAAGACGAGAACATAATAAAAAATAACAAAGCCCTTAAAAAGGGCTTTGATGCTCATATATTGGTGATTCGTTTATCAGCAATGGGTGATGTAGCGATGACTGTACCGGTATTACGTACTTTTAGAGCAACATATCCCAATGTTAAAATAACGGTATTGACCAGAAAGTTTTTTGAACCTATTTTTTACGATATTGAAAATCTGGAAGTTTACTACGCAGATGTAGATGGTAAGCATAAAGGAATTTTTGGGTTATCAAAACTTTCTAAAGAATTAAGAGCACTTGGAATAACAGCTGTTGCAGATCTTCATAATGTGTTACGATCTAATATATTGAAGAGGCTTTTCGGGTTTCGCAGAATCAAAGTCGTACAAATAGACAAAGGGAGGTTAGAGAAAAAAGCATTAACGCGACCAGGAAACAAAGAATTCAAACAATTAAAAACTACCCATCAAAGATATGCAGACGTTTTTACGGAACTAGGATATCCAATTAACTTAAAGAGTCATTCATTTCCTGAAAAAGTAACATTAACTCCTGAAATTTTAAAAATAACCAAGAACTCTACCAAGAAATGGTTAGGAATTGCACCTTTTGCTCAGTATCAAAGTAAAGTATATCCCTTAGAATTAATGGTTGAGGTTATCGAGAGGCTTGATAGTAATGACATTTATGAAATATTTCTTTTTGGAGGGGGCAAAAAAGAAATAGATCTGCTCAATAATATTGATAGTAAATATAAAAATGTAATCAATGTCGCAGGTAAGCTATCTTTTGAAGACGAATTGAAACTTATTGGCAATCTCGATGCTATGTTGTCGATGGATAGTGGTAATGCGCATCTGGCTGCTATGTATGGAGTGCCCACTATCACACTTTGGGGAGTTACTCATCCGTTTGCTGGATTTATGCCTTTTGGACAACCTATGGAACGAGCAATTTTACCAAATCTGGCAAAATATGAACAAATTCCTACATCAATCTATGGAAATAAAGTACCTGCCGGATACGAAAAGGTGATGTATACGATTAAACCAGAGACTGTGATCGAAGCTATAAATAAACTGTAATTATAGTCAGAATTTTTAATAATGCAAGTCAAAATTAAGTGTTTATTTACGTTTCTAACGCTGATATTATTGGGATGTAAAGAAGATACGGTAAATGGCGTAGTTATTGGACACACATTGCTTGTTCACCAGACCCTTAAGGAGAATAGAGAGCTTAAAGAGTTAATATTAAACTCTTTAAATAAAGAAGAAAATGCTATTCTTGATTTAAAAGATTTTTGGTGTGGAGGCGGAGCAGGATGCTATGATTTAGGATATATAATTACTCAAATCATATATAGATTAGGAGAGGATTATTTTGTAGAATTAATGTCTAACCTATGCGAAGACCAAGTAAAGGATTTAGAATTTCTAATATACGCCGGACTTGAATACGGAGATAATAATTATGATGGAAAAATGGATGACAAGAGGTTAGAAAATGAATTTCCAAAACTCTATAATTTACTGAATATTTAAGTGTTGTAAAGTTTTTCTTTAAGGATTTTTTTAATAGAGGCTGAAATCTATTTTTGAAAAGAGTATTAGTTTTTCTAATTTACTAACTACTAAACATCATCAAAATCTACCCTAATTACAGATGAGGTAGGATGCGCCTGACAAGCAAGTACCAAACCTTCAGCAAGTTCTCCATCTGTAAGGATGCTATTTTTTTCCATGACAGCCGTACCTTCGGTAATCTTGCAGATACACGAACTACAAACCCCACCTTGACAAGAATACGGAGCATCAATATCCTCTTCTAAAGCAGCATCAAGAATTGTTTTTTTCTGATCCATCACAAATTTGAATTCTTCATCATCCACGAGGATAGAAATAGTAGTTTTTCCTTCTAAATCGGCATCGATTTCGGTGGCTTCTGTACTACTGGTAAAAAGCTCAAAATGTATTTTTTCTTTAGAAGTGCCATTTTCAGTCAAAACATTCGTAACCGTATTGATCATTTCTTCTGGCCCACATAGGTAAAAAGCTTCAAAAGCGGTGTCCTTAAATTTATTTTTTGTGATATAGTTGATGGTAGATTTTTCTATTCTTCCAAAACGAGCGCCATCTTCCTTACTTCGGCTATAGAAAAACTCTATAAATAATCTTTCAGGATGTTGTGCCTGTAATTCGAGAAGCTCTTTAAAAAATATGGTTTCTGTGGGAGTTTGATTTCCGTATACTAAAACAAATGTACTATTTGGCTCTTCCTCCAGCACAGTTTTGATCATACTCATCACAGGGGTAATACCGCTTCCCGCTGCAAATGCGGCATACGTATTTGATGCTGTTGGATTGGCTTTCAATAGAAAGTTTCCTTCCGGAGTATGAATATCCAAAGTATCACCTACTTTTAGTTTATTGTTTGCTATTGCAGAAAAAGTTCCTCCTTCTACCTCTTTGACCGCTACACGAAGTGATCCACTACCCACAGAGCTGCAGATAGAGTAGGCCCTTCTTATTTCTTTGCCGCCAACTTCGGTTTTAATGGTTATATATTGACCGGCAATGAACGCATAGTCTTTTTTTAATTCTGACGGAACATCAAATTCTATAGAAACTGCTTTGGGGGTTTCTCTTGTAATGTTTTTTATAGTAAGTGTATGAAAATCTGACATAGCAATGTGATAAACTTTAGACTGAACGCTTTAATTTTTAAGGTTTTCAGATAAAATTGTGATTTCTCCTGATTCGTAAGGAATCAAATATTTTTTTGCAAAAATAGCAAAGTAAACTACTTTGGAGAAGATTAAACGACTATAATTGAAGGCTTAAAAAAAATAATTTGTAACAAAATCTACTTTTTGATTACTAAATAGTGTAGGAAGTTGTTCTTACTTCTTTTCAAAACTATCATAACTATGTTTAAACACTTTATATCCTTACAGTGGAAATCCTTTTGGCGATCAGCTTCGGCATCATCAGGAGTTTGGATGAAAATCTTTATGGGATTTTTAGCCCTTTATTTTATTGGGATGATGACTTTAGGTGGCTGGGGAGTTTATAAATATATTAATAAAGAACTATGTCTCGATCCATTAGAGGTGGTTAGTAGATTTTTGATATACTGGTGGGCATTTGACCTTATTTTTAGATATGCATTACAAAAAATGCCGGTGATCAATATTAAACCATTATTGATTTTACCTTTTAGCAAAAGCAAGATCGTTTCCTTTGCTTTAGGAAAAACCATGTTGTCTTTCTTTAATGTCATACACGCTTTTTTCTTTGTGCCATTTTCAATATTACTTATAATCGATGGAAATGCTCCGGTGCTAAACGTACTACTTTGGAACCTTGGTCTAATTGCTTTGATTTACGCCAATAATTTCTTGAATATATTACTAAACAATAAAGACAACCTTATCTATGCAGTAGCTGGAATAATGTTAATTTTAGGTGGATTACACTATTTTGGATATTTTGATGTTAGTCAATACACAGCGCCATTTTTTCAGGGATTGTATGATTCGAAATTTTTAGTGACTATTCCGGTAGTTGCTGCGATTGCGCTCTATATTGTTGCATTTAAATCTTTCGTAAAGGATTTGTATCTGGATGCAGGATTAGCCACTAAATCTAAAACTGTAAAAACAGAAAATCTCGAATGGTTGGATCGTTTTGGTAAAACTGCAACTTTTCTCAAAAATGATATAAAGCTTATCAAAAGAAATAAAAGAGCAAGGTCTACGGTGATTGTAAGCACGTTGTTTCTTTTTTACGGATTGTTATTCTTTACCGGAGCAGTAGAAGCCTATGAAGGTCCTGTATGGAAAATTTTTGCAGGGATTTTTGTTTCGGGTGGCTTCTTACTAAGTTTTGGACAATTCGTTCCTAGCTGGGATAGTTCGTATTATCCACTAATGATGAGTCAAAACATCAGATACAGAGAATATTTGTCTTCTAAATGGTGGTTGATGGTGATAGCAACTTTTATTTCTACAATACTGGCTTCGGGATATTTATATTTCGGATGGGAAGCATATCTAGCGGTAGTGGTTGGAGCGATTTACAATATGGGCATGAACTCGCACGTGGTATTATGGGCGGGAGCTTATGTAAAAACTCCAATAGATCTTACCAGTAACAAAAAGGCTTTTGGAGATAAGCAATCATTTAATATAAAGACAATGATGTTGTCTTTACCAAAACTTGCTTTACCAATGGTGTTATATGCAGTAGGACATTATGCATATAGTCCTTATGCCGGTTATTTCTTAGTAGCCGTAGCAGGAATTGCTGGTTTTGCATTTAGAAATATGGTATTTGATAAAATCGAAAAAATTTACAGAACAGAGAAATACGCAACGATCTGGGCTTATAAACAAAAAAAATAAAGAAGATGATAGGAATACATAACATCACAAAGACTTATGCGGGTAATACCGTGCTAAATATAGAGCATTTAGAAATACCTAAAGGAGATAGTTTTGGGTTGGTTGGAAACAATGGAGCTGGTAAAACTACATTGTTCAGCGCTTTATTAGACTTAATTAGACCAACGACAGGTCATATAATAAATAGTGGTATCAAGGTGAATGAAAGCGAAGAATGGAAATCTATTACGTCCGCATTTATTGATGAAACATTTTTGATCGGATATCTTACGGCTGAAGAGTATTTTTATTTTATCGGAGAACTTCGTGGTCAGAATAAAGAAGATGTAGATGCTTTGCTGGCTAGGTTTGAAGACTTTTTTCACGGAGAAATTTTAGGACAGAAAAAGTACTTAAGAGACCTCTCAAAAGGAAACCAAAAGAAGGCAGGTATCGTTGCTGCATTAATAGGTAATCCCGAAGTAATCATCCTTGACGAACCATTTGCAAATTTGGATCCTACCACTCAAATCAGACTTAAAAAAATTATTAAAGAACTTGCGGCAGATCCCAATGTTACCGTACTAGTTTCTAGTCACGATTTGATACATGTTACAGAAGTTTGTCAACGTATTGTAGTATTGGATAAGGGAGAGGTAGTAAAAGATCTTGCAACATCTACAGAAACATTAAGAGAGCTTGAAGAGCATTTTAATAAGTAACCAACAGGAGTTAAAGATTTTTTACAATAAATCCTGCTCCAGTGATGAAAATGCCAAACAACAAAAGGGCTAATGCAAGCCCATATTTTTCTATGAAATCATCTAAATAAACTTCATTGATTGCCGGGAAATCTTTGTGTATGTTAATCGAAACTTGTTCGTTAATGACAAAGTCCTTAGAAGATGAAGAGGTTTTTGTTTTACGCACATAAATCTTGTTTTTAAAGTTAAACTGCATTACAGGGGTATACATGGTTTGAGAGATTTTCCCTTGATTATTATCGGTTACAGAAGAATATGAATCATATCGAATGATGGTAGCAATAATTTTTTCAGAGTTTGACAGTGAGTTTAATGTTGTGATTAGATTAAATATTCCTCCTACCAATAAACAAAGTCCAATAAAAGTCATCAGATAATACATAATTTTAGAAACTTTAGAGGTTTTGGCTTGTAATGAGTTTTTGATTTCTCTTTGAAAATTTGATTCCGGTTCAAGTGTAATACGCGTTAACTCTGGATTAGTAATTATTTTTTGAACGACCTTATTAGCATCGTGAAGTGACAGGTCATAGGTGTCCAGAAGGAATTTTATTGCTTCTAATCGTTTATTAGAATCCAAAAAATTCCTTATGATTTCGATATCTGCGACAGAAATTTCTAAGACTCTCATAATGATTAGTGTATCAACATTGAATTGCGAAGATCCACAAAACTATACAGCTATAATACACTGTATTCGGTGATTTTTTGTGTAAGGTACTAAAGGGCAAGATGAATTGAAAAATAGTTCTTCGTTTTGAAAGCTAAATTGTTAACAACTTTGGGAAGTGTCATAAAATAAACGATCTAATGAGAAAAAACTGTTAATAACCTGTTTTTTGCCGAAAGAAATGTATTTTTACATTTCACACAATATTTTTGTGCCGTTTTGATGCACTAAAACGTAAGTTTTTAAGTTATCAGCGTATAAATTATTCGGATTTTGAACAAAAAATTATCACAAATCATTGCCATACTTCTCCTGATAGCAATTGGGTTTAGTTGTTCACGTAAAAAAGATAAATGGACAAACAGAGCTTGGCATGACGTAACAACTAAGAACAATACACTCTATAACGGAAGGGTAGCCTTCGACAAAGGAAAGCAAGAAATCGTTCAAACGTATAAGGACAATTTTTGGGAACTGCTTCCGGTAGAAAGATTGATTGTAAGTGAAGATGTTAGACTACCAGAAGAGGTTTTAAATCAAAACTTTGATAAAGCTGAAGAAAAAGCAGCAAAGGCAATCCAAAAACACAGTATGCTTATCGATGGCCGGGAACGAAACCCCAAAATCGATGAAGCATTTTTGCTTTTAGGAAAAGCCAGATATAACGAACAACGATTTATTCCGGCGTTAGAAGCATTTAATTATATTTTGTATAAATATCCTACCAGTAACAATATCAATCACGCTAAGGTGTGGAGAGCTAAAGCGAATCTTCGATTAGATAATAATGAAAAAGCTGTCGAAGATTTAATGAAGATGGTAGAAGAAGAATATATGGAAGCTCAGGATTATTCGGATGCAGTAGCTATGATTGCCCAGGCCTATATCAACTTGGAACAAAAAGATTCTGCGGTCACATACATTAGTAAAGCTGCTATACATTCTAAAAATAATGAGGAAAAGGGAAGGTATTTGTACATCAAAGGCCAATTACTTAATCAACTTGGATATAAGGATAGTGCAAATTACGCTTTTGATCAGGTTATCGAATTAAACAGAAAAACCCCCAGACGTTATATGTTAAACGCATATATGGCAAAAGCACGGAATTTTGATTACGAGAACGGGAATAAGCAGGAGTTTTTAGAATTACTTACAGATTTAGAAGAAGATAGAGAGAATAGACCTTATCTGGATAAAATTTATAATCAAAAGGCGGTGTATTTTAATACATTAGACTCTATTGATTTGGCAGTAGAATTTTATAATAAATCGTTGAGAACTAACTCAGAAGACAAGTATTTAGAATCACTGAATTATAAAGCGCTGGGGGACATTAGATTTGATAATCAGGAATACGCGATTGCAGGTGCGTATTATGATAGTACATTGGAGCGAATGGTTGTAGATTCCAAAAAATATCGTGTCCTTAAAAAGAAAAGAGTTAATCTGGATGATGTCATTTTGTATGAGGGTATCGCAAAAACCAACGATAGTATTCTTAATGTGGTAGCAATGAGTCCACAAGAAAGACAAGCTTACTATTCAGAATATACAGAGAAGATTAAAGCTGAAGCCATAGCAGCAGAAGAGGCAGCAGAGATTGCCAGAATAAAAGGAGAGCTCCCTACCGAACAACGGTTCAGTAGGTCTAAAACAAGTTTAGCCAACGTTGGTGGTCCAAATTCTAATGAAGGAGGAACATTCTACTTCTATAATCCCACGACAGTAGCATATGGTAAAACAACGTTCAAAAGAATTTATGGGAATAGAGAATTACAAGATAACTGGAGGATTTCAAGCATGACGAATCCTACAGCTGTATCTAATACAGATCAGACAGAAACTGATGAGTATTCTATTGAGACAGATCCTATATTTGATCCACAAACATATATTGCACAACTTCCTACTGACCAGGTGGTTTTAGATAGTTTACAGACAGACAGAAACTTTGCTTATTATCAATTGGGGGTTATCTATAAAGAAAAGTTTCAGGAGTATGGATTAGCTGTCGATAAGTTTGAAGAGCTTTTAAAAAGTAATCCAGAACAACGATTAATTGTTCCTTCAAAATACAATCTCTATAAAATATATCAATTACAAGGGGAGGTTACGAAATCAAACGAATTGAAGCAGGATATTATTAATAACCATGGAGATTCTCGATATGCTAAAATCTTGCAAAACCCTAATGAGGAATTAAAGGACGATAAAAATAGTCCGGAATCTATGTATAATAGATTGTATAAAGACTTCAAAGACCAGAGGTATGCGTCTGTTATTAAAGAAAGTGATGAATTGATTACTAAATTTGGCGGTGAAGACTTTGTGCCGAAATTCGAATTATTAAAGGCTCAGGCGATTGGACGTTATCAAGGGTACGAAGCTTATAAACAGGCATTAAATTATGTGTCTTTAAATTATCCGCAAAGTCCAGAAGGTAAAAAAGCACAATTGATCTATCAAACCACGATTCCTCAAATCCAGAATAGTGATTTTATAGAAGGTTTGGAGCAAGAGAAAAATCACAAACTAGTATATGTATTCTCAAGGTTTGGTGATAACCAAGCTCAAGAATTGAAGGAAAGGCTAGAAGCAATCATAAAAGATCTGAGATACGAAAAAATGAAGGTTTCCTTGGATATTTATACAAAAGATCAACAGTTTGTAGTAGTACATACCAAAAGAGATAAGTTGGGAGCCGAAGGCTTGGCCGAACTTTTAATTCTTGGTAAAATAGAAGATACTCGAGGAGTAGATCTTACAAAATGGAATAGAAAAAAGAAGTACTATGACAAGGTAAATAAAGATTATTTTATAGTCGCTTCACCTAATTATAGAATTATTCAGATTCATAAGAATCTGGATATGTATTTACAACCTAAATCAGAATAATAATTTTAATCCCCCCGTAATTATGTTTTCAGACAACAAAAAAGGAAAAGATCAAGCATTAACAGATTTTTCCAGAAACCAAAACAAAATTTCAGAAGGAACTAAAATTGTCGGAGATATTATCTCAGAAGGCGGTTTTAGAGTAGAAGGCACTATAGAAGGCACTTTTAAGACTACAGGGAAAGTCGTGGTCGGAAAATCTGGTTATATACAAGGAACTTTAGAATGTTCTGATGCCGATTTTGAAGGAAAATTTTCAGGGAACTTACAAATTTCTGGAACTTTATCTCTAAAACCAACGGCACATATAGAAGGAGAAGTATCTGTTGGGAAATTAGCTGTAGAGCCGGGAGCAACGTTTAACGCATCTTGTATTATGAAGGGCGGGGTAAAATCTCTTGGAGGTAAGCAAGATGGACAAAAACAAGGACAACAAGGGCAAGGGAAATCAGCTTAGAAAGTACCTGGCACTAACCGGAATAGCCTTCGAAATGGGAGGTATCATATTTGTCTGTGCCTATGCAGGTAAAAAGCTGGATGCATACTATGCGCTAGAAAAGAATTGGTTTACGATGGGGCTGGTTCTTTTTGGTGTGGCTTCCTCATTATACTTGGTCCTAAAACAATTAGATCGAATAAATAACCCTAAAAAATAATCTACTTAGCACTTGTTATCTCGTTAATTATTCATGATCAAAAACTTATTTCGTTTTCTAGCGTTTTTTCTAATCGTATTGTTAGGAATTTATATAATTCATAAATGGGCGATAGATTTTTTTTCTTTTCATAGTAATGATGCCATAGTTAGTCTCTCTTATATTTTTAACGCATCTTACACCTTATTGTTAGTTACTATGATTGCGGTAATCAGTAAGAAATTTAAAGATCAGATAGGATTTATTTTTTTGGCGGGTAGTTTTATCAAGCTTGGTGTTTTTGTCGCTATCACAAAGCTAAGTGACATCGAGATGGATAAAAGCGTTTTTCTAGACTTTTTTACTCCTTACGTGATTAGTTTGGTATTAGAAGTTTATTATGTCGCTAAAATCTTAAACAATATTAAATAACTGATAATCAATAGTTTATTTATTTCATAATTATATTAAACTTATTTACGTAAAATAGTTTAAGAATCTAACTTAATTATGTACATTTGCACCGAAATTTAGGAACCGAAATCTGACCTAGAATGCAAAAAATTAGTGTAGTTAGAATTTTTATGACTTTGGCCTTGATTCTCACTTCTTTGAATCTGGTTGCAAAAGATACTGAAAAAGTAGAAAAAGGAGGAAAGGTTAACACTCCTAAGGAGATAGACGAGTATAAAGATCATCACCTTTTAGATTCACATGATTTTACACTTTGGTCCGATGGTGAAAAAGGAACACACGTTGGTTTTCCACTTCCTGTCATTTTATGGGATGATGGATTAAAGGTGTTCTCTTCTTCAAAATTTCATCACGGAGAAACCGTTGCAGAGGTTGACGGAAATTATTACAAGTTATATCATTCCAAAATATATAAAACGGATGCGGAAGGAACTATCAATTACGATGAAGACCAGCATCCAACAAACCCAAAACCTTTAGATTTTTCAATTACCAAAAACGTAGTGAGTATGATATTTATAGCGATACTCATGTTTTTCATGTTTAGAGGTTTGGCTAAATCATATAAAAAGAACAACGGTATCCCAACGGGATTAGGCCGTTTCTTAGAGCCTTTAGTGGTGTTTGTAAGAGATGAGATCGCGATTCCTAATATAGGAAAAAAGCACTATGGTAAATATATGAGCTTTTTGCTAACCACATTTTTCTTTATTTGGTTATTAAATTTATTAGGGATGACTCCATTAGCACCTAATGTAACCGGAAATATTTCAGTAACGTTTGGTTTAGCATTATTAACATTTTTAATAACAAATATTTCAGCTAACAAGAACTACTGGGGACATATTTTTTGGATGCCAGGTGTGCCAACGTTTATGAAAATAGTGTTAGCACCGATTGAATTGTTGGGTGTTTTTATCAAACCATTCTCACTAATGATCCGTTTATACGCAAACATGACTGCAGGTCACGTAGTGATTATGAGTATTATAGGAATGATGTTCTTATTTAAGAATTGGATTGGAAGTCCCTTATCTTTTGGTTTAGCATTTGCGTTATCGATATTGGAGTTATTGGTAGCTGCATTACAAGCATATATATTTACGATGTTGTCTGCGCTGTATTTCGGTATGGCTAATGAAGAGGCACATCATTAACGATAATTATAATTGTTTAATTTTTTTTAATTCTTTACTATGGAAGGTTTAAATTATGTAGGAGCTGGTTTGATTGTTATCGGTGCTGGTTTAGGTATTGGTAGAATCGGTGGACAGGCAATGGAAGCTATTGCTCGTCAACCAGAAGCTTCAGGAAAGATCCAAACTGCTATGCTTATTGCAGCAGCACTTATTGAAGGTATTGGATTTGCTGCATTATTCGCAGCGTAATTTACAAGTAATAGCTGTAACGGTTGGTTGCAGCTATTACTAAGTTTTAAAATTAAACATTAAAGAAAGCAACATAATCAATTATGGAGAAGTTAATAAATGATTTTTCATTCGGTCTGTTTTTTTGGCAGGTAATTTTATTTGTAGGATTACTGTTATTATTAAGAAAATTTGCTTGGAAACCTATTCTTGAAGCGGTTAATAATCGTGAGGAAGGCATCAAAAATGCATTAGAATCTGCAGAGGCAGCTAGAAAAGAAATGCAAAATCTTCAGGCTGATAATGAGCGTATCCTAAATGAAGCTCGTGCAGAAAGAGATGGAATGCTTAAAGAAGCAAGACAGCTTAAAGAGAATATGATAGCAGAAGCAAAAGCTGAAGCACAGACAGAGGCTGATAAAATTGTAGCACAAGCTCAAGCCACAATCGAGAGTGAAAAGAAAGCAGCGATTGCTGATCTTAAAAGTCAGGTTGCGGGACTTTCTGTAGAGATTGCAGAAAAAGTAGTAAGAAAAGAGTTAGCTGATAAAGACAAGCAACTAGAGTTGGTTAAGTCTATGTTAGGAGATGTTACTTTAAACTAATCATAAAATGAGTAGAGCAGCAATACGTTATGCAAAGGCGGTTTTGAGTTTAGCTCAAGATAAAAATGCCACAGAAGATGTTCAGAAAGATATGCAAGACATTATCGCTACGATAGAGGGTAGTTCTGATCTTAGAATGGTATTAAACAGTCCTTTGATCAAAAGCGAAGTAAAGCTTGCTTCATTGCGTGAGGTTTTCAAAAACACTGGAGATCTTACAAAGAAACTTTTTGATATACTCATCGAAAATAAAAGAATAAATCTTTTAGAGGATGTTGCTAAGCAATATATTGTTTTATTTGATCAGTTAAATAATACTCAGTTAGCAACCGTCACTACAGCAGTTCCTTTAGACAAAGCTTTGAGTACTTTGGTACTGGCTAAGGTCAAAGAATTGACAGGTAATGAGGCTACCATAGAAAATGTGATTGATGAAAGTATTATCGGTGGATTTATTCTTAGAGTAGGAGATTTGCAGTATAATGCAAGCATAGCTAATAAGCTAACAAGTTTAAAAAGAGAGTTGAGTAATTAATAAATTACTTCAATAATATAAATTTAATAATAAGAGAATGAGTAGTTATACTCATTTTTACAAACTATTATAAAATGGCAGAAGTGAATCCTGCTGAAGTATCAGCAATATTAAAACAACAATTATCTGGATTTGAAGCTACGGCTTCGCTAGAAGAAGTAGGTACAGTATTACAGATTGGTGATGGTATCGCCAGAGTATACGGATTGTCTAACGCTCAATATGGAGAATTAGTAGAATTCGAATCTGGACTAGAAGGAATCGTACTGAATCTCGAAGAAGATAATGTTGGGGTAGTACTTTTAGGTTCTTCAACAGAAGTAAAAGAAGGTGTGACTGTAAAACGTACACAAAGAATTGCTTCTATCAATGTTGGAGAAGGAATCGTTGGTCGTGTAGTGGATACTTTAGGTACCCCTATCGATGGTAAAGGTGCGATCGAAGGTGAAACTTTCGAAATGCCATTAGAGCGTAAAGCTCCAGGTGTAGTTTTCCGTCAGCCGGTAAATGAACCATTACAAACAGGAATCAAGTCTATCGATGCAATGGTGCCAATCGGAAGAGGACAGCGTGAGTTGGTAATCGGTGACCGTCAGACTGGTAAAACAACAGTATGTATCGATACAATCCTGAATCAAAAAGAGTTTTATGATGCTGGTGAGCCAGTTTACTGTATCTATGTTGCGATTGGACAGAAAGCATCTACAGTTGCAAATATCGCTAAAGTATTAGAAGACAAAGGAGCACTTGCATATACGACTATTGTTGCGGCTAATGCTTCTGATCCTGCTCCAATGCAGGTATATGCTCCGTTTGCAGGTGCTGCAATTGGTGAGTATTTTCGTGATACAGGTCGTCCTGCATTAATTATCTATGATGATTTATCAAAGCAGGCGGTAGCATATCGTGAGGTATCATTATTATTACGTCGTCCACCAGGACGTGAAGCATATCCTGGAGATGTATTCTATCTTCACTCTAGATTATTAGAGCGTGCTGCAAAAGTAATTGCAGATGATAGTATTGCAAAAGATATGAATGACCTTCCGGATTCTTTAAAAGATAAAGTAAAAGGAGGTGGATCACTTACAGCTTTGCCAATTATCGAAACTCAAGCAGGTGACGTATCCGCTTATATCCCAACAAATGTAATTTCGATTACTGATGGTCAGATATTCTTAACTTCAGATTTATTTAACTCTGGTGTTCGTCCGGCAATTAACGTAGGTATCTCTGTATCTCGTGTAGGAGGATCTGCTCAGATTAAATCAATGAAGAAAGTAGCAGGTACATTAAAACTGGATCAGGCACAGTTCCGTGAATTAGAAGCATTTGCTAAGTTTGGATCTGATCTTGATGCAGCGACGCTAAACGTAATCGAAAAAGGTAAGCGTAATGTAGAGATCTTAAAGCAAGCTCAGAATGATCCATATACCGTAGAAGATCAGATTGCGATTATCTATGCTGGATCTAAGAACTTATTAAGAGACGTTCCTGTAAATAAAATAAAAGAGTTCGAAAGTGACTATATTGAGTACCTTAATGCGAAGCATAGAGATACATTAGACACTTTGAAGGCTGGAAAACTAACAGATGAAGTAACAGACGTATTACTTTCAGCTTGTAAAGAGATTTCAGCAAAATATAAATAATTCAGAATTCTAAATTCAGAATTATGAATTAGGTATGGCTTACAAAAAAAGAAACAATGTAATTGTAGATAAAAGTTTTTATTTCAGTTGTGATATTGTAAATTTTTGTAAGGAATTAAAAAAGAAGAATGAATATGAAATTGCTAGTCAGCTTATAAGGAGTGGCACTAGTATTGGAGCTAATGTAAGAGAATCACAAAGAGGAGTAAGCACCAAGGATTTCAAAAACAAATTAGGAATAGCTTTAAAAGAAGCGGACGAAACATCTTTTTGGCTAGATGTCATTGAGGAAACCACAATGGAGATTCCGAATGATTTAAACAAAAAATGTGAAGAACTAATAAAGCTTCTGGTAAGTATAATTAAAAATTCATAATTCTGAATTCAGAATTCATAATTATAAGAAATGGCAAATTTAAAAGAATTACGTAGTAGAATTACTTCTGTGTCTTCAACGATGCAAATTACCAGTGCCATGAAAATGGTATCGGCTGCAAAGTTGAATAAGGCTCAGATGGCGATCACTGCAATGCGTCCTTACGCGGATAAACTTACGGAATTGTTACAGAGCCTAAGTGCATCTTTGGAAGGAGATAGTGCAAGTTCATTTTCTGAGCAACGTGAAGTAAACAAAGTTTTAGTAGTAGCAATTGCTTCTAATCGTGGTTTGGCAGGTGCTTTTAATTCTAATATTGTAAAAGCTTCAAGAGAGTTATACAATAACGTGTATGCAGGTAAGCAAGTTGACTTTTTTACCATCGGTAAAAAAGTAAATGATATTGTTTCTAAAACACATACTGTTGTTGCCAATAAAAGTGAAGTATTTGATGACTTAACTTTTGCGAATGTTGCAGAAATCGCTGAGCAATTGATGGAGTTATTTACCAGTGGTTCTTACGATAAAGTAGTAATTGTGTATAACAAGTTTAAGAACGCAGCTACGCAAATGGTAACTACAGAACAGTTTTTACCAATTCAACCAATAAAGGGTGAAGGAAATGCTAATTTGGATTACATTTTTGAGCCATCGAAAGAAGAAATTGTAGAACAATTGATTCCTAAATCACTCAAGACACAATTATACAAGGCAATTCGTGATTCTTTTGCTTCAGAACACGGTGCTCGTATGACCGCAATGCATAAAGCAACTGATAACGCTACAGAATTAAGAGATTCTTTAAAATTACAATATAACAAAGCTAGACAGGCTTCTATTACGAATGAGATCTTAGAGATCGTTGGTGGTGCAGAAGCATTGAATGGTTAAGAATATTAGTTTGATATATAAAAAGTTATTGTATGTGATTACAATAACTTTTTATAGTATATTAAAGAGATTTAAATAATTTTGTGTTATGAGAAATGGTTTAATGTTAGTTTATATATACTTAATAAGTAATTCTTTGTTTGCTCAAGTATCTACTTGGGATTTCGAAAAAGAAGAACATGAAAACCTAAAAAACAGAACTACTCTTTTTGTACTTGACATTTATGAAAAGGATTCTTTAGAGAAAGTAATTTCGGAGGTTTGGACTTTTAATGATTTTAAGGTCATATCTAATGAGGAGTATAAAGACTATGATAGAAACACTAAGTATTCTGTATTTTCATTAGGTTTTAGTACTAGCACGTTAAATTCAAACTCTTCAGTAAGTAATCCTAGTGACACTAATAATTGGTTTTCTACTGGTACTTTTAATAGGAGTTATTATAGTTATAAATACCATATTAAAGAAGGAAAGAAGAAAACTAAAAATATAGCTAAAGTCTATCTCGGATTTAACTATGGATTAGGTTACCTTAAAAACCAATTAACAGAAATTAATAGGTTGCTTTTAAATAATGAAAAGCGCGGATTCTATGGTAAATATGAGAACCTAAAAAGACTATCGGATTTAAAGGAGAAAATCCTTTATGTTCCCGAAGAAATAAAAATGAGATTACATCCAAGAAAGTTAAAGCTTGTTGATAGAAAAGATGCTGATAAGCTTTTTGAAAACTACCCTTGGAAATATCAATATATTGATAGAAAGAGTTTACAGAATAAAATATTAAATGATAAAGAAACTTTTTACTATCTAATGTCTACTAGTGCGGCTAAGGAAAAGTTTGTGGAAGTTATAGACGGATATACAGGTGAGATAATTTATCATGATTATAATGCTATGTCTGTTGATTTGGTGCCAAAGAATATAGAACATCTAAATTCAAAAATCAAATAACATTCTTAAAAAAAATATAGAACATCTGAATTCAAAAATTCAATTAGTTCTAACAATACTGCTTAACCTCATTCTTTACCGAGTATGAGGTTTTTTGTTTTTTTTATGATAAAGCGCATTTTCGTTTTCTATCTTTAGCGTAAAAAAGAAAAATGAAAACAATTAGACTTTTCGCGATCCTTATGATTGCATCTTTTGGAGCTACAATACAAGCGCAAGAATCAGAAAATTTACACGAAGCAGGAGATATTAAAATGGGAATTGCCGGTGTCCCTCTTATGGACTTAGGCAATGGCTATAGTGGTATAGTTGCCAAACCAAGCTTATCTTTTTATGTTTCAGACAGATTTGCAATCAATACTGCTGCATTTGTTATGTTTCCGCAAGACATAGAACAAGAAAGTGGTAGGGATGCAGAGGTTCAGGCCTATGGATTTATACCTTCTTTTAGAAAGCACGCAATTAATAGCGGTAAATTTAGTTTCTATTTAGAATCAGGAGTGGGTATTGGAGCCATACGATATGAAGCAAATGATCCGGCCGATATCGCTATCGAAGATAATAGCGGAGGATTATTGTTACTAACTGCCGGTGCCGGAATTAATTATAGATTTGCTAAATGTCTGGAATTAGAATTTGGTGTGCCATATATGTATGGATTAAACATAACTAATGGTAACGATACTAAATTGTTTTCGGGAGTGGCATTTAACCTTGGAATGAATTTTGTTTTTAACACAAGAGATATTAAAAAATGGAAAACAAAAATGCGAGAACGCATGAAAGAAAAATGGGAAACAGAACAATAAAAATTAGACAGCTTCTTACTAAGATAGGTTTAGTTGCTTTACTTGCCTCTTTTACGCAATGTGCAACAAGTCAAAAGATTGATAAAACAGCACCGGTACAATTAAATGATCCTTATTTTCAGAATTGGGTTTCCGGAGTAAGAGGAGGAGGTTCAGGGTTTATGGTATATTTTCCTGTTGATCCTAATTCTGATGTGCAGTTAGAAACAGCCTATTTCAAAGGTAAAAAAGTCGATCTGCAACGTAAATCGAAAGAGTCGGTTTATGTAGGACGTTACAAAGATCCTGCAACGGTTGAAAAGGATATTGTGATGAGTGATGACCCAAAGGAAGAATACAATAATAAAGTTCCTGAAATTGAAGAAAAAATACCATTCGAATTAGAAAATAATGAATGTATCATTGCGTACACTAAGAATGGTAAACAAGGATATTTCAAACTTGATACATTACCAGAAAAAGAATTGAAAGCATATCCAATGCAGCCAAGGCAATAAAAATTGTATTTTTAAGGCCACAATAGCATAACAGTTGGGAATTTTTCAAAAACTTTTTAAACAAACGTTTATATACGGAATGGCAACAGTGCTGCCGCGCATGTTGTCATTTCTTTTAGTTCCCTTATATACAGATCAATTACCAACAGAAGAGTATGGTAAGGTTTCCATTATCTTCTCATATTTTGTGTTATTCAATGTGTTGTTAGCATACGGTATGGAAACTGCTTTTTTCAGGTTCTTTAATAAAGAATCCGATAAAGAAAAAGTTGTGAGTACTTGTGCTATATCGATAGCAATATCATCTTTGATATTTGTAGCTATTGCTCTATTACTAAAAGAGCAAATATCAGTTTGGACCGATATTAAGTTGGAGTATATAAATCTGGTAATTTGGATATTACTCTTAGATGCTTTAGTAATTATTCCGTTTTCGTGGTTAAGAGCAAAAGAGCATCCTATAAGATATGCAGTAATCAAAATAGCGAATGTTGCTATCAATTTTGGGCTTAATGTTTTCTTTTTGCTCTATTTAAAACAACTTTCGTTTCATTTCACGGCATTAGATTGGATCTGTAAGGATGATTATGAGATCAGCTACATTTTTATTTCTAATCTAATTGCTAGCGGATTTGCATTGCTGGTATTATTACCTTTCTACACTAAGATTAAGTATCGTTTTGATCGAGTATTATGGAAAAAGATGATGAAATACGCCATGCCGATTTTGGTAGCGGGTATAGCATATTCTATTAACGAGACTTTCGATAGAATACTATTGGATAAATTATTGCCCGAAAACGTAGCCGAACATATGGTGGGTGTGTATTCTGCATGTTACAAATTAGCATTGTTTATGACATTATTTGCTACCGCTTTTAGATTAGGGATAGAACCATTTTTCTTTAATTATGCCGGGAATAAAAATGCACCAGAAACCTATGCTAGGATTACTAAGTACTTTGTGATTTTAGGTTCTTTTATCTTTTTGTTCGTGATTGTGTTTGTTCACGTTTTGAAAATTGCTTTTTTAAGAGATACATCGTACTGGGAGGCCGTAAAAATTGTTCCTTTCATTTTACTAGCCAATTTTTGCTTAGGGATTTATCATAACCTTTCAGTTTGGTATAAGGTAACAGACAGAACTAAATTTGGAGCTTATATATCGGTTTTTGGAGCAATAATCACTTTGATGCTTAATTTTCTATTGATTCCAGAATATACATATGTAGGTTCTGCAATAGCCACCTTTGCAGCATATGGGACAATGATGATAGTATCGTGGTATTTTGGAAGAAAATATTATCCGATTCCTTACGACTTAAAAAAGATAGGAATGTATTTGACTCTTTCGATAAGTTTTTCTATTATTTCGTTTTACATATTTGACAGTAATTATATGATTTCTATCCCTTTATTACTGGTGTTTTTAGTAATTTTGTACGCTTCAGAAAAAAAAGAATTAAAAGAAATATTAAAAAGATAATCTTCTGTCTTCTCTAGCGGATTGACCGAATAGAGGGATAACAGTGATTTATATAAAATAGTATGCAGATAAATATCATTAACAAATCATCACACGAGTTACCACATTATGAGACTATTGCTTCTGCCGGAATGGATTTGAGAGCTAATCTAAATGAATCTATTACGCTTAAACCTTTAGAAAGAACCATAGTCAAAACAGGATTGTTTATAGAATTACCGGTAGGTTTTGAGGCGCAAGTTCGCCCTAGAAGTGGCTTGGCAGCAAAAAAAGGCATTACTGTTCTAAATGCGCCAGGAACTATAGACGCTGATTATAGAGGAGAGATAGGAGTGATTTTAGTCAATCTGTCCAATGAAGATTTTGAAATAGAAAATGGAGAAAGAGTAGCACAGTTAGTCATTGCAAAGCACGAAAGAGCAGAATGGAATGAGGTGTCAGAACTTTCTGAAACCGTTAGAGGAGCAGGTGGCTTTGGTAGCACTGGAGTAAAATAATCAACCAATCAAAAAAGAAAATAAAGAATGAAAATCATCGTACCCATGGCAGGAAGAGGCTCTCGTTTAAGACCTCACACGCTCACAGTGCCTAAACCATTAATTCCGGTAGCAGGAAAACCAATTGTTCATCGATTAGTTTCTGATATAGCAAAAGTTTTGGGAGAACCTGTAGAAGAAATAGCGTTTGTGTTGGGCGACCCTGCTTTTTTTGGAGATGATGTCGTAGAAAGTTTAACTACACTCGCTGAAGAACTTGGGGCCAAAGCTTCTATCTACAGACAAGATCAACCTTTAGGAACAGGTCATGCGATTATGTGTGCAAAGGATTCGTTATCCGGACCTGCTGTAGTAGCCTATGCAGACACATTGATAAGAGCTGATTTTAATTTAGATAAAGAAGCTGACTCTGTAATCTGGGTTAAACAAGTTGATAAACCTGAAGCATATGGAGTGGTTAAGCTAAATGATAATAATGAGATTGTAGAATTGGTTGAAAAGCCAAAAGAATTTGTCTCAGATCTTGCAGTGATTGGGATTTATTATTTTAAAGATATTGCTGTATTAAAAAATGAGCTCCAACACGTACTCGACAATAATATTATCAATGGGGGAGAATACCAGATTAACGATGGTATCAAAAGGATGATGGCCGATGGTAAAGTGTTTGTTACCGGTCAGGTTGAAGAATGGATGGATTGCGGAAACAAAAATGTAACCGTAGAAACTAATACTAGAATGTTAGGATTTTTAGAAACTGACGGAGAAAAGTTGATAAGTGACGATGTTTCATTAGAAAATGCTACCATAATTCCACCCTGTTATATCGGAAAAGGAGTAACCATAAAGAATGGATCTGTTGGTCCTAATGTTTCTATAGGAGATGGCTGTACGATATTGGATAGCAATGTTAAAAATAGTTTGATACAGAAGCAAACTGTCATAAAAAATGCTAACTTAGACAATGCGATGATTGGTAATCACGTACATTATGACGAAAAATATACGACAGTTAGTATCGGTGACTATTCTACTTTGGAATAATTAATGATCAGTGTATTAAAAATTCAGATGATTAAATTTTGGCGACATCTTATTATTTCTATGATCTTTCTTGGAGGAGGGGCAAATATTGCTTTTTCTCAAGAACCCGAATCTCTTAAAAAAGTAGAGATTTTGGATGATCTTGGAGATGTGTCGGATGTATTTAGAGAAAGTTTTTTTGAAGCATTAAAGCAAAGAGCGATTACTAATTATGACAGGGCTATTAGTGCTTTAGAACGATGTATTGAAGCCAATCCAAAACCTATTGCGTTATATTATGAACTAGGTAAAAACTATTTGGATCTAAAAAACTATGATCAGGCAGCAAGCAATTTTAAAAAGGTTTTAGAAGAAAAGCCAAACGATAGATACGTGCTCGAATCACTGTTTGAAGTATATTTTAAACAAAGAAAGTATACAGAATCTATCAATGTTGTAGAGAAACTAGCTGTTTATGATAGTATGTACAAAGAGCAGTTGGCCAATTTATACTTTTTAGAAGAAAGATACGATGATGCGCTAAGAGTAGTTGATGAGCTTATCGATGAGCTTGGTACAGATTCTTACCGTGATAAATTAAGAAAAAAAATAGCATTAAAAATTAGTAATCCTAATTCTCAGATTACCATATTAGAAGAAAAAATAGCAGAAAATCCCAAAGAAGAGCAAAACTACTTAAATCTTATTTATTTATACAGTCAGGATAATCAAGTAGAGAAAGCTTTCGGAACGGCACAGTTACTTCTGGAACAGAAACCAAAATCGCAGTTAGCACATTTAGCATTGTACAAGTTTTATCTGGATAATAATAATACAGAAGAAGCCGTTAATTCGATGAAAATTGTGGTAAGTAGCGATAAGATTGACGCAGAATCCAAATATAAAGTAATTAACGACTTTTTGATATTTGTAGATAAAAACCCTGGCTATGAAACAAAACTTATAGAAGTAACAAAATTATTTTCTGAAGATTCAGGAAGTAGTAAAATATTTACAGAAATAGGGAATTACTTCTACGAAAAGGATAAGAAAGAAATTGCACTTAATTACTATGAAAGAGGATTGAAGGATAGTGCAAGTAATTTCGCTGTTCTAAGAAAGATGTTGTTACTACAACTCGATTTAAAGCGATTTGAAAAAGCTAAAGAAGGAAGTGAGCTCGCGATAGAAATGTACCCCTCACAGCCCATTTTATATTTGGTAAACGGTGTTTCCTTAATGAACCTTAACAAGTATGAAGAGGCGATTGATATTTTGAGTATCGGAATGGATTATATTATTGATGATTCTAAAATGGAATCCGATTTTTATAATCAAATCGGAGAGGCATATCTAAAGATGGGAAATCAACTGAAAGCTTCAGAATACAAAGAAAGATCCGTTCAGCTTAAAAAAAAATCATAAAGGATAATGAATAGAGTATTTTATCTGTTATGTTTTTCGCTAATTATACTACAATCTTGTAAAGGGACTAAAGCAATTTCAGGAGCTACCGTAAAAAAGCTAAAAACAGAGAAAATAGTAGCCAACCATTATAAAAACGCATTTAACTTTACTACCATAAATGCTAAAGTTAAAGTTAGATATGATGATGGCAAACAATCTTTTAGCCCAAATGTCACCTTGCGACTGGAAAAAGACAAAAAAATATGGGTAAGTGCTAAATTATTAGGGATTACCCTGGCCAAAGCACTTATTACACCCGAAAAAGTAAGCTATTACGAAAAAATCAATAACACATATTTTGAAGGTGACTTTAAATTATTAAGCGAGTGGTTGGGAACGGACTTGGATTTTGAAAAAGTACAGCAACTTCTTCTAGGGCAAGCTTTGTTTGATCTTAGGGAAGAAAAATATAGTGCATCTCTAGAAAATCAAAAATATAGATTACGTCCTAAAAAAGAATTGGCTTTATTCGAACGGCTATTCATAGTAAACCCGGGTAGTTTTAAAATATTTTCTCAGCAACTAAAACAACCTTTAGAAAACAGAAATTTACTTATAAGTTACGGTAAGTATCAAAAAGTTGGAGATCAAGATTTTCCTAAAGAAATTAATATTCTGGCATCAGAGGGAATCGCAAGAACTACCATTATGATTGATTATAGAAGTGTTGATTACAATGCAAGTGTTAGTTTTCCGTTTAAAATACCATCAGGATACGAGCAAGTAACTATAGAATGAAGCTACAAAAATTTAAATATATCATTTTAGGAATGCTACTAATGAGCATTTCATCATTTTCTCAAAGTACCAGACAACAACAACTGGAAGAACAACGACAACGTCTTAAAGAACAGATTGAGCAAATGAAATCTTTGTTGGCAGACACTAAGCTCAAACAACGTTCTGTACTTGATGAAGTAGAAACGTTGAATTCTCAGATAAATACACGACAAAATCTTATTAAAGTCACGAACCAGCAAGCAAATCTGTTAACACGAGAGATAAATGCCAATCTCAAGAGAATGGAGTCGTATCGAGATGAACTCAAAGCGTTGAAAGAGGATTATGCCAGAATGGTCGTTAAATCGTACAAAAGCAAATCGCAACAAAGCAAAATCATGTTTCTTTTATCTTCATCCGATTTTACGCAGGCATATAAGAGGCTTCAGTATATGAAGCAATATAATGAGCATCGTAAAGAACAAGCGGATCAGATACAAAAGCGTACAGAAGAACTTCAAACCCTTAATAAAGACTTATTACAGCGTAAAAAAAATAAAGAGCGACTGGTAGCAGAGAATAGAGAGGCACAGGAAAGGTTAAAAGAAGAAAAAAAACAGCAACAAAGCTTAATGGCTTCTATTCGAAAAAAGGAAGGTACCTACAAAAAAGAGATAAAGAAAAAACAAGAGCAGGCAAGTGCCATCGATAAAGCTATAGAGAAGCTAATTCGTGAAGCTATTGCAAAAGCAAACAAAAAAGCGGGTAAGAAAGCTTCTAAGAAAGGATCGGCAACCACATTTGCGTTGACACCAGAAGACAAAAAATTAGCTGACAGTTTTACTGCTAATAAAGGAAAGTTTCCCTGGCCGGTAGGCACCGGAAGAATTACTAAAAAATATGGTAGACAACCACACCCAACATTACCTAATATTCAGATAAATAGTAGTGGAGTAGAACTGGAAACAAGGCCTGGTGAAAAAGCCAGAGCGATCTTTGAAGGAGAAGTTATGGCGATACAAAAACTGAAAAACGCAGGTAGATTGGTGCACGTGCGTCATGGTAATTATATCACTGTATATTATAATCTGGAAAATATTTCTGTAAAAGAAGGTCAAAAAGTTTCTACAAAGCAAAATATTGGTGAAGTGCGTGTTAATCCGGCAACGGGTCGTGCGATTATGAAATTTTTAATTTTTAAGGACACAAAAAAAATGAATCCACAAACCTGGATTTATAAGATGTAGCAAATAATGGAGATAGTAATAGTTTCGATTGTAGCATTTTTTGTTTCCATACTCACTTTTTTTTCAGGTTTTGGTTTAGGAACGATCCTAACACCGGTACTCATGATTTTCTTTCCTGTAGAAATTGCAATAGCTTTAACTGGCGTGGTGCATTTTTTCAATAATGTTTTTAAACTGCTTTTGGTAGGAAGAAAGGCAGATAAATCGGTGCTGTTACGGTTTGGGATTCCGGCAGTGATAGCAGCTTTTGCTGGCGCGTGGGTACTTATTCATATTTCAGATATTAAACCACTTTTTAGATATAGTTTGTTTGACAAAAACTTTGAAGTATTCCCGGTAAAATTCATCATTTCAATTTTATTAATAATTTTTGCCAGTATGGATTTGATTCCATATTTCACAAAACTAAAATTCGGCAAAGAGAAACTTCCACTTGGAGGAGCATTAAGCGGTTTTTTTGGAGGGCTTTCTGGTAATCAGGGAGCTTTGCGCACCGCTTTTTTGATCAAAGCAGGACTTTCTAAAGAAGCTTTTATCGGTACTGCTGTGGTGGTTTCTACGTTTGTTGACTTTACAAGGCTCGGTGTGTATGCAACGAATATTTCCGAATCTGGTATCAGTGATAATCTTCCGCTAGTGATTTGTGCAACACTATCCGCTATCGTGGGAGCGTTTTTAGGAAATAAGTTGCTAAAAAAGGTCACCTTAAAGTTTCTTCAGATTGTAGTAGCGATTATGTTGATCCTCATTTCTGTTGCGCTAGGAGCGGGGCTGTTATAGTTAAGTAAACAGAGCCTTTAATTCGGTAGCATCGTTCGGTTTCATTTTACCGGCTAGCACCAAACTCAATTGTTTACGTCTTAAAGCAGCATCATAACGTTGCTGTTCTAATTCAGTTTCTGGTTTAATCTGTGGAATAGATACAGGTGCTCCACTTTCATTTACTGCTACAAATGTATATATCGCTTCATTTGCTTTGGTTTTATCGCCACTTTGACGATCTTCTATCCAAACATCTATAACAACCTCCATAGACGACTTAAATGCACGAGAAACCTTTGCTTCTACGGTTACAACACTTCCTAGTGGAATTGCTTTACTAAACGCGACATGATTTACCGAGGCTGTTACAACTATTCTGCGCGAATGTCTTCCGGCAGCAATACCAGCAGCACGATCCATGCGTGCCAGCAATTCACCTCCGAATAAATTATTAAGCGGATTGGTTTCTCCAGGTAAAACAAGGTCGGTTAGTATAGTTCTCGATTCCGAAGGATATCTCGCTTCCATAAATTTTGGTAATTTTTGGCAAAGATAATCAGGTAAGATAAACTAATGACTATAGGATCACATAAAACTGATATACAGCTATTTTTAATCAATTACCGAATGTGTAATGTTTTTATAAAAAATAATAAAGAATGTATGCTCGAACAATAAATCAGTGTCGAAACCTAATCATTATTGAACACTAATTGAGAAAAATATTTTGAAAGAAATAGAAAAATATGATTTAAAGTTCTTGAACCAATAACCAGGCACGACGATCTTGTTGATTCTTTATGTTTCGTAATGCTTTTAATGCCTCAACTCTGTTGTCATAACTGTTATAAACGACCTGATGCAAACCATATTTGTTTACTCCGATAACGCGAGCATCAAATCCCTTAGCTTTTAGCTTGCGTACTTTTTTTGCAGCATTCTTTTTAATTCTGAAGGCCCCTGCAACCACGTGGTATTTTCCTGAAAATGAAGCAGTAAGATCTGTTTTAGAAGCTGTAATGATATCTTCTTCAGCTTTGATGATATTCAAATTGATAGCTGGCAGAGGGCTGGTTATTTCAAAAGTAGCTTCCTGAATTTTGTTTTCAATTTCTTTATCAGCATTAATAGAAATGCGATCATTTTCTAAATCAACTGCTTGATTAAACTGATTTAATCCAATGGATCCTATAACACCAAGACCTAAAACAATGATTGCTGCATATTTCAAATATGGACGCTCACGTCTTCTTTCCGGCGTGAATGCGATCGGAGTGGTTTCTTCAATTGCCTGCACCTCTTCTTTGTAAGTTTCACGAGTTACCTTTGCTGATACTACCTTTTCAGCAGGTTTTTCTTCTGTTCGTATAATAGAAGGAGATATGAAGGAATTTAGACCAAATGCTTCAGTTAGATAATTCACTTCCTGTGAAGGTTCAAATTGTAAAGTATCCTCAATAGAGGTATAGAAAGATCCGATCCCATCTAATTCTATCCTTTTTCCTGAGGCCATTTTATTATTTAATGATAAAACATAGCGTTGAATTTTAGCAACTGCATCAGTATAAGATATATGTTCAGCGGTAGCGATATAGTTGGCTAATAACCCATCATTATTTTGTAATTGACTATTAAAAGCAATCGATTTCTGAGGAGGAAAAAAAGCGTGTGTAGATTCCTGAATCATTGCGGGCTGACGCTTAGTCAAGAATGCGCCGAATCCTGGTAAGATTACACATTCATACCTGTATAATAATTCAGTGATATATTTTGCTGTATTATTCATCGCCCCCTACTTAAATGCTATTTTTTTATTTGTATTTCAAAGGTAAAAATTTTTGGTTTTAATAGTAACTAAAACCCTTGATTTTATTAACAGTTTTGATTTTTTTCGTTTCTTGTGCTGACTTATAGCAGATTAAATGAACACAGAAAAATTAATTGCGTTATTAACTTTAAAAAAAGCCCCTAATTTGGGTGATAGCTCTATTAAAAAATTAATAAGAGAGGTGGGATCGGCTGAGGCAGTTTTAAAAGAAAAACCAGCAAACTTGTTAAAAATTGATGGTATTGGAACGGTAAAGGTCAAAGAAATCCATCAAAGCAAACATCAGAAAGCTGCCGAGAGCGAACTTAATTTTATATTGGATAATGATATACAGTATATGGCCTATGATGAATCAGAGTATCCTGAAAAATTAAGACATTGTATAGATGGTCCGGTAGTTTTATTTAGTAAAGGAAATATAGACCTAAAAAATAGAAAATTAGTAAGCATCGTAGGTACCAGAAAAGTAACAAGTTACGGAATAAGATTCTGTGAAGAACTGATTGAAACTATCGTTCCATTAAATCCTGTGATTGTTTCAGGTTTTGCGTATGGAGTGGATATCACTGCGCAAAGGGCAGCAGTAAAACATAATTTGCAAACAGTTGGATGTTTGGCTCACGGATTGAATCAAATTTATCCCAAAGCCCATAAAAAGTACATGTCAGAAATTGAAGAAAATGGAGGATTCTTTACAGATTTCTGGAGTACAGATACCTTTGACCGGAAAAATTTTTTGGGCAGAAATCGTATCATTGCCGGACTCAGTGAAGCTACCATAGTTATAGAAAGTGCCGATAAAGGAGGTTCTTTGGTTACCGCAGAAATTGCCAATTCGTATAATCGTGAAGTTTTTGCCGTACCAGGAAGAGCGGGTGACCCCTGGAGCGCTGGTTGCAATATGTTGATTAAAACACAAAGAGCTCATATGCTAACCAATGCAGCAGATCTCATCTACATGTTAAACTGGGAACTGGAAGAAAGCTCAACACCAGCCGTACAGAAACAGTTATTTGTGGAGTTAGAAGGTGATGAAAAGAAAATTTACAGCTTTCTCAACAAAAACGGAAAAGAATTGCTGGATGTAATTGCCTTACAATGTGAAATTCCTACTTTTAAAACAGCCTCTATGTTATTGAACTTAGAATTAAAAGGAGTTGTCAGACCTTTACCAGGTAAATTATTTGAGGCGGTTTGATTAGTTTAAAATTTCTCTTGCAACAGCTAATATCTTCTCCACCCATAAACTATATTGATACGCACTGGGATGCAGATTATCAGTAGCTAAGGCTCCTTCAGAATCACCTAGATCTCTAGAAATAGTAGTGACGTTAATAAATACCACTTGTAGTTCAGTGCATTTTTGTTTTATGTAGGCATTATAATTGTCAATTTCTGTAGCAATCACTTCGCTGTTTGAGGATCCAAAAGGCGTAACCCCATAATCGGGTATAGAAACAACAATGACTTGGTCTTTTTTATCATTTGCCAAAGAGATCGCTTTATTCAAAAGAAAATCAAACTCTGATTGAAAGGTTATAAAATTTCCTCTTTGATACTGATTATTAACACCAATAAGTAATGAAACCAAATCGTGATTTTCAGGATTTGTTTCTTCGATAGCTTCGATTAAATTACCGGTAGTCCATCCTGTTTTTGCAATTAGCGTTAACTCTTCAATTTTTTTTGTTGGAGAGGCGAAAGCATCTTTTAATTGAAAAGGCCAACTTTCCGCTTCAGTCACTCCTTGACCAATGGTATATGAATCGCCTAAGGCTAAAAAGGAAAAGGTTTTGGTCTCTTCCATTTGTTCTTCTTCATTTTCCAGAACAAGATTATCATCAGAGGCGCAGGCGAAGACAACAATGAAGAGCAAGAGTAGTATTGAATATGCGTTCTTGATCATTTTTAAGCTAAAGTTAAGAATTTGCTTTAACGTAATATGTTATTATATAGCTTCTTTGCTCACATTCAAGACAAAAATTACCATCAAAGTTGGTTTCATAATTTAAGCAATTCATTAATTACCATTTAATTGTTTCAAAATTTCGGAAATAGCTTTATCAAGTTGAGGCTGACGTTGATCCAACCGATCTTTAAAAGTCTCTTTTACATAGATATCTGGCGAAACACCTGTTTTTTCTAAGTTTTTACCATCTAATGTGTAGCATCCCCAAGAAGGTAGTCGATAAGAAGACCCATCTACTAAACGTTTACTTGAAGTGAAAATAATCCATCTATAGGTTTCGGTACCAATTATTTTTCCAAGGCCAAGTTCTTTGAAACCAGCCGCAGTCATTTCTGCATCACTTAAGGTTTGCTCATTGATTAATAATACGATAGGTTTGGCTCCTGGCGTAAAATTTGGCTGTGAGGTTAACTTTCCATCACGATATTTCCATTGTAAATAGGGTTTTTGAGAAAGAAACTGCAATACTTCATCGTGTACGTTACCACCTGTGTTAAAACGCAAGTCTAAAATAAGCGCGTCTCTTTTGTATCCCTCAGAAACCATTTCTTTTTTAAAGTTTGTAAGTTCGCTGCCAACCATGTTTTTCATATGAACATAGGCGATTCTGTTGTTACCTTTTTGATTTACATAAGACTGATTTGCATCTACCCATTCATCGTATAAAAGGTTCCTATTGTTTCTTGAAGAGATAGGATGCAGGTTTGTTGAAAACTCTTTTCCGTTTCGTGAAAAGGTGAGCTTAACTTCGGCATCTAATGAAGGTTGTGCAAAGTAAAACTCTCGATTGTTCTTTGGATCAATTTGGTTTCCATTTACTGCAATAAGACGGTCTCCTTTTAAGATATCTTTGTTTTTTACGTCTGCAGGCCCATCCGATACAACTCGCTCTACTAAAAAAGAATCTTCCGACGAAAATAAAATTCCTGTAGATAAGCTTTGTGTTTTATAAAACTGTTTTTCTTCATCACCACTGGAACTAAATCTTACGTGGGATGTGTTTAATTCACCAAGCATGTCATTAAACAGCAACCTTAACTCGAAACGATTATTAATAAAAGGCAAGTACTTAGCATACGCATCTTTTAATTTTTCCCAGTCTTTACCATGGAAATCTCCATCGTAAAAGTTTTCTCCAAAGTTTGCCCAGGCCTCGTAAAACATCTGCTCGAATTCATTAACCAACGCTTTGCGGAAAGTGTAATTAATATCGATTTTATCAGTTTTATTGTTCTTTATATCTAACGTATGAATGTCGCCATTAATCAAGATATAGTTTTTATCTTTTGTTGAAACTATCTGATAATTATAGCCTTTGATATCCGTTACTTTTTCTGTTTTATTTTTCTCAAAAGGTTCGATAATGGTTTTCCATAATTGACGTTTTCCTTTGTCGTGTGTTGAGATGTAAAGAATGTATGAAGTATCATCTTTGCTTATAAGATCTGTTCCACCCTGATAACCATATTCAGGGCTGATGCGCTCAATTCGATCCATCAAACCAGTTTCATTAATACTTATATCTAAATCCTTTACGTCAGTTTCAGCCACTTCCTCTTTGGCATCTTTCTTATCCTCGGTTTTACTATCTGCTTCAAAGAGTGCATAAAACTTATTTGATTTAAAGGGCTTTTCATACTTGTCAAGAGCCATTCGATATATACTCGCTTCTCTTAGCCCATAAGGATAGCTGGGTTTTGTAGGGTTTGAACTAAAATAAATATACTTTCCGTCTGATGACCATAATGGACTATTTTCAGTTACACCGGTTTTGGTTAGATTAGTAACCTTTTTTGTTGCTATATGACAGGTAAAAATATCATTTTCAAAATTTCGAATGGCGTTGAAGACAATATACTTTCCGTCAGGAGAATATCTTGGTTGTGGAGCATATAAAGCCCAAAATTCGTCTTTCACAACTATTTCGCTTTTTAGCGAAACTAAATCCAAAATTCTCATTTCATCTCTACCACTGATGTAAACTGCTTGGGTATGTTTAGGGTTTATTTCAAGGTTAATATTGTTTCTCGTGTCATTGGTAATCTGTTTCTTTTTTCCTTTTCCATCTGCAGAAATTGTAAATAAGTTTAAATATCCTTTTACAGTTTGATTAAAAAGTAATGTTTTGTTATCATCCAGCCATTTGACTTCTACCACACGTTCTTTAGCATTATTAACAGAGATTTGTTGAATAAACTTTCCTTTGATATCCGATACAAATAAAACACCTCTGGATACAAAGGCTATTTTTTTGTTATCCGGGGATACATCAAAATTTGTAATCTTCCCAGCAACCTTAAAATCCTGAGTTTTTTCCAAGGTATTATTATCAAAGAGTTGTATGTCAACTTTTATAGCACTACCGGATGCTACATCATAGAGATATAGTTCATAGTCTTTGGTAAATGTTATTTTTTTACCATTCGCGCTGACTTGTGGTCTTTTTATAGAACTTTCAAATTGTGTAAGATGTAATTTTTGATTTTTTTGTAAAGTATACAAGTTGAATTTTCCATTAATTTGATCAGAAACAAAATAAAGAGTGCCATTTTTATCAAACATTGGCCATAAATCCATACCGCGATACGAAGTGTGTTGCGTATAATTTTTAGTTATTGTATTGTAGGATTTAATGTCCGGATTGTAATCACCTTTGTAGCCTTTTCTATGTACCAAGCCTAAACTTTCAAAGCTTTCATTAAAATAAAACTCATTTGTGGTAGGATCTTCTACCACGTTATGAACTCTATTAAAGTAATGATTAAATAATCGTTTAGGTGTACCTCCGAAAACTGATATTTCGTAAGCACTAATGCTGTTTTCTCTGGAAGAGGTAAAGTATATTTTTTTGGAATCCCAGGACCAGCTCTCCATCGTGTCCGCTGAATCGTGAAAAGTAAGTTGTGTAACTTTTCCTCCGGACAGAGGCATTATATAAATATCTTTATTTCCATATTGGGATGCACTAAATGCAACCCATTTTCCATCTGGAGAAATCGAGGGGCGGGTTTCTTCTCCTTGCATGGCTGTTAATCTGGTAGCGTTGCCTCCTGTAGCACTTACTTTCCATAAATCACCATCATAACTGAATATAATGATTTCTCCATTGGGAGTTAGCGTAGGATCAAGAGTAAAAAAAGTATTCTGACCTTGAACAAGAATACTAGAGAATAAAGAAAGAAATAGTATGATAATTGATTTGATCATTTTGATTGATATATGAATATTGATATTTTGAAAATCGATTAAATGACACCAGCACAAACCTTTAACCGTAAAATTTTTTTAACTGATGTTGTTACTTGTTCTCGATATGCAGAATTTATTTTCATCTCTGCTAAAATGGAGTCCAAAGTTTTCTTTTCATCTTGCGGCATTAAGATCATATCACAGCCTGCTTTTGAGGCTAGCAAAGGAGCATTATCTAAAATAGTTACTGCTTTCATAATATTTAAAGCGTCAGAAACTACAATACCATCAAAACACATCCCATCTTTTAATAAATCAGTGACGATCCTACGTGAACAGCTAGATGGCAAACCATTTGTACCAAACGTTTCATTATTTAATACCGTAATATGAGCGATCATTATCGATAGCACACCTTGCTCAATAATCGGAATATAATTATCAACTTCCTGAAGCGCTCCGTCTATATATACACTCTGTTTATGAGTGTCTCCTTTTACCAATCCATTACCCGGAAAGTGTTTGGCGGTAGCGATAATTCCTCCTTTTTGTGTGTGTTTTATAAATTGGTTTGCCAGATGAATTACAGAATCTTTATCGCTTCCATAACTTCTGGATTTGATGGCTTCGTTGTTAGGACTGATGTCCAAAACAGGTGCAAAGTTATGATGAATACCAATTTCTTTAAGTTCCTTGTTAATGATAGCTACCACAGAATCAGTTTGTGCTTCAGTTTTAATATCTATAGTCTTACCTACGTTTTTGGCTCCTTTAATTCTACTTGCAAATAAGCTAGGTTCTGCATCCATACTAAAGATTAGAGGAATGGTTTTATTTTTTGATGAGATTGTGTTTAATTCATCAATAGTCATTTTGTGTTTCTTTTTACTTCCTTTTAGAAAAACTACTCCACCTATGATATTCTCCTCTGCTAGTTTTTTTACTGTAGCTTCTGGTTTACCCAATTCTCCTGTACAACTAATGATCATCTGTGCGACCCGCTGCTTTTCTGTTAGCGAATTAAAGATGGAATCTACGGTTGCGTCTAACCTTGGATTTTCTTTGTAAAAATCCTGTAAATCAAATTTTTCAGTTTGGCTAAAAGAGGTTTTAGAGAACCCTAGAAGAAGTAAAAACAATAGTGAGTATCGCATAAAAAAGGTTGTGATTAATTATAAAATATTAGCATTCAATAGGAACGTCATCCAATTGTCCCCATTCGCTCCAGGATCCATCATAAACAGCTCCGTTAGTATATCCAACAAGCTCTGCGGCGAGTAAAATAATGCAAGCTGTAATGCCGGATCCGCAAGTAAATATCAGCTTTTTATTACCAATATTTAAATCGTTAAAAATTTCTTTCAAATCTTCTGATGGTAGCATTTTTCCATCTTTTAAAACTCTTGCGTAGTATAAACTTTTTGAATTTGGAATATGACCGCCTTTTAAGTCATTTCTGGGTTCTGGTTCCACAGCTTTAAATCTTCCATCAGACCTGGCATCAAGTATAAGCGTATTTTCATTATTCATCTCTACCAGAACATCTTCAGATGTAATTACGAACTCTTTTCGGTAATGAGCGAAAAAGGTACCGTAAGGATAGGTCTTTTTTATATCAATGGGTTCGGTAGGAAGGCCCATCTTTTCCCAGGCAGGTAATCCTCCATCCAAAACCGCAACATTATCGTACCCCATAGTTTTAAACATCCACCAAACGCGGGGACTTGAGTATATGCCTAAACGATCATACACAACGATTCTATGATGATTGCTAATACCCAATTTTCTACAACCTTCTTCAAAGACTTCGGGAGATGCAAGCATATTTGGAATGTTCGTTTCTTTATCAGAGAACATCCCTTTAATATCAAAGAAACGAGCGTTTTTAATACATTTACTTTCATCTTCAGACTGAGCATTATTTACTGCTTTTTTTATGGTAGTATCCAAAACCATAATGTCTGGTGCATCCAAATTTTTTGAAAGCCATTGCGCAGAAACCAATGGAGTTTCTAAAATATCTTGTTTAGTATCATGAATCAACGGGATCGTATATTTTTCTAATAATCTTTTGGATCTAAACTGTATTTTTTTTCTAAAGTAGGTAGTGCCACCAATCATTTTCCCTTTCCAACCCATTGCTTGAGAAGCCCATCTTTTTAGACTGAAGTCATCTTCGTGTCTAAAGATTTTACCATCCTTAAACTCAAACTTGGCCTTTACTTTATTTAATACAGGACGCTTTCTCTCTCCAAACGTATATCTAGCTTCCCAGTATACTGATGCCGTATTTTCATCGGCTTTTATATCAGAAAATTTCACTTCCATATCCGGACCATTTTCTAAGAGCCAATACCACATTTTTGTTACTAAGTCTCCTTGTAACTCTCCAAATACAGGATCTTTAAAAATAATTCCCTCATGGTATAAAGCAACCAATTTGGTGGTATCGTGGTTACTTAAAGCGGTATAAAAATCTTCAACCAATTCTCCCATCTTCCTCTAATTATTTTATACTTAAAATCTATCTAACATTTTATTGGTCTGTTGTTTCAGTTTTTTCTTAAAGAAGTTGGTGCCTCCTAATAATTTCCCTTTCCAGCCCATTGCTTGTGATGCCCATCGACGTAGATCAAAAACATCGATGTGTTTAATGATTTTACCATCTTTGAATTCAAATTCTGCATCAATACTATTATGAACAGATCTTCCGGTTTGACTAAATGTATACCAAGCTTCCCAGTGTGCAGACCCTTTGTTGTCATTTGCTGCTACTTGGGAGAATTCTACTTTAAAATCTTTACCATTTTTGCAAAGCATCTGCCACATTTTCTTAGCTCTTTCACCCTTTAATTTCCCAAAAGCAGGATCTTCAAAAACAATATCTTCATGATAACAAGAAATCATTTTGTCCGAGTTTTGTTCACTTAGACCTGTATAAAATTTTTCAATGAGTTCTTTGTTGTCCATTTCTATAGTTTTTGAAATTCAATTAGTTTTTAAAATCAAAAAAGCTAGCTCTCTTAATCCAATTTATCTGCAAGTTTCTTAAATACCTTTTTGGGATTTTTGTTTTCATATAAAATATCATACACGGCATCAATAATGGGTGTACGAGTCTTTTTGTTTGCATCCAGTTCGTATGCAGATTTGGCGGCATAATATCCTTCTGCAACCATATTCATTTCCATCTGTGCACTCTTTACCGTATATCCTTTACCAATCATATTTCCGAACATACGATTACGAGAAAAAATAGAATATCCGGTAACTAATAAATCCCCAAGATAAGCAGAGTCATTAATGTTGCGTTTCATTTTATGTACTTTTTTAATAAAACGTTTCATTTCACGAATAGCATTACTCATCAAAACACTCTGAAAATTATCTCCATATCCTAGTCCGTGTGCAATTCCTGCGGCAACAGAATAGATGTTTTTTAATACTGCCGCGTATTCAGTTCCTATAATATCATCACTAACCTTACATTTAATGTATTCACTGCTTAGTTTGTCGGCCATGATTTGAGCCTTGGTTTCATCATTTGAAGCAATGGTCAAATAAGATAATCGCTCAAGTGCAACTTCTTCTGCGTGACAAGGACCTGTAATTACTCCAATATTATTAAAAGGAATATTATACACATCGTGAAAGTGTTCTCCGACGATTAATCCCGTTTCCGGAACGATTCCTTTAATGGCAGAAAATATTACCTTATTTTCTAAGGATTCTGTGAGTTTTGCTAATTCGGAGTGTAAAAATGCCGACGGAATTGCAAAAATCAAATAATCTGCATACGCAACAATTTCGTTAATATCATTGGTGAGTTTAAGCTGATCCAATTTAAATTCTACAGAACTTAAATAGTTAGGATTATGTTGTTGTCTTTTGAGGTGTTCTAATGCATAAACACTTCGCATATACCAGCCCACCTCATGTAGGTTCTCAGTAAGCATTTTTACGATAGCGGTCGCCCAGCTACCACCACCGATTACAGCAAATTTTAATTCTTTATCCATGTAAAATGATTGTGAGTTCAAAAATAAGCAAAATACGACTCAAAATAAACTACTGGTAATCAATTAAATATGTTTTTGGCACGTGTTTTGGTCTTTGTTAGTTGAATTTGAAAACACATAGTTTATGAAGACTTTAAAATTACTTTCGGTTATCATTTTAGGTTCAATGCTTTTGACTTCGTGTGTCGCAGAAGTGGTTCTAGAAGAAGATGTATTTATTGAAGAACCTTCAATTAGGTTGGATGATTTATTAAATACCTACGAAATATGGTATGTGGATATAGAGCGTACTCAGGGTAACGGAGAAATCCCTTTTCTACAAAAAGCTTTCACAGTTTCCTTCAAAAATGGAACTTTTTTTGCCAATAACAACTTGGTAGGAATAGGCAGCAATGGTAATGGTTTCGGATTAGATGTTGGGTATTACAATACTTTTAATATGGAAGTAGATATAAGTCATGATCTAGATGGCACCTATAGTTTAGGTGTAACTCAATATGGTAATAATGAAATAAGACTATATGACGGAGTAACTAATACGAGCTATTATCTGATAGGATACCAAAGAAACACTTTTGATTATGACAAAGTATTCTATGATAACATTCATTACTTTTTACATGAATATATAACCTGGGAAAAAGTATACACTAGTGAATTTGGAGCTCTCAATGAGTTTGATAATGAAAATTATTTGCAGTTTTTATATTATGGATCAGGGGATAACTTCAGAAGTTCAGAAGATGTTAATGTGTCCAATATCAATGATATATACTACGATTATACCGGATATTATGCAGTAGATGATGTACCTAATAATTTCTATATGAAAAATTTAACACTTGATTACGATTATTTGGGCAATGAATATTTCGAGTTGACCGTTATTAATGATAGTACAATAGAATTATTGCATCCTGCATCAGGAACTATTTATGAATTTGTTGGTAGAGGATACTTGCAGTTTAAAAATTCTAAAGATGGAAAACCGTTGCAGAATGAAAAGAAAAGATTAAAGAAAGCTGATTTTATGAAGCTTACAAAATAAAAAAGTCGCACTAGACGGTATAAATTTTTTTGGTTGGTTATTTAGTTGGAAATCGCTCTACAAGAGAAATCTTGTCTGGGCGATTTCTTTTTAGTGAGACTCTTAATTTATGAGTAAACCAAGTAAAGTAAGTACGTCGAACTAATCCAGAACTTGTTTCGGGATGTCAAAAGTTTTTTGTGAGATTATTAATGTTTTATTTTGGAGAAAATTCCCTTTCATGTATTTTTTATAAAAACTATAAATATTTGATAATAAGACCTTAAATTGATAAAATTAAGGTCGTGTTTTAGACCAATAATGACAAAAGATCATATGGTTTTTTTTATCTTTAATACCATAACAAATCAATTTAAATAGTATGCTTAAGAAAATTTTAAACATTGACAAAAGTAAAATGCTAAGCAAACAGCAACAAAAAACAATTCACGGCGGAGTATTCCCTCTTTTTGGTGATTGTTGTGCTTGTGTTTTTAGACCGGGAAACCTTCCTTATCAAATCATAATTACTCAGTCCTGTTCGGACCCTTGTCCGACCGATGGAAGTTTAGAATATGAAGATACAGGTTGTTAAAGTATCAGAAAGCGAACTTTGGTTCGCTTTTATTTTTTAAGTAAGAATCCTTTAGTTATAATTAAGATGTCTACACATTTGATTAATTTTATGTTTCAAAAAAATAGAATATGGCGATTAGCAAACCTTTCAACCTCAATAAGTGGATTGAGGAGAATAGAGATATATTAAAACCACCAGTAGGAAATAAAAATTTATACAAAGAATCCGGTGATTACATTGTAATGATTGTTGCAGGACCCAATGCGAGAAAAGATTATCACTATAACGAAACAGAAGAGCTATTTTATCAATTAGAAGGTGAGATAGAAGTTCACGTACAAGAAGGTGGTGAAAAAAAGACAATGAAATTAGGTCCTGGCGATATGTATTTACATCCAGGAAAAGTTCCTCATTCTCCAGTACGCCACAAAGGATCTATTGGATTAGTGATCGAAAGAAAGCGGGTTGATTTAGAAGCAGAAGATGGATTATTATGGTTTTGTGATAACTGCAACGCAAAACTCCACGAAGTATATTTTAAACTTCGGGATATTGAGAAGGATTTCCTTAAGCATTTCAAAAACTTTTATGGAAGCGAAGTTTTGAGAACTTGTAGCAATTGCGGTACAAAAATGCCGGTAGATGAACGATTTATTACCAAAGAATAAAGAGTCAATTTAGTTCATTTGATCAAATTTTAATAGAAGATTGATTTTTTTAAAAGTATTTTTTTGAGAAATTGTTTAATATCGATATTATAAACGATCAAAATTTAATATATCTGCAAAACGCAGTATCTTTACAATCTTAAAAAATAATTCAAATAGAATGGCAGCAATAGCAACAGATTTTGGAATAGAAGAAGCATTAAAGCAATTGGGTGTTTCTGATCTAAATAAAGGAACTTCTACAGGTTCTGATTGGTTTTCGAATGGAGAAGAAATTTCATCATACTCTCCTGTAGATGGCAACTTAATCGGAAAAGTGACCACCACAACTTCCGATGATTATGAAAAAGTAATTAAGACCGCACAATCAGCATTTAAAACTTGGAAATTGACACCGGCACCGCTACGAGGTGAAATTGTACGCCAGTTTGGAGAAGAACTTAGAGCCTTAAAAGAACCTTTAGGGAAACTGGTTTCTTATGAAATGGGTAAGTCTTATCAAGAAGGATTAGGAGAGGTACAGGAAATGATTGATATCTGTGATTTTGCAGTTGGATTATCAAGACAATTACACGGATTGACCATGCATTCAGAGCGACCAGGACATAGAATGTACGAACAGTATCATCCACTTGGTATTGTAGGAATTATTTCTGCATTTAACTTTCCTGTGGCCGTTTGGGCATGGAATACAGCTTTGGCCTGGATCTGTGGAGATGTATGCGTATGGAAACCAAGTGAAAAAACTCCTCTTTGTGGTGTTGCTTGTCAAAATATTATAGCAAAAGTATTAAAAGACAATAGCCTGCCAGAAGGGATTTCTTGTTTGATTAATGGAGATTATAAAGTAGGAGAGATGATGACTACCGACAAGCGTATTCCATTAATTTCTGCAACTGGATCTACCAGAATGGGTAAAATCGTTGGTGCTACTGTTGGACAACGTCTTGGTAAATCATTATTGGAATTAGGAGGAAATAATGCGATCATTGTAACACCGGATGCAGATATTAAAATGACCGTAATAGGTGCTGTTTTTGGAGCGGTAGGAACCGCTGGACAACGATGTACTTCTACCAGAAGATTGATTATTCATGAATCAATTTATGATAAAGTAAAAAGTGCTGTGGTGGATGCTTATCAGCAGTTGCGAATAGGAAATCCATTAAATGAAAATAATCATGTAGGTCCTTTAATTGATAAAGATGCCGTAAAAGGATATCAAAACGCTTTGGAAAAAGTTGTTGAAGAAGGAGGAAACATCGTGGTTGACGGCGGAGTGCTTTCTGGAGAAGGATATGAAAGTGGTTGTTATGTGAAACCAGCAATTGCCGAAGCAGATAATTCATTTGAGATTGTACAGCACGAAACTTTTGCACCTGTATTGTATTTACTGAAATATAGTGGAGATGTAGAAAATGCTATCGAAATTCAGAATGGAGTTGCGCAAGGATTATCTTCTGCGATAATGACTAATAATCTTCGCGAAGCAGAGAGGTTTTTATCTCACGCAGGATCTGATTGTGGGATCGCTAATGTAAATATTGGAACTTCGGGTGCAGAGATAGGGGGAGCCTTTGGAGGAGAAAAAGAAACTGGTGGCGGAAGAGAATCAGGTTCTGACGCTTGGAAAGTGTATATGCGAAGACAAACCAATACAATTAACTATACTACTGAGTTGCCTTTGGCTCAGGGTATTAAGTTTGATTTATAACAAAATCTCATTATGTCTAATTGTCTTTTAATATGTTGATGATTTTACACGATTTAATGTAATCCTGTGGAGCTCGCTTTACAGGATTTTTTATGACATAAAGACTGATCGTCATATTTGTTCACTTAAAAAATGAAGATTTATTGAGAATATATATCTTCGTAAAAAAAAGAAGACGCAACCAGAAGACTGTTACTGCATCTTTATAGTAAATATGAAAAAGAGCATGAAGAAATTAGTTTTAATATTACTAGTGATTTGTTCTGCCTGTAATTTGGAGGAACAGAATACATCTGACCCTATTTTTTGCACCGAAGAAGCAAGACCTGGATTGGAAATTACTATTAGAGATGCAATCAATAGTGATATGTTTTTAACCACAGGTATAACCGTAGTAGCCACAGATGATCAGTACACCGAAACATTAACGAATTTTGTGGATACAAATACGTTTATCGGCGCTTTCGAAAGAACGGGTTCCTACACTATTACGGTAAGTGGAGATGGATATGAAACATTTGTTTCAAATACTCCCATAATGGTTGATAAAGATATTTGTCATGTGATTACAGAGAGCAGAGAGTTCATATTGCAACCTAATTAGTAAAATAGTATAATATTTTGATAATATTTTAACAAATGTTTTGCATTCAATACGTTAGTTTTGATGTTCACACAAAATTAACTCAATATGAATACAACTTTACGAAGCCTCGTCCGAGGCGTTAGCGCATTCGCAGTTATTCTAACAACGTATACAGCAACTGCTCAGACCCAACAGTTGCATACAAGTGCTCAACAACAGCCCGTAAAAGGTCATCAGCTTTACAAGCAAACCAAGATGTTTGATAGCAAGAAAGGATCTACAAATACCAAGACTCCTTTGCAGCGTCAAGCAGATAATGCTCAAGAAAGAGCCGCTTATGAGCTTATGAGGTTAAAAGACCCTAACACAGGAAAAATTCCAAGCGGAATTAGAAAGGCAGAACTCCAGTACACAAGTAAGATTAGTACTAGTGATGATTCACAAAAATCCCTACAAATAGCTTCAAAGTCAGGAAGATTTTCCTTTTGGAAAAATAGGGGACCATTCAATGTGGGAGGACGAACTCGTGCATTGGCAATTGATAGTGGAAATGAAAACATAATTTTGGCCGGAGGAGTTTCTGGAGGATTATGGAGAACAGAAAACGGAGGAGAAACCTGGAGAAAAGTAACAAGATCTTCTCAAAGTCCAAGCATCACAGCTATTGCGCAAGATCCAAGACCAAGACATAGTCGAACTTGGTACTATGTGTCTGGAGAGCGATGGGGTAACTCTGCAAGTGCAGGAGGAGCTTTTTATCAAGGAAGCGGAGTGTATAAGTCACGTGATGGTGGACGTACATTTCGATTACTGGAGGCTACTGCAAACCCAAATGTTGGAATTTTCAATACTAATGAACCATTTGATTTAATTAATTCGATAGCAATTGATCCTAGAAACGGTGATATTTATTTGGGAACTATAACAGGTATTCAAAGATCTCAGGATGGTGGAAACTCATTTACAGAAGTATTATCAGGAGGGTTTGATAGTAAGGCAGAAGTAGTAATTTCATCAACAGGTCAAATTTATGCAACTATAGATTCTGATACAGATCCTACAGCAGGATTTTTTACTTCTTCTGATGGAGATACCTGGACTAACATTACACCAGAAGGGTTTGTACCTGTTTATGGAAGAACAGTGATGGGAATTGATCCTTCTAATGAAAACACTGTGTACTTCCTTACCCAAAATAACAGTGGAGGAATTCCTGCATTACTAAACAGATATGATGCAGCTTCAGGAACCTGGACAGATTTAAGCGTAAATTTACCATTTGGAATTGGTGGTCGCGTTGGAAACTTAAATTTACAAGGTGAGTACAATATGATTGTAAAGGTTCATCCAACGGATAGTAACTTGGTATTTGTAGGAGGAACAAACATTTATAGATCTAATACTGGATTTACTACTCCTGCAGGACAAGAAAGCTGGATTGCTGGATATTCTCCTTTAAATAACGTGAGTCTTTATACAAATCAACATCCTGATCAGCACGCTTTATTATTTTTCCCTTCAAACCCAAATAAGGCATTGTCGGGTAATGACGGAGGAGTTTTTGTAACAGAAGATATCACGGCAACGAATGATGGCGTTGAACCTGTAAGTTGGACTTCTTTAAATAATGGTTACATCACCACACAACCTTATCACGTAGCCTTTGATCCTGAGCCTAACACAGATGACTTGGTTGCAGGATTTCAGGATAACGGTACCTGGTTTACCAACTCTACAGATTCTGATGCTATTTGGGAAGAAGATTTTGGAGGAGATGGAGCATATAGTGCTATAGCAGATAACGGAAGAACTCGATATGTTTCTTCTCAACGAGGTAATGTTTTTAGATTCAATTTTGATGAAGAGGGTAACTTTGTGTCTTTTTCTGCTGTGGAGCCTGCAGGTGCTACTGGGTTTTCTTTTATCAATCCATTCATTCTTGACCCAAATAATGATAATATCATGTATATGCCGGCAGGAAGCTCGATTTGGAGAAATAATGACCTTGATGGATTGCCACTATTCACTAATACAAATGCAACAGAAAACTGGGTAAATGTTTCAACTACATCAACTCCAGACGGATCCTCAATTACTGCTTTAGAAGTTTCAAGATTTCCCGTTGCAAACAGGTTGTACTACGGAACTAATTCAGGGCTAGTTTTTAGAATGGATAATGCTAATATTGATAATCAGCCGGCAGTGGAGTTGACTTCGGGTAAAGGCTTGCCAACAGGTTTTGTAAACGATATCAATATTGACCCATCTAATGCAGACAGAGTAATCGTTACCTTTTCCAATTATGGGATTCCAAGCTTATTCTTAACCGAAGATGGAGGTGAGACGTGGACCGATATAAGTGGTAATTTAGAAGAAAATCTTGATGGAACTGGTAATGGACCTTCTGTAAGAAGTACAGCTTTCTTAGGAGGTAGTATAGGAGTTGCTGGCCCAAGATTACAAAGAATATTTGCTGCTACAAGTACCGGTTTATATTCTACAAGAAGATTAAACGGAACAAATACAGTTTGGAGAAAAGAGAATTTTGCTATAGGTAATGCTGTAACCGATGAGGTTGTAACAAGAAAAGATGGATTTATAGCTGTAGCGGCTCACGGAAGTGGCCTATTTAGTGCACGTTTTCCAATAAATGCAAATCCTGTACCAGAAGCTTCTTTAACGACAGCATTCTTATTGGAAGATTTTGAAGTAGATGAAAATAGCGATGATACAGTAATCGATATTACTGGTTTATTTGTTCAGTCTCAAGGACTTCCAATTGATATTGAGGTAACTAATTCTAATCCAGAACTGGTAACAGCTGAATTATCCGGGAACACTTTAACATTATCTTATACTCCAAATAGTATTGGTGTTGTTTCCATTGGATTGATTGCTTCTTCTGGTGAAGAGCAGGTTTCTGAAGGCTTTACGGTAACCGTATCCGAACCTTCTATCTATGAGCAAATAAATGCCCAAGTATCTACATTGCCTTCTCAAAATTTCTTAGATTTTGGAGGATTGGCTCAGTCTGCAGATGATTTTACTGTTCCTGCTGGTAATACCTGGAATATAGATAGAATATTAGCTTTTGGAGGTAGCAGAGGAACGCCATCTTTTGATAATGTAACCATTGCAATTTATGAAGATAATGCTGGGTTGCCAGGAGACGAGATTTATAACAGTGGAAGTATTACTCCAATCTCAGAACTAAATGATTCTAATCTAAATATCGTGCTGCCAGAAATAGTAACTCTTGAAAGTGGAAATTACTGGATATCGATTTATGTAAATCTTGCTTTTAATCCTGGTACAAATCAGTGGTTCTGGGCTTCACAAGATAACGTTATAGGAGAAGAGTCTCAGTTTAGAGATGCAGCAAACATCTTTGGATTGGGAGCAACAGATTGGTCAACAGCATCAGTTGTATTTTCAAGAACGCCATTGGATCAAACTTTCCAGATTTTTGGTGATATTATAAGTTCTGATATAGAACCTGATAGTCCTGAAGTTGCAGCTCCATTGACTACTTTGAATTTAACTAAAGATGTTTCGGTATATCCGAATCCATCAAATAATGAATTCTTTTTCAATCTTGGAGACGCTATGGCTAAATCGAATCAAAAGGTAACAATTGATATATTTAATAGTACCGGAAATTTAGTACATACAATTTCTGATGTTAATTCTAGTGCAAACATCACTTGGAATGCTTCTCGCTTATCTTCTGGAATTTATTACGCAAAAATCTCAGGTTTAAGCACAAATACAGTAGTTAAATTACTTAAAAAGTAATCTTAAATATTAAGAATTATCAAAAAAGGAGTTGATTTAATTAACTCCTTTTTTTATTTTAAGACCATGAATAAAGCAATATATCTAGGGTTGGTGATCATTTTATTTTCCTGCAAATCGAATAACGGTATTGCCCAGGAAAAAGAGCAAAATGATCCCAATAGGACGCCAATAGAAAAACCAAAGTTCGGAGATTCTAATAATAATGACCCTACCAAACTAAAGGTCGTTAACAATAACCAAATCTCACCGAATACAGTACATCTAAATGCTGTCTTACTGGACGTTTCTGAGAACAAAGCAATTTGTAACATTTCTGGTTCCAAAAGTGTGAATGTGAAGGTAAAACAGGTTATAGGTTCGGGTTCTGGAATCGTGAATATGCTTTCTACCGGTCAAGAAGTTATTCTGGTATTAAGACAAAGTACCTCTAAAAGTCTTTCTTCTTTAAAAACAAATTTAGATAAAGAAATATTTATTGTTGTAAAAGAAAGACCTTGTACTGATTTTAGCCAAACGGTATTTGAAATCGTCAGTTTTAAATCTTTAAATTAAGTTGCTATTGCTGGTTCCCATATGTATCGGCTACCCAAATAATCAAGGCAATTACTGCAATAATTAAGAGGACAAAAAAGAATATTTTCCAGAAAGAATAGGGCCTTTTTCCAGATATTTTACCCGTTTGTCCATTAACGAAGAAATTATATTTCTTACCACTATATTGGTATGCACTAATGTAGACAGGAAGTAAAATGTGTTTAAATGTTTCTTCAGATAAACTCATATTTATGGAATGTACTCGTTGTGTGTCACCTCCTATATCGTGGCGTGCCCAGGAACGTGCAATTCTTTCTGCTTCTTGGGTAGAAGACAAATGACCATCTTTGAGAGGTATTGTATATTTTTCGGTTACAAATCCTGCAAGATAGCCAGTGTTAAAGGGTTCCAAATCCTGAAGATTCCAATGCGCAATTTTAGTGGGTATTGGATTTTTACGTTGATGAGAGGCCTTGATTAGTGTATCGTCCACAAAACCACTAACACTACCACTTGCCGGAGTCCATCGTGTTCTACGTTCTTGTCTTGTCCGTTGTACAGTCTTTCCATTCACTGTTGTGGTGTAGGGAACACTTACATAATAATAATCTCCTCTTTGTCCGGTATAGGTAGCATATAATTGTGCGTCAAATGTCCAGTAAGGAAGATATAGACCTTTGGTATGTTGAGGGTCTAAAGCAGCTTTTTTCAAGTTGTTTGGAGCAAACCATAATCCTTTAACCCATTTCGAAAATATCTGATGGGATTTTTTTTGATCAAACTGAAATGGCAATACAGCTCCCGGTAAAATCCAATCTTCCTTATAGGCATCTTCTATAATCAAAGGCATGGTGCAGTATACACAATGTAGGGATTTATAATTTTCCTCTATGTGTTGGTTTGCGCCACAGTTTTTACAATGAAGCATCATGATCTCTTCAGAATGAGAAAGGGAACCCATTTCTTCGAGATAAGGCTTTAGTTCTAATTCCTGAAAACCATCTTCATTTTGTATAATAGCTTCTTCGTGCCCGCAATAGTCACATTTAATTTCTGTAGTACCTGGTTTGTAAGTTAGCTCGGCACCACAATTAACACATGATTTTTTTTGTTCAGAAAATGCTTTTTTTTCTTCTTCCATGTAGGAATTTACTAATTTTTTATACTAATAAATGCACCTTCTCTCTTGGGAGAGAAGATTAGGATGATGGTATTTTTCAAAGTATAATTATACGTTATTACGCTCCGGGCAATGGTGGAGGTGTACTACCTCCTAAGAAAGATTTTAATTCTTCAACGTCTTTAATCGCAGTCCAGTTGGACATACCTTGTTTCCAAACCAAAGAATCTTTGTTCACGGTTCGATTGGCAAACAACGTTTTTAATTGCTCAAAAGATACAGGTCCTGCCTGTTGTCCGTTAAGAGCATAGAAATATTGAACTTGAATAGGCATTGGAGGAGGAGCAACCGGAGTAGTTTGCTGAGGTTGCATTTGTTGCTGCGAGGCCATCGGGTTCATCATTCCCCCCATTTGCTGAGCGAGAACAAATCCCATTCCCATTCCCATTCCGGCACCAGCTGTTCCACCTTCATTGGCAGCAGCAGCTTCAATAGCTTTAGCGGTTTTAAACTTTGTTAATTTGTCAAGGTCAAGTTTGTCAATTCTACTGTATTCAAAAATCTCTTTCTTAAGATCTTCTGGCATAGAAACATTCTCAATAAAGAATTTTTCTAAAGAAATACCCACAGAGTTAAATTCTGGTTGCATAACTTCCTTACAAGTTTCAGACAATTCGGTGGTATTGGCGGCATATAATTCTATCGGAAAGTTAGCTTCTCCTACGGTATCTGTAAATCTTGTGGAAATTAGACTTTTTAGATGTTCATTAATTTCATAATTGGTAAAATTGGCATCTGTTCCAACAATATCAACAATAAATTTTCCAGGATCACTAATTTTAAAAGCATAGGTTCCAAAAGCTCTGATCTCTACCAATCCGAAACGGTCATCATTAAGAGTAATCGGGTTTTTTGTTCCCCATTTTTCATCTGTAAACAGACGGGTATTTACAAAGTACACTTCAGCTTTAAACGGGCTATTAAAACCATATTTCCAGCCTTTTAATGTTGTTAAAATTGGTAAATTCTGTGTGTTTAAGGTATAGGTACCCGGTTTAAAAACATCGGCTAACTGTCCTTCGTTTACAAAAACAGCTGTTTGTCCTTCTCGTACGATCAGTTGAGCACCATTTTTTATTTCATTTTGATATCTTTCAAATCTATGTACAATGGTATCCTGTGTATTGTCTAACCATTCTACAATGTCAATAAATTCGTTACTAAGCTTTTTCTTTATTTCATCGAAAATTCCCATCGGTGTGTAAATTTAAAATTTGCGTTCTAAAGCTACGAAATTGAAGATAAAAATAACAAGAGATTCAAAAAAACCTTCAGGGAATAATCCTGAAGGTTTAGATGAGATGGAAGAACTTGTTTAGTCTTTAATTCCGTAAGCTTCGATCACAGCTTCATAGTCAGAAAAGTCTACAAAAGAACGCCCCACGAGAATATTTGGAGGTATTATCACATATCTAAATTTAGCCCCTCTTGTAGGATCAATCTGAAATTCAGTAAGATCTCCGCTCAAGGCACGTGCGGTTATATTTATGTCTGAAGCAGCAGCACTACCACTACCATATCCAAATGTAAATTGAGCACCTCTAAAATTTAAAACAGGTAATTGATACGTGTTTCCATCCCCGAATCCTGAATAATAGACTAGGATGACGTGCGTATCTCTTATAGATGCTGCACTTGGTAACTCAGAAGGAAAATCAATCCCCATAAATTTTACGGAAGTTGAGGATCCTTGAAAATCAGCAGGGATCCAATCACTGTAGATTACCTCTGCGTTTCCATCTTCCCCATCTTGACCATCTTGTCCATCAGCGCCGTCCTGTCCGTCAGCTCCATCTTGACCAGCGATACCCTGTGGCCCTTCTGCACCATCCATTCCGTCTTCTCCATCACAAGAACTAGAAGTTAATACCATAGCAAATGCTATTAAAAAATAGCTTAAAAATTTCATTGTCGTTTTCATTTTTTACGTTTTAATGTTTCCTATTAGTGCAGCTTGAATATGTTAGGTAAACATCAAATACGAAAAAACCTATCTTTAAGCTGAAGATAGGTTTGATTTGTATTTGAAATAAGTTGATTTTATTAGTCTAGATTGTAATATGATTGTAATTCTTCAAAGCTGTTAAAATCTGCAGCGCTTGTTTGCGTTCCTTCGATAATCACATATTTCAATTGGGATATCGCGGAGTTTAGAGGCCCTGATGTTGATAAGGCATATATGGATAATGTATTAAGACTATATGTAAATGTAATCATCTCTGAATCTCCACTTGCGTACGGAAAACTGTACGTCATTGGATACCATATATCATCTCCAAACAATTGAAAATAGACTAGAATCAAAGAATTATCTAATACATCTTGTGTAATATCGTTATCCGTAATAACAAATTGATTTGCTGTTCTGCCAAGATAACTTGCCTCTGTCCAGACTACATTATCTACAGTTCTTACGATTACATTGGCATTTCCATCTTGTCCAGCGGGTCCTTGTGGCCCTTCTGCACCGTCCATTCCGTCTTCTCCATCACAAGAAGCAGTTGTGAATACTAGGGCAAAAGCCATCATTACATACGTTAAAAATTTCATTGTTGTTTTCATCATTTTAAGTTTTAAAGTTTATGATTAGTGTTATCTTTTTGGAATAGGTAAACATTTAGGTTTAAAAAAACCTATCTGAAGAATCCAGATAGGTTTTTTAAAGTCATATAATGATGATATCAGAGACCGATGACTTCTGTGTTTTGTTCGTTGATATAAATATTCAATGTTCTTTCTGTAGTATTCGATACTCCATCCAATCCTCCAAAATCTCTAACGAGAAAAGAAAAAGAAATGCTTACACCATCTCCATTGGTAATAAGTTTACCCGCCAAAATATTTCCAGTTGTAGGATTTGTTGCATCACCATTCCAGTAAATCAGACTTGAGAGAAATGTTAGGGTGCTACTTTCCCAAGGACTTGGTATATCTGTAGAAAATTCTATATAATCGTGAGGATATTGCCATGATATTCTTTTAACGCCACCAGCGTCACCACCCGAATAAATAAAGCTATACTCTGTATCTGAGCGTAAGTTTAGTTGAAAACTGGAAAAATCATCGTCTTGGTCAAATGTTTGATTAAAGCCATCTCCCGAGATATTAAAAGTAAAAGTAGGAGCATTAGTATCTGTTTCTGGGATATCAGTTTCACACGATATGCAAAATAGTGCTATCAATGCAAAAAGTGTTTTTTTAAATTTTGTAACAATTACTGTTTTCATCACGTTAAGTTTTATGGTTTTAAAACTTTAGTGCTGATGAATGGGGAAAAGTAAACACTTACAATTTAAAATCAGTATGATTTTAAGAGGTGGCCTATTATCTTAATGCTATATATTATAGACCTTTTGGAATGGCATTGATTAATTTTTTTGTGTATTCTTTCTTTGGATTTTCGTAAATCATATCGGCATCTCCGTATTCTTCAATTTTACCTTGATTCATGACCAATAATTGATCCGACATATATTTTACAACTGCCAGATCATGAGAGATAAAAATATAGGTAAAACCAAATTTCTCCTTAAGTTCATTGAGTAAATTTAATACTTGTGCCTGTACTGATATATCCAATGCACTTACAGATTCATCACAGATGATTAATTTAGGCTGTAATGCGATTGTTCTTGCAATTCCGATGCGTTGTCGCTGTCCACCGCTGAATTCGTGGGGATATCTATTAAAGAAAGCTGGATCTAATCCAACTCTTTTTAATAGATCAATGGTTTTTTCCTTTCGCTCTGCGTCATTAATGTATAACTTATGGGCTTTCATAGGTTCCATAATAGCCTTACCAATTGTTAAACGGGGATTAAGAGACGCAAAAGGATCCTGAAAAATGAGTTGAATTTCTTTTCTTAAATTTCTTATTTCTGAAGAAGAGATTCTTGTAATATCCTTTCCTTTATATAAGATCTCTCCACTGTTTGCTTTGTCTAACTGTAAAATAGTATTACCTAGGGTAGATTTACCACATCCCGATTCACCAACAAGTCCTAGAGTTTCGCCCTCGTAGAGCTTAAAACTTACACCATCTACTGCCTTAAATTCTTTTTTACCAAATATCCCTACTTTAGAAAAAAATATCTTTTCTACATTTTTAACTTCCAATAAAGGAGATTTACTATACAGTTTTTTATGCTTTTGTTCACGTTGTGTTTTAGAAATAATGGGTCTTTCTTTTTCCTGATCCCCCAGGTAATCCTTAATAGTTGGTAATGTTTTGAATCTTACCTTTAAGGAAGGTCGGGCGTGAATCAATGCTTTGGTATAGTCATTTTGAGGAGTGTGAAAGACTTGCTCGGCAGTACCATATTCCATCATTTTACCTTGATACACTACCAGAACTTTATCAGCAATTTCAGACACTAGCGATAAGTCATGAGAAATGAAAAGAATACTCATTTTGTATTCTTTCTGAAGTTCTTTTAAAAGCCCAATGATTTCTTTTTGTACGGTTACATCTAAGGCAGTTGTAGGCTCATCTGCGATCAGTAGTTTTGGTTTGCAAGCTATAGCCATGGCAATCATAATACGTTGTTTTTGACCACCACTTAACTGATGAGGATAAGAATTATAAGCCCTGATTCCATCAGGGAGTTTTACTTTTTCAAATAATGATAAAACTTCTGCTTTTGCTTCAGGTTTAGACAGGCTGGTATGTTGTAATAGAATCTCTGCTACTTGCTTTCCGCATTTCATAGAAGGGTTTAAAGAACTCATAGGTTCTTGAAAAATCATAGCAATCTCATTGCCGCGAATTGACCTAAGTATTTTATCTTCTAAATTGAGTAGAGAACGGTTTTTATATAGAATTTGACCCGAAACCCTTGCAGAGTTAGCAGGAAGTAAACCCATCACAGCAAGAGAAGTAACAGATTTACCGCTTCCTGATTCACCGACAACACCTATAATTTCGTTTGGATAAATATCAAACGAAATATCGTATAATACTTTTGTTTCTTTTTTTTCAGAAATAAAAGAAACATTGAGGTTTTTTACAGAAAGTAATGAGCTGTTATCCATAGATTCAAAGCTAAGTAAATTTGAGCAATTCCACTCAAAGAAAAAGAATGTCGTTGAGTGCTGATCAGGGTTTCTATTTAAAACAATTTTGGTGTGATATTTGTTATATTTACGTTTCAAAGAATACTATGAAGCTTACTAAACTCTCTCTTAGAACAAGGATTTTTATTTCTATGACCGTATTAGTTTTGTTGGCTTCTGTCTTAGTTGCAGCCATTACGGTATATCAATACAAAGAGGAGGCAGAAGACTATCATCGTGAGCGGTTGGAAAGAAAGGAAGAGCGTATAAAAATAGCAATTAATAATGCGTTGAGAAGCACTACTTATCCAGTAACCGAAGAAAATGTTGCGTTGATATTTAGAGAGAAAAAAAGAATTAATCAGATATCTCACGAACATTCATTACCCATCAATATTTATAACTTATCAGGTAAATTATTAATTAAGTCAGAAGAAACCTTTGTAAATGACACAACTGATATGCAGTTGAATCAGCATATAATAGATACTTTGGACAGTGGTTACGAAAAAAGGTATTTAGGGGTGTCTGAGAAAAACGGAGAACACTTTTTGTCTTCTTACACATACATCAAAGATGATAAGTCAAAACCATTAGCGATACTTAATTTACCCTATCTAGAAGATGATAATTTCTTTTCTAGAGAACTGTGGGAGTCTTTAAAAAGGCTTGGTCAGGTTTACCTTTTGATGTTACTCATTGCAATAGTCCTTGCATATTTTCTTTCAAAATATATTACCCGATCTCTTAAGACAATTTCAGATACGATTGATCAAACCCGTTTAGATAAACGAAATAAAAGAATTCGAATAGGAGACTCTAGTGATGAAATTTACTCACTCGTCAGCGCTTATAATAGTATGATTGATGAGTTAGAAGAAAGTGCCGCAATGCTTGCAAAAAGTGAGCGAGAAGCTGCATGGAGAGAAATGGCAAAACAGGTAGCCCACGAGATTAAGAATCCATTGACGCCGATGAGATTAACGGTTCAAAGTTTCCAGCGCAAATTTGATCCCAGCGATCCAAATATTGGTCAGAAAGTAAAGGAATATAGTGACACCTTAATTCAGCAAATAGACACTATGAGTTCTATTGCATCGGCATTTTCTAATTTTGCACAGATGCCGGCGCAGAAAAGGGAAACCCTAGACGTAGTAAAGGTTGTGAGATTAGCACTTGATATTTTTAATGAAGATTATATTATTTTTCCATCTGAAAAGGAAGAGATTATAGCAAAATTTGATAGAACGCAGTTAATACGTGTAGTAACCAATTTGGTAAAAAATGCTATCCAGGCGATCCCAGAAGATCAGACTCCTAAAATTATGGTGAATGTTTTTACAGAAAAGGATAATGTGGTGATCACAGTTGCTGATAATGGAATAGGAATTAATGAAGAAAACAAAAAGAAGGTTTTTGAGCCAAAATTTACCACCAAGAGTAGCGGCATGGGATTAGGTTTGGGAATGGTTAAAAATATTGTGGAAACCTATGACGGAAGTATTACCTTTACATCCCAAGAGGGGAAAGGAACCGTTTTTAAGGTGAAATTCCCGAAAGAACAATAAATATCATTAACATATGAAAGAGTATAAATTAGAATCTTTGATTTATTATTCGAAAATTACTTTTGATAAAGAACATATTTTAAAATCTTCATCAAAGGACATTCAGGAAAAACTGGATCTCTATGCAAAAGATGGATGGAGATTGGTGTCTACCGACGTAGAAGATTTTGGGATGGGGATGTATTTCTACTTGTACTTTGAAAGGGACATAAAATAATAAACAAACAACAGACATAATGCATACTAATATTCTCACATCTCATCAAAATGGTATCACAACTATTACCATCAATCGACCCTCAAAATTAAACGCACTTAACAAAGAAACAATTCAGGAACTTCACGATGCTTTTGATACTGCTAACAAGGATATCAAGACTAAGGTTATTATCATTACCGGAAGCGGAGAAAAAGCTTTTGTAGCTGGCGCGGATATAAGCGAATTTGCTAATTTTTCGGTTGATCAAGGAGGTCAATTGGCAGCAAAAGGGCAGGAACTGCTTTTTGATTTTGTAGCTAACCTATCTACGCCGGTTATTGCCGCGGTAAATGGTTTTGCGCTTGGTGGAGGATTAGAATTAGCGATGGCAGCACATTTTAGAATTGCGAGTGATAATGCTAAAATGGGATTACCAGAAGTATCCTTGGGTGTGATCCCAGGATATGGTGGTACCCAACGTTTACCTCAGTTAGTAGGTAAAGGCAGAGCTATGGAAATGATAATGACGGCTGGAATGATTGATGCCAATCAAGCGTTAAATTATGGATTGGTAAATCACGTGGTTCCACAAGAAGAGTTATTACCTCTAGCAGAAAAAATTGCGAGTAAAATTATGAGAAATTCTTCTGTAGCGATTGGAGCAGCTATCAATGCAGTAAATGCTGCTTATGAAGACGGTGTCAATGGTTTTAAAACTGAAATAAAAGAATTCGGAAATTGTTTCGGAACTGACGATTTTAAAGAAGGAACTACAGCATTTTTAGAAAAAAGAAAGGCTGATTTTCCTGGAAGATAAATATTTCTTTTTCAAACTGAGCTTGTCGAAGTTTTAAAATAGTCTTCGACAAGCTCAGACTGACATTATAGATCTTATCATAAATCTATTTCTTCTACCTATAAAAATTCATTTCATCAATATATTCCCATACTTCTTTCGGCAATAAGGGTCTGATATTTTTACCTATCAGAATAGCTTTTCGGATAAAAGTGGAAGAGATTTCCATAATCGGTGCAGCAACTTTATGAATTTTCAGATGATCTTTAAATTGATGATCTGTTTTCCCTTCAGAGATACGGGGATATACATAGATGTGATGGTTTTCTAATATTACTTCGTAGTTTTTCCATTTATGGAAGCTTTTCAGATTGTCCTCGCCCATAATTAGATGAAACTCATAATCAGGATATTTTTCCTGTAGATGAACTAAGGTATTCACCGTATAATTTGGTTGCTGTAGCTTAAACTCGATGTCGCTGGGCTTTAGTTTTGGGTATGATTCTGTAGCACGATATACCATTTCTAATCGATGGTTATTATCCAGTAAAGAGTTTTTCTTTTTAAATGGATTGTGCGGCGTAACTACCATCCAGATTTCATCGAGATCAGAATATTCTGCCATATGATTAGCAATAGCCAAATGACCTATATGAATAGGATTAAACGTACCAAAATATAAGCCTATCTTTTTCATGGATAAAACTTGTTTTTCGATTCTCGGAAAACCGGTAATCTTATTATGAAAATGTAATTAACCTAATAGAAACTTCTTAACCAATTGATACACCTCTATTTTTGCTTTTTCTAAATCGTCATTGGTTACAATAGCATCAAACTGAGGCGCAGTAGCCATTTCTGTAGAGGCCTTGGCTACTCGCATATTGATTTTATCTTCTGATTCTGTTTTGCGCTTTTTTAAACGAATTTTCAATTCTTCAATACTCGGGGGTTTTATAAAAATAGCCAATGTGCGATCCGGATAAATTCTTTTGATATCTAGACCACCAACTACATCGATATCAAAAATCACATGTTTTCCTTTATCCCAGATACGTTGTACTTCTGTTTTTAATGTTCCATAAAAGTTATCTCGGTATACTTCTTCCCATTCCAGGAACTCGTCAGCTTTAATTTTGTCCTTAAACTCCCTTAGTGAAAGAAAATAATAATCTTTTCCGTGTACTTCTCCTCCGCGAGGTTCTCTGGAAGCAGCGGAAATAGAGAAATCTAAGTTTAACTCTTCTTTATGTAATAAATATTTAACTAAAGTAGTTTTTCCACTTCCTGATGGCGCAGACAGCACGATAAGTTTTCCTTGTTTCATCTATATAAATTTTACCAAGATTGGGTAAAGACGTATATCAGTATTACAGAATATTCAATAATTGTTCTTTTATTTTCTCTAATTCATCCTTCATTTGTACTACCAGTTGTTGCATAGAAGCATAATTGGATTTACTCCCTATGGTGTTGATCTCACGACCAATTTCCTGAGTTATAAAACCCAATTTTTTTCCATTAGAGTCTTTAGAATTTAGAGTGGTTGTAAAGTATTCAAGATGATTGGCTAATCTGACTTTTTCTTCTGTGATATCAAATTTCTCAAGATAATACACCAATTCTTGTTCAAATCGGTTTTCGTCCACTTGTTCTTTTAATTCAGAAACAGCCTTATGCAATCTTTCTCTTACTAGTTCGATACGCTCTGGATCAATTGCAATAACTTTTTCTAGTAAGTCACCGATGTTTTCAATGCGAGTAACGAAATCCTTTTCTAGCGCTTTTCCTTCATCCAATCTATAGCTTTCAATAGCTTCCAGGGCTTCCTTCAAACCGCCTTTTATGGCTTCAAATTCTTTTTCGTCCACCTCGGCACGTTCAGTTTTTAATGCATCAGGCATACGAACAGCCATTTTCATCATTTCTAATTTATCTTCAGAGTTATAGATAGATTCTAGTTGCTTGATATAATCTTTAACGATATCCTCATTGATTTTAGTTGAGTTTTCCTCTGCGGTAACTTCTACATATAAACTAAAATCAACTTTACCTCTTTCTAACGCTTTGGCAATCGTTTTTCTCATTTCCAGCTCTTTTTCGCGGTATTGAGAGGGAATTCTGGCGTTAAGATCTAAGTTTTTACTATTTAGGGATTTTACCTCAATAGTTATTTTTTTGGTAGGAAGTTGAAGGATTGATTTCCCAAAACCTGTCATGGATTTGATCATAAGATAATATCGGTATCTCGTTTAAAAAATTACACGAAGATACGAACTAATTATGAATGCAGAATTAGTAATATCAAAAGGATCCCTACAAATGCAGCAAAATGCCATCCTATGGTTGATTTACAATCTCAATATACTTCTCTGTACATCATGATTTTATCAATATAAGTTCCTTTTTCTTTAAAAAAATTAGGCACAACTCCAGATTGCTTAAATTTCAATTTTTTATATAATTCAATGCCCGGATTATTATTTGCATATACTTCTAACCAAATTGTTTTTAATATTTTATTTTTTTGAGCCCAGTCCACTGCGCTTTGCAACAAAAAGGTTCCAATACCTTGATTTTGCCATTTTAGATCGACACCCATACCTATAACGGCAGTATGTTGCATTTTTTTTCTCCAACTACCTGTAAGATCAATGTTTCCTATCATAGCATTTTCTGAAATAGCCACAAGAATTATACTATTTTTTTCAGATTGATATCTTTCGATCATATCTCTTTCTTGACAAACATCATTGGGGTACTCATCAGCAAATAGGGGTAGACTTTCTGTGTTTTTTAAATACGCTAGTTTAAGGTTTAATAATTGATCAGCGTCAGCAAAAAGGGCTTGCCTTATTGTAACAGACCGATTGTTCTTACTGGTATATGTTTTTGGAAAAAAACTCAAATTTTAAAAATTTAGTAATCCTAGGCATTTGGGTTTTTATCCCTAACTCTTTTGTAAAATTTTATACCAAACATTAACAGAATGGCTAGCGATAAAATTCCGATTACTCCATAAATCCAGTTAACTGCGTCTCTTACGATAACTAAAAAAATAACAGCAAAAAGAATGATAGTGGCTCCTTCGTTCCACAGTCTCATTTGATTAGATGTCCACTTTATAATACCTACCTGAAGCTGTTTAAAAATTTGGTGACTTTTTAAATGATAGATGAAAAGTAATAAAACAAACCCCAATTTTACGTGCATCCATCCATTGTGCAATATTCCCGGTCTTAGGATTAATAACCAAACTGCAAATAATGTAGCCAGAACAGCCGAAGGCCAGGTGATGATAAACCAAAGGCGTTTAGCCATCAGTTTTAATTGATCCCCTAATATTTCTTTATCAGGAGAGGGTTTCTGAAAGGCTTCGATTTGATAGATAAATAATCTTGGGATATAAAAGAGCCCTGCAAACCAAGTAATTACAAAGATGAGATGTAGGGCTTTTATATAGTTATAGTATTCTTGCATTTATTCTTCAACAAACAGATAATTAAGTTGCAAGGTATTGAATTCTGTATTAAAGCTTTTTATTTCTTCTGAAATTAATTTATCAAAAGCCTTCAGTTGATCATTGATCTGTTTTGTTAATTCATCTTTTACTGCAATGTCCTGTGCTGTTGGTCCAAAATCTCCCATTCCTACCAACGAATTGAGGTGTCCAAGTTTGTTGGTCAACTTAATAGGGAAATTTAAAGGATCCTGACCACTACGATTTTTGGTTTGGTACAATGCTTTCTCGATTTCACCAAACTGCTTTTGTAAATCTTTAGCTTTAGCCACTAAGTCTTTTGTTTTTTCGTCATTTTTATATTGTGTAGCAAATGATTTGAGCTGCGTGTTAATTTTTCTAATTTTTTTGATTGATTGATGTGCTTTATCTACTGTTTGGTTTACACTGGTTATAAAATCAAATTGTTGCTGCATTTGTTGTATAGTTGCTTCTGCTCTTGGATCTGCCAGAATCTTAAATGGTTGTTGAGATACTTCTTTTCCATTTACATTAAGATTTACTTTATAAGTACCTGGAACAGCTTTTGGGCCATCAAGATTTGCCCACCACAAGATCATTCCTTTTAGTTTTTCTGCCCCATCACCTCGCATATTCCAATTAAATTGATTTGCTCCTTTTTTTAGATCAACTAGTTGGTCTTTTTTTTCTTTCGCAGCAGAACTAAAAGATTTAATGGTGTCGCCCTTAGTATTGAAATAGGTTAAAGACACCGTATCTTTTTCTTTTTCAAAGTTTTTTAAATAGAAATACGTCATTACTCCACTTGGGTGATTGGTTCCTTCAGTTTTAGAGTCTTTTAGGCTCCCACCTCTCATTCTGTAAGTGTCCTTTGGCTGAAATAAAATGTTTTCCTGTGTTTTTGCACTGTTATTAAGCTGGTGTAATACGGTCAAATCGTCAATAATCCAAAGACTTCTTCCTTGGGTTGCTACTATCAAATTATTATCTTTTATTGCTAGATCTGTAATAGGAACGATGGGAAGGTTTAACTGAAAAGGTTTCCAGTTAACGCCATCATTAAAAGAAATATACATTCCTGTTTCGGTACCCGCATACAATAAGCCTTTTCTTTTGGGATCTGCTCGGAGCACACGCGTGAAGTGCTCGTTATCTATGCCGGTTGTGATTTTTGTCCACGATTGACCATAGTTAGTGGTTTTATATAAATATGGAGCAAAATCTCCAGATTTATATCTGGTTCCGGCAATGTAGCACGTTCCTTCATCAAAACTGCTAGGTTCGATACTATTGATCATGGTCCATTCGGGTATCCCTTTTGGGGTTACATTACTCCAGTTTTGCCCACCATCTTTACTGATATGAACGAGTCCGTCGTCACTTCCAACCCACAGCACCCCTTCCTTAAGAGGACTTTCAGCAGCGGCAAAAATGGTACAATAGTATTCTACCGAAGTATTATCTTGAGTAATAGGCCCCCCGGAAGATTTTAGCTTGCTTGGATCATTTCTAGTAAGATCCGGACTTATAACTTCCCAACTTTGACCTTCATTTTCAGTAACATGTACCTGATTTGAGAACGTATAAAGTCTATTTGGATTATGTTTAGAGAACATAATCGGGAAATTCCATTGAAAACGATATTTCATATCCTCGGCACCATGTCCCATTGGATTATCTGGCCAAACACTAATAGATCTTACCGTTTCCGTTTTATGATTGATTCTGGTAAGGAAACCATCATAACTACCTCCGTATACAATGTCATTATCTTTAGGATCAATAGCTATATGCGCTGATTCTCCCCCGGCAGTAGATTCCCAATCATCCTCAGAAATAGACCACCCTGTACTGCGGTGATTGATTCTTATTGTCGAATTGTCCTGTTGAGCTGCATAAATTCTGTAAGGGAAACTGTTATCAGTAGTAACACGGTAGAACTGAGAAGTTGGTTGATTGTGATAGGTACTCCAGGTTTCGCCACCGTCATACGTAATTTGGGCACCGCCGTCATCTCCAATGATCATACGATTTGGATTTTCTGGCGCTATCCAGAGATCGTGATGGTCTCCGTGCGGAGCTCTGAAACTGCTGAAGTTTTTTCCTCCATCTTTACTTTTATGATAGGATACGTTAACTACATACACCACATCTTTATCTTTGGGGTCGGCATAGATTCTTGTATAGTACCAAGCGCGTTGACGCAGACTTCTATCACTATTTAAAAGATTCCAGGTTTCACCGCCATCATCACTTCTATAAACACCACCATTTTCTTTATTTTCTACAATTGCCCATACTCTTTCACTGTTTACAGGAGAAACAGTTACTCCTATGATTCCTAAAGTATCTTTAGCGAAACCTTTATTTTTTGAGATTTCTTTCCAGGTTTTCCCACTGTCAGTACTTTTCCATAGAGCAGAACCATCTCCCCCAGAACTTAAACTGTAAGGTGTTCTTCTGGCATTCCAGGTAGAAGCATATAGGATTCTTGGGTTGTTCGGATCCAAAGTAAGATCAACTGCACCTGCATTTTGATTGGCAAATAATACCATATTCCAAGTTTTTCCTCCATCTTTACTTTTATAGACACCTCTATTCTGAGTTGGTTTATAAATGTTTCCTAAAACCCCGGCATACACAATATCCGGATTGGTAGGGTCAATCGCAATTCTGGGAATATGCCTGCTTTTTGGCAAACCGGATTGTATCCAGGTTTTTCCAGCATCTACACTTTTCCAAACTCCATATCCCGAAGAGACATTACCACGTAACGTTTTTTCTCCACCACCTACATAAATTACATTGGGATCACTTTTAGAAACTGAAATAGAACCAACGGATCCACCAAAGAATCCATCTGATATGTTTTCCCAAGTACGACCTCCATCGGTAGTTTTCCAAACACCGCCACCTGTAGCTCCAAAATAAAATAGATTAGGTTTTCCTGGTACTCCTGTCACGGCGGCACTGCGACCACCTCTAAAAGGACCAATTAGGCGATATTCGAGTGCATCGTAAAGTTCTTCGTTATAAGTTTGCGCATGCGCTGATGAGAAATTGCCGACCATAAGAAGGGCAACAAGTGTGAGTTTAATAATTTTCGAGTACATCTAATTGAGTTTATTTTTTACGACTTAACATTAAAAAATGTTAGGTGTCCATATGACGGTGTACTAAAATCTGGAATAAATATCTATTGAAAAAGATTTTCACGTAAATTTAACCAAGTTGGTTTTAGTAGTTGTATCAAGTTGTCTTTGGATAATTTGTAATTATCCGGTTTTTGGTATAACAAGCGTTTTTCTCACTTCTCTATTAAGATAGTATCCCGTAAGGATTGTAGAGAGTACATCTGCAATAGGAAATGCGATCCAAACACCTAAAACTCCAAGAAATGGAGGTAAAATAAGAATGAGAGGTATCAAGAAAAACCCTTGCTTGGTCAGGCTTAATAACAATGCAGGCACTGCTTTTCCTATAGATTGAAAATACGCCGATCCGATAAGTTGCACAATTATGACAGGAGTTGCTAGAAATACCAGTCTAAGTGCATCGGGAGTTCTTTTTAATATTTCTGCGTTATTAGCCAAAGTTTCTTGATCTAGAGATTCTTTACTACTTACAAAAAGAGAAACAAAACTTTCTGGGAAAATCATAATTATTGAAAAAATCATAATTGCAAGTAACCCTCCGTATTTAATAGAAGTATTAATAGCTTCTCTTACTCTTTGGTATTTTTCTGCGCCGTAGTTATATCCAGCGATCGGCATAAATCCTTGATTTATTCCGATTACAGGAAAAAGTGCAAACATGAGCATTCTACTTATAATACCATAGGCTGCCACATCCAAAGCGTCCCCATGTCTGATTAGAACATTATTTAGTAGAACTGTAAGAACGGCAATAGTGCCTTGTCTAGCCAAAGTAACAAAACTTAATTCACTAATTTCTTTGACTATTTTAGCTTTGAGTCTAAAACATTCAAGATTTAAACGTAATTCACTTTTAACAAAGAAAAACCAAACGATAAATCCAAAACAAATAGCATAACTAATAAAAGTAGCCCAAGCGGCTCCTTCCATACCATAGCCTAAAACATTTATCAATAAATAATCCATGAAGATATTGCCGATTGCGGGCAGTATCATTGCGACCATTGCAAAAGTTGGTTTTCCTTCTGCACGTATTACATTATTACCCATCATACACATGGATAACATCACAATACCATAGAGAACAATGCGGTAATATGTTAAAGCATACTCTTTGAAAGAATCATCAGCACCAAAAAAGCCAATAAGGTAGTCCTGGAAAACCAAACCCATCAAGGCTAAAAATCCAGAGGTTAGAAAAGTTAACGTTGTCTGATTACCAAAAACCCTTAACGCTTTATCACGATCGCCAGATCCTAAAGCTCTGGATAATACAGAGCTTCCTCCTATACCAACAGCCAAACCTATAGCTCCGATAAAAAAGGTGACAGGGATCACTACAGTAATGGCAGAGATAGCTAGGGGTCCTATCCAACGACCTAAAAAAATCGTATCAACAATCATGTTCAAAGACATGACCAATATTCCTATCGAGGCAGGAACTGCTTGCTGAATAAGAAGTTTTCCAATGGGTTGTGTGCCCAAATCGTCAGAACTAACTTTTGCCATTTACCTTTTTGTTTGTTAATACGAAATTCGTAATCTTCCTCGATCTATGTAGTAATATTGCCAAGAACCGCCAGAACCTGTGGTCCATCGATCCAACATAAAATAGTGACTACCATTGCTGGTACCACTTGCTTTATATACTTCAACTGCGCGTTGATCTCTATACCAATCCAACGATCGTCTGGGTAAACATCGTTCAGGTCCATAAAAATACTGATTCAGAAAAAAAGCATACCCTTCTCCAAAAACTCTAGCTTTTCCAGTTTCATCAATACAGACAGCTGTGCGTTCATCGACTCCTATTCCTTTTCCGCGTATTCCCCAATCCTGATGAATCCGTGCTAAAAAAGTAATATGACGACCTCTTCTATCTGGATCATCATAATGGGTGTCGGTGATTACATTTTTTAAGTAGGGGTTATCAATAAAATTATGTTTTTGCAGGGTCAAATTTCTATGGTAGGGATTTCGTAAAGCATCTTCTGATCGAATGGTCCCATTTTCAGCATCAAAATAGATACCACCCTGTATAGCGCATCCTGCACTGGTTCCACCGATGACCACTTTTTTGATATTTCTAAGATAATTTAAGGCATTTTCAACTTTAGTATCTTTCCAAAAGCTCACATAATTATATTGATCTCCTCCTGCGATAAAAACTGCTTCTGCGTTTCGTATGGTAGCTTCGGTTAATGGTGAATTAGCTTTTTCCTTGGAGTCTATAAGCAATGTTTCTACAGAATTAACTGCGTAAAGATCAAATAGATATTGATTGTAAGCATCGGTTCCTGTTGACCTAAGAACAACGATATCACCTCCTCCGGATTTTTGAAGCATCCAAAGCATCGCGGCATCCACATCGGTACTACCACCCATTAATAAAGTCCCTCCTGAGGTATTAGTGGATATATTGGTAACATCACCTATTATACCAATAGAAGCGTTTAATACGTTTTTTGAATGTATAGATGCATCTGTATTTAGATCTACGACTTCTTCATTTTCACACGAATAAAAGAAAGAACATAAAAGAAATATACCAAGAATTGATGATACGTGAATTCTTTTCATGATTGAATTTGGTTCTAGGGTTAGTGATGTTTTAATTTGAGCTATAATTTATTTTTCTCTTTAATCAAGCTCACGGAATATTATTCAGATTCAACAGGAGTTTTAGCTTCTACCCACTCATTTACCCAGTTTCCTAATACATTTGCCCAATCATCCCGATCATTAAGACAAGGAATTGTGGTAAATTCTTTTCCTCCAACTTCGTGAAAAATTTCTTCTCCTTCCATTGCAATTTCTTCGAGTGTTTCCAGACAATCAGAAACAAATGCAGGAGTAACTATAGCCATTTTTTTGATTCCTTCTTTCCCCATTCTTTCAATAGTCCTATCAGTATAGGGTTGAAGCCAGGGATCAAATCCTAATCTGGATTGAAATGAGGTAGAATAGGTTCCATTTTTGAGCCCCAATTTTTTAGCTACTTGTAGCGTTGTCATTTCACATTGATGACGATAACAGAATTCATGCTGTATAGAACCTTTTTTAAAGCAACATTTTCCGTCCATTTTACAGTTTCCATTACTAATGTCACTCTTTCTTATGTGTCGCTCAGGTACTCCGTGATAACTGAATAGCAGATGCTCATAGTCTAAATCCTTAATTTTTTCGTGAATGCTTTTAGATAATACTTCTATATATTCCTGTTTATCGTAAAAAGCAGGAATATCTGTAAATTGCATATGAGGAAAATGTTCTTTTCGTAATTCTTCGGCAAGTACTAAAATAGTTTCTGTGGTGGCCATAGCAAATTGTGGGTACAGCGGAATTATAAGTACCTCATTTACTCCTTTTTCATCTAATTCCTGCAGTCCTTTCTTAATACTCATAGATCCATAACGCATTGCTAAACCAACCGGAACAGAGGTTCGTTCTGAAACTTTTTTCTGTAATCTTTCGGATAGGACAATGAGTGGAGAACCTTCATCCCACCATATTTTTTTATATGCTGCAGCGGATTTCTTTGGTCTTGTATTTAAGATGATTCCTTTGACCAAAAGTGTTCTGGCCCATAATGGAACATCGATTACTCGAGGATCCATTAAAAATTCTCCAAGATATTTCTTTACGTCTTTAGGATCTGTACTATCAGGAGATCCTAAGTTAACAAGAAGCGCACCCTTACTCATATTTTGTCTATTTCGAAAAGTAAAAATACAAACAATTCCATGGATAGATCATAAAATTATAATAAGACTTCTAGATTATAGAATTGAGTATAGTAATCGAGTTTGAGATAGAACAAGCGAGTAGTGTTTTGTTAACAAGTAATGGTAACATACAAGTGATTCGAGTTAAAATATGATAAACTAGGGATTTACAATCATTATTTTTTTATTTTTAGGTAATCAAAAAAGCATGAAAATGAAACGTATTATTGTAGATGTCCAAAATGACAAGTTGCCTTTTATTTTAGAATTATTAGAGCATTTTGAGTTTGTATCTGTCTTGGCAGATGCTGATGAAGATAATAGAGGGATGTATGACTCTATTGTTTCTTTACAAAAAGGAGAAGGAATTCCTGTAAAGGAAACTCTTGATTAGTTGTAATTAACTTAGATTCATCACGTATTTTTTTGGCGTTGTACCAAATTTCTTTTTGAAAGCAGCTATAAAATGGCTAGCTGTACTATATCCTACTTTTAAACCAACCTCATTAACATTATGACTTCCGGCAGCAAGTAATTGACGGGCAACTTCCATTTTATAATCAAACAAAAAGGCATATACAGGCTCTCCGTAAATTTGTTTAAAACCATCTTTTAGTTTGCTAAGAGGTAATCCAATTTCTTTTGATAATTCTTGAAGTGTAGGAGGTTCTGACATCCTGGAGATGATAATCTCCTTGGCTCTTTTGATTTTAAGTACATTTTCTTCATCCACCAAAAATGGACATTGGTCTATATCTGCATCCTCTGGTTTGTTGAAATATAGACTTAGCAATTCATAAGCTTTTGCCCTAAAATATAATAGCTTAATCGATTTATGAAGATTATAACTCAAAATTTGGTTGAGAACTACAGTCATTGATGGAGAGATGTCTGCATCGGTGTAATATTTTTTATCTCGATTGCCTTCTCCAAGAAAAGGAATGTAGTCTGCTTCTTTAGAAAACAGAGAGTGAAATTTTTTTATTGAGATTAAAAGAGAAACTAACCACGAATCTTTTTCCATTTCCAGGTTCATAGGAAGATCTCTTTGTGGATTGTACAGTAAGAGAGATTTTTTTTCTGGTAATGGTATTGCGTAACTTCCATTATTGAAGTTAAATTTCAAGTTTCCTTTTACACAAAAATGAAATTGAATATAACTACTATTAATATCTCTTATAATTCGCTGATTATCATTAGTTCCGTTCTGGAACTTCAGAATATAAAAACCATCTTCTATAATAGTTTCTTCTAAAATTCCTGGAGCGTTATTTTTCAGTTGTATTTCCATGTTTCTAAATGCATTTATTTAGAATAAATCTAAATTAATAAAATCGTAATCTTTGGGACACATACAAAAATAGGTGTTTTTACCCGTTTTTGCATAATTCAAGGTATAAATAACGCTTTTCGATACTTTAAAAACTCCTAGCGTTATTTTTTAAAGCTGTTGTAGGATATTTTTGCTACGGAAAAATTGAAAATAACCCAATGGAGCCTCACCTACGTAAGAAAGGAACAAATTTTTACACAATTGGTCTCAGCTATAAAAAGGCTGACGCCGAAATACGTGGTCATTTTAGTATAAATGAAGAGGCGAAAATGGCAATCCTTAAACAAGCTAAAAAAGAAGGGATAGAAGGACTTTTGGTTATGTCAACCTGTAACCGTACAGAACTCTATGGTTTTGCACAACATCCTTTTCAACTTATTAAACTATTATGTGAGCATACTCATGGTACTGTCGAAGAATTTGAAAAAGTAGCATATGTACACAAAAATAGTAAAGCAGTTGCCCATTTGTTCAAAGTGGGTACAGGATTGGATAGTCAAATTTTAGGGGATTTTGAAATCATTGGACAAATAAAAGCTGGGTTTAGGGCATCTAAGAAGGTACGAATGATCAATCCGTTTCTAGAAAGATTAACTAACGCTGTAATCCAGGCAAGTAAAAGAATTAAAAACGAAACAGATATTTCCAGCGGTGCTACATCAGTTAGTTTTGCAGCGGTACAATACATATTAGCTAGAGTTCCTTATGTGTCAGATAAAAATATACTTCTGTTTGGAACAGGAAAAATCGGTAGAAATACTTGTGAGAATCTTGTAAAGCACACGAAGAATGATCACATTGTCTTAATCAACAGAACAAGGGACAAAGCAGAAAAGGTAGCTGGAAAATTTAACCTTGTAGTTAAAGGTTTTGATGAGCTACAGGATGAAGTAAATCATTCTGACGTACTAATAGTAGCTACCGGTGCTCAAAAACCGACAATCACTAAAGAAATCATTAATTGCGATAAGCCTCTACTCATTTTAGATTTATCTATTCCAAAAAATGTAGATACGAATGTTACAGAATTACCAAATGTAACTTTGGTACATATGGATGATTTATCTAAAATAACAGATAACACCTTGCAGCGCCGCAGAGTGCATATACCTAAAGCAGAAGCCATAATTGATGAGGTGCGATCAGAGTTTGATAGCTGGATGGAGACCAGGAAATTTGCACCGACCATTAAAGCTTTAAAAAATAAGCTGATTTCTTTAAAGGATGCTGAAATTAATCTACAGCGAAAAAAAATAACTGATTTTAATGAGGAACAAGCCACAATTATCAGTGATCGTATTATTCAAAAAATCACAAACCACTTCGCGAATCATTTAAAGGATGAAAATACAGTATCTGAGGAAAGTATTGAATTGATTCAGAAAGTATTCCAAATCGAAGATAAATAGTGGAAAGCAAAACCATTCGCATTGGTACCCGGGATAGTCAATTAGCACTTTGGCAGGCTCATACCGTACAGAATAAGTTAGAAATACTTGGATACAAAACAACTTTGGTTCCTGTAAAATCTACCGGAGATATTGTGCTGGACAAACCACTATATGAATTAGGAATCACTGGGATTTTCACGAAGACTTTAGACATTGCAATGATCAATAACGACATTGATATTGCTGTTCATTCTATGAAAGATGTTCCTACGGCATTGCCGAAAGGTATTGTTGAAGCAGCAATTTTAGAACGAGCTAACACAAAAGATATACTCTTACATAAAGGAGTGGATTTTTTGGACAAAAAAGGAACCATAGCGACAGGAAGTCTAAGAAGACAAGCACAATGGCTACATAAATATCCTAACCACCGGGTAGTTGACCTAAGAGGAAATGTAAACACCCGAATGCAAAAGCTAAAAGATAGCGACTGGAATGGAGCTATTTTTGCAGCAGCAGGATTAGAACGTATCAACCTAAAACCCAAAGAATATTTGGATCTTGATTGGATGGTTCCGGCTCCTGCACAAGGAGCTATGCTCGTAGTTGCTAAAGAAAAAGACGAGTTTTGCATTGAAGCACTTTCGCATCTTAATCACGAAGCATCCGAAGTATGTGTACACATAGAAAGAGAATTTCTTAGAGAATTAGAAGGAGGTTGTACAGCACCAATAGGAGCGTTGGCAGAAATTATAAAAGATCAAATTCATTTTAAAGGAGTTCTATTCAGTTTAGATGGGAAAGATAAAATCGAGGTATTCAAAACCATTAAACTAGACGATAAGAAGAATTTTGGTATACGCTGTGCGCAAGAGATATTAAATAATGGAGGTAAAGAATTAATGAAGAAGATTAAAGCAGATTTGAAATAATTGAACTCTAATGTTAGCATATTATCCACCAAAAAACTCTCTACAACACAAAAAGAGCTGCTACTACATTCAGGAATTGGATTTGTAGATTATAATGCAATTGATATCGAATTACTTCCTATCCATTTTGGTCAAAACATAGAGAATGCAATTTTTACCAGTAAGAATGCTGCAAAGGCGATTCAGAATTCAGAATTCAGAATTCAGAATTCCTTTTGTGTCGGCGAGAATACAAAAAAGCTTTTAGAAGAAAATGGGCTAAAAGTCATAGAAACTGCTCAAAATGCTTCAGATTTAGGTAAAATCATCTTAAAAAACTATAAGAATGAACAATTTTTCTTTTTTTGTGGAAACATCAGAAGAGATGAATTACCTTCAATTTTAAAAGAAAATAATGTTCAATTCAAAGAGGTTGTAGTGTATAAAACACATCAGAAGCCTAAGAAATTTGATCGTACCTTTAACGGAATATTCTTTTTCAGTCCATCTGGGGTTCAGAGCTATATATCTGATAATATAATAGGAGAAAGTATAGCCTTTTGTATAGGGAATACTACGGCTTCTGAAGCTAAAAAACATACCAACAATATCATTGTTGCTAATAAACCAACCGTAGAGAATGTAATTGTTCAAGCGGTAAAATACTTTGATAAACAAATATGATACAAAACGATTTATTTCTAAGAGCATTAAAAGGAGAAACGGTTGATCGTCCACCAGTATGGATGATGCGTCAGGCTGGGAGATATTTGCCAGAATTTATGGCGTTAAAGAAAAAGTATGATTTCTTTACTCGATGCAGAACACCAGAATTAGCTTCAGAAATTACCGTTCAGCCCATCGATATTATTGGTCCGGATGCAGCTATATTATTCAGCGACATTTTGGTAATTCCACAAGCGATGAATATAGAAGTGCAAATGAAGGATGGTATTGGTCCCTGGTTACCAAACCCAATTCGATCACAAGCAGATATAGATCAGGTTATTGTTCCGGATATCGATGAAGAATTAGGATATGTGATGGATGCAATTAAGATGACAAAGGAAAAACTAGATAACAGAGTTCCGCTTATTGGTTTTGCCGGATCACCGTGGACGATATTGTGCTATGCTGTTCAAGGACAAGGGTCTAAGAATTTTGATAAAGCAAAAGGTTTTTGTTTTACACAGCCAGAAGCCGCTCATCAGTTATTGCAAAAAATTACGGATACCACAATTGCTTATCTAAAGAAAAAAGTAGCTACAGGAGTCAATGCGGTTCAGGTATTTGATAGTTGGGGCGGTATGCTTTCTCCAGTAGATTATCAAGAGTTTTCGTGGAAGTATATCCAACAGATTGTAGACGCACTAAAAGACGAGACAGAAGTAATTGTTTTTGGTAAGGGATGTTGGTTTGCACTTAATGAAATGGCAAATTCTGGTGCAGCAGCTTTAGGAGTAGATTGGACTTGTTCTGCTAGAAACGCCAGATATCTTACGGGAGGAAATATTACATTACAAGGTAATTTTGATCCGTCTAGACTGCTGTCGCCTCCATCGGATATCAAAAAGATGGTAAAACAAATGATTGATGAGTTCGGTAAAGATCGGTATATCGCTAATTTGGGACACGGAATTTTACCTAACATTCCTGTAGAAAATGCCAGAGCCTTTGTGGATGCCGTAAAGGAATATAAGGTGTAACGATGAAAATCCGAGACCTGATAAGAAGGTTTGATTTCTGGCAGCTTTTTAAAATATCAGGAGTAGCTATCCAAAAACCATTTTTTATTATTCCTACGTTAAGAGCTACCAAAAAAACGATGATTATTTGTGATGCTTTGTATGGAAATTTACATCATCATCACGGAAAAGCGAATGCGTTTAGGCATGCGTTATGGAACATATTGATTTGCCAAAAGACCTTGTTACAATCTAAAGATGAAGATAAATCTATTGTTTGGGCTCAAAAAATTACTGATTTACACGAAAAATTAGCCCCTAATAAAGCTATAGAAGAAGCCATGGATTTACACAATAATAGGTTGGGAAGAGAATATTTCAAAAAATTAAAAGCAGCTTCTGAAGAAGAGACTATTTCTTTTCTAAAAGAAAAAACAAAGATTGCTAAATTGGTAAGTGATATAGAAGAAATAGACAGTTTTTGCAACGATTTGGTATATCTTTCAGATGAAAATTTTTAGTACATTGATATTAATTTTGAAACGAATTTCTTAAAAATACTACTTATAAGGAGTTAACCAATTCATAAGATTATGATCAAAAACATCATTAATGGTATCAAAGCATATTTTGGGGGTTTCGCTTTAATCTCTAAACTAGGATTGTGGAAATACTTTTCGATCCCAATTCTGATCAGTTTTCTAACTGGAATTCTTTTTATGACAGCAGCCTGGTTTTTATCGGATCCACTAGGAGGTTTTATTGCCAAGGCCTGGGTTTGGGATTGGGGATCAGAAACATTTGCTGTTATTAGTAAGGGTTTTGGTATTCTATTAATACTTGCATTAGGATTAGTGTTGTATAAACATATTGTTATGGCATTGTCAGCCCCATTTATGAGTCCGGTTTCAGAAAAGGTAGAGGCATATATTTTGGGAGATCAGCATCGTGGGCATCAACACCGTAACACTTCTTTTAGAGAACAATTGATGCGCGGTATTCGTATCAATGTAAGAAACCTGTTTCGAGAATTATTGTTCATTATCCCTTTACTAATTTTTAGTTTAATTCCTGTAATAGGAATTTTTGCAACCATATTGATTTTTGCGATACAAGCATATTACATAGGTTTCGGTAATATGGATTACACCATGGAACGACATTTTAAGTATAAAGAAAGTATTCAATTTGTTCGGAAACATCGTGGAACAGCAATAGGCAACGGTATTGTATTTATGTTAATGCTGTTGATTCCTATTATAGGATTTATAATAGTACTGCCAATTTCTGTAGTAGCCGCATCCACAGAGAGCGTTAAGATATTGAATAAAGAAGGATTAATTGCAGTAAAAGACTCCAATGGGGTTTTGGAAACCTTTAAGGAAAACATATAAGCATGAAAGAAAAATTTTACCAATATATACTAGATTTACAAGATACAATTACGTCTGGTCTGGAGGCGGTTGATGGTCTTGCAAAATTCAAAGAAGATATTTGGGAACGTTCCGAAGGCGGGGGTGGTCGCACACGAGTGATAGAAAATGGAGCTGTTTTTGCAAAAGGCGGTGTGAATATCTCAGGAGTTCATGGAAAACTACCCAAAGCAATGCAGAGCTATTTTAAGGTTGGTGATGTAGATTTTTTTGCTTGCGGATTGTCTTTGGTATTACACCCAAAAAATCCAATGGTTCCAACGGTTCACGCAAATTGGAGATATTTTGAGATGTATGACAGTTATGGTGCTATTGTAGATAGCTGGTTTGGTGGAGGACAAGACCTTACTCCGTATTATTTGTTCGATGAAGATGCTGAACACTTTCATCAGGTGTGTAAAACAGCTTGTGATAAACACAACGAGGGTTTTTATCCTTTATATAAGAAAAAGTGTGATGAATATTTCTATAATGCGCATCGAGGCGAAGGCCGTGGAGTGGGAGGTCTGTTTTTTGATTATTGTAAGAAATCTGATACAATGACTATGCAAAACTGGTATGATTTTGTAACCGAAGTGGGCGATAGTTTCTTACAAGCTTATATACCCATAGTAGAAAGAAGAAAAAATCTCAGCTACACAAAGGTGCAAAAGGATTGGCAAGAAATTCGACGAGGAAGATATGTAGAATTCAATTTGGTACACGATAAAGGAACGCTATTTGGATTAAAGACAAATGGAAGAATTGAGAGTATATTGATGAGTTTACCTCCTCAAGTACAATGGCGATACGATCATCATCCTGAGGCAGGCACCCAAGAAGCACGCTTACTGCAAATATTGAAGGATCCTATTGAGTGGGTGTAATCCTACCAAAAAGTATTTCGAAAACGGTAAAACGATCATTAACAATCGTTAAAAAGCGCAAAAATTAGGATAAAGTGTTGGTTGTATGTTTTTTTTTACTACCTTGCGCACACTTATGGGGCTTATTGAGAAAATTTTTAACCAATTAACACCCAGAACCCTATGAAAAAAATTCTACTATTGTTAACTGTAATCCTTTTGAGTGGATGTCAATATTTCACCACAGAAGGAAAACAGAAATCTAAATTCTCCAGCTTTTCAAAGAATACTATCGAATTTCGTAAAAATACAATTATGCTTACGAAAGGATATGAAAAGACAAGCCCTGAAGAATTTAAAGTAAGATTAGATTCGCTAACAGACAGTCCGAAGTTTAAAAAGATTGCGTTAGAAGAATTGAAGAAAATTGAAGATAAAAATGTTGATTTTCAGTTGTTTGTTGATGAAAGAAACGTAGAAAACTATGTCTTTATATATGCAACCGATTATTATCAATTAGATGAGCACAGAGCAGCGACAGTAGTGGAAGCGTTAAGCAGACAGCTTAAAGACGAAGCACTAAGCCAAGAGGTTCGCTATAAAAGAATACACGGAAGATTTTTCTTTACTCCAACTTCTAAAATTGTGAAGTTAAAATATCTGAAAGGATATAAAATGGAGAAAAAATATCAGGCAGAGTATATTGTAGCTTCTAGAACGGGTGGTATTGGACTGCTTATCAGTAATCTTGAGAATGTAGATTTCGAAAATTCTATTAAGAGATTAGCTGCTAAATAATATAATAATACCAATTAGGTTAATTGGGTTTTCTTATAAAAATGTAAAAGGTATTGGTTTATAACCAGTACCTTTTTTGTATTCCTAAAAACAGAGTTCGGTTAATTTAAACATGTTAGTTTGAGCAAAATTCTATTAAGAATTTTGTTTCGAAAACAAGTATTTCAATACCAAAAAAACATTTTCGATATGATTTTCAACATTTTAGAGTGAAAAACACTCGAGTTGAAACTTTTATGCTATGACCTGCTGTTAATCGCATTCAGATTATTATATTAAGTTTATACAGTAAAGTAATGAAGAGGATTTTAATATTTTTAGTTTGTATTGGTGTAGCGAGCTGTACCCGCACTGTAGAACCTACTATAGAGAACATTAATAAAATATTTGCTTCAAAGGATTTTACTTTTGAGTTTCATCAGGTGGGAACAACAACAAAATCAATCAGTTTTAGAGAAGATTATCTGGTATATAAAAGTGATCAACCCACAATAAGACGTACGATTACCTATGACGAGGTGGTGCTCATTAACAATTTTATTCGAAAGATCGTTTTTGTGCATCAAAAGGATCTGGATAAAACATCCTCTTCTTATTATGTCATTAAGAATACGGCTTATAAAACGACTATTGTCCCGGAGCAGGAAGATTTTTATTTTGAAGTCTTGCTAAAAACCTTGAAACTGATAGAATGATCATCTGTTATAGGTGTATTTATAATGTTTTTAGCATCACATGGTTTTCATAGCTGTTCACCTCCATTTGAAAAAAAGCATTGCCAATACACTCAAATTTTTGTTTCTCACAAAAAGAAATGGCTCTTTTATTTTTAATATATACCCAAAGCCATAGTTCTTTATATCCTTTATCTATTAACTCTTTCTCCACCTCATTAAGCAATCCATAGCCGATTCCTTTTCCAAAAAACCAATCCAACACATACAATTTACCAAGTTCAGGGGCCGTAACATTTCGTATGGGGCATTGGCTATTGTATACAATTTCCGCCACTCCCACGGGATTATCTTTGTAGCAGGCCACGATAACAGCGTCGTGCTCTTCTATGGTTTTTTCAATAGCTTCTACAGAAAATTTATTATAGACAAAATTGGCAAATTCGTGAGTAATTCCTTCTGTGGCATATGTTTTTATATATACCTGTTGATAAAGAATAGAGAGTCTTAAGGCATCTTGTTTTATGGCTTTTCTAAGAGTTATCATCATTAACGAAGGTTGTAGAGAAAACAACTTACTCTTCGTCTAGATCCTCCTCAATGGCCTTAAATTGTTTGATTGCGGTATTTGGTTCTATAATATTATAACCCTTCCAGAAATCAGGATTGTATTTGGATAAATAAGTGGATTGTACATTTTTATTTTCTACGCTGCTATTATATTCTGCCTCGGTGATGTTTTTAGTATCAAAAACAATGACTTCGTATTTGTTTTTGGCAGAGCTTATCACATCCAGTTTAAGTGACAACTGGTTTTGTTTATTTCTGCCCTCAACATATTTATTTTTCTCTATGATACTTAAAGGCCTGTCTACACCGAATTTGTTTTCGGTAACTTTTTCGATAAACTTCACCCCATATTTACCATCTGTACCCTTTTCAAAAATGGTAGTACCACTATATCCGTTTTCTTCAAAACTAACCCCCAGCAGGTTGAAACTGCGCAAACGTTTTACATTTTGATAATCTATACGTATTATCGCAAAGTCTTCGGTGTTTACATACAATGTACCTTTAAAATCTCCTCTTCTTTTGGGTATAAATTTGATCACATATACTCCAACATCATCCAGTATGGTATAATCTATACGTTCAAAATCATATCTGCCTGAATTTTTGATCACATTAAGTTTGGTATCCGATTGGTATAGAATTTCGTTAAAAAGGTTCTTCAGATTCATTTTTCGAGACTTAAAAAAGAAATTTTCTTTTGGATTTTCGATACCATCTGCAATATCTTGAGCATCTTGATTAGATCTGAGAATAGAATCAACTTGTACCTTTTGACTAAACAGACCAGATCTTATTTTTAAATATGAATTAGGCTTTACATTATCCTTGAAGATTTTACTCATTTTTTTGAAGACTCCTTCTATAGAACCATTATTATTTTTGTCATATAATCTAGCACCTTTTATAATATTTAGTTTTTGTTTTTCTGTATTTCCATAAAAATCACATAGTGCTTCTGCATAAAAGACTGAATTCTTCGGAATAACCTTAGAGATACTATCTATCAATTTTTCATCAATCTCTTCGATAGTAGATTTCTTAAACTCAATGTCCATCTTCCTGATATAATTTCGATTGGTTTCTCTGAAGAACAATCTACTTTTAGTAAGATCTGATCTATAATTGTCTTCCATTTTATCATCTACATTATCTATAATATCATCAATATCTAGATTTTTATTGGAGATAAAAACGCTTTTCAGTTCTATAGCCTTTGGTTGAATATAGATAATACTATCAGTAATATTTTGTACCGATACTCCTACTTTCTCATAGCCCATAGAAGAAATATATATCGAATCTATTTTGGTTTGTATCTCGTCTAGCGTGATACTAAAACTTCCTTCTTCATTGGTTACAACACCTTGATTTTCTCCTATTTGTATGGTTGCATAAGGTATAGGTTGATTCGTTTTTTTGTCAACCACTCTGGAACTAATTTTTTGAGCACTTAGAGAAAAAGAAATCACCCATATACTAAGGGTCAGTAATATAATTTTATTCATTGTTTTAGGAATCAATAGATCGTAAAATTACAGATAAAAAAATAGCTTTTGTATACCTATTACATAGTTACAACGAAAAAAGATACAATTATGGTAATATATTCTTAAAAATGAAACGAGCGAATCACCGATTTATAACAGTGTCTATTTTGAATTCTTTTGATGGTCACAATAAAAGTTGAGAAAATTAACATTTGAAATGGATTCCAGTCTACACTGGAATGACAGCATCAAAAACGTAATATATTGTCATTTTGGCGTAGACCGGAATCTAAAAGATTGGCGAAAAGTATGAATAACTTTATATGACTAGGTGTTTTTACAATTAAAAACCACCACCTTAATCCTCTCCTATGGGGAGAGGAAACTAGTTAATATATTTCTAGAGATTTATATATAAACTTAAGTGGATACAATACCTAAGACTCCCCTTCAACAGCAGTAAATTGTCTTATCGCTGTATTAGGTTCTATAATGTTATATCCTTTCCAGAATTCTGGATCGTATTTGGATAAATATTGTGGTTCGATAGCTTTATTTTCTTTACTGTTCTCATACTCACTTTCTGTGATCGGTTGAGAATCAAAAACTATTACTTCATATTTGCTGATTTCTCCAGCTCCTATATCAAGGCCTAAAGAGAGCTCATTTTGCTTGCGTCTTCCTTTTACAAACTTATTTTTTTCGATGATTTTTAGTGGGCGATCTATTCCAAAAACATTTCCTCTTGTTTTTTCTATATAACGCACACTGTATTTACCATCACTACCTTTGGTAAAGATGGTTTTGCCTTTATACATTGTGTCGTGAAAACTAATACCCAGTAAACCGAAATTTTGAAGATTCTTCACATTTTCATAATCAACTCTCATTATGGCAAAATCCTGAGTGTTAACATATATAGTACCTTTAAAATCGGCTCTTCTTTTTGGTTTAAAATTAATGATGTAGACACTACTGTCGTCCATAGTAGTATAATCTGAAAGCTCAAATTCATACCGACCTGATTTATCAATAAAATTGAGTTTAGAATCTTCCTGAAAGAACATACTAGATAATAAGTCTTGTAAGGCATATTTACGGTACTTATAAAAGTAGTTTTCTTTGTTTTTATCTTGATCTTCCATTTCTTTTTTGACCTCTGCTGCCTCAGGATTGTTTTGTATAATAGAATCAACCTGTATTTTGAACCCAGGAATCCAACCCGACTTAATCTTAAGGTATGAGTTCTGTTTTACATTTTTTTTCAGGATGTTTTCTAATCGTTCTGATAAAGAATTCATAGAACCATCGTTACTTTTGTCATATAGTTCTGCACCTTTAATGATGTCCAGTTTCTGTTTATCAAAATTTCCATACAGATCACAAAGTGTTTCTGTGTAATATGATGATTTTCGGGGTATAATAGAAATCACACTATCGATGAACTCCTTGTCAAACTCTTCAATCGTTGATTTCTTTAGTTTTACGTTGATCTTGCTAATGTTACTAAAATCAGATTCCCTGATGAATAGTTTTTTATGGGATAAGGCGGTACTGTAGTTTTTAGTGATATTTTCTTTTACTTGATCCATGATTTCATCAATGGTAAGATTTTTATTAGATATAAATACACTACTTAGCTCTACCGTCTTAGGCGTAATGTATAAAATACTGTCCATTACGATGCTTAAGGGAACACCCAATTTCTCATATCCCAAAGAAGAAATATAAATAGAATCTGTTGGCGTTATGCTTTTAGGTAGAATAAAACTGAACTTTCCTTCTTCATTTGTAATAACCCCTCCATTTTCTGCATATTGAATAGTAGCGTATGGAATAGGTTCGTTTGTTTTTTTATCTACAACGGTAGAAGTTATGGTTTGCGCAGATAGTAAAAGACCTGATAAGAAAGCGAAAGTAGTAAGTGTAAGTTTTTTGAAATCCATGTGTGATGATTTTGTTTTTGATCTTCCCGAAGAGGAAAGGTTGATGAATGATCCCGATAGGTCCTGTTTTAAATGTTAGTCTTCTATTATATAGACGTTCATAGAGCTATAATAGTTGCCTGCCTTATTAAATTTCTATATGAAGAAGACGGCAAGGGAAAAGAATTGTTACAATAAAGATGTGGAAAAGTTGGGAGTAATGATAGTTGATGGTGAAGCTATTAAATTTTGTAACAATCAAACAGAATAAATATGATGATAAGCTCATATTCTTAAGCGAGACTTCATTTTGTGAAATTGATCCTATACAAATTACGTTATAAGTTGGTATATTTACGATTCTTATAAAATTACTAGCAAATTAATGCATCAACTTCGCAGAAATAGAAGGTTACGAACCACAGAGTCGATCCGATCTTTAGTTAGAGAACATACAATCACCCCTAATGATTTTTTAGTGCCGCTTTTTGTGGTAGAAGGTAATAATGTAAAGCAGGAGATAGCTTCTATGCCTGGATATTATAGGTATAGCCTTGATTTACTAAAAAATGAAGTAAAAGAATTATGGGTAATGGGACTTAAAGCGGTATTGCTTTTTGTGAAAGTACCCAATAACCTGAAGGACAATAAAGGAACAGAGGCTCTCAATCCGGATGGATTGATGCAACGTGCCATTAAAACAGTAAAAGAAGTAGCGCCAGAAATGTTGGTGATGACGGATGTAGCACTAGACCCTTATTCTTCTTACGGTCACGATGGTATTGTACAGGATGGCTATATAGTTAATGATTCTACTTGTGAGGTATTGGCAAAAATGTCGTTATCACACGCCCAGGCAGGAGCAGATTTTGTAGCACCAAGTGATATGATGGACGGTAGAATTTTAGCCATCAGAGAGCTATTAGAAGAAGAAAATTTTAAAAACACAGGCATTATGAGTTATAGTGCTAAGTATGCATCTGCATTTTATGGACCTTTTAGGGATGCACTGGATTCTGCACCTGGTTTTGGAGATAAAAAGACTTATCAGATGGATTTTGCCAACCGTGATGAGGCGGTCAAAGAAACCTTGATGGATATAGAAGAAGGAGCAGATATTGTAATGGTAAAACCGGGATTGGCATATTTGGATATTGTTCGTGACGTGCGTGATGCAGTAGATGTACCAGTGGCAGTATATCAGGTAAGTGGTGAATATGCAATGCTAAAAGCAGCGGCAGAAAAAGGCTGGCTCGATCACAATGCAATTATGATGGAACAGTTGATGGCTTTTAAACGAGCAGGAGCACATATCATAGCAAGTTATTTTGCAAAGGATGTAGTGAAACTTTTAGGATAATTTTAAATTGAAAATGACATGGTAAGCAGGGATCGATTGTATCAGACTTTTGGAGAATTATTATATGTGATCGCTATGAGTGACGGTGTCATACAAAAAGAAGAAGTAAATACGCTCGAAGAAATCCTGAAAGCACATCCTAAAGGACAAGAAATAAAATGGTCTTTTGATTATGAAAATGAGAATGACAATGATATCGAAACTTTATATAAAAGAGTTATCGAAGTCTTTTCTGATAACGGACCGGATGAAGAATATGATTTTATGATCTATGCTTTGACAAAAATAGCCGAAGCAACCGATGGTATTGGGGCTAAAGAAGAAAAGGTAATTAGTAGCTTTTCTAAAGACTTGTTAGAAAGATTTAAAAAAGATATTGATAATTTATTTAACGCATAAATTCACACAAATGAAAAAAATACTCTTACTATTAATTAGTACTACTTTTATAATATCAAGCTGTAATTCTGAAAAAAAGCCCGAAAAAGAAAAAATTGTTATTGGATCAAAGAAAAAAACAAACTCACCAGAATATGAACTAGGAAAAGAGTTGTTTAAAGGGAAGGGGAATTGCTATTCATGTCATAGAATAGATAAAAAATCAGTAGGTCCAAGTGTCACAGAAATTATGAAAATCTATAAAGAGCAAAATGGTGATGTCGTTGGTTTTCTAAGGCAAAAAAAAGACCCCATTGTTGATCCGGAAAATTATGCAGTGATGAAAACAAATTTTGCTCGTCTAAAGAAATTTACAGACAAAGAATTAGAGGCTATTGCCTTATATATGAATGAAGTGACGGCTAAGTAATGAAACCAATTTTCATCTTTTTCATTCTATTTTCAAGCATATTAATGGCTCAACAAAGCACTCCTAAATCAGCATTTTTAGAAAAATGGAATAACTCTAAAGAGTATCTGTTAGAAATCGCTAGGTCAATGCCTGCAAATAAATACACCTATACTCCGACAGAAAAAAAGATGGACTTTAGGAGTCAATTGCTCCATATCTGCGGAAACATGCTATGGTTGAGTACTACATACTTTTCTGATGAAGAATTTGACAGAAAGAAGCTTGCAGAAGAGGCTCCTGATTCTAAAATTGAAGTGATTAAATTACTCGAAAAATCTTTCGAAGAAGTATATGATTGTGTAAAGAATACACCAGAAGAGTCATTAACTGTTGAAGTAGATTTTTTTGCAGGGCCAAAATCAAAACTTCAGATTTTAAACCTGCTTCAGGATCATGTAACACACCATCGAGGACAGCTTATTGTTTATCTAAATCTTAATGAGATCAAACCACCCAAGTACGTGGGTTGGTGATAATATTGGATTTATGAAGTCAGTTTTTAGGATATTATTCCAAACTAGAAGCGTATTAGAATATTTAGATAATCAGACATCATTAGAACTCAATATTAAAAGTATATTCCTTTTCTTGTTTTATGGACAAATCATCTATTTCAAGAACTTCAGTTTAGATAATAAAATAGTTCATCCATTTTTGCATATGTTATTTGTAATTTGTTTTGTTCTTTTTATTGCTACTATATTTAGTTTGATTTTACACAAGATTAATGGTTGGCTAAGAGGCACAGCAACTTATTCCGATGTATTTGCTATTCTTTCACACGCTACAGTTCCGATTACTATAAGTTTAATAGTTTTATTCTTTGGTAAATACCTATTATTTCCGCATCTTCATTTCAGTTCAAGAGTATTCTTTTATATTGGTCTAGGGTTGGGGTTCAAGATTTTAATTCAGGGATTTTTAAAATATAATGACTCGAAATTTTTCAAAATGATATTAAATATTAGTCCATTACTGTTATTTTATAGTGTAATTTTGGGTATTGATATTTACATCTATTTTACTAATTATGGTATGGTGTAGAAAAAGAATTTTTATTTTAGCATTTCAATAATCTACCATGGCACTACTAATTGTATACGGAGTCGTATCTATTTTCTTTTCGTTTTTATGTTCAATTCTTGAAGCAGTACTGCTTAGTATCACTCCTACATTCATCAATGTAAAGAAAAAGGAAGGAAAGGCATATGCTGATGTAATCGAAAAACTAAAGAAAGATGTGGATCGCCCTTTAATAGCAATTCTTACTCTTAATACGATAGCGCATACGGTTGGAGCAATTTTGGTTGGTGTACAGGCAAAAGTTGCTTATGCAGAAATGTACGGATCAGAAACCCGCAAAATCTTCGGAATGGAAATGACCGAGGATTTAATGGTAGGTGTGGTATCTTCTGTAATGACTATTTTAATATTGGTAGCTTCAGAAATCATACCTAAAACTATTGGAGCAACTTACTGGAAACAGCTAGCTAATTTTACGTCAAAAGCATTAAATGTTTTGATCTGGCCACTAAAATGGACTGGAATATTATGGCTGTTGCAATTGACCACAAAACTAATTGGAGGTAAAGGTCATCATGGATCTGTCTTGAGCAGAGAAGACTTTACAGCTATGGCTGATATTGCAGAAGAAGAAGGTGTTTTTGAAGAATCAGAATCCAAAGTAATCAGAAACTTGCTTACGTTTAAAGAGATATTTACCAAAGATGTAATGACACCAAGGACGGTTTTAAAGCTAGCATCCGAAGATACAACGGTAGAGGAATTTTTTAATGAAAACCAAAACCTTCGTTTTTCAAGAATACCTGTGTATAAAGATAAAGCAGATAATATTACCGGTCAGGTATTAAAAGATGAGATATTTAAAGAAATGGCTAATCAAAATGGTCATAAGCTGCTGGGTGAAATAAAAAGACCGATTATTTTTACTACGAGAAATCTTCCTATTCCAGATTTATTCAATGAATTAATTCAAACCAAAAACCATATTGCTTTGGTGGTAGACGAATATGGATCTGTAAGCGGATTGGTTACCATGGAAGATGTGATAGAAACTCTATTAGGTTTAGAAATTGTTGACGAAAGCGATACCGAAACTGATATGCAAATCCTAGCTAGAAAAAATTGGGAAGCCAGAGCGAGACGCCTGGGTATTCTTAATGATAAATCTGAAGAATGATAGCAACTGTTTTCATACAAACTCCATTGGGCATAGCATCAATTACTGGAGATGAAAACGGTATTACAACAATTTCCATCACGGAAGATTCTGAAAAAGCACCTTCAAATGAGATGCCAGATACGCTAAAAGAAGCAGTAATTCAGTTACAAGACTATTTTAAAGGCGATCGTACTGATTTCAGTATTAAGCTAAATCCATCCGGTACAGATTTTCAGAAAAAAGTATGGAATGAACTTTCTAAAATCCCATTCGGCAAAACAGTAACCTATCTCGATATTGCTAAGCAATTAGGAGACCCAAAATGTATACGTGCTGCGGCGTCAGCTAACGGAAAAAATCCATTGTGGATAGTAGTTCCTTGTCATCGCGTTATCGGCAGCGATGGTTCTCTTACAGGATATGCCGGAGGGTTATGGCGTAAAAAATGGTTGCTTGATCACGAAAGTCCTTCTAAACAACAATCTTTGTTTTAGGAGATAGATATTCACGAAAATTTATTTTCATACCTTAGAGCGGTAAATTTCTAAAAGAGTATATGAAAATTATCAAAAAAATTCTGAAAGGCCTTGTTGTTCTCATTTTACTTTGTGTGATTCTATTATACATTTTTGATTACGATTATATCCTAAAGGGTGTGCGTGTTGTTTATATGACTGGACACACGACTGCATACATCGATGACTATACATATTTTGATAATCATACAATAGAAAAAGGGAATAATCCGATTCCATGGAATTTACACGAAGATTATAACACAGCCGCTCCAACAGAAAGACTAAATACTGTTAACGAAGCTATGGGAACCGTGGCATTTTTGATTATCAAGAATGATAGTATTTGGTACGAAAACTATGCTGAGGGTTATGGAACTGAATCCAAAACGAATTCTTTTTCTATGGCAAAAAGTATCACTACGGCTTTATTAGGGAAAGCTATTATGGATGGATATATTAAAAGTCTTGACCAACCTATTGGAGATTTTTTACCTACCTTTTCTACTGGGTTAGCTGCTAAAGTAACAGTTGGGGATCTCTCATCTATGGCATCGGGATTAAACTGGACAGAACACTACACCAGTCCGTTTTCAATTACAGCAAGAGCCTATTATGATCCTGATCTGAGAGAAGTAATGAAGGGATTAGATTTTGTGGATCAACCCGGAAAAGAGTTTAGATATTTAAGTGGAAACACACAATTATTAGGAATGGTAATTGAAAAAGCAACCGGTAAAACATTGTCAAAATATCTTAGTGAGAGTTTCTGGAAACCAATGGGAATGGAGCAAGATGCTTTATGGCAGGTAGATAGTGACGAAAATGGGATGGAAAAGTCTTATTGTTGTATCGCTAGTAACGCAAGAGACTTCGCTCGTTTTGGAGTACTATTTAAAAACGGTGGAAAATTTGCCGGAAAGCAGATATTACCAGAAGAATTTACGAAACTTGCTACCCAAAAACGTTTTGAGAATGATGACATGTACGGATATGGGTTTTGGTTATCCGATCATTTGGATAAAAAGATTTTTGTAATGAGAGGTATTTTAGGGCAATACGTAATTAGTATTCCAGAGGATGATGTGATTATTGTACGTTTAGGACATCATAGAGGAGGGCCACAAGGTTCGTTTAGTGAAGATTTCTTTGTGTATATCGAAGAAGCTTATAAAATGTTAGAGAATGCTTCATAAAATTAATTTAGAACATATCCTGTTTTTGGATATAGAAACAGTCCCGGAGCAGGAGAATTTTGATAACCTCACGGATGAAATGAAATATCTATGGGCTGATAAAACGAAATATCAGCGCAAAGAAGAATTTTCTCCGGAGGAGTTTTATGATCGAGCTGGTATCTGGGCAGAATTTGGAAAAATTGTGTGTATATCTGTGGGATATTTCACGTTTAAAGGAGAAACAAGATCTTTTAGAACTACTTCTTTTTTTGGGGAAGAGAAACAACTGTTGATAGATTTTAAAAACCTGTTAGAAACTCATTTTAACCAACCACATCATTTATTATGCGCTCATAACGGTAAAGAATTTGATTTTCCTTATATAGCCAGGAGAATGATTATCCACAATATCAGTCTGCCATTTAAACTTAATCTTTTCGGTAAAAAACCGTGGGAGGTCCCACATTTAGACACCTTGGATTTATGGAAATTCGGAGACTATAAACACTATACATCATTAAAATTGCTTACCAATATATTAGGAATCCCTTCTCCAAAAGATGATATCGATGGGAGTCAGGTACGACAAGTATATTATGAAGAAAAAGACATAGATCGTATTGTCATTTACTGCGAAAAAGATACCGTTGCTGTCGCTCAAATTTTGTTAAGACTACGACAAGAAGAACTCTTGGATGAGGACGAAGTAGTGTCCGTGTAAAAACAAAATAGCTAGATTTATTAAAGAGAACCATTTAAAATGAATTCTCTTTAATAAAAAGTTTACAAAGGCTTTTATTGCAATCTAGCTAAAATAGATTTACTCATTAATTTTCCATTCGTTTTTGTAGTTTCTTGTTGCACTAGACCAATACCTTTCGTAATCCATTGTTTTACATAAAAGGTTTGCTTCATCCCCATGCTCATACTGGTTTCATTGGTGTAAGTAATTAGGTAACAGTCAAACGACCCTGCTGGAGTAGTTATAGTTTCTTTTGAAATTACTTTGCGATCTTTAAGATCTACAGTCATATCTATACTCATTACACCAGCATCAACAGACATAGATACTTGGCCATCTTGTAATTGTTGACCTACTGACAGAGAATTAGGAATATCTATACCTTTTCCTTCAATACTGTATTCCATATCCTTATATTGATTAAATAACTTTGGCGATATGATAGACTCTGGGTCAAGTGAAGTTGTTCCTCCATCACATGTAATCGTAAAAGTTGCCTCTGTAATGGCTTTTTGTTTTTTAGCATCGCTAAGATACATGTTCATCGTAATCTTGGATTCTGATCCCGAAGAATTGACATCTAAAACCTCATAGCTTGTTTTAGAGGTTAGTTTGTTTTTATGATTGAAGTGATGCATCGTCATTGTCGTTCCCTCTTTTGAAGGATAATAAGGACTACAATTGTTTTGGGCATTAACAGAACCAATTACAAAAACTGCGATAATTAAAATGAGCTTATTCATATTTATATTTTTATTAGGATTTAATCTTCATCGATTGTCCAAATTTCTCCAGAGGTGCCTGCTGATACATAACCTCCAAATAGCCAAATTTGATCTCTGTATACCAGGCTGGAATGAGAATGTGAACTTTGAAAAGGAATAGTACTGTTATATTTGGTCCAATTAATCATATCAGAAGAACACCAGATATCTTGTAATACTCTAGAGGTATCAGATTTACCGTTTATGATCCATACTTTATTATTAAAAACAGTGGCAGTATATAAATCTCTCGCACTAAAAATAGGTGAAGAAGTGTTGATTAAGGACCAGTTGATTCCATCCGTACTTGTCCAAATTTCATTGAACCGGTTTGTTTCATCTCTACCTCCAACAACATAGAGAGCATCGTTAAAAACGACTGTTTCGTGATTACCTCTCACCGGAAAAGCATTCGCATTTTCTTCTACCCAAGTAATTCCATCTGTTGTAGACCATACTATCATACTGGATCTCGTCATGGATGGACCTATTACGTACATTTTGTTATTAAAGACCGTTGTAGTATGTGAAAACATATTTCCAAAGGGAGCAGTCATTGTTACGTTAGTCCAAGTAGTACCATCATCAGATCTCCATATATCTGATAGGGGAACATCGGAGTTATTTCTTCCTCCAATAAGCCACATTTCATTTTGAAATACCGTGAGCGTATGACTATATCTCGATTCGAAAATATTACTAGTTACAGACTGCCAGTTAATACCATTATCACTAGACCAAACATCATTTCCATAGGCATTGTCAGGGGTATAAGAGTTATCACCTCCCACAGACCATACTTTTCCGTTAAACACAACCATTGTGTTTTCTGCAAATTCTCCCATTTGATCTTCAGAAGTTTTTAGATCAAAGGATAGAGAGATTTCTGAAGTATCATCTTTTATTATATCATCATCGGTATCACAAGCAATATTCATCACAAGTAGAAACATTAATAAAATTCTTGAGGTTTTCATTTTGTTAAGTTTTATGATTTATCATTAGTGAATAATTTTAAGATCAGGTAAACATATCTCAAAAAAAATCGCCCAACAGGGCGATTTTTAACTATTAATTTCTTCCATTTTCGTCGGGATATAACTCGTAAACCGGATCACTTTGCCAAAATTCTTTAGTGGCTATATCCAGAGCTGTCAGAGGTCCTTTAAAGGCTGCTCCGGTATCAATATTCCAAATACAAGTGGCATTCACCGGGATTGTTTTATGAATTCTGGTAACCGGTGTATGACCAATATAGATTTCGTCAAAAAGTAACAATCGTTTGGGGTAGGTAAGATCTGTTTTCTTGAGTTCAGGGTTTATAGAAAGCGCAGTTTCCCATAAGGTTCGATCCCAATAAAATAGTTTACTGAAATACTCTCGATGAGGTCCATGGAGATTGGTAAAACCGGCGTGTAAGAATAAACGGTTATGATCATCGATGTAGTAATTGGTAAGATTCTCATAAAAGGTAAGATGATCTTTAATCTCTTCTTTTGATAATTTATTATAAGAATCAATGGTTGCCTGTCCTCCGTGTATTATCCATTCTGGATTGTGTTTTTTTTCGGTTAACCAGGTATAACAGAGTTCATCATGATTACCACGGATGAAGATACAGTGATGAGTTTCTTTTAATTCGATCAGAAAAGACACCAGTGCAGCGCTATCACTCCAGCCATCGACATAATCACCCAAAAAAATGATCGTGTCCTTTGTAGTTATTTGTGCTTTCTTAATTAATTGTTTCAGAGCTTTTAAGGCTCCGTGCATATCTCCAATAACAAGAGTTCTCTTCATACTCATTTAATAGCTGTCTGTTAATAATGTTTGGTTGATCATTTAGCTGTATCTTATTTTTCTCAGAATACGTATACTTTCTTTGTATAGTGAATATACTTTATCATCCGGATAACTTTGCAAGTAGGGTTTAGCTTCTTCTAACTTATCTTTTGCTTCGCTAAAATCATTGAAATAACATAAAAGATATGTTATAGGTAGATTTAACAGATCTTTTTGATCGTTTTTTGTAAGCGACATTTTTTTCTTTAGTTTTTCTATCAATGCATTATTACTATTATATAAATGATACAAAGTTTTTCGGTCAAATTGTGGAGGTTCAAATAGCAGCTTATTTTCAATATCGTAACTTACATTGTTCTTAAACTTAATAGTGACTTCTTCTAAAGGGTAATAATCATAGGTGTCCTGTAAACCTAATTGCACATATTCTATAATTTTAAATTCTTCCTCAGTAATAGAAATACTAACTTCATCAAATTGAGAATAGAATAGTTTTACCTGTTCATTGATCAACGCGATATCTACTCTGGAGTAAAATTTTTTATCTTTTACTTTTTTCTCTTTTGCTGACCAACAGACCACAAAATACTCTTTAAAAACTTTGTAATTCGGATTATAGTCTTTTCTGGAATTCATAAAATCAAAAACTCCATCTAAAGTCAATTCAATATTGTTTTGGGCATGACTTTCTATAGATTCTACAATTTCAGAATTTACATCTTTGATTTCAATATCAAACACTTTTGGCATACTAATACTACCATCTCTAAAAAAAACGGTACCACCGTAATATTTCCATATATTCTTACGAAGAGAACATAATTTTCCTTCCTGAGACCGTATGGAAACCAATCCTACTACTTTATCACTAGGTAAATGAGGAAAAGGAATATTCTCATAGGATACTATGGGCGGATTAGAAAGATAGGCATTTACCAAATTTTGGATTTTGCTGTCATCAAAAAAATCAACGCCTATAATCTCATTATCTTCATCTTCGACTCCAATAACGATGTATGAATTATTTTTTGGGTTAGAATTAGACAGTGCGCAGATATGCTTTAGAAACTTTGCTTTTCCTTCTTTTTCGCCAATATTAAGCTTACGCTTTTTGTCATAAAAACTGTTCTCGTCATTATGTGCTAAAAGATTTTTTATTAAAAGCCGTTTATTAATCATTCCTTTTACAAATAGCAATGCATTCTTTTCCCATATAAACTTAGGTAAATTTATTGGGTATGCAATGTGTTAAGAATAAAGAAATTATAAACTTTTGTTTACAATAGTACTGTTGGCCTGAGCAGTAGGAAATACTACAAGATCAGCAATATTTACGGGGTAAGGTCGCGTTACTACAAAAGTGATGATGTCTGCAATATCTTCTGGTCGTAATGGATCAAAACCCTGGTAAACACTATCAGCTCTTTTTTCATCGCCTTTAAATCGCACATTGCTAAACTCGGTTTCGACTAATCCGGGATGGATTGCGCCAACGCGTATTCCATATTGATTGAGATCTATCTGCATTGCTTTATTGATAGCATCAACAGCATGTTTACTGGCACAATACACATTTCCGTTAGGGTATACTTCTTTTCCGGCAATAGAGCCGATATTGATGATATGACCCGATTTTTGAGAAATCATTTTAGGAATTACTGCTTTTGACACATATAACAATCCTTTTACATTAATGTCCAACATAGCGTCCCAATCCTCTAGACTTCCTGTCTGAATGGGATCAAGACCGTGTGCGTTACCGGCATTATTAACCAATATGTCAATAGCACTAAATTCTTGCGGAAGGCTATCTATATTTTTAAAAACACTTTCTTTATCCCGAACGTCATAACATAGTGTATGAACTTTGACAGTTTTATTGAGTTCATTTTGTAATTTGCTTAGACGATCTTGTCTTCTTCCACAAAGGATAAGGTTTATACCTTGTTTAGCAAATTCATAAGCAGTCGATTTTCCAATTCCACTTGTTGCCCCGGTAATTAAAGCTGTTTTCATTATCTAGAAATTTTAGATTTTTTTCTTTCAGACTAACGTTTTTGCAACATAATGAAAAGACTTTCGTCTTTTATGAACATCATCGCAAAAGCCGATGAAAATCGTTACGTCCGTTTTTATCAGTAAAAAGATCTAAATATACTGTAAAATTTGGGCGTAAGCGTATTTTTAGAGGATACATTTAACCTATAATTAACAACAAAAAGAAAAATATTTTAACAATTTGCAATGCTGAAACATGAATGTTAAATTCACGGCATTAAAAAAGAAAATAGATGGAAGAAAATAGTTCTATTGATATTGCTTCAATCAATGAGAAGATACAGAAAGAATCTGCATTTGTGGATTTACTTACTTTAGAAATGAATAAAGTAATCGTAGGCCAGAAACATATGGTAGAACGATTATTAATTGGATTGCTTGGACAAGGGCATATTTTACTGGAAGGTGTACCTGGATTGGCAAAAACGTTGGCGATAAACACCCTAGCAAAAGCTGTACACGGAAGTTTTAGTCGTATTCAGTTTACGCCGGATTTATTACCTGCAGATGTTGTAGGGACGTTGATCTTTAATATGAAAGAGAATGATTTCTCGATCAAAAAAGGGCCTATTTTCGCCAATTTCGTACTGGCGGATGAGATCAACCGAGCGCCCGCAAAGGTTCAGAGTGCCCTGTTAGAAGCCATGCAGGAAAAGCAGGTAACGATTGGCGATGAAACTTTTGTTCTAGACAAACCGTTTTTAGTAATGGCAACACAGAATCCTGTAGAACAAGAAGGAACATATCCTTTACCAGAAGCACAGGTAGACCGTTTTATGCTAAAAACGGTAATTGATTATCCAAAATTGGAAGAAGAACAACTAATCGTTCGTGCAAATCTAAAAGGTTCTTTCGAAAAAGTAAATCCTGTTGTTTCTGTAGAACAGATTCTTACTGCTCAGAAAGCGGTAAGAGAAGTGTATATGGACGAAAAGATTGAAAAATATATTCTAGACATCATTTTTGCGACTCGTTTCCCTGAAAAATATGGACTGGAAGAGTTAAAACCGTTAATCAGTTTTGGTGCTTCTCCAAGGGGAAGTATTAACATGGCTACCGCCGCTAAATGTTTTGCGTTTATAAAAAGGAGAGGATATGTGATTCCAGAAGATGTTCGTGCTGTAGTACATGATGTATTACGTCATCGTATCGGAATTACTTATGAAGCCGAAGCTGAAAATGTAACTTCAGAAGATATCATAAATAAGATTGTAAACGAGATTGAAGTACCATAGAGATTTTGGATTTTCGAATTACGATTTTGGATTTCTGTAATTCTTAATCGTCAATTATTAAATCGTCAATCGTAAATCAGTATAATGGATACCAAAGAGTTACTAAAAAAAGTTCGAAAAATTGAGATCAAGACCAGGCGCTTGAGTGACCACATATTTGGTGGAGAATACCACTCAACTTTTAAAGGACGTGGTATGACCTTTAGCGAGGTACGTCAATATCAGTTTGGAGATGATGTACGTAATATTGATTGGAATGTAACCGCTCGTTATAACGAACCATATATCAAAGTTTTTGAAGAAGAACGTGAATTGACTATGATGTTGATGGTAGACGTTTCAGGATCACAGTTGTTTGGAACTAAACAGCAATTTAAAAAAGAAATTATCACAGAGATTGCCGCAACCTTAGCTTTTTCGGCAACTCAGAATAATGATAAAATTGGATTGATCTTGTTTACCGATGAGATTGAATTATTTATTCCTCCAAAAAAAGGAAGATCTCACGTGCTTAGAATTATCAGAGAACTGTTAGAACATGAACCTAAGAGTAAAAAAACCAATATTACAGAGGCTCTTAAATTTTTGTCTAATGTGATGAAGAAAAAAGCAATCGTGTTTATACTTTCTGACTTTATAACCGATGATTATCAGCAAACACTGAAGATTGTAGGCGGAAAGCACGATGTTACTGGTATTAGGGTTTATGATCAACGAGAAGAAGAAATTCCGAATTTGGGAATGGTGCAGATGGAAGATGAAGAAACAGGAGAACTGTTGATGGTAAATACGGGGTCAAAAAGGATGAGAAATAATTATGCCAAATACTATCAAGAAAGAGTAGATTACTTTAGAGATAGCTTTACCCGAAGCGGAGCAGGATCTCTGAGTAGTCGTGTGGATGAAAGTTACGTAAAAAAATTATTAGGATACTTTAAACGAAGAGGATAGGTAAGAATTAGGAATGAAGAATTATAAATTACCAATTATAAACAAAAGATACGTTGCACCCTCTTTGAAGAGGGTTAGGAGGATGTTAATAATGTCCTTTATACTGATTTTATCTGGTAATATATCTGCCCAGGTCTCAGCAAATATTGATTCAACTTCCGTTCAGATAGGGGAAGAAATCAGATACAAAATGCTGGTAGAAGCAGATTCTACTCAAATTGTTGTTTTTCCTGAAGGGCAAACCTTTTCACCACTAGAGGTAATCGAATCTTATAAGACCGATACCACTAAGAACGGTAGTCGATTTAATCTAATAAAAGAATATGCGCTTACACAATTTGATTCGGGATACTATACCATTCCGAGGCAAAAAGTGATGATCGGTGATCAAGTGTTTTTTACAGATTCGTTAAAAGTTGAAATTCGTGATGTACTTGTAGACACTACTAAGCAGAAGATGTTTGAAATTAAACCTTTGGTAGATGTTGATGCATCTTTTTCTAATTGGAAAAAATATGTTTGGTGGGTTTTAATTCCACTTGCTATTATTGGGTTAATTATTTTTTTACTTTTTAGAAGAAAGAAAAGAAAAGAAGCGAAAGAAAAAGAGTTACCGCCTTATGAAAGAGCAATTTTAGCGTTGCAAAGAATTGATGCTTCACATTTGTTAGAACAGGATTCTCACAAAGAGTATTATTCGCAATTAAGTGATACCGCACGTAAGTATATCGACGAAGAGGTATATGATCACGCGATGGAGAGTACAACCGATGAATTGATCGCGCGTCTCGATGAAGAGATAAAAACAGGTGCACTTAATCTTGATAAGCAAACTATTGAAGAGCTTAAAGCCGTATTAAAAACAGCAGATATGGCTAAGTTTGCAAAATCCAAACCTGATATTCTCACGGCAAAAGCAGATAGAAATGTGATTGAACGTGTCATTAATGAAACCAAAAATGCGATTCCGGAACCAACAGAAGAAGAGCTGTTGGCAGATGAAGAATATAGAAAAGCTGCAGCCGAGAAAAAGCTAAGAAGAAAAATAATTTTCGGAAGTATTGCAGGTGTTGCCGCAATCACTTTAACACTTACCATATTTATTCTCATAAAAGGATACGATGTTGTGAAAGATTCGCTCTTAGGACATCCAACAAAAGAATTAGCAGAAACAGAATGGATCAGTAGTACCTATGGTTCTCCACCAGTAACTGTTTCGACACCAAAAGTGTTAATCAGGAACAATTTTCAGCTGACAGAAGAGCAAAAGCAAATACTTAAAGGTAATGAAACCTTTGTTTACGGAAGCTTAGTAGGAAACTTTTATATCACCGTTTCTACGATACAATATAACCAACAAACTGAAGTAGACCTTAACAAAATTGTGGAAGGTGTTGTTGGTAATTTTGAATTACAAGGTGCTAAAAATATTACTGTCAAAGATGAAGAATATGAAACTTTAGGAGGAGCAAAAGGGGTAAAAGTCTTTGGAAGTCTTGAAGTAACAAATCCTGTGAGTAAAAAAGACCAAAAAAGTGATTATTTGATGCTGAATTTCGCAGAAAATGGAGGATTTCAGCAGATTATGGTAGTGTACAATCAAGAAGACAGGTATGCTAAGGATGTTGCCCAGCGCATTATTAACTCGGTTGAACTTAAAAATGCCAAATAGCTATGTTTGAAAATTTCACATTTGAGAATCCACAGTTTTTTTGGTTGTTTTTAATATTGCCAGTCGCGATTGCCTGGTATATATGGAAACGAAATAAGCAACAGGCAGAACTTAAGATTTCTAGTATTAAAGGCTTTAAACTATCTGGTAGTTGGTTGGCCAAGCTTAGACCTATAATTTTTTTATTAAGACTGCTGGCATTAGCATTAATTATTACTGCTATGGCGCGACCCAGAACGGTAGATGTGTCGACAAAAACTAAAACAACAAGAGGAATCGATATTGTAATGGCGATTGATGTCTCTGCCAGTATGTTAGCCAGAGATTTACGACCTAATCGTTTAGAAGCCTTAAAAGAAGTAGCGGCAGAGTTTATCCAGGGAAGACCTAATGACAGAATTGGTTTGGTAATGTATGCGGGAGAGAGTTTTACGAAAACACCTATAACAAGCGATAAAGCTATTGTTCTTAGTGCTTTAAAAGAAACAGTTTATGATAATTTGCTGGAAAACGGAACGGCTATTGGAATGGGACTTGCCACATCAGTGAATAGACTGAAGGATAGCAAAGCAAAAAGTAAGGTGATTATTTTACTTACCGATGGTTCTAATAATGCAGGTTTTATAGATCCTAAAATTGCATCAGAATTAGCGGTAGAATATGGTATTAAAACCTATACGATTGGTATAGGAACGAACGGAATGGCTTTATCTCCCGTTGCCATAAGACCTAACGGTACATTTCAATATGGAAATGTTAGAGTCGAAATCGATGAGGAATTATTAAAAGAAATAGCAAAAGTTACCAAAGGAAAATACTTTAGAGCGACCGACAATAAAAAGTTAGAACAGATATACGAAGAAATAGATAAACTAGAAAAAACGGATGTAGAAGAGTTTAAGTTTTATAACTATGAAGAAAAGTTTAGACCTCTGGTCTTATTAGCTGGATTATTACTGTTGATAGAATTCCTTCTAAGGCACACGGTTTTTAGAAGTTTTGTGTAATATTAAAATATAAAGGTTTGAAAAGAAACATTACAATAGGAATCTTACTTGTAGCTGTAGGAATATTGATGCAGTATGCTTTTGAAGCAGACTTTTCTGATTTTTTATCAGGAATTGCTGTTGGTGCCGGAATAGGTGTAATTATAACGACTGTTTTTGTTAAACGGAGAGAACATTGAAGAAAGGAATCATAATTCAAGGAAGCTCTAGAAGTAATGGGGATACAAATACGGTAGTTTCATATCTAAAGGAGATGACAGGGTTCGATCTTGTGGATCTTAACCAAAGAGAGATTCATTATTTTGATTATGAGTTCAAATATGAAGATGATTTTGAGGTGATTTTTAAAAATATGGCGCAGAACTATCAAACAGTAGTGTTAGCGACACCAGTATATTGGTATACAATGAGCGGGATAATGAAAGTGTTTTTAGATCGATTTTCTGATTATTTATATAAAGAGAAGGATGTTGGTCGAATGCTTAGAGGAAAGGAAATGGCGATGATAAGCTGTAGCAATGATGCTAATCGAGTAGAAGAGTTTCATCTTCCTTTTTCAAGAAGTGCAGCTTATTTAGGGATGGATTATCTTGGTGATATTCATGTACCAGTAGTAATCGACAATAAATTATCCTTAGATGCAAAAGAAATGGTAAATGCTTTTGCATTAAAAATTAAGAAGTAAGAAAGATAAAGTAGTAAAAATGTACTTACTAGAAGAGAAAATATATTTCTGGTTGTTATTGGTAGTACCAATATTAATACTGTTGTTTTTAGGTGTTTTGATATGGAAAAAAACGACCCAGAAAAAGTTTGCAGACAAAGATTTGTTGAAAAAATTGAGTCCCAATCAATCTGTTTTTAAGTCTGTATTAAAGGTCATTGTGATCAGCTTAGCTTTAGCCTGTTTTATTATCGCCCTAGTAAATCCTAAAGTTGGTACTAAACTAGAAACTGTAAAAAGAGAAGGGGTTGATGTTGTATTTGCTATCGATGTATCTAAAAGTATGCTGGCAGAGGATATTGCACCCAACAGACTTGAGAAATCTAAACAATTAGTCACACAGATCATTAATAATTTAGCGAGTGATCGGGTTGGTATAATTGCTTATGCAGCGAGTGCATTTCCACAATTGCCCATTACCACTGATTATGGCTCGGCTAAAATGTTTTTACAATCAATGAATACAGATATGCTCTCCTCACAAGGAACAGCGATCAATGAAGCAATAGAATTGGCCAAGACCTATTACGATGATGAGGAACAAACGAATAGGGTTTTGATCATTATAAGTGATGGAGAGGATCATGAAGGCAACGTAGCATCAATGGCAGAGGCTGCTGCAGAGGAGGGAATTAAAATTTTTACAATTGGAGTGGGTAGTACAAAAGGAGCACCCATCCCTATCAAACGCAATGGTATTGTACAGAGTTATAAGAAAAATAGTCAGGGCGAGACCGTAATTACTAAGTTAAATACGACAATTTTGCAGGAAATTGCCAATCAGGCAAATGGCACATACATTGATGGTACAAGTACGAGTGCAGTAGTAGAAAATGTTACCGAACTATTACAAGGCATGGATAAAAAAGAGTTTGAAGCCAAGCAATTTGCAGATTTCAAAGATCAATTTCAATGGTTTTTGGGAGCTGGATTATTATTACTGTTTTTAGATATTTTTCTTTTAGAAAGAAAAACATCTTGGGTTAAAAAATTAAATCTTTTCAACGAGGAATAGGATATAGCCACAAACGGCTGTCACGCTAAGCTCATTGAAATGCCTTAATAGTTCAAAAATGAAAGATATTATGAACAAGTTATTAATCGTATTGTTTTGTTTCCAATTTGGGACTATGTTTTCTCAGGAAGAGGAAGATAGAGCAGAAATTATTGCTGAGGCTAATCAATATATAGCAACAGGAAATGAGGTATTGGTAACTGATGGTAATTTTCCACAGGCAGAAGGAGAGTACAGAAAAGCGATCTCTAAAAATCCCGTAGATGCTACGGCTAAATATAATTTGGCCAATGCTTATTACAATACCCAAAAGTATGATGAAGCAAACCAGCGCTATAGTGAAGCAGTGAAAACAGCTTCTTCAAAAGCAGAAAAACACAAGGCATTTCATAATCAAGGAAATACCTTTATGGAACAAAAAAAATATAAGGAAGCAGTAGAAGCTTATAAAAATGCATTGCGAAACAATCCTAAAGATGATGAAACCAGATATAATCTCGCCTTAGCCAAGCAATTATTAGAAAAGCAACAAAACGAAGATAAAGGAGGCGATAAGGATAATAAAGACCAGAACAAAGACGAAAATAAAGATCAGGAGAATAAGGATAATAAAGAAGGCGAGAATAAAGAGGACAAGAAAGAAGGAGAAGACAACAAAGAGAAAAAAGGAAACGAAGGAGACGAGAAAAAGGATGAAGAAGGGAAAGATAAGAAAGATGAAGAACGAGATCCAAAAAATGATGGAGACGATAAAAAGGAAGATAAGAAAGAAGGTGACGGAAAACCTGAAGAAGAAAAAAACAGCCGCAACAGGTTCAGGGACAGTTATCTCCTCAGCAAGTAAAAAGTTTGTTAGAGGCAATGAATAACGAAGAAAAGAAAGTTCAGGATAAGATAAATGCTAAAAAAGCTCAGGGAGCTAAAACAAAAACTGAAAAAGATTGGTAGACAAATGAAGATTAAATTAATTTTTCTTACACTTTTTTTAGCGATAATACAGCTAGGTTTTGCCCAGGTCAAATTTGAAGCTAAAGTAAGCAAGAAAAAGCTAGGTGTAAATGAACGGTTACGTGTCGATTTCGAGATGAATAAAGACGGAGATAACTTTACACAACCAAGTTTTAAAGGATTTACGGTAGTAGGAGGCCCTAATCAATCCATTAGTAATTCTTGGATTAATGGTAAAAGATCGTATGCTAAAACGTTTAGTTATTTCCTTTCTCCAACTAAGAGAGGAAATTTCACCATTGGCCAGGCAACTATAGAAATAGATGGGCAGATCTATAAGACATTACCAGTAAAAGTAGAGGTTACAGCAGCTGTAGATAAACCAAAGGATGGTAATAATGCGGATTATGTTGCTAGTGAAAACCTTCATCTAATTGCAGAAGTATCTAAAACAAATCCATACCTTAATGAAGCAATCACGGTAGTTTATAAGCTGTATGTAAGCCCAAGTATACAAATTAGTAACTTAAGAGAAATAGATAACCCAAAGTACAGTGATTTTTGGAGCCAGTCTATTAAAATAGGTCAGCTTAAGGTAGAAAGAGGAGAGTATAAAGGAGAACCTTATAACTATGTGGTTTGTGGTAAGACCGTTTTGTATCCGCAGAAAACAGGTAAGCTAGAGATAGAACCACTAACCTTATCCATTGCAGTAGATGTTCCTACAAACCGTAGGGATATATTTGGTGGAAGATTATATTCCACAGTAAATAAAACGGTTGCAGCGGGTACTAGGACTATTGACGTAAAACCGCTTCCGGAGCAGGGAAAACCTGTGGATTTCACAGGAGCAGTCGGATCTTTTGACTTTAAAGTCACTCCTAGCAGAACTACACTCGATGCAACAGAATCTTTAGAAGCAAAAGTCTTGGTTTCGGGTAATGGAAATCTTAAGCTTTTTGACCTGCCAAAACTAAGTGTTCCTAATGGGTTAGAGCAATACGAACCAGAGCATAATGAAAAAGTAAGGACTAATCTTACCGGTATGGCTGGTAACATCTCAGATTCGTACACCTTGGTACCTCAGTATAAAGGCACCTATCCGATTCCTCCAATTTCTTTTTCGTATTTTGATCTTAAAACAGAATCATATAAAACAATTACATCGGATGAGATTGTGATTGACGTAAAGAATGGTCCGGATAGTGGTAGTATTGTTGTGAACTCAGAATCAACAGGAACTACCAAAAAAATAGTGACACAAACAGGAAGTCAGTTTAGATTTTTAAAACTTGATGCGAACTTACAATCTGTAGAAAAAACACATTTTTTTAAATCTACTGGCTATTGGGTAGCTCTTACAGCTCCTTTGTTGGCAATACCTTTGTTTTTATTTTTTGGTAAAAAGAGAGATGAACGATTAAGTGATGTGAGTGGTAATAGAGTTCGTAAAGCAGATAAATTAGCAAGGAAATATTTGTCTGATGCAAAAAAGAATTTAGGAAACCAGAAAGAGTTTTATATTGCCATGGAACGAGCGTTACACAACTATCTAAAAGCAAAATTGCATATACAGACTAGTGAGATGAGTAAAGATCGTATTCAACGTTTACTAAAAGAAAGAGAAGTGCAAGATACTACGTCTATTGAATTTATTGCATTGTTAGAAAGCTGCGAATTTGCAAGATATACTCCATCATCAACCACTGCTATGCAGCAGGATTACGATAAAGCATCAAGGGTAATAGCAGCTATTGATAAACAATTATAAAATTTTGAGAAAGGTGAAGAATTTAGCGATAATTGTTTTTTTTCTGATGAGCATGGCGAGTCTGGCTCAAAACGATCAGGTGTTTGATCAAGCTAATGAGTTATATAATCAAGAAGAGTACCAAAAGGCGATTGACGCGTACAAATCTATTTTGGCACAAGGTCAAGAATCTGCAGAATTATATTATAATCTGGGTAATGCCAATTATAAGCTTAGTAATATAGGGCCAAGCATTTATTATTACGAGAAGGCTTTAGAATTAGCTCCCAACGATGAGGATATCAAGAATAATCTTGCTTTTGCTAATAATGCGACCATCGACGTAATCGACGTAATTCCAGAAGGACTGATATCCAGAACTATCAATGGTTTTACTAATATGTTTAGTTTTGACGTATGGGCGTGGATTTCTATACTCTTTGTGATACTTTTTGTGGTGTTATTTATGCTGTACTATGCTGCAAGCATATCGTCCAAGAAACGTTTGTTTTTTCTGGGCGCCTGGATATCTTTTATTTTAGGTCTATTTGCAGTTTTCTTTGCGTTTAAGCAATTTAATTTTATAGAAAACAATCAATATGCTATTATTTTTGCGCAAGAGACCACAGTAAAAAGCGAACCTAATTTGCGTAGTGAAGAGGTATTTGAGTTACACGAAGGAACCAAAGTTAAAGTTACTGAAACAGTAAATGACTGGAAAAAAATCAAATTAGCAGATGGAAAAATAGGATGGATTCCTGCTACGGATCTTCAGGAATTATAGATTATTTTCTGAAGGTTTGAATTTTACCTTTTGTAGCGCTTCGCCATAGCCATTCCAATGGGCCATATCTGAATTTTTGTAACCATATCTTACTTAGCAGAGCTTGTAATGTTATTATTGTAAATGCGATGATGATAAGATACCGGGTCTGCAATTTTCCTAAAAAACCTAAACCCCAGCCAAACAATAGAAATGTACCAATAACTGATTGCAAAACGTAATTGGTCAATGCCATTCGACCATATGATTCAAAAAAAGAAAAGAATCGATACCCTCGTTTTTTTTGATATAACAGCACAAAGCCTGAGAGAATAATTGTGGTTAGAGCTATGTTTGGCCAATCGTAAGCATTGATTCCCAAAACGTGTAACCAACTGTTAAAGTCAATTGGTTTTGGCGATATTGCAAATATTCCTGCTGTTAATATCAAGGAAACTACAAAGCCTAAGATACCTCGTTTTAACCACTTTTTGGCTAAAGGAGTTTTTTCTTTAAAATTTTGAAATAAACCAATTTTTCCGAGCCATAAACCGATCAGAAAATAGCCAAATGTTAAATAAAACCGGCCAAATAACCCAATTTGAAAGTCCATCTTTTGGAGCATTCCCTGGCTGCCGTTTAAAGAAAATACCTCTGTAAGGCTCCCTTCTTTTAAAGTAGTTATATAGTTTATACTGGTGATACTATTTCCGTCCATTACTGGTGGAAGCCCAAAAGCACTTTCATTACCTAAAATCGTATAAGAAATGAATCTTGGAATACTGATTAGAAATAATCCTGAAACTAAAAGCACCCATTTATTCGATATACGATAAAAAGGAATAAGGAAGGGAGCTAACAATGCGTATATCGTAAGAATATCGCCCTTATAAAATAATTGATGTATATAACCAATGATAAAAAGTAAAAAAGCTCTCCAGAGAAACCGTACACCAAAGTCTTCATTCCTTTTTGCAGCGCCATTCATCTGTATGAAAAAACTTAAACCAAAAAGAATAGAAAACAAGGCAAAAAACTTACCTATGATAAAAAATCCGATAATTCCGCCTAGTATTTGGTCAATTATTCCATTTGTAACTTCCATCAAACTTTCCGATGGAGCAGAGGCAATATATTGTTCATTCATATGAACCAAGCAAACGCCAGCCAGTGCAAATCCCCGCAAAGCGTCGATAATATGGATCCTATGAGAAGCTTGATTATTCAAGATCTTTAAAAATAATTTTTTGAAACTGTATAAGCAAAGACTAATAGTTAAAATGTCATAATCTCTTAAGCCAACACATTTATAGAAGCAATTATTAGATGAAATCTTTAGTTTTAATTTTACAGTGGATTTAACAGATTTTAGGAGTATTTGGTTTATTTTTACAATCCATAAAAAAAATTTATGTCAGTTATAAAAATTAATATAGCGAGAATTTTGATTATCTCTGGTTTTCTTTTCCATCTAGGGAATTATGCTATGGAATTATTTAATTTTTATAATGGTGATATTGATTCTATCGTTCATATTATAGATGATACAGAGGAAAAATCTGAATCTAAAGAAAAAGATAGTTCTGAAAAAGAAGACCTAAAGGAAAAAGATAAGATCTCGCAATATGCAGATGAAAAGAGCACAAAAATTGCTATTTTGACTTTAAGGGACTTTCCAGAATTAAATTATGGAAATTCATCTGTCTATCTGGACTATAATACACCTCCTCCGGAATATTTGTAATTTTTTATAAACCTTTCCAGCCTTCATTTCTACACGAGGGTAAGGATTTTTTGATTCTATATCTTTATTAACCATAATTGCCTTTTTTTAGGCAGTATTTTAATCATTTAAATTATGAATATGTTTAAAAATTTAAAAAGTGATCTCCCTGCAAGTATTGTAGTGTTTTTTGTTGCACTACCACTCTGTTTGGGTATAGCACTTGCAAGTGGAGCTCCGCTTTTCGCTGGTCTTATCGCAGGAATTGTAGGGGGGATTGTTGTTGGTGCCTTAAGTGGATCGCAAATTGGTGTTAGTGGCCCTGCTGCAGGTTTGGCTGCTATTGTTTTGGCAGCGATTTCTTCTTTAGGTAGTTATGAAAACTTCTTAGTAGCGGTTGTGTTAGGCGGTCTGATCCAATTGATTTTTGGGGTTTTAAAACTAGGTATTATAGGATATTACTTTCCTTCTTCGGTTATAAAAGGGATGCTTACAGGAATCGGAATCATCATAATCCTAAAACAAATACCTTACTTTTTTGGTATAGACGAAAATCCTGAAGGGGATTTTGCTTTTCTTCAAATTGATGGCGAAAATACATTTACAGAATTGCTAAAAACTGTAAATGCACTGCTCAGCGGGAGCTTCAATATTGGTGCTGCAATAGTTGCACTTATTGGTTTGGGGATCTTAATTTTATGGAGTAATGTTTTATCTAAAAAAGGGAAATTTTTTCAATTAGTTCAAGGCCCATTAGTAGCAGTAGTAGTAGGAATACTTTTTTATGTATTTACCAAAGACAGCTCTATGGGTATAACGTCTGAGCATTTAGTTTCTGTACCGGTGCCTGATAATTTTGAAAGCTTTTTAAGTCAGTTTGCTTTTCCAAATTTTGCTGTAATCACGCGTTCAGATATTTGGGTTACTGGATTTACCATCGCCTTGGTCGCCTCTTTAGAAACATTATTGTGTGTTGAGGCAACAGATAAACTCGATCCGGAAAAAAGAGTAACACCAACGAATCGAGAATTATTGGCGCAAGGAACAGGTAATATGATATCTGGATTAATTGGAGGTCTACCTATAACACAAGTGATTGTGCGTAGTTCTGCCAATATCCAATCAGGAGGAAAGAGTAAGATGTCTGCCATTGTTCACGGATTTTTTCTACTTACATCGGTTATTCTGATTCCAGGATTATTAAATATGATACCATTGTCAGTGTTGGCTGCGATATTATTTATAGTAGGATATAAATTAGCTAAGCCTTCAACATTTAAAGCAATGTGGTCAGCAGGATGGAAACAGTTTGTACCCTTTATAGTAACAATATTAGGTATAGTATTTACTGATCTACTAATCGGTATAGGAATGGGATTAGCCGTAGGAATTGTAATTATATTATATAAGAGTTATCAAAATTCACACTTCTTACATATAGAAGATAAAAGCAATGGAACTCATAAAATTAAAATGACCTTGGCAGAAGAGGTTACTTTTTTCAACAAAGGTGCAATTCTAAAAGAATTAGATAGGTTACCGGAGAATACAGATCTAACCTTAGATGTTAGAAACACTAGATATTTGGATAATGATATTATAGAGATTTTACAAGATTTTTCAGAAAAAGCTAAAAATAAAAGCATCAATATTCATTTAATATCGGATCGAGGAGTAGTAGAAAACCCCGATAGTTATATTGAATTTTTTAAGTTAAGACCAAAAAAAACAGCATAAACCAAAATTTAAAACATATTATGAAAGCACTAACAAAAGATGCTCAAAGCGCTATTACTCCAGAAATAGCACTACAAATGCTCAAGGATGGTAACAAAAGATTCCAGAATAAAAAAATGGCTGATAGAGACCTTTTAGATCAGGTAAGTGATACTAAAACTGGTCAGTTTCCTTTTGCGACAATTCTAAGTTGTATAGACTCCAGAGTTTCTTCAGAATTAATTTTTGACCAAGGAATAGGAGATATTTTTAGTGCCAGAGTAGCAGGAAACTTTGTAAACGAGGACATTCTCGGTAGTATGGAGTTTGCTTGCAAACTAGCAGGCACAAAATTAGTACTGGTATTAGGTCATACTGCTTGTGGTGCTGTAAAAGGTGCCTGTGATGATGCAAAACTGGGAAACCTTACCGCATTATTAAGTAAAATAAAGCCAGCCGTAGAAGCGGTTAGTGAGCCATCAGATAGTTCTTTAAGGAACTCTAAAAATATTGATTTTGTAAATGATGTAGCCGTTAAAAACGTACAAATGACGATCGATAATATTCGTCAAAAAAGTAGTGTCTTAAAGGAGATGGAAGATAATCAAGAAATTATGATTATGGGCGGTATGTATGATATTAATGATGGAAGCGTTCGGTTTTTTGAAAAATAGTTTTCTAAAATTCAATAAAATGAACCGATACCCAAGAGTATCGGTTTTTTTATGTTTTTAAAAAATAATTAAGAAGTCTTTTTTTCATCTGTAATATCTTCTGCAGGTTCGCTTTTTAAAATATTGGGTAGTACCATCGGTGCTAACTTTTTTACAGGAGAATAAAGAATAGAAGAATCCAGAGTCTCTTTTTTAATAATTCCTAAACTTCTATTTCCAGCATCAATAAAAATAATGACAACACTGGCTATAAAAGCAAACTTTAATACTCCAAAAGCTGCTCCCAAAAGTTTATTAAGAATACCGAGAGAGGCAAAATCTGCAATTTTGGTCAATAACTTTCCGGCTACAGATATTAATATAACCACAGCTATAAAAGTGATGGCAAAAGCAGTGAGTTTCAATGCGCCATCTCCCCAATCTACATATTGTTCTAAATATCCACCTACAAGATGAGAAAAGTGTACGGATATATAGATTCCAGCTACTAATGCAACCAAAGATGCCAGTGAGACAAACAGACCTTTACTGAAACCTTTGATTAGTCCCCAAAGTAGCAAGATCCCTAAAATGATGTCTATATAGTTCATCGATTTGTTTTGTTTAGACGAATATAATGTTTTAAATCAAAATTTTAGCCTCTATCAAATCATAGATGGTTGGATAAATAATTCTTTAATAAACATTTCAAATCGTATTTTTGCAAAAAAAGCTGAATGTCTAGAGACGAAAAATTAAAAAAGCGATGGGAGATGCTGGTGCAAAAATTATCGGCACAGTTTGCAGAAGGAGATGAGTTGGACCTGGATGCGATTATTTATCTAATCGGGGTTCAGGAATTGGGTCAGGTGCATCGTAGATTTAAAAAAGATGAGAAGTTAGACCTGATGCATATTGCAATTTGTAGACTCTTAGAACCCTATGGCTATTATGAGTTTGATTATTTTGATGAAGATGGATGGCCGCATTATATTGTAAAAGAGCAATTGCCTAATCTTAAAGCGGGAGAACAATCTATCCTGATGAAAGAAGCCATCGTAAGTTACTTTGTTTCGAGTGAATATATTTTTTAATAACACAACGCAACCAATCTTATGAATGATCATCTAAGGGAAGAATACTAAATAAACAAAATTTTATAATGAAAAAAATCCTATTATTATTTGTCGCGACTATTTCGTTTTGTATTACTTCTTGTGGGGATGATGATGATGATGGCACAGTACAGGATCCACTAGTCGGTTCTTGGCAATTATCACAGGAGTTTGAAAACGGAGTGGAAATTGCTTCTGACCCTTGTGATCTTGAAGGGGTACTAACTTTTAGAATAAACGGAACCTATGAAGGAACATTTTTTGAGGATGATGGTACTGGAGTTTGTGTTCAACTTGTTGAAGAAACTGAAACCGGAACTTGGCGAAAAACAGGAAATAATATCTATACTTTTATAGTTGAAGGTGATACCATTACTGACGAAATTACCTTTTCCGGAAATACTTTTTCTATAGAATATTCAGATACTTTTGGTGACCAAACTACTGAGTACAGAGATGTATATATCAAGATTTAAATAAATACACATCAATTCATAAAAAAAAGTATTCATTTGAATACTTTTTTTTATGAATTGATGAACGTAATTGAATAGTTCATAAATTAATAGTGTAATTATCTTCTCATAGCATACCAAGAAGCCGAAGGAAGATTACTTATTAATTCTTTTAATCCTTTCATGTCTATGATTAGGATTCCAAAAAATAACTTTTTCATATCGACATTTTTTTAAATTAAACATTGAATTGTGACTAACTTTTAGCCAAATACCATTTGTTTGCATCTATTGGTTACGAAACATTATTTTGGGGAAAACTATAGACTGGTTATATCTTATAATATTTTTATTAAGTTCTACTTAAATATAACTAATTTCTTCTGGTTTGTCAAAGTTTTTAACGAGCTTTAACGTACGTTCGACTTTTTTTTCTTAAAAGAATATTAAAACATGTACCTATCTGATTATAAAGGTATTATTATTTGTTTGAGTTTAGAAATCACTACCGATAAGCATCACAATTTTGGTCATTTCCTTACCTTTAAAACAAAAAGAAATGCTTACAAAAATGATTAATGATTTTAATATTCCTAATGACACCGGTCCAATATATCAGGAAACGATAATGGGTAGGTTGCCGGTAGAGCCTTTCAATACAATTAGCAACCTTGTTTTCTTAATCATCATTATATATTTCTCAATTCGTGTATATAGACTTCCCAAGCAACATTTATTTATAGCGCTCAGCTTGCCTATTCTCACTATTGGATTTATCGGAGGAACCATGTTTCACGGTACCAGAAGTCATCAAATATGGTTGTTTATGGATTGGGTACCGATTATGATTTTATGTATGTCGGCTGTTTTTTATTTCATTTTTAAACTATATAAAGATTGGAAAAAAAGGTTGTTAGCTTTTATCTTAATTTTTGGTGTTTCATTTGCGGTGCGTATGTTGCCTATTCCTATGGCTTTGAGAATATCACTAGGATATGTGATTACGGCAATAACGGTATTGCTTCCTATTATTTTGTATCTGATTAAGACAAACGGAAGATATAAAGAAATGATTATTCTGGCTTTTTTGTTCTTTACAATAGCCATAAGCTTTAGAAGTGCTGATACGTTCTGGAAAACAGATATTTTTTATATGGGTACGCATTGGTTATGGCATGTTTGCGGCGGAATATCTGTTTTCTTTTTGATGTTATATGTGTATAGAGATAACCTAAAAGAAAGCAAAATCCTTCAAGAAGGATGATTTTTCCGAAAAAGATACATTTTATGGTGATAATACTACATTTTTGAAGTACAAATCTTAAATTTGCCCTCTATTAAGAAAAAGATCATGATCGATAAGATTAAAGAATATATCTCAGAAGTTGAGGATTTCTCTGCTAAGACTAAAGAAGAAGTTGAAGCATTCAGAATTAAGTTTTTAGGCCGTAAAGGAATTATTAGAGATTATTTTGAGGAATTCAAAAACATAGCAAATGATCAGAAGAAAGAATTTGGTCAAACTATAAATAATCTTCAAAATAAAGTAAAGGAAAAAGTTGACTCGTTAAAAGATGAACTAGAATCTAAAGAAGAAGATAAAGGAGCATATGGAGATTTAACTCGACCGGCAGAACCAATTGCTTTAGGTTCTCGCCATCCTATTTCTTTGGTAAAAAATCAAATTATAGATATATTCTCTAGAATAGGTTTTAATGTCAGTGAAGGTCCGGAGATTGAAGACGATTGGCACAATTTTACAGCATTAAACTTGCCAGAATACCATCCGGCGCGTGATATGCAGGATACTTTTTTTATTCAGACGGATCCGGATATTTTGCTTAGAACTCATACCTCTTCCGTTCAGGTACGATATATGGAAGAGAATAAGCCACCAATCAGAACGATTTCTCCTGGTAGGGTGTATCGTAATGAAGCTATATCAGCCAGATCTCATTGTTTCTTTCATCAGGTAGAAGGATTGTATATTGATAAAGATGTTTCATTCGCTGATCTAAAGCAAACATTGCAATATTTTACTACAGAAATGTTTGGTAAGTCTAAGATCAGGTTACGACCCTCTTATTTTCCATTTACAGAGCCAAGTGCTGAGGTAGATGTATATTGGGGATTAGAAACAGAAACCGATTATAAAATGACCAAGGGAACGGGTTGGTTAGAAATTATGGGTTGTGGAATGGTTGATCCTAACGTTCTAAAAAATTGTAATATCGATCCCACGGTATATAGCGGATTTGCGTTTGGAATGGGAATTGACCGAATAGCGTTGTTATTATATGGTATCTCAGATATACGTATGTTAAGTGAAAATGATGTGCGTTTTCTGGAACAATTTAAGTCTGCACTATAATTGAAAAAGGATATAGAAATACCCATTGTAAAAAATGTCTACATCGCCGTTTTGAAAGAATGGAATGAAGAGTTTGGAGGATATGATTGGAATTCTTATATCATTAATGATCAAGAAACACCCATAGAGATGGTTATGGTAGTTACCAAAGGGTTTGATACCGAAAGAAAGACTTCTCTGCTTAGACACGGTATAGGAACTGTTAATGCCAAATCATCTGCTAAAATCGAAATGATTCAGGAAGAATTGTTTGTTATGAATAATGAATTCTCTGTTACTTTCTTCTCTGAAGGAAAGCTATATGATAAGAAATATCTTTTCAGAAAAAATACGATTAACGAAAAGGCTTTTCGTGATTTACCAGTGATGCAACAACGAGGAGTATTAGTTTCGTAACTTACTTTTTTAACATAATTTAGTCAAATAACCTGACCAAAAACAGGTGTTAGCCCCGTGACTTAGGTTTATATACACAGTACTTTAGCATCATATTTTCCCGACTTTAATTTATTATAAAAAGACAGCTTCTTAGAATAATTGGAATTAAAGAGTTGTTACAACATATATCCCCATAACGATTGGAATGCCAACGACCAATTGTGATGGGGATTTTTTAATCTTAAAACCTAAATAATATGAAAAAAGTAATTTTTTTTGCTGCAGTATTGACACTTGGTGTTTTCTGTGCATGTGATCAAGAGACGGTAGATAATACTATTGTAGAAGAATCTTTGGAATTGGATAATAGTAGCATCGACGAAGCTACTGGAAAAGCTCATTGGGGGCGATGTTTTTATTTTGTAAGACCAGGTCTGAAGTTTGGAGGGAAATGTTATAGACAATTTCCCGGAATATGTGATATATATAAAATATGTATACCAGAATTAATTTATGACCCTTGTTATTTTGTTCCTTGCTGGATAGAAATATTCGATCCATGGATCATTTATGAAAAGCTTGATCCTAAAGAATTTATTTCCTTTAGAGATAAACTAGAGCTGGAAATAGATCCGAGAGAAAATGTATTTCCTTTTGCGCTCAATGAAGGTATTGCAGGATTACAGTTTTATCAAGATGAAGGCTTCTTAAGAGATAATACATTTCAGCTGGAAGAAGATCTTATTCTAGATGCAGAGACTTCTAAAGAGCTTGGTCTTCATGGAAACATCGTTAAAGCTGGTAAATATCCTGTTATAATTAATAGGGAAAACGGAACATTTAATGCTATACTTTCTGTAGAAAAAGGATTTGAACGACAGTAGACAAATAGATGTTGGCGAATAGAAAAGGCTGGCGGAGTTTCAGAACTCTGCCAGCCTTTTATCTTGAATTTAAAGATTTATGTTTATTCTTTTATCTCAAAAATGATAGGTAGAGAATACATCACCCCAACATTGACTCCATCTTGTACTCCTGGTATCATTTTGGGTAATTGGTTAATCACGCGTATTGCTTCGGTTTCTAATTCTGGTAACGAGCCTCTTGCTGCAACATCTACAACATTACCTTGATTGTCTATCTTGAATTTTACAAGAATTTTTTGACGTCCGGTAAGGCCAGATTCTTTTCCTACTTCAGTGTTGAATTTACTTCCTACTAACTGATTAACATTTTTAGAAAAACATTTTTTTGCCTCCACTGGAGATAGGTTTTCGCAACCCGGATATACAGGGACTTTTTCGATAACTCCAAAAGGAATTTCAGCATATTCCACTACATCTTTGAAAAAAGGTTCAGAAAAACCGTTTTCTGTGGTTAATAATAGTAAGCCTTTTAGTGCTTTTCTTTCTTCTTCTGTCATTTCTCCTTTTGCGGCAATAGATTCCTTTAATACAGAAATGTTACGCAGGATTAAACTTTCAGATTTTGATACATTATCTGAGCTATTAGCTAACTGCGCATTAGCATCTTCAGTACAAGAAGTGTATACTAACATTATACACACCACAGGTATTAATAATAAATATTTTAATTGAAAGATTTTCTTTGATTTTGATTTTTGTAACATAACTAGTCGATTTTTGATTAATGAATGATTAAAAAATGTATTAATAAATGAAATTTTCTCCGTCTGGAAAACCTGGGATAGCAGGTCCTGATAATATTCTTTTTTGCTGGTCTCTGCGATTGCTTTTGCATCAGCGATATATTCCTGCAACATTGCCATTCTGTTTTGATATATGTAGATCAAAGGGTTAAACCAAAATATAATTCGTAAGATTTCAAAGAAAATAAGGTCAATAGAATGGTATTCTCTTACATGGATTTTTTCGTGAAGTAGAACGTTGGTCTTTTTTAGTTCCGAAAGATTGCTGCCAATATAAATGGTGTTGAAAAACGAAAATGCAGTAGTGGTGTTAGGTAGGAAAACCAGCGTAATGTTTTTTGTATTTATCTTGTTTCCAGACCTTTTTAACTTAATGATTTTAAAAACTTTATAAAAAAATAAAATGAAGCTGATTGTAATTCCGATATACCATAAATACCCAAAAATTGGGATCAAAGAAATATAATTAGATATACTATTTTCGGACCCTATTACAACTTCGGGTAAAAGATGTACCTGCATAGGAGAATTTGTAATCAATACTTCAGGTAATTGTATGTTATATTCAGAGGGTATATTATGTCGTATAATATCTAATCGAATCATAGGAAGCAAGAAACTTAGAATAGGGGTGATGAGAAGATACGCTCTATTCCAGTTAAAAAATGTTTCCTTTTTGAAGAATAGATCATAGGTTACTAAAAAAAGTAATTGAAACCCTATGATTTGTAGTATATAATGGATCATATTATTCTTCTTCTTTATTTATTTCTTTCATGGCTGCTTCCATTTCCGCAATACTGATGTCGTTTTTCTTCATAAAAAAAGAAACCATACTCTTAAAAGATCCTTGAAAATAACCATCAATCAATTTGTTGATACTTTGATTACTATACTCTGATTTTTTAACTAGCGGTATATAAATATGAATTCTTCCTTCTTTCCTGTAGTTGACAAAGCCTTTATCTTCTAATATTCTTACAATAGTAGAAACTGTGTTGTATGCCGGTTTAGGTTCTGGCAATTGTTCAAGGATGGAAACCACACTGCCTTCCTCTAGGTTCCAGAGAATTTTCATAATATCTTCTTCTGCTTTGGTCAACTGTTTCATATAGTAAGTTTAAAAACTCAAACTAAAATTTTAGTTTGAGTTTGAGTTTGCTAATATAAACTATTTTTTTAGTTTGAACTATTTTTTTAGTTTTAAAATTAAGTTTTAATTATAATTACAACTGATATCAAAGCGTTAAAAGAGGAGAAAAGCCTTTAAAAATCGTTGTCTGTCGCTTAAAAAAGAATAGTATAAGTAAATTAAGAATATTGCAGTAAAACCTTGATTCTTAAAAGAAATGACAACTTTCGAAATGTTTTTGCTATTTACAGTCACAATTATACCTTTTATTAAAAGGCCACTGATTAAAAAGATACGAAAGAAATATATACCATATTTTCTTTTACTATTATTTCTATTACATATTTTAATAGATAATTGGCGTTGGCAAATGATTCCGGCATACGCGCTAATTTTTCTTTTAATCTATAGAGTCCAACGTATTCGGGTGGTTAAAGTTCCAAAACTCACTTTTTCCCGGGCATTTGGTTATATATCGTTTTTGGTAATTCTATCTGTAGCGTGGTTTTTGCCACTTTTTCTACCAATTTTTTCATTACCAGAACCTACTGGCACGTATCACGTAGGTAGTAAATGGATTGATATTAAAACAAACCGAGATGAAGTAATTACAACAGATCCATTAGATAAAAGGGAATTAATGGTAAAAATGTGGTATCCTACGGATAAAATCTCAGAGGAGAAAAGAGAACCATATGTAGATCAAGCAAATCGACTTGGTTTTATTAATAAATATAGTATGGGTATTTTACCTTCTTTTACCATAAACTATTTAGATCGTATTAAAACAAATGTGTATCAAGAGGCAGCTATTTCAAACGGTGCATTCCCTGTTCTAATTTTTTCTCCTGGTTACGGCTCAATATCAACAGGATATTATGCAATGTTAACAGAGATTGCAAGCCACGGATACATAGTTGCAAACGTATCACATACATATGAGAGCTTAGGAACGTCATTTCCAGATGGTACTATGAAATTTTTCGATTATGAGTATCAATATCAAGAAGAGGTATCATCTATAGAACATATTATGGCTATTAAAAATGCATTTTCAGATAGTATTTCTTTTGACAACGGACATAAAATTATTAGAGAAGCTTCTAAAGATTATTTTGTAACTCATATCGTAGAAAGGTGGTCCAAAGATTTGATATCCGTAATAGATCAGCTGAAATCTATGAATACAGATGCTTTTTTTAAAGACCACATCGATTTGGATAGGATAGGAGTCTTTGGCCATTCTAGAGGAGGGGGAGCAGCGGGTCAAACTGCCTTAAAGGATGATAGGATCAAGGTAGCCGCAAATATCGATGGAATCCAGTGGGGAGAAATGATGGACGCTACATTTCAAAAGCCATTTCTTTTACTTTCTTCCGATTGGCCAGAAGAGCACGAAAATATTAATGCTCATACGTATATTAATAAGAGCACTGATTATTTCTACGAAGGTAAATTACTTACATCCGGCCATTCCAATTTTATGGATATACCTTTAATGATTCCAATGCGATCGCTAGCCGGAACTGGCAGTATAGATCCCAAACTAGGTCTAAAAATCACAAATGAAGTACTTTTAGCCTTTTTCAATAAACACCTTAAGAGTAAAACCAATAATGATCCTATTAAAGTTTCAGAACAATATTCATTATTAGAAATGAAAATTTACAAGGGTGATTCTATTCATTAGCACTTCAGCATATGAAGATTTCTTGATAAGTTAAGAGCTATTTTTGATGACGCTACCGATAATTAGACTCTTTTAGTCTGTTATATTCATTGAAAAACAGTGGTTAGTACCCAATTTTTTCACGTACTCTTGAAAGGACTTTAGACGCAACCTCAGATGCTTTCTTAGCACCTATGGCTAGTGCTTTATCTACTTCTTCCAGATTTTCCATATAGTAATTATAGCGCGACCGTTCTTCAGAGAATTTATTTATTAAGAGCTCATATAGAGCTTGTTTTGCGTGACCATAACCGTAGTTTCCTCCTTGATAATTTGCTCTCATCTCAGATATTTCATTTTCGGTTGCGACCAACTGATACAAGGCAAATACATTACAAGTATCTGGATTTTTAGGCTCTTCTAACGGGGTACTATCTGTCTGGATACCCATAATCGTTTTGCGTAACTTTTTATCCGGTAAAAATAAATTAATAGTATTCCCTTTAGATTTACTCATTTTAGAACCATCAGTTCCGGGTACGTGCATAGTTTCTGAACGAAATTGCGCTTTTGGCAACACAAATACTTCTCCCACTTTATTGTGTATTCTTTCTGCGACATCTCGGGTAAATTCTAAATGTTGTTCCTGGTCTTTTCCTACAGGAACAATTTCTGCATCATATAGCAAGATATCTGCAGCCATTAACATAGGATAGGTAAATAATCCAGCATTGACATCTTCTAACCGATCTGCTTTGTCCTTAAATGAATGTGCCAGGGTTAGTCTCTTATAAGGGAAAAAGCAATTAAGATACCAAGCCAATTCTGTTACTTGCGGTACATCGCTCTGTCTGTAAAAAACCGTTTTTTCTATGTTTAAACCAAAAGCAAGCCAAGTGGCGGCAGTAGAGTAGGTGTTCTCTCTTAATGTTTTAGCATCTTTAATTTGTGTTAAAGAATGCATATCTGCAATAAATAAAAAAGAATCGTTCTCTGGTTCATTAGCCATATGAATCGCAGGGATGATTGCTCCTAATAAGTTTCCCAAATGAGGCGTTCCAGTACTTTGGACCCCTGTTAGAATTCTTGCCATAGTAATTTTATAGTTTGTCGCAAAGGTAATTTTTTTGTTCACATAGCTCAAAGCAATTGCGTATTTTTGCGGCTATGTTTATCCTTAGATACATATTAATTCTTCTTTGGAGAATTTGGTTTTATATAATGATGGGAATTCCCATTATTATGATGTTTCCTGTATTATTAATTCTTACTTCCAGAGAGCAATGGTATGCACAGTTTTTTAAAGTAGCCAGATTTTGGGCTAAAATCGTATTGTACGGTACAGGTTTTGTTCCACGAGTAAAAAAAGAAGCTGATCTAGATATACATAAGAGTTACATGTTTGTAGCCAATCATACTTCTATGGCAGACATTATGCTGATGCTTTATTGTGTCAAAAACCCTTTTGTTTTTGTCGGTAAAAAAGAATTAACAAAGATTCCGATCTTTGGTTTTTTCTATAAACGAACTTGTATTTTGGTGGATAGAAATAGCCAAAAAAGCAGGAAAGAAGTTTTTGACAGGGCACAAGCCAGGCTACACGACGGCACAAGTATTTGCATTTTTCCTGAAGGTGGTGTGCCAGAAGATGAATCTATCATTTTGGATGAGTTTAAGGATGGAGCTTTTAGATTAGCAATCGATCATCAAATATCGATACTCCCATTAACTTTTCTTGATAATAAGAAACGATTTTCATACACATTTTTTAGTGGAAGCCCCGGAAAAATGAGGGCTTTTATTCATAAAGAAATTCCAACTAAAGGGTTTACTCAGGAAAATAAAAAAGAACTAAAAGCATCTACTCATAAAGTTATATTGGATAAGCTTCAATCGGGTAAATTTTAATTTGAAAGTGGTTTAAGAAAAAACAAAAGCTGTTCCTCCCCAGAAACAGCTTTGTCATCATTGCTTCCCTAGAGCAATAATTCAACCTAACCAACTAAAATAATCTAAAACACATATAGTTACTTTTCTTTTTCGTTGTATTAAAACTTAAAACTTACACCGGTATATATGCCGAAATAGTAAGGTCTAAAATCTTGTGCGCTATCCCTAAATCCATTGAATTGATATTTGAAGATAGGCTCCATATTGATCTTAAATTGATCTGAAAGTTTATAATCAAAACCTATACCAACATTTCCACTAAAGCTTACATCATTAACCGTTTGATCCCTTGCAACATTATCATTCCTAAAACTTCCTGCAATGATAGATACTTCATCATCTTCTAGAAATAAAGTACTTATTCCGCCTATCATGTGAATTCCAATTTTAGAATCGGTCAGTGCATACTTAAGCTCTAATGGCACCTCAATATATCCAATACTATGATTGAGCAATCCTGGGTTTTGAGATTTCACCAAAATTTCATCGTTAATGTCTACCGGTGCCGGAGCAAAATTCGCTGTCGCACTTTGATAATCTGATACAATAATACTTTGGGTATTTGTAAAACTATTTTCTCCTCTGGTAACAGATGAAATTCCGAATCCTACGTCTTCTGTATTGTAACCTACATCTACTTTGTTGATGCCTGATCGCACGATGAGTCGTTTATTAATAGCATATGCTACTTGAATACCATAACTGAGGTTGACTTCTCCTTGCTTGTTATTATCAGAGAATTGAGGATCAATAGAAGATCCTCCAAATGAATCATAGTATACCGGAGCAACATTAGGAGAAATATTCCATTTTTTTCCTTCGTTTGTCTCCTCTGCTATAGCTTCCCTTTCTTCTTTTTCTTTGATCGCATCAAAAATTGATTTCTTGCCGTCATCTGGATATTGATCAGTAATTTGGTCAGAAACTTCTTTTTTAGTTTCGGTACTGGCGTCTTTTGTATTATTTGCTATGAACTCTTTGCCTTTATTTGGATCTTCGTCTGGATCTTGTAGATATTCACTGGTGTCTTCAATTATGTCTGTTGATTCCTTATTGGCAAAAGTGTTATTTGTTGCTATTCCTGTGGTAATTTGTGCTGTTCTAGTAGTATCATCTACCGTTTTTGGATTTTGTTTGTCAGTTACGGTTCTTGCGACATCCATTTGTCGATCAAGGATTATTTCATCCTTTCTCTTATCATCTGATCCAACGATAACTGCATTTTTTTCTCTAGGCGAAGTGTCTTGAATTTCTTTCTTGTTTGTGTTTTGAGTTATTAGTGCATCATTATTTGCTTTTGGGAATGAACTCTTATTATTTATTTTAGTATCTAAAGAAGTATCTTTTTTATCATTTGTCTTTAGTGAATTATTAGTGACGGCCTCATTATTTGCATTCGAGCTTTTTGAAGTTCCATCTGTATAATCAGCTTCTTTACGTTCTGGTGTATCTACAAATACATCTTGCGAACGATTATCTCTTTTCTTTTGATCTAATTTAGGAGTTATGTCTTCTTCTTTTTCATTAACTACAATAGTATCAATTTTGGTATTGTCTGTTAATAGGACTGAGCCTACAGATAAGATTACAGCAATTAATGCGGCAACTCCAGCAACGCGGTACCAAAAAGGTAAAAGTATTACTCGTTTGCGATCCTTATTTTTTCGTGCCTGAATTTTTTTCCAGACAGCATCATCAGGAGTAACTTCAAAATTTTTGAATTTCTCCTGAAACAGTCTATCTATATTTTTTTTATCACTCATATTCATCCTTCAATTGACTGAACGTGATGTTCTTGATTGGTTTCTATTTTTTCTTTTAAAATTTTTCTGGCTCGTGCCAAATTTGATTTTGAAGTACCTGTAGAAATATCTAACATTCCGGCAATTTCTTTATGAGAATAACCATCTAATACATAAAGATTAAAAACCAATCGATATCGGTCCGGTAACTGCTGAATAATTTGTAAAAGATAATCTAACGATACATTATCTTCATCCACTTCTACTTCTACCTCTTCTATCTGTTCCTCACCAATAATTTCGAAAACTTTTTGTTTGCGATATTTTTGTAAAGCGGTATTGATGGTGATTCGTTTCATCCATCCTTCAAAAGAGCCCTTGTTTTTGTACTGCTCTATTTTATCAAAAATTGTAATAAAGGCATCCTGCAAGGTGTCTTCTGCACTTGCGTAGTTGTAAGAATACTTCAGACAGATAGAAAATAACTTACTACCATATAGCCTATACAGTTGTTCCTGTGCCTTAGCATCTTGTTTTTTACATTTTTTTATGAGTTGGTCTAAACTCACGAACAGTTTTTGTTTTGGTTAATATAGTACAACTGAGGCTTTAATCTACAACAGGGACTTCTCGGATCAGAAATTGATTTTCGCCTTGATCATTTCTTCCTTGCCAAAATCTAAAGACATATGATTCTTCTATTCCAACTAAAAAGTTCAGTGATGCATCGATTAAATCAGTTTGAGCAAGATCTTCACATTCACGATCATTGACTACCACATTGACCACAGAAACCGTACGTTCATTAGCAAGCCTGTCGTAATCAAATCCACTAAAAGAATGGCAATCAGATGGTCTAAAATAGGAGACCGTAATTTCATAGGTTTCTCCTCTAATAAACTGATCCGGAATATCTACTTCTTCGATTGGCACCAACTCATAAGAGAAAATAATGCCATCATTATCGTCATTCAAGCAACTTGACAAACAACAGGTCAAAATAATCAATGCAATTATTTGTATCTTTTTCATATTCATAACTTTTGGGGTTCTACATACCAAATTGTACTATTTAGATGCGGCTATGTTGAGTTGGTTGCGTTGTTACTGAATAATTTTTTGATTCCTGAAAATTGCTTAAGAGGTTCTTATATTTTACTATTAATAATTAACAATATAAGATATAAAAAAATCCCGAAGGCTCGGGATTTTAATATTTCAACAAGAAGGATAGATTATTCATTAACAATCTTTATGGCTTCTTTTATTTTCTCTTCGAGTTCCTCCATTAGTTCCGGATTGTCATTGAGTAATGCTTTTACGGCATCTCGTCCCTGACCTAATTTTGTGTCCTGATAACTAAACCAAGAACCGCTCTTTTTAATGATTTCATAATCCACGCCAATGTCTATAATCTCACCGGTTTTGGATATACCCATTCCGTACATAATGTCAAACTCTGCTGTTCTGAATGGTGGTGCAACCTTATTTTTAACAACTTTTACACGTGTTTTATTTCCTTGTACTTCGCTATTACTATCTTTTATCTGGGTAGATCTTCTGATATCTAAACGAACAGAAGCGTAAAACTTAAGTGCATTACCACCAGTGGTAGTTTCCGGATTACCAAACATAACTCCTATTTTTTCACGCAGCTGGTTGATAAAGATTACAGTACAATTTGTTTTACTAATAGAACTGGTTAATTTTCTCAATGCCTGAGACATCAATCGGGCGTGTAGTCCCATCTTAGAATCTCCCATTTCTCCTTCAATCTCACTTTTTGGAGTTAAGGCAGCTACAGAGTCAATAACAATAATATCAATTGCTCCTGATCGGATTAAGTTATCGGCAATTTCTAATGCTTGTTCCCCGTTATCAGGTTGAGAAATAATAAGATTATCTATATCCACACCTAATTTTTCTGCATAAAAACGATCAAAGGCGTGCTCTGCATCTATAAAAGCAGCAATTCCACCAGATTTTTGTGCTTGAGCAATTGCGTGAATTGTAAGTGTTGTTTTACCCGAAGATTCCGGACCAAAAATCTCGATTACTCTACCTCTTGGATATCCTCCTACACCAAGCGCCAAATCTAATCCAAGCGATCCGGTAGATATTACTTCTACTTCCTGAACTGCAGAATCACCCATCCTCATCACGGTTCCTTTTCCGTAGGATTTATCTAGCTTGTCTAAAGTTAGTTTTAACGCTTTTAGTTTTGCATCTTTTTCTTTTTCAGTACTCATGCGCTCACTTTCTTTTGTAATTGATTTTCGCTAAAATACTACAAGTTTTTTGCATACCCGTTTCAAAAATTATACTTATCCAACTAATTTATTAACAATGACTAGTGACTGTCAAAAACGGTAATATTTTTTTAAAAATCATAACGCAACCTTTTTTATCATCCCGCATCTACTTAAAAAGCAAAACTAGAACAAACTGTGAGGAAGGAGGATGTAGATGAAGTTTCTTAAAAGAGTCGTAAGACACAACCTTGATGGATATACAATTACTGCAATTAGTAATTGTATAGTTGATGGTGGCTAGCTTCGTTATTTAAAGATTAGTCGTTTAGATTAAGTAAATTAATTAAATAACGAATTAGCCCAAAAAATGCCTTGAAGTGGTTTTCAAGGCATTTTTTTTAGTTTCAATTGTAATAGGATTATAATTTAGAATTCCTCTGCCCAAGCATTTCCACCATCTGCAGTGCATTGATCTCCCAGACTCTGTATTGCAGCGTGATTGTTCACACTTGCTGACCCTACGTACCAAGATTTTCCATCTGAACACCTGCACCAAACAGCTACTTTTCCTCCTAATGGTAATTTACCTCCAGTAATATTTTTTTGTTCATTTCTTTGAATCTGTTTTACCTTGTTTAAGTTTTGAATTTTTTTAATCATGATTCTATTTATTTTATGTTTAATAATTGTGTTGTTACCAAATGATTATTTTTGTTACCCACATTTTTCAAAAAAATTAAATAATTCTTGATTTCATTTTTCTTATGATGTAGTAATAGTTTTACGCATTCAATAATCAATTAGTTTATTAAATAGGCTATTTGTACTTTTGCAAAAATTAAATAATTTCTTTTTTTAACTTAAAAACATTAGTATAGCATGCAACTGTACAATACATTAAGTGCAAAAGAGAGAGCTGCTCTTATCGACGAAGCCGGTACCGAACGTCTTACGCTCTCCTTTTATAAATATGCACATATCGGAAATACCGAAATTTTTAGAAATCATCTTTTTATACATTGGAACGAACTAGACGTTCTTGGCCGAATTTATGTAGCTAATGAAGGTATCAATGCTCAATTGTCTGTTCCAGCACCAAATTTTGAAGCATTCAAAAAGCATTTAGACAGTATTTCTTTTCTGGAGGATGTACGATTAAATATTGCTAGAGAGCAAGACATAAAATCATTTCTGAAACTGAAAGTTAAAATCAGGAAAAAAATTGTGGCTGATGGTTTAAATGATGAAACTTTTGATGTAACCAATAAAGGAGTTCACGTTGATGCAGAGAAGTTTAATCAATTGATTGAAGATCCTGATACCGTATTGGTGGATATGCGTAATCACTATGAGAGTGAGATAGGCCACTTTAAGGGAGCCATAACACCGGATGTGGATACATTTAGAGATTCTTTGGATATTATTGAAGAGGATTTAAAAGATCATAAAGAAGATAAAAAACTGGTGATGTATTGTACTGGTGGAATCCGATGCGAAAAAGCAAGTGCGTACTATAAACACAAAGGTTTTAAAAATGTATTTCAGTTAGAAGGTGGCATCATAGAATATGCCAGGCAAGTTGAAGAAAAGGGACTGGAAAACAAATACCTGGGGAAAAACTTTGTTTTTGATCATCGAAGATCAGAAAGAATCTCTGATGACGTTATTTCTAATTGCCACCAGTGTGGAAACCCTTGTGATACACATGTAAATTGCGAAAATGAAGCGTGTCATTTATTGTTTATTCAATGTGAAGCTTGTGCCACTGCTATGGATAATTGTTGCTCTACAGAATGTAAAGAAATTAATAGTCTCCCTTATGAAGAACAGAAAGCATTAAGAAAAGGTAAAGGAAATAGTAATAAAATTTTTAAGAAAGGTCGTTCTGAAGTGCTAAAATATAAGCAGTAATGCTAAAATGATTTAGATGCTATGGTTTTAAAAGAAATCATAGTATCTTTATCGATTAAGATATCAAATGCGAAAGTATTTGATCCAAGTAAGAATCATATTTGCTGTGTTTTTAATCACAGGCAAATTTCAATATAGTAAGAGCATATGGGGTGTAGTAGTTGTTCCTCCGGGAAAGACGGACAACCAAAAGGGTGTAAGAATAATGGTACGTGCGGTACAGATGGTTGTAATAAATTAACCGTTTTTGATTGGTTATCAAATATGTCACTACCTAGTGGTGTAGCACCTTTTCATTGTGTAGAAGTTCGCTTTAAAAACGGGCGAAAAAGCTTTTTCAAGAATACAGAAAATCTATCTTTAAGCATCGGAGATATTGTGGCTACTGAAGCTTCACCAGGCCACGATGTAGGTATTGTATCCTTAACGGGAGAATTGGTTCGTATCCAAATGAAAAAGAAAAAGGTAGATATTGATAGTGAGGATGTCAGAAAAGTGTATCGAAAGGCTTCTCAGAAAGATATTGATATTTGGCAAAAAGCCAGAGATCGCGAGCAAGCTATACAAGTGCGATCAAGAGAAATTGCTATTCGATTAAAGTTACAAATGAAAATCTCTGATATCGAGTTTCAGGGAGATGGTTCAAAATGTACTTTTTATTATACAGCAGAAGAACGTGTAGATTTCAGACAATTGATCAAAGAGTTTGCACAGGAATTTGGCACTAGAATAGAAATGCGTCAGATAGGTTTTCGTCAGGAAGCTGCTCGATTAGGTGGTATTGGTTCTTGTGGACGAGAGCTGTGTTGTTCTACCTGGCTTACAGATTTTAGATCTGTAAATACAAGCGCAGCGAGATATCAACAATTATCCTTGAATCCTCAAAAACTAGCCGGGCAATGTGGAAAACTTAAATGTTGCCTTAATTACGAGCTAGATGCTTATATAGATGCTTTAAAAGAGTTTCCAAAAACTGAGATTAAACTCCAAACCGAAAAAGGGATAGCAGTATGCCAGAAAATTGATATTTTCAAAGGATATTTATGGTATGCCTATGAAGGAGAGTGGATGAATTGGCACAAGATATCAGCAGATCACGCAAATGAGATCATAGAGGCTAATAAAAAGAAAGAAAAAGTACCAAGTCTAGAAGAGTTTGCATCAGAGCTTATCGAAGATACTAAAGTAGATTTTGAAAACGTTGTAGGACAGGATAGTTTAACACGATTTGATCAACCTAAAAGGAGTAAAAGGAGAAGGAATAAAAATCGAAATGTAAATAAGAAGAAAGTAGCAGTAGAGAAACAAAAACCTACTCCACAAAAATCGAAAGAAGGTAATCAAGAAAACAAAAACACAAATAGAAAACAAAATCAACGCAATAGAAAGCGTAAACCGCAGCAGCGTAAGAATAATGATAAATCTTAGGTTTTTTTCAATACTTTTTCTGATAATTGGTCTTGTTTCTTGTGATGATACACGGGTTTTTGACGAGTATAAAACGGTGTCTGATTCTTGGGAAAAAGATGAAAAAATTAGTTTTGTCTTACCAGAACTGGATTCTCTACAACAATATCATCTTTTCATAAATATAAGAAATACCAATGATTATAAGTTTAGTAATTTATTTTTGATTAGTGAGATGGAATTTCCTAATGGAAAGATCATTACAGATACTTTGGAATATGAAATGGCAAAACCAAATGGAGAATGGTTGGGTACCGGTTTTACAGACCTGAAAGAAAGTAAACTTTGGTATAAAGAAAATGTAGTTTTTTCAGAAAAAGGAGCATATAAAGTAACACTTCAACATGCAATGAGAAAAAATGGCGAGACATTTGGAATCAACTCTTTAGAAGGAATTACCGATATAGGTTTTAGAATAGAATTTGCAGAAAACCCTCAATAATATGGCTAAAGCAACACCAAAATCAACCAGAAAAACATCAAATACCCCACAGATTAATGTTGTCAAATATATTAAATGGTTTTGGATCACTTTCGCCATAGGAGTGCTTATGGTGATCTTATTATTTTTACTGGCAAGCTGGGGAACTTTTGGCGAAATGCCTGGGTTTGATGAATTAGAAAATCCACAAAATGATTTAGCAACTCAGATTATTTCTTCTGATGGAAAACAAATTGGGACGTTTTTTAAAGAGAATAGAACTCCTGTTAATTATGAAGATTTATCTCCCGATCTCGTAAATGCACTGGTAGCAACAGAGGATGTACGCTATTATGAACACTCGGGGATAGATGCCAGAGGGACAATACGAGCCTTTGCCTTTTTAGGTAAAAAAGGAGGAGCAAGTACCATTACACAACAATTAGCAAAACTTCTCTTTACAGGAAAAAGATCTCGAGGTTGGCAGCGCTATACCCAAAAAATTAAGGAATGGGTAATTGCAGCTCGTTTAGAAAGGCAGTATACCAAAGATGAAATTATGGCGATGTACTTAAATAAGTACGATTTTCTGAATCAGGCGATTGGTGTCAGTTCTGCTTCACGTATTTATTTTAATAAAACCCCAAAAGATCTTAAAAAAGAAGAGGCAGCTGTACTGGTTGGGATGTTAAAGAATTCTTCACTTTTCAATCCTTTAAGAAGACCTGAGTTAGTTAAAAACAGGCGTGATGTGGTATTGTCACAGATGGCTAAATATGATTTTATTACTGTTCAGGAGAAAGATAGTTTGCAACAATTGCCCTTAAAATTAGATTATGCACCAGAAGGACATTCTGATGGTATAGCAACTTATTTTAGAGAGTATGTAAGAAGTTGGATGAGCGATTGGGTAGAAAAAAATCCGAAGGGAAAAGACGAAGACGGAAACATAGAGTACTATAATATTTATAGAGATGGGCTACAGATTAATGTAACTATTGATTCGAGAATGCAAAAGTATGCAGAAGAAGCGGTACAGGAGCATATGGCAAATCTGCAGAAAGAATTTGATAAGCAGGAGCAAAAGAATAAAACTTCTCCGTTTAGAGATTTAACTCAACAAGAGGTTGATGGTATTATTAAAAGAGCGATTAGAAGTTCTGCTCGAAGGAAGAAAATGCTTGATCAAGGCAAAAGTGAGAAGGAAATCCTGAAATCTTTTGACGTTAAAACAGAGATGAAAATATTTTCTTGGAAAGGATATATCGATACCATTATGACCCCCAGAGATTCTATTTTATATTATAAAGGATTTCTACGTTCTGGTATGATGTCAATGGAACCGCAAACTGGTCAGGTAAAAGCGTGGGTTGGTGGTGTTGACATTAAACATTTTCAATACGATCACGTATATCAGGGAGCAAGACAGGTAGGCTCCACGTTCAAACCTTTTGTGTATGCAACTGCTATTGATCAGCTTAAACTATCTCCTTGTGATACATTACCTATGTCACAGATCACAATTCCTGCTGGTTCACACGGTGTGATGGAAGATTGGACACCAAAAAATAGTGATGCGAAATATACAGGTTATTTAAGCCTTAAGGAGGCTCTCGCAAAGTCCGTAAATACAATATCTGCACGTTTGATGGATCGAATTGGTCCTGAACCTATCGTGAGGCTAGCAAAAAAATCAGGAGTAGAATCCGAAGTTATCGAAGTTGCTTCGATTGCATTAGGTTCTGTAGATCTTAAATTGTCCGAAATGGTGGGTGCCTATAGTACTTTTGCTAATGAAGGTATTTATAACAAACCTGTGATGATTACCAGTATTGAAGATAAAAATGGAACTACACTATATCAGTTCGAACCAGTAACAAGAGATGTAATAAGCAAAGAGGCTGCTTATGTAACCTTAAATCTTTTAGAAGGAGTTACGCAATCTGGATCTGGTTTGCGGCTTAGAACCGGACCATCTACGAGATATGATTATAAAAATGTCGTTACAGGATATCCTTATGAATTTACCAATCCAATAGCGGGAAAAACAGGAACAACACAAAATCAAAGTGACGGATGGTTTATGGGAATTGTTCCAAATCTCTGTACTGGTGTTTGGGTCGGTGGTGATGACCGTGCTACTCATTTTAGTTCTGTTAAGTACGGACAGGGCGCTACGATGGCTTTACCCATATGGGCATTATATATGAAAAAATGTTATGCCGATAAAACACTGGATGTATCTAAAGATGCCTTCAAAAAACCTGAGAATTTGACGATAGAAGTCGATTGTAAAGAGTTTAAGAAGAATATTAAAGTGGAAGATCCAAAGGAAGACGAGTTTGGTCTTTAGTAATCATCCACGAAGCCAAAAATGGAGTCATCATTTTTTAAAGAGAGAAAACAAGAAAAAGATGTGTATGGTAAAACACAGAAATATGTTAAGTATTTCTGGATTACTTTTATTACAGGTATTCTTTTTGTAATCTTTTTATTTCTTTTAGCTGGCTGGGGCGCATTGGGAAAAATGCCTACATTCGAGGATTTGGAAAATCCCAGAAATGATTTAGCTGCACAGATTATATCATCGGATGGAGTACAACTGGGAACTATTTTTAGGCCTAATGAAAACCGCACTCCCATTGTATACGAAGATTTACCTTCACATTTAGTAGATGCACTCATAGCTACAGAGGACGTTCGTTTTTATGAACACTCTGGAGTGGATGCCAGAGGTACATTGAGAGCTTTTGCCTCTCTGGGCAGTAGAGGAGGAGCAAGTACAATCACACAACAATTAGCCAGATTACTTTTTATAGGCTTGAGGTCCAAAAACTTCGATAAATATACTCAGAAGATTAGAGAATGGGTTATTGCGGCGCGCTTAGAAAGGCAATATACCAAGGATGAGATCATCGTGATGTATTTAAATAAATATGACTTTGCACGACAAGCAATTGGTATTGGATCTGCATCTCGAATTTATTTTAATAAAAAACCTATCGATTTAAATATCGAAGAAGCAGCTGTTTTAATAGGAATGCTCAAAAGTGCAACGCTATATAATCCAAGGTCACGATTGGAGAGTGCAACAGCGAGGAGAAATACTGTATTGGGGCAAATGGCGAAATACGGATATTTAACTACTCAGGAAAAGGACAGTTTACAACAATTACCTCTGAGACTGAACTATAAGGCGGAAGGGTATAATGAAGGTAATGCAACCTATTTCAGGTGGCAAGTAAAAAAGTGGGCAGAAGATTGGATTAAGAATAACCCTAAGGGGAAAAATGAAGATGGGGATTTAGAATTCCACGATATTTATAAGGATGGTCTTAAAATTTATGTTACCGTGGATTCTCGTATGCAAAAATATGCCGAGGAAGCGGTTTCTGAACACATGAAGAATCTTCAAAAAGAATTCGATAAACAAGAAAATAGTAATAAGACAGCACCATTTAGAGGAATCTCTGATGAGCAAATAGAAGGAATTATTAACCAAGCGATTAAAAATTCTTCACGAAGGAAGAAAATGCTTGACAAAGGTAAAAGCGAAAAAGAAATCCGAGACTCTTTTGATAAAAAAACAAAAATGAAAGTTTTTTCTTGGAACGGAGTTGTTGATACTATTATGACTCCTAGGGACTCAATTAGACATCATAAAAAGTTTTTGCATACAGGACTGATGTCTATGGTGCCACAAACCGGAGAGATAAAAGCATGGGTAGGAGGAATCGATTATAAATATTTTAAGTATGATCACGTAAATCAAGGAACAAGACAAGTAGGATCTACGTTTAAGCCATTTGTTTATGCAACAGCTATTGATCAATTAAAATATTCCCCGTGTTATAAAATACCAAGAGCAAAAATAACAATACCTGTTGGCAAACATGGAGTATCAGGAGAGGATTGGACACCAACCAATACTGATGGAAATTATATTGGATCTTTGACACTTAAAGATGCATTGGCGGCATCAGTAAATACGGTTTCGGCTAGATTGATGGATAGAATAGGGCCTGAGCCTGTTATCAATTTGGCTAAAAAACTCGGAATTCAATCTGACATAGACACAGTGGCTTCTATTGCATTAGGAACAGAAAATCTTAAACTATCAGAAATGGTAGGAGCCTATAGTACATTTGCTAATGAAGGAATACACATTAAACCTTTTATAATTTCACATATAAGAGACAAAAACGGAACATTGATATATGATAATTTTCCTGAGCGAAGAGATGTAATTAATGAAGAATCAGCGTATGCAACACTCAATTTGATGGAAGGAGTTACGCAGACAGGATCGGGAAAAAGATTGAGAACCAAAGTCTCTGATCAATATACCTATAAAAACGTGGTCACCGGATATCCATATGAATTTACAAATCCGATAGCTGGAAAAACTGGTACCACTCAAAACCAAAGTGATGGATGGTTTGTAGGGATGGTGCCCAATCTATGCACAGGAGTTTGGGTTGGAGGCGATAATAGATCGATACGTTTTGCATCCATAACAAATGGTTCAGGTGCAACCATGGCACTTCCGATTTGGGCTTTGTACATGAAGAAATGTTATACAGATCCCACCTTAAATGTTTCAACATCTGAATTTAATAAACCAGAAAATCTTTCGATCCAACTAAATTGCGAAGTCGATGAAAAAAGCAATGAGGTTGATGATGAATTAGGTTTTTGATCTTCCATCTCATTATCATTTAAAAATTTCTAAAACTCCAAGAATTCAAACGTTTTAGTACTATTTTTTTAGTACTTTTAGACTGCTAAAATTTAAGTACTATGATTCGAAAAACGGTGTCTGGAGTTGTTGAAGCTACAGAAGGGGTAAAAGATGATATGACCTTTATGCTTGGAGGTTTTGGGCTATGTGGAATACCAGAAAATGCTATTACAGAATTAGTAAAAAAAAACATCAAAGGGCTTACCTGTATCTCTAACAATGCCGGTGTGGACGATTTCGGATTGGGGCTTTTACTTCAGCAAAAGCAAATCAAAAAAATGGTTTCTTCTTATGTTGGTGAGAATGATGAATTCGAACGTCAGATGTTAAGTGGAGAATTAGAAGTTGAGCTTATTCCTCAAGGCACTTTAGCTGAGCGTTGCAGAGCTGCTCAAGGCGGTTTTCCGGCTTTTTATACGCCGGCCGGTTATGGTACCGAGGTTGCAGAAGGAAAAGAAACCAGAGAGTTCAACGGAAAAATGTATATACTGGAGCAAGCCTTCAAAGCAGATTTCGCATTTGTAAAAGCCTGGAAGGGCGACGAAGCAGGAAATCTTATTTTTAAAGGAACTGCAAGAAATTTTAATCCCTGTATGTGCGGGGCAGCAACCATTACTGTGGCAGAAGTAGAGGAATTGGTGCCTGCAGGGACCTTGGATCCAAATCAAATCCATATTCCCGGAATTTTTGTACAACGAATTTTTCAAGGAGAAAAGTACGAAAAGAGAATTGAGCAGCGTACGGTTAGAAAAAGATAACAATTATTACAAGAATTTAGCTTAGTACATATTCAGTTCACAACATTAAAGGCTGCAATATGAAGGGCAATTTTATAAAACGATAGAAAAAGTATGCTTGATAAGAACGGAATAGCAAGACGAATAGCTAAAGAACTACAGGACGGATATTTTGTAAATCTTGGAATTGGAATTCCAACACTGGTTGCCAATTACATACCCGAAGGAATAGAGGTCGAGTTTCAGAGTGAAAATGGGGTTCTGGGTATGGGACCTTTTCCTTTTGAGGGCGAAGAGGATGCTGATATTATTAATGCAGGTAAGCAAACGATAACAACGATGCCAGGTGCTTCATTTTTTGATTCTGCGATGAGTTTTGGTATGATTAGGGGAAAGCACGTAGACCTAACTATTTTGGGAGCAATGGAAGTAGCTGAGAACGGAGATATTGCCAACTGGAAAATTCCTGGCAAAATGGTGAAGGGAATGGGTGGCGCCATGGATCTTGTGGCAAGCGCAGAAAATATTATTGTAGCAATGATGCATACGAATAGGGCAGGAGCATCAAAACTCTTAAAAAGATGTTCTTTACCATTAACAGGTGTAAACTGTGTAAAGAAGGTGGTAACTAATTTGGCGGTTATTGAAATCACCAAGGATGGATTTAAATTATTGGAAAGGGCTCCCGGTGTTAGTGTAGAGGATATAAAAAATGCAACTGAAGGCAATCTGATAATCGAAGGTAATGTTCCGGAAATGGTTTTGGATTAATAGCATCAAATTCTATTTACAGGTACACGATTATTAAATAAACCTCAACGAATAATAAAACAAGAAAACTTACGTTATTGTTATATATACTACAAAAGCAAAAATTGTAAGAAAAACACTACTTTATTCTTGCTTTTCAAACTTACCTAAACCTTTGCTTTAACCCATAAATACGAGTTAAATGTTTTTAAATGTTAAAATTTTGAGTATTTTGTCGATTTTAATGGTATTTAAACGTTGTTTTACAAAATATTTTGCATATTAGCAGTCCCTATGAAGAAGTACATTAAAATGTGCTCTTTTAAAATAAATAATTTAAATTTTAACCCTCACACATTGCCCTATTATGAAAAAGCGTATAAATCGTCTACAGAAATCAGTTAAACCTACAATCGAATTGATTTCTAACTGTATGTATTTAGCAAAAAAAGTATTTTTGTTTTAACAAAAAAGTTAATTTTTGTTATGTGATTTTTTGTTGTTAATGAATCGCAACCTCCCCAAGTCGCGATGAATAAACCTGTTAGTCTTAAGAGCTTGACAGGTTTTTTTTTGGACAATGAAAACTCATAAAATATTTTGAGTATAAAACTATTGAGACTTTATATTTAAACTTGTATGCTTAAAAGGAGTTTAAATTTTTTGTTTCAACATTAAATAAACTAACTATTAAATTTTAAATATGAATTGGTACCTAAAAGTCTTGAGAGACAATTATGCAAACTTCGAAGGAAGAGCACGTAGAACAGAGTATTGGATGTTTACCTTATTCAACTTTTTGATAGCACTGGCTCTTATAATTCTGGCTGGTGTTTTTGCAGCGATGGAAATAGACGCCTTAACCATAATTTTTTATGGAGTTTATGTAGTATATGCTTTAGCTGTTCTAGTCCCAGGACTAGCTGTGGCTGTTCGAAGATTACACGACACCGGTAAAAGCGGTTGGATGATTTTGGTCGGTCTAATTCCTTTTATTGGAGGTATCTGGTTATTAATCTTATATGTAACCGAAGGAGATTCGGGTGATAATGAGTATGGTCCTGACCCAAAATTAGAACCAGAACCTGTTTCTTAAACATAATCCGCTTAATAGAAAATAAGAAAGCCAGCTTTATGCTGGCTTTTTCTATAAGAATGCTTGATCAATAGGCTCCCAAAGCTCAATTTTGTTACCGTCAGGATCTAGTATCCATCCAAATTTGCCGTAGTCATATTCTTCAATTTTACCAACAATCGTTACTCCTTCTTCTTTTAATACTTTTAGCAGTTGCACCAAATTTTCTACCCTAAAATTCATCATAAACTCCTTTTTACTTGGAGCAAAATAATTGGTGTCTTCTTTAAAAGGACTCCATTGCGTAGAACAATCATTTCCTTGCTTATCTTTCCACCAGAAGGTACATCCATAATCATCTACTGGTAATCCTAAATGTTTACCATACCATTCTTTTGTCATTTTTGGGTCTTTTGTTTTAAAAAAAACACCTCCTAATCCTGTTACTCTTTTCATAGTTACGTCTTTTATTTATTCCGTTGAAGATTGAAATATTATTACTTCTGATTTTTATCTGGATTCTGTTATTAATAAATTAAATATCTAAATATTGTATTTTGCTTCAGTCACTTCGGGTGGAGTCGAGAGGTTATTTTTACATATGTCATCGAGTCTCGACTCTGCTCGACCAGACAGAAGAAGAAATTACAAGGATTTCAAATAAAAGAATAATCAAACTCTGATTTTTATTTCTTTTTGATATTGGTCTCATACATGTCAATCCAGGCCTCAACCGATAGTTTAGTCACTAATTCGCCGATAAGTTTTAGTGGAATTTGATCTATTTTTTTAAATCGAATACAACTCTTACCCATGTCCAATTTAGTTTTTACATACTTCGGATATTCACAAACAAACCAATCCATGAGCTCTTTATTGGCATAAATTCCAGAATGATACAGTGCTATAAAATTCTTTTGCGAAGCGATGCTCATAAAAGGTAGAGGTAATTTAGGATCGCAATGATATCCGTCTGGATATATTTCGTGTGGTACTACATACCCTATCATCCCATAAGTGATCTGTTCAGAATATCCTTCTGGCAAGTTGTTCAAAATTGTTTTACGAAGATTCTGCATTACTTCTTTTCGGTCTTCTGGGATTGCTTCGATATATTCATCGGGTGTAGTCGCTTTATATTGCATAATATTAGGTGTTAACTGCTTTGTGCCGGTTTTCGTTGTAAAATAAGTCCTGAAATTAATGAAATGATGACACCAATGATCAATACTGTAGAGGACATTAATAAAAAATTTATGAATGGACTTGAGAATAATTCTTTCTGAGCTTCAAGTTCTTCCAGCTTCACTTTAAACTCTGCTTCAGAAAGCGAACTGCGCATTTGTTCTACCATATGTCCATAATACTCTGCAGTAAAATCAGGATTGATGTATTTGATATATATATAGTCCAGAATTCCAAATGCTAGTGCGGCAAACAAAGAAATCAATAGACCTATGGTCATTGCTTTCCCAAATGACACGACCCCATCATTTTCTGTGTCTCTATAATGTTTTATACCAAAATAAACAAAGAGCAATGAGACCACCATACTGGTATATCCGATAACTTCTTGTAACGAATATGAAAGATTTTTACCAAGAGTTAAGCTCAATAAAAATAACACACATATGGTAATTGCTCCATATATCCCGTAACGTATTATTGTATTTTTCATGTATAATTTATGTATTGGTTTGGGTCAAAAGTAGGATTGATAGTTAGAAAAGGACTCATACTAAAGTATGAAAATCTTCTAAAATGGTATAATGTTGAGCTTTTTTGCTATTTGTATGGCCTGCGTTCTTCGCTTAGCATCTAATTTAACCAGAATACTAGAAACGTGGGTTTTTATAGTGCTTTCTGACACAAAAAGTTTTTCTGCAATTTCTTTATTGGATAATCCGGAAGCAATTTCGCATAGCACTTCATATTCGCGTTTACTTAATCCAATAGCTTCTATTTTATCGTGATCGATTTCTTGAGTAATCATCTTGTTCTGATGTAGCACTTTTTTATTTATAATAACACCTATTATAAAAAATAGCACTGCGATTGCGGCGATGATAAATTCTATAGATGCGTTACCCGAAATAAGGCTGTATTTGCTTAATTGAAATAGTATCAACAACGCTATAACTAATGCTCCGAAGATGAGTACGGTTTTCTTCACATTATAAAAGTAATAAAACTTAAATGTAATACGATAATTAGGCTTAGTTTACAAAAGTAAATTTATCTCGTGTTGAAGGTTATTCTTGGCCTGTTTTTCAAACTTTTTATAGAAATATTGTGTTTTAAAAATTCTTGGCATTTCGATAAAGTGTTTTAACACCTTCATTCGGCCTTTGTTGTACATAAAGTCAGGATAGTACTTGTATTCTTTTCTCACGGCCGTGAAATAGCTTTTATAAGTTACCCAGTTGCTTCCAAGAATAGAAAGATCAGCGTCTGTAAAATAATTAATATCATTATGTGTAGAAATATGATGCCCTTTTGTTGCTAAAATCATTTTTTCACAAAGCTCTATTCTATTAGAACCGATGGACAATGAACTCAATATCTTCCTGGCCTTTTGCGCACTTTGTTCTTCATTATCTTGTTTTAACACATTGTAAATATAATCATGGTAGAACAATGCAAACAAAATAATATCCCAGTCCAGAATTTCTTCTTTGACTTTGAGTAATTGATGATACAAGTTTTCCAGATGAGACAGGTTGTGATAGTATCTGTTTTTCTTGTTATAATTTTTTACGATTTCCTGCCACAGGGTTTCTATGTATTCTTTGTCAGGAGAATATTTAGAAACGAGCAATTTAAAAACCTCTTTTAACAAAATTCTGCTTTGATTTTATCTACAATGGTTTGGGCTAGTTTTTCTTTAGACTCTACCGTCCATCCGGCAATATGAGGACTTAGAATCACGTTGTTTAATTGTAAAAGTTCCTTTAAAGGTTCTGGGATTTCTTCTTCTGATGTAAAAAGGTTTTCAAAAGATAACTTTTCATATTCTAATACATCCAATCCTGCACCTAATATTTTTCCGGATTTTAACGCTGCTACGAGATCCTTGGTTACCACACTTTTTCCACGTGCAGTATTGATAAACCAAAAAGGTTTCTTGAATTGATCGATAAATGATGCGTTAATCATTTTATCGGTTAGCGACGTCCATGGTGTATGCAAACTCAAGACATCTGTTTTTTCAAAAAGTTCTTCTAAGCTGACTTGGGTAGCATCACTGTTTTCCACATCTTCCTTGATATCGTAACAAATAACTTCTACATCAAAACCTCTCAGTTTTCTGGCAAAAGCTTTACCCATATTACCATAACCTATGATACCCACAGTTTTTAGATCAAGTTCTACTCCTCTGTTTTCTTCACGATTCCATTGTCCATTTCTTACTTGTTGATCTGCTGTTTTGAGTTTATTAAATAAGGATAATATCATTCCTAATGCGTGTTCTCCCACAGCATTTCGATTTCCTTCTGGAGCAGAAAAGAGTTTGATTCCCTTTTTCTTAGCATATTCTACATCAATACTTTCTAGTCCTGCACCAACACGACCAATAAATTTTAGGTTTGTTGCACGATCTAAAAACACGTTATCGATCTTAAAACGACTTCGGATGATAACACCATTATATTCACTTATTTTTGTCTCTACTTCAGATTTTGTAGAGGTAAAATCCTCGTGATTTTCGAACCCTATATCATTGAGCTGTTGCAGTAATAATGGATGGTTAGAATCTATGTGAAGTATTTTCATAGGAAAATTTTATTGCGACTTCAAAAATACTTAATAAATGATGAACTATGACAAGCTACTGATAGAATAGGTTTTGGGCTATATAGAATACAGTATTTTAAACTCTTCTAAGAAATGTTGTCGGTTTTGCAATCCGTTACATCCACCATTAATAAGTTTAGTGACCATATGAATATCATCTGCATCTGCATACTTATTGATATTTCTTTTTTGCCAGTACCAGCAGGCAGAGGTTAATGCCCATTTTGGGTTAGTAACCAATTCAGGATCATATATAAAATCCTGATTTGTTGTTTCAGATAGTGCCCGGTAGTTTGATTTTCCGGTTAATTGTATTAATCCTCTTCCTCGATATTTCCATCCATCTCCGCTAGATTCTGATCCATTGCCTATTCTATTAGCATATACTTTATTTGCAATTTTTTCCGGTTTTCTGGCATATGTATTGGCAGCGTCTAAAGTAGGGAAGTATTTTCTAAAAACTCCGTATAGTGCTTTTGCAGAATAGTTAAGATTTTCTGTCACGAATTTAAATCCACCACTTTCATGAGTTACTTGTGCAAGAAAGTGAGCTTGTCTTAAAGGAGAATTAATGTCATATTTTGGTAACACAGTATCAAATAATGACACATATTTACTGGCGTAATTCCAATTTACATCGGGAATTAGCTTTTTGAAATTTTCTTCTGTTATCACGTTGCTGTGGTTGAAGGTATGAAAATGGCTTTTATCCTATCAATAATACCTTGTAAAATGCTAAAAATGGCATCTGATGAAAATCCACCAATAAGTGCTAACACACTTTTGTTAAATAAATTGATATCGTTTGGATCTGTTTTATAAAATGAGATGATTTCTGATGAAATTAATCCGGCAATAACCCCCAGTATAATCATCGCAATATAGTATATAGTATCTTCTGGAACTAGGGTGCTGTTTTTTGCTGAGATACTTACGCTTTTTAGTAAATAAAATAACACTCCTAAACCCGAGACTGATGCTAAGAAACTAAGGTTTAGTAGCAACGATATTCCATTATTATTTAAAACTCCTTTATCCAGAGAAGCGTCATTTACATCGGGGGATAAACTTGATATAATAAAAGTTGCAAGAAAAAAAATAGCTAATATGATTAAGTTTCTAACGAGAGGAAGCTTTCCAAACAAGGTTTTACCCTTTCCTTGTTGATTCAATTGTTTCGTATAATGAATCGATTTTGGAGTGGCGGGAGCAATATTTTTGCACAACAGATTATGTGCATTGATCAGATCATCTACAGTGCTTTTCTGAATTAGGGCATTTACTTCAGTATTGATAATAATACCATTATATACAGCAAAAGAAAGCATGTTATTTACTTCATTGCTCAGTTCGTCTATAACCTCTTTAGAAATACCAGGAACATTTTCTTGTTTAGGGGAAATTGTCTGAGGTGTTTTTGTAGAAGTTGTTTTAGTGTCCGTTGCTGAAGGCATAATTTTGGTTTTTGAAAGGAGTTATTTATTGCATTAAAGCTATAAAAATTTATAGTGCTAAAGACATAGTATTTATACCTGTTTTAGTTTAGGAAAAGAATGATTTTTAGAAGATTTTTGGGGTATATAACCGTATATTTATTTAAATTAATTAACGAACTACCGGAAGTTACTAGCTTATTATAAAAAAACACCCTATGGATTATGTGAAACAAGTAGTTTTATTTTGTAAATTGACAAAGAAATAGGAAAACAATACATTTTCATCATCAAATACGTATAAAACACCCAAAATCTAAGATACTATGAGATCAATTTTACTATTATTATTTATTATTACCCTTCTTGCTTCTTGTAAGTCTCAACAAAAAGGAGATCCATTAAACGAGAGCGAAGATATTCAGGCAATAACAGAGGATGAATTACTTACCGGTAAAGTGCTGGGTAAGGGGAAAAAGACAATGGAATATGTTGCTGTAAAGTTAGTAGTGGACGAGAATACGTGTATGAAAGCTTATACGGATCAGGATGGATTATATGATTTTCTTATTAATCCAAGTAAAATGAAAGCGGATAGTTATTTTGAATTTGTTTACAAAGGATATGCTAGAAAACAAGTTCCTTATAGTGAAATTACTAAAAACGGTACGGTCAGACTCAGTACAAAAGGAGAGGTAGTTACAAGCACCGATTATCGCATTTTCTACGAAGATATACGATCTTGTAAGGACGAACTATAACTTACATTCTAGATCAAAATTATTTTTCTGATTCAGTCTGATTAATTTTTGAAAGTTAAATCAGGCTGATTTTTTGTTTTTCCTTGGCAGATTTGTAAATAGCCTCAACAATTCTTATATCTTTCATTCCTTCTTCTCCTGGTACAAGAACATCTGTGTTATTTAGTATAGACAATGCATCATCATCCATTTGTTTAGCTTGTTGATTTTCTATGTAGGCATTAAGTAATTTTCCGTCACTGGTAATTCCTTCCACACCAGAATACATAGAGAAGGGTTGTAATTGATACCACCCATTATCGGCATCAATGCGTAGTCTATGCATATCCTTGCCGACGCTAGTTTTTCCGTGAGCGATGGCTCCTGAAGGAAATTCTAATGTAAAATGTGTGGTCTCATCAGTCTCAGTAAAGATATGAGGTCGGGTAGTCATTTGCTCTGCGGTAACAGATATAGGTTCCTCATTGGTCGCATATCTGGAGGCATTTAGAGAATAAACACCTAAATCATACATGGTACCACCGCCTAGTTTGGCATTTAGTCTCCAGCTTTTTTCTGGATTCGTTACATTATAACCGATTTCGGCATATACCGTATTGATATTTCCATAAGGTTTGGTTGTAGCCCATTGCATGACCTGTTGCGTATTGGGTTCGTGTTGCATTCTGTATCCAATGGACAGTTTTACCTTGTTTTTTTGACAAGCGTTTATTATCGAAAGGCACTCTTTTTCAGTTTTGGCCATTGGTTTTTCGCACCAAACATGTTTTCCGGTATTGGCTGCTTTGATGGCATATTTAGCGTGTAAACCGGTAGGTAGAACAATATAAATGATGTCTATATCGGGATTGTTTGCAATACGATCCATAGTCTCATAATCGTAGACATTTTTATCAGGAATATTATATTTTTTTTGCCAAACAGGAATTTTAGAAGGCGTTCCTGTTACGATTCCGCTAAGTCTACAATACTTTGTTGATTGTAATGCAGGAGCAAGTATATTGGTGCTATAATTACCTAATGCAACCAAACAAACTCCCAGTTTTTTGTTTTTTGCATTTGAAAATAGGTGATTACCAGGTATCAGGCCGTACCCGGCCATAAGACCTATATTACGAATGAATGTTCTTCTGTTTAAACTCATTTTTTTAATTTTATAAAAGAAAAAGAGTCAACAATACGTTGTTGATTGTAATGCCGGTCAAGAGAATATCGAACTTAACGATCAAATATCTATATAGTCAGAAACCGTTCTATCTGATTCAATTTCTCCGGTATGTTTGGTGCTTATTTTTTCGAATATAAGGAGGTGTACTTCTTCATTATTTTGAGTAGATGGACAATGTTCTACACCCTTTGGTACAACAATAATTTCTCCTGCTTCAACCTTTACGGTTTTATCTCTGAATTTCATATAAAGAGTGCCCTTTACAACTTGAAAAAGTTCATCTTCGTGATCATGTTTATGCCAAACAAAATCACCACAAACTTTGGCAAGAAACACTTGGTTGTCATCAACCATTGCAATTCTATGTGGATGCCATTGTTTATTAAATTTTGAAAATTTCTCTTTAATGTTAATAGCTTCCATGTTTTCTTCTTAAATTAAGAAAACAATTTACTTATTTCTTGATTGATTCTGGTAGGTCTTAACGTTTCTTTATGGAGTAAGCACCAAGTTGTTTTGGCAGTAACAATTACTTTTTGGGTGGCTGTATGTATGATTTTAGTATGTCTTTCGCTTTTAGCTCCGTGATGATGGTCGATCCATGTCTGGATCGTAAGATCATCATTTTCAAAGGCTGGATTTTGGTACTCTATATAGTGGTTTAATACTACCCAAACATAGATGTTCCTTATTTCGTTATCCGTCTTTGTTTCCCAGTGTTTTTTAGCAATGTCTTGTATCCATTGCAGATAGATAACATTATTTACATGGTTCATATCATCAATAGCTGATTTTGGAACTTTGATCTGATATTCGAATACTTCGGAGTTCATTTTCAGAGGTGTCAAAAGAATTGGTGTTTTTAATTTTAAAAACCTAGAATCAGTTTGGCAATATAAAAGAACAGGAAAATTCCGAAAATATCGTTACTCGTAGTAATAAAAGGTCCTGTAGCAATTGCTGGATCAATACCTCTTTTATCAAGGATTATAGGCACAAATGTGCCAATTAGTGCCGCTACGATAATAACACTCATTAACGCTGCTGCAATGGTTAAACTAAAAGAAATTTCATAACGCATTACAAGTCCAAAAAGGATTACTAAAAGCGCTAATGCGACTCCATTGATTAAACTGAGGCCTACTTCTTTTAGCAAACGATTTAAAAGACTTCCTTTTACATTGTCATTAGCCAAACCTTGTACAATAATTGCGGAAGATTGAACACCAACATTACCGGCCATCGCCGCAATCAGCGGTGTGTAGAAAAATAAGTCACGTATTCTGGGATTGGTCATAACATCTTCAAAACCCTGCATAATAAATACGCTGCCTAATCCACCAAATAATCCCAAAATTAACCAAGGCAAACGTGCTCTGGTAAGTTCCCAAACGTTATCATCAGCTTCTACATCCTGAGATATACCTGCTGCCATTTGATAATCTTTTTCGGCTTCGTCTTTTATAAAGTCTACTATATCGTCTATAGTAATACGACCAACTAATACAGTATTTTGATCTACAACAGGAATAGCTTCGAGATCGTACTTTTGCATAATTCTGGCAACCTCTTCTCCCTCGGTTTCTACATTTACATAGTCTACTTTAGGGATATATATATCACTAATATATGCTTTCGCCGGGGCAGTAAGCAAGTCTTTTAAAGATAATCTGCCTTTAAGCTTTCCTTCTTCATCCACCACGTAAATAGAGTGAACCCTCGTCACATTTTCAGCTTGTCTGCGCATTTCGCGAACACATCCCGCAACTGTCCAGGTCTCTTTTACCTTCACCAGCTCTTTTGCCATTAAACCACCTGCGGTACTTTCAGCATATAAAAGTAGTTCTTTTATATCCTCTGCGTGCTTTTCGTCCTCTATCTCTGCAATTACCTCTTCGGCTCGATCCTCGGGTAATTCTGCAATAATATCGGCTGCATCATCGGTATCCATTTCTTCTAACTCTTCTGCAATTTCTTTTACAGATAAGTTTTCTAAAATACGTTCTCTAAAATCTTCTTCTAACTCCATAAGAGCTTCAGAAGTTTTTTCACTATCAAATAGTTTGATCAGATAGGTGGCTTGATAGAGGTTGAGCTCTCCAATAATTTCTGCAAAATCAGCAAAATGGATTTCGCTAAGCATATCTTGCAACTGAGTGTCATCCTCATTTTGAATATGGTATTTCACTTCATCGATAAGCTCATTGGAAATCTCGAATGACATAGGTTACTTTTTTATGGATTTCTGTACGAATGCTCACAAAGATAACCAAACAAATCTATTGCAGTTCAGATAGATGTTAAATGAAATTAATTTATTGATTTTTCGATAAGCAACGTAAGCTCAATAAACTGATTAACATCTAATTGCTCTGGTCTTTTGGTTAGGATATCCATTTCTTTGATTTTATCAGATAACTGAAAAACCTTTAGGCTATTTCTTAAAGTTTTTCTTCGCTGCCCAAATGCTGTTTTCACTACTTTGTAAAATAATGGTTCATTACACTCGAGGGTTTGTTCAGGTTTCCTTATCAATCGTAATACCCCACTGTCTACTTTTGGAGGAGGATTAAAAACAGAAGGAGGAACCGTAAACAGATACTCGGCGTTATAAAATGCCTGTGTCAAAACGGATAAGATTCCATAGGTCTTGGTGCCTGGTTTTTCACAAATACGTTGTGCAACTTCTTTCTGGAACATTCCGGTAAATTCTGGTATTCTATGACGATTTTCTAGAGTTTTGAAAACAATCTGAGATGAAATGTTGTAAGGGAAATTTCCTATTATTGCAAAAGGTTCATTATTAAATAATGTATCGAGATCAAACTTTAGAAAATCAGCTTCTATTACCTGAAACTCTCCTTTGCCATTTCTAATTTCCGGATGCTCCAATGGAAAACTGGTATTTAGATATTGAATAGATTCTGTATCCAAATCCATAGCAATAAGATTTACATCTTTTTGCAAAATATATTTGGTAAGAACTCCCATACCAGGACCAATCTCAATAACATTACTATAGTTAGTAAGTGTAAGTGTGTCTCCAATTTTTTTGGCTATATTTTCATCCTTTAAAAAGTGCTGACCTAGATGTTTTTTTGCTCTAACTGCGGTTTTTTCTTGAGGAGTCTTCTGACTGGATCTTTGGTTTTTATTTTTTTTAAATTTGGAAGACATTTTATGTTTGTTTTGTTCGTGATTCGATCTTTTCAAGAATTGTTTTTTCTATTTCAGAACGATCCTTTTTGCTAAACCACGAAATTTCTAAATCAATTTTAGTACCGTCGTTGATAATAATATAAGGTTCAGATCCTCCTTTAGCAGCATAAAAAGCCTTAATTTGATCGTACTGGATCTGTTGTCTTCCGATAATTATATAGTTATCATCTAAACTTATCGCAGGGTTATTGGATCGAATGATCAAGAAAGCAGCAACAACCAATAAGAAGATAAGAAAGATAGCAACCGATTTTTCAAAAATTGAACTTTGCACTAAAAATGAAATAACGTCTAAAAATAGACTCACAATAAAAACTGCAACCGCAGCTCCTATGATAAGACCAAAAATCTTAACGATGTATAACAATGTGGGCCGATATTTCTTCATTTAAGTGTAATTTAACTCAAATCCATTTTCGTTATTGTTCACTTATGATTTCCAGTTCTGTTCTGAAAGCAACAAAATGTCCTGCAAATTTGTTCGTTTCTGAACGAAGACGCTCTGCATCTTCGTTATAATAGCGTTCTAATGTACTTTTACTATCTGTCGTATACTGCACAGAATAAGTAATACCACCCATTTCTTCTTCGACCAGTACTTTGGTCATAAGAGCCTTACTAAATTTTCCGGTAGCTAACATATCAGGAATGTGCTTTTTTTTCATCCAATCCAACCATTCATCGTGTTTGGTGTCTTCTATGTTTATGGTAACGTTGTAGATGTACATATAAATATTTTGTTGATATTCTTGAACGATACAAAGAAACGAAATTATAATGGTTATCATCTCCTTATACGGATAGGAGTAATTTATACCAACAATTGTTTTATTTGGAAATATTAGAACACTTTCATAATGTGTTTTCTTGAGAGGACATTTCTCATTTACAATATATTAATAGAAGTACGGGTTATCCACTATCAACTAATTAATAGCATCACCTCTTAATGTTCGATATTTTTTCCTAGCATCCACAAAATAAATACTATCTGCGTGATTAAAGATGAGTTTCTCGTATAATTCTTTTGCTTTTTCCGGTTCGCCCAAGACATTCACATATAGCTCAGCAAGCCAGTAGTAGGCATCATCTACCAGAATATCATCAGGATAAAATTCTATAATTTTTAGGTAGTTCACTTTTGCCTTGTCAAATTCTTTTTCTTTTTCATATAATTTGGCTTGTCTTAAAAAGGTCTCATCTTCAATTTTTTCTCCCTTATGATTTACCAAAATTTCTTCATACTTGGCAATAGCTTCCTGATTTTTATTTTGGAAAGCTAACAAATCGCCTTTTGCAAAAATCTTCAGTGCAGTCTGTGTTGAATCCTCTAAAGAATTATCGCTTATAATTAGACTGAGCTCCATGGCATCATTTGCAATCAATTGTGAAGTTGATGATTTAAGGACATCTAATTGGGTTTGTGCCCAGGCAAAATCGCCTTTGTAGTAACTGGTTTTTGCCACTTTAAACCTTGCATCCTGAGCTAGAAAATTATTTTTTAAGGCATTTTGTACTTGAGTATAATAGATAAGTGCCTGATTAAATTTTTGATCCAAAACGAGAATATCCGCGATTTTCATTTTAGCACGAGAAGATTGAAATCTGGAGAGTTGTTCTCTAGTCAATAATTCCTTCAAAAAATCAATAGCCTCTTTTTTTCTATCTTGATTAAAAGCCAAAAAATGCGCATAATCGATTTGCAAACCAATGGTTTCTCTTGATTTACCATAGGTTTGAAATATTGCCTCATACTGTTCATTGATATCTTTATACTCTTTTTTATCGGCAAGATCGGTCTTTGCTTTAAGGATTATTTTGTGCGCTTTTAATTTAATATCATTTCCTGCCGGTGTTTCTAAGAGATAATCTAAAATGTAGGTAGCAGATTTTATATCTTTTGCTCCGATGGCAATGCGTGCAAGATCTAGAATGCCTTGCAATCCTTGATCTTTTCGTTTATAAATTGCTTTTTCTTGTATAAAAGCCTTTTTAAAATCTTTTTGTTGTACGAAAAGCCAGCTCAGCATTTCATTAAAGATAATATCGGGATTTTGTTGAAGTTTTTTGATCAATAATTTCCTGAAGATGACATTAGCCTCATTAAGTGGGTCATCAGTTATATATTGATTAAAATTTCTTTGAACTATATTCTTATAGTTTGGTTGCAGTAGGAGTAAGGAAAGATAGCTATCAAACATTTTCTCTAACTTTCCTTGCTCACCATATATTTTGGCAAGTTGAACGTTAAAATTAGCGCCTGGATTCGATGCCATTCCTTTTTCATAAATAATAGCTGCCTGATCCAGAAGATTATACTTTTCAAAGGTTTGTGCTAATGTATAAGCGGCATTTATATTATTGTGGTTAAAGCTACTAACGGCTCTGTCATAATATGTTTTTGCTTTTACTGTATCACCCTGTACCTCAAAATGGTGTCCCAGCTCTACCAGTAATTGTGAATTATTAGGGCTTTTTTCAATTCTTTTTTTTAAAATTTCTTCAGCCTTTTCAAATTGTTCTAATTGTTGATATGATTCAACAAGACCTAGCAGGTAGTTGATGCGATTAGAGTTTTTGGCATATAATTTTTGGTATACAGAAAGTGCCTTTTCGTACTGCCCTTGTTGCATATAATTCTTAGCCAATTGTTCGGATTGACCAAACATCGGAATAGCAAAAAGAAAGGCTATATAAAGAAAGATAAAGCGCATGCTGCAAGTTTTTTTGTAAATATAGGAAATAAGTTACTGAGTATTGTGATGTTAGCGTATGAGAGGGAACACTTTTAAGAAAAATATAAGTATAAATTTTTCATTTCTTGATCTGATTAAATATCAATTCTTATATATAAATTCATCCTAAAAGATAGATAAACCAATAAAATATTTAGATTGATCTTCAGACTAAAAACTAATATGTTAGCCTATCAAGCTCTAATAATTCCTTCTTAATCAATTATTAAGAATCTTTTTCTACGTCACGGTTCGATTTCCTTGACTCTCATCACTCGCAAACTCCCTAACCAAATAGTTAATCAATGTATTCGAATCCACAATAAGGAACTAATACCTCCGGAATTTTAATTCCTTTTGGGGTTTGATAGTTTTCTAAAATACCGGCAAGTACTCTAGGTAAAGCCAATGAGCTTCCATTGAGCGTGTGCGCCAATTTTTTCTTACCGTGATCATCTTTATATCTTAATTTTAACCGGTTAGCCTGGAATGATTCAAAGTTAGAAACAGAACTGATCTCTAACCAACGATCTTGTGCAGTAGAAAATACTTCAAAATCATAAGTTAGTGCAGCCGTAAAACCGATGTCGCCGCCACAGAGGCGTAAGATGCGATATGGCAATTTTAACTCACGCAGTATATCTTTAACGTGCTCTACCATACCATCCAATGCTTGATAAGAGTTTTCCTGTTTTTCGATTCGTACGATTTCTACTTTGTCAAACTGGTGTAAACGGTTCAATCCGCGAACGTGGGCACCATATGAACCTGCTTCTCTTCTGAAACAAGGTGTATAACCGGTACAAGTGATAGGTAAATCTTTTTCACTTAATAGATCATCTCTGAATAAATTGGTTACTGGTACTTCTGCAGTTGGAATAAGATATAAATCATCTTCGGTTACGTGATACATTTGACCTTCTTTATCTGGTAATTGTCCTGTTCCAAAACCTGAAGCTTCATTAACGAGATGAGGCACCTGATATTCCTTATAACCAGCTTCTGTGTTTTTGTCAAGGAAGTAATTGATTAAAGCACGCTGCAGCCTTGCTCCTTTTCCTTTATAAACAGGAAAACCTGCTCCACTAATTTTGACTCCTAATTCAAAATCAATAATATCATATTTTTTGGCCAATTCCCAATGTGGTAAAGCATCTTCATTCAGTTCTGGAATTTCACCCTCCTTAAATACTTCTTCATTATCTTCATCACTCTGTCCATCAGGCACAGAATCGTGCGGAATATTAGGCACCGTATATAGCAGTTCGTTTAACTCTTGTTGTATTTCTGTAAGTTTGGTAGATAGATCTTTAGAAACTTCTTTAAGCTGGGCGGTTTTCTCTTTTAGTAAGTTAGCTTTTTGCTGTTCTCCATTTTTAAATAGCATTCCTATTTCTTTGGAGAATTTGTTAGAATCCGCGAGGGTATTATCCAATTTTGCCTGAGTCTCTCTACGGGCTTCATCAAGTGTAATGATGTTATCTAAAACCGGTGCAGCATCAAAATTACGTTTGGCTAATGCTTTGATATACTCCTCTTTATTTGCTATAATTTCTTGTACCAGTAACATGATTTTTGTTTTGGGCGATTCCACTCGTTTTCTCGTGGCCAGGCTATCCGCTATATCTTTTTACTTTAGAACCTAAGCGGTCACGTTGAGCTTGTCGAAGTGTCGTCGAATGGTTCAAAAAATAAAAAGGATGCCGCTTCTATCCCTTTCGCATTAAAGCAGCAAATTTAAAGAAAACGGCGTTGATATACCCTTGATTTTTTGTATAAATTTTGAAGCTATTATGTATTTGAAATATTTACTTTTATTCCGTGTTAGTCTTTTATTTATTCTAACGTTTGAGTTTTAAAGTTTTGATTTCTAAATGTTGATGGGGTGACTCCCTCAAATCTTTGAAAGGTTCTATTAAAACTGGTCTTTGAGTTAAACCCACATTCTAGGGCAATCCTCAATAAGGTATATTGGGCAAAGGATGGATCTAGTATTTTTTGCTTTACGTCCTGATACTTGGTTAAGAAATCAATAACAGAGTTTATTGATTAGGTCCTTTATACAGACATTGGGATTTCAATATTAATAACAGTTCCCCTATTGATGGTTGAGTCGATCATTAAGCTGCCGGACAGTGATTTTAATCGATTTTTGATATTCTTAAACCCAATGCCATCGGCAACTTTTGATGTGTCAAACCCGATACCATTATCTTCAAAAAGAAGCTGAAGCGATTTCTCATATCCGTTAAGATAGATATCAATTTGATCCGCTTTGGCATATTTTAATGCATTGGTTAAAAGCTCCTGAATGATTTTAAATAATTCTTCTTTTAAAGGACTTTCGATTTCATTTAGAGAAGCTTCGGGATACGGGTTAAAGGAAATCATTTGATCACTTCCCTGTTTTATATTATTTACATATTCGTTGATCAAGGTCGAAATTCCATTATCCTGAAATTTTTTGGAAGCAAGATTATGAGATAAATTACGTACCTGATGATAGGTTTCATCCACCTGTTTGATAATTGTGGTTTGAAGGTCACCATTCTGAGTAGTTCCGGAAAGTTGTAGTTTTATGCTGGCAAGATTTCCTCCGATGCTATCATGTAATTCTCTGGCAAGACGCATACGTTCTTTATTTTGTCCATCCATAGTTGCCTGAACAAGATTTAATTCCTGATCTTTCATCAGTCGATGGACCTTTTGAGAATTGACTTCTTTTTGGGATTTGTTAAGTTCTATTTGCGTTTTTAATTTCTGGAAATACATAAATAAAAGCGCCACGACCGGAACCAAAACGACAAGAAAGCCGATAAGAAACGCTATTTTGATGGTTCTTTGTCTTTTAATTTCGCTTTCCTTTATAAGTTGCTCTTCTTTAAGCGCTAGTATTTCTTTTTCTTTTTGTAGAGTATGATATTTAACCTCCATTTCCTTAACAATCTCTTTATTTTGATCGGTTAGAATTTGATTAGAAATACCGAGGTATTGAGTCATTAGATTATAAGCATTTTTATAATCTTCTTGAGCTACCTTTAAGTCCTTAAGCACCATAATAACATCCCTCTGTAACTCAAGTTTATTCCACTGTACCGAATTTATATAGGCAGAGGATAGGATGATTTCTGCGTCTTGAAGATGTCCCTGATTATAATAAACAATCCCCATATTGATCACTGCATTCATATAGAGATCGTAAAATTTACTTTCTAACGCAATGTCTTTTACAGATTGGAAATATTTTAGCGCGTGGTCAAGATTATTTTCAAAAATATCTATCCTTCCTAGCTTCAACTGAGTCTCTAATCTAATTTTATTGTTTTCATAGAGTTGCATGTCTTCTAACACTTGCAGGTAATTAGACTTTGATTCGGAAAATTCTTTTTTTAAAAAATAAGTATCAGCCAATCTTTTTTTGGCTAAGACTAAAATTTCAGTGTAGATGGCATTCTTTAAACAATTTTGAAATATGGATAGTGCGGTTTCATATTCTTTTTGATTAAGATAAACAACACCAAGACCTATTTGATGGGTATAGTGCATTTTATTCATTGTGGCAGCAGGAGAAATTGCAATTCCATCCAGATGATGTTTCATGGCATCGTCAAATAGACCTTTCTCTAATTTCCCTTTTCCGAGGATATTGTAGGATTTTGAAAGATAGAGGTCATAATCTAAGAGTTCATCTTTTCTATGACGAATTTCATTTTGGAGCAAATTTCCATAATGTATAATAGAATCTGTATTTCCTGCCCTAATATGAATGGTAGCAATGGTATCAATAATTTTTATCCTCTTCTCAAGATCCTTAGTAACCCTTAGATCCTGATAAAAATGTCTATCTACTGTATTAGGTATTTCTCCAAAAAAAGAATACCAGTCTTTCTTTTCCTGGGATTTAGCAGAAAATGAAATGAATACAATACCTACATAACACCATATAGAAGAAATTTTGCACATCATAAAGCAGTTCTATACATTCTGGCAGTGAGTATATGTTTATTCCTTATCATATTTAATAATCCACGGATTAGTCGTAAAATAATTCCAGTCAACACTTGCCAAATCTACATCAGGATCAATTAAAACTCTTAGTTTTTTACCATTAACTGCAACCTTACTATTCACGTAAACCGCAATATCTCTTCCTTCTTTTAGATGTTCTTTTTTTAAGAATTGTGCAAACTGCCAGATAGCATCAGGCTTGGTGTCTACCTGACGACGTTGTTTTAGTGTCAAGTATTGGTTTTTATCAATTTTTACCCTTCTACAAGCATTATCTTTGAATTCAATATAGAAGTTAGTATATCCAGACCTACCTCTTAACATCATTCTCCAACTTAGTTTATGTCCTTCTTCTGTCCACAGTACGTCTCCAGGGATAAACCAGTGACGAACCGGTAATGCAAGCTGAATAATGAACCAAGTGCTCAATGCAGGAATTAAAAATTTTCTATAGGATGGAATGATCACTTTACCAGCATCATAAAATTCTTTTTTAGGCATAAAAATGCGATGGATCCTTTCTTTGGAAAAGAAAAATACACTAAAAGCCAGTGATAAATAAGGAAATATTCCGATTTGAAATACAATTGAGTTGAATAAGTGAAAAAATATACTGGCGATGAATGCTGCAAGCCGGGTTCTTCTCCATAAAAGTAATGGAATAATCAGTAAGTCAAATAAAATCCCAAAATAAGTAATCGAAACGTGTGTCCAATGTTGCTGGAGAATATCTCCTATTAATGGGTAATTAGCTCTGGAGAGCATTAAGTTTTTCGCAACTGTGTAATCTAACCAGTCTGGATATAATTTTGCAATAGATGCATAGGTGTAAACAATCCAGAGTTGTATTATAATGAATAAGACACACCATCTGGGCATCGATATTTTTTTTAATGCTGGATTTTGTTTTACGTCAATAGAGAAATAATTGCCAGCAGGAAGAGTACTCATTAGAATACACAACAATAATAACAAGTAGTAGTGATTATTGTAAGATGACTTTTGCATATAATAGACTCCGGCCCAAAGCAAAGTGTATCCGATCATACTCCATCGATACTTAAAACCGATCATCACGAAAACACCCAGTACACCCATTAGTGCGAAGTAATAATACATCCCATTACCTGGAAGTGGTTGTAAAAAATCAAATCCTATAAAATTAAATGTAAATTGTGGTTCCACCAAGGTTCGTCTTACCCAACCAGTAAGAATAGCACCAAAGGATTCTGCCGCAATCAGAAATCCGAAAAATACTCTAAATATGATTAGAGGACTATTATCTATGTGTTTGAATAGCCACCGATTGATCATACCATAGAGTTTATAAAATCTCTGGAAAAGTCTTCATCATCTTGCATTGCTGTTTTTAACGCTTCGATAGAATCAAATTTTTTCTCATCTCTGATACGCTTTAGCATTTCTATTTGGATCTTTTTTTCATACAAGTTAAATGAAGCATCAAAGAAATGAGTTTCTATGGTTTGATGTTTTCCGTTGACTGTAGGATTATTACCGATATTCATCATTCCGAAATACGTTTTGTTATTGATCTGTGATCTAACGATATATACTCCTTTTTTTGGGATAAGTTTGTATTCTTCTTCAATATAGAGATTAGCAGTAGGATACTCCAGTTTTCGTCCGAGTTCTTTTCCTTTAATAATCTTACCGGTAAGCATAAAATTATATCCTAAATATTTATTAGCTTTAGCAATATTACCATCCAATAATGCTTCTCGAATCTTTGTAGAACTTACAGCAACATCGTCAATATCCTGTTTTGAAATTTCTTCCACGGTAAAGTCATTTTGAATTCCAAAAGAAGCAAGATCAGTAATATTAGAATTTCGATTTCGTCCAAAACGGTGGTCGTATCCAATAATAACGTGCCGTACATTGAGTTTCTTAATTAACATCTCTTCTACATATTCTTTTGCAGTGAACCTGGAAAATTCTTTTGTAAATGGATGGATTACTAAACTGTCTAATCCGGTTTTTTCCAAAATCTGAATTCGTTCATCTATAGTATTAATCAGTTTAATGTTTGTGTCTTTTTGTAAGACCATTCTTGGGTGTGGGAAAAAGGTAAGAATAACAGATTCAAGATTATTCCTTTTTGCAGCTTCTACCAATCGCTCAATTATTTTTTTGTGTCCAATATGTACCCCGTCAAAAGTTCCTATGGTAACCACGGATGGGGTTTGATTGTCATATGTTTTAGCGTCTGTGTAGCGTTTCATCCTGGGTGGTTCTTAGTTTTCGGTATACGGTAAAATACTAAAGGGCGTAGAGGTAAATATCGGTTTTGAAGTGTTTTTTCGTTTCAAGAAGATTAATTTTAGTAAAATCATGCTTCGTCATCAAGGTTGCATAAGATTTGCTACTATAGCTGTCAAGCAGTATTTTTAGGTTATAAAATTAAGGAAATGTTACGAGATGTACTATTTATTTTCCGTTAAAGGTATTCATAGTGTTTGCCAATCCTGCCGTAGCAAAGGATTTTATTAATGCGATAGCTTTGTCTAATCTTTCTGGCATATTGGCTTCTTCTTCAGAACCCCACTCTCCTAACACATAATCAACTTGTCTTCCTTTACTGAATTCTGCTCCTACTCCAAACCTGAATCTACAGTATTTGGATGTATTTAGTTGTGCTTCGATATCCTTTAACCCATTGTGGCCTCCTGCACTACCTTTTGCTTTTAATCGGATAGTGCCAAAAGGAAGATTGATATCATCCGTAATGATCAATAAGTTTTCAACAGGAACTTTTTCTTTAGTCAACCAATACCTTACGGATTTTCCACTCAGGTTCATATAAGTGTTCGGTTTAAGCAAAACTATGGTCCGTCCTTTGTATTTGTAGGTCGCTATATCACCCAGTTTTTCAGTTTCAAAATTTAGTGTTTCCTCTTTTGCAAGAGTATCCAGTATCCTAAAACCTATATTGTGTCGTGTATTATGATATTTAGGTCCAATATTACCAAGACCAACTACAAGAAATTTTTTCATAAGAGCTGACTGAGTTTCTTCTTTAGTATTTTGTATGTTTTTGAAAAATAATCTTTGGAAAAGGCTTTTCAATGTTTTATATAATTTGTGTTGTCCTAAAAAATGATTAAAGTTTATGAAGGATATCTCCAATCCAATGAAATTGATTTGATCAATTGTGGGTGTAAAATTAGGTGTTTTCTTTGTAAGACTCAAATATGATATGCTGTTGGCGAATGTTTATGATCAATTATTGACTTTAGTCTTATGACCATACCATAGCTAGTAATAGTTATGTTTTTTAAACCTTACCGTGCAATATTATATTTTATTTTATAGAAAAAAGTAAGTGTATAAAAGCCCTGAAACATCTTGCTTCAGGGCTTTTTTTATAAAATTAAGGTTATCTATCTATAATTTTATTCTTTTATAAAACGGGCAGTTCGTGTATTTACTTTAAGCATATACACTCCAGCTTCTAATCCTTGAACATTAATAGTATTAGAGAAAGTTCCTTTTAGAACTGTTTGACCTAACATATTATAAATTGAATATTGTTCAGTATTTAAATTTCCTGTACGTACGTTAAGAATTGCTCCTTTTAACGGATTTGGATACACAGATAATAATTGAGTTGGTGGTCCTAGAGGGTCATCAGATGTTGTAGCAAACGATGTTGTAGTTCCACAAGCTCCAAGATTTATCCATCCGGTAGTAGTTCTTTCATATAAGTTTCCTTGATACGTTACTCTATCACCTGGTTGGTACGACTGTGAACTTGACCATGCTGATACTCCTTCACAAATATCTGTTGATCCACCACCGCCAGTAGTGTTGGTTAATGATAAATTATCGATAGCAATATCAGCCTGCCAAGTAGATCCTGTTATTCTATTAAGTCTCAGTTGAACGCTTCCTCCTACATATGCACCAAGATCAATACTAGCTGTTAGCCAGGAGTTTCCTTTATTACCAGACTCACTCCAAAGATTTGTCCAGGTTGCTCCATTATCTGTACTCGCATCAACAGCGATGCTACCCATATTAGTTGCACCGTACATATGATAGCTAAAAGATAAACTAGCTTCAGAAAGACCAGATAGATCAAAACATGGTGAGTTTAAGATTGCCTGTTTGTTTGGATAACCCGTTCCATTACCAGAGGCTTCTACAAAAATATAATAAGAGCCTTGTGTTGCAGAAGATGGTCCTGTACCATTAGATGGTGTTCCGTTAGCATCAACGGACCAGTTAATATCATCATCAGTAGACTGCGTCCACGCTCCAAGTGTGTTTTCAAATCCTTCACTATATGGGAAAGAAGAAATACCTGATGTACAACTACTCCCTGTAGATCCACCTGCGGTAGTTACATTTACGGTGTTACTGAAAGCGGATTCGTTACCTGCAGCATCTTTTGCTTTTATGGTAAATTGATATGTGGTATCCGCAGTTAATCCTGTTACGTTTGCAGTAGTTTCAGTAACCTCTCCTAACAGAGCGTTTCCTTGGTATACATCGTATGCAGTTACACCAACATTATCTGTAGCTGCATTCCACGTTAATGTCAATGTAGTTTCTTCCACATTTGAAGCAGCCAAACCTGTTGGTGCAGTTGGCGCCTGTGTGTCAGGTGCTGCCGCTGTGGTTACATCAATTGTGTTACTAAAAGTGGATTCGTTACCAGCGGCATCCTTTGCTTTTACACTAAATTGGTATGCTGTACTAGCGGTTAATCCTGTTACATTTGCGGTAGTACTCGTAACTTCTCCTAAAAGATTACTTCCTTGGTACACGTCATATGCGGTTACAGCTACATTATCTGTAGCGGCATTCCAAGTTAGAGTCAATGTAGTTTCTTCTACATTTGATGCAGCCAGACCTGTTGGTGCTGTAGGTGCTTGCGTATCACCGGTAGAAGCTCCAATAGTTACAGTGTAATCCTCTACCTCTCCATATTGAAAGGATTCGCAAGAAGTAGGTACTCCATTATATTTCATGGAAACGCGCATTCTTGTATCCCCGTTTGTTGCACTTGCAGGAACTGTAAAAGTACCACTTACGGGTGTAGCTTGCGTAGTTGCCTGAGTCCATACTTGCTCTCCTGCATCTGTAAAGTCCCCATTTTGGTTATAGTCTATCCATACACTGTAACCTTCACTATATACAGTTCCTGTCCAGGTTGGTGTAACAGTGATTGTATAAGAGTCACCTTTTGCAATAGATGTAGAAATAGAAGTGAAATCTGTATAACCTCCACTTCCTGCACCAGATGCATTATTAATAGTTCCTAACTGTACATTACCAATATATTCATCAGCCGTGCTATTTCCATTAGATGCACAATAGTTTAACTGAATTTCAGTAGTTGTAAAGGTTGTAGATGTGCTATAAGAAGAAGTTGATCCATCAGAACAGTTGCTTCTTACTTGTGCTTCATATGATGTGGTAGCAGCTAATCCAGAAATTACAGATGAAGTTCCGCTTGCTGTTTGTGTAGTCCAGGTTGAAGTACCTGTTTGACGATATCTTACGTCAAAAGATGCTCCTGGAATTGCAGTCCAGTTGATGGTAGCAGAATCAGAACCTACGTTGGAAGTCCCAACTCCTGCAGGAACTGTAGCGTTACAAACTACTGGGGTTCCTGTTAATCCTGTAACGATAAGTGTGAAATCTTGGCTTCCTCCAACTAGAGATCCCTTGTTGGTCACAGTAATTGTGTAGGAACCAGAAGCATTTGCTACATCGATTCTTTCATATGGATCTACGGTGTTGTCACCAGTTCCATTTGTTGTTACGCCTGTTAATCTGTAGGGATTATAGGTTGTAGAGTTTTGAGTAACTCTGATATCTAAATCATTTACTAAAACAGCTGCGTTGGAATTTGTAGCAGTTACTGCATCACCAGCACGATCTGTCCAAGAAATAGAAGCTAATAGAGGGTTAACTCCATCAGAATCAACAGTGATTGAATAGGTTTGACCACTAGTTAAAGTAAGCTCTTCAATTTTAGACTCGTTTCCGTTAGCAGAAATTACTTCTGCAGCAGCTTTTGCATTCATTAATCCCCATCCATAAACAGCATCAGGCCCAGAAGGTCCTGCATCATTAGCAGTATGAAGTGCAATTCCTTTTAAGGTAGCAGCTCGCATGAAATTTCCATTTAAGTTATTGTAATGTTGCTGTAATAACAATAAAGACCCTGTAACATTAGGAGATGCCATAGAGGTTCCTGTAATGCTATTGTATGCAGTATCGCTACTTGCATACGTAGAATATACACCAGTACCGTTACCTGTGATATCCGGTTTGATTCTATAATCATCGGTAGGTCCTTCACTACTGGAGCTGTTAATAGAAACGCTTACCAAAGAACCATCATTATTTACATTAGCATCTTGTGCATTAGCAACAACCATATTGTTTTTAGAAGTAGAATGTCCGGTTAGTTTATCATAAGAAGAATTTCCATCAAGTGGTTGTGAATTGTAGCTGTTTTGGTTACCATCGTTTCCTGCTGCAACTACCATAAGATAATAAGGTGCATTAAACATTACTTCATCCCAATCTCTAGAAGTATCGATATACGCTCCAAAATATTGATCAGGAACTAAATCGCTTCTAAAACCATATGAGTGATTCGATACTAACATACCATTTGCAGCAGCAGCGGTTGCCTCGGCTACATCATCATTCCACATATATCCATTTACTTTTGCTTGAGAAGCCATTCCTTTTGCACTAGCTTGCACACCAGAAGCCATAATCGTTCCAGTTACGTGACCTGCGTGAAAGTTAAGTTGGACGCCACCTTCTGAGCCAGTATCCTGAATAGTTACTCGATTATTTCCTCCAGGACCGTCATATTCCTGGTGAGATGCTCTTGCGTGACCACCATCCCATACGTGAGCGGTCATATTCTGACCGTCTAGATTAAGTCCAAGAGATCCTCCGCTATTTAAATGATTTGTTCTGGTAGATCTTGCAGCATCTACATTAAAGGTTGTATAGTACACAGGACTTCCATCAAATGCAAGTCTTTGTAATTCGGAGTAAGTACCATCTTTCAGGCGTGTTTTAATTGGCCAACCATTTCTTCTAGCAGCTTGTATTGCTTCTTTTTTTTGAATAGCGGCCTTTTCAGCATTTTGTTGTTGAAGTTGTTGAAGTTTAGAAATATTACTTTTCGATTTGATTTGATCTTTAGCCTCTTTTGTTTGTGAAAAGGCTCCTGTAGAAAGGAGAAACATAGAAGAAAAAACCAGCATGTGTAGTTTTCCAAACCTCTTTGGCACAAAGCCAAATACCCCAGTAAGGTTTTTGTAACTTTTTTTCATTTTTATTGAGTTTGAGTTAGCGATAATTTAGTTTCCTTGATGATTCTTTAAGGAAACGACCAAAACTCTTAAAATAATCTAAATAAAAAAAAGATTTTCGATAAAGGGATAGAAAATTGCCATACAAAACCTTAACATTGGCTTAACATTTGTTTTGTTTAAAGATTGTTGAAGGAAATATACTACAACGAACTAAAAAACGTTAGGAAGTTTTACCATTTCTGTAAAAAGGCTACGGTTTTTAGTTCGTTGTAGTATGTCCCTCCGTGTAAATAAAATCCTACGTGACCACCAAAATCCGGAGTTTCTAAAAATAGGTTAGAATTCTCTCCGGCTTCTTTTTTTGGATAGCATGCATCTCCGAGAAAAGTATCATTCTTGGCATTGATGATAAGGGTTGGAATCTGAATACCGTTTAAAAATTGTTTACTGCTGCATTTTGTGTAATAATCAATGGCATCTATATAACCGTGTGCTTTGCTAGTGTATAAATTGTCGATATCAATTAAAGATTTACATGCATTGATATCCGATTTACTGATTTGATCTGGAAAAACTACTTGTCTCTCGTATAATTTTTCTTTTAAACTTCTAATAAAACGTTGTTGGTAAATAAAGTTTTTAGGTTTATTGATTTCAGTTAAAGAATCATACAGATCACAAGGAACTGATACCGCAACAGCGGATTTGATTTGTACTGGAGTTGTTCTTTCTCCCAAATATTTTAATGTAATATTTCCGCCAAGGCTAAATCCACAAATAGAGATATTATTATAATCTTTTTCAATGATGTGTTGGACAACAGAGTCTAAATCATCACTAACTCCGGCATTATAAGATCTATATAATCGATTAACTTCTCCGCTACAATTTCGAAGATTAACCGCAGCCACATCCCATTCGTTGTTATTTAAGTGTTTAGCAAGTCCAACAATATATTGGCGTTGAGCGTTACCTTCCAGTCCGTGAATTAAGACAGCAACTTTTTGCCCAGATTTAGTATCGGATGCATAGCTCCAATCTATATCAATAAAATCTCCGTCTTGTAATTCTACTCTTTCTCTTTTCTGATGAATTCCTGTTACTTTTCTCAATAAATTGGGATAGATTGTAGAGAAATGACCATTTCTAAAAAAATAAGGCGGAACGTATTTGGATTCGACTACTGGCATTAATACAAAATATTATCTTTTGGTTTTACTTTTTCAGGAAGGTCTTTCTCGTCCAACATATCTCTTAAGTCAATCTCGATAGTCCTGCACAGTGCTGTCATCGGAACGTCATTTATTCTCCCTTCAAAGGGATCTTCGCTATTGCTTCCAACTTTTTCCATGGTGGTAAAAATCCAGGATATTAATACAGAAAGGGGAATCATTAGAAAAATAAACCAGGGTTGTAGCTGTTGAGACATGTCACTGAGTTCACTTTCAAAAACACTCAATAATCCAAAAGGCAATAACAATACAAATATCCAGGTAAAAACTGTGCTGAAATAGGCATATTGACGAGGAAAAGGTGTGTTTTTAATACGTTCACATTTCCCCTGAAGATTATACAGCTCTTCTAAAACTGAATGTAGAAGTTGTTTATCAAATTCTGTAATTTTTCCTGCTTTCAATAGCTCTTTAATATGCAATCCCTGATTTTTTACCAAATGGGTAGCTGCGTTTTTTCTTTGAAGTAAATCATTATATTCTTGATCCGAAACGAATGCCTTAGTAGCATCACAAGCGGGATTGCGCTCTCCGTGTTTATGAAATATCCGTTCTACAGAAGAGTTTTCTTTAATAGAGAAAGACGTAGGTTGTCTTAATTGAATTCGTAGTGCATTAATCCAGGCTATATGTCGGTGAATTAATATCTTTTTGGTTTCGTGGTGATCGTCGACCAAGCATAAAACTTGATTCGCCCAAGTTCGGCTATAATTGACAATACCACCCCAAATTTTGCGTCCTTCCCAAAAACGATCATAACTTTGACTGTTTTTAAAACCGATATAGAACGCAACTGCAATACCAATTACAGATAGCGGTTGAAAAGGAATATCAATAAATTTTAATTCAAAAAAATGATACAACGAAAATATAATGGCAGTGTAAAGTGTGAAGAAGATTACATTTTTCCATGCATATCGCAGAATAATCCCCCAACTAATATTTCTTTTAATATACATTGGTTAAATTTTGTTCTAAAATAAGAAGACCCCGAAGGTTTTCAAAACCTGTCTGGTCTTATTTTGTTTCAGGAACGAATCCAGTATAAGGTTCAATTTTCTTAGGGCAAGTTTTCCGGTGATCCAATTACAGGCGTTTTTGTATTTTTGCTGCGTAACTTTAAGTAATATGTATTTAAAAGAATTTGAGATTCGATGGAATGATATTGACGCTAACCGTCATTTAGGAAACAAAACATATATAGAATATGCAGCTCATACCCGCATGTCATTTTTATTTGATATGGGTTTTGATCAAAGACTTTTAGCGAAGTTTAATATTGGACCCATTACATTTTATGAACATATTTATTATTTTAAAGAGGTTTTTTATGGCAAACCGGTCAAAGTTTCTTTAGAATTATCCGGCATGAGTGAAGATGGAATGTTTTTCGAATTCGTACATAATTTTTATGACCATAAAGGGAAAAATTTTGCGCGATGTGAAATGATGGGTGCTTGGTTAGATCTAAAAACCCGAAAATTGATACCTCTTCCTGAAGAAATGCTTCAGTTTATGGATAATGTAGAACGCTCCGTAAACTTTAAAGTGCTTACCAAAGAAGACACCAGGAAATTTGCAAAGGTTCCCAAAGATTTAAGTTAATTTTTTAGGTGTTTTAGTGACTAGATATACACCTAAAAACACTAATAATGCAGATACTATTTTAACCAGACTCAATGAATCTGCACCCATAGCCATCGCAAAACTTATAGCTAATAGTGGTTGGAGATAAATGAATGCTCCGATGGTGGAAGCTTTTAGAGTTCTTAGTGCGAATACATTTAATAAATAGGTAAAGAAAGTAGTTCCAACAACCACGAAAACCATTTTCCAGATCACATCATACGGGAGTGAGGTCCATTGTACTTCGCTAAATTCTGAAATCGTAATGGGGAAATTAATGATAACACCAATCAGAAAGAACCATTTCATTAACGTAAAAGAATGATATTTTGCGGTTAATGGTTTTACCAACACCAAATAGATTGCATAAGAAGCAGCATTTATAATAAAAAGAATATTTCCTAAAGGGATATTAGGAGCATCTTGTCTTACTTCTGCTCCAAAAAGAATAAGCCCTAATGCACCAGAAAAACCTAATAAAATACCAATGGTTCTTAGAAAAGTTATCTTCTCACTCAAGAAAATTGCAGATAAAATGAATACCAAAATAGGGGAGATGGTAATCATTACCGAACTATTTATTGGAGTGGATAATTGAAGTCCCTTAAAGAACATCAACATATTAATCACCATTCCAAAAATTGCACACCCAAATATTCTCAACCAATCACTGCGATCAATTTTTTGTTTTGGAGCCCAGATCGAAGCAATCCAGAACAGTGCTGCAGCACCAACCACTCTAAGAAGTATAAAACCAAAAGGTTTGATATAAGTTGGCATTACTCCTTTTGCCAAGGTGTGATTGATGGCATAAATTAAACTAGCGCCAAAAGCTGCTAATAATGCTACCGTTCTTTTATCCATTCATGGCTGTGTTTGCAGCTTCTACTACTTTTTTACTATTCCCTATAAATATTTGTTCATTGTATAGGATTACCGGACGCTTTAAAAAGGTGTAATGTTCTAGTATTAAATTTTTGTAGTCATCCTCTGTAAGAGCTTTGTTTTTTAAATCCCGTTCTTTGTAAAGTCTTGCTCTTTTACTAAACAAAGATTCATAAGAGCCGGACAACGATTTCATTTCTTCCACTTGATTTTTGGTAATAGATTCGTTTTTAATGTCTTGTAAAACAAAATCCGAAGTAGGAGCTAACTCGTTTAGTATTCGTTTACATGTATCACAGGTCGATAGATGGTATATTTTCTTCACAGATGGTAATTTAAAGTGTCAAAATCAGCACAAAGGAAATTCATTTCACAATAAAACTCATATTTTTGGCTAAAAATTAAGAACATTCACTAAGTAGCTATGAAAGATCAATTAGAAATTACCAGAACCAATAGACGATTACTTCTTAAAATAATGGACAACTATTCTTTAGAGGATCTTAATAAAGTTCCTGAAGGCTTTAATAACAATTTATTTTGGAATATTGCTCATGTGATTGTTACCCAACAACTGCTTGTGTATAAGTTAAGTGGATTATCTTTGATGGTTGATGATGAAATGGTCAACAAATATCGCAAGGGCACAAAAGCTGAAGGATTTGCAAGCACAGAAGACGTAGAAAAGATAAAAGAGCTTCTTTTTAGTACATTAGATCAAACCGAAAAAGATATAGAAGCTAATGTTTTTGAAGAGTATCAAGAATATCCAACAAGTACAGGATTTGTAATAAGATCTGTAAAAGATGCGATTCACTTTAACAACTTCCACGAAGGAATCCATCTTGGTTATGTTTTAGCACTTAAAAAGTCACTGTAGTATATTTAAGGCAAAATAGTCTTTAACTTCTTGCTTATCAAGTTTCAATTCAATCGGTCCTTCCGCGTAAGAACTAATTTCATACTGATTATATAAAAGAATGATATGTGTATCAGTAAGACCGATATTGATTGGAAGGCTAAAAATATCATTTTCAAAAAAGAATCCGGTACTGTTTATAGAAGCATTTTCAGGGATTGAATGTGTTTTTCTAAACTTCTTTTCAACAAATGTTGAAAATTGATTAATGTCTTTTATCATTTTTTGGTTTTCAATACTTTTACCTGTTTTAGGATCTATATTCAAATAGGTTGAATTACCACTCCCGTGTGCACCTCCAGCAAACAAATAAGAGTCAATAATGACAGACAGGATGTTAGCATTTTGAAAACTGATATCACAATGAATACTGACTTCATAGGGCATGATTTCTTCAGGAAACTCTTTTTTAATTTCTTGATAGGAGTTATTAAAGTTTTGCACTGCTTTTTCTACAGTAGTAATAGAATTGTCCTCCTCAATATTTAAAATAGATATTGCAGTTTTTTCAATTAATTGATTGATATCTTTAGAAATTTTGTCTTCAGACACAGATTCTAACAGGAAAATTTCGGTGATTACACAATCAGTGACTTCACAATCAAAAAAGTCGTCAACCATTACAGTTCGTTGCCGAAAAGTATAAGATTCATTTGTTTCACAACTACAAAAACAAGTAACGAGGATAAGAAAAAAAATGTATTTCCTCTTAGTGTTGGGTTTTGTGTTAATCATCTACTAAAGGTATTCATTGAAATATGATTAGAACGAATTAAATCATACATTTGTTCAGTTTTTTAACATAAAAACACATATGTTGATTTCTATGAGTCAAAAATACAAGACTCGATTAAAAAAACATTAAAACTAGTGAAATTTAATACGAAGACAATACACGGAGGACAAGAACACGATCCAGCATATGGAGCTGTGATGCCTCCAATATATCAGACATCTACCTATGCTCAGACGACACCAGGAGGTCATAAAGGATTTGAATATAGCAGAACACATAATCCAACAAGAAAAGCATTGGAAAATGCATTTGCTAGTATCGAAAACGGAAAATATGGGCTTGCATTTGGATCTGGATTAGCAGCAATTGATGCAGTAATTAAATTATTGAAATCAGGTGATGAAGTGATCTCTACTAATGATTTATACGGTGGAACTTATCGCTTATTTACCAAAATATTTGAAGATTTTGGTATCAGGTTTCATTTCGTTGGAATGGAGAATTCAGATAAAGTAGCATCTTATATAAACGCTAATACGAAATTAATTTGGGTAGAGACACCTACAAATCCAATGATGAATATTATCGATATTAGAGCAATTGCTCAAATATCTAAGAAGAACAATATTCTGCTGGCCGTGGATAATACTTTTGCAACCCCTTATTTGCAGAGACCTTTAGACCTTGGTGCTGATATCGTGATGCATAGTGCAACTAAATACATCGGTGGTCATAGCGATTTGGTGATGGGAGCCTTGATCGTAAAAGATGATGAGATTGCTGAGCGTTTATATTTTATTCAAAACGCGAGTGGAGCGGTTTGTGGTCCTCAAGATAGTTTTTTAGCACTTAGAGGAATAAAAACGCTACACGTTCGTATGCTGCGTCATTGCGAAAATGGAGAAGCTATTGCTCGGTACTTAAAAAATCATCCAAAGATTGAAAAAGTATATTGGCCAGGTTTCGAAGATCATCCTAATCACGAGGTTGCCAAAGCACAAATGGATGGATTTGGCGGAATGATATCTTTTGTGACAAAGGGTAGCAATTTCGATGAGGCTATTAAAATAGTAGAAAACCTAAAAGTTTTCACTTTAGCAGAATCTTTAGGAGGTGTAGAGAGTTTAGCTGGTCATCCTGCCAGTATGACGCACGCATCTATCCCAAAAGAAGAACGTGAGAAAACTGGTGTGGTTGATTCTTTAATTAGGCTAAGTGTAGGGATCGAGGATGTAGAAGACTTGATAGCGGATTTAGAACAAGCAATCGGTTAAATTATTATATTCAAAAAAATGAATATATATTTTTGATAATATTATATATTTGACACGTTAAATTAACTTTTGAATAAGAATCTTTTAATCCTATTAACATATGCAAGCAAAAATAGATGCATTTATGGAAGAAGTAAGAGCTCGTAACACCCATGAGCCAGAGTTCTTACAGGCTGTACAAGAAGTTGCAGAAACCGTAATACCATACATAGCTACACAAGAAATATACAACGGTAAAAATATTCTGTTAAGAATGGTAGAACCGGAGAGAGCCATAATGTTTCGTGTGCCTTGGGTAGATGATAAAGGGGAAATACATGTAAATAGAGGATACAGAATTCAAATGAATTCTGCAATCGGTCCTTATAAAGGAGGATTACGTTTTCATCCTTCTGTAAACTTAAGCATCCTAAAATTTCTGGCCTTTGAGCAAGTTTTTAAAAATAGTTTAACCACCCTTCCTATGGGAGGAGGTAAAGGAGGCTCAGATTTTGATCCAAAAGGAAAATCCGATGACGAAATCATGCGTTTTTGTCATAGTTTTATGACAGAGCTTTTTAGACATATAGGCCCTAATACCGACGTTCCTGCTGGAGATATTGGAGTGGGTGCGCGAGAGATAGGGTTCTTGTTTGGAATGTATCGTAAGTTGAGAAATGAGTTTACCGGAGTTTTAACCGGAAAAGGATTAAGTTGGGGTGGATCTGAAATTCGTCCAGAGGCTACAGGTTACGGTACTGTCTACTTTGCAGAAAATATGTTAAAACTAAAAGATGATTCTTTTGAAGGAAAAACTGTTTTAGTTTCGGGATCCGGTAATGTAGCGCAATATGCAACAGAAAAAGCTATCCAGTTAGGAGCTAAAGTAGTTACCCTCTCAGATTCTTCGGGATATATCTATGACGAAGATGGAATTGATCAAGAGAAACTTAAGTTCGTGATGGAACTTAAAAATGAAAAAAGAGGTCGTATTAGTGAGTATGTTGATAAATATACCTCTGCTAAATTTCATAAAGGAAAAACACCGTGGAACGAAAAATGTGATATCGCATTACCATGTGCTACACAAAATGAAGTAAATGGTGATGATGCGAAGGCTTTAATTGACAACGGTTGTATCTGTGTTAGCGAAGGAGCAAATATGCCTTGTGATTCTGATGCTGTAGCCGCTTTTCATAATGCAAAAATTCTTTTTGCTCCTGGTAAAGCTTCTAATGCAGGGGGCGTTGCTACTTCGGGATTAGAGATGACCCAAAACTCGCTTCGTTTTAAGTGGACAAGAAAAGAGGTTGACGAAAAATTGAAGCAGATCATGAACGATATTCACGAAAAATGTGTGGAATATGGAACTGATGAAGATGGTTATATCGACTATGTAAAAGGTGCAAACATTGCAGGTTTTGTAAAAGTTGCTGATGCGATGTTAGCGCAAGGGGTTATTTAGAAGTCGTCAAGAATAATTTTGAAAGCCGTTCTAAACTACAATAGAACGGCTTTTTTCATTATTTAAAAGCAATAATTAGTATTTTAGCGTGTTATCAAAACGGAGTTAATACCACTCAAAAAATTATGCGATACTTCCAACTGTTATTATTCTTTTTTTTATCATTTTGCCTTTTTTCACAGGATTTTAGTAATCAATGGACAGGGCATTATTCTTATTTTAAGATTAGTGATACCTATGCGATCCAGAATAAAGTCTATGCTGCTTCTGAAAATGCAGTTTTCATTTACGATACGGATACGCAAACTTCTGAGACGTTTTCTACGGTAAATGGCTTGTCAGGAGATGTTATAAGTATAATTTATCATAGTACGACATATGATATTACGGTTATAGGATATGAAAGTGGATTATTAGAATTAATAATTGATGATGAGGTAAGAACGTTTATTGATATCGCAGATAAACCTACCATTCCCCCAACTCAAAAAAGAATTAACCACTTTTTTGAAAACCAGGATACTTTATATGTTTCAACAGGTTTTGGAATCGTAGAGTTTAATTTAGATAGAGTGGAGTTTGGCGATACATTTTTTATCGGACCTGCAGGATCCCAAATCAATGTTACAGGAACCACGGTATTTAATAATACTATATATGCAACAACTTCTGGTAATGGAATATTAACTGCTGCTGTTAATAATCCCAATCTTGTCGATTTTAGCCAATGGACCACTTTAATTTCAGGTGGATATAACGGTATTGCCCTGTTTAATGATCAGATTTTGGTGTGGGAAAATAATAATTTGGTCCGTAGATTAGAGGGGACAATATTAACTACAACGATTACAGCCAACCTTACTGTAAAGGATGTGTCCGTAAGCTCAAATGGTTTAACAGTAGTTACTCCAGAAAGCGTTAGCTTGTTTGATACAAACTATCAGGAAATAGCATCAATAATTAGTACTACAGAGGATTCTTTTCTTCTTAATTCGGCGTCAATATTAAACAACCGTGCATATTTAGGAACCGATTTAAGAGGTCTATTAGAAGTGGAGTTAGATAACTCTGATACCAAAACACCAGCATTTCCAGAAGGACCTTTAAATAATTTTGCTTTTAGAATTGAAGCATTTAATAATAGCCTTTGGGTGGTTTATGGCGAGTATAATTCTACTTTTAACCCATTTCCTCTTAGGCAACGTGGGATTAGTAAATTGAGTTCGGATGGATGGTTTAATATTTCCAATGATGCAGTATTAGGTGCAACCTCGTTATGTCATATCAGTGTAAACCCTAACAATGAAAATCAAGTTTTTATAAGTAGCCTTAAGGACGGCTTGTTAGAAATTAATGACAATGAGGTAACTGATTTATATGACAATTCTAATAGTGGATTTGAAAGTTTTCTTGAAAACGATCGTTTTGTATTTCTTAACGGGTCTACATTTGATAATCAAGGTAATTTATGGATTAGTAATTCTAGAGTTGATAATGGATTAAAAAGGTTTACTCCGGGATCAACACAAACCTTCGATGTCAACCTAAGTAGTTTGATATCAGACCCCCGGAGAAACCTGGGATTTTCTGATACAGTAATTGATAGAGATGGAAATGTTTTTTTAGGAAGTTTTAGTTCAGGAGTAATTGGCTATAATTCTAACACGGGAAATTTAATTAAACTTGTCGGCGCAGCAGAGGCTAATCTTCCGGGAGATTATATCACTGCCTTAGAAGTAGACAGAAATAATCAACTTTGGATAGGTACTTTAAGAGGTCTTAGGGTTTTGTTTAATACCTCAGGGGTTTTTCAGCAAAGTAATCCAAGAACCAATCAAATTATAATTCTTGATGATGAAGGTGTCCCTCAAGAACTTCTGTTTGAGCAAGCAATTACGGATATAGAGGTGGATGGGTCGAATAATAAGTGGGTGGCTACTGAATCATCCGGAGTATTCTATTTTTCACCTGATGGACAAGAAACATTAGCTCATTTTACAGCAGATAATTCTCCGCTACCCACAAATAGTGTTATAGATGTTTCTATAGATGATTCTACGGGCTCAGTTTATTTTGCAACAGGAAAAGGAATACTGGAGTTTAAAGGAACAGCCACTGGACCTGAAAACAATCTAGATAATGTAGTGGCATTTCCTAATCCAGTGAGACCTGGGTTTAGCGGTAGTGTAACCATAAAAGGACTAACAAGTAGAGCTAATGTAAAAATCACTGATATTGAAGGTAATTTAGTGTACGAAGAGATAAGTGAAGGAGGAAGTATACAATGGGATACAACTGCTTTTGGTAGGCATAGAGTAGCTTCTGGAGTTTACTTAATTCTTGTAACAGGAGCAGATCAGACCGAAACAACAGTTTCTAAGCTATTGATCGTTAGATAATGATTGTCAATACTCCAGCCATAGTGATTCATTCTTTGCGCTATGGTGAAAGCGACCTTATAGTTCTATTATTTACCAAAACCAGTGGATTACGTTCTTATTTATTAAAAGGCATATTAAAGTCTAAAAGAGGAAAAATAAGATCTTCTTTATTCCAACCATTGACTTTATTAGATATTGAAGCCAATCATAAGAACAAAGGTACCTTGGAAAGAATCAAAGAAGCGAAGATCCTAGTGCCTTACGAATCACTACATACTGATTTTGTTAAAAGTTCATTGGTTTTCTTCCTCTCTGAGGTTTTAAAAAATACAATCCAAGAAGAAGAGGCTAATGAAGAACTTTTCCATTATTTAGAAACCACATTTCTTTGGTTAGATTCTCACAATAATATTAGTAATTTTCATATTGTTTTTTTAATCAAGCTTACGCAATATTTAGGTTTTTACCCTGATATCTCTGATATAACTTTATCTGTTTTTAACTTGCAAGAGGGTTGTTTTCAAAATGAAGCATCTAATATTTATTGTATTGAAGGTCATAGTGTTTTAATATTCAAAGAATTTTTGGGCACGACATTTGAAGAGAGTATGAATATTAAAATGTCAAGAATGGTAAGAAATGAAATGCTCACCACGTTATTAGTATATTTTGAACTACATTTGCACGGTTTTAGAAAACCGAAGTCATTTTCGATTTTGAACGAAATTTTTAGTTAAGTAATGCGCTTATTTATAGTTGTTGTATTCACTATGTTTTTTATCACTGATATTACCGCTCAGAGTATAACAGTGATCAGTAGATCGAATAATCAACCTATTCCAAGTGTAACTATATATAATAAAACAAAATCCCAAATAGTACTAACTGATTTTGATGGAATAGCTGATATCTCAGGATTTTCAGCCTCTGAAATACTATTTTTCGAGCATATTTCGCATATAAAAACAACCTTTACCAAATCTCAGATTCTTGCATCAGGTAATAAGGTATATCTTGAAATTGATGAAAACCAGCTATCCGAAGTTGTAATTTCTGTTTCCAAATGGGAACAAGACAAGAAGGATGTTACCCAAAAAATTGTTAGCATTACTTCTGATGAGATCGCCTTTTCTACCCCGCAAACATCTGCAGATCTATTGCAGAGTAGCGGACAAGTATTTATACAGAAGAGTCAGTTGGGAGGTGGAAGTCCAATTATAAGAGGTTTTTCTACTAATAGGTTATTACTTACAGTCGATGGAGTACGAATGAATAATGCAATTTTTAGAGGTGGAAATGTGCAAAATGTTATAGCTATAGATCCCTTTACTATTGATCGAACTGAAGTAATTCTAGGTCCGGGGTCCGTAGTCTACGGAAGCGATGCAATAGGAGGTGTAATGAATTTTTATACTCCTCAACCAATGTTTGCTATTAGCGGTAAAAATAAATTGAGTGGAAAAGCAATTGCAAGATATGCCAGTGCGAGTAATGAAAAAACGGGTCATATCGATTTTAATATAGGTTTGGAGAAATGGGCATTTTTAACAAGTGTAAGTTATACCGATTTTGATGACCTCAAAATGGGGAGTCACGGTCCAAATGATTATTTAAGAAATGAATATATAGAAACTATTGATGGAGTAGACACTGTTATTCAGAATGATGACCCTGAAACGCAGGTTTTTACAGGATATGATCAAATTAATTTCTTACAGAAGATACATTTTATACCTAATGAAAGATGGGATGTCAATGCTGGGTTTATATATACCAAAACATCTGATTATCCTAGATATGATCGTTTAATTCGTCGTACAAATGGTAATTTAAGATCTGCAGAGTGGTTTTATGGTCCGCAGAAGTGGTTAATGGGAAACATTCAGTTAACGAATAAGTGGAAAAATAGCTTTTATGATAAGGTAAAATTTACTGCTGCTTATCAAAATTTTCAGGAAAGTAGAAATGACCGGGATTTTGGAGATAACATATTATCAAGAACAAAAGAAGATGTGGACGCGTATTCTGCCAATCTTGATTTCGAAAAGAAATTCGACGACAAAACAACTACATACTATGGTTTAGAGTATATTCTAAATCAAGTTTCTTCTGATGGATCTGAATTAAATAGTACAACAAATGAAATCACGCCGGCACCATCGAGATATCCTGATGGATCTACCTGGCAATCTATTGCAGCTTATGTAAGTTTAAAAAGTAAGCTAAGTGAAAAATTAAGGTTTCAGGGCGGTATACGGTATAATCGAATTATCTTATACTCAGAATTTGAGGATACTTTTTTTGATTTTCCATTTACCGAAGCTAATTTGGATACAGAAGCGTTTACAGGAACAGCCGGAATTAGTTGGTTGCCAAATGAGATGCTACAATGGAAGCTAAATTTTTCAACGGCATTTAGAGCTCCAAACATTGATGACGTTGGTAAAGTTTTTGATTCTGAACCTGGTTCTGTCGTAGTGCCAAATCCGGATTTAGAACCGGAATATGCCTATAATGGTGAAATTGGAGTAACAGCTAATCTGGGTAAAAAATGTAAGATTGATTTAGCAACCTATTATACTCAATTAGATAACGCATTGGTGCGTAGAGATTTTACATTGAATGGAGAAACTGAAATATTATTCGGAGGTGAATTAAGTAATGTACAAGCGATTCAAAATGCAGCCAATGCAGAGATCTATGGGTTTGAGGCTGGAATAAGTTATGATTTTGCAAAGAATTTTAATCTTTCTTCAAAATATACTTTTACCGGTGGAGAAGAAGAACTTGACGACGGATCTATTTCTCCTTCAAGACACGTAGCACCTCAGTTTGGGAATACAAATCTAAGGTATTCTAATAACAAATTGATGATTGACTTTTCTGCCATTTACAATGGACAATTTGATTTTGAAGATTTATCACCATCACAACAGAATAATGATTTTTTGTACGCAAGTGATGAAAATGGGAATCCGTATTCACCTTCTTGGTATACACTTAACGTACGATCTAAGTATCAATTTACTAAAGCCTTTGAAGCTACTTTGACTATAGAAAACATTACGGATCAGCGATATAGGCCATACTCTTCTGGTATTGCAGGAGCCGGCAGAAACTTTATTTTATCCTTACAATACTCTTTATAAACACAATTTCTTTTGAAAGATACATTATACATATTCGATATTGATGGAACTTTAACAGATAGCGTATCAATGTATTTGTTATCCGTGACTAAGGCAATGATCAATTTGGGAATAAAGGATATCGATACAGATTATAATAATTATAAGCACCACACGGATAGTTACGCATTGCGTTATAATTATGAGCGTAATTTTGAGCAGCCTTTTTCGGCAGATCTTCTCAAAGATTTTGAAGAGGAGTTAGTTAAAGAGATGCATCATTTTGACCCAGTGAAAGAGATTCCTGGAGCCAAATCTTTAATACAGCTTTTCAGGGATAATTCAGTTCCATTTTGCTTCGCTACTGGAGCTTTGCCCAAACCAGCTATGTTAAAATTAGATCAGTGTGATATTTGGTACGATGAGTTATTGTTGGCAACTTCAAAGACACACGAACCTAGAGAAGGTTTTGTTCTCGATGCTATAGATAGAGCAAAAAAGTTCTATAAAACATCATTGTTCTCAAATATTGTTTCCTTGGGAGATGGATTATGGGACTTAAAAACTGCTCAAAAGTTATCTTTGGATTTTGTAGGTATAGGAAACAGAAATAGAAATAAATTGATCAAAAACGGCGCTACCAAATGTTATTCAGATTTGAAGGAATTTAGTAAAACTTTATGCTAGTTTTTTCTGCTTCTTAATTTATTTATTAAATCGGCATCAAACTTTTCTTTCAGCAAAGTAATATCCTTAACATTTTCATTGGGTATGGCAATAGACAATACATAATGCTTTACTTTCCAGCCGGTTTGGGTTTTTTCTAATACACCGCTTCCTCTGCAGATACCCATTTGTGTATCTAACAACTCATCAAACCAAGCGAGCTCAGCTTCGGGTTTCACAAAAATGTTTCTTTCTAATGTACTAAAGCTCCAAGCTTTTCCTTTGTCAAAATAAGGTTTAGAGAATGCTTTAAAAGAAGCCATTTCCCAATTTTCTGTAGCATCGGTTCCAATAAATATTGCATCCTCAGTCATAAGTCCAAAATAGGAATCAAAAGAAGCATCAGCTGCTGCTTTATGCCATTTTTCTAAAGTATGGTTGATTTTTTGTTTGGCATCTGTCAAAGTAGTTTTATTGGTCTGAGAACTGCAGATGATCGTAATCATAAGGCAGGATATAGCAAAGATTTTTTTCATAAATAATTATTCTTCAATTTCTATGTTTTCTTTTTCTGGGTCTAAAATAGAATCTCTTAAGATATCTCGTTCTCTAAGGAGTTCTTTTTCTATATCATCCGGGATAGCCAATGATAATTCATTTAATTGTATAATTAAGCTATTATAAGAGGTTAACAATCTTATGTTGGCATCCATCAGTTGCTGCGGACCTGGATTTTTATTTTCAGTAAGTTGCATTAAAAGTCCTGATTCTGTGGTCAAGACGGCAATTCTAGATTTTATGTTGTTAACTTTTAGATCTTCAGATAAATTTTCTTTAAAACTTTGTATTAAGAGATCTACGCTATCAGCATATTTTTTGACATAATAAGGGTTGGATTCACTCAAGGACAATATTAAATTTTTAAGATTCCGAAAGTCTTCAAAATTTTCCAGATCTTTAGCAGCTTTTGGAGAAAGTTTAAGTAGTTCTATATTAGCTTTTTCTTTGGATAGGCTATCAAGCTTTACAATTTCAATTTCCTCATTTTTGACAGTGGTATTCTCTTTTTTACACCCAAAAAAGATGATAGTAATTACCAATAATACGGATAAAAGTGATTTCATTATTACATTTTCAATAACAGACCAAAAATAGGGAATCTCGTTGCAACTAAAAACTAAAAGCCTTTGGTATGTTCACCAAAGGCTTGAAATTGTTATTCAGTTATATTTAAATTATGCGTAGTACCAAGCACCATTCACATAAACCACTTCTCTCCATCCTCGAGAGCTATAATAATACCATTTATCATTATAGCGATATACTCTTAGTCCATAAACGGTGTAATATTGTCCATTTTCATAAGTCGGTTCACCACCGCCATCACCACCATCGGGATACATTTTATCAATTCCTTTTAAATCTTCTGACGATAACGCATTTCTCTGAACAGAGTATGTGCTTCCATCTTTTTTGGTAATTGTTGGTTGACCGTTCTTAGAGAACGAATATGCTCCATACATCATAATTGATCCAAAATCTAAAGAGCTAGTGTATTCATCTCCATCATACCCTTGTTCTACATAAGTTTTGAAGTTGAAATCTCGACCCGATTGAATATTTTGAAAATTAATAGTAACATATTGATCTCTATCAGCTCTACTTTGTTCGTGCCATAATCCAACTGCGTGACCTATTTCGTGAATAGTATTTCCAGTACTACAGCCACTAGCTAAGTTGATGTTTTGTCTTCCGCCGATCATTCCTACACTTGAAGAACACCCGCTACCAGGTCTAAAATAGATGTAGTTAGATTCATTTGTTCTTTCTACAAAGGTAAGGTTGGTATTATTCTCCCAACTAGCAATCGCGTTGGTTACCCTCGATTTATTTGGAAGGTCACTGGCTATAGTATAATATACCGTATTATTAGGCCATCTACCAGAGGTCCGTCCTACACTTCTGCTTAGTGCAGGATCCTGCCCATCCTCTAAGACAAAATTAATGTCTTGTGTATAGATTTCATCTTTTGGAAGAATTATATCTCCTTCAAAAATATTATCTTCATCAATAGCCTCATAAGTAATAGGTAATCCTGCGTAATATCCTTCTTTGATCGTTCCGACTTTACCAAAATTAGCCCTTTCAGCGCCATCGAAGACCTGACTGTCTAGTTCCAGATTTTCTAATTCAGAAATTGGTTCATTTTCTGAACAAGCAAATACAGCCATTGCCGTACTTAAAATTAGAATTGATTTTTTGATTTTCATTTGAGTTTGTGTTTTAGTTATTAACATTAGAAGAAACCCAAAAGATTAATAAATATTACTTTTTGATGACAAATTAACTTTTGATTAAAAAAACGGTTAAAACGTTAAACCCACAACCATAAAGAAGAAATCCTAAGCATCGGCAATATAATAATGACAACCTGTAAATTATTGATAATCAATTGTATGAAAAGAAATATCTATATAATTTCTTGACACTACTTTTAGAAGTTGACATAAAACTAATACTTCAGATCGATCCAACTAGTAAAATTAATATATTCTAAAACGTGTTTAGGTATTGGATGTTCCTTTAATTCTTCTGAAAGTTTTCGAAATGCTTCTTTCTTTTTCTCTCGAGGATATTCTACTGTTTTTGCCAAAAACTTAAACAGTACCTTTTCATAGGAATCTATGTTTTTGTGTTTTTTAAGATATTTCTTGAATACAGTTATAAGATATTTAAGTGTACATCCATTTTCAAGTTCATAGTGAACCAATATGTTGAGCCAGTAGGTATGTGTAATTAAATCTTTTCGATCTTTTTTTGTTTGATGGTTCAGAATATCATTAATCCATCGTAACGATTTTTTATATTCCCTTTTTTGAAAGTAAATATTGGCAAACTGAAAGCGAAAAGAAAGTCTATAATCGCCGGGGATATTAGTACTGTTTTCTTCTATGAAATCTTGAATATTCTCTACAACATCTTCTGTGTTGTGCAGGTCTTTGAGGGTTCTATGAATCTCCAGTTCCATATTGTATAGACGTAAAGTTTCTTTAATTATGGCAGCAGAAAAGCTTTCGATCTCCTTTATCTTTTGTTTTAATAATAAGATTCGAATAAAAGCTTCTTTATGCAATCCGTTAAAGAGCAGAAATCCAAGATAAGTATTGTAGACAGAGAAATACGTAACAAAATATTCATTTAGTAGTTTTGGATATTGCTCCCATTGCTTTAGCAAGTTTTCTATGGTCTGTTTTGCTTTTTCGTTGTTTTTTGCAGCAAGCTGTTTGCGATATAAGTGAAGTGTTTTAAGGGTTTCGTTCTGTAATCGGTGTGTTTTCTTGTGTGATAATGATGAGTTTATAGGGTCAGTGTTTGCTAGTAAAAGATTGATGTATTCTGTAGTAGAGTTTAATAAATGCTTCTGTTTGCTAATAATGTTTTTAAGTGTATCAAAATCTTGTGGATATAATGCCTGATGGACTTTTCTTTTCCATTCCTGAAGCTGAAAGAGCAATAAATCTTGCTGAAAGTGTAATGCTTTTTTTTCTGCACGTTTTAATTCGCTTTCACAAATGATGTACAATCCTTTATGAAATAGAACTTCTACGTTGCGTAGGATGTCAATTAACTCCGCCTGTATAGAAATTTTTGAGTGATAATTTCTTAAGGATTGTAATATTCGTTGTTTCAGATAGTTTTTGATGGTGGTTAGTTGGTTCACAAAAACCTTGTTTTTAAACAGTTCTTTAATTTGGATTTCATCGTATTTTTTTTGAGCATCAATCGCTTGAAATAAAGCAAGATATTCTGAAGCTTCATTTCCCTTAGAGCTTAATTTGAAATATCTTTTTTCGCTTTTGGTTAATGACTTGATCAGAAAGAACAGTTCTTCGTTTTTTTTCATTTTAGAGACCTATGTTTTTTCAAAAATAGCACTTTTTTATTTTAATATTATCACTTACTTTTAAGCTATTCTTAATCAATACATTATACATTATGTCAAATGCAATGAACTGGTTTGAAATTCCGAGTACTAATTTTAAATGTGCTGTCAAGTTCTATAATGAACTTTTGGATACGCAACCGCAACCAATGGGAATGGAGTTTAAAATCACCTTCTTTTCTTATAAAGATGGTGTAGTATTGGGCTGTTTAACTTACGGTTACTTGTCAAATGCAATACAATAATTTATGGCGTATAGTGAATATATTTCGGATAGAATCCATCAGATTCTTCACGAGAAAAAGGTCAATTTCTATGCTAAAAAAATGATGGGAGGTCTTTGCTTTATGGTAGATGATAAAATGTGTTGCGGGATCCATTATGACAAAAAGAAAGAAACTGATCTTTTGATGGCACGTATTGGAGAAGATGCTTATAAACAGGCCATTAAAAAGGAAGGTTGCCATCCTATGGATTTTACAGGCAGACCAATGAAAGGATATGTTTTTGTGACACCCGAAGGGTTTGATCTGGATGAAGATCTGGAATACTGGATTCAATTATGTTTGGATTTTAATCCTATGGCAGAAAGCAGTAAGAAAAGAAAATGAATTTTCTGGGATTAAAGATTTTTTGATAGCTGTTTTTCATGCTATTGTCTTAAGGTTGTAATCTCTCTGTTACTTTCTCGACCTATGAGGTATGTCTAACAAAGTTTTCAATAAAACAAACATATTCATTGCATTACAATACTTGTCCGCCAGAAAAAAGCAAAGTTTTTTGGCAATGATAGGAGTGCTACTAGGCGTAACAACCTTTATTGTCATGATCAATTTTATGACGGGTGTTAATGATTTTCTGGATGATGCCGTGTTTAATGGAAGCCCCGATATAATCGTTAGTGCTAAGACAAAAAAACTAGAGACCAAAGCAACTACTGCAGTTACAAATTATATAGAACATATATACAAAATTGATGCTATTTTGACAAAAGATAAAAACGTCCAATCTTTTGCTCATCAAATCATTTCCCCTGCAATTTTGATTAGTGATACTAAACAATTTCCCGGTAATATGAATGGAGTGTTTTCTTCTCAGGAAAGTAAAATGGTAGATCTTAACAGGAGATTGATAGCAGGCGAAGGTTTTGAGAGTTTACAAAATGATAATAATATTCTTCTGGGAATAAGTCTGGCCAGACGATTAGACGTTTCAGTTGGAGATCAGCTTAAAATGATACTTCCCAACGGAAAGAGTCAAGAGCTAAGAGTTTCTGGGATATTTAGTTTTGGGATTACCACGATTGATAATGTTAGAACTTATATTTCAGGTAACACTTTACAGAATTTATTAGACCAAAAAAATAGTATTACCAATATTCATATAAGACTAAAAGATAGAGATGATGTCAGTCTTAAAAGTGATCTCGTTAAACGTATTGATGGCATCATAACAGAAGATTGGAAAGATAGTAATAAGACCATTGTGATAGGAAATAAGGTACGTGATATTCTTACCTGGTCAGTTTCTTTTGCATTGCTGTTAGTAGCGGGATTTGGGATTTATAATATTCTAAATGTTACCGTAATCCAAAAGAGAAAGGATATCGCAGTACTTAAAACGATTGGATATTCTAGTAATGATATTGTCTTTATTTTTCTTATACAATCACTGATTATTGGAGTGTTAGGAGCGATTTTTGGAGGATTGTTCGGATACTTAATTAGTTATTTTATTTCAATTACACCTTTGGACACATCAGATTTTATTATTGTAGATACTTATCCAATTAATTTTAAGATGTCATATTATGTTTTGGGATTTTTATTTGGACTGTTGACCACCATTTTTGCGGGATATTTTCCATCTAAAAAGGCAAGTAAAGTAGATCCTGTAACTATTATTAGAGGAATATGATTTTAGAAGCACAACATATAGATAAGTATTTTCTGGAGCCGGAAAAGCATCAGATATTAAGAGATATTTCTTTATCGCTTAAAGAAGGGGAATTGGTTTCAGTGTATGGAGAATCAGGAAGCGGGAAATCTACTTTGTTGTATATTCTATCAACTTTGGATACCGATTTTGGAGGAGACTTGTCAATATGTAATCAAGATATTCAAAATTTGACAGCTGCTCAACTGACAGATTTTAGGAATAAACATATTGGATTTGTTTATCAATTTCATTATTTGCTACCAGAATTCAATGTTTTGCAAAATGTAATGTTACCGGCAATGAAATTATCCAACAAAAGTAATAAAGAGATTAAAAAAGACGCCCTGTCTCTTTTAGAGGAAGTCGGCATGAGAGCTTTTGCAAAACGACCCTCATATCAACTTTCAGGAGGACAGCAGCAACGAGTAGCAATTGCACGAGCATTAATTAATAATCCGTCTTTGATTGTAGCTGACGAACCAACAGGGAATCTAGATCAAAAAAACTCTGAATCAATATTCCACTTGCTTAAAGAAATAACAGAACAAAGAAACAAAGCAGTTGTTATTGCCACCCATGATTCTAAAATTTATCAAAATTCTCATCGAAGTGTTGAAATGATTGATGGTTTTATTCGACTGTAGAGTTATAAAAACCTAAAAACCAATAAAATGGAGAATATTCGTAATAAAAGCGTTATTATATTTGACGGAGAGTGTAATTTATGCAATGGTGTAGTAGGTTGGTTGATGAAATTTGCTCCAAAAAATCTTTTTCATTTTATACCTTTTCAATCTCCTCAAGGACAACAATTACTTGAAAAGTATGGATTTCCTACTCTACAGTTAGATACAGTGATTCTGATCGACGAAAACTATCCACATACACATTCTGACGGTTTTTTAAGAATTGTATCTAAAATCCCTAAATGGAAACGGGTAGCAGCATTGCTGGCTTTTATTCCCCGAATGATTCGAGATGGAATCTATAAAACGGCTTCCCGTAATCGGGTAAAATGGTTCGGACAATCACAAAGTTGCACGATTAATTTTTAGAAGAACTTTCTTCTCCTAGTAAAGCAATACATTAAAAAAGTGTTTTAAAAAGAATCATTACATTTAGATCATCACACAATATTGATCCAACATGTTTGTTGTTTTCACTTTTGTACGATATTTGGTTTTCTTAATTTACAGTAGCTAAAAACAAGGGTATTTCCATTTCATCAGATTTTTCCTTACTTTATCTAATATAAGGATGTATATTTTTCATTTCATTTTTTTGATATTACATTAGTCCACAAACAAAAGTAAAGCTAATTGATCGTTAATGAATACTACCCAAATTTTAAGTAAGAAATTAAAAGAAATCCATAGTATTTTACAAGAAAACTACCAACATTCGGATCATATAGGAGTGTTATCGGGTATTTCAGGTATTTCGCTATTTCAGTTTTATTATGCTCGGTTTATAGAAGATGAACAGATTGCCGATATTGGAGTAGATGCCATGTCTGAGGCCATCCAGCGCATGAATGATGGATATTCTTTCCCAACGTTTTGCACTGGTATTGCAGGAGCAGGTTGGGTTTTAGAATTGTTGAGTGAAGAGGAGTTTATCGAAATTGATAGTGACGAACTTTTATCAGATTTAGACAACTATCTTTTCGAATCCATGAAATCTAATATAAAAAATGAATATTTTGATTTCTTACACGGTGCGATCGGTTATGGTTATTATTTTTTAAAGCGATTTGAAAAAACAACATCAGACTCATTAAAAGATAAGTATGCACAGTATCTTTTCCATCTTATCAATGCATTAAAAAATAGTTCGCAAAAAGATCAAAGAGGTACCTTTTGGATATACGATTTAAACAAAAAGGAGAATCTACAAGGTGTTAATTTAAGTTTGTCACACGGAATGGCGAGTGTGATTAATTTTTTAAGTAGATTGTATATCCATAAAGAATTCAGAAATTCTTCAAGGGATTTATTAATTGGAGCTACAGATTTTATCATTAGTTGTAAATATCCTAAAGAAGATCAAACCTCTCTATTTCCTAGTTGGGTATATCCCGAAATGGAAGAATATAGCAACAGCAGGTTAGCGTGGTGTTACGGAGATTTAGGCATAGGAATTTCGTTATGGAAAGTTGGTAAAGCACTTGGGGAAGAAGTTTATCGTGAATTAGCCTTACAAACAGTAAAACATGCGGCTAAGAGAAGAAATGCAGATGAAGCAAGAATTATCGATACAGGGCTATGTCACGGAATGTTTGGGATCATTACTATTTTTCAGTATATGTATAAGGAAACAAATGAGATTTTATTTAAAGAAACTGCAGACTTTTGGATGGATGAAGTGTTAAAAATGGACTCACACAAAGAAGGTTACGCAGGTTATAAACAATGGAGAGGTGATTTAGAAAAATGGAAAAATGAAACCAATTTATTAGAAGGTATCGCGGGAATTGGATTATCCATGATATATTATTTGAACCCTTCAGAAAGTAAATGGACCGAATGTTTAATGATTGGCTAATCCTTAAGAATACCAAATAGAATATGACATATAAGAATTTTCCAAAATACGTTTTACGTACTCCATTATTCCCTCTATCGTTTTATAAAGAATTAACCCAAGAATCCCTACTAGAAGAAGATAAGCTAAAACAAATATGTGCAGATAGGATTATTAAGGAAGCAACCTTTTTAGCATCGCCCTCTTTATATCAGGAGTTTGAAAAATGGCTGAATGGAGGCATTAAAGAAAAAGCAGCATCTGATAGAATGATGTATTCCGTACTAAAATACATCAGCCGGATGTCATCTCGATGCACACCATTTGGAATTTTTGCAGGAACGGCGGTTGGAGCTTTTTCAGACAATACAGCTATTGAACTTTTGGCCAAATCAGAAAATGATCGTCATACAAGACTAGACATGAATTATCTGGTGGCATTATCTCAGGATATTGTTAAAGATAAAATGATCAGAGACCAACTTTTGTTCTACCCTAACACCAGTATCTATAAAGCAGGAAAACAGCTTCGTTATGTAGAATATATATATGTAGAAAGTAGAAGGGTACATCACATCGTAGCAGTAGAAAATTCAGAGTATTTACAGAACGTATTATCAAAAGCCAGATCTGGATCACGTTTAAGTGACTTGGCAGCATTATTGGTAGATGATGAAATCACCCTAGAAGAAGCCATAGGATTCATAGATCAATTAGTGGAAAGTCAGTTGCTAATTAGTGAGTTGGAACCATCTGTTTCAGGACCTGAGTTTTTAGATCAAATAATACCTGTTCTAAAAAAACTTACTGGAACCGAGCCAGTTGTATCGACACTAGAAAATGCACAACAGATACTCCAAAAAATTGATCAGAGTATTGGAAATACTGCTAACGAATATATTGAGCTGAGCGAATCATTAAAAAAGCTAGGAACAGGTTTTGAATTGAAGTACATGTTTCAGACAGATATGAACCTGACGTTAAAAACGAATGAGATCAGCTATGATACCCTTAAAAAGATTAAAAAAGGACTAACAGTACTTAACAAACTTACATTACCACCTCAAGAAACACTCATTTCTCGATTTAGAAATGCTTTTTACGAGCGATATGAGAGTAGGGAGGTTCCTTTATCAAAAGCATTAGATGTAGAATTGGGGATAGGTTTTTTACAGGACAAAGATTCTGGTGACGTGAGTCGAATAGTAGACGATCTAATGCTACCGTTCAGACAAGAAAAAGTCGGAGTTAGAGATGTGAAGTGGTCTTCTATACATTCTATGCTACATAAAAAATTGGTAAAGTGTATCGAGGATAAAAAGAAAACCCTATTTCTGGAGGATAAAGATTTTCAGGGATTAGAAGAAAATTGGGACGATCTACCGGATACCATTTCTTCGATGATAGAGTTAGTAAAAATAGATAACACCGAAAAAATAATCATGTCTAGTTGTGGTGGTTCAAGTGCAGCAAACCTTTTAGGGCGTTTTTGTCACGGAGATGAAAAATTAGATGCATATACGAAAGAAATCATCGCGGTAGAAGAAACATTAAATCCGGATAAAATTCTTGCAGAAATTGTGCATTTGCCTGAATCCAGAGTAGGTAATATTTTAATGAGACCCGCTTTTCGAAAATATGAAATTCCTTATCTGGCAAAATCTATTTTGAATAAAGAAAATCAACTTTTATTAGATGACTTAATGATCTCTGCAACCTCAAGAGGAAAAATAACATTACGTTCTAAAAAATTCAACAAAGAAGTAGTTCCACATTTAACTAATGCGCATAATTATTCTAGTAACGCTTTACCCATCTATCAATTTTTGGCTAACCTGCAAACTCAGAACCTAAGAGGAGGTATTTCTTTTGATTGGGGGCCGTTTGCCGACGAATATGATTATTTACCCAGAGTAGAGTATAAGGATATTATATTTTCTAATGCAACCTGGAATATCTCATCATTAGAAATTAAACCTTTACTACAGCATCTGGACAATGATAACCGGTTCTGGGATGAATTAAAGAAATTTGCAGACCGTAAAAATTTACCTCAATTTGTGCTTTTGGTCGATGGAGACAATGAGCTACTGATTAATGCGAAGAATATAACATCAATGAAAATGTTGCTCAATACGGTGAAGAAAAGAAATAAATTTAAATTAAAGGAATTTTTACATACAGAAGGCAATATGGTAAAAGAAGGGATAAACACATTTACAAATCAAATCGTGGTATCTTTTTATAACGAAAAGAAACTGAAAAACATAAAGAATTGATGGTAGACGATGTACAAAGATCATTTATAGTAGGAAGCGAATGGTTATATTATAAAATATATACAGGTCCAAAAACTTCTGATTTAGTACTTACCGAAATTATAAGACCTGCTACAATCTACTTACTAGAAAAGGGCGTCATTGACAAGTGGTTTTTTATCAGATATAGTGATCCAAAACACCATATAAGAGTTCGATTTCATTATCAAGAACCGCAAAATGTTGCCGGAATTATCAATACATTGTATTCGTCTCTTCAAGAATTTTCTAAAGAAGATTTAATCTGGAAAATACAGTTGGACACCTACCAAAGAGAAATAGAACGGTATGGAATAAAAACAATGGATCAGGCCGAGCAACTTTTCTTTCTGGACAGTAAAATGATTGTAGATTTTTTGGACATGATTGATGGAGATGAAGGCGAAGAATTAAGATGGCTGTTCGGAGCCAGGGCAATAGACCAATTGCTTCGAGATTTTGGATATGACGAAGATGAAAAACTTAGTTTGATGGATCGATTAAAGACAGGGTTCGGAGCAGAGTTTGGAATGAATAAAGGACTCAAGAAGCAGATGGACAAAAAATTTAGGGACGAACATGATAAGATCAAGAGATTTCTAAATTATGAAAAAGAAATGGAACCGGAGTATGTCCCAGTTTTAGAAGTTTTAAACGAAAAAAGTAATCACAGTAAAGCACTTATAAAAGAAATAGTATCTATAGTAACCAAAGCAGAATTAGATGATATGATGAGTAGCTATATCCATATGCTTATGAATAGGCTATTTAGATCTAAAAACCGTTTGCACGAAATGGTGATCTATGATTTGTTGTTTAGAACATACAAAGTAGAGTGGGGTATTAGAAAATTCAAGAAAAAATAATACTCTTATTTCGTAGATTCTATTCTTCTCAATTTGTTATTAGAACTAAATCCTTACTTTTGAAAACACACCTGATATTTAAATTAGAATGGTTGCTGATATACTAAGAATCTGGATGTGCTCTGTGTTTTTCCTTTCCGGAATAGCTACATTTTCTTTTCCTCAATACACTGCCGCGGATGTACAAGAAAATATAAATAAGGGCAAGGCACTTTATAACTCAGGGGAATACAATAAAAGTTTAATTTTTTTTGATAAAGCCAGAGAAATAGCTTCAGCAATAAAAAATGATTCATTAATCAGTATCATTGATATAAGAAAAGGTCACTCTTATTTACTAAGTGGTAAAAATGAAGAAGCTATAGAAGCCTATTATAGTGCATTAGCTATTACAGAAAAAACGGGAGATTTAGACCAGCAAGTTAGAGCGAATTCTGGGTTGGTCCTAGTTCTAAAAAGCATGAATCAGTTGGATAAGGCTTATAAAATTGCTTCAGAAATTCTTCAAACAATAGACAAGACTTCATATAGCAATACCAAAACACACGTGGATATTCTTACCACTATAAGTGACATACACATAGCTTTAGAGTATTATCAAGAAGTACTTTCATTTGCAGAAAAAGGGATTAGTATAAGTCGATCTATTCAGTATAAAGAGGGTTTGATAGATTTTTATATCAAAAAAGGAATGATTTTTTACTATGAGAAGAATTATGAAAACTCATTCAGGTATCTGTTAGATGCACAGAATATCTTAGAGCACAATGAAATTACCAACCGTTTTTTTCCTTTCATAAATATCAATTATTTTCTGGCTAGCTGTTACTATGAGCAAGGCGATTATGATAAAGCCATCAATCAGCTAGAAAAAACTACAGCATCTTTAACAGAAGAAGATCTCATAAAACCTTTAGTGGTACAGTCGTATTTATTATTGGCTAATTGTTATGGAGAAAAAAGGAATTTTGAAAAGGCACTTTTTTATAACAATGAATATTTAAGAATTCATAAAGACTTTCAGGAAAATAGAGACGAAATTGTAAATACCATTTATGAAAAAGAAGCAGAGAAACTAGAAAAGAAAATAAATATATTAAAAGAAAAAAATGAAACCAGTGAGCAAAAGAAACAAGCTATTACAGTTGCCTTGATTCTTTTACTATTGATATTTATTTATATCGTTTTTCAGTACAGAACAAAACAAAAAAAGAATAAAAAGATATTTGATGATTTAATGATTAAAGTTAGTCAGCTGGAAACGGATAAAAGGGCAAAAGAAAATATTGAAAAACCGAAACCTAAGGATCTGACTATTGATGAGGAAAAAGTAACCGAAATCTTGAAACGACTGGATAAACTGGAGAAAGAAGAGTATTTCTTACGATTGGATTGTAACCAAAGGGATGTTGCAAAAAAATTAAAAACAAATCACACCTATTTATCTAAGATCGTGCGTACCTATAGAGAGAAAAGTTTTACGGATTATATTAACGACCTTAGAATTGAGTATGCAGTAAAACGTCTAAAAAATGATAAAAAGTTTAGGTCGTTCTCTATCAAATCCATTGCGAACGAAATAGGGTATAAAAGTGATTACTCTTTTGCGAAACACTTTAAAGCTAAAACTGGTTTAAATCCATCATACTATATTAAGAACCTAGAAAAGCAGGTAAAAGCCTGCGAAAATTGAACATTCCAATCCCCTAAATTGTACAAATTAGGGTAACGATATGTGTGAGAATACCTTAAAATAACTATATTACCTTCGAGAACTAAGATGACATCAGGTAAAGCAATCCTGATAAATTATTAAAAATTAACTAAAATTAGAGAATAGATGAAAGACCAAAATTCGCAAAAATTAAACCTTAAAAAACTTACTATTGCTAAGATTGACACTTCAGCACTTAATAAAATAAAAGGAGGAACCAGCATTCCACCCGGAGAAGGTCAAGCTACCTTGATGAACCAACAACACCAAGCAAACCCTTGCAATTATATATACTAATTTAAGTAAAGGACATCGCCCTGCAATGCAGGGCTTTTTTGTGCCCCCTAATTTGTTCTACAGGAGGTGATTTATTTTTAGATTCTAGAGAACTGTATACTTCGTTTTATAAATACGGGTATTAACACTTATAAGAAGATAGAGGAAAAACCGAAACACTTAAAATATAGCAGATTTCTAAGATTTAAAATTATGCTTAAAAATATTTTAAACTTAGAAGGGGTGAAAATGTGACGAATCCATTCTTTTCAAAAGTTATCTTTATTTTTAATACTCTTTGATAACCATAATATGAATGACCTGAAAAATATGCTGCGCTTAGGATTTTGTCTACTGTTTCTAGGGTGTAATAACAGTACAGATCCAATAAATATTATAAAATCTTCTTTACAATCGCACGGCGGTATCCAAAAGTGGGAAAGCATCAAAGAAATTACCTATCGTAAAACAACCGTTTTGTACGATAGTGTTGGGAATATCGAAAACAAAATGATTCAGACGCATAAAAATAGATTGTACCCAACATTTTCTGCAGAAATAAAATGGATAGAAGATTCTATTCAAAAAAGAGCTGTACTAAAGAACGATGAGGTTTCTGTTTTTTTTAATAATGAGCTTCAAGCGAATCCACAACTAGAACAAAACTATTACAACGCGATTATTGCGGGTAATTATGTTTTTTGGCAACCTTATAAGCTGTTAAAGGAGGATGTAACACTTTCTTATAACGGTAAAGAGGTTATAGACGGAGCATCGGTAAACGTAATCAGAGCTAATTATGTTTATAAAGATGGGTCTCCTGCAAATACTTGGTGGTATTATTTTGATGAAAAAACTAATAAACTGATCGGTAATATGGTATATCACGCACCAACCTATAGTTTCATAAAAAACATCAAATATGAAAATAAAACAGGGCTATTTCTAAATGCGGAACGCAAAAGTTATCGGGTGGATAGTTTACGGAATGTACAGTTTTTAAGAGCAGAATATGTATATGAGATTTTAGAGTTTAACTAATCTATGTTTTTAATTTTTCTTGTTTCCGAAGGTTTATAGAGTTTTTTCAATGAGGTAATTGGTGATTAGATACTACTATTTGGATCGTCTCAAGATTTTATTGTTATGGAGGATACATGCCAACTAATTTTTAAATTCTGACCAAATCAAAGCTGCTGCTCCCGAAATGGCAGCATTTTTACCTTGTAATCCAGAAGGTAATAGTTTTACTTTTCCTTTATAAATATCCAAAAGATAGGTGTCCATATACTTTTTTGTAGGTTCGAATATCCATTTGTCACTTCCTGCCAAGCCTCCGAGTAAGAAAAAAGCTTCCGGTTGAGTAAAAGCGGTAAAATTAGCAAGTGCAAAACCTAAAATTTTTCCTGTATATTCGAAAGCTTTGATTGCAATGGGATCACCTTCTTCTGCGGCCTTGGTTATTTCTTCGCCATGTAAATCATTGTATGCGATACTTCTAAATCTACTTTCTTCATTGTATTTACATAGCATATATAAAATCGTACGTTTTAATCCCGTGGCAGAAACATAAGCTTCTAATCCGCCTCGCACACCAAGACCTGTTAAACGACCATCGCCTAGAGTGAGATCAATATGTCCTAATTCTCCGGCAAAACCATCATAACCATCAATTAGCTGCCCGTTTGCAACAATTCCGCCTCCAAAACCGGTACCTAAGGTGACCACAATAAAATCTTTCATTCCCTTGGCATCGCCAAAAAGCATCTCACCAAGTGCAGCGGCACTAGCATCGTTCATCAGTTTTGCAGGTAGATTGATTTTTTCTTTCAGTTTTTCAAGTAGAGGTACAGAACCTTTCCAGACTAGATTTGAGGCGTTTTCTATAGTTCCTCTTTTGCTGGAGGCATTTGGAGCGCCAATACCGATACCAAGTATATTCGTATCATCTAACGCTTGATTTTTAAGCTCTGAAATCGTACTATTTATCTTCTCCAAAAACAGATCTAGATCTGGATAATCTTTGGTTCTAAAGAAGGTTTGAACCAAACTTTCTCCTTGTTGATTTACCAAACCTATCTTGGTCTTTGTACCCCCAATATCAATTCCTGCAACTACGTTCATCGTTACTTTAATTTTAATTTCTCCTTTAAAATATGGCAGTTCGTTCAATATTCAAAGATAAATGTGAATATTTCATACTTTTCCGGTTCTGATTCATAGTTTCATAGGGTATGCTGATCATTATTCTTGTTTCAATAGGATTCTCTAATGTTATAGCCAAAGTTTATAGAGTATAGATTAGAAGTCTCAAGAATGTTTAATTCTTCCTTTTTAAAGGAATCAAAGTATTTGTATAAACGCAACAATTGGTTTTGATCTTCAAACTTATTTCTCAAAAAAAAGTAATAATACAATCAAATCTAAACAAATTGATAATCGAATTTTTGGAAAATAATAAGTTCGCTTTTTTTAAGTGGGACTTTTAATTCATTTCTAAGAACTAGTTTTGTACGATAAATGAAGGATACAAATTCTTTTTTATTAGTATATCATCATCAATCAAAAGTAAAAAAATGAAAAAAGACCTATTGTACGTTTTAATATTAGTAATTATCAATATCTCCTGTGCCGATAGGAAAAGTGTAGACAAAACTTATGATTTAGAAAACAATATCGATACTTATATTACGAATGCAATGAAGTTGCATAATATACCGGGTGTCGCTATTGCCGTTATACAGAATGATAGTGTGATCTATCAAAATTATTTAGGAAAATCTTCATTGGAGCAAAATAAAAATGTTGATGAACATACATTGTTTAGAATGTTTTCTGCTACGAAGCTAATGACATCTGTAGCTGTTTTTCAGCTTGTTGAAAATGGGAAAATTGGCTTGAAAGATGAAATTTCAAAATACCTTGATAATTTACCGATGAAATGGGGTGATATCCAAATTATTCATTTATTAAGTCATTCATCAGGTCTGCCTGATATGATTAAATATAAATGGGATTTAACTGATGATCAATTAATGGAGAAACTATCCAACGATGATATGGGTTTCGAAAAAGGAAGTCAATTCCAATACAATCAAACTAATTATTGGCTTCTTTCTAAGATCATTGAAAAAGTTTCGGGATTGTCTTTCTCAGAATTTGTATTGAAAAATCAATTTAATGATGCTTACGATAATGTATTGTTTTCGTCTAACGCTACAGATGATATTCCTAAAAGAGCAACAAGGTATTTCTATAATTATGAAACAAAGGAGTTTCATAAAGATAAGAACAACAGTGGGACAAGAGGCTTTTCTGGAAATGGATTAAATATTACTCTTAATGAGTTTGTTAAATGGAATACAAAACTAGACAATAATGAATTGCTTAGTAATGAATCAAAAAAGAGATTATGGGCACCTTTTAATTTTAAAAATAAAAAGGATAAGTTTTTGCACGGATGGGGAGTATATCCGGTAAATGACATAAAATCCATTGGTTTTTCTGGAGGGAATTGTGTAGGATTTAGAAAATTTTTAAACAGTAATACGACTATTATTTTGCTTTCAAATGGTTATTTACATCCAGCGTATGATATCGTGATAAATGATATTTCCAGGATGATAATTCCAGAATTAAAAGCTAAAGATTTGACTTTAGAAGAGGATATTATGAATCTGGTTGTGAACAAAAAGTATAAGAAAGCAGAATTAGCATTTAAAAGACTGATGTCAGAAAATCTAGAAAGTGAGTTCGACAATTTGAAGTGGAACATAAACGGGATAGGAAATACACTAAATTATAATAGTGAGGAAGAAGCGTTTGATGTTTATAATATTCTTCTAGAAACATTTACAAAATGGTGGGTTCCTAAAGCAGGTTTGGCAGAAACATACGAAAAACAAGGTGATACTTTAAAAGCTATAGCCTCTTACCAAGAAGCAATTATGCTAAATGTTGATAATGAGTGGGGTTACAATAAACAAATGGAAGCCAAAATAAAAGAGCTAAAGAACAATTAATCAAGTTTGTATTTGTAATACTTTTTAAACAGTAGTTATTTGAACATGCTTATTTTAGTATTTATATTACTGTTTTTTTATGAGTCAAGATTTTATTTTGGAAAAAGCCACAATAATTGTAGTTTTCATTGCATTGGTTTTAGCTTTTTTTTTGTTTACTGTTAAAAGTAAAAAACACAATAAAGTTAGTAATAGATCAATGGGGTTGTTTTTGTTGGTATTAGCAATTCATATTAGTGTTTTTCTTTATTCAGATTACTTCAGAACACCTTTGATTTTTGAGCAGGTAAGAGATCAGTTAATACTCTTTTCCGGACCTTTACTTTATTTACATTTAATTTCATCTACATATCTTGATTTTAAGTTAAGTAGAAAACATCTATTACATCTGACACCCTTTTTTTTGGTAACTATTATTTTCATTCCAAGATTTTTTTTCGTGAGTGAACCAGAGCGAATCATTTTTTATCAGTCATATCATTCTCATTTAGAAGCAAAATTATATGCTGTGTTAAATATAGTTACTATAAGTTTCTACTTAATACTTATGTATGTAGAGCTAAAAAAGTATAAATCGATACTAGCGGAGAATTATTCAGACAAAAGATATTTTAATTATAAATGGTTAAATCAACTAACTTTTTTGTTGATCGTATTATTTGTTTTTTCATTCTTTAGAACAGCTATTATTTATTTTGGGAGTAATGAGGGAATACTAAACATTAGAATTTTTCACACTCTTTATTTATTAATGTTTGTATCGTGGTTAATACTTAAAAGTTTGTATTCGCCAGAAATCTTCCGTGCGGTTGATACTAAACATAAACTGGTAAAAGATCTGTATGCAGATAGCTCTAAGAAGATAAATCCGAGCATAGTAAATGATAAAAAACGAATTCAAGAAAAAATAGCAAAATTGAAACAACATATTGAAACTAATCGACCTTTTCTCAATTCTTCATTGAGTTTAAAAGAACTTGCTAATGATGTTGGAATGGAAACCCAAGAGCTGTCAGTTTTAATCAATCGGTATATAGGGAAGCATTTTTTTGATTTCATTAATGAGTATAGAGTAGAGATGGCCATCAAAATTCTTAAAGATCCTAACAGGAAGTCTAGTCATATTTTGGAGATTCTGTATGAAGTTGGCTTTAATTCTAAATCATCTTTTCACAGAGCTTTTAGAAAACACACCAGTAAAACGCCTAAAGATTATCGAGCCAAATCATGAAAAAAGAATGTTCTTATAGCACAACAATCTTTTTTAGTTCTACTGTTTTTTACAAAATATCCTGTTTGAAATTTTTTTTCAAGTATGCTTTGATAGAAGGATATAAAACAAAAAAGTCCAGCATTGCTGCTGAACTTTTGCTCCCCCTCTTGGGCTCGAACCAAGGACCCTTTGATTAACAGTCAAATGCTCTAACCAACTGAGCTAAGGAGGACTATTGCTTTTGCAAATATAGAGTGTTTTTCTCTTTTGCGAGTGCAAATATATACTAATTTTTGATACTCAAAAAGATTTTTTTAATTTTTTATCAATTTCCGAAAATTGCTCTATAAATATCGTTACCATTTGCAAAAAGAAGTAAAGCAATCAGGATAACAAAACCAACTAATTGGGCATACTCCATAAATTTATCGTTAGGTTTTCTACCTGCGATAATTTCGTATAACAAAAACATCACATGTCCACCATCTAATGCAGGAATCGGTAAAATATTCATAAATGCTAAAATAATAGAGATAAAAGCAGTAGTACTCCAAAAAGCTGCCCAGTCCCATACAGGAGGGAATAGATTACCAATGGCTGCGAAACCACCAATTTGCGTTGCTCCTTTTTTAGTAAATACATATTTAAACTGAGCTACATAATCGTGAAGTTTCCAATAACTGTAATCAAATCCTTTACTAATACTTTCACCAAAAGTATATTCGTCTCTGTTGATCTTATAAAAAACAGGTAATACGCCTACAGTTCCTTTATCATCCGTTTTTACGGTAATCGTGTTCTCGCTCCCGTTTCTTAGATAGGTAATAGCAACTCCTTTTTCTTTTTCAGCATTTACTTCTTTTTGGAACTCGTGCCACCAGTCGATCTTTTTTCCATTCACAGATAGAATTTCATCACCATTCCTAAGTCCGGCAGCATATGCAGGTTTATCTACTAATACGGTATCCAATACCGGTTTAAGTCGCACTGCAAAAGGCTCCATCACACCTTCTTCAAACATTTGGGTGCCAATATCCTCAGGAATATCAATTGTTTTGGTATTTCCATTGGCAGATAAAACTGTAATGGTATTCACATCTCTTAAAAAGAGATACATATTAATATCGGTAGCATCTTTAAAATCTTCTCCGTTTACCTGTAATATTCTATCACCATCCTGAAAACCATATGCTTCAAACATTTCAGCAACTTCGTATCCATCAGGAATATCTTCTACAGAAACATAGGTGATTCCCCAAGTAAAAATGATAATCATATAAATTAAAAACCCAAGAATGATGTTTACTGTTACACCACCAAGCATAATAATTAAACGCTGCCAGGCTGGTTTGGATCTAAATTCCCAAGGTTGAGGAGGTCCGGCCATTTGTTCTTTATCCATGCTCTCATCAATCATCCCGGCAATTTTGACGTATCCACCAAGTGGTAACCATCCGATACCATAAACTGTTTCGCCAATTTTTTTCTTAAATAATGAATATTTTACATCAAAAAACAAATAGAATTTCTCTACTCGGGTTTTAAATAACTTAGCAGGAATAAAGTGTCCTAACTCGTGTAAAACGATCAGTATAGACAAACTTAATAACAGCTGTAATGCTTTTACAATAATGGGACTCATAAGGTCTTATTCAAAATTAAATCACGCAAAAGTAACCTTTTAGAGTAGTTTATGAAAGAAATCTAGTATACAGATTTGGCTTTTAATATTTTTTTAGCGAAAACCGTAATCCTATAAAAGATAATCCTTGTAATTTTGCAACTCTAAAATATAAGTATGCTTCGATTTTTTGCTAAGTACAAATTCTTTGCCATTGTGCTGTTCGTTTTATCGGCGATTATTATTTCTATCATATATTCCATCTTAAAACCAAAACGAATACTTCAGGTGTACGAACCGGATATGGTAAGTTTAGAGTTGGTAGACAGTACAGTGCAGCACGTGCGTAAATATCATAAAATTTCAGATTTCAATCTGATTAATCAGAATGGAGAAGTGGTTACACAAGCTGATTATAAGGATAAAATTTACGTAACAGATTTTTTCTTTACTACTTGTCAGACGATTTGTCCCATTATGACAGGTAATATGAAAATAGTTCAGGAAAAATTAAAAAATGATCCTGAGGTATTATTGTTATCTCATACGGTTATTCCTGAAACGGATAATGTACCACAACTGAAGAAGTATGCGCTGGAAAAAGGAGTAGATGATAAAAAATGGAATCTAGTAACCGGTGACAAAAAACATATATACGATTTGGCAAGAAAATCGTATCTGGTGGTAAAATCTAATGGTGATGGAGGTCCTTATGATATGATCCATACCGAAAACTTCGTGTTGGTTGATAAAAAGAAACGAATCCGCGGTTTTTATGATGGTACCAACGAAGAAGAAATACAACGTTTGCTGGAAGATATCAAGGTTTTAAAACAAGAATCTTCAAAAGAGTAACGTTTTTGAATTAAAAAAACCTAAACACTGTCGAGAACAATGTTTAGGTTTTACTTAGTAAAACAACTTACTTATCTACTCTAAAAAAGTTACTTCTGAATTAGAATTTAATTGGATCACCAGTTTAAGAGATTCAGTAAATAAGGTTGGACTGTTATTGGATAATGGAAATTGAAAATCCCAATTCACAGGATTATCATCACAATTGTCCAAAGGTCCGGTAAATTGAATTCCACCCAGAGCATAAAATTCATCAAATTCATCATAATTGTATAAATCAGCAACCTGATTAAACATAGTGTCTGCTACAACCTGGTTGCTGCTATTCATCCACTGGAAACTACTAGCTTCTACTATTTTGATTCCGCAAAAAGTATCGGGTATCACAATACCACCTTCGTTATTAAAATAAGTTTCTAACGCAAAAGTAGGAATGGTAATTTCTGGATTCGGTTGATCGTCTGCCAAAGAAGTAAAGTCAACAATCATCTTATCCCCGCTACTTAAGCTTATATAGTTTGGAATCACAGAGCCATCATTTCCGTTACCTCCATCATTTCCTCCACCACCATTATCATCGTCATCATCTTCGATAACCACATCTTCTCGATCCATCATAAAATCAAATTGATCCTGACCCATAGCATTTTTTACACGTAAGCGAAATGAGGTATTTGTTGTGGTTTTCCAAGAATATGTATATACCTTAGTTGCGTTGGCCGGAACCTCAAAACCTTCAGGATATGCCCCATTAGGATTTTTCATGGATTTCCATTTACCATTAGAGTAGTATTCAAAGTATAATTCTGGTCCGACATAGGCAGAGCAAGGAGGACTTTGACAAAAACCACCGGATATATTAGATGCAATATGATCATTATTGCTATTCTGAACGGCTTTAGCACAAATCTTACCTTTCCACTTATTGATTTTATTCATCACGGCATGTAGCTTGTATCTGGGACCCTTATTGCAGTATGAGGCAGGTATGCTGGCACAATCATTAACAAATCCGTTATAATTGTTTGGAGTTTTATCCAGTTCCACAAACTCCGGAGTTCCTAAAAATCCATATGCAATAGAGCTGGTAAAATCACTATTCTTGCACGCGATTACTCTTCGGGGAATTCCTTCATTACCTAAAGGAAGGTCTAATGCTACATTTCTTGCCCATCCTTGTTGTTGTAATTCACTGTTTTTAGAAGGAATTTCTTCATTTTTGAGTTGTAGAAAAGTTGGAATCTCGGTTCCCGGTTCTGAAAGTGCCCAGAAAGCTTCTTGCTCAGATAATTCTTTTCCGGCGATTTTGGTAATATTGTTTAGTACAGAACATTCGTTACAATCACTTTCTTCCAGAATAAAAGCGCCTTTAAGCTCTCCATCATCAATTTTATGAAAACGAATAGTGTTTCCGTTAGACAAGGTAATCTTAGCTTCGGTATCTGAAGTTTTAGTAAGCTGTTCTGAATTATTGATTTTTGATTCATGTATATCTGTTTTCTCACAGGAGATCAGAAGTAATATAAATGAATACATCCATATATTGATATTTAATTTTCTCATTATTGTAAGGTTTTATGAGTTACGATACCTACTCTGTTTCAAGGCTTTTCAGTTTCCGCCTTTGCTAAATTTAGACAGGATGAAATTACAAGGAGGGTGGCGTCTGGATATCCGAAAATTTTGAAATTCAAAGATTCCGGACGCATTTTGGGTTATTTGCCCTATTAGGTGTAGGGTTAAAAACGGTTGTTTTAAAGAAGCACGATTAAAAAGGAAGTAGTTCTGGTGATTTTTTTAACTATTTGTAAAAGGTTTTTCTAAAAGATAGCTTTCCCAATACATATTTTTCCACTACTTTTGCCTTGTTTAAAATTAATCTAAATAAGCACTTGAAGACAACTATTGCAAATCTCAAACGCGGTCAGCGAGGGTTGATTAAGGAAATAACCTCAGATATCATTCCACTTAAGTTATTAGAAATGGGATGTCTGCCGGGTAATGAAGTTCAGCTTTTGCAGACTGCACCGTTCCAATGCCCTATGTACCTAACAATTAATGGTAGTCATCTCGCCATACGAAAAGAAATTGCTTCACAGATTGAGATTGAAATTATTTAACCGAATTATTTTTTATGGCCAAGCAGATTAAAGTTTCACTTATCGGAAACCCAAATACAGGTAAAACATCTGTTTTTAATTTGCTTACAGGATTAAACCAACAAGTAGGTAACTATCCCGGTATTACTGTAGAAAAGAAAGAAGGTATTTGTAAACTACCACGTGGTGTAAAGGCACATATACTAGATTTACCAGGTACTTACAGTCTTAATGCTTCATCATTAGACGAAAACGTGGTCATCGAGATTTTACTAAATAAAAAAGATAAAGATTTTCCTGATGTAGCAATTGTAGTGAGTGATGTAGAAAATCTTAAAAGAAATTTATTACTTTTTACCCAGATAAAGGATTTAGAGATTCCGACGATTTTGGTCATTAATATGGCAGATCGTATGAAAAGAAAAGGGATTTCGCTTGATATTCCATTACTTGAAAAAGAATTGAATACTAAAATCGCATTAGTAAGTGCTAGAAAGAATCAGGGTATTGAGGAGCTCAAAAAATTAATTCTTTCATACACATCATTACCAACCAAACCGTGTGTTAATGCCCTGACCTTTGCTCCAGAGTATTTTGAAAGGCTGAAGAAAGCGTTTCCTAATCAATCACTTTATAAACTTTGGCTGGTAATTACCCAAGATGTTAACTTCAGAAAAGTTGACAAAAAGAAACCCTCAATAACTCCGGATTTCGAGATTAAATCCGAAAGTGAATTGAAGCGATTTCAACAAAAAGAGACGATCAAAAGATATCAGTTCATTAATGAGGTTCTTAAAAAAGGATTGGTTGTGGATGAACGTGCTGCTACAGGAATGCGAGCGAGATTGGACAGAGTTTTAACTCATAAATTCTGGGGATATTTTATATTCTTTGCTATATTACTATTAATTTTTCAGGCGATTTATGACTGGTCATCTTATCCAATGGATCTCATTGATGAAGGATTTGCCTGGCTAAGTGAAACCACCAAATCAATTTTACCATCCGGACCTTTTGTAGATTTGATTACAGATGGTATTATACCCGGATTAGGAGGCATCGTCATATTTATACCTCAGATTGCATTTTTGTTTCTTTTTATTTCTATACTAGAAGAAAGTGGCTATATGAGTCGTGTTGTTTTCCTGATGGATAGAGTAATGCGTCGATTTGGCTTAAGCGGAAAAAGTGTTGTTCCGTTAGTCTCAGGAACTGCCTGTGCAATTCCGGCTGTGATGGCTACCAGAAACATTGAGAATTGGAAAGAACGTCTTATCACGATTCTTGTAGTGCCATTTACAACTTGCTCTGCACGACTACCTGTATATTTGATTATTATTTCTTTAGTGATACCAGAGGAGAAAGTAGGTTGGATATTTAGCTATCAGAGTCTTACACTTATGTTGTTATATTTTATAGGTTTTGGAGCGGCAGTTGGATCTGCCTGGTTATTAAATAATATGCTTAAGATCAAAAGCAAAAATTATTTTGTTATTGAAATGCCAGGCTATAAAATTCCGCTACTAAAAAATGTGGTTATTAATGTGGTAGAAAAGACAAAAGCATTTGTTTTTGGTGCAGGTAAAATAATTTTAGCGATTTCTATAGTTTTATGGGTTTTGGCAAGTTTTGGGCCTAATGAAAATTTTAGTAATGCCAAAGAGATAGTGACCTCTCAATATGCTGATCTCTCGCAAGAGGAATTAGATCAGAAGATAGCTTCTTATAAATTGGAGTATTCGTTTATAGGATACGCAGGCAAAGCTATAGAACCTATAGTGGCTCCTCTGGGATATGATTGGAAAATAGGAATCGGAATTATAAGCTCTTTTGCGGCAAGAGAAGTGTTTGTGGGAACACTGGCAACAATTTATAGTGTTGGTAGTGATGAAGAGGAAACCATAAAAAACAGAATGGCCGCTGAGGTAAATCCGGTAACTGGTGCGCCTCTATTTAATTTGGCTAGTGGTATATCTTTATTATTATTTTATGCCTTTGCGATGCAATGTATGAGTACATTAGCTATTGTTAAGCGAGAAACCAATAGCTGGAAATGGCCAATGGTACAGCTTATCTTTATGAGTGTTTTAGCATACAGTGTAGCGCTCGTAGCATATCAAATTTTAAAATAAAAATTTAGTTTTTGTATCTTTCATCGACTGATTAAATATGAATATTCTTATCCAAAACATATTAGTACTTATAGTATTTGCAATTGCAATTGGATTTTTGATTAAAAAATTCTTTTGGAAACGACAGGTTTCTTCTACGCATAAAAAATTACCTGGCTCTTGTGGTAAAAATGATTGTGGTTGCCATTAATAGTGAACTATGACTACTGTTATTATCCTAATAGCGTATTGGTTTGACTATAAAAACAACAAAAATCAATTTGTTTCGGATCTAAGAGGCGGATTGGTATTTGTAATCGTACTTCTCCTTTTTTTTATATTTCCTTATTTTTTTCCGAATCTTGGAATTCTATATTCAGTTTTAGGAATCAGTGTTGTGTTGCCTCTTAGTTTATTTACAAAACATCTTTTGAAGATGTAATCTGTTTTCTTGGTATCCTGCGTAAAGATCGATTACTACTAATCAAATATACGCCTACAAAAATTAAGACACAGCACAGGAGTTTCTCCGGGGTAATATCTTCTTTGTATTGACTATTTACTGCAAAATACGCTATGCCGGCCACTAATAACATCGCGACCGCAGGCTGTACGTAGATATAACTACTGGCAACTGTAGGTTTTACAAATTGTAATGCAAACATATTCAATAAATACGCTAAAAATGTTGGTCCAATAATTACATAAAATAGGGATAGCCAAGTCGTAGATTGATAAACATCAAATGTAGTATCTAATAATTGGCCAATACAAAACGGAAACATTAAAATAAATCCAAAAAAGAAGGTCCAGGTAATAACGGTTATAGGTTTATATTTTATCATCATTGGTTTAACAATGACTAAATAAAAAGCAAAGGCCAATGCATTAATTCCGATAAATATATTTCCTTTTAGTGATCCTGTCCCTAAACCTGAGTTTCCTAAATAAATTAGTAAAACTGCACCGCCGCCTCCAATACATATACCCAGAACTCTGGTCAGCGTTAAAGGTTCTTTTAAGAGAAAATAACTTATAATTACCGTAAATATCGGCATTGCTGTAACAATAATAGCAGCATCTACGGGAGAGGTTAAACTCAGCCCATTCATAGAAAAGAATTGATTTGTGGCTACTCCCAAAAAGCCACAAAGAAGCAATCTAGGAATATCTTTTTTCTGTACTTGTTCTTTAATAAAAAAATTAAGTATAAAAAATAAGAGTCCAGCTCCGCTTATTCTTAAGAAAACCAAGGCCGAGGGGCCAATTTTATCAGGCATCAACCCTTTGGCAACGAGATAATTTGCGCCATAGATTATATTAACACTTAATAATGCAATGTGTGCTTTGGCCTGGTTAGAAATCATCCTGCAAATAAATTAAATAAAGAAAGAAGGGTGTTGGTAGTAACATTTATTTAACTAGCAACTCCAGATAGTAATCCGTAGGATTTATCTTTTCAGAACTAGACGGATATGGACTTAGATTATATCCATAAACGATCTTATCCTCGGATTTTAAAAGTTCTTCAGGATTGGTTGGTGTAATCCCTTTTGCTCCAATAATGATTTCTTTTTCTTCTAATAGCGTGTCATTTTTATAAATACCCAAAAGCAATTTTGCTTGTCCTGCCCAGACACAGGTTACATCAGTAGGACAACGGGAGTCTTCAAGTACTTTTAAAAATTTGATGCTGGAATCTTTAAAATTAATTGTACTACCGGGTTTAAGTTTGGTAATGATTTGTGGAGGCTTCACTTTTTCAGTATTATCTTGAGCTTTTATATAAAAAGGACTAAGAATTAAAAGTGTGTAAATTAAACGTTTCATCTGTTTATAATTATTATTCTTTAAGGCCGGATGGAATCCTTATATCATCATATCAGTTGGATTCTATTTACTGATATGGCTTATTTCGTTACTTTGGTTGTCTTTGTAATAGTTATTTATTAAATAATATCTGTGCTCATTTAATATCACCCCATTTTTCGTAATTGCTTTTGGGGATATCCCTTCATTAACATAGCCGTTTTTTTCTAATATTTTCATAGATGCCACATTATTTTCAAATATTCCTGCATAAATTCGTATCAAATTTAGTTTTTCAAATCCATATCGGGTTATTAAATCAACAGCTTTTGTAGCAATTCCTTTTCCCCAATAAGGTTCCCCTATCCAGTATCCAATCTCTGCAGATTGACGATAAACATCATTTTGTATTACTAAACTGATTACGCCGCAAAGCACATCTTTATAGGTAATTCCAAAACTTTGCTGTGGATGTTGTTTGCTGGTCATGTTAATAAATACTTTTGCATCACTTTCGGTATAGGGATGAGGAAAATAATCTCTCAAATTATCCCATATTTTGCAATTATTTGCAAGCTTGGCTAGGATTGGGATATCAGATAATTCTAATGCTCGTATTTTAATTTCTTGACTTTGCATATTCTTCTAAATAACAAGGATACGTTTAAGTGAACGTTAAAGGTATACAAAAAACTATACCAAATTATCGAAAACATGATCACTTCTAGATTTTTCCCAATATCTTTATGCACAGAATATGTCGAATAAAAAAGTAATAATAATTGGATCTGGTATTGCCGGGTTAGCTAGTGCTATCCGATTGCGTCATCTAAATTTTGATGTTGATGTATACGAAGCCAATTCGTATCCTGGAGGTAAATTAACAGAAATTCGTACCAAGGGCTATCGCTTTGATTGTGGTCCATCGTTGTTTACTATGCCGCAGTTTGTAGAAGAATTATTTACTATTGCTAATAAGGATGTTTCGCGCTATTTTGAGTATAAAAAAAAAGAAATTGTTTGCAATTATTTCTATGAAGATGGAACGCGATTTTCTGCACAAGCAGATTCTAAAGCTTTTGCCGTAGAGGCAGAAAATGTATTTGAGGTAAAGAGCGCACAATTGCTTGATTATTTTAAAAGTAGCAAGCTGAAATATGATCTAACATCCTCCTTGTTTCTCAATAAATCACTACATAAATTATCAACCTATTTATCTCTAGATACCATAAGAGCTATCACAAGAATCAACAGTCTGGGAATTAATACAAATTTACACAGTTTAAATGCAAAGCAGTTTAAGGATCCTAGGCTAGTTCAGTTTTTTGATCGTTTTGCCACATATAATGGTTCTTCTCCATACCTTACTCCCGGTATTATGTCTATGATACCACATTTAGAACAGTACTATGGAACTTTTTTTCCAAAAGGAGGTATGCATAGTATCACCAAAAGTTTATACCAATTGGCTTTGGATCTAGGGGTTATTTTTCATTTTGAATCCAAGGCAGATCAAATTATTGTAGAAAATAAGGAAGCAACAGGAGTAATAGTTGGAAGTAAATCTATAAAAGCTGATATTGTAGTGTCTAATATGGATGTAGTGCCCACATATCGTACGTTGTTACCTGATCAAAAATCACCTGAAAAAACCCTAAAACAACCAAGATCAAGTTCTGCGTTGATTTTTTATTGGGGGGTTAAAAAAGAGTTTCAAGTATTGGATTTGCATAATATCTTTTTCTCGAAAAACTACAAACAAGAATTTGAATATATTTTTGAAAAGAAAGAAGTGTGTGATGATCCAACGGTGTATGTCAATATCACCGTAAAAAATGAACCAGGCGATGCGCCTAGTGGTTGCGAGAACTGGTTTGTGATGATCAATGTACCCGGTGATGAAGGACAAGATTGGAATAAAATAATAGACAAATCTAGAAAGAACATCATAGTTAAGCTATCAAGACTATTAGGTACAAATATTGAAGAATTGATTGAAACTGAAGAAATTCTGGATCCCAGAAGTATCGAAAAGAATACTCAATCCTTTCAGGGATCATTGTATGGTTCTAGTAGTAATAATAAATATGCTGCTTTTTTGAGGCATCCTAATTTTTCTAAAAAAATTAAAAATCTTTATTTCTGCGGCGGCAGTGTCCATCCGGGCGGCGGCATTCCTCTATGTTTACTTTCAGGCAAGATAGTTTCAGAGTTAATTCAAAAAGATATTAAATCCTAAAAAATGCGTCCAGAAAGAAAGTTACTTATATCGATCATACTCATCTGGTTATTCAATATCTCTGGAATTATCGGAATTTTAATTGGCTATGAGGATTGGTTCCTGTCACTAACACCGCTTAATTTGTTGTTGTATTTGATGCTGATCCTTTGGAATTCAAGAATTAATGTCACATTATTTCTCGCATTATTAGTTCCTTTCAGTATAGGAATGATTACAGAATATTTGGGCGTAAACCACGGATTGATTTTTGGTAATTATCAATACGGTGAAAATCTTGGGAGTAAAGTCTTGGGAGTGCCTTGGATTATTGGTGTGAATTGGGCTCTATTGGTGTATTGTACTGCAGCTATTTCAAAGAAAATACATCAAAATATAGTGATCTCCTCTTTCATAGCAGCAGTGTTGATGGTGGCGTTGGATGTTATTATTGAGGTCTCTGCACCAAGATTTGATTTTTGGGAATTTAAAGGTGGAGTGGTTCCCATACAAAACTATTTAGGATGGTTAGCAACTGCCTTTGTAGCCCATATTGTATTTCAGAAAATCTTGAAAAACTTACAGTTCACACTGTCTGTTCATATTTTCTTAGCTATTTTTATTTTTTTCACCGCTTTTTTATTCTTTTAGATGCAAAAATATGATTACATCATAACGGGTACAGGAGCATCAGGATTGATGCTGGTATATCATATGATGCAGGATTCATATTTTGATAAGAAAAGGGTGTTGTTAATTGACAAAGAAATAAAGAATCAAAATGATAGAACCTGGTGTTTTTGGGAAGAAGGAAAAGGAAACTGGGATGCTATTGTTTCTAAAAAATGGAATCAAATTTTTTTTGGAAGTAAACACTTTTCGGATACGGTAAATATTCTGCCATATCAATATAAACTGATTCGTAGTAAGGATTTTTACGACTTTGTTTTTTCTTTTTTGAATAAGAGGTCCAACATCACGATCATAAAGGAAACTTTGATAGGGTTTGCGGATGAGGGGAGTATTGTAGAGGTCGAAACTGATCGTGCCAAATATCTGTGTGATAAAGTTTTTAATAGCGTATTGTTGTCTCAGGAGTTTAAAATCCAAAATAAATATCCACTCTTAAACCAGCATTTTATAGGGTGGTTTATAAAGACAGAAGCTCCGATTTTTGATGAAACAACGGCCACTTTTATGGATTTTGATTTGGATCAGAAAGGAAATACCAGATTTATGTATGTATTGCCTCTTTCTAAAACAGAAGCCTTATTTGAGTATACCTTGTTTTCGCAAGATCTTTTAAAGGATAAAGAATATGAGCAAGCTATTGATTCATATTTAAATACTAAAGGAATTCAAGAATACCGGATTACAGAAAAGGAAAAAGGATGTATACCGATGACAAGTTATGAATTCAGAAAGCAAAATTCTAAGAATGTTTTACATATAGGCACCGCTGGTGGGTGGACAAAAGCCAGTACGGGTTTTACATTTCGAAATACAGAAAAGAAAGTGGTAGCACTGATGACATTCCTCAAACATAATGATGATCTATCCAAATTTGAAAAACGATCTAAGTTTTGGTATTATGATCTATTATTTCTTGACTTGTTATCCAAAGAAAATCAAAATGGAGCCGCATTGTTTTCTAGACTATTTAGAAGGAATAGAACGACCAGAATATTAAAATTTCTAAATGAAGAAACATCGATTATAGAAGATTTGAAAATTATGTCCACGATGCCAGCTGTGAAATTTTTAAAGATGGTCTGGAAGAGATTATTCTGAAAACAGAGGGTCATTCAATTTTAAATCCGACCATAGGAATTTCGTTAATTACGATCAAAAGTTCTTTAGCATTTGGAACAATTGATAAATCAATTTCAAATGTAACTTTTCCATTAGCATATGTTGTTTCTCCGCGATAATTAAATTGTCTGTTGTTAATCAAATAAATGACAGAATAGATGGGCTCGTTATATTCAATAACAAATTGCTTTGACGAATTTTCCTTTTTTGCGAGTATTCCTTCTAAAGGGCTTACTAGCGAGAAGTTTTTTGATTTTTCGTGATTAAAGAATAATGGAGTATTGGAAAAAGTTTCTTTGCTTATTTTTTCTTCTAATAAACTGTTCTCATAGAAGTCAGGATAATGTTCGTTTATAAAAACTTCCGGAGCTGTTCCAAAGTAAAAATAATTAGGCTGTTCAATGAACTGTTTGGTTTTGATATCATAATAACCGGTGCTTCCCCAGGTTACATCGATTAGATATTTTTTAAATTCAATTTCAATAATATTCCAGGCATGATCAATACGATAGTCTTTTCCTATATGATTAATTTGATTTTTTGCCTTTCCTAAAACATAAAAACAAGTAATACTCAGATGGTCGCAGACATCTTTAAATAGTTGCGTATACCCTTCACAAACAGCCGTCCCATTGGAAATTACTCGTTTAGCAATTTTCTCTCTATATTTTTTTTCTGTTTTTAAATGTTTTTTAGAGCCGGATTTTGTTTTGTCATAATCCATATAATTGGTAGATCGAAAACTCGGAAAAGGATTGTGCTGTACGGATTTATATGAATTTGCATAATCTGCATAATATTTTCCTGATTCTTTATAATCGTAGGATATGTTTTTTGTGATCCACGAAAACAATGCTACCGCTTTATCTAATTCAGAATCAAAGTCTTTTGCAATCTGCTCAGCCAGCTTTTTAGAAGTTTTAAATTTTTTGGGATATCCATCTACAATAGCGTCAATGTTGTCAAAATCTTGACTATAAGAGCTACAAATCGAGAGTAAGCTTATAAAAACAAAAAAAACCAGCGTATGCATAGGCTATTTTAGTATCAATTATTGAACCAAATAAGTTACAACTATTAGATGTATTTTGAAAGAGAACCACAAATTATATCAAGCCGCGTTCTTTTTGAATTTGTTCGTAAGCTTTTTGCACTTCTTTAAATTTTTCTTCGGCTCCTTTAATATGAACAGGATCCATATGCTGGACTTTATCAGGGTGGTATTTTTTAACCATGTTTCTGTAGGCCTTTTTTACTTCAGCATCGGTAGCAGTCTTTTCAACCTCAAGGATTTTGTATGCGTGTCCCCCTGTTTTAAAGAACATAGCTTTAATACTTTCAAAATCACTGAAATTAACACGCATAAAACCGGCCATTTTTTGAATTTCTCTTGCTTCAGCTTCGCTAACACTTCCATCTGCATTGGCAATACCGAACAAAAAATGAAGAATTTGTAATCTGGCCGCATATCGTGTACGTTGTGTAAGAAACATACAGATACGTTGTGCCGAAATCTCTCGGTTCTTAATAATCTCGTTAAAGGTTCTAAAGGTAGCATTGGCGCGTTCTTTTCCGTAAGCACTTACAAAATATTGACGCACATAATCTAATTCGGTTTGATTTATACGTCCATCTGCTTTGATCACAATGGATGATAATGACAGTAAGTTTAATTCAAAATCTCCTGGGCTTACCTGCTTTTCCTGAGTAAATACTTGAGTAAAACCACCACTTCCTTTGCTTCTGGTTGCATCCAGTAAACTACCTAGTATAAAACCCAATATGGCTCCAGGGAATCTAAAAAATATGCCTCCCACTAATGCGGCAATCCATTTAATCATTCATTGTCAATTTTGAGGGTGTAAAGATAATTTAATTATTTATACAATCTTATTTATACCCAATTAGTAAGGTTCTGCTTAGTTTTGTTACCAAAAAAATTAGGACATAAGTGTATAAACTGTTTACGACGGCTTGACAGCTATAGAGGTATGGTACATTATTTGTATCTTTACGTCAAAGTTTAAAACAAAAAATAGTTAAGAAATATGTATCCAGCAGATTTAGTAAAACCAATGCGCGAAGACCTAACCAGTATAGGCTTTGATGAATTACAAACGGCAGCAGATGTAGAAGCAGCGATCGCAAAAGAAGGTACCACATTAGTGGTCGTAAATTCGGTTTGTGGTTGCGCTGCGGCCAATGCCAGGCCAGGGGCAAAAGCCTCATTGGCTAATGATAAAAAACCAGATAATTTAGTTACAGTTTTTGCAGGAGTTGATCGTGAGGCAACTGAAAAAGCCAGAGGATATATGGTTCCGTTTCCTCCTTCTTCACCATCCATGGCGCTGTTTAAAAATGGTGAACTGGTACATATGTTAGAACGTCACCATATTGAAGGAAGGCCTGCAGATATGATTGCAGAAAATCTTAAAGATGCTTATAACGAGCATTGTTAAGATTTACCTTATAGTTATGATATTTTATAAAATCGTTTGCATTTGCAGACGATTTTTGTTTTAGTATCGTTAATTACTTTAGAATAGTAATTTTATGTTTTTAGCCATTGTAATTTTATATACTAAACAATTGGCTAACTGAAAATAATATCAGACCTTGCACTACAGTAACACAAGTCAAAATTATTAATTGCTAAGAGAAGGTATGGGGGCTTTAAAAAGGATCATTTCGTATCCGTTTTCAATAGTTTTCTATTTATTTTTTGGTTTAACACTGTTGGTTTTTCACCCTTTGCAATGGCTGGGAATGAAACTTGGAGGGGCAAAAGGACATCGAAGTATGGTTAACTTAATGAACCTTTGTCTTTTGCGCTGCTTACACTTGCTAGGAGTAACCTTTAGCTTTAAGAATGAGCATAAATTGCCAACAGATCGTTCTTTAATTATTGTTTCGAATCATCAAAGTATGTTCGATATTCCCTTAATTTCTTGGTATTTAAGGAAACATAAGCCTAAATTTATCTCAAAAATAGAATTAGGAAAAGGAATACCTAGTATATCTTTTAATTTAAGACATGGAGGTCATGCATTAATTGATAGAAAAAATGCAAAACAGTCCATACCTGAGATATCCAGATTCGCGAAGTTTATTGCAATTAATAAGTTTTCGGCTGTAATTTTCCCAGAAGGAACCAGAAGTAGAGATGGAGCACCAAAGCAGTTTGCGCATACCGGACTTAAAATACTGTTTAAAAATGCTCCAGAGGCGATTGTAGTTCCGGTAACGATTAATAATAGTTGGAAACTGGTTCGATTTGGAAATTTCCCAATGGGAATTGGATTACATCTTACTTTGGAAGTTAAAAAGCCCGTAGATGGAGAAAATTTAACAACAGAAGAAATACTGGATATTACAGAAAAGAGAGTAATATCTACCATAAAAACGTAAATAAAATAGTCATGGCTATAGATAATATAAGATTAGAAGTAATGCAGTTATTGGAAAAAAAGATAGAATCGTTTATAGATAAATTTTTGATTCCAATAGACAAGGTATGGCAGCCCACTGACTTTTTGCCGGATTCGCAGAATGAAGATACATTCTTTGATGAGGTAAAAGAGCTAAGAGAGTTAGCCAAGGAACTTCCGTATGATTTTTGGGTGGTTTTAGTGGGAGACACGATCACAGAAGAAGCGCTTCCTACCTATGAATCGTGGTTAATGGATGTAGAAGGAATTAATCAACACGAAGGAGAAGGAGGAAACGGTTGGTCTCGATGGGTGCGTTATTGGACCAGCGAAGAAAATCGACACGGGGATGTTTTAAATAAATATTTATATCTATCAGGAAGAGTAAATATGATAGAGGTAGAGCGCACTACGCAGCACCTAATTAATGATGGATTTGATATTGGAACAGATCGTGATCCTTATAAAAACTTTATTTATACAAGTTTTCAGGAATTGGCAACTAATATTTCTCACAGCAGGGTGGCCAAACTAGCTAGAGGATATTCTAACAAATCACTGGCAAAAATGTGTAAAATTATTGCAGGTGACGAAATGCGTCATTACAACGCTTATAGTGATTTCGTGAAAAACATTTTTGAAGTAGATCCCAGCCAGATGATGGTTGCTTTTAGTGATATGATGAAACATAAAATTGTGATGCCCGCAGTTTTCTTAAGAGAATCCGGAAATGCAATAGGCTCAGCATTTGAGGAGTTTTCTAATGCAGCACAACGATTAGGAGTCTATACAGCACAAGACTATATTGACATTATGCAACGTCTTATTGATAAATGGGAAATAGATAAGCTGACAGACCTTAGTGATGAAGCTGAAAAAGCACGTGATTTTGTGATGAAATTACCTGCAAGAATGCAGCGTATCAGCGAACGATTGGTGGTTCCTGAAGAAGTTTTTCAATTTAAATGGGTGCAACCGGCCTTAGTTAAATAGATTACACAGTAGTATGACAGATGATCAGATCATATGTAAGACTATAAAATTTGTAAAAAGCACATTAAAAGGAGCAGAAGGCGGGCACGATTGGTTTCATATCCATCGTGTGCTTAAAACATCACAAACCATTGCCAAAGATGAAAAGGTAGATCCATTGGTCGTTTCTCTGGGAGCATTGTTGCACGATATTGCAGATTCTAAGTTTCATAATGGCGATGAAACGGTGGGACCTGAGATGGCGAGAGAATTTCTAAAAAATATAGGCGTAAGTGAAGATATTGTTAATCACGTTGTCTTGATTATCCAAAATATCTCCTTTAAAGGAGGAAATGTTGAACAGAAGTTTACTTCCCCAGAGCTAGACGTGATTCAAGACGCTGATCGCCTGGATGCTATTGGCGCAATAGGAATCGCCAGATGCTTTAATTATGGAGGTTTTAAGAACAGGGCTTTATACGATCCTGAAATAGTCCCTAACTTATATATGACAAAAGAGGAATATAAAAACTCCACGGCACCTACCATTAACCATTTCTACGAAAAATTACTTTTGCTAAAAGACCGAATGAATACTAAAACTGGTAAAAGAATGGCAGAAGACAGACACAGTTTTATGGAAAGTTTTTTAAAACAATTTTATAAAGAGTGGGAAGGTAGACATTGATGAGATGCCTACCTGTCTTTGTATTCCAACGCCCGTTTTTTGATTGATAACTATTCGTTTTTTGATTATGCGAAAATGCTGATTACAAATTCCACTACGATAAGAAAATACTCAGGATAAAGTCGATTAATAATTTTGTGAGTGCGATCATGATTAGTGATTTATGGTTCCGTTATTGATAATTACAAGTTTGGATGAATTTCGATTTACAAATTCTAAAGTAAACCGATCAATTTTTTCATACCCATCTACTTTTTTAATTAATAGTTGATTAATTCTATTGGCTTCAGTATTTAAATCAGAATACTTACAATTTTTTAATTCATATTCTGCTGTTTCTGTAGAAACTCCTTGATCAGAAACTGCTAAACCTTTTACATATATAAACTGTTTTATCTGATCACAATCACAATTGGATTGCAAGACCTTTAAAATGGCACTTGATTTATCCTCTGTCTTATTACCCGCAACAAAGGCATAGGTCAAAATCCCAGCTATAATGCCCATAGAAAATAAAACAAACTGTTTCTTCATTATGCATCTGTTTAGCACAATAAATGTTGTACTGATTACTGTATCAAAGAACCTTTAAAAAAACAATACTTACAAGAGAAGTAAACCTATTTTAAAGAAAAACGGGTTGCTTTTTGTATTTTAAAAATCTAATAATCAATTACTTAAATCGGAAAACTTACGTTTGTCATATGAAAACTGAACAAGCCTATATTTATTAATTTAGGACGAGTTTGAATAGGTTTGCTATCAATAATTTAAGATTGACTTGTTGATTTTAACTGTTTGATATAGAATGACGGAAGCAATCCCGTATGCATTTTAAAGTATTTAGTAAAAGAATCTGCACTTTTATAACCTACCTCTTTGGCAATGGACTTAATTGAATATGAACGAAACTTCGAATCGTTTTTTAACCTAAGAATAGCATAATTTATTCTCAGATCATTAATATAAGTATTAAAGTTTTTTCCAAAGTGAGCATTAATTACCTTCGATAAATAAGAAGTATTGGTATGAATTTTTTTAGCCACGTTATAAAGATTGCATTCGGTTTTTAAATAATATTCCTGAGATTCTATTTTTGTTAAGCCAATGAGGATCTGTTCATATAATTCATCACTAATGTCCAGGTCAGTAGGGCCAGATTCTAAAGAAACATCCTTGGTGTCGATTATCTTTTGAGAAGTTTCATCGTTGGTTTCATTATCGGATAGGTTAGTATTTTCTTTTTCTTGTATTCTGGTAAGTAAAGCCTCAAATTTGCTTTTATTTTTCTTTTTCTCTTTCTGAAAGATAAACAAAGCCAGTATTAAAACGATTCCCACAATTAATAAACCAATTTGCGAATAAGTAAGTCTGCTTTTTTGTAGCTGCTTTTGATTTTCGAGGGTACTGATTTCATTTTTATAATCACTCATGGTGATATCCTGAACCTTTCTGGTGGCGAATGACTTTTTAATATTCAGCTTGCTAAGGCTTAGGATATGTTTTTCGTAATATAAATTGGATTTTTCCAAATTTCCGATCTTTTTGTAGGCTTGGCCGAGTAGCTTGTAACATTTGCTTATCTCATCAGAATTACTATATTTTTTAGTAAGAATTTCAAGGGATTCGGAGAGCACTGTGACAGCCTCTGTGTATTTTTTTACATCTAATTTGCATTCTCCAATAAGATTTAAAATTTTCCCAAGAAAGATAATGTCATTTGCTTCATAACATAGACTTTTTGCTTGATTCAAAAAACTAAGAGCATTTTTATAATCTCCTTTGTTCTTGTAAATAATGCCTCGATGTAGAAGCAGGTCTATGTGTACATTATCGACTTTTACTTTCTTTGTATACGACAAACCTTTATCATTAGCGTAAAGGGCAGAATCTAATAGATTAAGTTTAATATAGGCTTCAGATATTCTTGCGTTAAATAACATCACACCTGTGTTGATTCTCTTTTGGCTACTGCGATATGGATTTGCTAGTAATTCTTCTTCACTGGTCTTAAGTTCTCGTAATGCATTTCTATAATCACCTGTTCGTAGTTTTATAAAGGCAAGATTTGTTTTGATTACTGATACATATGTAGGCTTATTAATAGCCTCTGCCATCGAAAGTGCTTTAGAATATGCAGCACTTGATTTGTCATACTCTTCAATATCAAAATAATGGTTTCCAATAAGATTGGTTATTAAAACATTTTCGCTAGAAAGGTTTTCTTTAAATGCGATATCCGAAGCATTTTGCAAATACTCAATAGCCAGTTTATTATTTCCCGAGTTAAGATTTGCAATGCTGAGATACGTCAAAGCATCTATCATGCCCTCAAAATCTTCATTATCATATGCTATTTTATACAGGATATTACTTAAGGAAATAATCTCATTTGTTTTACTATCATCAAGCGCTTCAATTTGACGACGAATATCTTCTACATTTTTACTAACTATAAGGTCATCGATCTGGGCAAGAAGACAGTTGGAACATAGTATTATAAAAAAAACAAGTAAGCGATGTAATCTCATAAAGAATGACTATTACCAGAGGTATACAGTCCAAAAATAACTAAAAAAGCATCAAAACAACTTCAATTGAGCATCTTTATAAGAATTGTGTAAATCACAGTTTAAAGAAATTTTATCTTCTTTCCTGAAATATTTTTGCTTGGCAATAGCAAACATTTGGTGGATCTGATCTGCAATGTTTCCAGAACCTTTCATTCGTCTTCCAAATTGACTGTCGTTCAGGTTCCCATCGTGGCATTCCATAATTTGATGGAGGATTTTATCCTTGCGATCAGGAAGTGTGTTTTCCAACCATTTGGTAAATATTTGTCCAATAGCACCATTTAACCTAACAACGGTATAGCCTAAACTTTTTGCCCCTCTTCTTGAAACTTCTTTAGATAGCGTGAGTATTTCGTGACTGTTAATAGATGGTATGATAGGAGCCATCATCACACTTGTTGGAATTCCCAATGAGTTTAGTTTTTCTAGAGTTTGTAATCTTTTTTTAACACTAGCAGTTCTTGGTTCCAAAATTCTTCTCGTTTCTTCTTGTAATGAAGTAATAGATAAAAAAACAGATACCAAATTATCTTTTGCCAATTCAGAAAGAATATCAACATCTCGTTGTATAAGAGCATTTTTGGTGATAATTCCAACGGGATGTTTATACCTTAGGAATGTTTCTAATAGTTTCCGGGTAATTCTAAGTTTCTTTTCTATCGGTTGATAACAATCAGTATTTCCTGAAAGCGCAATGGGAAATGCTTTCCAATTTTTGTTTTTCAGCTTTTTCTCTAATAAATCCGGCGCATTTTTCTTAACCAAAATCTTACTTTCAAAATCCAATCCTGCACCATATCCCCAATATTCATGAGAGTTTCGCGCGTAGCAATATACGCAGCCGTGTTCACACCCTTGATATGGATTTAACGAGTACATCATGCCGACATCAGGACTTGAGACTTTGTTGACAATGGTTTTAGGAAAAGTTTCTATAAACGAGGTCTTATATTCAATAGATTCTCCTTCTTTTTGTAGATAATTAAGAAAATCATCTCTTAGTTCATTCTGATTGGCAGAGAAACGATTATGTACTTTTTCTTGGGCGCCTCTTCCTTTGATGAATTTTTTTTGATCCAAAACTTCTGGTTTTTACGGTTTAAAAGTAAAACTTTTGTTGGAATATTTCCAATAAAAAATGGAATAATTCCAAATAAAGGAAGTAATTTTGTAATAGGTAGGATTTAGGTTAAAAAAATAGTCAGTGATGAAGAATAGAAGTTATGAATATGATGTTGCTTTATCTTTTGCAGGAGAGAATAGGGCATATGTGGAGAAGGTGGCAAATAGCCTGAAAGATAAGGGAGTTAAGGTGTTTTATGATCTTTTTGAAGAAGCTAATTTGTGGGGGAAAAACTTATATGAGTATTTATCAGATATATATCAAAACAAAGCAAGATACACAGTGCTATTTGTATCCAGTTTTTATAATAAGAAGTTATGGACAAATCATGAGAGAGTTTCGATGCAAGCGCGAGCATTTCAGGAGAGTAGGGAGTATATTTTACCTGCTAGATTTGACAATACAGAGATTCCAGGAATACTCAAAACAATCGGTTATATCAATCTGGAAAATAAGACTCCTGAAGAATTAGCCATTCTGATCGAAAATAAGTTGAAGAAGGATCAGACATTTCTCAGAAACCGATGGTCGAAACTCTCTACTATGATTAATCCAAAACCCTTTGTATTTACAATTAAGCTGGTAGATGAAAAGAAGCAACTGGTTAAACACGCCAAAGTAGTTTTAATTGCGAACAATTCTACTTATTTAGAGGGATTTACCGATGAGAACGGATTGGCTCATTTTGTCATCAGAACCAGAAAAATGTATACAGTTCTTATTGCGCATACTGCATATCCTGCGGTTGTTTTTCATCAGATCAATCCTAAAGAGGATATCGAAGTAACCATTGAAAAGTCCATAAATTCTGGTTCAGTAATTATTAATAAATCTGGCGGTATTCCAGGTATTTCAGGTAAAATTGAGCCTGTACTGAGACCGGATAAAGGGTTAAGTTTATATGCCGATAACATAGCGATAGAAGGAGGTAAACATCAACCGTATGATTTTGAGCTAGATACTGCTATTTCTTTAGAGGATAATGAAGGAAATATGGCCAATATCACATTTCGATTTTTTCAGGGTAGAATTGCTTTAATTGATTTTCATAAGAGACAGATCAGTTAAAAAAATAGAATTTGGGGTGTTATTTTTGGTTCGAATCTGAAATTTCTATTGATAAAACTTTAAATTCACCATTTTCGGGGGATTACTACGTGTAAAAATGTCTTACATTTATGTGGTCAACAAAAATCATTCTATATGCGATCATCACGAATTCTGTATTTATTCTTATGCGTAGCCATTATATTTTCCTGTAAAAAGAAAGATGCCAAAGCAATGGCAGAAGCAAATGCTTCAGAACTAAATAAATATCAAGATTATATTTCTGACGTTTCAACAGGTGTAATTTCGGTATTGGATAATGTATATGTGGTGCTGCAAACACCGGTAGAAGGATGGGATGATAACCAAGAACTTTCTAAAGATATACTTTCGGTATCTCCAGCCGTAAAAGGAAAAGTATTTGTTGTGAATAACCAGACTATTTCTTTTAAGCCGGAGGTCGGTTTTGAAGAAGATACAGAGTATACTTTTACTCTTGATCTTGAGAATTTGGTCAAAGATTTACCCAGTGATCTGGATGAAGAATTTGTGTTTAGTGTAAGGACATTAAAACAACAATTCTCCATTTTAACAGATAATCTTCAATCCTATAATAAAAGCTGGCAATACGTTAATGGTACCATCACCGCAAGTGATCAATTAAGTTTTGATACTGCTAAACAATTAATTACGGCTACTCAAAAAGGTAAAAATGTTCCGGTTACTTTTGGAGAATCCCTAGAAAAAAGTCGCCAGTTTAGCTTTAGAATAGATAGTATTCAACGTTTTGAAGATGATTCTGAAGTAGAAATAAAATGGTCCGGAAAGTCATTTGACATAGATACAGAAGGAGAGGATGTTTTGTTGGTTCCAGGCAAGAATAATTTTTCTGTAATCAGCGTTTCGGTATCTAATTTTGAGGATCAGTATGTAGAAATTAATTTTTCGGATCCTTTAAAGAAAAATCAAAATTTTGACGGTTTGGTAGTTATAGCCGGGACAAAAGACCTAAAGTATACCGTGAAAGGTCAGGATCTGAAGGTTTATCCAAAACAAGAGCTTAAAGGGACCTTGGAAGTAACCGTTTTTGAAGGAATTAAAAGTGTTGACAATTATAAATTAAAGAATACGTACTCAGAGAATATCTCATTTCAGCAACCAAAACCCGAGATTAAGTTGTTACAGAGTGGTGTAATCCTTCCTACTTCGGATAATCTGAAGTTTAATTTTGAGGCAATCAACTTAAGAGCAGTAGAGGTTCAGGTAGTAAAAGTGTATCAGAACAATATCCTGCAATTTTTACAAAATAATAACCTTGATGGATCTAGTAATCTAAGAAGTGTGGCCAGACCAATAGCAAAAAAACTGATCAATCTTAAGGAAAACGCTTCATTAAATTTAAGCAAATGGAATGCATTTGCCGTTGATTTGAAGGAACTGATCTCACCGGATCCGGGTGCAATTTACAGAGTAGAGCTAAGCTTTAAAAAAGCATATTCTATTTATAAATGTGAGGGTGCGGCTATTGATGATACGCCGATAGAGGAATTAGTAGATAATTATGATGAAGCCGAAGAATCCAGTTTTTGGGATAGTTCTCAGTATTACTACGATGATTACTATTACGATTACGATTGGAACGAAAGAGATAACCCTTGCGATAATTCATTTTACAGAAATAAAAAAATTGCAGCAAATGTATTGGCTACAAACCTGGGCGTAGTAATCAAAAAGGGATTGAACAATTCGTATTCAATAACGGTTAATGATATTGTGACTACAAATCCGGTTCCTAACGCAAAAGTTACTTTTTATAATTATCAGCAACAAGAAATTGGCACAGCAACCACCGATGCAGAAGGAATGTCTGGTTTTGATGCAGATAAACCTGCATTTTTTGCCATAGCCAACTCTGGTAAGCAACAGACCTACGTTAAACTAAATGATGGTAATGCTTTGTCGGTTAGTAAATTTGACGTGTCTGGAGTACGTCTGCAAAAAGGAATTAAAGGATATATATACGGAGAAAGAGGTGTTTGGCGTCCCGGAGACACCCTGTTTTTGTCATTTATGCTCAATGATAATGCCAATCAACTACCAAAAGGACATCCGGTAAAATTCGAATTAAAAGACCCTTACGGAAAAGTGGTACACCAAGAAACCAAAACCGAAGGAACAGGTAATTTCTATAAGTTTATCACTACCACATCTGATGAAGCACCTACCGGAAATTGGCAGGCAAAAGTAAACGTGGGAGGAGCTAGCTTTACCAAATCTTTAAAGATTGAAACCATTAAACCCAATCGTTTAAAAGTCAAAACAAGTTTTGCAGACAAAGTATTGGGTGCTAATAAAAGTATTACAGGAGATTTGGAAGTTTTGTGGTTGCACGGAGCAGTCGCTAAAAACCTTCAAACAGATATCAATGTTAGATTCAATCCGAAAAGAACTACTTTTAAAACATTCCCCGGATATATTTTTGACGATCCTTCGAGAAGATTTGGCACCGAAGAGCAAGAAGTTTTCAGTGGTAAACTTTCTTCAGAAGGAAAAGTCAACTTTTCTATGAAACCAAAACTGGATAATAAAGCAGCCGGAATGCTAAAAGCTTCGTTTATAACCAAAGTATACGAAAATGGTGGTGATTTCAGTACAGATGTAGTATCCAAAGATTTTTCACCCTATGAAACTTATATTGGATTAAACGTTCCAAAAGGTGATAAAGCACGTGGAATGTTACTTACAGACACACAACATAACTTTGAAGTGGTTGCTGTGGACAAAGACGGAAAACCAAAGTCGGTAAAAGATTTAGAAGTTTCTGTGTATAAAGTAAACTGGAGATGGTGGTGGGACACTTCAGAAGATAATTTGTCATCCTATAATCGAGGATCTTATCGTAACGAAGTATTTAAAACGAAAGTGACTACCAGCAGTAGTGGTAAGGCAAACTTCAATTTTGAAATCAAACATCCGGAATGGGGAAGGTATCTGGTTCGTGTTGTAGATCCAAAAGGTGGTCACGCTACCGGAAAAGCGATCTATGTTGATTGGCCAGGCTGGGCAGGTAGAGCCAATAAGAATGATCCTTCTGCCGCAACAATGTTATTGTTTTCTACAGATAAAAACACCTATAATGTAGGAGAAACAGCAACGGTTACTTTTCCGTCTAGTGAAGGAGGAAGAGCATTGGTCACTGTAGAAAATGGTACAGAAGTATTGTCTTCTTTATGGGTAACACCGCAAAAAGGAGAAACTAAATTCGAATTACCGATTGATGAAATATATACGCCTAACGTGTATATAAATATTACCTTGTTACAGCCACATAGCTCTACCGCTAATGATCTGCCAATACGTATGTACGGTGTAATTCCGATTTCGGTAGAAAATCCGGCCACAAGAATTACACCGGTAGTAAAGATGCCGGACGTATTGCGGCCAGAGGAAATGATTGATGTAAAAGTCAGTGAAACCAATGGAAAAGCAATGACCTATTCTATTGCGATTGTTGATGAAGGCTTACTAGATCTTACCCGTTATAAAACACCAAATCCTTGGGATACCTTTTATGCCAGAGAAGCATTAGGCGTAAAAACATGGGATGTGTATGATGATGTAATTGGTGCTTATGGCGGAAGTATAAATCAAATATTTAGTATTGGTGGTGATGCTGAAGCTGGTGGTGGCAAAGCCAAAAAAGCAAATCGTTTTAAGCCGATGGTGGTTTACAAAGGTCCATTTGAACTAAAAAAAGGAGAAACCAAATCTCATAAAATTAAAATTCCTAAATATATAGGCTCCGTTAGAACCATGATTGTAGCCTCGGATGCTACAGAAGCCGCTTATGGAAGTACCGAAAAAACAACTCCGGTTAGAAAACCGCTGATGGTATTAACCTCGATTCCAAGAAAGATAACACCAGGCGAAAAAGTAACCATACCTGTGACCGTTTTTGCTATGGAAAATAAAGTGAAAAACGTAAATGTAACACTAAAACCCAATAAGGGATTCACTGTGTTAGGAGAAACAAGCCAAAAGCTCAATTTCTCGCAACCGGATGAAAAAATGGTGTATTTTGATATAGAAGTGATAGAAGGGGCGTCTATTACAGATATCGAGGTAGTTGCCAGTGGAAATGGAGAAAAAGCCTCCTATAGCGTTCCTATAGATGTGATCAATCCAAATCCAATGACTACAGAAATTACTTCTGTAGTTTTAGAGCCAAATAGCCTACAAGAAATTGATTTTGCATCCTTTGGAGTTGATGGAAGTAACAGCGTTGTGATCGAGATGTCTTCGTTGCCACCTATGAATTTTGAAGGTAGATTGAAATATCTGATTCGGTATCCTCACGGATGCGTAGAGCAGACTACATCAGCGGCTTTTCCTCAGTTATATTTAGGAGATGTATTTACATTACCCTCAGAAAAACAACAAAAAATTCAGCGTAATATGGAAGCTGCTATTTATAGGCTGAAGAGGTTTATTCAGCCTAATGGCGGGATGTCTTATTGGCCGGGATATCGAAGTGCGGATGATTGGGGAACTAGTTATGCAGGTCATTTCCTATTAGAAGCTAATAAAAAAGGTTATGTCTTACCCATTGGTTTTAAAAGCGGTTGGATCAATTATCAGCAGCAACAGGCAAAGCGGTGGAGAAGTGGCGATAGTGATCTGGCACAAGCCTATCGATTATATACATTGGCTTTGGCAGGAAGTCCTGATCTGTCATCCATGAATAGATTAAGAGAGACTTCAAGTCTTTCTAATGACGCCAAATTGAGATTGGCAGCGGCTTATGGTTTAGTGGGTCAAAAGACCGCAGCAGATAAATTGCTCTCTAGTGCCAATATAGATTTTCAACCCAGAAAGAACTACTACTATACTTACGGATCAACGAACCGTAATCGAGCGATGGCTTTAGAGACATTAGTATTACTAGAGGAAAAAGTGAAGGCACAAAAGATTGCGGAGGAACTGGCTAAGGAGTTATCTTCAAACAAATGGATGAGTACTCAAACAACTTCTTATGCATTGATGGCTATGGCCAAATATGCAGCATATGTTGGAGGAAAAGGTGTAGAGGTAACTTATACACTTAACGGAGAATCGAATACAGCGAACACCACTAAAACACTGGCTTCTTCGGGAGAATTATCAATTGCTAAAAACAATAAATTGATACTTAAAAATAATAAGGATAACACCATTTTTATACAGTTAGCAACTAGCGGAATTCTTCCGGTTGGTCAGGAAAAAGTGATACAAAGTAATTTCAAGGCAATCATCGATTATAAGAGTAGAGAAGGTAGAATAATTGATATCACTCAATTACAGCAAGGAACTGATTTTGTGGCAGAAGTAACAATTACCAACACAACAGGAAGTAAAGTAAAAGATATTGCCTTAACAGAGATTTTTCCATCCGGATGGGAAGTAGTCAATACTCGCTTTACTGATTTCGGATCTTTTAAGGCCAATAAAGTTACATATACCGATATCAGAGATGATCGTGTTAATTTTTATTTCGGTCTAAAACCAAGAGAAAGTAAAACAGTAACCTTATTGCTCAATGCCTCATATCTAGGAAAATATTATTTACCGGGAATTCAATGTGAAGCGATGTATGACAATGATTATTTAGTACGTACACAAGGTAAATGGGTTGAGGTGGTGAAGTAGGAGTGGATAGCTAATCGTTTTTTTTGTTGATCGTTAATAGTTGATGCCTCATAACTTATGGTTGTGTCTTTTAGATCGTTCGAGGCTTAAATAAAAACTAGGCAATTCCAGTGTTCTGATAAGAGATTGCCTTGTAGGCACGGAGGCAAACAGGTCGAGATTATTCATTTTACGAAAAAATAATCGAAGACCACAAAAGATATCAATAAACCTATCAAAAGGACACAGTTATGTAAGAGCAGGCGTGCTCTAGATTTTCTAGGGATTCTTTTTAGAAAAATATATGAAGTATACCATTAACACCGACGTACTCCCTGAAGCAAAAGAGCTTCAAAACCTCTTTGAACAAACTAGTTGGGCAAAAGACAGATCATTAGAAACAATCCGCGTATTATTGCAAAACACAACTGTTTTGTGGTTATAAGAACTACCAATACGGAGCAATTGATTGGATTTGGAAGAGCACTATCAGACGGTGTTTGTCGGGCATTATTGGATGATATAGTTATTGATGCTGCTTATCGAAAACAGGGTTTAGGAAACAGTATCGTAAAAGAATTACTGGATCAATTAACAGAAATTGAGCAGATATTTTTGAATACCAAACCAGATTTGGAATCTTTTTACCATCAGTTCGGCTTTACGAAAACCAACGCATTTACGATGAGTTTGACATAACTTAATCATATTATATTTATGGTAATAGTCCTTACTTATCTATTAAAACTATATGACATATTCGTCATATGAGAAATATTGTCAGAAATTAGGGGTTGCAAGAGTAAGGTCGAGAGAATAGCCCTATTTTCTAATTTTTCGCCTCTAAGCCTTCGATTCACGTGTATCCAACCCCCATATGTACCTCCGGTATTTTCATAATTATTGATCTGAAATTGATTGAACTCTTTTTTAATGTGTTCAACAGCTGGAGGAGGTAATAAGATTGTTTTTCTTAATTCTGGTGATAGGTCGGAAAATAAGTCCATCGTTTCCATCATATAATTTGTGTCCGGAATTAGTGCTCTTATTTGAAATTCTGTTTGTATTTGTAAAATGTTATTAGGGCATAAATTCTGATAATATCTGATGCTTTCTGCCGTATGTTTTTGACACTTAGAAATAATGTTTTTATGATATGCTATTCGTAAAAGCGTAATCTTTTGTTTTAGGTTGTCGTCTAATAGCATTTCTATTTCTGATCTCCATTCGCAGATTACGGGAAGATATGTATGCTGTAAGAACTCTTTTTTATTGTTTAATCTGATTACTTCTTGTTCTTTACGTAAGTTATTCGCTATGATACCATCTTCAATGACTTTTTTATTTTGTTCCCATATTGGGATATACTTGGTAAACTGGTCTTTGTTCAAAATAGATTTCATAAAATCTCTGTAAAGATCCAATTTTTTTAAGTCACTATAGTATTGACCGTTTTTGTCGTAAATGGATTCTTGTTCTTCATAGTTAAAAATTTGTGAAGCCTGTTTTTCATCTATATTTAGAGTAGAGGAATATCCATGTTGTAAGACCTCTATTCTGGTTTTGAAACTGAGTTGATATGCATCATCTTCAATTTTGTTGAATTTTGATAGTTCTTCAGGAGATAGAAAATCTTTTAATACGGTATTAGCAACTTCTTTAAATCTTTTATGATGTGGTTTTCTGGAAGTTTTATTTAAGATAGACTCGTTCACGATTTTTCTAACAAGAATGTCAACTTCATCCATTTTTTTTCTAAATTTTTCGAAGCGATCCTCGGATAGGTTCAGGGTCTTATATTTATCTACTATTTGTTTGGATCTAATAGCTTCAAAACTTGACGTAGTATTTTTTTCTTTTCGGGCTTTAATGATTTCTTTAAGGATGATTTTTTGGTCTTTATCGAGTTCCCGCGCAATGGACAAAAAATATGTAAACATAGCCTTCTTTTCATCATAATTGGGATCTATACTAAAAGTATGCTCTCTTAAAAACAGATACGTTGATTCGTCAATAGTATCTACTTGCTGTGCAGATAATCCTAATGGTTCGGCAAACTCGTCTGTAAAAGTTCTGGTATTGCTAATTTTAGGGTGCGCCATATTCAATATTATTTTTTAATAATTCTCCATTTTTTGTAGAAAGGACTTTTTACAACTTGCAGAATTTATTTCAGCATCTTATTTAACTTAAAGTCTGCTTGTTATATATGAGATCTTAAATTAAGTTCAGGATGACAAACACATACAAGAGATTATTAAATTCCAAACGTTCTTTAGTAGTAAGTGTTTCTAACTTCCCGAATGTTACCATTCTATTTGTAAAAAATAAGGATTATTCTCCCTAGTCAACCTCCAATAACAACATTTTCGATGTAGTCGAATTTTTTTTAGAGATCCTGTTTGCTGACAGAAACATAGCAACCGGTAACTCGTGTGGGGTATTATGTATATTTTCCATCAGGTTCTTTTTGGTGAGTTTTAGAAGTTCTAAAGGAGCATATTTTGTCTTAAAATAATAGGTGGTAATAGGATTCCAGCTACCAAAACCTCTTTTGATTTCTTTATAAATATGGATCCAGTCATTTGAACCCTCAAACTCACAAAAGTTACCATTAGGTAAGATGGTAAAGCTAAAAGGGTCTACCTCGGTGTCCTGATCCAAGTTGGTGCAGATGATTCTTTTAAGGTGTTCAGCCTTGAGGGGACTCTTTGCATAATAGAGTAATACTTCTATTCTATGTAAAAGGTCAAAAACTTCTATCTTTTGCATGCCCTCAAAATTGCGCATCACTTTGTATAACAATTGTTGTTCTTGTTTCATTTTTTCTAGATGATTAGATTGGTTAGATTATGAGCCTCGAGACGTGTTCATCTCTGGAGGAACCTCAGTTTTCAAATACTCAAAACTCACAAACACACATTCTTATCAATTAACTTCGAACTTCGAGAGCCTCAGTCCTCGTAAATTCAGTATACATATACCCATTCGCAAATAGCTACCTACCTAACTTACTACCAACAAGCTTGTTTCAAAATAACTTCTCAATACTTTATACTTTGTAATTGATACTTTATCACTTCTTCGCACTAATAGCAGCACCAGTAAAAGCTTCGGGATACAAAAGATAGCCTTTATCGGTATAGTGAATCACAAAATTAATAACTGTTGGGATCGGTTTTTTTACCATTCTACGAGAAATTCCCGGAATCTTTCTTTTTGTCATAATGGCATCTAGTATTCGTGGAGTCCATGTACCGGAATTTAGAATCAACGATTTTAACTCAGCCGTATCATCATTTACAACAGCGCTACTATTATTAATACTAATATCTTTAAGCAGACCAGTTTCAGAAACTATAAAACTGCATAAGGCATATCCTTTTTTATTATTAGTAGTATATATTTTTGCCAGATAAGAGTAGAAGTTATCAGTTCCTAATGCGGATTGGTAATCAATGTTTTTATACCCTACCATATGCTTTTCACAAGAATTACAATCGTTTAGGTTTAAGGATTCTGCTGCTTCTAAATCTCCGTCAATAGCAATAAAAGGGGCAGCGGTATAAGTTGTTTTGGTATAACTTCCAAATAGATAACCTTCTCCTTTTATAAATTTCCCTAGTTCGTATGTTTCTGTATAGATCCTTCTGTCATTTGATTTATGTGTCAACGTCCAGACACCATCTGGTAATCCGTTTTTTACTTTTCCTTCAATGGTTGCGTGTCTTTTTCCTCTTGAATTTTTGAATGTCCCGTTTCCATCTTTCACTTTTACCTTTCCTTTTCTGGAGAAATATTCTAAAATACGAACTTGACCATCTTTATATAAATAGGTAATATATGGTTTTCCATTTTCGTACCAGTGTTTCCATTCTCCGGTTTTCTTTCCGTTTTTGTAGGCTCCTTCCATCATTTTATTTCCATTATCGTAATACACAATCGAATTCCCTTCCAACTTTCCTTCTTTTACCGAAGCCTTTACGGCAAGAGTATCATTATGGATATAATAATCTTCGAAGTAACTTTCGATATTCAGGTTCTCTGGATTTACTTTGGCCAATCTATAGAAATAGGCACAGTCCTGGGTTACTGGTTTTTCTTCTTTGTCTAGATGAATTCGTACACTGTCTTTTGCTACAAACCGAAAGCAAGGCTCGAATCCTTGCTGAGCAAAACTCATTTGAGCGCAAAGTATTATAATTAGGAATATGTGTTTTTTCATTTGTTTGTTAATTGATGGTTTCCTATGGTATAGTGTCAGAAAGAGATGAAATGTTACCTTTTTATTTCTTTATTCGTTAACATCTTTTAATTCTAATAGGTCGTAATAATTCATAGCTTCTTTTTTTAAGGGATTGGTTTCCCAATCTTCCCAAGTATTGTTATATGGGTTGTATCCGCATTTTAAAGGTTTACTATATAAATCTTTAGGATTTTCGATATATGCCCGACAATCTGTACAGATATATCTAAACTCACAGTCTTTACAAGTTTCAATTTGATCTTTATGAATATTCCAATACTTTTTGTAATCAGTATTTTGTAAAGCATCTTTAATCGATTTCTTATCAATGCTACCAAATGACTTACTCATAGATGGACAGTTTTTAATATCTCCATTTCTATCGATAGCTACTTTTCTGTTCAAACAAGAATTATGCTTTAGAGATTCGGTAAAAGTTTTAATATTTACCGAAAATAAACTTGAATCAACAATCCCACAAAACTTTTCATTCTTTAACATTTTTTCTGCATAGATAATGTACCCTCTTTTACCATCAATAGGTGGAATGAATTTTGTCTCAGGGGTTCCATAAAACCTAAACGAGGAAACTCTTGGGAAATCAAACAGGAACTTCTGTATGATCTCAGTTTCAAAATCACAAGAGTAAGGAATTGTAAAATCTATCGATATAATAGATGACTTTAATGCTTCTATAAACTCAATTATAGCTATTAATTCTTTTAATTTGATATTTTTAAAAGAACGAAACTCTATATGTTTACAGTGCAAATCATTTAACTCTGTAAGTGCTTTATATATATCATAGTTGGATTCTTCACCAATATCCAGAATCGCATGTGTGATCTCTGCAGGTTCATACCAATCCATTGACATCTTTGGAAACAATTCTGGTGTTGAAGTAAACAAGATAAATTCGTGATCCAATAAAAACTGAAAATACTCATCTATGATGCTATCATATTTGTTATGATATGTTTTTTTAATTTCCTTAATACTTCTCCCTTCATGTTCGTTAAGTATTTTAAATAGATCATTAGGAATCATCTTAACATCACCACGTTGTAGATCACAAATTGTGCTTCTCTGAGCGCCTTTTACCGGAACACAACTTGCAATTAATTTAAATGGAACTATTTGTTTCAGTTTCATAATAATATCATTTTAGAAATGGGTCTATAAAAACTGTATGGAGTCATCGCATCTGTATCGATATACGCTACTGTAATTGTTTTATGAGGTTTGGTGCCCTCACTTCTTTTAATTTCTACTTTCTGAAAAGTGAGCGGCAAGTTTGGTTTTAGATCGTTTATGCTTTGCATATCATTTTTTATTGGTTTATGAGATCAGATATTCTGCAATTTCTTTTTCGATATGGTAATTGCAATTTTTAGAAACCCAGTCCAGTTGTCCTTGTGGATTCACTTCCAGAAAAATGTAATTATCGAACGTATCTACAATCATATCTATCGATCCGGTCGAAAGTCCGCATTTCCCTATAAAATCAAGTACTTTTTTTTCAATAGTGTCTGGCAACAATACTGGTACATTTCTATTGGGTCTTTTTCTATTATAATTACGATAATCTATGGTAGTTTGTTTATCGTTCTGAGATAAAATTGCCATTGGATACAGCCTTTCTTTAAAGAAGAAAACCCTTATCTCATATTTCTTTTCTATTTTTTCCTGTACCAGTGTCGGAGCAAATGTATTATTCATAGACCCTATCATCTCTTGGTTCACAATAAACGTTCCTGCAGAATATAAGCTCTGCTCTGCCTGATGAATCTTAATGCCATATCTAATATCTTTTGTGATAATCTGGTCATATGTATTAAAGAACAATTTTAGTTCTTTTTTAGCAGTGGTGATCAAGGTGTCCGGAATGCTGATCCCACATTCTTTTGCAGTGATCAAATAATCTATTTTATAATTTTCGACTTCTTTGTGATAACTTCCTATATATTCTGAATGATCTCCCAGCATATCTTCTAATGATTTCAATAAACTGTCTTCTTCTTTTTTTAGATAGGGATATAGACTTGTATTTGCTCTAAGTTTTTTTGATAAGAACCGAATACTACCACGTCTATGCCATATTTTATGCACAGTACTCATATCGATATCTGCCAACACCACGCTATTGGTGTCATTGCTTAATCTTAGACCGTTTAATGGTGTGAAATCAGAGAAGTTTATTCTCTTGACATCAGATGTATAATGCTGAATCCACTCCATAGTTATATTAGTGGTAATGTCATTAGCATCACCAATTACAAGTATCATAATTATAAAATATGTGTTAGAGAATTAGTTTTTTACAACTACTTTAAAAGGTAGTATGGAATCTCTTCCGTCCAAATTCCATTGAATCATTTGATATTCTCCAACCGTTATACGTTTAGCCTCCAGCTCACGTTCTAACAAGGGTATCAACTGATCACAATATTTTTCATCCGAATGCTGAAATATAATCCAGATTGGCAATGGCTTTCCAACTCTTTTGGGTCCTGGAAACCCATATTTTTCTGTGATTTCTATCAATCTACGTGTATTTTGATCATCTAATTGTGTTTGCAAATTCCAGAGAGAATCCCATTGTTTTTTTGGTGGTGCCTGCCCTATCTTATATAAAGAATCTAATGGACGTCTGTATAACATATCGTTTTCCGTCATTGTTTCTAATTCTTTACATAATTTAGCTTTATCTAAGCTCAGAAAAGCCTGTTCTATTTCTTGATCTGTTCGTATGTTTTGTGTACAAGAAACTATTGCAAGTAAGCAAATACTTAAGGTTATAAATGATTTCATATATTTTCCGTTTTAATAATTGTTCTTTATGGCAATCCTTGTCTACCATTTACATGCCATTTGAGCATTACATAGGTCATACTATCCATTCTTTTGGCCTGATATTCTCTCTCTATCAACGGTTTAATTTCTTCGTGGTACTCTGTAGGAGCGTGATGCAATAATACCCAAGCAGAGATTGGTTTACCCGTTCTATCGGGGTCAGGAAATCCATATTTTTCCGTGATCTCTATAATTCTTCTGGTGTTTTTGTGATCATTTTTTATTCTAATATTTTCTAATGAATCTCTTTTTTTCTGATAATCCAAAGCATCTTTATCAAGTCCACTTTTCTGACTTCGATAATATTGATCATTATAGACCATTTCCTCCAATTCTTTCCAAAGCGTCTCATTATTAACTTGCTGAAAAGCTTTTTCGATTTCTTCATCTGTAGGTTGTTGTCCGCAAGAAAACAAAAGAGATATAAAAATTAGGAAAATATATTGCGATTTCATGCTTTAGGTTTTAAAATTGATCCGTGTAAAATATAACTTTTTATATAAAGAGATAAGAGTATTCAAAGAGAATCCTTATCTCTTTATTTTTAATACAAATCTTAGGAGTTTTATCTCCTAAAACTTATTAACGTACGTCATAAGGTTCTACAAAACAAAACATATCACCCACTCCAAATCTTCCATCTCCATTACTATCTTCCCATACATCGGTATATTGGCCATTAGCATTTTTACCAGTTGGAGAATGATTACCTCCATTAATAGCACTCAAGGAAGTCCTTTTTATTTCTGAATTTTGAAAATCTTTAATTCGTTTCATAATATTAAATTTAAATTATTAACACTCTATTGACAGTTGATGATTTCCATGCATTCCCCTGCATCAGCTTTTCCGTTCTCGTTAGTATCTTCTAAACAATCACATTGAGCGGTATCACCGCTTCCAAAAGAAGTATCCACGTATTTAGTACCTCCATGAATACTATTCAAGCTAAGTTTTTCAATTTTGAAATCTTTAAATTTTTTCATTTTTTAAAAAATTAATTCATTTTTACCTACTCTATTATAAAAGGCTTTTCGGTTTCCGCCTGTTCGTTGCGCAACGAGTTTTTGTTTAGTTTTTTTGATGATTAGTTTTTAGGATAACATCGTCACCCAACGTCTCCTTCAAAGGAGAGGGGTTTCGTAATTCAGATTTAGAGTTGTGTCGGCCCAACAGTAAGCTTAGCTTTTAAAATACTCACCACTTACAAACTCATTAACTGCTTCATACTTTTACATCTTATATTTAGTATTTGATATTCAGTATTCACACGGTCTCCATCTCGATACACGCTCGTACCTCACGCACTCGATGTGATGACTTTGGACTTTGATACATAAAGTCCTCACAAACTCACCACTTACCTAATACTTCATGCTTTGTACTCATTACTAATTAGCAAACTAACTCTGGATATAATGGATCACTTTGTACCATGTTTAGTAACTTTTCTTTAATGATGCACTTCTTTTTTCGGGTATATCCTTCGGTATAACCTGTACTGGTAGCAATATCATGCATGCTTTTTCCTTCAAAAAACATTGCCAGTATCTGTTTACTTGTATCACCAAGCCTGGTAAAATGTTTATGGTACACCTCCTGCTGCTGTTTATGGATCATCTTATCCGTTACCGTTGCCGAAGAGTCTGTTATTTTATGTAGTACGAAATCGTCATATGCCAACATTTGTTTTTTACGAAACTGTGCTCTCCAGATATTTTTGCAGATACCTATAAAATAGGAATGCAATGATTGCTGAAATTCTAGATTGCCTGCCCGTAGTTTGTGATACAGTACTACCAACGCTTCCTGAAACACATCTTCTACATCTTCTGTTGTGCCCTGATATTGAAGAATTAACTTTCTTACCGGCGGCAGGTTTTTTTTATAAAATGCTTTTAGAACCGCACTATCCCCAGCGATGATTCCGTCTATGATTTGTTGATTTTTTGTTGAGTTCATGAGTTGTTTTCCTTACTTTGTTTAGATTATTCGATTACTGGATTATTAGATTATTGGATCCTTCGATTGTTGGATTATTAGTTTTTCGGGCTTCGGGCACTGAGCTTCCTCCAGAGACGTATAGGTACTGACATACAGTCCCTGTAGACACTGTCCTCAAAGACTCACCGCTACCATACTTACTGACTACTTTCTTCTTTAAAAATTGACATAGAAGTACCCTTTCGGTATCCTGAGACACCGTCTATAAAGGCTGCAAATCTCTTATTGCAGTAAAAAGTTGTTATGGATTAATTAGATCTTTTTAGACCTTTAGATAATTAGACATGTTCGATTGTTGAATCATTTGGATGTTTCTTTAGATATATTCTTCCTTATCAGCAGAAAACCTATTAGGCTAATGCTAGCAGCAAATACAATGGTCAACACAAGAGAATTTAGATAATCATTAACTGTATTATGAACTATCTCATCAGTATTGGTATACAAGTAAAATCTATACATCCCAAAGTAGTTAAAGAGCCCATGTAATGTGATGACAACTAATATGTTTTTATATTTAATCAATAGACTCTGAAACAAAACTCCAATTCCAAATGCTATGATTATCTGACTTATAACCGAAAAAAGATCATAATCGGATTTTAATAAGTTGACCATATGAACACCCCCAAACAACAGGGATGTCCATATAATACTGTGTAAATATCTAATGTTAATCTCCTGTTTAGAGAAAAGAGTGTACAAAGAATTAAATACAAAAACTCTGAAAAGAACTTCTTCAAAACCTCCTGTACTAAGGGCTGAACACAGATACCATAGCTGTAAACTCAAGCTTACTTCCTGTCCATCAAAAAGCAAGGCTCTGTTAACATTATAAAAAGACAATAGAATAATTATACTGCTTCCCAACAAAACGGGCCAAAAATTCTTCTTATACGCTAAGACTGTATCCAACTTGCATTTCTTTATCGCAACGATGACCATACCCGTAAGTAATATTTTCCACAAACTCAGTATTATAAATTGCGGCTCTAAACCAAGTTCAGACCATAAGGTTACATTAGTAACTATTGTATTGATCACTAATACGGACAATAAAACTGTAAAAAGGGTCTTAAAGGATGTGGTCATTTTTTTGTACTGATTTCTAAATTCACTCGATCATCGAGATATAAATGCTTTGAAGCTTTTTCAAAGGTAATTTACTTATTAAATCCACAAAATTTACATAGGATATTAAAAAGACACTTCAATTTTGCAATCATAAAACTCTACACAAGTGCAAGGACTTTTCATTGGCCAGCAGCTATTCCACCAGCTAGTTTCTACACAAGTAGTTGTTCTTACGCTACACCCTATTTTACCTCCTACTTTATTCAATCCTGAAATTTTTAAATATCTATTTAATTTATCAAGATGTTTAAAGTTTTCCCCAAAATTTATAGTAGTAAGCTGTTCATTAGTGTTTTCAGTTGGGTTAAAATTTTTATCATCCTCTATAAAAGTATAGATTCCATCACCAGCTTGCTCATCATTAAACTGTCCATCATCACTATACTTATTTCCTTCGATATTATATCCTTCTGCTAATTGGTACTCTTCATTGAAACTTATGATTTCAATAGTTTTAACTTCAGCACCATCACTTTTTCCTTTGTTCAATCCATTTTGGATAATCACAGCCGAGTTTTCAAACGTTGGTTGAATTTGAGCTTCGTCCTCTTCTTCTGCACAAGAAAAAGTGATAATACCAATTAATACTACGGTTACTATTTTATAAAATGACTTGTTCATATAACTATTATTAAAAATTGTTTTAATTACCTACTCTATTCTTAAAAGGCTTTTCGGTTTCCACCTTGTCCGCTGCGTAACGGCTTATTTGTTTTGATCCATTAGATCTTTCGATTATTGGATTATTGGATCTTGCGATCTTTAGATTTTTTATTTCTTATTGGTCGTAGTGCTCCAAACTCCTTCATCTCGATACGCACTCGATGTGACGCATCTAGACTGCTAACCCCTTTTCATAGTATTTTTATCTGTTACATTACTATTTATAAGCATCATTTTAATACTCATCAGCCTTATACTAAGCACTTCTAGGAATCAATTTGATCCTTATAAACGTTATTTGATGGCTTATAAGGCTCGATGTACAGGTTATCAGCCCTATTTCCTGGGGTTATAACTAGTATTTTAATCCTTCGAAATAGTTTATTGATCCTTCGAAGTGCTGTTGGGTGGGGTAACCACTATTTGTATGATACTTGTGAGTGGTATACTATGAGACATATTGGCTAACTCATCTCTTGTAATTAGTAAACTAAGAGGTTGTGTCCTCATTATTAGGCGTCGTCGCTTTGCTAAACAGTACTTTCATATCCTCATAGACGGTTTTGGCTCCTGGTTCATTTTCTCCGGCCAGATATCGACTCATACGATAAAAACTAAGTGCATTGGTATAGTTGTCATGATCCAGTAGTGTTTTGGTATCTACCAGTTGTTGTGTAAGATTTTCTAATAGCTGTACACGACCCTCTACTTGTTGGCGGGCGATATAATCGCTATCAAATTCTTGCTTATCCAAAAAACTAGGGATCCAGTTAGGATGTTGCTCCATATAGTTTTTGGCTTTGTCTACGATCAGTTTGTTTTGATTGGCAATACGCCCATACTGTCGGCGTTGATCTGGGGTTAGGTTTACGGTCTTACCATTTAAGATTTGTCTGATCCCTAACAGATGCCCATCTAGTTGTGTTAACTCTTCTTCTGTAAAGCTTACGCTTATTAAATTCTCTAATGCCATTACGGAATTCTATAAAATTAGTATTGATTTTTACTGTAGTTTTGTAACTGATCAGATTTTTAGAACTACATTTTGTTCGAAGCAAATATATGGGGGAGAATTGCGTTAGTGCAAGGGGAGGTGATCTCGATTCATGAATTTAGTGTTGAAATTCAGGAATTTTGTTATTACTTTTTAGATTATTTTTGATTTTTGTTTATTCTTATAAATCTACATTAGAATTATTTATACCTTATTCCAAATCGTCATTAAAAATGACTAAACTAAATATTATAACATCTTCATTAAGACTTCAGAAATATTTAATATATCTATCCGTATTAATTGTATTTTCCTCTTATTGTCAAGAAAAACTCAATGTAGCCGATACTATCCAAGAAAACTCTTTTGATGATTTATATAAAAAGTTTTATCAGCATCTAAACGATGAAACTCAAAAGATACATTCAAAAAACTTTGCGAAAGCCTATTTGAAAAAAGCCGAGATCGAAAAAATAGAAATCTATAAAAGTTGGGGGCATTATTTATTAGCGGTGTATTATGGAATAGATCATGAGAACTGGATGTATCATCTAGATAAGGCAATTGAAATAAGTAAAAAACTTGATGATAAAAGTTTTCCAACATTGTTACTTATAAATAAGGCCAACTATTATAAGAACAAGGGAATGTTTAGAGAAGCTATCGATAACTATTTGGAGGGGTTGGAATTTGCACAAAAAAACACAAACGAATATTATTTCTATATAATAAAGCACAACATCGCTGTTTTAAAAAGAAGATTAGGAAAATATAATGAGGCTAAAAAATTGTTAAAAGAATGCTTAAATTATGAGAGTAGCAAAAAAAATAAAACTAAAATTGATTCTCTATCATACATAGTTACACTTTCTGAATTGATTACTACTTATCGTTACAGTAAAGAAATTGACTCTGCCAAGATTCTCAATCAGAAGGAAAGGGATTTTTTTAAAAAGAAAGAGACTCATTACTTATATTCATTGAACTACGGTATTCATGCTTACTATGATAATGAGTTTAATCGATCAATCGAAACATTAAAATCTATTATACCTGAATTTTCAAAAAAGTCCAATCGAGAATTTTTTGAAGATTATCATTTGATCGATTTATATCTTTATATTGGTAAATCTTATGGAAAGCTGGCTAATACGAAAAAGCAAATTTCATACTATAAAAAAATAGATTCAATAATTGATATTTCAAATTATGTTACTGTCCGCGATAGAGAAGTATATAAAGAACTATTGAACTATTACAAGTCAACGAATGATCTTAAAAACCAATTAAAATATGTGAATAATTTGCTTTATACAGACAGTGTTTTAACGGCAAACTACAAAGTGATAAATAACAAAATTCAAGCTGATTACGACACGCCGTTGCTTCTCTCTGAAAAGGAATCGTTACTGAAAGAAATTGATGGTAAAAATGATAATTATAAAGATTTAATTGCACTACTAATTTTTATTTTAATATCTGTAAGTGCATTATTTTATTATCAATATAGAAAGAAAAAAATATATAAGATACGTTTCGAAAAGTTGATCAATAAAAAATCTATTGTTGAAGTGAAGCCACTTAAAGAAGTTCCAAGTAAAAATAATAACATAGGAATTTCGAAGGAAATAGTTGAAGAAATTTTAAAAAAACTGCAAGACTTTGAAAGTAAAAAATCGTTTTTAAATTCAAAAGTTACGATCAATTCTTTGGCAAAAGAGTTTGATACAAACTCGAAATATTTATCTAAAATTATAAATTATCATTACGAGATTAATTTTAGTCAATATCTTAATAACTTAAGAATCGAATATGTTATTGACAGGATGAAAAATGATAGTCAATTTAGAAATTTTAAAATAAAAGCCATAGCACAAGAAGCAGGTTTTAATAGCTCAGAAACTTTTGCTAGAGCATTTTATAAAAAAACTAGCCTTAGACCTTCTTATTTTATTAGTATGCTTGAAAAAAAAGGGTTTGCATACAATAATTAGAACTCTCAATTCATAAATTGACTACCAATAATTCACGAATTGAGACTACCTCTCCTTGCATCCACCACTTTCTCTCCATTACATTTGCCCCGATCCAAAACAACAAGTGCACTTATCAAAATACGGATCAAATTTAATAATCATAAAATTATTTAAATGGCATTAGAGAATTTGATAAGCGTAAGCTTTACAGAAGAAGAACTAGCACAGCTAGATCAACATTTACTCGGGATACGGCAAATCCTAAATGGTAAGACCGTCAACCTTACTCCAGATCAACGTCGACAATATGGGCGTATCGCCAATCAGAACAAACTGATCGTAGACAAAGCCAAAAACTATATGGAGCAACATCCAGACTGGGTTCCACGATTTGTAGACAAAGCGGAGTTTGACCGTGACTATACTGCAAGACAACAAATAGAAAACAGGGTACAACTACTAGAAAATCTCTCTACCCAACTTATTGATACGAAAACCTTACTCGATCACGATAACTACAACAATGCTTTAAGCTTTTACCGAATGATCCGGTTTCTTGCCGGGGAGAATGAACCCGGAGCAAAAGCAGTGCATGAAGATATGCGCGTACTCTTTAATCGTACCGGAACCAACAATACTCCTGATAGTGAAGAGTAATTAGCACCCAACACCCCAGATTTGGATCAAATCGATCCATATTTAGGATTTGGATAGGGGTCTAACCCCTAGCGGTAAGGGGGTGACCCCCACCTTCATACCCAAATTTTGGCCAGGGTAGGCAAAGTTTGAGGTATGGTCAGGGGTTGCCCCCTTTATTAAGGGCAAAATTTGGGATAGAATGATCCAAATATGGATATAGATAGGCAAAATATTGATTCCCCTAATGCCCAGCTCCAAGTCTGAACACCTACTTATGCTTCTTAAAAACAATTAACAATCAAATATTAATTATGAAACATTATTTAAAACTAGTTACGCAGTACATATGTGTGCTATTTGTACTTTGCTGTTTTGTCAGCTGCCAGCAGGAAGAACTTGAAATACCTGTCGAGAATAGTGCTATAGAAAAAGGTACTATTAGAAATATGGTGGATGCAAAGGATGTTCCCGCTTTACAAAGCTTTGTTGCTAACAAAATGAAAGGCTTGCCGCAAAAATCATCTGGTAGCGGTACCTATGTAGAAACCTCTTTTGGCCAAATCCCTTTAGAAAACATTACTGAAGTCATTGATTTGGATGGTAATACCAACTATACCTTTAAAATCTATCCCAATAATCCGGAACCTAATACATTTTATAATCTTATCGTAAATCCGTCAGTGGATGGTGATGAATTAGTTGCGTTTGTATTGGAATATAAAATGACTGAAGAATTAGCCAATGGGTTATTTTTCGGACAGAAAACGATGGATTCGTTTGATGGAACTATCAACAAATATTCATTGGATACCTTTTTGAATTCCGGTATTGCTAAATCCGCAGATTTGCCTTGTCCTTGTTCAGAAGTCAACGTATATAATGACAACTCCTTGGGCGGAACCGGTGGAGGATCTGGTTCAGGAGACTCAGGGGATTCAGATTCAACTGGAGATGACGGAGGTGATCCATACGATAACGGCTCATCCACAGGTGGAACCAACGCTGGTGGAGGTGGTTGCAGAATTAGATTGGTAATAGAATGTAGAGGAAGTCGAGATTTACCACCTTGGTGGCCACAAGGTTCCAATTGTATAACAACAGGTATTATTATAGACTGTCCAGCCAATAAAAGCGGTATTGCTAAAACCTCTGATTGCCCAATTAGCGATACCGGTGATTGCCCTATCAACAATGGGGAGTTTGGTGTAGATGATTATCAACTAGTAGAATTCCTAAATATTACAGACCGTAACCTAAGAATGCAGTTATTGTTTGATGCAAATCAAGACCTGGTAAATGCATCCGGGAACTTTCTATGGATTTTTAAAGACAATCCTGAACAATTAGAAACTGCCAAGGCTTCCACGATAGAAATTCTGAACCAATTCGTTAATGATGTAATCACAAAACAGGATGCCATCAAATTATTAGAAAGCACCGAGAATATTGAAACGGTTAAGGTTTTTTCTGAAATTGGTAATGCACTAGGTCAGGAATTAATAAATGAAGATCAGGCCAACGCATTGTTTATTTTATTAGGGACTAATGAAAAAATCTTAGAAACTATTAATTTTTCCAGGTATACTTTAGAAGTATTACAATCAGGAACACTACAACAAAAAAGATTTGTAAATGCGGTTCTATCTAGTAACATATCAGAAGCATTAAACATTGCTTTAGAAGGTTCTGCTTACCAACAATGTTGTAATGATGAGTTTCCTAATGATATTAGCACTAAGATGGCTTATTTTACAGCTTCTATAGCAATAAATTTTTATGATGGTATGTTCAACTTGGTTAAAATGGTTGAAGATTTATTTTATTCTGATGAAGAGGAAGGTAGATTTGTTAGGATAATTGCTGAAAATTCCGGCTTAGATATTTCCAGTTCAATTAGTAATGAGACTTTGGGTAGGCTTTTTAAGGTTAGGTACCAGCATCAGGGAGAAATGCATGTAGTTCCAGCGGGAGAATGGTACCAAGCATATCTGGATGCTGCTATTACTTTTGTTGATATTTTTGGTGTTTTAACTCCAAGCTCTAATGGAGGTGCTTTTCTGGCAATTAGAGGTGGTGGTACTATTACCGCACAAGTATTATCTGACTATCTAAAAGTAATAGGGAAAGGTAGTTGGAAAACTGTAAATGAATCAATGAGTGATGCCGCCAAATCTTACCAAGAATTGATTAGTGGTAAACCTTGGAACCAAAGTTTTGAAATGCCGGGGCCTGTAAAATTTGACGGTATTAAAAATGCAGTTTTTCAAGAAGCTAAATCTGGAATGCTTAATTTTGTGGATGCTAATGGGCAATTTAAACCTTTTTTCAATGGACAAGAGGCTATTATTAACCAAGCAAGAAGGCAAAGACAGGTAGCAGATGACTTGCCTATTGAATGGCACTTTGAACACGATTTAGTTCGTCAGGCTTTTGAAAGCCTTTTAAGCCTTGAAAACTTAAATATTAAATTTATACATACTCCTAGATAAAATGAAAGAAAATTTTATTCCTAGTATATCTGTTATATGGACTAATCGTTTACAAACTATTAAAGAATCCACAGAGGACTTAATAATATTTCTTAAAAGACTTAAAAGATTTGATAATCGATTAGGAGTTTGGTATGAGCGTGCAAATAATCGAAAAGAAGGAATGAAAAATAGAGTTGTTTTAGACTATGATTACATAAAAAAAAGCCTCTGTAAGAAATGTGAAGATGGTGATTATCCTCCCGAATTTACTTTTTTAACTGGTTTCTGGAATGGTGCGCAAACCGACCCTTTATCTTATGGCATAAGATTTTCTCTAGGAGGTGATGCAAAAATAGGGACAAATAATTGTGTTTTAACTTTTCCGTACGAAGGAGAAATTTATGAGTCCTATTGTGTACGTGAAAACTGGGAAAAATTAATGGAATTATTCATTGATCACTGGCAACCTGAACAATACAGAGATTTTGATAATCAATTGGTAAAACTACTATAAATATAGGAACTACTTTACATTTAAGATGTAGGTAGTTCCTTTTTTAATTTAATATCTTAATTTACCTCTAAAATTATCTGCAAAACAAGTAACTTACCTGATTATAAAAAAACACTTCTATTCAACCAATATATTAGTATATGGAAATAATTAAAAAAAATATCCAGCTCCTACCCTTTGTACTTTTTTTGATTTGCGTGCTTTTTGTAAATAGAACTTCTTTATTTGACCAACAAACCAAATTAAATATTGCTATAGGTTGTGCCGTGGGGTCTGTCTTATTTTTGATCCTATATTGGTCTAAAAAAGAAAATAGAGAGTCCTATAAGAATAACACGATCAGAGGTAAAATAGCTGTCTTAGTGGCTGCTATATTGGTTACGGCGGCAATTTATGTATATCAAATGATGCAGCATTAAGTAAAACCATCCCCATCTCGATATCAGTTCATACCTTATATACTCATTTTGACGACTTATGACTTCGGGCTTCGAGTAAGGCTGCTGAGCTTACCGAAATGTGGCACAAATCGAATCGTAAAAAATGGCACAAATCAAAACAAATTAACCAAGAAGTAAGAACGTGTCAGAAGGATTAATGATAAAATAGAAAGTCACCCATTCGTTTCAGAATTATTGACCGAGAGGTTTCTTTGTATAGCGTATCTAAGGTCTTTTTTATTGAGCGGTTTGTTTATCAAATCGTTCATACCAGCATTTTTACATTCATCGGCAACTTCACTAAGCTCAGAGGCCGTCAAGGCAATAATTGGTGTTGCAGTATCAAATTTTCTAATTTCTAATGTGGCTTGCATGCCATCCATTATCGGCATATTAATATCCATTAGCACCAAATCAAAAGCTTCTTTTTTTAAGATATTGACCGCTTCCAAACCATTTTCTACCATGCTACATTTGCAACCAATCGTTTTTAATAGGTTTTTGGTTACCAATTGATTGACTTTATTATCTTCGGCTACCAAAATTTTGGCGGATAAGGTGTCTTCTTTCTCAGGATTTTCTAATTGCTTTTGCTTATCATTTAGACTTTCGGCAATTTCTACATTTAGATCAAAATAAAAGATAGAACCCACGTCTTTTTTACTTTCAAAACCAATCTGGCTGCCCATTACCTGAACCAGATTCTTTACGATAGATAAACCTAGTCCAGTGCCTTGTTTATTGTCATAGACACTGCCTACTTGAGAGAATTCTTCAAATATGTATTCTTTTTGGTCCTCGGGGACTCCAACACCGGTATCTTCTACTTCAAAACGAATTTTAATCATTTTATCAGTATTTGATAGCGGTCTAATGCGGAGCCATACAGTCCCTTGATCAGTAAATTTTATAGCATTTCCGATAAGATTGATTAACACCTCAGAGATGCGTAGTGCATCGATGTTAACCAGTTTAGGAATGCTATGCGTATGCTCCAAAACCAGTTTATTGTTCTTTTTTTGCGCTTGATACTCAAACGACTGTAAAATGTTTTGTGCTAGAGAAAATAGGTCTGTAGGAGTATTAACAAGTTCTTTTTTCTCTGAGTCAATTTTACTCACTTTCAGAACTTTATTCACTAGGTCTAGTAAGTAATCTGCAGAAAATTTTAGAGAATTCAATAGTTTTTTATCCTTTTCTGTTTTGGATTCGTTTTCTAGCAGGATAGAAGAGATACCAACGACACCATACAAAGGGGTTCGTAATTCATGACTGATCGTAGAGATAAATTGTGATTTAATCTTACTTAATTGTTCTGCCTGCGATTTTGCCTCATAGAGCTCTGCATTTTTTACCTCAAGAATTTGGCTTATTTTTTTCTTTGATCGATATCCTCTGTAATAAAAGAATACCATTCCGGCCAATAATAATAACGCAGCAGAAGATATAAATATAATGGTTTTGTTGTTCTTGTCAATATCCATTAGTAGCGCCTTTTCTCTTTTAGCAACTTGTAATTCTTTTTCATATTGATCTACCTTAAATCTGATTTTTGTAGTTTCATCACTCTTGGATCGCGCATTGTCAAAAACCTTCCGGTCATTTTTATTGAGCGCTTTTAGATCGGCAATAGCTTTGGGATAGTCACCAATATCCTCATACATCTGTGATCTGTATTGATAAAAGTAACTTTTTCCTTTTGGCCAATAGGTCTCATCTTTGAGGTATTCAAATGATTTGTCGAAGTTTTCTTCTGCTTTTTCTATGTTTCTTTGGTGTGCATAATTTCTGGCTCTTAATAAATACAAAGAGCTTCGATCGATTTGTATACTATCTGGTATAGTGCTATCAATACTGTCTGCTTCTCTCATATATATAGCCGCTTCCTCAAATCTTTTCATATCCATCAATGTCCAGATCATATTGTGTAGCGGTATTTGATATTGCTGGATATGAGGATTATTTTTACCTAATATAACGGCTCTTTTATAATATTTAAGAGCGCTTTCCAGATCGTTATTACCGTCGTAATATATATTAGCCAAGCTATGTAAAACGTAGGGTAGGAGTATTTTATCTTTTGTCTTCTCTGTATATTCTAAAGACTTCAAGAGATTTTTTGTAGCATTTTCATAATCAATAAGCTCGTATTGAACCGTTCCCATTAATAAATATCCGTGGGATAAATAATGATTGTTTTGCAATTCATGAGCATAGTTCACGGCGTTAAACGCATATTCTAGCGCTTGATACATATCATTATCCCTACGTGAAGTTTCTGACTTACGCAATAAAACATCTAAACTATCAATTCTCTGAAAAGAAGGTTTTTCTTGAGAATAGGTGATAGCAAAAAATAGAAAGCCAAGTATGTAGGGAGTAATATTTTTCAATGCAAAACAATTTTTAATCAAAAATGGAGATTTGAATTCAAATAATCTAATGTTCCATTTTTATATTTTAAGCCACAGTATTTCGAGATAGATTTGAGTACACGTTTACAGCCAAATTGTTCTTAAGAGTGACATAATTTACTAAAATTATGGCGGTTATTACCTAAATTAAATGGGAAAAGCTGTGTGTATAGATCGCATCTCGAATAAAAAAGGGGAATATTTCTCTATTTTACTTTTTAGATGATGTCTGTGAATAAGCCAAAAATAAACGAATTTTGAAATCGAATCAGAGTTTTGAGTAATATTGCTCGACATATACATAAAATTTAGTACCATTGTCTATATCTATACAAATTATACGCGATCGTGTTTAGTAGGTTTAAAAGCTATGTAATAGAACACCCCAAAAGGTTCATCATCATTACAGTATTGATGATATGGTATTATTTTTCGTTACCAAAACCATTATTTGATGATCCTACAGCTACCGTGCTAGAAACCAAATCCGGTGAGTTATTGGGTGCAAAAATTGCAAAAGATGGTCAATGGAGGTTTCCTGAAACAGACAGTGTTCCGAAGAAATTTAAATCCTGTATTTTGGCATTCGAAGATCAGCAGTTTTATAGGCATTTTGGTTTTAATCCAGTTGCTATGACAGAGGCCGTCATCCAAAATATAAAAGCAGGCAAGGTGATAAGGGGTGGTAGCACCATTACACAACAGGTCATTCGATTAGCACGAAAAGGTCAAGAACGAACCTATTTCGAAAAACTGATTGAACTAATTTTAGCCACACGCTTAGAAATAGGAGCGTCCAAAGAAGATATCCTGAAATTATATGCCTCACACGCTCCTTTTGGAGGAAACGTTGTAGGTATTGATATGGCTGCCTGGCGATATTTTGGACTACCTGCAGAGCAGCTTTCTTGGTCAGAAAGCGCAACGCTGGCTGTTTTGCCCAACGCACCTTCACTTATTTATCCCGGGAAGAACCAAATAAAGTTATTAGAAAAAAGGAATCGATTACTGAAAACATTATTGGAGCAACAAACCATAGATTCTTTAACTTACAGACTATCTGTTAGTGAACCTTTGCCCCAAAAACCTTATAGCCTTCCGCAGACGGCACCACATTTATTAAATCATTTAGCAAAGAAAAACGAAGGAAAACGCATACAAACCACTATCCATAGAATATTACAGCAGCAGATTAATCGACAGGTACAACAACACTACGAATATTTACGTCAAAACGAAGTGCATAATATGGCTGTGCTGGTGTTGGATGTGAATACGAGGGAAGTATTAAGTTATGTGGGAAATACACCAACAGATAAAGCACACCAAAAAGATGTAGATATCATCCAGGCCGGAAGAAGTACAGGAAGCACCTTAAAACCTTTATTGTATGCGGCTATGATGGATAAAGGAGAGCTATTACCAACTCAGTTGGTGTCTGATGTACCTACCGTTATTGCCGGATATACGCCTAAAAATTATGATGAAACCTTTAGTGGAGCGGTGCCTGTGAACAGAGCATTAGCAAGATCTTTAAATATTCCCGCTGTAAGATTGCTGCAGCAATATGGATTACAGCGTTTTCGGGATGAGTTGAACGCTTTTAGCATAAAAAACCTTCGCTATAGTGCTGATCATTATGGGTTATCACTCATTGTGGGTGGCGCCGAAGGGAATTTATGGGATTTATGCAAAACATATGCAGGACTTGCAGGAACCTTAAATCATTATGAAGAATCATCTAGTGAATATTTCACAACTGAATTTGTTGAACCGATACTTACAACTGATGAGAAAGTAGATTTTGGTAAAAAGGTAAAACAAAAACCTGTTTTTGGAGCCGGTAGTATCTGGTTAACTTTTGAGGCCATGAAAAAGGTAAACCGTCCGCAGGGAGATGAGGCTTGGGAATTTTATGATTCTTCGAGAGAAATTGCGTGGAAAACCGGAACCAGTTTTGGGAACCGGGACGCCTGGGCGATAGGAGCCAGTAAGGATTATGTAGTAGGTGTTTGGATTGGTAATGCAGACGGAGAAGGAAGACCGGAGCTTACCGGATTAAATTCTGCTGCTCCTGTTTTGTTTGATGTGTTTAATTTATTGCCCAATTCTAAATGGTTTCCGACTCCATATGATGACTTGGTGGTGGCAAATATTTGTACAGAAAGTGGTTTTTTGGGAGGAGAATTATGTGCGAAGAATGAAACATTTATCCCAATTCTAGGGCTAAAAACGAAACCGTGTCCTTATCATCAATTGATCCATCTGGATAATAGCCGAAGATATCGGGTCAATTCTTCTTGTGAACCGGTAGAAGCTATGATTCACGAGCCTTGGTTTGTGTTACCTCCTTTGCAGGCATATTATTATAAAACTAAAAATGCAGATTATCGGTCTTTGCCAGCATATCGAGCTGATTGCATAAAAGAATCTGTAGCCAATATGGACTTTATTTTTCCCAAGGGCAATAGTAGCGTGTATTTACCTAAAGGTTTTGATGGTAAAACAAATGAAGTGGTTTTGAAAATTGCGCATACACAACCAGAAACGAGAGTATTTTGGTATTTAGACAACCTATTCATCGGAGTTACCAAACAATTTCATGAAATGCCTGTGAAACCAGACCCGGGCGAACACCTTATTACTGTTTTAGACGAGAAAGGGAATGAATTAAAGAGAAAAATTGAGGTCAAAGAGTGATAAGATAAAATGAGGAGGTTTAAAAATTGATAAGCAAATACGATCACATTTCAACTTCGTTTAATTTCACGTATACAGGTATTTTTAAAGCCTCCTCATTTTTATTAAAAATTAAAGCGAGGAGTAAACCAATCCAAAACTTAGTGCGGATTCTTTACTAAAATTACGACCGTCCAGAGTACTTGTATACCCTGTAAACACACCCAGTTTATTTTGATATACAGGAATGTAGAGATTGAAAGATAGGTTGGTAAAATCTACTTCGGTTTCCGGAAGAATATTAGGTCCTCCGGCATCCGCAAATTCTGGTGTTCCGATATCCAAACCAGACATAGAATCTTGTATCTCTAAATTAGCGTGGATATAAAAGAACTGATTGAAATACCCCAGTTTGAATCCATATAACATCGCATTAGGGATATCAAAGTCCTTACTATCACGATTGCTATATCCCACTTGAGCTTCTGCAAAGATTTGATACGGGCTCACATAATTTACAATGGCGGCTCCGTTAATAGTAGTCGCTTCATTACCCAGAGAAAGTACTCCGGCTCCATCATAATCACTGGCTGGAAACGTAATGCCTGCTGCGCCACCTAAGGTAACTTTGGCATTATTTTTAAACGATTTTTCTAGAATTTTTGCTTTTGCAAAAATACCTAGATCCTGAATTCCGTCTACCCGATCTGTTTGTTGTACAGGATCCAGCACTCCGTCCTGGCTTTGGGTAGTAATGTAAGGTAAGGTAACGACAGCAGATAACCAGTCATTGATAGTGTATGAAGCGTACAAGGAAAATATGTAGGATGAAATATCTCCTAATCCTGCCGGGTTTCCTTCTGATAATTCAGTACCTCTGTAGAACTGATCAAAGCTTTTGTATGAATAACTTGGGGCGATGGTTAGCGTCTGTTTTTCAGCATAAAATCCGTTGACCGGAAATTGTGCAATAACTGTGAATAGAGGGCAAAACAACATAAGCCCCAAAAGTCGGTGCGTTTTTAATTTGTGTAACATGAAATTAATATTTAAGGTTAATAAGATGTATTTGACGGGAAAATTCATCTCACTTAACACAGCAAAACTTTAAAAACATGTTAATTGAAGTACTGCTATTTTCGTAGGTTGTTTATTGAGGATTTCTTTTTTTGCCACTTGTTTTCTTGATGATTTTTCATCCGGTAAAAGGATTGCAAATGACCTTTAATGAATAGGCTTTATAAAAAAAGAAACTTTTGAGAAAATAAAAAATGAACACAAATTTTATGTATCCCAACTTTTAAACGGATCTTTACTTAGTTGAGCATTATAATATCTTGAGTCACCTGTTACTTCTTTTCCTAGCCAATCCGGTTTTAGGAAGTCTTCATGCTCATCAGAAAGTTCAATTTCGGCGATGGTCAATCCTTTGTTTTTTCCAAGAAATTCATCAACTTCTATGGTGTGTTTTCCTGATAGGATCTCATATCGAACTTTTTCGATGACTCCTTTCTCACAAATTTTAATCAAGGCTTCAGCTTCGTGCACAGGTATTTCTTTTTCCCACTCAAACCGTGTTGTGCCGGATGCATTTCCAATACCTTTTACGGTGATAAAAGCTTGTTTTCCTTTAATACGAACTCTAACAGTTCTTGCGGGATCTGTATTGAGAAATCCCTGTACGATAAGAGTACTTTTGGTAGCCTCTTGCTGGTAGCTCTCTGAGGTAACCAGGAATTTGCGTTCTATTTCAATCATAATTAGAGTTTTGCTTCACTGCTTATTTGATACGTAACATAATTGCTTCATAAGGACTACAGTCTCCAATAACATTTTCAGACTCAAAGGTTACTGTCGCTTCGTTTTCTTTTGAAGCTTCTATCCTAATGACGATTTTAAAATCCTCTTTTAAATCTTCAAATTGAATAAACGAAAATTCATAAGACCCTTCAGGATATTCCAAAATTTCAGTACGTATATTAGAATCTTTTAATATAGCTTCTCCACTACATTCGCCAGAACATAATTGGTTGTCATATTTAAGTTTATACGCTACTTTAGTGTCTAAAATCCAATTCATTGATAATTCCTGCAAAAAATCATCATCGGTACCTTCCAATTTAGCAACAAAAACAGCATCAAAAGATGTGTGAGATGCTTTACCTTTTTCTTTTTTTTCGACTACCTGTGTTTCAGGTTTATCTTTTATGATTTTTTCCTTTTTATCAGTCTCTTTGCAGCTAATAACAAGAAATAGAAATAATATTGAATATTTCATAGATATCAAAGTTCTTCGATAATGAAAAGTATTACTTATTTAGACCATTTTTCAATAAATCTTTGATTTAATCTAATAAAATCTTTGTTCTCGGCTTTTTTGGATAGTTCTAAAGATCTTTTGGCTGCTACAACAGCTTCTTCAGGTCTATGTAAATCTGCAAGAATTAATGCTTCTCTATAAACCTGAAAAAAAAGCGGGTTATCTTTTTTTGTAACTTTTTGAATATACTCTAGTGCTGTGTCAAGGTCTGTTTGGGTCTCGTGCAAATAGAGCGCGGCCTGAAAATAGTCAAAATGGGTAGGCCCCGATAGGGTATTGTGGATACTTTTCATTGCTTTTTCATGTACTTGGAATTTGATAGGTAAACTTACTTTGCTATTTTCCCAAGCAAATACTAATTCTGCACTATCTAAAGAGATTTGATCTATATAAATTAAAAACGTTTCCAGTACATCTATTTGTTTAATATTCTTGGAAGTAAAACTTGCTATCGGGGTATTGGTAACATATGAATTCCAGTTTTTAGATGTATACTCATAAAATTTTATTTCCCATTGCTCTTTCCCTGGTTTGGTAATAATTGAATATTCCCCCTTTCTTACAAGAGTTTCATTGATTTTTACATCATCAGAAAAGCTAATTTTTGTTGCTGCGTTGGCACCGGTTCTCCAGGGCTCATTATATGGAATAATACCATTTTCGCCAAAAACAACCCGGTTTCTCTTACTGGGTCTTGAATAGGTAATTTCGATTTCGGTAAATCCTACGGTTTGAACTGTTTTTGAAATGGGGCTTAATGCCGGTATTGCTAATTGAGCCTGAATACTAGCAATAGTGATGATATTTATAAATATGATTTTGAACATGAGTTATTAATTTCATTGTTAAAGATTGGAAAAATACTCCTTAGGGGTTGTTCCCATTAAATCTTTAAAGGATTTATTAAATGTAGTTTTAGAATTGAAACCTGCTTCTTGTGCAAGTCCGAAAAAGGTCATATTCTTTGCTTTTCCTGTTTTGGCTAGCTGGATAAACTCTTTGATGCGGTAATAATTGATATACTCAAAAAAGTTCATCCCGATTCGTTCATTCAGTAAACGGGCGATTTCGGGATTACTGACTCCCAACATCTCAGCGAGTTCTGATTTTAAAAGTTTCCTATTTAAATACGGCTTCTTTTCTTCCATCAGTTGCTCTAATTTGGATTTGAGCCCTTCTAATTCTTGATATGATAATTTTGACTGTGCGTATTTTTTAGAAGGCATCAAAGATGAGATTTTAAATAAATCTGGTTCTTTCATTCCGTAAAAAGCAATAAATAAGATGATTAAGGCGATGCTAATCCAGATGACCTGCCAACTGATTCTATCGAAAAGCTCATAATCCAGCATCCAATTTATAAACATAGCACACCAACATAACATACATAGGGCTATGGCAACCAGAAAGTTCATAAAAAATTGAGACTTTATATGATAGCTCAGCTCATTTTGAACCTCTTTTTTGAATTGTAGAAATATCCGAAAACTTAGTATAAGATATGTGATATTAAACAGTAAACCGGTTGCTATAAATAGCAGAACATACCTAAAACTCTCTCCGCTTAGTTCTCTTTTTTGTAAGATTTCATCAGAGGGTAGTATAAAAACGACGGCAACAAAAATATTATAGACCAGTGCAGGAGCATAATGCCACAATTCTTTATAGGAAAAAGGATTCTTTCTTAAACTGGATCGTGTAAAGAGATAAATGGTGGCTCCAAAAAGCAAGGTGGCAAATTCTGAAAAAATGACCCATCGATAATTATTGCCAAATACTCCTGAAATGTAGAATACTCTTCCTGTAAGTCCAATGGCTAACACGCAAACCAAAACGACTATGTAACTATTGATGTTTTTTCTTTTATTAGGAGAAAATGCATAAATGATGAGCAAAAACAGACTCTGGAAATAAGCAAAATATACAAGTTGATTCAAAAATGATTGCATAATATGATAGAAAGCAGGTAGTTTTGATCAAAAGCTACCTGACTTATTTTTTGTGATCTCAAATATAAATATACCTGTAAATAAGGACGAACTAATTTATTTTAAATTGATTTACTTGCAATACCGAAGGATGATGTTGGGTTAAATTCTCTGCATAAAACTTTTCAAAAGTTGATGGGTCCCTCCATTCAATTATGGTCAGATAATCCGGATTGTGGTAATAGCCTTTAGGAGACCTTCCGTTAGTCAAAACAACTTTAATGAGACCGCCCGCTTTTCGAACTTTTTGTTCCAATTCCTTGATGTATTCCTGAAAAGCTTTTGGATCCTTTTGCCAATAAGAAGTCACTACGTTATGTTTCTCAGTATTAATTTCGAAAGAAGTGTTTTCTTTCATTTCGTAATAAGTAAGGTCAAATGTGGACCAAATATTTCTGCGCTCCTGATGAAAATCGGGCATGGTTTGTTCAATAGTTTCCAAGAATTTCTGTCGTCCGTTGAGATCGTTCCAGTATCCAAAAATCATGGCTTGTGGATGGTAATTTCCAAGGGTCGGACTTTCTTTAATAGTAAAACCCTTCAAGCTGTGGTAACCTAACCTCTCTGCTACAGGAAATGCTGTTTTGAAATAATGTTGTATTTTTTGTTTCACGTCTGGTTTGGTAGTAAGAAATATGATATCCAATACTTCACCTTTATTAAACGAGTACGATTTTGTTTTGGATTGTGCGATGCCACTAAACAGATTTGTTACCAAAGCTGTGGCGACTAATAAAGTTTTTAAATGTTTCATAAGTTTAACTGATTTTGAGATTTTTTAATGGAAACAAATATAGTCTCAGCTTTCAATAATCCTATGTAAAATGGGGCTTAAGGAGTACAAATACTGTATGTGTACTCATCAGATGATGAAATAAAGTAGTATTAACAAGTTAAGAAGAAATTGAACTTGTTTTTAGGAATTTGCAATCTCCTTTATTTCGTCAGAAACGATTCTTTTTGTCTTATATGGATGGTTAGCCAGCCAGATCATAGCAGAAACAATGGTTTTAGGATGAATCGTTCCGTATTTTTTAAAAGGCCCAAATAAAAGAGGGTTTATCAATTTCATTAATTGCTTAAAGAAATATTCTCCCGCTCTTTTTTCATTTCTTTTACCCCCAATTAAAGAAGGTTGTAATATGTGGATTTTTTTGATATTCAAAGAAAGTATTGCTTCTTCCATTTCACCTTTGGTGCGGTTATAAAAGACGGTACTTTTTGGATTTGCTCCTAATGCAGAGATTACAATAAAAGTTTGAATTCTATTTTGCTTACAGAGCTGAGCAGCTGTCACCGGAATTCCGTAATCAATACTACGATATAAACCTTTGTCGGGGGTTTTTGCATTGGTGGTTCCAATACAACAAAATAAGTCATCGCCGGTAAAATCAGGTGCTATAGTGTTTAGCTGTAATACGTTGATAATATACTCTTCGATTTTGTGATGAGACACTCCAACCGTTTTTCTGGAGAATAACTTTATTTTGTCATATCGTTCGTCTTCCAGTAATGTTTGTAAAAGAATTCCTCCGGTCAATCCTGTTGCCCCTAAGATAATCGCTGTTTTGGCCATATTGCAAAGGTAACAAGAAGGAGCGTAGTGTATTTTATTTTATCGAAGACTAAAACAGAAAGATCTTATTTCTGTTCGACCATCACAACACTGCTAGGTTTGCAGTTCTCGTTATCACCATCTTCAGTAGACCACACATCAACAACAGCTTTGTCTTGATTTGTAGTATCAATCTGTAATTGAAGTTTAAGACCTTCTTTTTGATCTTGATATTTATTTACTTCAACAGAAGCTCCTTTGTAAGAGATCATAAATGGCTCTTTACCGGGATTCAATATTGTTGCTCTTCCGCCAATAGTAGTTTTTTTGCAAGACTGATTCTCAAATGTCAAAACGTATTGTATGGTGTCGTCTGATAGCCACGAAACAGTCAAATTTTGAGTAAAATTATTGTTAGCATCTTTCAGTACAGCTGTATATGTCTTTTGCATCATTATTGCAGCACTATTTTCGGCACTAAGATTCTCAATATTTTCGGTAGCGTTTATTTGATTTCTTTTTTCAGTGTCGTTAGAAGACTTGCTTTCTGATTTACAACAGATCAGAGCAAAGAGTAGAAGTAGGGCGTAATTTTTCATTTTTTACATATAATTTAGTTCAAAATTGATTGGGATCAATAAAGCAAGATATTATTTTTATCTTATAAAATCTATACAAATATAGTAATATCATTTTTTAAGAAGAGATTAGTATTCACTTATTTACTCTTTAGAAGTATATAATTGGTACGCAGGTACAAGACAAGGTGAAGCCTTTTATATATATTTTATCTCTTATTTTTGTTGGATAGATTGGATGGAAAGTCACAGAAAAATCATACACGTCGATATGGATGCGTTTTACGCTTCTGTAGAGCAAATGGACAACCCAGAGCTTAGAGGGAAACCATTGGCGGTAGGTGGAGGTGGTAAACGAGGAGTAGTAAGTGCTGCAAGTTATGAAGCACGAAAATTTGGAGTGCGATCGGCAATGCCGGGATTTACAGCAAGAAAATTATGTCCTGACTTGCTTTTTGTTCGACCCAGGTTTGATCGATATCAGGAAATTTCTAAACGAATTCGGAAAATATTTTATGAGTTTACCGATTTAGTCGAGCCATTATCTCTGGATGAAGCATATCTGGATGTGACACAGAACAAAAAAGGGAATCCTAGTGCTTCATTGATCGCGCAAGAAATCAGACAACGGATTTTTGATGAGGTTGGATTAACGGCTTCTGCTGGCATATCGATAAACAAATTCGTTGCCAAAGTGGCTAGTGATTATAACAAACCAAATGGTCAAAAGACTGTAAATCCAGAAGAAGTTGTAGGTTTCTTAGAAGATTTAGATGTCAAAAAATTTTATGGAGTAGGTAAAGTAACGCAGGCCAAAATGTATCAGATGGGGATATACACCGGTAAGGATTTAAAAGCGAAGTCTAAAGAGTTTCTTATACAACATTTCGGTAAATCCGGCGGGCATTACTATCAAATAGTAAGAGGGATACATCTGAGTGAAGTAAAACCTAATCGAGAACGAAAATCACTGGCGGCTGAGAGAACCTTTAGCGAGAATATCTCTTCAGAGATTTATATGTTGGAAAGGCTTGAAAATATTGCTGAAGAATTGCAAAAACGCCTTAAAAAAAGCAAAGTAGCCGGAAGAACCGTTACATTAAAAATCAAATACAGCGATTTTACCCTTCAGACCAGAAGTAAAACGTTACCGTATTACGTAAATGATTCGGCAATATTGTTAGAAACTTCAAAAGAGTTACTATATCAGTCCGAAATGAAAAACTCTGTTCGGTTATTAGGGATTTCCTTGTCTAACTTAAATACTGGTAAAAAAGATCCAAAGAAGAAGGAAAAAGAAGAAGTAGAAATTATTCAATTGAAATTCGATTTTTAGAAACTCTACGCCAGGTTGTGTGGGTTCCTGATTTAAACTGTAATTTGCGCGTATGATTACTTTTACCAAACAGGTCAAATTTAGAGTTACTATGGTTATTGGCATCGTAGTTCTTTTATTTTTATATCGGTTAAGTCCTTATAAATTAGAATTTCTGGGATACTACAATAAAATATGGGCGCATAGGGCGAATAGTATTGATAAGCTTCATTCGGCATTACAGTTCTATGATGGGGTAGAATTAGACTTGATTTATAATGAAAGTGAAGATTTTCTGGATGTCAATCATTCTTTGTCACCTTCTATAGGTCTTAAATTTGAGAATTACATGAATACGTTGGAAAACGAACAGTATCCGTATTTATGGTTGGATATTAAAAACTTAAATGAAAAAACAGCAAAAGCAATACTGAATAAATTGGTTGGTATTTTCGAGAAACGAAATTATCCATTAGAAAAGATATTGATTGAAACCCGTTATCCTGAAGTATTACCCGTTTTTTCAGACATAGGTTTCAAAACAAGTTATTACCTGCCAGGCGGTTTAACAAAGAAAGAGACCACCGAACTAAAAAGAAATATTGAGATCATAGAAGATGTACTAAACGATCAACCGGAAGTGGGAATTTCTACCAGTTATAAGGATTATCATATTGTGAATGAATATTTTCCCGATCGGAAGAAATATATTTGGGTTTTAGTTCCGATCATAAATTTAGATCTGTTAACAACAAATCAAATTCTAAAAGATGATACCGTAGCAGTTGTGCTGGTCAATTATGTTGCCTTGAAGGGAAATAGATAGTTTTTAAAAAACAAAAGCTCAGAAGATGATTTCAAATAGGGTTAAGATGGATCATTGAAATTGATTTCATATTCTTTTACTTATATATTAGAGAAAGCTACTTGATTTTCTTAAATGTTAATTAGTCGAAGTAATCTGTTATAGAAATTCTAATCTAAATGTACAAAAAACAGATAGAAAATTAGAATTGAAAAACAATATTGAAAAGGGAATATTCCTCTTTTAGTTAATAATTTTACGTATATTTCTGTCTTATTTATTAACTCAAAATAATATTATTATGTTAGAAAACATTTCTGATTTTGGAAAACTATTAAGTAAGTCCGAACAAAAGTCAATTCAAGGTGGTATCTGGAACTCTCTGGCAGAATGTCAATCAAATTGCGACGGTTTCTGTACTGAAGGATTTGGAGGTAGATGGGCTTGCTTCGAATAAACTGCTTATCTTCTAGTCAAAAGAGGCTTTTTTTGCCTCTTTTTTTTACAGCAAGGGTTTAAAATATATACCGAAAAATTGTGAATCAGATCGTTACAAAAACGAAGGAACTAAAAACTTTTAGGAGTTAACGATAGACTTAAATCCTACACAAAATTTCAGCAGCACGTTTTAAAGTGTCATCAGTTTTAGCGAAACAAAATCGTAATACTTTATCATCCAGTTGATTTAGATTAAACACTGAAACTGGTATCGACGCGATCTTATGTTCTTTTGTTAGCTTTTCGGCGAAAGCAACATCTTCCTCATCTGTTATCTTAGAATAATCCAATAGCTGGAAATAAGTTCCTGTTGCAGGAGTGAAGGAAAATCTAGACCCCTTAATTAGGGAAAGGAACAAATCCCTTTTTCCTTGGTAAAAATGAGGTAGGGATTCGTAGTGTTCAGGGATTTTTAAATATTCTGCTAATGCAGATTGTATAGGGTGGTTGCTGCAAAATACATTAAACTGGTGTACTTTTCTGAATTCTGTCATCAGATCTTTTGGAGCGATACAGTATCCCATTTTCCAGCCTGTTGTATGAAACGTTTTTCCAAAAGAAGCGGTGATAAAAGATCTTTTTGCCAAACCGGGATATTTTGCAACGCTCTGATGTTCCTTACCATCAAAAATGATATGCTCATATACCTCATCACTTAACAAAATGATATTGGTATTTTTTAAAAGGATATCCAATTGAAGCATATCTTCTTTGGATAAAATAGTTCCTGTCGGGTTGTGTGGAGTGTTGATAATCATCATTTTGGTTTTGTTGGTAATTTTACCAGCAACTTCTTTCCAATCCACCGTAAAATTAGGTGCTGACAGTTGAATCGGAACGATCGTTCCGTTAAATAGTTCTATAGAAGGTTCGTACGAATCATAAGCTGGTTTAAAAATGATCACCTCATCTCCAGGTTGTATAAATGCCGAAATTATGGTAAAAATCGCTTGTGTGGCTCCAGAAGTAACGGTTACATCGGTTTCAGGATCGTAATTGCTGCCGTATAGATCATTAGCTTTTTGAGCAATTATCTCTCGCAAGGACAATAATCCTGGCATGGGTGCATATTGATTATATCCTTTTCTCATGGCAAGAGTAACCAAATCAATTAGTTTCTTATCGGTTTCAAAATTTGGAAAACCTTGAGAAAGATTGATGGCGTCGTATTCGTTTGCCATCTTGCTCATTATTGTAAAGATGGTGGTTGATACATCAGCTAGTTTAGATTTGATATTTTGCATATAGTAAAAGTAAGATATTTTTAAACTGATCCGTATTTTTTTGTTGAATCTTGAATGCATTACGCAAACGATTTCGAACTAAAACTTAAACAAAAAGGATGTTATATTTTAAATTCATTATAAATACGATATAAAGCGACTAGAAATGTTGTTAAAAAGACCTGCGAGCCTTACTTTTGCTATCGAAATTTTAAACATTTTAAAAATGGGTGGATTGATAAAATCTTCAATAGCTAGAAAAGTAGCGATGGCACTTTCGGGACTCTTCTTAGTATTCTTCTTACTTCAGCATTTCAGTATTAATTTTACGTCGGTTTTTAGTCCGGAAATATTTAATGAGATTTCTCATTTTATGGGGACGAATCCGGTAGTACAGTTTGCATTACAACCTATCCTTCTTTTTGCGGTGATTTTTCACTTTGTAATGGGATTTGTATTGGAGCTTCAAAATAATAAAGCACGAGCTGTAAAGTATGCAAAGTATAATGGAGGCGCAAATGCTTCTTGGGTATCCAGAAATATGATTTATTCAGGATTAGTAGTCTTGGCTTTTTTAGGATTGCATTTCTACGATTTTTGGGTTCCTGAAATTGTATACAAGTATGTAGAAGTAAATCCTGAAATGCCTACGCGATACTATGAAGAATTAGTACATAAGTTTGAAAGTCCAATCCGTACAGGCTTGTATGTGCTTTCGTTTGTATTTTTAGCACTTCACTTATGGCACGGTTTTGCTTCTTCATTTCAATCCGTAGGTTTTAATAACAAATATGCTGCTGGGGCTACCAAGTTTGCAAAAATATTTGCAGTAGCTATTCCACTAGGTTTTGTAGTAATTGCAGTTGTTCATCATTTTAATCATTAAAAACCACTATATATGTCAATTTTAGATTCTAAAATACCTAAAGGTCCACTGGCAGATAAGTGGACAAAACATAAAAATACTATTGATCTTGTAAACCCGGCCAACAAGCGTAACATCGATGTGATTGTTGTTGGTACTGGATTAGCAGGTGGAAGTGCAGCCGCTACACTGGCTGAACTTGGATATAATGTAAAAACATTTTGTTATCAGGATTCTCCGCGTCGAGCGCATTCTATTGCGGCGCAAGGGGGAATCAATGCTTCTAAAAACTATCAGGGAGATGGAGATTCTGATTACCGTCTTTTTTATGATACCGTAAAAGGAGGTGATTATAGATCTCGCGAAGCAAACGTATATCGTTTAGCCGAGGTTTCTGGTAATATCATTGATCAATGTGTGGCTCAAGGAGTTCCTTTTGCACGTGAGTATGGCGGATTGTTAGATAATCGTTCATTTGGAGGAGTTTTAGTATCACGTACTTTTTATGCCAAAGGACAAACAGGTCAGCAATTATTATTAGGAGCTTACTCTGCGATGAACCGTCAGATAAATCGTGGTAAAATAAAAGCTTACAACCGTCACGAAATGTTGGATCTGGTAAAGATCGACGGGAAAGCTCGCGGAATCATAGCTCGTAATTTGGTTACAGGAGAAATAGAAAGGCACTCGGCTCACGCTGTAGTGTTGGCAACTGGTGGATATGGAAACGTATTTTTCCTAAGTACAAATGCCATGGGGAGTAATGTAATGGCAGCCTGGAGAGCCCACAGAAGAGGAGCTTTCTTTGCAAACCCTTGTTTTACACAAATTCATCCAACTTGTATTCCTGTTTCTGGTGAAAATCAGTCTAAATTAACACTGATGTCAGAATCTCTGCGAAACGATGGACGTATATGGGTACCGAAGAAAAAGGAAGATGCGGAAGCTATTCGTGCTGGTAAACTCAGGCCGACACAATTAGCAGAAGAAGATAGAGATTATTATCTGGAACGTAGATATCCGGCATTTGGAAATCTTGTGCCTAGAGATGTGGCTTCCAGAGCAGCCAAAGAACGTTGTGATGCTGGTTTCGGTGTCAATAAAACCGGAGAAGCTGTGTATTTAGATTTTGCAGCTGCGATTGAGCGTTACGGAAAAGAAAAAGCATTAACATCAGGTATTCATAATCCAACAAAAGAACAGATTACTAAATTAGGAGAGGAAGTAATAGAAGCCAAATATGGTAACTTATTCCAAATGTATGAGAAAATAGTGGACGAAAACCCGTATAAAACACCTATGATGATTTATCCGGCTGTTCATTATACTATGGGAGGTCTTTGGGTTGATTATAACCTGCAAACGACCGTGCCAGGGTGCTACGCTGCCGGAGAGGCTAATTTCTCTGATCACGGAGCAAATAGATTAGGAGCTTCTGCCTTGATGCAAGGTTTGGCCGATGGATATTTCGTTTTACCATACACCATCGGAGATTATTTGTCAAAAGATATTCGTACAGGAGAAATTCCAACGGATACACCAGAGTTTGATCAAGCAGAAAAGGATGTAAAAGATCGTATCGAGAAGCTAATGAGCGCATCGGGAACCAATTCTGTAGATTATTACCATAAAAAACTTGGTAAAATCATGTGGAATAAGTGCGGGATGTCTCGTAATGAGAAAGAACTGAAAGAAGCTATTGAAGAAATTGCTGCTTTGAGAGAAGATTTCTGGAAGAATGTAAAAATTCCTGGAGATCCTAATAGTATGAATCCTGAATTAGAAAAAGCCGGAAGAGTTGCAGATTTCTTAGAATTAGGAGAGTTATTTGCTAAAGATGCCTTAACGAGAAATGAATCTTGTGGCGGGCATTTTAGAGAAGAATACCAAACTGAAGAAGGAGAAGCATTAAGAGACGATGAAAATTTCAAATTTGTTTCTGCCTGGGAATATAAGGGGGAGCCAAAGGACGCAGTCCTTCATAAAGAAGAATTGGTATACGAAAATATTGAATTAAAAACACGTAGTTATAAATAGTTGATGGTTGCTAGTTGTTAGTTTATAGATAGTATATGTTTTGAAACTAACAACAAACAACTGACAACCAAAAACTAAAATAATATGAATCTTACATTAAAAATATGGCGTCAAAAAGATGCTCAATCTAAAGGAAAGATAGTAGATTATCCAATATCCGGAATTGAAGGAGACATGTCTTTTTTAGAAATGTTAGATATGTTAAACGAAGGATTAATTGCTAAAGGAGAAGAACCGGTAGTGTTTGATCATGATTGCAGAGAAGGAATCTGCGGATCTTGTTCCTTACAAATTAACGGAGAACCTCACGGTCCTGATCGTTTAATTACTACTTGTCAATTGCATATGCGGAAATTTAATGACGGTGATACGATTTACATCGAACCATTTAGAGCAAAAGCATTTCCTGTTATAAAGGATTTGATGATAGATCGCAGTGCTTTTGATCGTATTCAACAGGCAGGAGGTTTTATCTCTGTAAATACTTCTGGTAATACCATTGATGCAAATGCAATTCCGATTCGTAAAGAGGATGCAGATCAAGCAATGGACGCTGCAACTTGTATAGGTTGTGGAGCGTGCGTGGCTGCCTGTAAAAATGCGTCAGCAATGCTGTTTACTTCAGCAAAAGTATCACAGTTTTCATTACTTCCTCAAGGACAAGTAGAAGCAACAGAGCGAGTATTGGCCATGGTAAATCAAATGGACGAAGAAGGTTTTGGTAATTGTACTAATACCGGAGCTTGCGAAATAGAGTGTCCAAAAGGGATTTCTTTAGAAAATATTGCGCGTATGAATCGTGAATATCTTAAAGCAAGCCTAAAAGGATAAAGTCTTTTTTGATACCTAGCTTTCTTTTTTGGCGGCCGGGTAACAAGTATAATTATAATAAAAAGTATTATTAAAAAGCTCCAAATCACAAGATTTGGAGTTTTTTTGTAGAAAAGGAATACTTTTTGGTAACATTTTGTGCAAGAATGACATTAATATATAGAGAACGGAAAGTTTGTGTTTTAATTGAACTAAGTTAAAAGGTTATTACAAGAGCTTTTTATTATCTATTTTTATTTATAAATATCAAAACCGAGTAAAATGAGAGGTACTATTTTATTTATTGTTGTCGTATTATTAAACTGTAATGTTGAGGCACAAAGTCGTATAAACAGAAGCATATTAACACCAATTGAAGAGTTATTTAAACCAGACTACACTCGTTCATCAGAATTTGAAGGAGTAGATCTTTCTGCAGCAATAGGGTCACCATATGAGCAAAAAGAATTCAAAAAAGGTGAATTGATAGATTTAAGTTTTGATAAAAAAATCGTAGGAATGTCCTTCAGATATAATGTATATAATGATCAAATAGAAATTAAAGAACATCCAAAGAGTGAAGATATCAGTGCTGTAATAAAATCAGATCAAGTTTTTGTACGTATAGGTAATAAAGAGTATCATTATAAAGAATATACTGATGCTTATGGTGAACCTAAGAAAGGATATTTAATAAAACTAAGATGTAATGCTGATATTAATGTATACAAAGAGCTTACAAAGACATTTAAACTTCCAAAAAGGGCACAAACTTCGTACCATAAAAACGAGCCGGCAAAATTCTTGGATACAGAAAAGTACTATATGGAAATCGATGGAAAGTTAGTACATGTCAAAATGAATAAAAGAAAGATTGCGAAAGCATTTCCGGATAAACAACCTGAATTGAAAAAATATATCATTAAGGAAGGATTAGATTTTAAAAAAGAAGTGGATTTGGTAAGGTTAGTCGCGTATTACGATACGTTATAAAACTACATTTTTGTTAAACGAAAAAACTTCAAATTATTCTTGGTTTGAAGTTTTTTATTTTTAGAAAATATGAATAAAATCTTATTAGGTTTGATTATTACATTAACCATAACCAGCTGTAATCAAAAAGATAAAATAAAGGAAGAACTTATTCAAGAAATAGCCTCATTAAAAACGGATGAACAAAAAAGACTTTTCCTAGAAGAGATTTATGAAAAAGATCAACAGACGCGTAAAGATGTTACTGAAGTAGAAATAAAATTTGGATTTGAAAGCAATGAAAGAAAAGAGGCCTTGCTTAAGGCAATGAAAGACGACGCAAGCAATCTTAAAAAAATCGAATTATATCTGGAAAAATACGTTTATCCTTCTATCGCTAAACAAGGGGAACGTGCAACTAGAGCTCCTTATATCGTAATCCATCATTCTGGGACTATAGAAACAAAGAATAAATATTTTGATTATTTATACAAAGCGTATAAAAGTGGTGATCTGAATCCTGGTAGTTTTTCCTTTTATCTGGAAAGATTACATCGAATGAAATTTGGTAAACGATTTACACTTCCTAATCCATATCGAGAAAAACAATTGATCGATTCCTTGATTAAGCGACTAAATTTAGGACTACGTTCTCAATAAATACAGATTTCTCTTAAAAGTGTATCCTAATTTTGTTTCCACCTTATCCGAATCAATAACCTTTCCTTTTGATCGGGTTTCAAAGTCATAATCGGGTTTCGGTAGATTCATTTGGTTACAGATTCTGGTGTAGTAAGTTGATTTTTTGGGATGATCTGGATAGGATGCGTTAAAAGTTATGTTCCAACTATCAGTTTTTACTATTTTTTTGATAACACCGATACAATCTTCTCTATGAATTAGATTTACTGGTGCAAGCGGATTTTTGATGCTTTTTCTTTTCGAAAGCATTGTTGCAGGATGTCTTCGGGTATCAAAGAGACCTGCAAATCGGAGAATCGTAGTTTCGAATTTCTGGTTACTGAGTAGAAGCTGTTCGATTTCTATCAATTGTTTTCCGGCATTTGAAGAAGCGTTAGGAACGTTTTCAGAAGTAATAATCGGAAAGTCTTCAAGATCTTCGAAAACAGAAGTAGAACTCACAAAAAGCACCTTCTGAATCGCGGATCGCTCTATGAATGGAATCAGATTCTCTATTTTGCCCACAAAGTTGCTTTCTGGATTTTTTCTTAATCCAGGAGGAATGTTGATAATGAGAATTTCACTTTCTTCCAAAAAAGAGTCTATAGCACCTACCGGGCCTTCTTCTGATACTTTGATGATATATGGAGAAATTCCTTCATTAAATAGATGATCTAATTTGCTTTCTGAGGTTGTAGAGCCCTTAACGCAATATTCTTCTTTGAGTAAAGCTTTTGACAATGGTAACCCTAACCATCCTGTGCCTAGAATACTAATCTGTTTGCTCATTCAATGTATTTAAAGGTTGAGCCGTAAGTAATGCTGTCGAATCTATTGATTTTTCTATATATCGTAATTTTAAGGTCTTCTTAATGATGATAGCGTCATTAAGCACAAAAGGTTTTGGAATCATCGTTTCAGATCTTTCTGGAACTGAGAATTGATCATTTTCTAACAAATCATATGAGGATTCATATAAAACAATTTCTGGAATAGAATCTTTATGAAATTGCATTTTCAATTCTAAGGGCTCATTATCTCTTAGATGATATGTTAACAATCGGTTATCGCTACGTTCTGTAAATGAACCACGTACAAAACGATCTTTTCCGGTGATGTCTTTTGCAGTAGCCCCATTAGCGAGTAAACTCTCAAACTTAAAAGATTTGCGAACAAATAAATCCATTCTATTGATATTTCGTTGTGGACTAATCCGTATGTCCAATAGCCTTTCATTTCTAATAATAGTGTCTAAAGATACTTCTATTTTAGAAGATGGAATTTTCTTTAGGGGGGCATTATTTACGTAATTAAAAGAATTACTATACTTACTTTCAATAGTATTTTGATTCCAATCCTTTGCCAGATTTTTAAGTCGGTCAATATAATTTTTGGTCCAGGAATCTAGCGTGTGATCATATGATGCCCAATATGCTTTATTTTGATCTTCGTGTATGATATATACTAAACTATTAGGTTTTTGCCTTTCTGTGGCAAAATCAGATTTAAAATGAGACAATCCTAAACAGGTTAAGGCCAATATAAAAGCAGCCGTTCCTAACATACTTTTTTTAGTATAAAAACCAATGACAGGTAATAACAAAGTGCAGAGTAAAACAGTGAGTATAGAGGAAGCAAAAGCAATTCTTAAACCTAGGGCCACAGGAAAACTTGCAATAAATGGTACAATCATAAAAATAGCAGGTAGGCATAAAAGAAGCATTAACAGTGGAAAAGGTCGTTTCTGGTTGATCAGAACAAATTGGCATAAGAGACAAAGTAGGACGGGGATAATAAAATAGCTGGCACCTTCCAGATAGAAAGCAGCTGCTCCACAAATTACTATCCAGAAAAATATAGGCGCTACCAGTATACCTGGTAGTTGTTCTACATTGTCAAAAATGCTATAAACTTTAAAAAACGCCGCAATGCCCAATAGAACAGACGCAGCAATATAATAATAACCATTATATGGAAAACCGTGTAGTATGTCGTTATATTCAGGATAAATGATCAAAACCAATTTCCATAAACCAAACCCTAACACTCCACCTAGACCCATTGAAATAATAAACGCTAAAAAACCACTTCCTACTTCACCAAATTTGATACGAGACTTGTATTTTCCATATAAGACTAAACAGATAAAAAGAATAATTGCTAAGCCTAATAAAGGATAGATCCAGGAAAAAGGATATTTGATGATTTTAAAAAGAGGAACATTAAAATATAAAAAGTCTTGGTCCGATTTTAAATTACTGATATCAGCATTAGAAAAATAGATTAATAATGGCATAAGGTAGCTGCCTTGATGTTGCAAAGTGTTTAAATCAAGATTCTGCCAGGTGTCATTAGCGGTATGATAATCAAAATGGTCATCTATAAAAGCAAAGTTATACCCTTCAATATCACCATGTTTTCTGAAGACTGTTAAATCAGTATCGTTAGGTAATAACTTATAAATACTATATGCCAGGGAGTTAGTTACAGGAAACTGCGGATCTGCTTTTATGAATTCTTCAATCATACTTCCATTCTTACCATTGGTTTCCATCAACATGTAAGAGTTCCCTCCACTTCCTCTGGCCTCAAAATTGAGGATAAGCCCCACGTCTTTAGCCCAAGGATGTTCTGATACAAATAAATCAGCTCCGTTTAAGCCCAGTTCTTCACCATCTGTAATACAGATGATTATATCATTGTTTGGAGTTATGTTTTGGGATAAATATGCTCTGATACTTTCTAATATTGTGGCAACACCACTGCCTGCATCACTTGCTCCATATGAAGAATGCTGGCTACTATCATAATGCGACATTAGTAATAATGCTTTCGTTTTTTGGGATCCCTCAATTTTAGCAACAATGTTTTGCGGCTTGCTCATAGTTCCTTTATCACCAATAGAAAAACCTTCCTGAATTTCTGGTGATAAGCCCAATTTTTTCAATTCTTCTATCAAATAATTTTTAACCTCGCTATGAGCTGAGCTTCCGAGGTAATGAGGTTTTTTAGATATTTTTTTTACGTGTTCTAGCGCTCTTAAGGTGGAAAATTCTTTTTCAGGGGTGTCCAACCCCGAAATCTGTTGTGGCATACTGCTATAAAATGTATACCATACCGAAAGGATAATTAACAAAAGAGTAAGTACTGAAAGAATTTTTTTCATCAGTTATGATTGATTTGAGTTAGTTTGAATGAAGATTAAAAATGATAAATTCTGGAAGCATTGTAGAAATACAAAAAAGAAATGCTGGCAATCCAACTTTTATCAATTTGATTTCAATACGCTTCATTTGTTCGATATCTATTAAGATGGGCCTATGAAGTATTATTTATTTTTAAGAATAACTAAAATTCATCTGTTTTATTGGCTGAGATAAAGGTAATAAAATATGGTTTTATTAAGATAAATGTTAAAATGATATTGAATAAGTAACCTAAAATGACTATATTTAAGATTCACTAAATCACTATTATTATGGGAATTATAAGTTTTCAGGGCGCTAGAAGCAAAGTTAAAAAGCAGGATAACACACCAATCAAAGTATCGGATTATATGACTAGAAATTTGATCACTTTTTCTCCAAAACAGTCGGTTATGGAGGTCATGGAGACATTAGTAAAGAACAAAATTTCTGGAGGTCCGGTAGTTAACGAGCAGAACGAATTATTAGGAATCATCTCTGAAGGAGATTGCATCAAACAATTAAATGAAAGTCGCTATTATAACATGCCAATAGATGATGCCAATGTAGAGAGATTTATGGTTAAAAATGTGGAAACGATAGATGGAAATATCAGTATTTTTGATGCAGCCAATAAATTTTTAGAAACTAAAAGAAGGCGTTTTCCAATTTTGGAGGATGGTAAATTAGTTGGGCAAATTAGTCAGAAAGACGTGATGAAAGCAGCTTTAAAAATGAATAGTCAAAATTGGAGGGATAAATAGTTTTTATTTTTTCTTTAACTCTTGTGCTTTAGGATCATCTGTAATGATTAGTTTGTTTTCACTATCACCTGATATGTATAAACTTTTAGAAGAGTATCGATCGAGATTATGATCAGACTCTTTCCAGTTTCCTATGCCCAGTATTGTAATTATTTCTCCTATCTCGATTGCACCTTCTTTGTAACGAATACTTTTATTGAATCCTAGAAAACCAGCGCTTTTTTTTCCGTGTGATTTTAGGTAGTGCTCTAAAAACTCAGGTGGATCATTCCAGGTTCCCGAGGTATATTCTACATCTTTTTGAAGATATGTCATTTTATTGCCCTCTGGGATTTCGGTCACAACGAGGGCTTTTTCTCCTTGACTTTCAATGATAAAATTCTGGAATTTTTCTTCTTTAATAATGGTACTCCAATGGCGGTTTTTACCACTACTACGTTTTTCTTCTACTTCTATTTTATAATACACACATTTTCTTTGACCAATAGGAGAGATTAAAGGCGAAGCAAGTGCGGAAGCCTTTCCTTTTATTTTGATATAGTCGTTATCCTTACAAAGTTGAATTTTACCGTAAGGAAATTCGTTTAGTTTCCGAAGTATTCTACTTTTACGACTAAAATAGTAAGAAAAAAACATTAATAGAACCGCAATCAAAATTAGGGCAATGATTATCAGATATTCATTAGAAATTATTTGAGCAAGAATAATATAATCAAACATATTAGCTATTTCTTTTAACCAAAGCATAATACTCATTTTCTAGCGGAAGATATCCCTGATCATACACGAAGTAATAGATCGTACCGGCTTTTGTAGTATAAATACTGGTGAAAAATTGAAAATCAAACCCTTTGGCTATTAATTTTGATTTGGTAGTTTTTGTTTTTTCGTTTGGATTGAGTTCTTCAAGAATTCTATAGTTTTTTCTAAGACGGTTATTGATATTTCTTACCAGATTTTTGCTGTCCTTATTGATCTTATTGTTAAAGGCATTTCTACAATAATCACTACAGAATTTCTTATCGGCACGACCGATAATTTTCTCTCCACATTCTGGGCAATCTTTTTGCATAAAAAATTATTTGATAGCAAGATACAATAATCCGAATTAAACGTTTGTAAATGGATATAAAATGCAATTTATATTAAACCATAAAATAAAACGCAACTTAAAGTTCAATAAGTTGCGTTTCGAAAATAATAGTATTCTCTTCTATTGGATCACGATCTTTTTAGTAAAGGTTTCTTTAGAGCCAGCTATAGTGATTTCGGAAATATACATTCCTCTTGCGAGCTTAGAAATATCGTATACGTAGTGATCAGAGGATGATAAAGTTTGATCCAGAATTTGATGTACTTTTCTTCCATTAAGGTCATAAATATTAATGGATTTGATTGTTCCTTGTTTAAAGGAGAAATTTATTAAACCAGATGCGGGGTTTGGATAAATACTGAATGCAATGCTCGAGAAATCAGTAATATTTAAAACTGAAGAGCAGTTAGGTATAGGACTTGATAAAATTGGTTGTAAATACTCCATTTTCCATTGTACAACAGTCTTCCAGTCGTTGTCTAAAATACCTCCGGTATCTCCAGAGTTAGGGTTTAAAGACCAAAAGGTATAATGTAGTTTTTGTTCTTTAATAAAATCAATAAACTTGGCAAACCATATTTCATCTTTTCCTCCTTGTCCCTGTATACCTAATTCGCCCACAAATAATGGAGAGGTTCCGTTAGTATTCAGGAAATTAAATTGTTCTTCCCAGATATCAGGCATATTATCTGGAAAATCCGGAGCCGAAAACCAGGTTTGATCAAACACGGTCGGACCATATTCGTGTGGAGAATACATTAATTTATTAGGATTGCTTAGTATAATTGGATAATCTCTTGCGCCTTGTAGGTTTCCTCCCCACCAATATGTTGTATTGGTACCGTCGGGTTTCGTGTAGGCTTCAATTCCTTCAACTATAATTAGTACATTGGGATTGACTTCGAGAATTGCATTACCGCATTTCTCTGCTGCCAATTTCCAGTCGGTTGCAGGATCGTTATTTCCCCATCTTGCTCCGGTAGGGTCATCAATTTTTCCGTGGGGTTCATTGTTTAGGTCCATACCGATTACTGCATCATAATTTTTATAGCGTTCTGCAATAAAAACCCAATCCGCAATCCATTCTTCTTCAGAAACAGTGTCGGTATACCATAAGTTTTCGGCCAGATATCCGTCCGGATTACGAGAATGACAATCCAAAATAATCTTCATGTCATTTTCCTGACACCATTCTACGATTTTATCTAATGCTTCAATAGGTTTGGTGATTCCTTGAAGGTATAAGTTTGAATATGGACCAGAGCCATTGTTATCGGTTAAAATATCCTGTACCCACTCATTAGGATCATAAATTTCAACACCCTCACGAAGCATTAAATTGTGCCAAGGAATACGAAAACAATTAAATCCTAATTCTTTGCTTTGATGAAGTACAGAGTACATATCTCGAGACCATAAACCGTGAATAAGATTGTTTTGTGTCTCGAATCCGAACCAGTTAACTCCGGCCAGCAAGACTTCATTACCACCTGAATCTAATAATTTATTACCATTTACTGTTAACCAGTTACCTTGACAATTTTCTTGAGCATTAGCGTACTTTGATGACACCAAAAATGCCATCAAAAGCAGGATGTAGATTTTTTTCATTTTAGTTAAGCTTAGTTATGATTTGTATAACTGGTAACGTTAGGATTTTTGCTTTTAGTATTCTGCTATTATGACTATTATAAATTGTTGTTACTTTTATGAAAACTTTTTAATTGACGTTGAATTTTAGTGATTTATCAAATGAAACCTGGGTTTGATTAATGATTTGATATAAAAAATACGGTTTAATGGATTTTTTAAACATCCAGATAGAAATATTTAACAACAGCCGTTCTTAAAAGAATATATCTTGCGCCAATCTAAATGTATTTGCGTGTGCGTCGATGATAATTTTTATATCAGGAGAATATCCGCCACCCATAGAGCACATGACCGGGATGGAAAGATCTTTACATGTTTGTAGCACAAACCGATCTCTTTCTTTACATCCATCAATGGTACATCCTAACTTACCTAACTTATCTGAAGCTAAAATGTCCACACCACAGAGATAATATATAAAATCAGGCTTTTGAGTTTCTATTAGTTTGGGAAGTGTGTCTTTAAGTATTTTTAAATATTCTTCATCTCTTATTCCGTTATCAAGAGCAATATCAAGATCCGACTGTTCTTTTTTAAATGGGTAGTTACCAGCTCCGTGCATAGAGAATGTATAGACATCTGTATCTTTGTCAAAAATTTCTGCAGTTCCGTTTCCCTGATGTACATCCAGATCTACAATTAACACTTTTTTTACCAGCTCTTTTTTTAGTAAATATCTGGCGCCAATAGCCTGATCGTTCAACAAGCAAAAAGCCTCGCCGCGATTGGTATATGCGTGGTGAGTTCCTCCGGCAATATTCATGGCCACACCATTTGTCAAAGCGTATTCTGAAGCTTTTATGGTGCCATCTGCTATGATGACTTCCCTATCAACAAGTTCCTTCGATAAAGGGAAACCAATTTTACGTACTGCTTTTCTATCTAAAGTGAGTTCGGTAAGTGCTTCATAATATTGTGCAGTATGAATTGCTAAGATAGGCTGTGGATTCGGTATTTGAGGTGCAAAGAAGTTTTCTTCGGCACACGTTCCTTCGTGCAATAATTGTTTTGGTAATAACTCATACTTCATCATCGGAAAACGATGCCCTTCGGGTAAAGGATGTTTGTATATAGGATGGTATGCTATTTTGAGCATGGGAAACTATTTTTTGAAGCTATATAATTCATAAGTTCTTTTCTTAGGATCAAAGAACCCGTAATGTAAGTTGTCTTTATGTAAAAAGATATTAACCGCTTTCATTTCAATATCCAAACTGTCCTCGAATTCGAATAATCTATCATAACTGTTCTTTTTAATATCACCCTGTAGATGATCAAAGTTATTGTCAAACAGACAGTTGATGTATGTGGATTTTGTGGTCGTATAGCTGCCATAGTTATAGAACGTCGGATTAAAACCAATCCAAACACCGGTAGAACCGCCAACAGTCCCTCCCATACCAAATCCACCACTAAAACCGTTCATTCCGACATATCCATTGCTCGTAGTAATTTCTTTTGTACCACCAAGTACGATATTATATTCATTATCTACTTTATACACTGATATTCCTAAATCAGAGGAAGAGATTTTTCTAAGGTATTTAGATGTTTTTTCCATTTCTCTAACTCGATTTTCAGAAAAACCAGGAAGTATGCCTCCACCTTCCTGAATGATAGGTGAGTTTTTAAATCGTATGGTATCTTCTTTCGTTACTTTATATTCTTTAATGATTTTTTCAGTCTCCAAATCTAGAACAGTAAATTTCATTTTTTGGTTAGAACTTGCGATCTGAAAAAGCTTATTATCGAATATATACGAATTACTTTTATGATATCCTTCTTCGGTTTTAGAAGGCTTATCGTATGATTTTACTACAGCTTCAAATGTTTCTAAATCTATAAAACATAGTTGAGTTTTTTTGATATTATAATCAAAGCTAAAAATCAATTGATTGTTAAACTGATATAGTTTATTTTCTTTTGATGTTGTTTCAATTACATTAGGATTACTTCCCTCTATTTTTTCAACATCTATCACCGAGCGTGACATTCCTCCAGCATCAGAAAGCAGTAAGTAATAGCCTGTTATCGTATGATTTCTGCTTCCAGGATTTGGATATTCTAATTCTTTTAAGGAAATCGTGTTTTTGGTAGGTGTAAATTGTTTGTCAAAAGTATAGATATTTAGGTCTGATGACCTTTTTGTAATAGTGATTAAATAAATTTTATTATTGTAAACGACGCTTTCAACATATTTTTCGCCTTTAATCTTGAAGTCTAAAAACGTGTTTTTAGCAGTTTTTGTGTCAAAATCAAAAGTTTGAACTCCAAATTTGGTACTCCAACTATCACTAAAGAAAATGGAATATGTATTGCCTACAACATTATACCCTAAGATATATTTGTATTTAGAAGGGATTGTTTTGGTAGAAATTTTAGATATTGTAGTATAATTGCTATCTAGTAAATGCCCGTGGAATTGCCTACCTTCTTCTAGTAAAAGCATAAGATCGTCAGTAAGCTGATTAGGTAATGCGTAAGATTCCTTTTTAGACTGAAATTTTACAAAACCATTTTCTAGCTCTAACACTTTCTCTTGGGCATTAATCGAATAACCGATAAGGCACATGCTGATTAATAGCAGAAATTGTTTAATCGTATTATTCATATCATTATAAGTATTGTAATTGGGTAAAATGTTACTCTGATTTTTTATTGTCAGTATTTATAATTTGTTTTAGAATATCTGGTCGAGCGCAGTCGAGACCTCAATATTTATTGTCAGGTTTATAATCTGAATGTGTTGCATTTCTACATTCTGCTAAAACCTGTAAAAGATCAAATTGATTATTGGCAAGCGCAATTTTCTTTTTACTACTCCATTTTTTTAGTTTCTTTTCGAAATATATTGCTTGGTTTATATCGTTAAATTCCTGCGAGAATATAAGTTTTAAAGGCCTACGTTTGTAGGGGAAACAACTTTTATTCAATCCTTTTTGATGTTCTTCAAATCTTCTGGTAATATTATTGGTAACACCAGTATAGGTTAACCCATCTGAGCATTGTAATATGTATACATAATATAATTTCAAATCCAGTTTTCATAATTAGGTCTCGACTGCGCTCGACCAGACATAAACTAATTATGTCATTAACTAATCACTGCTCCAGGATTGACATCATTTTCATCTGGATTTAGAAATACTAATTTTCCATTAGGAGTTTCTGTCATTAGGATCATTCCTTCGCTTTCTACGCCTCGCAATGCACGTGGAGCAAGATTTACCAAAACAGTTACCTTTTTACCAATAAGATCTTCTGGTTTAAAGTGTTCTGCAATACCTGAAACGATCGTTCTAGTGTTAATTCCTGTATCTACTTTAAGCACCAATAACTTTTTAGCTTTCGGCATTTTATCCGCTTCCACAATGGTACCAACTCTTAGGTCCATTTTGGTAAAATCTTCAAAAGTTGCTGTAGCTTTTTGTGGTTCTACGGTTTTGTTTTCAGCTTCGTTAGCTTTTTTAGTAGCTTCTAACTTATCTAATTGCTTTTGGATATCGGTATCTTCGATTTTAGAGAATAATAACTCTCCTTTTTCTATGGTATGACCAGCAGGAAGTAATACTTCTTTGGTAGCTATTTCATTCCAATTCGTCTCGACGGAGCCTGTGCTGAGCGAAGTCGAAGTGCTCGACGTTACAGCTAGGATATTTTTTAATTTCTGCGAAGTAAAAGGCAAAAAGGGTTCTGACAAGGTGGCTAAAGCCGCTGCAACTTGTAAACCAACATACATAATCGTTTTTACACGTTCCGGATCTGTTTTAATTAGTTTCCATGGCTCTTCATCCGCCAGGTATTTATTTCCTAGTCTTGATACATTCATTAATTCCTGACCAGCTTCTCTAAAACGATATCTTTCTATAGAACTGCTAATCACACTTGGATATGCTCTTAATTCGGTCAATGTTTGTAGATCTACTTCAGAAAATTCATTTGGAGCAGGAACTACACCGTCATAATATTTGTTAGTTAGTACAACAATTCGATTAATGAAATTCCCAAAATTACCTACTAATTCATTATTATTTCTATCTTGAAAATCTTTCCAGGTAAAATCATTATCCTTAGTTTCCGGAGCATTTGCTGTTAAGGCATATCGCAATACATCTTGTTTACCCGGAAAATCTTCTAAATATTCGTGTAACCAAACTGCCCAGTTTTTGGACGTAGAGAGTTTGTTTCCTTCCAGATTTAAGAACTCGTTAGCAGGTACGTTTTCAGGTAAAATATAACTTCCTTCAGCTTTTAGCATGCTAGGAAAAATAATACAATGAAATACGATATTATCTTTACCAATAAAGTGTACAAGCTTAGTGTCTTTATCTTTCCAATAAGGTTCCCAATCTTTACCTTCTCTAGCGGCCCATTCTTTAGTCGAAGATATATAACCAATTGGAGCATCAAACCATACGTATAATACTTTTCCTTCGGCTCCTTCTACCGGAACAGGGATTCCCCAATCTAAATCACGAGTAACTGCTCTGGGTCTTAGACCATCATCCACCCAGGATTTGATCTGACCATAGACATTGGTTTTCCAGTCTTTCTTATGACCAACCAATACCCATTCTCTCAGAAAATCTTCATATTGATCTAATGGTAAAAACCAGTGTTTGGTTTGTTTTAGTGTTGGTTTTGCTCCTGAAATAGTTGATTTTGGATTTATAAGATCTGTAGCATTTAATGAACTACCACAATTTTCACACTGATCACCATACGCTTCTTCGTTTCCGCACTTTGGGCAAGTACCAGTTACAAATCTATCTGCAAGAAACTGATCTGCTTCTGCATCATATAATTGTTCTGAGGTTTCCTCAATAAATTTTCCATCTTCATATAATTTCTTGAAAAATTCTGAAGCGGTTTCATGATGAATAGGAGCAGAGGTTCTGGAGTAATTATCGAAAGTAATCCCGAAGTCCTCAAAGGATTTTTTGATGATGGTGTGGTATTTATCTATAATCACCTGCGGAGAAACTCCTTCTTTTTTTGCACGCATCGGTATGGCGGCACCGTGTTCATCACTACCGCAAATGAAAGCCACATCGTTTCCGGTCATTCTAAGATATCTGGCGTAAATATCCGCAGGAACATAAACTCCGGCTAAATGGCCAATATGAATAGGACCGTTAGTATATGGTAAAGCTGATGTAATTGTATATCTCTTAGGTGTGCTCATAACGCTTGTAAAAATGAGGCACAAAGGTAATAAACTAAGATAAATTATACAGGCTTTAGTCAATTAATGAAAATCTTATTTGGCATACTATTATTAAAGTATTTTAAAGGTATTTTTAGAGATAAAAAATACAAGGGAGTGATTTAAAAAAAAAGCAGCATCAGAGATAATACCAATACTGCTTTGTATAAAAATAAGATTATAAATGTTAGTTACAAGATCATTATGGATTTACTATACCGTTGTTTGCCTTTTGTAATTCTATAGGCATAAAACCCTTCAGATAGTGTCGTCTTAGCTGCTTCTTTTACATTAACAACGTATTCTCCTTCCAAAAGCATTTCATTCTTTAAGTTTGCTACTTTTTGTCCTGTCATATTGAATAAGTCGATATTAATATGACCTGCCTGTGCATTCGTTAAATGAATAAAAGATTGATTTTCAGAATAAGTAACGAGGTGATTGAAGTTTTTAGGATCTGGTATTTCTTCTCCTGTGTTAAGACTGTTACAATTAAAACCTAAATCCAGTGAATTATATTGTTCATCTAAAAGAACTTGATCGACAATATTGGCATCTATACACAACCATTCTTTCATTATTGAGGCATATACTTGTCTAAAATCATTTGTATTGTAAAGGTTCCCATTTCTGTTTAAATTCAAAAGATCGGGATGTTCTCCAACAAAACCATTACCATCCAATCCGGTTCCAAAAAGCATCATAGGTGCCGCAGTGCCGTGATCTGTTCCGCGAGATCCATTTTCTTTAACCCTTCTTCCAAATTCGGAAATCGTCATAGAAACAACCTTGTCATCCCATCCGGCATCTTTAAGATCATCATAAAAATGAGACATAGTTTCTGAAAGCTGGGTTATCAATTCTTCCTGTCTGTTTAATTGATCATTATGAGTATCGAAACCACCTAAGGTTACAAAGTATACTTTGGTTCCTAAATTTCCTTTTATAAGCCTGGATACAACGCTTAATTGTTGTGATAATTTATTGTCTGGATAATTTCCAAAGTCAGTAGCACTTTCATAAGCATCATTAATTACACCTGCGTATGTAAAAGTAGTATTCGCAACACCTTTTAAATATCCTACCTTTTCTCCGTGCGTACAATCAGGAAGATTACTAAGGTCATAAAGAGATCCATTTTGGGCAATTTCATAAAGTTTTTTAGGATCAGCTACAGAGAAGGCAAAATTGTTTTGGTCACCATTGAATATTAAGTTACCACTACTTCCTATTTGTATTGCTGCAGGACGCTCGGGCGGGTTTAGTAAATAATCAGGATATAGATTTTCAAAATATCTTCCCATCCATCCGGTACTTTCTTCATCAGTTACATCGGATGTTGCCCAAATATCAGAACCAGTAAAATGAGATAAGGCGCTTTGTTCATACCCAACGCCGTGTACTATTTTCATCTGACCTTCGCCCCATAATCGTTCAAATTTATTAGCGTAATTAGGCATTCCATAATCGTCATTAAGATTAAATAACTGATTTTGTGGTATCCTGATATTAGGACGCGCATTCGCATAAGTGTCATATTGGTTAATTGGGATTACCGTGTTTAATCCATCGTTTCCCCCTTTAAGTCTTACAATAATAAGTACTCTATCTGTCTCTGATTCGTTAAGAGCAGCTGATAGAGGTGAAGGTTTTGAAACAGATAATGCTGTGTTGGCAAACGCTACGGTACCACCACCAACAATACCTAAAGCTTGCAGAAAAGAACGTCTGTTCCATTTTTTATGTTCCTGATTATCACAACTACCAGGTTTTGGAGTCAAGTTTTTATAATGAGTATCGCACATGGTTTTTCTATTTAAGTTGGAATTCAGGAATTGTTATAAGAAATTGTAAAAGCCTGTAGACTTGTCTAGGAGTGGTGTTCCATTCAAGACTCCAGGTACCATCTTCAAAATAATTTTCGGGAACCTGATCTTTAAAAATTTCCAATCCTTGGCTATATTCTGTGGCACTTAGTAACTCTTTAGAAAGAAAATTATCTAAAATCGATCTGGACACAAGTTCCACATCGCTAGAATTACCACCCATAATATTAATCGCAAGTGTTTTAAACTGTTCTTCGTTATGTCTCCAGGATCTCCAAAGATACCAGCCTATCCTGTCCCATCTGGTGGTTAAAGTACTGGAGTCTATCCAATCCTTATCTCCTTGCCATCCAGCAACATCCACTGGTTTCAGGAGATCTTGTCCTAGTTCTTGGCATCCAGCGCGTATTTTGTTGTTGAATGCAAAATCTGCCGGTAATTCGAAATTTAGATCTTTAAAGAAATTGATCTGTATGTCGACAGGACTTTTAATGCAGACTCCAAGACTTCTTTGGTCAAAGAAATGCTCACTTTTGAATAATTGCCTTAGTACCGGTGCAATTTCAAAGTTATTATCGAGAAAGGTCTGCGCAAGTTGATTTACAATATCTTCATTAACAACCGGACTAACGAAGTATCTATAGAATTTACCACATATAAACTTGGCTATCTGTTGCGGTCTTTGTTCAAAAAGAATTCTAATTACGTCGTAATAATCCCAGTTACCGGCTTGACCAAAAATGATTTTTTCTTCATTGTCAAATTTGTTTTCGTCAAAGGTGATAGGTCCCCAACGCACTTCTCTTTCATTCCAGCCGGTTAGTGCTCTTGCTGTTTCAACGATATCATTTTGGGTATATCCGTTATCTACGCCTAATGTGAATAGCTCATAAAGTTCTCTTCCATAATTTTCGTTGGGTCTATTTTTGGTGTTTTGGTTCCCATTAAGGTAAATCAACATCGCTGAAGAAAGTCCGATATCGCTCGTAAAGTCTTTAAAATTACCTAATGCGTGGAGTTGTAATAAATTATAATATTGAAACATATAAGCAGGACTGCTGTATACACTGTCTTCTGTTACAAAATGATTACTCCAAAATAAAGTCAAACGATCTCGTAGGTTGTTTTGAAACATATCTGCTACCATTTGATTTTTCCATTCTCTTCTGTATGCAGAAGGATTTTCTGGTGTAGCATCAAAGTCATCTTTTACCCAATAACCCCATTCTGGCGCGGGAGTTGGGTTTAGATTCAGTGCTTCATCAATTAGATTATCAATTAAAACAGAAGGATTTTGGTTAAGAGCATTATCCACCATCTCAGGAGTTGCCCCAAAACCAAGTCTTCTGTACATATGATTTACCTTTTGTCTATTCCAGGGATTTATATTCGTTGGGGAATAGACATTTAATGAAGCAACATTACAAGAAGTACTTGTTGTCATCATAGAAGTTTGTGTTAGTTAAGAATTTATGTTAGTTAGATTTTTGAAACGTAATTATTTGATAGTTAGTCTTTTGTTAAGAAACGTTTAGCTCTTGTTGTGACAATTTTTTGTTTTGTTATCTTTTTATATTAAATCTTTCAAACAAAAAACCAATTTTTAAAGTTAGGGATATTAAGATCAGATATGTTGATGTTTTTAGTATTCGGTGTGGATCAGTGAGTATTTGTTTTTTAACGCTTTAAATGACTGTTAAAACACGTTAAAAGAAGTTATAATCTTCTTAAAAACAGCTTGTTGTTATTTTGAGAAAGAAGGTGTTTTGAAACAAAAAAAGCTCTGATTATTTACAATCAGAGCTTTCTAAATCTAAATATTATAATGTTCTTAAGAAATCAACAGAGACTTACTGAATTCACCTGTGCCGGTTTCAATCCTGTATATATACTGACCGGTACTTAACCGGTTTCCAGCAGATTCTTTGACATTAATTATATGCTGACCTTCAAGAAGCATTTCATTTCTTAGTGTTGCTACTTTTTGTCCAATGATATTAAACAAAGTAATATCTACGTGAGTTGTTTCAGGATTATTGATATTAATAAAGGTTTGTCCTCCATCATACGTTACTATATGTGACAGTGTTTCTCCATCTCCCGGTATGTTAGGGCTTACTCCTCCACAAGAAAAACCTAAGTCTAATGATTCGAATTCTGCACCAAGTAATGCTTCACTCACGATATTTTCTGGAATACATAACCACTCTTTCATAATGGTAGAATAGATTTGTCTGAAGTCGTTGGTTTGCTCTGCATTAAATCCTACAGTAGGGTTTGGTGGAAGTTCAGGATGATCTCCTATAAAACCATTTCCGTTCAATCCTGTTCCAAAAAACATCATTGGTGCTACGGTACCGTGATCAGTTCCTAGAGAACCATTCTCTACTAACCTTCTTCCAAACTCCGAGATCGTCATAGTTAATACCTTATCATCCCATCCGGAAGCTTGTAAATCTGCATAAAAATTACTGATTCCTTCAGAAAAAGAGTTCAGTAATTGCTGGTGCCTTTGTACTTGATTATTATGAGTATCAAATCCACCCAACGTGACCATAAATACTTTGGTTCCTAAGTTTCCTTTAATTAACCGCGCAACAATTCGCATTTGTCTGGCAAAGTTATCATCTTCTAAGTAACCTCCAAAATCTGTAGATCTATTAAAAGCTTCATAAATTGCTTCAGCATAGGTGTAAGTCACATTGGTACTTTCTCTAATAAAATTAAGACGATCGCCGTATGTACAATCTGGTGAAGGATCTAAACTATACCCTTGGTTTTCAATATAAGCCTCTAATCTTCGAGGATCAGAAATGGCAAAAGAGAAATCATTTTCAGGGCCTTTAAAAATAAGATTTCCGATACTTCCTATCTGAATAGATGGTGGACTAGGTGGTGGATTAGTAATATAACTAGGATACAATCTTTGAAAATACCGACCCATAAACCCAGATTGCTCTTCTTCAGTCAGGTTGGTATTTGCCCAAATATCGGTTCCTCTAAAATGAGATAACGTCTGATCTTCATACCCAACTCCGTGAGCTACTTTCATCATACCGTCGCCCCATAAATTTTCTAATTTATTCATAGGTTTCGGCATCGCATATTCATTTTCCTCTAAATTTATAAATTCACTAGGTGGAATTTTAATTAGAGGTCGTGCATTTGCATAAATATCATATTGATTGACCGGGATAATTGTATTATACCCGTCATTTCCTCCTCCTAATCTACAAATAATTAATATTTTATCAGATTCAGCTTGGCTTAATGCTAAGGATAATGGGGAAGGTCTGGAAACTGTAAGATTCGTATTTGCTAACATCATAGAACCACCTCCTACTAGCCCTAAAGCTTGTAAAAAAGATCTACGGTTCCATTTTTTGTGATCATCGGTATTACAAACTCCTTCTTTCGAATTGGGTTTGCTTTCCTTTATATTAATATGGTGGTGTGTGTTACACATAAGCTTATTATTTAAGTTGGAATTCGGGGACTTCATCTATATGACTCAATAAGGCGTAGAACTGGTCAGAAACTCCTGGCAAGTCTAGAGTCCAAATAAATGGAGCAACTGCGTCCGGCTCATAATAATTATCGGGATAAAACTCTTTGAAAATAGCCAAGGCTTCATCAAATAAAGTTTGATCTTCTAATCCTCTCGGAAGGAAATAATCCAGTATCGCTTTTACAACAATATTTACCTGTTCTCCTTGCAAGCTACTATTTACAAAACCATCTGCTAATGTTCCAATAGGCAAGCCATTTAAGAAATCACCAAACTGTGTTTGATTTTGTGAGTAAAAACTGTTGAGAATGCTTTGAATACCTTCCCATCTTCCAATTAAATAATCCGGGCTAATCCAGTCTTCATCTCCTTGCCAACCCTCTACATCAATAGGATTTAGAACTTCTTGTCCTATCGTAGTAGTTCTTCCCAGTAAAGAGTTCAAAGAATCTAATGTAGGGGGCGATTCAAAATTCAATTGTTTAAAGAAATTAACAAATAAATCAATAGGACTTTTTATAATAGCACCTATTGCTTGTTGATCAAAGAAATGCTCACTTTTAAAAAGTTGTCTCAATACCGGGGCAATCTGCCAGTTATTTGTAATAAACGTCTGTGCCATTTGAGCCACAATGGCTTCATTACACGTTGGACTTACAAAATAAGTGTATAATTTACCACAGATAAAATTAGCTATCAGGGTTTCACGCTGTGTAAATAAATGAGCAATTACATCATCAGGACTGCCCAACCCATAATATCCAAAATTCGCTGATTGTCCAAAAATGGTTTTGGTGTCATTACTAAAACGAGCTGGATTAAACGTAATAGGACCCCAAGGAATATCATTCGTCTCTACCCAACCGGTAATGGCTTTAGCGGTTTCGATAACATCCATTTCATTATATCCATTATCCACTCCTAATGTAAATAATTCATAAAGTTCACGTGCATAATTTTCATTAGGTCTATCTCTAGTGTTTTCATCACCGTTAAGATATACTAGCATGGCAGAAGAAATCCCAATGTCATATACAAATTGTCTAAAATCTCCTAGAGCATGTAATTGCAGGAGATTGTAATACTGGTACTGATATGCGGGACTTCTATATACTTGATCTTCAGTAACAAAATGATTGCTCCAAAATAATGTTAAGCGATCTCGCAATCCATTTTGCAAGAAGTCATAAATCATTTGTCTTTTACCTTCATTACGGTAAAATCTAGTATCATTATCTTCATTCGCCATTTCGGCGGCTTCAAATTGATCCCGATTCCAGAAACCCCATTCTGGAGCAGCGTTGGGAGCCAATGCAATAGCTTCGTCTATTAATGAATCTACTAAAGCTGACGGATTGTTTTGGTTTAAAGCATCAATTACCTGTGTTTTAGTAGCTCCAAAGGCGACTCGCCGGTATAAATGATTTATTTTACTTACGTTCCAGGGGTTCTCTACAGTAGGCACGTAAGGATCCAAAGATGCTAAGTTACAAGAAGTATCAGAGATCATAGGCAAATAGGTTTATTAGTGTTAAGGGACGATTTTCACTGTAATATAATAGTTTAGAACGAAAACATTTGTTAATTAGTATCTTAAATTGAAATTTTAAGAAATGTTGAAGCCTGATTCTTTACAAAAAGGAGATAAAATAGCAATAGTTGCTACAGCAAGAAAAATTACTCAGAAAGAAATTGATGAAGCTACTAACATTCTGAAAAGTTGGGGTTTGCATCCTGTTATTGGTACTACAATTGGATTGGAGAACAATCAATTTGCAGGAACAGATGAAGAAAGGAGATTAGATTTTCAGAAAATGCTAGATGATACAGAAATTAAGGCAATTTGGTGTGCTCGTGGAGGTTATGGCACTGTGCGGATCATGGATCAACTGGATTTTTCTGGTTTCATCAAGCATCCAAAGTGGATTATTGGATATTCTGACATTACAGTATTACATTCTCATATTCATAATTTAAATATCGCAACATTGCACGCAGCTATGCCCATTGATATCCATAAAGGTACTGAAGCGTCTAGACACTCACTGCGTGACACATTATTTGGTAGGAAGCAAAATTATACCATTACTTCTTCCAAAAAGAATAAATTGGGAAATTGCAGTGGGAAACTTATAGGTGGGAATTTGTCTATTTTGTATTCGCTCTGCGGTTCTGTATCTTCAGTGGATACTAAAGGCAAAATACTATGTATTGAAGATCTGGATGAATATTTATATCATATCGACAGAATGCTTCAGAATTTAAAACGTAACGGATATTTTAACGATTTAGCGGGTTTAATTGTTGGTGGGATGACTAAAATGCACGATAATAATACTTCTTTTGGGAAAAATGCTGAAGAAATTATTTGGGATGTGGTAAAAGGGTATGATTTTCCTGTAGCATTTGATTTTCCTATGGGTCATATAGAAGACAACAGAGCATTGGTTTTGGGAGCTGAGGTTTCGTTACATGTTTCCGACGATGTAACAACCTTAAAATATTTGTAAAAATGGCAGAACATCATAAGCTCGGTAAAGAAGGAGAAAAATTAGCTGTTGAATTCTTAGAGAAACACGGATATGTAGTTTTGGAAAAAAATTATAGATATCTTAAAGCCGAAATCGATATCATTGCTCAAAAAGGAGATATCATTGTAGTGGTTGAGGTAAAAACAAGAAGCACTCCCGAGTTTGGAGACCCTCAGGATTTTGTAAAACCTAAACAGATTCAATTATTGGTAAAAGCAATTGATCACTATGTACTTGAACACGATCTGGATGTCGAAGTACGTTTTGATATTGTTGCAATTATAAAAAATAAACTAGGAACCAGAATTGAACATTTGGAGGATGCTTTTTATCATTTTTGATACTATTTTAATCATCATAAGATAAAAGAAATGAACTATCGTAAACTTGGTAATTCAGAATTAAAAATTAGTGAAGTTTCTTTTGGATGTATGTCCTTACAGGGAGACCTTAAAAACGCAATGAGATTAATTCAGCTTGCTTTTGACAAAGGAATAAACTATTTCGATACAGCAGATTTATATCAAAATGGTCAAAACGAGGTGTTGTTAGGTAATGCAATAAAAGGCTTTAGGGATAAAATAATTATAGGTACAAAAGTAGGAAATGAACTAAGAGAAGATGGAAGTGGTTGGGATTGGAATCCAAGTAAGAAATATATCATAAAATCAGTTGAAGAAAGCCTGAGAAGATTACAAACAGATTATATTGATTTATATCAATTACACGGCGGTACAATTGATGATCCCATTGATGAAACTATTGAGGCGTTTGAACAATTAAAAGAAGAAGGGAAGATTAGGTATTATGGTATTTCTTCTATAAGACCTAATGTGATTAGAGAATATGTAAAGTGTTCTAATATAGTTAGTGTGATGATGCAGTATAGTCTTTTGGATCGCAGACCGGAAGAGTTTTGCTTAAATTTATTACAAGAGCATACTATTGGAGTTCTCGCGAGAGGATCTGTTGCCAAAGGATTGTTAGCAGGAAAACCAGTAACTGACTATTTAAATTATACAACTTCAGAAGTGAAAAAAACTATTGAGGTATTAAAAAATGTGTCTAGAGAAGATAAGTTAATGGGTCAAACGGCAATTCAATATGTATTGAAACATCCATCAATTACTTCTGCGGTAATTGGAATCAGGACAGAACAACATTTGCTAGAGAGTATCACAACCTCTAAATTAAAAGCATTAGGTGATGAGGAGTACGGATTGATTCAAAATAGTAATAAACCTGCTTTTTACGAGAACCACCGATAAATGTGGTTTACTAAAAACATATTGTTTTCCATTTTACCTTCTTATTGGTTAAAAAGTACGAATGTACCCAATCGGTCGCTCATTTTTCTCAATAGAATTAGATTTGAGTATAACTTTTAACTTTATATATGAATTCTTTTGGAATAGTAGATTTGATATTATTTTTAGGAATTAGTCAAGGTGTTTTTCTTGCTATAACGCTTTCTCTGTTGCACAATAATAATAAACCTGCCAACAAGATTTTATCGTTTATACTATTGATTGCTTCTTTAATGCTTGTAGGTAGAATATTTTATCCAAAATTTCAAGGAGTTTTCTTTTTCAGAATTGCAAGTTTTGTAGATACGCTTATTTTTATTTTTAGCCCTTTATTATATACATACGTAAGAAGATTGACTTTTAAAGAATCTCCTAATTATAAAATCTCAAGGTATCATTTTATTCCAGCTGCTCTTCACCTATGTTTTTTTAGTTGGACCTTGTTTTATTCCTCTGATGACATAAAAACCATGATCAATAATGGTGATTTTAACGTCATCTATTTTATTGTGGAGACTACTGGGTTGTTATCAAATATCTTATATGTTTTTTTATCATATCAATTAATTAGAGTGTATAAAATCGAAGAGAAGAATAATTTATCTTATGCACAAAATGTACACACTTTCTTATGGTTTTTGTTATCGGGAGTTTTTGTATTCTTAATTCTATGGATTATAGGGTATGCTAATTATTTTTTGAGATTAAAAGAATTACGTTTTATCAGTTATCATTTGATTTGGATTTCCATACCGATATTCATTTATATTGTTGGCTTTTTTAGTCTAAAACAACCAGAAATTTTTAGAATTCCTGTGATTAAGAAACGGAAAGTTAAGAAAGAGCGATTGGATGGAGAAGAGTTGGAGATATTGAAGAAAGGGCTAGAAGAGCTTATGGTACATAAAAAAATATATCTTAATAATGAACTCACGTTAAAAGATCTTTCCGAAGAACTAAATACATCTAGCAATAATGTGTCCTGGTTACTAAATAACATACATCAATGTAGTTTTTATGATTACATCAATACGTATAGAGTACAAGAATTTATTTCCAAGATTCAAAAAGGAGAACATTTTCAGCATACTATTTTAGCACTTTCCTTAGATTCTGGGTTTAATTCTAAATCTACTTTTAACAAAGCTTTCAAAATGATTAAAAATGATACACCAAGTAATTATATTAAAAAATTAGATACGACCTAAAAAACGTTTCACCGTGTACACTCGGTCGATTATTCTATGTTTTTGATTCAATTTTGAGTATAACTTTAAAATTAAATCAAATGAAACGAACAGTTAATTATTTTTTTATCATTAAGAAAGGAACGTACTCTTTACTTCTAGTACCAGCTATCATTTTATCTTTATTCCTTGTTTCTTGCAGACCCGGTGAGGTGCCTAATATTACAACCAACGTAGAGACCGTGACCGATGGTTCATTTTCTGATGGATTAGCGATAGATCGCAAAGGAAATCTGTATGGGTCTGATTTTTATGGAAACACAGTCTACAAAATGACACCGTCAAAAGAAGTAACAGTTTTTGCAGATAGCTTAGTCTCCCCCAATGGAATAGGAATAAATAAAGATGGAGAAGTATTTGTTTGTGATCATTTTGGAAACACCATTTATAAGTATTCGCAAGAAGGAATACAATTAGACAGCATTCCAGCAATATCTCCCGCTGGTATAAAACGAATCCCAGGGACTAGCGATATGTTGTTTGTAGAATACAATACGAATACGATTAATGTATTATCAGAAGATAATACGATAACTAAATTACATGAAGGTACACCAATAAATGGGCCTGCTGGAATTGCTTTTGATAGAAGAGGGAATATCTATATAGGAAATTTCAACGATCGAAAAATTTATAAATATAAAGATGGGAATCTGTCTTTTGTTGCAGAACTTCCTGCCGAAGCACCAAATGCTAATTTTTTAGGGTTTTTGACATACGCTAAAGGTTTTTTGTTTGCAACTCAACTTGGAGAGCATAAGATTTATAAAATCAATCCTAACAAAGAAAACGAAGTCGAGGTATTAGCAGGGAGTGTATTAGGTAATGATGATGGAGATATTTCTGAAGCTACTTTTAATTTCCCAAATGGTATTTTAGCTAGTCCAAACGGAAAAGTTTTATATGTATCGGATGCAGGAACCCGAAATCTAAGGATTATAGAAAGTAGTATTGAACATTAATTTAAAGTTATCGATAAAAATAGGGGAATTTTTCTACTTTTTATTTTGTAACTTACTCTCACAATACAAATTAATCTTAAAACCAATTTATTATGTTAAAATCAATTTTAATCCGGCGTGGGGTTCAACACTTAAACAAGAAGCAACAACAAACTATAAATGGTGGAGGTGGTGAATTGAATGATTTTTGCCATGCTGATAGTGAATGCAATTATCCATTAATTTGCGCTGGATGTTTCTGCAGACCGGTTGGAGGACCATTTTAGTTCTTTACCAATAATTTTTAAGGCTAATTCAAATTACTAAAAAGATCGGAATCCTATGATTTTCGATCTTTTTTATGGAGTGAATTGGTCATTAGATAATAGATCTTATTACTTGGTAATAAATGTTTTTGCCAGGTCATACGAATAAGTAAATAAATCAGATACAGAACCACTTCGATTCATCAGTATGGATATAGAAATATTATATTCAGGAAATAAAATAAAGACAGAAGTCGACCCTGCTGCTGTTCCGGCGTGATGAATGATTTGCACTTTGTGGTTTTGGTCGAACATTTTCTCCGTAAAACTGTTACGCCATCCCATGGCATAGTTTTGATCATTCACCTCTCCGTTATCCAAGGTAACCGGTTGTATAAGTGATTCTATAGTTTTTTTATCCAAAATTTGATAGTTTAGAAATGCGTTTCCAAGTTTTACAAGATCTGTTGGTGTAGCAACAAATCCACCACCGGCCCATTTATTGCTATTATTGACCTTAAATACTTCTTTGTACATGTTTTCATCTACTTCATAAAACGTAGAAATATTTTCTGTCAACAACGAAGATGTTTCCCCTTGTATATTATCAAGACCCAAAGGAGTAAAAACTTCATCTTTCATAAAATTGAGAAAGTCTTTTCCAGATGCACCTTCTAATACGGCACTCAATAAAGTATAATTATATGAGCTGTAGCTAAAGTCAGTTCCAGGAGTAAATAGTAATGGAGAATTGTTAAAGATTCCCACACTTTCTTGCACCGTTGTATATTCGTCATTGTTCAGGTGCTCCCAAATAGGAAAGCAAAAACAAGTGCTATAGTTTCGTATACCAGAAGTATGTGATGCTAATTGTTTTACTGTAATTTCAGATAGCGTTTCGGTTGTGTATGGAACAAATTCTTTGACTTTAGAATTCGGATTTAATTTACCATTTTGTAGAAGTACACCGAGTCCTAATGAGGTTACTGCTTTGGATGTACTTCCTATCCTAAATTTTGTGTCTAGACTTATTTCTTTATCTTTTTTAACATCTTGGTATCCGATAGCATTAGACCAAATTACTTTTCCATTTTTTCCAACAGCTACTGATAATCCTGGAGCTTTAAGATGAGTGAACATTTCGTTTAAAATGCTATCAGCTTTTTTTGACACCTTATCTTTATGATATGCGATTGGGTCTAAATTTTGAATGTTTGAAAAAGAGTTCCATCCTGATGTGTAGGCAACGATTGGTTCAAAAAGAAAGAAGCATATAACTAATATTGGTAAGCTTACAGAAGCAATGATGATGCATTTTTTCATGATACTGTTGGTTTGAAATTAGACAACGGAGCTCTTTTCATTGAATTCGAATTCAATGATATTTGAGATGAATACCTGTCAGTCGGATTATTCGACAGCTAGTGTTTTTTCTTTAGCCTTAATCATCTCACATACTTTAAAAAGTAGAATGATTTCTAACAAAATGGTTGGTGTAAGAAATACCAAACCAACAAAAGACAATAGTATGGTGGTCATGAACGCATAGGTAATAATTTCAAAAATCGCAGTGACTTTTGCAATTGTACCTAATGAACCCTGAAGCCTATAAATTGATATTCCGAATAAGATTCCGATAATGCCATAAGTCATTGCTTCAGCCCCAATAACAATTGGATAATTAATCTCACCAATATATAAGGAAATGATATCGAATCCATAGAATACAACTGCTATAAAAATGAACATAAAGGCAGTTATTCTTAGGAGGTAGTTCTTGAAGATTTTTCCCGTAAGCACAAAACCTCGAGTAAAAAGAACTATGGAAATCAATAAAACGATTTTCAATAGAATATAGGCTATTTCATTAATGATCATTTCACCTTCCTGATGTCTAAAATAATCTACCGCAAATTCTCCAAAACCTAAGATGAAGTAAACAATGCCACTAATCCAGGCAATATTAAGCTGTTTTGTTAAAAAACTTGCTTCCTTTTCGTCGTCTATTTCTAGTAGAAATAGTTTTTTAAATTCTTTTGTTACTTTAGAATCTTCAGTTTGTATTTTTTCAAGATCATAATCCAAAGCTGATAGAATTGTTTTTATCGTATAGCTTCTTGGCATGACTTCTCCTGCTTCAATTCTCTGTATAGTTCTTACACTGATATTACATTGTTCTACGAGTTCTTCCTGAGTTAATCCTTTGGATTTTCTTAATTCCGAAATTTTTATTCCTAATGCTGGCTGTTCCATGATCTTTAAGTTTTTAGTTTTTGTTTCTTGATGACTAGAACTTTGTTTCATTTTCTTCAGCAATATTAGGTGTCAATGTTAGTTTCTCAAATTTTTCAGGTAGTATTTCACCCGACATTTACCCGACAAACCAGCAAAAACAAAGGATTTCCGAGGGTTGTTATCTTTTTGAATTAAGATTAAAATTCGGATAATTACTATTAATTTTCAATGATTTCTGTCGCAGGTGCTAAAGGTTGTAATACTTTTAATGCTCGATTAATTGAGGTTATTTTTTCAAAAGTTAACAATAATCTTAATCCATTTCTAGTTTGTTTTTCTTTCATTTTTACTTGTCCAGAATGTGTTTGTACATATTGAAGCACTTTTGTAAAAACCGTGCTTTGATAAAATTCAGATTGTTGATCACTGATAAAATAACCTATCAGTTTGTTTTGTTTCATGATGATCTTTTCTAATCCAATACTGGTAGCAATCCACTTAATTCTAACAGAATTTAATAGATCAACTGCCTGTTCTGGTAATTCTCCAAAACGATCCACTAACCGTTTTTCATACGCCAGTAATTCTTCTTCAGTTTTGATTCCGTTTAACTCAGTATAGAGATTAAGACGTTCAGAGATATTATTGATGTAATCATCAGGGAATAGTAATTCAAAGTCGGTATCAATCTGAGTATCTTTTAGATATATCTTATCTTTTGATTCATCTTCATACAACTCCTTAAATTCATTTTCTTTTAATTCTTCGATCGCCTCACTTAAGATTTTTTGATAGGTATCAAAACCAATTTCATTGATAAAACCACTCTGTTCTCCTCCTAATAGATCTCCCGCTCCACGAATCTCCAAATCTTTCATAGCAATATTAAATCCGCTACCAAGTTCTGAAAATTGTTCTAAGGCAGTAATACGTTTACGTGCGTCATCAGTCATAGCAGAATAAGGCGGAGTAATAAAATAGCAAAAAGCCTTTTTGTTACTACGACCAACTCTACCACGCATTTGATGTAAATCGGATACACCAAAATTATTGGCATTATTTATAAAAATCGTATTCGCGTTTGGTACATCTAATCCACTTTCTACAATGGTTGTAGAAACTAATACATCAAATTCTCCATTCATAAAGGAAAGCATTAAACTCTCTAGTTTTTTACCTTCCATTTGGCCGTGACCAACCCCAATCTTGGCATCTGGTACAACACGCTGTATCATTCCTGCAACCTCTTTGATATTTTCAATACGGTTATGTATAAAGAATACCTGACCACCTCGTTGGATTTCATAACTCACAGCATCTCTGATCGTTTCTTCACTAAAGCGAATCACATTGGTTTCTATAGGATAGCGATTTGGTGGCGGAGTTGTTATGGTCGATAAATCTCTGGCCGCCATTAGACTAAACTGTAACGTTCTTGGTATTGGAGTGGCAGTTAATGTAAGCGTATCCACATTTTCTTTAATGGTTTTTAATTTATCCTTAACTGCTACACCAAATTTTTGTTCTTCATCTATGATTAATAGTCCAAGATCTTTAAACTTTACATTTTTATTTACTAATTGGTGTGTACCAATGATAATATCAACTTTGCCGTTTGCGAGTTCCTCGAGTGTTTCTCTTTTTTGTTTTGCTGTGCGGAAACGATTTAGATAATCTACGGTTACTGGAAAATCTTTCAATCTTTCTCTAAATGTTTTTGCGTGCTGAAAAGCCAATATCGTTGTTGGAACTAATACTGCAACTTGTTTTCCGTTATCAACTGCTTTAAAAGCAGCACGGATTGCCACCTCTGTTTTACCGAAACCTACATCACCACAAATCAATCGATCCATAGGACGCTCACTTTCCATATCAGCTTTTACAGCCTCTGTAGCTGTGCTTTGATCAGGAGTATCCTCGTAAATAAAAGAAGCCTCTAGCTCGTGTTGCATATAACTATCCGGAGCATATTGAAACCCTTTTTGAAGTTTACGTTTGGCATATAACTGAATCAGGTTAAAAGCAATATGCTTAACTCTTGCTTTTGTCTTTTGCTTTAGCGTTTTCCAAGCTTTTGATCCTAATTTATAAATTTGTGGAGCCTTACCATCCTTGCCATTATATTTTGAAATCTTATGGAGTGAATGAATACTTAGATATAATACATCTCTTTCTCCGTAAATTAGCTTAATGGCTTCCTGCTTTTTACCTTCAACATCAATTTTCTGAAGTCCACCAAATTTTCCGATTCCGTGATCGATATGGGTTACATAATCACCTACTTCCAGATTAGTAAGTTCTTTTAACGTAATGGCCTGCTTTTTAGCATAACCATTTTTAAGACTAAACTTATGATAGCGTTCAAAGATTTGATGATCAGTGTAGCAGGCAATTTTTTGATTATCATCAATAAACCCTTGATATGCTGAAAAAACAATAGTTTCGTATTGTTTTACATCTAGATCTGCATCATCAAAAATATCGTGAAAACGTTTAGCTTGTTGCTCGCTAACACAGAAAATATAATTTTTATAACCATTCTCGTGATTTTCGTTTAAGTTTTGAATCAGTAAATCAAATTGTTTATTAAACGAAGGTTGAGGTTTGGTGTTAAATTTTACGGTATAATCAGCCTTAGTTAATGGTCGATTGCCAATTTCTACTAAGGTAAAATCTAAAAGTTGTTTTTTGATTAGCTCAGAATTTGCAAAAAGTTCTTTTGGAGAACTATGTTTTATATCTGTAGAAAGTTTTGAAAAAGCTTCTTTTGCTTTTTCAAAGTTTTTATCAATTCTGGATGAAAGAAGGTCTAAATCCTTCGCAAAAATTACTGTTTTTGAGGCAATGTACTTTAAGAAGCTTTCTCGTGTTTCCTGAAGCGCCTTGTTTTCTACATTCGGAATGATCGTAATCTTCTTAATTTGGTCGGTAGATAATTGTGTTTCTACATCAAACGTCCTTATACTATCTACTTCGTCACCAAAAAATTCTATCCGATATGGTTCATCATGACTAAAAGAGAAAACGTCAACGATACCACCACGAACTGAGAATTCACCTGGTTCGGTGACAAAATCTACTCGTTTAAACTGATATTCAAACAAAACTTCATTGACAAAATCCAAGGATAATGTATCACTTACAGATATTTTTAACGTATTTTTCTCTAATTCCTTTCGAGTCACTACTTTTTCGAATAAAGCATCAGGGTAGGTGATGATTAAAGCAGGTTTTTTTCTAGAATTAATTCTGTTCAATACCTCTGCACGCAGCAATACATTAGCATTGTCTGTCTCCTCAATCTGATAAGGTCTTCTATAACTACCAGGATAAAACAATACATTTTTGTCACCCAAAAGCTGTTCCAGATCATTAAGGTAGTACGCAGCTTCTTCTTTATCATTAAAAACACAAAGAAAGGGTTTCTCTGATTGCTTAAAAGAGTTCTCAATGACAAAGGATAATGATGATCCTGTAAGACCTTGCAGGTGCGTTTTACTTTCAGACTGGGCAATAGCATTCCCCAGTTTCTGCAATTGCAGAGACTGTGCAAAAATTTGCGTGATAAGGACTTTACTCACGTAACATTTAATTTTAGCGCAAATATACTATCATTCTTTTAGTTATCATATCTACATATTTTGATTAAGGACTAAATAGTATCTAAAGCGTTAATAATTTTGTGTTGTGAATCGTATTTTAGAAATTAATTCATAAAATTAACCAGATTTTACTTTCATGGGAATAAAAGAGTTTGACGTATTTGTAATTGGCAGTGGCATAGCAGGGCAAACCGTTGCTGAGGATTGCGCGAGAAATGGTTATAAAGTAGCCATTGCAGATAAAAGAGAGTTTGGAGGTACTTGTGCTAATCGCGGATGCGATCCAAAGAAAGTAATTCTAGGTTTTACTGAAGTTGTAAAGAAGTCTACAGATTTGTCCAATAAAGGAATAGTGAAACTTCCTGAGTTGGATTGGCAAGAAGTGATGAAGTTTACTTGCGAATTCACGGATGCTGTACCTGCCAGCACCGAAGATAACCTCAAGGAATTAGGAGTTACATTATTTCATCAATCACCAAAGTTTATTGATACGAATACTCTTTCTGTAGAAGGAAAAACTGTAAAGGCAAAAAAGATAGTAATTGCTACAGGCTTAGTTCCAAGATCGCTAGACATAGAAGGAGGTTCATTAGCTTTGGTCAGTGATGATTTTCTGAAATTAGATAAACTACCGGAATCTATGATTTTTATCGGAGCGGGTTACATAGGAATGGAATTTGCTCATATGGCAGCTAGATTTGGAGTCGATGTAACTGTCGTAGAATCAGGTGAAAGACCATTGTCAGTTTTTGATAAAGATATGGTTCAATGCATTATTAGAGCTTCAGAAGATATTGGAATTAAGTTCATTTTCAATGCCGAAGTAAACGCAATTGAGGATTTAAGAAAAAATAAACGAATTTATTACACCGTCAATGGTAAAGAAAACGAAGCTAAAGCTGAAATCATATTTAATACTACCGGCAGAATTCCGTCTTTAGAAAATTTAGCATTAGAAAAAGGAAACGTGTCTTTTTCAGACAAAGGGATTGAAGTAAACAGGTACTTACAAAATCCAAAAAACAAGAATGTATACGCTTGTGGTGATGTAGCGAATCATGCATTGCCATTAACACCTTTTTCATCCCGTCACGGAAAAATAGTAGCACATAATTTACACCATGGTAATGAGATGAAAGCTGATTTTCCAGTAACACCTTCGGTTGCCTTTACCTTGCCGAATATTGCTTCGGTTGGACTATCTGAAAAAGAGGCAAACAAAAAGTATGAAAATATCAAAATAATGAACCGTGATGCTTCAAGTTTTTATAATGCAAAACGTATCAATCAAAAAATTTATGCTTACAAAACTATTATCGATAAAGATACCGAAAGAATTCTGGGAGCACATTTAGTGGGACCGGAAGCCGGAGAAATAATTAATCTTTTTGCGATGGCTATCCATAACAAAACGACTATTTCAGAAATCAAGGATATGATTTTTACGTACCCCAGCTGGTCCGGAGATATTCAATATATGTTTTAAATAAATTTAGCTAAATCTTTCTTGAAGTTTCTTAGCAGGATTGCTTTTACGATTTATAAAACCGTGGATACCTGATGCAATTATCAAAACAACAGCTCCTGCTAAAGCTGTATAAGCAATGGAATCATAATCTCCATTATGTCTGACATAAATAGCAAATAATGCCCAAGCTCCAACCATCGCGAATTCTCTCATATTTCTCTTTAAGATCATAAATAGATTAAGCAGTACAGCTACTACTACCATAATCACAGTCCAGGTTACATCATTTAAGCCAAATCCTTGCCAGTTTATTTTTGTCAGATAAATAGTAACATTTGCAATAGTTGCTACCGATATCCATCCCAAATATAAGCATATTGGCCACCATTGAAACGCGATAATCCCAATAGGAGCATCCCATCGTTCCATATTGGTATTGATAACTACTTTACTTAAACAAAATACAATACCAAACATAATTAGCAGAGATAAACCTATATATTCATACGTAAAGGCGATTACCCAACTTCCTGTGCATAAATTAGCTAGAAAAAACCAGTAACCTGTCTTTTCTATATACGAAGCTTTATCTGAATTAAAGAAAGAGTGTTTAATTTGGTAGATACTATAAGCTATTAAACCGGTAAATATCAATAACCAAATTGCAAAAGCATAGCCTGATGGTGTAAATAGATTGTCATATTTTCGACTTAGTTCACCTACCGTAGTATCATTAAACCGAACCGCTTCAGAAATGTAATTAATTCCTATCACGTAAATTACAGATATAAGGTTGAGGATAGATAATGTTTTTTTCATACGTTTTTAATTAATTAACAAGTTAATAGTAAGGTCAATTTCTGATTGATTCAAATACTATAATCGTTAACTATTTCGAAAAACACTTGATTAATTTTTCAAAATCTTCTTCAGAATTATAGACATTACAAGATACTCTTACAGCTTGACCACGATATGATACGAAGACATTTTCATCTAACAACTTTTGTTTTAAATTTTCAGTTTGAAGATCAGGTGGTAGATAAATTCCAAATAAATGATGTGCTCTATAATTGTCATCTTCGATATAGCATCCTAATTCTCTTAGTTTCTCGATGCTTTTTTCAGAAATATTCTTACAATATTTTTGAATTTCAGAAGGTTTCCATTCAATTAATTGTTCAATACCTTTAGTGAGCATAGGAGTCAATATGAAATTGCTGGACTCTCCTACAGAATAACGAGCAGCTTTTTCTTTATACTGATCTTGATAATTTGTAAGTCCTGAAAAATCTTCACTTCCTAAACGATTCATCCAATTATGTTCAATTGGTGTTCCATTATTAAAAGCATCGCTATAATATGCCATACCTATAGAATAAGGGCCTAATAACCACTTATAGCCTCCACAAATTATAGCATCAGGTTTAATTTCTTTTACAGAGAATGGAAAAGCACCAACACTTTGTGTTCCATCAATGATCATCATAGCATTTACATGATTTGTTTTCTCACGAATGGCTTTCATATCAAATAAGGTTCCATCTGCCCAATGTACTTGAGGGAGCGCAATCACTGCCGTATTATCTGTAATAGCATTTAATATGGATTCATTCCACAATTCGGCTCTATTATCAAAGTTCTTAGGCGGATAGATGATTTTGATGATTGCATTTTTTCGTTTAGCAACCTCTTTCCAGATATACACATTACTAGGAAATTGTTCATCTACCAGGATTATCTCATCTCCTTTATTAATAGGTGTATTATTAGCAGCATTTGCAATTCCATAAGAAACAGAAGGGATGATCGCAGTATTTCTATAATCGGGAGCATCAATCAAGGTTGCAAAACGTTGTTTTAATAGCTCTTTATCATCAAAAAAGTCTTGCGGTACTATTTCGTTAGGGCGAGATTTTCGTTTAACAGATGCAATACCAATTTCAGTAACTGACTTTAATTGTGGAGACATATAGGCTCCATTTAGATAGGTAATATCTTCAGAGAGGTCAAAGAGATGTTTTTGAAGTTGCATAAGACAATTTTAGTGAGATACTAAAATAACTTCTTTATCTGTCATAGCATAAACTTTATCATTTTCTTCAGGTTCCAGAATATATATTCCTGTAAATTCACCAAAAGCAGGAACAATCATTTGATCTGTTTTCTGAAAAAAGCAAGGTAGCTTTAAGCTCTGCTTACCAAGTCCTTGTAGTCGAACGCCTGGATGAATGTGACCGCAAAAATTGAAAAGATTTTCTCGTTGATCGGGATGATGAGTCAATAAAAAATTATCCAGTGTTACTTCTGTTCCGGTTTTGATTCCCAATGCTTCATACTTGTGTTCTGATATGATATCGTGATTTCCTGTAATGAGTGTGATTTTTGCAGTTTGATTTGAGATCCAATTTTTAAAAAGATTCCATTCTGTATTGATATAACTATGGAATAAATCGCCTAGAAAACAAATGCTTTCCGGATTAAAATGGTGAATTACACGATCTAGCTGATCAAAGTTTTTAAGTATTGCTTTTGCAGGAACCGCACTGCCGTGTTTTCTAAAATGGGAAACCTTCCCCAAATGTACATCTGCGATTAAAAGAAGATCTTTATCCTTCCAGAATACAACTCCGCAAGGGTGTAGGATAAAAGTTTGATTGTTAATATTTATGGTCTTAGACAATTTTATAAAGTAAACTTTTTAGGGTTTTGTCTTGCATCCCAGACTAAATGAATGATAATCTCAGTTGATTCAACTTGATAGAATATTTTATAATGACCTTTAATTATTACTCTAATATCTTTTGTATCTGTTTTAATTCCTAAAAATGGATATTTGAGGAGTAATTTGATTATGACGTTAATTTCTTGATTAAGCTTTCGACTATACGTTTTTGATTTATTTCGATCACAATAAAATTTCAAAATCTCTGTAAAAATAAGATCGGCTTTTGAAGTCCAAATTATTCTTTTAGCCAATTTTTATTCTTATTAAAGACAGATTCGTGATTTATTACATTACCATTTTCATAATCTGATTGACTTTCTGAAACCATATTTTTTTCAAAATCAGACAACTGATATTCGTTTGATTCCAATTTAATCGAAAGCATTTCTTTAAAAGACTCAAGAAAATCTTTGTCTCCAATAGAAAGAACTTTCTTAATAATATCGTTTTGAATTTCTGAGATATTCATCTGGGTGCTTTTTGTAAAGATAATAAAAGAGATTTTACTTTTTAGTCAACACTGCCACCATCTTTTTGATACGATCTTCAAGCTTTTCGCTGGACATTTTTTCGCGTAAGCGATCTGTGATAATAGGAAAGGAGAGGGGAGTAGGTTTTTCACATGCTTTCCAGACAATATTTTGTGATTCTATACGTCTTAAAGCTTCATATAAACGTCCTTCTTCCAATTGATGTTCAAAAGTTTCGATAAACGATTGCTGATACAACAGATTTTCAGGTTCAAAATCTCTGAATACATTAAATAACAATTGAGAACTCGATTGCAAGTGTTTACTTTTTAGCATTTTGTCAGGATAACCAGTAAACACCATACCAGATATTACTGCAATATCTCTGAATTTACGTCTTGCCATTTCAGTAGCATTCAAACTTTTTTGAAGATCACTATGCATATGATCTGTAGTAAATAGATCATTATCGATTACTTGTTGCATATCAATTTCTTGATCAGAAAGGAGCTCGAATCCATAGTCATTAAAAGCTAAGGAGAATGTTATGGGAGATAGTAAACTAATTCGATAGCCTAATAAACTTCCCAATGCTTCGTGTACAAAACGTCCTTCAAAGGGATAAAAAATTGCGTGATATCCTTCTCTGGTTTTAAAGGTTTCAATTAAAAATTGATCTGCACTTGGTATGATACTTTCTTTCTTCTGTCTTTCAAAAATATGCGATAAAGCTTTTAGTTCTCTCGAAGTAACATTATTAGCTGCTACCTGATACAGTTCCTGTCTTAAAAGCTCTGACATCTGTGATGTAAGTGTAAGTCTTCCTCCCATCCAACTGGGTACTTTAGAAGTACGTTTAGATGATTTACGCACTAATACTTTCATTTCCTTTATTCGTACTAGCTCCAGGTTTCTTCCTGCAAAAGTAAAGACATCACCAGGATTTAATTTTGAAATAAACCATTCTTCAATACTTCCAATGTATCCTCCTTTTAGATATTTTACTGTTAGCACAGCATCTCCTACTATGGTTCCGATCTGTAGTCGATGTCGCATGGCAATGCCTCTATTGTTTACTTTAAATAGACCATCGTCTAGCACTTGCACTTTTTTATACTCGTCATAGTTTTGAAGACTTTGACTACCAACAGTAATGAAGTTCAAAACCCAATCCCATTGATCCTCGGTGATTCCTTGATAGCAAAAGGTGTTTTTGATTTCAGGAAAAATATCTTTCGGATAAAATCCATCAGAAACAGCCAATGTGGTGAGGTATTGAATCAGTACATCATAGCTGTTTAAATAAGGAACTCTGTCTTCTACCGTATTTTGTTTTACAGCTTGTTGTAAGGCTGAAGCTTCTACCAATTCTATAGCGTGAGTGGGCAAAAAATAGATCACACTCGTCTTACCTGGTTGATGACCGCTGCGGCCGGCACGTTGTAAAAATCTCGCTACTCCTTTCGGGCCTCCAATCTGAATGATGGTTTCTACAGGCGCAAAATCAACGCCCAAATCCAAACTTGACGTACAAACAACAGCTTTTAAAGTCTCGTTACGAATAGCTTGCTCTACCCAAAGTCGAGTTTCTTTATTGATGCTACCGTGATGCATCGCCATCTCACCAGCAAATTCAGGATAACGCTCCAGTATTTTCTGAAACCAGATTTCGCATTGTGACCTGGTATTGGTGAAAAGAAGTGTAGTCTTACTTTTTCTTATAATAGGTACCACTTCATCGAGCAAATGAATGCCGAGATGACCTCTCCAGGGAAAGGTTTCCATTTTATCTGGAATGATACTTTCTACTTTGATCTTTTTATTGATATTGGCTTTAATCAATACTGAATTTTGTAAAGCTTTGGAATCTGGACCTAATAACACTTCTCGAGCCTGATCTAAATTACCTATGGTTGCTGAAATTCCCCAAATCCTTAGCTCGGGTGCAATGGTTTTAAGTCTGGATAATCCTAGTTCAATCTGAACACCGCGTTTAGTTCCTAATAACTCGTGCCATTCGTCAATAATAATAGCTGAGCAGTCTTTAAAAGTCTTATCATATCCTTTAGAAGCTAAAAGCAGTTGCAAACTTTCTGGTGTGGTGATCAATAAATCCGGCATCGAACGTCTTTGTGCAGCCCGTTCTTTTTGTGAAGTATCTCCTGTTCGGATTCCAACAGTAAGTTGCGTATTGAGATCGTCTGCAAACCGTTCTGCCGCTTGTTTAATTTCTTGTGAAAGTGCTCTTAACGGAGTTATCCAAATGGCTTTTAACCCCTTTTTATGCTTAGTTTGATAATCAGGATTGTTTTTAATATAATTCAGAACAACAGGTACCCATAGTGCATAGGTTTTTCCACTTCCGGTAGGAGCGTTAAGCAAACCATGTTTGCCTTGCAAGAACGCCTTCCAGCTTTGTTTTTGAAATGGAAAAGATTTCCAATTTTGTTGTTGGAACCACGATTCGGCGATATGAAAAAGTTCTTTTTGAGTCATATAAACTTATTTGTTTCTTCCCCTGCTAGGGGAAGGTGTCCCCGAAAATTCGGGGGCGGAAGGGGTCATCTGCGCAAAATCATATATCGTATAATATTCACTTTCTATTCTTTCCTTCTCCATATTTATTACTATTGATATTAATTCACCTTTTTCCGATAATAGAAAGGGTTTTTCTTTATTGTTGTTTGAAATTATCTTCAATTTCTTTTAATACAGATGGAAGGTGATCAAAGACCATTTTGTTCTCAAATCTAATCACTTTAAAACCAAGATTTTGTAAATTTTTGTCTCGGGTGAAGTCTTTTTCCTGAGAAATAGGATTCATATAAACTTGCCCGTCCAATTCTATTATTAATTTTTCTTCAGCACAATAAAAATCTACAATATAATTTTGGATACTATGCTGTCTTCTAAACTTTCTTCCATTTAATTTTTTATGTTGGAGGTGTTTCCACAAAAATGCTTCAGCTGGTGTTAAGTTTTTTCTAAGTTCCTTTCTGACTTGAAGTAATTCGGGTTTGTTATGCAGTTTTTTCTTCATATTTCGTGTAATCTACCCTTTCCGATTCAGCAGAGCTGAACCACCTTTCCCTAGCAAGAGAAAGGAGCCTAAAAATATATCATTTTATCAATTGTTTCAAATCCTCTAATGTATTGGCTTCTTCTATTTTTTTATCTCTTCGCCATCTCAGAATTCTGGGGAAACGAGTTGCAACGCCGCTTTTATGTCTTTTTGATAGAGCTATTCCTTCAAAAGCAATTTCGAAAACCAGTTCGGGAGTAACGCTTCTTACAGGACCAAAACGTTCTAGAGTATTTGATTTGATAAAGCGATCTACCTGCCTGAATTCGGTATCTGTTAAACCGGAGTAGGCTTTTGCAAAGGTGACAAGTTCGGTTTTATCATCATTCCAAAGGCCAAAAGTATAATCCGTAAATAGGTTCGATCTGCGGCCGTGCCCTCTCATTGCATAAGTCAAAACAGCATCGATTGTTAGCGGATCTACTTTCCATTTCCACCAGTCTCCTTTTTTTCGTCCCACTAAATACGGAGAATCTTTTCTTTTTAGCATTAACCCTTCAGAATGGAGTTCTCTGGATCTTTCTCTTTCTTCTGCTACTTCTTCCCAGGAATTGAAGGCCATTTTTTCTGAAAGATGAAATATCTTTTTGTTGAGTTGCCCTTCCACAGGCTCAGGATGAATTTTTCTTTTATATAGTTTTTCTAGTATCTCTCTTCGTTCAGAGAAAGGAAGGTTTCTGATGTCTTTTCCTTGCCATTCTAATATATCGTAAGCTTTTAGAACGACAGGTGTTTTTTCTAATAGTGATTTTGAAACTGTTTTTCTTCCAATCCGAGTTTGTAAATCATTAAACGTTCCAATTTCTCCGTTTGGGAAAGGTAGAATTTCACCGTCCAGCACAGTTCCATTTGGGATCACTTTTAAGAATTCTACAAATTCAGGATATTTATCGGTTACCAGTTCTTCACCACGACTCCATACAAAGAGCTCGTTATCTCTAACAATAACTTGTGATCTGATACCGTCCCATTTGTGTTCTGCAAACCACTCATTCACATCTCCTAGATCTGAAACTTCATTTTCTATAGCATAGGCAAGATAGAATGGATACGGTTTTGAAATAAAATCAGATTTGTTTTCCCTAAGAATTAAATCTTCAAAAGTAATGGAATTCGGGTCCCAGTTACCCATTAACTTGTATGCTAAAATATCTTCATCAATTTGTGTGGCTTTGGATAAGGCGCGTGTCATTAATTTTTGGCTTACACCTATTCTAAATCCTCCTGTAATTAATTTTGTAAAGACAAATCTCTCATAATAATTAAGTACTTCCCAATTCTCGTGGAGATATGTTCGCTTTTCTTCGTCGGACTTTTTTTTAAGCAGAATCATTTCTTCTAAAAACTGGGTAAGTGTTTTATCCGAACTTCCTTTGGCGTTTGGTACTACTAAAGCAATGGTTTCTGCCAGATCACCAACGATATGATACGATTCTTCGAATAACCAAAGTGGAATATTAGCTAGTTCAGACGCCCAGGTTCTTAAAAGAGTGGTGTTTACCGGTCTTGGAGGTCTTCGATGTGAAAGTATTGCTATCGTCCAAACTTTATCTTTTTCCGGAGCTTTGCCAAAATAGGATGCTAAAGCATTTACCTTAACATTAGTTTTATTTGTGCTATCCAGAGTTTTTATTAAGTCAGCAAAAAGTTTCAAGTATTCACCTCACTTTCTTCTTTTTGGGTTTCTATCTCAGCAAGTTCACCTTCATATTGAGTTTTTTCTGTTCTTGCGTCATATCCAAGTTCTCTAAGATATTTTGAAAAGATATCAGTATAGCCGTGCGTGCTGATAATTTTTTGGGCTCCAGTCTCTTTAATTGCAGTTAATAAACCATCCCAATCACAATGATCAGATAAAACAAAACCTTTATCAATTGCTCTTCGTCGTCGAGCGCCTCTAAAGGTCATCCAGCCACTTGCTGATGCGGTAACATACGGAACCATTTTTCGAATCCAAGAGGATCCGTGAGCACTAGGAGGTGCAATCACAATATTACCTAGAAGTTCTTCTTTTTTAGTTTCTCTAGTTATTAAGGTAGTTTCCGGAAAATCTATCATAGGTCGTATAACATTGGTCATATTCTCGATAGCTCCATGAGTATAGATTTTTCCGATTTCGGGATTTACATATTTGAGGAGACGCTGTGCTTTTCCCAACGAATACCCAAATAAGATAGAAGTCTTCCCTTCGGCTTTATTTTCTGCCCACCATTGATTGATGTCCTTGAAAACTTCTTTCTGAGGCGTCCACTTAAATGCAGGAAGTCCAAAAGTGCATTCTGTAATAAAAGTATGGCATTTTACGGGTTCATAAGGAGTAGATATTCCGTCATCTTCGATTTTGTAATCTCCGGTAAATACCCAAACTTCTCCTTGATGTTCCACTCTGATTTGGGAACTTCCAATGATATGACCTGCAGGGTGAAAACTAAACTTAACGTTATTAATTGTAAAAGTTTCTCCGTATTCTTTTCCAGTAACTTTTATATCTCCTAATCGATGCTTTATTATCGGGATATTAGTGTGATGGGTTATATATAGTTTATGTCCCCAACGACTATGATCAGCGTGACCGTGGGTGATAATGGCTTTGTCAACAGGCTTCCAAGGATCTAGATATACTTTTGCTGCTGCACAGTATATTCCTTTATTTGTAAATTGAAGTAAAGGTATTTTACCCATTATCGGTATTCAAAATTGAAAATCCTCAGAAATTTACTAATTAGTAATCTTCTAATGGTGCTTTTTTGAAAGTATTAGTAATTGTATAACTTTTTAATAAAAATGAATTCGTAGAATCAATTAAATGATAGAATACATTTTGATTGTAAAAACGTCAATTTTAAATTTTAAAAGGTGAAGAGTTTAGTTATATTTGCGGCAAATTAAACAAAAGTACATGATGTCTATATCTGATTTATTTGATAGTGGTTTTCAAAAGCGAAATCAAGATCATTTTGCTGCAATTGTAAGAGTGGCAATGAGTGATGGTGTAATAACGGATGAAGAAAGAGCTTTCTTAGATCGATTGGCTCGAAATCTTAATATTTCTGACAACGATTACAAAGAAATATTAAAAGATTATGCTTCTCGTCCTATCAATCCCCCTACCAGCTATGATCAGAGATTAGAGAGACTTTTTGATTTGGCTAGAATGGTTTATGCCGATAATATAAAAGGGGATGATCAAGTTGTATTATTAGAGAAGCTATGTGTTGGACTTGGTTTTAGAGCTGATAATGCAAAGTACGTGGTGGATAAAGCACTTTCTTTAGTAGATCAAAATGTAGATGGAGATACTTTTGCTGAGGAGATTAAACATATGAATAGATAAGTACAAGGTTGAATCAATCGTTATATTAAAAAACCGCTTTTATGAAGCGGTTTTTTTAGCGATTTGTTTTACGATTTTATAGATTAAATCTTCTTGCTCAAATGGTTTCGCGATAAAGTCGTCCATTCCGGAGCGTAGGCATTTGTCTCTTTCTATTTCACTGGATTTTGCAGTGAAACCAATGATAGGAACTTCGGCGATTACCTTATCTCCATAATTGTTTCTTATCATATGAGTAGCTTTATACCCGTCGATTTTGGAGAGCTTTAGATCCATCAAGATAAGGTCATAGTTTCTGCGTTCTATATAACTAATAGCCTCTTCTCCATTGATTGCAACATCTACAAAAAAGCTGCCGTGGCTGATTAATATCTTCATGATTAAAAACTGAGTAGCCTCTTCGTCTTCTACCACAAGTATCCTAAATTTATTTTTCGATTCAGGTAGGCTATATTTTTTCTTTTTCTTTTCGGGAGCAGATTTGGTGACTTCAAATTTAAAGGGTAACTTAATATCAAAAGTTGAGCCTTTTTCAGGCTGGCTGGATACTTTAATTTCACCTCCCAGAAGGTCGATTAAATCTTTTACAATGGCCAATCCTAGGCCTGTTCCAGATATTTGTTTGTCCTCATTAAATCTGGTAAATCTGTCAAAAATAGTATCAATGTTTTCTTCTTGAATTCCTAATCCTGTATCTTCAATCTTAAAACTGATACTCAACTTATTCGTGCGTTGGTAATTTTTAGTGACAGAAAGACTAATCTTTCCTTCTTCTGTAAACTTAAAAGCATTATTAAGAATATTGTTTAATATCTGAAATACACGGGTTCGATCTCCTATAAGATATTCTTGTATATTAGTGTCAATATGTGTTTCAAATTGAATCCCTTTCTCATCAGCTAGTTTAGCGTATGTTTCTTTAAAACCCTCTACAAGATTTACAAATAGGAATCGCTCTTCGACAATTTTTATTTTACCGGATTCTATTTTAGAAATGTCAACCATATCCTCAATCAATGCATTAAGGTGCAGGCTCTGCCGCTTTATAATTCGTGCTAATTCTTCTTGTTCAAAATTTAAGTTTGTCTTTTCTAATACTTCTATAAATCCTAAAATTCCGGTGAGTGGTGTTCTGATTTCATGATTTATATTAGAAATAAAACTGTTTTTGAACTTCTCTTTTTCAAGTAGGTATTTATTTTTGAGTTCTAATTCTTTTGCCTTAAGAATGGATTCATTTTTTTGTTGAGCAATTTTATTGAGCTCATAGTATTTTGTCGTATAATCAAACAGAAGAATAACAACTTCCTCTGAGTTTATTCTTATAGTTACGTCACAGATTTTCTGAATATCTCCATCTTCAAGATGAATGCAAGGAAAATTATAAGTGGTTTCTTCTTCAAAAACTTCAATAAAATCTTTTATGATTTCAAAAAAAGGATGCGCATCATAGATTGAGGTTTGTACTTTCCACTTAAATAAATTAGCATCAGTTTCCTTTATCAATCCTTCAAAATTAATTAGAATGCATTGTGTTTTTTGATGAAATAGTTGTTTCTCTTCCTGATACGTCATAACACTATGCAGTTATTTCCTTGGCAAGATCCAAGAAGAAATCCTGCACATTTTTATTCGTTTTTGCACTTGTCAAACAATCAAATGCAACATTTTGTTCTTGTAATTTCTTAGCCGTTTCTTTTTCATTCACCAAGTCTATTTTATTACCAATGATTTTAATCTTGACTTTAGGGTGGTTTTTAGATAAATAGGCCAAATCTTCTTTTATATCCTTATAAGTGTCAATTCGTGTTAGGTCAAATACATAGATAAAAGCACTAGAACCCAGTAAATAAGATTTTCTGGTATCCTCAATATCAGTATGACCTTCTGTATCCCAAATAATCATGGAAAGTTCACGCCCACCTGGCATTTCAATTACTTTCTTTTTTATTTGTACACCAAGTGTAACCTTATAATTTTCAGAAAATTCGTTGTCGATAAAACGTCTGAACAAGGACGTTTTTCCGACTCCAAAGTGTCCTAAAAGCACTACTTTCTTAGACAATTTCATCTTCAAAATGTTTTTTTAGTTTTTTAGTAAAAAGCTCGCTATTATCTAAATCTCTTTTGGAAATATGATGTTGAGCAAAATCTATAATTTGATCTTCCAGCACTTCTTTAAACATCATATTGTAAGCACCAGAAATAACAGCAGCGATGTAATAAGAATAAAAATTTTGTACGTGTATAGTATATAGTTCGTATTCGATCGTTTCCAGATTTTGATTTCCACCTTGAAACGCATCTTCTACAAAACTTTTTATTGCGGTTAGCATACCTGCGACCATATCTTTATCTATGGTGTTGTCAGATAAGGGGCTATAATCTGCAATTAATAATCCAGAATCTTTTTCAATGACGAACATTTGGATCAATCTTGGTTTTGCATAATCAGAGATGGCTAAATCACCATCACTGATTCCTTGTGCTCTAGCTTTGGTTCTTTTAAACCATTTTTTAAAAGAGAAAGCTTGCCTAGTTTTTTTGTTGATATTCTCACTTAATAATTTCATCTCGTGAGCAATATATTTCTTGATCATTTTACCAATGATTGGAAATAATGCTTCTACGACTGCATCTTGAGAGTTTTTGATTTCTTCTTTTAAAGCTTCGGTAATTGTAGGACCTAATGTTTTAGGAATTTCCTGAACAAATTCTTCTAATTTGTCATCAATGATAGGATCAACCTTATAAGAAAGTTCTTGTTTTTGATGCACTATTTTACTTAGCTCATCAACTTTTTTAGCAATGGAATCCGCGTACTCCTTCTCTTCAGTAAGAAGAAGTTCTTTGAGAATCTTAAGTTTATCCTGCTCTTCCATAATCTAGGACAGACGGATTACTTCTTATTGATTTTTTCCCCCATTGCGATCAAAAGATCACCTAATGTTTTTCTGTCTACTTTTTTATCATCCAGCATTTCTACTTTATCTGCCAAATTATCCTCTAATTCTGTGATTCTGATATTGATATCAGTGCTAAGATTGTCAATTGCCTGATGTAATTCTTTACGAGTATCTTCTATGAAATCCTCCAGCTCCTTTTTTTTAGAAGATATGTCTTTTTTTACCGCTTCGAATTCAGAATTATAAGCAGCAATATTTTCTCCAAAGATTAAGTTTTTTATTGCTTCTATTTTTGAAGTAGGGTCATTTACAACCTGTTCTTCAACAGCCTTATTTTCTTTCGCCATTTTGGTTAATTTATATTGTTGTTCTATGAGCTATACGTAAATTTAACATAAAAACATTAAAAACAACATTTCTGTCCTAATTATGTTAAATGTTACTTGCTTTTATTGCGATATGGTACGTTTAAGAATCTAAAAGCTCGGAGTAATAAGGTAGGGGCGAAACTTTTAGAGATTGTCTATTTCCGTGATACAAGAATACTGAAAATTAAAAGAGTATTCAATCCATTGATTGACCTTTTGTCAATATTTCAATAATTTTTTGGAAATGCAGAATTGTCGAGTCTGGTGACCGTTTATGATTCTGATGTTTTCATAAAGGATTCTACTTTTTCTACCATATTTTTACTTCCACAGATAAATGGAGTACGCTCGTGCAGTTCTGTAGGTTTGATCTCTAAAATTCTTCTGAATCCGTCACTTGCAGATCCTCCGGCTTGTTCTGCTATAAAAGCCATTGGGTTACATTCGTATAACAAACGAAGTTTTCCGTTAGGAGATTTAGAAGTGCTTGGGTACATATAGATTCCGCCTTTTATCATATTACGATGAATGTCACTAACTAACGATCCGATATATCTGGATGTATAAGGGCGATCTTCTTTTTCTTCTTGGCAGTACTTAATATAATTCTTAATTCCTTGAGGAAAATGTATGTAATTACCCTCATTTACAGAATAAATATTTCCGTTCTCCGGAAATTTCATATTAGGATGCGATAAGTAATAGGTTCCTAGGGCAGGATTTAGCGTAAAACCATTTACACCATGTCCTGTTGTGTATACCAGCATGGTAGAGGTTCCATAAATAATATAGCCTGCAGCCACTTGTAGGTTACCTGGTTGCAAGAAATCATCGATAGTACAAGGAGTTCCGGTTGGAGTTACTCTTCGGTAAATAGAAAAGATGGTTCCTACAGAAACATTTACATCAATATTAGAACTACCATCTAAGGGATCCATGAGAACAACATAATTATTACGGTGATCACTTTTCTGACCTTTAATAGTAATGAAGTCATCATTTTCTTCAGAAGCAATACCACAGACAATCTCCCTGTTAGTTAAGGTGTTAATAAAAGTTTCGTTGGCAAGAACATCCAGTTTTTGTTGATCTTCTCCTTGTACATTAGTTTCACCAATCGCGCCTGTGATATCAACTAATCCGGCTTTGTTTACTTGGTGATTAACCATTTTTGCTGCAAGGCGAATAGAGTTAATCAATCGTGAAAGTTCTCCGCTGGCATAAGGAAAATCTTTTTGGTTTTCTATAATAAATTCTCCTAATGTTTGGTTTGTTCTAGCCATTTTGGTTCTATTGATTTTGTGCAAAAGTATTATTTTTTAGATAACTACAACGTTTTCGTAAGGGTAATTTATTGATCTTCATAGAGAATTATAAAAACACAAATTAGTGAAGCATAACATTGTAAAATTGTCTGGTTTCTGATACATATTTTATAGTTTTGACAAACTTTTGACCAATGGATTATATAATTAGAGATGCAAAGGTTAGCGATATGCCTCAAGTCTTATCGCTAATAGAAGAATTGGCAATTTTTGAAAACGAACCCGATGCTGTAGAAGTTACGGTAGAAGAACTAATAAGGGATGGTTTTGGAGAACAGCCGTTATTTCATTGTTTTGTTGCCGATAAAGATACTGAAATTTTAGGGCTGGCGTTGGTGTATTTTAGGTTTTCTACCTGGAAAGGAAAAACAGTACATCTCGAAGACCTTATCGTAAGAGAGTCTAAGAGAGGAACCGGTATTGGAATGGCACTATATAAAAGAGTAATGAAGTATGGAAAAGAACAAGGAGTAAAAAGAGTGGAATGGAATGTGCTGGATTGGAACAAACCTGCCGTTAATTTTTATTTAAAAAGTGGTGCTAAAATTCTAGAAGGCTGGCAAGTTGTACAGATGGATGAAGAAGGACTTAATGCATTTGTTTCAAAGATTTGATTTGTGTTTCTTAATAACATAAGATAAATGAAGATTTTTAAGTTTGGAGGAGCATCCGTAAAGAATGCTAATGGAGTAAAAAATGTGATTAATATTTTAGAAAAAGTAGGTAATTCTGATATTATTATCATTGTTTCTGCCATGGGTAAGACCACTAATGCATTAGAAATGGTTGTCGATCATTATTTGAGTAATAGTCAAGAGCTAGAGGAGTCTATAGGTTTTATAAAAAAATACCACTATGACATACTCGAAGAACTTTTTGAGAACAAACAACTTCCTATATTTACAAAATTCAATGCTCTTGTCTCGGATTTAGAGACTACTTTAAATAGAAATAAGTCTACACAGTACGATTATGTATATGATCAAATTGTTTGTTATGGAGAACTGATTGCTACTACCATTGTTAGCGAATATTTGAATTATGAGGGATTTAAAAACAATTGGTTAGATGCCAGAGATGTAATCAAGACTGATAATGATTACCGCGATGCATCTGTAAATTGGGAAATCACTCAGAAAAATGTTATGAAGTATGTGGACAAAAAGGGTTTAACAGTTACACAAGGTTTTATCGGATCTGATGCTAACAATTTTACTACTACTTTAGGAAGAGAAGGTAGTGATTACACTGCAGGTATTTTTGCTTATTGTACAAACGCAAACAGTGTGTCAATATGGAAAGATGTTCCAGGTGTTCTTAATGGTGATCCCAGGGTTTTCGAAAATGTGAAGTTGTTGTCACAAATTTCATATGAAGAAGCAATAGAATTAGCTTTTTATGGAGCTTCAGTGATTCATCCAAAAACGTTACAACCATTACAAAGAAAAGAGATTCCGCTTTATGTTAAATCTTTTATTAATCCTTTGGATGAAGGCACTTCTGTAACAAAAGGACAAAGATTAATTCCTCAAGTGCCGTGCTTTATAGTAAAGAAAGATGAAATATTATTATCGCTTTCTTCTTTGGATTTTTCCTTTATTGTCGAAGATAATATCAGTGAAATTTTTAGCTTTTTTCATAAATATCATTTAAAAGTTGATTTGATACAAAATTCTGCTATCAGTTTTTCAGTATGTCTGGACGATAAGTTTAATAACTTTGAAGGATTACTGCCGTATTTGAAATCTAAATTCAGTGTTGAATACAAAAAAAATGTTTCCTTATTTACAATTAGGCATTTTGATGATCAAGCAATACAGTCTTTAGAAAAAAACAAGGATATTTTACTTAAACAAAGCACAAAAGAAACGTATCAAATAGTTGCTAAACAATAAGATACGCTATTCAATGATTTTGTTATATTTGTAGTTAGCACAAAACGTATTTAATGGCGGTAGTCACCTCAAAAGAAGTAGCCAAAGGGCTTAAATTAGATAAACTTGGCTTTATTGGCACTTTTGTTGGCTGGATGATTCTAAAAATCACGAGGTTATCAAAGATTAATCGTCAATATGATAGCATCAGTCACCTGCATGGTGAAGACTTTGTAAAGAAGGTATTGGATATGTATGGGGTGACTTTCGAGATACCCAAAGAGGATCTAAAAAGACTACCAAAAGAAGGAGCTTTTATTACCCTTTCCAATCATCCATTAGGGGGTTTAGATGGTGTTCTTCTTCTTAAATTGATGCTTGAGCATCGTTCTGATTATAAGATTATTGCAAATTTTTTGTTGCACAATTTTACTCCCTTAAAACAGTATATTATGCCGGTGAATCCTTTCGAGAATAGAAAGGAAGCTAAGTCTAGCCTGAAAGGAATAAAAGAAGCGATCATTCATTTAAAAGAAGGAAAACCATTGGGTATTTTCCCGGCTGGTGAAGTGTCTACTTTTAAAGAAGGAAAGCACTACGTGGATAAACCATGGGAGCAAGGAGCTATGCGATTGGTGAAAAAAGCAAAAGTTCCTGTAATCCCGATTTATTTTCACGCAAGAAACAGTAGGTTGTTCTATAAACTTGCCTCTATTAGCGATACATTACGAACGGCAAAATTGCCGAGCGAACTCTATTCACAAGAAAATAGGGTAATTAAGGTTAGAATAGGTAACCCTGTATCCGTAAAGGATCAGGAAGAGTACAGTAACTTAGAGGATTTTACGAATTTTTTACGTAAAAAAACCTATATGTTGGCTAACCCATACGAGAAAAAAACATTGATGGAATCTATTCCACAAAATCTTAAGCTACCTAAATCTCCTAAGGAAATTGCATCTGGCGGCAGTATTAATTCTATTGAATCAGAATTAGAATATTGTCGTGAAAATGATATGCGTCTACTGGCAAGTAAAAACTATGAAGTTTTTCTGGCAAGAAAAGATTTTATTCCAAACGTTGTTCACGAAATAGGAAGGCTTCGGGAAATAACTTTTCGTGAAATTGGAGAGGGAACCAACCAATCGATAGATTTAGATCCTTTTGATGATTATTATCATCATATGTTCTTATGGGATATTGGAGCAAAAAAGATTGCCGGTGCGTATCGTATGGGTATGGGAACAGAGATTTATTCTAAATTTGGCATAAATGGTTTTTATTTACAGGACCTTTTTAGGTTTGAGCCGGAACTACATAAAATGATGAGCCAATCCATAGAAATGGGGAGAGCTTTTATCATTAAAGAGTATCAGCAGCGCCCGATGCCATTGTTTTTACTTTGGAAAGGTATTGTACATTGTACACTTCGTTTTCCTGATCATAAATATCTTATAGGAGGAGTTAGTATTAGTAATAAATTCAGTAATTTCTCTAAGTCACTGATGATAGAGTTTATGAAATCTCATTACTATGATCCTTATGTAGCGCAATATGTAAGGCCAAAAAAAGAGTTTAAGGTCAAACTAAAAGATGCTGACAAAGATTTCGTATTTGATGAAAGCAGAAGTGACCTTAATAAATTTGACAAAATTATAGATGAGATTGAGCCGGGAAGCCTTCGAATTCCGGTCTTAATTAAAAAGTATATTAAGCAAAATGCTAAAGTTGTCGCATTTAACGTAGATCCATTGTTCAACAATGCTGTGGATGGGTTAATGTATATCAGAATCGCCGATTTACCAGAAAGCACTGTGAAGCCCGTAATGGAGGAATTTCAGGCAGAATTAGAACAGAAATATTTTAAGAATGGAGATAAGTGATACTAAAAAAGAACCTTCAGGTTTTTTCCTGAAGGCCTATTGATTTTACTTATGTGATTTTTTTAGTACCGTGTTCTCTACAAAATTTTTACAATATTCTTTAATTTGATTTCTTGTTTTGGTGAAAGCCATGTGTATTTCTTCTTTAGAGCCCTCTACCTTGGACGGATCAAAAAAGTCGCAATGTAAACGCACTGCTTTTCCGGGAAAGAAAGGGCATTGTTCTTTTGCATTATCACAAACGGTAAGTATATAATCAAACTCGATGTTCAAATATTCATTAAGATTATTTGAGGTATGATTTGATATATCAATATGATCTTCTTTCATAATAGCTATTGCCTTCGGGTTTACTCCGTGAGTTTCTACTCCTGCACTGTAAATTGTAGCTTTATCATTGACAAAATGTTTCAAATAGCCTTCTGCCATCTGGCTTCTGCAGGAGTTTCCCGTGCATAGTACTAAAATATTCATTTATATGGATGTTTTGTGGTTATATTATTATTTTGCTTCTTTTTTCTAAGATGGTATTATCATACCAATAGTTGTTCAATTTTCCTATTTTTTCGCGAAATCCTATAATTCTAAATCCTACAGAGGTATGTAATTTGATGCTAGCGCTATTGGTGCTAAAAACAGATGCTTGTAATGTCCAAAAACCCTCTTTTTCGCTTTCTTCGATAAGTTTTGTCAAAAGTAGTTTTCCCAAACCTAAATTGCGATGTTTTGATGTTATGTAAATGCTAATTTCTGCAACACCTCTATAAACATCTCTGTTAGAAGTAGGTGATAATGCTGCCCAGCCGATAATTGTATCATTCAGGACAGCTTTTAATCTACAAGACTTTATATGTTTCTTGTTCCATTGTTCCCACGTCGGTACTTTGGTCTCGAAAGTGGCAATACCAGTATCAATACCCTCTTTATAGATTTTAGAGATATTTGGCCAATCCGACCGATCAAAGAACTGTATCTTAATTTGAGATTTCATTTAGCAACATCCGCTTCCCGGTGCACAAGAGGTGGTTGTTACTGATGAACTTTCTGGTACTCCGCAGGTTTCTTTTGCCTTACAATCTGTAGGTCGAACTGTAAGCGTCATGATCAATTGTTTTTCTTGTATTTTAAACCCCGTGATATTTAAATGGGCTGTGTGAAACATGGGATTACCGTATTCAATTTTTATCGGAGCTTCCATCTCATAAGGTTTCATTTTTCCAACTTTATGCAGAATGGCTAAAGCTTTATAGACCGTTAAATAATCGCGTTTACCTAATTCGTCTGGACTTTCCCATAATTGAACAATTGTTTCTTTCCAGGAATCTGTCCCTGCTCCGCAATCCACAGAATCTACGGTAATATGCTTTACTTCTGTGATGTGATAATTGGCACCAACGAACAAGCCCGGAGCATACTCAAATAAGAGTGATTTATCCTGATGTTTTTCTAAAAGTGATATAAATTCTGATGTATTCATAGATGTAGATGTTTAATTAATGATTTTAAATGCTAACAACAATTTTGTTTGGTGTTATTAAAGAAAGAATTTAGATTTTGTTGTAATTCATTCCATTGATCGATGTCAATGCAATAGCACATGCTTTTCCCTTCGATCTCTCCCTTGAGTAGTCCAATACTTTTTAGTTCTTTAAGGTGTTGGGATATAGTAGCTTGTGCCAAGCCAATTTCTTCAACAAGATCATTACAAATACAGGCATCTTGTAAGCTTATATATTGAAGAATTGCTATCCGTGCTGGATGCCCTAATATTTTAAATAATTGTGCAAGCTCATTCTGTCTTTGATCAAAAATTTGTGTTTTCGTAATACCCATTATGTATATTTTAATATCGCAATATTACGATATTAAAATTAAATAAAAAAGATAGTTTACAATTTTCTAACTTTCTTGCTGTATTTTTTTAGAACCAAGACTTTTTGTTTATCTGATATACCTGGTAGAATTCCTCATCCGATTTGGTAAGATAAATGATGCCTTCTATTATACTTATTACCCAAACAACCCATCCGGCAAATCCGCAGGTCACGGCTCCTAATATTAATGTGCATACCAGCATGATGATACCTTCTTTATGATAACCAAGAACGAATTTATGAATACCAAAACCACCGACAACAAGTGCTAAAACTCCTGCAAGAATCTTTTTGTTTTCATTACTTTCAAAAGTTTCTTTCATCTCATCCATAAATTCTTCTGCTGTTTCTTTTGCTTCTTCCGCAAATTCGCCAGCCTTATGTTTTGCTTTTTTCGCAGCTTCTTTAGCGCTATCAAAAACTTCTTCGGCTCCTTTTTTTATATCATCCCCTAAATTGTCATTTTCATTACTCATAACTATGGTGGTATTTTGATTAGTGTGTATTAAATTACAAAATTTATTTATGAGATGGTATTACAATATTGATGACAATAGACTATGCATTTAAATCTAAGGGTCTGCAATTATGGCTTTAGGATGTATGTGATTTTGGTCTTCTATTTAATATAAATAGACATAGTAAGTTTTTATACAAATTAGCTCAAATGTATAGATATATGGGGTATTAAAAAAGCATCCTGAAAATAGAATCAGAATGCTTTTTGATTGTTTTGTTCTGTAAAGAATGAATGATTATGCCTCTGCCGCTGGTGCTTCTGCTGCTGACGCTTCTCCTTCAGTTTCTTCTTCTTCATCATCATCATCTGCCACTGCAGTACGAGATGTTTTAACCATACAGATAACGGTATTATCCGGATGAAGTATAGTGAAATCTTCACTAGCTACATCGGTAACGTATAATTTGTTTCCGATTTTAAGATTGGTGATATCTCCTTCGATTACATCTGGTAATTTAGAAGCAAGACCTTTTACTTTAATACGTCTTAAGTTAAAACGTAAAACACCACCATTACGAACACCACGAGAGTTACCGGTTGTTCTGAAAGGTAATTCGATAGTTATTGGCTTGTCGTCGAAAATTTCAACAAAATCAATATGTAAAATTTTATCCGTTACAGGGTGAAATTGAATATCCTGTAGGATAGCATTTATCTTTGTACCATTATCCAACGCTATTACCACGGTATGAACGTCTGGAGTGTACACTAAATTTTTAAAAGCAATTTCTGGCGCTGCAAAGTGTACAATAGTGTCTCCACCGTAAATAACACAAGGTACCTGTCCAGCATTACGTAAGGCTTTTGTTGCTTTCTTGCCTACGCTTTCTCTTTGAGATGCATTGATTGTTAATGACTTCATTTTAAAATATATTAATAGTTATTAATTTACATGATGAATTTAGAGCTTATAGATTCATTATGATGAACCCTATGCATCACATCTGCGAATAAATTTGCACATGTTATCACTCTAATCTTATCGCTTTGTTGTTTAAGAGGAATAGAATCTGTTACGATTAATTCTTCTAGTTTTGAGTTTTCTAGTTTTTCGTAAGCATTGCCTGATAGAATTGGATGCGTACAAATTGCTCTCACACTTTTTGCACCACGTTCCATCATCAGATCGGCAGCTTTAGTAAGCGTACCCGCTGTATCAACCATATCATCTACCAAAACAACATTTTTTCCTGTTACATCTCCAATCAATTCCATATGAGAAATCACATTGGCTTTAGCACGTTGTTTGTAACATATAACCACATCGCTTTGTAAAGCTTTAGAATATGCATAGGCTCTTTTAGAACCTCCCATGTCTGGAGAAGCTACAGTAAGATCCTCTAGATTCAATGATTGTAAATAAGGTAAAAATATAGTAGATGCAAATAAATGGTCTACAGGTTTTTCGAAAAAGCCTTGGATCTGATCTGCATGCAAGTCCATAGTAATAATCCTGGTAGCTCCCGCAGTTTCTAACATTTTAGCAATTAATTTTGCTGCAATAGGAACTCTTGGTTTATCCTTTCTGTCCTGACGTGCCCATCCATAATAAGGTAATACTGCCGTAATATGTCTTGCCGACGCTCTTTTAGCGGCATCTAACATCAACAACATTTCCATTAAATGATCTGAGCTTGGGTGTGTAGACCCAATAATAAAAACTCTTGATCCTCTTACAGATTCTTCAAAAGAAGGTTGAAACTCACCATCACTATACGTTGATGTAATTACATTACCCAATTTAGCTCCATACGCTTGTACGATTTTTTCTGCTAGTTCTGTACTCTGTGTACATGCAAAAAATTTTGCTTCTGTAATTGAATTAGGCATAAGGTAATCTGTTGTTTTGTAATGAGTTAAAACTTATTTTTCGAAAACAAGGTGCAAATTTAAAAATTTATTTCTACTCTGACTCTTATTTTATTACTTATTTGGTGGATGTGATGAAATATTTTTTTAATTTTGCCGTCCAATTCGATTGAAAATGCTCAAGTGGCGGAATTGGTAGACGCGCTGGATTCAAAATCCAGTTCTTTCGGGAGTGTGGGTTCGATTCCCACCTTGAGTACAGAAGCAAGCAACTCTTTGTTAATCAAAGAGTTGCTTTTGTTTTTAGTGATGTCTTAAATCAATGTTTTAAGTTTAAGTATAGTGCTGGGGTTAAACATAGGTTAAACAATTACTTAATTAATTTAATGAATGCCGTTTCGAACTCCTCATCATACTATCGGTTAAACGTTGGTTCTGGAGAGGTTTTTGTCAATTACAAAAGGAAATACTAAATTCCATTAGTTAATGCAAAAAAGGAGACATAAAAAACCTTATTGGTTTCGTTGGATTAGATATATGTTTCGTTGTATGATATCATTGTTTACTTATCCAAAGATATATTGGTGAGATTTACAGATATATATTGACACTTTTGTATTTTCATCAATTCTAGATTTAAAATTGATGAAACGAAAAGTTGTGGTATGTTGTTTATTTTTCAGACGACTTTGATAACTACGCTTCCGCCAGTACTATTGGAACTAAGTCTACAGTGAATGACTTGTGCTTTAATATATTCATTTTCTATGTAGTCATACCAATCTTTTGAAGAAACATCAGTATTGTGTCTTACTTGAATTCTAATATTTCCATTTGTGTTATTTTCAAATATTGATACTTTACAACCAACATTTTCACCAAAAACATTGTAAATTTCTTTTTCTGCGCCCCAAACTCCAAATGGACCAGCGGTCATGTTAATTAATTTATTCATACTCATATCCGTAAAAATTATCGTCTTTTTTTATAAACTTTGGATTTTCCTGGTTTACCTTGTTAATACTGAAATCTGAAGTAGGGGGTATTATATTACTAGACAAAGGAGCAACTAATGCGTTGCTAAACGTTTGCATTGCTGGAACACTATTATCAGAAATTACAGCCCTTAATGAATAACAATTCTGTAAGCCTCTATACATCGGATAACTCTCAGAATATTGATGTATTAATTGATTATTTTTTTGGTAAAAAATTCCAATGTTAGGATTAACAAGTGTAGCTGTAACCTTTACATTATCTTCTAATGCAATAGGATCTCCTGTCCAATTTATTTTTCTCAATATTTCATTCGTATTTGGGTTAATAATTTGAATTAAGAAATATGGTTTGCTATAACCTTGATAAATCGGGTAATACCATCTTTTTGTTTTCCTTAAAAAACGTTTTTTTACCTTTTTTTTGGTTCCTACCCATTTATATTCATAATCAAATACAGGATCTTTGCATATAGCATTTGAATCATTAAAATGCGGTCTACTTTTAATACTTCCTTTTATGGTCAAATAATATTTATGACCATTTTGTAAAGTATTATCAATTATTAGTTGTTGATTATTAGTGTCAACCGAAAGTTGTTTTTGACTACTTATATTGTATGGGTAATCAATGATAGGTGAATATTTTTCAATTATTGCATAGGAATCTAAAGCAGACATTGTGCAATTTTCAAAATTTCCTTTGCATAACTCAACTAGATTTTTTAATTCTTTCAACTTTTCTTTGTAAAAAGTTATGGTGTCATTTGATTGATTAAAATCTGTTCTTTCGAAGTATTTAGGATTTTCAATAACATATTTAGAGTTTTGTATTGATTCTTCAATACTAGTATATAATAAAGCAGAGTTCTCTAAAAATTCTTTTTGTTTGACCCGAATAGGGGAAAAATCAATTTTAGGAAAGTCAGGTAGACTTTCATAAGGAGAAAGCTCTACATATAAAATAACTGGTTTAGCTTTTGGATTTACTTGTTCTTTGAAATTAGAAGCAAAATCTAAAAATTTATCCATGTTTAATTCATTTGGGGTTTTTCCTCCTCCTGCAGTAAAAACATATGCTTGTTTAAAATTGCTAGTATTTTTTTCATCTTTTGTACTAATAGTCTTACTTTCAATAGATAATTTATTTCCTACATAAGAATTAATACTTTTGATAAATTTTTCATTTCTTTCTTTTTCATGCCTATCTCTTGAGTGCAATTTAAGGTAGGCGTATACTTCACCACCAGTATAAATTTTGCTAACAAACATATCACCATTTCTTTTCATGAAATCTATAGGCGACTCTTTAGCTAACTGAATTAATTCTTTCCTGATTTTTGGATTAATAATTATTCTAGGTTCATTTACATATTTTGCTTTTATAACCACTGTTTGATCAAAACTGCTGAAAGTTGACTCTTTGTAAACGCGAGATTTGAAAGTATTTTCAGAGGAAAATCCCTTAATCTTAAGGTTTAAATCTACTTTAGTTGAGATGTCTAAAGTATTCTTTAATTGGTATTTGTTATCTACTGATTTTATTTCAACAAAACCAGTATTACCATAGGCTTTAGATAAAATTTCCGTTGAATTATCGGTGTTTTCATATTCAATTGTTCCGTAGAATTCCTGTGAAGTACTTGAATTATATCCATTGCCAAAAGAAAGTTTGTCATATGCAATAATTTTCTCGGGATAAGGTTCTAAATCTTTATTATCGTCTAAAATATTACTATAATATTTTTCTGATTCGTTTTTAGTTTTGAGGCAGGAGGAAAAAAAAAGAATAATAATTAGAGAGAAAGTAATTGAAGATAATAATCTCATGTCATAAATTTTAAAATTAAGTTTATGACAATGTGTTTCAGTTGTAATGTTGAAAAGCTAATTCTATTGGGATAACTACTTGTAAAGTTACAATAAAGTTTCATTATTTGTAACTAAAACTGTGAAAAAATAACAAATCTTAATGAAGTTTAGTAAAACGGTCGTTTTACGAGACAATTATGATTGTTGGATATGCGAGAGTATCAACACCTGATCAAAGAAAAGAATCACAAATAGATTTACTTGAAGAAGCTGGGTGTGAAAAAATTTATACTGACATCGCTAGTGGAGTTAGAGAAGATCGGTCTGGATTAAATGAGATGATAGAATATCTCAGAAAAGGAGATATAGTTTACACTTATAAAAATGATAGAATCTTTAGATCATTAAAAACATGATTGATCTTATAGATATCTTGAATGAAAAGGGGTTCATTTTAAAAGTCTTAGTGAACCAGAGTTCGATACAACTTCTGCAAATGGAAAGTTTCTTTTACAAATCTTTGCAGCAGTTGCAGAATTTGAACGAAATCTTATTAGTGAAAGAACTAAAATAGGTTTAAACAATGCGAGAAAGCGAAAGAAACTTTTAGGAAGACCGAAAGGTCCAAAAAAAGAAACCGTAGAAAAATATCAATATGCTAAGCATCTATATGACAACCAAAACATCCCAATAGATCAAGCGTGTATAAAAGCTGGACTAAGTAAAGCTACTTTCTATAGAGTAGAGAAAGATATTTGATGTTCTATCCAGGACGACAAAATAAAAAATAGTTTAGCGTAAATAACTGAGTTGTTTTTTTACTCCAGTAATATTGATTCTATATCTTACCATCTCTTTACTGGCATTAAAATGTATTGAGATTTGTTCTAAAGACATATTCTTCTTTAAAGCCCAAATTAAAGCTGGTCTGGGAAGCTGTAAGCAGGCTCCAAGCCATTCTGCTTCATTTTCCTGATTTTCATCATGATTTCTTAAAAATCCAGATAATCCATTGATTTTCTTATCATCAGGAATTTTATGTTCACAAATAATATGAGCTAACTCATGCATTAAATTACTTTGTTGTCTTGACGAAGAATGTCTAGGATTGTGAATAATAATATATTCTTTATTATTTATTGGAATAGTGGCAGCTGACCAATGTTTGCTGCCAGAATTTAATAGTTTATCAAGATGTTGTTCTGACATACCGTTAACTTCTTTTGGTTCAAATATGGGAATATTAAGATATTTAGATAGGTCAAAAGCGCATAGAGGAGAAGAACCTACTAACCCTAATTCTTTCCTTAATTCAATAGCTTTATCGTCTGACCATTTTTTAAAGCCTCTTCTATATTTAGTTCCTTTTTTGGGCAGCGTCATATGCGAGATTAATCATTTGAATTAATGCTTCAGAAGTTTCGGGCGATAAAGTTTTATCAGCTCTAAGGTGAGCAATAACTTCTACCTTTGTATTTTCTTCATCAGAATTTGTTATTGTAAAAAAATCTGAAGGAACTTCGAGCCATGTACATAATTTAAGATATGTATCTATATCAGGTAAATTTCCTTGCTCTACTCTAGATAAGGTTGAAGCACTTATACCAATTTCAGAGGCTAGTGCTCGTAAACCTATTCCTCCTCTTTTAGATTTGATCATTTCCGAAAATTTCTTTGTATCTAAGGATGTACTCATTTGGTGAGGTGTTAATAGATTGTTGATAACGTTTCGTCAAATGTACAAATGTTTCTTTGGTAATACAAAGGATTTATTGTTTCTTTGTTAAAACGAACGTATCATATGTAGGATTTTAAGTTTTTAATTTTGCAGAATGGAACTAAGTTAAGTTTAGATGACAAAATGCAATAGGGTAATTTTTAAATTGTTTATCTAAAAAAATGTATGCCAAAACTTAAAGTTAACTGACATTTAACTTGTTTGGCATAAATTTAAGTGAAGACATGGCGTAGAAATAACAAAAAATGCCAGTATGTCATAATAAGACATAATGGCTTAGTTTTTGTAGTAAAATAAAATTGTGAACTGTTAAAATAAAACTATTAATTTCATCTATTGTTATAGGCTGACATCCTCTATCAATAGTTTTTAAAAGTTTTATTTAGGTGTTTTTTTTAAGGATATTTGGAGATATCCGGATGCAAATATATATTAAAATTGCTAATAACAATGTTAATAACGTTAAATTTTGAAAATTATTGTCGTAGGGAAAATCGAATATGTGGAGATTTAGAAGCTATAAAGCTTTTAAAATTGAGGGCTTAGTAATGAATTTAAGCACTCTAAGAAAGAAGATAATAATTTTAAAAATTTAAAAAAATGACAAACATTAGTTCATTTTATAGGTTGGGTATTCAACAGCCCGAATTACAATTTGTTGACGTAAAACTGGATCAGGATAATTTATTATTTTTCGATCCGAGATTGATAGAGTATCTACAAACTCCTTTAACGAAAAAAATGCAAAAGCATTTAGAAGTATTTTGGGGCGAAGTGATTAAGAGTGTAAAGCTCAAATCATATGAAAAATCTAATTATTTATTATCTGGTTTAGGGGAACCAAATGAAACCAGATTGGGTTATTCGTTAGATAGACCATATGGTAACTCAGTTGGAAATAAATTGATAAAGAAAATATTCGATACAATTTATAATAATTTGGCAGTTAGGACTGGAGTATTAAGTCATTTTGCAGATATAGAACTTTTCTTTGATGACATTAGTTCAGATAGGATTTCAGATATGACTACAAAAATAGTTAAGTCTGTTCTGATTGATTACACGCAGGAACAATGTCGACTTCATAATATCCCTATGGAAAAATGTGTACAAAAGGACATATTTGATTATGAAAACGTAAAATGGATAACAAAGAAAGTTGAACTCCCAATTTATAATGGGAAACCAATTTTATTTACTCCTAAGGCTATAGTTAGATTGGAAGGTGCAGCAGGTAAAAACGTTAGTTGTTTTTATAGATTTGCAATTAGACAATTTGTTAGTCATGATAGAAATATGCTGAAAGATGTAAGTTCAACAGGCAAAGATGGAAAGATTCTAATCAGAGATGTGCAAGCTAAGTATCCGGTTTCTAAAGAATCACTTGCTAATTGGTCGGTTCACCATTACGGGAAGTTATTGGTAGATTATAAAACAGACCATTTGAAAGGTAGATTGAGACCTCTTTCTGATATAGAAATAATGGAAATTGTTTATGACTCAAATCATTCTCAGACAGGTTAATTATCTTAATCATATATAGTTTTTTAAAGCAGGCTCCGGCCTGCTTTTTTATTTGATTTCCTTCCTTACTATTTTAGTCCTATAAAATGCTATTTTGTAAGACTATTTTAAAGAACCAAAAATGGAACGATACTCAAAAAGAGACTACGTTACTAAAATTAGCATAATAAAACGTACATTTAATAAAACCGCTCAATGATTATTCTGATTTAACATAACTTCTCAGAACATAGTTTCGGAAATATTAGTACAATTGTACATTTTCTTTGCTAATCTTTACGGAGTAATATAAAAGTAATTATATTAAATGATCTTATTTTGAATGTGATCTCTAGAAAAAGCGCAAATTCAGTGAAGTATATAGATTCTAGTGCTTATTTGGTTTTTTTATTTTACATTAAATTTAAAACTCCAAATCGTCGTAAATAACTTTATTCGAAATTTCTTCCACATTACCAGCATAATCTTTACCTCTTAATCGTCCCACTGTATAGACAATAAGTTCTTCTTCTGGATAGGGTTGTATTAGTTCCTGCAGTATTTGTTGATCCAGCTCACCTTCATCGGGATGTAACCACTTATCCGCGAATTCATCAGGTAAGATTACCGGCATTCTTGGACCTTTTAATTTGGGATTATTATGAATTTTGGTTAAGAGTTCGTTCCCTTCAGTTGTTACAATGGAAAAAGTATTTTGTAGCTCTCCGGTTTCTTTGTCTAACCATTCACTCCAAAGTCCAGCGAAAATAATCGGCTCCCCATCTTTTCGATGGATATAAAAAGGATATGTTTTACTCTTATAATGGTGATGCTCATAAAATCCGTCTACATAAATCAAGCATCTCTTTCTCTTTGCAGCATCACGAAAAGAGGCTTTTTCGAAAATGGTTTCACCTCTTGCATTCAATGTACTTTTACTAATACTGTTTCGCTGTGCATTATCTTTTACCCAAAAGGGTACCAATCCCATCGTCAAAGGGAAAGCGTTCAAAAATTTTAAAAAGTGCGTTGATACCAAGTTGGGGATTTCCGGTTTCCCAAAGATCATTTAACAGGCTATCCAATGGTAACCAGTTTCCATCAACAGGTTTGAAAGATTCTATTTCAAGTATTATCTTGTTTGTATTAAGCATGAGAATTAAAAGTTATTTCTATTTCTTTTTTTAGCGAGGATAATAGTTTTTAGAAAGGCCGTAAATAGTGTATCATTTATTTAATTATAAATGATAATAAGTTTAAGCTGTATTTACTCTTGATAATCTATGATTTGATACATAATGCCTTCTTGATCAGGTATTTTTTTAGCGTTTCAAGTCCAAACCACACATAACCCGTATGTTGGCAAATGTACAATCCATCACCTTCAAAAGAAATACTGCAATTTGGCATTTTACCCTTATTTTCTTTACATCTGAAATCCCAAAAGGGCTTGTTTTGAAATTCATATTTTTTATCAAAAGTATCAAGTGCTTCAAGCCAATCTTGAATTTCAATCCTTTTTTATCGGTTAAATTTGCTTTTATTTTGTATTCAAATCCCATATAAATTACTAATTGTTTATATTTCTTTTTTCATAATACTTGCTATTTATGACACATAAAAAGGTTTTTTTTCTATTAATCACTTACCGATAAGTGTAGATGATACAGTTCCTGACTATTGGCAAAAATGATATCTAGACTCGAGCAAGCATAAAAGATTTTGGTTTCTCCAATTTTAACCTGATACACTATATCGCTTGAAACTGTAAGTAACAATAAGTCCACAAATTCTTTAATCCACTCTTGTTTCCAGAAAGAATTTGATAGAGAAAAATTATTCTGCTTATCTATTAAAAATACAGTATTGTATTCTTTTTCTTGAAACTCAAAGAACCATGTTTCTGTCAATAAGGAGATTAAATATTCTCTAGGAGTTTCTATTTTTTTTAGCTCAAATGATTTGCAGATTGGATCAAAAATGGGATATAACTTTTCTTTTATGAACCCGTTTTTGCTTTCGTGCATGGTCAAACTGAAATGATAGGCATGGTTTGTTTTATCATTGATCCTTGCCAAGTTTGTTAACCAACCATTTAGATAACCCAGGTTATAAAGCGTTTTCTCTGATTTCTGCATACGGTAAATGATGTGTTTGATATACTGATATAAAACTAGCCAAATCTTTTATTTTGTACTCATTCCATATAAATTATTTGTTGTTTCGTAATCTTACTGATCCCTCTTTTCGGTAAATTATGTTCTGAAAACTAAAAAACTTTTACAAGAAAATGGTTCCAACTTATAATTTGGGGCTTCTGCATGATTATTTTTTGTCATTTTTGTATTTAATGAGAGTTACGGAACCATGTAAAAGAGATAAAGGGTCTTGAAGATTTTAAAAAGACGGTATTATGAACAAAAAGACGATATGCATATTAGTGTTATTTAAACTATAATGACACTAGCGCTAAGACATAAGGATGTGTATAAAATTAAAGTCAATGATATTGAAAAAGGTTATTCCATATCTGGCGAAAACAACCATTTTTATAATGATCAATTGCCATACAAAATAGGGGATATTGAACCTATCAAAGAAAGTTATTGCAAAATTGGTAATGCTGTTTATTTTGGGTATTTAAACAAACTGCATGCAGATGTTTCTTCCTTTGAAATTGTGCATCCGCTAGTATCGACCTTGGCTAAGGATAAGGATCATGCGTATTTTAAAGATCAAATTCTAGAAGGAGCAAATCCCAAAACATTTCAATTTTTGGATGTGTGTTTAGCGCCAAACAGAGCCTATTATTTAAATTGTGATATTGATTTTTATGCTGAAGGCGATCGCTTTGCCTATTTTGTTGGTGCGCCTTTTCGTACTAAAACTATTAAAACCAAAGATATAGACAATTTTAGGTTTGAAGTTGTTGATGAAAGAGGTTATACTTTTGACAATAAATACCGCTATGAACGAGGAATAAAAAAAAATTAAACGAATAAAAACCTAAAAAAATATGGGATATTCAATCGAAGCTATACTGACAAACTCACGGCAAGTACGAAAAGTGGTAGGTTCAAAAGACATAACTTATTTAGACAGTATCAGGTATGATCCAGATGAAGAATATGATTTTTATCTAGAGGACTATTTTGACCTGTCCAGTGGCGAGCTATCGACCAAACAACTAATGGCTAACATCATTATAGGCGATATGCACACCAATTACCTTCACTTGCAATTGGACAAAACAAAAGAAAAATTTGCTTTAAGTGCTATTGGTGCTGTGTATTCTTATTTAGAGCGTGATATGCACCGACATTTTGGTAAAACCATCAATAGAAATGCAGATGGTTGGCCAATGCTTACAGAATATTTGGAGGACTTTGAACCAAGATCAAGACCTTGGTTTACTCATCCTGTGTCACGGGATTTTCCTCATGTGTATAGCATAGGTTTATCAGAAGTTGAAACCTACAAACCATTATATGTTCAGAGATTAAAAGAAAAATTCCCAAACACTCCAGAACTCATTGAAGACCTTGAGTTTATTTTTGGAGAAATGCAAAAGGAAAAAATGGGGTTATTTTTGGTAAATAGTTAGTTTGTAAAAATTTATTTTGAAAAATGAAAAAAACTCTATTTAGCGTATTATTTATAATAACTTTTTTTTGCACGTTGATTGCGCAAAATATTCCGATGCGAGAAAATTACATAATAACAATGAATGCTTCTGGGGATTTGGATAACGACGGCATCTCAGAACTTGTAGTAGCTTACGACCTAGCAACAGATCGCAAAAAGAGTAACAGTACCAGAGAATTAATCATCTACAAGGAAAAAAACAATCAATGGATGGTTTGGAAAACATCAAAGCAGGCGCTTTATGGTATAGATGAAGGAGGCCAAATGGGTGACCCTCTTGTAGGTATGGAAATTAAAAAGGGTGTTTTATCCATAGTGCATTATGGAGGTAGTAGTTGGAAATGGGGACAAACAGATAAATATCGATTTCAGGAAGGAGAATTTTTTCTCATAGGCTATAAAAGTTTGTCAGGTAAGTTATGCGAATATTGGGAAAAGGTAGATTTTAACCTCTCTACAGGAAAAATGGTTGTGACCAAAGAATACGAGGATTGTGGAGCCGAAGCGACAAAAATTTACAAAAAGGAAAACGAAACGATATTTGAAAAAGGACTGAAAATCAGCCTTCAAAAACGACGTGAAAAAGAAATTGCAATCATTACGCCAAAATATAAACACAAGGTGTATGTAGCTAATAAATAAAGCTGGCTGACATAGTTGTAGATGTTTTAATTAATCACTAGATATAGTATCAATATTAAATTGAGCTTTCAGTAATGGTTGCACTAATGTGATAAGCTCTTTACGCTTGGCATACATTAATTCAGGTTGTAAATAGGTGTTTTTATCAAAAGCGTTGCGTAATTCATTTAAATCCTGGTTTCTAAGCTCAATGTTTTCTTTCCATAAATTTGTAATGTTTTTACAGAAAAGACCTTTTAAGGATTTATCAAAATAGAGTATTATATGTTCGACGGCCTGCTGTACCGGTTGTAGTTCCCTATTGTTTTTAATTTCAAATAATTGGATGTCTTTCAGGATACTGTTAACAATACTAGTTCTTCTTTTCTTTAAATTGAGCGCTCTTCCTTTTTTTACCTGAGCATTGTCTAGTGACAAATTCTTCAGAAATGCATCCCCAAAGCTGTGATGAATGATTTCGTTATCCAGTACTTTGGTTAGAAAGAATGCGAAGGATGCAAGGAGGTATTGTGATGATTGTTCAGTTTTGTATTTTACCCTGATTCTCCTGAATATCTGCTACGCAAATCTTAAAAATTTTATTGAGTTCCTTGTTTGTTGTATGTAATTCCCACTTCGTTTCATTTTTTTAATGTTGCAAGCAAGCCAGTGCATACATGCCCTCTCCTTTAGATAAATAACCTATACTAGTTACCTTATTCTCTTTTTTGTGAGTGTGAAGCTCGCACCAAAATGATTCAAAACCCATTGCTAGGACTAATAGGTCAGTTAGTTTTTCGTCATTGAAGAAGAGTTGTTTTTGTCCCTGAAGAATATAATGTGCCAATTCGTGAGCTATCGTAAATATGAGTAGGTTGTGATTACGTAAAACTAACATCTTTATAGAAATGATGTACGATACTTTATCCTCTCTATATTTTCCTATTGTTAAAGTCTCATTTTTAAATAAATCAGCTGTTTTAAGAATCGCAAACGGGTCTTTTGGTTTTACAGGGTTTTCCCAAAAAAAGTCAAGTGCTATGAGAGCCTCCTTGAGACCAATACTTTCTTTGATTTTATCAAAAACTACCTGCGCTGTTTCCTTTTGATCACTTAGATCAACCTCAAAGTCGTTAAGATTAAAAGTTCTAAATTTTTGAAGCCAATCTATACCCATTAAACGCTCGATAAAGAACAGTCGATGCTCTATAGATTGTTTTGTAGTGTCTTTTATGGTTTTTGTGTTTCTTTTCCAGAACATAGTCTTTTTCAAAAGTGTGATTTAGTACATTTTGTGATTAATTATGCGATATCCATGTTAATTATTTTCTCGCCATTTTTAGCAAAAGTGAATAACCATATTTTGTTTTCTGTTTTACCAATTATCCTACAGTTGTTATATTCTTTTGGAAGATTAAATTCTATATACTCATTTTTGATAAAATCGTAAATACATTCATTATTGGTTTTTCGCTTTCCTTTTTGAAAGGCATAAGGGGTGATTACCACTTGTCTTTCATTAAGCATTTTCATAAATGATTTCGGTTCGGGTTTAAACAAATATTCAAATGCAGCTGTATCAGTATCTACTCCTATTAACGAATATTTTGGATAGGTGTAGTATTGAATATCCCTACCTGGGCTTACGATATAGCACTTATCTTGAAACAAGCTCAAATAAAATACCATTTCTCCTTTTATACCACGCATTAATTTATAAGGTAACATCGCTTCGGTTTGAAGCTCCCACCTTGCAGTAAGATCAATGGGGTTTAAATTTAAAATGGAATAAAATGTTATTTCCTGCATCATACCATAGTTGATAAATGCAAATGGAATTCTATTTGATATTGAAGAATAACCAGGAACAGAAGGGAATAGTGCTCTTGTACTACCATCGGTATAAGTTTCTCGTTTAAACTCGTTTTGAATGCTATAGCATCTTTCAACTTTTGAAAAATCGGAAGAAAGTTCATACACTTTACTATTCGTAACGATCCCATAGGTGTTTCCATTTTTAAAAGAACTATAAGGAAAATGAACTGACTGTTGCCGTATTTCAGGAGGTAACATAACCTGTTCTACGCCTGTTTTGTCGAGTATATAAAAAAAACCGTCTCTGTCAAACCTAATAATTCTGTCATCTTCGTAAAAACTTTCGAAATAACTTTCATTAAAGGTGTGGTCCCAGTCAGCTACTATTTCAAAATTCATAGTTCTATTGTTAGTTATAATAGTTTTATAGTTTTTCAGGATATGTTGTTGGAACTCTTTGTTGTTCATTTTACGATATCCATATTAATTATTTTCTGCCCGTTTTTGGTAAAAACGAATAGCCATAATTTGTTTTTTGTTTTGCCAATTATCCTACAGTTGTTGTATTCTTTTGAAATATTAAACTCTATATACTCATTTTCAGTAAAATCGTAAATACTTTCATTATTGGTTTTTTGCTTTGTTTTTTGAAAGTCATATGGTGTGATTACCGCTTGTGTTTCATTAAGCATTTTCATAAATGATTTTTGTTCGGGCTTAAACTGGTATTCAAATGAAGAGGCAGTACTATCTACTGCTATTAAAGAATAGTTTGGGTAAGTGTAGTATTGAATATCTGTACCTGGGCTTACGATATAGCACTTATCTTGAAACAAGCTCAAATAAAATACCATTTCTCCTTTTATACCACGCATTAATTTATATGGTAACATCGCCTCGGTTTGTAACTCCCACCTCGCAGTAAGATCAGTGGGGTTTAAATTTAAAATAGAATAAAATGTTATTTCCTGCATCATACCATAGTTGATAAATGCGAATGGAATTCTATTTGATATTGAAGAATAACCAGGAACAGAAGGGAACAGTGCTCTTGTACTACCATCGGTATAAGTTTCTCGTTTAAACTCGTTTTGAATGGTATAACATCTTTCAACTTTTGAAAAATCGACAGAAAGCTCATACACCTTATTATTTGTAATGATACCGTAGGTGTTTCCATTTTTAAAAGGGCAGAAACTAGCATAAGAGAGCTTTTGTTTGATAAATGTTTCTCTTATTTCAGGGGGTAACATAACCCGTTCTACGCCTGTTTTATCAAGTATAAAGAAAAAATCTTTCCTATGAAACCTGATGATTCTGTCATCCTCATAAAAATTCTGGAAATAATTTTCATCAAAGGAATAAGGTCTGGCGGTTTCTATTTCAAAATTCATTGTTTTAACTAATTAAAGGAGTTTTTGTATTTAAAATGCCATTTCTAATATTAGAACAAAGCATTGTATGCCTTAATAAGTGCCTTATAATCTGCTAAAGGCATTCCACCTAACTTGATTTCAAAGGGTGTTTCTTTGTCCTCTTTAGACATAGATAGGTATAATATTCTGCTAGTATCATTCCATACGGCAAACGATTCATAAAATTTATACACTTGTAGATTCGCTTCTGCTAAAGCGTAATAAGCATCCCACATTGTGTCATCAAAGTTTGCCGTAGATTTAGGTTGAAGGTCTGGATTGGGCGATTGCTGCAACAGTTCGGTAATCTGTGCTTGATAACTATCAAACTTTTCTAAGGCAATACGTTCTTGCTCGTCATAAGGAAGGTTTCCAGCATCATCGAATCCGAAAAAAGTATTGGATGAAGCCAATGGCACTTGTGGATAGATGACATCTTGGGATTCGGTTTCATAATAATTTTTGTCGATGTAATCTTCGTCAAATTCATCTTGATAAGGCTCTTCTTCAAAACTTTCTGTCATTTTTAGGTAATTTTTAATGATTTCCTGCTTTTTTTCTTCAGAATAATGGGGTAAGGATGCTAGGCCTTTAATAAATTCAACTTTACCGGAAGCCATCAGGTGTGAGTGATTATATTCTTCTAGCGCGGTTTCAAATTGATATATAAAATCCTGAAACGTAGCCTCAGTCAGTCTTAGGGGAGCTAAATGAGTCTCATAGATTTTTTTGGCCAGCGGCAAGTATTTTGCATCCATCCCATCAAAATCGTGCTCCTCTTCTGGGTAACAGAATTCATTTAAGATATCTGTGAATCCTGCTATTTCATCTCTGTTTATTTTCTTATCAGCGAAATGGGTTTTGAGGATTATCTCAATGAGTTCCTTTTGCTGTGCAAGCCACTTTTTAGAATTATCACCTTGTTCAATGGGCATCGAATTATAATCGCTGAAAATATCCCAGAACGTAGCCTCTGGTTTTTCTTTTTTGAGCTCTTCAAAAATGGTTTTGAGTGGCATTTCGTGTATCCAGAAAGGTGTTTTCATAGTGTTGTTACTTAATTCATTTTTACAAAAAAATCTGATCTAATGTGTTTTATAAAGATTAAATCGTCTTGAAAGTTTATGAAATCCTAACCTTCCATAAAATTGTTTTCCAAGTTCAGCTTCATAAACTTTTTCCACCAAATATCATTTTTTGGATATTTAATAGCCTTAAAATATTCGTAACCAAGATGTCTATACGCTATGGTATAGAGTGTGTAGCTGATAAATGGAAAAAACCAGCCAATGTCATTAAAAAAGGAGTGTAGCCTTTTGGATTTTTTATGCAGTAGCGTAACCTGCTCTAAATGTTCTGAAAATAAATATGGGTCGTATATTGATGAATGAAACTGACTTGTAAAGCTATAACCAGGGGCTATTTGGAAGTCCAAGTATAACGATCTAAATGCCAACAGATCTGTTTTTCCATCTAGTTCTGACACATCATCTTTTTCATGATATTTAAACGTGCTTTTAATACGGTCAAGCAATGCATCGCTGAGCGTCTTTTTTTTGTAGAGCCACTGCCAGAATAGTTTTTGGCTAAAGATGTTGTTTTGCATATTTCCTAAGTTACGGTTTTCAACATATACTACCTTTAATAAATTCTTCTGTAAAAGTAACCAACGATATGTTCCATGTAAGTTGTAAAGAATTGGATGCCATCGATATAAAACCTAAAAGTATACCTATTACACGAATGGTTACTGATTTTTTGGATAAAACCGCAGGCGTCAAAAAAAATACTCAATAACAGTCCGAAAAAAATGACTACAGTTATGTATATAAGTAGTAGAGCAAAGCCACCGAGTCCATCGCCAACACTGTTATTGTTTAGTAATGCTTCTAAAGGGTGAAATCCCCACACACTTAGAAGCCAAATTATTAAAAAGGTAATAATGGGGATTTGGTATTTTTTTAATTTCATTCTAAACAATTATTGGGCTTCAATGTAAAACTAGCACTTATATTTTTAAAAACGTTCCAACTTATAAATTGGTACTTGAAGTGGCTTTATTTGTATGTTGGTTTGCTTACAATTTAGTTATTTTAGGAATGTTTTAGATTTTAATTAATTAACTATTAAAAACAAGATATTAGTAACGAAGATTTTTCTTATTTATAATTTTTAATGCGGATAAGAATATATTTAGTAGCTGTAACAAGTTTTCCTTCAATTGAAATGAACCAAAAACAAGCCAATAGGATAATTAAATTGCTAAAAGAAAAGGACATTTCTTTTGACAGGGGTTTAACCGATATCGAAATAGAAAAGATTAACCATGATTTTGGAATCATTTTTCCTGATGATTTAGAGCCACTCTTTCAAACCGGACTTTCTGTGAGTCCTGGTTTTGGGCATTGGAGATATGGAATAAGTAGCGAAAAGGGAAAACAAGAAATTGAATAAAACTACAGATAATAATAGGTGAAATATATTGAAAATGTATCTTAAAAAAGTCTTGTAAGTAATTTAAATGATCAACAAGTTTGAAGATTTTGATAGAAAGACGTTCCTATACAAAAACTTTATTAGGAATGGTTCTTTAGTAAGCCTAGTAACCGATATCCACAAATCCGCAGGTTGCTATATCGCGAACTGTGAGCCTGATTCAAAACATGATTTTAACCGATTTGCACCACTTTTTAAGGACCTTAGAGGAGAAATCAGTAACAATTACTGGTGGTTTTGAATTAAAAGGAGTTTTCAGAACAAAAAATGACTAACAACTATGAAAAAGCACAACTATTGGGGTAAAATTGAAAAGGACTGGGCAGGTTTTTCAGGAGAAATCTTGTTTAAATCCGCACATTTTGATAATAAGGAAATTACTGTATTCCTAGGGAATGAGTTTGATGAAGATGGTAAGGAAATCGAAGCATTTCCAACGGATAACGAACTAACCGACTTTGAAAAGACCTATCTACATTTCTTGAGTCATCTTGGAGATATTATTAAAGAAATCAAAGAAAGAACATTTGAACGGTATTTGAAGGTGTATGCGCATTATTATGAAAATGAGGAGAAATCAGGCCAAATACCATTGCATTTGGATTCAAAGGAAAAACATTTCGAAACCATCAAAAGCATTATAAACTTCAGAGTACTTAAAAACAGAACAATAAAAATCTCAATAGGCTACTAGCTTGACACAGAACACGGACTTGAAGTACTAATCGAAAACAATAGGGTAAAAGCATTAGGTGGGATAGCAGAAACTTAAAAAAAGCCCCAACTTATAAATTGGCACGTGTTTAAACTTTTTCAATAGAATGTTCTTATTTAATTAGGTTATTTTAGACAATTAAAATTATGAAAAGATAGATCTCAGTAGTCATGAGTCCAAAATTAAGAAATGAAGAGTATGATGCTTTAGAAAATAAACTCATCATAGAATTTGCCACCAAGCAATCGCAAGAAACCCTACACCAAATGGTGATGGATAGTTGGGATTGTACCAGTTGTCTAAAAGATTGGCGGGTGGATAATCCTTTCACAGATAAGGCTACCATGCTGATGATCTATTGGAAGTGTAATCCCGGGAATATTAAGACATTTAAGGACAAAAATGCAATGTCGACTAACCCATACAACAGAAAGTTATTGAACTTTGTTGAAAAAATAGAAAGCAATTATGTAAATGGCTTTTATAAATCTGGCAGTTTTCAGCTTGATCCGGAGTTTTGGGTAAAACAGCATAGCGAAATCGAACAATCAACCAGAATTCCTGAAATAATGTTCGAAAAAGTTGAAGGAAAAAAGGTAGCAGAGCCTCTATATTCTAGAGAAGAATGCCCGCCAGAGTTGGATATTTTGTTGGACGAACTTTTCGATAGCAATTTTAAATGATGTTAACATTAAGTCTGAATTATATACGGGATTCATTTTGAAATAACTATTTGAAACTTACATATGAAGATTGATTAGCAACGTAAAAAAGAATGAAAAAAATAACCTTAGATTTTGGCAATCCGGAACACGGATGGCTCCCGGTGGCATTGAAACATGAGGGATTTAAGTTGAATTTTGATGCTTCTGATGTGCCTAAAATCCCGACGAATTTATTATGCGAATGTTTAATTTTCGTTCTGAAAGGACTTGAATCAAAGATGTACTGTTTTCTGGAACCTGGGTATTATCTTTTTGAATTTGTTCCTAATGGCGAAGCCATAGATTTATCTATTTCAGCAAGCGATGATTCTAGTGTAAAACAAAAAGAAGTGCATAAAATATCTGGATGTTTTGAGTCGATAGTCTTACCTATGTATCAAACTTTAAAAAAGTTTAACACATTTGAGTTTAACGACTATGACTGGGAAAAGATAGATAGAGAGACATTGGATAAATTAACCCAACTAGTACATAAAAGAAAAACAGCTTGCTAAAACCTGAAATAACCATACATGATTCAGTAGGATTGGGCATCATCATAGAATTTCCAACCGGAGTAATGATTTCTAATCAAACTGGTGGGACAGCATGTTTACATCCAAAAATTGAAGGGGTATACGTTCCATTGCGTAACGATTATGCCGAGGATACATTAGAATTCTTTAGTCCTGAAATCGAATTGAGCAAATACTTCAAAGGATCAAAATATCGAGGGACTGGTGCTGTACAGGGTATTGACATGGAGGATGTTTATCGCATAAACATTATTTTATCGAAATCAAAGCTCATTGAATGTGTAGAGATTGATGTAAATCATTTACAGGAATCTCACGAAGCGTGGATTTGGATAAAGATAAAACAAACCAAAAAATTAGACCTGATTAAAGGATTTGAAGCATTTCCTCTAAAAGGAGTATTAACTTGGTCCAATAGTGATTAAAATGGTTACCGCAATGGATCACTCGATATAGAAATGATAAAACAACTCTAAATTCTTAACAAACAATGACAATCAAAGATTTCTTTAAGATTATTATTAAATTATTTGCACTGTATTCTGCAACCATAGCTATTTTTAGTTTATTGCCAACGTATATTGGATATGCTATAAATTCATCTGAATTCGGGTCTATAATTTTGGCATTAGGGGTAGTAGTAATAACAGTTGCCCTGTTAATCGTGTTGATTTTTGGCGCTGAAAAAATTGTCAATATACTTAAATTAGATAAGGGATTCGATGAAAATCGAATTGATTTTGGAAACATAAAGGAAATCACTATCCTTAAGACAGCCATTATTGTAATTGCAGGCCTACTTATCATTGATAATTTTCCCTTGTTTCTAAATCATTGCTTCTTTCTTTTCAAGAATCTGATTTCTAAAAAAGAAGTCGGTGCAGGAATCGAAACTTTTGTTTACGGAAAAGCAGATTATTTTCAGTTTTTCACTGCAATACTTAGTATTTTGATTGGATATTTGATGATCACTAATTATACCGGTGTAGCAAATTGGCTGTCCAAAATAGATAAGAAAAATAGAGGTTAACTTGAATTCGTACTATCTTTAAGATTGCCTATGATGCACTGCTTAAAACGAATTTTATAGCAAACTAAAAACTCTGTGTCAATGAATACACTTACATCTCATATGTCGGAGAAAAACTTCTGGAGCCAACTTCAAAGCGCGCTTTATGAACCTGATAAACAGAAAGTAGTCCAATTAATTGAAAGCGATAAAATTGAGATAAATGAATATTTAGATGCTTCAAACCTTAACTCCATTCTTATGAACGCAGTTAACTGTTCTCCTCTGTTTTGTGGCTCCAAAGAACAGATAGGTATCATTAACTATTTAATGGACCTAAAAGCGGATGTCAATTAAAAAAACAATAAGGGATATAATGCTCTACATATTGCCATTGCTTATCACGATCTTTCGGAAGTGAGTTTAATTTTAATAAAAAGAGGAAACCCAGATGTAAATATTATTGATGAAAAAAATGGAAATAGCCCAATATATATAGCAATTCGGGAGTATGGACTAACTTGGCGAGAAGAACAAAAAGAAGTCAATCAATTACGGTTTGAGATTATAAAAGAACTTTTGCATCGCAAAGCAAACTTGGATCAGGTAAATAATCACGGTATTTCAGCAAGAAAATGGATAGAAAGAGTACCCTTGCAAGACAAATTACACAAATTAATAGATAAAATGTAATGTGAAAGATAATCAGTCCTTTGAAATAAAAGCGATTAAAATGAATGCGCATAAAACAGCTTTTGACATTTTTGTGAATCAGCAACAGCTAAGCAAAAAGCTTGGAATCGATCGATTCGATATGGCCTATTGTGATGTTGATTTGGATACATTTGAAGTTGACACTACCAAATTTCCCGACTACAATAGAAAACAAATCAATACAAATGCGGTTTCCCGGTTTTTAGGAAATAGTAACCCCACAAACCAGTTTGGAACCGACCGAATCGTGCTTTACAGATGTCACTGTGGTTCTGATTATTGTGGCGTTATATCGTTTCGTTTGGAAAAACAAGGTGACGTGATTTTATGGAAGGATATTAGGTGTACCCTTATTAAAAATTAAGACAGTTTAAAAATTCACTAAATTTAAACTGTAATGAAGAAATCAAAATTTACTGAGAGCCAAATCATCAAGGCATTAAAAGAGAATGAAGCTGGTCGTTCTGTAGAGGAGATCAGTAGAGAGTTAAGTATTAACAAGGGTACATTTTACAATTGGCGCAAGAAGTATGGCGGGATGGAAGTAAGTCATTTGAAGCGTTTAAAAGAGTTAGAGGCCGAGAATTTGAGGTTAAAAAGGATGTATGCAGACGTATCCTTAGATTTACAAATGGCAAAAGATGTACTGTCAAAAAAGTGGTAGAGCCTTCCGTTAAAAAGAAAGTGATAGAATTTCTCAGGACTAACTATAGTGTGGGCTTGAAGCGAATATCAAGTATCGTAGGATATAGTCGTTCTTCGTATTATTATCAAAGTAAATTGAATGATACTGAGATTATAGAGAAATTGAATGAATTAGTAGAAAAGAAGCCCAATAGAGGTTTTGATTATTACTTTAAAAGAAGTAGACGAGAAGGCTGTAAATGGTCAAGAGGTAGGATGTTAAGGGTATATCGCAAGCAAGGATTAGTTCGAAGATCCAAAAAGCGCAAGAAGTTACCAATAGAACAGAGAAAGCCGTTATATCAGCCTAAAACAGTTAATGAAATCTGGAGTATGGATTTTATGAGTGACAGTTTATCGGATAGAAGAGCTTTTAGAATTTTGAATGTGATAGATGATCATAATCGAGAATGTTTACTTAGTCAAGGAAGTATAAGCTTTCCCTCTGAGCAAGTAATAAGATATTTAGAAGAATTAATAGAATATTATGGAAAGCCAAAATATATCCGAACAGATAATGGACCTGAATTCACTTCTAACCAATATAAAACTTGGTGTAAGAAGAAAAACATCATACGTGTATATTCAGAACCAGGAAAACCAATGCAAAATGGCTATATAGAGAGATTTAATAGGACATTTAGAGAAGATGTATTAGATGCTTACATATTCGATAGTTTAACGCAATTTCAAGTGATAGCAGATAAAATGATCCAAGATTACAATGATAATCATCCACATGAATCCTTAGGTGGAAAAAGCCCCAAGGAATATGGAAAACCAAAACATCCCATTGTTAGCTTAAGCTAACAATGGGATGGATAATAAAATTTTTTAAATTATAAACTGTCTAAAGATTTATAAGTTTACACTTCTTATGAGATGAATTTTTAAAATGTATCAAATCTATAGTATTAAGTTTTTTCAACAGTGTGTATTCTCAAAAATCATAAAAGCATGCAAATGATAAGCCCCAACTTATAAATTGGAACCTCTACCGACATAAATTGTCGTCTAAATTGTTATCAATTTTATAATTTCACCAAAATTCGTTTTTAAAATCATCTGAATTTTTATGAAGTCTTATTAGTATGTAGTTAAGTTAAAAATTTTGTGTTGTCAGTATGAGACATCCAATAAAGTTTTATCCAGTGCATAAATTAATGTATTTTAATTCTAAACTCTGGTGTCACACTGAGCCTGTCGAAATGTTTTTGTCTTACAATTTGCGAGCTCTTGTTCACCTTCCGAGGAAGCTTAACATGACAAGGTTAGTGTATCTAGCTTTATTTAATCATGCAGGGTTTTGCCTTAAAAATAGTTGAATTGGGACTAATAAAGGATGAAGAGATATAACGAGTAGAAATCTTTGTTTAACAGTAGTAATCATTAAAAAAATGGGATTAGCAGAAAGAAGAATTGTAAAAGAATTTGAAGAAAAAACATTTCCAAAATTACAGGAGGAAATTAATACGGCGGCGAACAAGACCCTAGAAATTGAAGTTGATTGGAAATCGTTAGCCATCGACGGAAGCAGTCATTTATATGAGGAATGCTGGCCACAGGTGTATTTTGAACCCTTAAAAATAGCTTTAGAACAAATCACAACAGATGAAATGGGGAAAGATGCTATTGCAGAAAGTTTAGACAAGGTCATTATAAAAAATGAAAATGGAATATCGTTGGCAAGTAAGTGGTGTTCTTTTGAAAATAAAACCTTAGTTTTAGATCACAAACCCACTACAAATCTCAATCAAAGTCCTGATCGTGCAAAAGCAGTTCAGAAATTATTAGAAGAAAATCTTTGATGCACGCAAAAATCAATGAGAAGCGAATTACAATTTTTTATGATCCAAGCAGACGAAGAAGAATTTGTCTCATTATTTACCAATTTTGTAGATAGAATTGATAAAGAAAGTGAATGGCAATGGTTCTTTTATGTCTGCGATTGCCCCATTCAATTTTTAAGAAGTAAAAAAGTAGACAACCAGTTATTGTCAGGAAGGATCTCTATCGCTACCCATGGTTTTGGTTTGCAATACGAGGCGGCTAAAAGCGCAGAGCAATTATATTCAAAAATGAGACGATGGGTAAAAAAGTATTACTCCAACAACTTAACAGTGGAAAATGTAAAATCCAAAAACAGTAAAATGAATACAAGCAGGTTTTGGGTGAGCAAACGGGTGGTAACACTAAAGAAAACTGACAAACAGTTGATTTTAAGACAGATCCCTAATGCGCCTATTGTTTTTGAAATATTAGATTAAATGATTTTTGTCACAAGTACTATAAAAAATATGAATAACAAAGCATCGCTAATATTATTTTTCCTATTCTTTTTGGTGGCTTGCAATAACAACCCAAAGGCTACCTCTAATGAACAAATACCGGAGGAAAATCCAGAACAGATCAAACCGCAAACAACAAATGCTCAAAATACTACTAGAGAAGAGCCAATCAGCTCAGCAACTTCATCCAATAGTATTGACGGTGTAAGGTTATATAAAACAAAGTATTTTAGGAGCGATGACCATCCGGAATATGTTTACTACGAATCAAAAAAGGATAGTGTCAGATATTCATTTCATACAAAAACATCCTTTGATTATGGGGTTTTAGAAAAAAACTACAATGATTTAATGTCAACCGATTATTTCGTTTTTCTAAAACCAAAAAAGCTGGATAGCACACTTGTACTTCACTTAAAAGACACTGTGTTTACCAAAAAACATAAGGACATGGATCCTGAATATGAAGAACCATCTGAAATGGATCAGCTTTTGCAAGATTATGCCATAGTAACCTTTCCTAGTGATGGCGATATTGATGCAGCCACAATTAACATCAGGAATCAAATTGTAAGACACTTTGGTTCTGCCGGAGAAGGTTACCAAGTCTCACCTGACCAAAAATCATTAAAAATTTGGCACAGTTCAGAGAAAGAAGTAAAACTGGATACTATTTGCCCAGAGTTATTAAAAATAGAAAGTGCTTACTATGAGTTAGGCGAAGCCTTTATCTACGAACTCGCTTCCGGTAAGGAAACTTCTATGGGAGAGTATGGTTGTTTGTTTGTGCAGTAACCTAAAAAATAAATCGTATGAATCTAAAATATGAAATCTGTAAATACTTATTTCTAGCAATACTAAGTACCACTAGCTTTTCGATGAAAAGTCAATAAATGAATAACACCACAAACAAAAATATGAATAACATCTACAACTTTGAAGAAGTCGATAGTATTCTGGAAGAAAACGTCAGGAGCAATTATCCATCAATATGCGAAGGACGCTCTGATAGCGAATGCGCCAAAATGGTAGTTAAGGTAATTGTAAATGTGAATCAAAAATCTGACGCGCTTCGTATTGCAGGAGCTCCATTAGGAATTTACACTGCTAATTATGAAATCATTGTGAATGAAACCTGCAATCTGTATAGTTATCATGCTACTCATCTTTTTGAGTTGGATTATACAAATTGCGTGACTGAAGAAGACCAAAATAAATCTGCTTTACTATCAAAAATACAAGAACGGGTAAAGCAAAGCAAGACACCAGAACTCAACATTTATAAAGGAGAAGTTGGTATTTCAAATTTTAAAGATACCATGACTAAATCTAAAAGATTATATGAACAGGAATATGAAATAAAGTGGTTAGAAATAAAATGAAATGAAACATAGTCTGCGAAAAATAAAAGTGAATAACAACACTTATCTATGGAAAAGGGAACATCATCACTTAGCCACTTTTGAGCACTCAACATGTGTCGAAAAAGTAACGATTTATCTAGAAGGATGTAAAAAATCGCCTTTACGACTATTTTTCAGAGAAGAAGACAATGCGAGTTTCAAGAAAGATGTAGAAAAAGAAAAATGGTGTGTCGGATATCCTGATGATGGCGTGGTTTGGCTGCTAAAAAAGGATGAAGCACCGGAAACAATGCCCGTAATGATCAACCTCAATCGCCCCGGTGTAATCGCAACATTAATTAACTATTTTTTGGAAAACGGCTGGCAACCGGAAACAACTCAAAAACCCTATGAAATAAAGGATGCATTGAGGTATCTTGAAATTATTGAATTGCCTAAAGGAATAACTTAAAATGAAACAAAACAGTCCAAAAAATAATGCATTACCCGAAAATCCGAGCCTGGAAACGATTCTGAAGCATGTTGAAGGTAACAACGACTTCCAAACAGAGCTAAACAATCACTTTTCATCGTCATATCAAAAAGCCTTGTTTATCATGTCTGACTTGGTGTGGAAAAAGTATAGAAACCAATCACTTACGGAAGTGAGAGCGCATATGAATGATGCTGCATTTCATCTTTACGTCGCCTATCAAGCCATAGGTTGTGCGCAAAGTGGAGGTTGGGCAGTAGGGGTTTTTGGCAATACACCACAACTTATCCCTTTTATTCCCGATGCCTTTGAAGATTTGGGATGGGGCACCGCTGTCGAAGCTTTTAATCGTACTGTTGATGCTTTTCCCGAAGGGACAATCTTTAATTTGAACGATAAGGACTATATAGATATCCTCAATTTTATTGAAAATCCACGTAGAAAAATAGAGCATCCAAAACTTTTACAATACTCAAAAACCGAAAGAGAACAGTACTGCCATAATTATGAACAGTGCATTGTACGACTTGAAGAGATTACTGATGCATTATGGGTAGACAACAAAGAGTGGAGTATAATAACACACTATTACAATGATAACTTACAAAAAAGAATATGGGAATAGAAACGAATTATAGAAATCAAAAGCATAAGCTCAATAATTTTAAAATCAATAAAAGATAAATGGAATATGTACCTCAAAACAAAATAGCATTGCACCTAAAATTAGGGAAAAAACTAGCCAGTTTTGTAAAAGTTGGGTTTTATTTTGAACAAAGAACATTTGATTGGCTAAAACTTGAAAAGAGTAATGACCTTATTACAGTGAGTTTGGTTAGAAGTTTTGATGAAGGCAATGTAGGATTTAATAATGTATGGGAATTTAAAACTGTCAACGAATTGGACGAGGAAGAAAACAAACACATAAAAGGAGATTTTGAGACTATTGAACGATGGATTTTTGAAAATTTTGGTTTGAAAATGGATAATTTTTTCCAAATCGATGAACTTGATGATAAGTACACTGAACTAGTGAAAGAAAACAAACTAGGCGTTAATTTTAAAGATGATAGAGAAACCAACAAAAGTCATTAAAAAACCAAATGTACAATTGGAAAACACATACAAAACAACACCTACCCGAACTTCTTGAGTATTGTTCCTTGTTTGATACTATTGATAACCCAATGCTACTTTGGATAGAAATCGATGGCTTGTTTTATCAAGCTGTAAAGGCCAAAAATGATGAACTCATCAAACGCATTTTTGCAGAAGCAGACTACCACTTCGTCTATGTGAAAGAAAAGAAAGACGATTTATTTGGCACTGCAGTAGCCATGATCTTAATCAAACATTTTTTAGACGAGAAAGAGAAGATTCCTTATGGCTAAATTTTTTTCAAAGGAACACTTTGTAACATGTAAAGACCTCTTAATCTTTTAAAATGGCCCATTCATTTGCTTGAACACCAGGAGGAAATTAAAATACTAAAAGCAAGATTATAAAAGATGAAGAAAAAAATAACAGAAGAACAATACCAAAAGCTTGAAGATGAAGTCTGGGAAGCCTTTTTGTCTAATGCTAGTCCTATTGAGGTCTATCATTCGCTTATCACTTCAAATTTTGATGACAATGACTATTTACTGAATTGGATTCTCACTAACCCAAAAGTAGATAAAGCCATCGCGCTTACTGCCTATTGGATGTCTGAACCCTATTATTCGAAACAATTTTTAGATAGGCAAGATTGCTTAAATAAAGAATCCTGGCACGTTGAAGCCTTCGATTATATCGAAGCGCTAGAGCACAATTATTGTAACGGATTTTACGAAATAAGCAATCTACAATGCGACCCTGGAAATGTAGAAATTGACCAAGAAACCGATTGGACGCAGTTAAACCCAACAAATATGAAACCTATACGCAATATCCCAAATCAAATGTTTGAGAAGTTAAAAGGTAAGCCTGTACCACCCGTAGATTACTATGCGTATACCGAAGGCTTACCCAATATTTATTACGATAAAATCGATGCTATTTTTGAAGAATATGAGATTGAATATTGAACATTATTAAAACGTTTTTGAAGTCACATTACAAGCAATAAAATACAAACACGGTCGCTACGAGAAAAGCGCAGATGTTAGTATACAGCTTAAAGAGCACAACGACCTTATCGGCATAACACCTAATTCGATTATTGGTTTTACTTACGAAGTAAAAAGGGAAAAATCAGAATAAATTAAGGTGCTTAGCGAATATATATATACTAATGGAAAGATAAAGACCAGTCAATACACCATCGAAACCAATGCGCTTTTTGGCAGTATCCTTACACTACATACTATCGGCAAAGATGTATTGGGTAAAATGGTGTTTAAGGTATCCTTTCCAGACCATCCAGAACTCAAAACCCCGGAACAAACCTTTTATCTCTTTGAAAAAAATATAGGTGTGTTATTTCAAAACAAACCTTTTGCCCCAGCTGGTGATAATGATATCCTTGTTTTTGAAAATAATTACCAAGTTACCCTTTGCGATGACTACAAACAATTTCTAAAGTCCTATAATGGAGTTACTTCGAACTGGTGGCACTACACTGATAAATTTTATATAGAAAAAGGAGCTTATCAAGCCGAATCTTATGGCCATATCTATACCAGATATCCGTTTCATGATGATTTGTCTCAGTTGAAAAAGGATTAGGATTGGCTCTACGACTTGAATCATTTGTTTGGCCTGGGCAATAAAAATCCACATCTGGACATGAACGATTTCTACATGCAAAGTCTATTTTACCATAATGACTTAGTAAAGTATGCTTATCCTATCGGGAAAGACCTTGGCGGTAATTGCATCATGCAAATCGCCCAAGGAAAATACAGAGGTAAGCTAGCAATGCTCGACCACGAAGTATCAGGTGCTATGGTGGATTGGATAGAAGGCAAAACTGAAGATGTGTATCAAATCCCACCAGAAAAAGCTACGGCAGATGGTTTTCTGGAAGACTGTTTTGAGTATGGAGGGCTTACGCTTTATGATATCACCTTAGACGATTTTTTGGCTGAGTTATTTAAAAAAAACGAAGCAACATATGAGACATTAAAGGAAAAATATGGAAAAAACAGGTGATTACTATGAGGTGCTTTAATATAAGTAGTACTGTTATAATTAAAATAAGGCAACAATTACAGTTAAGTAGTAAGATAAACATAATGAATTTATAAAAGACTTGACAGAATTGATAGATAAGATAGCTCATGAACAATGACACTTAGGCAAAGACTATTTTAAACTAAAAATTGGTAAAAAATGAATTTAAAAAAATAAGGTCAAGGCACATTTTGTAATGTGGTGGAATGTTGTAATACTAACTCACAATCTTCTGATAAAAAGTTCGATATCTGTCCTGCCTTCAGTACAGAGCCTTTAGATTTAATGAGTCTAAAGGTTTTTTAATTTAGATGTAATTCAATTCAAAAAATGCCATAGATCTTAATTTTAAAATTGAGTCTTCTATATTCACAGAATTGATAGATATAATGTTTTCAATAATCATAAGCAAATTGAGTTTGATTTCAAGACTGTCTCAAGAATTTAATTCCTTTGTTTATAAATTATAGAATATACCTGATATTTATTCAATCGAGTAGATGTTTTACACACAACGAATTTACTTTTCAAAAAGTTTTTGTTTCTTTAAGCTAAAGATCTCAAGTATTAGCTATGTTCAATAATAAAGTATTCTTTTTTTTATTAATCATTTTTCAAACCGGTCTTTGGGGACAATCTGCTAAAAATGACTCTTCTGGAGTTAAGGAAATAAGAGCACTTCAACAGATTTCTGAAGAAACATATCGAAAAGGTGATTTCGAATTGTATAAAAAGTATGTCGATTCATTACAGGTAATAGCAAAAGATTATGGTTTTCTGGAAGATGAGATATTAGCTATAGTAGGACAAGGAATTTATTACAGTAATCTGGATATTTATGATGAATCTCTGAAAAGATATCTTAATGCTTTAGATAAAACAGAACAGTTGTCAGAGAATTCAAAAACGAAAATTATTGTTTTGGCAAATTTGGGTAATTTGTACAATAACCTTTCACAGTATAACAAAGCCTCTGAAACTTTCAAAAAGGTAATACGATTAGCAAAACAACACGAAAATCCAGAACGTGTATTGATCGCCTCGTACAATGCTTTAGGAATTACAGCAGGGCATCAAAATAAACACGAAGAGTCTTTATTGTATGCTAAAAAAGTCGACAGTTTTGCAACAGCTTTGGATAGAAATGATATAAAAATTGTAGCACTCAATAATATTGCGGACTCTTATATAAAACTGGAAAAATATCAAAAGGCACTGCAAAGAGCTGAACAGGCCTTAGAATTGATAACCAAAAAAGAGTCTGTAGAGAGTAAGGCAAATTCACATTTACATCTTGGTGTGGCATACTTGGGACTTAACGAACCCATAAAAGCAATTGAAAATCTATTAATTGTGAAAGATATTTCTGCATCTCGTAGTTTTTTGAAATTAAAAATGCAAAGTCACAAATATCTTGCGAAGGCCTATGAACAAAATGGAAACCTGAAAGAGAGTTTAAATGAACACAAACGGTATGTAGAGGTAAAAGATACCTATCTAAATAGTCTTTCTGAAGGAAAACGAATAATTGCAGAAAGAGAGTTAAAAGAACAGGAAAAATTTTTTGCGGAAGAAAAGGATCTATTAGAAAGTAGGAATAAAAAAATAATTCTGTTCGGTTCTCTTCTTATCACTTTTGTGGTGTTTGGGTTATTGGTTTATTTTTTCAATCGTAGAAAAACATTACGAAAGCAATCTGATAGTTTAGCTCTAGACAAGGAACTCCTAGAAAATGAAAACAGGAGCCTTAGGGATAAGTTGAATGAAATCATGAGAAGAGAACCAGTGCAAGAGCCTACAATAAGTGTATCTAATTCTTCTAACAAATATCAAAATTCATCACTAAGTGATCAGGATAGAGACGAATATGCAGAGAGAATTTTGAAATATATGGAAGATGAAAAGCCATACTTAAATGAAGATCTAAAACAATCCGATTTCGCCGAGGCATTGGATATGAGTGTGCCGCAAGTTTCTGAAGTTTTAAATGCTTGCTTTCGAAAGAATTTTAATAATTTTTTAAACTTATATCGGATAAATGAAGTTAAAAAATTGATGAAAAATCCAAGTTACGAGGAATACAAAATAGTGGCCATTGGATATGAAGCAGGTTTTAAAAGTAAGACTTCTTTTAACAGGGCATTTAAAAACCTGGTGGGAGTAACACCTTCAGAATATAGGAAAAAGAGCGCTTAAGATCTATTTATATGTTTCAAATTATAATTTGAAACGTCTTCACGAACATTTATATCTAGTTTTGAAATAAAGATTTACATAGTAAGTTATTTTGTTAAAAAAATCTAAAAACAGTGGTTTTCAAGGTTGTCTAGGATATTTATGCTCCCTAGTTTTGTTTTTGTAAGAATTAAATTACAATCGTATATGGTTGTAGTTGTCAAATGAATCGAAAAAATTGAACTCTAGCAATCATATATGAAAAAAAAGATACGCTTTGCTACTATTTCCCTTCTGGCGATATATAGCTTTTTAAGTATTTCTGTAGGCTATGGCTTTTCAGATGATAATGCGGTGGTAAAATCAGAATATCCCAGTTACGTAGGAGAATTTACAACAATATGGGATACTGCACAGCCAGGAACTTCTGCAGATAACCAAATTACTATTCCTACCAATCCAACGTTTGCATATAATTATATAGTAGATTGGGGAGATGGATCTACAGATACAGCTGTCACAGGAGATATAACGCACACTTACGCCACTCCGGGTACTTATACGGTAAAAATAAGCGGTGATTTTCCTGCTATTTATTTTAATGATTCTGGAGATAGACGCAAGATTATAGAGATTCTGGAATGGGGAGTTATCGAGTGGCAAACTATGGAAGATGCATTTCACGGATGTGAGAATTTAAATTTTGACGCAATCGACTCTCCAGATTTATCTAGGGTTACGAGTCTTAGAAACATGTTTCGTGATTGTACTGCATTTAATGGAATCGTAAATAATTGGGACGTAAGTACCATAACAGATATGTCAGGGCTTTTTGCAGGTACACGGGTTTTCAACAGACCATTGGATAGTTGGAATACCATCTCGGTCACGGATCTGTCAGAGACTTTTAGTAGGGCATCAAGTTTTAATGAACCTTTAGATAATTGGAATACGGCTTCTGTTACTACTTTACTTGGAACTTTCAGCAATGCCAATAGATTTAATCAAAACATCAATAACTGGGATGTAAGCCAGGTTATTACCATGGAGCGCACATTTAGAGATGCAGGAAGTTTTAACCAACCACTAAATAACTGGAATGTATCTAATGTTACCAATATGGCTAGTATGTTTGATGATGCAAGAGCATTTAACCAACCTATTGATAATTGGAATGTTAGTAACGTAACGGATATGTCGCGGATGTTTTATGGTTTTATAGGTAGACCATTTAATCAACCTTTATCCAATTGGGACGTAAGCAACGTAACGAATATGAGAGAAATGTTTCGAAGCTGTAGTTCTTTTAATCAATTAATTAATAATTGGAATGTATCTGCTGTTACTAACATGAGCGGAATGTTTGAACAAGCTAGGTCATTTGACCAACCTATAGATAATTGGGATGTAAGCCAAGTTACAGATATGAGTAGCATGTTTGAAAGCGCGACTGCGTTTAGCGGGCAGCTTAATAATTGGAATGTAAGCAATGTTATCAATATGGCTGATATGTTCAGGTTCTCAAACTATAATCAACCTTTAAATAATTGGGATGTAAGTAATGTTACCAATATGTCTGGAATGTTTAGTGGTGCTAGATTAGATGTATTAAATCCTTTTAATCAACCCATCGATAATTGGGATGTTTCAAGTGTAACAAATACAAGTGGTATGTTCCGATTTGCTGAATTTAATCAACCACTAAATAGTTGGAATGTCTCTGCTGTTTCTAATATGAGCGCAATGTTTCAGCAGGCGATTGCTTTTAATCAATCATTGAACGCTTGGGATGTGAGAGCTGTCTCCAACATGAGTCTGATGTTCTCTAATGCTTCTGTATTTGATCAAAACCTAGGAATTTGGAATATTGCCAATGTTACTAATATGACAAATATGTTATCTAATAGTGGAATTTCTCAAGAAAATTATGATATCATATTAATCGGTTGGGCTGCTCAAACCGTAACGGATAATGTAAACTTAGGTGCTACAAACCTAAACTATTGTGACGGGAGGGATGCTAGGCAAGATTTAATCGAAAATTACAATTGGAATATAACAGGTGATATCGTTAATTGCTCCTTTGTTTTCTGTACTCAGATAACCTCACCTGTTGATGGAGATACGAATGTGCCAGCTAATTCGGATATTAGATGGAATCCGGCACCAAATGCTACTGGGTATAGAGTAAGTATCCGAAGAGAAAATGGAGGAACTACTCAAATAATATATGATAATCAGGATTTTGGCAATGTTGTTGGATTAGATTTTACCAATGAATTTACTCCTGGAGACACAGTTTATGTAACAGTGGTTCCATATAATGACGAGGGCCCTGCTACAGGTTGTCCGGAGATCAGTTTTACAGTAATAGAGAGTTGGGTGAATAGTCCTGAAGCTTTTAAACTCACCTATGATACCAGACTTCAGAGAACAAATCAAACGACACCGGTCAACCAGTTGAAAATTCAAACTACTTCTGGTTTAATGTATAATTATTCTATTGATTGGGGAGATGGACAATATGATAATAATGTAACTGGAGAAATTACACATACCTATTTAGTGCCCGAAATATACACGGTTAGTATTATTGGTGCTTTTCCAGCACCAAGGCATAATGAGTTTAATAGTGATTCTTTTAAGCTTCTTTCTATAGATCAATGGGGGACTCAACCCTGGGAAAGTATGCGTAATGGATTCTCTGGTTGCGAGAATATGGAGTATAATGCTACGGACATTCCTGATTTAAGGGGTGTTACTGATATGGGTAGTATGTTTATTGTGTGCCGAAATTTTAATGGAAATATAAATAATTGGGATGTAAGTAATGTAACCAATATGTCTGCTATGTTTGGTGTGGCGACAATTTTTGATCAACCTTTGGATAATTGGGATGTGAGCAATGTTACAAATATGGCTTTAATGTTTTTTAGAACAGATACATTCAACCAAAATATTAACAATTGGGATACTGGAAATGTAACAAGCATGTCGAGAATGTTTGAAGATGCAGAGGTCTTTAATCAACCTTTAAATGATTGGAATGTTAGCAATGTGACTAATATGGCCGAAATGTTTCAAAGTACAGGGGCGTTTAACCAACCTTTGGATAATTGGGATGTAAGTAATGTAACTACGATGGAGGAAATGTTCGATCGTGCTGTTGCATTTAATCAAAATATTGATAGCTGGGACGTGAGTAGTGTAACTGTAATGAACGACATGTTCGATGGCGCCACTGTATTTAACCAACCATTAAACTCGTGGAATGTTTCCAATGTTACTACAATGGATAGAATGTTCTCTGGCGCAACTTCATTTAATCAACCTTTAGATACCTGGGATGTTTCTAAAGTAATTATTATGAGCAGTATGTTTTCATCTGCTACAGCATTTAATCAGAATATTAACAGCTGGAATGTTACCAATGTGACAACGATGCAAAGTATGTTCAACAATGCAGATGTGTTTAATGAGCCATTGGATAATTGGAACGTTGATTCGGTGGTAAATATGTCAAGCATGTTTCAAAGTGCAGACAGTTTTAATCAACCATTAAATTCCTGGAATGTAAGTGCGGTTGCTAATATGACATCTATGTTTGAAGAGGCCGTAGTATTTAATCAGCCTTTAGATAATTGGGATGTAAGTTCAGTTACTCTAATGCCTTCCATGTTTGAAGGGGCGTCTGTTTTTAACCAAAATTTAAATCCTTGGGATGTCGGAGTAGTCACCAACATGGAGGCTATGTTTAAAGAAGCAATTGTTTTTGATCAACCTCTTGATACTTGGAATACTTTAGAACTACAGAATACAAAGGAGATGTTTAGTGGAGCTACCGTATTTAATCAAAATATCAATTCGTGGAATGTTTCTTTTGTTACTACCATGGAAGAAATGTTCAGAAATGCTACTGTATATAATCAATCAATGGATTCGTGGAATGTTGCTTCGGTTACTACGATGGAAGGAATGTTTCGAAGTGCTACTTCTTTCAATCAAAATATAAGTAGTTGGAATGTAAGAGGTGTGAGAACAATGGAATCCATGTTTGATGACGCTAGCGCATTTAACCAAAATATTAATAATTGGAGAGTCAATGGTGTTCAAAACATGAATTATATGTTTAGAAATGCAACTAGTTTTAATCAAACGTTAGACCTGTGGAATATTGGAAGTGTGAGTATGCGATCCATGTTTCAAAGCGCAACAGTTTTTGATCAATTTTTAGGAGATTGGAACATAAGTAATGTTAGTGATATGCGTGATATGCTGGATAATACTGCACTTACCCGCGAAAATTATGACAATACGCTTATTTCTTGGTCAGAACAATCACTTACACCCGGTATTAACCTTGGAGCTGAAACCCTTCTATATTGCGAAAGTATAGACGAAAGACAATCTATGATTGATACATACGGATGGACATTTACAGGCGATATTAGAGACTGTCCAATTCCGGTATGTACTCAGCTAACATCTCCTGAAAATGGTGAAGTAGACGTGCCGATAAATACAAACCTTGTTTGGGAACCAGTTTTATACGCAACCGAATATGTGCTTACCATCACATTGCAACCTAGCGGAACAGTAATTAATGAAACGGTGACTACAGAAACATACGAATTTGCTGCCAATGCCTTAGTTGGTTCTACAGGTGTAACAGTACTTATTGAACCAAGAAATGCTGAAGGTATCGCTACTGGATGTACATCAGAAACTTTTAGCTTATCGACTGATACGGCAACGGTACCGGAGTGCACTGTGTTAACCAACCCTCTTAACAGTGCAACTGAGGTTGCCATAGATATTGATCTATCTTGGGAAGCCATTGCTGATGCAGATGGTTATCGGTTAACAGTTGGCACCTCTTCTGGAGGAAGCGATATTTTGAATAATGAAGATGTTAGTAATGTCACTACATATGATTTCACAAATGATTTACCGGAAGACACCGAAATCTTTGTTACTATAACTCCTTACAACGAAGAGGGAAATGCTACTGGATGTTCAGAAGAAAGTTTTACTACAGAGCTTATTCCTGTAGTGCCTTCTTGTACTACGATTTCGGATCCTTTGAACGGAGCAATTAATGTAGCGATAGATACAAATTTAAGCTGGAATAGTGTTGATGGGGCAACTGGTTATTTAGTTTCTGTTGGAACTACCCAAGGAGGTATTGAAATAGCCAATAGTATTGATGTGGAAAATGTAACTACCTATGATTTTCCCACCGATCTTATTGAGAACAGAACATTCTATGTAACAATTATACCTTATAATGATGTTGGGGATGCTATTGGATGTACAGAAGAAAGTTTTAGAACCGGCGATTCTACTTTAAACGATCCACCAGCTTGTACAACACTTTTAACTCCTTTAAATGGAGATTTAAATGTAGCTATAGGAACTAATTTAACTTGGAATAGTAGTTTTAATGCTGATGGATATAGGTTCACAGTTGGCACGAGTTCTGGTGCTACAGATATTATAAATAATCAGGATGTAAACAATGTAACTACTTTTGATTTACCGACTGATTTACCTGAGAATACTGAGATTTTTGTTACCATAATTCCTTATAATAGTTTTGGAGATGCAACAGGCTGTAGAGAAGAAAGTTTTACTACCGAAACCATAGCCACAATTCCAAGTTGTACCATTTTATCGATTCCTTTGGATGGCGCTACGGATATTTCTGTTGATACCGATATAACTTGGAATTCTGTTTCTGATGCGACAGGATATCGATTAACAGTTGGTACAAGTTCTGGAGGTGCAGATATTATCAATAATCAAGATGTAAACAATGTTATTACTTTTAATTTACCGACTGATTTACCTGAGAATACTGAGATTTTTGTAACCGTTATTCCTTATAATGCGGTTGGAGATGCGACAGGCTGTACAGAAGAGAGCTTTACTACAGAAACATTAGCCACTATTCCTAATTGTACTACCTTATCGATTCCTTTGGATGGCGCTACGGATATTTCTGTTGATACCGATATAACTTGGAATTCTGTTTCTGATGCTACGGGATATCGATTAACAGTTGGTACAAGTTCTGGAGGTACAGATATTATCAATAATCAGGATGTAAACAATGTTACTACTTTTAATTTACCGACTGACTTACCTGAGAATACTGAGATTTTTGTAACCGTCATTCCTTATAATGCGGTTGGGGATGCCACAGGCTGTACAGAAGAGAGCTTTACTACCGAAACTATAGCCATAATTCCCAGTTGTACTACTTTATCGATTCCTTTGGATGGTGCTACGGATATTTCTGTTGGTACAGATGTAGCTTGGAATTCTGTTTCTGATGCTACGGGATATCGATTAACAGTTGGTACAAGTTCTGGAGGTACAGATATTATCAATAATCAGGATGTAAACAATGTTACTACTTTTAATTTGCCGACTGATTTACCTGAGAATACCGAGATTTTTGTAATCGTTATTCCATACAATGCGGTTGGGGATGCCACAGGTTGTGTAGAAGAAAGTTTTACCACAGAAACCTTAGCCACTATTCCTGGATGTACTACCTTATCAGTTCCTTTAGACGGTGCTACCGATGTAGTTATAGATACAGATATTAGTTGGAATGGCATTTCTGATGCTACAGGATATAGATTAACGATTGGTGCAAGTTCTGGAGGTACAGATATTATTAATGATCAGGATGTAAACAATGTAACTACTTTTGATTTGCCGACTGATTTACCTGAGAATACTGAGATTTTTGTAACCGTTATTCCATACAATGCGGTTGGGGATGCTATCGGATGTATGGAAGAGAGTTTTAGGACTCAAGAACCGATTATTGTTATAGATGATGATACTAAATATGGATTTTCTCCCGATGGTGATGGAATCAATGAATTTTGGGAAATTGATGGTATAGAAGATCATCCTCAAAATACGGTTTCAATTTACAATCGCTGGGGAGATATGGTGTTTGAAATCTCTGGCTATAATAATACGTCGAGAGTTTTTAGAGGAGATGCCAACCGTTTAACCAATCTGGGAGGAGGCGAATTACCAGAGGGTACTTATTTCTTCACTATTAATGTACCCGGAAGTAATTCCCTGAAGAAACTAAAAGGGTTTTTAGTTTTAAAACGATAATCATATGATAAAATATATATATCAGATCATGGCAATCCTTATTTTGTCATTATGTAAAATTTCTGTGCAAGCCCAGCAAACACCAGTGTTTTCTGACTATTATTACAATCCGGTTTTAATTAATCCTGCCCATTCAGGATACAATCCAGAAACAGAAATAAGTTTGAGCAATTTTGGATTTCTTAATGATTTCGAAGGAAACCCGAGAACATTTTCCGGAATTCTCAACACCAGCGTTTTTGACGACAATGTTGGGATTAGTGGAGGATTTATAAGTGATAAGATTGGTGTCACTTCGGCCACAACCATTTTTGGATCCTATGCTTATAAAATATTGTTGGATGAGAATTATAATAGAGCACGATGGTGGAACTATAATCCTAACGTATTATCCTTTGGCTTAACCACGGGAGTGTTGTTTTTTAATGAAGATCTAACCAGTTTAAACATACAAGGAGATCCAAATTTTGAAAATGATGTCAATGTAACGGTACCAACGTTTGGTTTTGGAGTTTTGTATAATCACAATAAACTCTACATCGGATTTTCTGTGCAAAATTTATTTTCAAATAGTATTGCTGCTGACCAAAATGTTAATATTCAAACACCCTATTATTTGTACGGAGGTTATAGATTGTATTTAAGTAGATTTGAAGAAATTCGAATACAACCAAGTATGTTGGTTAAGTTTGAGGAGGATGCACCTGCACAATTTGATTTTAATGTTTCTGCTAATTATAAAAACAGGATAGAAATTGGAGGAGGATATAGAAGTAGCTCATCTTTTAATGGACTTATTGGGCTTTATTTTTTAAAGAACTGGCGTTTTGCATATAGCTACACCGTATTTGGTAGCGGTACTCCTTTTAGTAATACTAACGGTTTTATTCTTACTTATAAAGGGGGAGAAGGTTTTTAAAAATTAGTAACTTTAAAATAAACGACACGGGTTTTTTAGTGATTGTAAATCTGATCTGAGCCACTACATCGTTGTAATTTTATTCAATTTTGACGGTTATAGTTTTCCTAAATATCATTTATTTCATATTTGATACAAGTAAAATTTATAGATTTTTACCGTACTTTTTATTTTCTATTTGTATTGTAATTTACTGAAAATCAATTACCTGTATTTATTTACCCCTAAAAGTGTATTATAGAAATCTTATTTAGTACTAATATTACGTTGGCTAAATATTAACACTTTTACTATGACTCACAAATATCTTAATAAGGTTTATACTCTTTCTTACTCAATCGTTTTAGGAATACTTTTAATTAGTATAGGTTGTAGCGGAGATGATGATTCCGGAGGGATAAGAATTCCTGCCATAGTATCTTTTTCTCCAGAAATAGGTGAGCCTGGAGATGAAGTAGTGATTGTAGGTGCCGATCTTGCTAATGCAACTTCAGTTTCTTTTAATGGAATTGCATCCACAATTATAGAAAATACCGGTAGATCGATCACAACCACTGTGCCTGAAGGTGCTACTACAGGAAAAATATCGGCAACTACAGCAGGTGGTTTAACAATTAGTATTGATAATTTTCGAGTGAGAGTGATTGGAGCTCCCGAAGTAGACAATATTTCACCAAGATCAGCACAAGCAGGAGAAGAAATTACTCTTACAGGAACTAATATGGCAACCACAAATGTGGTGAGTATAGGTGGTGTAGAAGGAACAATTATAAGTACTTCGGATACAGAAGTTGTATTTACCCTAGGAGCTTCGCCAGTAGGATTAAGTGCTATCGAACTGACAAGCGAAGGTGGTACATCCTCTACTGCTCCTGATACGAACGTATTTTATGTGATTGAATTGCTTACTCCGTATTCTGAAACTTTTGATGGTGACACCATATTATTTAGCTCTGGCGGAGATGCCGAGATAGATTATTTCGGTGTTAATAATACATTACCTACAGAGGCTGCATTGGTACCAAATCCCGTGGATAATAATTTCTATTATATTGGAGGTATTAGTAATACAGGCGATTCAGGTTCATATACAGGTCAAATTGGACATTCTCAAGAGTCGGCTGGTTTCTTTGCAGATTTTTTTAATGAGGACAATAGAGATTTGACACAGTTATATTTTAATATTCAAATTAATTTTCAGGGAATCCCTGATGATTATACAGGAGCTCTTGCAGGATTCAGATTACGATTTGATGAAGGATATGATGCGGATACTGATGGATCTACAAGTGATGAATACCTTGAATTCAGACCAACGCTACAAAACCTTGAAGATATGGGATACGTAGCTAATGCAGATGGTTGGTATACACTTTCTATCACTTTTGATCAGTTTGTAAATTCAGGACCAAGAGGAGGTGCAGGATCTTGGGATGTATATGCCGTAGAAACATTGACGAGATATGCTATAGCCTCCAGAAGAGAACACGATGGTGAGTATTCACTAAGTATTGATAACGTTTACATCACTAAAGGAGGTCCTTTGAATGTAGCTGAATAGTAAAAAATCTTAGGATATATATCATTTATTTTAAACTTTTTTAGTAGATGGTATACTAAAAGTAAATAATTAGAGTTAATAAAAGGTCGTCTAAATCTCTACCCTTTTTAGACGTTAAATAATTAGATTTGAATTTGTCTTCCTTTAAAATGGAAGATTTGAATAAAAGGCTTTATACAGAAATTGGGAATTGTTTATTAAGTAAAATTTAAAAGAACCTATTTTATGAATTATTCTTAACACTAAGAATCTGTATTAAAGAGAATAGCAAGTAAGTATCGATATCTAAATTCTATCTCCCACCCTTCCGGAATTAAGATATATCATTTTTAAATATTGGATCGTACCAGAAGAATTTCTGGCTCGTTAGTAATGGTTATGGACCAGCTGAGAGTTACTCGTCTGCTTTAAACGTTTTTTTATAAAAACGACTATAAGTTGTCAGAATGAGGCTAGCCATTTCCAGTACCAACTAATTGGCCTGCATCTTCTTTGCGTAACAAGAGGTATAAAAACTTTATAACCATAGGTTTTTATATGTCATATCATTTTGAAAATAATGGATTAACACACACAATTAAACTTAATTATGGAAATGTACTACACACACACAAAACATTTTTCCACTAATCGGTTGTTCTGGTTAGTATTGCTTTTATTTATTTGGGTCGGGGGAACGGCTCAAACCATTGTCCAGAAGCACGGAAGATTAAAAGTTCAGGGCAACAGAATCGTTGATAAAAATAATCAGGAAGTTAGCCTAGCTGGTAACAGTCTTTTTTGGAGTAACGCAGGGGATACCTCGGATTTTTATGATGGAGAAACTGTATCACATCTTGCAAGCGATTGGAATAGTTCAATCATTCGTGTGGCTATGGGTGTAAAAGAGAGCTGGGATAGTGGAAACGGTTATATAGATAGTCCAACTGCTCAAAAGCAAAAAATCCGAAAGGTAATTGATCAGGCAATTGCAACAGGTATTTATGTAATCATTGATTGGCATACGCACGAAGCAGAAGCTTATACCTCTCAAGCGGCTGACTTTTTTAAGGAAATGGCATCGCTTTATGGTAACCAACCAAATGTAATCTATGAGATTTATAATGAGCCTATCAATCAGTCTTGGTCTCAAGTAAAAAGTTATGCCAATACTGTAATCGCTGCTATTCGATCAGAAGATCCTGATAATTTGGTCATTGTGGGGTCTCCAACCTGGTCTCAAGATGTAGATATAGCGTCAAATGATCCTATTAACGATAATAATACTGCATATACCTTACATTTCTATGCAGGAACACATAGAGAAGGTCTACGAAACAAGGCAAGAACAGCAATGAATAATGGTATTGCATTATTTGCTACAGAATGGGGAGCAGTAGATGCAAGTGGAGATGGTGCTATGGATACACAAGAAACCGAGAAATGGATGCAGTTTTTTAAAGAAAACGGTATCAGCCATGTTAACTGGTCTGTAAGTGATAAACCAAGTAACAATGATCCAAGCAGAGCAGAGTCGTCTTCAGTAGTTCAATTAGGAAAAGGAATTAATGGATTAAAAAATAATCAATTAACTGAAACAGGGATTTTTATAAAAGACATTATCAAGAATTGGTCTGAAGATGATGGAGGACCTGATGGACCAAGCGGAACTATTGAGTGTAATTCTGTAAGCTGTATTAGAGATGCTATGCAAAACGCACAGCCTGGTGATGAAATTATAATTGCTCCCGGAACCTATCTGGCCGCGAATAAAATTAACATAACAGGAAGAGCTTCAAGATTTGCTTCAACTAAGAATGGAACTGCGGCTAAACCTATCGTGATGAGAGCAAAAAATCCATCAAATCCTCCAATATTAAAAGGAGAGAACGGTAAATATGATGGATATGTGTTACACATAACAGGAGATTATTGGGAAATAAAAGACATAATTTTTGAAGAAGGTTCTAAAGGAATTGTATTTGATAATGCTAATAATGGAATCTTAGATAATGTTACCGTTCGTGAACTGGGAGAAGAGGGAATTCATCTAAGAGATGGATCTAGTTTTAATTTGGTCAAAGACTGTAAGGTATATAATGTAGGTATTAAAAAGCCAGGAATTGGTGAAGGTTTATACGTAGGATCGGATAAGGGTCAACACGATCAATACGAAAGAGAATGTAATAATAATACCATTGATGGTTGTATTGTTGGCCCTAATGTTACTGCAGAAGGAGTAGATGTAAAAGAAGGTACTAAGAATACGATTATTCGTAATTGTACTTTCTCTGCACAAGGATTATCTGGAGAAAATAGTGCCGATGCCTTTATTGATTTAAAAGGAGCTTATGGGTTCGTATACAATAATACTTTTAATCGAGATGGATCTAACATTCTTAATGCCGGTGTTGATTTCTTAGATCGAGGAACTGGGTTTAATACCGGTTATAGAAATGCTATTTTTAACAACACTTTTAATTTAGGTAGTAGAGCAGGTGAAATTCCGACTGCTAGAAAAAAACAAGGAGATCCGTCTGAGATTCACGTATGGAATAATACCCGTAATCCGAATTCACCAGATTTTCCAATAAGCGATGGAACAACAAATTTTGTTACAGAGTCTTGCCCAAGCTGGAATATTGTTCCGTGTTCAGGAGGCGGAAATCAAAGTCCTAACGTAAGTATTACATCACCTTCTAATGGAGCAAGTTTTAACGTAGGAGCTAACATTCAGATCAAAGCCAATGCAAGTGATCCGGATGGATCTGTAACCAAGGTAGAATTCTATAGAGGAAGTACAAAAATAGGTGAAGACAATAGTGCTCCCTATTCTTACACAATTAATAATGCACAAGCTGGGAATTATAATTTAACAGCTCGAGCAATAGATAATGATGGAGCAACCAAAACCTCAAGTAATGTAAGTATATCTGTATCTAGCGATACCGGAGGAAGCAATACACCTCCCGCTATTTCTTTTCAAACACCGTCTGGTAACCTAACTGTAGATGAGGGGTATAGTAGTCTTTATGTCAAAGCAAATGCATCTGATAGTGATGGATCTGTAAGCAATGTAAAACTATATATTGATGGGAATTTTATACGACAAGAAAATTTTGATCCTTATGAATGGGGGCACAATACCTCACCTAACCCGGCAGAGACAACTGGTTTAGCAGTTGGTAACCACGTATTTAGAGCGGTAGTCACAGACAACGAGGGAGCTACAGCAGAAACTACTTTTACACTTACAGTAAATAGTGGAAACACCGGTGGAGGAAACGATTGTTCCTTTGGTACACCAACAAATAATGCTTTACCTGCATTTGATAAAGTATCTTTTTCAGAAGTACATGTTTTAGGGAACGGAGGGCCAGCTTTAAGCAATTTTAGAAAATTCACAATTAATTGGGCTCCTCAATATAATGGACTATATCAGTTTGCAATTAATACAAACAATGGTGCTCCGAATTGGTATGTAGATTTTAAAAATACGATGAGCTATCAGCTTAATAGCGCGCGACCAGAAGTAACCTTAAACAATACGGGATTTGCTGGATTGGATGGCTCTTATTGGGTAGCGAAGGATGGACCTAATTTTGTGATGGTATCCAAAAATGGAGGTTTTACAATATATTTTAGCAATTCTACTACACCACCTAATTGTGACGATAATAAAGATCCTGTAGAGGAGGATAAGTTAGCTAGCATAAAGCTGTATCCAAATCCTGTAACTGATAATATATTAAATGTAACAGGTATAAATCAGGAAAAATCAACTTTAGAAGTTGCAGATATGCAAGGAAAAGTGGTGCTTCAGAAAACGATTGAAAACTCAGAAGCAGGCTTGGATGTTTCCAATCTTAAATCCGGAATGTATGTCTTGATTATCAAAGGATTGAAATTTAGAAAATCTATACTGTTTACAAAACAGTAATTAGTCTTAGCCAAAAACCATCAGAAGTTTAAAATCAAAACTTCTGATGGTTACACTAACGGTTAAAAAATAATCCTATGAAGACAAAATACAACTTACTCAGTATAGTATTGATATTATTATTAAATGCTGTAGCAATAGCTCAACAGGATTTAATATATCAATATGATTTTGATCATTTACCATCCGGGCAATATGATAGAGATATGATTAGAGATGCCTTAAATGTCTCTTTTTGTAAAGGAGCAGATGAAGGAAGGGTTTTTATCGAGGCTTTCGAGAATAAAGGAAAAGTCCTTAAAGTTAAATATCCAAAGGGCAAAGTAAAAACGAATGATAGTGGAATGCACACCAAGGTTTTCTGGGAAGAAACAGGAGAAAACCACGACGAACTTTATATCAGTTACTTTGTTTATTTTCCAGAGGATTTTGAGTTCAGAGCTGGCGGAAAATTACCCGGCTTATCCTATCAGACTTCAGATCGAAATATGTCATTGCGATTAATGTGGAGATATGATGGGCTTATAGAGACTTATGTACATTACAACACAAAACCCAGTCGACCCGATTATAAATCATCCATAAACTGGAGCCTTACCGATCCATACTCAGAACCAAATGGGCAACCTATGCCAGATCAGGTAAAGTTTACCAAGGGTAAATGGCATCAGGTAGAGATGTATCATAAATTAAATACTCCGGGACAGAATAATGGTATTATGAAAGGCTGGTTGGATGGTCAATTAGCTCTTAATATTACCAATAATGGTGACTATAGACAAGCAGGAGAAGGTGATATTCATCTTAACTCTATCTATTTATCCACTTTTTTTGGAGGTAGTGATGAGACTTTTCAGCCTACTAAAGATGTTTATGCATACTTTGATGATTTCAAAGTGTCTAAGAACAGAATTGGTGATTCAGGAAACAATGGCGGTGATGGAGGAAACGGAGGTGATACTAACCAAACTCCAACAGTATCGTTTGCAACACCATCAAATAATATTACAGTAGATGAGGGATATAGTCTTTATGTAAAAGTAAATGCATCAGATAATGACGGAAGTATCAGTAATGTAAAACTGTTTGTAGATAATAATCTAATTAGGCAAGAAAGTGCAGCTCCTTTTGAGTGGGGTCACGCCAATTCTCCAAATCCGGATGAATTAAATAATTTATCAGTCGGCACACATAGTTTTAAAGCAGTAGCTACAGATAATCAAGGTGCAACTTCTGAAACTACCTTTACGCTTACCGTGAATGAAGAAGATACAGATTCAGGAGGTGGTAACAATTGTTCTTTCAATACACCGAGTGCTAATAGTATTTCCAGTATTGATAAAATTTCTTTCACAGAAGTTTACGTACTGGGAGATAATGGTCCTTCACTGAATAATTTCAGAAAATTCACTATTAACTGGAGCGCTGGAAACAATGGATTGTATCAATTCGCAATAAATACTAATAATGGAGTTCCTTCTTATTACGTAGATCTAAAAAATAAACTAACTCATACACTTGGGCAATCAAATCCTTCTATAACCATCAATAATTCAGGAATATCCGGGTTAGATGGTTCTTATTGGGTAACCAAAGATGGAGATAGTTTTGTCATGGTATCAAAAACAGAAGGATTCACATTATACTTCAGTAATGATGTTCAGGCTCCTTCTTGCTTTAACAGAACGAATACTACTTATAAAGAGACGGATACTATTTTAATCTATCCAAATCCTGTACACGAGGCTATTTTTATCCAAGGTATTAATAAATCAGTAAAAAAAGTTATGGTTTATAATGTGAATGGTCAGCTTATAAAATCCGTAAATGTCAACGAACAGGAGGATATGATTATAGATGTTCTTTCTTTGCCTAAAGGACTCTATTTTGTTGAATTACAATCCCTAAAGAAAACCAATAAGCGATATAAATTCATCAAAAATTAAAAAACCAGCACAAAGAACGAAACTAACAAAACTCACACACAAAATGAGAACACTTAAAACTACTAACGGATTTTTCCTACTATGCGTTTTATTCGTACTTGGAAATGTAACAGCGCAAAACTGCAATACTATAATTGATGTTGATTTTAATAATTGGAATAACAGACGATACTCTATAGCAGATATAAAGAGCGATTTTAATAACAAGGTAAAGCCATGGACTGCATCTACCTACAGAGGAGTAGAAGGACCTGGTGCGGCAAGCAATTTGATAGAAAATACTCCACAAGAAACTAGAATTGTCGATGGGACTTTGCGAGCACAGTATTTAAAAAATGATGCTTCAGGTCGATCTGGAGGTTTTCTCTTTGATCCTTATTTTGATGCTGTAGATGAAGCCTATTTAGAGTACAAAGTAAAATTCGATGATAATTTCTTTTGGGCTACAGGTGGTAAATTACCAGGGTTAGGGGGATCTACCAGAGGAGTAAATAGTGAAACCACCGGAAGAGGTGCTATACCATCTGGATGCAAATACAATTCAGATGGATGGTCTGCTCGTTTGATGTGGAGAAGAAATAGAGCCCAAACAGTAAAGCCTTATCTTATTTTGTATAGCTACTTTGCTGATAAACAAGATGGATCAGCAAGAGCTGACGGAGATTGCGGAGATGCAAAAAGAATTTTGTCTGACCTTAAAGATAACAAGTGGTATACCATCCGTCAATATATCAAAATGAACACTCCGGGTCAAAAAAACGGGACGGTGATCATGTGGATTGACGGAGTAGAAACATATCGTGATAATAACGCCAAGATTCGTAACTCTGGGAAAAGTAACTTAAAAATCAACGCTTTAATTATGAATACCTATCGTGGTGGAAGTAGAACAGATCCGGTTTGGCATTCGCCCAGAACAGAATATACGTTTTTCGATGATTTTAAGGTATGGACAGGCTGTGGTAACCCTCCTGGAGGAGGAGATGAGAACAAACCACCCCAAGTTGCATTGACCAATCCATCATCTAATAATCAAGAGTTTACTTTAGGAGAAACTATTACTTTAAAGGCAAACGCATCAGACCCTGATGGAGCTGTAGACCGAGTTAATTTTAAAGTAAACGGTGGATATTATGATCAGGATAAAACAGCTCCGTATAGTGTGACTTGGACTCCGACTTCTGCAGGTACATATACCATTGGTGCTAGAGCTTTTGAAGCAGGACAAGAAGGGCTTTCTACAGAAGTTTCGAGAACTGTAATCATCAAAGAAGAAACAAGTAATCAAGCTCCAAACGTTTCCTTTGCGACTCCGTCTGGCAATATAACAGTTCAAGAGGGGTATGACCTTGTGGTACGAGCAAATGCTTCGGATTCTGATGGTAGTATTTCTAACGTAAAATTATATATCAATAACGAGCTGATTCGACAAGAAAGTTATGCACCTTATGAGTGGGGACATGAGGGTTCTCCGAATCCACAGGAAGTGAACGGACGTTCGGCAGGAACATATACCGTAAAAGCAGTGGCCACTGATAATGAAGGGAAGACCGGTCAGGCAACTTTCACACTAACAGTACAGAGTACAGATACAGGCGGCGGAGGTAACGGAAATAATTGTTCTTATGGAACTCCGGTAAATAGCGGAATCCCTGCAATGGATAAAGTGACGTATTCTAACGTTCACGTTTTAGGTAGCGGTGGTCCAAGCTTAAGTAATTTTAGAAAATTTACGATCAATTGGAGTCCTCAATATAACGGTTTGTATCAGTTCGCTTTTAATACTTCAAATGGATCTCCAAATTGGTATGTTGATTTCAAAAATAATATGACATATCAACTTAAAAATGCCAGACCAGAAGTAACACTGAACAATACAGGTTTTGGGGGATTAGATGGATCTTACTGGGTTGCCAGAGACGGTGCAAATTTTGTAATGGTATCTAAAACCAAAGATTTCACATTATACTTTAGCAATTCATCTTCTGCTCCTGGATGTAATCGGGCACCAGAGATTGAAAAAGGTGATGACACTATGTTGGTATATCCAAATCCGGTACAAGGAAATGTTCTTAATATTGTTGGATTATCTGCAAAACAAAAAGTGTTACAAGTAGTAGATCTTCAAGGAAGAGTTATAAAAGAACTAAATACTAATAATGCTACAGAAACTATGGACATCTCCGAACTTCCCTCTGGTCCATATCTATTGATTAGCAGAAGTAAGAACTCGAAACAATCCTTATTATTCGTGAAATAGGGATTGTGTATGCCACAATAATCTAATCTGTTATATATAGGTTGATTGATAAATTAACCTATATATAACTACATTACCGTGAATTATGAAAAGATATAAAATTAGAAATATTACTTTTCTGGTAGTATTCTTATTAGTTGGAGTTTATGCCCAGAGCCAAATTCTTTGGTACGGGGACCCTAATAAAAGTGTTAACAGCAGTTTTAGAAGATTTGATTCTGGCAACGCCGGAGATAACTGTAGTAATCAATCAAATAATGCATCTACAGCCACAACTACAAACGATTCGCAATACGGAAAAGTATGGAAGATTCGTAAGCCTAAGGGACAAAAACGAGGAGAATTTGCAAGGACAACCGGTACAGTAAATAATTACATTCCAAAGGATGGCGATATCGTATACTACGGATGGCGGTGGAAAATTGAATCAACTCCTAATATTACAGGTGGGATTGCTGTATGGCAGTGGAAAACAGATGCAGGTAACCAAAACAATACGCAAAATTATCCTCTTAATATGGGGTATGGCAATGGAAAACTAACCTTAAGTGCATGGGGACCTTGTTATCCAAGCTGGAATTCTTGTAGCGGATCTATTAGCAAGCGCAAAACTACTTTATGGACGAAATCTATACCTGAAAACACTTGGGTAAGCTTTGTGCTTAAAATCAAAATGTCCAGGAATAAAGATGTAGGATATGTAGAATTGTGGTATAACGGAACAAAACAAACCTTGTCCAATTCAGGATTTCAGGATTATCAGGTAAATTTATCTTCAGATAAAAAAAGAGCATATCATAAGACTTTTGATGGTAGTGTAGTGTATCCAAAATGGGGGGCTTATAACTCTAATGCGTGCAACTTTGATGTGAGTACGTATTATGACGAAATGAGAATTGCCAAGGATTTGGCTTCTGCTACACCATCTGGTGTTTCGACAGGTGGAGGAAATAATACACCTCCTTCTGTTTCTATTACCAGTCCCAATGCTAATAGTAATTATACACAAGGAGATAATATCCCTGTAAACATCAATGCCAGTGATTCGGATGGTAGTATTACGAAACATGAGGTTTTTGTTAACGGTACTCTGGTAGATACTGATGGTAGTAACTATTCTGCACACATCATCCAAAATGCTCAACCTGGAAACTATCAGGTTAAAGTTACAGTAACCGATAATGATAATGCTACAGCATCAGCCACCAGGAATTTTACAGTAAGTTCACAAACAAGTAATCAAGCTCCAAACGTCTCTTTTGCGACTCCGTCTGGCAATATAACAGTTCAAGAAGGGTATGACCTTGTGGTACGAGCAAATGCTTCGGATTCTGATGGTAGTATTTCTAACGTAAAATTATATATCAATAACGAGCTGATTCGACAAGAAAGTTATGCACCTTATGAGTGGGGGCATGAGGGTTCGCCAAACCCACAGGAAGTGAACGGACGTTCGGCAGGAACATATATCGTAAAAGCAGTGGCGACAGATAATGAAGGGAAGACCGGTCAGGCAACTTTCACACTAACAGTACAGAGTACAGATACAGGCGGTGGAGGTAACGGAAATAATTGTTCTTATGGAACTCCGGTAAATAGCGGAATCCCTGCAATGGATAAAGTGACGTATTCTAACGTCCACGTTTTAGGTAGCGGAGGTCCAAGCCTAAGCAATTTTAGAAAATTTACGATCAATTGGAGTCCTCAATATAACGGTTTGTATCAGTTTGCTTTTAATACTTCTAATGGATCTCCGAATTGGTATGTTGATTTCAAAAATAATATGACATATCAGCTTAAAAATGCAAATCCTGAAGTAACACTGAACAATACAGGTTTTGGGGGATTAGATGGATCTTACTGGGTTGCCAGAGACGGTGCAAATTTTATAATGGTGTCTAAAACCAAAGATTTCACATTATACTTTAGCAATTCATCTTCTGCTCCTGGATGTAATCGGGCACCAGAGATTGAAAAAGGTGATGACACTATGTTGGTATATCCAAATCCGGTACAAGGAAATGTTCTTAATATTGTTGGATTATCTGCAAAACAAAAAGTGTTACAAGTAGTAGATCTTCAAGGAAGAGTTATAAAAGAACTAAATACTAATAATGCTACAGAAACTATGGACATCTCCGAACTTCCCTCTGGTCCATATCTATTGATTAGCAGAAGTAAGAACTCGAAACAATCCTTACTATTTATTAAATAGAAAGTAAGGATTGTAGGTCAAAAAAAGAGAACCGAACCATTACACATAGATCGATAACAAACGACTATCGATCTATGTGTAAAATAGAAATCTCATTGAACGTAGTTCTATATTTAGGATTACGAACACTTTTTACTATTCTAAACTAACTAACTAACAAACTCACCACATAATGAAAAAAATCATTATACCATTACTGTATTTGATCAGTTTTTTTTCTACCGGTCAGACGCTTACTCATACTATCAAAAATGTTACCAATAGCTGTCTCGCTGAAGTTGCAGTGGTTGGGGAAGCTACACAACAAAATGCTATCGCTATTTACGAAAACTTCGTTTTTATGGCATTTTATGATAAAAATACTAGAAAACTAAGACTGGCAAGAAGTAATAATTACGGTATCGATGGATGGAAAATTATCACGTTTAATGATATTCTGGATAGCACTTGGCAGGGCACTTGGGATACCCACAATACTCCGAATGTACAAGTGTCTCCTATAGATAAAACGGTGCACTTAGCTTTTGATATGCACGCCGACAAATTGCAGTATAGAATCTCTGTCCCCAATGCTGCAACCGTTTCTAATGCTCAATGGTCCAAGGATCTCTTTAGTACCAATAGAAATTACCTCAAAACGAATAAAAGTATTCCACGAGTAACATACCCAAGGCTAATACTGGGTAAAAATGATCAATTACTATTTTTTTACAGAACCGGAGGAAGCGGCAATGGAGACAGCTTTGTGCATCAATATAATGCCTCAAATCAAACATGGAGTGATCAAATAAAAGTTATTGACGGAAAAACTGGTGTTTATGAAGGAGACCAGAATAGAAATGCTTATTTCAATGATATTCAATCTCATAATGGAAGATTATTCATTAGTTGGAACTGGAGAGAAAACACAACAGTGCAATCCAATCATGATATCATGTTTGCATATTCTGATGATAATGGTTTAACCTGGAAAAACGATAAGAATAATGTGGTTGGAACCTCAGGTGCTAATAGCTCAAAAATAAATCTGAACAGGCCCGTGAAGATAAAGACGATCAATACGGGCCAGGGATTGATTAATCAAAACGCCATGGCTATTGATGGAAAAGGTAACTCTCATATTGTTTATTATAATAGGAATAACAAAAATTACTATTGGTTGCATAATACAAAAGGAGCTTCTAATTGGACTACCGAAATTATTGCTAACAATGGATCCAGACCAAAACTGTACTGTGATCGTACCACCAACACCTTATACCTTTTCCGAAGAAAAGGAGGAAATATTGTAGTAATTTCTTCAAGCTTAAATGATAATCAGTGGACTTCGTGGAAAGAAGTAGCAAATATTTCAGGCGGATATATCAATGTTACAAATAGTGTTTTAATAGATAATAAAATATATACACTAGCAGTAAATAATAATAGTGGTTTACAACTAATTACATTTACGACCAGACCATCAAACAATGAAAATAGTAAACCTCTAGTATCTTTTAAAACTCCTACAGGAAATATTACGGTAGATGAAGGCTATGATTTAAACGTTGAAGTTAATGCTAATGATCCAGACGGCAGTGTTGAAAACGTAAAATTATATATCAATAACGAGCTGATTCGACAAGAAAGTTATGCACCTTATGAGTGGGGGCATGAGGGTTCGCCAAACCCACAGGAAGTGAACGGACGTTCGGCAGGAACATATATCGTAAAAGCAGTGGCGACAGATAATGAAGGGAAGACCGGTCAGGCAACTTTCACACTAACAGTACAGAGTACAGATACAGGCGGTGGAGGTAACGGAAATAATTGTTCTTATGGAACTCCGGTAAATAGCGGAATCCCTGCAATGGATAAAGTGACGTATTCTAACGTCCACGTTTTAGGTAGCGGAGGTCCAAGCCTAAGCAATTTTAGAAAATTTACGATCAATTGGAGTCCTCAATATAACGGTTTGTATCAGTTTGCTTTTAATACTTCTAATGGATCTCCGAATTGGTATGTTGATTTCAAAAATAATATGACATATCAGCTTAAAAATGCAAATCCTGAAGTAACACTGAACAATACAGGTTTTGGGGGATTAGATGGATCTTACTGGGTTGCCAGAGACGGTGCAAATTTTATAATGGTATCTAAAACAAAAGATTTCACTTTGTATTTCAGTAATTCACCACAACAAGCATCTTGTAGCAACAGAAGCAATGATACAGAGGAGCTAAAAGAAGCTTATATAGTTGCTTTTCCAAACCCAGTGATAGGCGATCTAAATTTATCTCAGCTTCCCAAAGGAACTTATAGTATTGGTATTTACGATTTTCAAGGGAAAAAGATAATGGAGAAAAACAATGATTCTAAAAATACAAGTATGGTGTTATCTCTTAACCATATTCCTACAGGGATATACTTCCTGAAAATCAGAACCTCTAACAAACAGACTACCACTCTAAAGTTTTTGAAGCACTAAAACAATAAAGCCATAGGCTTATTAATGTTCGAAAGATGAAAACAACAAAAACACTACAAACAAAAAGAATACTCAAATCATTATTGATTCTATTATTCTTGACTCTGAACTTCAGTTTTGCTCAACAGGTAAAGCTAGAATCACATCAAAAAATGAATATGAACGGGCTTCATTTCTGGTATAGTGATCCCAGTAGGCCCGTTGCTCTTTTTAATCGAAATATAACACCAAAAGGCGATTGTATAAAAGTTGTAAATGGATATGTTTTCTTTACCTGGTACAAAGGAGGAATGCAAGACCGAAATCTAATGCTCTCCAGAAGGAAAATTGGATCAAATAATTGGGTGACCATTCAGTTTCCTGACAAAAATACATTGTATACGAGTACATATAACGGAATTAATTATGCCAATAGCCCCGGTGGGAATTCACATAGAACTACCTCTGTTGGAGTTTCGGAAAAAGATGGAACCGTACACTTAGCTTATGATACACATGCTGGAGAGTTAAATTTCAGAATGTCTAAGAAAAATATTGCATTTGCACCAGACTCAGAATTTAAGCTTAGCAACTTTAATCAACGAACAAATTACTTAAGATCGGATGAGGTAATCAACAGTTTTACCTACCCTAATTTTAGTATGAATGATGCCGGAGAACTGATGCTTAATTATAGGATTGGTGGAACTAGAAGAGGAAATTTGATGATGGCTTATTACGATGGTAATACCTGGTCTAAAAGTTATAAAATTATAAACGGCAGAGATCCGAATCCAACATTCAATCTTTACGGAGGTCTTAAATACCAATATGGTAAAATGTACCTAGGAGGTTCTTTACGAATACAGAATAACCCAATAGAATTTAATCAAGGCTTTTATTTTGCTGAAGGAGGGCAAAGAGGAAATGAAAACTGGATGGCTATAGATAATAAAAGCAATCCTATACCACTTACATCTATGAATGATTATAAGATAGCAGAACCTTTACCTAACAATTCTAATGGTATGACATCTGCACCAAGTTTTGCAGTAACGGAAAGTGGCGCTGTGCATTTTGCAAACAGGGTTCCAGGACAAGGTACGGTACATTACTACAAATCAGCCGGATCAAATACCTTTAAAAAAGGAAATAACGGCACAAGGGTAAGTTTTGCAGCAGGTGGTAGAGTATATGGCGTAGAGATGTCTGGCGGTAATATAAGAGTAAGAAGTACCCCAGAGAACGCAAGTAATTGGCGCACAGATTATGTTTACGATGCGCAAGAAACCTTTGATATTATGGAACATGCATATTACGAAGGAAAAATATATATCGTGGCTAATGAAAAAAAGGAGACCGATAAAAGACCATTACATCATATTGTAATAGACCTTGGGTTTACTCCTGTATCGAATCAAGGACCGTTGGTTTCTTTTAAAAACCCAGTAGGTGATCTTACGGTTGATGAAGGTTATGATTTGAGCGTTGAGGTAGATGCCAGCGATCCTGATGGTAGTGTCTCTAACGTAAAATTATATATAAACAATGAGTTTATAAGACAAGAAAATGGAGCTCCTTACGAATGGGGACAGGATAGCTCACCCAATCCGAATGAACTTAATGGTAGAACACAAGGGACTTATATCGTAAAGGCAGTCGCAACCGATAATAAAGGAAAAACAGCAGAAAAGTCCTTTACGTTAACAGTTCGCGAGAATAATCCAGGTAATCAACCACCTTTAGTATCTTTTGCCTCACCAACAGGAAATACTTCAATACCAGAAGGATATACAAATTTTGAAGTAACTGTAAATGCTTCAGATAATGATGGTTCTATAACTAATGTAAAGCTATATGTTGATGGGAATTTAATTCGCCAGGAAAATCTTGCCCCTTATGAATGGGGAATCGGTAATAATAGTGCAGAACTTTTAGGTCTTTCTGTAGGACAACACAAAATTAAAGCCGAAGCAACAGATAATGAAGGAGCAAAAACAAGCAAAACCTTTACACTATCTGTTACTGGAGAAAATAACAATCAAGCTCCGCAAATCTCATTTGCCAACCCATCAGGTAATATTACCGTACAAGAAGGATATGATCTTATAGTGAGAGCAAATGCCAGTGATCCTGACGGAAGTATTTCTAATGTAAAACTATATATCAATAACGAATTAATCCGACAAGAAATTTTAGCGCCTTATGAATGGGGTCACGATGGATCTCCTAATCCACAAGAAGTCAATGGCCGTAGCGCCGGAGTATATACTTTTAAAGCGGTAGCTACAGATGATAAAGGATTACAGAGCGAAGCGAGATTTACCCTAACAGTGCAAAGTTTGGATACAGGAGGAGGAAATGATTGCTCATTTGGCACTCCGGCAAATAGTGGTATATCTGCAATGGATAAAGTAACATATTCTAATGTTTACATTTTAGGTAACGGCGGTCCAAGCCTAAGCAATTTTAGGAAATTGACGATTAATTGGGATCCGCAATACAACGGTTTATACCAATTTGCTTTTAATACGTCTAACGGATCCCCTAATTGGTATGTTGATTTTAAAAACACGATGACTTTTCAGCTAAGAAATGCAAACCCTGAAGTAACTTTAAATAATACTGGTTTTGCAGGACTGGATGGATCCTATTGGGTTACCAGAAATGGAGATGATTTTATAATGGTTTCCAAAACAAAAGATTTCACCTTGTATTTCAGTAATTCATCACAACAGGCATCTTGTAGCGACAGAAGCAATGAAGCAGAGGTCACAAAAGAACTTAATATAATTGCTTTTCCTAATCCGGTAAATGATAATATTTTAAATGTTTCAGGTCTGAAAAATGGGCTTACAACTATCGAGATCGCAGATATGTTTGGAAAAGTGATTTATCATCAAACAGAAACATCTAATAGTGCTCAAATAAACCTATCTAACCTATCTACAGGATCTTACATACTTATTGTAAAAAGTTTAAAATCCAGAAAGGCAATGTTGTTTACGAAACAATAATCACATATCTAACTAACAAACTCAACAAACTAATGAAAAATTATATTATAGAAAACATAAAGATCTCAAGGCTCCTTTTATGTATGTCATTATTCTTTTTTGGCCTCTCAGGGACGGCGCAGGTAGAATTAATTGAAGAGGTAAAAATTTCGGATAGTGGCCTATATTTTGACGGGTCAAAAGTTCCGGAAAGTGAAAGACTAACATTTCCTAATAGAGCAAAATATGATTATGCATTTGGAAGAAAAATTACTCCGCACGGCGATTGTATTTATAAACATAACGAATATGTGTTTATGACTTGGTATAAAGGAGGAGAAAGCGATAGACATGTGATGCTTTCAAGATACAATACAATAACCAAAAAAACAGTAACTATTCAGTTTCCACATAGGCATACAGGCTTTCAGAATCGACCTCATATAGGAGAATCACATAATACGATAGCCGTTGGTGTTGCTCCAGTAGACGGAACCGTACATTTATTGTATGATATGCACGCATATTCAAGAAATCGACCATCTAATGGGAGTTTAAGTAATGATTATTTCAGATATAGTTACTCAAAGAAAAACGTGGCGACCTTACCGGATAGTGAATTTACGTTAGATAAATTCTTCCCAAAACGGTTATATCTAAAAAGTGGAGATAACTATGAAGGATTAACGTATCCAAAATTTTTCAATAATGAAGCAGGGGATCTTTTCGTATCCATGCGCGAAGGAGGACATACCAATGGAAAATATATGACCGCCAAATATAATGGTACATCCTGGAGTAGTTTTAAAGATTTTAATGTATTGGATGCCAGAAGCAAAGGCATAAATTATAATTGGGGACTTTATGGAGATTTTAAGTTTATCAATGGTAAAATGCACGTTGGTTTTCATACAAGAAAAAGTATTAACAACGATAAATTTTCTCTAAATAGCGGATTTTATTATGCATACGCAAATAATTCAACGGATATATCCGATTGGAGAGATCATAAGAATAGAAGGGTGGCTACTCCATTAATTGATCCGGAAGAGATATTTATTTCTGAACCAGGTAATGAAGTCAATTCTTCCGGAGCGAATTCTGTTAGAATAACAAGCGGAGCCGATTGGACAGTGACCAAAGACGGAAGTATCCATTTTAGAACAACCGTTACAGGAAGCAACGGGTCCAGAAATGTCCATACCTACAAGAAGGCTGGAGAAGCTAATTTTAGAACTACTACCAACTTTCCAGGAGGAGATTTTCATAGTATAGAAAACGATGTTTACATGGTAGGACTAAGATCAGGGCGGCCGGTTATTTATAGGGCTGACGCCGGAACCAATAATTGGGAAACCTTATATACTACGAATTCCGGGAGAACTTTTAAACATGGAGTAGTTCATATAAAAGACGGTAGATTGTACTATTATTTAATGGAGAACAAAACAGGAAGCGCACAGCCTATTTATCTTCAGATATACGATCTGGGTATTAATTCTGAAAATAATCCTCCAACGGTTTCTTTGACAAACCCGTCAGAAAACAATCAAGAGTATACTTTAGGTGAAACTATTACACTTCGTGCAAATGCTTCTGATCAAGAAGGTAGTGTAGATAGAGTAAACTTTAAAATCAATGGTAGTTTCTTCAGACAAGACCGTACAGCTCCTTATAGTATAACCTGGACACCTACAGCGGCAGGAACTTATATCATAGGGGCAAGAGCTTTTGAAGAGGGTCAGGAAGGACTTTCTACAGAGGTATCCAGAACAGTAATTATTAAGGAAGAAATAAATAATCAGTCACCTGTTGTTTCTTTGACGAATCCATCTGAAAATAATCAAGAATTTACTTTAGGCGAAACTATTACGCTAAGAGCAACTGCTTCTGATCAAGAAGGCAACGTAGACAGAGTAAACTTTAAAATCAATGGAAGTTTCTTCAGACTAGATCGTACAGCTCCTTATAGTGTAACCTGGACACCTACAGTGGCAGGAACTTACACCATAGGGGCAAGAGCTTTTGAAGAGGGTCAAGAAGGACTTTCTACCGAAGTATCCAGGACGGTAATTATTAATGAGGAAACAAGTAATCAAGCTCCACAAATCTCATTTGCTACTCCTTCCGGAAATATTACCGCTCAAGAAGGATATGATCTTGTGGTAAGAGTTAATGCTTCAGATCCAGATGGTAGTATTTCGAATGTAAAATTGTATATCAATAATGAGTTGATCCGACAAGAGAGTTTTGCTCCTTACGAGTGGGGACACGATCGTTCACCCAATCCACAAGAAGTAAATAATCGTTCTGCCGGGGTACATACGTTTAAGGCAATAGCTACGGATAATGAAGGAAAACAAGGTCAAGCCACATTTACCTTAACAGTTAATGGTACAAATATGAACAGTGTAAATAATTGTTCGTTTGGTACTCCAATAAATACGGGTCTTAGTGCGATGAATAATATCTCTTACTCTAAGGTATACATTTTGGGGAATGGTGGCCCAAATCTGGATAACTTCAAGGAGCTTTCGATCAACTGGAACCCACAACATAATGGTTTATATCAATTTGCAATAAATACTACAGACGGATCTCCAGACTGGTATGTCGATTTTAAAAACACCATGACTTTTCAGCTAAAAAATGCAAACCCTGAAGTAACTCTAAATAATACCGGTTTTGCAGGACTAGATGGCTCTTACTGGGTTACCAGAAACGGAGATGATTTTATAATGGTATCTAAAACAAAAGATTTTGCACTGTATTTCAGTAATTCATCAGAACAAGTCTCTTGTAGAGACAGAAGCAATGATGCAGAGGTGTCAAAAGAAACTGCAATAATAGCTTTCCCAAATCCTGTTAATAACAATATTCTAAATATTTCAGGAATGAAAGAGGGACTTTCAACAATCGAGATCACTGATATGTTTGGAAAAACAATCTATAGTCAAACAGAAACCTCGAACAAAGCACAATTAAATGTGACTCATTTATCCACAGGATCCTATATCCTTATTGTGAAAAGCTTAAAATCCAGAAAGGCGATATTATTTACTAAACAATAATTATTAACCATAAATATAACACACACAATTATGAAAAATCGCTTTAAATGCACAAATGGAATAAAAGCATTCCTTGTGTCTAATCTATTACTCTTCTGGACTAGTTTTACCAGTATTGCAGGAGAAAAATTTATTGATGAAACCAATATTGTTAAAACGGAATTGTATTTTAATAACTTCGTTAACAATAGTCCTTCTGTATCCATAACAGGAATTAATAATTCCTATTCTGTAGGAGCTAATATTGGTGTCAATATTAATGCTAATGATTCTGATGGAACTATTACCCAACACCAGGTTTTTGTTAACGGAACCTTAGTAGATACTGATGGGGCAAATTACACACCTCATCAAATATCAAACGTGCAAGCAGGAAATTATACGGTTAAAGTAGTTGTAACCGATAATGATGGCGCAACAGATGAAGATACTAAAAGTTTTACAGTAAACGGTTCTGGGGGTGGCGGAGATAATTGCGATGTTGCCTATGAAGAGAAAAACGGATTGGTTATCATTGAAGCAGAAAATCTATCCGTACCGGGAAATTGGAAAAAAAAGAGTGCCATTTCAGGTTTTACAGGAAGTGGTTACATAGAGTGGACAGGCCCCGATCATTTTAATGACCCTGGTAATGGAGTGATTAACACAAAGATTAAGATCAATACCGCAGGACGATATGAGTTTCTTTGGAGATCAAAAGTTGGTGAAGGAGATAGTCCAACTGAAGCAAATGACACTTGGTTAAAATTTCCTGATGCCGACGAATTTTATGGTCAAAAAGGGAATGAACGAGTATATCCTAAAGGATCTGGTCAAACTCCTAACCCTGAAGGAGCAAGCGGAGAAGGATATCTTAAAGTGTATTCTACAGGAACTACAAATTGGACCTGGGCCACAAAAACAAGTGATAACGATCCTCACGATATCTTTGTAGAGTTTGATACACCGGGTGTCTATACAATGTTAATATCGGGTCGATCAAAACATCACATATTAGATCGGGTTACACTAAATAGAACAAGTGCGAATGCCACAAACTTATCTCTAAACGAAACCACCTGTGATGGAGATGGTGGTGGAGGTAATAACGGCAGTGCTTCGATCACAGGCGAACTGAGAAAATGGCATAATATCACATTAACATTTGATGGACCTAATACTTCGGAAACTGCTGGAGATAATCCTTTTTTAAATTATAGGTTGAATGTGACCTTTACCCATCAAAGTGGTTCCCCGTCTTACGTGGTTCCTGGTTATTATGCAGCAGATGGAAATGCAGCGCAAACCTCTGCATCTAGTGGAAACAAATGGAGGGCTCATTTTGCTCCTGATAAAACCGGTACCTGGAATTATAGTGTTTCTTTCAGAAAAGGTAGTAACGTAGCCGTTAATGATGGAACGAATGCAGGAACCAATGCCGGGTTTATGAATGGTGAAACGGGTTCATTCAATGTAAGTACATCGAATAAATCAGGTAGAGATTTTAGAGCAAAAGGTCGCCTGCAGTATGTTGGAGAACATTATTTGCGATTTGCAGAAACTGGGGAGTATATGATCAAACAAGGACCTGATTCTCCAGAGAATTTATTTGCATATGATGATTTTGATAATACACCCAATGCAGGTAATAGAAGAAAAAACTTTAATCCTCACAAAAATGATTGGAACAGTGGAGACCCAACTTGGAAAAGTGGTAAAGGTAAAGGGTTGATTGGAGCAGTAAATTATATTGCTAGCGAAGGGTTAAATTCTATGTCTTTTTTAACGATGAATATTAATGGAGATGATAAAAACGTTTATCCGTATATCTCAGACAATCAAAGAACACGAATGGATGTTTCTAAAATGGCACAATGGGCAATCGTGATTGAGCATATGCAGAATAATGGAATTTTTGCACATTTTAAAACACAAGAGACAGAAAATGAGACATTATTAGATAATGGAAATACAGGAACACAACGTAAATTATATTATCGCGAACTGATAGCAAGATTTGGGCATAATTTGGCATTGAACTGGAACCTAGGAGAAGAAAATGGAGGCGGACCGCAATCTTCTAATCAATCAGCCACTCAGGAAAGAGCCATGGCAGAATATTTTTACAAAAATGATCCGTATCGCCACCACGTAGTGATTCATAAATATCCAAATAATTTTCCTGACTATCTTACCGGTAATCAATCAAGGCTTACCGGATTTTCACTTCAGACCAATAAATCTGATTTTACCAATGTTTTCAGTAGAGTAAAAGAAGGAATCGATAAATCTAGAAGTTCCGGTAAAAAATGGGCAGTAGCTTGCGATGAGCCGGGAGATGCACAACACGCGATACGACCCGATAACAATGCTGCAAATTCTCACACAGACGGAAGAAAAAATGCACTGTGGGGAACATTGCTTGCAGGTGGATGGGGTAACGAATGGTATTTTGGATATCAGAATGCACATTCGGATTTATCACTACAAGATTTTAGAAGTCGCGATAAATGGTGGGATTATGCTCGACACGCGATTCGTTTTTTTGATATTACAGATCTTCCGTTGACACAAATGCAAAATAACAACTCGCTATCATCGAATAGTAATGATTATTGTTATGCAAAACAAGGTGAAGCTTACGTAATATATCTTAAAAACGGTGGATCCACAAATCTGAATCTTAATGGTCAAAGTGGCGCTTATACGGTAAAGTGGTATGATCCTCGTAATGGAGGTAACTTAAAGAATGGTTCTGTAACCAGTATAAATGGAGGAGGAAACAGGTCTCTAGGAAACGCTCCTAGTAATGGAGGTCAGGATTGGGTAATTGTAATTACTAAAAACGATTCTAATCCAACCGAAAATGAACCTCCTACCGTCTCTTTCGCTTCCCCAACAGGAAATACTGCAGTACAAGAAGGATATACTACTTTTGAAGTAACAGTGAATGCATCAGACAGTGATGGTACTGTAAGCAACGTAAAGTTATTTGTAGACGGAAACTTAATTCGTCAGGAAAGTATTGCGCCCTACGAATGGGGAATGGGTGAAAACGCTTCGGAACTTTTAAACCTTTCAGTGGGAACTCATACATTTAGAGCTGAAGCAACGGATAATGACGGAGCTAAAACCAGTAAATCATTTACTTTAACGGTAAACGGAGCTTCCGGTAATCAGGCACCACAGGTTTCTTTGACCAACCCTTCTCAGGAGAATCAGGAATTTGAATTAGGACAAACTATTAATTTAAGTGCAAATGCCTCAGATCCTGATGGAAATCTGGAAAAAGTAAACTTTAAGATCAATGGAGGTTACTTTAAACAAGATCGTACAGCACCGTATAGCGTAACCTGGACACCAACTGTAGCGGGAACTTATACTGTAGGAGCTAGAGCTTTTGATACAGAAGGATTATCTACAGAAGTATCAAGAATTGTAATTATAAAAGATGATAGTGGTGGAGGGCCTAACAGTTGTGGTTTCGGAACACCTGCAAACGCAGGATTGGTTGCGATGGATAAGGTAGAGTACAATAATGTACACGTTTTAGGCAATGATGGACCGAAATTAGGGAATTTAAGGAAGTTTACTATTAACTGGGATCCACAGTACAATGGCTTATATCAATTCGCAATCAATACGAATAACGGATCTCCTTCCTGGTATGTTGATTTTAGCGATACAATGACTTTCCAGTTACAGAATGCACAACCAGAAGTTACGTTAAACAATACAGGATTTGAAGGGTTAGACGGATCGTATTGGGTAGCAAGAGATGGTGATAATTTTGTGTTGGTTTCTAAAACAAAAGATTTCACTATTTATTTCAGTAATTCTGATACAGCACCTAATTGTAATCGCCAAAGCCCGGAAAACGATTTGCTACAAATCAAAGCATTTCCAAATCCGGTTTTACAATCGTCATTGACAATCTCCGGAATGTCTTCAGAATTGAAAACATTGCAAATAGTAGGTATTGACGGTCGTATAGTAAAAGAGATAAGTACCAAAAATGAATCAGAAACTTTAGAGGTTTCAGAGCTACCATCCGGATCTTATATTTTATTAATAAAATCAGTAAGATTTAAGGAATCTTTACTATTTGTAAAGAAGTAGAATTCACATTAATACAGACCAGGATGTCTTAATAAATTAATTAAGTATCCTGGTTTTAAAATTTCAATAAATAACAATGGTAGGTATAAAAGAAGTTTTTAATTGTTTCTGATAATACTATATTATCCAATTGCAAAATTTTGTGAGAATAGTTTTTAAAATAATCTATAAAAAATCTTAAAAACTATATTTTAAAATACTGATTATCATATAATTATATATATTATTCATTAATTCAATATGTGCAAAATTAATAATTTCGTTAATATTGCTTAGTCGTATTTTAAGAAGATCCAGACATTTCTTTAATATGATTTTTTACAATGTACTAAACAAATAATATTGGGATATATGTATAGCTTAATGATATAACATATGATAGTATTTGTTTTAAAAATGTTGTGAAAAAAGGTAAACGATCATATTCGTTTACTACATTAAAAATATTTCTTCCCTTAGTCTTTAATATTTAAAAAGCAACTATTGTGTTTGCGCTTTTTGGCGATTTTCATCGTCATAAAAATGTTTTATGCTGAATTTAAATATTAAAATATGATTTTAAAAAAGGACTAAAATAAGCTGTAAAGCTTTCCAGTATGGTATAATCTCAAGATACAAACAGTCTTTAGGACAGCTATTGAGTTTATACTCTTTTACAAACCTAGTATTCAAACCAAATCGAACTCAATTATGAAAAAACTAACAAAACTCAACAAGTTAAATTATCGGGAACGACTTAAGTATTTAGTCACTCTGGTTTTAACTGTATTTCTCTTATTTTCTGCTAATGATCTCTTTGCATTAGACAGAAAGAAACCAAAACCTATTGTAACATCATCTTATGATTGTGTTCCTCCTACAAGTTTAGCTACTATAAGCCCCATAAGATCAGGCCAATGGAATAGTCCATCCCTTTGGCCAAATGGTACATTACCTACAGCAAATGATGATGTGATCATTCCTCAAGGTATTAATCTTATCATGCTCGGTACGTGTCGAGCGCGTGATATTCGTGTAGAAGGAAAGCTTAGTGCTGTTAATTGGCAGCCGGGAGGCGCTTGGATCGAGCTGAGGGCAAGAAGCATTGTAGTCACCAATGGAGGTCTGATGGAAATCGGCACAGAAAATCAGCCTTATGTTGCTGACAAAGGACCTGGTGGCGTAAGATGCCAAATCACACTTACGGGAAACAAAGTTGCCAATGCTCCTTCTTCTCGAAAAGGAATTATGGTAATGAGTGGTGGCCGTCTCGAGATGCACGGAAAGAAAAAAATGAGCTGGACAAATCTATCCCAGACCGCCAATGCAGGAAGTAGACAAATTACATTAAAAGAAGCGGTGAATTGGGAAGTGGGTGATGTTATAGCATTGACCGCAACCGGATTAGCGACTAATAATGGAAAACAATGGGAACAAGTAGACCAAGTAGAAATTCAGTCTATCAGTGGAGATAGAAGAACTATTACTTTGACAAGCCCTTTGCAATACACCCATATCGGAGGTTCTAAATCCTTTACAAGAGCTCGTGACGGAAAGACCTGGACTGCTAATATACAAGGAGAAGTAGGTTTATTATCTCACTATATTAAAATTCAGGGAGATGAAAATGACAACAACCGTGGTTATGGAGGTCATATGATGATGATGAAAAATTCTACAGCACACGTAGAAAATATTGAATTGTTCAAAATGGGACAAAAATCTATTCAAGGGCGTTACCCTTTTCATTGGCACTTAAATGAGGATAAAGCTCAAGGAAGTTATTTAAGAAATACAAGTATTCATAAATCTTTTAATCGTGCAGTAACCATTCATGGAACTGATTATATTACTGTAGATGGTGTTTTTGCATATGATCATATTGGCCACGGTATATTTCTGGAAGATGGTGGCGAACGTTTTAATACGATAAAGAATAACGTAATGGCCGTAACAAGACGACCAAGAGCAGGAGAAGAATTAACACCTTCTGACAATCAGTTTAATGCTCCACAAAATAGAACACCGGCCTCTTATTGGATCACAAATCCAAATAATTATTTCGAAAATAATGTAGCAGCAGGAACTGAAGGAACTGGTTTTTGGTTCGCTTTTCCAGAATCGCCTTTATTTGTATCTGGCGATATACCTTATTATCAAGGTATCAATCCTCATCGTGAACCATTAGGAAGATTTGAAGGTTTTGTAGCGCATACATGTATGACAGGATGGGATGTTTTTGACCGTTTGAACCCGGATCATTCTATTAAAGCAAATTGGGGTTGGGATGTTAATGGTAGACAACTCATTAAAGGAGGTTTGTTTTACGGTAATGATCAGGCATTGTATTGTGGTTTAGGAGTAGGAGGAAAAAATGAGAACACTGTATTCTACGACTGTGTATTTAGTGATAATAAAACAGTGACTATGTTAGCGGGAGATCTTACGATCGAGAATAGTGTTTTTAACACAGACTCGGATTTAGGCGTTTTTAATGGAGTACGCGAATTTTTTAGGTTTTATGACGGGCCAGGTAGACACATAAATTGTCATTTTGAAGGATGGAACCGTTCTAATTCGGAAATGATCAAACAAATCACCGGTGGTGGTGCAACAGAGAATTTTAATCCTACATTCCGTGGTACAACCAAAGGTTTTTCTGAACCTTTTCCATTTAGATTTTTTCCTTTACCTAATACAGATGCTACACGTGCAAGAAAAATCGGGCAGTTCTTTAAGGACTATGATGGAGGATTGACCGGTAAAGCACATACCACAATAATCAGAGATATTCCGTTTTTGACAGATGGTCACGAGTACAGGCATTCTTCATGGAGAAATGCAGCTCGTTCAGATTATTATTTTGCAGGATTGTGGTTTGCCGGGATTAACTCTAGCGGGGTTCGTTTATCTATAGTTCGTTCTAAGCCCGGAACCGAGGACGTTTGTTTTTATGAATCCGGAAGCAGCTCATCCGGAACCTATAAGTTTCCAATGATTGTAAACGAAGGCTTTATGTATACATATTATATGGATAGAGCTCCTTCTAACAAAAGCATACATCTAATCTGGAATCGAGGAGATGCGGGAGATATGGGATATGCACGCTTCAAAGGTCTAGGTAAACTGGGTAATTTCAGAGCAAGAGGACATAATTTTAACCTGCCAAGAGTAAACTCTATAGCAGCCGTAGAAAATGCGACAGATAACGCATATTTTATTGCCGGTAACGGAGATGTATATGTAAAATTCAGAGCTATTGGCGGTGATGACAGGGTAAATATATTCTTCAATTGGGACAATAATGGAAGCTTTCAACCTTCTTCACTTCCTTGTACCACAAATGATCTCGAAGGAGAAACCGCTGCAGACAGTGATGGTGACGGTAGACCAGATATTGTTGAAACCGAAACTTGTGGAAATCCTAACAATGCTTCAGATCTCAATTTTGGGTTTAATCGAAGTTCAGAAAACTTTCAACGTTTCAACACTGCGGCAGCAAACACAAGTAGTGAAGAATATTGGTTAATTAGAGCAGATAATTCTAACGATCCATATATTGTTAGAAACAGCCTGAAATTTCAAGGTAACCAAGTACCTCAATTAAGAATAAGAGCAAGGTCTGAAGCTGCTGGAGCATTTCAGTTATTTTGGAGCACTACCGATCAACCAGGTTTCTCAGCAAACAGGTCAGTTACGGTTACACCGGCTGCAACAAATGTTTTCGAAGAAATGGTATTTGATATGAGTAATCTCAATACCTGGATGGGTAAAACGATTACACAAATTCGTCTCGATTTTCCTCCGGACCCTAATGCAAATAGGCATACATTTATCGATTATATTCACGGTCCTAATGCATCAGATGCCCCTTGTGATAATTCACCAAAAATTGCTTTTACCAGTCCCACAAACACACAGCTCGAAGCAGGTGATGATTTAGGTGTTGAAGTAAGTGTAACCAGTGGAAGTGTTGCTAATATTAGGTTATATCTAAACGATACTTTTATAAGACAAGAAGGAGGTGCTCCGTATGAGTGGGGTACAGAAAATGTAAATCAAGAAGATGCCGCATTATTAAATCTGGCAGCAGGTTCGTATACGTTAAGAGCGGTTGCGACCGCTCCAAATGGAGCAAGTACTACAGAAATATTGACGGTAACTGTACGAGATCTTACTTGTAATGTCGTGCCGTATACAAACATCAATAATGCAGGATGGCAATCTGTAGATGTGGCTAATGTAAATGAAGGAGATACGGTTTGGTTTGGGCCTCAATCTGAAGAATTCGGGCCTACTACAAACGGATGGTCTTGGACAGGTCCCAATAATTTCACTCACGGTGACAGAGGATTATTATTATCTGATGTGCAAATGAATCAGGCAGGAGTTTATACCGTAACGAATACCGATACTAATGGATGTACAGCTTCGGAAACATTTACTTTGAATATTCAGAGTATTGGAAACAGTATTGCTATTCCTGGTAGTTTTGAAGCAGAAGATTATACTGCGATATCCGGAACTGTCAGTACTGAAAACACACCCGGAGGTGGAGAAAACCTTGGTTTTATTCAGAATGGAAATTATTCAGAATATGAGATTGATGTTGCGGATTCAGGTTCCTATGAAGTGACTGTATTTGCTTCTAGTAATACTGCTGGTGGAACAGTTGAGATTTATACAAATAATGCATTAAAAGGTTCTATACAGATAGCTGGCAATAACAATTGGCATTCTTATCAACCTTACACTGGCACAATTTCTTTATCAGAAGGAAATCAAACATTAAGATTGGTCTATACAGGTGGAGGCGGCTATTTATTCAATGTAGATAGAGTTGAGGTGACTAAACCTGCACTTGTTGAAAGTACTACAACGCTTTCAGCAATTCATGATGCTTATTTAGATAATAATACACGTTTTAATAATGCGATGATACGCATAGAAAACGGAAGACGTACCGCATATTTAATGTTTGATGTATCTGAAATTAATGGAGAGATTACAGATGCTACCTTAGAGTTTGAAGTATTTGGAGATGCTGGAAATGGAGAAGTACTCGTTCAAGAAGGAACACATAATGGTTGGACCGAGACTAATCTCTCTATCCAAAACAGACCAGCTGGAAAAGCACAGGCTATAGGTTCTGTAACAGGAGTGTTTGCCATAGGTTCCAAAGTACGAATACCTTTAGATGTAGCTAAGGCATCTGGCAATAGACTGAGCCTTATTCTGGAAATGACCGGCGGAAACGACTTTGCATTTGGTTCTAAAGAAAATGAAACAACCGGTGCTGCTAAATTGATTGTAAATCATATAGGAACCAAAGATCCTAATAAGGAGTTTGAAACTCCTGTTTTATATCCAAATCCGGTGAGAAACGTATTATACATTTCTAATGCTAATTACAAGAAAGTGATCAAAGTCTATGATCTCCTTGGAGCCGAAAAGATAAATGAGCTTTTGGATGAAGGTAATAATGAGGTTGATTTCAGTAGATTATCGAAAGGAGTCTATATGGTTAGAATTATTAATCACGAGAACCGACGAGTAGATCCAATGATTTATAAAATAGTAAAGTCTAATTAGTAAGATCTTAAATAAACTGCTGTAAAAGTAGTTTGAATGACCGATCTGGGTTTGTCAAAGAATTTTTATAATGGCTAAAGATGTCTTTGATAAACTCAGATTTGGTTCTTTAGGTAAAACTTGAATGCACTTATGTGTAGTTCGTAAAATTTCAAATATTGAAAAGCAAGTATTCATACAAAAACTTTTAACCCCAAACTTATAATTATGAAAAAACGAATAAGCAATAGTAATAATAGAGGCATCAAAGATTATAGATATTCGATAAGTCTTTTTTTAATCGTATTACTTTTATCTTCAGGAAGTAAACTTTTTGCTACAGAAGTGAACCCGTCACCAAAAATCACTTCTTCCTACGATTGTATTCCGCCGACCAGTTTGGCAACCATCCAGCCGATTCAATCGGGTTTATGGTCTCAAGCATCAACGTGGCCTAATGGTATAGCTCCTACTTCAAATGACGATGTTATAATCCCACAAGGGATTGATCTGATTATGGTAGGTACTTGTAGAGCTAAAAGTATCACAGTAAATGGAAAACTTAGCGCGGTGAATTATCAACCTCAGGGTGCTTGGATTGATCTGGAAACCGAGAGTATCGTGGTAGGCAATGGTGGTTATATGGAAATAGGTACTGAAAGCCAACCGTACTACGCAGATGAAGGTCCTGGTGGTGTTCGATGTCAAATCACACTTACTGGTAGTAAAATAAATGATGCACCAGCATCTTACAAAGCCATTATGGTGATGGGTGGAGGTCGACTAGAACTGCACGGTAAGAAAAGAATGAGTTGGACCAATATTGCAACTACGGCCAATCAAGGGGCTCAGCAAATTACATTGAAAGAAGCTGTAGACTGGGAAGTAGGAGATCAGATTGCATTAACTGCAACAGGATTAGCCAGTTCTCAATCAAAAGCTTGGAACAATGTGGATGAAGCTCAAATAACAGCTATTAGCGGAGATAGAAGAACACTCACATTAGCATCTCCACTGCAATTTAACCATATCGGGGGATCGAAGACATACACCAGAGCGAGAGATGGTAAGACTTGGAATGTTAATATTCAGGCTGAAGTTGGTTTGCTTACACATTATATTAAGATCCAGGGTAAAATGGATGCTAATAATGAGCAAACTGGATTTGGGGGACATATTATGTTGATGAAAAATTCTGTCGCTCACGCAGAAAATGTAGAATTATACAAAATGGGTCAAAAAGGAGTTTTGGGAAGATATCCATTTCACTGGCATTTAAACGAAGATAAAGCACAAGGAAGCTATTTTAGAAATAGTAGTGTTCATAAATCATTTAATAGAGCTGTAACTATTCACGGTACTGATTATGTAACGGTAGATGGAATATTCGCCTATGATCAGATAGGGCACGGAATCTTTTTAGAAGATGGTGCAGAGCGTTTTAACACCATTAAAAATAATGTGGTATTTGTAACCAGACGGCCAAAACCCGGTGAAGAATTAACGCCTTCAGATAATGAGGCAAATGAACCCCAAAATAGAACTCCAGCTTCTTACTGGATTACCAATCCAAATAATTACTTCGAGAATAATGTAGCTGCAGGTACAGAAGGAACAGGATTTTGGTTTGCTTTTCCAGAAAGACCGATGTTTGATTCTGGCAATCTAGCGTATTATCAAGGTTTGAATCCATCAAAAGAGCCTTTAGGAAGATTTGATGGTTTTGTAGCGCATACGTGTATGACTGGTTGGGACGTTTTTGACAGATTAAACCCGAATCATTCTTTAAAAAAGAATTTTGGATGGGATGTAAACACGAGACAATTGATTAAAGATGGTCTGATGTACGGAAATGACCAAGCGTTATATTGTGGATTGGGAGTAGGTGGCACCAATGAGAATACGGTTTTTTATAACTGTACTTTTAGTGATAATAAAACAGTTTCCATGCTTGCAGGAGATCTTACGATCGAGAATAGTCTTTTTAATGCACATACGGATCTTGGGGTTTTCAGTGGAGTACGTGAATTTTTTAGATTTTATGACGGACCAGGTAGGCACATAGATTGCCATTTTGAAGGATGGGACCGCTCAAATACAGAAATGATAAAACAGATTACAGGAGGAGGAGCTACAGAAAACTTTAATCCTAGTTTTACGGGTACTACCAAAGGTTTCTCGGAGCCATTCCCATTTAGGTTTTTTCCGTTACCTAATAATGACGATACGCGAGCTAGAAAGGTGGGGCAGTTTTTTAAGGATTATGACGGAGGGTTAACCGGTAAAGCTAATACGACTATAATACGGGATATTGCATTTCTAAGAGATGGACATGAGTACAGACACCCTTCCTGGAGAAATGCAGCACGATCGGATTATTTCTTTGCGGGATTATGGTTGCATCGAATCAACAATACGCAAACTCCGATATCAGTGGTTCGATCAAAACCGGGAACAGCGGATGCCTGTTTTTATGAGTCAGGAAACAAGGCTTCGGGTACCTATAAATTCCCATTGATTGTAAACCAGGATTTTTTATATACTTTTCATTTTGGTAAGGCTCCAGAGAATAAAAGTATCCATCTTATATGGAATAGAGGGGAAGTTGGGGATTTGACATTGACTCGCTTTAAGGACTTTGGTAAACTTGGAAATTTTAGAGTTAACGGAGCAACCCGGCTAAACTCTATAACGGCGGTGGAAAATGCAACAGACAACGCATATTTCATTGCAGGAAATGGTGATGTTTACTTAATGTTGAGAAACAGAGGTGGAGATAATAGAACTAATGTTTTCTTTGATTGGGACAATAATGGAAACTTTCAACCAGCTGCCTTGCCTTGTACTACTAATGATTTAGATCCTATCGGTGGTAGTAATAATATTCCTCCAGATGTTAGTTTTCAGGTTCCGGGTAATACAGAATTTGAAGAAGGAGATGATGTAGGTGTCGTTATTGATGCATCCGATAGTGATGGAAATGTGGTAAATGTGAAACTCTACGTCAATAATGTGTTGGTAAGACAAGAAAATGCAGCTCCATACGAATGGGGTGTAGCAAATCCCGGTCAAAATGATGCAGCATTATTAAACCTTGCAGTTGGAACTTATGAATTAAAGGCCGAAGCTACAGATAATCTGGGAGCCGTAACCACACGAACTATGATGATTACTGTAACAGAAAGTACCTTGTCTATTGATGATATTGAAGAACAGGATGCTGTATCCATATATCCTAATCCAGTTCGAAATTCTCTATTTGTATCAGGAAATAATATTTCTGGTAAAATGATCAAAATATATGATCTTTTGGGAGCTGTTAGAATTAGTAAATCACTGAATGAAAATGAAAATGAAATCGATTTTAGCAGAATGTCTAATGGAATTTATGTCGTTCAGATTATTGATATAAATAATCGTCGTAAAGAACCTCTTATCTACAAAGTTGTGAAAACGAATTGATAACAATATAAATAACCTCAAGATGACCTTGTCTTGAGGTTGTTTCTCTCATTTTATGGGTAAATTTTAAATTCTTTCCTAACGAAGAATTATCAAAGGAAACCCATTATACATTTTGATAAAATTCGTCACTTCGAGTGGATTTTTCGATTGAAAGTGAGAAAAATTTGTATCGAGAAGCAGAATTTTATCAATGAAAGTTCTCTATACAATCCGCAAGAGGCGTATCACTCCTATAGATTATTAAAGATTAATTACTCTTAAAACCAACAAATAAATTATGAGAAATTTAAAACACAAAAATATATTCTCGGTGATAATGAAACTCAGTTTTGCCCTTGTCTTATGCATGTTTCAGGCATTTGGACAAGTTGAGGTAACAGATTATGGAGATGTTCCTACGGGAAATTTAGCAGCATCACGATGGGAAAATTTTAAATGGGAAGATCCCGGAAATTGGACTGTTATTGATGTTACACAGGAGGGGATCGTACCCAACAGTTCTGCAGATATTGCACCTAAGATCAATAATTTGATCAATAATGGAAATGGAAATAGGATTTTTAAATTTCCTGCGGGGACCTTTTACATTCGATCCGATATTAGAATCACAGAAAACAATATTCAGATTGTGGGTTCTGGAAATGCTACCAGATTTTTGAGTCCGGGAGGAGTTAATTCTCCATCAATTACCATTAGAGGTTCTAGATCCAACAGTAATTATGACATGGCCGATAATGCTTCTAGAGGAGACACCCAAATTAGGCTTACCGGATCTAGTGGCATTTCAGTAGGAACTTACATCATTCTTACTCAAACCGAAAATGGTCCTAGACCGAGTGATCCGGAAACACAAATCGTTCAGGTGATTGGTAAAAGCGGGAATATCTTAACTATAGACACTAAATTAGGGCTTCCTTTCTTCAAGTCTAGAACAAAAATTCAGAGATTTGGAGCCCCTAAAAATGTGAGGCTAAGTAATTTTTATTTCGAAAGAACTTCAAAACCTATTGTATCGGATAGCGATAAGAGAAGTGACAATATAGAATTGATTAATGCCAGAAATGTCGAAATCTCAAATATCGAATCCAATAAAGCATTCAGCACACATATTTCAATGTCACGTTGTACAAAAGTAATTGTTCGCGATTCTTATGTTCACGGAAATTATGGCGGTGGCGGTGGTACACAAGGTGGTATCACCATGCATTTTAGTTCAAAAATCTACGTGATCAATAACAGGACTGCAAATATGAGGCATCATATTATGACACAATTTGGAACCGATCATAGTGTGATAGCCTATAACCGCGCAGAAGCTCCATACAACTCTTATCAGGACATTGGTCAACATAACTCCAAAGGATGTCACAATAATCTATTTGAAGGAAACTATGGAAGGCAAATTTTTGATGATAATAACATCAATAAAGGTTGGGGAACGCGCTACACCACCTGGTATAGAAATCATGCGACTGATATTATTGGGGCAGATCACGGAGATTCTAATAATAATAACATTATTGGAAATGAATTTAAAAAGAGTTCAGAAACTGCTGCTATAGCTAAAGGAAGTGGTAATGTAGTAGGGGCAAATATCTTCGGAATAGACCGTGAAGGAGGAAATGGAAATCTTAGATGGAAAGACCTAAACACAGGAGCCGAGTTACCTTCATCTATGTTCCTAAGAGATAAACCTGATTATGTAAACAGATGGCCATTATACGGTCCTGATGCTACTTCGTCTCCTAATATCATTGGTCCTGACGGATATACGTATGCAGTAGACGAATCAGGATTATTGACAATCTCTAATGGTCCTTTGGATATTGCCTACGGTCAAAACGGAAGTTATGTTTTCCTGGATAATCAAACAGAGGATATTCCTTGTACAAATACTGCCTTCGGAAGTGACCCTCTTCCAGGAGTAAGGAAATACTGTTTTGTAAGACCATCCTCTATAACCTCGATTAGTTTTGTAAGTCCGATAGAGGATCAGTTTGTAGGAGAGGCAAACTTAGGAGTAGTAATTAGTGTTGAAAATACTGGTTCTAATATTGCGAATGTCAGACTTTATATCAATGATGATTTTATAAGACAGGAAAATGCCGCGCCCTATGAATGGGGTACTGCAAATGTTAATAGAGAAGACCCTAAATTGTTAAATCTTACAGTCGGAACCTATGTGCTAAGGGCCGAAGTAACTGATAATGGTGGAGTTTCTACGAGTATTTCAAAGACCATAGAAGTTGTAGAAGATAACACCGGGAGCAATCCGGTTGTTCATTTACGCAAACGAAATGCAAGCGGTTATGCATTAGATGGTGGTGTAGGAGGAGCACGCAATCAGAACGTGAAACTCTGGCAAGCAAATCCAGGTAACGTAAACCAACAATGGATTGAAATAGATCGTGGTAATGGCTATTATTCTTATCAAAAAATGAATACCTCTTTTTGTATGGATGGTGGAGATGGTGGGGCAAACGGTCAAAATCTTAGACTTTGGGATTGCGATGCCAATAATCAGAATCAGCAATGGCGTAAAGTAAAAGTAACGGATAATATATACCGTTTGGAAAAGCGTAACGCGAATATGTATTCTATTGACGGAAATAATGGAGGTGAGAATAATCAATTAGCATATTTATGGAGAAGCCGAAGCACCAATCAAAATCAGCATTGGATATTTGAGATTATAGCATCAGAAAGAACTACTGGAGTCGAAGAAGAAAAGGCAATGGTACTCTATCCAAATCCTATACACGAAACTTTGTTTATAAACGGAAAAACTTCTACTAAAGTTGTAAAAATCTACGATTTACTTGGTGCCGAGAAAATAAGTGTATCCTTGGATGAAACCCAAAATGAGATTGATGTTAGTCAGTTATCAAAAGGAATGTATATGGTTAGAATTAAAGATCTGAAGAATAGCAAAGTTGATCCAACCATATATAAAATTATCAAAGCGAATTAAGGTTTAAGTTCGTAAACAACCTCAAGATAAGGTCATCTTGAGGTTGTTTTATATTGTAAAAAAGTATGCTATAGAAAAGCAAGATTACCATATCGTACAAATTAAGGGTTTTGATTGTACATTACTCATCTATAGAGTGTTAATATTGATTATTTAATAATAACTTAAGAACAACAACATAAATCATTACTTATGAAACGTTCTTACCAAATTATTTGTAATCGAACTAAAATGCTATTTTTTTTAGTTCTGTCAACGATCCTAATGATTTCTTGTGTAAATGATGATCAACACATCATTGCAGAAGATACAGAAACACACACCGAATCTATCTCTAAAGCATTAGACAGTCCATATGATAAGTTGGAATTGTCTGATTCTGACTGGAAAATCCAACTTCCAATTGAAAAAAATGCCAAATCATGTAGCGGAAAAACCTATAATTATGGAGTGCTAAATGTTTCTAATTCCAGCTTGCAAAGCGGATATAGTCATAGCACTTATTTTGATGTATATGATCAGTACAGTGCAGAATTTGTTACTCCCGGAAAAGGTCCCACTACTTCCTGCGGAACAACTGGTCCACGTACAGAGTTGCGCCAAAACACCGAATGGAACACCAATGGTAACAATACTAGAACTTTAAAGATAAAACTTCGCATTACTCAGTTCTCTGATTCCAGGCAATTAGGCTTTGCTCAAATCCATACAGGAAGCGATGATTTAATGTTATTGTATGCACAACGTGTAAGTAGCTCCAGTAATCAATTCTACTTAAAAATGAGAGGAGATGCCGTAAAAAGAGGCGCAGACAGATTAAATAGTGATGGTTTTCTAACTAATAGCAGCGGAAGTCGTTTAAAGTTCAATATGAATACGGCTTATGAATTTAAAATTCAATCAGGAAACAATAGGATAAAAGTGCAGACAAAAAATAGTAGTGGTAACTTTTATACCTTATACAATGATCCAACACTCGAAGATTCTTCTACAGCTCATTTTAAGGCCGGAATTTATATTTTGAATAATACTAGTGGATCGGGTCAAAAGGATGGTACGGCCAAGGTTAGATTTTATACCGTCGATTACGATAACTAATATTTAATCTAAAAGTTTTAATTAAAAAAATATCATCAAGGTTTTCGGAATACTATTTCGGAAGCCTTTTTTGTGGCTTACTTAATCATTATTATAAATCAAACATCCTTGGCAACCATAAACTAAGTTCCGGGATATAGGTAATTAAAACCAACACCAGAATCATAATTAAAAACAAAGGCATTAAAGGTCGGATCACTTTTTGAATACTTAATTCAGCTACACTACATCCCACAAAAAGCACAGAACCTACCGGAGGAGTGCATAATCCAATACAAAGATTTAAAATCATCACAATACCAAAATGAATAGGATTCATACCTAAATCCGTAACTATCGGTAAAAATATAGGAGTAAAGATCAGTATCGCCGGAGTCATATCCATGAAAACACCAACGAATAGTAAAATCAGATTGATAAGAATCAGGATTACTATTGGATTTTCGCTGACAGAAAGTAAAGCATTGCTAATTTCTTGCGGTATATTTTCATAAGACATTACCCAAGACATGGCGATCGAGGTAGCAATCAGTAATAATACAATTGATGAGGTTTTTACCGTTTCAATAAGAATAGGGCCAATACTTTTTAATGATATTTCTTTGTATACCATTGCCAAAACAAAAGTGTAAATCACAGCAATCGCAGAAGCTTCTGTAGCGGTGAAAATCCCTGCTACGATACCTCCAATAACTACGACCAACAACAATAAGCTTGGTAATGCATCTAAAAACCTTTTGAAAAACACTTTGAAGCTGACCAATTTTTCTGTAGGATACTTTTTAATAACAGAGTAAATCCCAGCGACTAACATTAAAGCGAGTCCGATGAGGATACCTGGCATATACCCTGCGACAAACAAAGCGGCAATAGAAACACCACCACTGGCTAGAGAATAGATAATTAAAACGTTGCTTGGCGGAATCAATAATCCTGTGGTAGAACTTGTGATATTAACCGCAGCACTAAAAGACTTGTCGTACCCTTCTTTTTCCATCATCGGATTCATAAATCCTCCAATCGCTGAGGCCGCAGCAACTGCAGAACCAGATATAGCACCAAAAAGCATACAAGCAAATATATTTACAAAAGCTAAACCTCCAGGAAGAGGTCCTACAATCGCTTTTGCAAAATTGATAAGCCGCACCGCTATACCTCCTCTGTTCATAATTTGACCAGCTAATATAAAGAATGGTATAGCTGAAAGCGTAAAACTATCTAAAGAAGTAGCCATTCGTTGAGCCAATGTAGTTACCGAGGGTAAAAAAGGCATAGCCACCATTAAGGTAAACAATCCTGAAAGTCCGATTGCATAAGCAACAGGAACACGGATGGATAGTAATACCAAAAAGCTGAGGATCAGGATTAAAACTTCAGTGTAGTTCATAAAGTATATTTTTAAAATCTCTTTTTTCGAAGTAAGGTTTCCAAAGAATAGTAGCAAATCAATAAACCACTTACGGGGATGACCAAATAAATGAACCCTAAAGGAATCTCCAGTGTTGCGGATTTTTGTTGAAAAACGAAGGTTAGCCAACACAACCTGGCGCCGCCAATCACCATTACTAAAAACCCAAAGATCAATACAGCACCGTGTACAATGCCATCATACAATCGTTGTCTGTTTGCTACTATATGCGATGGTATGAGGTCTATAGCCAGATGTAAGCGCTTACCGGTTGCATACGCTGCTCCTAAAAGTCCTAACCAGATTAAAGAAAAACTGGAAATTTCGTCAGTAATAGTACTGGGCGATTGTAACAAAAACCTGGAAAATACCTGCCATATGACACTTAGTAGCATCAAAGAGAATATGAGGATCAATGCTTTTTCTAAAAATGTATCGATTGTTTTTCTCATTGATTCGTGGCTTTAATATTCTTAATGAGAGCCAACATCTCGGGTTGCTCCTTAAACATTGTTTGAATACTTTCTGTTTGTTTTTCGAATAAAGTTTTGTCTGGTGTTATGATTTCAACGCCCGATGCGGTTATGGCATCCAAAGATTCTTTTTCAGAGTCTGCCCATAATTTACGTTGTTCGATGGTGGATTCTCTTGCTGCTTCTTTAAGCCAGGTTTGTTCTTGTTTAGATAATCGTTCCCAGGTATCTAAACCAATTAACAGTACATCCGGAACAGAAGTATGTTGATCCAGGCTGAAATACTTACAGATTTCGTAATGCTTAGAAGTATAAAAACTAGGAAGATTATTTTCTGCGCCATCTACAACACCTTGCTGTAGAGCGGTGTACAGTTCTCCCCAGGAAATTGGAGTTGGAGAACCTCCTAAAGAGTTTACCATCGCCACGGCCATATTACTTTTTTGAACTCTTATTTTAAGGCCATTCAAATCTTCCGGAGTTTTAATGGCTTTTTCTTTCGTGTAAAAACTTCGGCTTCCCGCGTCATAAAAGGTAAGTCCTCTTAATCGATACTTGTCACCTTTGGTCAGCATTTCGTCTCCAATAGAGCCGTCAAACACCTCAAATGCGTGTTGCCTGTCTCTAAATAAATAGGGGATACTAAAAACTTTGTACTCTGTGATAAAATTTTCTAATACAGCAGCAGAAACTTTGGTAATATCCAGACTTCCTATTTGAAGCAATTCCAGACATTCACGTTCTGCTCCTAACTGACCGCTTGGATAGAGTTTCACTTTTAGCGTTCCGTTCGATTTTTTTTCTAACTTTTCACCCAAAATAACCATGGCTTTGTGCACCGGATGTTTGGTGTCAAGCGTATGTGCAAGTCTCAATATTTTGGTTTCCTTTTCTTTAGAACAAGACCCTAATACAAATAATCCTATCAACAGTAATAATAGTTTCCTGATCCCCATAGATTATTTAGTTTTTTACTTTTTGAATATGTTGTAGCGCTTCTTTGATATCATTAGTCAACTTATCAAAGTTTCCATTTTTGATAGCATCTTTATGAAAAAGCTGTGACCCCATTCCCACGCAACTCACACCTGAATCAAACCAGAGTTTTAGATTTTCGAAAGTAGGTTTTACACCACCTGTTGGCATTATTTTTACCATGGGCAACACAGTTTTTACAGCCTTTATAAAATCGGATCCAAGAACATTACCGGGAAATGCTTTGATGAGTTGTGCGCCCAATTGATGGGCATTATACACTTCTGTAATTGTGGCACATCCCGGAATCCATAAGGTTTCTTTTGTAGTGCAATAATCGGCAACTTCAGGTATTAGGGCCGGAGAAACAATAAAATCTGCTCCGGCATCCATAAACTTTTTAACTTCAGTTTCTGTAAAAATGGTACCGATACCAAGTATTAAATCATCGTATTTAGATCCATATTGACGTAATTTGGTGAAGACTTCGAGTGCCTTTTCATCCCTATTCGTAAATTCAAAGACCTTGATACCTGCTTGATAAGATGCTTCTACGACTTCTTGAGCAATACCAATATCGGGATGATTAAAGACAGGGATTAATCCCGTGTCTTCCATAGTACTAATAATATGTTGATTAGTATGTTTCATTTATCGTAATAATCGTCCTATATTATCGCCCTGAAGCAATTGTTCTACTTCTTCTACAGAAACTAAATTTGCATCTCCCGGAATTCCGTGTTTTAAAACAGAGGAAGCCACAGCAAACTCCAAAGCATCCTGATCATTTTTATGTAGCATACCGTAAATCAATCCTGCCATAAAAGCATCTCCACCACCAATACGATCTATAATGTTTTCCATGGTGTAGGTTTTCGATGTATACAGAGATTTATTTTTGTAAAGTACAGCGGATAGTCTGTTATGTGATGCTGAAATGATTTCTCTTTGGGTATTGGATAAGGTATGCACAGTGGTATATTTGTGTTGTACTTTTTTACATCCTTCCTCATAACTATCCGCAGAAATATCTAAGCAGTTTTCGAAATCGGTCAATCCACCGATAACTACATTTGTTTTATTGATAAGATCTGGCATGATTTCTAACGGTGATTTTCCATATTGCCAGAGGTTTCTCCTGTAATTGATATCGCCACTTACTGTGATTCCTAAATCTTGCGCAATGGTCAGCGCATCCAAGCATATTTTTGCGGTAGATGCCGAAATCGCAGGTGTTATTCCTGTCCAGTGAAACCAGTCAACATCTTTTAAAATTTCATCCCAGTCGAAGGCAGCAGGATCTAACTTAGAGAAAACAGAGTCAAAACGATCATAAATAATCTTAGAAGAGCGTTGCATCACTCCGTTTTCTAAAAAATACAATCCCATTCTGCCAATATTAAATTTAGTGTACTCAGTATGTACTCTGTGTTTTCGTAAATAGTTGTATGCTGCTTTACCAATGGCGTGATCCGGGAATGCAGTAATATGAGTAGTTATAACATCCCATTGTGCCAAAGCGATGGCAACGTTTGCTTCGGTTCCACCAAAATGTACGGTATAATTGTTGGTTTGTTCGAACCGCTCATTTGATGCGGTGGTAAGACGCATCAATACTTCACCAAAAGTGACAACTTTTTTACTCATATTACTCGATCAATATTGGATTAGATAATCTTTCGATCTTTTTGGTAATTATATTTTCAAAACCCTCGTACGTTTTAAATTGCTGATCAGATTGTTCCCATCCTGCAAGAAAATAAAAGGTGGTTGGTTGTGTATCTGAAGCATTCATTACCGTATAATAGGTTTGTATGATAGCTGCATTTTCTTTTGGGGCTTCTGCCTCAGCGATAAAATCTTTCTTAGGTATTATAATTGCCATCCCTAATGCATCATTATTTTCAGATTGCGAACCATAAGAATCTAAAAAGTAAAAGTTTTTTAGTGTTTTTGAATGAGACTCATTGGGTTTTAGATTTACGATACCACTAACTAACTTTAGTTGATCTGTAATACCTTTAAAAAAGACATCGCTTTGATATCCCCATTGCCCTTTCCAGATGGTTACCCTATGAACAATGTCAATGTTATATTCTCCAACTTTTGAGTCTTTATAAACCATTTCAAAAATGGATCGTACGGGTCCTTCAGCGATAATTTTGAATGCTGCCTGATCTTTTCCGGTAACTCTAACAAGAGAATCTCCATTTTTTATGGCTAAGGCTCCTGCACCCAGAGAGTTTCCGACCTTCAGAATATCCATTCCCCAATCATCCAGTTCGTGATAATTTCCTTCACCAAGTCCTACTTTATCTAAAACAAGTTCTGAAGTAGTTTTTCCAAAAATGTCAATGCCATTACGAGGATCAAAGTAAAACCGGAAACCAACTTTATCGTTTTCCCAGGCAGGTCCTTCCATCTGATAAAAAATACTGTCGTTAGTTCTTGGATCTCCTGTACGTTTTAGTTCGAGAACTTCTTTGACATTTTTTTTATTTGAACCTAATCCAAATCTGATATTTGTTCTTGCAGTGAATGTAGGAATACTTTCTGTAGCAATAGTTGTTATTTCTAATTGTAAGTTTTGATTTGGTTTGAGGTCCAGTACCAGGCTTAGTTCATCCCAATTACCATCTTTGTCAATATCATCGAATTGAAAAGGCATTATTTTTCCGGTAGAATCCTTCAAAACAGGAACACTATTCTCAGGAATACTATCTAATCTCGATAGTATTTTATTTCTGGATAGCACAATACTTTCATCGGTTCTTTTGATATCTAAAGTGTTCTTGAAACTAATATATTTAGGTGCTATAGTTTCCCTTTCGGACTTTTTACAGCTTGAGATAATTAAGAAAATTGTGGATATAAGAATTAATAAATTTTTCATTATTTTTCGTTTGACGGTTTACCTATGGTAGCAAGGATACCACCATCTACATAAAGGATATGACCATTTACAAAATCACTCGCCTTAGAAGCTAAAAAGATAGCAGCACCGGCCAGTTCATCCGGATCTCCCCATTTTGCTGCAGGAGTACGATTCACGATAAACTCGTTAAACGGATGTCCATCCACACGAATAGGTGCGGTTTGTTCTGTGGCAAAATATCCAGGGCCAATACCATTGACTTGGATATTATGTTTAGCCCATTCGGTAGCCATATTCTGAGTAAGCATTTTTAATCCACCTTTAGCAGCAGCATAGGCACCCACAGTATTACGTCCTAATTCGCTCATCATGGAGCAAATATTGATGATCTTTCCTGATTTTCTTTTGATCATCCCTTGTACAACGTGTTTCGAAACAATGAAAGGACTCACCAGATCAACATCAATGACTTGCTTGAAATCGGCGACTTCCATTTCTTCTAAAGGAATACGTTTTATGATTCCGGCATTGTTGATCAGGATGTCGATAGTTCCAATTTCATCTTCAATTTGCCGAATAGCTTGTATTACTTCTTTTTCTTTAGTCACATCGAATTTATATCCTTTGGCTTGTATGCCTACCTTTTTATAAGTTTCTACGGCAAGATCAATTTTTTGCTGAGATGAATTACCATTGACTATGATAGTAGCTCCGGCAAGTCCAAGACCTTTTGCCATTGCCATCCCTAAACCGTGGGTAGCACCGGTGATCAATGCATTTTTACCTTTCAAATCAAATAGCGATAATGACATAGCAATATTATTTAAGATCGGTTATTTCGCATTTGTCCATATCACCATAATCCAGATTCTCACCTGCCATTCCCCAGATAAAGGTATAGTTAGATGTTCCAGACCCAGCATGAATGGACCAGGGAGGAGAAATTACGGCTTGCTCATTCTGCATCCAGATATGTCTGGTTTCGTGAGTTTGTCCCATAAAATGGCATACAGATTGATTTTTAGGTACTTCAAAATAGAAATAGACTTCCATTCTTCGATCGTGAGAATGGGCGGGCATTGTATTCCATACGCTTCCTTTTTTTAATTCGGTCATTCCCATTTGTAATTGGCAGGTCTCTACAATACCACCAACGATTAATTGTAATACTGTTCTATGATTAGAGGTCTCTAAAGAACCTAGTTCTATTTTGTTCGCTTTTTCTTTGGTTACTTTTACGGTTGGATAGCTATGATGCGCCGGCGCAGAATTAAGGTAAAATTTTGCTGGATCTGATGGGCTTGAACTTTTAAATAGAATCTCTTTGTTTCCTTTTCCTACATATAAAGCTTCTTTATATTCCAGATCATAAGAAGTTCCGTCTACGATAACTTCTCCTTTTCCGCCAACATTGATAATTCCAAGTTCCCTTCGTTCTAAAAAGTATGTTGCTTTTAGAGGGTCTATCGGTTCTAGTTTTAAGGTGCCTTCAGGTACTGCAGATCCGGCAATATATCTATCATAATGAGAATATGTAAGATTTATTTGCCCTAATTGCATAAGATTTTCTATCAAAAACTCATCTCTTAATTCTGTCGTATCCATTGCTTTTACAGCTTTAGGGTGAGATGCATATCTTGATTCGTAAACAGTAGCCATAATTGTATTTTTTAATTTTTTATTGTAGCGATTTTCTAATTCCGAGTTCTAAGCCTCTTAATTCGGCTAGGCCTCTAAGTCTTCCAATACCAGAATAACCGGGATTTGTTTTTTTATGTTGATCGTCCAGCATTTTGTGACCGTGATCTGGTCGCATAGGTATGTTTAGGTCTGTGCGACCCAATTTTTGCCGTTTGTTTTGTTCTCGGATTAAAGCTTTCATCACTTCGTACATATCTACATCGCCTTCTAGGTGATTTGCTTCATAAAAATTTCCTAGTTCGTCTCTTTTGGTACTTCTTAGATGGATAAAATGAATTCGGTTTCCTAAACGTTCTATCATTTCCGGTAAATCGTTATCGGCACGAACACCGAAAGAGCCGGTACAAAAGGTAAGTCCGTTATTAAGTGAATCTACTGCATTATATAATTCTGAAATGTCTTGTTCGGTACTTACAACTCTTGGTAGGCCCAGAATAGGATAAGGAGGGTCATCAGGATGAATACACATCAAAACTCCTGCTTCTTCAGCACTTGGAATAATCTCTTTTAGGAAGGAAAACAAATTTTCCTTTAATTCTTTGTGACCAATATCTTTATAAGTATCTAAAATGGAATTGAAATCCTTTAATGAATATCCTGCTTCTGCGCCGGGTAAACCGGCAATGATATTATTGATTAAAAGATTTTTCTGAGCATCAGACATTTGTTTTTCCAACGCTTCTGCTGTTTCTATTTGTGAATTGGTGTACTCTTTTTTGGCTCCGGGTCTTTTTAGTAAAAACAAATCAAATACCGCAAATTCTGTAGCATCAAATCGCAAAGCTGTGGATCCATCAGAAACTTTATATTCTAAATTCGTTCTGGTCCAGTCTAAAACAGGCATGAAGTTATAGCAAATGATGTTGATATCACAAGCACCAAGGTTTTTGATAGTAGTCTTGTAATTTTCAATATAGGTTTGATAATTACCCGATTTGGTTTTTATATTTTCATGAATAGGTACACTTTCGACCACTGACCATCTAAGTCCCGAAGCTTCTATTATATTCTTTCTTTTCAGGATTTCCTCTATAGTCCAGACCTCTCCGTTAGGGATATGGTGCAATGCAGATACAATTCCGGTTGCCCCGGCTTGTTTAATATCTGATAATGATACCGGGTCATTGGGACCATACCATCGCCATGTTTGTTCTAAATTCATAATATATTAGTTATACACCGCTAAACGCACTAAATCCTCCATCTATAGGTACTACGATCCCGGTAACAAAGCTGGAGCCATCTCCACACAACCATTCGGTGGTTCCTATCAGATCTTCGGGTTCTCCATATCTTCCCATCGGAGTATGCTCAATAATTGTCCTACCTCGCTGGGTCGGGTTACCATAGGCATCTGTAAGTAATGATCTGTTCTGATCTGTCAAGAAAAAACCGGGAGCTAATGCATTCACTCTTATGCCAACCTTCGCAAAGTGAACAGCAAGCCACTGCGTGAAGTTTGATATGGCAGCTTTTGCACCGCTATAGGCAGGTATTTTGGTTAGAGGGGTAAAAGCATTCATCGATGAGATATTAAGAATACTACAACCGTCTTTTCCGACCATATCCTGAGCAAAAACCTGAGTGGGCAATAATGTGCCAATGAAATTCAGGTTAAAAACAAACTGAATTCCTTCTGAATCTAAATCAAAAAAAGTTTTAAAATCCTCCTTTTTGTTTTGAAGGTCTTCTATGACTAAATGTGTATTAGATGTTGTTCCTTTAGGATGATTACCTCCTGCTCCGTTTATTAAAATATCACAACTTCCTAGTTGATCGTTGATTTCGGTTCTTGCTTTTAACAAAGATTCTTTACTTAGCACGTCTGCTGCAACACCTATGGCAACTCCCCCTTGTTTTTTTATTTCGTCTGCTACTTTTTCTGCAGCATCTTTTCTTAAATCCAAAATAGCAAGTTTAGCTCCTTTTTTGGCAAGTGCTAATGCCATGGTTTTGCCCAGAACTCCACCGCCTCCGGTTAATATTATTACTTTATCATTCATGTGAAAGATGAAAAAAATTCAACTATCTCAAATTTGAAGCTTTTATGACAATTACAAATCAGTTTTTGAAAAAGGATCATACAGAAAGCAGTATAAAAAAGTACAGTATATTGATAATCAGATTTTTAAGATTTTATAAACAAAAACACATTTCTTCTTAAAAGTTTGATTATCTGATAGTTTTTTAGTCCAAAAAATAGAATAACATAGCATTTTTAAGTTTTTTTCTATTATTTGAACAATTAACACCCTTAAACCGAACTGCTGCACGAGTAAGTTTTAATAGTTTTGAAGTAACATAACTCAAATTTTATAGTCATGGCCAGTCAACTACCAATAAAAATCCTTTTATTAAGTCTATTCCTGATTGTATCAACAAATAGTATAGCGCAGGATATAATTACAACTTTAGAGGCCGATGGTCCCGGAGATACCTATCAACTTCTTGAAAATAACTATAGCGGCACACCTTATGAGGTTCCGGATTGCGATCACATCCCAAGAGTTGATCATATTTCTGAAGTATTCGATACCGATCTGAACAAAAACGTGTTTAAATTTGATATTCACGTAGATCCGGATACAGACAGATGCCGGAGAAATATAGATAGACAACGAAATGAAATTAAGACGTATGATCCATCATCGGATGAATTGAAAGCAGTAAAAGGTGAATTAGTAGTATACAACTGGAAATTTAAGCTGGATGCTGATTTTTTGCCAACCAATAGATTTACACATATTTTTCAGATTAAAGCAAAAGGAGGAAGTGATGACTCTAATCCTGTACTCACGATTTCCCCTTACAGATCAAGTTCTTCTCCACTACGAAAGTTAAGAGTAAGATATAGCCAGGGGGATAATCCACCATCAGGACCTGAGTACGTAACAGTGAGAGAAATTGAACTAGCCCCTTTTTTAGGCAACTGGGTAGAAGCTACCTGTGAGGTATATGTAAATGAAGACAGTTCAACAATACCATCAGATGAAACACCCGGATTCATAAAATTATCAATCAAGGATGTAACATCAGGCGCAGAACTGTTGAATTATGAGGATCTGGACATTGATATGTTGAGAGAAGGAACAGGTGTGTTTTTGCGCCCTAAATGGGGTATTTATCGAAGCATTGAATCTTCATTGCCCTTAAGAGATGAAACGGTATACTTTGCAGATTTTATCATTATTGAAAAAGATCAGTCTCTAAGTGTGGGCGAGTTTGATGAAAACAAGTTCACTTTTTATCCTAATCCTGTTTCGGATAAGATATTTCTTAAAAATGAGAATCCTGAGGTAACTTTTGATCTTTATGATCTAAGAGGTAAGCTATTAGCTTCAAACAACACCAAAGAAATCGATGTACGTCATTTAAATACTGGTATTTATATTCTTAAAACTTCTAATTCATCCAATACATCTGTTTATAAGATTATTAAACAATAAACAAAACACTATGGGGGAAAAAAATAAATCTCTTCTCAAGATAGTTTTGGGATTGTTTACAATTTGTTGTTTTTCAGTCATTTCGGCTCAACAAAAACTTTCGATTGAAGATTTGGCAAATAATAAAGGACCATTTATTCCTGATTACAGCTACGCAGGATATCAATTAGGAGAAAAGGAGATTAAAATTCCTGAAAACATTTTTATACTATATGCTATAGATTATGGTGTGGTTGCTGATGATGGAAAAGATGATTCTAAGGCGCTATTAAGTGTTTTCAAAAAAGCACACGAAATAAAGGAGCCCGTATTAATCCAATTACCTCCCGGAAGAATCATTCTAAGTGATATATTATATTTTGAGCGTAGTAATATTATTCTCAATGGATATGGAATCGGAGATAAAGGAACAGAAATTTTTTGTCCTAGACCTATGATGTATCTAAAAAATCCAGACGACTTAAAAGAACTTAGAGAATATTTGGTGAAATTGGATAAAGTTCAAAAGGAGAAAGAAAATAATGTTTTTCTTCCCTTTTCACAATATGCCTGGTCAGGAGGCATGTTATGGACAAGGGTGAAAGGTGCCAGAGTAAAATCATACTTAAAGGAATATGACGTGATGCCTAATGTCTTGGGGGTGATTAACAAAGCACAACGTGGTGCGCTTACGTTTTCAATAGCTACAAATACCGGATTGAAAGAAGGTGACGTCGTAGAAATACAATGGTTTAACAAAGAAGGAAAAAAAGGAAAGATACTTCGTGAGCTGTATGGAAATATTGATTTAAAAATCGGATCTCATCATTGGAACTATCCTGATTTACCCTTGGTTCGTCAGCAAGTTAAAATTGAAAAAATCTCCAAAAATACTGTTACTATAAAGTCTCCTTTGTTATTGGATGTTGTTCCTGAGTATGAGGTAAGGATTATAGCTTGGAATCATTTGGAAGAAGTAGGGATTCAAAATTTCAAAATAACCTTTCCCTTTTCTAACCGTATAGCGCATCATGTAGAACAAGGATACAATGGTATTTATTTAACCAGAATCTTTAATAGCTGGGTAAAAAATGTAGTTGTTGAAAATTCAGATAGTGGTATTTTGACAGAGGCGATTGCCAATGTTACCATTAAAGATATTGTAACTCTTGGTAAAAAGAAAGCACATTATACAGTACAAATGGGTGGTGTCCATAATGTCCTGGTAAAGAATTTATCGGTTCATAATGATTCAATGCACCCGTTAAGTTTTAATACATTTTCTACAAAAAGTGTGTACAGCGACTGTGAAGTTTTTGTAAATCCAATTCTGGATCAACATTCTGGAGTAAACCATCAAAATCTTTTTGATAATATAAAGGTTCATTTAGATCCTTTGGATACTAATTCATATCCGCTTTTTATGGGTGGAGGAGCTGGTTATTGGAAACCGTCTCATGCTTCATATAATACATTTTGGAATATACGCGTCAATTTTTTGAGTAGGCTAGCACTAGGTGGGATTATAAAATTAGATGGAATGAATGACGGGCCTAATGCCCGAGTTATTGGAGTATTGGGGAATAGTAAAATTGAAATTGATTACGGCCCGAATGCTTATATAAACTTTACAAATACAACTATGAAGTTGATACCCTCGTTATACGAGTATCAACTAAAAGAGCGATTAACTCGTTAAACAAAAACAAAAGGCAAAAGAGTGATAATAGCTTAGATTATTAACATTTTTTTAATATTTTGGGGTTCTGAACGTTATTAGGAGAAAATTTTAAGGGAATTGATGAAAAATATATATGTAGTACTTTTATTCTTTATTTCTACCATATCTCTAGCGCAAGATGATTTTTACAATAAATTTTTACATCTCTTTACTTCGGATGGATTATCTCAAAGCTCTGTAATAGCAATTCATCAGGATCAACTAGGGCGAATGTGGATTGGAACCAGAGATGGTTTAAACAAATATGATGGAAAAAGTTTTACTGTATTCAGAAATATTCCTAACGACTCTACCTCGATAAGTAATAATGATATTTTATCTATACAAGAAGATAAGGAAGGCTTTATTTGGATAGGAACATACAATGGATTAAATCGATATGATCCAAGATCTAATGTATTTAAATCTTATTTTCATTCTAGTAATAAAGGGAGTCTCTCTGATAATACAATCTGGTCTATAAAACTGATGGATAATGGAGAACTTTGGTTTGGTTCTTCAAATGGGCTTATGGTATACGATAGAAGCTCTGATTCTTTTATAACGATCAAAAATGATGCGATAGATTCATCAAGTCTTTCTAATAATTACGTTTTAAGTATATATCAGGATAAGAAACAAAATATATGGGTAGGTACAGCTAATGGACTTAATAAACTCAAATCCAGAAATAAGGATCGGTTTAGCTTTGACAGATTTTATAGCAATGATCGATCCAACAGCTTAAGTGATTCTTATATTCAGTCCATAGTAGAAGATAAAGATGATGTTTTATGGATTGGTACAAAGTATGGCGGGCTTAATGCGTACAACCAATCAAGTGGATTGTTTCGTCAAATTAGTAGAACCAGTAAGAATCGTCTAATTAATCAGGATGTAAGAAGTTTATCTATTGATAAAAGAGGGGTGTTATGGATAGCTACCTACGATGGATTGTATATAAAAGACAGTGATAAAGCGGTTATTGCAATAAAACATCAACAGAATAATCCTAAGAGTTTAAGCAGAAACACATTGAAAACTATTTTCATTGATAAGAAAGGTTCTGTTTGGATTGGTACTTATTACGGAGGTATTAATATCTGGGATGAATCTAATTCTAATTTTATATCGCTGCGAAAAAGTAATAGTGGCGACATTTCTTATGGTGTGGTGAGTAGCATCATACAAGATGAAAAAGGTATTATCTACTTTGGCACAGAAGGGAAAGGTATTTCAATATTAGATGTTGAAAAAAATGAATCGACGCATATCCAAAAGGTATCAGAAAAAGGGCTTCCGAGTCTTAACATAAAATCTCTATTTCTGGACAAACAAAAATTATGGATAGGAACTTATAATGCAGGGGTGGCATTATATAATACAGTATCACGTAAGTTTGTAACCAATGAAATAAGTAATGAATTACAATCAATTCTAAAAGGAGTTGGAATCTACAGCATTAAAAAGTCTGAAAATTTCATGTATTTCGGAACTTTCGGAAGCGGTCTTATCCAATATAATTTAGAAAATAGAGAATTCAAATTCATTTCGCACGATGACGTTAATAAAAACACACTTTCTAATGATAGAATACGAGTACTATTTGTTGATCAGGATTCTAATCTGTGGATAGGTACTCAAAATGGGCTTAATTATATTGAAAATCAGAAGCTGGATAATGAAAGTATCGTTGTAAAAAGGTTTTTTTTTAATGAAGAACAATTATCAGGAGATGATATATTGACAATTTATCAAGATAAAAGAGGAGTACTTTATATAGGGACTAAAGCTAATGGTATTTTTAAATACGATAATAATAAGTTTGAAAGAATAGAGCTTAATGTCTTAAGCACAAAAATCAACACGGTATTTGGTATTGTTGAAGATAATAATAACTCAATTTGGATTAGTTCTAATAAAGGTATCATATCCTATAATCCGGATCAGAAAACATCTGTTCTTTACAATCAGACTGACGGTTTAATCGGTAATGAATTCAACAATAATTCGTGTTTAAAATCGGATAAAGGAGATTTATATTTTGGAGGTCCATCTGGGGTGTCTTTTTTAAATCCTAATCGTATAGAGAAAAATACATTCGTACCTCAGGTAATTCTCACAGATTTAAAGGTTCAGGGAAAAAAAATAGAGAGATATGGAGAAAATGAAATACTTGACAAAAGTATTTCGTATATGGATAAATTAACCCTGTCTCACGATCAATCTTCTTTTGGAATAAGTTTCGCTATACCTAATTTTATCAATGCATCTAATAACCAATATGCCTATAGGTTAATAGGATTAGATGATCAGTGGCAGTATACTAAAAATACTGAGGTCAACTATACGATTCAAAAAGCCGGAAATTACATTTTCGAAGTTAAGGGGGCTAATAACGATAATGTTTGGAATAATACTTCAACTAAATTAAGAATTTCTGTAGAGCCTGCTCCCTGGAGAAGCCCAATGGCTTTTCTGGGATATGCATTAATCATTATTGGGGCATTATTTGGGCTGAATCAAATTAACAAGGCAAAAACAAGATTAAAACATAAACTAGATCTGGAACATTTAGAAAACATTAAAAAGGAAGAGATGAATCGTTCCAAGCTAGAATTTTTTACTAATATATCTCACGAATTTAGAACTCCACTTGCTCTCATTATTGCGCCTTTGCAACAATTAATAGAAAATTATCAGGGAAGCAATAAGATGTATAAACGTTTGTTAGTCATAGAGCGTAACGCTGATCAGTTATTAAAATTAATAAATCAGCTACTGGATTTTAGAAAATTTGAAAATAAACATTCTAAGCTAGAAGTTGCAGAAGGTAATCTGGTTAAATACCTAAAAGAGATTTATCTATCTTTTAATGAATTTGCCAAGGCAGGATCTTATACCTATACATTTGAAACCTCTTCAGAGGTGATAAAAGTGTATTTTGATAGATATAAGCTAGAAAGAGTTTTTTATAATTTAATTTCTAACGCATTTAAATATACCCCGGAAGGAGGAGAAATTAATATCAGGATTTTTCAGGAAGATGATAAGGCAATCATCGAAATACAAGATACAGGTAAGGGTATTGACAAAGAATTTGTAGATAAAGTATTTGATCGTTTTTATGAAGTTGCCGGAGACAAAGATTATCAGAAACAATTTAATCAGGCTAGCGGTATTGGATTGTCTATAGCAAAAAAGGCCGTGGATTTGCACAAAGGCATTATTGAAGTTATTGATTCTAATAAAGAAAAAGGTACCGTATTCAGAGTTACTTTAAAAACAGGAAAGGATCATCTTAATGAATCCGATATTATTAAGAATTTTAAGATAAGTGATGATATTAGTCAGTACAAAAATCAAATAGCTACTGTTAAGAAAAGCAAAGAAATTGATGTAGAAATGGTATCGAAGGATGATGAAAAACCATTGGTGCTAATAGCTGAAGATAATGATGAATTGAGAAATTTTATAGGCGATATGCTTAAGGATTACTATCAAGTTATTAAAGCAGAAAACGGGCAGGTAGCTTTTAAAAAAGCATTGCAAAAGATCCCCGATTTAATCATCAGTGATGTGATTATGCCAAAAATGGAAGGAACAGAGCTCTGCTCTAAAATCAAAAATGATATCAGAACAAGCCATATTCCATTTATTTTATTAACCTCCAGAACATCGTTGATTTATAAGTTTGATGGGTTAGAGTCAGGTGCAGACGCTTATATTAATAAACCATTCAATGTAAAAGAGTTTTTGTTGACTATAAGAAATCTGCTTTCTTCGGTAGAAAAGCAAAAAGAAAAATTCTCATCCAGTGATTTTACATCCTCTGATATTACCGTAACCTCCATTGATGAAGAACTGCTAAAAAAAGCCGTAAAGATTGTGGAGGACAATATAAGTAATACTTCCTTTGATATACCATACTTCAGCTCAGAGTTAGGGGTAAGTAGGACGATGTTGTTTTCAAAAATTAAAGGATGGACCAATTTAACACCTAATGAATTTATTCATTCCATAAGAATGAAAAGAGCGTCTCAACTATTGGAATTGGGTCAGATTAATATTTCAGAAGTCTGCTACAAAGTTGGTTTTAGAAATCCAAAATACTTCACAAAATGCTTCAAAAAGCACTTTGATCAAACGCCTTCAGAATACGCATCAAAATTTTATTCCTAAAAAGACCGGTTTTCATCAGAATATCTGTCTTTATACATTCATAATCAGGGTTTAGTACAGAAATATACCCTTTTTTGAACTTTTAGATATAGTCTTTTATTTAGGTTTGAGTATGAATTGGAAACGAAATAGATATTTTATTCTTCAGCTGTTTTTTTCAGTCTGTATCATATTTTTTTGTCTTCTGATCATATACCTCTATTAGAAAATACTCACTAACATAAATCAATACTCATGAATGAAAAGTATACATACTTAAAATTACTAAGAAAGTGTATTCCAATTCTATTATTAATGATAGGGTCAGGTATATCTGCGCAAATTGATATAAGCGGAACTGTTTCCTCAGAGGACGGAGTACCTATTCTTGGGGCCAATGTTACCGTTCAAAATACAACAATAGGAACCACTACAGATTTTGACGGAGCATATTCTATAAGCGTTCCTGATAAAAATTCGATTTTAATTTTTTCCTATGTTGGATTTACCGATCAAAAAATTAAGGTTGGAGATAAACAAAAGATTAATGTAACCTTATCTTCATCTGTAGAATCATTAGAACAAATTGTAGTGGTGGGATACGGGTCAAGAAGGAAAAAAGATCTCACCGGTTCTGTAGTTTCTGTTGAAGCTGAAGATATTACAGCATATCCTGCCGCTTCTACAGAGCAAACATTACAAGGTAGAGCTGCCGGTGTGTCAGTGCAATCTGAAAATGGTGGTGAGCCTGGTTCTCCGGTTCGTATCAGGATTCGTGGAGCTACATCTATTAATGCGAGTAGTGATGCGATTTTTGTGGTAGATGGATTTGTGGGAGGAGCATTGCCGGCACCAGAAGATATCGAGTCTATCCAAATATTAAAAGATGCTTCTGCAACAGCAATTTATGGATCTCGTGGAGCGAATGGTGTTGTTATCGTTACCACTAAAAAAGGTAAAAAAGGAAAAATGAGAATTGATTTTAATACATCATATTCTACTCAAACTGTCAGTAATACCTTAGATTTATTAGATGCGGATCAATTTGGGGATTATATTGAAGAAATTAATCCTACATATACTAGAGGTAATGCCAATACGGATTGGCAAGATGTAATCTTCAGAACAGGTCAAATCGCTAACCATCAGTTGGCATTATCCGGAGGGAGCGACAATATAGATTATTATCTATCAGGAACGTTTTTTGATCAGGAAGGAGTGGTGATTGCCTCTGGATTAGAGCGTTTTTCATTTACCAGTAACATTAATGTGAATGTTTCCAATCGGCTTAAAGTAGGAATGAGTACTTTTGGAAGAAGATCAACCAGAGAAGGAGTTCAGACCCAGGAGCAATCCGGAGGAAGTGGAAGCTCTGGAGTAATTTCCTCTGCATTCCGATTCAGTCCTGATACCGGTATATTTGATGCGAATGGCGAATTTACTTTACCAAGTGTTGGTGATGATATCGATAATCCATTTGCAAGCGCAACTCAAATATTTAATGAAAGAGTAAACGATCTTTTTCAAACAAATATCTATGCAGATTATACGATATTAGATGGACTTTCTTTTAAAACAACCTTAGGATATAATGTTAGAAATGATCGGGAAGGAATTTTTTATCCAACTACAGTTATAAGAGGAGCAGGTATTGGAGGAGAGGGAAGATTAGGTACCGAAAAAAGAACAAACATACTTTCAGAAAATTATCTGACCTATAAGAAAGACTTTAGTTTTGGAGCACTAACCACAACGCTTGGGTATTCTTACCAAAAAGAAAGATCTGAAAGGTTTACGGCCGCAGGTAGTGAATTTGTGACTGATGCTGTTAGTTTTTGGGACTTAGACGGTGCTGCCAATCTCTTACCGGCAGAATCCAGATTAGTAGAATCCGAATTAGCATCTTATTTTGGAAGGATCAATCTGGATATTGCAGAAAAATATTTAATTACATTCTCCGCAAGAAGAGATGGTTCTTCAACGTTTAGTGCTAATAATAAATGGAGTTTCTTTCCGTCAGGTGCTATTGCCTGGAATATGGGAGATGAAGCTTTTCTAAAAGATTCTAGTTTGATTTCGCAATGGAAATGGAGAGCCAGTTATGGTCTTACTGGAAATAGAGCTATTGCGGCTTTTGGTACACTGGCTAATTTTCGAAGTATATATTCAATTCAGGGAGGTGAACTTGTAAATGCTGTGGCAATAGATCGATTAGCTAATGATAACCTGAAATGGGAAACTACGAAACAATTGAATTTTGGTGTCGATATTGGTCTTTTCAATAATCGAATCAACATCACAGCGGATTACTATGATATGGTAACAGAAGATTTGATTTTAGACAGACCGCTTCCTGAAACATCAGGATTAAGTAACCCTGTTCAAACACAGAATATTGGTAGTTTAGAAAATAAAGGTTTTGAAATAGAATTATCTACAAGAAACCTGGTAGGCGAATTCACTTGGAATACTGATATTAATTTCTCCAGAAACAGAAATAAAATTTTAGAACTTCCTGATGGAGAAGATATTAGAGATTTAGGTTCTAGTTCAAGTCCAGGTCATTTGCTATTGCCTAATGTACCTTTATTAAGAGAAGGAGAACCTGTTGGTGTATATTTTGGCTATGTATATGACGGAGTGTATCAGTTTGCAGATACTCCAATACCAGGCTCCGGTTTTGAACAACAAGCAGGAGGAGAGAGATATAGAGATCTTAATGGAGATGGTGAATTAAATAACGAAGATCAGACAATTATTGGAAATCCTCATCCTGACTTTATTTTTGGTATTAATAATACATTTACTTATAAAGGATTTGATTTAAATGTGTTTTTTCAGGGATCTGTAGGTGGAGATATGTTCAACTTTACTTTACTGGAATTGAATACTCTTAATGGTGCCAGTAATGCTACCACAGATGCTTTGAATAGGTGGAGCCCAACAAGTCCTAACACAGATGTACCAAGCGCAGCATCAAGAAACAGAAGAATTTCTTCGAGATGGGTAGAAGATGGATCTTACTTGCGACTCAAGAATATGACATTGGGCTATAGTTTTGATTCTCAACTTTTGGATAAATTAAAGATGTCTAAATTGAGGGTTTTTCTCAGCGGTCAAAACCTATTGACTTTTACAGAGTATTCAGGATTGGATCCTGAGACATTATATCGATCTGATAACAATAGTAGAAGCAATGTAAACTTAGGGTTGGATTATGGAAGTTACCCGAATACAAGAGCCTATACTTTGGGCGTAAATGTTTCTTTCTAAGAAAGGAATAATGAGTAAATGTAAACAATTTAAAATCTGACAAATGAAAAAGATAATTTTCGCATTAGTTATTGCAACAACAATGATGGGTTGCACGGATTTGGAAGAAGAACCAATAGGAGTACTGGCTCCAGAGTCATTTTTCAACACCACTGATGATTTGCAGGCAGCTGTAAACGGTTCCTATAGTTATATTGCTTCAGAAGAATTCTGGGGAAGAAAACTAACGTTAAGTTTACTATTAAGAGGGGATATGGTAACCATAGGAGACCCTACCACCTCAGGAAGAAGGATCCAGGTAGACCTGATGGATATGGATGGAGATAATGGAATGATTACTGCTTTTTGGCCAAGAAGTTACGCGATCATTGGAGCTACGAACAATGCAATTGAAGGGGCTGCTTCTGTTGAAGCAAGTGAAGCAGTGAAAAATGCAATAGTAGCGCAGGCAAGATTTGTTAGGGCATTTACCTACTATCATTTGGTACGAATTTTTGGAGAAGTACCCTATATAGATTTTGCAGTAAGAGAACCTGAAGTATTATTTACTGTCGGTAAAACTTCGGTAGATGAGATATATGCAAATATCATTGCAGATCTTGAATATGCAAAATCCTGGTTACCGGATCAACAACCGTTTCGATCTATACCCTCAAAAGGAACTGCAGCTTCCTATTTGGCATCGGTTCATCTGACACTGGGGAACTGGCAAGAAGCATATGATGAGGCTACTTTTGTGATCAATAATAAAGCAAGGTTTGGCTATGATCTGGAAGCAGATTTTCAGGATTTATTTGATGCTACAAAAGCAGATGGATTAGTAGAACATGTTTTTTCTGTAGACTTTAAAGGTATAGATGCTACCAGTAACTTAGGTAGGGATTTTATTCCGCCACTTACAGGCATGAGAGGGCCAGCTAACGAAGGATGGAGCGTAGCTGTACCAACTGTCGAAGTTTATGATTCTTTTGATGATAATGATTATCGAAAAGCGGTAAGTTTTGACACCGAAGCTGTTTTTGACGGAGTTTTGGTACCTTGGCAGCAATTCGGAACTGCGAATAGAGGTGTTTCAAGACCTCATATTGCAAAATATTATCGTCTTCCGGGAACGGCCGGAACCAATAATCGCGATTCTGATCATAATTATGGAGCTATGCGCTACGCCGAAGTATTGCTAATAGCTGCAGAAGCTTCTAACGAACTATCTGGGCCAACTGGAGAAGCCGTTGATTATGTAAATCAAATTAGAACTAGAGCTAGAAACGCAGCCGGAACAATGAACAGCTTTCCGGAAGATATAAATGCAGGATTATCAAAAGATGCTTTTAGAGATGTAATTATTGAAGAAAGAAGAATCGAATTGGCTTTTGAGTTTAAAAGATGGTACGATATTAAAAGATTAAATTTAGGGATGGAAGTTTTTGGACCTACATCTCTGGAACCACAACCTAACTTCGATCCGACCAGAGATTATCTATTTCCACTACCTAATGATGAGTTGGGAAGAAATCCAAACTTACTACCACAGAATCCTGGATATTAATAATATCTAATCTATGACAAAAGAAAAAAGACTTATAACTCCAATATTTTTGATAATTGCTTTAGTAATTTTTACAGAATGTAAGAATACATCTTCAAGCAATAAAAAAGATAGTATCATACAGGAAGACATTGCAGTCAATTATTCTGATCGGTTTACGTACTTACTAGAGTATCCCTTAGATTCATTGGCGTTTCCACGAAGCGCCGATGAAGATGGAGTTATCAAAAAGGTCCCGTCAAAGGATTGGACTAGCGGGTTTTTTCCGGGAAGTTTATGGCTAATTGCTAAAATTACAGGTGATACTGTATACAGCAATCGAGCTAAAGAATGGACAGTATACATTGAGAAAGAAAAACATAACGATCGAACCCATGATATGGGGTTTAAAGTGTTTTGTAGTTTTGGTAATGGATATAAGACCACCAATGATGAATCTTATAAAAATATTATTGTAGAGAGCGCTCAGACATTATCAACGAGATATAATGAAACAGTGGGTGCGATTCGTTCTTGGGATTTCAATAAAGATGAATGGCAGTTTCCAGTGATCATTGATAACATGATGAATCTGGAATTGTTATTTGAAGCTTCTGATTATACTGGAGATTCTACCTATTTTAAAATTGCGAATCAACACGCCAGAACTACGTTAAAAAATCATTTCAGAGAAAATAACAGTAGTTATCACGTGGTGGATTATGATACGATTACAGGTGGTGTACGATCCAAAGTAACGCATCAGGGATTTAGCAATGAATCTTCCTGGGCTCGCGGACAAGCCTGGGGTCTTTATGGATATACCATGGCGTTTCGCTATACTAAAAATAAAGAGTTTCTGGAGCAGGCAAAAATAATTGCAGATTTTATTATAAAACATAAAAATCTACCAGAAGATGGGATACCATACTGGGATTTTAGTGCACCCAATATTCCTAGTGAACCTAGAGATGCCTCGGCGGCGGCAATAATTGCTTCGGGTTTAATTGAGTTATATGAGTATACAAAAGACACTAGATATCTGGATTTTTCAGATAGAATCATAAATAGTCTGTCATCAGAAAAATATGTGATTCAAAATAAATCGAACATTCCATTTATTTTAAACTATAGCACCGGAAATTGGCCAAAAAATGATGAAATTAATGGCCCTATAAGTTATGCAGATTATTATTTTTTGGAAGCAATACTAAGAAGAGATAATCTTAAATAAAGCTCAATTTCATGAACAGTTCTGTTTTTTCTTCCCGTAAATTAATACAAATTATAATTTGCGTTTTTTTGTCTGCATATGGTTCTGCACAGATAGAAAGATCCAAAGAAAACATAAATGATGATTGGGATTATCTGGAGCTAAATTTAGAAGATGTAGATCAGGTACATAAGCAAACTAGCTGGATTCCTATTACTTTACCACATACCTGGAATAACTATGACACCATGGATCTTAAGCCAGGTTATAGAAGAAGTGCAAGTTGGTATAGAAAAGATTTAGAAATAGATGCTATAAATAAGGATTTTGTATATCAATTGTATTTTGAGGGATCAAACGTTACCACTAAAGTCTATGTAAATGGTAAACTTTCTGGAAAACATATAGGAGGTTATATAGGTTTTTTGGTTGATATTTCTGGGCATATAAAGAAAGGAAGGAACGAAATTTTGGTACGTGTGGACAATGGATATGATCCAGAAATAATTCCGTCTCAGAAAAGCGATTTTTTTATTTATGGAGGAATCACAAGAGACGTGTGGCTCATAAAAAAACATATATCCCATATCTCTGATTTAAAAATTACTACTCCTGATGTTTCTAGAGATAAGGCATCTCTTCAATTAAATATGAAAATAGAAGGTTTAAGCACAGAAGAATCATATGAAGTGAAAGCTGAACTGTTTCAACCAAATGGTAAAAAAGTTCAAACTCTTTCAAAAAAAGGAACTAGTGGTCAATTAAAAATTGATTTCAAAAACACAGCTAAACCTCTACTTTGGGATATTGACACTCCTCATCTTTATAGGGTTGAAGTTGCATTATTAAAGTCCGGAAAACAGGTAGATAAGTTGACAGAGAGTTTTGGTTTTAGATGGTTCGAGTTCAAAAAGAACGGGCCATTTTATCTAAATGGAAAGAGAGTATTGTTGCGGGGAACACATCGTCATGAAGAGCACGCAGGATATGGTGCTGCTATGCCTAATGCACTGCATCGTAAAGACATTGAGGCTATCAAGGAAATGGGAGCTAACTTTATCAGGTTGGCTCACTATCCGCAAGACCCTGAGGTCTATAAAATGTGTGATGAATTGGGGCTTTTAGTATGGGATGAACTTCCTTGGTGTAGAGGAGGTATTGGTAATGAAAGTTGGAAGACAAATACTAGAAATATGTTAACAGAGATCATCAATCAAAACTATAATCATCCTAGTATTATCATATGGTCTTTAGGAAACGAAATTTATTGGTTGCCAGATTTTGAAGATGGAGATAATGAAGAGAAATTAAATGCTTTTTTAAAAGAACTGAATACTTTATCTCATACCTTGGATCCAACAAGAAAGACAGCTATCAGAAAATATTATGCGGGTTCGGATATCGTGGATGTATTTTCTCCCTCAATTTGGTCAGGTTGGTATTCGGGTAGTTATACCACGTACCAAAAGGCGATAGATAAATATTTGAAAGAATATCCTCATTTTATTCACGCAGAGTATGGAGGTTCTAGTCATTATGGAAGACATACTGAAAATCCAATAGATGGGAGAGGAGTTATGGACCCTGACGGTTGGACTGAAGCCATCACACAAACTTCGGTAACTAACATCGCAAAAATTGGTGACTGGAGTGAAAATTATATAGTGGATCTTTTTGACTGGCATCTGAAAATTGCAGAAACTACGGATTCTTTTGTAGGTAATGTGCAATGGGCATTTAAGGATTTTGGAACGCCTTTACGACCTGAAAATGATATTCCTTATGTAAATCAAAAAGGAATTATGGATAGAGAAGGAAATCCTAAAGACGCTTATTATGTGTTTAAAAGTTATTGGGCAAAAGAGCCTTTTGTATATATAGAGTCAAAAACCTGGACAGAAAGACAAGGTCCTGAGCATACATCAAGATCCATAAATGTGTATAGTAATTGTGATAAAGTAACGTTGTATTTTGAAGGACAAGCTTTAGCCGAAAAGAAGAGAGATATTAACGTGTTTCCTGCGTCCGGACTTACTTGGGATGTGCTTTTCAAAGAAGGAACCAATAAACTGAAAGCTGTTGGTTTTAAAAATGGGAAAAAGGTTACAGATAGTCTTAATGTTCAGTACAGATATAAGAAAAATGAGGTGGCAAATTCACTAATGCTCTCCTATGAGAAATTAGAGAATGGAAATTACCTTGTTATTGCTACTGCCAAAGATAAGATGGGATTAAGATGTTTAGACTATGAAGAAAGAGTCTATTTTCAATGCCTGTCGGGTGGCGAAACCAAAAAATATTTAGGTACACCTATGGGGAGCGAGGTCATTAAAATGTCTAATGGAAGAGCACAGATCGAAGTTGTTCCTGATAACGTGGGCAATCATATAGAAATGATGGTGTTAAACCAAAGTTTTAAGGGCACCTATTTAACCATACCTAAAACCTGATTAGAGTTCACATTTTGTTAGTTTTTGAATTGTTTTTAGGGAAGATCTCAAGGGGTCTTCCCTATTGCTTTTTAAAAAGGAAAGTATTTTACCGCGTTATGATAACAAATATCAGAAACAATTTTTCCTAACCATTTTTCATCGGCTGGAAGTACACCATTAGCAACATCTTCACCAAGTAAATGGCATAAAATACGACGGAAGTACTCATGTCTGGGAAAAGACAGAAAACTCCTCGAATCAGTAAGCATTCCTACAAAACAACTTAACAATCCTAAGTTGGATAAGGTATTCAAATGTTTTTCCATTCCGTCCTTTTGATCAAGAAACCACCAAGCTGCGCCATATTGAACTTTTCCTTTAATAGATCCATCATTAAAATTACCAACCATGGTGGCAAAAACTTCATTGTCAGAAGGATTTAGATTATACAGAATGGTTTTAGGCAATTGATCAGTTTTGTCCAATGAATTTAAAAAACCACTTAAATTTTCAGCTTGCAAATAATCTCCTATAGAGTCAAATCCTGTATCAGGTCCAAGCTTTTGTAAGAGTCTGTCATTATTATTTCTAATCGCTCCGAGGTGAAACTGCTGAACCCATCCTCTTTTGTGGTAACAAGTACTTAAAAAGAATAAGACCTTAAATTTAAAATAATTAATTTCATCTGGTTCAAGAGTCTTTTTAGATTTTACTTTATTGAAAATCTGGTTAATATTGTAGGATCCTTCAGTAAAATAATACAAATGTCCTAAACCGTGATCCGATAATCTGCAACCGACATCGTGAAAGTAATCCATTCTGTTTTCTAACGCAGCAAGAAGGTCCTCAAAATTCTTGATTTGGATATTTGATTTTTCACTTAGTGCTTCAAGATAATCTAAATAGGAAGAGGAGTCTTCTATGGCATAAGCCTTATCAGGTCGAAAAGTTGGCAATAGTTTCATTGGCTTTTTTTGGGAAGCAAATGAAGTATGATACTGAAGTGTATCAATTGGGTCATCGGTTGTACAAACCAAGTCTACGCTGTTCATTTTAAGTAAATCAAGGGTGGAGTGATCAGAACCCTGAAGTTGGTCATTGGTTTCGATATAGATTTTTTCTGCAGTATCTGGAGTCAATAAATCATAGATCGAAAAATGTTTCGCTAGTTCCATATGCGACCAGTGAAACAAAGGATTTCTGATAGTATATGGAACAGTTTCTGCCCATTTCAAGAATTTTTGTTGGTCAGTGGCTGTTCCTGTAATGAAATCCTCACCAATCCCTAAAGTTCGCATGGCGCGCCATTTATAATGATCACCTTGCAGCCAAGCTTCCGTAATTGTATTAAATTTTTTATTGTTGCAAATGTCTTCCGGAGATAGATGGTTATGATAATCTATAATAGGTAAATGTTTCGCATAGGTATGATACAGAATTTTGGAGAATTCATTTTGAAGTAAAAAATCATCATGGATGAAAGAGGTTTTGGCTTTCATATGGCAAGGGTGTTTAGTTCATTATACAACCGCAATATACCTACAGCATAGTATCTAAAGATGTGTTTTTGGGTAAATAATAGTTCGTTTTTAGGGTTTTTAGCTTGTAGAAACTTACAGCTGCTAGCTAAAAGAAAAATAAAGTATACAATATCAATTTGTACTTGGTGATCGATACTCTTAAATTTTTGATAAGAATTTGCCTACATTTCTCAATTTCTCTTTTATGTTGTACATTACACAACCTCAAAAAATAGAAACATGTCAGAATTTTGGTTATATGTAAAGCTGGGCTTATATCACGTATTAGATTGGCAAGCTTACGACCATATCTTATTTTTAATATTACTTACGATAGCTTATACTTTCGATAATTGGAAAAGAATACTAATATTAGTAACCTTTTTTACTTTAGGTCACACTGCATCGCTTTTCTTGGCAGCGTATGATGTGGTTTCCGTAAATTCAAAATTGGTGGAGTTTTTGATTCCGGTTACAATTTTAGCTGCAGCAGTATTTAATGTGTTTACGGCTGGGAAAAGTGCTAATAAAAATAAGATAGGTGTCTTGTATGCCACTACAATATTCTTCGGTTTGATACACGGATTAGGTTTTTCTACTTATTTTGATGCCATTAGTAGTAACGTAAGTTCTAAAATCATGCCATTAATTGAGTTTGCTTTAGGAATAGAGTTGGCACAGCTGATTGTAGTAGTTATTGTTCTTGTCATAAGCTTCATCATACAAACAATTTTTAGATTCTCTAAAAGGGATTGGATACTTGTTGTTTCTTCGATCATTATTGGGATGGTTATACCAATGTTAATTTCAAACAAAATATGGTAATTTATTGTCAATTAGGGTTGTATTTGAAACATAGGCATAATATATTCGTATTATAAAAAGTACAAGAGCTACCCAATTTTTCTATATGCAAAAAAAAAACAGCTAAAATATGATAAAGCCTATCTTAGGATAGCAAGAGAATGGGGAAAGTTGTCCCATTGTGACAGGAAAAAAGTTGGTGCGGTTATTGTAAAGGATAGAATGATCATTTCTGATGGATTTAACGGAACCCCAACAGGTTTCGAGAATCCTTGTGAGGATGAAGAGGGATACACAAAGTGGTACGTGCTTCACGCTGAAGCAAATGCAATTTCTAAAGTCGCATCTTCTACCCAATCTTGTAAAGGTTCTACATTATATATTACACTTTCACCGTGTAAAGAATGTAGTAAGTTAATTCATCAGGCAGGAATTAAGAGAATTGTTTATCAAAATGGATATAAGGATAATTCTGGACTTTCATTTTTAGAAAAGGCCGGAGTAGAAATAGAACAGATTACAGATTTAGACGATTAATGGGTTATTCAAAAAAATATTTACCATTATTTATTGGTTTAGCGATGGGAATCGGAGTTTTTTTAGGAAGCAAACTCGATTTTAGTAACCCATCAGCTAAATTATTTTCTTATAATGCAAAAAAAGAAAAATTAAATCGTCTCATTGATTATATCGATTATGAATACGTAGATGAAATCAATACGGACAGTATTGTGGATGTTACGGTTAATAGAATTCTTGAAAATTTAGACCCGCACTCTGTATATATACCACCCGAAGAGCTAGAAGGAATCACAGAGAGTATGCAAGGTGATTTTATAGGTATTGGTGTTAGCTACTATCCTTTTAGAGATACAATTTCGGTGATACAAACCATCAAAGGTGGACCCAGTGAGCGATCAGGTATCTTGGCTGGTGATCGAATACTAATGGCAGATCAGGACACGCTTTACGGAGAAAGGTTAAGAAGAGATGGTCTGGCAGACAAGTTAAAAGGAGAGCTAAACAGTCAAGTACAATTAAAAGTCTATAGAAAAGGCAAAGGTGTATTTGATGTAGTAGTGAAGAGAGGTAGAGTACCTCTAAGAAGCGTAGACGCCAGTTATTTGCTCAAAGAAAACCTTGGCTACATAAAAATAAACCGTTTTGCAGAAACTACTTATAAAGAATTTAAGAAGGCCTTAGATTCTTTGAAGGATATGGGAGCAGAGAATTTGGTTGTTGATCTTAGAGATAATGGAGGGGGATTTATTGCTCCAGCTTTAAAAATGGCGGATGAATTCTTAAAAAACGACCAACTTATCATGTTTACCAAAAACAAGAAAGGTGCGATTGAGAATAACTATGCTACTCGTAACGGAAGTTTTGAAAAAGGAGACGTTTATGTATTGATTAATGAAAACTCTGCTTCTGCCAGTGAGATTTTTGCCGGTGCGATACAGGATAATGATAGAGGGATTATCGTAGGACGAAGATCATATGGAAAAGGTTTGGTGCAGCGAGAGATGGCACTAGGAGATGGTAGTGCAATCAGATTAACGATTTCTAGATATTACACACCAACAGGGAGATCGATACAAAAACCATATGAAAACGGCAATAAAGAGTATTTTAATGAGTATCTGGAGCGTTATAAAAATGGCGAATTACAGAATGCAGATAGTATACAGGTCGCAGATTCTTTAAAATTTAAAACCCCCGGTGGTAAGACGGTTTATGGCGGAGGCGGTATTATTCCTGATATTTTCGTAAGTAAAGATACGACCAGGGTAGGTGAAACGCTTGATTATATGTTGCGATCAGGAAGAATGGGTGGTTATATTTTTGAAGAACTCGATAAAAAAAGAGATTATTATAATAATCTTACCGAAGAGCAATTCAAGGAAGAAATTACAATTGATGATGATTTTGCCGATGGTTTTCTGATCTATACCCGAAAAAAAGGAATTGACATGAACTTGAAAAACTATAGAGAGCAATTAAAGAAATACCTAAAAGCTATTATGGCACAGCAGTTATTCGGAACAAATGCTTTTGAAAAAATTATTAATAAAGACGATAAAATGATACAAAAAGTTTTGTCGATCTCTCAATAGAATTTAAAAATAAAACAATACTATGATTATTTCTGATGATTTTTTAATAGTAATATCATTTATGTTTTTTATAATAGCAGCTGTAAGTAGGCTATTCGATAATAGTGGTTCCTTTTTTTTGAAACAAGGAATATACATAGAGTCTTCGTATCCGTCACGATTGTTTCTTAAAAATTACATGTCCAACGAGAATTCAGTAATTTTAAAAAATAAGGTGAGAAAAATCCTTATTATTAGAAATATTCATAATTTTTATCAAATAATGGCTTTGGTGTCTTTTAGCTGGGTTATTACTAGAAATATTTTCTTTAGTTAAATTTAAGTGTATAAAAGAATATAACGTCAAACCCCAAAGTATGTCAGAATTAACAGAGTATCTAATAGCCATTGCAATTTGTTCACCACTTTTTTTCTTTATTGTGGCAGTTGCATTTAGATTACTGGATAATAGTGCTTCTCTGTTTTTGGACAACGAGATTTTGGTGGATTCATCCTATGTGTCCGGAGACCTTATAAGAGAACATATTGAAGGAACAGAAGACCTCAAATTAAAAAGATCATTGAAAAAAGCACTTGTTTTCAGAAAATTGCATAACCTTTTTATGATTCTTGCGGTGATATCGTTACCTCCAGTTATTATAGCCTGTTTCTTAATACCATTTATGGCGTAATACTACAATGCTAATAATTTCCTCGTTTTTTCTGAATGGCTCTTGAAACCAATAGGATTAACAATAAAATGATTACGCAGCTTGAGGCAAGGATACTAATAAGCGCTGTTTTACTGTCACCTTGTAGTATATTTTCAAAATCCAAAACAGTTGTGTTGTATCCAATTAAAAATGTGGCTACGACAATAAGTATGTATATAAAATATTTCATTTAGAATAAGCCTTTTATGTTTGTCGCAAATAGCTTTACTGCGATTGCTAGTAAAATTACACCAAATATTTTTCTAATAACGTTAATTCCTTGTTTACCTAAAACTTTTTCAATTTTCCCAGAAGATTTTAGAACAATGTATACAAATATAATATTGATTACGATAGCAATCACAATATTAATTGTTTGATATTCAGCTCTAAGAGAAAGAATCGATGTCATGGTCCCTGCCCCGGCAATGAGAGGAAAAGCTAGGGGGACTACCGCAGCTGTTTCGGGCTCATCATCTCTATAAAGTTGAATTCCTAGAATCATCTCCAACGCCAAAAAGAATATAATAAAGGCACCTGCAACAGCAAATGAATTCACATCAATACCTATAAGGTTTAAAATCTCCTTACCAACAAACAGAAAAAGGATCATTAATATGGCAGCTACAATAGAGGCTTTTTCACTTTGAATATGCCCTACTTTTTTTCTTAAGTCAATAATTATAGGGATACTACCAACAATATCAATTACAGCAAAAAGAATCATGCTTGCTGTTAATATTTCTTTTAGGTCAAAGTTCATTTTAGTAGATTTTTTAAGGTTGGCGCAAAAATACATAGACTTTGCTTTATAAAAGTAGCATAAAAAGATAAATAATCAGTAAAATTTATCTTCCATAAAAACTATCTTCGCATCATGTTTCAATTAGGAAAAACCATAGTCTCAGAAGAAATTATAGAAAAAGATTTTGTCTGTAATCTTTCTGCTTGTAAAGGTGCCTGTTGTATTGACGGTGAAGCAGGAGCCCCACTAGAGGCGTCAGAAACCCAAAAACTGGAAGAAATCTATCCTATTGTAAAATCGTATCTTAGAAAAGAAGGGATCGAAGCTATTGAACAACAAGGAACTTATATTAAAACTCCTCACGGAGAATTGGAAACTCCTTTAATTGATGGAGCTGATTGTGCCTATGTGATCTTCGATAAAAAGGGCACTGCATTATGTGCGATCGAGGAAGCCTATAATCAGGGAGAAGTGGATTGGAAAAAACCGATATCCTGTCATTTATATCCAATTCGGGTACAGGATTACACCGAATTTTCTGCAGTAAATTATCACAAATGGGAAATTTGCGATGACGCGTGCACATTAGGTAAAGAACTACAGGTTCCGGTGTATAAATTTGTAAAACAAGCGCTGATACGAAAGTTTGGAGAAGACTGGTATACAGAGTTAGAAAAGGTAGCAGAAGACCTTAAAAAATAAATTACTTTATAAAATCAGGTAACAATTTAATATATAGTGACACTTTCTAATATAAAGTTTAAATGTAATATTATGAAAAAATTAAATGTATTGGCCATACTATTTAGTATTGGTTTAGTCGTTTCCTGTGGAACATCCGAAGTTGAAGAAGAAATTGGATTAGAAGATGGTTTAGAGTTAAAATCATTTGAAGAACTTCGTGCACCCAGACTTCCTCCTGTTCCTCCGGCGCCTTTACCTTGTTATACTTGTTTTTAATAATAGTAGTCTTCATAAGGGTTGATTATTTTAAAAGATTTAATTTAAACCTTTGCTTCCCAGCAAAGGTTTTCTTTTGAACAAAAAAAATACTTATTTTTAAGCAATCAATGTTAACCTATCGGGGAATAGGAATACTAACACTAAAACCAAAACAATAATTTTATGAAAACAATTCAAGTATGTATCGCTCTATTTATGATTGCTGCAGTTCCATTTGGCTGTAGTGATGACGACAGGGTAGATAATCCCGTTCCGAATTCTGAGGAGACAGGGGTGTTTCTGGCAGAAGATTTAATAATCTTTAATCTAGAAGGAGAAAATAACATTTTAAATTTGCAAAAGGATACTTTAGAAGAATTAATAGCACAGACTGATGACCCAGACGAAATTGCTGGTCTTGAAGAACAAATCGCCGAAATTGAAATAAGTATAGCTTCTAATAATGAAGATATTGTAAGTTTTGAAGAGATTATTGCTCAGGCTCAGGAAGATCAAGGTGTAACGTTTATTAGGATACCTCCTCGTCCACCACTACCAGGTCCTTGTGGGACAGCTAATTGCCCTCCAAAATTTGAAAGCCTAAATGTTATTATATTCATTAGACCACTTTTGGAACTTTCAGCAAGTCTGAATAGTGATAATCAAGAATCACTAGGGGAATTCGGAGAGTTAGAAGCCTACCAAGATGGACCTTTTCAGAGTGTAAGATTTGAATCTTTCGGCCAGTCCAGCAGTTTCGCAATTTTGGAACTAAATTTTCAGATTGGTAATGATCAGGAATCAATTACAGTAGAAGGAACATTCTAAAAATTAATTAATTTCATAATGATTAAATTAGCTTCAGTAATGAAGCTTTTTTTTATGAAAAAATATAGACTTATCATACTTTCCATATTGATGGTTTTGACTTCGGTCCAAATGCAATGTCAAGAAAGTAATCCAGAGTTAGATCGCTTATTGGATAAAGGATTTCAGTTTTTATATACAGATTCAGACAGTTTAGAATATTATTTTGAAAAGGGTTATAGGATAGCGCAAAAAGAAAATGACATTAAGGCAAAGTTGACAATTTTATCCTATTTGATCTTTGCAAATGATTATCATAACAATTTAAACAAGGTGGTTTATAATATTAAAAGAACCGACTCTATAATGGATTCAGATATTTTGTATGAAACTGTAGATGACAAAAAAGCATACAAAATCAGATTGGTTTTAGATAAAGCAAACTATTATTATAAGGTAAGAAATGATAATAAGTCATTACAGACAATCGAAGAGCTTTTTGAAATTATTGGAAATACTCCGGATACCTTATTAGGGTTAGATCGAATAGATTTAGAGCATACTTTAAATAACTATAAAGGAGAAATTTATTTCAGACAAGGAAAAAACGAGCTGGCAAAACAATTTTACACTAAGAATCTAGATAATGTCAATGAAGGCTTCATTGCGAGTACAAATGTGTTATTGTCGAAGGTGTTTTTAAATGAAAAAAATTATCAAGAGTCTAATACTCTTATTTTAAAGGCATTGTCCTTTTATGAAAAAGTTTATTCCGATAAATCAAATCAATTTAGAAATAATATAATTTCAACCTATCAAAAATTAGCTAATAACTATATTCAACTCGATCAGATTGAAGCTGCTCTTGAAGCGCTGGATAAAAGTAAAAAATACTATGTTGCTAATGATGCGTTTGAGAGAATAGAGGAGCGCATCTACGGTGATATTTATGCGAAGGACAAACAATTCGAAAAAGCGGAGGCCTTTTATCAATCTTATCTTATTAAAACTAAAAAATATAAAGAGAACAAAAAACACCAAGATATAGCAGATGCTTATTCCAGATTGGGTAGATTATACGTGGCAAAAGAGGATCCTGAACAAGCATTAAAATTTTATCAAAAATCTCTAGTACAGCTAGCACCAAATTTTGACAGTGAAAACATAGAAGATAATCCAGATCCTAAAAAAGTGCTGTCGAAATTAGAATTAGTCAAGGTATTAAAAGAAAAATTAAAAACATTACGCTTATCATACAGTAATAGCAATCAGGCACAGGATCTGCAAATAGCTCTTGAAACATCTTTCGACATTATCAAAACATTGGATTTATTAAAACCAGAATTTGAAAGTAAAATCGATAAACAATTCTTAATAGCCGAGATGTATCCCGCTTTTCATAGTATGGTAGAAGTGGCCCACCAACTCTATGAAACTACTAAAGAACCATTGTATGTTGAAAACGCATTTTTTTTTATGGAAAAAAGTAAAAGCGTATTGTTACTAGAGGCGACCAGAAACGCTCAAGCCAATTCTTATGGAGGTGTGCCAGAAAAAATTATAGATAAAGAGCAGCAGTTTAGAGCAAGGATCATTCATCTGGAAAAACAATTTTTTAATCAAAAATCGAATATGGCAGTTTTTGATTCCTTGTTCAAGGCTAAGAATGACTATTATAACTTTATTTCAGACATTGAACAGAATTACCCTAAGTATTATGACTTGAAATACAACGCAACTGTAGTGAGTGCAGAAGAAGCAGCTTCTGGTATCATTGATGATAAAGCATTGTTTAGTTATTTCGCTACAGACACATATTTATTTCTTATTACACTTGAAAAGGAAAATAAAAATTTCTATAAGATTTTATTGGAAGATCAGGAAAGAGAAAAAATTAAAAACTTTTATGCGTTGTTGTCTAAACTGGACACCAAAGATTTACCTGACATATACCAACAGGGATTTTCAATCTATGAAAAGCTTTTAAACAAAGCTCTACAACAAATTCAATCTAAAGAATTAATTATTATTCCGGATGGGATATTAAATTATCTCCCTTTTGAGGCTTTATCTACCTCAAAAATTTCTCCGGATTATTTAATTAAAGAATATCAGATCTCTTACACAAACTCTGCCACACTCTTAAGAGAACAAAAAAATAAGTTAAAAGCTGAAAAGAACTTGTTATTGGCATATGCTCCAAGTTTTGGCGTGTCTAATGGTATTCAAAACGATAGATCTGATTTCGGACCGTTATTATACAATACAATAGAAGTAGATCGTATTACAGAATATTTTAACGGAAAAGCGATTACCGGTAGCGAAGCTTCATTATCATCTTTTTCAGAAAATTCGCAAACGTATAATATGCTTCATTTTGCTACGCACGCGGCAGCAAATGACGAGCATCCCGATTATTCTTACCTCGCATTTGCACCAAATAAAGAAGGTGATGCAAACTTATTGTATGTAAAAGATCTTTATGGTTACAATATTAATGCGGACTTGGTAGCTTTAAGTGCTTGTCAGACCGGATTAGGAAAACTTCAGAAGGGAGAAGGGATGTTAAGTTTAGCAAGAGGATTTAGTTACGCCGGAGCAAAGTCTTTAGTCACTACATTGTGGAAAATTAATGATCAGACTACTTCAGAATTAATGCAGGAGTTTTATAAGAACCTGGATGCTTCTTTGCCAAAAGATCAAGCACTAAGAGATGCCAAATTAACTTATCTAAGCACGGCAGAAGATGAATTGCTGACACATCCCTACTATTGGTCAGGATTTATGATTTCTGGGGATACTTCACCATTACAAAAAGACACTTCTTATCTTTGGTGGTTACTATTGTTGGCTATTCCAATACTAGTTGCGGTAGTCATTAAAGCAAGAAGTTTAAAATAATTTAGTTTACGTTATTTCTGAATTAAATAATAGATTATAGTTCAGAGAAATCGGTTGAGGTTCAACGCATATACAAAGGTATTTTTTATTTTTGTGTAATCCATAAAAAATTCCTTCTCTCCTTGGAAAAGGAAACATTCTTATGATTATTTAAAGTATTTAGACCTTATCTGTATTTTTAATACTTACTCGCTCTGATTCAAGTTATTTGAGTTGTTCAAGTAGTTTTTCTGCATCACCTTTTTTAAAACTTCCTACTTCGACCATTTGTTTTAATAAGTTAATAGCTTCCTTTTTTCTATTATCTTTCAGGTAGGCTAGTGATAAATACCATTTTCCTCTTTCAGACAATTCATCGTTCAAACTAATGTGCTTTTCAAGTAAAGGAATTGCTTCTGCTGTTTTGTCTAATGCCAATAAAGCGTTTGCCTGATATAACAAAAAATAAGGTCTTTTTGTGGTTTCATACAACGTTTCAAATTGGTTTGCTGCTGATTCATAATCTTTAGTTTCGTAAGAAGTAAAGGCGATAACTTCTGCATCATTATCGTTTTCCCCGCGTACAATTGGGGTTACCACATTTTTGTATGGCTCAAAATTATCAGCATATAATTCATTGGTGTCAACACCAAAGGGATTGAGCAATGTTATGCCACCTATAGCAACCACAAGTAGTATGGATGCCGCCACCAATAATCTTTTATAATTAAACAAAGGAATGACTTTGGTTTCTCTAGCCGCAATTTTGGCTTCAAAATCAGCCATACTTTTTCTCAACTGATCCCTGTCTTCAGATCCCGAAACAATTTTTAAATTTCTAATCAGTTCAACCTCTTCTTTAAACGTATCGTCTTGATCCAGTAAGATGTCAAACTGCTTTTTTTCAGAAGGTGTCAGTTCTGATTGAATATATTTGTCTATTAACTCTTCTCGTTCCATTTAAGCGGGGGTTTTAATTAATTCTTTTAGGGATTTTAAACAACGGGATTTCTGACTTTTTACTACGTTTTTACTTTCGTAGCCCAAGCTTTCAGTAATCTCATCAATCGTTAGTCCCCGATAATAGAATAAGGTTAACATTTCCTGACAACGTTTTCCTAAATTTTTAAAATGTTGTCTTAATAGTCGTTGTTCTGAAGTTAGTTCTGGTTCTTTAAAAACCTCGGTAATATCAGACGTTTCTTTAAAATCCACACTGTTTTCGTAGGAGATAGTTTTTTTTTGTTTTTTGAGCTGATCATAGATCATATATTTTCCAATACTGAATAAATATGTTTTTACCGAGCTTTTAATGGTATCCAGTTTGCCATTGATAGCGTGTTCTCGGAGCGCTATGAATGCTTCTTGGTATATATCTATAAGCGTATCGTGATCTAAGTCATATTTTTTAGCAAACTGTAAAAAAGCATTCCTATACTCATTATAGATCTTTTCTAAAGCTTGATTATGACCTTTTTTTAACGTTAACAGTTCTTCCTTCATACTTGGTAACCTGACAATAGGGTATTAGGTTCATCTTATTTTCCAAACATAAAGTTAACCTTTTTTATAAAACGCCCACTAAGGTTTAAAACCAAACAAATTAATTATGAAAACTATAAAACAAATTTTGACAATAACAGCACTGTTTTGCGCAATGTTGTTTCCTCAAAGTACACAAGCTCAATTTTGGAAAAAAGTAGCAAAAACAGCAGAAAAGGCGGCGGAAAAAACAATTCTGAAGAAAACCGAAGAAAAAGTATCTAAGAAAACAGGAAAGACAATAGATGATACTGTGGACGGAAAGCCTAAAAAGGATAAGAAAAAAAGGAAGAGCAAAAAAGGAGCTGTAATTTCTTCTCAAGAAGATGAAGAAAATGATGAATCGCAAACAGCAGAAACTAAACCATCTTTTGCTGCATATTCTAAGTTTGATTTTGTGTCTGGTGAAAATATAATGGCGTTCGAGGATTTTAGTCAGGATGAAATTGGGGATTTGCCTGCACGATGGAACTCTTCTAACTCTGCGGAGGTAGTGACGCTAAACAATGCGGACGGACGCTTTATACAGATCGGAACCGGAAAAGGCTCTTATGTTCCTGAGTTTATAGAGGAGTTTCCGGAAAACTTTACGTTAGAATACGATGTAGTATTTGATTTTGATGTTTCAGAATATGCATATCAAAGGGATCTAATGGTAGTTTTCTCCGATGTTGAAAATCCTGGTTACGAACTACAAAAAAGCAATCCGGGAAAAAACGGATTCATTTTTTCCATTAGAGGAGGGATAAGTGGTGGAGGTAATTTGGATATTTATAAATATTGCACTGACCGCAATCTGGATTTACGCTCCAAAAAACAGTTTGGAAAGTTGAATAAAGATAACAACGGAAGAGGAAAAAAGATGCACGTTTCTATATGGAAACAAAAACAAAGAGTAAGAGTATATGTAGACGAGCAAAAAGTGTTTGATATACCTAGGGCATTCGAAAAGAATTCAATAATTAAGAATGTAAAGTTTTTCTCTCAGATAACTCCTGAAAATACATTTTACTACGTAGGCAATATTAGATATGCCATAGGCAAACCCGATATGCGTAATAAATTAATTACAGAAGGAAAATTGGTTACTTACGGGATTACTTTTGATACCGGTAAAGCCACTGTCAAATCAGAGTCTTATGGCACTATCAAAAAGATTGCCAATGTGCTTTCGGAAAATTCAACAATAAATGTTTTGATTACCGGACATACAGATGCTGATGGAGATGAAGCTTTTAATCAAAAATTATCAGAGAAACGAGCAGCATCAATTAAGGAGGTATTGGTGAACGATTTTGGAATTAATCCTTCTAGATTAGAAATAGAAGGTAAAGGAGAAAAAGATCCAATTTCTAAAGAAAGTACACCAGAAGCTAAAGCAAAGAATAGGAGGGTAGAATTTAAAAAAGTATAAAAAAATAAAAGAACGATGTTAACCTTTTGTTTTCAAAAAACACTAAGAATAAATTCAATTAAATAAAAAAGATAAGATGAATACAAAAATTAAAAGTTTAGGTAAAATAGTCCTCTTGGCGTTGGTAATTGCTTTTCAGTCTTGTAGCAACGAAGATGATGGTGTCATACTGGAAAATGAAAATCAACTAGAAGATATTCAGGGTCGTATAGAACAATATCAGGAAACTCTGGGTGCAGTAGAGGCTCCTGATGCGATGCAACAGTACGCACAGCAAAATGCATACGCATCCAGTGCAGTTCTATCCTTAACCGCATTACAAGTACAAGCGATAACATATTCTTCTGTGTTCTTAGATATTCCGGGTGATGTAGAACAGCAGAGTATACTTAGTAAAAATGGTCAAAACGCAGGTACCTGGGTATGGAGCTATGGCGGAGTTACTTTGTATTATACAATTACATCAGATGCCAGCTTTGATTACTTCACATATGATATAGAAGAGAATGGTGTGAGAAGAACCTTTTATGAAGGTAAAATGAGTAAGGATGGTAATTACTACGATGTGCGTTTCAATGGAGAAAACGGAGAGTTTTTATTGATGACTTATAGTAAAACAGGAAATATTATTAGTTTCAAAATAGAAGATCAGAATAATGATAGAATAGAGCTTACCTATAGTGAAACTGACCGTTCTGGAAGCATAGAAGTATACGATGCAGGTGTGTTATCAGAAAGCTTTGTTTGGTTAGCTAACGGTACCGGCAGATATACAAATCATTCGACTGGAGAGACATTTACCTGGCCATAAGATGTAAAATTCAATAAATCCAATTTCAGAGAAAGTCATATCTATGAATTAGATGTGACTTTTCTGTTTTTTAAAGCTTTTTTAGATATAAAAATGGAAATTTAACTACATTTATTAACGTGTGGTTTTACCGTAAAACAGAGAGTTTTTGAAGTTGATTTTTTTTGTGATGAAAACGGTGTGAACTAGTGAAAAACTGGTACTTGTTAAGGTTACTAACAGTGTTGTTTATATCTTTTTGAATTAGTTTAAGTGCTTGATAAACAGTTGTTTAAAATAAAAATGTTAAATATTGAATTTCTTAGGTTATTTCCCGTCGTGTTGAAAACTTTGTTGAAAACGTTTACTAACTTTTTGTGAAACTTCCTGAGCATTTTTTGATCTTTGTTAGTCCATAGCGGAAACAAAAAAAAGAATAAAAACTAGCTAAAAGAAAAAAGATGAATGCAGTAGAGCCAATCTTGCAAGAAAACAAAGACAGATTTGTAATTTTCCCAATTAAACATCATGATATTTGGGATTGGTATAAAAAATCAGAAGCTAGTTTCTGGACTGCCGAAGAAATTGATCTACATCAGGACATTACTGATTGGGCAACAAAATTGACAAATGACGAAAGGTATTTTATCAAGCATATTTTAGCATTTTTTGCGGCATCAGATGGTATCGTAAATGAAAATTTGGCAGAAAATTTTGTAAATGAAGTTCAATATAGTGAGGCAAAATTCTTTTATGGTTTTCAGATAATGATGGAAAATATCCATTCTGAAACATACTCTTTGCTTATTGATACCTATGTTAAAGACGAAAAGGAGAAAGATATTTTATTTAAAGCGATCGAGAATTTTCCTGCAATTAAGAAAAAAGCAGATTGGGCATTAAAATGGATTGAGTCCGATTCTTTTGCAGAGCGATTAATTGCTTTTGCTGCGGTGGAAGGGATTTTCTTTTCCGGAGCATTTTGTTCTATTTTCTGGTTGAAAAAACGCGGCTTAATGCCAGGGCTGACGTTTTCTAACGAATTGATTTCAAGAGACGAAGGAGTGCACTGTGATTTTGCTGTGCATTTACACAATAGACATTTAGTAAATAAAGTGTCAAAAGAAAGAATTCGGGAGATAATTGTAGACGCTCTAAATATTGAACGCGAATTTATTACAGAATCTTTACCAGTAAGTTTGATTGGTATGAATGCTAAATTGATGACACAGTATTTAGAATTCGTTACGGATAGATTACTAATGGAGTTAGAATGCGAAAAAGAATATGGGACGGCAAATCCATTTGATTTTATGGATATGATCTCATTGCAAGGAAAAACCAATTTCTTTGAAAAAAGAGTTTCTGAGTATCAAAAAGCAGGTGTTCTTAATAAAGATACTGAAGAAAATAAGATAAGTTTTGATGCTGATTTTTAATTATAAAGATGTTCGCCGCCCAAGGAGGATGTCTTATAGTTTGTGATCCCGGCACGAGCTGGAATCAAAATTGTTTCAAAATATGAATATATTCATTCTGAGCTGGTCAAAAATAGTACTTCTGTTTAATTAGCGATTAGCTCAGTTTGATAAAGCTAACTGAAAGCTTTACCCAAAACAAAAAAGGCGAAAGTCATATAATTATATTTTACTTATAGAAATAATCTGGTTGCTACAACCAGAGGTTTTTTCTTAGTATCCTATTTCGGGGGAAATCATTTATGAACTGTAAGGTTTAACAAAAAGAATAGTAACACAAATTAATACCACATTCTTCTAAAGAAGAATTTTATAAAAACCAAAAGCGTATGTATGTAGTAAAAAGAGATGGTCATAAGGAGCCAATTATGTTCGACAAAATTACCGCAAGGGTAAGAAAGTTATGTTATGGATTAAATGCTCTGGTAGATCCGGTAAAAGTTGCCATGAGAGTGATAGAAGGATTGTATGATGGTGTAACGACAAGTGAACTGGATAATCTTGCTGCAGAAATCGCTGCGACAATGACCATTGCACACCCTGATTATGCTAAGCTTGCCGCACGAATCTCGGTTTCTAATCTACATAAAAATACTAAAAAGACATTTTCTGAAGTGGTTACCGACTTGTATGAGTATGTAAACCCAAGAACAGAAAAAAAAGCACCATTGATCTCTGATGAAGTGTATGAAGTGATCATGGCAAATAAAGAGAAGCTGGACTCCACAATTATTTACAATCGCGATTTTGGGTACGACTATTTTGGTTTTAAAACATTAGAACGTTCTTATTTACTAAAAATTAATGGTAAAATAGCAGAACGTCCGCAACATATGCTTATGAGAGTTTCTATTGGGATTCATCTAAATGATTTAGATGCAGCGATAGAAACCTATGAACTAATGTCTAAAAAGTATTTTACACACGCTACTCCGACTTTATTCAATTCAGGAACACCTAAACCACAAATGTCATCTTGTTTCTTGTTAGCAACAAAAGATGATAGTATTGATGGAATTTATGATACATTAAAGCAAACGGCTAAGATTTCACAATCGGCTGGGGGAATAGGGTTGTCTATTCATAATGTACGAGCTACAGGCTCGTATATAGCAGGTACTAATGGTACATCAAACGGTATCGTTCCAATGCTACGTGTATTCAATGACACCGCACGTTACGTGGATCAAGGTGGAGGAAAACGTAAAGGATCCTTTGCTATTTATGTAGAACCTTGGCACGCCGATATCTTTGACTTTCTAGATTTAAAGAAAAACCACGGTAAAGAAGAAATGAGGGCACGTGATTTATTCTATGCGATGTGGATTCCGGATTTATTTATGAAACGAGTACAGGAAGATGCAGAGTGGACTTTGATGTGTCCAAATGAGTGCCCCGGATTGTTTGATATGCACAGCGAGGAGTTTGAAGCGACATATACACGTTATGAAGCTGAAGGAAAGGGACGCAGAACAATAAAAGCCCGTGAGCTTTGGGAAAAGATACTAGAATCTCAAATCGAGACGGGAACACCTTATATGTTGTATAAAGATGCGGCTAATCGTAAATCTAATCAACAGAATTTAGGTACAATACGTTCCTCTAACTTATGTACAGAGATCATGGAGTACACAAGCCCTGATGAGGTGGCAGTATGTAACCTGGCGTCTATTGCATTACCTATGTTCGTAAAAAATGGTGCGTTTGATCATAAAGAGCTTTTTAAAATCACAAAACGCGTTACCAAAAATTTAAACCGAGTTATTGATCGTAACTACTATCCGGTAAAAGAGGCAGAAAATTCTAATATGCGTCATCGCCCGGTTGGACTAGGTGTACAAGGATTGGCAGATACTTTCATCCAGTTGCGTATGCCTTTTACTAGTGATGAAGCTAAAAAACTGAATCAGGAGATTTTTGAAACATTATATTTTGCTGCAGTAACAGCATCTATGGAAGAAGCTAAAGTAGATGGACCATACCAAACCTATGAAGGGTCTCCTATTTCTAAAGGAGAATTCCAACATAACTTATGGGGCATCAAAGATGAAGAATTAAGCGGTCGCTGGGATTGGGAAGGTCTTCGTAAAAAGGTGTTGAAAAACGGAGTGCGTAACTCCTTGTTAGTAGCACCAATGCCTACAGCATCGACTTCTCAGATCTTAGGGAACAATGAAGCGTTCGAGCCATACACCAGTAATATATATACAAGACGTGTGTTGTCTGGAGAATTTATTGTGGTAAATAAACACTTGTTAGAGGATCTCGTGAAATTAAACCTATGGAGTGATGATTTGAAGGATGCTATTATGCGTGCTAATGGTTCTATCCAGAATATAGATATTATTCCTCAGGATCTTAAAGAACTATATAAAACAGTTTGGGAATTGAGTATGAAGGATATTATTGATATGTCTCGTCATAGAGGATATTTTATAGATCAGTCTCAGTCACTAAACTTATTTATGGAAGGTGCAACGATGGCAAAACTTACGTCGATGCATTTTTATGCGTGGAAGAGTGGATTAAAAACAGGAATGTATTACTTAAGAACAAAATCTGCTGTTGATGCGATTAAGTTTACACTTAAAACTGAAAAGAAAGAACAACCACAACCAGAAAAAGTGGCGGTTGCAGCAGCACAAGTGATGGAAGCTCAATCTGTGGCAAAAACACAACCACAACCCGAAGCTGTGCAAGTTTCTACAGAGGGTACATCCTTAACACCTGAAGAGCTAAGAGCGTTAATCGCTCAATCCAAAGAAGCTGAAGGAGATGATTGTTTAATGTGTGGGTCTTAAAGACTCAATTTATATAGGGCAAAAGGGAGGTTTTCTACATTGAAGCTTCCCTTTTTTGTATATTCGAATTTTTTAAAATATGATGAACTGGGAACAGCTCCTTTCCTTAAAAAGACAAGGAGATACAAATAAAAGATTGCGTAAGGAACAAGATGAAACCCGATTAGGTTTTGAAGTAGATTATGACAGAATTATTTTCTCTTCGGCTTTCAGAAGTTTACAGGATAAAACCCAGGTAATTCCATTATCCAAAACCAGTTTTGTACATACCCGATTAACGCATAGCTTGGAGGTTTCTGTAGTAGGGCGTTCTCTTGGGCGAGTAGTTGGAAAAAAGATTTTAGAAAAACATCCGCATCTTGCCAATATTCACGGATATCAGTTTAATGATTTTGGAGCTATCGTTGCAGCAGCAGCTTTGTCACACGATATCGGTAACCCTCCGTTTGGACATTCTGGAGAAAAAGCCATAGGAGAATATTTCTCAACAGGAAAAGGAAAGAAATACAAAGAGTTTTTGACCACAAAGCAGTATCAGGATCTTGTAGATTTTGAAGGAAATGCGAATGGGTTTAAGATCCTGACAGAATCCAGACAAGGTATAGAAGGAGGATTGCGATTATCGTATGCTACATTGGGTGCTTTTATGAAATACCCAAAAGAGTCCTTACCTAAAAAACCTACATCTCATATTGGGCATAAGAAATTTGGATATTTTCAGAATGAAAGTGCTTTTTTCAAAGAAGTAGCAGAAGAAGTAGGGTTGCTGTCATCAAAAATAGGAAATGAAACAACCTATAGTCGTCATCCATTAACATTTTTGGTTGAAGCGGCAGATGATATCTGTTATACCATCATTGATTTTGAAGATGGAATTAATTTAGGGTTGATACAAGAAGAATACGCTTTAGAATATCTGATTAAATTAGTAAAGGATACTATAAATACCGCTAAGTATAATACTCTAAGCACTACAGCAGACCGTTTAAGTTATTTGCGGGCATTGGCAATAAATGCTTTGATACAAGAAGCAGCAAGTATTTTTGTCCAACACGAAGAAGAAATATTATCCGGAAATTTTGATGTCGCTTTGATTGATAAGAGCAGGTATCGGGCGCAAATCGATGATATCATTAAAATCAGTGTAGATAAGATTTATCAAAGTAATGAGGTTGTGGAAAAAGAAATTGCTGGATATGAAATTCTTGCGACGCTATTAGATAGGTATTGTACAGCTACAGATCATTATAATAATAGACAAACTTCAAATTATGATAAATTAATTCTGAAAGCAGAAGGAAAGCATTTCGACTATAAAAATGACGACCTTTATACTAGATTGATTGGTATTTGTAATTATGTGGCTAGTCTCACCGATGGGAACGCCTTGTTAAAATTTCAGAAAATCAAGGGGTTGGAAATATAATCTATTGTAATTAGAGTTTCTTTTTCCTTATTTTTAGGTTTTGATAAGTATAGTTAGAAGTAATCATTGCTAAAGCAAAATTGTACATGAAGAAATTCTATTGGAGTATTTTATTTTTCCTTATAACCTTTTATGGTCTAGAAATAAATGCTCAAACCCCGAATCTACAGTTAATTGAAAATTATTTGGTAAAGGAAGGAATGCCTGTAGCTGATACCCAAGGACTCCGTATTCAACGAGAATCTTTTTCAAAGAGTTTGAAGGCTTCTAACATCTATGTAATTCAGGAATATAACGGAATTCCGATTTACAATGCCATCGGAAGTTTTGTTATCAAAAACGGAGTAGTAGTTTCCTTTAATGGTAATTTTCATAAAAATATTGCCCAAAAAATAAACACAACAACTACTTCCGTCCTTCCGGAAAACGCAGTACAATATGTTGCTTCAGACATAGGGATAGACATCCCTGTTAATCTGAAAATGATGGATAAAAACGTACACGGAAAAACAATATATTTAGATAAAAATATATCTCAAGAACAGATTCCTGTCCAACCAATTTATGTGCTTAAAAACAACGAATTGATACTTTGCTGGGATATTAGTATTCTTACTATAGATGGTAAAAACTGGTATAGCGCTAGAGTAGATGCTGAAACCGGAGAAGTTATTGATAAAACCAATTGGATGACTGAATGTACATTTGAGCATAATGATAAATTGACTACGAGTACACGGATGGTTTCTTCTTTTGGATTTAAAAATGAAACAGGTGTTTTAATGGAAGGAAGCTACAATGTATATCCAATACCAGCGATAGAAAGTCCAAATCACGGGAATAGGGTAGTAGTTAATAATCCTTCAAATACAAATGCATCTCCTTTTGGATGGCACGATACCAACGGAATTGCGGGAGCCGATTTTACGACCACCAGAGGAAACAATGTAATTGCCTCAGAAGATATTAATGCAAACGACGGTATAGGAGATCTGGCAGATGGAGGAGCAAATTTAATATTTGATTTCCCTTTTAATCCAGATGGATTGGTAGAAAACTTTGAAGAAGCATCGATTACTAACCTATTTTATGCAAACAATGTTGTGCACGATGTATGGTACCAATATGGTTTTGATGAAACAGCGGGTAATTTTCAATTCAATAATTATGGTAAAGGAGGACTAGGAAGCGATGAGGTTTTTGCAGACGCACAGGATGGTTCAGGGTTTAATAATGCCAATTTTGGTACTCCTCCAGATGGGTCAAACCCAAGAATGCAGATGTTTTTATGGAATCCAACACCAGATCCTTCAGTGAATACTTTTGTGGTTAATAATGGAGCACTGGCAGGATCCTATAATACTGTAGATAATTCTTTTAACCCGGGTCACGTGGATGCTCCTGTGTTTCCTGATGGAATTACCGCTAATTTAGTACTGGTTCTTGATGATGATCCTTCTAATGATCCTAGTGATGGTTGTTCAAATATAACTAACGCTGCTTCCCTTAACGGAAATATAGCTGTAGTGAGAAGAGGTAGTTGTAATTTTGACGATAAAGTATTTAGAAGCCAAATGGCCGGTGCTGTAGCTGTTCTGGTGGTAAATAATGTTGCCGGCAGTCCTATCGCGATGGGAGGAGATAATGGAAGTATTACCATTCCTGCGGTGATGATAGGTCGTGATGATGGAGAAGCACTGATAACAGAAATGACTTCTAATACAGTAAATGTGACTTTATCCGATGTTGGTAGAAACTTTTTTGCAGAAGATAGTAGTTTTGATAACGGAATCGTCATACACGAATATGGACATGGAATTTCCAATCGTTTGACTGGAGGAGCAAATAATTCGGGTTGTCTAACCTCTTGTGTTCAGTTTGATCCAAATGGAAATTGTATTCAGGCAACAGAGCAAATGGGTGAAGGATGGTCTGATTGGTTTGCGTTAATGATGACTATTGAACCCGGAGATACAGGAGAGGATAGTAGGGGGATAGGAACCTATGCGGCGGGTCAACCAATAACAGGTGTAGGTATTAGACCTAATCCGTACAGTACAAACATGAATATTAATCCTGTAACATATGCAGATACCAATAATACAAATAGTTTTTCGGCACCACACGGAGTGGGATCAGTGTGGGCATCCATGCTATGGGATCTTAATTGGGCATTTATAGAAAGAGATGGTTTTGACCCCGATTTGTATAACGGAACCGGTGGAAATAATCTGGCAATGCAATTGATCATTGATGGGTTAAAGTTACAGTCCTGTAATCCTGGTTTTGTAGATGGTCGTGACGCCATATTGATGGCTGATGAAATTGCAAATGCAGGTGCAAATGCGTGTTTGATATGGGAAGTTTTTGCACGAAGAGGCCTGGGTTGGAGTGCTTCTCAAGGAGATTCGCTAAGTAGAACAGATCAAACTGAAGCATTCGATTTCCCGCCTTCTTCAGAAGTATCCTGTTTGTTAGATGTAGAAGATTTTGAAAAGAATATTTTTAGGATTACACCAAACCCTTCTCGTGGAAATTTTGTTATCAATGTGTCCAAAGGTTTTGGAGAAAGCAACGTGAGAATTATTGACATGAATGGAAGAGTAGTTTTTGAACAAAACATACTGCTGAATAGTGCATATGGTATTAATGCTCAGCGTTTGAGGACAGGAATTTATATATTACAGATTTCGACAGAAGAAGGAAATAAATATACCACTAAGATCGCGATTCAATAGGTGAAAGTTCAAGTATCATTTCTTTAATTTTACTAGCCGAAATACCGCAGATTTCTTGTAATTCTTCCGTTGTGCCGTGATGGATAAATTGATCAGGAACCCCAAGAATTTTAATAATTGGAGAGAGGTTATTTTGATTTGCAAAATCAAGTATTGAGGATCCAAAGCCTCCTTTTATGGTTCCATCCTCTATGGTAAAAATTATTTTATACTTCTGTAGAATATTCTTTAACAACGCTGAATCCAGAGGTTTTATAAAGCAAAAATGATAATGACTTATTTTTTCTTGAATAGCATCTAGAGCGTTCCTCACATTGATTGCAATTGTTCCTGTAGATATAATGGCAATTTTGGAGGTTCCTTTAGTAAAGCAAGTTCCTTTGCCAATATGAATTTTTGTAAAAGGTTTTTTCCAGTCTTTAGTAGTGCCTCGACCTCTGGGATATCTAATAGCTATTGGGTGTTCTAATCCCAAAGAAGCGGTATATAAAAGATTTCTTAGTTCTATTTCATTTGCTGGTGCTGCTAGGATCATATTGGGAATACAATTTAGGTATGCAATATCAAAAATACCGTGATGTGTAGCCCCGTCTGCACCTACTAATCCTGCTCGATCTATACAAAAAATAACGGGCAATTTTTGTAGTGCTACATCGTGGATTACTTGATCATAAGCGCGCTGCAAGAATGTAGAGTAGATCGTACAAAAAGGCACTAATCCTTGTGTAGCCATCCCTGCTGCCAACGTAACCGCGTGCTGCTCCGCAATTCCTACGTCGAATGCCCTGTCCGGCATTTCTTCCATCATATATTTAAGAGAGCTACCAGTTGGCATTGCTGGAGTGATACCTATAATTTTTTCATTCTCTCTGGCTAATTCTAAAATGGTATACCCAAAAACATCCTGAAACTTCGGTGGTAGCTGTTTATTGTCTTTAGGTAGTAAATCCCCTGTAGCAGCATCAAATTTTCCTGGAGCATGATAAGTAACCTGATTTTTTTCTGCTTGTTTTAATCCTTTGCCTTTGGTAGTTATTACGTGTAAAAGTTTAGGGCCTTTTATTGTCTTTAATTTTTCAAGAGTTTCTAGGAGTTTGGGCAAATCGTGACCGTCAATCGGGCCAAAATACCCAAAATTCAATGCTTCAATGATATTATCGGTCTTTGGTTTATATCCAACTTTGGCTTTGGTTAAATACTCTTTTAACGCACCTACACTCGGATCTATTCCAATCGAATTATCGTTTAGGATAATCAGCATATTGGCATCAGTTACTCCGGCGTGATTTAGTCCTTCAAATGCCATTCCGCTTGCAATAGAAGCATCTCCAATAACAGTTATATGTTGCCTTTTTATATCACCTTTCAATTTTGATGCAATAGCCATTCCTAAGGTAGCAGAAATCGAGGTTGAGGAATGTCCAACTCCAAAAGTATCGTAAATACTTTCGCTACGTTTGGGAAAGCCACTAATGCCTCCTAGCTGTCTATTTGTATGAAAAAGATCTTTCCGGCCAGTAAGGATTTTATGAGGATACGCTTGATGACCAACATCCCAAACTAATAAGTCATTAGGCGTGTCAAAAATATAATGCAACGCAATAGTAAGTTCTACAACGCCAAGACTTGCTCCCAGATGGCCTTCTTTTGTAGCCACAATATTAATAACAAAATCACGTAGTTCTTTTGCTAGAACGGGTAACTGATCAGCAGAAAGTTTACGTAGATCCTCAGGATACTTGATATGTGAAAGTAGAGTGTCTTTCATGCTGTAAAAGTACTATTTTGAAATGAGCTGTAATAATTAAGTTTAGATAACTGATATTATCTATAAACTTAAATACAATGAAAATAGGAAGCATTATATTTAGTAGTTTTACTTAAAATTCAATACTATATTATATGTTTGATCCATATGACGATTCACATTTTATGAGAAAAGCACTTCAGGAGGCTGAAGCGGCTTATGATAAAGGAGAAATACCTATTGGAGCAGTTGTGGTTGTAGCTGATAGAGTCATTGCCAGAGCTCATAATCTAACAGAATTATTAAACGATGTGACCGCACACGCAGAAATGCAGGCAATTACGGCAGCAGCTAATTTTTTAGGGGGTAAATATCTCAAAGAATGTACACTATATGTAACGATTGAACCCTGCCAGATGTGTGCCGGAGCCTTGTTTTGGAGTCAAATTGGAAAAATTGTATATGGTGCCAGAGATGAGCAACGTGGATGTATCAATATGGGAACCACATTACACCCCAAAACTAAAATGATCGGAGGGATTTTGGAAGAAGAATGTAGTACATTATTGAAGCGCTTTTTTATAGAAAAGCGAAATCTAAATTGATCTTAGAATACGATTATGAAAAATACCATTGCAGAAAGAATTCAGGATTTTTTAAAAGAGTTTCCTCCTTTTAGTATGCTGAAAAAGGAGGAGTTATTGATGATTTCTGCTCAAATTCGAGTATTGTATTTAGAAAAAGGAACCTTTGTTTTTGAACAAGATCAAAAATGTCACGATGAATTTTATATTGTAAGAGAAGGAGCTGTTGGATTATATCGTACTACTGATAATGAACAGAATTTGATAGATATCTGTGATGCAGGAGATTTGTTTGGACTGCGGATTATGATTATAAAAAAAGATTATCGGATGTCTGCCAAAGCCGATGAAGAATCTATTGTTTACGCAATTCCATCAACCGTTTTTAAACCTTTTATCGATCTCAATAAAGAAGTAAACCAATTCTTACTAGAAACCTTTGCCGCTCACGCCAGAAACTATTATACAGAAACCGAAAAAGGGAATCGAATAGATAATACTATTTCTGTTGATAACGCAAAGGATCTTTCGACATTAAGAACTATTTCTTACCGAAAAAAACCGCTTACTTGTTCCGTATCGGCCATAGTAAAAGATATTGCATTACAAATGAATGCTCATAAAGTGAATGCAATAGTGGTCACTGATGAGGATAAGTATCCTTTAGGGATCATTACAGATAGCGATCTTAGAGCAAAAATTGCTACAGGATTGTCTTCTTCTTCATCTTTGGTAACAGAAGTCATGACAACTCCTGTAAAAACCTATTCAAAAAAGTTGACCATTGCAGAGGCACAAATCGCCTTGATTAAAAACAATATTAGTCATCTTTGTATTACTAAAGATGGTACGCGAAATTCTAAATTAGTTGGTGTTTTTTCTAATCATGATTTATTGGTGTCTTTCGGAAATAATCCTTCCGTTTTGATCAAGGAAATTAAGAGAGTAAACAAAATACAAAGACTTCGTTATATCAGAAAACAAGTGCAGAAACTGCTGCAAACCTATTTAGAGCAGGACATTCCAACAATGCATATCTTAAATCTTATTTCCGAAATTAATGATGCATTAGTAATACGTATCATAGAAATATGTTTGAAAGAAATGCCTTCGCCTCCGCCTGTAAGGTTTAGTTTTTTGGTGCTAGGAAGTCAAGGGAGAAAAGAGCAACTTTTAGTGACAGACCAAGATAATGCTATTGTTTTTGAAGATGTAGGCAAAGAAAAATATCAAAGTATTCAAAGTTATTTTTTAGAACTAGCAAGAAAAATTACCAAAGGCTTGCATACCATAGGTTTCGAATATTGTCCTGCAGAGATGATGGCAAGTAACCCAAGGTGGTGTATGTCCGTTTCAGAATGGAAAACTCAATTTACCGACTGGATGACTACTCCAACAGAAGAAAGCACATTGTTATCCTCTATTTTCTTTGATTTTCAATTGGTTTATGGAGATGAAAGTATGGTTAATGAGTTATCTGATGTGGTTTTTGACGGAGTAAATAAAAGTAATAGATTTTTAGCTTTATTAGGTGTGAGTGCATTGCAAAAACCGTCTCCTTTAGGATTTTTTAAGCAGTTTTTGGTAGAACAAAATGGCGAACACAAAGATACATTTGATATAAAGACCAGGGCGATGATGGTATTGATAGATAGTGCTAGGATCTTGACTTTATATCATAATCTGAAGGGAATTAATAATACATTGCTTCGTTATGAAAAACTAGCAGAACTTGAACCAAATAATAAAGAGCTTTTTGAGAGCTGTGCCAAAGCCTTTAGGGTTTTACTTAAATTCAGAGCACGTCAAGGATTGATTCATAAAGACTCTGGTAGATTTATAAAACTAAACACACTCAGTAAAAATGATAAGCTCAGGCTTAAGCGGTGTTTCAGACCAATAAGGGATATACAAGAAGTATTAAGAGTTCGTTTTCAGCTTAAAACATTGATGTAAATGAGTTTCTGGTCGCGAAAAAATGATAAAGAGTTTCCCGATTTCTGGAAAGACTATTTGGCTCTTTTCGATAAGAATAGCGAAAAAATGTCTATCAATCAAGTTCGGTTCGTTGCTTTTGATACAGAGACAACAGGATTTGATTATGTAAATGATAGAGTTTTATCAATTGGAGCGATCGCTATTAATCGTGTGGCAATAGATGTAGCAGATCAACTGGAATTGTATCTAGAGCAAGACGTATTCAATTCTGCGACTGTAGAAATTCATGGCATTCGAAGAAATAATAATTTCGAAACAGTAAAAGAGTCTGAGGCTATTGAGATGTTTATTAAATATATAGGAAACTCTATTTTGATAGCGCATCACGCAGATTTTGATAGAAGAATGATAAATAGTGCTTTACAAAGACAAGGGTTAGGAAAGCTAAAAAATAGATTTCTGGATACAGGAGTGCTTTTTAGAAAAACCAAACACTTAGTATATCGAAATCAGAGAGGTTCTAATCATTATACCTTAGACGAACTATGCGATGATCTTAAGATTTCTAAAAGTGACAGGCATACTGCATCCGGTGATGCCTTCATAACTGCAATGGCTTTTCTAAAAATCGTTTCAAAATTAAAAATTGATAAAGAGGTTAAAGCGTCTATTCTTTTCTGATACTATAATATATACAACCTGATCTGCAACGTTATCCTAAGGTTAGCGTCTCTTTTGTAGAATCAACTTGAATGCAAAGGGCATTATACTTTATTATTTTTTTAACCAGTTCTATTGGGTTTTCTCAAGATGCTGACATACTGCGCGGTAAAATAGTAATGGATACGCTGCAGTCTCAATCAATAAATATTATCAATATTACAAAAGGCATTGGAACCATTAATGATCGTGTCGGATTTTTTCAAATCAGAGCAAATCAGGGCGATACCATTGTTTTTTCTTCTGTTCAGTATCAACAAAAAACACATATAGTAACTAAAAAAGATCTGAAACAGGCAAATCTGTTGATTCAATTACAAGTTAAGGTAAACGAATTAGAAGAGGTTATGGTTTCGCAATATGATTTAACCGGTGAGGCAAAGGAAGATGTAAAAAAGATAAAAACATACGAGAAGAACTTGCCCATGTTTAATGCAAAAATGCTTGATGAAACCCCATTTATTCATGAAAAGGGTGCAGCAACAGTTAGAAATACTACAGTTGATCATAGGAAAAATGCAACTGCTTTCAATTTTATAGCAACAGGTAGAATGATTGCCAGTCTTTTTAAAAAGAAGAATACTCAACGATCAAAAGAGGTTCGTATTCCTGAAGTGTCAGATTTTTATAATGGTGATTTTTTGATCAGCGAATTAAAAATACCTGAAACAGAATTGTATGATTTTTTGGATTATTTGAATCAAAAGTTAGAAACAAGGAAAGTACTTAAGTCGGGAGATAGGTTAAGAATACTTGAATATCTTATCAATCAAAGTAAAATCTTTAATACTACTAATGCCTTGAAAAATTAAAAACGGATGTAAAGACCACTAGTATTTAATCAATGCAAAAAATTACTTATTTTTCTTTATTATTAATTACTTTTTCAAGCTTTAGTCAAAAAACTTCTTGGCTTAAAGGAAGAATTATAGTGGATACACTAGCATTAGAAGCCATCAACATTGTAAATCTTACTCAGGAAATAGGCACGATTAATGATTTATCAGGATATTTTCAAATAAAGGCAAATCCGGGGGATGAGATCGTGTTCTCTTCGGTGCAATTTCAATTAAAAAAGTATGTAGTTAAAGAAGAAGATTTACAATCTGATAATTTTCAGGTTTTTTTGGAAGCTGCAATTAATGAATTGGAGGAAGTAAGAATTTCTCAATATTCCTTATCCGGAGATGTGCAGAAAGATATTCAAGAAATTCCAACATATGAGGATCGATTACCATTATGGAATGCGGCAGAGATTAAGAAGATGAAAATAATCTGGCAAGATGATGCACAGTCACCGGTAGAAAATCTGGTTTTAGGAGGAGGTAATAGTCAAGCTTCAGTGGCGATTGATTTGGGAATAATAATCAATTTAATCTCTGAAGGATTTAAAAAGAAGTCTAAAGATGCGGAAGGAAAAGTGGAGGTAACAGATTTTTATAAAGAAGAATTTTTTATAAAAGAATTGAAAATACCTGAAACAGAATTTTATAACTTTTTAGATTTCTTACACGAAGAGGCAGACTTTAAAGCTACTCTTAAAACAAGGGATAGTCTTAAAATATTATCATTTTTGATACATCAGAGTAAATTATTTAGGCAAAAATATAATGTCAAAGAATGAAAAAGGCGCTATATAATAGCGCCTGTGAAACTTAGAGATTTTTATCTTAATCGTGAATTACGCGAACCTGAGCTGCGATAATTCCTTTTCTTCCTTCTTCTTCTTGGTACTCTACTTTGTCACCTTCATTAAGTGCTTCACCGTTTAATCCTGAAGCGTGTACAAAGATGTCTTTTCCTGTTTCGTCGTTGGTAATGAACCCGTAGCCTTTGGATTCATTGAAAAATTTTACTGTTCCTTCCATTGTAATAAAATAATAATATGAGACATAAAGGTAACTTTTAATACAACAAGATTTGTTATGAAAATGTAAATATTTGCATAATTTTAGTTTTTGTCAGTTTTTTCTTCGGGCTTAAAATCTCTCATTTTTTTAAGATTTTCTTCGGTTAGCATATAATCTTTTACCTTCTTATTTTTCCATCTATGATAGATAAACAGTGGCATTAGGATAAATGACGCTACTAATATTCCTATGCCTACCCATTTGTCACCAGTAGGATGATCACCAGAATTTTTAAAATAATAACCAACGGTAACAAGAATAACTACAGCAATAAATAAGATTCGAATAAGGTATTTCATGATGTAGGATTAAATTTTTAATGGTTTTAGAATAATTTATTAACAATCAAAGGTTTTCGTAAAAAGTAGATCTAATAGATTTAAAAATAATACGTTTTTCCAAGTGGTATAACAACTTTTATAAAACGACTCAAATCTAAACTAATTAAACTTTATACATAAATCAAACACAAACTAAAATCAAAAAACTCACGCAATGAAAAAGAACCTACTATTATGGGCTATGATTGTCTTTTGCCTAGCAAAGCACAGCTATTCACAATCTGATAAAAATTTACCATTTGTTTGGGAAAATGCCACAGTATATTTTGTGCTCACCGATCGTTTTGAAAATGGAGACACTTCTAATGATCGAGCATATGGCCGACCACAGGATGGTCCTCCTTTAAGAAATTATGAAGGCGGAGATTTACAAGGATTAATCGATAGAATAGAAGATGGATATTTTGACAAATTAGGTGTTAATGCCATTTGGATTACACCACCAGTTGAGAATATCTATGGTTCTGTTCCTGGAGCCGGGTATGGATTTCATGGGTATTGGGCAAAAGATTGGACCAATATAGATGCTAATTTAGGAACCAATGCGCTTTTTGAAACTTTTGTAGATAAGGCTCACGAACACGGGATTAGAGTATTGATGGATGTAGTATTAAATCACGTGGGACCTGATACCAGTACTGATCAGAGCCAATCTTGGCCTAATGAATGGGTACGTAGAGATCCAGATTGTAATTTCCAAGGACCTGATGGTACGATACCTTGCGAGCTGGTAAATAATCTACCGGATATTAGAACGGATTCTAATGATAATGTAAGCATACCAACTTGGTTATTGGAAAAATGGAGTCAGGAAGGAAGAAAAGAGCAGCAAGAAGCTGAATTGGATAACTTTTTCTCGCGAACAGGGAAACCAAGATCACCAAGAAATTATATCATCAAGTGGTTAACGGACTATGTTAGAAAATATGGAGTGGATGGATTTCGAGTGGATACGGTAAAACACGTGGAGGAATTTGTTTGGAAAGAATTGGAAGCTGAAGGAATTATAGCATTAAGAGAATGGAAAAATAATAATCCCAACAAAAAACTAGACGACTTGGATTTTTGGATGACAGGAGAGGTTTATAATTACAATGCTCCAAGTATGGGAAGAAGGTTTACAGGCGACGGTTTTAATGTAGATTATTATGATAACGGATTTGCTAATCTGATCAATTTTGAGTTTAGGTTCAATGCCAATGAAGGCTTAGAAAGTATTTTCAGCAGATACGATAACTTGTTACAGAATCAGTTGGGAGAGGGAAAAAGTGCTATGAACTTTTTGGCGAATCACGATACAAATGAAGTATTTGATAGAAACCGACAAAGAACTTTTGAAGCGGGTACTAAATTGCTACTAGCTCCAGGACCTGCGCAGATTTATTATGGAGATGAAACTGCCAGAACTTTAACTCCCAGCGGAGGTGCCAGTGGAGATGCAACTTTACGATCTAATATGAATTTTAACGAATTGAATGATCCCAATTCTCTTGCTTCAAGAACATTGACTCATTTTCAAAAAATTGGAAAGTTTAGGAGAGAACACGTTTCTGTAGGCGCAGGAAAACATGTTAAATTACAAGATAGTCCTTATACTTTTAAGCGAGAGTATAATAAAAATGGCTTAGAGGATGCAACTTTGGTATATACCGGTAATGATAATGATTTTACCGGAGCTTTAAATGTATTTGGTATCTGGCAGGATGGAACTGAGTTACAGGATTACTTTTCGGGTAACCTTGCAATTGTGTCAAATGGAACCATTACATTCGGTACAACCTTTGGATTGGTTTTGATAGGAAAACCAACCTCAAGAATTTTGAGTGTTGATGAAGTAGATCTTAATGATCCTGTTTTTGTAAATGCTTGGCCTAATCCATTTACTAATTCGTTGCAGGTTTCGTTTCCTAATGAAGAATTAAAACCACAAGATGCTCAAGTAGAAATGTACAATATTTTAGGAGAACGAGTTTTAGCCAGTGAACAGATAAATATCAGTGAAAATTCCGTGGAGATTACTGCTTCTAATCTTGCTCAAGGGATGTATTTATTGAAAATATCCGTTAAGAACCGGACACAGGTAGTTCAATTAATTAAAAAGTAAGTGTAGTTAAGTTTTTTTAAGTGTTGAAAAGCCTGCCAAAATAGCATTTTAGCAGGCTTTCTTTTATCATAATCTTTAGTAAAGGGTGTAATAATTTGAAGAAAACTAATTTATCTCGTGAAGTTAATTAGCTTTCTACGATAAGCGGTTAATAACTTTGATTTAGAGATAAAACCACAATACTTCCCGTTTTTGATAACAGGTAGGTTCCAGGCTCCGGTATCCTGAAATTTACGCATAGCCGCCTTCGCGTCATCATCTTCGTAAATAATTACTGTTTTTACCTGTGTCATCACCATTTCTACGGTAGTTTTGTGATATAAGGAAATATCGAACATAATATCTCTGATATCATCGAGAGATACAATACCCAATAGGATATTCGATTCATCTACAACCGGAAATAAGTTTCTGTTGGACTTTGCAACGGCCTCACTTAACAAATGCTTTAGAGTATGTTGAGGATGAACCGGGATGAAATTAGTTTCTATACAGTCATCCAAATTCATAAGTGTTAGTACCGTTTGATCTTTATCGTGAGTCAATAATAATCCTTGTTCTGCCAACTCTCTGGTATATATGTTATGTTCAATCCTATTTTTTGAAATAATAAAAGAAATAGCTGTTGTGATCATTAATGGTACAAATAATTCATAACTAGAGGTAATTTCTGCAATAAGAAATATAGAAGTAAGAGGTGCGTGCAATACACCTGCAATGAGTCCGGCCATTCCTAATAAAGTAAAATTAGCTTCAGACACCTGAAATCCTGCTCCTAAATTGTTGATGATTTTTGAAACAACGTTACCTAATGCACTTCCCATGACCATCGTCGGAATGATGATTCCTCCCGATCCACCGGCAGCAAAGGTTGCTGTCATCGCAATTGCTTTAAATACTGTAATACCAATCAATAATGCTATAATCATCCAGATATTATCGGTCATATGGTCAAAGGGAGTATTTCCTATAGCAGCCAGATGATTTCCGTTCAGAAGATCATTAATAAACCCCAAGCCTTCACCATAAAGCGGAGGAATGAAATATAACATCACTCCAATAGCAAACCCACCAATTAACAACCGATGAATTTTTTTAGGGAAACGATCAAAAAAGTGCAGAATGCCAAAGTACATTTTGGTAAAATAAATAGAAGCAATAGCAGTTCCTATACCCAGAATGATATAAAAAGGGGTGTCATAAATATCGAATTTTTCTATAACACTAAATCTAAACAAGACTTCATCTCCAAGAAAGAAATAGGATGTAATAATTGAAGATACTGAAGCAAAAAGTAAAGGTAATAATGAGGTTAATGTGAGGTCAAGGCTAAATACTTCTACGGCAAAAACCAAACCGGCCAAAGGAGATTTAAAAACTGCCGAAATTGCTCCGGCTGCGGCACAACCGATTAATAAAAATCGGGTTTTACTATCTAACTTAAATAAGGTGCTGATATTAGAACTCAGCGTAGAACCAGAACCTACTGCAGGTCCAAGTAGTCCAACAGAACCACCAAATCCAACGGTGATTGGAGCCAGAAGAAGTGGTAAATATCCGCTCAATGGTTTTATTTTACCATCTTTTTTAGAAAGAGAGTATAAAATTAGAGGGATAGCTGATCTTACTTCTTTCTTGATTACAAATTTTGTAATGACATATACGATAAGAAGCCCAATCACAGGAATAACAAAATAAAACGAAGTTTGCCAGGATATAATATCGCTTTCCAGCACTACTTGAATTAAATGTGTAATATTCTTAAGTAAAAGCGAAATAAGACCTGCGCAAAAACCAACAATTATACTTAAAATAAGGACAAAGTTTTTTGTAGAAATATGACGATATCGCCAAATCAAAAACCGATGAAGTAATGTCTTTTTTTTAGTTGGCATGCAGGTTAGTCTTGGATTAGACTAAAGGTAACAAAAAATCCCGCTTTTTGGCGGGATCTTATGTTTTATAAATCTAATTTGATATGTAATTCTTTAAGTTGTTCCTGATCAATATTTGCAGGAGCATCAATCATTACATCCCTACCGCTATTATTTTTCGGGAAGGCAATAAAATCTCTTATAGTTTCCTGACCTCCCAATATAGCAACTAACCTGTCAAATCCAAAGGCGATACCTCCATGCGGTGGCGCACCGTATTGGAATGCATCTAATAGAAAACCAAATTGAGCTTTGGCTTCTTCAGGCGTAAAACCTAAATGATCAAACATTAATGCTTGGGTTTCTTTATCGTGAATACGAATAGATCCTCCTCCAATTTCATTTCCATTTAAGACCAGATCATAGGCATTCGCTCTCACTTCACCTGGTTTTGAATCTAACAGCGGAATATCTTCAGGTTTAGGAGAAGTAAACGGATGGTGCATTGCATGATAACGTTCTGTCTCTTCATCCCACTCTAATAATGGGAAATCCACTACCCATAAAGGAGCAAACTCTTCAGGGTTTCTCAATTCTAATCGTTCTGCAAGTTCCATTCTTAAGGCACTTAATTGACCTCTCACCTTGTTCGTTTGACCAGATAATACACAAATGAGATCTCCAGCTTTTGCTCCGGTAACTTCTGCCCATTTTGCAAGATCTTCTTGATCGTAAAATTTATCAACAGAAGATTTGAAGCTTCCGTCTTCATTACATTTAACATACACCATACCCAGCGCGCCAACTTGCGGACGCTTTACCCAATCGATCAGTTTGTCGATCTCTTTTCTGGTATAGGATGCTCCACCGGGAACAGCGATTCCAACTACCAATTCGGCATCATTAAACACCTTAAAATCTTTATGTTGCGCAACGTTGTTCAGTTCACCAAACTTCATACCGAAACGAATATCAGGTTTATCGTTTCCATAATTACGCATGGCTTCATCATAGGTCATTCTTGGAAAATCACTAATTTCCTGACCTTTGATGTCTTTTATCAAATGACGGGTAAGTCCTTCAAAAATATTCAGAATATCTTCTTGTTCTACAAAGGCCATTTCGCAGTCAATTTGTGTAAATTCTGGCTGTCTGTCGGCTCTAAGGTCTTCATCTCTAAAACACTTTACTATTTGAAAATATTTATCCATTCCACCCACCATTAGTAACTGCTTAAAAGTTTGCGGAGACTGCGGTAAGGCGTAAAACTGACCTTCATTCATACGTGATGGTACGACAAAATCTCTAGCACCTTCTGGTGTAGACTTGATCAGGTATGGAGTTTCGACCTCGACAAAGCCTTCTTCAGAAAGATAATTACGAACTTTCATAGCCACCTGATGACGAAACATCAAACTATTTTTTACAGGATTACGTCTTATATCTAGGTATCTATATTTCATTCTGATATCTTCACCACCATCGGTTTCATCTTCTATGGTGAATGGAGGAACCAAAGCTTCGTTAAGTACTTTTAGTTCTTCGACCAAAACCTCAACATCACCTGTAGCCATATTTGGATTTTTTGATTCTCGCTCTATTACAGTACCCTTTACCTGTATTACGAACTCACGACCAAGGTTTTTTGCATTTTCTACGACATCTAAAGGAGTACGTTGCTCGTCAAAGATTAATTGAGTAATTCCGTATCTGTCCCTGAGATCCACCCAAATCATAAAACCTTTATCTCTCGTTTTTTGCACCCAACCTGATAGGGTAACTTCTTTATTAATATCTACGGCGCGTAATTCGCCGCAAGAATGACTTCTGTACATAGTAAATTATTAAGGCTGCAAAAATAAGAAGTTTAATATTAAATATATTGCGTTTCACTAAAAATGAACCGGCTGATTGTAAATATTTTACAGGCAAACACAGGTGCGGATTTACTGTAGGTTTACTGCGGTTTAAACTTATAATAGCTTAATTGTCAATAACTTATAAACTAACATATGTTAGCTTTAACTTTTTTTTATAAGATTGTTTTAATAGCTTTAACCAAACTTATAAACAAATCATTATGAAAAAACAAACTCACATTAGCAAGGGGCTTTTGCTATTCTTGTTTTTCTTTCCTGTCATGTTGTTTGCGCAGGAAACCATTACCGGAAAAGTACTTATAGAAAGTACCGGACAACCGGCACCATTTGTCAATATTGTAGAGAATGGTACGAATAACGGTACCGCCAGTGATATTGACGGTAATTTTTCAATTACGGTAAGTTCATTACCGGCACGATTAAGAGTGTTTGCTCTTGGTTTTTCGGATAAAATGATCGATGTTTCTCAGGCGGGATCAATCACCATCCAGATTAGTGAATCTACAGAGGCACTGGAAGAAGTCGTAGTTACCGGTCTTGCAACTTCCGTAAAAAGAAGTAATGCTGCCAATGCAGTGGCATCTGTATCTGCGGAGGAATTAACAGGGCTAACTCCACCACAAACTCTAGATGGTGCTTTAGCTGGGAAGTTTGCTGGAGCTCAAATCACAAGAAGTTCAGGTGCTCCTGGTGGTGGTATTTCTGTTAAATTAAGAGGAGTTACCTCTATTAATGGAAACTCTCAACCTCTCTATATCGTCGATGGAGTGTATGTGAATAACAATAGTATTGCTGGTGCCGGTCTTAATGCAGTATCTGGAGCTGCTGCTGGAGGAAATGCTTCGAATCAAGATAATCCTTCAAATAGAATTGCAGATATCAACCCTGACGATATCGAAAGTGTAGAAATTTTGAAAGGAGCTTCTGCTGCTGCTATTTATGGAGCTCGAGCTGCTGCTGGTGTGGTAATTATCACTACAAAAAAAGGAAAGAGAGGACAAACTAAAGTGTCTTTTTCTCAGGACTTCGGATTCAACGTAATTCTTAATCCTTTAGGACAACGAAACTTTACTGAAGCAACTGCAGAAACCTTAGGTGCAGGAGAAGGATTATTGTTTGCTATGGCTAGAGATAATGGTACACTCGTCGATTATGAAGATGAAATTTACGGCGAGGAAGGTTTAATATCAAATACTAGTGTAAATATTTCAGGAGGGTCTGATAGTACTCGATTTTATGCTGCTTTTTCTAATAATGAAGAAGACGGCATAGTTGATAATACCGGTTACAATAGAAAATCTATTAGATTTAATTTAGATCATGATTTTTGGAATAAAAGAGCTAAGCTTGTGTTGACTAGTAATTATATAGATTCTCAGGCGGATAGAGGTTTTTTTAATAACGATAACACAGGAACCACAATTGGGGTTTCATTAACTTCTACACCACCTTGGGCACAACTTTTTCCAGATGCAAACGGAAATTATCCAGATAATCCTTATGGATCATCAAATCCTCTTCAAACTAGGGATCTTATTACCAATAGAGAGGATGTGAATAGATTTATTGTTGGAGGTACTTTAGATCTTAAAATAATAGAAAAAGGCAATTCTGATCTTAAATTGATATTAAGCGGTGGTGTTGATTATTATGAGTTGATAACCACAGCTATTTTTCCAGAAATCCTTCAATTTCAAAGACCAGACCAGGGAGGTCTCAATGGGGTTAGTGCTTTAGGTACTACTGAGAACAAAGATGCCAATTATTCAGCTTTTTTGGTCCATAATTATACGACTAGTAAAGATTTGAATTTTAGAACACAAGCGGGTATTACTAAACAAACATTTACTAGAAATACAGTTAGAAACATCACAAGTGACCTTGTAGCAGCTCAGACTAATTTAGATCAAGGGGCAAATGTAAGTGTAACTCAATTTAGATTAGAGCAAGAAGATATAGGTTTCTTTGTTCAGGAAGAATTAAATTATCAGGATAAGATTATTGGAACAATTGGTTTAAGAGGAGATAAGTCCAGTAATAATGGGGACGCTAATGAATTCTTTTATTATCCAAAAGCTTCGGCGGCTATAAATCTTCACAAATTTGATTTCTGGAAAGTTCCTGTTCTAAATCAATTTAAACTTAGGGGGGCTTATGGTGAAGCTGGGAATTTTGCTCCAAACGGCGCTTTATTTACTGCATATACAAATTCACTAATTGATGGGAATGTAGGAATCGTGGTTCCTGGAACTCTTGGAGATCCTGATATTTCACCAGAGAGACAAAAGGAATTCGAAACTGGTTTTGATGCTGGATTTTTAAATAACAGAATAAGCGCTTCTGTGACTTATTATATCAAGACAGTAGACGATCTCATTTTACAAGCCAATACAGAACCTTCTTCTGGTTTTACTACTAAATTTGAAAATGCTGGTAATTTAGAAAATAGAGGTATAGAGATTGCTTTAAATGCTAACGTTGTACAAAATGACGACTTTGACTGGAGCACTAATTTATTATTCTTTAAAAACACCTCTGAAATCACTGATTTAGAAGTCGCTCCATTTAATTTAGGGGGATTCGGAACTGGTCTGGGTACATTTAGAATTGAAGAAGGGAAAAGCGCTACGCAAATTGTTGGTAATAATGCAGATGGTGATCTGGTAGTCCTTGGTGATGCTGAACCGGATTTTCAAATGACCTGGTCTAACAATATACGATATAAGGACTTTACTTTATCTTTTTTATGGCACTGGAAAAACGGAGGAGATAATATTAATTTAACTAGTTTATTGACCGATTTTGGACGAACAAGCGCTGATTATGACGATTTTGACTTTGATCCAACTATACCTAATGGAGATTTCAGAAGGGCTGCATTTTTTAACGGAAATGCAACTCCCTTTATAGAAGATGCTTCTTATTTAAGATTGAGAGAAATAGGATTATATTATAATTTACCAAGTAAAATAAGAGAAAAGATTTTTAGAGGATATGTATCTAATTTCAAGATTGGTCTTTCAGGAAATAACATCATTAATATTTTTGATTATAATAGTTATGATCCTGAAGTTTCTAATTTTGGATCCAATGGATTGTCGACAGGTGTAGAGGTAACTCCATTTCCTTCTTCTAAACGTTATTTATTTCATCTAGCCGTTGGCTTTTAAACAAAAATGATAAGAAAATGAAAATATTAAAGAATTTATTAATAATAATGTTCTCTTCGGTAGCTATCTTATCTTGTGATATCGAAGATGCAACTAATTTGAATGGCCCTACAACGGATTCAGTATCCAATGATTTATCAAGAGCTGAATTAATTCAGGTAATGGCGGGAATACTTTCCGATATGAGGACTCGATTAGGAACTCAGGTTGATGCCCAGTCAGTAGCAGGTAGAGATTATTGGAGGGTACAGAGTTCTGATCCAAGATGGACCGCAGATTTGTTAACAGGTATCGTCGATAACAATACCTTTTATACGACAGCACCTTACGCAGCGCGATATGCAACAATTAAGAACATAAATTTACTTTTGCAAGGTCTAGCGAATTCGACTGCCGGATTTACAACGGAAGAAATAGCCGCTACACGAGGTTTTGCAAATACGATGATGGCTCACGAATTTTTAATGTTATTGAATCAACAATTTCAAAATGGTGTTAGACTGGATGTTTCTAACCCAAACAACTTAGGTCCATTCGTAAGTTATGAAGAAGGATTAGCCGCAGTATTTAATATGTTAACTACAGCGGCAACGGATTTGTCAAATGGAGGAGACGATTTTCCGTTTGACATTCCATTAGGCTTTTCTTCTTTCGATTCTCCATCGAGTTTTTTAGAATTTAATTATGCCCTTGCGGCGAGGGTTGAAGCGTATAGAGGTAATTATGCTTCTGTAAATACGCTACTCCAGGACTCTTTTATGGATATGACGGGTGATTTAAGTGCTGGTGCTTATTTTACTTTTTCACTTACTGGCGCAGATATCGCGAACCCTTTGTTTTTTGCATTGAATTCTACAATTGCGAATGCAAGACTAGCACATCCATCTTTTATTGCAGATGCTGAAGCGGGAGATAGTAGACTCAGTAAGGCTGTTCTCAGAAATAGTGCTTTGGAAGTTAATGGTCCAGATGGAATTCCTAATTCTCCAGATGATTTAATAGGAGAATATGATGTATTCATATATCAGAGTAATGTAGATCCAGTTCCAATTATAAGGAATGAAGAATTAATTCTACTATCGGCAGAAGCAAATCATATAACTAATCCTACTGCCGCTGTCGCAGCGATTGATGTTATTAGAACAGCTGCTGGATTACCTGCTTATTCTGGAGGAACTAGTCCATCTGAGTTAGTTGATGAAATTTTGAATCAAAGGAGATATTCATTATATGCAGAAGGTCATCGATGGGTTGATGTTAGAAGATTTAATAGATTGAATGATTTACCTATTGATAGACCTGGTGATGATGTTTTCGAACAGTTTCCAACACCAGATAATGAAAATCGTAATTAATAAAGAAGAATTTGAGAATAATAATAAACGCCGCAAATTTGCGGCGTTTTCTTTTAGTAAGAACTTCCTGGAATAGACTTATTCTACTACAATTTTTCGAACGTAGCTTTTTTCCGGGGTTTCCAGTAGTATAAAATAAATGCCTGATGGAACCACTCCTTCCAGATTAAATGGAATGCTGTATTCAGTTTTTTGTAGTTCCTGGTGTTGATAAATCAAACTGTTATTAGCGATACTAAAAATTTTGATATCGATAGAGGTTTCTTTATCAAAAAGAAGATCAATCGTAAAGTTTCCTCGGGTTGGATTAGGATACATCAAGTATTGCTGTAATCCGTTTCTATTTGCCGAATCTCTATCAAAAGCAGCTTCTCTTACCGTAATTCTTTTGGTAAAGAAGGTTTCGCAATCTCCCATAGTAGTTCTTAAAGTAATATCATATTCTCCGGGTTGGTCAAATCGCAATTCGGCATAACGATCTGTGATATCAATCGATGTTGCTGCCTCCGGAAGTATCCATTCAACCGTATCGGGCAATGGATTACTAACATCTACGATTACAAAGCTTTCATTTACAAATAAATCTGTGGAGACCAAAAATTCGGCCGAGATCTCATCTTCCAGCGCCAATATTTCGATGGTATCAGTGCTGATACATCCTAAAGCTGTGGTTACCGATACGGTATAACTTCCGGTTTCAGAAAGAGTTGCTTCTGCTGTATTCGCAGTAAATCCATTATCGGATTGCCAAAAATAGGTAGCCAAAGGATCATCAATAGAAGCATCTATAGTATAGGATTGTCCAAGACATAAGGTTTTGTCGGGACCAATATCAATGATCAACTCTGCAGGATCTGATAGCTCAAAATCCTGAATGATCGAACAACCTTTGCTATCAAATATTTCTACAGAATATGATCCGGAGGTTAGTCCTGACAGGTCTGCTGTAGTAGCTCCGGTATCCCAAAAATAGGTATAAGGAGGAGTTCCGCCTACCGGAGTTACATCGATACTTCCATCATTTCCATCAAAACATGTCGGATCCGTTAAGATAAACGAGGTACTTAGCATTTCCGGCGGAGATAAGGTGATATTTTCTTGTGTACTACACCCTTGACTATCCCTGACAACCAGAATGTATGTTCCTGGCAGGACATTGACAAGATTTGGAGTGCTTTGGTTTACACCTGTCCAAAAATAGGTATAAGGTGCAGTACCGCCGGTCACAGCACTTTCGATGGACCAATCATTACCATCACCACAAAGTATAAAATCTGCTGAAAGTGAAAGCTCTAAGGTGTCCGGTTCTGAAACAATCACGTTACTACTTTGTACCGTATTAGATTGAGAATCCGAGATGATCACATAATAAGTGCCTGCAGGAATTCCTTCTAAAACTTGTGCATTGCCAATGGCTGTTGGATTACTCACCTCAAACCATTGATAAGCATAAGGACCTACTCCTCCGGTTGGCAAAGCTCGGATACTTCCGCCACTATAGCCATTGCAGAGAACAATATTTACGATTTCTGTTGTCACCAACAATTCATCCGGTTGGGTCAAAGTATACGTTTCAGAAGTTTGACATCCTAACGCATCCGTAACCAACAATGTATACATCCCGTCACCAATATCAGAAAGCGTAGCAGAAGTTTCTGAAAGCAATCCATTACTATCACTCCATTGATAGGTATAAGGTGCTATTCCACCAGCAATAGATGTAATAATACTACCATTACTCAATTCAAATCCTGTTGGATCGTTGATTTGAAGCAGGTTGATTACTAAAAGATCCGGTTCATTTAATGATATGTTTAGTGTTCCTATATTTCCAGAGTCTTCATAATTACAACCATTGACATCTCTTAACTGTACTTCATAAGTGCCATCCACTAGTCCGGTAATTTGTGAATTGGCTCCGGCGGTAAAAGGAATCCATCCACTATACAAATTTCCTGTAAGTCTATATCGATATTCGTAACTTCCATTTCCACCTGTAGCAGAAATAGTAATGTTTCCGTCATTTCCTCCAAAACAATCTGGATCATCACCAACTAAGTTTCCGGTGACGGCTAAAGGTTGTCCCACCATAAATACTGCACTTTGCTCACTGATACCTTCAGCGTTGCTTACAATAATATAATAGGATCCTGCAGCAACCCCGTTAAGGATATTTGAGCTGCCGATTTGTATATTGGTATTGGCATTGTACCACTCATAGTTGTTACCCCCAATACCACCGGTAGTAATAACTTCCAGGATTCCATCACTCCCACCAAAACAACTTATTTCTTGTGTTTGGGTGATCTCTACCAACAATTCTCCGGGATTTGCCAGATTGTAAGTTTCTGTAAGGGTACAACCGTCGCTATCTGTTATTAAAATAGTATAAACACCTTCGGATTGATTAGCCAATGTACTCGATGGCAAAGATACATTGGTATCAGACTGGATTACGGTTCCCAGATTATCTGCCCATTCATAGGTGTAGGGAGCTACTCCTCCGGTAATCGTAATGGCTATACTACCGTCTGAAGTTCCAGTGCCTGAAGGTCTAATGATCGATGTATTGACAATATCATATCGTAGCGGTTGGCCAACAGGAATCATCAGACTACTCACTGAACAGTTGTTTTCATCTGTAACTGTCACGGTATAATTCCCGGCCGCAATTCCGGTGAGTGTGTTTGTACTAGAGCCAGAGGTATTCCACTGATAGGTGTAGTTTCCGGTTCCTCCATTTACCGTGATCTGTATACTTCCATCATTTCCATTATAACACCCAACATCTGTTACATCAACGGATATTATTTCGAGTAGGTTTGGTTGTCTAAGATCAATATTATTTACTTCAGTCTGATTGGTGTTGGTGTCCGTTACGACCACGCGATACACACCATCAGGAATAAGTCCTGATGAGCTGGACGTACTAATTTCAATATCAGAAGCATCAAACCACTGGTAGCTGTATGGGGAAACCCCTCCGGTTACATTTGCAAATAATTCACCATTTTCACCAAAACAGGGAATAGGAGTATCTGATATCGTTACTATAAGAGGATCAGGTTCCCCAACGGTATAGGAGATAGGTCCAAGAATACAATCCTTAGCATCCCTAAGTGTTAGAAAATAGGTTCCTGCTCCAATGTTGTCAAGAATATTGTTATCTGTCCCCACAGGGTTATTATTACTATCTGTCCAGCTATAGCTATAGTCCGGAGTTCCACCTGTAGGAGTAACTGCTATACTACCATTGGATAATCCGTTTCCGGAAGCACCTATTATAGAAAAATCAGCAATACTTAATTCAGCTGGAGGTTCCGTAATGGTGATAGTAAGATCTGTTCTACAACGATTCGCATCTTCAATAGTAACCGTATATGTGCCAGCAGAAAGACCTGAAACATCTTCACTATTCTCATCATTGCTCCAGAAAAAACTGTAAGCTCCGGTACCTCCTGTAACTGTAACGTCTATACTGCCATCATTTCCTCCAAAACAGGAAACATTTTCAGAAGTATAGGTTGCTTCCAACAAGGGTGGGTTGACAATAGGAGTTGATTGGGATGTTCGATTTCCATTGGCATCGATAATTTCTAAGATATAAGTTCCTTCTCCGCGATCTGTGATTGCATTGGTACCTGAAAGGGTAGTAGATGGATTTGATTGTTCGTACCATCGATATGTATATGGCGTCACTCCACCAGATACTGTAGCCGTTAGAGAAACGGTGCTATTGCCAAAACATTGCAAAGGATTATCCAGTTGTATATTGGTAATTTCTAATAAATCCGGTTCGTCTACAAAATAATCCCGAATCAGTATACATTCTTTAGCATCTTTAATGGTCACTTCATAGGTCGTTGAAGCCAGGTTTTCGATTAAAGCAGAAGTACCAATGATGGTTGAAGATCCTTGAACCCGCCACTCATAGGTATACGGACTTGTACCTCCGGCAGCTGTGATGTTGATGCTACCATTAGCGGTTTCAAAACCGCTAAGATCTACCACACTTTCATTCGTAATTTCGAGAGGAGCAATAGGTTGTCCAATATTGATGGTTGCAGAAGAAAGCGTACACTCGTTAGCATCTGTAACAGTTACCGTATAATCACCCGATAAAAGCCCGGAAATATTTTCTGTAGTTGCTCCGTTAGACCAAAGGTATCGATAAGGCGGTGTTCCACCTGAAACCGTAATGTCGATAGCTCCGGTTGCATCTCCAAAACAATCTACATCAGTATCCGTAAAATTAATTTCTAAAGGGTCCGGATCTTCCACTAAAAACTCATCAGAAGCTGTAGCTCCTTCAGGATCAATAATTTCTACTCGGTAATTTCCTTCATCTGCACCAATCAGCAATGCTGAAGTGTCTGATAGTGCAGTAAAAACTCCGGATCCTGTAGGTGTTTCCTTAAACCAATTATAAGTGTACGGAGTAAACCCACCGGTTACGGTTGCCAGAATTCTTGCATTATCATCACCGTCACATTTGAGATCACTATCCGGTGTTTCAAAATTAATGGTTACCAATAATTCGTCCGGTTCTGTAATTGTAAAGGTTTCGGTTGCAGTACAACCGGCATTGTCCGGAGTAGTACTGAAACGACTGTCTCGTACTGTAACCACATAAGTCCCCTCAAACAGATTAGAGATGTCTTCATCTGTGCTGGAGAATCCATTTGGTCCTGTCCAGCTATAGGTATATCCACTATTACCACCCGTAATATCTATTGTGATTGAACCTGTGTTTTGCCCAAAAATCGTTACGTCAGTTTCAGTACCCGTAATGGTAATTGGATTAGTGGGTTGTGTAATGATTTCTGTAAATACGGAAGATTCACAATCATTAGCATCCTTTACAATAATTTCATAAGCGTTTGTAGATAAACCGTTAAAAGTGAAGGTGTTGGTGTTATTGGTTTGGTATGAGGCTCCATTATCGATAGAGTATTCTAAAACGCCAGTTCCTCCAGTTGCATTAATGGTTATTGTCCCATCATTTCCTCCAAAACAGGTAACATTAGTTACGGTAATGTTATTTATAACAATTTCTGGTTTATTTTCTAATTCAATTGTAGCTGAACGGTTAGAAATACTATTATTATCGGTAACTTCTACTTGATAAAAACCTGCTAATAAATTGGTGGCATTTTCATTAAATTGACCAATTGAAACAAATGCGTTGGATGCATTTCTTCTAAACCATTGATAGCTATATCCAGTAATTGGATTAGGAACTCCACCTGTTGCACTCGCTCGTAAAGCTCCCGTGGAATTAGGACCAGAAGAACATAAAATTTCTGTTTCTATCGCAATAGAGGCTACCAGTGGTGCAGGCTCCTCTATAGAAATAGCTAGGATTTGATCACTACAACCTGTTACATTTTCTGTAACCGTTACATTGTATACTCCATCGGACAAACCCGAGATGTCTTGGGTAGTTCTACTAAATCCTGGATCCCCATTTTTAGACCATAAATAAGTATAGGTTCCATTAGTACCTCCGTTAACATCTATATTAATACTACCATCTGCAGCACCATTTGCACTTGGATTTTGCAAGCCTCCTACAGGAATACTTGTGATGACAGCTGTTGGTGGTTCAATAATCTCTACAAAATATTCAACAGCGGGGTTTACAGGTGTACATCCTAAAGCATCTGCTAACTCTAATGTGTATAGTCCTGCAGGAATGTTGATTAGATCTTCTTGGTTATATACTGTTCCAGAATCAGAAGTCCATCTTACTATAGAATAAGCACCTGTATTTCCACCAGAAATTGTAAGATCTATACTTCCTGTTGAGTCCCCTCTACAAAGTACATCCGTTTTATTAGTACTAAATGAGAAAACTGGTGGTACGGTGATTTCAAGATCTGTACTAATTGTTATTCCGGTTCCACCATTATCTGTTGCGGTAACTCTGTACATTCCAGCAGATAAATTTGATCTTTCAAAATCAACTCCATTACCTAGCGTTTGAGTAGCACCTTGAGATATATATTGATTAGATGCATTTCTTAAAAATAATTCATAGCTATAGTTTGGTCGCCCACCGATTGCTCTTACCGTAATTGTTCCATTATCATTAGAAGGGTTATTATCGCCACAAGTTACGTTACTAGCAATTTCGGTAGTGAATTGAAACAATGGAGGTTCTGTAACTGTAAAACTTCTGGAGGTGCTACATCCTTCCGGGTTGTCTCTGGCGGTTAAAGTGTAAGTCCCTGCACGCAGTCCGGTTATATTTTTACTAGAAGCGGTAAACCCATTGGGTCCTGTCCAACTGTAGGTAAGCGGCGGGGTAGTTCCTCCTGAAACATTTGGAGATATACTACCATTATTTCCTCCAAAAGCCGTAACATTGGTAACAGGAGAAGGAGTAGTTGCAATCGTAATAGCAGTGGCGGGATTGATCGTTTCTGTAACTGAAATATTTCCTCCCGAAGTTCCATCACAATTGTTGCTATCTCTAACCCTGATGGTGTAGGTTCCGGCACCACGGGATAGCGTAATATTATTACCACTAAAAGAGGTGAAACCACTACCATTGATACTATATTGATAGGGTGGTGTTCCACCAGTAACTCCACTAATAGTTATGCTTCCATCGTTAGAAGTTCCTTGACCAGAAACGCAGGAAATGTTGTTTGAAGACGTGTTAAATTCCACTTCGTCTGGTGTGCCTATATCAAAGATTAACGGATCATTACTAGGGTTTTCTAGAGTTCCATTAGGGTCTAACTGATATTGAACTCTGTACTGACCAGCGGCTAGATTTTCCCACGTATAAAAGAATCTACCATTGATTTCCTGAATATCCGAAGCAAAAACATCTCTATCCATCACGGGAATGACAGGATTTAGACCATAGAGATTAAAATTAAGCTTCTGTCCGGCTTCAATAGTTTCGTTTAATTCTATCGTAAAAGATCCTCCGTCAACACCATCAGAGCAATTTGTTTTCTCAGTGGTCAAACCTAAGGTTATTGGGGATTGAGGAGCAGATATGCTGAATACATAGGTTTCTAGAGCTTCTGTTTTCTCTCTTATCACAATATTTCCTGGGGGTAAGAATGTAGCAGTTCCGACTCTATAAAATTCACTAGAACCACTTCCAAAAAGCATAAAGCGTAAGGTAAGAGTATTCCCAAAATCTATAGTTTCAGGGATAATTGCATCAAATTCTTCAACAGTAAGGTCTAAAGGAAACTTACTTCTGTACGTAGGATTTGTTATTTCTTTAAAAGGAGCACCACCAATTGAATATTCCCAAAATCCATCCTCTACATCCTGTCCTGGCATTTCAAATAGTTTTTGGGTAAGAGACCTAGTGCTTTCTGTTTCATATTCTCCCGGTTTTGGAACAAATGGTAGCAGCCAAGTTTTGTAATAGGTTCTTGGGGAATTGTAATCAACCCTGTCAACATTTGTTGAATTTACATTGCCATATTCAACCATATCATATAAACCTATGTTTAAATTAGTTCTAAACCTTGGACTATTGCAAGCGTTCGGACCGGTATTAAAAAAGCAATTATTTACAACTACTAAATAGTTTTCTCCCTCCTCATCTCTATGTATTCTTTCTTGAATATCTTTAATAATTGTATTAGAAGTATTGATTATATCCAATCGTCTACCATTTGTCGATATTACATCGATTGGGGATGTTATACTTACAAAAGGATTGACATCAAAATTTCTTATCTGATCCGGAGGGCCGCCATACCCAGAAATTTGAATCATTATCCTATGTTCAAAACTCATAGAGTATATGGTCTGATTAGGGGTTTGTCCAAAACTGAATAAACTTATCAAACCAAAAAGTACACTTAGTAATAATTTCCTCATATTCACTAATATTCTACAGTTATCGTACTATACTTAGAGTATGTACCATCATAAAAAACAGCCCTGATGATATATTTGTATGAAGAATTAATGGTCAATCCTGCATCCGTAAACCTATTGGTTCCTGCAGGAAGTACCCGATATAATGAAGAAGGTTGATCATCAATAGCTCGAAATAGTTCAAAACCCGACACTTCTTTTTCTTTATATCGCCAGCTTAGTAAAATGGTTTTGTCATAGGTGTTTACGTTGCCATAAAACCCTTTTACTGCTGGTTTTAAAGTAGTTTTTGGGATCAATACAGATACCGGAGGGGATGGTTGAGATTCTAAGCCACTGATATCTCTTGCCAAAATGGTATAACTGTAATATTTCCCTTCTTCTACTTTGCTGTCTGCAAAAGTAGTTTTTTTATTTTTAGTATCGGTATAGATAAGTTGCCAGTTATTTTCATCCTTTGCTTTTCTATATATATAATGACCTTCTACATCTTCACTAGAGCTGTTCGCCCACTCCAGGGTGACTGACCCATTTAGTATTTTATACGATTTAAATACAGGAGAAGTCGGTGGAATCAAATCAGGTTTCACCAATTCTAAAACTTCAGTAAAATCAGACATATTATAACGTTTATCTACTGCCATAATTTGATAATAAACCTTGCTATTCAAACTTTTTACGTTCACGGTATCTACATACTTGTTTGTTGTGTGGGGAGAAGTGGTTACTTGAGAGAACTCTTCACCTTTTAAGTTTCCCCGATAAATTCTGTATCCCAACAGATCTTCTTCTTTATTGGCAGTCCACTTTAGTGTTACCATTCCGGTACTGTCTACTTTTCCTTCTAGTCCAACAGGTTTTTCAGGAGGAATGGAGTCGATTGGTTGTACCAACATAGAGAAAGAGTCGCGCTGATCGTTATTCTTACCGTTCGCAGTAATTTTAAAATAATTGGAAGCCCTTAATTTATCATAACTTATTTTTCTTGCCGTAGGCTGAATGTTAGTAATCACCGGTATGTAGGCACCACGATCTGTGTCGGATCGCTTTAAGGTAAATCCGGTAATCGCATTGTTTCCTTCTTCAGGGAATGTCCAGGTCAGTTCTACCTCATCTTCTGATTTGATATGTTTGGTTTTAAGATGCGGTACATATTTCAGGACTTCTTTTCCTTCACCTTTTACAACAGTAGAGGCAGGACCTATCTCTCCAAACGAGGACACCCCTTTTATCCTGTATAAATAGTTTTTGTTATTAACGATGGAATCGACATATACTGTGCGTGCAGTTTCTTTTTCATCTCTATTAATAGCAGTGTAAGGTAAATCTCCCAGTTTTTTAAAGGTGCTTCCATCTTCAGATCGTTCTATGATATAACTATTGTAGGTATTTTTTAGTAATTTAGAATCCCAACTGAGTAAGGTGGCACCATCCTGAAAAATCCCTACAAAATCAACCGGTTCCGGTAATGGTTCATAATCTATAATTCCGGTAAAAACCCCGCCTTCTTTGGTCGCTAATTCTGTTTCCGGGATGTTTGATATTACCTTATATAAATACTTTTCATTAGATTTTACATTAGTATCTACATATCCCAATCCTGCTTTTTTAGCAATCTCAAAATCCTGATCTGCGGCGTACAATCCAAAGGCGAAACGTTGTTGTTGCTCTTCGGCTTTGTTGATGATAGAAGCAAATCCGCCACCACCTTCGACCACAAAACTTTCGCCATATAAGGCTTGTGCCATAATGGCTCCGTTATCACTGGTTTCAGCAATACTTTCCCATTCCATCATAGGCGCAGGAATAAAATTTTGACCTATAATTAATTTTTCAGGGGTAGCGAGTGTTTTTCGATCTCTGGATACAGTGTAGCGTTCCAGCGTATATCCATATCGATTTCCTTTACGCCAGGAAACCGGTGTGTTCAAAGTCCAACGAAGTAATATTCGATCTTCTTGTACTCTGGCAATAACCCGAACTTCCGGTGGTTGTTCCTCTGATTGAGCAAAGGAAATTTTCGACCCGAAAAGTAGCATAAGTATCGCTATGATTAATTTTTTATTCATTTTCAATATTTTACAACTTTACTTCTTCATTTAAACTTCTACAACACTTCGATAACACTTCGACAGGCTCAGTGAGACATCGTTTTGTGTTTTTTTATCTCTGTTGTCATGCTGAGCTTGTCGAAGCAAATTATTCTATAAAAGCCTTTCGGCAGACTCAGTGTGACATTCGTTTTCATTTTTCAATTTTTGTTATTAAACTGAGTATAGTTTTTCGAATACTCAATTAGTTTATCCCAATTTTCTTCAATCTATGCTATCTTTTTTCTTCTACTCCAACCTTTTAATTGTTTTTCAATTTTAATAGCTTCGTTTGGATCGATAAAGGATTCAAACCATTTTAACTGGACAGGTCTTCTTTTAAAAGTATAGCAATTTTAATCAATTCCTGAATTATGTTCATATAATCTCCTGTTCAAATTATTGGTAATTCCTATATAAAAGGAATCATCATTACATAGGATGATATATACATAATACAATTTCATTTTTTCGTTTTCATTTTGTCTTCGACAACACTTTGACACTCGTCCGCCTCAGTAGGAAGCTCAGTGTAACAACGTTCTTATTTTGTTATGTTTTGATGTCATGCTGAGCTTGTCGAAGCAAATTGTTCTATAAAAGCCTTTCGGCAGACTCAGTGAGACATCGTTTTGTATTTTTTTATCTCTGTTGTCATGCTGAGCTTACCGAAGCGCATCAAAGTTTTTTTGTAATTAAAGGACTTCGACAAGCTCAGTCTGACATTTCGTTTCTTTTTATATTTTAATTTCTTTTTTCCATAATGTTTTCTACAACCTCAGTCTAACCTATACTATTTGTCACCCTGTCCTCCATAGGCGGACAGGTGTGGAAGGGTTAATTTGGATTTACATACATAAAATTAGCGGATGTTCCTTTAATTCCTCCGGGTAATACGTATTTATAAGTACTGTTATAATTACCAGGTTTGATATAAGGGAAGGGTTCATTAATTATATTTTGATATTTTTCTATTTTATCCAAGTAATCTCCGTTGTAGTCTACATATGCTTTTATCAACTTATATCTTAAATCAATAAAATCTGATTTATAATATAAAGGTAAATTGTAAGTATGAGGTAGTCGTTCCCTGAGATACCCACTATTTATATCGTTTTCTAGAAATGTTTGGTACCAGGTTAGCTGATCCATACCTTTTTTAGGTGGTAATCCTACTTCAGAAATATCCCTATCTACTCTAAATCTATTTTCTAACGGATAATTTTTGTAGAGTAGTGGATATATTTCGTTTTGGTAATACGCATCATCCAGTACAGCTTCTACTTGAATAAGTGGCTGATTTTCAGAGTATTTGCTACCAATCAATTCGGTTATATCGAAACCTTCGCTATCAGCAACTTCTGCTTGAAGCTTATGAACATCAGAAAAAAGTATTTCACGTATGGATTCTGTGAGGTCTTTATTTTCTATTTTCTCCCTAAATGTATTATGAGTACTGGTAATGAATTCATAGGACAACATTTCAATAGTATCCGGATTGGTTGATAAACCTTCTATACTTACATTTCGTATTTCTGCTGTATTCTCACCATTACCGGTAGTGGTATAGGTTTCAGTCGTAGTACTAGCCGTTGCGTTAGGTGGAAGCGTTAATAATTTTAAGGTAAATTCTTTAGCATTTTCAATTTGCGGTAGCGGAATCGTTACTTTTTTCTCTCCGGCGTTATAAGAAAGTGTGCTCTCTACGGCCATATCATTTTCATCTGCAAAGTAAGCGCGCTGTGTCCATCCTTCCTCTAAATTGAACAAATAGGATTGCCCTTGTTTCAGTTTTATATAGGCTTTATTGTATTCTTTTGGGAAAAAGTATTTTTGCCCAATAACCGGATAACTATAAGCAATATTTTCCTGCGGGATATAATCAGGTGCTGTACCTGTAGTAAAAGTGATGGTCTCTTCTTCTTTGAGCACCTCGCCATTATAAGTAGCTGGTACCCATTGTCTGTTTACTTTTTGTTCAAAAGTAACTGAGACATGCAAGCTCATGGGTGTTTGCGGAGGTAAAATCTCGTTTGATGTAAAACTTAACAAATCATTGTTATTATTGAGATTTTGTTCTCCGGAAATAATCTTTCCCTGTTCATCTTTGATCCAGAAATCATTCAGTTTGAAACGATAATAGTTGACATTAAAATCATCATCTTCTACCCGAATTTCAGATCCAATCTGCATATTAAATGCCACTTGTGGTATTGCAAAAACATCTACCTCATTCGTTTTGTCCCTCGGAGAAATACCACCGATAATTTTAATATCAGCCAAAGGTGATCCGCCACTTACCACATCGCATTCTTCTCCAAATTGCATTTCAAATCTAAAACGTCCTTTTACTAATCCACCTAATAAATTGTAATAGCCGCCAATATATCCTCTAAACCAGACAGGGTTTGGTAACTTGGCCTGCATCAACGTTGCTGCTCCGGCTTCGATTATAGGAATTCTTTTTCTCTTTCCGAATAGCTTGAAACTTATGCCTAGTGATCCCTGTAGATATACATAGCTTTGTCCATTGGCATACCATCCGTTTACACCAATTTGTCCACTTCCTCTACAGATCGTATCTCCATAATCTTTGACCATAATATCAAAACCAAATCCCGCATTAAATCGTGCATAAAACATTAAAAATGTCATATCACCCGTATCAAAATCCAGGCTGGCTCCAAAAGCAACACCACGTCCTGCCTCTAAAGCATTTTCATCACGCATATAATCCAATACTTCTGCATCAAGTCCTAAAATCTCTGCCACTTGCGGAGGAGGCGGAGGAGATGGCGGCATATAGTCACCCATCATAAAATAACTTTTAGAAGTTAAAGCTACACTACCGACTCCTATTTTGATTCCTACCGGATCCGAAGGAGTTCCGATATGGATATACCATTCTCCCGGTCCGAAATGAATCACCGCCCAGGCAGCTCGACCACCAGGTCCGACACCTTTGAACACACCACCCAAAACATCGATATACAATTCAAATGTCCCGTGAAAGGTATCTGCCTGAAAATCCATTTCGATCGCCATATAGGCATTCAGTCCTTTCTGTCCGGTCATTACCGCCGGATAAATTGCTTTGGAAGCCTCAATCAAATCGGTTTCTTTTAATTGATTTTCTACAGCATCCGGCATTTGTGCTTCATTTTCAATAATCCCACCAAAGTTTTCTGTGATTTCATCTCCGGCATCGTCAAATCCGGGTATTTGCAGCATATGTGCTTCTCCGTAAAGACTGACCCTATTGATTCCGCCACTACTGTTAAATGCCATTTCGAAACCAAATCCACCATTGACCAGGCTGTCTCCATTAGCGATAGAGAAGAGCATCATGGCTTTTACGGTGAGTCCTGAATCTCGATCAGGCACATACTGTGCCCCGGAAGATCCTAATGCGATATTAGAACTAAAACCTTCTTTTTTCATACGATAGGAAGCTCCACCACCAAATCCGGTGATGGCAAAAACCGGTGGAATAACGATATTGAGGCCCTCTACCAGTCCATCAACATACCAGTATCTAAAGTCTGTTTTTCCGAAAGTTGCACTAATGGTTACAGCAATTCCACCACTAAAGGTAGCTTTGACCATTCCTGCAAAACCGTTACCATATATAGGATCATCTTCTCTGAATTCGACAAAACCTTCTATCTGGAATCCAATGTCGGCCGCAATTTCTACGCGTCGGAGTTTGATTCTTTTAAATTTCCATTTTTCATATCCATCACCTTGTTTCAGATCTCCCTCGATGGATAAACTTCCTGCACCGGCAAAACCTCCGTCTCCGGATCCCATGAGGTTGATCGAAACGGTAAAATCCAAGGCGGCTATGTTATCTTCGGCTCTGATACCAATTTCTGAGATGGTTACCGGAAAGTTACCAAAACGAACCTCACCGGTGTATCCGGCGTGACCGATCGAAATAATCGGGCTTACGGTTTGCAACTGAAAATCCCGAAAGGTAATTCCTTGGAAATCTGCCGTTGCTGTAGCTGATGATGATCCACTATTCGATCCCTTGATTGCCATATTACCGTGTAAGTTGGCCTTGGGCCTAAATTTACCTTCAATAAATTTCAATTCAACGAAACTATTTTCGGTTAGTGTGGCTTTGGCCTGAAATACATTAAATGCAATACTTTCTTCGGGACTTGCATTCAATACATATTCTTCGTTAAGGGGATCTATGATAGCATTGTACACCAGTACCGTGGCACCTGATTCATACTCTATTTTTGCTAACCTACTTTTTTCATCTCCATTATCATCCAGGTATTTCTCTGTTTGGGTTCCTGAAACTGTTTCTGTAGTCACCGGTAAGACCATGGCCCCACCAAATCCGGCTCCGGAAAGGCTTCCTGCTACAAAATTAAGTTGCAGTCGATCTACAGAAAATTGCCACCCGTCCGCACTTCCTTCATTAATAGGGAGAATGTTTTCTGCCTCGAAATTTCCGGAGACTCCATTGTTGTCAATCAACAGTTTTTCTGCCCCAAAACTGATACGTTTATTGCTATCTCTTGTTTGAAATTGCTCGGGTAATACGATCGTGACAGATTGCACATAGACACCACGCCATAAATCTTCTTCACCTGCTATCAAATAGTTTTTTTGATAATCCTTAGGCCATTGCATATTGGGCGAGTTCCTAAGGTCACTAAAGTCAAAGATGGCGGTATTAAGCTCAAAAATGGTATTTTTTAGAGAAGGCACCTGAAATCGTGGCATATTGATCTCTACCAAAATATCATTCCAGTCACTGGCTACCAATTCAAAACTAGTGGTTACCTTTTTTAATCGGTTGGTGCCGGGAATCTTGGAGTTGTCTACTTTATTATTTGCTGTAACGGGCAACAATTTGTTTCTGGAAAATTCTACATCTACCGCTAATCCCAATTCTTTAAAGCCATCACAGTCAATGGTTACATAGGTTTTTTTGTTTAAATCCCCGGTTTGCAGATCAAAACCTCCTTTGAGTACCATCATAATTTCTTTTCCCTGAAATGGTATACCTACATCTCCTAATAATACCAAATCTGCATCCCCAAACAAACCACCTTTATGCGAAAGTTTTACTCCGCTGGCTCCAAAAAATAACTGACGACGTTTACCGGTATCATCTACCTGAGGGAGTAGTAATCTTACAAAAACTTCTAACTCAGAATACTCTTTACCAATCTTTATCTGACTTACGCCCATTATGAAATCAGAATTACCTACTTTTTTCTTGATTCCGATGGGTAAGGTTACAGGTTGTTGCCCGGTTAGATATTCTTTTAAAGATTCTAAAAACTTATCTCCTTCGATCAGTTCATCGATCACCGCTTCTGCTTTGGCTCTTAGGTTATTGGCTGTGGTATCACTTTCAAAACGATCATATAGCTCATTTTGCCAAAAATCCTGTCCTTCAGAACTTTTTACCAGCGTCTTTATATCTTTTTCAATTTTAAGATCCAACGCTGCAAAAGAACGACTCATCATAATAGGTGGCAGCACCGGAGTAGTTGTTTCTTTGGCTGTTTCTTTTTTGGAGTCACCTTCTCCCGTGCTTGCCAATACAGGAAAAGCCAGGAGTAGTATTAACAATAGTAGGTAGTATTGTTTCATATTTTGGGTTTTATAAGTCTTTTTTAGTTTTATTTTTTCCTAGAATGTATTTCCAAGCTTCTATTTTGCTATCTATAGTATTCCATAGTTTTGGGATTTCTCCTGTTCTTCTATAAATCTTAATATTTGTTACTAAAAGGTTAATGCTGGAGAAAAAAAGTAAAAGACCTAATAGTATAAAAAATACGCCCAGGATAATAAATGACACATTCTTGAAAATGGAACCCTTTTGACCAACGAGATAATAATTATTTAGAATCAGTTTATTAATTACATTGCTGCCGTCGGCATGCATTTGTACTTTGTCAATTTGATTTAATTTTTTCTTAGGCACTTCTATTGGAAATGTATCAATAGTAAGATTTGATATACTTATGTTTTGTTCTTCCAAAAATTCAAATAATTCTTTATGCTTGTTATCTTTTAACCGATATATTTTGGTATATGTGTTATTATCAGATAACAGAACATTAAGTTTTATATAGTTTACATCAATAGGATTAATTAGTGTTAATCTTAATTCCTCAACACCTTCGTATTCTTTAATTTTAGATTTTTCTATTGATTTTAAACATATAAAATAAGGTCCAACCTTAAGCGCCAGAAATATGCTTAAAGTAAATAAACAACCAAATTTTAATATGTAATCCAATAGGTTTTTCATTTGTTTAGAGTTCTAAATCTCTTGGGACATCTTGGGCTGTTAGAGTGTATTTCCCTTTTTCATAATTTTCTAAGATAAAAACCACATTTTTTCGATATATCTTAAACCACTTTAATAATTCTTTATTGGAATAATCTGTTTGTAAAATTGTATTAAAGTCATAGTCTGGATTTGAAATAGCCCAATTCAATTCATCTAGTATATTTTTAAATCTTTGTTTATCTAAATTTTGGATATTCACCTTGTTGAATGTATTGTAGTAATCTCTGAGTGTATTTATTCTGCTCAAAGGTGTATTATAGGTTTGATATAAAATTCCTATTAGATTTTTTTTACGCTCTATCATATTAAAATCCTGATATAAATTGAATGGTTTCTTCGGAGTTATCCCCAACAGAGAAATATGAACGGTCATTCAGCTCTTTTAACATATTACTTTTAACCATTGTTAGACTTGGTTTATAATGACCACTTTCGTTGGAGATAATTTTTATAATTCCATTCTCGATGGTTATTTCACCAGCAGCACTAATTTTTTCGCCAGACAAGAAGCTTGAATGATGGAATTCTCCATAGGCTCTATTTTTTGATATATAAATCTTTCCATTTTCACTCATAACAAAAATTGCTTTATCAGTATCATAGGATAATCCGTCGTTTCTAATCTCAACACTACCCTTAGTGTTAACAAGATTGCCATTTGAGTCAACAATCCTATCATATTGAACGAATACCTCGTATTCTAACCTTTGTGATTCATTAAGGTATTTAACTCCTTTTTCGAACTCGGCCATTGAACCTTCGGTATATTTTATCTCTAGGTCTTTTCCAGAATATGAATTTCCAGTTGATCCTACCGGGTCAAAGTATTTCCAAGTATCATCGACCTCATTGGTTAGTTTTTTAAACCCAACCTCATTACCATTCTGAAGAATATCTGTTCCCTCGTATTCTCCTTTTGCAGTTCCCGTTTCTAGGAACTTTTTCTTGACCAGTTTGATTTCTTCGTCGATATAACGGGCAATTTCCTCGCCTTTTCCATCTATAGTGTTTACTTTTACCTCACCCTTTTTGATTCCACTAAATCGTACGGGTAGTGATTTATCCGCAAATATTCTATCAACTTCTGCAAGCCCATCAATTAATCGCTGTTTACTAGCGGAACTCCCGTTAAATAAGTCATCTAAACCTTCGAAGGAGTTTTTGTTATTATACTGGAATCTTCCACTAACTCGAGAAAGAACTTCGATGTTGCCCTCCTTAACTCTAATCGTAGGGAATTCTTTCAGCACTTTCCAAGCATCTACAAGATAAGGATCATCTATAAATTTAGAAACAGAACTTGTGTTATTGAAATCAAAATCATTTCCAAATTTTACAATATCATCTCCTAAATTATCTAATTTTTGTAATAGCGATGCACTAGCCTCATCCAACTGACTCACCCAATTTTTTAATCCGGTTAGATTGTCGGAATATCCGTTAAGTTTTTCTAAGAACTTTGTTTTGAAAGAAGGTATATCTGTATTAGAAGCAGCTAAAAGACTCTCATATTTTCTTTTTAAATCATCATTTTTATAGATTAAGTCTTCTAGTTCATCTAAAGTTTTTCCTACTTCATCTTCGGAAACTGCTTTTTTATACTTTTTTAACCTAATTGCTTCTATGAACTCTTTAATTTCCTCTTTGGAAAGGTTTTTAAGCTTAACAGCTGCTTTGATTATATTTTCGGTAAGATCTAAACCAGACTTAGCTGTCAATGCCAAACCTATGTAATTCCATTCCTTCCATTTTTCTTCACATTTTTTGATTTCATCTGGATCTGATAAGTTTTGGCATTCAGATGGGCCAGTTTGAGTAACCCCAAATCCTAAATTAGCAGCGGTATAAGCAAAATCCAGTAATTGATACGATTTTTGGAATGTAACAGAAGCTCTGGTTCCTGCTGCTGCTCCTTGTATTGCTTTAATGGCTAATGCCCCTTCACCAAATGTTACTACAGTAATGGTAACGTTGAATACATTCCAGCCTAAATTCTTCCACCTTCGCGTATTTACATTTTCATTGAGATAATCAATGAATATAGCAGGAACTACTAATAGTTGTCCACATAGTTCATTTTTGCCAATTCCATCCCTACAGTCACTAGCCAGGGGTGAAACATCATTAAGAATTAATACTCCAACTAAGTCAAATGGAGAACTTCCTTCTGGCAATAAGTATTCTTCTTGTTTACAAGTTTTTTGAATATTGTCTGTACGTGCATCATAGGTATATTCGAACTCAACACATCTTTTGATGCTTACTTTGTGCGTATTGTTATTGTATTGAAATTTGTAATCATTTCTGTTTTCAACAAATGCAACTAAGGCAAAGTCACGCTGCTTAACATCCCAAGTAATTGCTGTTTTAATGTCCAGCTCACCGTTACTGGATTTATTTATTGCGTTTGATAATCTATTTAATTCTAAAAAGAATTTTGTATACGAACTATCATCATTTAGAAAATCACTTAGTTTAGTTTTTAGATTATATAATAGTGGTTTACCATCTATATTATAATTTTCAGAAGATTCTAATTCGATAAAGAAATCCTGAGCCTCTTCCCCTTTAACCGATGAAACTACTTTGGTAACAATCGCATCTTCATTATTTCCAAACATATTACTCAAACTTTCTTCAAGCAACATTTCTAAAACCATTAATTTAAGGGTAAGATCAATTGAAGAAAGTGATTCCTTTGTTGTAGCATTAATAATCTCAAACATGAAATATCGCTGCTTTTCTTTGTCAATTTCATCATTAAAAATGTCTTGATCAGTAAGCACTGATGTTATTAACTGACTTAATTCATCATTATTCAATGAATTTAATAGTTTCTCAATTAAAGAAACATCGTCATTAACAATGGAAAAGAAACCTTCGGATATAAATACATTGTTTTTAAATATGAATTCTAATAAATCATATATTTCATCGTAACTTAAAGAGTTGATGAACTCATTATTTAGATAATACAAAGCAGCGTAAAAGTCTTCTTTAGTTGCGGTTGTATTTAGTTTTTCCTGATAGGAAGAAATATTTGTATTTACTTTTTGGATGGCTTTTAGATAAAGCGCCAAAGCATTATTCTGTTCCCAGAATTTCTCTCTTGCTTTAATAAAAAACGCCTTTTTACTCCCCCAAAAAATTCCACTAAGTTCTTCTTGAAAGTCTTTGTTTAGTTGCGCAACTAAAATGTTGTAATCAATCTTATCTTCTCCGGTAGAACAAACCATTTTAGAAATGCCAAATAAGGCTTCTCTATCTTCTTCATCTTTTACTAAGTAACTAAAGTCATTAAAAAACTTATTTCCATCCGGACATAAATCACAAGCATCTGGACTTGTTATGTTTTTCTCATATGGATCAAGCCCTCCAACTAGACTTTCCTTTATTAGTGACTCCTCTCGACCTCCGCTGTTCCAGCTATCTTTATCTACGGTGTTTGTGTAATTTTGTTTTTTATAAAGATCTATACCACAAGTTTCAGACGTTCTTTTAAGCTTTCCTAAGTGTACTATAACCTTATCACTTAGATATCTAGAAAAATCGTCTTGGAAGGCTCTTTGAGTCCAAGTGTCACTTTTGCCTAAACTTTTTAAATAGCCCATAAACACTTCCTGACCATTTTTACGTCCTCTAGCAGCCACATATCTTTCTAGTTTTCCATTTTCTTCGACGGTAAATGCAAATAAATAACCATTTCGATGGAAAGTAACATCCTGAGCATTGATGGGAATAGAAAAAACTTTACCTGCAGGAGAGATGAAAGAGATACTATTATTAGTATTAACGCTAGCATATTGATTGAATGTTCCGGGAACTACTGCATTCCCTGTTAGGTATTCTGTTGCATTAAACTCCCCATCCTCATCCCCTTGGAACCAATAGATCTGAATACCCGGAGCGTGCATCTTTTCCCAATCCATATGAGATAGTTGGATACCGGTGCCGTAATCCATCAATAAATTAGTGGTTCCGGTGGTATTGTATTCGGTAAACGGATGTTCTAACCCAAATACTCCATGGCCTAATTCGTGGGCAGCCGTTCTTCCTCTGTCATCACCTGCAAATACAAATCCAAACTGTCGTTTCAGCGGCATAAAACCTTCTGTATCGGAGTCAGAAGGAGGGATGTCTGTTACAAATAAATAATAGGTGTCTCTTTTGTAGCCGGGTAATGCCTTAAACTGGCTGATCCACGCTTTTTCACCTTCAGTATATTGCGATAGTAAACTACTGTCACCTACATCTAACTCAGTATCTGTGACGGTTATTGGCGTAGCAGAAGTAACGTTAAATCGAACTCCTGCAGGATTATAGATCTCATTAATACGATCCCCAATACCGGATAAACTTGCGCCATTTACCGAGATCAATTGTACGTTAATACCCGTAACCTCCTGATTGGCCAAATGCCATAAATTAGTGGCTCCTGCCACCGTATATTTTGCGGTTGAGTCTTTTGGTTTTACCGTGGCAATGATTTGCTGTTTTGCAAAATCAAAAGTTTTTTGCAATGAAAGAGTTGCTGTGGTACTATCACTTTGCCAGTTGGCTTGTATTTTGGTACCTTCTTGGGTCTTAAAAATAATATCAGAAGCGGTATGATCGTCGTTAGAAAAAGACACCTCTGCAGTTATAAAATCTGTAGGGCGATTGGGTAGGGCAGCAATCGCTTTATACGGAATGTAGTATTCGCCACCACTGGTTACAGGTACTTTATCATACGCATTGGCTATAGAACCTCCTGCATTTTCGGGCACGGTATCAAAGCTGTAATATCCATTGGTATTGTTAAAAGTTACGATAACGCCACTTGCTGTAATTTCATTGACACCACTATTAGAGATACCGTTGGTATTTGTTGGTGTGGCAGGACCACCTTCTGCTTGTTCACCTTGAGTAATTGTTCCATCGGCATCTACGCGCCATTGTTCATTATTATTACCATTAAATATAATATCATTACCTCCATCGAATGGATCAGAAACGGTTCCATCAGCACCTATCAAAATGATATTACCATTTTCATCGATTTGTATTTCATCGATATCCATATCCACAGTAATCACTTGGGTATCGCCATCATCTCCAGTAATGATTTCAATAATGACATCACCATCAATTATACTTCCCCAATTAGGATCATAGGTGGTCACTACAAAACCATCGACCAGTTTCATATCGGTATTGATCTTGATATTCTGGAATTTTACCGGAATACGAACGGTTGCCAACCAAGGCGTGCTGATATAGCCTTCTCCGGTAAAACTAGTAGAACCTGAAACTTCTTTAACATAGACAGGAAAATCACCGGCAGTAAATACATCGTTGACATAAAGTGTCGTAAGTAGTTCCTGATTGGAAAGGTCTACCGGATCCGGATCTATACCACAATTCGCATATTCGGCTAGTTCCTCGCTTAATGTTCTAAAGGTTTCTATAGGGGATTCTCCAAAACTATTTTGAGTACAATTACCTACAACCCGATATTCATATATGGTATCCGGTTTGAACTCATCTACGGTCACATAATCTCTGGGAGTTGTTTTGCTGTACCAGCGATTACTCCCGGCTTCACGATATTGTACTGTATAATCTAAGTGTTCCGGATGACTAACCCAACTAATCGTAGCATTGGTCATGCTTACATCTTGTACCTGAATTCCTGTAGGGATTTGACAGTTGGCCTGGTAATCAAACCAAAAAACTTCACTATTTCCATTATTGTTAAATACCGAAACTTCTTCGCCATTATTGGTGGCAAAAGCACGTACCCGCCACGCATATCTTTTTCCGGCCAGTAATAATGGCTGGATTGGACCATATAATAAGCTGGTATTCGTAGTGATTTCCTGATATAAAGGTGGGGATGCCAAAAATATGGCTTGTGGATCCATATAACGATCCCAGACTTCTACAATACTAAATTCATAGGATACATTAGGAACATTGATGTGCCTGGGGGTCCATTGAAAAATAATATTGGTAGGATTTTGTTCTGAAATTTTTGCTTCGTTATCCGGTTTGTTTAGAAATGGAGGATCATTGTTGATCAGGAATACAGTTGCACAACTTTGGGATGATAATCTGTTACCGTTAAAAGCATCAAACACTTCAAAACAGAATCTGTAAGAACCATCAGGTAATGAATTATTATACTGTACAGAAGAGATTCCTTGCAAGTTTTGTTGTTCAAAATAAGGTGCTAGTTCTGCAATCGTAAGGTTTAACGGGATTCCTCCATCCAGGATCAGTGTTGGGGCACCAATGACTACAGGCGCGCTGCTAGCGTTTAATCCATTGCCTTCAATAGAAACTGATAATCGTACTTCTCTACTTGAAGCAGTAACATCGTTTAACACCAATTGAACCCTTAATGGGCTATTCATAGTTCCCGAATTGGCATATCCCGATAAATTGGTAGGGTAGGGTGGAATAGCCTGCGGAGTCACACGAACAGGAAAATTTTGCGCTAACGCAAATGTTACCTGTACCAATGTTATGAGTATAAGTAGTTGTTTCTTCATAGGTTATTTTGGGGAATTATAATCTATTTTGTTTTTAGTTCTGTTGTCAAGCTAAGCTTCCTCCTAATGCGGGCAAGTGTCGAAGCTTATCTAAGTTTCCTTTTTCATATTGACTTCGACAGGCTCAGTCTGACATTTCTGATCTATTCATCAGATTTCCGGTACTGTTCATCAAAATAGATGATAATTTGTTCCTCTAAATATATGTTAATTTTTTCTAAATCTTTTTCTTCAGTATATATCCCAAAGGTTTGTTCCTGAGTGAGTTCTTTTATTTTTTGGAAATGAGGTTGACTCTTGACCAGGGTATTCCCATTCAGTAATTTGTCAATTTCAATTCTTAAAAACAGATACGCTTCAAACTTTTCTCCTTCTACTCTATATCTTGTGGCCATCTTCATGTACTCAAACTGTTCCTCCTCTGAAGCATTATTTTTTTCGGCCTGGCTAAGAGTATGGAGCGGATGATTTTCTAGTTCGAATTTTGTCTTCGCATACACATCCTTCATTTTTTGATCTTTGTTTTTCAACTCTGTTTGCAAACCGATTAAAACAGATTGTAAACGGGATTGATAAACAGGGATGTAATCTTTACGCATATAAATGCTATCCAGAAAATCGATGGCCAGATTCTTAAAATCTTCATCAGTTATGGCTTTTTCTTTTAGTTCTGAGAATAATGCCTTCATTTTTTCTTTGGCAAAAGCATTTTCATTATCATAATACTCTTTTTGAGCTATCGATGCAATCTGATCCGCAACCCCATATGCATTATTGTCATAAATTTCTCCTCTGTAACGGAATCGAAAATAATTCTGTTGATCATTTTTTTCTTTCTTCAGTTTCTCTTCTAGTTTCTGAAGCGTGTCTGTTGACTTTTGATTAGACTCTTCTGAAGTTCTTCTTTTGAAACGAACGTCTATCTTTTTTACATCAAAAGAGTAGCTATATCCTAATGTAACTGTAAAGTCATTAGCATTTGAAGTATTTGCGGTATTACGAAATAGTGCCAATGCATTAAGATTGAGATTGTGTTTTTCTTTGTACACATAACCTGCATTTGCCCTAAAATTCATAACATTTCCCTGAGAATCTCCATTGGCAAGACTTTCATTATACGAAGCTGAAAATCCGGTTCTCAGTTTTTTGTCAAAAAATTGTTTATTTATTGATAGGGTAGGTCCATAAGTTAATGCATCGTTTTCTTCAATCACGTTGTAAGCGGCGTTAACAGCTCCACTAATTGTTAAGGCACGTTCAGGATACGCAATTGAGTAATTTGCTCCTGCATTATAAAAATCGGTTTTATTGTTAGTGGCATCTGCAGTTCCCTGTTCGTCTTTGGTTGTCTGATAGGTTAGGTTTAATCCAATGTTTTGTTGTTTTTGTTTGCTTTGCGAAAGGACATACCCAAGAGTAAGCGAAGCATTTTGTGATACTTGTTTAAAATCCAGCGTATCCAGATTTTCTAAAGGATCTGTTTCATTAATAACATCAAAAGCCGTTCTGATATTAGTGTAGGATTGAAAATTAGAGTAAGCAGCAGCGATATTTAATCGATCCGATGCCTTTACAGTAGCATTTATAGCAGCTACGATTCTGTTAGATTGTGATTCTTTTTCGTTTCTGAGATCATCTCTTTGTAAGCCGGCATTAACTGCCAAGGAAACCCGATTATTAAATAATTCCTGCGTTGCATTTACGGTGATGTTCTCCAGATCATTATTAAAGAAATAGGCTCCAAAGGTTCGGTATCTTGGGTCGATACGTTCATAGCCAACGCCAAGACTGCCTTTTCCGAAGGAATAAGTCAAGTCTGCATTAAAAGCGGTATAATAATCGGTAGATGCTCTTTCTTTGATTAGAAATCCTAGTACATTAGCATTGGAGTCAGTTTCTTCATCTTCCAGATTTTCGGTGACCGCACTTTGGGCCACTTCCAGATTAAAATTTAGTCCTTTGGTTATTTCTACAGATGATTCCAGACTTATGACCAGGTTTTCTTTTGGATCAATGTTTAAATCATCAGGAATCGGTATATCCAGTGAAGAAGCTTCATCTTTAGCTTTAAAAAAGATCAGCCCTATATTAAATCTATTAAAATCATAGGAGGTTTTCAATCCATATCCCATTCTTTTGTACGCAGGTAATGCTTCGGGTATTGCTGAATTATATTCTGTTGCCCTCAAAAACCTTCCATACAATGCGCTGATCTTAAAAGGTCCGTTTGGGGTTAGATCAGTTCCAAAACCTGTAAACTGATGACCACTAACTGTGTAGGGAGAAAAAGTCATCGCTACATCTCCAATATGAGTGGCAACCCATTTATAAGACGGATGAATACTTAATCTGTTGATTTTAAAAGGTGTGCTATAAGCGAAATCCTGGTTGGTGTATGAAAATGATAAAGGGATATTGTAAACCCCACTAATATTGAAATTCAGGTTACCATTTAGGAAATATGTGAAGGGTTCTCGGTTAGCAGTTCCATTATAATACACAGAATTAGCAGAAATACCCCCATTTATTTTGACCAAAGGAGCCTTTCCTATTTGATCTAAATTTTGACCAAAAACGGGGAAAGTAAGCAAAACCAGTAGGTGTAGTAATGTTTTATTCAATACAGGGGCTTATTTTGGGATGGCGAAATTAAGTTTTTTTTAACAAATAGCAAAGGGAAAATTCTAACTTTCAGAACTTTAACATTAATTGTAATCTTATTCATACAAAGTTTGTTGTGGATTAAAATGAATATCCTTTTTAATACGTTTCATCGTTACAATAAATGTTACCTGTTGAGGGCTATTTTTTTCGTTTTAGATCTTGTAAATGGCAAAAGTTAAAAAGCGTATAGACAAAAAAAGCCGCGAACTCGCGGCTTTTTTTGTCTATAATGAATCCTGCTTACTTTATGTAGTAGCAGGAGATCCTATAGCAATATCCTCATCGGGCGTAGAGAGTTCTTCAACAATTTTCTTTTTGCTAAATCTTACTTTCACTTTGTGTACAATAAAGAACAAACAAGGCACGATGATCAGTGTTAAAAACGTAGCGATGATCAAACCATAGATTACGGCCCAAGCTAATGGTCCCCAGAAAATTACGTTGTCTCCACCAATATAGATTTTAGGATCAAATTCTGTAAATAAAGAAAAGAAATCTACATTGAAACCGACCGCTAATGGGATTAATCCAAGTACGGTGGTGATTGCCGTTAGTATTACGGGTCGTAAACGCGCTCTACCTCCTTGTACGACTAATTTTCTAACTTCTTCGTTAGGTAATAATTCATCATCATCAAGATCTAGTTCTACCATTTTACGATCAATCAATAATTGTGTATAATCTAGTAATACCACTCCATTGTTTACTACAATTCCTGCAAGTGATATAATTCCCATCATGGTCATCATAATCACAAATGCTGCGCCTGTGATAAGAATACCTCCAAAAACCCCTATAAAGCTTAAAAATATAGCTAGCATGATAATGGTAGGTTTTGATATAGAGCTAAATTGAAAAATTAATAATAGCATAATCAATCCAAGTCCTGAGAAAAATGCTCCCATTAAAAAAGACATTTGTTTGTTTTGTTCTTCAATTTGTCCGGTATAATCTATTTTTACACTCTTAGGCAATTCTTCAAAGCTTGCCATCTCGGTTTGTATTTGAGATACGATGGCTCCTGCATCGGTATAACCGGGTTGTAACCCTGAATATACAGTTACCACTCTTTTGGTATCTTTATGTTTAATTGCACTAAATGATGAGGTGTTTTTTTGAGAAGCTACGGCAGAAACAGGAATTTCCTTCAGTTTACCTGAAGCCGGATCTCTAAATGTGATATTTTGATTGAACAAAGCACTGGTATTATATCGATTGTCTTCATCAAAACGAACATAGATATCATAATCCTCTCCATCTTTTTTATAGACCCCGGCTTTTTCACCAAAAATCGAACGCCTTAATTGATTTCCAACCTGCCCTGCAGCAACACCCAATTCACCAGCTTTTTCTCGATCCACAACCACTTGCATAGCGGGTTTTCCTTTGTTGACGTCTATTTTTAGTTCTTCTATTCCAGGTATATTCTTTTCATTAATGAAGTTCCTCATTTTTTCTGCTATGTTGATTAATTCATCATAGTCCGAACCTTCAATTTCTATATTAATCGGATATCCTGCTGGAGGTCCTACCGCATCCTTTTCTACAGAGATGGCAACCCCCGGATAAATTCCTTTTAGAGCATCCTGTACTTTTTGTCGAAGTACTTCAGAATCTTTCCCTTTTCTGAATTTGTATTCTCTCATCGCTGCAATGATTTTAGCACGATGCGGCATTTCTGCACTACTACCACCATCCGTTTGAGGGTTACCGGCTCCTTCACCAACTTGTGATACTGCAGCTTCTACCAGATAATTATAATCATCACCTTCAATATATTCTTCATCATTGATCACCGCATATACCCGTTTCTCAATCTCTTTGGTGATTTTGTTAGTTTTATTAATATCGGTTCCCTGAGGATATTCGATATACACAATAATTTGATTTGGAGTATTATCCGGAAAAAATTCAACCTTTGTACGTTGACTTTCTATAGAGGCCCCAAACATGCCAAATACAATAAACAATAAAAGAAAAGTACCGGCTACAAATCCGTAAGATCTCCACCCTTTTAATGCGAAATTTAAAAATCGTTGGTAACTGTTTTCAAGCCAGGTTAAAATGCGTCTTTGAAAGAAAAGTGCTGCATTTTTTAATGCAAAACGATAGAACCAGAACATAATGGCTGTAAAAATCATTAGGGTCCCCAAACCTCTGACTGTTCCTCCAAAAATTAAAATAAAGATTCCGAATCCACCAAGAATAATGCTTATTTTAATCAGTTGTTTTACAGTAAGCACTTTTTCTCCAATTTCCATAAAGCGGGATACCAGCATGGAGTTAATAAAGATTGCCACGAATAAGGAAGAACCTAGAACTACAGAAAGCGTAATAGGAAAATATTTCATAAACTCTCCCATCACTCCCGGCCAAAAAGCCAAAGGTAAAAATGCTGCTACAGTGGTTGCGGTAGATATAATGATGGGAAAAGCAATTTCACCGATTCCTTTTTTAGCAGCTTCGATGCGAGACATACCTTCTTCTTCCATCAAACGATACACGTTCTCAACGACCACAATACCATTATCTACCAGCATTCCTAATCCCATAATCAATGCAAAAAGAATCATCGTATTCATGGTATATCCAAATAAAGACAATATCATAAATGACATAAACATGGACATCGGGATTGCAAAACCTACAAACAATGCATTTCTAAACCCAAGAAAAAATTGTAAAACTCCCACAACCAGTATAATACCGAAAATGATGTTATTTACCAGATCATCCACCTGATTGATTGTTTTAGAGGATTGATCATTCGCGATACTTATGTTCAGGTCTGTGGGGAATACATTTTCTTTTGCATCGGCGACTATTTTATTAATTTTTTCCGCTGCTTCCACCATATTTTTACCAGAACGTTTCTTAACCTCTAACATGACTACATTATCCCCGAATTCTCGGGCATAGGTGGTTTTATCTTCTTCTTTAAACGTTACTTTTGCAATATCTCTCAAATACACGGCACCGTTTTGGGATTTTACTACAAAATCATCTAGTTGCGAAGGCCTGTCAATTTCCCCGAGAATTCTAATAGTTCGGCGTTGTCCGCTTGTAATCATATTTCCTGCAGACATAGTGACGTTTCCATTTCTAATCGTATTGATCACATCATCAAAGCTTACTTTTGCGGCCATCATTTTATAAATGTCCACGGCAACCTCAACTTCTTTTTCCTGTGCTCCTCTAATGTCAACCTTTTTGATTTCTAAAAGATCTTCAATCTCATCTTCCAGATATTCACCATATTCTTTCAATTTATCAACAGGATAATCTCCTGTGATGTTGATGTTCATAATCGGGGTTTCTTCAGAGATACTCAGGTCAAAAACATTAGGTTCCACTTTAGCGCCATTAAATGTTGGCCAGTCCTCATTAGCAGTTTCAGAATCTACTTCATCCTTTACCTTTTGCTTTGCTTGTGTAACGGTAAGACCATCGTCAAATTCTACCGTAATGATCCCATAATCTTCTTGGGATGTTGAAATAACTTCAACAACATTACTAACGTTTTTTAACTTATCCTCTAAAGGATCAACGATAAGTCTTTCTATATCCTCTGCAGTATTCCCTGGATATGGGACACTAATGTAAATTTTAGTCTCGTTAATCTCAGGAAAGTTTTCTCTGGGCATCGAGAAGTATGCTGATAAACCTAAAACCAGAAAAATTCCTATCATTACATAGATAGTTGTTGGATTATCAATGGCCCAAGAGGATAGTATAAACTCTTTATCTACATTTTTCTTCTTCTTTTCCATACGATTTAGTTTATGATTTCTACTTTTTGGCCATCCTTTACGCTTCTTGCTCCTTCGCTGATGATAGCATCTCCATTATTGATTCCATCTAGAATTTCGATATAATCTCCTTGGGTTTTACCGGTTTTTACAATAACTCTTTTAGCTTTAGCAATGTTTTTAGCATCCTTGCTATTGGCAATGTATGTATATTGGTCGCCATCTGAGTTTTCTGAAATGATACTTTGTGGAATTAAAATGGCATTTTCGCTGGTGTAATCATTAATTTTTACTTTAGCTGTAAGATTCGGTTTGATCATTCCGTTTTTATTAGGGATGGCAACTTCTACAGTAAATGAACGGTTATTTGGGTTGATATAATTTCCTACCTGACGGATTTTGGCATCGATGGTTTTACCTAAAACAGGAAAATACACTTTAGCTTCTTTTCCAGTAACAATACTTGAAATATAGCTCTCAGGAACTTCAGTTTCTATATACATCTCATCCAGATTTACAATACGGATCAATGCCGTTTGTCCAGGAGCTACCACACTTCCTTGTTCTGCCATAATATCATCTACAATTCCTGAAAAAGGAGCGCTTACAACAGATTTTGCTAACTGCCGTTTCATCTGTTCAACTCCATTTTTTGTAGACTCATAATTTGTTTTAGCCTGTAGGTATTGTATTTCCGACCCTATTTTTTGTTCCCATAATTTTTTCTGACGCTCAAAAGTTGTTTTTGCCAATTCGGCCTGAACTTCCATTTGTGCTAGTTGCTGACTAAGACCACCATCGTCAATTCTTGCTAAAGTTTGTCCCTTAGAAACACGTTGCCCTTCTTTTACTAAAACTCTTACCAGTGTTCCTGCGGTTTCCGGATATAGTACAATATTCTTTTTAGTTTCTACACTTCCTTGTAGCTCTAGATAATGTGTAAATAAAGTATCTTTTGCAGTTATTGTTGTTACCAGAGGTAGTTTTTTAATCGTATCTAAAGAAGCGATTGCTTCGTCCAGTTGTTTTAATTTGTTTGCTACAGCTTGCTGCTCTGCAACAATTTCACTTCTCTTTGCTCTGATGGCAGACAAATCACCTTTTTCAATGACTTTTTCTATAGACTTTCCGCCTTCTTGCCCGCAAGAAATTATAAGGAGAAATACAGATAATATGATATGTATCTTTTTCATGAGTGTAATTAGTTATTTGGTGTATTGAGAATTGATTCCAGTTTGGCTTTATTATTAATAATGGTCAGCATTGCTTGAAGCACCTCTTGCTGCACACTGTAGAGTTGCAGTTGTGCTTGTCGTAATTCAAAACTGGAAGCCAGTCCTTCAGTATATTTGATTTGATTTTTATTTTCTATTCTTTCTGCTAACGCAAGGTTTTGTTTAGAGGTTTCATACGTTTCCAAAGAAAGTTGATAGTCGCTTAGCGTACTGTTATATTGAAGTTGAATCTGCTGTTGCGCTTCAATAAAAGAGGTGTTGGCTTGTTCAAAAGCTATTCTTGCCCTTTGAGTTTTGGCACTTCGGCCTAATGAACTGAAGATTGGAATATTAAGACTAACACCAAATACAGAGGATTGAAACCATCTTGTTTCACTTTCGAAAAAAACAAAATCATTATCAAATGCTGCTGTACCATAATTAACAAAAGCAGATAATTTGGGCAACGCTTTACTCTTCTCTAGTTTTAGTTCTAGTCTTCTTTGTTCGGTTAATAAATATCCTAATCGATAATCGATATTATTCTCAATTGCGAATGGTTTCAGTCCGATAGATGGATCAACATTTTTGATGGTCAAACTATCAAGATTATCCGCTAAAATAGTAGTAGAATCCACATCGACTCCAATGGTAAGATTAAACATTTGTAATGCTATTTCGGATAACCTTTTCGCATTATTTAATTGATTAGTAATCTGGAGTAAGGTAATTTGTAATTGCTCCACATCTTCTTCTTCTGCTAATCCGTTTTCGAAAATTGTTTTTCTTTCTTCAAAGTTCTTTTCTAGAGTTTCTTTATTTTTTTGTAGAATTTTTACTCTTTCTTGCGAAACTAAAACGCTTCCGTAAGCATTGATAACACTCTCACGAACATTGAGTTGTACTTTTTCTTCAGAATCGTTGCTGTACTGTAAAAAGCTTTTAGCAGCTTCTAATCCTACAAGATAAGATCCATCGAAAAGTAACTGGGATAAAGTGGCAGTTGCAGAGGCTTGTTGTTGTGGTGTGAAAAATTCTTGAAATTGTCCTTCAATAGGTTGCCCTGTAGATTGATCTATTTCCGGAAATAAAATAGGTTGTTGTCTTAATTGGTTTTGGTAATCAATAGCTGCGTTAATTTGTGGCAGGCCTGTCGCAGTAGTTTCCCATTTTTGCTTCAATGCCTTAGCTACATCTCGTCTTGCGTTGATAGATTGGTAGCTGTTTTCTAAGGCAAACTCTATAGCCTCGTTCAAAGTAAATGTATACTGGGAAGAAACAGGAGTTTCCTGAGCCAGAACATATACAGTGAATAAACTAAAGAAGCATAAGGACCAGAGTTGGTTTCTCATAATTTATTGTTCTTTTATTAGCTTGTTTAAAATGTTTAATCCTTTTTCGGTTGCAATTCCTCTAATATGATATTCCAGATAATCTGTCATTAGTTTAGAAACAGGAAAGACCTGGCTCGGAAACATTTCTTGATCTTTAATTCCGGTCATTCCCATAAAATAGAGACGAGATATAATTTCAACATTTATATTTTTGCGAAAAACCCCTTTTTTTATTCCTCTTTCTAGGTTTTCGATCACACATTCTTGCATGGTTTCAAACTGTCTTACTTTTAGGCTGTTGTGTATTTTGGGGTAGTATTTTTGAAGTTGATATTGTGGCGATGTTTTCTCGTCCTTCAGATGATGCATGACAAAAGCTTTGATGGCATATAATTCTTCTATCGGTTCTTGTTTTTCTTCTAAAATAGCATCGATACCATCACTAATCGAACAAAATAAATGATCGGTAGTGGCTTCTACTAACTTCGTTTTGTTTTGAAAATGTGCGTAGATCGTTTTTTTAGAAATCCCCATTTCTGAAGCAAGATCATCCATGGTAACACTCTTGAAACCTAGGCTCAAGAACATATCATTCGCTTTTTCAATTATTTTTTCCTTCATATAGGGTTTTAAATGATTCGTGCAAATGTACAAGAGGAAACTTTAAAAACATTAAAAGTTTCCTAAGTTTCACAATTTTTTAACACTGACCTAACGTCCTGTTAAATAGATTAATGTGATTTGAGTTTAGGTTTGCTATACATCATTTAAAAAGATTCATTTACTTTAGCATAAAAAAAACAATAGTGCACACCATTTCAGATTATCAGAGATATTTTTTAGAGTACTTATCGAAAAATACTTTAGAAAAAGAACCAAAGAATCTTTATGAGCCTATCTCATACATCCTAAATCTTGGAGGAAAACGGCTAAGACCAACTTTGGTCTTAATGACATCAGAAATCTTTGGTAGTTCCTATGAAAAAGCATTAGATGCAGCTTTGGCTATTGAGGTTTTTCATAATTTTTCATTAGTTCATGATGATATAATGGATGATGCTCCATTACGCAGAGGAAAGGAGACTGTTCACGAAAAATGGGATATAAATACCGGTATTCTTTCTGGGGATGCGATGTTGATTAATGCCTATCAACTCTTTGAAAATTATAATGGAGATACTTTTAAACAATTAGCCAAATTGTTTACCAAAACGGCTATAGAGGTATGTGAAGGACAGCAGTATGACATTGATTTTGAAACTAGAGAGGATGTAACGATTCCAGAATATCTCAAAATGATTGAGTATAAGACGGCTGTATTGGTAGCGGCAGCTATGCAAATGGGTGCTATCATTGCAGAGGCTTCTGATACTTGTAAATCGTCTATTTACGATTTCGGAAGGTTATTAGGGCTTGCATTTCAGCTGCAGGACGATTACCTAGATGCGTTTGGAGATCCGGAAACTTTTGGAAAACAAGTAGGTGGTGATATTATAGAGAACAAAAAAACTTTTCTGTATTTGACCTCGATAGAAGGTGCAGATAGTAATGTAAAAAAACAGTTAGAAGGTTTGTTTTCTTTGAATCCGGAAAACCCCTCAGAGAAAGTACAAACTGTGAAGGCTATTTTTGAAGCTACAGGAGCAAAAGAGAAAACAAGATTAGAAATAGAAAAGTATACTAAAAAAGCCTTTGGAGTTTTAAATAATTTGTCTATTTCTGAAGAAAAAAAGACAGTGTTGCGTGCTTTTGGAGAACAATTAATGAATAGAAGTGTCTAACTATGTAAACATAATATCGATAGAACAGTTGGTAGAGCAGGTTGTGGCATCTGATCTATATCCTCAGCTAATTCTGCAACTTCAGAAGGATATTAATCGAGCTGGAATTGATTATGAAGTAAATCAACAGGCAAAACCAAAAGAGCTTTTTTTAGAAATTGAAAAAGTTCTTTTAGACAAACTAGATCATGCGTTTAATGATTATTTAAATTTATTGTATGCGGTGGATGTGTCTGAAAGTGATATCAAAAAATGCAAGTCTGAAGAGAGTATAGCTATCGCAAAATATGCCGCATTTTTGATTTTAAAAAGAGAATGGCAAAAGGTATATTTCAGAAGTCAATTATAATATTAGATAATCTTATGAAAGTATTAACTAGCATTTTATTGCTATCCTTTTTTAACGTAAATTTTGCACAAGGTCAGGATGTCTTTGATATTTTCAACACCTCTTACGAAGTTTTACTGGATAGAATTGCAACGAAAGATACTTTAATAAAGAATAGAACAAAGTATTATAAATGTTCAGAAGATTTGTCAGGACGAATAGAATTGTACTATGAAAATGAACAATTGCTGTTAATTACACATATTTACAAACAGGGCTTTGGTAATAATTCGTTTCTGGAAAATTATTATTTAAAAAATGATTCTTTGAGAATAAAAACATCGATTTCTGAAGAAATGTTTATGAATACCCTGTATAAACAAAGTAGCCAGGGAGTATCTTCGACCAGTATAGAGAAAGTTATAGAAGTCACAGAACAACGAATGTTTTTTCAAAAAAATCTTAATCAGATTTGTTTTGAAAGAAAACACGGTGAAAAACTTTCAGATTGGGACAAGGACTATTTCAATAAACTTACTTTCAAAAAAGCGAACTGTTCTGAGGATATCGAGGATGTACGTTATAAATATCGTATACTCAGAAAAGCTGAAAAAAAGTTAGAAAGCTATTCCAATCAAAAACCTAAATGCATATTTCACATTTGGTAAAAGAATTTGAATTTTTAAAAATCAGAAACTTGAGTGTTTGCTTTTTTGGTGTTCTTTACTATTTTAACAGATTCAAAATTAAGGTCGGTGGATCCTATAAAACTCTTTCCATTTCTTACATTCATAAATTTCCAATGATAACCAGAGTCTGTTAAAGTTATCGGTGATATGGCAATAGATGATATGGAAATATTAAGATGTTTTTCGATGATATCGGTTATTTTTCCCTGTATTTTTGGATCACTTATTTCATTTGATTCTTTTTTTCCTTTTTTTACATAATATGGATTATTATTAGGATCAAATTCTGTAGAAACTGTTTTTTTGCTGCTGGAACAGGATGACATCGCTATCCCTATGGAGAGCATTAGAAGATACTTTTTCATTGTATTTTGGGGTTTTAATCGTAAAATGATGTCTAAAATAAAGAAAATACCCTAAATCCATAGTGATCTCCATGTTTATTAGATAACTGGTAGATTCTTATAGATTAAGAACGCAATTTTTAGGGTTATAGTATGCTTTTTTAGAAAAACACCCTCACAAAAGGAGCATAAGCACTCGCGTATATACTTTTATCGTCATCATATAAAACATCATACCGCAGGCCAACACTCACAAACCCTACCCTATAACCAGCCCCAAGAAATAGCGCTGGGTACCAATAATCGTCGTTGATATCTCTACCTTCAATCTCAAAACTTCTGCTTACTCCCATTTGCTCGAATTCTGCCGATAATTGTAATGCAGGAAAAGGATTGTATAAAGTAATTAGGCTTGCGCCATAATTGGTAGCCGTAAAATTGCGCGCGTTCGTGTATCCAAAATTAAGCCCAAAACCTAAACTGAATTGATGATTAAAGTCATATATGGCAGAAGGAGCTAAAATACCATTAAAAGTATCATCAGTAAATCCAATTCCGATATTTCCTCCAATTCTAACATGTGACCAAAAATTATCATCCTGAGAATATCCTATTTGGAGGCAAAGTAAAATTGAGAAAAATAGGGTTAGGAATTTGATTTTCTGAACAAGAAACACTTTCATTGTTAAATTTATAAAAAAATGTTACAATAAATATATATAATTGGGTACTCAATATACTGTAATTATTGTATTTTTGTGATGTTTTATAATAAAAAGACGGTTGAATACTTACATATGGATAAATATTCATTTTTGAATGCGGCTAATACCGCATTTTTTGCAGATTTATATGATCAATATTTGCAAAACCCAGATAGTGTAGAACCTAGTTGGAGAGCATTTTTTCAAGGATTTGATTTTGGATTAGAAAGTGCAGATGGCTCTGGGGAAACCATTTATATTGAAAAAGACTCACAGAATACAGTTGCAGTTCCCGAGAATGTTCAGAAAGAGTTTCAAGTAGTGCGTCTTATTGATGCATACAGAACACGTGGACATTTATTCACCAAAACAAATCCGGTTAGAGAACGAAGAAAATATCATCCTTCTCTTGCTTTAGAAAATTTTGGATTAAGTCAAGGTGATCTCAATACAGTATTCAATGCCGGAGAGATCATCGCGCTGGGACCAGATACATTAAGCAACATTATTGTACACCTAGAACAAATTTATTGTGATGCTATCGGTGTTGAGTATATGTATATCCGTAATCCGGAAGAAAGAGAATGGATACAAGAACGGGTAAACTTTAATACCAACAGAACCAAATTCTCTTCAGAACAGAAAAAACATATTCTTAAAAAACTGAATCAAGCGGTCTCTTTTGAAAGCTTTTTGCATACTAAATATGTAGGACAAAAACGTTTTTCCCTTGAAGGAGGAGAATCATTAATCCCCGCACTGGATGCCTTAGTAGAGAAGGCTGCAGATATGGGAGTTAAGGAGTTCGTTATGGGGATGGCGCATCGAGGTCGTCTTAGTACCTTAACCAATATTTTTGGAAAAAGTCCTAAAGATATCTTTAGCGAGTTTGATGGTAAAGATTATGAGGAAGCAGTTTTTGATGGAGATGTAAAATATCATTTAGGATGGACTTCTAAACGCGAAACCGATTCTGGTAAAGCAATTAATATGAACATTGCTCCAAACCCATCGCATTTAGAAACAGTAGGAGCAGTGGTAGAAGGAATTACCAGAGCAAAACAAGATAAATATTATAAAGAAAATATATCTCAGGTTTTACCAATTGTAGTGCACGGGGATGCCGCTATTGCAGGTCAAGGATTAGTATATGAAATTGTGCAGATGGCACAGTTAGATGGTTACAGAACTGGTGGAACTATACATATAGTGGTGAATAACCAAATAGGGTTTACCACCAATTACTTGGATGCACGTTCATCTACCTATTGTACAGATGTTGGTAAGGTGACATTGTCACCAGTACTTCACGTAAATGCTGATGATGCAGAGGCTGTGGTACACGCAACTAATTTTGCATTGGACTTTAGAATGAATTTTGGACGTGATGTATTTATCGATTTGTTGGGATATAGAAAGTACGGTCATAACGAAGGTGATGAACCTCGTTTTACACAACCTAAATTATATAAAGCTATTGCAAAGCATAAAAACCCTAGAGATATTTATGCTGAAAAATTGATTGCTGAAGGAATTATTAACAAAGATTTTGTAGCTGAGCTTGAGAAAGAATATAAAGCTTCTCTCGAAGAAGAATTAGAAGATTCTCGTAAACAGGAAAAAACAGTAATTACTCCGTTTATGCAAGATGAATGGGCCGGTTTTACTAGAGTGCAGGAAGATGAGATGATGGAAGCTGTAGACACAACATATCCTAAAAAAGATCTTACTGAAATTGCAGAAGTGATTACTAAGCTACCATCTGATAAAAAGTTTCTTCGTAAAATCGAGCGATTGATTGATCAGAGACACAGCATGTATTTTGAGAAGGACGAGTTGGATTGGGCGATGGGAGAGTTATTAGCTTACGGATCTTTATTAAAAGAAGGGTATGATGTTAGGATGAGTGGACAGGATGTAGAAAGAGGAACATTCTCGCACCGACACGCAGTGGTGAAAGTGGAAGATAGTGAAGAAGAAGTATTACTGCTAAATAACCTTAAAGGTGATCAAGGTGATTTCTACATTTATAATTCGTTGTTATCAGAATATGGAGTAGTAGGGTTTGATTACGGGTATGCTATGGCTAGCCCTGATACCTTGACCATTTGGGAAGCTCAATTTGGAGACTTTAGCAATGGTGCTCAGATTATGATCGATCAATACATATCCTCTGCAGAAGATAAATGGAAACTACAGAATGGATTAGTAATGTTGTTACCACATGGTTATGAGGGTCAGGGAGCAGAACATTCCTCCGCAAGAATGGAACGCTATCTTCAGTTATGCGCAAAGGATAATATGTTTGTGGCCGATGTAACCACACCAGCTAACTTGTTTCATTTGTTAAGAAGGCAAATGAAGGCAGGTTATCGCAAACCCTTAATAATTTTTACACCAAAAAGCTTATTACGTCATCCAAAAGTAGTTTCTACTAAAGAAGAATTGGCAAATGGAAGTTTTCAAACGGTTATAGATGACCCAGAAGCAAAAGCAAAAGATACCAAAACGTTAGTATTTTGTACAGGTAAATTTTACTACGATCTGTTAGAAGAAAGGGAAAAACTAGAGAGAAAAGATGTTGCTTTGGTAAGAATAGAACAATTATTTCCGCTTCCGATAAAAGAAATGGATGCGATCATTAAAAAATATAAAGCAGATGATGTAGTTTGGGCTCAGGAAGAACCTCGTAATATGGGGGCACTAAGCCATATTTTGATGCATTATGACGATGCAAGCTCCTTTAGATTTGCTAGTAGAAGACCTTATGGTGCTCCGGCAGCTGGTAGTGCAACAAGATCCAAAAGAAGACATCAGGAAGTGATTGATTATGTTTTTGATAAAACAAAAGAGAATCAAAAAAGAAAAAAGAAATAGTAAGGTAAAATAACGATAAATAGAAATATTTTCGCGAATGCGATTTAAAGTATAAATTAAGAATTATGGCTTTAGAAATGAAAGTCCCCTCTCCGGGAGAATCTATTACAGAAGTAGAAATTGCTCAATGGCTTGTAGAAGATGGTGATTATGTAGAAAAAGACCAAGCTATAGCAGAAGTTGATAGTGATAAAGCAACATTAGAACTTCCCGCAGAGGCTAGTGGTATCATAACGCTAAAGGCGGAAGAAGGTGATGCGGTAGCAGTTGGAGAAGTTGTATGCCTTATAGATACAGATGCTGCCAAGCCAGATGGTAACACTTCAAACGAAGCTCCAAAGGCCGAAGAAAAGAAAGAAGCAACTCCTGAGCCTGTTAAATCAGAAACACCAGCTCCTGCAAAGACAGAAACCTATGCTAGTGGTACAGCCTCTCCGGCAGCTAAAAAAGTATTAGCGGAAAAAGGTATAGAGCCTTCTCAAGTGAAAGGTACAGGTCGTGACGGACGAATTACTAAAGCAGACGCTATAGAAGCAAAGCCATCTATGGGGACTCCGGGACCTGGAAGCAGAGGAGAATCTCGCACAAAACTATCTATGCTACGTCGTAAAGTAGCAGAGCGGTTGGTTTCTGTAAAAAATGAAACGGCAATGTTGACCACTTTTAATGAGGTGGATATGCAACCAATTTTCGACTTAAGAAAACAATATAAAGAAAGCTTTAAAAGTAAACATGGAGTAAGCCTTGGGTTTATGTCTTTCTTTACATTGGCTTGTGTAAGAGCCTTAAAAATGTATCCTGCGGTAAACTCGATGATCGATGGTAAAGAGATGATTTCTTATGATTTTCAAGATATCAGTATTGCTGTTTCGGGACCAAAAGGTTTGATGGTTCCTGTCATAAGAAATGCGGAGAATTTAAGCTTTAGAGGTGTTGAATCCGAAGTAAAAAGATTGGCTATAAGGGCTCGCGAGGGGCAAATTACTGTTGATGAAATGACGGGAGGAACTTTTACTATCACTAACGGTGGAGTATTTGGTAGTATGCTATCAACTCCTATTATTAATCCTCCACAGAGCGCCATTTTAGGAATGCACAATATCGTAGAAAGACCAATCGTAAGAGATGGTCAAATCGTGGTAGCGCCTATTATGTATGTAGCCCTGTCGTACGATCATAGAATTATTGATGGTAAAGAATCCGTTGGGTTCTTGGTAGCGGTTAAGGAAGCATTAGAAAACCCTGAAGAATTATTGATGGATAATAATGTAACAAAAGCATTAGAGCTTTAAGTTATTATTTATGAACAAAAATATGAAAGCCACTAAACGATTAGTTTAGTGGCTTTTTTTGGAATTAGTTTAGACGGTTATTACAAGTTTTTTGACTTATCGCTTAACAATTTTAGCGGTTTCGCTCTTTCCGTTTGTGGTGATTTGTACCATATAAAGACCGGAACTTAGGTTTCCAATATTTAAAGTCGATTCAGTGGTGTCTAATTGACTAGACAATATCTTTTTTCCTTGAATAGAGTAGATGTCTATAGTAGAGGGTGAACCGGAAGCCACAGCAAACCTAATATTTAAAATTTGATTTGTTGGATTAGGGAAAAGCTCAAATGCTTTAGATGATGTTTCAAAAGTATCAACCGAGAGAGTAAGTGCTTCTTTTTGATAAAAATCTAAAGCGTGCATTGCATACACTAAAGGAGCATTCCAGTTAATAGTAATCTCATTTGTAGAATACGAACACCAATGATCTACATATTTTGAAGCTGGCTGATTCGATGGGAAACTAACTCCAGAACCTGCACAATCACCTGAGTCTGGATTATTTTCATTTTGCGGTCCACCAACAATCATACCTGGGATAGGAGCAGAAACACCATCTGCATCAGATATCCTGTGATGCGGTTCAAAAACTTGTCTATCACCAAAACCGGTAACGTAAGAATATCCGGTTCCGTTTCTACCGAAAATATAGTCCATAGCCGTATACGCAGCTTCTAAATAGGACTCATCATCTGTGAGTTCATACGCTCTTATTAATAATATTAACTGATTTCCAACTGCCCCGTTACTTCCCCATGAATAGTCATTGCCTTCCATAGTAATTTTCATCGCAGAAGAATTAACACGATCTCTTAACTGACTCGCAGTACCAATCAAGGTATTATTGGCTTGGGTTACATTGATAGAACCGTTTAAACTGCTGGCGTGATGTGCAATAGAAATAAGTGCTAAAGGATCACTATATGGCCAGCTTGGAGTTCCTCCTCCAATAGAACTTACATCTATGTCATTTTGATAAATTGCTTCTCCGGTAGTGATAAATAACTCAACAGCAGCCCATTGAAACTCATCAGTAACGTTAGAATCGCCATATTCTCCAGTATTGATATCTGATACCGGTGTTCCGGATCCCTGACGATAGTATATTGCTGGATTTGCTTTTGCCCACGCATATGCATCTTTTGCAGCCTGCTCTAACTGATCACTAAATCCAGGTCGTACACTTTCATAATCTGCAAATATTCTGGATGCTACCGCAGTAACGGCGGCAAAGTTTAAAGCCGCAGCAGTAGATTTCTGCACTACGTATCTGTCTAGATTGTATTGAGCCGGCATTATTCTACCAGAAAAGTTTTTAGCTGTTAATTTGTGATAAACTCCGCCATCACCACCTTCACTTACCGGATCTTGCATAGTCAACATCCAATCTAGATTCCATAGTACCTCATCCAAAATATCTGGGAGGTTGCCTCCTTGCTCCGGAATGTTATATTGTAGATTTTCCCACTCGGTTTTGTAGTGTTCAAAAGCTGCTAATAATGTGTAGGTGCTAATTCCGCTGTTTACGATATATTTATTGTAGTCTCCTGCATCGTACCAACCTTTGGGAGAGGAAATTATCGTTCCTGTAGGTCTGGAAGCTGAAGCCGCAGAAGAATGAACACGTACTATATTGTCAGGTATTCCTGTTGGTCTGGCATAAACTCCGGCGTGTGTTGCTTCTAAGGCTGTAGAAGCACGGTTGTAGTAATAGTATTTAAAAGCTTCTTCTCTGAGTTCAGCATATCCATCATTACTTACTTTAAAGGTAATTTCTTCAGAATCAATTTGAAATTTATAAGTTCCTTCGGTATCTATTGACGAGATATCTACGTGTACAATGTGTTCTCCCGAGTCACTCCATAAAGAAGATGCTCCTGTAGTTCCAGACATTACTTCATTATCACCACTATCCAATATGGTAAAGGCCTGATTACTAAAACTACCACTTGCTGCAATGCTAATCGTTTTATTTCTTCCCACTAAATATCCAACTTGATTATAGCGAACTTCAAAAGCAGATGGAGGCGGTGGAGTTTCCAAAGGTTCTCCAAAAGAAATCCAATCTATAGTAATTGTACCATTGTATTGACCTGCATTAGTGCCGGGATTTACAAAAAACTGTATAAACCGAATTTTTGAAGGATCAACTGGGCAGGGAGCAGTAGCCTGCGTACAATCAGAACCTCCGTATCCTCCGTCTTGCAGACTGCTGGAATAATTAAATTCATAAATAGTTAATGAATTGTCGATTCTTGAAGATTGGGCATTAAGATTTGTTACAAAACCATCTTCGTCCTGAATATCAATCCTTAAATTAGGATTGGAGGTTCCTGAAACCTTAATGAATAATGTTTCATTACCAGAAATGTCAATAGATGTTTCTGTTCCTGAGTTGTGCAAGGTGTATACTATTGGATCAAAATCCCCTGCTGTACCATTACCTGTGATAACTAAATTACCTCCGGATAAGGAAGATGTGTAGGAACTAGATGATTCTATGTTTAATACGGCTTCATCAAAATTATCGCTATAGATGATCTGACCGTTGACCAACGGAATCATAAATAATAAAAAGGCAGTGGTGAATAAAATTCTCTTTTTCATTGGGACAATAAGTTAAGTTTTAAATTTCTGTTGAGTTTAAATATTTAATTAATTATTTCGCTGCGAAAATTAGACTATTAGCAAATCTTTAAAAACATAAAGTTTGGAAAATCACGAAAAACTAAACGTAATTTTAAGTAAACTTTTTCGTGAGATTTGTTTTTTTTAATTCTTGCTGCCATCCTTAACTAACTTTATGGTATCATTAGTGTGTTCAAGGATTTGTGGCGAGGAGCAAAATTAAAAAAGAATAGTGCAAAGTATTAATGTAGATGTCTTAACAAATTATGTACATATTGCTTTAGAAAGGAATCATTTCACTAAAATCATTGTATATATTGATTTTATTGATATTTTTAAGAGATCGGTGGTAAAGCGAAATATCAAAATTAAAGATATTTTATATAGAAAATAAGAAGTGATTAGCTACAAAAAATCTTAAAAGTATAGTAGTTTATTAAAATTCGATAGGTCACAATATCATCTCTAAATATGGAATTATAATATTGTACCCTTTATTTCTAAAATATTTCATATCTGAATTCGATCCGGTTACTAGCACAAAATCACCTCCCCAACCACCAAGACTTTTAATACTTCCTTCATAATCCGAAAACAAGGTAGATTTGACCGTGGGAGTTTTTATGACTTTTGAAATTATTGCTTCGTGCTGATCAATGAGTACACAGAATGCTGATAAAGAAGAACAGTTTAAAATGGCATCAGTTATGGTCTTTATGTTAGCTGCAGCTTCGTCAAAATCCTTTAAGGGTAGTGATTGATAATGCTTAATAGATTGTTTGCTATCCTGCTTTTGATTAAGGTATACAAAATGTAGTTGATCTTTAAAGGCAGGGTCAAAATTTGCTTTTTTAACTATGGGTTTTTCTTCTTTTCGGGTATAAACAATTGGATACTCATGTTGTGCGCTGGCTATATCATATCCACTTCCTCCAAAACTTTTCTTTAGCAGTTTAAAAGCATCGATCTCTGCCCACTGTGCTATGTTATTAATAAGAGTAGAAGAGGAGCCTAACCCCCAATTGCGATTAAATTCTAAACGGGTTTCTACTGTAAAGCCCTTTTCATTGGATAGAAATTCTGGATTTAATTCTTGAGCAACCTGTAATATTTCTAAAAGTGTTTCTGTAATACCTAATCCTTCTTCATCGGTAAGTATTGATGTTTCTAGAATATTACTTTGTTCAGAACTTATTAGAGGGAGTTTGATCTTAGTTTCAAACCAACATTGTCCTTCGTGATCGAGACTTTTCCAGATAAGTTGATCAGATTTGTTTTCTTCAACAGAAAGCCATTGTCCTTTTTTTGTAGGTAAAGCCAGTGCCTCAATACCGTCGAGAACTAAGTATTCTGAAGTGAGTAGAAGTTTGCCGTGACTGTAAAAGGATTTTTTCATTAACTAGTTAACGTCTCAGTTTTTCAATTTGTTGTACTACCTCACTATGAGTTACGGTATTGGTTTTAAAATATTCTACAAGTTGATCCTTTTCTTCATCTGTTGCTTCAAACTGGTTTAATATGTTCATTAAGTGCATTTTCATGTGTCCTTGCTGAATTCCTGTAGTGATGAGTGAGTTTATAGCTCCAAAATTTTGGGCTAGACCTGCAACTGCTGTTATTTGCATCAGTTTTTTTGCATTAGGGTCTCCTAAAAGATGTAATGCAAGTTTTACCAAGGGATGAAGCGAAGTTAACCCTCCCACGGTTCCTAAAGCAAGAGGAATTTGAATTGAAAAATGGAAAGTATCTTCTTCAATTGTTGCATCTGTTAGACTGGTATATGTACCGTTTCTGGAGGCATAAGCGTGTGCTCCAGCTTCTATAGCTCTAAAATCGTTTCCGGTTGCCAGGACTACAGCATCAATTCCATTCATGATACCTTTATTGTGTGTGACAGCACGGTAAGGTTCTACTTTTGCAATCTGGACGGCTCTTACAAATTTCTGTGCGTATTGAAGAGGAGATAAATCACCAACTGCGGGTAAATCTTGGATCGGACAAGAAACAGAAGCTTTAACCAGACAATCAGGAACATAATTCGATAAAATGCTCATAATGATTTCTATTTTCTGCTCTAATTCAGAAAAACCTTCATAAACTTTAGCAGCATTTATCAAAAAATCCGCAAATTGCTCCAAACAAGAATTGATAAAATTAGCTCCCATCGCATCAACGGTGGCAAAAGTACAATGCAGTTGGTAGTAGTTTTCAATTTCTGAAGATTTGTCTCTAAGCTCAATATCAAGAATACCACCGCCACGTTTTTCCATGTTTCTGGTAATATGAGAAGCAGAGGCAATAAGTTCCGATTTACTATCTTTAAAAAATATTCTTAATTTTTCAGTATCTCCTGTATATGTAAAATGTACTTGTCCAACTTTAACGGTGGATAATACTTCAGCTTTAAAACCTCCTCTGTTTTGCCAAAATTTAGCCGCTTTACTAGCTGCAGCAACTACAGAGCTTTCTTCTATAGCCATAGGGATAGTGTATCGCTCGCCATTAATTAAAAAATTAGGGGCTACAGAAAATGGTAGGTAATAATTAGAAATGGTGTTTTCTGTAAACTCGTCATGTAACTGCTGAAGCTTTTTGTCAGAGTTCCAATAAGTTTTAAGAATATCAACCGTATTTTGATCATTGTTAAAATGATGCTCAACCAACCATTTGATTTTATCAGATTTAGAAAGCTTAGAAAAGCCGGAAACCACTGGAGACATATTATTTTTTTACAATCAGAGGTCAAAGATACTATTCTGTTTGGTATCAACCGATTTTTGATAATTTATAAAATATATTTTAAGGTTTTTTGTAAGGAAAACCTTTTGATGTTTTAAGATAATTTCATTGATGATATGTTAACAAATATTGCTTTCCCGTACTGCTTTTTATTGTATTTAACGTCAATTGTTGTATTTTTCACGGATTTTTTAGTATTCTTGGCGTTAACAAATTTTTTAAAAGTAATATATGAAGATAACCAGATTGTTTTTTGGGATAGCATTATTTATAAGCTTTCTGACCATAGGTCAGGACAAAGCCTTTACTCTGGAAGAAATATGGGGAGGAGCGTTTAGCACAGAAAGATTAGAGTCTTTACATTCAATGAATAACGGAACACAATATTCAGTTCTAGAAAGAGATGATACTTCTGGAAATACATCAATAGAAGTATATGATTATGCAACAGGAGAAAAAGTAAAAACAATAATTAATTCGTCTTTTATTGATGATCTGAAATATTTTCAGGATTACGAATTTAGCAAAGACGAAAAAAGAATATTGCTAGCAAGCGAGTTAGAGCAAATTTACCGTCATTCTACCAAAGGTATATACCATATTTTTGACGTACCATCCAATAGTAGTTTTAAAATTAGCGACCAAAAAATACAATCACCTGCGTTATCTCCTGACGGGAGCAAACTGGCATATGTAATGGATAATAACATCTATGTTTTAAATTTTGTTACCGGAGAAGAGATTCAGCTAACTGATGACGGAAAGAAAAATGAAATCATCAATGGTATTACAGATTGGGTTTATGAGGAAGAATTTGCTTTTGTGAGAGCTTTTGACTGGAGTGCTGATAGTAACAAAGTAGCCTATATAAGATTTGACGAAAAAGAGGTTCCAGAGTTTTCTATGGATGTATATGGCGCTGAACTATACCAAAAACAGGATGTGTTCAAGTACCCAAAGGCTGGAGAAAAAAATGCAAAAGTCTCATTGCACATCGCCGATTTGAGTAGCATGTCATTAGATAAGGTGAATCTTGGAGATTATAAAGATTTCTATATTCCTAGAATAAAATGGTCTTCTAATCCGGATATTTTGAGTGTACAAGTGTTAAACAGACATCAAAATAATCTGGATTTAATTTTTGTGGATGCCAAAACAAAGACTCCAAAGATTGTTCTCAATGAAAAAGACGAAGCTTACATTGATATCACGGATAATCTAACATTTTTAGAGGATAATAGCTTCATCTGGACCAGTGAGAAAGATGGATATAACCATATCTATCATTATAAAGAGACCGGAGAACTTATGAATCAGGTAACTACTGGCTCTTGGGAAGTAACTGACTATTACGGGTACGATCCAAAAAACAAGAGAATTTTCTATCAAAGTGTTGAAAATAAAAATATCAACAGAGATATTTATGCGATAGGTCTTGACGGTAAGAACAAAAAACGTTTAAGCAGCAAAGAAGGAACGAATGATGCTGATTTTAGTGCTGATTTTAGTCAATACATCAATTATTTCTCAAATACCACTACTCCTTTCGAATTTACGTTAAACAACGCAACAACCGGAGAAGTGATTCGCGAAATCAAAAACAATCAAGTACTCAAAGACAAACTAGCTCAATACGATGTAAGACCAAAAGAATTTTCTACTATTGAGATAAATGGAGAAACCTTGAATATGTGGACCATTAAGCCTAAAGATTTTGATCCTGCTAAACAATATCCGTTGTTTATGTATCAGTATTCGGGACCAGGATCTCAGCAAGTTAAAAATTCTTGGAACAGAGCTAACGATTATTGGTATATGATGTTAGCACAACAAGGATATATGGTGGTTTGTGTAGACGGAAGAGGAACTGGTTTTAAAGGTGCAAAATTTAAGAAAGTGACTCAAAATGATCTAGGAAATCTTGAAGTTCAGGATCAAATAGCGGTAGCAAAACAGTTAGGAGCTTTGCCATATATTGATGCTTCCAGAATTGGAATTTGGGGCTGGAGTTATGGAGGTTTTATGTCTAGTAATTGTTTGTTCAAAGCACCGGATACTTTTAAAATGGGTATTGCAGTAGCACCGGTGACAAGTTGGAGATTTTATGATACTATTTATACAGAACGATATTTAATGACGCCGCAGGAGAATGCCAAAGGATATGACGACAATTCTCCTATCAATTTTGTAGATGGATTAAAAGGTAAATACTTACTAGTACACGGTAGCGCAGATGATAACGTGCACGTACAAAACACGATGCGATTGATAGAAGCGTTAGTACAGAAAAATAAACAATTTGATTGGGCTATTTATCCTGATAAAAATCACGGAATATACGGAGGTAACACTCGATTACATTTGTATACTAAGATGACCAATTTTATTAAAGAGAACTTATAAATCATTAAACAACTTCATTTAATTAAACTAACATAATGGCAAATACAGTTAAAGCAGCTCATCAAAAAGAGCTTTTTGGACATCCTATTGGATTATATATCCTTTTTTTAACAGAAATGTGGGAGCGGTTTTCTTATTACGGAATGCGAGGAATATTGGTTTTATATCTAACTGCACAAACTGTTGGTGATAATCCTGGTTTGGGGTGGTTGGATGTTGAAGCTTTGTCTCTGTATGGATGGTATACAATGTTAGTTTATGTAGCTTCCATTCCTGGAGGAATAATAGCGGATAAAGTCTTAGGTCAAAAACGTTCTGTGATGATTGGAGGTCTTTTATTAGTGGCTGGTCATGGAATTCTGTCTATTGAAGAAATGTGGGCATTTTATACGGGACTTGCGCTCATTATTTCAGGAGTTGGCTTGTTAAAGCCAAATATTTCGACTTTGGTTGGAGGATTATATCTGCCTGGAGATGAAAGAAGAGACAAAGGTTTTTCAATTTTTTACATTGGAATAAACGTAGGAGCTGCATTGGCTAGTTTAGTTGTTGCTGTCGTAGCAAATGAATACGGATGGCACGCAGGTTTTGGGTTAGCTGCAATTGGTATGGTATTAGGTCAATTGGTTTACATGTCCGGGCAAAAATTTTTAGTTCATGTTGGTAATAAACCGGAAAAGGTTCAGGTGAATGATGATAACGTTTCTATAGGTAAAATTTTTCGAACTCTTTTTACATCTACTACACCTTTAATAACTACCGTTGGTTTGGCAATTTCCTCATCAGCAATTGCTTATTTCTTCATAGAGAAACAGAAAATCGCGTATGTTATTTTCTTTTTGTTTTTATCATTAGTTGTTGGAATGATGGTCACAATTTATGGTGATCTAAAATCCAAAGTGGAAAAGGATAGATATATAGTATTATTATTATCTTTTATTATTGTAATTGTTTTTTGGGGGGCTTTTGAACAAGCAGGCGGATTAATGAATTTATATGCGGAAAATAGAACCGAAAGAATGATTATGGGGTATGAGATACCAGCGGCAGTATTTCAATTTTTTAATCCATTTTACATCATATTGTTTGCGGTTCCTGTAGCTAATTTTTGGCTTTGGTGGAAACACAGAAATAAGGAATCATCTTCCATATTTAAAATGGCGACTGGAGTTATTATTATGGGATTAGGATTTGTGTTCATGGTTTTTGCGTCGATGCAATACGAAGAATTAGGTAAATCTGCTATGTATTGGTTGGTGTTAGCTTACTTATTTCATACTATAGGGGAACTTTGTGCGTCTCCAGTGGCATTATCATTTATCACTAAACTTGCACCAGTAAGATATGGAGCATTAATGATGGGTGTTTATTTTGCAGCGACTGGATTAGGGAATAAGGTTGCTGGATTAATTGGAGAATCTGCGTCGGAAGCTGGAGAATTAACTATTTTCTCAGGTATAACTATTTTCTGTGTAATATTTGGTTTGCTGGTAATTTTATTACTCAAACCTTTAAAGAGACTAACCCATAAAGCTGAAGACCTAAAACAAGGAACTACGGATGAAGAAGCAGAAGGTTTTGAATTAGCTGATAACTAAGTTTATTTATGAACACGGATATAGAAAACTTATTTAAAGACAAAGTTCTAGGACATCCTGCTGGACTTTTCGTACTATTTTTTACAGAAATGTGGGAGCGATTTTCCTTCTATGGGATGAGGATACTTTTGGTGATATTTTTGACGCAACCACTGTTTGGAGAAAATCCGGGTTGGGCAAATTGGCCACGTGAACACGCATTAGCTTTATTTGGAACATATGCATCACTTTTATATTTGACACCTATTTTAGGTGGATATATTGCCGATAAAATAACGGGATATCGCTGGGCAGTTACTATTGGATGCTTAATAATGACCTTGGGACACGTTTCTATGGCATTCGAAACAGAAACTACCTTGTATATTGGATTAGGATTATTGGTATTAGGAACTGGTTTATTTAAACCGAATATTACTTCGATTATATCAGAAATGTATAAAGGTAATGACGCTAAAAAAGATGGTGCATATACCATCTTTTATATGGGAGTTAATGCAGGAGCATTTTTTGGAATTATGCTTTGTGGTTACCTGGGAGAAAACTTTAGTTGGGCATTAGGCTTCGGATTAGCAGGGATTTTTATGTTTTTGGGAATGATTCAATTTTGGTTGGCAAATCCTTTGTTTGGCGAAATAGGAGCAAAACCTAAGAAAGAAGCAAAAACAGAAGTAGTTTTGGAAAAAGGAGATAAACTTAATCCTTTTACAACTATAGATAAAATTTTAATCGCAGTTAGCGCAATCATAGGATTTACTTGGTTGATTAATGATCCTATGTCTAAAATTGGAAATGTCAATTTGTTTGACTTCACTATGGGTGGTTATGAAGGCCCTACGGTTGTCATCGTATTTGGAGTATTATTATTTTTGTTTTTAATTATTTCAAGAATTATTAGATATAGTACCACAGTTAGAGACAGAATGATTGCAGTTGCGATTTTTGCTTTCTTTACTGTATTTTTTTGGGCAGCATTTGAACAGGCTGCTGGATCTTTAAATATTTTTGCTAGGGATTACACGGCAAGGGATCTTACAGGTTCTTCTGCCCTAATTTTTAAAAGTATAGATGCTATCCTAACAGTAGTTCCTCTAGCTATTATTTCCTGGGTTTTGTATTTATTATTTAAAAAGACATTTTCTAAGATAGGTATATCTAATGTTGTGCTATCTGTATCTTTTATTATTATTTGGGGAATTGTGATTTGGAAATTGAATAATGAGTTTAGCAAGGATACCACCGAGGTAGGTGCTACCTGGTTTGGGATTTTAAATTCATTTTTTATCATTGCTTTGGCTCCATTATTTTCTAAATGGTGGGAGAGTAAGTATAACCCTAGTGCAGCTTTTAAATACGGTTTTGGATTGGCGTTGTTAGGCTTCGGTTTTGCATTATTAGCGTATGGTTCTTCAGGAATACCACAAGGTGCAAAGACAGCATCCGTTAGTATGATTTGGTTAATTTTAGCATATTTGTTTCATACTTTAGGAGAATTGTGTTTATCTCCAGTCGGATTATCTTACTTGAGTAAGTTAGTTCCCGGTAGAATGATAGCCTTTATGTTTGGGATCTGGTATCTGGCAATAGCAATAGGTCAAAAAGCTGCAGGAACATTGGGAGGAATGATTGATGAAGTTACGGCTAATTATAATTTATCAACGTTTTTTCTGATATTTACTATAGTTCCTATTGCTGCTGGTGCTTTAATAATGATTTTAAACCCATTATTAAAGAAGTTAATGCACGGGATCCGTTAATACTAAAAACACTACTTTACCCGTTACCCAAAAACGGGTAAAGTTTTTAATAAGGAACAGTTTTTGTTTCGACTAATAAGTAGAACCAAATTTAAATCATATGAAATACCTACTTTTTCTAATCGGATTACTATTTGTTTTGCCGACTCAGGCACAGGAGATTAATTGGATGTCTATGAATGACGCATTAGAGGCACAAAAGAAAACTCCTAAAAAAATTTTCATGGATGTATATACCAATTGGTGTGGCCCTTGCAAATTGCTAGACAAAAAAACATTTCATAATAAGGATGTGGTCGACTACGTAAATAAAAATTATTATGCGGTAAAGTTTAATGGGGAAGGAACCGAAGAAATTCATTATAATGATTTTACGTATACTAATCCTAACTACAATCCCGACAGAAAAGGAAGAAATAGTCAACATTTTTTTGCAAACGCTCTCAAAATAAGTGGATATCCAAGTATTGTTTTCTTTGATGAAAAAGGGAATTTAATAGCACCCGTTGTTGGATACAAAACACCAAAACAGTTAGAGCTTTACCTAAAGATGATTTATAACGATGATTATAAAAAATTGACTAGCGCAGATGCCTGGCAGAAATATGAGCAATCATTTGTAAGTACGTTTAGCAATTAATAGTATATTTTTAATAAATACATAAGATCCCTTTTATCAGTTTGATAAAGGGGATTTTTTATAGAGGTCAACACTTAATCTCTCTTAGTAACGGAAAGACCATAAAACAAATGTGGCGAAACGTAATTAGGAATATTTCCAAATTTTGTATCTTCGTATTGGAAATATTCCCAATATAAAGATTCGTTAAATTTCATTAAAAGAATCTTAAAAATACAATTAGGAGTGTGTTTTGCTTTTATAGTATAAACATTGTTTATGTATAACACCGATACCTAATTGAATAAATATACCTTATGAGTGGTATTAAGTATGAAATACAAAACAGAAAGCTTAGATCTTATAAGCATACATTTGATTATAACTTTTGTAAACAAAAGTACAATGAGTACGCGCTTATGAACTTGTGTGAATTTAAAAAATGCCTTAAAAACCCTGAAAAAATTGGAGAGATAGGACATTTGTGTAGTTTTATTCTTTGGGTGAAGAATAAAGATCAAGATGAGTATCGCGATTGTTTAGGAGATTATGGCTTAATTCACTTGTTATTTCATTGTTTAGAAAATAAACATCACGCAGACATTCATGCAGAATATATTCATATGCTTTTTAAAGAGGATATAAGGCTGGTATAAAATAATCCTAAATTACATCTACAGAATACAAATAGAAAGTTTTTTCTTACAAAATATTGTTTAAAAAAGTTATTTTATAGCTAAATAGTGTTAAATTTTGAAAAAATGTGCATTTCAACGATGATATATGCATATAATCGTTATATTTGAGCAAATTTAAAATAATTAATAAAACAAATCGTTAATTTATAGTATTTGAATCCCTCCCTAAATTTTTGGTTTCAAATATTTCGACAGAGCTTAACCTATTATGAAAAAACGTTTCTTCATTGCCCCTACAATGTTGTTGTTGATTGTATCCTTATTTCCTTTGCTATCGGCTAACGAGATAAAGGCACCTCAAAAGATAAAACAAGAAATTTCCAGACAAGAACCTATGAAGGATTTCTTTAAGAATCCTATATCTGATAAACAAAGACAACTTCTTAAAGAAGAAATAACAGCATATTTCAATAAGGCTTTTAAACAAAAGAAGTTCATCGGCGCAAGCGTTGGGATTGTAAAATGCGATTCTGTAATGTACTCAGGAGGGTTTGGGAAACGAAATGTTTCTTTAAACGACACTGTAAATGCAGAAACCATCTTTAGGATTGGATCAGTTTCAAAAGGATTTGCAGGAGTTTTATCCGGAATATACGTTGAAGAGGGATTGCTTAATTGGGAGGATAAAGTAAATCAGTATGTGCCATCGTTTCAATTAGCAAGCAAAAAGTGGACCGATAGTGTTACGTTATCTCATATTTTATCTCACTCATCAGGACTTCCTTACCATAGTTTTACTAATCTGGTAGAAGATGGTGTAGATCTTCAAACTATCGCTGGACAATTTAAGAGTATCCCTACCATTGATAAACCTGGTCGAATTTATAGTTATCAAAATGCGATTTTTGCGCTAAGTGGTGAAATGATTGAAAAAGTAAGCGGAATGTCTTATGGAGATGCTATTGCGGAGAAAATATTCAAGCCACTACAAATGAATACAGCTTCTACAGACTATGAATCTATCAAGAATGCTAGCAATATTGCAATGCCTCATAGAAGATATGGACGTGGTTGGAGATCTTTAAAGATCAATCAAAAATATTTTAATGCTATACCAGCTGGTGGTGTTAATGCCAGTGTAACTGATATGACGAAATGGATGCGATTTTTGTTAGGTCATAATCCTTCGGTGATGAGCAATGACGGACTAAAGAACGTATTTAATCCTGTAATTGATCTTCCTGGCAGAAGCAAATATTACCAAAAATGGTCAGGTCACCAAGCATCGCATTATGCGCACGGATGGCGTATTCACGATTTTAAAAACAACAAAACTGGTGAATCAAGCAGAATGATTCATCACGGAGGTCACGTAAATAGTTATAGAAGTGAGATTGCGATATTTCCGCAGGAAGATTTAGGAATTACTATCTTATTTAATAGTCCTACAAAAATGGCAAAACGCGTCATTCCTGATTTGCACGAGATCGTTCAAAAAATCCTAGCTACACCGATAGAGGAAATAGAAGAACAGTTAGCAATGTTATAAGCTACTTTATTTATAAATATAAGCTCCCTTTTTATCTGTTCGATGAAAAGGGAGATTTTGTTTTTTACAAGTGATTTCCCATTGATCTAGATAACTTTTATAATTACTGCCGTCTGCGATAATTTGTTTCGGTTTAAGAATGGTGATCATTCGGTTTAAATGAATTTTTGGAGAGTTGGATAAAACAATCATATCGACTTGTAAACCTTCTAAATTGTAAATTCCTGCACTGTCAATGATCAAGATGGTTTTTGATTTATATCGATATACATTCTTTAGCTTCTTTTGAGGTTTGAGTTGCGCATTGTTTTCGGTGATGTAGCCTTGCAAAATGAATTCCTTATTCTTTTCAGTAATGGAATCGTTGCTGTATATTCTTAATTTTTCAGGTTGAAGCGTTCCAATGATTGTTTCGCGTTGATTATGAAAGATAACAAGTTCTTCCTTTTTATTGCACATATACTTTTCATAGTTCATGAGTAGCAGAAAACAATTAATGCTAATGGCAATTAGCAACGTTCGGGTATAACTTCTCTTTTTTAAAAACAATATGAGAGAAATAATGAAGAAGTATCCAAGAATAAGCATTCTCCAGGAGAATGGAATTTCGGTAAGTAAAAAATCCTCCTGTTTTCCAACCAAATGTACTGTAAGATTTATAGCATCTATGCATTTTCCAAATGTGGTCGCCAGCCAATTTGGTAAGATTTGGATCAGAGATAAAATAATGACGAGTATACCAAAACCTAATATAAAACCTAAGAATGGAATGATGATTAGGTTCGCTACAAAAAAGAGAAGAGGAAATTGATGAAAGTAAAACAATGTTAGAGGAAATAAACCCAGCTGTGCGGCAATAGTAACTGTAAAAGTCTCCCAAAGAATTTTGTCTGCATAAAATCGAGGCTTGTATAATTTAACGAAGGAAGGCTGTATCCATACAATAGAAAATACGGCTATATAGCTCAACTGAAATCCAACAGAAAATAGTAATAAAGGACGAATACATAATAATATAAATATAGAAACAATCAGTGCATTATATATGCTGGTTTTAGAACGAATATGCAAACCGATTGCGATAAAAGAAAACATAGTTACAGCCCTAAGAACGGAAGGTGAAAGACCAGCGATTACGGCAAAGCACCACAGTAGGATAATCACTAGAAAAGTTTTGATGATCTTACCATTTTTACTGAAACGATCTAACGGTTTCAGGATAATTTGTAATAACATTAAAAGAATACCAACGTGCAAACCTGAAACTGCTAAAATATGAATGGCTCCCGCGTTTTTGTAGTCTGTAAGCGTTTCGTTATCAATATCCTGTCTTTGTCCGAGTAGTAATGCATTGATGATTGATAATTGTTTTTTGTTAAAACTGTAGTTGTTTAGTTTGAGATTGATATTTGTTCTAACCAAAGCTGCAAAGCGATATATAGAAAATACTGAGTAATTGGTTGAAATTAATTTATTAAAATTAGTTGTTATTTTATGAAAAACGTATTGCTGCGCTAAGTAGGAAGCATAATCAAATTGATGAGGATTTAGGGGACCGGGAATTGGTTTTATTTGCGATAAACATATAAAAGATTCTCCAGTGATAAGAGGAACCGTTATACTACTTTTAGGTAATTGTAATAATAAATTCCCAACAATTTTTTTGTTTTCGATTGATTGTATTTCAACGATGTATTTTTCATAGTAGGTAGTGGGTTTTAAACGTTCTTTGATTTGAAAACTAATCGATACCTGGTCCGTTCGAAACTCATCTAGAAAATGGATATAATGATTTTGATTATGCTCCGGAGAATGTATGTTTACCAAAATAATTCCAGAAAAAGTAAAATTGATAAATACTAAAATGGTGAATCCCGTTGCACTGTGAAATATTTTTTTTGCATACCACCAACAACTGGCTAAACCAATAATTGCAATGATTTGAAGAATAATAATGAGGTTAAGGTTTATCGAGATGTTATGCCCAAAAACAATCCCAATCACTAAAGAAAAGGTGAGTATTAAAAAAGGAATATTAAGTAATTTATGCACCGGTCACTGATTAATTAGCAGGTGTTTCTTAAAACCTGTAATTAATCGTGTCTAAATAGATGCATATGTTACCTACCTAACCGAAGTTTTTTTGAATAATATAAAGCCCGTGGGATTAGAACTGGGAATATCGAATCGTAAAAAGGATTTTTAGTTTTTGTATTCTAAACATATTTAAAAAGCTTTTTTTCAAGAGAAAATTATGGATATCAATAGACTAACCAGATCAATGATTGGTGGAGTTAAACGTAGCTAGAAAAGCCAGAGACTAGATTATATTTGGCTTGATGAAAAAAAATTAGAAATCTACCTTGAAAATTACTTTCCAATGCGGTTTCGTCTTCTTCTGGTACCGGAAAGTTGTTGTTGTTTGTCTTTGATAGTCACGCTTCCTGTATCGATCTTTACGGTATAATCAGGATGAGGACCGTGTGGATCAACATCCAGAAGTTTATGTAAACTCATATTTGCCGTTGGACCAAAATTATAGGTTTCTTGATATCCTTCGTGAGTTAATGCGTCTATTCTTTTACCATCGTGGCGTATAATCATTTCGAACTCACCCCCGATACCCGTTTCTTTATCTAAACGCAAGAATTTTCTGCTGTATGGTTTAGCACCAAGGAGACTTCCGAAATATCTCGACTTTGGAGTATGAAACCAGTTTTTAAATCTGGATGCCTCTTCCCAAATAAACCCTTTATTATCCCTAAACTTGTTACCTATCAAATGCGTAAGTGTTGTGACTTCCTTTTTTACATTAAAAAGATTTCTATTCAAATGATAATAGATAAATTGATCATGATCGTATTCTTTGCCATTAACCTTGGCGTCAATAACTTTTTTTACTTCTATTGGGTCTAAAGAGTATTCCATTTTAAATAAGAGGTTTAGGTTACTAATTTAATGTATTTCAATTAAAAAATTAATAAAAGGAAAGTCAAAAAATGAAGTTTTTACTATAAAATTCTTCTGGCCTGAGCGAAACACTTGTTCCAATATGTTTCTTCTAGACTTGAAATAGTTACTCCTTTGGACGTAGAGGCGTGGATAAATTTTATTCGTTTTCCTGTTGCTATCACTAATCCGACGTGGTTAATTCTATCCTTATTTTTATTAGTCTTAAAAAATAATAGATCACCAATAGTAACATTTTTTAGAGAAATTTTATCTCCTTGAGTAGACATCGCCCTGGAAGTTCTTGGTAGGATGACTTCACCTTGCTTAAAGGATGTATAGACCAACCCAGAGCAATCCATTCCTTTTTTAGTAGTTCCGCCATATTTGTAGCGTGTCCCTTCAAAAGTTTTAGCATAATTTACGATACTCTTTATCTTTTTTTTGGGACTAGCTTCAACGTTGGTTTTTGTTGTCTTTTTAACATTCCGAGAACTTACAGCCGCACTCTTTTTTCCACCTCCACAGGAAGAAAGTATAATACCAAGAACGAATAAAGCTGAAAGTAAATTCTTTGTATTCATTTTATTAGTTTTTATTTTATGGCTTCTACTATCAAGTTAGCAGTTTTATCACTAGCTCCTTTCCCTCCCAATTTCTTTTCAAGATCGTAATAATCCAGAAACATAACAGCTCTTTTATAATCATCCAGAATGCTTGTCAGTTCTTCTTTTAGTTTTTTAGTATTGAAATCACCTTGAATCAACTCAGTAACTACTTTTTTATCCATAATGAGATTCACCAACGAAATATATTCTAGATGAATAACTCGTTTGGCAATTTGGTAAGAAATAGCACTGCCTTTATAGCAAACAACCTCCGGAACTTTGAATAATGCAGTTTCTAATGTAGCTGTTCCCGAAGTAACCAGAGCAGCGTTGCTTAAGCTAAGTAAATCATAAGTTTGGTTCATAACCAAATGCACACCTTCCTTCTTTATAAATGGGGTGTAAAACTCTGGGTCCTGACTAGGCGCACCTGCGATGATGAATTGATATTGAGGAAAATCATCAACGATGCTCAGCATGACCTCAAGCATTTTTTTTATTTCTTGTTTTCTACTTCCAGGAAGTATTGCTATAATTGGTCTGTCATCTAGATTATGCAGGGTCTTAAATTTTTCAGGTAAAATTTGTTGATGATTTGCAATGGCATCAATTAACGGATGTCCTACAAAATTAACCGGGAAATTGTGTTTGTCTTCATAAAATGGTTTTTCGAAAGGTAAGATTACATACATAGCATCGATACATTTCTTGATACTCTTGATTCTTCCCTCTTTCCACGCCCAAATTTGAGGAGATATATAATAGTGAGTGCGAAACTCTTTCTGTTTTGCCCACTTAGCAATACGCAGATTAAATCCCGGATAGTCAATAAAGACAATTACATCTGGTTGATAACTAAGGATATCTTTTTTGCAGAGCTTGATGTTTTTAAGTATGGTAAATAAATTCAGTACGACTTCTATAAATCCCATAAAAGCCAGTTCTCTGTAGTGCTTTACCATAGACCCTCCGACATTCTGCATCAGGTCGCCTCCCCAAAACCTAAATTCTGCATAGGGATCTTCTTTGATAATAGACTTCATTAGGTTTGCACCATGTAAATCGCCTGATGCTTCTCCGGCTATCAGATAATACTTCATTTTAGATATACTTTCTCCATAGGTTAACTAAATTTACTAATTGCGATACCAACAGCTGCTATGAGTGTAGCAAGAAGTACGCCACGGGCTCTGTAAGGTTTGTTTTGCTTTAAAAACAAAAAGAAAATAATCAGATTAAGAATTGCTCCTAATGCGATTAGACTTCCTAAATAGTTATTTTGTTGTGCTATTTTTAAGGTGTCTTTGATACTTTGTTCCGAAAATAATAATATGTAGAGCAACATACCACTAACATTTGCTAATATCCCTATAAAAAAACCAATTAGAATTTCTTTTTTAATCATGTAACGGCCAATTGTTTAGTTCTTGTATGAAATGATGTGCGGTAAGATCAAATTGTGTAGGTACAATGGAAACATATCCGTTATGCAATGCCCATTCATCCGTATCTTCTCCTCTGTCTTCGTTAATAAATTTCCCTGAAAGCCAATAGTAATCTCTTCCCATTGGGTTGGTTCTCTTATCAAATTCTTCTACCCAATGTGCATTTGCCTGTCTACAGATTTTGACACCTTTGATGTCATCTTCCTCTAGTTTTGGGATATTTACATTAAGCACTATTCCTTTCGGTAATCCATTGGTAAGTACATTTTCAACTATTGTCTTTACGTACTTTTTGCAAGGTTCAAAATTGGCATTCATACTATAATCCAATAAAGAAAACCCAATAGCAGGAATTCCTTCAATACCTGCTTCTACGGCTGCACTCATTGTACCCGAATAAATAACATTTATTGCAGAATTAGAACCGTGATTGATGCCACTAACACAAAGGTCAGGTTTTCGATTTAATATTTCTCTGGTTGCCATTTTGACACAGTCCACCGGAGTTCCGGAACAACTGTATTCTTTCTGAGGAGCGTTTTTGTCAATCGTTATTGGATCACAATGCAAAGTGCTATTAATCGTAATTGCATGCCCCATAGCGCTCTGAGGACTGTCTGGAGCCACCACACAAACATCACCTATTTCATTCATAATGCTAATCAATGTCCTTATTCCTGGCGCTGTAATACCATCATCATTGGTTACTAAAATCAACGGTTTTCTTTGTGACATAGTCTTTTTTTTTCAACGGTAAAAATACATTTTTTTTATTCTAAATATATTATTCGTAATCAGTAGCATACATTATTAGTTGTTTTAAGAAAAATTTAGTAATATTACCTCTTATTGGCACGATTTTTAATGTATTTTGCCAAGGACACCCCTAAATTAAAAATGAGCGTATGAAAAAGAGTTTTTTGGTATTAATGCTTACCGTAATTGTATCAGCTGCTTCCTGTAGCTTTACAACAAAAATTGAAAATGATCCGGATAAAGACCGTATACTAATAGATCTTATTAGTTATGTGTTAAGTAAAGGGCATTATGATGCAAAGGATATTAATGATGATTTCTCTAAGAACGTTTTTGTAGATTATATTGATGCATTAGACCCTTTGAAACGATATTTTTATAAAAGTGACATAGAAGAATTTAAAAAATTCGAAAACTTAATTGATGATCAGATTAGAGATAAGGAAATTGATTTTTTTAATCTTACTTATGAAAGACTTCAACAACGAATGAATGAAGCCAGATCGCTTTATAAAGAAATATTAGAGAGCCCTTTTAATTTTGAAAAAGAAGAATCCATAAATACAGATTATGATAAGTTAGAGTATGCTAGCAACAAGAAGGAAATGAAAAATCGTTGGAGATTACAACTTAAATTCAACGCGTTGTCCAGTTATTACGATAAAGTAGATGAGCAAATCGATTCTCTGACAAAAAATAAAAATTTCAAAAGAAAGTCTGCTGTTGTGCTGGAAGAAGAGTCTAGAGAATTAACAAAGACTTCTTTAAAAGAATATTTTGAGTTTGCCGATGACTTGGAAAGAAAAGATTGGTTCTCAATCTATATTAATTCAATTGTAGAAGAATTCGATCCCCATACATATTACTTTGCTCCCCAAGATAAAGATCGTTTTGATATTGCTATGTCAGGCAAATTAGAAGGAATAGGAGCTAGGCTGCAGAAAAAAAATGACAATGTAAAAATTGTTGAAATTATCTCTGGAGGTCCTGCTTGGAGAGGCAATAAAGTAGAAGTAGGAGACTTAATAATGCGAGTTAAACAGGAAGATGAGGTAGAGCCGGTAAGCATTGTGGGGATGAGGCTAGATGACGCAGTAAGCTTAATCAAAGGACCAAAAGGAACAAAGGTGACGCTAACTGTTAAAAAGGTAGATGGAACTATAGAGAACGTTGAAATTGTTAGAGACGTCGTGGAGCTTGAAGAAACGTATGCAAAATCCTCTTTGGTTAAAAAGAATGATAAAAACTATGGTATTATAAACTTACCGAAGTTTTATTTTAATATGCAAGATTACAATCAACGGAATGCTGCCAAAGATGTAAAACAAGAGATCATACGTCTAAAAGAGCAGGATATGGAAGGTCTTGTAATAGATCTAAGAGATAATGGCGGTGGTTCTTTACAAACGGTTGTTGATATTGCAGGATTGTTTATAGAAAAAGGTCCTATAGTGCAGGTGAGAACAAAAGGAGAATCTCCCGAAGTATTGAGTGATAAAGACAGAAATATCTTATGGGATGGACCATTAGTTATTTTGGTTAATGAACTTTCTGCTTCCGCTTCAGAAATATTAGCGGCTGCAATGCAAGATTATAAAAGAGCTATTATTATAGGAAGTAAGCAAACTTATGGGAAAGGAACTGTACAAAATGTGATGGACCTTAATCGATGGATGCGAAGTAACGATTTTGGAGATTTAGGTGCATTAAAGTTAACTACTCAAAAATTCTACAGAGTAAATGGTGGTTCAACCCAACTAGAAGGCGTGAAGAGTGATGTTGTTGTTCCAGATCGTTACAGCTATATTGACATAGGCGAAAAAGATCAAGAAAACCCTCTGCCGTGGGATAAGATTCCTGCTGCTGATTATACCTTATGGGATGGTTATATCGATTTTGATCAAACTATTAATAAAAGTAAAGCTCGTATGGCAACAAATGACCAACTTAAGCTAATAGAAGAGAATGCCAAGTGGGTTAGAGAAAAGCGAGATATAAATGAATATTCATTGAACTTTAATAAGTATAAAGCCAATATTGAACTCAATGAAAAGCAGGCAGAACGTTTTGAACGTCTTAATGATTATAAAACTAATTTAACATTCGAATCTCTCCCTTATGAAAAGGATCTGATGGAGAAAGATACAATCCTGAAGGAAAAAAGAAGTAGATGGCATCAAAGTCTTAGTAAAGATGTATATGTAGAAGAGGCTTTAAGCGTTTTAGAAGATATGAAGATCAATAATATACGTCGATCCAAAAATCCATTGACACTAAAGAATTAAGGCGCTTTAATGCAGAAAACGCAATCAAACTCATTATCAAAGTTAGCGCTCCAAAGATTTAAAAAGAATTTTTGGGGCGTTTTGAGTTTTTGGTTTATTGTTCTCTGTGCATTGACGGCTATAATTGCTTATATATTAGCTCCGGATAGTTCTAAGAATGCTAACCAAATGCATTTATCCATTCATTCTAAAAGTCCGGGGTTTTCTGTTAAAATGTTAACGATACCTTCAGGATCGTCTTCTGATCAATCATACTTCAGTAAGTTGTTTTTTGGTTCCAAAAATATGGATACAGAGATTCCTATTGAAGGTTATCGTTTCAAAGAATCATTTCTGGAAGTTACACCTTACACAGAAGGTGAATTGACCGGCATTTCTAAAAGAATTGAGCTTACGAGTTTTCCTAAACAGTATACAAAAGATGATATAGAAAAAGAGTTTATTGAGGATAGAACTTTTATTTTAGGAACTGATAAGTATGGAAGAGATCTCTTAAGTAGAATGCTTATTGGTATTAGAATTTCGTTTTCTATTGGTTTTGTAGCTGTATTTATCTCTTTACTGTTAGGAATATCTTTGGGCGCAATTGCAGGCTATTTTGGTGGGAAAATCGATGTGTTCATCATGTGGTTGATTAATGTAACCTGGTCAATACCAACCTTACTTTTGGTAATTGCAATCACCTTAGCTTTGGGTAAAGGTTTTTGGCAAGTTTTTATAGCTGTCGGGTTGACGATGTGGGTAGAGGTAGCCCGGGTTGTAAGGGGCCAGGTATTAAGTATAAAGCAAATGCAGTATATAACTGCAGCAAAAGCCCTGGGCTTTAGTCATTTCAGGATTATTAGCAATCACATACTTCCTAACAGTTTGGCTCCTGTTATAGTAATTTCTGCAGCTAACTTTGCGGCGGCAATATTGATTGAGAGTGGATTGAGTTTTCTCGGAATTGGTGCACAACCACCCATGGCGAGTTGGGGAGCTATGATCAAAGATCATTATTCTTATATTATTTTGGGCAAAGCCTATCTGGCAATAATTCCCGGACTGGGTATTATGAGTCTTGTGATGGCCTTTATGCTTATTGGTAATGCGTTACGAGATGCATTGGATGTAAAAGGGTAGTAAAAAGCAAAAGGATTAAACCTAATAGTTCAATCCTTTTGTTTGATCGGCATAATACCAGTTGTAAATTAATTTTTTAAGTAAACTTAAATTTCAAATGGCATAGATAAGTCTTAGAAACAAGGAGGTCCCTGTACCCAACTCGTTCCATTGTGATAGCAACAACTCAATAAAGGTTTACAACCTCTTCCTCGGTTACTGGCTGCAGAAAAAATTAGGGCTCCTCCGTGCACATCTTGTTGTTGTTTTTTAGAAAGCGTTTTAGCTCCCGTAATCTTTTTAATTCGGTTCATAATAATAGGTTTTAAAAGTAAATAATTAATTATTACCAGGCTCCACCATTGCATACATCATCGGTGCATGTATAATATGGGTCGTTTCCTAAAAAAGGATACTGCTGTATCCACCACCCTTGTGAACGAGGTCCACAACAGAATTGTTCTAAAGTAGGGATGTAACCTCCTGAAATTAATTTTTGTTGGGTTTTACTCAATTTTTGAGCTTTGTCCAGATGTAGAATTGTTTTTAACATAGTTTAGGTTTTTAAGAGTTTTAAAACCCCCGAAAATTTAAAGACACTCGGGGGTTATGTCTGAGTGAGTGTGTGAAGAAAAAGAGTATTACGTCTTTTTACAAAAATGTTCGTAAAAAAAGAAAAGCAAGTATCATATACTGGAACTACAGGTCTATAGAACGCTGTACTATATCATCCGATTTAGACACCTACAGAATCTTCTTTTACACTATAATTATGTTCGTTTTCATTTTCAATCATCATACTGGTAAAATGAAAGAATTCGTCATAACTATATTTTTTGGGGTATATAGATTTGTTAATCAGAGAAGCAGGAGTATAGAACAAATTGTTCTTTTCTGCCCAATCTGATTGTTTTTGAAGGACTTCAATATGTTGCTCATCGTTTTTAGGCGTGCCATATTTCTTGATCCAATTCGTAAAAGTTCTATCTTGAAACCATTCACTATACGCCTCAATAAAACTTTTAGGTCCTTCAGAATGATATATTTCTAGTAAGCGCAAACTTATTTGAGTAGCTTGATTGTCAAGATCGTCCAATGATACTTTTAACCGTATAACAATCTGTAGCTGTTCACTCATCGTTCTTAATACGCGAGTATAAGCCTCAAAAGCCCCTTTACAGTAACCACACATAGGATTGGTTAGACTAATAATCTTAAAGCTAGCGTTAGGGTTTCCTAAAACTATTTCATTTGAAATCGATTTGGTATCCTGAACGTTATCTGAGATACTTAATAAGTGCTCAAATATTTGTCTATCACGTTTAAAATGGTTGAGCTTTATGTTGTCGCTTTTGTACTCTTTATTTTCAACCATATGTTTCTTGACTTCCATATAACCCAAAGTGATCAGTGCAGAAACCATAATAAAAGTCGCTATTGCGGCTATTGTGAAATCAAAAGAGAGACCTAGTAACGCAACAACGATTAAACCGGTAGATAGGGCACTTATAGCAATACAGATAGCGCACCATTTTTTTATAATAAATGCTTGGGAATACAAAGAATAAAGGATAAAAGGAATTCCTATAAGACTAGGTAACAATAAAACACTGTTAAAACCGTAAAACAATTGATAAATCGTAAGAATACCGAAAAAAACAATACTTGCGTCGGCCAGTGAAAAATTCTTAAGTAATTTTCCTGTATTGTTATTAATTACATCCCCACAATTTGAATTTCCAACAGAAGTACAAAACTGGTGCATAGTATTAGATTGTATACCCAAACTCTCTCTAACAGCAAAAAGACTAAATACTACACCTGAGATTGATACTATCAAAAACAATATCTGAAATAAATCAAAAGGTCTGGTTACCAATGCAACAATAGAACCTAAAAGTAGCGCTCCAAACAGAATGTTATGAATTAAGGACTCTTTAGAAAATAAGTTGCTTTTTCCAGCATTGTGTTCTACAGCGATTACCTTAGGAACCCAGATCGTTTTGAACTCATCATAACTAAATCTTTTATTGTCTAGATCTGTATGCTTTAGTTCAATGCTTCCGTTCTTGTTGATCACGGAAACAATTTCCTCTGCATTGTCTTTTTTAACTAGTGAAACAAAGCTTTCTGGAAGTTGATCCAATGCTTCTACAGGCACTTCTACAGCGATATTGTCAATATCAAAATAATCTAGTGTATCAGTAATAGATTGAAAACTTGGATAGTTTGGATGTATTTGTAATTGTAGTTCTAAATCTTTTTTGTCATAGTTACTAATTCTATTTTGGATAAGAACAGTTTCAACTATTTTCTCAATACTATTTTTCATGAATCCTTTAAGATGTTTTTGTTTTGTGTGCTTTCTTCTGATAAAGATAGCATAAGTTGATTACCCCAAATCTACTTACATAATATTTTTTAAACTTTTTCTGTAATTTTCGAAACGTCATTTAGTTTAAAAAGCTTTCTAAAATAGAGATTTTTAAAGACAATATGGACGAGGATACTACATAAAATAAAAAAGGATTATCCGTAATTTTAGTTTTTATTTATGTTAATATTTTGTATTAAATTATTGAAAATCAAATCATTAGTAATATTTAAAACATGCATAAAATCTAAGATTGATTTTATGTTAAAGTTTAGTCTATTGTTGTTTTTATATCACAAACTACAATTTGATTGACCGATTGGATAGTTAAAATTTTAAAAGTTGAACGATAGAAGAATATATATTGATTTTGATATTTTTGTTCATCATTCGGTAAATCATTTTAATAAGAAAATTTGAAAAGAAAGTATATATATCCATTGTTGGTGTTAATAGTAACCGTTGGTTTTTATTATATCGAAAAGAATGTTGATTCGGCTGACCAAAAGAATAGCTCTTATAGTGAAGAAGATCAGGAATATAGTTTTTTCTATCTTCCAACGTCTACGACAGGTGTAATTGTTACTCACAAACATTATTCATTATCGTACTCCGAAAAGCACGAGCAACCCGAATGGGTGGCCTACGAACTAAAACAGGAACATGTATCCAAAAATGAATTCAAACGGCCATTCTTTGAAGTCGATACCAAAGTAAGAACTTCCTCGGCTGATTGGAGAAATTATAAAAATTCTGGATATGACCGAGGTCATTTATGCCCGGCAGGAGATAGAAGATTTACTTATGATGCTTTTGAAGAAACGTTTCTTACATCAAATGTTTCTCCCCAGAATCACGAGTTCAATGCCGGTATCTGGAATGATTTAGAACAAAAAGTTCGTTACTGGGCAAGCAAATATGATGGAGTTTATGTAGTTACCGGAGGGGTTTTAAGCGATGATTTACAAACCATTGGTTATGAAGCAGTTTCTGTGCCAAAATATTTTTATAAGGTGATTTTAAATAAAAACTCTAAAATGATTGCATTTTTGATTCCTAATCAAGATACCGATCAACCCTTGGACCAATTTATCGTATCGACGGATAGCATTGAAAAGTTAACGGGAATTGATTTTTTCCCAAAGTTACCGGATGCCATTGAAAATCAGCTGGAAGCTTCTATTAGTAAAAAAGGCTGGAAATTCTAAGAAGTATTACCATTCATTTACCCGGTTTGCATCTAGTTTGATGAAAATAAAAAGTAACAAAGTAAATCCCCATAACCCCGATCCGCCATAGCTAAAAAACGGAAGTGGTATTCCTACCGTTGGAATCAATCCTGTAACCATCCCTACGTTGACGGCAAAATGCAAGAATAGAATACCTACCACACTATATCCATAGACCCGACTAAACTGTGACTTTTGTCTTTCGGCTAAATACAATAGTCTGATAAGTAGTGCAACAAATAAAATTATTACCAAGGTGGCACCCAAAAAACCCCATTCTTCTCCAACAGTGCTAAAAATATAATCAGTGTGTTGTTCTGGAACAAAACCTCCTTTGGTTTGGGTACCTTCTTTCCATCCTTTTCCTGTCCATCCGCCGCTGCCTATCGCAATTTGACTTTGATTCGTGTTGTATCCAATACCTTTAGAATCTACTTCTTTTCCTAAAACAATATTAAAACGGTCACGATGTCTTTGTTCAAAAACATTATTAAAGATATAGTTTACCGAGAAGCAAAAACCTGTAATTACTATAATGGTAAGTAAATATCTAGAATATTTGGGTTTATGTTTTCTGTTTTTGATGAGAATCAAGATCATAATGGTAGCAATTCCAATAACTACCCAAAGAGGTGTAAACAATAGCGTTAATATAAAAAGAGCAGCTGCAGAAGCTCCGATGATTAAATACGTTGCAGCTAATCCTTCTCTATATAATGGAAAGAAAAAAGCAGCATATATCAGTGCACTACCTGGATCTGGCTGTGGAATAATGAACAGTGCCGGTAACGCTATAATCAAAAAAGCTCTTAGCTGATGGTTGATCAAATTAATGTTTGTTTGCATATCACTTAGAAACTTTGCCAACGCCAATGCAGTAGCAGCTTTAGCAAACTCTGAAGGTTGTAAGCCGACCGGACCGAAGGCGTACCAAGATGTAGCTCCGTTAACATTCTTTCCAAATAAAAACAGTCCAAGAAGAGAGACTAAGGAGACAACGTATAATAAACCTGCAAAACGTTCATAGAATTTAGTTTCTATTGCTTGGGTAACAATAATAATAACAATACTTAAAACTATCCAGTATAATTGCTTGATGTATGGTTGCGAAAAATCAGTCAAAGAGAAAGATTGATCACTGTATGAAGCAGAGTAAATATTACCCCATCCAAAACCGATCAATAACAAGAACAGAAGTACGGTTAACCAATCTATGGCAACAATTGTTGATTTAGCCATTATTGGTTGATTTTAAATGGTTCCCCACTGTAAGGTTTTGCATATTCTTCTTCCAGGCTGTGCGAAAGAACCCAATCTTCCAAATCTGTTCTGGAGATAGATCCTTTGATGTATTTTTCTATCATCAAACTGGCGATTTTACCAGCATATCTGGACCCCCAATAGCCATTTTCAATAAATACAGTAAGTGCAATCTTTGGATTGTCTTTTGGTGCAAATGCAATAAAAACAGAGTGATCTGTGAGTTGCATGCGCTCCCCGTTAACTACAGTATAATTTTCTGCAGTACCTGTTTTACCACAAATATCTATATCTTTTACTTGTAATGCTGCAGCAGTACCTTGAACATATACTTGATGCATTCCTTCAATTACCGGTTCAAAATGTTCTTTATCTATTGTTGTATATTTTGGTTTGGTAAAGTTCTCTATGGAAATTGGCTTTCCGTCAATTGCCTTAATAATATGTGGAGTATAAAAATACCCTCTGTTAGCAATGGCAGCTGTCATATTAGCCAGCTGTATTGGTGTAGCCAGTACCTCTCCCTGCCCAATTGCATTGGATATGGTAGCGGTTGGATACCACTTATATTTTGGATAGTTATATTGTTTATTATAAAATTTAGAATTTGGAACTAAGCCTTTACTCCCACTTGATAAATCATTGCCCAGATAGTTTCCTAATCCAAAACTTTCGACATGTTTTTCCCAGTTGTCAATGCCTTCCTGAGGAGTATCATATTTGTAAATACTTCTTAGATAAACATTGGCAAAATACGCATTGCAAGATTGTGCAATTCCGGGGATCATGCTCAGAGGACTTCGATGCGCATGACAACCAAGTTTCGCTTTTTTTCCATATCTGAAGCCATGATTGCAAGAAAAACTTTCCTTGGTATCTACAACTCCTTCTTGTAACCCTATAAGTGCAGTGATCGCTTTAAAAGGTGATCCTGGAGGGTATTCTCCTTTTACACCCCGATCAAATAAAGGTCTGGAAATAGAATCATAATGTAATCTTGTATAATTAGGGGATCTTTTACGACCAACCAATAATTCTGGTTTGTAGGTCGGAGCAGTAATCAAAGTAAGAATTTCTCCGGTGGCGGGATCTAATGCCACAATACCGCCGCGTTTGTTTTGCATTAGCTTTTGACCATAATTCTGTAATTCTTCATCAATAGTAATGGTAAGATCTTTTCCATTAACAGGTAGTGTGTCATATTTACCCTCTTTGTAGGGTCCAATATCACGATTGAATCTGTCTTTTTGTATCCTTTTTATTCCCTTAATTCCTCGAAGCTCTTTTTCGTATTGTTTTTCTACGCCTTGCATACCGATTAAATCTCCAGAGAGGTAGTACGGATCTTTTTTAATAAGCCCTTCGTTTACCTCTGCAATATAGCCAAGTACATTTGCGGCATTTTCTGTATGATAATCTCGAAGGGAGCGTTTCTGAATATAGAAACCATCAAACTTCCGCATTTTTTCCTGTAGATACGCATACTCATCCTTGGTTAATTGAGGAATAACCACCGAGGGCACTCTGGGAGAATACGCTCTTGCTTTTTGCAATTGTTTAACAAGTTTATCTTTTGTTATTTTGAGGATAGAGCAAAATTCTAATGTATCAAAAGGTTTTAATTCTCTTGGTATCACCATCACATCATATGAGGGTTGATTAGTAACCAAAAGCTTGCCGTTTCTGTCATAAATCGCTCCTCTTTGAGGATAGTCATACAATACTTTTATTGCGTTATCTTCTGATAAGGCTGCGAACGAAGTGTTGTAAATTTGCAGATAAAAAAGCCTTGCAATAAAGACGACACCTGTGCTAATTATTATAAGATATAGTAGTAATTTTCTCATGAATCTTTTCTTCTAAACAATACCAAAACCAACATAATGACTATGATTGAAAATAGACTAGAAAATAACGTTTTTTTTATTAATAATAGTGTATGAGAAAAGTTAAATATTTCTAGAGAAAAAAGTATAAAATGGTGTATGAATACCATAAGAGTTACGTAGGCAAGTCGCTGTCCAAAACCAACGTTACTTAGTTTAACCGTTTGAAATTCGTAACTCAAACCAAAAACAGATCTTAGAATAACAGGTCGCAAATATCCTATTACTAAAGAGGCAGCTGCGTGCACACCTCCAGAATCTCCAAACAGGTCTATAGTTAACCCTAGAATAAAACTTAGGAAAAGAAATAAACTCTTGTTAATATTGATCGGAGCTAATAGTATAAAAATGATATAAATATATGGATTAAGGTATCCTAAAAAATTGATATGATTAAGGATAAATACCTGAACAAATACCAGACTTAAGAATCTGCCAATATATAAAAGAACATTATTATTCATCTAATTTTGGATTTTCTAAAGACTCGATTTCTACAGCATCGTTACTTTTTATTGCATATATAAATCCAATATCAGTCATATCATTAAACAGTTGCACATCAATTAAAAAATAGCTTTGATTTTCATCTAATTTATAGTTGATGATTGTGCCAATTCCTATACCTCTGGGGAATATAGTAGAACGACCATTGGTAATAATAGTGTCTCCTTTTTGTAAAACAGCTTGTCTAGGTACTGTTTCTAGTTGCACTATATTTGGATCGATACCGTTCCATACCAGAGACCCATATTGATTTGATTTTTTTAAACCGGCATTAATTCTCGAGTTGCTATTAAGTATCGAAATAACTCTGCTATAATTTTGAGAAGTGTTTTCTACGATTCCAACAATTCCTTTATCTGTAATAACCCCCATATCCGGCTCAACCCCATCTTTTTCTCCCTTATTAATCAGAATATAATTGTCAATTTTGCTATAGTCATTTTTATATACGTTTCCTTTAATGAAGGTGAACGGCTTACTAAATGAGGTGGTGTCTACATATTTTGTGGAAATGGTATCATTTGTTAACCAACTTATTTGATTACGAAGTAACTCGTTTTCTTCTAACAAACGTTCATTTTTGTTTTTAAGCCCAAAGTAATTACTAATAGAATATCTCCATCCATACACTCCCCCTGTAAGAAAATTGGTAGAACTAATAAACTTACTCTTGTGGTAGGTGTGCGATTGCAAAGTTAGAATAAGCGATAGAAGTAGTAATAGCAGAAATAACAGAAAGTTCTTATTCCGTATTAAAAAATTAATAATCTGCTGCATGCTTTATGGGGATACTAAATTCAAATAAATTATAATCTTGTTAGAATAATGCTCTTAATATTGTTTAAAAACAACTAAAGCAGAATAACGTAAAAAATAAATTTTAGGTATATACTACTTATGTTTTCTCAAGATAATTATTTAATCAATACGCTTTTATAGCGATTAATGTTTTTTAAGGTAATTCCTGTTCCTCTTACAACTGCTCTTAGCGGATCTTCAGCAATATAAACCGGTAAATCTGTTTTTTGAGACAACCTCTTATCTAAGCCTCTTAGCATTGATCCACCTCCTGCAAGATAAATTCCGGTATTGTAAATATCGGCTGCAAGTTCTGGTGGGGTTTGTGATAACGTTTCCATAACAGCATCTTCAATTCTTAGAATAGATTTATCTAGCGCTTTCGCAATTTCACGAAATGAGATTTGCACCTGTTTTGGTTTTCCAGTTAGCAAGTCACGACCTTGAACATTCATTTCTTCTGGTGGCAATTCTAAATCTTCAGTTGCTGCACCGATCTGTATTTTTATTTTTTCAGCAGTTCGCTCACCGACATATAAATTATGTTGAGTTCTCATATAATAAATAATGTCATTGGTGAATACATCACCTGCAATCTTTACAGATTTGTCGCAAACAATTCCTCCGAGAGCGATAACCGCAATTTCTGTGGTTCCTCCTCCGATATCAACAATCATATTTCCTTTTGGCTGCATGATATCGACACCAATACCAATGGCAGCAGCCATTGGTTCGTGAATAAGATATACTTCTTTACCATTTACACGTTCTGCACTTTCTTTTACTGCTCTCATTTCTACTTCTGTAATTCCGGATGGAATGCAGATAACCATGCGTAGGGCTGGAGTAAATATTTTTTTCTTTAATGCAGGAATATCCTTGATAAACATACTTATCATTTTTTCACTGGCATCAAAATCAGCAATTACTCCATCTTTAAGCGGTCTTATCGTTTTTATGTTTTCGTGCGTTTTTCCTTGCATCATCGCAGCCTCTTTACCCGCGGCAATTATTTTTCCAGACACGATATCTCTGGCTACAATGGATGGACTGTCTACCACCACTTTGTCATTATGAATAATTAAGGTATTCGCTGTACCTAAATCGATTGCAATTTCTTCAGTAAAGAAGTCGAAAAATCCCATATAAAACAATAAAAAGGGTTAGAATTGAGTAAATGTACTAAAATTAATGTTTAAAATGACGTGTTCCAGTCATTACCATTGCAATTCCGTTTGCATCACAATAATCTATACTTAATTGATCTTTTATAGAACCCCCAGGTTGTATTACCGCTTTGATGCCGGCATTGTCTGCAAGCTCTACACAATCAGGGAACGGAAAGAAAGCATCACTTGCCATAACAGCACCGTTAAGATCAAAATCAAATGATTTTGCCTTCTCTACAGATTGTTTTAATGCATCTACTCTGGATGTTTGTCCGGTTCCACTTGCTAAGAGTTGTTTTCCTTTTGTAAATACAATCGTATTAGATTTAGTATGTTTACAAATTTTAGATGCAAACAATAAATCTTCTACTTGCGCGTCTGTAGGTGCTACTTTGGTAACCGTATTTAAGTCTTCTTTAGCATCAGTTTTTAAATCTTTATCCTGTACTAAAGCACCATTTAGACAAGAGCGCACTTGAGTCTTTGGTAGTTCTATATTTTTTTGAATCAGTATGATTCTATTTTTCTTTCCTTTTAGTGTTTCTAAAGCTTCGTTGCTGTAAGAAGGGGCGATGACTACTTCACAAAACAATTTATGAATTTCTTCGGCTGTAGCAGCATCTATTTCAGAATTACTAATTAAGATGCCACCAAATGCAGAAACCGGATCACCAGCCAATGCATCTACATATGCTTGATGGATAGTAGAACGTTGAGCTAATCCACAGGCGTTGTTATGTTTCAGGATTGCAAAAGTAGGATCTTCTCCTGTAAACTCATTCATCAAGTTGACCGCAGCATCTACATCAAGAAGGTTATTGTAGGATAATTCTTTTCCGTGTAACTTATCAAACATAGCATCAAAATCTCCAAAGAAAAATCCTTTTTGGTGTGGATTTTCTCCATAGCGTAACACTTTTCCTTTGGTTTCACTTATTTTAAGTGAAGCAATTTCGTGATCACTATTGAAATAATTAAAAATTGCACTGTCGTAATGAGAAGAAACATTAAAAGCTTTTGCGGCAAAACGTCTGCGATCTTCTAATGAGATGCTACCATTACCTTCCGAAATAATTTCTAAAAATTCAGCATAATCATCAACAGAAGCCACACAGGTAACATCAGCAAAGTTTTTAGCAGCTGCTCTAATTAAAGAAATTCCTCCTATGTCAATTTTTTCGATAATCTCTTGTTCAGAAGCTCCTGATGCAACCGTTTTTTCAAAAGGATATAAATCCACGATTACGATATCAATTTGTGGAATTTCATACTGTTCTAACTCTGCTACGTCGCTATCATTATTCTGGCGGTTTAGAATTCCTCCAAACACTTTTGGGTGTAATGTTTTTACTCTTCCACCAAGAATGGAAGGATAAGAAGTAACATCCTCTACAGGAATTACATCTACTCCCTGGTCTTTAATGAATTTTTCGGTACCACCGGTAGAATATATGGTAATACCAAGCTCATCTAATTTTTTTACGATAGGTGCTAATCCTTCTTTACTGAATACAGAAATCAATGCAGATTTAGCGGTTTTTGTGTTGCTCATGACAGTGTTTAGTTAGTAAAGCGCAAAAGTAGCAATTTAGTTGCCAATTAGACAACCCATTATGTGTAATTGTTTTAGTTATTTTGTAACAAAATTATAAGGAAAACGTCCTATCTTTATATTGTTCAAAAAATAGCATATGCTTATTTATCTTAGAGTACTAAAAGAGAGTTTTAATTTTGCGATTAATGCTCTTAGAAACAATAAATTAAGGACCTTTCTTTCTTTGTTAGGGGTCACCATAGGTATTTTTTCCATTATTGGTGTGCTGGCTGCTGTTGATTCTTTAGAGAAAGAAATAAAAGGAAGTATTAGTTCTTTAGATAATAGTACCATATATCTTACAAGAATTTCTTTTGGACCTACTCAGGTTCCTGATTGGAAGAGAGAACAGTTTCCTGACGTAACTTTTGAAGAATACCAGTATATCAAAAGAACGATGCCTGATGTAAAAGCGGCTAGTTTTTTATTGAATGTTGGTCAGGAGACGATAAAGTACAATGATAAAAGTATTAGCAATGTGAGTATGGCACCTGTTACGCACGATTATTACGAGATCGAAGAATTACAGGTTGTTAAAGGAAGGTTTTTTAATGAACAGGAATCTGTAGGAGGAGCTCCGGTTATTGTAATTGGAGATGAAGTAGCGAATAGCTTATTTGGCACGAGTGATCCTATTGGTAAAAAAGTTCGTGTATACGGAAGAAAGTTCACGGTGATAGGTGTTCTAAAGAAAGAAGGAAGCGGTCTTTTTGGGGATTCCAAAGATACTTCGGTCATATTACCGGTTAATCTTGTGAGAAGAATTTATGGCGATAACAATAAGTTTACATTTCCTATGATAATTATTAAACCCGAATCTAGTGGTGATGTGCCCGAGTTTGTAGCTTCACTTACTCAAAAAATGAGATCTTACAGAGGATTAAAACCCGATGATATCGATGATTTTTTTGTAAATCAGCTACAGGGCTTTACGGATTTTATAGATAATATTACAGGAACTATGTCCAAAATAGGTGGATTTATTGGAATGTTTTCTTTGTTGGTAGGAGGTTTTGGTATTGCGAATATCATGTTTGTAAGCGTAAAAGAACGAACAAATCTTATAGGAATCCAAAAAGCATTGGGCGCTAAAAGAAAATTTATATTACTTCAATTTTTATTTGAAGCAGTTATTCTAGCCATTTTTGGTGGATTGATTGGACTCGTACTAGTATGGTTGATTTCAAAAGGAGCTTCTCAATTAACCGGAGATTTTGAGTTTGTCCTTTCTAGCTCCAATATGTTCTGGGGTATGTTTTGGTCAACCTTAATTGGTTTAATAGCGGGTATTTTCCCAGCCTGGATGGCAGCTAGATTGGATCCTGTAGAAGCTATTAGAACCGGTATGTAATGTAAAAGACTTCAGATTATACAAACCTGTATAAAAGATAAATATTCATACCTAGTGCAATTAAAATTAGTGCTAAAACGACAACGGGGATTACTTTTATCATTATATTTCTTTTTTTATTTGGGGTCATTATATCTATTATCATTGTTCAAAGATACTAGGAATCAGAGGGTAACGAAATAGGTAAAAATACTTGATTGTTATAGTTAAGAAGGGATCATATCTTTTTTCTGGATTTATGATAGTTACAGTATCGAAGTAATCCTTTTTGCCTGTCCAAAGGGCTTTTTAATAAGCCTATCATGTTTATCTGGATGATGTATTGGAAAATCTAATCTATTACAGCTTCCAATTACTTTAAAATTTGATGCTTCCTTGTTTTCTTAATATAACAATAGCATTTGTTCTACTTTAATTAATAAAACATCAGCTTTTATTACGTTAAACCTTCATAACAAAGTTTGGATATACCATCAGTTTAAGTTTTTCTTTTTATGGAGTAAAAAAAGAAGCCAAGATTTAAACCTTGGCTTCTTAACTTTTAATTGAAAAATAGTTTATCGTTTAACTACTCTTTTGGTAGTAGATCCTGTTTTTGAATACACCGTCATAAGGTATAAACCAGAATGTATGGAAGAAATATCTATAGTGTGTAGCCTACTGTTAACATTTAATTTCTGCGAAATGATCAATGTACCTCGAATATCAAAAATTTCTACTCTTTGTAAGCCTAAACTAGTCTCTCCTGATAAATTAACACTGTTAATAGACGGAATAGGATAAATAGTTAGACCATTTGCTAATATTTCATCATTAATACTTAATGTGTTATCAAAATCGATGCTAAATTGAGAAGCGACAGTATTTCCATTCCCTCCACTGTCTAATGCAACATCTGCATTGATATCTATGGTGATGGTTAATGGACCAGCGCCAGAAGGAGTGATGTCAGCAGTATATGTAGTTCCTGAACCGGCAAAATTACCAGGCGTTCCGTTTCCAACAATAAGGTCAGTTATTTCAAATCCAGTAACGCTTTCAGAAAAAGTAATGGTTACAGGTATTGGATCGGCTCCAGTGGGTCCAGGACTTTCTGTAGAAGTTATTGTAACACTAGGTCTTATCGTTTCTTTAGTTTCTGTATCCGTTGCAGCACTACCAGTATTTCCATTAATATCCGTAAGCGTAACGCTTAAAGTTATGGTACCATCAGCTAATCCACTTAGATCTATTCCTGTAATTTGATCAGTAGCTGTTGCGATAACTCCAGAACCAGTAACGGATCCTGCACCACCAGAGGAGGTAAAAGTATAGTTGTACGTAGCTCCAACTTCTGCTGAGGAGAACGTATAACTTACCGTATTTGCGCTTCCTGAATTAATAGGACTTTGATCTATGGTTACATTATATCCTGTTGGTGCTCCTGTATCTTTAGTTTCTGTGTCGGTTGCTGCACTACCTGTATTTCCAGCATCATCCGTAAGTGTAACACTTAGAGTTATAATTCCATCAGCTAATCCACTTAGATCAATTCCGGTGATTTGATCAATAGCAGTTGCGATAACACCAGAACCGGTAACCGATCCTGCTCCACCCGAAGAAGTAAAAGTATAATTATACGTTGTGCTAACTTCGGCGGCTGCAAATGTAAAGCTTACAGCTGTTTCGTTTGTAGAGTTAATAGGAGCTTGGTCGATAAGTGCGGTATATCCGCTTGGTGTCATTGAATCTTCGATAATTGTAGGTACATCTACATCATTAGAAGTATTTCCTGAAATATCTTCTGCTTGTACTACAAAATTATTGTCACTATCAGCGGTAAGGTTTACAGAAAAGCTCCAAGCATTTCCAGTTACCGTTGCTGACCCTAAGGAAGTTGTATTGTCCGCCATTCCATCGTTATTGGTATCCGCATAGGCGTTTACTGTAATTCCATTTTCTGCGTGTGTACCAGAAATTGTTTGCGTATTTGCATTTACTGTGATCGAGCTTGACGGTGTTGTTACAATAGGATCAACAGGAGCTGTTGTGTCCTGACAAAATTCAAAATTATCAATTGCCAAATATACAAAGCTTGTAAAAATTTCAATTTCAATTTCATCTACGTCAATAGTACTGAAGTCAGACGCTCCTGCGGTTGCAAAATCCACTTGAAAAAATCCATTGTTGCCTTGGCTTACATTTGTAGGAAAAGTTGTGTTTCCGCTATTTAGATCAAATGAGAATACTGTTGCACCTGACACCTTGCCTCTTATTGTTAAGGTACCATCGTTTGTAGGTGAACCTCCTGCTGCAATAGAAGACACATAAACAAACATCGTATTTGCAGTGAACACTGAGTTATCGGTGGTAGTGATTGAATAAGCACCGGTACCGCTCCCTTCATTATCAAGGAAATCATTTGATCCGTTAACTCCGGCACCATCAATATTGAATACATCTAGTCCATTTGTCAACGTAAAAGGAACTCCGTTACTAGTAATAGATGTAGCGCTAGGTGTAAAGGATTCAAAATCTTCAATAAAACAGTCCGATACGATATGATTTTCACCGCCAGTGAAAGCTGGAGGTCCGCTATTCATCAAAGCATCTTCAATATCCGTTGAACCATTAAGATCAATACTAATGGTTCCTTGTCCTGTAATGTTATCCACAGTAACTGTATATATATTGTTGGCACCTGTAACTCCGGTAATATTTCCGGTAGTTCCACTTGTATCTAAAGTAAAATCATCTGTAGTAACATTAATAACATTTTCATTAAAAGTAACCGTGAAATCAACCGATGTATCTAACGAGGTAGGAGTTCCGGCGACTTCTATACTTAGTACTTCTGGAGCAAATGTATCGACAATACCTTGCTCACAAAATTCAAAATGATCAATCGCTACATAGACAAATGCACTTCCGATAATAATCTCCACTTGATCTATGTTAGTTGTGGTGTAATCAGCAGCACCATCGGTAGCAAAATTAAGATTAAAGAATCCATTATCTCCGTTTGATGTTGTCGTTGGAAATCCAGATGTTTTTGTTATCGTGTATACTGTAGCTCCAGAAACTTTTCCGTTAACCGTAAGTGTACCATCATTGGTTGGATTTGTTCCGGCTGCAATAGATGATAGGTATAAGTCTAAAGTTTTCATCGTGAACAATTCACCTCCAGTTGTCTGTATAGAAAAGGTTCCGGCTCCTGTACCGTCATTGTCCAAGAATTTGTCAGAGCTACTAGCTCCAGCACCTGTAGCCTCTTCAATATCTAAGCCAGTAGCATTAAAAGGCAATCCATTACTGCCAAAAGTATTGTCATTAACATTAAAATCTTCAAATGACTCCAAAAAACAAACAGAAACCGTATGTATTTCACCGGCAGTGAATGCAGGAACGTTTCCATTAGTTCCGTTTCCATTCCCTAGGTCGTCGGTAATATCTGTGCTGGCATTTAAGTCAACACTTACAGTTCCTTCCCCACTTATTCCGCTTACTGTTACGGTATGAGTAGTTCCTGATCCACTTATAGCAGAGATAGTTCCCATAGCACCACCTGTAGCGTCTAATGAAAAATCGTCTGTGGTCACATTGTTTGCATTTTCATTGAAGGTTACAACAAAATCAACAGAATCAGCTGTAGTTGGCGGTGTTCCGCTTCTAACGATACTGGCTATAAATGGCGGATCGGTATCTGCTGCAACTTCTTCTGGACCAAAAGCAAAATCATCCACAGCTATATAATTGAAGCTTGATGTAATTTCTAATTCAAGTTCATTAATATTTGTAAGGCTAAAATCTGAACTACCGTCGGTTGCTAGGTCAACATTAAAGAATCCGTTATCACCAGTAAAATCTGTAGGAAAACCAGAAGTTTTAGTAATTGTATAGACTGTACTTCCTCCTAATTTACCCCTTAGAATGAAGGTTCCATTAGCTGTAGGGTTATTACCGCCATCAGAAGAAACATAAATATCTATATTTTTCATTGTGAATGCGGAGCCACCGGTTGTTTGAATAGAATATATTCCAGGACCAGCTGTAGCGCTTTCTATCCAACGATCAGATCCCCCTGATCCAAACCCAGGAATACCAAAACTAACCATAGTATTAGTAGTAGTAAATGATTGACCACCATTCGTAAACGTGGAAGTACCATCGGTTAAGGCCTCAAAAGTCTCAGTAAATTGAGAGTAACCACAATGCATACCTATCATTGTGATTAGAAAAAAAGTAAGGTATAACTGTTTCATTTTGTTGATTTTAAATTGTTGATATTTCCCATTTGGGGATATTCTTAATGTTATATTTAATTTTAAATTTAGAGCGCTCTGTGATGTTGTGCAAAGATCCAATACAATAAGGGTTGGTTATTAATGAATCTTCATTCTCTAATGTTGTCCTGTCAAAAACTTTAATCTGTGTATAGATACATATATCTGGGGTTTCTTCATAGTTTTCAGGGATTGACTGCCAAGGACTTTCGAAATAAAAGGATTGATTCTTTGAAATATCTTTATTATCCTTTTTACTAATATTAAATAAGGGTTGAATTATTCGTCTTTTTGTTTCTTTTTCGGTGTTACTAATATAATATTCATCGCCATATTGATTTAAATAAGGCTCTTTGGAAAAAAAAGAATAACCCAGTGATACTTTAATTTCTTCAGGGACCAGAACGCCTCCTTTTATCAGTTGAGGCGCCAGATTATTTGTGATAGCTACTTGAGGTTCCTTCGTCAAGGCATGAAACATTGTTTCTGTAATAATGAGATGCAATGATTTGTTCTTGGGGTACTTATACTTAGTGGCATCCGCAGTAATAATTTCAGAAATATAGTTTTGATAATCTAATTCGGAAATTATTGCTCCTACAATATTTAATGAATCTTTATTAACGTCAAGTAATGTGACTGAAATTTGCTCCGTCTTGAAAAAAGAAAGTAATGGTAAAATTAATGGAGCATAAGGGCCACAACCAGCGTATAGGATATTTATTTTAGTTTTAGAGAATTTCGATAGTGTATAGGTGATAGCATTATGAACTCCTTTGATAAATCGGGCAGTCCTTTTATAGTCTTTTAAGCAATCGGCAGCGTTGTCTGTAGAAAGCGCTACCCCGTGCTCAAGGAATATATCCTTCGAGTCACTTTTATCATAGTGATGATTGTATAAAAATTGATCATAGAAATTATGTAGTTCTAACACACTAGCTATTTCGTTAGACTCATTAGAGTCCAATAAAAACTGTCCAATTCGGTGTAATTCTTCTACAGGATGTTTGGTGGTTTCTATCATACTATTTTTATAGTGAACAAAGAGAGATTGATTCGTTCTCTCTTTGTTTTGTTGATATTATTAATTTCTTGAAGGGAAAATACCTTGTAAACAAATGATATAATATATTCCTAACCAAGGTTGCATATTATTAACACTTTGGTTTCCTCCTGTGTTCGTAGTCTGAACTGATTGACTATTTAATGTAACATCAGGTGTTGCTGCATTAAAGCCTAAAGTAGGACTAAAAGATCTTCCTGATCCTGTTCCTGGCGTTGCTACAGAGCCATTCGCAGTAGGAGTACTTTCTGTGGCATTTGCCGAGCTCACTTTTACAGATCCAGTATGACTGTGTGCAGGAAGCTGATTTGTAGTAAGAACATTGGTTTCAGTTCCACTACGTTGTCCTAAATTTCTAGGTGTTAATCCTGGACCATTACCTGGACTGATAGGTACACGACCTCTTAGATCTGGTAGTCCAAAGGTAGTTCTTCCATCACCACCATAAGTGGTTCCTAAAATTGAAAATAATGCTTGATTAGAATTAATAGCTAATAGTTGCCCATCACAAAATGCCCAAGTTCTTGGTGCAAAATTACCTGCGAACATTCTTATTTCTCCAATGGTTCCTTCCATAATGTTTTGTTTTAAATTAATTAAAAATTTAGTTTCTAGAAGGAAAAATTCCTTGTAGGCATATGATATAGTAACAAGATAACCAAGGTTGCATGTTATTTACAGATTGACCTCCTCCAGTGTTTCCTGTTTGTACAGATTGATTGTTTAATGTAACATCTGGGGTTGCAGTGTTAAAACCTAAAGTAGGAGTAAAGGATCTTCCTGACCCCGTTCCAGGAGTTGCAATCGATGCATTTGCTGATGGTGTGCTTTCTGATGCATTCGCAGAGCTAACTTTTACAGCGCCGAAATGGTTATGCGCTGGAATTTGAGTAACATTTAAGGTGTTCGTTTCTGTTCCGCCTCGCTGCCCTTCTCTGTAGCTGCTTAAACCTGGTCCATTACCAGGACCGATAGGTACACGACCTCTAAGATCTGGTAATGCCATGGTTGTTCTTCCATCACCCCCATAGATAGTTCCTATAATAGAGAATAGTGCTGTATTCTGTGAAATTGGCAATAATTGCCCTTCGCAAAATGCCCAGGCCCTTGGTGCAAAATTACCCGCAAACATGCGAACTTCTCCTATTGTTCCTTCCATATTGAATTGATTTTAAGATTAATAAATTAGTTATTTAGTAATTACAGCCGTTTACAAGACTGTTTGTTGTTTTCTTTGTAAGCTAGTTGTGAAACAATGCCCTTGTCGTACTCCTAGATGCACATATTTAGTTCCTGATAAAATACCAGCATCAGAACTAATAGCATTAATTTTTAATATTTTTCCGTATTTACAATACACATACAATCCTTCTTGTGGATGTGCGTGTATGATCTCACCCGTGGTTTTACCTAGTAGCGGTTGACTGTCTACAGGGGAAACTTCTATAATTCTTATAGGAGATCCCTGATAATAGGTAGTAGCACCACCATATTTGGGGTTGCAAGCATTAACCAATTGTTCTATTTCATCTGCAGTCTGTGTCTCCCAATAAATTGTAGTATCTTTTTCTATAGGTCTGGTATAGTATGCAATGCCTTTATCTGATTGAGGCTTCAAGTTTTTTGGCTCAACTATTAATTCTAAAACTTTTTGGGTGAGTTCTCCCAGCATATAACTCATCTTAGAATTAGCCATGCCCAACGTCTCTCCTGGGATTAATGGTACTGGTTGTTCGATTAAAATTTTCCCGGTATCCCAATCGGTATCCATTTGATGGATAGTAATCGCAGTTTGCTTTTGCCCTTGTTTGATTGACCAGAATAGTGGGTCTGGGCCTCTATTTTCTGGTAATTTTCCAAAATGCACGTTTAAAAAACCATAAGTTGGTATGGTCAGCACCTCTTTAGGAATTTTAATAGAAAAACCACAAACCAATACCAAGTCAGGAGTTTTGTTTTCTAACCAGGTTTTGAATCCTTCCTGGATATTTTGTTTATTAATAAGATACATATCCAAACCTTCTTTTTGGATAGCGGTATACCAGAAATTCTTTTTAGGATGAGGTACTTCGGATTCTTGAAAACCTACTGCGTCCAAATAATTATCTTTTGATAGATACTTATAGACAGATAGACAAACAGGAAAGCTTCCGATAAGTACGATTTTCATGAATTCATGTTTTATAATTTACCGGAGATGAATCCAGCTTTTCTAATTGAAATATTCGAATGATTTCTTCTAACATCCCAATTCACCAAAGCTAAATAGAGTATTAGAAAAAATAAATACGTATAACTACCTGAATTTTGGCAAAAGCGTTAGCTGATGACAGCTATTTGCTTTTTTGAGGAACCTTTTAGCGTGATTGTATTTCCACTTACATTTTTATATGTAAATGTATTTTCTTTTCCAAAAGATGCAGCAATAACTTCATTAGGGGAAATAAACTGAAGTGTATCTAGATTTAATCCGTGGGCATCGGCACTTTTACTAAAGTTTTCAATCAAAGAATTAAATGCATTAGATGTTGGTTCGTTAAGAATATGATGTTGATATGTTCCTTGATGTTCTATTAATAAAGCAATTTCCTTAGTTTTAAAACCAATTAGTGGGTTTTTACTGAGTGGAATCGCATAACAGTTTTCGCTTAGTTTAACAATTTCAGCGGGGTTATAACTATATCCTTTTTCATCAAGTTTTTGAAGCAGTAGTTTATGTGCTTCTAATGCATGGTAGGATAATGAGTTAACGGGTAGTAGATAAATTTGATCAGAGATTCTATTAAATCCTTTCCCTATGGAAAAAAGAGAAATAGAATTGTCATTTGCAAAAATAGAGGTAGGAGATAGCGATAAAGCACCGGCAGTTAGTGTTCCTGATGCTAGAAAATTTCTTCGGTTCATAAAAAGGGGTATGTAAAGTTCTACAATAGGCTTATTAGGTTTTTAAGAGGATAAACAAAGTCTTAATATTTTCTTAAAGCTAAGTAAAAAAATTAACATTTATAGTTTTAAATCCGTTTTTTTACGGCAAAAGAGTAGTTTAATGCGCTGATTTTCAAGGTATTTTCCCCATATAATCTTGAGGAGTGATGCTATTTTGTTGTGATTTACTGCTTTTGTAAAATCTTTTTATAACAACAAAAAAAAGATGATTCAAGAAATGATCTACTTGAGATACAAACACTTTTTCTCATAATCTATGATCGCTTTTCCCTTTTTTAAAACATCCGCACCAATAATCCCGTCCACAGGCTCTGCTTGATGCGCTATAAGGGCAGTGTTAACGTGACTAAGATCAAACAAAATAAGTGAAATACTTTTTTTAGACCACTTGCCCAATTGTAGTGTGTTTCTTTTAGAGAGTTGTGTTAGCATATCTGTGGCCCCGGCCCCGGCAGCTTTTACATCACTATCTTGTGCAAAAAGATTGAATTTTTCTACTGCATCAAAACCAACACACGAATTAGATGCTCCGGTATCTACAATAAAATTACCTTCTATGCCATTAAGCATTGCTTTAACCTCAAAATGATTGGTTTTGGTATACACAAGTTTAATGCGATGATATTCTTTTTCAATTAGAAACTGGCGAAGTGTTGTCATTTTAATTTTTGTCGAATCACGAACAAAAATAGTATAATTAATAAGAATCCTCCGATAATAAATATCCAATTAGATGTTGATTCGGTTGGAGGTTGATGAACTCCATAATACACAAATGAAGCCCAGTAATAAGGTGATTTTTGTGTATTGGAAATTTCTTTTGCTTCAAGGAAATCTATTTTAGCCTGATGTAATCCGTGAACATAGGAGTTGGTTTGATGTAAGTTTTGGTAGAAACGCTGCATTAATTGGGAAGTGGTTTTGTCATTTACTTTCCACAGAGAAAATAATACATTTTGTACTCCTGCGTATTGAAACCCTCTACCAATGCTAAGCGGACCTTCTCCTTTTGCTAAAGTGCCAATGCCTGTTTCACAAGCACTCAGCACAACTAAGTCGGTTTTTAATTGTAATCCGTATAACTGATTTACCAATATATTTTGATCTCTGAATTGTATAGAAGCAGGTCTGGAAAAACTGCCTGCTTCAGCGTGTGTAGACAAATGTATAATAGAGTGATTTTCTACTTCTTTTAGAAAACGAGTGTAGGTAGCTTCTCCTTTTTCTAAATATACTCCAGAAAATTTTTGTTGTATATAACGTTGCTCATCTAAAGAAAAGGAAAGTTCTAGCTGGGTATTTTCAAAAACCGGAAATATACCAAGTATACTTTTTTCCTTTTTGCTGTAATTGGATTTTAAATATTTTCCTGCCGAAATTTCGTAATTTATAATCCTTGATTTTAGAAGGAAAGGCATCCTATTAAAACTTAAAACATCACTTTTTTTGGTCAATAATGTTTCAAAGGGAATAAAATTAAGCAGTCCATCAGGAATGATTAATAGGTTTTTAGTGTTAGGTATATTTAGAATACGATATAGGTCAAAACTACTTTCCGAAAAACCCTTTACATTATTGGTAATAGTAGAGGCATTGTTAAAATAACGTATATAGTTCTGGGTGATATTTCTAAAATGCTCAATATCTTCAATTTCTATTATTTCAATTGAATCAGCATCAATTTTAAACTGGTATAAGGTGTTCTTTCCAAAAAAATATTCGATCAGAGTAAGATCATCTTGTTTTAGTTTTTCTTGAAGCTCAGTAATTGAGATTTTTTCTTGTTTAAAAAGAAGATTGGGATATTTTTTCTGAAGTTCTTGAGTTACATCCTTAAACTCTATAGATTTCATTTCATATGCCGACATCCATTTTTGAATTTGTGAGATGTTAGCCTTGTCTTCCTTTTGCCTTTCTTTTAGGATATAAGTGTCATAAGTCGCCATTTCGCTAGTAAGTTGCTTGTTTTTATTTACTAACGAATCGTTTTTATACTGTAATAGTAGTTGTTTAGATAGTAATGCTTCATTGACAAAAGGAGCTTTAGAGTTTTCTGCTGCTTCAAATGCTTTTACGACATATTTTATATCGTTGGTTTTAGTATGGATCGTATATAAAAGATCAATATAGCTTTCGGTTCGATTTCTGTTTTGGCTATGCTGAAGGATCTTTGTGTTTTGTATAGGATATGCCTGATTCAACTTTGAATTTACCTCAAAAGCTGCTTCATATACTTTAATTGCTGAAATTGGATCGTTGAGTTGTTGTAAAATGTAAGTCTGAACATCTAGCGTTTTTAGTAAAATTCTATCTGCTATAAGCATTTCTGTTGTAGGAAGATTCATTTCCATTGAATATTCTGGTAGGAGAGAGGCATAGATTTCTTTTATGTTAAACAAGGCTTCAGCATATGCAGATTTCGAAAGTAAAACGTCGATATAAGCCAGTTGCCATTTAGCAAAATCTCGGGAAGAGGTATTTGGGTTTTTCAACAATTGATATTTTGCCTTTTGAATATAACTTTGGGCATTTTGTAGATCCTTATTTTCTAAGGCTACTGCTGCTAGAATCTGGTAAGCATTGACCTGAGAAGCATCTATAGAAATTACCTTGTTAGCATAGCTTTCTGCTTCCTTAATTGATCCGGAATCTAAGTAGTTAGTGGCCAAATTTGTAAGGATATTTACGTTTTTTGGAGCTAATCTCTCGCCATTTTTGAGAATTTTGATTGCTTTTAGAAAATTACTTTGATTATTATATGCAATAGATAAATTGGTGATTGCAGCAATTATTTTGTCAGTATGTTGAGATTGTTCTGCCAGATACAAGTAATTAGTGATTGTATTTTCTGCCTTCTGGAGATCTCCAATTTTAATATATAGATTCCCCAAAGGTTGTAAGCAATTTTCAATGATATCATAATCCTTAAGGTTGTTATCATAAAAGTTTTTCCAGGCCTTTTCGTAATACATAATGGCTGTGGGGAGGCTTCCAAATTGATTGTAATAATATCCCATATTGCTATGAACAATTACCCATGCAAGTTTGTCTTCTTTGGTAACAAGTTGATTTTCTTTAGAAGCAATAAGTTTGCTTAATCGATTTAATTTTGAATTTGACGGCTGTTTTAAAAAATCATCTAATTGAGTATATAAAAATTCTGAAGTATTTGTTTTTTGTTGGGAAAAAAGTGGTTCATTTCCTAAAGTAAGGAAAAGAATAAGCAAAATGATTACTCTAAAATTTCCAAATCCCATAAAACTGAATTTGAGAATTTGGAGTATCAAAGTTATAAACGTACCTCACACCAATACTAGGTCCAATCCTCACGGTTCCCAGATTCATGCCTATAAAAACTCCGGTTTGAAGGTTCGTAAAACTATCATCTATTTCCTGAGCAGAAAATGTGTTTACATCTGGATTAGGAAATTCTGTTCCATCAACATCTATAAAAAAACCTTCGCCTGTGGTTTCTTGTTTGTTGGTGCTAGTAAGGTCCAGTTTTAACTGTACACCAGCCCCCATAGCAAAATAATTATTGAAATTATATCGAAAGGATCCAGGAACGGCATATATCGTGATATTATCGTATTGATTACTTTCAGAAAAACGGAGTAAATCAACTGTTCCATTTGGATTAATATTGCGTGTTTCAAAATTTCTGGTTTCATCGTAAGAAGCGGATGAAAAGAATAGTTCGGCCTGATAATATCCTCTGTAGGATTTAAATGGTGATAATGTGGCTCCAACAAAATATTCTCTTTGATTATCTAATTCGGGTACCGTAATGTATCCTGCCTTAGCTCCAATCGAAATTCCCGGTAAGAATCGGGTAGTGGCATAATTAGTAATTATAGGTTCGTTTTTATCAAAGTAAATAGCAGTTCTGCTCCTCGTCTTTTTTTTGTGAAAGTTTTTACCGAATTTCATAGAGTACTTTACAAAACCTTTAGTAGAATCAATCTCTTCTACATTCTTTTGTTCACTTCCGGGAAGATAAATTCTATTAAACTGGAAGATGATTTTGTCTTTTTGTAAAATGGTATCCAGACAACTGTAATTTACTTCTCGCTCTTTTGGGCAAATTGGACATTCCGGATACATGCTATCAATTTTCAATGTAGATTTATCGAACATTTCGGGTGTATCTACTTCTAGTTTGATCGTATTGGCTGGTCCTTCTCCATTATTTTGAAAACGTACTTTGAATTTTAATCTTTTAAATCTTACCAAACGATAGTTCATTAACCATCCATTAGAAGACATTTTGTTAGGATCATGAGAAGTTACAATCTCCATTTCTGTATCTTTTACAGTATGATCATCAAAATTGTTGTCAGGCACATAGACACTTCTTATAGTGACTATAGCACTGGTATCTTTGATCATTTCAGGAGTGGTTTTCAGTGTTCTAAAGATATTGCGTTCTTCTCCGGGTTTCATATCGTCAAATTCTATGATTTGATAACTTCGATATAAGGCTTTTGATTCTTCCAGCGTAAGTGGAAAGTTTTTTCGTTTGGTAGAATCTTGTACAAAAAGTGTTTTAGACTTCAAAAAAGAAATGCTGTTAGAGGCTAACAAAGTATGATCGTCATTTTCCGGAAGTACAGAAGAAACAGCATCTAGAGGAACTATGCGCTCGTCGTGATGTAGTCTAGTATCTTCTATAGTGAAATTATCATTCTTAAATCGTAAGTCATTATAGAATAAATATAATTTTCCGCTGGATACATAATTATTATTGTTCTTATAACTAGTGATAAATACCATTTCCTGATCCGGAATTGGCTCCCGATTTCTTTTTAATATCAGATCTTCATCTTCTGTAAAAGGAGAGTTACTCTCTGTAGATGCCTCATCGTAAGCATCGCTGATAGTCACAGATTTTGGTCTGGATGCAGGAGGTTTTCCGTTGTCGTAATTGTTTGTTGCCCAAAGTTTAGCCTCATAAGTTCCATTCTTACCATATGTATGTACAGGCTTTTCTTTGAAACTATATTGACCATCACCAAATTCCCAATAGTAGGTGTAAAAAGCTTTGGGAGCGCCTGCAATTTGATTAAGCGCCGGCATTTCTGCACTGTACACAACCTGATTCCCTTCAATTTCATAAGATATTGGTGCTATTCTGGGAATCGTATCATTAGTCAATATTTGCGCAACACAGAAAAAAGGGAAGAAAATAAGTATCAGTAAAGCCGAAAATCTATTCATGATTTGTTGTTAGTGTTAATAAAGATAAACAAAAAGTTAAATCAGCTACATTTCTATTTTTAAGAATTAAAATTCCGGAAGATAATCTTCCGGAATTTTTGCTGAAATTTGCTGTAACCCCCATTACCTAATATGCATATTCCAGTGTGAGTGTTTTTTTACGGGAGACCGTTTATCAATGCTGCCAATTCTGCTTCTGTTCCAGTGTTTGTACTTCCAATGACTTCTACGTGATCTTCTTCTATAGTGATTCCCTGGATTGCATAGATATATTGATCATCTTGTACTGATACAAAAATGATATGTACTTCTAATCCGATAGGAATCAATCCGTAATGTTCAGAGAAAAGACCAGTGTCGGGATTATAAATATCTAATAAAGCCAGCGCAGTTGGTTCACCATCATAGGATACGTAAACATTACTATTTGTGTTGTCAAAACCTTCTGGTACGTCTACGTATAAAACTGTTTTAGGTCGTGGATCGTTAAACCAACGATCAATATTTGTCCATCCAAAGTTGCTAAGAAAACCTCCGTATCCGCTAACTCCTTCTCCGTTTGGACCTTCCCTTTGCATAGGTTCCAATCCACCTTGCTCGTCTTCTTCCCATACAATATCACATTCTAAATCATCACCGTCACAATCATTATCCAGACCATCAAATAACCTCATATCTTCATCAAATTCATCAGCAGGTGCAAACAATTGGAAATTATTTGCTACTTCTAATTGTTCTCCGTTTTGTGTTGCATTAATATAGAACTCCCCAGCGGATATAAGTGTTTCTACGTCTCCATTGGGACGTTTACCGTTTGTAGGCATTTTAGTAAGCAGCATCTTTGCTTTGTCATAGATTTCTATAAGTTCTACAGTAACGTTACCGGTAACCGGATCTCCATTTTGATCTACAATACTCCCTGGTGGAAAATATAGAATGGTGCCCTCTTCGCCATATACCTGTCCAGTTCCATCATTAAGTGTGAAGGTTTGCAAAGCTTCTTCTCGATTTTCTAAAATCTCAGTTTCTAATTCTAATCCACCTAAAACCTGTTCAATTATAATATCATTATCATCATTGCTGCTACAGCTTGCAAATAAAAGTATAGCGAAACCTAAAAATAATAAATGAATCATTGTTTTTTTTACATTCTTACTATCCTTCAGTAATGTAATTGTTGTACTATTTGTTTTCATGTTTTTAGTTTTAATGGCCCTTTTTGGACTTTCTAAATTTTGTTGTTTACATCTTCATATCAACAACACTAATTTTTTGTTACCCTTTTTCTTAAAAACTTTTTTAATTTAGTTGCTCAGACCAATCATTTATGGGAAATAATAAAGCGCATGCTGATCAGAAATATATTGAAGCCCTCTTAAAGAATGACAGTATAGTTCTTAAAGAGATGTATGAAAAATTTGCTCCCAAAGTTGTTGGGTATATAAAAAAGAATAACGGCGATGACTCTCAGGCGCAAGATGTTATTCAGGAGACCTTGATGACAATATATAGACAAGCAAAAGAAAAGCAATTAGTACTTACCTGTCCATTTGATGCTTATTTCTTTTTACTTTGTAAACGGAAATGGTTGAATGAGCTAAAAAAGAATACCTCTAAAGAGGTAACAATTAATGAGGAGGTCGTATCTATAAATGACGAGAGTGATCGGTATGCAGAGGATGCCTTGGTTTTTGAAGCTAGAAATGAGCTTTTTGCAGAAGTCTTTGATCAACTAGGAAAGGCGTGTAAAGAGTTACTTAAGGCTACTTTTACAATCAAATCTATGGAAGAAGTTGCGTTAAAATTAGGGCAATCTTATGGATATGTCCGTAAGAAAAAATCGCTATGTATTGGTCAGCTGACAAAAATGGTTCAGGGCTCTCCTAAGTATAATCAAATAAAGAATTTGTTATGACCCCAGAAGAAAAATATGAGCTTTTTGAACGAAAAATAGGCAATGATCTTTCTGATGATGAAGAAAAGGAATTATCTACAATATTAGAAGAAGATGCTCAACTTGCCGAAGAATTTAAATTATATAATGAATGGAATTCTTACCTAAAATCGAATCTGGATATTCAAAAAGAATCGGAGTTAGAAAGGAACATAAAGGTAATTGGAGACTCGTTTTTTGATAAAAAACCACGTAAAAAAGAAACCAAAGTAATAAGAATACCTTCCTGGGGATATGCCATTGCTGCCAGTATCGCAATTATTTTGGGGATATACACCTTTACCAAAAACGATCCGGTATACAGTGATTTTGTATCAATACCAGCATTGTCTATTGCTGAAAGAGGAACTGAGGATGAAATACTTAAGAAAGCTGAGATGTCGTTCAACTCTGAAAGCTATGAAGACTCAGAAAAGTATCTTTTAGAACTGTTAGAAAAAGATCAAAATAATTCCGAATATCTTTTTTACTTAGGAATTAGTCTATTAGAACAGAATAAACATGCTAAAGCGTCCGAAGTCTTTGAAAGACTGATAAAGGGAACATCTGTTTACCAAAATAGAGCTATCTGGTTTGAAGCTTTGAATCAATTAAAGCAGAAAAATACTGATCGATGTAAATACTTGTTAAAGCAAATACCAAAAGATGCAGAAGATTATCAGCAAGCTCAAAAACTACTGAGAAAATTGTAATTTTTATTTATAACTAACAGCTACATATCTCTTCGAAATTTGGTTATTTTTGCGGCATGATACTTACCGATACACACACCCATATCTATAGCGAATCTTTTAAAGATGATCAGGATGAGATGATGCAAAGAGCTATGTCTGCCGGAGTAAAACGGTTTTTTGTTCCTGCTATTGATTCTGGTTATACCCAATCCATGTATAACATTGAAAATCAATATCCTGATAATGTTTTTTTAATGATGGGTTTGCATCCTACACACGTAAAAGAAAATTATAAAGAGGAGTTGCGTCATGTGGAGGAAGAATTGGAAAAGCGTTTTGATCATGATTCTGATAAAAAATTCTATGCAGTAGGAGAGATAGGAGTGGACTTGTACTGGGATCAAACGTTTCTGAAACAGCAACAAGAGGCTTTTCGACATCAAATTCAGTTGGCAAAAAAGTATCAATTGCCCATAGTAATTCATTGTCGAGATGCTTTTGAAGAAGTATTCGAGGTTTTAGAACTGGAGAAAGGAGAAGATTTGTATGGAATATTTCATTGCTTTACCGGTAGCATTGAAGATGCAAAACGTGCTATTGGATATAATATGAAATTAGGTATTGGAGGTGTCGTAACCTTTAAAAATGGAAAAATAGATACCTTTTTGAATGAACTTTCTTTAAAACATATCGTTTTGGAGACAGATGCACCTTACTTAGCACCAACTCCTTATCGCGGTAAACGAAATGAAAGTTCGTATTTGGTTAATGTGGTAGATAAATTATCTGAAATTTATAATAAATCGCCAGAAGAAATTGCCCAAGTTACTACACAAAACTCCAAGGAGATATTCGGAATATAAGGTCATGGATTGTAGTTTAAATTTTGTTCATTTGTAAGAACGACTATATATAAAGTTGCAATGAAAAATTCACCCAACATCTTATTAATCTACACCGGTGGCACCATTGGGATGGTTAAAAATTTTGATACAGGCGCTTTGGTCGCTTTTGATTTTGACGAACTATTGCTTAATATTCCTGAGCTAAAACAGTTGGACTGCCAAATAGAGACTACTAGTTTTAAGAAACCAATTGATTCTTCGGATATGGATGTCGAACGATGGAAGGAATTGGGTGGGATCATTAATGATAATTATGAAAAGTATCATGGATTCGTTGTTTTGCACGGAAGTGATACCATGTCCTATACTGCTTCCGCAATAAGTTTTATGTTTGAAAATTTGGGAAAACCAATTATTTTCACGGGATCTCAATTACCTATTGGGGATTTAAGGACAGATGCTAAAGAAAATTTGATCACAGCTGTTCAGATTGCAGCTTTACAAGAAAAAGGCAAACCTGTAATTACTGAAGTAGGATTGTATTTTGAATATAAATTACTTAGGGCAAATAGAACTACCAAGATCAATGCTGAGCATTTTAAGGCATTTCAATCACTTAATTATCCGACTTTGGTCGAATCGGGGGTCCATCTAAAAGTAAATACCACTTATTTACAACCGGTAAATCGACGAAAGAAAATGGTTTATCATACACATTTTGATAATAATATTATTGTTATTAAAATGTTTCCGGGGATAAATGAAACGATTCTAAAGAGTATTTTTTCTTCAGAAGCCATAAAAGGTATAATTCTGGAGACCTATGGATCTGGCAATACAACTACTAAAAAATGGTTTTTGGATATGGTTTCCGAACAAATAAAAAAAGGCATCCCAATTATAAATGTCACTCAATGTGCTGGAGGAAGTGTAGAAATGGGGAAGTATAATACTAGTGTCGCATTGAAAAAGGCGGGTGTAATTTCAGGAAAAGATATCACGACAGAAGCAGCTGTGGCTAAACTAATGTATTTATTGGGAGAAAAATTGCCGCTTAAAGTCCTCAAAACCATTTATGAAACTTCACTACGAGGTGAAATGTCAGAAAATTAACGCCCCAAATTTTAGTAGTTAACATTTTTTTTGTTATTTGCTCAACCATTTTTGGACAAAATTTTTAATAGAGAGGTGGCCGAGTGGTCGAAGGCGCACGCCTGGAAAGTGTGTATACGTCAAAAGCGTATCGAGGGTTCGAATCCCTTCCTCTCTGCATTATTATTAAAATTTTAATGGATTTTGTAATATTTTTTTATCTTTAACCTTTTAACTAATTAAAATTAAGAATCAGCGCAATGAAAAGACTATTTTCTATTCTGGCAATCGCAACAGTAATGGCTTTCGGTAATGTACAAGCAGCCACTGCTCCGGCCCAGTTAACGGCAAACATGCAATTATTAATTGCTCCAATAACAACTACAATTCAGGATGCAAATGAGCCTGCGGCAGCGGAAGAATCATTTCACCAAAACCTGAAAAAACGTTTTATAGAAGGAGGTCCTAGCTTTATGGGAATCGTTCTTTTATGTTTGATTCTTGGTCTTGCGATAGCAATCGAAAGAATTATCTTTTTAAATTTATCTACTACCAATAGTAAGAAACTACAACAAAACGTAGAAGATGCTTTAAATAGCGGTGGAGTAGAAGCAGCAAAGGAAGTTTGTAGAAACACAAAAGGACCTGTAGCTTCTATCTATTATCAAGGACTAGATCGTGCTGATGAGAGCATTGATGCTGCAGAGAAGGCAGTAGTTGCTTACGGAGGTGTTCAAATGGGACAGTTAGAGAAAAATGTATCTTGGGTATCTTTATTTATCGCTTTAGCTCCAATGCTTGGATTTATGGGTACGGTAATCGGTATGATTGACGCATTTGATAAAATTGAAGCAGCTGGAGATATGCAGCCATCATTAGTAGCAGGTGGTATTAAAGTAGCACTTCTTACTACGGTATTTGGACTTATTGTTGCAATTATATTACAGGTTTTCTATAACTACATTATTGCTAAGATTGATAGTATAGTAAACGATATGGAGGATGCATCGATCACTTTAATCGATATGTTAGTAGCGTACAAAAACAAAAAATAATAAATACTTAATAAGGGGTTTTGCTCATATCAAAACCGATTAGAAGATTTAAGTTTATTTATTATTAAAAACAGGTTGTACTGTGTTAACAACCTAATAAAAATTAGTCACATGAAAATTTCAAAAATTTTATCATACGTTGTACTAGCCATCGGTGCTATAGGTGCGGTATTATTGTTCTTAATGAATGGTAACTTTACTACACTTATGGATAACTATGGTATTACAGAAGCAAAAGATTTGGTGAAAGATACATCTTCGTCAGCTTTTGCAGAAGCTACTTCATTGGTAAGTCCTATGTATAATCTTACACTTGTGATTTTTGTGGTTATTATAATAGCTACATTAATTGCTGTTTTCTCTGCTTTAGCTAAAAATCCTGCAGGTCTTAAAAAGGCAGGTATAGGTATCGTTGCGTTTTTAGTGATCATCGGTATTGGGTATGCAATGGCTGAAGGTGTAGAAACAGAAATGAAAGATGGTGAAGTACTATCTGAAAGTGGATCTAAACTAGTAGGAACAGGTTTATATGCTTTCTACTTTTTAGCTGCAATTGCAGTGGGCCTGATGTTGTTATCAGGAGTTAAAAAATTAATAGGTAAATAATTATGGCAAGAAGATCAGCACCAGAGGTAAACGCTGGTTCTATGGCGGATATTGCGTTTTTACTTCTAATATTCTTTCTGGTTACTACAACCATTGATACGGATAGAGGTATTAGTCGTAAACTACCACCGCCTTTAGACGAAACCGTAGAGCCTCCGATTCTTAAGCAGAAAAATATTTTTGTGGTAGAATTAAATAAGAATGATGACCTTTTGGTGGAAGAGTCCCCAATGGAATTAAAGGATTTGCGTGCTGCTGCTGTAGCTTTCTTAGATAATGGTGGTGGAACTGGAGACGAAGCTTGTAGCTATTGCAAGGGTGAAAAAAGTCCTAGTTCTTCAGATAATCCGGAAAAAGCGGTAATTTCTTTACGTAACAATAGAGAAACCAGTTATGCGGCTTATATAGCAGTGCAAAATGAATTAGTTGCGGCTTACACCGAACTTAGAAATAGGGAAGCAGAGCGGTTGTTTGGAAAGACATTTACGCAGATGGAAGCAGATTTAAACGATGTAAATTATTCCGGAAGTAAGGATAGATTAAAAGATCAGATAAAAAAGATTCAATTGATGTATCCAGAAAAACTTTCTGAAGCTGAACCGAAGAAATAAGTATAACATAAAAACGTAGTTATGTCTAAATTTAAAAAGAAAAAAAGCGGTGATTTACCCGCTATTTCTACAGCATCTTTACCTGATATCGTGTTTATGTTACTGTTTTTCTTTATGGTGGCTACTGTGATGAGGGAGAATAATCTTAAAATAGAGAATAGACTTCCAGTTGCAGATCAAACAGAAAAATTGGATAAGAAAAATCTAGTGATGTATATTTACGCAGGAAAGCCGAGCTCACGATATGCGGCAAGTGCAGGAACGCAAGCTAGAATTCAGTTAAACGATAAGTTTGCTGAAGTAAGTGATATTAAACCTTTTGTTTTGGCAGAAAGAGCTGCTAAAAGAGAGGAAGAGGTGCCATTTCTAATTACGGCACTAAAGGTTGACGGTAATACAAATATGGGTCTTGTTGGCGATATAAAGAAAGAATTGAGAGAAGTTCAAGCGCTAAAAATTAACTATACCACAAGACAAGGTGATGCAACCGATAACCTGAATCAGTAAAGGTTAAAGAAATTTATTAATTACAAAAACCCATTTATCTGAGATAAGTGGGTTTTTTATTTTATATAAGAAAATTTAATTTTTCTCTAACAATTAAACTTCATTGTATAATGGCATAACAATTGTGCTAAACTTTATAACTGTGATCTGTTTGTGATCAATATCTAGCCTTCCAAAAGTAAGTGGTGTTGAAATAATAGGAGTGATACAGTTGTATATCCATAGCGGTTCTAGTATATACTAGGATTCGTTATTTACATTCTCCAGAAAACGTTTGTGATCGTTTAATGGTACGAATGCTACTCTTCTTAATAATACCGCCTTGTTTCAGATTCACAGTTTGTTGATCTAGTAAGTAATTATTAACTAAATATGTATTATTATGGCTAGAAGATTAGCACCAGAAGTGAACGCGGGATCCATGGCGGATATCGCTTTTTTATTACTTATCTTTTTTTTGGTAAGTACAACCATTGAAACCGATTACGGAATCAGTAGAAGATTGCCTCCACCTCCCGAAGAAGTCAAACCTGAAGTTAAGGTTAAAGAAAAGAACTTATTTAGGGTTGAAATTAATCAGGCTAATGAATTGTTTGTAGAGAAAAAACCTTTACGTATTGAGGATCTAAAAGAAGCTGCTATTGCGTTTTTAGATAATGGTGGAGGAGATGAAACAGAGTATTGTAGTTACTGTAAGGGTAAACGGGATTCTAAATCTTCAGATAATCCCAATAGGGCGATCATCTCTTTAATCAACAGCAGAGAGACAAGTTATGAAGCCTACATTGCGGTTCAGAATGAGCTGGTGAGTGCGTATACTGAATTAAGGAATAGAGAGGCGCAAAGAGTATTTGGAGTATCCTTTGAGCATATGAAAACACAACTTAAAGATGCTAATTACTCTGGAAATAAAACAAAGCTTCGTGACCAAATAAGGCAGATTCAATCTTTGTTCCCCGAAAAGCTTTCCGAAGCTGAACCTATTACTTCATCATTGTAATATCTAAAAAAAAAGCAATATGTCTATATTTAAGAAAAGTAAAAAAGCAGAATTACCGCCTATTTCAACCGCATCTTTGCCTGATATCGTTTTTATGTTATTGTTTTTCTTTATGGTTGCCACCGTAATGCGAAACGATACCTTGATAGTAAATAATGAACTCCCTTACGCGGATCAAGTAGAAAAATTGGATAAAAAAAATATGGTGATACATATTTATGCAGGCAAACCTAGTTCTAGGTATAAGAATGTTGGAACAGAGGCTAGGATTCAGCTCAATGATAAGTTCGCCAATATTAACGAGATTAAGCCATTTATTTTGGAAGAGCTTAAGGCTAAACCAAAAGAAGTTAGGTCTTATGTGACCACGGCATTAAAAGTAGATAAGAATACTAAAATGGGGCTCGTTGGTGACATCAAAAAAGAATTACGGAATGTAAATATGCTTCGAGTTAATTATACTACAAGAACCGTAGAGGCGGTAAATCACAGACAATGATCGTATGGTTAACGTTTAATAGAATCCCGTGATTTTACACGGGATTTTTAATTCTGGTTGTTTTTTACGAAGTAGGTCTATTTTCTAAAGAAATAAATTTATTTTAGTAACCTATATGGAATGGATTTCAAAAAGTATAAATAGGCCCAAGCATTTTTTCTTGGTTTTTGGTCTCTTTCTCCTTACCTGTAAAGGCTTTGGACAGGAAGTTATTTCGGATAGTCTTGGTTTGAAAAAAGAAAAGGTATCAGATTCTCTATATAGAGAAGATCAGTTTTACGTTGGACTAACATTTAATCTTCTTTGGAACACACCTTCAAATATTGGTCAGTCTGGATTTTCAGGAGGATTTCACCTGGGATTCACCAGAGACATGCCAATAAATAAAAGGCGTAATGTAGCGATTGGACTTGGGTTAGGGTATTCCATCAATACCTATAGCGAAAACTTGTTTATTGGTGAAGATGAAGAGACTGGTCAGAGTATTTTTAGTAGTCTTGAAGGTGTAGATTTTGATCGAAATAGATTTATTACGCATCTTGTTGAGGCACCTTTAGAATTTAGGTGGAGAACTTCTGTGCCTGAAACTCATAAGTTTTGGAGGATTTACACAGGATTAAGAGTGGGTTATCTGTATTATTTTAATTCAAAATTTGAACAACCAGGCAATCAGGTGGTACAAACAAAGATTGATGAATTAAATCGTTGGCGATTTGGAGCTACTTTTACATTTGGGTGGAATACATTTAACTTCCATTTTTATTATAGTTTGAATTCGCTTTTTAATAGTGATGCGGTAGTTGGTAATGAAGAGGTAGGGTTAAATGTTGCTAAGATAGGATTGATGTTTTACATTCTATAACCAAAAATTAACTAATGTAATTTGCGGAATTACACCTACTAAAAATCCAAGAATAAGTTCGAGGTTGCTATGTGCCTTAACGTGAAGTCTTGATGTCGCTACAAGACCGTTAGCAATGATCATACTAGCAATAAGTAATATAAGATTCATTTCAAAATGTATGCTAAGTGCAATAGTAAACATGGTAACCGCTCCGGACCCCATCATATGCAAACTAGCCTTAATATCAAAAAAGACGATAAAAATGGCACTAAGAGACGATAATAATACTCCTAAAAAGAAAAAGTATAGCTCGGGATAATTATATACATCAATGATCATTTTAATTACTAGAAGTAATAAAAACGATTGCATCAGTAACGGGATTTTACGCTGTCTTGCTTCTTCCAAATGAATCGAGGTGATCAATCCAGTAGTTCTAAGAAAGAAATAAAGAACGATAGGAATAAGAATAGTAACGACTATCAAGCCAAAGATTTTAGCCTGAATAATATTTTCCGGAATAAACCTGGGAGCGGTAACAAAATAAACTACTGAGCCAGCTATTGGCATCAATAATGGGTGAAAAATATATGAAATACTTTTTAGTAAAAAGTTCATTATATCTTTTTTCGTAGCCTTGCAACCGGAATGTCTAACTGTTCTCTATACTTGGCTACAGTTCTTCTGGCGATAGGATATCCTTTTTCTTTAAGGATTTTTGCTAACTTCTCGTCAGTGAGAGGTTTTTTCTTATCTTCTTCTCCTATAGTTATTTCCAGTATTTTTTTAATTTCTCTCGTTGAAACTTCTTCACCTTGATCATTGGTCATAGATTCTGAGAAAAATTCTTTGATAAGTTTAGTTCCATAAGGAGTGTCTACATACTTACTGTTAGCTACTCTAGAAACTGTACTTACATCCATATCAATCTCATCTGCTATGTCTTTTAAGATCATAGGTTTTAGATTACGCTCATCTCCACTTAAGAAATAACTTTCTTGATAGTGCATTATTGCACTCATCGTTAAAAAAAGTGTTTGCTGTCTTTGTTTAACAGCTTCAATAAACCACTTGGCAGCATCCAGTTTTTGTTTGATAAACATCACTGCATCCTTCTGTGATTTAGATTTTTCTTTACTTGCTTTGTAGCCCTGAAGCATGTTATTGTATTCTCTGGACACGTGTAATTCTGGTGCATTACGGCCATTTAAGGTAAGTTCTAATTCTCCATCCACAATTCTGATGGTAAAATCAGGTACTACGTGTTCTATGAGTTTATTGTTCCCAGCATAAGCTCCTCCTGGCTTTGGGTTAAGATGCTCGATTTCTTCGATTGCTTCTTTTAACAAATCTTCTGATATGTCAAATTTTGTTAAAAGCTTATCGTAATGTTTTTTGCTAAAATGATCAAACGATTTTTCTAGGATTTGCGTAGCTAGTTTAATCGGGAGTGTGGTTTCTTTTCTATTTAACTGAATCAAAAGACATTCCTGAAGATTTCTGGCACCTACACCTGCAGGGTCTAGTTGGTGAACTGTTTTTAAAATGCTTTCAATTTTATCTTCGGTGGTGTAGACATTCTGAGTAAATGCAAGATCATCCAGAATATCTGAAACAGATCTTCTGATGTATCCACTTTCATCAATACTTCCTACCAAAAACTCTGCAATTTCACGCTCTTCTTCATTAAACCTATATGTGTTTAATTGATTTACCAGATGTTGATGAAATGAAGTCCCAGAAGCATACGGAACATTCTTTTCTTCATCATCAGAACTATAATTATTAGAGCTTAAGCGGTAACTAGGTATTTCATCGTCACTTAGATATTCATCTACATTGATATCTGTTTCGATTTTTTCTGTGCCGTAATCATCTTCGCCTGAACTTTCATTGCCAAAAGCATCCTCAAACTCATCAGCTTTTTCTTTACCGGTATCCAATGCTGGGTTTTCTTCCATCTCTTGCTTTAAACGCTGTTCGAAAGCCTGTGTAGGAAGCTGAATTAGCTTCATCAACTGAATTTGCTGTGGAGAAAGTTTTTGAGAAAGTTTAAAATTTAATTGTTGCTTTAGCATAAAAATGTCAATGTTCTTATACTCACAAAAATAAACAAAATACGGCGTATTCCTGTAGGTAATCGATGGTTAGTTTTATTAAAAAAGTGCTAATTCTGTATGTGTGATACAAAACTATTTTTTGCAATCGATCAATAAACGCGCCAAAATCGATTTATTATCTTACAAAGACATGTTTTTTTGGATTACAGGAATGTTGGTTATAGTAAATATTAAGGTATAAAAATCTTATTTTTAATTGCATAGATCACTAATCCTGTTCTGTTTTTGAGATGTAATTTTTCAAAAATAGAATCTCTATAGCCCTCTATGGTTTTAGGACTTAAACACATATCACTTGCAATTTCTTTATATGTTTTCTCAGTACAGGCGTGTTTGATGAATTCCATCTCTCGTTCCTTTAATTGTACCTTGTTTTCTTTCTTTGGATTAAGCGAACCTAATAATAAGTTAGTAACATCCTTGGTATGATAAAAACCGGTTTCCTGCACTTCTACTAATGCATTTTCGAGAATACTTTTTTCGGTGTCTTTTAGCAAATATCCTTTGGCACCTGCTCTCAGCATTTTAAGAATGGTTTTTTCATCTTCTTCTACAGAAAGTGCCAGAACGTTTACTTGTGGATATTCTTCTTTAAGCGCAATCGTAGTCTCAATACCATTCATAATAGGCATATTAATATCCATTAAAACGATATCCGGAATGTTTTTAGGATCCTTCAACCGGGTAAGTAACTCTCTTCCATTTTTACACAGGTATAATATTTTAAATTTAGAAAACCCGTTTACCAGTCCTGCGAGTGCCTGTGATAATAGGATGTGATCTTCTACAATAACTACTGAATATTTCATGAGTTTATATTTTGTGTGAACAAACCTTCGTCAAAAAGTTTAATGAAACCTAATCTGTCAGTCTGAGCTTGTCGAAGACTTTTTGTTTTCTATACACTTCGACAAGCTAGGTGTGACATAGAAACATTACTTATTAATATCTTTTAATTATATGAATCAACTTCCTCTTCCGCCACTAGTTTTTTGTAGTGATAGGTTAAGGTAATTGAAGTTCCTTTTCCCTTTGCAGAATCAAGACTTACTTTGGCATTTATTAATTTTCCTCTATTCTGCATATTACATAATCCAATACCGATATTGTTTCTGGATTTTAGATCTTTCATTTCAAAGCCTACGCCATCATCCTTTGCGTGGATGACCAATTTTTCTTGATCGTAACGTACATTTACGCTTAACGTAGAAGCTTTAGAATGTTTAATGGTATTACTAAAAAACTCCTGTAATATTCTAAAAATGATAATTTCAGCCTTATCATCCAGAGTTCTTACTTCTGTATTACTGCTCAAAGTTGCTTCTATGAACTGAAGGCGATTAAATCGTTCTACTTCTAAGGCAATAGCTTCTGTTAGGCTCAAACTTTTGATAGCATCCGGATTGATTAATTTGGATAGGGCTCTTAACTCCGTTAGACTTTTGGTAATGGTTTCTGTCACTTCCGAAAGTCTTTTAGGGTCTTCTTTCGCTACATCTACTTGTATTTTTGCCAAAGTAAGTAATTGTCCAATGTTATCGTGTAACTCCCAGCTAATATTTCGTAAGGTTTCTTCTCTAATTTCTATTTGCGTCTCGGCAATGGCTCGTTCGAACTTTTTTTCTGCTTCTTTTTGTTGTAGCAACAGACTGTTTTTTCTTCTTTGGAATACCCAAAAAAGTGTAATTATAAGCACAACTAATGCTATAAGCACTACAGTGGCTATTAGTATTGCTGTTTCTTGTTGCTCCATATAAATCCAATAATAAAACAGATATTCATTACCACAGTCAATGTAAACTTTACAAGAAAGGATACAGTAGCATCAGTAAGCTCTTCATAGTAATTTCGTAAAATCCTGAACGGAAGATTACCAACAAAATAAATTAAGAGTCCAAAGCTAATCCAAATGAGTAGGTTTTTTTTTGCGTGTAAAACTTTTTCAGAATTTAATACTTCGAAAAAGTATAAAATAATTGTAATAACCAGAAAAAAAGAGCCTATAATGTATGGAAATCTTTGATGTTCAGTTAGGTAGTCTTCGTAAAAGCCGTTTATTATGAATGAAATTAAGTAAGCTGTACAAAGAATTATAACAAGTTTTTTATTTTTTACATTGTTCAAATAATTTCTGTACAGAATAAAGAAAAAAGAAAAATTTATTACATAATAAATATTGTACAATATAGCATTTACTTCTTGATCCAATCTTATGTATAATCCAATCAGTTCATTAATGGCTACATACCACAAAAAAAATAAAAAATACTTTAAGATAGACGAATTTTTATATTTGGGATAGAATATCGTAGCTGTTATCGCAGCTAATAACTCTACCCCAATACCAAATTTAATAAGTAAATTTAAAAATTCGTTACTTAAACTCATTATCGTTTATTCATCTTTTCCCATTGGTGGCGAACCAGCGAGCTCATTGGCGATTAAACTGTTTTCTTCCTCAAAGGAATTTAGATTCAAATTAAAAAAACCAGCTTTTTGATAGACTTTTCCATCTTTCCCTGTTCTACTATCCAATCCGATTTTTTCGGTTAATAACTCTACATTAAATTCATTATCCAACGTATAGCCTAAATCCATCACTTCTCCGTTTACTGTTTTTCTCACCGTTGGAGCTATAAAAAATGTTTGTCGTTTTGCATACTTCTTATTTTCTCTATCACGCACATAATTGTCAGGATATAGAGCAAAGTAAAACCTAAACCCTGAAGGTCTTACGTTAGCCTTTCTGGACTTTTCTTTTACATATCTGATGTACTTCTGTAAATCATTAATATCATAAAATAGAGATCTGGTAGCCTTAAAGGGTTCTCCATCTCCGTCTTGTCCTGTCACTTCATTAATCAGTTCTTCTCTTTTGTCATATAGGTGATAGATTTCTTTAGCAAAATCAGACTGGATAATATTTTCAGGTCTTCTTTGCTTTCCATCAACTACATCTTCCAGTTGTGCTTTTAATGCTGAAATTTCCTTTTCGTATGCTTCAATTTTCTTTTTACAATCTTCGAGTTCCGGGCATTCTGTACTCTGGGATGCTTCCTTACAAGAGGAAGCTAGAATGAATACAAAAGCAATTAGTACATACTTTTTAATTGGGTTAGTTTGTCGTTTCATTTTTGATATAGGTTTATTAAGTATTTGTGTGATTTTGACTCTTGCCAAAATAATAGTTAGTTAAAAACTTAGATTTACTAAGTTTTAAGAATTAAAAATACCATTTTAAATAGTTTTAAAAAATTTATAAGTATACCAATCACATCGAGAATAGGGTAATTTTCGGGTTTAAAGGAGTTTTCAGAGGTTTTTCATCCAGTCAAAATTTTAACTTGATTTTATAAAAAGGGGGAAACACCCCTAAAGGAAAAAGTGGATTGACGGTTGTGTTTGTTCTGAAGAACATCAATCTCCTTTGTTTCTATGGGTTAAATGAGGTTTTCTTGCCGTGGTGAGGAGATTTAGTGGGATGTTTTTAACTGTGTGTAACATCCTCACCCAGCCTCTCCTTCAAAGGAGAGGAGTTAAAGCGTTTGTATTTGAATTTTAATCATAAGAATAAGTAAAGTCCTTCTTCGAAGAGGTGTTTAGAGAGATGTTCTTATGAGTAATTTGAAAAACAGTATGATTTATTACTGTTTAAGACTTTTAATGACTTCTTTAAGTTCTACAAGAACTGTTTCTAGATCACTTAAAATTTGTTCATTTGTAAATCAAATAAATTTCACTCCTAGTTCTTCGATTCGACCCTGTCTATGACTGTCTTCAAGAAATTGAGTATCGTGTGAACTTCCATCAATTTCTATGGCTAGACCAATTTCTTTAGCATAAAAATCCACGACATACTCTAATATTGGAAATTGACGAAAAAATTGAATGCCAAGGTGATTCTTTCTAACCTGTTTCCAAATTATTTTTTCGCTTTTAGTCATATTTCTCCTAAGAACTTTTGCTAATTCTCTTGCTTCAGGGGTATATGGAAGTATGTTTTGTAATGTCACTTTAATAACCAATGTTAATGAACGGTAAAGTAAGTAATTCTTGGTTAATATATATTCTTTTTAAGAATTGCGATTTGTGACAAGTCCCTCTTTAAAGAGGGATTTAGGGAGATGTTTTTTATGTTTAGAGAACAAGCATCCTCAGTTCTTTCTTCTACCTCGAATATACTCAGCAACTTAAAGGAAGGAAGTTTAAATGGTTTGGTTCAGATTTGGAATTAAAGATGAGAATAAGTCCCTCTTTAGGTCATTGAGTTTGTCTAAATAAAAGGGAAATTTAGAGGGATGTATTTTTTTTTAAAACAACACTTACATCCAATCCCTTTCCTCAAAAGCAATGAAAATTTAAATGTGGATCTATTTTAGTTTGAATCTAAATCTCGGAAATTTTTTTCCACTATAAATAGAGAATCAAGCGTAATCTGGTAACAATGTTTTCAGAATTTTTTGTTAAGAAATATATCCGTTCTTTTCTGTTTTAGTACTAAATGATATTGAATTATTTTAGGTAGAATTTCTTTTTTGTATTACTACAAAAAAATGGTTTTGTTTTCGTATTTGCCAAATTTACAGAATATTGTACTAAAAATTTTCGGAAAATAACACGAAATATTTTCGTTATAAATAGGGGTTTTCTCACCAAAAAAGCCTGAGATTACGATACTTTATAATATCAAATTTTTTTTACTAAAGAAATGTTAAATTATAAATTTTCCGAAAACGTTTTTCGTTAAAAAAGCCGTTAAATATGCTTCATTAAATTGCTGTCTGATTATTTATTCGCTTACTTCATAGTAGCTATTTAAGCTAAGAACTAAACTTTTCGAAAAGTAATTTTTACAACCAACATCTTAAACTAAAAACCAAGATCATGAGAAATTTTTTTATTGTGCTTAGTGTGATCCTGACAATGTATTCCTGTGTATCGGATATAGAGCAAATGGATTCTGAAATGAAATCGATCGAACTATCAGAAAAAGCCAGTTCTGATAATGTAAAGTTATTGAGCGCTTGGACAGCAAACAGAAGTAGTCCGGTACATACAAACTATCAAAGGAAGTTTAAAGTAAAGGTCAAAAATCTGGCTTATCAAAAAGAAGTAACTATTCATCACGCAACGTATAGTGGTGATTGGGTTGATATCCCACTAACGTATGAACAATCTATTGGTAATGATGAAGAAATTTGGGTAGGAGAGGTGACACCCGATTATGAATTATATAGCGATGAATTTGTAGTAAAATATACGGTTAATGGCGAAACATATTGGGATAATAATAATGGTAAAAATTACAGTATGCTTGTAAATGTAGGAGGATATTTATCACCAGAAATAGATATAGAACTCAATAAAAGTTTTACAAGATCTACGGGTTTATCTTTTGCTATTAATGCTAATGTGAAACGTAATTATGGAGCTGCTGTAACAGCAGAGGTGATATATACTACAGATGGTTGGGCAACAAAGAATACAATTCCTCTAAGTTATCAAAGGTATTTTAGAGTTGGATATGCCCATTATATAATGAGTCCTAATCAATTTGATGTAGATATTTATTCTGCAACCATTAGAGTGCCCGATGAAGTAAAGTCTATTGAATTTGCCATCGTCTATAAAGTCAATGGGCAGGAATATTGGGACAATAATTATGGCAATAATTATACTTTAAACAAGATAACATATTAATTATAAAACAATCACAAATCACTAAACAACAATGAAAAAGTATTTTTATTTATTACTGAGTCTATGGGTGCTGTCCTGTAGTACAGAAGAGGATATAATCGATAATCAAACAACTGACATTAATAAAATTTCAGTAGCTGCTAAAAACTCAAATCCGGTACAATTGGTAAAAGCTTGGAAATCATCTGGTTCTTATAGAGGATACACATCGTACTACCATAAGTTTTCGGTGGAGGTGTCAAATCTGGCATATGACAAAGAGGTTTCTATTTATCACGAAAGAATTGATGGTGCTTGGGATGAAATATCATTGTCTTATACTGCGAGCATTGATGGACAAACAGAATTATGGACCGGTGAGTATGTCAATGGTGCTTTTGGTGCTACACAGATATACGCAGACGAATTTGTTGTTAAATATGTAGTAAACGGTAATACGTATTGGGACAATAATGAAGGAGCTAATTATGTAATGGAAAATCGTGAGGGTGCTCTATTTGCCAAATCTGATCTTGCCGTAAGCGTAGATACTGATTTTGTGTCATTATCTTATTTTCCTTACGATGATAAAAATACATTAAACGTGACTGTAGATGTCAAAAATCTGGCACCAGAAAAAGAAGTAGGAGTCATATATACCTCTGATGGATGGCAAACCCAAAAGTATTTACCACTAACGTTTAGATCTATTTGGAGCAACGGACCGTTTTTTACTATTCAAAGTCCGAACAGTTATAATGTGGAAAGATGGCAGGGATATGCTAGACTAGACGCCACAGAGGATGAGGTAGAATATGCTGTAGTATATCGAGTTAATGGAAATGAATATTGGGATAATAACTATGGTAAAAATTATACCGTGACAATAAAAACGTATAATTAATTAAATAGAGACATTTATTTAATGAATGAGTCCGCCTTACATGTGTGTTTGTATGGTGGACTCTAAAGATATTACTAACGGGTTGTAAAGTTGTACTTGGAATGTATATTTAATTTATAATCAACTATTATCAAAATCTTTAAAATGAAAAAAATTATTTATTTACTAGTATTTCTTGTTGTTTCTTCTTGTGCAGTTGAAGATGATTTTATAGAATCGCGAGAAGTAAAAGATACTATTGAAGAAGTATCTAGCAAAACGATGAAACCTGTTACTTTAATTAAAGCTTGGGATCATAATATGAATTTAGATTCCGGTGAAACCTTTTTTCTCAAAAAATTTACAGTAAAAGTGGCAAACCTAGGATATGAGAAAAAGGTGAGCATATATCACAAAAAACAATCTGGCGATTGGGGAGAAATACCACTGTCTTATAGTTTTAACATCGATGATCAAAGCGAGATTTGGACTACACGTTTACAAACTATAGGAACTGAGTATGTAAAGGAATTTGTTGTAAAATATGAGGTAAACGGAAAAACCTATTGGGATAACAACAACGGAGAAAATTATTGGGTGTTTACAAGGCCTCAAGGATATCGATTTGGTGACAACCTAAAAGTAAGTGTGGATCAGGAGTTTTCGAGAATATATTATCATTCGAATCAGAAACGATCATTTAACATATTGGTAGATGTTAAAGGTAATATTGGTGATAACAAGGAAGTTGGTGTGGTATATACTACTGATAACTGGGCTTCTTACCAATTTTTATCATTGGAACCGAGATCTGATTACGGACCAGTTCCTGGATATTATGTAATTAGTCCGAATTATTTTGGGATAGAGAGATGGCACAATTCTGTACTTATAGACAGAGCTGTTGATGCTGTTGAGTACGCAGTGGTATATAAGGTAGATGGTGTTGATTATTGGGATAATAATTACGGGAGAAATTACCGTATATCTAAAGAATTTTAATAGAACAACGTATCAAAAAAAACCCGTCTTATGCAATATTCGCTTAAGACGGTTTAATACTTTATAGAATTAACTCCATTTTTATATTGCTTCTTAGATATGGAGAATCTTTTTCTAGCTCAATTTCTACAAAACCATGCTTTCTGTAAATATGTATCGCATTTTCTAGTAAGGTATTTGAATAAAGGATGAGTTTTATCCAGTTCTGATTTTTAGCAAAATCAAGACAGAAAGACATTAACTGCTGGCCGATTTTTTGCCCTTGAAATTTAGGAGATACTGCCATCTTTCCTAATTCATATACTCTTTCTTGGATTTTAATAAGAGAAAAAGTGCCTGAAATTTCATCTCCTGATTTAGCAAAGAAAATATGTCCCCCTTTATTGATAATTGTTTCTTCGCACCGTTGTAGTAAGTCTACATCATGAGGCTCAACTACAAAGTATTTTTCTAACCATTCTACATTAAGATCAGCAAAATCTTTTGCGTATTTAGGGTCAAAAGGTATGATGGTAATGTTCTTTAAAGTTTCCATAAATTATCTGTTGTAGGTTTCTAGGATTCGTTGGTGTAGCGATTTTTCTTTTAATTGGTTTTCTAAGTGGTTAATGTGTTTTATAAGACTAGTGGTGCTACCTTCTGTTAACCACTTGACTTGTTGATCCATAATTTCCCAAAGTGGAATCATTTGTTTGTGTAGTGATGATCCTTTTTTGGAAAGTTTAAATATTTTTTTTCGTTTATCTATAGGATCTGTTTTATAGGTGACGAGTTTTTTGTCCATCAATTTTTTCAATGCTTGGGTAATAGCTGGTTGAGTGTAGTGTAACGCTTCTTGTATATCGGTAGTGGTGGCTTGTTTTTGGTCAATAATTACTTTGAAAATTGGAAATAGATATGGGTCAAAATCAATATGAGCAGCATCATATACCAACTGAATTTCCTTCATCATAAAATCACTTAATCGTTTTAGACGTGATCCTAATCCCAATTCACCAAATTCCTGTAATTTATCTTGCATAAGTATTTATATAAGTGCTTATGTAAAATTAATAAATATTTATTAATTTATTAATGTTTTAAGAAAGATTGATAGAGTGTAAGAAGTATTATTAATACTATTTTGGTGGATATCAATCTACGCCGAAATCCAAATGGAGGTACATGTATGAAAGTGGATTTCAGAACAATTCTAGAATGACAATGTTTGTATTTTACTTTATTTTGTATGGTTTGCAATCCCAGCGTAGGCTGGGATCCGGAATGATATTTCAATTTTTATACATAGATTCCAGAATAAGTTTGGAATAAGGAATCGTTATTTTTCCAACCCTTTCTTCAATACTTCCTGAATTCCGGATAAATGTTCGCTAAACTGCATCATTTGTGCAAGAACCTGCGTCATTTCATTTTGATTACCAAAACCTTTTAGTTTATTATTTTTTATAAAGGTTTCTTTAATGCTTTCCCATCTTACAATCTCTTCTTGTGTAATGTTGTTAGTCAGTTCTTTATATTTGAGAAGGTTGGCTTCCGCTGCACTGGTTAAGGTTTGTGACTCGTTTTCATAATGTGATAGGAGTAGGGTTTGTAATTCTTTATCATTCATGATTGGAACTACTTTAGAAACCAATTTGCTCATATCACGATATGATCCTTGTAGTTTGAAAGATGGCTCGGTACGATATGAATCTTCCATCGCTGCCGATTTAATGTAAGTAGCGTTTACTTGCATCACCGTATTCCGGATGGTAACCACTTTTTCCAGTACCGACAGATAGTCCTGTATTTCCTGTTTAGTATGATTTCCTTTTAATTCAACGCCTTCTTGCGTACCCGTTTCCACCATTTCAATTAATCCGTAAATATCCTCAAAATATTTACTGCTTAACTGATGCAATACCGGATTTGAGGTTAATGCATTTTCGATGAGACTTAATTTAAATAAATCTGCCGTATCACCAATAATATCTCCCAGGTTATAGATATCAGCCCTATTGGCCAACATATCAGGTATCTGAAATTTATCTCCGCTTTCGGTATATGGGTTTCCAGCCATAATCACACAGAATTTCTTACTGCGTAAATCATAGGTTTTAGGATTGCCATTATAGATCCCTTCAATCTTACGGGTACCATCTGCTAGTGAAATAAATTTCTGTAAAAACTCAGGATTACAATGTTGAATATCGTCTAGGTATAACATCACGTTGTTACCCATTTCGAATGCGAGATTCAGTTTTTTAAGTTCTTCACGTGCTGCAGAATTGTTAGCAGCCATTGGATCTACCGAAGTAACTTCATGGCCAATAGCGGGGCCATTGATTTTCATAAATACCAATCCCAGGCGATTAGCCATATATTCCATCAAGGTTGTTTTACCATATCCAGGCGGAGAAATCAACAATAACATACCCATTCTATCTGTACGCTTGTTGTCGCCAACACTTCCCAGCTGTTTGGCAAGGTTATCTCCAAACAAAGGAAGGTAGACTTGATCAATCAATTTATTACGAACAAAAGAGGATAAAACTCTAGGTGTAAATTCTTCTAGTTTTAGCTGCTCTTTTAATGTTTCCGTTACCGTGTGTTTTGCTTCGCGATATGCTTCAAATGCCGGAACTTCGACATTAGAAAAGTCAGATAATTGAGTAATAAACTGATGATAATTAAATTCGAAATTACCTTCTTGTATAGTGGGATGACTTCCTTTTAATCCTTCTATCCTCTGAGAAGGATTTATATGAATTACTTCTGAAATAGATTCTTTTTTATACAACAGGATACAAATAATTTCGTGTGCATAATCAATCCGTTCAGAATGATAGGTTTTCAGAAAAGCAGTTACCCATTGTAGTGCCAATCTGATAATATCTTTCTGATTTTTTCCGCGGGTAGCTTCTAAAGTTTTTTTGAACTTAGTGGCTACCTTTTTCTTCTCTAATTCAAATATAAAAGCCTGATGAAGTTCGTGTGCAGTTTGACTAATGCAAAATACATCATCTGTTTGTAGTTCGGCAAAAAGATAATTGCTAATAGCGTTGCTATGTTTTTTGTCAAATAGCTTTTGCTCGTCGGAGAAAGTAACAATCTCTTTTTCTAAATCAGATAGTACGGTTTGATATTCTTTACTGTCAGAAAAGATTTCCAGAACTTCTCCTGATGCTTTTATGGTATCATTCCAATATGTTCTCTTTTCTGCTTCTAAGCTATGCCAAAAGTATTGTGCATACGATCTAGACAAAGAATCAAATCGCAATAATCCAAGGTCATGATCTTTACTTACTAAAACTTTTAAAATTTTTGCCGCATCCACATCGTGAACTCCTTTTACATATCCTTCGGCATAGTTTTTACTACTTTCGGATTTTATAAGTTCTTGTAATTCGTTTTCTCCTAAGTTTATAAGCTCTTCCTTTTTAGTCGTAAACAGTTTATAAGCCAGGTAAGCTGAACGATATACCTCTTGGTTTTCAGAAATTAATTCTTGATCCCAGTATTTTTTAGATTTTAATAATGTTTCATTTTTGATTTCCTGATAGAAATCTGTTCCTGTCAGATGATATTGTAGGCTATTGTCTTTAAATACAATGGTAAGATCTAAGGGCTGTTTGTTTACACCAAACTTATGTTTTCCAAGTTTGATTATATTTTCGCCATCTTCATAAAGATCTTGCTTGTCTTTTAGTTTTCTGGTAGCATCTTCTTTAGCTACTTTTAGGGCAGTTTCTATAGTTTCAGCTTTACCTGCATCATCAAGTTCCATTAAATTGGAGATAATATCCCTAAGTTTATTGATCATGAGATCAGATGCAAAATAACCATTGATGTCAGCGACAGAATCAAAGCTTAATGCTTTTTTGGTAACACCTTTTAGTATTCGGTTTGCTGCGTTTTCCAGTGCAACGGCTTTTTTATTTCTGGCTTCAATAAGGCTACTTTTTCTGGCTTCAAAAGCATTATATACTTCCTCACGTTTTTCGATGATAAGAGTAATAAACTCTTCAAAATCTGCGAATCTTCCTTCTAAATCTTCTAATTGAACGGAAACCTTATTTAATAGTTCATCTGTTTTCTCTGGAGTAGTAGCGATATCCAAATAGTTAATGATACTTTGATCTACTAGTTTAAGTTGAGCAGCAAATTCTGCATTCGCTTCTTTACTACCAAGGGATTTTATCTTATTCTTGATCCCTGCTTTTAACTGATTGATCGTCGCAAAAATCAAGGATATATTATCAATGATTTTAGTAGAATGCGAAGTGTCTTCAATCTGAAGATTGGAAACAATATCAATCAACATTTCCAGATCTTTAGCTATTTGATTTACTTCTTCTTCTAGCTTTTTTGCTTCTATTACTTTTTTAATTGCTTCAAGTGCTTCCTGTTTTTCTTCTACTCGCGCGTGATAGGGTAGTAGTGCCTTGTCGTCCAGTAAGAATTGTACACAACGCTGTGAGATTTTATCCGTTTGTTTTGCAATTTCAGCTTCGAGATCAGTGATAAATTGTTTATCAACGTATCTAATGTCATTTAATCCAATAACTTCACCACGCAAAGTTCTTAGTTGTGACAAAACCTGTACAAAGTCATCTATAGATCTAAAGGAACTGCTTTTTATTTTACTAAAGATACCTTCTGCGGTTTCTTGGGTTTCTTTAGTGACATTAGCAGCAGTTCTACGAAGTTGTACAACTTTTTCGAACTCATCGATAGCAGAGTTTGCAGCATTACTAATTTCGCCCAACGGAATATCAAGTCGATACGTGTCCTCTTCTCGAATCCAATAATAGCTATCGATAATATCGTTAGAGGATTTAGCAAGATCATCATATAAACCATCATAACTATCTTCTTTATTTAATAAGGTGATCAATGCGTGACATTCTGCCATCGCTTTTACAATATCCTTATTTCCTATTTTGTATAGTAAGGTATCCGTATGTTCTGAAGGAATTTCATTTCCCTTCAAAAATGGGGTTTGCCATATCTGAATTATATGGTGTTTTGTTTGTTCGTCTTCTGTTTTGAAATAACACAATTCTCCTCCTTCTAAAATGGTAAAACCATTACAGATAATAGGTGTTTTTACTTCTTGTTCTATTACATTATAGGACATTAGGGTGTACAGCCCTTTTTCACTTTCATAAAAAACATATAAGAAATCCTCGCCGTTGGGAGAGCTGATTTTTTCCTGAAATTGAACATTAGAGATTTCGTTTGTAAAAAGTTTTACTTCTCCTGATTGCAAATAGTATCCATTGGGATAAATAATTCCTTGATCATCTGGCAAAAGTACACACGCATCCTTGATACATTCAATCTTTTTTACTTCCTGCACTTTATGGTTATAAACAAAATAACGAGGTGCTTCCTGAAAAGGTTTGATTTCCAGTGCTATCAGATTACCAAGATCCGCATATCGATATTGCCCATCGTCTAGTGTTTGGTCTACTTGTTCTACCGCTTCATCGTAGATCCCTTTTCCGTCATCTGTATTGTCTTCAATTTTAATCGTAAGATCACCACCAACAGTTTCAACAAAAACCTTATCTAGTATAGAGATATGCGGATGCGTTCCGTACCGATGCATGTCTCGTGTTACTTCTTTCCATTTAAATTCATATTGTTCCGGAAATTTAAATTCGTGTTCGCTTCGGTTGTCTATATAAGTAAGTGTACCTTCATTGATTAACCATTTGAAAGTTTTGATATCAGAAACGCTTTCGCTTAACTGAAATACCATATGTAGATAATTGCCAACAATAGCAAACTTCGAAAAGATGGTATTACGATAGTATTTATAAAGATTGGTGAAGTCATCAATGAAAACCGGATCATTGATGAGGTCTAGTTTTTTATTTACAAAATGATCATTATCGTATGTATAGATACTGAATACATCATTCAATTTTATCTCCGTTCTTAATCCAAAATGTACATTATATCCAAAAAGACAAAATTTGCCAATAGTAACAATGTCTCTAGCGATGCAGTTATTCTCTGTATTAATACGATTATTGGCGATAAGTTTGGTCTCTACACTACCAAAAATCACTTTTCGCGCGTCATTTAATTGAGTTAAACGATTTTGAAGCTCACTCTTTTGTTTTTGTAAACGTTTCTGAATGATCTCATAGGTTCCACCGTCTAGTTGTATGTTATTCGTGTTGGTTTCTTCCATAGTTGTTACTCTAGTTTTTAGTCAGAGTTGATTAAAGTTTGCCAATTTTTTTCAAAGCTTCAGAAAGTTCATTAGGCTTATTGGTTCCTATTAATAATTTTTTATTATTTAGAAATTCCAATTGCAACCCTTTATTTCCGGAAATATTGAAGGCTTTCCCCTTTCCTCTAAGGTTCATTCTTATTCCCCATCCACCGTATTCAGAAATTGGATCATATTTTCTAATATATAGTTGTTCGATTGTAGTCCATTCATATCGAATAAACTTAATATGAAATGGAAAAAAACGGACATAGATTCCATCATTTTTAATCAGTGTTTCTAGTTTCATCAAAGAAAAAATTAAAATCACTGAAGCAAAGGAACAAGCAGTAATTATAAATGTAGTTGTCATCAAGCCTTTATCATTACCCACAGTTATTAAGACAACAATTCCAGAAATTAGTATCAAGACCCATAACCAAGATTGGTTAAATTTTTGTTTTTCTGAAAAGTGGATGTCAGTTATCATCTATTATTTTATCTTTTTCATTCTAGAATTGCCCGGCTTTTCTGAATCATAGATAATTTTTACAGAATCTCCTACTTTCCGTTTTTTAGTGAAATAGAGATCCTGCTCATGTTTCGAAATTTCTTCTGTTTTTGTATACTTTTTGGAATCGATAGTATAAAAGTATTTGATATGGATATTCTCTACGGTAGGGGAGAATTCGTTATCAATCTTATTTTTTGAGATTTTTTCTATAACTGCTGTTGTTATGACTCCGTTTTTTACCAATCCTGCTTTATTATTATAATTATTGAATGCTAAAACGCCAACTGCTACTACTAATACCGTTAGTAGTCCTAAATACTTTCTACTCATAATTCATTTCATTTTTGTTATCTAAAAGGACCAAAACTAACTCCTGGATCATTTTGATAATGATATGTAATTACCCAGAAAAGCAGTACGAAAATGAATACACTGATGATTCCGATAATTATATTTCGCCTATTTCCTGCCTTTTGTTGTTGTTTTAGTTTAATTCTAATTTCTTCTAAAACTTTTTCAGAAACAGATTCTGTTTCAATTCCTTGACTTTCCGTGCCAGATTCTCTCCTGATGTGGCTAAAGGCTTTCTTTTTAACTCTTCGATTATTATTCTTCATCGAAATGTTCATTCCCGAAATTGCACTCATAGGTTTTCAGTTTACAAATTATACTTCAATGATCTTTTAGAATAATAACCAAAAACATTATAACAATTCCAATTCCAATAACCAACAAGGTTTTTATAGTTGTCGTTCGATTTTGCAGCTGAATCTTATTCCTAATATCTTTTAAGACTTTTTCAGAAACAGGTTCTACTGTTATTCCCTTACTTTTTTTATCAGAATGAGTCCATCCGTCAAAAGCTTCTCGTTTGTCTATTCTACTATTATTTTTCAAGGAAGTTATCATTCCTTGCGTTCCTCCAAATCCCATAGTAAACCGTATTTAAAAGTTAAACAAATCCCATCTAGTCAATCACTCGCTACCCCAAAGAGAGTTCAAGACTTTCAGGGATTGACTTTTATGGGTCTAAAAATGTATTTATAATAGTATTCATAAAGTATTGGGGATTTCTAACCTTCTCTTTCTTTCGCTTCGCGAAATTCATTCTCCTCCTTTTAAGGAGGAGAACTTTTTTGAATATTATTTCAATTTTTTGTCAGATAATCCTAAGCCTTTTGCCAAATTAAACAGGTTACTAAACAAAGTGTTTTCTTCTTCATTAGTAGATTTCTGTTTCAGATCCATCAAAATATTAGCGATCGTGAGGTTCTTTATATCTTCAGAAGAGATTCCGTATTTAGTAGCAAATTCTTTTACTTTTTCTAAAAGATTTCCTTTTATATCATCACTTCCCAGAATTGCATCTTTTACATCTTTTACAGTATCCGAATGCTTAACAAGTCTGTCAAATCCTTTCGCCTTGGTTACTTGTCCAATAATTTGATCAAAGAACATGGTTTCTCCACCAACGATATCGATGTTAGCAGCTTTTAATGCTTCTCCAATCACATCTGCCTGAGCATATGCAATTTCTTTTTGGATATTGATTTCGGCTAAGTCTACTTGTAATTCTTTATCTAATCGTAATTTAAACTCTTCGTGTTCTTTTCCAACACCATCCAGTTTTTTCATAGCCTCTGCTTTTTCTTCGATTCCGGCAGCTTCTGCTAGTGCAATTTCTTTATCACCAATTGCTTTGGCAAGTGCTTTTTCTTTGATTACTTCAGCTTCAGCAATTCCTTCTTCTTTTAAGGCTTCTGCTTTTGCAGAAATACCAGCAGCTTCCGCTTTTGCTTTTTTCTCAATAATTGAAGCCTCTACAATTCCTTGACGTTCGTGAGCTTCTGCTTTTGCGTGCATTACCTGAGCCTCAGACATACCAATAGTAGCTTCTTCTTTTGCTTGTGCTTCTGCTAATGTTTTTCTTGCAGCCGCTTCTTTTTCGCTAGCTTCTTTATGTGCTAATGCTTCGATATTAATTTCTTCCGCTTTTTGTTTAGCAGCCTCTTTTTGAGCTTCGGCAGCTTTTATGGTTGCAATTAATGCTTCTTCTGCATTTGCTTCGGCAATGGTAATTTTTACATGTTTCTCACGATCTGCAGTTTTAAAAGCTTCAATATCTTTCATATTTTCTTGCTCTTCTACCACACCTTTTTCCAGCATTACTCGATCACGAATCACATCCTGAATGTTTTTCTTCTCAACTTCTACTACTTTTTCTTTTTCAATTTGAGCAAGCGTAACGATACGTTCACGTTCTGTAGCTTCTAACATCCTGTCTTTTTCTACTCTTTCTGTCTCTACAGCATCTGTACGTTGCTTATTTTTCTCCGCAACAATGATTTGACGCTGCATATTTTCTTCTGCAACTTTTACCTTTTCTTCTGTAGAGATACGTGCGGTTTCTGATTTTAATCTTTCTTCTTCTGAAACCTTTTGTATTTCGGCTTCTTCACGCGCTTTGATATTTGCTATTTCTCTTCGTTGTTGTTCTTCTTTTTCGGCTAATTGCTTATCTAATTCCAAAATAGCTTCGCGTGCTTCTACATCTTGTTTGCGAATTATTTTTTCTTCATCACGCTTGATAAGGTTGGATTTTATATTTTGAGCCGCAGTTAATTCGGTGATTTTTTTGATACCTTCTGCATCCAGAATATTATCTGGTTTCATCACGCTAAGGGACGTTTGTTCTAGGTCATCAATAGCGCAGTCATCTAATATATATCCATTAAGATCTGTACCAATAATATTTACAATCTCATCTCTAAATTCACGTCTTGCTTCATATAATTCTACAAATTCAAATTTCTTACCAACCGTTTTTAAAGCTTCGGAGAATTTTGCATCAAATAGGCTTCTTAATGTGTCGATTTCGGATGCACGGTTACAACCAATAGTTTGTGCTACATTGATAATGTCTTCTACAGATTTATTTACTTTTACAAAGAAAGCAACTTTTATATCTGCTCTAATATTATCTTTACATATAAGTCCATTCAGGCCGGTTCGTTCGATGTCAATTTTTTTGATAGAAATATCCATAATTTCTACTTTATGCAGAACGGGAATTACATAAAGACCTTTATCAAAAGCTACTGCTGTTCCTCCAAATCCAGTTCTTACTATAGCTTCTCCTTGAGGAATCTTCTTATAGAAAATCGCAATTATAATAAAATATAGTACTATTAGTAGTACTAATGATACCACCACAACGATGGCTATTGATGCTACATTACTCATAATTTTTTAGTAGTTTAATGGTTGAACGATATATAGTTGTTTGTTTTTTACTTGATTTATAATTTCCACTGATGTATTAGCTGGTATTTCTATTCCATCTTTAGATTTAACCATCACCTTTATAGGGTCTGACTTGATCTTAATTTCTAAAGTTGAAATTTTTTCTCCGGAAAGAGGGCTTTGTAAAACCCCTTGTCTTCCTAATAACTCTAATTTACTTTCTCCTTTATTGTTGAAATTTGTAAAAAATCGTTTAAAAGGCGTAGTGATTATTTTTGTGATGATCAATGCAGGAATAATTCCTCCAAAGAAAAAGACAAATCCAAAATCATTATTATAACTATGAGTGATTGAGGTTCCGGTCATTGTGATCGCCCACCAAAACAAAACAAAAAATGTAAAGGTGAACATAAAAGGAAGTCCTACAAAATTGAAATAAATTAAAAATATCTGAAAGAAATTCAATTTACCACGACGTCTTATTACATCTTCTTTTTTTACCTCAGTATTGGAAATATCCTGAACATCCAAATTTGCTCTAGCATCAAATTCTGTATCCGCATCTATGTCCATATCAACGTCTGCATCTACATCTACGTCAATATCTGCATCAAAGAAATCTAAATCCAACCCTGTAAGTGTGGTTAAAAGCCAATACAAGATTAATAAACCAAATAGTATTGTTAATGGTAAATTAACGGTCGATATTGCTATGTCAAATAATTCTTTCAATGTTTTAGTTATTAAATTAGGCTTTTGCTTTTCCAGTATTTGATACTGCGAAAAAAGTCTATCATTGGTTGATTTTAAAATTTAAACTCTATACAGTTTTAATTTTCACTGCTGCAAGTTAGTGCTACTAGACGCTATTTTGTTACCCTTTTTTCAGGGATTTTTTACTAGGGCCTATGAATCTTTCATTCCAAGTTGCTCTTTTAACTTTGCCAAATCATCTTCTGCATTACTCTTTGTAATATCAGCCGCTTTGTCTAATTGATCATCAATAGATTTTGATGCGTTCGCGATATCACCGTATGCTTCTGCCAATGCTTCTTCCTGATTTACTTTGTCTTTCATACGCTCCAGCATAGAAACTGTGCTAGAACTATCTATTTCTGCCATTTGTTTGTTTACATTTTTAGTAGCTGCAGATACTTTTACCCGTGCTTTCAGGGTTTTAAGCTCATTTTCCCATTTGCTAATATTCTGTTTGATCTCTTCTACATTTTTTTCGAGTTGAGATACAGAACCATCAAACTTTTCTGTTTCACCTTTGCCACGAGTTACGTGCTGCAATGATTCTTCTTTTTTGATCAATGCTTCTTTTGCTAACCTATCTGCTTCGGCAGTATCAAGATCTCCATTTTGTGCTTTTTTTAGAATCAGCATAGCTTTCTGTTGATAATCTTCTGCCTTGGCTGCATATTCTTCGGTGTCGTTTTTAGATCTGATAGCTAATGCTTTTACTTGCGCGAGAGCCTCCAGGCTTTTTTCGAGATCTATTTTCATATCACGGATCCCTTGTTCTGTCATTTTAATAGGATCTTCCATTTTATCGATAGCAGAATTTGCCTCAGCTTCACCTATTTTAAATAGTCTTTTGAAAAAGTTCATAGTATTAATATTTTGAAAAATTTATAATTTGTTGCGAGTATTCGCTTAATAGTAAGCCTAAAGAATTTAAAGTTCCCTCTAATTCATTTAGGTCTAGGTTTTCTAATTGTAATGTATCCCTGAAGATTACTTTTTCTCCGGTTTCGTCTAGAACAAATGCTCCATGAACGATATCCCTGTTTTTTTGAAGTAAGCTTCGATATACGAGTTCGTTTTTATTCTTAATATTGAAAATATGTTGTTCTATAATTAAAATGGGTAATGCTACACCAAGAATGAGATTTTTAATCCCTTCGTTCTCTTTACTGATCATTATAATTCCATCTCCTTTATTTTCATGAATGATATTGAAATTAAGTTTCAGTAAATAATCTTTTACCTGTTGAAAATGATCTTGCATTTGATGGTTGTTTTCGATTGATTATTAGTAATTTATTTCTTTTTTATGACCTAGTATCAATATTACAAAAAGTACGATAACTTTTCTACTATATCGACAGCTAAATTGGCAAGATATTGTACGATGGATATCATGAGTATGTTGTTTTTTAAGTTAATGAATTAGTTGTTTGCTAAAATTTTTAGTACACATATGATTTCGCCCAAAATCAAGATACTTTAATAAAGTATTTCTACTAAAATTAGCATTTATTAAATATATTAGCTAATATTGTTAGTGTAAAAGTACGATAAATTTTTATAATTGCAAATAAAATTAGCAAAAATGTCTTTTTTTGGAAAAAATATTAAAAAAATTAGGAGTGTAAAAAGTTTAAGTCAGCAAGCATTTGCTGAGCTTTTTGACCTGAAACGCGGTACATTAGGAGCTTATGAAGAAGGGCGAAGTGAACCTAAAATTGATACTATTATCAAAATAGCTAATTATTTTAGCATAGAAATTGATAAGTTGCTAACCGGAGAATTAACTGTTAATGAACTTCTGAAGTTTAAGGGAGATCTTACCACCTACGCACAGGATATAAAGCGGGAGCAATTTGCAGTAATTCCGTGTATAACCGAAAGTACTTCTGGAGAGTATATAGCTTTATATGATAAAAGTAACTTTATAAAAGAACTGCCAACTATTCAGTTACCTGTCAATCCGGCTAAAGAGTTTAGAGGATATACCGTACTAAATTTAGAAATGACCAATCACGATCAAGGCTTTTATCCAAAAGATGTTGTTATCGGTGAGAAAGTACCTTCTGATGTTATAAAGAAATTAAATAATGGAACTTTGGTAGTTGCTTTAACCGATACAAAACTGATTTTCAGAAGGCTTTACATTACTAAGAATAGTGTGGTATTACGTGCGGATCATAAAAATATTGAGGATGAAGAATATCCTATTTCCGAAATTAAAGAAATGTGGCGTGTTCGCTATGTGTTTTGTAAACGTATTCCTGAGTTTGCAGATGGTATGGAAGGCAAACTACAAATGATAGAGCAAGAATTACTTAGAATGAAAGAGAAGTTAGGCTAGTTTCATTGGTATATTCAGTAAACAAAAAAAGGAGCGAGTAGCTCCTTTTTTTGTTTTTTCAGTCTATTGTAAAAACACATTCAACTGTATTTTGACCCGATTGAGCAGAATCTACTTTAAAATAGGGTAGAGCGAATCTACATTTGTTCCATCATCAATCAAAAAACGAAAAGTTGTGGAATTCAAAAAAACACTAATAATTATTTTGCTCATCGTGGTAAAAACGATGTGCGCACAAAACTCAATTAAAGGGAATGTATCGGATCAAAATCAAGAATCTCTCATTTTTGCAAATGTTATTCTTTACCAAGATAAAACAGATACCGCAATTTCGGCGATGGCTACAAGTGAAAAAGGTGAGTACTTCTTCGAAAACATTAAAGCAGGTAGTTATAGGATAGAGGTATCGATGCTTGGTTATGATACTAAAATCTCAGAAATTTTTAGTCTTAGTAATACAGGGAGTGAGTTGGTAATGAATTTTGTGTTACAATCAGAGCAGCTAGATGAAGTATTGATCACCTACAAAAAACCAATTATTAAGCAAACCGCAGAAAAACTAATTGTAGATATCGAAAAGTCTGAAATGATCAATACTAATCTACAAGATGTAATGAAAAAGGTTCCAGGTGTTATTGTTACAAATGGAAATATAAATTATGGAGGGCAGAGCAATATTAGAATACTTATTAACGGCAAAACAACTGATTATATGGATGTTGCTTCTCTGTTACGAGAAATGCCAGCAGATAACATTGCGAGAGTAGAACTGATTCAGCAACCGGGAGCTGAATACGATGCGGAAGGATCTGGACCAATTGTAAATATCATTTTAAAGAAAAATGTAAAATTGGGGACTCACGGGAATATACGTAGTACTATTGGATATGTCGATGACCTTACTTATGGTACGAGTGCATCTGTTGCTAGTTATAGAAATAAACTCAACTGGCAGGCGAGTGCAGGTTATAATCGGTCTTCTTGGAGGGAGGATTTGATCATATCGAGGCAAGTTCTAGATGAAACCTATGATCAAACATCGATTTCACCTTTTGATCCCGAGACATATCGATTAAGCGGTGGGGTTGATTATTATGTAAATAATACAAATACTATTGGTATTAATGCTAACAGAATTCAGTCTTTATCAGATCGGATTACTAAAAATAATACTACTGTCAGCAACGGAAATACATCAGCAACACTATTAACCGATAATAGCTATGATCGAGATCGAATCACCTATACATTTAATCCATATTACGAGTATGATGATCAGAAGAATAAAATAACATTGGATTTTAGTTATATAGATTATATGTTTAAAAATGAAAATAATTTATTTCAAATAGAAGAAAGTCCAATAGAGTATAATAATCAACGTTACTTTCAGAATGCAGATTTTGAAATATTTACTTATCAAGGAGATTATAAACGAACACAAAACGATAATTTTAGTTGGGGATTAGGAGCAAAGTATTCCCAGGTGAATTCTGATAGTGATTTACAAGCCTTAACGGAGAATGATCAAGGAGAATTTATAAATAACGAGAATCAAAGTAATCGTTTTTTGATAGATGAAAGTATTCTGGCAGTGTATTCAAAATTTAACGCGAAATATAACAAATGGTCATTCTCAGGAGGATTGCGTTGGGAAGAAAGTGATACCGAAGGTATTTCAGTTACACAGAATGAAACAAGATCCAGAAAGATTTCTAAATTGTTTCCCAGTCTAAGTTTAGGAAGGGAAATAACTGAAGAGATTGGAGTAAATGTTGCATATAGTTATCGAATTCAAAGACCATCATATAGTTCTCTTAATTCTTTTGTATACTATTATGATCCTTTTACTTTTGAAGAAGGAAACCCAAACCTGAAACCTGCTTTTACCAATAGCTTTCGCTTGAACCTTACGTATGAGGATCAGCCGTTTTTTAGTGTTAGTTATGGGCAAACTACCGATGCGTTATTCGAAATTATCACCCAAAATGATACTTCTGCAGAAACTTCTCGTTCGGTTATCAACCTAGCGGAGAATAACAATTTTACTGCTAGTTTATTTGGTCCGTTAGATTTTATAAAAGGATTAGATGGATATACCGGTATCATCGTGAATTATAATGAATATACCTCTGAGAGATTAACACCAGCATTGGATTTATCACGATGGAATCTAACCTGGTATACAAGTGCTGAATATCAATTACCTTGGGGGATAAACTCTGAAATCTCAGGATATTATTCTACAGGCGGTTTAGAAGGTCAGATAGAGTACAAATGGATAGCAGGTATTGATTTGGCAATAAGCAAGAAATTTATGAAGGACCGCTTAAAAGTAAGCCTCGAATTTGAAGAAATTCTAAATAGAAAATTCTTTGGAAGCATCAATTACGATAATGTAAATGCAACAATTGTTAATGATTGGCCAAGGCAAAATATTTTTCTTCAGTTGAACTATAATTTTGGATCTAAGTTTAGTAAAAATAAAAAGAGAAGCAATGTCTCAGAGGAAGAAAGGGATAGAATTGATGATAAAAACTAAAAAATAGTATGAAAAATTTTGTAAAACAGTTTAGAATCATTGTACTGATGGGTTATGTAATGACCAGTTGTACTTCAACAAATAATGATTCAGTAGATAGTTATTTAGGATTTGATATTCCAATGGATTCTTTAGATACTTTTATTACATCCAAAATGGCTGAATATAATATTCCTGGGATTTCTATTGCTTTAATTAACGATGGAGAAGTGGTATATCATAAAATAGATGGATATGCTAACGTAGAAGAAAAGTTACCAGTCACAAAGCAAACTATTTTTGAAGGAGCTTCTATATCAAAACCTGTGTTTGGTTTTTTTGTAATGACATTTGTAGAAGAAGGAGTTCTTGACCTGGATAAGCCTTTATATCAATACTTGCAGTATCCTGATATTGCTCATGATGAGCGTTATAAAAAAATAACAGCACGAATGGCATTAAGTCATCAAACGGGTTTTCAGAATTGGAGAGAAGATGATGAGGATAATACGTTAAAAATTCAATTCGAACCAGGTACAGATTATTTTTATTCTGGAGAAGGGTATCAATATGTAACGCAGGTATTGAAACACATTTTAAACACAGATGATGCAGGCTTGGAGACAGAATTTCAGAAAAGAATAGGAAAGCCAATTGGACTGGAACATACAGTTTACATTCAGAATGATTATACAAGAAAGTACAAGGCAGAACCTTATGACGAAAACAACAACCGCGTTGATTGGAAAAATAATTATTGGGTTAAGAAAGAAGACAGCATCTTTTCGGCACCTGCTTCTTTACACTCAGAATCTTTAGATTTTTCTAAATGGATGGTTGCTGTCATGAATAAAGATGTTTTATCAAATGAAAGCTATGAAGAATTGTTAAAACCACATTCTAAAGTGCCTTATGACGAGTTTGACGTGAGATATACGTTAGGTTTTACGCATATTAATTTACCTTTGACTAATGTGTATTGCCACGGCGGCAATAACATTGGATTTACCAGCTGGTTCCTTTTGGATACAGAAAAGGACTGGGGATATGTGCTATTTACGAATTCTGAGTATGGTGAACAACTAGGACAAGACATGTTTTTTTATTTAATGGCAGATCCGGGTCATACAAAACTCTATGGTACCATCGCCGTTTTCGCGATTTTACTTATTCTTGTATTGGTGTTTTTTATAAGATGGATGATTAGGCGTATGCGAAAATCTAAAATTCTGAATACTTAGCGAATGAATACTAAACTTAATAAGTCAGATTTTACCCTACTCGGGATAATATATTCGGTTACAATTCTTTTTAATTGTATTGATTATTACAGAGAAGATAATGACTTTATCGAATACATTATTGATATTCCGGTCGCAGCAGCGCTTTCTTTTATTGTCATTCTTGCTTTTATGTATTGGCTTATTCCTAGTTACATAGTGAAGGAAAAGAAATATGCTCAATTTGTGTTTTTTGGTCTGATTGTCATGTGTTTTTTTGGAGCGATTGATTATACAGCTGGATTTTGGAGTGGTGGTGGTGATTGGAACAAGTTTCCGAAATGGTACGATTTCATATTAAAGAGTTTTTTTAGGCTATCGGATGATGCGGGTTTTATCTTTGGTATTTTATTGGCTAAAAAATTCTACGAAGGCCAAGCTCAGTTTTTTAACGTACAAAAACAACAAAAGGAAAATGAATTGAAACTATTACGTTCTCAGATTGATCCTCATTTTTTATTTAATAATTTGAATACGTTAGACGCGCTAATTGATCATAATACTACAAAAGCCAAAGAGTATATTAATCGCTTATCATTAATTTACCGTTATTTGATTCAAACAAAAGATGCAGAGGTGATGGAACTTTCTGAGGAAGTTGGTTTTGCAGAGAATTATATATTTTTAATAGAAACCAGGTTTGGAGACGATTATAATTTTCAGATACATAAGAATACCGATTTTGATGATAAGTTTATTCCAACAGGTTCAATTCAAACATTACTCGAAAATGTTGTAAAACATAATAAGGCACTAAATAATAATAGTATCGACGTAGACATAATAATAGAAGAGGATTTGCTAACGGTGATTAATACCAAATCTAAAATTCAATCTGAAGAAGAATCCTTTGGAACTGGTTTAAAGAATTTAAAGACCCGATACAAATTGTTATCAGATCAAAAGGTGCTGGTTATTAATACAGCATCAAAATTTAAAGTTTCTATCCCTATTGTGAAGTTAAGTAATGAATCTTAAGACTATGAATATTCTAATTTTAGAGGATGAAATTCCGGCATATCAAAAACTAACATCAAATTTAGATGATTTTTTTGAAGAACCTATTTCTCACGATTGGTCTCGTACTGTTGCGGATGGATCCAGATTTCTAAAAAATAATAAATACGATTTCATATTGTCAGATATTCAGTTGTTAGATGGGACATCATTTGATTTATTTAATAATGTAAATGTAGATTGTCCTATAATTTTTTGCTCAGCACATGATGAATACTTATTCCAGGCGTTTAACACCAATGGTATAGCTTATATTTTGAAACCATATTCTCAATCAGATTTTAAAAGAGCTTTAGAAAAGTATCAATCCTTATTTAAACAGGGAGCCTATAACAAGATAGACGACGCTACAATTAATATTCTGAGATCATCAATACAGCAAAGCCGAGATCATTATAAAAAACGTTTCGTAATTAAAAGGAGTAAAGGTATTCAGTTGCTCAATGTTGTTGATGTAAGTCTGATTACGGCATCTGGTGATTTTTGTATAGCAACAGATCATTACGGGAAAACACACCCAATCACAGAAAAAATAAGTGTTCTAATTGGTCAGCTAAATCCTGTGAAATTCTTTAGAATAAACAGAAGCCAAATTATACATATCGAATATATTGAAACTTTGGAAAATCATTTCAAAAATAGATTATTGATACAGTTAAAAGGGGTAAAAGATAAGGTAATGACCAGTTCTTCTAATACTGCTGGTTTTAGAAAATGGATAGAAGAATGATTGTAAGGTCTTATCAATTTCTATATAGATTTTTATGCTTAAAATGATAAAATTCTGCTAATTACAGTATTCCTGTATTTTTTTTTGATATCTTCAAAAAACAAGTCTTACGAATTACAAGTAAGTATTTGTTTCTTAATAACGACAACGATAAACCAATGGATACTATTTTTAATGCCATAAGATCTGGAAATTTGGAAGCTGTTCGTGGCTTTCTCGAAAAGGATAAAAACCTAGTACATATAAAAGATGAGAGAGGCTCTACACCTCTTTTGTTATCCTCTTATTATGGGTTTTTAGACATTGTTAAACTTATTCTCAGTTATGGTCCTAATATCGACGAGCAAGATGCTTCGGGCAACACTGCATTAATGGGTGTTAGTTTTAAAGGAAATTATGAAATAGCAGCATTATTAATAGCAGAAGGGGCTGATGTCAATGTAAAAAGTTATAATGATGCTACCGCATTAATTTTTGCAGCAACATTTGGTCAGAAAGAGATCATGCGATTATTAATTCAGCACGGGGCGGATATTTCTGCAAAGGACAATAACGGACATACAGCCGAAATGCATGCAGAGAATCAAGGAATTGATTTTGGTGAATTATTGAAAGTTACAAGGTGAGTATAGCGGATGCGGAAAAAAATATAAAATCTCTTAATATAAGGTCTACTGCAATTAAAAGAAGATTATTAATGTCATCAACAGCTGCAGAAACCTTTCAGTCTTTTCTTAGGGATAGTATTGGTGATGAGGTACTCATTATAAATACTAATATTGGGATGGAGATTTACTATTATTCGATCCGTGATTACGGTACTTTCATTAAAGAAAGTGCTGTTTTGTACACATTCAAACATATTGATACTTTTAAACTGAAATTTAGAAATTCTCCCAGTAAAATGGAAGTACACAAGAATTTTACAGAAGCCATCATAACTTTTGCACAATATCCGCAGTTATTTTTGGCGTATGCAAAAAAGTTTTTAAGACTCAGGGATACAAATACCCGAAGTCAATATGTGATGCCGATACTAAATACTTTTTTTGAAGATACTATAAAGTTTTTGGCAGAAACTGGTAAGGTTCCGCATTATGATAAAATCCAGAAAGCAAAAAATAAATCTCAAAAATTAGATGGTAGCCAAAAAATAATGGACGATCTAATTTCTGAGATTTTATTAAAGAAACATAGAAATTGATCTACGTCTTAAAATTCAGCATTTAATGGAGTCCGTGGATAAGGAATTACGTCACGAATGTTGGTCATTCCGGTTACGAACAACACTAATCTCTCAAAACCTAATCCAAAGCCACTGTGTTTACAAGTTCCGAAACGGCGAGTATCCAAATACCACCATAATTCATCTTCTGGTATATTTAAAGCAGCCATTTTTTGTTTCAAAACATCCAATCGCTCTTCTCTTTGAGAACCTCCGACTATTTCACCTATTCCAGGAAACAAAATATCCATGGCTCTTACCGTCTTTCCGTCTTCATTAAGTCTCATATAGAAAGACTTTATATCTGCAGGATAGTCAAATAAGATGACCGGACATTTAAAATGTTTTTCAACTAAAAAACGTTCGTGTTCACTTTGTAAATCCGCCCCCCAGTCATTGATAGGAAATTTAAATTTCTTCTTCTTATTAGGTTTAGAGTTTTTAAGTATTTCGATTGCCTCTGTATAACTTACTCGCTTAAAGTTGTTCTCTAAAACAAACTTTAACTTGTCTCTAAGCAGCATTTCGGCTCTTTCTGTCTGTGGTTTTTGTTTGTCTTCCTGTACTAGTCTATCTTCTAGAAACTCCAGATCATCTTGACAATTATCCAGTACATATTGTATGACATATTTTATGAAGTCTTCTGCAAGATCCATATTGCCATCCAGATCACAAAAAGCAACTTCTGGTTCTACCATCCAGAACTCTGCCAGATGTCGAGAGGTGTTAGAGTTTTCTGCTCGAAATGTAGGGCCAAAGGTGTATACTTGGCCTAATCCCATCGCATATGTTTCAGCTTCTAATTGACCTGAAACCGTAAGATTGGTTTCAGCACCAAAAAAATCCTTTTTATAATCAACTTCCCCATTTTCGTCCTTAGGGACATTATTAAGATCTAGGTTTGTTACTTTAAAAGCTTCTCCTGCTCCTTCTGCATCACTTTTAGTAATAACCGGTGTATGAACATAATAAAAGTCATTTTTTTGGAAATATTCGTGTATCGCAAAGGATAGCTTTGATCTCAAACGCATAATAGCCCCAAAGGTATTCGTACGAACTCTAAGATGGGCTTGTTCTCTAAGTTTTTCCAGACTATGACGTTTTGGAGATAGGATGGTTAGTTTTAGTTCTTCAGAATCAGCTTCTCCTTCTATTTCTATACTAGTAACTTTTATCTCTACGCGTTGTCCCTTTCCTTCACTTTCAGCAAGGGTACCCGTTATTGTAAGTGCGGCCCCAATATTTATTTTGTCAGTAATAGCAGTGTCAATGGAATTATCCTCAATTACACATTGAACATTTTTGATGGTAGACCCGTCGTTTATGGCTACAAAACGATCGTTACGAAACGAACGAACCCATCCTTTCACGATTACAGGTTGTAATAATTTATCACTTTCTAATACGTCTATTACTTTAGTATGTTTCATCAATTTAATTTTATTTGTTTTACATCGGTCGGATGAGATTAGTATATCAGTATTGTTTTCTTTTTAATACGAATACTAAGTTTATTTTAATCAATTTATAAGATACTTTATCTCGTTTTCAGTAAACAGATCTGATTTGTGAAATTTTAAGGAGCAAAGATAATTTTTTAATCCAATTGATACATAATGTTATTCTTCAAAAAAAATAATTCTAAGATTAAGTAGTTTGCAAACTTCTTGTTTAAGAAAAACTATTTTTTTTAGAACAATAAAAAATATGACGGTTTTTTTAAATGTAATTCTATGTTAAAACCGTAAAACCAGGTTTTTTTGGGGAAAAAACCACTTTTTTTCAAGGTTTTTTTAGGAGTGTCAATAAATATTCCTACACGTATTTTTAATTTAATTACTTGAAAATGAGGTTTTTGAAAAATAATTACCGGTTAAGTACTATTAAATAAATGTTAAAACTTGGTTTTTTTTATCGTAAGGGGGAAATCCCCCCCTAAAAGGTATTTTAAAATACAAAAAGGGAACGTATCTTGCATAAGCAATTATGACGATTGTGTTTACGTTAAGTTTAGTTCGATAGGTTTTGGGGTAATCTATCTTACACGAAGTCTCGCTGGTTTACCGGCGAGGCTTTCTTTTTGTTACAGGAAATAGATCAAAACGACTCCTTACTTTTCTTTTTGTATTTCTTCAGAAAGTTCGTCATCATCATCATTGGAGATGATTTTTAAGGCGGGTTCTTTTAATGTTTTTTTGTTAGCAATACTTCTTTCTAATGAAAGCAACAAACAAGGTAACAGTAATAAATTAGCTAACATTGCGAATAATAGTGTTGCAGATACTAATCCACCTAAAGCTTTTGTTCCGCCAAAGCTAGAGATCATAAATACAGAAAAACCAAAGAACAATACCGTAGAGGTATAAAACATACTAACTCCGGTTTCTCTTAAGGCAGCGAACACAGATTTACGTATTCTCCAATGATTTGATTTTAGTTCTTGTCTGTATTTGGCTAAGAAATGGATAGTGTCATCTACAGAAATACCAAAAGCAATACTAAAAACTAGTATCGTGGATGGTTTTATCGGAACCCCTAAAAAGCCCATTAAACCAGCCGTCATTAACAAAGGAAGTAAGTTGGGTATTAAGGATATGACAATCATTTTAAAAGATCTAAACATCCAGGCCATAAAAAGGGCGATGAGTATAATGGCCAGACCTAATGAAAAAATAAGATTCCAAACTAGATACGTGGTTCCTTTTTGAAAAATTAATGCTTTTCCGGTAAACGTGACTTCATACCGATCTTCAGGAAATAGTTTTGCCAATTTAGGTGCTAAATTTGCTTCTATTCTTTCCATTTCTTCAGTACCTACATCTTTCATGAAAGTTGTAATTCTGGCATACTGACCGGTAGAATCAACATAACTATTCATTGCACCTGCATCAGACTCGAAGCTTTTAGCATAAGGTAAAATGAAGTTCCGTTCCTGGCTCGTGGGTAGCTGATAGTATTTAGGATTTCCATTGTAATACGTCTGCTTGGCGTATTTAACCAGATTAACAATAGAAATAGGCTTCGATAACTCTGGTGTTTCTTCTAGAAGTTCCTCTAATTGAGCCATTTTTCGTAAAGTAGGTAATTTAAGAACTCCTTCCTTACGTTTGGTGTCGATTAAAATTTCTAGGGGCATGATGCCATCAAATTCATCTTCAAAAAACTCTATATCTTTAAAAAAACCAGCTGATTTAGGCATATCTTCTAACAAGCTTCCAGAAACTTTTATCGTGTAAATTCCTATAATGCTCACAATTAGTATAATGACAGAAGTGGTATATATAGCAATACGCTGATTTTTGACCACGTGTTCCATCCAGTTAACCAGTCTTTCGACCCATCTTTTTCCTAAATGTTTTAAATGCCTTTCTTTAGGTTGTGGCATATAGCTGTAAATGATTGTGATGACCAGCAGACACAAAATGAATAAGGCAACAATATTTAAAGCGGCTACAATACCAAATTCTTTCAACAATTTACTTTCTGTTAGAGCGAAAGTTGCAAAACCCGCGGCAGTAGTAACGTTGGTCATAAGTGTTGCGTTTCCTACTTTAGTAATGACACGTTGCAAAGATTTTGCTTTATTACCATGTTTTTTTATCTCCTGTTGGTATTTGTTGATCAGAAAAATACAGTTAGGAATACCAATTACAATGACCAAAGGAGGAATAATAGCTGTAAGTACTGTTATTTCGTACTGCAAGAGCCCCAATAAACCAAATGCCCACATAACACCTATGATCACAGCGGTCATAGAGATAAAAGTGGCTCGGAAAGATCTAAAAAAGAAAAAGAAAATTAGCGAAGTAACCAGTAATGCCGCCAAAATAAAAATCTGAATCTCATCCATGATATTCTGTGAGTTCATCGTTCTTATGTAAGGCATACCAGATACTTTTACATCCATTCCGAATTTCTCTTCGAATTCTTCAACTTTAGGATTTAAAATATCTTCAATGAATTTTTTTCTTACGATCGTATTAACAATATCTTTATTAAGGTAAATGGCACTTTGTATTGTGTTGGATTTATTACTGTATATGAGCCCTTCGTAAAAAGGCAGTTTGTTGAAAAGTTCGTTTTGATATTCAGCAACATTTTCGGCGGTAAAGCTGGTGTCTTTTATAAATGAAACAAGTTCGAATCTAGCGGGATTATCCTTTTTTTTAAGTGTTTTTAAGTCACTAACGGATATTACCAGATCTATTTCGCTGTATTGTTTGAAAGAATCATTAAAATCGTTCCAGGCTTTTAATTTTGTAGGAGTGAATAGTGAGCTGTCGCTTACAGCCATTACTATCAAATTACCTTCATCACCAAATTTGTCTAGAAATTCTTGATATTTTATATTAACTTCATGATCGTCCGGAAGAAGATTTGCTTCAGAAAATGAAAAACGCATATTTTTCCACTGAAATCCTAGAAAAACCGTTATTGCAATAATTACTATAAATATCGCTGCTCTATTGCGGAGTATAATTCCAGCTAATGTATTCCAAAACCCGAAAGTTAATAACTTTGCCATTCTCTATTTTCCTTCTGCAAATGTAAGAATTTGAGGTTTCATTACTTAAAAAATCTCTAAAAGAAAATAAATAAATACTAATCGATTAAAGCTTTAGGTAAAAAGTGAATTTAAAGGCGATATTGTCTTCAACTTTTGGTAGATGATAGGCTCCATATCGATAGGCAAAACTCAATCCAAATCCAGCAAAAAGCTTATTAATTTCAAACCCTGATTCTTGGTAACCGTGTTGAAGAGAATTAAAGCCTACACCTTGGTGTTTATCCCGGTTGCTTACATCACCGATCGCATATCTGGTGATAAATACCATTTCGGGCTTAAGCCAACTGGCAATTTTAAAGGGTCTTAGTCTGTGTCTGATTTGTAGTGTCGCTAAACGATCACTAAAAAACTCACTAAAATACATGGTTTCGAAACTTCTTCGTCCTGCTACAGAAAATCTTTGAAAGATTGTTTCCTTTGTTGGTGCATTTGGATAGGCGTGATATAAGTGAGTAAGAGGAACATCGCCGCTTGCAATATCCGCTTCTAGCAAAAAGCTGGTACTTGATTGGTTAAGGCGGTCGATGATATATTCTGCTTTGACTCCTATTTTGCTATAACTGAAATCACTGTCAAATAATCCTTTGTATCCTTGCGTATATTGAGCTGTTATTTTAGGATATCCGTCTTGTATTTCTCTAAAACCACTTGGTGTCTTTAGAAATTTACTAAAGGGACTCCATCGTAAAGCGATGGTTGATTCTGCAGTTTTGTATTGTGAAAAAACCTCACCATCATCTAAATAGGTGTACCCGCCAGTTTGATCTATATTACTAACGGAGAACTGAGTTTCTGATAGTAATTTAGGTAATATTCTGTGCTGTAAACTGGTGCTCCAGGTTCTATGTTTGTAGTAGAAATCTATATTTACTAAACGAGGTTCGAATAAAGAATATACACGTCGGTCTGTTAAATAAAAAAAGCTCCCAACCTCTCTAAGGTCATCTGTATAATTTACATTTAACCAAGATCCAGAATCTTTATTAAGCAAGAAACCACCTCCTAGTCCAAATTTGAATTTACCATCTCTAAATCCATACACCAAATAGCCTTCTGCTCGAAATCGCTTGGATAATTTCTCATTAGTCAATCCTCCTAACCCTAGGCGTAAGCCTTCAAAATTATTGTATTTAATAGGATAGGTAAGATCAAAATCAAAAAAACCAACGGGATAATATCCAATATTAAAACTCTGGATTACATTTATCCTTCGTTCTATATTTTGGGCTTGAACTATACTATCTACAATAGGAAATGAATTTAGGTCCTTTTCTGTAATAGCACTAGTTCTATACGTATTCCAATAAGCTTCGGTACGGGTGGTTGCATCCGGATCTATTTCTATCGCGGATTGGTTTCGTTTTATTTTGGTGTCTAACTTCGTTTCATAAGCAAAGAAATCAGTTTTTGAAACAAGGAAATCATTATTACCTGTGAAACTTTTCTTGTCGTTACCTAGTCGTCCCACAGATATTTGGCCTCCAAACAAAGTAACTTTTTGTTTTCCTATTCCTGGTCTGATAGTCACTTCCTGATTTAAAGGAAACCACAATTTTTCTTCTTCATTATATTTGAAATCATGAGTTACCATTACATTAAGTTCTCCTCTTAGTTCTGCAACGGCTTTTTGTATGGCCAGTGTTTCCATATCCAGATATAACACACCTTCAAGACTTGCAATTCGTTTAGATCTTCTTGGTTGAAAGAGAATCACATATGCTGGTCTTTTACCTTGTGTGGTATCTAATACTTTGTAATAATAATTATTAAGAGCTCGATTGGATAATGGACTTGCATATCTATTATTAAAGATCACATAATTTTCTTCGTATAAAGAGTTGGATTGAATTTTGATTCCCAGAACATTGTAAATAGGTTTTTCAAACCCGGTCATTCTAGTGGCGAGAACAGTTTCTTTTTCATCCCGACCCTTGTTAAATTCATGAAGACTTATTTTTTCGGAAAGAAAAGAATGGGCATCGTTAAAGATACGCTCCATATCTACTTTGGTAGTATCTGGTGTTGCAAAACGAGCCTGATTATCTTCGGTGATTTTAAATTTATTATAGGTTTTATAACTATAGGCTGATAAAGTTTTGTTCGGGTTGTTATTTGCTTTATTGGCAATAGCTTGTGTTATGATATTGGAAGCGATGCTACCAGGAATGTCTAATTTTACGGTTTCTAGGCTTTCTGGTTTTGGAGATAAAAGTATCTCTACTTTTACGATGTCTTCGGATTTAATAGAAAAGTTTTTAGTTGTGTAACCAATGTAACTAACTGTTAAATTCACCGGATAGCTATCACACCTTATGACAAACTCACCTTTAGAGGAGGTGAGAGCATAGGCATTATGAGCTGTCTTTACAGTTGCAAATGGTAGGGGTTTATTAGTGCTTTGATCAATTACTTTTCCGGTAATGCTAATTTGAGATAGTAAAACAAAATGAGTAAAAAATAATAAACAGAAAAGTTTGTTTTGCATTATCCGAATTGATTCATAAATATTGAAGATATCCTGAAGTACTTTATCGGCTAAAATACTTCAGGAGCAGTGCTTATTGTATACTAGACTGTCATAATTTCCTTTTCTTTAACAGCAAGCATATCATCAATTTTCTTTATATACTTATCTGTTAATTCCTGGATGTCTGTTTCGGCATTTTTAGCCATATCTTCAGACAATCCTTCTTTTTCTAATTTTTTAATTTCGTTATTGGCATTTTTACGATCATTACGCACACCAACTTTGGAGTCCTCTGCTTCTGCTTTTGCTTGTTTCACCAATTCTCTACGACGTTCTTCTGTAAGCGGAGGAACGCTAATAATTACGCTTTCTCCATTATTCATTGGGTTGAAACCGAGATTGGCCATTAAAATTGCTTTTTCGATTTCCTGAATAAGTGATTTTTCAAAAGGTTGAACTGTAATCGTTCTGGCATCAGGAGTACTTACATTTCCCACTTGATTTAAAGGGGTTGGATTACCGTAGTATTCTACCATAACACCACTAAGCATAGCTGGAGATGCTTTTCCTGCTCTGATTACAATTAACTGTTTTTCTAAATGGGCGATAGCGCCCTGCATAGATTCCTTCGTTGAATCCAGAATAAAATTTACTTCTTCGTTCATCTTAAAATAATTCTTTTCTTTTCAGTAGATCAAAAAACGAGCCACTATTGTTTTGTTATAGGTTAACTTTTGTTCCGATAGATTCGCCTGAAACTACTTTTAGTAAATTTCCAGCTTTATTCATATCAAAAACTATAATAGGTAATTCATTTTCCTGACTTAATGTAAATGCTGTTGTATCCATTACTTTAAGTCCTTTGCTTAAAACATCATCAAATGTAATAAAATCAAATTTAGTAGCTTGAGAATCTTTTTCAGGATCTGCAGTATAAATCCCATCTACTCTTGTTCCTTTAAGGATAACATCTGCGTTAATTTCTATGGCTCGTAATACTGCGGCAGAATCCGTGGTGAAATATGGGTTTCCTGTTCCGCCACCAAAAATAACTACTCTTCCTTTTTCTAAGTGTCTAATTGCTCTTCGCTTAATGAATGGTTCTGCAACTTCATTAATTTTTATGGCAGATTGTAGTCTTGTTGGTATATCAGCATCTTCAAGTGCACTTTGTAACGCTAGCCCATTAATTACAGTCGCTAACATACCCATATGGTCTGCTTGAACTCGGTCCATTCCTTTACTGGCACCAGCTACCCCTCTAAAAATATTACCACCACCTATAACTATAGCTACTTCTACGCCTTTATCAGTGATTTGTTTGATTTCGTGAGCATATTCAGCTAATCTTTTAGGGTCAATACCATATTGACGTTCTCCCATCAGGGCTTCTCCTGATAATTTAAGTAATATTCTTTTGTATTTCATCATTTGCTTGAACTCTGGTGCAAATATAATGATATTCTTAATTTAGAAAATACTTTAATATTGAAAGGTGAGGCTTCACCTGAAAATAGGAGTCATATAAAATGAAATTTTTTTAATAAAAAAGGGTTCTTTTCCCCTGATGTAGCTATTGATTCGCTTTGAATAATGTTATACGTTTGTAATGGGAAAACAAAAAAGGGGAGATGAGAGGTATTTTTTGAAAAAGTGATGAAATGTTTTTTAAGAATATGCATAATCACCGTTGTGTGATATGGATTCTAGGCTGATTGGGGAGTTAGTCTTTTTTGGGGTAGCATTTTGGAGGGGTCCAAAATGTTTAGAAAAATGTTTTATGCACTATCGAAATAATATTTCGAAAAATGATGAAAAAAAACCGCTTCAATTGAAGCGGTTTTTGATTTTTATCAGAATAAATAATATCCTGTTAAAAGGCTATTAACCTAAAGATACTCTTTCAAACGAAGTTACTTTAACATCACCATATGATTCAACATACGTAGCCACATTTATTTTTTCATCTTTGATGAAGTTTTGATCCAGAAGACATTGTTCCTGGTCAAGGGTAGTGTTGTCAGAAATAAATCTTTCCATTTTTCCTGGAAGAATTCTATCCCATATTTGTTCTGGCTTACCTTCTGCTTTTAGTTCTGCTTTTGCATCTTCTTCTGCTTTTGCTAAAACTTCAGGAGTAAGTTGAGACATAGATATGTATTGAGGGACATTTTTAAGTGTTTTACCTAAACGACCCAATTCTTCATTATCTTTTTCGATGACAGCAATTCTAGCTTCAGTTTCTGAAGCTACATAAGCAGGATCAAAATCTTTATAAGAAAGTGTTGTAGCTCCCATAGAAGCAATCTGCATAGCCAAATCTTTTGCTAACACATCAGCCTTATCTACTTTGGCAGAAAGTCCAACTAGGGCGGCAATTTTGTTTATATGAACGTAAGAACCAACATAAGGAGCTTCTAATCTAGCAAATGCGTTGATTTCTAATTTTTCACCAATAACACCAGTTTGCTCAACTAATTTTTCTGCAACGCTCATGCCCCCAAAGTCTGAAGCTAAAAATTCTTCTTTAGAAGAATAATTTAGTGCTGACTCCGCTAATTCATTTGCTAGCGCAACAAAACTTTCATTTTTACCAACGAAATCTGTTTCACAACCTAGAACTATAGCAACGCCAACAGTATTGTCTGCATTAATTTTTGCAATAGCAGCTCCTTCAGAAGAATCACGGTCTGCTCTTTTAGCAGCGACCTTTTGTCCTTTTTTACGTAATACATCTATTGCTTTGTCGAAATCTCCTTCAGCTTCAACTAATGCTTTTTTGCAGTCCATCATTCCTGCTCCTGTAGCTTTTCTTAATTTATTAACTTCTGCGGCGGTTATCTTAACCATATCTTTAAATATTTAATGTGTTTGTGTAAAAAAATAAGTCGTTTAGTTATGATTACTACGAAAGTAAAGAACTAAACGACTCATTAATTTTATATTAAAGTTGAGCTGTAATGCTTAGACTTTAACTTTATAATTTTTAATGATTGAAAGCAATCAATGAATGTTTATTCTTCTTCTTGCTTAGCAGCTTCAGTAACCGCTGGTGCTTCCTCTGTTTTTGCTGGAGCTTCTGCAACTGGTGGTGCAGCTGCTTTTTCAGCTTTGGCTGGAGCTTCTGCTTTAGGTGTTTCTTTTGAAGCTTTTCTTTCGCTTAATCCTTCGATAATAGCATCACTTACATAAGTCATTACTTTGTCAATAGATTTAGAAGCATCATCGTTTGCAGGGATTACATACTGTACCTGACGTGGGTCAGAATTCGTATCAACCATTGCAAAAATTGGAATGTTTAATTTTTGAGCTTCTTTTACTGCAATGTGTTCTCGAGTAATATCTACTACAAATAATGCACCAGGTAGACGAGTCATATCAGATATAGAGCCTAGGTTCTTTTCTAATTTAGCTCTTAAACGATCTACTTGTAAACGCTCTTTCTTAGATAAAGTGTTGAAAGTGCCATCTTTCTTCATTCTATCGATAGAAGCCATTTTTTTAACTGCTTTACGAATAGTAACAAAGTTGGTAAGCATACCACCAGGCCATCTTTCTGTGATGTATGGTTGGTTAGCTTTTGCTGCTTTCTCAGCAACGATTTCTTTCGCTTGTTTTTTGGTAGCAACGAAAAGGATTTTTCTACCAGATGCCGCGATTTTCTTTAAAGCTTCACTAGCCTCATTAATCTTTGCAGCTGTTTTATATAGATTGATGATGTGAATTCCATTACGCTCCATATAAATATATGGTGCCATATTAGGATCCCATCTTCTCGTCAGGTGACCAAAATGTACACCTGCATCAAGTAAGTCTTTTACTTCGATATTGTTTGCCATTTTTGTAATAGTTTACGTTCTGTTGAATTAGCAATACCCAAGTGGCTATCATTTTGATACGGCCTTGAGTATTTAGATGCTAAACTAACTCCCTTACGGGGATAACAACAAATACTGTTTTAATAAATTAACGTTTAGAGAACTGGAATTTCTTACGAGCTTTCTTCTGTCCGAATTTTTTACGCTCTACCATTCTTGGGTCTCTGGTCAATAAACCTTCTGGTTTAAGGATTGCTCTGTTTTCTTGGTCTAACTCACACATTGCTCTGGATATTGCCAGTCGAACAGCTTCAGCCTGTCCTGTGATACCACCACCATATACATTTACATTTACATCAAACTTACCCTCATTGTCTGTTAGAGAAAAAGGTTGGTTCACTTTGTATTGTAATGTAGCAGTAGGAAAATAGTCGTTAAGATCTTTTTTGTTGATCGTAACTTTTCCGGAACCTTCTTTAAGGTAAACTCGAGCTACAGCCGTTTTTCTTCGGCCAATTTTGTGAATAACTTCCATTACTTAAATTCGTTTAAGTTAATAGTTTTTGGCTGCTGAGCATCTTGGTTGTGATTGGCTCCGGCATATACCTTTAAATTGCGGAATAATTCTGCTCCTAATTTGTTTTTAGGTAACATTCCTTTAACCGCTTTTTCGATTAAACGCTCTGGGTTTTTGTCAAATAACTCCTGAGCAGTAAGACTTCTTTGCCCTCCAGGGTAACCAGTATGACGGATATATGATTTATCTGTCCACTTTTTTCCTGTTAAGTTGATTTTTTCGGCATTTGTAATAATTACATTGTCACCGCAATCAACGTGTGGGGTAAAGTTAGGCTTATGCTTTCCTCTCAATAGTATTGCTACTACAGAAGATAGACGTCCTAAAGTCTGTCCTTCAGCATCTATATGTACCCATTCCTTAGAAACGGTTGCCTTATTGGCAGATACTGTCTTGTAACTTAATGTGTCCACACTAACTAATTTTACTAATTAAACATTCCTTTCCTATATAAAATAGGGGTGCAAATGTACAATTATATATTTAGATAGCAAATAGGTATGGATATTATTTTATAACTATGATCCATTGGTTTTCAGATACATCAATCTTCTAATGAAATTTTTAGCGTTGTGCTAAACAAAAATTGCTTTTCGTGTTAATATTTTATTAAATAAGAAAGATAACTGTGACAAAGATTCATAATTTATGTCCTCTATTAAACATCAATCAACAAAACTAATCAACATGAAAAGCATTATCCAGGTAATGGGGGTAACCCTTTTTACTTTATTTATGAATGCACAGGACTCTACTAGTGTAAAAAAGAGGGTCTATACAACCAAACCTCTCAATGGATTAGAAGCACCAACAATTAATGGGATTATTGAAGAACCAAGCTGGGATTTGGTAGCTTGGTCTGGAGACTTCATAGAGAATCAACCCGATGAAAATACTCCACCCAGTGAACAAACAAAATTTAAAATCTTATACGATCAGAAATATTTATATATCGCTTATCGATGTTACGATAGTGAGCCTGATAAAATAGAAAAACGCCTGTCAAGAAGAGATGGTTTTGCAGGAGATTGGGTAGAAGTTAACCTGGATAGTTATCACGACAAGCGAACTGGTTTTTCATTTACCATTACCGCAGCAGGTGTAAAAGGAGATGAATTTATTTCTGATAACGGTAATAATTGGGATGGTAGTTGGAATCCTATCTGGTACACGGCTACCAACATTGATGATAAGGGCTGGACTGCTGAAGTTAAAATTCCTTTAAGTCAATTAAAGTTTGGAAAAAGTAAAGAGCAGGTTTGGGGGCTTCAGTTAACTAGGCGGTTTTTTAGAAAAGAAGAGAGATCTGTATGGCAAAGAATTCCACAGGATGCTCCTGGATGGGTGAGTGAGTTTGGAGAATTAAGAGGATTAATTGATATTGAACCACAGAAACAACTAGAGGTTCAGCCTTTTGGTGTGGTGCAATATGATACTTTTCCTGAAGAAGATGGAAACCCGTTTAGAGATGGAGACAATTTTAAATTGAACGGTGGTCTTGATGCGAAAATTGGAATAACCAATGATCTTACCATGGATTTGACTGTCAATCCCGACTTTGGTCAGGTAGAAGCAGATCCTGCAGCTATTGCCTTAGATGGCTTTCAAATTTTCTTTAGAGAACAACGTCCTTTCTTCGTTGAAAACAAAAATATTTTTGATTATCGTTTTGCTAACGGCCAGGATAATGTTTTTTATTCTAGGAGAATTGGTAGAAGTCCACAAGGTTCTGTGGGTTCGAGTCCTATCAATACAGAGTTTATTGATCGACCGACTAATACGACGATTTTGGGTGCGGCAAAATTTAGTGGTAAAACCAAAGACGGTTGGTCAATTGGAGTGCTGGAAAGTATAACTGAAAGAGAAATCGCGAAGATCGAAGATGCCGATGGGAATAGAAGGGAGACCATAGTGGAACCATTAACGAATTATTTTGTGGGAAGAGTGCAGAAGGATTTTAATGATCGTAATAGCTATATAGGAGGTATTTTTACAGCCACAAATCGAAATCTGGGTGATATATTGAATATAGATTATGATAATCCTGATACAGATGAGACTTCAGAACTGGTTGGGCTGAGAGAAAATAATTTAAACTTTTTAAGGAAATCGGCCTATACTGGTGGATTGGATTTTAGACATAACTGGAAAGATAGAAAATATTTTATTGAAGGAAACATTGTAACAAGTCACGTAGAAGGATCTAAAGAAGCTATTACAGCAACACAGAATGAGTTAACGCACCTATTTCAGAGGGTAGATGCAGATCATGTAGAAGTAGATCCAAATAGAACATCCCTTACCGGAACAGGAGGAAAACTAATAGGAGGTAAATCTGGTGGGGGAAACTGGAGATATACTGCAGGCGTGTTCTGGAGATCTCCAGAATTAGAATTGAATGACGTTGGATTCTTAAGGCAAGCTGATGATATCAGGCAATTTGCGAATGTTCGTTATCTTTTTTTAAAACCTACAAAATTTTATAGAAGAGCTAATGTAAATTTTGAGCAATCGTCTGCTTTTGATTTTGAAGGGAATTATAACAGAATCCAATATGAGTTTAATGGCTATATTAATTACCAGAATAACTGGTGGACAGAAGTGGGAGCTGCTCATAAGCCTAGGATTTATACAAACACTATCTTAAGAGGAGGTCCAAGATGGCGTTTTTCTGAAGAGAATTTTGCTTTTCTATTTTTTGGCTCGGATAGTAGAAAGAAGTTTAATTTCACGATGGGATATGTGAATTCTGGTGCTCGACAAAATAATTTTACGTTTCATCGATACGTGTTACGCATGCGATATCAACCATTTGATGCATTTAGTATGTCTATAGATCCGGAGTTTGAGAAAAACCCCAACAAGACTCAATATGTAACCGAGACAGATTTTGACGGAACACCTCGTTATATTACTGCAAGGATAGATCAACAGACCTTAAGCGCAAGTATTCGCTTAAATTATAATATAAATCCTAATCTAACTATTCAATATTATGGACAGCCCTTTATTTCCAGAGGCACCTACACAGATTTTAATTATGTGAATAATCCTATTGCGTCTGATTTAAACGAAAGAGTAACTTTGTATGATAATAATCAGATTTCATTTGCTGATGATGTATATTCTATAGATGAAAATAGAGATGGAACAGTGGATTACACCATTAGTAATCCTGATTTTGCATTTGTACAGTTTCGCTCTAATCTGGTAGTAAGATGGGAGTACATTCCTGGTTCAGAAATTTTCTTGGTCTGGTCCCAAGGTGTTACCGGATTTGGAGATCCGAGGGATCATTTATTCAGGAGTTTAGACAATCAGATTTTAGGACAGCAACCAGAAAACACATTTTTAATTAAGGCGACCTATAGATTTGTATTATAAATTATAAAAAGGGACTTAGATTTTTTACATAAAAGTTTTTTACATGTATTTTGCAGCGGTTTATAGTGTTGATGTATGAAAAACTTTCTAGGACTTTTTATTTCGTTTTTAATCATTGGTTGTACTACTTCTAAAACTAATGAAAAGGAAGTAATAGTTGTGCAAGAACCTGCGGTTTCAAAAACAGATTCTTTATCCTTCTTTCTGGATCATTATGAGAAATTTTTTGCTACAAATTTTAATATCTCAGAATGTCCTGGAGCAGCTATAGTGATTGTTAAAGATTCTACTGTTATCTATAAAAAAGGTTTTGGAGTAAAAGAAATTCATACCACAGATTCCGTAGATGTAAACACAGTGTTTAGAATCGCCAGCTTATCCAAAGGAGTAACCTCAGTTCTTGCCGGAAATCTGGTTGATAATAGGGAGCTGACGTGGGATCAGGGAGTAAAAGAGTCTGTTAGTAATTTTGATTTAAAAGACAAAGCACAAGCAAGAAGGCTAAAAGTAAATCATCTTTTATCTCACACTGCCGGCTTATATAAATACTCAAATTCCAAGCTTATCCACAGGGGGTTGTCTTTAAATAGTATTATTTCCAATTTTAAAAGAAATGGAGTTGTTGCCAGAGAAGGAACCGACTATGAATATCAAAATGCTGTTTTTTCGGTGGTTGAGAAGATGATGGAAAATGCTACCGGAAAATCTTTTGATACCCTGCTTAAGGAAAGATTGTTTGTGCCGGCTGGAATGAAAAATGCCTCCAGTACGTATGAAGATATTAAGAACAATTCTAATGTTGCTTTACCTCATAAATGGAATCATTATTCAAAGAAGTATTATCTTACTGATCTGCATAAAAACTATTACAATGTAGCGGCTGCCGGTGGAATTAATGCTTCAATTTCGGATATGGCAGAGTATTTAAAGGTGTTATTAGGGTATCGACCAGATATTATTTCGCAAGAGAGTCTAACAGAGATTTTTAATCCAATGATCTGTACAAGCCAAAAGGATACGTACGTGAATTTGTGGGATGGTGTTACGGATTCATACTATGCCAAGGGTTGGAGAGTGTTGGATTATAGAAACAGAACCATCATTTACCACGGCGGAAATGTAAATGAATACAAAACACAGTTAATGGTTGATCCAGAAAATAAGATCGGTATATGTGTGTTGTTTAATGGCCCTAACCCTTTTAATGGACCTGTTATTCCTACGTTTTTGAACTATTATGATTTTTTTACTGCAACTAAAGAAAGGTAAGTACAAATATTATTTATTTCATAGAGGTGTAGAGTAATTTTGTATACACTAATATTTCACAACAAACCGTTAGTAATTAAAACTCAAATTATGAAACACAATTTTTTTCTTTTTTTAATCTCATTTGCATTAGTTTTTACTTCTTGTAGTAATGATGATGATGGAGGTGATGTTAGCCCGGATACTGTTTCGCTCGTTGGTACTTGGGAGCTTACTTCTGCATCCGGAGCTTTACCTTTAGATCTTGATATGAACGGATCAGCTTCTTCTAACTTACTAGATGAGCTACCCTGTTTTGAAGATATGATCGTAGTAAATGATGATAACACTTATGATCAGACTGCAAGTGAGCTTGATGTAAATGTAGAACTAGGAGTGCCACCTGTAGTAACAGCAAGCTGCACTGGTATGACTCTTACAGAAACAGGAACTTGGAGCCTAGAAGGTGATCAACTAACATTTGAGGCTAACGGAATGGATCCTAGAACAGTAACAATTACCTTAACTGAGACTAGTTTGTCTTTTACAGATGTGGTAGAAGACTTGGGCGAAGTTGCATTGATTTTTACAAGACAATAGTTCTCAGGAATAGATGTAATATTAAAAAAAGCTTCTTGTAAAGAAGCTTTTTTTATAAATTCTACATTTTTAAAAATTATTATGTATCCTTACTTTTAATCATCGCTTCATTACGTTTTTTCTGAGCTAACAAGTTCTTTTGATAGCGTCCTTGTACAATGTCTACAATTACTAAGACTATGATAACAAAATAAAAGGTTGTTTTGCTCATTGGCGTAATGGCATTATCAAATAAATGTAAATGTGCTAAATGACCACCCTCAGATAATAACATAATTCCTACGATGAACAATATGAAAAGTCCTAACACTTCATACATTCTATTTTTCTGAAGGAAATTAGACACCTTATCAGCCAAAACGATCATTAAAATACCTCCCACAATGATAGCGATAGACATTAAAATTAATTGAGGAACATATTCCATATGACTGGTCAATGCCATAGCACTTAAAATAGAATCAAAAGAAAATACCAGGTTCATGATCACGATCCAAAAAATGATCTTGTTGGTAGATCCTTTGTGGACATCTTTATGAGTTTCCTCATGTTCATTAAGTAACATCATATGCCAGATTTCCTTTATAGCTGTATAAATTATAAATACACCACCTGCTAGCACGATAATACTGTGGACATTAAATTCGAATTCAATGATACTATTATTATGTAAACTTAAAAAAGGATCTTGAAAAAATTGAATCAATGACATGAGAACAAAAAGTAGCACAATACGAAGTATAATCGCAAGTCCTACACCCATTTTTCGAACAAAACTTTGTTTGTCTGAAGGTGCTTTTTTGGATTCTAAAGAAATGTATAAAAGATTGTCAAAACCTAATACTGCTTGTAGTAAAACCAGCATACATAGGGTAAATAAACTATCGAGTGTAAATAGTTGTTCCATAAAAATAAATAATGATTGGTTTGTTAATTTAATATATCAGTATGTAATAATTGAAAGTAGTTACAGTTTTAATGAGCTTCTAGCCAATTATCACCTAATCCTAAATCAACATCTAGTGGCACAGCAAGTTGATAAGCATTTTCCATTTCTGTTTTTATAAGGGACTGCATATTCTGTAATTCAGGTTTGTAAACGTCAAAAACCAATTCATCATGTACCTGGAGTAGCATTTTGGTTTTGTAATTACCTTCTTTTAGTTTCTTATGAATATTAATCATGGCGATTTTTATAATATCGGCTGCACTACCCTGAATTGGAGCGTTTACAGCATTTCGTTCTGCAGCTCCTCTTACAACGGCATTTGCAGAGTTGATATCTTTTAAATAACGGCGTCTTCCCAACACTGTTTGTACATAACCATTCTCTCTTGCAAAATCTACCTGTTCACTCATATAATTGCGAAGTTTGGGGTAGGTTTTGTAATATGTGTCAATCAATTCTTTAGCCTCACCTCGGGAAAGGTCTGTTTGATTACTTAGTCCAAAGGCAGAAACCCCATAGATAATTCCAAAGTTAACAGTCTTGGCATTACTACGTTGTTCTCTTGTCACTTCTTCAATTGCTACATTGAATACTTTTGAAGCGGTAGAAGCGTGAATGTCTTCTCCATTTTTAAAAGCGTTGATCATAGTTTCTTCTTCACTCAGTGCTGCAATGATTCGTAATTCTATCTGAGAATAATCTGCTGCTAGCAAAGTATATTCGTTATTTCTGGGTACAAATGCTTTTCTCACTTGCCTGCCTCGCTCTGTTCGGATAGGTATATTCTGTAAATTAGGATTGTTAGAGCTCAATCGACCGGTAGCGGCTACAGTTTGCATATAATCTGTATGAACATGTCCTGTAACCTCATTTACCTGATTTGGTAATGCATCTACATAGGTGCTTTTTAGTTTGGTTAATCCGCGATAATCTAATATGTTTTGAATGATTTCGTGATCCTTAGCCAGGTAAGAAAGCACATCTTCTGCCGTAGAGTATTGTCCTGTTTTGGTTTTTTTTGGTTTGTCTACCAATTTCATCTTCTCAAACAGAATAATTCCTAGCTGTTTCGGTGATGCAATATTGAATTCTTCTCCAGCTTCCTCATAGATTTTAGATTCTAACGTTTTGATATCATTATCTAATTCTTCAGAAAGGGATTCCAGAAATTCTTTGTCTAAATTGATTCCTTCGATTTCCATGTCGGCAAGCACCCTTAGTAAAGGAATTTCAATGTTTTCAAATAAAGATAGGATATTGGCCTCATTAAGCTCTGGAGTAAAATGTTCCTTTAATTGATATGTGATATCAGCATCTTCTACAGCATATTCTGTTTGCTGATCCTGAGGAACCTGTCTAAACGATAGCTGGTTTTTTCCTTTTTTCCCTATCAATTCTGTAATAGAAACAGGTGTATAGTTCAGATATGTTTCAGAAAGTACATCCATATTATGTCTCATATCAGGATTGATAAGATAATGAGCTAGCATGGTATCGAAAAGTTTTCCTTTTACTTCAAGGCTGTATTTGGCTAATACTTTTATGTCGTATTTTAAGTTTTGACCAATTTTGGTAATATCTTCATTTTCAAAAAATGGTCTCAGCTGTTCAATAAGTTCCTGCGCTTCATTTCGATCCTCAGGAAACGGAATGTAAAATCCTTTTCCTGCTTCCCAAGAAAAAGCAATACCAACTAATTCTGCAGTAAGAGCATCTAGGCCAGTTGTTTCTGTATCAAAGCAAACATTCTCTTGTTTTAGAAGGTTCTGAAGAAATAATTTCATTGCCATTCCTGGCTGGACACACTGATAAAAATGTTCTGTATTTGAAATGCTTTTTCTGCCTGAAAAAGAGTCTGTTCCTCCAGAGGATTCTTGTTGATCACCAAATAATGAAAATTGTCCTGCACCAGCTTGTTCAGCATGTTTTTTTGAAGTTGAGGTCGTATTAGAAGTTGACGCAGAACTATCTGAAGGGAAGAATATTTTATTAAATTGATCTGTTAATCTTCTAAATTCTAATTCTGAAAAAATTTCCTCTACTTTTTTAGCATCCGGAGTTGAGATTTCATAGTCTTTAGCATCAAAAGTTACATCACAATCCAGTAGAATAGTTGCCAATTTTTTAGAAAGAAGCCCCAATTCTTTATTCGCTTCTACTTTCTCCTTCATTTTGCCTTTCAGTTGATCGATATTTTCAAAGAGTCCTTCCATAGATCCATATGCGGCTATAAACTTTTTTGCAGTTTTATCTCCAACACCCGGCAATCCGGGAATATTATCAACAGCATCTCCCATCATTCCCAAATAATCAATTACCTGCTCCGGACGCTCTACTTCGAACTTTTTTTGTACTTCTGGAATGCCCCAAATTTCAATACCGTTCCCCATTCGTGCAGGGCGATACATAAAGATGTTTTCAGACACCAATTGAGCGTAATCTTTATCCGGGGTTACCATATAGGTTTGATATCCTTCTTTTTCAGCTTGTTTTGCTATGGTTCCGATTAGATCATCAGCCTCTACACCAGCTTTCTCAATTATGGGGATATGCATCGCTTTTAATATTTGCTGAATAATAGGAACGGCAATTTTGATAGCTTCTGGAGTTTCATCTCTGTTGGCTTTATATTCTGGAAATATTTCTACTCGATCTTTACTGCCTTCTTTATCAAAAGCAACCGCAAGATGATCCGGATTTTCTCTTTTTATTACATCAAATAGAGAATTCATAAAACCCATTATTGCAGAGGTGTCTTGACCTTTAGAATTGATTCTTGGATTTTTTATTAGAGCATAATAGCCTCGAAAAATTAGCGCATAGGCATCCAGGAGGAAAAGACGTTTTTGTGACATGATATATGTTTAGTTTTTATAAATGCAATATAAAAAGAAGATTAATGAAAATGGATTGAAAATTTACTAAATAAGAAATGCCGTCAATGAATGACGGCATTTCGCCCCAAAATAAAATTGATAACAATGTTATCAATTGCTATAAATACGATAGTAATATTTTCTAAATATTGTAGATTTTTTTTGTAAATCCCCATAATTAAATGGTACGACGAAGGTACGAATAAAAAATTTACATATGAAAGAAAATTCTAAGATTTATAGTGTTATACCAATAGGAGATTATTTAATTAGTCAATTTTCTTTTGATTCGTTCCTAATTCGTTAATTTTTACTTAAATATAGGCGGGATTGATAAAAGGTAGGATAGTTTTGTTTGTTCAATAAATTTCACAGGTTTTATGCGCTGGATCATTCCCGTAATATTATATGTACTCATCGAAATATATGCCTATCAGGTAGTAAGGACTGTAACAAAAAATCAGTGGTTCCAGATAATGTATTTGATACTTTCATTGTGCATTATAGGGTATGTGATCTATGTTTTTGCCAATTATGACAGAAGCGTAGGCCCTACAAAATACTCTCTCAGAGCTAGCGGTTTATTGTTGGTGACTCTAGTACCTAAGTTGATTTTAGTGTTGTTCATGTTTGGAGAAGATATTATCAGATTATGTATTGCAGGATATACCTATTTGACAAATACATTTTTTGATGGAAGTGCTACTCAATATTTACCTGATAGAAGGAAGTTTGTCAGTCAAATCGCATTGGGAGTTGCTGCGATACCTTTTGCGGGATTGGTTCATGGGATATTCAGGGGGAAATATAACTTTAAAGTAATTAATCACGTTCTTTATTTTGATGATTTACCTCGTGCATTTGATGGATTTAGATTGACTCAAATTTCTGATATACATTCGGGTAGTTTTGACGAAGTTGCCAAAATTGAATATGCTGTGGATCTAATCAACCAACAACAAACAGATTTGTTGGTTTTTACCGGGGATATTGTCAATACTATGGCAAGTGAGATGGATGATTGGATAGATACTTTTAAAGGATTGAAAAAGCCATCTTACGGAAAGTATTCTATTTTGGGTAATCATGATTATGGTGAATATGTAACTTGGGACACAGAAGAAGAAAAAGCTGCTAATTTCGAGGCCATAAAGGAGGTACACGCCAAAATTGATTTTAGATTATTACTTAATGAAAATGCTTTTGTAGAGAAAGACGGTGAGCGTATTGCGATTGTTGGAGTTGAAAATTGGGGGCATAATTTTAAAAAAGCCGGAGATCTAGCCAAGGCTTCAGAGGGTGTTTCTAAAGATGATTTTAAGATTCTATTAAGCCATGATCCTTCCCATTGGGAATACGAGGTGAAAAAACATGATGATCACTATCATCTTACGCTAAGCGGTCATACGCACGGATTTCAGTTTGGTATAGAAATCCCAGGTTTTTTGAAATGGAGTCCGGTTCAATATGTGTACAAACAATGGGCTGGTATGTATGATGAAATGGGACGTTATCTCAATGTAAATAGAGGTTTTGGCTTTCATGCCTTTCCTGGTAGAGTTGGGATATGGCCTGAAATAACCGTTATAGAGTTGAGAAAAGGTTCCAAGCCCACTTAATTCATAGAAAATGTTATATTTACAATTATATTGAAGCTTTATTCGTTAGTATACTAACGTAAGAAAATAAAATTTTTAAAACATGTCAAAGTTTGGAGAGTTAATTGGTATTGATGTCCCTGTTTTGCTGGATTTTTATACAGAATGGAATGAGCCTTCCGTTTCTATGCATCCCGTACTAAGAGACGTGGCCGCTGCTCTTGGTGATAAGGCTAAGGTGATAAAAATAGACGTGGATAAAAACGAAGAATTAGCGACAGCTCTAAGAATCAAAGGCCTTCCAACCCTGATGATCTATAAAAAAGGAGAAATGGTCTGGAGACAGAGTGGGGAGCAGGACGCTAATACGCTTATCGGTCTAATGAAAGAATATGTTTAGTTTTTGAGACCCCTCACTTTCTAAATACTTTCGAAAATATATCCTTTTTCTGTAAAATATTCCAATACTTTTGGCAAAGTGTATTTTAGATTTCTGAATGCTTTTATACTATCGTGAAAAATAATGATACTACCCTTTTTAGTATTATTGGTAACGTTGCGAAAACATTCTTCTGGAGATACTTTATTATCCCAATCCTTAGATAACACATCCCATAGAATAATTTGGTATCCAAGGTTTCTTAGCTCTGTTAGTTTGGATTTGCTAAGTTGTCCATAGGGAGGTCTAAAAAGCTTATTTTCTGTTGTTAAATGTTCAGCGATTTTCTTTTCGCAATCCAAAGTGTTTTTTATATATGTCGAAAGATCATTTTTTCTGGCTTTTAAGTGATTCATGGTATGATTTCCGATACTATGATTGGCCGCAATGATTTTTTTAAAAATGTCAGGGTGTTTTTCTATGTTTTCCCCAATACAAAAGAATGTAGCTTTTGCTCTAAAACGTTTAAGTTGGTCCAATACAAATTCAGTAACTTCCGGAATAGGTCCATCGTCAAAGGTAAGATATATCTTTGTCTCATCCTTTGTATAAAAATCCCAGACGTAATTTGGGAACAGTAGTTTAACACTGTTAGGTGTTTTAGTGGGTATGATATCCAAATTAAATATGAAAAAAGGGTCTTATGCAATTATAAGACCCTACTAATTTACTAATTTGATGTATTTTCTAACGTATCAAGTGATTGTAGGCTATCTAAAAATTCTTTTTCCAGATCTTGTTCTTTTCGTTCTAGTGTATCCGGATTATCATATTCCTCGTCTTCAGAATAAAGTCTGGTAAATAGGCGAAGATACCTATTAAATTCTTCTGCTTTTTCTTCAATCATGTCTCTGTCCTGATTGATCAATAATAAATCCACCACACTTCGATACCTTTCTACATTACTTACAATTTCACTAGCATATTCATATTGTTGTTCTAGTGTTAGGCTTCCGAAATAGGTTAATTGCTCTTGATATTTCTTAGCAATTTTATTCCATAGCTCACGTGCCTTTTCTTTTTCTCCAACCTCATAGTATCCGGTCACATATGGTTCTAACAGGGTGTAATACTCATAGAATTCAATAGGCATTTTTTCCATTCCCAAGTCAAGAATCTCTTCGGCCTTTTCTTTCTTGCCTTCATTGAGAAGTGCTTCAACTAATCTAGCAAGGTTGCTTCTATAGGTTATAGCATTTTTACGTGTTTCCGGGTCGTGATAGATATTTGGGTCTTCACTGTTTCCCCAATCCCAGCTTGTTACGTTTTTATACATTACATCTGTATCGATACGTCCCATATCATACGGGTTTCGTTTGTCTATAGGTGTTCTGATTGGAACCAATTTGTAAGTGACACCATCCAATTGAAGATAGTCTTTCATCCATAAGTAATCATCATCCCCAAAACTACCACCGGTAAAATAGATAGGTCTTTCCCAATTATTATTTGCAATAATATCGAGCATGAGTAGACGATTCTTAAATAACAAATCTCCTTTAAGATGGATGTCTATATATGGTACAATAAGATCAGCATCTTTTTGAGGAACGATTCCATTTCGAAGGACCGCTTCTTTGTTAACCGGAATTCTGATATGTTTAGAAGGGAACGTATTCACCTGTTTCCCATTTTGTAGATCTCCTTTAGTTTCTTTTTTGTCACTTTGTATCCAATCCATCCAAGTTTTTATGGGAATGGTATCTCTGGTTATGGGTTTATAGTAAATAGCATCATTGTTCCCAAATCTATAGAAATCGTGTGTCAGTTGAGACGGAATAGGTTTGCCATCATATGCCGCGCGTTTCATCTGATCGATATACCAATCTGTAGCAAATAAGCTAGTATTCACGGTTCGCACATCTGTTCGATATCCTTCTATTTCCTGAGCATACCATAGCGCAAATGTATCATTATCTCCTATTGTAAAAAGAATAGCATCTTGTTGGCAAGATTGAAGATACATTTTGGCCATAGCCTGAGCAGTATATCTATTGGAACGATCGTGGTCATCCCAGTTTTCTGAGGCTAATAGAGTTGGTACAGCAAGTAGACATACAACCGTTATTATAGGGGCTAGTAACTTGGGTTTTAACGAATTCTTGAGTAAATCAAATAAAGCGTAAACACCAAAACCAATCCAAATTGCGAAAACATAAAAAGATCCCACCAATGCATAATCTCTTTCTCTTGGTTCAAAAGGACGTTCATTAAGATATATTTTTAACGCTAAACCGGTAAATAAGAAAAAGACCAATAAGATCCAGAAATTCTTTTTGTCCCGTTGCATTTGAAACACAAATCCGATAAGTCCAAGTAGTAATGGTAAGAAGTAATAGGTGTTACGTGCTTTATTTTTAGTTACGTCACTTGGTAAATTATCTTGGGATCCAAGATGCAGTTCATCTATAAATTTAATACCGCTCAACCAGTTTCCTTCTAAATTTGTGTATTTTCCTTGATTGTCATCTTGTCGTCCAACAAAATTCCACATAAAATATCTCCAGTACATATATCCCATTTGATATTCTATTAGGTATCGGATATTAGAAGCAAAAGAAGGTTTTTCAATATCTAAATAATCTCCAAAAGAGCGTAAAAATTTGTTGTAATCATCATTGTCAAGTTTTCCAACAGCATATTCTCTTCTAAATTGAGTTACCGCTTCTAATAATTCAGATTCATCCTGGTACTCTGGCTTTATGGTAAATCTAATGGGACCGGTAAAATCCATATAGTTAGCGATATGCTCAGTGCTCCACATTCTTGGAAGAAAAGCCTTATGATCATCATCAATATTTTGCTTGGCATTTTTCCAGTCATTTACGATGTCATACTTTCCCGTTTTCAGATTTTTTTCATATTTGGGTTTATCGTCTTCATAGGGATTGTCTTCATCTAACCCTGCATATATTTCTGTAAATTGTGGTCCATAAAATAAATGAGTTTCTGGATATTGTTCCAAATTGTAATAGGCAAGTAATTCACGAGCATTATTTGGGTTATTTTCGTTGATAACTGTTCCTGCATTTGCTCTGATTGGTAACATAATCCAACAAGAGAAACCGATAAATATAAAAAGCACACATAAAACGGCTGAGTTAATCAGAGGATAAGCTTTCTTTCGGGTATATTTTAAAATGTAGTAAAATGCTACAGCAATCGCTAAGGCTAAAAATATGGTTCCAGAATTGAAAGGCATTCCTAAGCTATTTACAAAGGTTACTTCGAACCATCCGAATAACTTTAAAGTAGAAGGGAGTAATAATTTGAAAATAAATAAAAGTATCGCAACTACTACAATATTGGCAATGATGAAGTTTTTAACGGTGACTTTGTAATTTTTAAAGTAATAAAGCAATCCTATGGCAGGTATCGAAAGTAACCCCATGAAGTGAACTCCAAAAGAAAGTCCTGCAATAAATGCAATCAAAATCAACCAGCGGTTTCCTCTTGGCTTATGCATATCTCTTTCCCAAAGTAACCCCAGATAGAAAAGTACCGATAAAATACAGGTGGCCATGGCATACACTTCAGCTTCAACTGCATTAAACCAGAAGCTATCTGTAAAGGCAAATGCCAATGCACCCACTAATCCACTTCCAAGAGTAGCTAAGGCTTTACCTTCAGTGAATTCTTCTTCTTTAATAATTAGCTTTTGAACTAAAATTGTTATGGACCAAAACATAAAAAGTATAGCAAATGCACTCGCAAAAGCAGAAGTCATATTCACTACAAACGCTATCTGAGTGGAATCCGACGCAAATATTGAAGCAAAAGCTCCGATCATTTGAAATAAAGGAGCTCCGGGAGGATGTCCTACCTGTAACTTAGATGAGGTAGCTATATATTCACCAGCGTCCCAAAAACTAGCAGTCGGTTCTACGGTAAGATAATAAACGCACAATGCAATGGTAAAAACTAACCATCCTAATATTTTATTCCACTTTTTAAAGTTGAATGTGTTCATAAGATATTTCTGTTATATAAAGTGTGGCGAATTTAGTAATAAAAATACTTCTCTATTGGTTTTTTTAGCAAACGCTTAACAGAAGTTTATATTTTAAGTGATATACGGTTTAATTCATCCTTGTTTAATTGTTAAAAAATGCACCAAGTGTATTTTTTTGTAAAAAATATTTGCAGGGCAAAAAGAATGTATTAAATTTGCACCCGCAAAGATGCATTGGTCTATGGTGTAACTGGCAACACGTCTGGTTTTGGTCCAGAAGAGTCTAGGTTCGAGCCCTAGTAGACCAACATAAAAGGAGCAGCTAATTTAAAGTTGTTCCTTTTTTTATTAGTAGAGTTAAAGGTGTAATAATGAAAATCAGTGCATTATTACTGTCAGGTGTCTAAGATTTATCCTGAGTGTAATACAGAGCTTATACTATACAAAGTCTGTGGGAGGTTTTATTAGATCAATATAAAAGGGAGCAGTACAAGTACGTCGCTCCCCTTTGTGTATTTATTTTTTACTTTTGTAACTAGATCTTAAATGTTAGCACAGGCCTTTTTGCGTGATTTACCACGTCTTCACCAAGACTTCCGTTGATAAAGTGGGACAAGCCTTTTCTTCCATGTGTGCTGATTCCAATAAGACCAGCATTGACAGAATCCGCAAAATTTAAAATTCCTTTTTCTACATTAATGTCGTTGTAAATGTTTAAGGTATAGTTTTCAATAGGAAGGCCAGAAATCATTCCATTCATTTTTTGCTCAGTTTGACTAGTAGTCTTAAAACTATTGGCAGTATTTATCCATACTAGGTGCAGTTTGGCGTTCAGTTGTTTTGCAAACTCTGAAGCTGCAATAAGGGATGGTTTATCTTCATCATCGAAGTTGGTCGCGTATACCAAGTCGTTAATACTAAATATATCACAATCTTCTTTAATTACAAGTACTGGTTTTTCAGATGTTCTAACAACTTTTTCTGCATTTGACCCAATAAATAGTTCTTCAAAACCAGAAGAACCGTGAGAGCCCATGATGATCATATCTATATCGTTTTTCTTACAAGAATCCATAATCCCATTAAGAACATCCTCAAAACTAACCGTTTCAAATACTTCCAAACCTTGTAAATAATCACTAGCCAAGACTTCCTCGAATTTCTTATGAGTTTGTTTCATAAAAAATATAGCTTCTGGTGCAGGAGCCGATGCTCCAGATGACATTAAGTCAACCAAATGTACGGGCATTTCTAAAATGTGCAAAAGGTAAATTTGACAGTTGTTTTTTTTCGCAATTTGCGCAGCAACTTTTAAAGCACTTTCGGCTTGAGAGGAAAAATCTGTAGGTACTAGAATTTTTTTAATCATGATTAAGGTGTGTTTAAAATAATTGTCAATAAAATTAATTGATTCTGTATTATTTACTTATAATTTAAAAGAAGTATGTTAATAAAATAGGTTTTAATTCTGAATTTAAGCTTAAGTAAGTAGTAAATCACCAATAGTTATTTAAAATTACGAATAAATTCATACTTAACTAGATTTTGAATCTAAGATATTATTACTATCTTTGCACCGTTGAAATTAAAAAACCAGATGGAGGGGACGAGAAGTCCCCTCTTTTTATCTACCTATGTCGTTAAAAGATAAAGTTCAAAATTTATTAGAAGAAGCGTTGTTAGAAAAGCCTTCGCTGTTTCTAATAGAGCAAAAGATACATCCTGGAAATAGTATTGAAATTATTATTGACGGTGATCAGGGCGTTACTGTAGAAGATTGTATCGCAGTTAGTAGGGCAATTGAACATAATTTGGATCGAGAAGAAGAAGATTTTTCTTTACAAGTGATGTCTGCCGGAGTTTCAGAAGGATTAACTCATAAGCGTCAGTATAAAAAAAACATTGGTAGAAAACTTAAGGTAAAAACAGATATTAATGATACCATAGAAGGTGAGTTAACTGCTGCAACTGAAGACAATATAACATTGGTTTGGAAAACAAGAGAGCCTAAACCGGTTGGTAAAGGAAAAATAACAGTAACTAAAGAAGCGAGTATTTCGTATAGCGAAATACAAGAAGCAAAAGTTATAATAACATTTTAATTATAGATTGATATGGAAAATATCGCATTAATAGAATCATTTTCAGAATTTAAGGATGATAAGTTAATCGATCGTGTTACGCTGATGGCGATCTTAGAAGATGTGTTTAGAAATGCACTAAAAAAGAAATTTGGTAGTGATGATAATTTCGATATCATTATAAACCCTGATAAAGGGGATTTAGAAATTTGGAGGAATCGTGTTGTAGTTGCTGATGGAGAAGTTGAAGACGGAAATCAGGAAATATCACTTTCTGAGGCGCGCAAAATAGAACCTGATTTTGAAATAGGAGAAGATGTTTCGCAAGAAGTAAAATTGATTGACCTAGGAAGGCGTTCAATTCTGGCACTACGTCAGAATCTGATTTCAAAAATACACGAACACGATAATACCAATATTTACAAGCAATTTAAAGAGTTAGAAGGAGAAATATACACGGCAGAAGTTCATCATATCCGTCATAGAGCCATCATTTTGTTGGATGATGAGGGTAATGAGATTATTTTACCTAAAGACAGACAAATACCTTCAGACTTTTTTAGAAAAGGAGAAAATGTACGAGGAGTAATCGAGTCTGTAGAGCTGAAAGGTAATAAACCAGCAATCATTATGTCCAGAACATCTCCTTTATTCCTGGAGAAATTGTTTGAGTCAGAAATCCCTGAAGTGTTTGATGGGCTGATAACAGTGAAGAAGGTAGTAAGAATACCTGGAGAAAAAGCAAAAGTTGCAGTCGATTCTTATGATGATAGAATAGATCCTGTCGGAGCGTGTGTAGGTATGAAAGGATCTCGTATCCACGGAATCGTGAGAGAATTAGGGAATGAAAATATTGATGTCATCAATTACACAAATAATCTGCAATTATACATTACCAGAGCTCTCAGCCCTGCAAGGGTTACATCCATAAAACTGGATGAAGAGGCCAATCGTGCAGAGGTAATGTTGAAACCTGAAGAGGTTTCCAAGGCTATCGGACGAGGAGGACATAATATTCGATTAGCAGGTCAATTGACTGGTTATGAGATTGATGTGTTTAGAGAAGGTGTTGAGGAAGATGTAGAATTATCAGAGTTTTCTGATGAGATTGATTCTTGGATTATAGAAGAGTTTGCTAAAATAGGATTAGATACCGCTAAAAGTATTTTAGAGCAAGACATTAAAGATTTAGTAAAGAGAACAGATCTTGAAGAAGAGACTGTTGGTGAGGTTATTAGAATATTAAAATCAGAATTTGAAGATTAATAACTTCAATTAATTTATATTTGAGCAAAAAATAGAGAGGCATTTATGGCTGAAGCAAAAACAATGAGATTAAATAAGGTATTACGCGAATTCAATATCTCGCTAGATCGGGCTGTTGACTTTTTGAATTCAAAAGGTCATGAGATAGACTCGCGTCCTACCACAAAAATTTCTTCAGAGATCTATCAGCTCTTGTTTGATGAATTCCAGACAGATAAGAGTAAAAAGGTGGCTTCAAAAGAGGTTGGTGAGGAAAAAAGAAAAGAAAAAGAAGCACTGCGAGTACAGATTGAGACAGAACAAGAAGAAAAACGTAAACGTGCTGAGGCTCGTGAAGTTGTGAAAGCTAAAGCCCAATTAACCGGACCTAAACAAGTCGGGAAGATTGAGTTGGATAAAAAACAAGAAACTGCAGAACAGCCCAAAGAAAAAGCAGTAACAGAAACTCCTAAAAAGGAGGAGGTTAAAGAGGAACAAAAGAAACCTGAAATAGTTTCAAATAGACCTGCTAAGAAAGGTATTAAAATAGCTAAAGTGGCTGCTATCGACTTAGAGCAGAAAAAAGCTTTAAAACCTACAGAGCAACAAACTTCTAAAAAAGATACTTCAGCTACTCAAGAACCTGAAGTTCAGGCAGAATCTGAAAAAGTTGAAACACAATACAAGAAATTAGACGGTCCTAATTTTACAGGTCAGAAAATTGACTTAACTAAATTTCAAAAACCTGCTAAAAAGAAGGAAGATAAATCTGATAAATCTTCTGACGGAGATGCAAAAAAACGCCGTAGAAGAATAAGTAAGGATGGCGGATCTAAACCTGGTGGTCCTGGAAACAGACAAGGTGGAAATCGTGGTCCAGGAAACAGAGGGCCGGGTAATCGTGGTCCAGGAAAAGGAAAAAGACCCGCTATTGTTAAAGAAGAGCCAAGCGAAGAAGAAGTACAAAAGCAGGTTAGAGAGACTCTTGAAAAACTACAGGGTAAATCTAACAAATCCAAAGCTGCAAAATATCGTAGAGATAAGAGGGATCAACACCGTCAGAAGGCAGAGGATGATGTAGCTCAACAAGAACAAGAGAGTAAAGTACTTAAGGTAACAGAGTTTGTTACTGTTTCTGAAGTGGCTACTATGATGGATGTGCCTACAACTAAGGTGATTTCGGCTTGTATGTCACTTGGTATTATGGTGACAATGAACCAACGTTTGGACGCAGAAACGCTTTCTATCGTTGCAGATGAATTTGGTTATGAGGTAGATTTTGTAACCTCAGATATCGAAGAATCTATAGAAGAAATTGTAGATGCACCAGAAGATCTGGTTTCCAGAGCGCCAATAGTAACAGTGATGGGACACGTTGATCACGGTAAAACATCCTTATTGGATTACATTCGTGAAGAGAATGTAATTGCAGGAGAAAGTGGTGGAATTACCCAGCATATCGGTGCTTATGGGGTGCAGCTAGATAATGGACAAAAAATAGCATTTCTAGATACTCCTGGTCACGAAGCGTTTACGGCAATGCGTGCACGTGGTGCGCAGGTTACAGATTTAGCAATCATCGTGATTGCTGCAGATGATGATGTAATGCCTCAAACGAAAGAAGCGATAAGTCATGCCCAGGCGGCAGGAGTTCCGATTGTTTTTGCAATAAATAAAGTGGATAGGCCAGAGGCTAATCCAGAAAAGATAAAAGAAAAGCTTGCTTCTATGAATTTATTGGTAGAAGATTGGGGTGGAAAAATCCAATCTCACGATATCTCTGCCAAAACAGGTCAAGGAGTGAAAGAACTTTTAGAAAAAGTGCTTTTAGAGGCTGAAATATTGGAATTAAAAGCAAACCCTGATAGATTGGCTTCTGGAACTGTAGTTGAAGCTTTTCTTGATAAAGGTAGAGGATATGTTTCTACAATTCTTGTGCAAACCGGTACACTGAAAGTGGGTGATTATGTATTGGCAGGAAAGAATAGCGGTAAGGTAAAAGCAATGCAGGATGAACGAGGGAAGGACGTAAAAGAAGCCGGACCTTCAACACCAGTGTCTATATTGGGTCTGGATGGAGCGCCTCAAGCGGGTGATAAGTTTAGTGTACTCGAAGATGAAAGAGAAGCAAAAGATATCGCTTCAAAAAGGGCACAATTGCATAGAGAACAATCTGTACGTACACAAAGACATATTACATTAGATGAAATTGGACGTCGAATTGCTCTCGGAGACTTTAAAGAATTGAATATTATTCTTAAAGGTGATGTGGATGGTTCGGTAGAAGCGTTGACAGATTCTTTCCAAAAGCTATCAACCGAAGAAATTCACGTAAATATAATACACAAAGCGGTAGGAGCTATTACAGAAAGCGATGTGCTATTAGCATCAGCATCGGATGCGATTATAATCGGGTTTAATGTAAGGCCTGCCGGTAATGCCCGACAGGTTGCTGATAAAGAGGAAATTGATATCAGAACATACTCGATTATTTATGATGCGATTAATGATCTAAAAGATGCAATGGAAGGAATGCTTTCTCCAGTGATGAAAGAGGAAATTACCGGTACTGCAGAGATTAGAGAAACCTTCAAGATATCTAAAGTAGGTACGATTGCGGGTTGTATGGTTCAGACAGGTAAGATTATCCGAAATGCAGGGATAAGATTGATCCGAGAAGGTGTTGTAGTGTATACAGGTGAGCTTGCTTCTTTAAAGAGATTTAAGGATGACGTAAAAGAAGTTTCTAAAGGATACGATTGTGGATTGCAAGTCAAGAATTATAATGATATCAAGATAGGTGATGTGATAGAATCCTTCCAGGAAGTAGCTGTGAAGAAGAAATTATAAATACTTACATTTTATAAACGACAAAGCCTGATCTTTTGATCAGGCTTTGTCGTTTAAATATTAAACAGAAAGGTTTAGTTTTTTTCGGGCTTAAAAGGAAATGCTCCTGCAAATTCTTTTTTGATATCTTTCAAAGCTCTGTCCATTTCTAACTTACTTCTATAGTTGCCAATCCACACTTTAAAATCCGGTGTTTCCCACTTAATGTCTGTTTTCCATTGAGGAAATGTGGTCTCTGCTTTTTGTAGAACTTTTTGAGCCTCATTCATATTTCCATTATAAAGCTGAATTCTATAATTCTCACTTAGCAGCCCGTCTTTATCCATTTTTGTTTTAATATCAAGCAACTGTTTGATCCTGGGATCTTGATTGATAGTAACGGTTGGTTCTGTAGGAGGGGCTATTTCTATTGTGGTAAAAACAGTTGGATTATCCAAATTTGTGGAGTCCTGAGCACTTAAATAAGTCATTCCTGTAAAACAAAAACCTAATAGCAAAAGGTTGTTTTTTTTGTTTAAAATTCTCATTACAAATAGATTTGACACAAAGGTAAAGTTTAATAACTCAAATTCCTTTAAAAATATTATTTAGAATTATTATAAATTAGCACTTAACAGTTCGCTAACATTTCTAAAATCGACTTATTATAGTACTTTTGCTGACGAATTAAATGGACATGGTTTTGACATCATTTTTTACGAATAATGAAAAAACCATACCAAAATTTAGACGATAATTCTACTTTATAATATGAAACAGGTGAAATACCGAAATTCAGCCTCAAAACTCCTACTTCTAGGAACTGTTTTTTTATTCTCTTTATTGAATCCAGTTTTTGCGCAGGAAGAAGCGGCAACAACGGAAGCTGCTGCTGTTGAATCCACTAATGGTGGTGGAGATGTTGCAAAAGGAGAAGCTTTGTTTAAATCGCTTTGTGCTGCTTGTCACAAGCGTTACAAGAAAATGACGGGGCCAGCTCTTTTTGGAGTTGCAGATAAGTATGAGAGAGAATGGTTGTATTCGTGGATCAAAAATAGTGCAGCTTTGATCGCATCAGGAGATGCTCAGGCTATTGCTATTTGGGAGGAGTATAACAAAACTCCTATGAATGCTTTTCCTCAATTGACAAACACAGATATTGACAATATCTTGGCATATGTAATGGTGCCTAAAGCAGAGCCGTTACCTGCTGCTACAACTGTAGCTCCTGTTGCTGGTTCAGCTGGAGGTTCAGGTGTTTCTTCAAACGTAGTTCTAGCTGCTTTGGCTTTGGTGTTCTTAATGCTGGTTGTAGTGTTGTTTTTAGTAAATAAAACACTTAGAAGTTTTGCAGAAGCTAATGGAGTGGAATTACCAGAAGCAGAGAAGAGAACTCCATTATGGAAAGCCTTTGTACAAAATCAATTTTTAGTACTGGTTTCAGCGATATTCTTACTGCTGGCTAGTGGATACTTTGTTTACGGTTATTTTATGCAGGTAGGTGTGGATCAGGGTTATATGCCTATTCAGCCAATTCACTACTCTCATAAAATTCACGCGGGAGAAAATCAGATAGAATGTAAGTACTGTCATTCTTCGGCTAGAGTTTCCAAGCATTCTGGAATTCCTTCGTTGAATGTATGTATGAACTGCCATAAATCTATAAGTGAAGTCGCAGAAACTACAGCAACTGAGGAGTATTCCAAAGAATTTTACGACGGAGAAATCAAGAAGCTTTATAAAGCTGTTGGTTGGGATGAGAATACGCAGTCGTATACAGGCGAAACTGAGCCTGTGAAATGGGTTCGTATTCATAACCTACCGGATTTTGCATATTTCAACCATTCTCAGCACGTTACTGTTGCAGGGATTGAGTGTCAAAAATGTCATGGTCCTGTAGAAGAAATGGAGATTATGTATCAACACGCTCCTTTAACTATGGGTTGGTGTATCAATTGTCATCGCGAAACCAATGTAAAAGTAGAGGGTAACGAATATTATGATAAAATTCATAAAGAGTTATCTAAGAAATATGGAGTAGATAAACTAACAGCGGCTCAAATGGGCGGTCTGGAATGTGGTAAGTGCCACTATTAATAATGATTTATTCGTTAAAGCGAAAAAATAAGTAAGAAGCTAATATCAATTATATATGTCATCAAACAAGAAATACTGGAAAAGTGTTGAAGAGCTAAACGAAAATAGCTCTATTGTTGAGACGCTACAACAAAATGAATTCGTTCAGGAGATTCCTACGGATGAGTTTTTAGGAGATAAGTCATCTCTGGAGAGTTCTTCGACTTCTCGTCGTGATTTTCTTAAATATGTAGGTTTTAGTACAGCAGCTGCATCTCTTGCAGCTTGCGAAGGCCCAGTGATTAAATCGATACCATACGTTGTGCAGCCCGAACGAATTGTTCCTGGTGTTGCTAACTATTACGCGACTACAATTGCTGATGGTTTTGATTTTGCAAGTGTTTTAATTAAAACTAGAGAAGGTCGACCAATTAAAGTCGAGAATAATAACCTAGCTACTTCTAATGGAGAAGCTAATGCCAGAGTGCATGCATCGGTTTTGTCTCTATATGATAGTACGCGTCTACAAGGACCTAAAAAGGGCGACGAAGATATTAGCTGGGAAGAATTGGATAAAGAGGTTGGTGCTAAATTGAATAGTTTAGGTGGTAAACAAATCGTTTTATTAACTCAAACTTTTGCCAGTCCTTCAACGTCTAAATTAATAGCTGAATTCAAATCGAAATATAATAATGTTTCTCATGTAGTTTATGATGCAGTTTCGTCTAGTGAAGCTTTAGATGCTTATGAGATGATGTATGGTGAAAGGGCATTAGCAGATTACGATTTTTCTAAAGTAAATACGATCGTAAGTGTTGCCGCAGATTTCTTAGGAGATTGGCAAGGTGGTGGATATGATGGAGGTTATGCTCAGGGGCGTGTTCCAAAAAATGGTAAAATGTCAAAGCATATCCAGTTTGAGGCTAATATGTCTCTTTCTGGAGCAAATGCGGATAGAAGAGTAAAGGCAACTCCTACTCAACAAAAGCAGGTGTTAGCAGCTTTGTATAAGTATGTGACTGGAGCAGGGTCTAAAGGATCTTTGGATGCTGGATTGGATGCCGAGGTTGTGAAGGCAGCAAAACAAATTCAAAAAGCCGGAAGCAACGCTGTTGTTGTTTCAGGAATTCAAGATATAGATGCGCAATTATTGGTTTTAGCAATCAATAAGCATATTGCAAGTAAAGCTTTTAATGAAAATACCCCTCGTAAAATACGTCAGGGTAATGCAAAAGCTGTTGCTCAGTTAGTGAAAGACATGAATGCAGGACGCGTTGGAGGTTTACTGATAGCGGGTGTAAATCCGGCATATTCTCTTCCAAATGCAAACGAATTTGTAGAAGGACTTAAAAAGGTTGATATATCTGTCGCTTTTAGTATGCATAACGACGAAACAGCTTCTTTATGTAACTATGTGGCCACAACTCCGCATTATTTGGAGTCTTGGGGAGATGTAGAATTAAAGAAAGGTAGCTACAGTTTGATGCAGCCTACTATTCGTCCTTTATTTGATACCAGACAGTTTCAGGAAACACTATTAAAATGGACTGGAAATACTGCCGCGTATAATGATTATATCAAAGATGCTTGGACTGGGGTTCTTGGTGGAACTTCTTGGAATCAGGCATTGCACGATGGGGTATTGGTTAAACCGGTGCTTCCGAAAGAATCGTTAGAGACTGCTATAACCACTCCTGAAGGAGATTCTGAAGAATTAGAAGCTCAAGCTGGTCCTAATGTAGGTGCAGCTGCCAGAAGACTGGCTACAGCAAAGTCAAACGGATTAGAACTTACTTTGTATACAAAAACTGCATTAGGTGATGGACAACAGGCAAACAACCCTTGGTTGCAAGAGATGCCGGATCCAATTACCAGAGCTTCTTGGGATAATTATTTAACGGTATCCAGAGCAGATGCAGAGTCGTTGGAATTAATAAATGAAAACGTGGCCAATGGTGCTCTTAACGGAAGTTATGCTACAATCACGGTTAATGGGGTAAGTGTTACTGCTCCTGTAATTATACAACCGGGACAAGCAAAAGGTTCTATTGGTTTAGCCTTAGGATATGGTAAGGCAAAAGGTATAAAAGAGGAGATGCAGGTGGGTGTAAACGCTTATCCATTGTATCAAAATCAAAATGCAGTGCAAGTGGCTACTCTTTCAAAGGCAGAAGGTGTACATGAATTTGCGTGCGTTCAGTTGCACAATACCTTAATGGGTCGTGGAGATATTATAAAAGAAACGACTCTAGAGATATTTAATACAAAAGATAAACACGAATGGAATGCAGTTCCTGAAGTGAGTAAAAATCATATAGAGTACGAAGTTACTTCTCCAGAAGTGGATCTATGGGATGAATTTGATCGTTCTATTGGGCATCATTTTAACCTTTCTATAGACTTAAACGCCTGTACAGGATGCGGAGCTTGTGTAATCGCTTGTCACGCTGAAAACAACGTTCCTGTTGTTGGTAAGTCTGAAATACGTAGATCACGAGATATGCATTGGTTACGCATTGATCGTTATTATTCTTCAGAAGAAAGTTTTGAAGGTGATAATAATAAAAAAGATGCGATCGCTGGATTAGGTAGTTCGTTATCTGAATTTGGAGAGATGGAAATGCCATCAGACAATCCAGAGGTTGCGTTCCAACCGGTAATGTGTCAGCATTGTAACCACGCTCCTTGTGAGACTGTATGCCCTGTAGCGGCTACGTCTCACGGCAGACAAGGTCAGAATCATATGGCTTATAATCGTTGTGTTGGTACTAGATATTGTGCAAACAACTGTCCATATAAAGTACGTCGTTTCAATTGGTTCTTATATAATAAGAATGATGAATTCGATTATCATATGAATAATGATTTAGGGCGTATGGTGTTGAATCCTGATGTAACTGTTCGTTCAAGAGGGGTTATGGAAAAATGTTCTATGTGTATCCAAATGACTCAAAAGACGATTTTAGATGCAAAGAGAGACGGAAGAGCTATAAAAGACGGAGAGTTTCAAACTGCTTGTTCAGCTGCTTGTTCTTCTGGAGCAATGACGTTTGGAGATATTAATGATAAAGATAGCAAGGTAGCTAAATTAACAAAGGATGAACGTATGTATCACTTACTTGAGCACGTGGGTACTAAACCAAATGTGATGTATCAAACAAAAGTAAGAAATACTTCAGAAGCCTAATTAACTAAATAAAGAATCAATTCAATTATAAAGGATTATGTCTCATTACGAAGCACCTATAAGAAAGCCTTTAGTAACTGGCGATAAAACGTACCACGACGTAACTGTGGATGTGGCAGCACCAGTTGAAGGTAAAGCAAATAAATCTTGGTGGATTGTGTTTTCTATCGCTCTTTTTGCTTTCCTATGGGGAATAGGTTGTATAATTTATACAGTATCAACAGGTATTGGAACCTGGGGATTAAATAAAACAGTAGGATGGGCCTGGGATATCACCAACTTTGTTTGGTGGGTAGGTATAGGTCACGCGGGAACGCTTATTTCTGCTGTATTACTTTTATTCCGTCAAAAATGGAGAATGGCGATTAACAGATCGGCGGAAGCAATGACAATATTTTCGGTTATTCAAGCAGGTTTGTTTCCGATTATTCATATGGGACGTCCTTGGTTGGCATATTGGGTATTACCAATTCCAAACCAGTTTGGGTCCTTATGGGTAAACTTTAACTCACCATTACTCTGGGATGTATTTGCGATCTCTACGTACCTCTCCGTTTCTTTAGTATTCTGGTGGACTGGATTATTGCCTGACTTTGCAATGATCAGAGACCGTGCAATCACACCTTTTAATAAAAAAATATATAGTATACTTTCTTTTGGATGGAGTGGTAGAGCAAAGGATTGGCAACGATTTGAAGAAGTGTCTTTGGTACTTGCTGGTTTAGCAACACCATTAGTACTTTCTGTACATACCATTGTATCCTTTGACTTCGCAACTTCGGTGATTCCGGGTTGGCACACAACGATTTTTCCTCCATATTTCGTGGCAGGTGCGATCTTTTCTGGATTTGCTATGGTAAATACACTTCTTATTATTATGAGAAAGGTATCTAACTTAGAGAATTATATCACAATACAGCACATAGAATTAATGAATATTGTAATTATGATTACAGGTTCTATAGTGGGTGTGGCGTATATTACAGAGCTGTTTGTAGCTTGGTACTCTGGTGTAGAATATGAGCAGTATGCTTTCTTGAACAGGGCAACAGGACCTTATTGGTGGGCATATTGGGCTATGATGTCTTGTAACGTATTCTCTCCGCAGTTTATGTGGTTCCCTAAGTTGAGAAGAAGTATAATGTTTTCATTTATCATTTCTATCGTTGTAAATATCGGGATGTGGTTTGAACGTTTTGTGATTATTGTAACTTCGTTACATAGAGATTATTTACCATCTTCTTGGACAATGTTTTCGCCGACATTTGTAGATATCGGTATCTTTATCGGAACAATTGGATTTTTCTTTGTGTTATTCTTGTTATATGCGCGTACTTTCCCTGTAATTGCACAAGCAGAGGTGAAAACAATTTTGAAATCATCAGGTGAAAAATATAAAAAGCTTAGAGAAGCAGGTATAGATCATAGAGACGAGCTTCCTAAAGTTGGAGTAAAAGTTTCTTCTGAGACGATTGTAAAAGATATAGATTCAGAAGATACCCAAAAAAATCTGGATAGTCTATTAGGTAACATTGGTTCTTTTGATCCTAATGTTCAGACAGCGGACGATCTTAAAGAGATTAACGGGATTGGACCGGTAATGGAGGTGAAACTGAATGAGCTAGGTATTTTTACGTTTGATCAGGTAAGTAAAATGACCGAAACCGAATACAATTTATTAGATAGTATCACAGGATCTTTCCCAGGCAGAGCACAACGCGATGATTGGGCTGGGCAAGCTGAAAAATTAAAAAACAACTAGAAGTATGGCATCTAAAGTTATACATGCATTATATACAGATGATGATGTCCTGATGGACGCTGTAAAGCAGGTTCGTAAAGAGCATTATCATATTGAAGAGGTTTATACACCTTTTCCTGTTCACGGTCTTGATAAGGCAATGGGATTAGAACCTACAAGGTTAGCGATTACATCTTTCCTTTATGGATGTGTTGGATTAACAGTGGCGATCACCATGATGAATTACATAATGATCGAAGATTGGCCGCAAAACATAGGGGGAAAACCAAGTTTTAGTTATATAGAAAACATGCCGGCTTTTGTTCCGATTATGTTTGAGCTTACGGTGTTCTTTGCAGCGCATTTAATGGTAATCACTTTCTATATGAGAAGTAAGCTATGGCCATTTAAAGAAGCTGAAAACCCCGATGTGAGAACTACAGATGATCATTTTTTGATGGAAGTAGATGCTGGTAACCACGATGTGGAAACAATGACCACTTTCTTAAGTAACACAGGCGCTGTAGAAATCAAGATAATAGATAAGCAAGAAGATAACCATTAGTAATAATGAAGAATAGTTTAAATATAATAGTAGTAGCAATAGTGATAATAAGTTTCGTCTCTTGTCAGAAAGATTCTAAACCTAATTATCAATATATGCCTAATATGTATGAACCAATAGGTTATGAAGCTTATGGGGAATACAGTGTTTTTCCAGGAGATCAGGAAGCTATGTTACCTGTAGAAGGTTCTGTGCCAAGAGGATGGATGCCATACGATTTTAAGAATTCACCTGAAGGTTATCAATTGGCAAAAGACTCTCTGAAGAACCCAATCCGTTATACCACAGAAAATGAGGAAGCAGGTAAGGCATTGTATGATATCTACTGTGCTATATGTCACGGAACCAAGGGAGATGGAAAAGGCACTTTAGTAAAAAGAGAAAAAATTCTTGGGGTTCCTAGTTATGATGATGTAGGAAGGGCGATTACTGAAGGTAGTATTTATCACGTAATGTACTATGGTATAAATTCGATGGGTTCATATGCTTCACAGACAGATGAGCAAGAAAGATGGCAAATCGTACAATATGTTGAAAAATTAAAAGCGGATCTTGAGGGGAAGACACCTAGAATAGATAAAGAAAGCGATGCGCCTTCAAGTCTTATTCCTGCTGTGGAGAAAAGACCTGAAGAAATCGAAGAAACTCACTAATTAATAATAGTTAAGAATAACGATATTATATAAATATGTATACGCTATCAAGTAAATTAAAATTATTTTCTATCATTCTTGTGGTGGTTGGTGCAATAGGCCTTACTATAGGTTTTCTTTCGGCTCCGAGTTCTATTGAAGAGGTAAAAGAAATGATGGCAAGTCACGATGCCCATGGAAGTGGTCACGGGGATTCACAAGCTGCTGAAATTCACAAAGGAAATACAATCCACGCAGAAAATGGTTTAGAGAAGGACCACCATAGTGGAGATGAACATTATACTCACGTATTGCATCAATTACAAAATAAACCTTGGGCTGCATTGTATGTAGCGGCGTTTTTCTTCTTTATGATTGCGCTTGGTGTATTGGCATTTTATGCGATTCAGTTTGCATCTCAAGCTGGTTGGTCTCCCGTATTATTTAGAGTAATGGAGGCTATAACGGCATATTTAGTTCCCGGAGGGATCATTTTATTTGTTATTTTGATGTTTTCAGGATTCCATATGAATCATATTTTTCATTGGATGGATTCTGAGTTAATAGATCCTTCTAGCGATAAATACGATGCTTTAATCGCAGGAAAAAGTGGATGGTTAAATGTACCGTTCTTTTTAATCAGAGCAGCTATTTTCTTAGGAGGTTGGATGTTATATCGTCATTTTGCAGTGAAATATTCTAGAAAACAAGACGAAGATGCAACGGGTAATAAGTGGTATAAAAAGAGTTTTAAAATCTCTGCTGGTTTCTTGGTATTCTTTATATATACAGAATCTATGGCGTCTTGGGATTGGATAATGAGTTTTGATCCGCATTGGTTTAGTACCTTATTCGGATGGTATGTATTTGCAAGTTTATTCGTATCGGGTATAACAACTATTGCGTTGATAACAATTTACCTAAAATCAAAAGGATATTTAGAGTTCGTTAATAATAGTCATATTCACGATTTGGCAAAATTTATGTTCGGTGTTAGTATATTCTGGACGTATCTTTGGTTTTCTCAGTTTATGTTGATATGGTACTCTAATATTCCTGAAGAGGTAACATACTTTATTACTCGTATTGAGGATTATAAACTACCATTCTTTGGAATGTTGGTAATGAATTTCATTTTCCCACTATTGGTATTAATGAACAGTGATTACAAACGTATTAATTGGTTTGTGGTAATGGCAGGTATTATTATTTTGTGTGGGCATTATGTGGATGTGTTCAATATGGTTATGCCGGCCACTGTGGGAGAATCTTGGTTCATTGGTATTACCGAAATTAGTGCAGTAATGCTTTTCTTAGGATTATTTTTATTTGTAGTATTCAAAGCACTAACCAAAGCACCATTACTAGCAAAAGGGAATCCATATATCGAAGAAAGTAAACACTTTCATTATTAAAAAATAGATTGTAAAAAAGAAGATAGATAAAAAATGACTGTATTCTTAACCATAGTAGTTGTAGCGCTTATTGGGATCTCCTTATGGCAGATGTCAAAAATATTGAAATTGTCTCAAGCTAAAGATGCAGATAATTCTCAGGTAGCTAATGACAAGGATAATAACTTACAAGGTAAGTTGATGCTTGCTTTTGTGATATTTATATACCTTTTAACAATCTTTTGTTTTGTACAATATAACAGTTTTTTCCTTCCGGAGTCTGCATCAGAGCACGGAGTTGAATATGATAGATTGATGTTAATATCAATGGTGTTGATTATGTTTGTTCAGATCATTACTCAGGGATTATTGCATTTCTTTTCATACAAATACAGAGGTAACAAAAACAATAAGGCATTGTTTTTTGCAGACAATGATAAGTTGGAGTTTATTTGGACAATCATACCCGTAATTGTTTTGGCAGGATTGATCATATACGGATTGTTTACCTGGACAGATATTATGAATATTGATGAAGAAGAAGGGAATCCTCTAATAATAGAATTGTATGCATACCAGTTCGATTGGAGGGCTAGGTATTCTGGAGAGGATAATGTATTAGGAAAAGCAAACGTTCGTTTTATAGAAGGTGTAAATACTTTAGGACTTGATGCATCAGATTCTTATGGTATGGATGATAAGATTGTAAATGAACTACATTTACCAGTGAACAGGAAGGTAATCTTTAAAATGCGTTCGCAAGATGTTTTGCATTCTGCCTATATGCCATTTTTTAGAGCACAAATGAATGTGGTTCCGGGTATGATTACAGAGTTTTCATATACACCCACCATGACTTCTGAAGAAATGCGTAACAGTGAGTTTATGGTGGAGAAAGTTGCAACGATAAACAAAATTAGAAGAGAGAAAAGTAAAGACTTAGTTGCAGCCGGAGACGAAGCTCTTGAAAATTATGAATTTGATTACTATTTGTTATGTAATAAAATTTGTGGGGCTTCGCATTACAATATGCAAATGAAAATTGTAGTAGAGTCTGAAGAAGATTATAATGCTTGGTTAAAAGAACAACAAACGTTCAAGGAGCAGTTATCTGCTCAAGCAAGTAATTAAGGAAGAAAAGAAAAAGAAAAATTAATATATTTTAATAAAAAATTATAGCGTATGTCAGCAATAGCACACGTAGATGGTCATGCAGAAGACCACGATCACGGACATCATCATAAAGAGACATTTATTACTAAATATATTTTTAGTCAGGATCATAAAATGATCTCTAAACAGTATTTGATTACTGGTTTGATTATGGGTATTATTGGTATTGCCATGTCCTTGTTATTTAGATTACAATTAGCTTGGCCTGATCACAAGTTTACAGTCTTTGAAGTATTGTTGGGCAAGTTTGGACAAGATGGTGTGATGGATCCAAGTATGTATTTAGCACTAGTTACAATTCATGGTACTATCATGGTGTTTTTCGTTTTAACAGCTGGATTGAGTGGTACTTTTAGTAACCTCTTAATTCCTTTACAGATTGGAGCGCGAGATATGGCATCAGGATTTTTGAATATGGTTTCATATTGGTTATTTTTCCTTAGTAGTGTCATTATGGTATTGTCTCTTTTTGCAGAGGCTGGACCTGCATCTGCCGGATGGACTATTTATCCACCTCTTAGTGCATTACCACAAGCGATTGGAGGTTCTGGAACAGGTATGACCTTATGGTTAGTTTCTATGGCAATCTTTATTGCTTCTTCATTGTTAGGATCATTAAATTATGTTGTAACAGTAATTAATTTACGAACTAAAGGGATGTCGATGACTCGTATGCCTTTGACTATATGGGCGTTTTTTGTAACTGCTATTATTGGTATTGTATCATTTCCTGTATTACTATCTGCTGCCTTATTATTAATAATGGATAGAGGTTTTGGAACCTCATTCTACCTAAGTGACATTTATATAGCAGGAGAGGTATTACATAACCAAGGAGGTTCTCCGGTGCTGTTTGAGCATTTATTTTGGTTTTTAGGTCATCCAGAGGTATACATTGTATTGTTGCCAGCCTTAGGAATTACTTCAGAGATTATAGCAACCAATGCTCGTAAGCCAATATTTGGATATAGGGCGATGGTAGCTTCGATTTTGGCGATTGCATTTTTGTCTACTATTGTTTGGGGTCACCATATGTTTATCTCGGGGATGAATCCATTCTTAGGATCAGTATTTACTTTTACAACTTTATTAATTGCAATACCTTCTGCGGTTAAGGCATTTAATTATATAACAACACTTTGGAAAGGTAATTTGCAGCTCAACCCTGCAATGTTATTTTCTATAGGATTGGTTTCTACATTTATTACAGGTGGTCTTACGGGGATTATTTTAGGAGATAGTACATTGGATATTAATGTACACGACACGTATTTCGTAGTAGCCCATTTTCACCTGGTAATGGGTATCTCTGCGCTATATGGTTTATTTGCAGGAGTGTATCATTGGTTCCCGAAGATGTACGGTAAGATGATGAATAAAAATTTGGGATATGTGCATTTCTGGGTAACTGCGATTGGAGCTTACGGAGTATTTTTCCCAATGCACTTTATAGGAATGGCAGGTTTACCACGTCGTTATTATACAAACAGTGCGTTCCCATATTTTGATGATTTAGCGGATACAAACGTACTAATTACAGTTTTTGCTTTGATTACAGCAGCTGCTCAATTGGTATTCTTATATAACTTTATACATTCTATTTTCTACGGAAAGAAAGCAACGCAGAATCCTTGGAATTCTAATACCATGGAATGGACTACTCCAGTAGAACATTTACACGGTAACTGGCCTGGAGCTATACCTCACGTATACAGATGGCCTTATGATTATAGCAAGACAAGAGAAGATGGCGAATATGTAATTCCTGGACAGGATTTTGTTTCTCAGATCGTTCCATTACAGGATGGAGAAGAAGAGTTACATCATTAAAATTTTTTAAGAGTTAATAAAGGACCCTTTTGACAAAAGTTCAAAAGGGTCTTTCTTTTTATATACCGTGAATGTTTTTTTGAATTAATGAAAATAGTACCTTAGTGGTTCATTAAGTTAGATTGTAGTAATATTAAAACGGTAACAAATATTTGAACTCTTTGTCCCTAGCACACGTTTTTTGTTATATAACCATAATCGTGGTTTTTTTCTGTGGGCTGTTTTTTGGTAACGAAGAATTGGTTTATATAAAACCAGTTTCTTCATTAGCATTGATTTGGATTTATTTAGAGAATAAAAAAAAAGTAAGTGTATTATATCCGATGATTATTGTGATCATCATTTTAAATGATATACTTGTTCTAAGTGATTTTGATGGTTTTTTTGATTTTATAGCTATGCTCTTGTCAGCATATTATCTGTTAAGTTCTCATCTTTTAATACCATTTATTTCCTTTAGAAACTTCAAGTACAAAGAGCTAGTATCTCCCTCTGTGTTTATAACTTCGTTATTGGTTCTGTATCTTGCTTTTTCAATTTTTAGCTTGACAATGCCTAGTTTCAAAAATTCTATTTTTTATGCAATAATGATTATAGTTTCGTTATTCTATTTCTTAGGGTGTTGTTTTCTGATTTATTTAAGAAATCGATATACTCATTCTTATTATTTATTAATTGCTGCAAGTTGTTGTATTTTGGTAAATGCTTTGGTTCCGATACAAGAATTGTATTATCAAAACTCAGTTTTTGAAGCGGTTATCTATTCGGCAGATGTTGTGGCTATGTTGTTTTATTTAAAATTTTTAATAAGTGCTAAACCCTTTGAAAAAAATAACGTTTCTAGTTTTATTTAGAACAGTGATTATTTTTGTGTCGAGGGACTATTTGAGTGAAGGTTATGATCGGATTTAAAAGCAAATAAAACGGCTTCAAAAGATTTGATGTTAAATCAAAATAATTTTTCAAGCTTAGTATGTTATATTTGTTAGAGAATATTGAAATTTATTATTTATGAACGAAAACCTGAATCCATCGAACGAAAACTATTCTAATGAGGATCTGGATATAGAAAGGGCTTTAAGACCACTTGCTTTTGAAGATTTTTCTGGACAGGATCAGGTTCTCGAGAATTTAAAGATTTTTGTTCAAGCTGCTAACCTAAGAGATGAGGCACTAGATCACACGCTGTTTCACGGACCTCCGGGCTTAGGTAAAACTACATTAGCTCATATTCTAGCTAATGAGCTGGGTGTTGGAATTAAAGTTACTTCGGGCCCTGTTTTGGATAAACCCGGTGATTTAGCAGGTTTGTTGACCAATCTGGATGATAGAGATGTATTGTTTATCGATGAAATTCATCGATTGAGTCCGATTGTAGAAGAATACTTATACTCTGCTATGGAGGACTATAAAATCGATATTATGATTGAAAGTGGTCCTAATGCGCGTACGGTTCAAATTAATTTAAATCCCTTTACTCTTGTAGGCGCTACTACAAGATCTGGTTTGCTAACGGCTCCGATGAGAGCACGGTTTGGTATCCAATCTAGGCTGCAGTACTATACAACAGAATTATTAGCTACAATTGTAGAAAGAAGTGCACATATTCTCAATGTTCCCATTTCTATGGAGGCATCGATTGAAATAGCAGGAAGAAGTAGAGGTACTCCTAGGATTGCTAATGCTTTGCTTCGAAGAGTTAGGGATTTTGCACAGATAAAAGGTAATGGTAAGATTGATATTGAGATTTCGAAATTTGCATTAAAAGCGCTTAATGTAGATGCACACGGTCTTGACGAAATGGATAATAAAATTTTAACTACATTGATAGATAAGTTTAAAGGAGGCCCTGTAGGGATTACAACTCTTGCAACCGCAGTAAGTGAAAGTGCTGAAACCATAGAAGAGGTATATGAACCCTTTTTAATTCAACAAGGATTTATAATGCGCACACCTAGAGGTAGAGAAGTTACCGAGGCAGCGTATAAACATCTCGGACGCATAAAAGGAGGTATTCAAGGAGGGTTGTTCTAATACTTATTCTTTATAACCAACAAAAAGAAATATGGTAATTCCAAAAGTTTCCTTTTTAAAAGTGCTGAAAAATGCAAAAAGGATTTTAAGCAACCCATTGCCATTTCATCGTGAGAATTTCGAAAAATATGGAGATTTTTTTGAAGTGAGCTTAGGATTTGGGAACTCTGTGATTTTTACCAGAGATGCAGGTTTTGCCAAACATATGTTACAAAATCAACATCGTAAGTACCATAAATCAACACTTCAGACTAAAGATTTAGGGAAATATATTGGAAATGGTTTACTGACTTCTAATGGAGAACATTGGTTACGACAGAGAAGACTGATTCAACCTGCTTTTTACAAAAAAAAGATTGATTTAATAGCAAAGACAATAAGACAAAGTATTAAAGAAGAACTCGTTAAAATAGAACCTAATGTTTCTATGGATATCTATCCTTTAATGAATGATTTGGCTTTTAAGGTGGTTGCAAAATCTCTTTTTAGTTATACAGACACTGGTGATACAATGGCCAGGCTTCAACACATTACGGAGGCTGCTCAGAAATCTTTAATAAAAGAAATTAGACAGCCTTATAAAAGATGGTGGTTTAGCCTTAGTGGTCAAATTAAGAGTACGCTTACTTTAACACAGGAGGCTAGAGATATTCTGAATAATATTATTGAAGAAAGAAGGAAATCAAAAAATTCATATGATGATCTTTTAGATATGTTATTGAGTTCAACATATGAGGACGGCGGTAGAATGGATAATGAAAGGCTAATAGATGAAATTCTTATTTTGTTTGTAGCAGGACACGAAACTACCTCAAACGCATTATCCTTTTGTTTAAGTCTATTAGCGTTGCATCCCGAGATTCAGGATAAAGTATACAACGAAGTTGACGCTCAGGGCTTAGAAGAATTAGCGTTAATGGAGCAGTTTGAAAAGAATAAATATACTGCACAATGTGTTGAGGAGGCGATGCGTTTATATCCACCGGCATATTTCTCAGATCGTGTAAGTATAGAACAAGATTCGTACAATGGTATTTCGTTACCAAAAGGAACAACAGTTCTTATTTCATTTTATGAGATACACAGACACCGGGATTTCTGGAATGACCCATTGGTTTTTAATCCAGATCGTTTTCATTCCGATCATAAAAAAGAATATTCTGATTGGTATTTTCCTTTTGGAGCAGGTCCCAGAATGTGTGTAGGTAGTAATTTTGCAATGTATGAAATGATTTATACTGTAAGTGAAATAGTGAAAAAGTATAAAATTTCTACTTCGATTTCCGAAATAAAAATTAAACCATTGATTACCTTAAAACCGGTAAATGCTATATTGAAATTTGAAAAAAGGTAACATCTGGTGAGCAATACAAACTTGCATACTCAATTAATTAAAAGCGAAGCCAAGCGTCTCGGGTTTTTATCTTGTGGAGTAAGTAAAGCGGAATTTTTAGAGCAAGAAGCTCCAAGATTAGAAAAATGGTTGAGCGATAATATGCAAGGGCAAATGTCGTATATGGAGAACCATTTCGACAAACGGCTAGATCCGACATTATTGGTAGAAGGTTCAAAAAGTGTCATATCACTGTTACTGAACTATTATCCTTCTGAAACACAAAAAGATCCTAATGCTCCTAAAATCTCCAAATACGCTTACGGTCAGGATTATCATCAGGTAATAAAGCAAAAATTAAAAAAGCTTCAGGAATTTATTACCGAAAATATAGGAGAAGTACACGGTAGAGCGTTCGTTGATTCGGCACCTGTTTTAGACAAAGCTTGGGCTGCAAAAAGTGGTTTAGGATGGATTGGTAAAAATAGTAACCTGCTTACCCAAAAAGTGGGATCCTATTATTTTATAGCAGAATTGATTGTAGATCTAGAACTAGAATATGATTTACCTGTAACCGATCATTGTGGAACGTGCACAGCTTGTATAGATGCTTGTCCGACCCAAGCAATTGTAGATCCGTATGTGGTCGATGGTAGTAAATGTATTTCTTATTTTACCATAGAGTTAAAGGACGAAATCCCAGCTCATTACAGAGGTCAGTTTGATAACTGGATGTTTGGGTGTGACGTGTGTCAGGACGTATGCCCTTGGAATCGATTTTCAAAACCACATAATGAACCTCTTTTTAATCCTAAACCAGAATTGTTGGCAATGACCAAAAGAGATTGGGAAGAAATTACTCAAGAGGTTTTTTCTAAAGTATTTCAGAAATCTGCAGTAAAACGAACTAAATTTTCTGGTCTAAAACGAAATATTGATTTTCTCAAATAAAGTCTTTGGCTGTTTGATAATTTCATAATACAAACGTTTGCATAGATTATGTATAGATTTTTGATCTAAAAAATCACATAAATTTTAAGATAATCTTGTATATTCATCAGGTTTTTAGCTAAAAAACTAAATGATTGGTATGTAAATCATTCTAATATTTAATACACTAAAGAGCTAAAAAGTACGTAAAGCATTAAACATTTCACACATGAACGAATTATCTTATATCGATATTACTGTTATAGTAGTATATCTCATCGGGATTATTATCTACGGAATTTCAAAATCTAAACGGGGGAGTTCTGAAGACTATTTTTTAGGAGGAAGAACCATGACCTGGCCAATCGTTGGGATAGCCTTGTTTTCTGCAAATATTTCTAGTTCTACATTAGTCGGATTAGCCTCCGATGCCTATCAGACAAATATAAATGTATATAACTATGAGTGGTTTGCCGTTGTTGTACTGATCTTTTTTGCGATTTTCTTTCTTCCTTTTTATCTGAGATCGGGAGTTTACACCATGCCAGAGTTTTTAGAGCGCAGATATGACAAAAGATCCCGATATTATTTCTCATTTATTACGGTTGTGGGTAATATTTTGGTGGATACGGCCGCAGGGCTGTATGTGGGTAAAATAGTATTGACATTATTATTCCCTTCTATGGATTCTACCTTGATCCTGGTAATTCTGGCGGTTGCAGCTGCGGCATATACGATTCCTGGAGGATTAAATTCTGTAATCCAAACAGAGGTGATCCAAGCAGTATTACTTATTATTGGATCTTGTCTGTTAACATATTTTGCATTTGATCAATTAGGTGGTGGATGGTCCGGAATGATGGCAAAATTAGACACTATGTTATCTGCTGGAGAAGTAAATTTTGGAGACCGTTTAGCCGAAGGAAAATATATACCGGCAAATTCTGATGAAGTGTTTAGTTTGGTGAGACCCGATAATGATGAATTTATGCCTTGGTGGGGATTGTTAACCGGAGTACCTTTACTTGGGTTTTACTTTTGGGCCAATAATCAGTTTATGGTGCAACGAGTTTTGGGAGCAAAAGATCTCAATCACGGGCGATGGGGAGCCTTATTTGCAGGGTTGCTTAAGTTACCAGTGATTTTTATTATGGTCGTACCAGGGGTACTCGCTTTATTATTGTTTAGCACGTTAGATATTACAAGCCTTAATTATGCCTTAACAGATGGAACTATCTGTAATAATCTTTCTGATTGTCCTAATCTTACCTATCCGGTATTACTATTTCAGTTACTACCTGTTGGAGTTTTGGGATTGGTAGTAGCGGGGTTGATGGCAGCAATGATGTCATCAGTTTCTGCAACTTTTAATTCTGCGTCTACATTAGTAACGATGGATTTTGTAAAACAACTAAAACCAGAACTTACCAGCAAACAATTAGTAAGGGTCGGTCAAATTACTACGGTAATTTTGGTAGTGTTGGCAATTTCCTGGGTTCCGTTTATTGAAAGTGTAAGCGATTCATTATGGACATACCTGCAATTAGTCATTGCTTACACCTGTCCGCCTGCTGTTTCCACATTTGTGTTGGGACTGTTCTGGAAACGTGCCAACGGAAATGGATCTATTGTTAGTTTGTTAACCGGGTTTTCATTAGCTGTTCTAATGATCCTGTCTCAAACATTTGATTGGGTTCCTGCAGTAAACGAATTACATTTTCTGGCAAAAGCAACGTGGCTTTTTGTAATTTGTGTCGTACTTCATATGGTTGTAAGTTTAGCTACTAAACCTCAGTCAGAGCAACAGGTAAAAGAGTATACCTATAAAAGAGAAATGTTTAGAGAGGAATCTAAAGATCTTGCAGGATTGCCTTGGTATAAAAATTATAGAATTTTGTCAGTGATTCTTCTAATTGTAACCGCTGTGGTTGTTGGATTCTTTTGGTAACATTAATTGATAAAATATGATAGATATAAAGTGTAAGTATATCATTCTACTCCCGATACTTTTTATGATGTTTTTAGCATGTAAGAATGAAAAAAAAACGGAGTATATAAACCATCAGCAAACTCTGGATAAATTAATCCTACAAGAAGATACGGATGGGGATAAAAAAATTACGATCGATGATAAAGGACCGAAGAAGTTTGAATTTATTGATGCTAAAGGAGAATCACATATCATACAAGGAACGTATCATTTATCTAATTTACTACAGGAATTAGCAATCGCCGAAAAAGGAGATACGATATCTTTCGAAAAAATTACTGAACCTCCAAGCAGCCGGATTTCAAGATTAATCAGAACAAGATATTGGGATAACTTAACTAGATCAGTTGATAAAGCCGGATTAGCAAAAGTATTAGAAGATACTAAATCACAGACTGATACTTTTAGGTTATATATTCCATATCGTGATAAAGAAGCGATTACGTATTTTCAATCTATAAAATCAGAAATTCCTAAACTGAACGTAATCACATTGCCTGAGAACATAACTCCAGAATATGTAAAAACACTAAATGAAGTTTCTGGTATTTTAAATTTAGCTCATTATACAGATGCAAATGGAAATTATAGAGCAAAGCCGTTCGTTGTTCCCGGTGGTAGATTTAATGAAATGTATGGTTGGGATAGTTATTTTGAATCTATTGGTCTTTTAATTGATAATCGAACAGATTTGGCCATGTCGATGGCAGATAACTTTGGGTATCAGATTGAGCATTATGGTAAAATTTTAAATGCAAATAGAAGTTATTATTTAACCAGAACACAGCCACCTTTTTATAGTTCCTTAGTAAAGGAAATATATCAGCAAAATCCTAAAGTTTCAAGAGATTGGTTATCGTATAATCTAAAAATGGTCATAAAGGAATACGAAACTGTTTGGATGGAAAAAGGCATAAGACTTACAAATAATGGATTAAGTCGTTTCTATGGAGAAGGAATTGGAATCCCACCAGAAACCGAAGAAGGTCATTTCGATTTTATATTAACCAAGTATGCAGAAAATTATAACTTAGGTCTGGATGAGTTTACAAAAAAGTACAATACTGGAGAAATTATAGATAAAGGGCTTGATTTATATTTTACCCATGATCGATCCATGAGAGAAAGTGGTCACGATACGTCTAATAGATTAGATGGTGTTTGTATTGATCTTAATACGGTAGGAATTAACAGCCTTTTGTATAAGTATGAGTTGGACATCGCCTATTTGATCAAAGAGGCGTTTAAGGATAAATTCGTTATCAATTCTGAGGAGTATATATCTTCTTTTTGGTTAGAAAAAGCAGCGAAAAGAAAAGAACGGATGAATGATCTGCTATGGGATGAGGAAAAAGGAGCGTACTATGATTATAATTTTGTTACCAAAACGCAGCAGCAGATAGAATCGGCAACTAATTATTATCCGCTTTGGGCTGGCGTATGTTCTCAAGAGCAGGCTGCTTCCTTGGTAAAAAACTTATTTAATAATTTAGTTCAAAAAGGAGGTGTAGCGGCTACTACCGATATTGCAAATAAAGAAGATCCTAACGCACCACAGAGACAATGGGATTATCCTAATGGTTGGGCACCACATCAAATGATCATCTGGAGAGGTCTTATGAATTATGGGTATCAAGAAGAAGCCCAGGAACTTGTGTATCGATGGCTATGGATGATTACAAAAAATGCAGTTAATTATAACGGTACGATACCCGAAAAATACGACGTGGTAAAATGTACACATAAAGTATATGCAGAATATGGCAATGTAGGTACTGAGTTCGATTATATTACTCCTAGCGGATTTGGATGGATGAATGCTTCTTATCAGTTGGGATTAGATGTATTAGATGAAAAACTAAAGACTCAATTAGATCAGTTGATAGATCCTGATGTTATATTTAGCAAAAGAGATTAATTTTTATGCAATTCGTAATAAAATTCATAAAAAACCAATAAGTTTTCTAATTTTTCTATTTTTTTAAAGTTAACTAGGTTTTATCTTTTGCATTTCATACATACTTGTACCTTTGTATAGCACACAATTTTTATTGATTTAGTATGAGTATCGAAAGTAAAAGAAGAGAAGCACTAATTTATCACGCCAAACCTACCCCTGGTAAAATAAAAGTAGTTCCTACCAAAAAGTATGCTACCCAACGAGATTTGTCTCTGGCATATTCTCCCGGAGTGGCAGAACCTTGTTTGGAAATCGAAAAAAATACAGCTAATGTATACAAATACACCGCAAAAGGTAATCTTGTCGCGGTGATATCTAATGGTACTGCGGTTTTAGGACTTGGAGACATCGGACCCGAAGCTTCAAAACCTGTAATGGAAGGAAAAGGACTGTTATTTAAGATATTTGCTGATATTGATGTTTTTGATATAGAGGTAGATACCAAAGATGTGGATGCATTTATTGAAACTGTAAAAAACATTGCTCCCACTTTCGGAGGAATTAATCTGGAGGATATTAAAGCGCCCGAAGCATTTGAAATCGAAAGACGACTAAAAGAAGAATTGGATATTCCGGTAATGCACGATGATCAGCACGGAACCGCTATTATATCTGCAGCTGCGCTATTAAATGCTTTAGAAATTGCCGAAAAAAATATAGCAGATGTTAAAATTGTAGTGAGTGGAGCAGGAGCAGCGGCAGTCTCTTGTACACGACTTTATAAAGCCTTTGGTGCAAAAGATGAAAACATCGTAATGACCGACAGTAAAGGTGTGATTCGCAAGGATAGAGAAAACCTGACACCAGAGAAAGCCGAGTTTGCTACAACTAGGGATCTAGATACACTGGAAGATGCTATGAAAGATGCCGATGTGTTCATCGGTTTATCTATGGCTAATCTGGTAGATCCAAAAATGTTATTGTCTATGGCCGATAATCCAATAGTATTTGCAATGGCAAATCCTGATCCTGAAATTGGTTATGATCTGGCAATAGATACACGCAAAGACATCATCATGGCAACCGGTCGAAGTGATCATCCTAATCAGGTGAACAATGTACTTGGTTTTCCTTTTATTTTTAGAGGAGCATTAGATGTGAGGGCAACCGGAATTAACGAAGAGATGAAGATGGCAGCTGTAAAAGCCCTTGCTGAATTGGCAAAAGAACCGGTACCGGAACAGGTAAATATAGCCTATGGCGAAACCCGACTTAATTTTGGTCGAGATTATATCATACCTAAGCCTTTTGACCCTCGTTTAATTGCCAAAGTACCCCCGGCGGTGGCTAAAGCCGCAATGGAGAGTGGAATTGCAACAGAACCAATTCAGGATTGGGATAAGTATGAGAGCGACTTATTAGAACGAATGGGTAATGATAATAAGTTAGTACGATTATTGATGGATCGGGCTAAGTCTAATCCAAAAAGAGTCGTTTTTGCAGAAGGAGATCATCTGGATGTACTTAAAGCTGCGCAAACTGTAAAAGAAGAAGGGATTGCTTTTCCGGTTTTATTAGGAAGAAAAGATGTTATTTTAGAATTAATGAAGGAGATTGATTTTGATCCTAACGGAGTCACTATAATCGATCCTAAAGCAGATGAAGAAATTGATAGAAAAAATAAATATGCAGAGAAATACTGGGAAGATCATAGAAGAAAGGGAATAACATTATATGGGGCGCAGCGTTTAATGAGAGAGCGTAATTATTTTGCCGCGATGATGGTAAATGAAGGAGATGCGGATGCCCTCTTATCAGGCTATTCTCGTAGTTATCCTACTGTATTAAAACCGATGCTGGAACTCGTTGGTTTGGCAAAAGGAGCTTCACGTATTGCTACTATGAATGTGATGATGACTGATAAAGGTCCTTTATTCATAAGTGATACATCTATCAATATTGATCCTACTTCAAAAGAATTGGCAAAAATTGCTCAGATGACAGCAAGAACAGTAGAAATGTTTGGAGTGGATCCTGTGGTGGCAATGATATCCTACGCCAACTTTGGGTCATCAAAACATCCAAATGCTTCTAAAGTAAAAGACGCTGTTTCCTATTTGCACCGTTATTACCCTAACTTAGTCGTAGATGGAGAGTTACAAATGGATTTTGCTTTGAATAGAGATATGAGAAAGGATAAATTTCCTTTTTCTAAACTTAATGGGCGAAAAGTGAATACCTTAGTGTTTCCCAATTTAGATTCTGCAAACAGTATGTATAAAATGTTAAAGGAACTTAATAATTCAGAATCAATTGGACCCATTATGATGGGAATGAAAAAGCCTGTTCATATACTTCAACTTGGAGCAAGTGTTGAAGAAATGGTAAACGTTGCTGCTGTGGCTGTTATTGATGCCCAAGAGAAAGAAAAAAGGGAGAAAGAAATATTTTCTTTAGTTTCTGACGAGGTATAGAAACAATTAATAAAGAAAGCAAAATAACCTAACAAGCTTCAAAAATACTCTAGTTTTGAAGCTTGTTTTTTTTGAACCACATTGTAGTATAAATTTATTACTTTTGAAAGCTTAACATTCATTTAACTAATGATTACACAAATCAAGGGGCGACTTGTAGAGAAAAATCCTACCGATGTAATAATTGATTGTAACGGAATAGGATATATTCTCCATATTTCGTTACATACATTTTCGCTATTACCCGATCAAGAACTTTTACAATTATATACGCATCTTCAGGTAAAAGAGGATTCACATACATTGTTTGGATTTGCAGAAAAATCAGAACGTGAAATTTTTCGCCTTTTAATTTCTGTTTCAGGTATCGGGGCTAGCACTGCCAGAACTATGTTGTCTTCATTACATCCCAATCAGATCAAAGATGCTATTGCATCTAACGATGTCGCAACGATTCAGTCTATCAAAGGCATTGGAGCAAAAACAGCCCAACGGGTAATTATTGATCTAAAGGATAAAATTCTTAAAGTTTACGATATTGATGAAGTTTCTATGTCCCTAAACAATACTAATAAGGATGAAGCGTTATCTGCTTTAGAAACCCTTGGATTTAATCGAAAACAAACAGGAAAGGTTGTTGACAGGATCCTAAAAACTAACCCCGCTGAAACCGTAGAAAATATTATTAAACAAGCACTAAAAAATTTGTAAAAGCATTGAGTTCGTTACATTCCTTACATTTTAAATTTTTAAAGAGATTAGTTTGTTTAATTGCACTATATAGTGGAGTTCTTTTTGGTCAGGAGAACGAGACCGTTAGAGATTCTACCAGCACTACCTTTTCTCTGGGTGAAATTTCACTTCCTGATCCTAATAGTATTGTCTCAAAATATGAATATGATCCGATTACCAATCGCTATATTTATCGCGAGATGTTAGGATCGTTTAATGTGAGATATCCTCTTTTTCTTACTCCAGAGGAATTTGAAACATTAGTTGAAGAAGAACAGCGAAGAGATTATTTTAAAGAAAAAATAAGTGCTTTTAGTGGAAAAACTGATGGAAGTGAAGAAAAACGGAAGAATCTTCTTCCTATTTTTTATGTAAACTCTAATTTTTTCGAAACTATTTTCGGCGGAAGCGAAATCGAAATAATTCCGCAGGGTTCTGTAGAAATGGATTTGGGAATATTATATACAAAACAGGATAATCCAGCATTTTCTCCTAGAAACCGAAGTAATTTTACCTTTGATTTTGATCAAAGAATCAGTTTAAGTTTGCTTGGTAAAGTTGGGAAAAGACTTCAGATAACAGCAAATTACGATACTGAATCTACTTTTGATTTTCAAAATCAGATAAAACTAGAGTACACTCCAACAGAGGATGATATTATACGAAGCATAGAGATTGGAAATGTCGCGATGCCGATAAATAATTCACTTATTCAAGGTTCTCAAAGTCTTTTTGGAGCAAAACTTGGGTTACAATTTGGTAGAACAATGGTAACTGCAGTGTATTCTGAACAGCGATCCGAAACCAGATCAGTGAACGTTCAAGGAGGAGGAACTGTTGAAGATTTTGAAATAGAAGCTGTAGAATACGACGATAATAGACACTATTTCTTATCTCATTTCTTTAGAGATACATATGATAATGCACTTACTAATTATCCGTTCATCAATAACAATATTCAAATTACAAGAATAGAAGTTTGGGTTACAAATAGAGCAACAAGCGCTCAAACCTTAACCGATGCAAGAAATATTGTAGCGCTACAAGATCTTGGAGAATCACCTGTAGCTGGAAATGTTACTATTCCAGCATCATTGTTCAATCAACCTGCAGGAGCGTTCCCTGATAATGGGAATAATGATCTAGATCCCACTGCTATTGGACCTGCAGGGCCTGTAACAGATGCAGTAAGACAAATATCCACTGTACAGCGAGGATTTACAGGAGCAATTTCTGGCTTTAGCGAAGGTGAGGATTACGCGATTTTAGAAAATGCCAGACAATTAAACCCTAATGAATATACACTAAATACACAACTAGGATATATCTCTTTAAATCAAAAATTGAATAATGATGAGGTATTGGCGGTTGCTTTTCAATATACCTCTGGAGGTACGGTCTATCAGGTTGGAGAATTTGCTAATGATGGGGTTGATGCCACAGTAGGAAATGACTCGAACGGAGGAGTACCATCAGGATCCAGTAATAGTTTGATCGTAAAAATGCTAAAAAGCCCAATATTTAGAGTGGATCTTCCAATCTGGGATTTGATGATGAAAAACATCTATAACACGGGGGCGTTTAGATTAAGTGCAGAAGATTTTAGGTTAAATATAGTGTATGCAAACCCTTCTGCGGTTAATTACATCACTCAGGCCGAAAACGCCGCTGTCCCGTTACCTGATGATGTAGAACAGACCAGATTACTGACGGTTTTTAATATGGATCGTTTGAACCCCAACAATGACCCCGTATTAGGAGCAGATGGGGCGGGAGACGGATTCTTTGATTATGTACCAGGTTTAACCATAGATCCCGAAAATGGAAGGGTCATTTTTACTACAGTAGAACCCTTTGGACAACACCTTTTTAATAAGTTGGATAATGATGGGGCTCCAAATCCAAATGATTATACAAATCCAGCGGCTTATAACGGAAACCAGAGTAAGTACGTGTTTAGAGAACTATACACACAGACAAAAGTGATTGCACGTCAGCAAGCTGCAGAGAATCAATATTTCCGTTTAAAAGGGAGGTATAAATCTTCTGGCCAAGATGGAATTCCTCTAGGTGCTTTTAATGTTCCACAAGGATCGGTGACAGTAACCGCCGGAGGTCGAACTTTGCAAGAAGGTGTAGATTATACAGTAAATTATCAATTAGGAAGAGTAAATATTCTGGATGAAGCATTGCTGGCGTCTAATACACCTATTCAGGTTTCTACAGAAAATAATGCAGTTTTCGGACAACAAACCAAACGATTTACAGGATTAAATATTGAACATAAATTTAGCGACGACTTTATAATTGGTGGTACCTATCTAAACCTTAATGAAAGACCAATCACTCAAAAATCCAGTTATAATTTCGAACCCATTAATAATACATTACTAGGCTTCAATCTTAACTATTCTACAGAAGTACCATTTCTTACCAGAATGGTAAACAAGTTACCTAATATTGATACAGATGTACCTTCGAATATTTCGGTAAGAGCAGAGGGCGCTTATCTATTCGCAGGAGCTCCAAGAGGTGCAGATTTTGGGGGCGAAGTTACCACCTATATTGATGATTTTGAAGGAGCTCAAACACAAATTGATGTAAGTTCAGCATTGTCTTGGGAACTATCCAGTGTACCTATTGGTTTTGGTTCTAATAACCCAAATGAAGAGGTCGTACCAACAGGTATTGAATCAGGATTTAGAAGAGCTGACCTATCTTGGTATACAATAGATCCAATTTTCTACAGCAACGGGAGACCAAGTGGTATCACTGATGAGGATTTAGCATTTAATCCTGCCAGAAGAGTTTTTAACGATGAGATATTTCCAGATCTTGATATAGTTCAGGGCCAAACATTGGCTTTGTTTCCTCTTGATTTATATTATAGACCCTCAGAACGTGGTCCGTATAACTATAATAATAATGCAACGGATAATGTGTTGCCAAATCCCGAAGATAATTTTGGTGGAATAATGCGGCAATTAACCTCTACGAATTTCGAGCAATCGAATGTAGAGTTTATTGAGTTTTGGTTGATGGATCCCTTTTTTGATCCGGGAGGAGGAGAAAGTCCGTTGACTAATGCAACAAGTGGAAAGATTATCTTTAATCTAGGAAACATTAGTGAGGATGTTTTAAAGGATGGAAGAAAACAATATGAAAACGGGTTGCCGGCAGATGGTTCTGATGAAGACACATTTGCAACAGAATTTGGTAAGGTTCCAATCAATCAATCATTGATTTATGCGTTTGATACTGAAGGGCAGGCAAGACAAAATCAAGATGTAGGGTACGATGGTTTAGACGATAGTCAAGAAGCTACAGAGTTTCCGGCTTTTGATCCAGAAGATCCGGCAAATGATAATTATAGGTATTTCTTGCAGGCAGAAGGCGGCATTGTCGACAGGTATAGAGATTACAACGGTGCTCAAGGAAACTCTCCTACAAGCGTAGCTAATGATGATCGAGGAAATACTACATTTCCTACCGCCGAAGATGTAAACCGGGATAATACGATGAACACCATCGATAGTTATTACGAATATGAAATCCCTATTTTTCAGGGAATGGATATTGGTAATGACGGTGGTACCGGATACATAACAGACAAAAGAGAAGATACAAGGACAGTACTGAACGGTCAGAGTCACGGATATAAATGGCTTCGATTTAAAATCCCAATTTACGAACCTACAGGTAGACAGAATATTGGCGAAAATGACTTTAGGTCAGTTCGTTTTATGAGAATGATAGTAACCGACTTTGATCAGCCAGTGATTTTAAGGTTTGCCACTTTGGATCTGGTTCGGGGCGATTACAGAAGGTATATACAGGCGGGTAATACTGTTAATGATCCAACAAATGGCTTAAATATCAATGGAAATGATGTAATCGTAACTTCTGTAAGTTCTGAAGAAACACCTAATTATGTTACACCTCCGGGGGTAAGAAGAGAGGAGTTGATCAATAACAACACGACTATAAGAGAGGATGAAAGATCATTAGCGTTAACGGTAAATGATCTTCAGGTCGGTGATGGTCGCGGTGTCTACAAAAACTTTAATGTAGATATGCGTCAATACGAAAACCTGGAAATGTTCTTACATGCAGAAAACTTGCCTGAACAAAATTCTTTACAGGACGGAGAATTGACCGCATTTATCAGGATGGGGAATGATTTTACCAATAACTTTTATGAAATAGAGTTGCCGTTAGAAGTCTCTGATATCAATACTAGAAATGCGGAAGAAGTATGGCCTACGAACAATAGACTGAATCTTCCTTTAGCATTTCTTCAAGAGATTAAAGCTACCGTCATAGGAGACCCATCATTAAACAGCTCAGAACTTAACTTTTTTGATGGTCCAAATAATTTAAGAGTTGGAATCAAAGGGAATCCTAATTTTGGAGATGTTCAAATAATGATGGTTGGTGTAAAAAACTCAAGTGATTCTTCTGAATCAGGTTCGGTTTGGTTTAATGAAATGCGTTTAAGCGACCTCAAAAACCAAGGTGGTTGGGCCACTGTAGGAAGTGTAGATGCAAATATTGCTGATTTTGCAACAGTGAGTGCTTCAGGAAGAATTAGTACTATAGGTTTTGGAGGCATAGAACAAGGACCCAATGAGAGAAGTATTGAAGATGTGAAACAATATGATCTGACCACTAATGTAAACTTGGGACAGTTGTTACCTAAGAAATGGGGGATACAGGTTCCATTCAATTATAGTAGGGGAGAAGAGTTGATTACACCACAATACGATCCAGAATTTTTAGATCTTGAGCTGGAGGACAGATTGGATAGAGAAACAGATCCAGAGGAGAAAGAAAGAATTAGAAAACAGTCAGTTAATTATACGAAAAGACAAAGTTTTAATGTAATTGGGCTTCGTAAAGAAAGAACAGGTGATTCAAAACCAATGCCATATGACGTAGAAAATTTTGCTTTTTCTGGTACTTATAATCAAACAGATCACCACGATTTCGAAATCGAAAACTCCTTAGAACAAGGCGTTCGTTTAGGGGGGACTTATGATTTTAGTTTTCAACCAAAAGAAGTCGAGCCTTTTAAGAAAATAAAGTTGTTAGGAAAAAGTAAGTATTTTGACCTTTTAAAAGATTTCAATTTCAACCTTTTGCCTACAAGTGTTTCGGTAAACTCTAATATTACAAGACAATTTAATGAGCAAGTTTTTAGAGATATTACCTTAGAGCCCGGGAGCATTGCACCGCAAGCACTAACGCAACGAAACTTTTTATTTGATTGGCAATACGGGATTAATTATAATTTGACAAAATCTCTTAATTTTAGCTTTAACTCTGCCAATAATAGAATTGTGAAGAATTTTATTGATGATGAAGGTAGAGTTGATGAATCCATTGGTGTATGGAGTGGATTGTTCGATATAGGAGATCCTAACTTTCATAGTCAGCAGTTACAGGTAAATTACGAGATACCTTTTAGTAAAATACCGCTGTTTAAATTCATGAGAGCTACATATTCATATACTGCTGATTTTCAATGGACCAAAGGTAGTGAGGCTTTAAAAACTCTAGACGGAATCCCAGATTTAGGAAATACAATACAGAATGCTAATGTACATACAGTAAATGGTTCTCTGGATATGGGAACGCTGTATAAATATGTTGGTTTAACTAAAAAGAAACCTGGAAGAAATAGAGCAAAAAAGAAAAAAAACTCGAAAGAAAATGAAGAAAAAGAGGAGGCTAAGCCAGGTTTAGCCAGCAACAGCAAAAAGAGAACCAAGAAAAAATCCAGTAAGCTAACTGTAGGTGATAAAATTTTGAACACTGCAATTGGATTAGTTACTGCTGTAAAGAAAGTAAATGTGAATTACCAACAGGATAATGGTATTTTCTTACCCGGATATTTGCGCGAACCCGGTTTTGTAGGAACTTTAAAACCTACCGCGGGCTTCACCTTTGGTAGTCAGGCAGAAATAAGAGATCTTGCCGCTAGAAATGGTTGGTTAACCTTGTTCCCAAATTTTAATCAGCAATATAGAGAAGTTGAAGGAAGACAACTAAACGTTCAAGCCTCTGTGGATTTACTAAAAGACCTTAAAATCGATGTCAGTGCTAGTAGAAATTACTCTGAAACTTATAACGAGAATTATAAAGTAAATCTGGATAACATTGGTAATATTATTTTAGATGATCCGTATACCTCACTAACTCCAAATGTTTTTGGTAACTATACAATCTCTACACTGTTGATCAAAACTGCTTTTAAAAAGAGCGATGAGTTTAGCTCGGAAACATTTGATAAGTTTAGAGAAAATAGATTAATTATTGCAAGACGTTTAGCAGCAGAAAGAGGAGTTACCACAGATTCTGATGGAGATGGTTTTCCTGATGGATATGGTAGGTCAAATCAGGCAGTGTTATTACCTGCTTTTCTTGCAGCCTACTCTGGTGCAGACGCAGGAAGTATACAAAAAGGAGCATTTAGAGATGTGCCGCTTCCGAACTGGGATGTTAAATATACTGGTTTGATGAATTTAAAGTGGTTTAAGAAACGTTTTAAACGATTCTCTATGGCACACGGATACCGAGCGAATTATACGATTAATCAATTTCAAACAAATCTGGAGTATAATCCTAATAATCCTGATGAGTTAGATGAAGGGGAGAATTTTAAAAACCCTCAATTGTATGCTAACGTAAACCTTACAGAACAGTTTAGCCCGCTCATTCGTTTGGATATGGAAATGAAAAATTCTATTAAAATTTTAGCAGAATGGAAAAAAGATAGAGCATTATCTCTAAGTTTTGATAATAATTTATTGACAGAAATTCAAGGGAACGAATATATTATCGGATTGGGTTATAGATTACAGGACCTAACGTTTGTTACTAAAATTGCAGGTAAAAAGACAACGTTAAAGAGTGATTTGAATTTTAGAGCAGATTTATCACTACGTCAAAACGAAACGGTAATTAGATATCTCGATATTGATAATACACAAGTAACCGCCGGGCAGGATATTTATGGGATTAAGTTTACCGCAGACTATGCATTAAGTAAGAATCTCACCGCTTTGTTGTTTTATGATCATACTTTTTCTGAGTATTCAATATCTACTGCTTTTCCGCAGACTACCATAAGAGGAGGTTTTACGCTTAGGTATAATTTTGGAAATTAAGATTCTTGCGAAAATAATGGGTAGCACTTTTTCCTGTATAAATCATAGATGAATTAATTTTTAATAATTTTTGATGCTGTTTTTCTAAAATTTGATAAAATAGATTTATTTTCGTCTTCTTAATAATAACAACTTTTAAATACTTTTTCGGATGAATATTCCTTCAGAATTAAAATACACAAAGGATCACGAATGGATTAAGATAGATGGAGATATCGCAACGGTTGGGATCACAGATTTTGCACAGAGTGAACTAGGTGATATCGTTTATGTAGAAGTTGAAACCGTTGGTGAAGAACTTGAGCAAGAAGAAGTTTTTGGTACCGTAGAGGCTGTAAAAACTGTTTCTGATCTGTTTCTTCCATTAACAGGAGAAATCACTGAGTTTAACGAGGCTTTAGAAAGTGATCCCGAATTGGTTAATAATGATCCATATGGAGAAGGATGGATGGTAAAGATAAAGATAGCGGACACTTCTGAAATTGATAATCTTTTATCTGCGGATGCGTATAAAGACCTTATTGGCGCATAGATATCTGCTAGTCCTTGCGATCGCTTATACGAGTCTAATAGCTTGGTTGTCGCTGGCAAGGATATTCATACCTGTAGATATTAAGGTGATAGCAAGCGATAAAATCGGGCATTTATTGGCATACTTTGTTTTTACAATAGTCTGGTTTTTATTTTTCTTTTATTCAGTAAAACAAAGAAAAAATTTTTTGCAAAGCTTGATAAGAGCTTCGGTTTTTGGGTTTTTGTTTGGTGTTTTAATGGAAATGCTACAAGCGCTACTCACCAGTTATCGCAGTCCTGATTGGTATGATGTATTGGCAAACAGTGGTGGCATTATTTTTGCAATAATACTTCTTAAAGTACTTAAGAATAAGTTGGTTAGTGTGAAAGGTTTGTTGACCTAGATAATTGTTACATACTATTATTTAAGAACAATCGAATAATTAGTAAGACGCTTTAAAAGTTAAAAATTGTATTTTTTTGTTTTACATTTTTATCTTTAGTTGGAATTTACAAAAGAAATTAGCTATTTTAGCAATCATATAATAACAGTGTAATATGGAACCTAAGAAAAATCCGAAAGCAGATTTGACCAAAAAAAGCGCCTTGTTTTTACAACTAGGTCTAATTTTAGTTTTGTTTGTTACGTGGCAAAGTATAGAGTGGAAAACCTATGATCGAAATAATATTGATATAGGTCAGGTGAATCTTGATGAATTGGAGGAAGAAGAAGTTCCGATTACTCAAAACTTAAATACTCCACCACCTCCACCACCTCCACCACCAGCACCAGAAATTATTGATGTTGTAGAAGATGAAGAGGAAGTGGAAGAAACAATTATTGAATCTACAGAAACGAATCAGGAGGAGGAAATCGTAGAAGTAGAAGAAGTTGAAGATGTTGAAGAAGAAGAAGAAATCGCAGATGTTCCTTTTGCTGTAATTGAAAACGTACCAGTTTTCCCTGGATGTGAAAAAGAGTCTGGAAATGCAGCGAAAAAGAAATGTATGAGTGATAAGGTTAAGAAGTTTGTAAACCGTAAATTTAATACAGAGTTAGGAAGTGAATTAGGTCTTTCTGGAGTAAACAGAATATATGTTCGTTTCAAAATAGATCGAAACGGTAATATAGTAGGTGTTCAGGCAAGAGGTCCACACCCAAGACTAGAAAAAGAAGCTCAGAGAGTAGTAAAAATGCTTCCACAAATGACTCCAGGTAAACAAAGAGGAAAAGCAGTAGGTGTACTGTATTCGTTACCAATTGTTTTCCAGGTACAGGATTAATAAAAAACATATATTCTTAAATAATATAAAAGATTCCTCTTTGTATGTGCAAAGAGGAATTTTTTTTGGTATGCTTGTTGTGTTTAGTAATAACTGTAACGTTAAAACTAAATAATATGAGTAACAAGCATGAAGCTAATGTGCGAAAAGGCACATTGGTAAATTTTCAGATTGGACTTATAGCAAGTCTTTTATTTACCTATGTAATGTTTGAGGTGTATACTTCAGAACCCATTGACAAGGTAATTTCAGATCCAATTACCTTAGAAAATGAACCATTTATTTGGAATGGAGAGTTTGAAGTCTATCAGGAACCGGAACAAAAAGTGGTAGCTCAAAAACAGCCAGACCCAATTCCAGATCCTACAGATTTTGAGGTAGTAGATGATAATACAGTTATTGATGATGTGAAGGAAGAGTTTAAGAGTGAGGATCCTGTCGATTCGACTCCGTTTAATCCTGAGACTATTGGAGAAGAAGAAGAAGAGGAAATTCCTGAAAATGTTCCTTTTTCAGTAGTAGAGGATGTGCCCGTTTTTCCTGGTTGCGAAGGACTTCAAACTAATAAGGAAAGAGCAGCCTGTTTTTCAGAAAAAATCAGTAAAATTATTTCCAGAAAGTTTGATACAGGAATTGGGAATGATTACGGATTGAGTGGTGTGCAAAGAATATATACCTTGTTTGACGTAGCTGCCGATGGAACTATTCAGAATATACAAGTAAGGGCCCCGCATCCTAAGCTTAAAAAAGAAGCAGAAAGAGTTATAGGATTATTCCCTAAGATGACGCCAGGTATGCAGCGTAAAACACCGGTAACAGTAAAGTATCAATTACCCATCGTTTTTAAAATTCAGGATTAATAGGATAGTATATTACATTCGATTACAGACAGAAATATTAGAATCCCGTTACGATAATCGTAAACGGGATTCCTTTTTGGTATGCTTGTTGATTCAGATTTTAATTGTAACGTTAAAACTAAATAGTATGAGTAACAAGCACGATGCTAATGTACGAAAAAGTACATTGGTAAACTTTCAGATCGGACTTATCGCAAGTCTTTTGTGTGTCTATGTGGGATTTGAGATGTATACATCTGTGTCGACCATAGCGCCAACTTACACAGGTAAAACTGAAACGAATGATAACAGTTTTACTATAGATGTTTTTAAGGTTGAAGAACAGCCTAAGAGTAAAGTAACTTTCAAAACCAAAACGGTTAGAGAACCAGATTGGACCAAACCAAAGATAGTGGACAATAAGGTTGCATTACAAAAGCTTAAAAAGCAGCTTATAGGTGAAAACGATAACAATAAATCGACAGCAATTCCTATTGATTCTATTATCGAAGTAGGTCGAGATGAGAAGATTGTTTATCCAATTGACGAGGTTGCTGTAGCGCCTATCTATCCAGGTTGTGAAGAGTATAGTGATAACAAAGAAAGAATAGCTTGCTTTTCTAGTAAGATTAAAACAATTGTATCAAGAAAGTTTAATGCTGACCTTGGGGAAGAGTACGGACTAAAAGGTTTGCAAAGAATCCACGTACAATTTCAAGTGGATACTGATGGGATGATCAAGGAAGTACAGGTCAGGGCTCCTCATCCTGTACTAGAAAAAGAAGCAAGAAGAGTGGTGAAAAAGTTCTCTAGGATGGAACCAGGAAAGATTGGAGGGGAACCCGTAAAAGTGAATTATATTTTACCCATCACCTTTAAAGTTATTAATTAGAAATCGCCCAGCTTGTTTAAGCTGGGTTTTTTTATAATAAAAATTATCTGTCTGTGGTAGTTAGCGATATGAGTTTTACTAAAACAGTTGTTAAAAGGTGAATTATAAATAGTTATAAGTTGTCTAAAATGCTTTTAAGGCCTATCTTTGCACCACTTTTTAAAAAAGCTTTATAGTAAACGTGCAAAATTTGAGTATAACCCAAGTCGATACTGCCAAAGTTTCTGTTATTCAGGATTTTAAGGAAATTACTAAAATGCGATTAGCATTAAGCGTTGTGTTTTCCTCAGTAGCAGGTTACTTGTTAGGAGTTGATACAATTTCATGGAGTACATTAGTATTGTTATCAATTGGAGGCTATTTTATGGTTGGGGCATCTAATGCTTTTAATCAAATTATAGAGCGAGATCTCGACGCCTTAATGGATCGAACCAAGAATAGGCCAATTCCGTCAGGTAGAATGTCTGTAAGTACTGCTTTTATAATTGCTACAGTATTTACTATATCGGGAATTTCAGTCTTGTATTTTATTAATCCTCAAACAGCAATGTTCGGGGCTATTTCGATATTCATCTATGTTAGTTTGTACACTCCATTAAAAACTAAAACACCTTTGTCTGTTTTTGTGGGTGCAATTCCTGGAGCGATTCCATTTATGTTGGGATGGGTTGCTGCTACCAATGATTTTGGTATTGAACCGGGAACATTGTTTATGATACAGTTTTTCTGGCAATTTCCACACTTTTGGGCGATTGGATGGTTTTTGTTCGAAGATTATAAAAAGGGAGGCTTTTTTATGTTACCTACCGGGAAAAGAGATAAAGGGACAGCAACGCAGGTAATAATTTATACATTGTGGACGGTCGTCGCTTCGTTAATCCCAGTTTTTGGTGTTACCGGAAAATTGTATTTAACACCGGTTTCAGGAGTTTTAATTTTCGTATTAGGTTTGTTTTTACTTCGGTACGCAATCCGTTTATATAGAAGTAAAGATGCCAAAACAGCCAAACAGTTAATGTTGGCTAGCGTATCTTATATTACTTTATTGCAAATCATTTATGTAGTAGATAAATTTATTCGTGCATGGATTTAACACAAGGAACCACAACTGAAAAACAGAAGAGAGCAAAGAAAACCATGATGTGGTTTGGAATGGTAAGCATGACCATGACTTTTGCAGGACTTACCAGTGCATATGTGGTTAGTAAAACAAGAGAAGACTGGTTAACAGATCTAATATTTCCTAATGCGTTCATAATAAGTGTTTTTGTGATGCTGACTAGTAGTATAGCTTTATTTCTTGTTAAAAAGGCTATCGAAAATGAAAATAGAGGGTTTGCTTCACTTTTATTGTTAACTACCTTAAGCTTAGGAATACTGTTTGTTTTTCTACAGTTTCAAGGCTTTGCTGATATTATGTCTCAGGGATACTATTTTACAGGTCCGTCTGCTAACATTGTTCCTACTTTTTTGTATATTATTGTAGTATTGCATATAGTTCACGTAATTGTCGGGCTGGTAGTGCTTTTAGTCGTAATTTATAATCATTTTAAACAAAAGTATAAAAGAGGGCAAACCCTTGGTTTAGAACTGGGTGCTATGTACTGGCATTTCGTAGATGTTTTGTGGGTTTATCTCTTTTTATTTTTATATTTCGTTAGATAATAAAATTGATTACTTTTGTGGAAAATTTAACAATACCAAATTCTATATATGGAAACAACTGTTACTAATACAGGTACAGAAGGCAAAATCTGGGGTGGAGGTAATCAACCACTCAAGGCGAGTTATGGTAAGATGATGATGTGGTTTTTTATCCTGTCTGATGCACTTACATTCTCTGGGTTTCTTGCTGCTTACGGTTTTTCGAGATTTAAGTTTATTGATTCGTGGCCGATTGCCGATGAAGTTTTTAATCACTTTCCGTTTCTACATGGAGTAGATGCACCGATGTATTATGTAGCATTGATGACATTTATATTGATTTTTTCATCTGTAACTATGGTATTAGCTGTGGATGCAGGTCATCAGATGAAACAAAAGAAAGTAATTCTTTATATGTTTTTAACAATAATCGGGGGTGCTATCTTCGTAGGTTCACAGGCTTGGGAATGGAAAAACTTTATTAAAGGTGAATATGGTGCTGTTGAGACAAAAGGAGGTCAGATTTTACAGTTTGTAGATACCGAAGGTCATAGAGTGGCATTGCACGATATAGCTATAGAACAGCCTCAGGAGCGAGTACAGCATAAAGATAAAAATGGAATTTGGTATCAATCAGAAAAGCCGCTTCCTACCTATACAATTGAAGAAATAAAAGCTGGTTTTTCCAAAAGAAGTGATCTTTTAATAAGAACACAGATATTAACTGAAACTGGGGAGAAAACAGTACTGTCTAGAGAGGAATCTTTAAGAAGATTAAATACAGATGCTGTTGGTATAGTAGAAGGGGCTAATTTAATTCATAATGAATATGGTACTCCTTTATTCGCTAACTTTTTCTTCTTTATTACTGGATTTCACGGATTTCACGTACTTTCTGGAGTAGTTATCAATATTATCATATTTTTTAATGTAATATTAGGAACCTACGAAAAAAGAAAGAATTACGAGATGGTAGAAAAGGTTGGTCTTTACTGGCACTTTGTAGATTTAGTTTGGGTATTTGTATTTACATTCTTCTACCTGGTTTAATAAATAATAGAATTTAGAATAGATATTATGGCACACGATACTGCACATCACGAATCGAATACGGCTAGAATCTGGAAAGTGTTTATTTTATTATCTGTAGTGACGATAGTAGAAGTAATTCTAGGTATAATAAAGCCTGCCTTTTTAATAGAGACCACTTTGATTAGTATGAAATTACTAAACTGGATCTTTATAATTTTAACGATATACAAAGCATATTATATTACCTGGTCATTTATGCATATGGAAGGTGAGACAAAAGGCTTGAGAAGAGCAGTAGTTTGGACCGCTGTATTTTTGATAAGTTATCTGATTTTTATACTGCTGACAGAAGGTGATTATATTTATGAAGTATTTAAAGCAGGATATAAAAGTTGGGACTTCTAAATAAGATGCTCTATACATACGTTAAAAGCATAATAAAAGATAACAAAAGACGGTTGGTTTTAACCGTCTTTTTTATTTTTGCAGTCGAAGTAAAGTCTCAGATTTGATGAAAAAATTTTTAGTTCTTGGAATACTTTTTATTATGCCTTTAGTGGTGTATCTTTTTTTTGCTTCAGCAGTAGACAACTTTTCTAAGCTTCCGGTTTTAGAGCAGTCAATAGGAAACCTTGATAACTTCGAAAGTCTTACAGGAGAACAAATTGCGTTAAAAGATAAGATTACAATATTAGGTTTCTTTGGAGAAGATGCATTCAATAAAAAAGGCAACGCATTTAATCTGAATCAAAAAATCTATAAAAAAAATTATGAGTTTAGAGATTTTCAATTTGTAATGATTTTACCATACGGTAGTGAAAATGCCGCCAAAGAACTTTTGGGACAATTAGATGATATTGTAGATGTGTCTGGTTGGAAATTTCTGTTTGGTACTCCAGAAAGTATACAACAATTATTCAAAGGTCTCAAGACTCCCTACAAATTGGATCAGCGATACGCTACAAACTATGTTTTTATTATAGATAAAGAGGCTAACTTAAGAGGCAGAGAAGAGAATTTAGATAAACGAGAACCTAAAGTCTATGGCTATGATTCAAGCTCAGTAGCAGATTTAAACAATGTGATGGTAGATGACGTAAAAGTGATTTTGGCTGAGTATCGTTTAGCACTTAAAAAATATAAAGCAGATCGAAAGGAGAAATAGGTTATGAAAAAATATTCATATGTTGGTATATCATTCATTATTTTAATTTTTGGAATTATTTTTATTCCTAGAATTGTAAATAGGGTAAAACAGTCTTCTATTGTAAAAAATGATAGAATGAGTGCTCAAAACCCTGTTACGAATGAAAAACTCTCGTATATCAAAATAAATGAAAAACCAAGAAAAGTTCCAGAGTTTGCTTTTTTGAATCAGGATAGTTTGATAATTACTAATCACGATTATAAGGGAAAAGTATATGTAGCAGATTTTTTCTTTACAAGTTGTCCTACTATTTGTCCAAAAATGACCCGTAATTTGGTGTACTTACAGAATGAACTTAAGGGTTATGAGAATTTTGGTATTGCTTCTTTTACAATCAATCCAAAACGGGACTCACCCAGAATATTAAAGAAATATGCAGAAAACTATGGAATTACCAATCCGGATTGGAATCTGCTTACTGGAGAAAGAGAGGATTTGTATGAGCTCGCCAATGCGGGATTTAATATTTATGCGGCAGAAAACCCTGAAGTCCCCGGTGGATTTGAGCATAATGGATATTTTGCCTTGATTGATCAAGAAGGATACATTAGATCACGTTACGATGCCTCAGGAAACCCTTTAATCTATTACAGAGGAACAATTGGAGTAGAAGAAAAGAAAGATGAAAACGGCGAAGAGGAGCAAATTACAATCTTGTTACAGGATATTAAAAAATTACTAGAAAAAGATGGTTAATAATACATCAGAATTAGAAAATAAATATAATAAGTGGATAGTTATATTATCTGTTGCAATCCCCATAGCGGTTGCAGCTTTATTTGGTGTCAATTTGCGTAAAATGGGTTTTGATGTAGAGCCATTAACTTTTTTGCCACCGATCTATGCAAGTATTAATGGGTTGACAGCAATAATACTCTTGGCTGCATTTTGGGCGATTAAGAACAAAAAAGTCAAGCTACACGAAAACCTCATGAAATCTGCTATCTTATGCTCGGTTTTGTTTTTATTGATGTATGTAGCTTACCATATGACAAGTGATTCTACAAAATTTGGTGGAGAAGGAGCAGTACGATACATCTATCTGTTTATTTTAATCACACACATTTTATTGTCCATCGTAGTAATTCCATTTGTTCTGGTTACTTATGTAAGAGCTTTATCCAAAAGATTTGATAAGCACAAGAAAATAGCTCGAATAACATTTCCATTATGGTTATATGTGGCAATTTCAGGAGTTATTGTATATCTAATGATTTCGCCATATTATAGTTAATTTTTTAAAGTTTAATAAATTATTTCTACGTACTCTAGAATTTATAATGACACGCAAGACGTACTATATATTGATTTTACTTATGCTGTTTACCATCTCGCTAGATGCGCAATGCGCTATGTGTAGAGCAGTGCTTGAAAGCGAAGAAGGACAGGAAACCGCAAGAGGGATCAATAACGGTATCGTTTATTTAATGATTATTCCGTACATACTCATGGGTATAATAGGATATGTACTCTATCGTGGTAAGAAGAAAAATTCGGAAAGTAATTAGCAACTTTTTTAGTGACTTAATAACCTTTAACATTTTCATAACACAGTATAGTGTAACAAAACTACAGTAGTAGAAGTCTAATGAGGTAAGACTGCACTAACCAATCCAAATTATTTCTAGAGGGAAAACTAGAAAATTGATCTGCTAGAATATATGTAGTAAGTAAAGTAGGTGAGTCTTGATCAAAAGAAAAAGAGTGTTATTTACACTTTATGAATTTTAATCTTGAAGTATGATCGAAATTAAAGACTTACACAAATCTTACCAAATGGGGAGCAATTCTCTTCACGTACTTAAGGGTATTAATTTTAGCGTAAAAGAAGGCGAATTAGTCGCTATTATGGGTTCTTCCGGTTCAGGAAAATCTACCTTACTTAATATTTTGGGAATGTTGGATGAAGCAGATAGTGGAAGTTATTATCTGGACGGAGTGCCAATCAAAGGATTAAATGAGACTAAAGCCGCGCAATACCGAAATAAGTTTTTAGGATTTGTATTTCAGTCTTTCAATCTTATCAACTACAAAACAGCGTTAGAAAATGTGGCGCTGCCTCTGTATTATCAAAGAAAAAAGAGAAAAGAGAGAACCGAAAAAGCGATGAGCTATTTGGGTAAAGTCGGATTGGCAGAATGGGCAACACATTTGCCAAGCGAGCTTTCAGGAGGTCAAAAACAACGGGTTGCTATTGCCAGAGCACTCGCAGCTGACCCCAAAGTGCTTTTAGCTGATGAGCCGACAGGAGCTTTGGATAGTAAGACATCGTATGAAGTAATGGATATAATTCAAGGGATTAATGATGAAGGAAAAACCATATTGGTAGTTACTCATGAAGAAGATATAGCCAATATGTGTAAACGTATTGTCCATCTTAAAGATGGTGTTATTGTAGAAGATAAACCTGTGGAACAAGTAAGAGCATCGCAATATGTTTGATAGAGATAGATGGCAGGAAATATTTGAAGCCATCGGGAAAAATAAACTAAGAACTTTTTTATCTGGATTTACAGTCGCTTTAGGGATATTAATTTTTACAGTGTTACTCGGGCTAGGAAATGGTTTGCTGAATAGTTTTCTAAGTAGTTTTGTTGATGACGCCCAAAATGTAATTTTCATTAGAGGCGGCAGAACTTCAAAAGCTTATAAGGGTTTTCAGGAAAATAGACAGATTCAGTTCAAAAACGAAGATTTTGATTTTATAAATTCTAATTATCTTGGAAAAGTTGAATACGCCACCCCCAGAATTTATAGAAATGGTTTAGCTAAGCACGATAAAGAATCAGGAAGCTACAGTATAAGAGCAGTACACCCTGATCATCAATATCTTGAAAAAACTATTATGATGAAAGGTCGCTACCTTAACGAAGCAGATCTACAAGATCGTGCAAAAAATATTGTTATTGGCAGACTGGTAGAAAAAGATCTTTTTAAAAAAGAAAATGCATTAGGACAAACTTTGGATGTTGATGGGATTGCCTATAAAATTGTTGGAGTTTTTCAGGATAGTGGAGGAGACAATGAGGAACGTATAATTTATATGCCGTATAAAACTTCGCAATTACTTTTTGGAAATAACGATTACGTAGATCAGATCAATATTACCTATAATATGGCAATGAACTCTGAGCAAGCTATTGCATTTACCAAAGAAATCGAAAGAGATTTCAAAAAGAGATTTGATGTGGCTCCTGATGATCAAAGCGCTGTTAGAGTTCGAAGCTTTGTAGAAAACATGAAAGAAACCATGGTGATTTTAGGAGGTATCTATTTTGTAATTTTTATAGTAGGAATAGGAACCTTGATATCGGGTGTTATCGGGATTGGTAATATCATGACATTTAGCATCAAAGAGAGAACAAAAGAGCTTGGGATAAGAAAGGCACTTGGGGCATCACCCAGATCAATTATCGTTATGGTGTTACAAGAATCTGTCTTAATTACTTCTATAGCCGGATATATTGGTTTGATTTTAGGAATTTTTGGGTTGCAATTGATTGGCAATAGCTTAGAAGATTTTTTTATTCTAAATCCAAAAGTAGAAACGGGAGTAATTGTAATAGCAACGATTATCCTAATACTTGCCGGATTATTGGCGGGTTACATACCGGCAAGAAGAGCTGCAAAAATAAAACCTATAATCGCTTTGAGAGACGAATAATAAAAATTGGGTGATATGAAGTTTATATTTGAAAGAGATACCTGGCAGGAAATATACGGAGCAATTCGTAAAAATAAAGTAAGAACTATAATCACGGTTATTGGCGTTACCTGGGGGGTATTCTTATTTGTAATTCTATTGGGGTTAGCTAAAGGTCTTGACAATAGTTTTCGAAGCCAGTTTAACGATTTTGCAACCAATACCATGTTTTTATGGGGGCAACAAACCAGTATTCCTAATGAAGGGTTTAAACGAGGAAGAAGAATGCAACTAACCTTAGATGATGTAGAAGCCCTAGAGTCTAAAATCGATGATATAGAATACATAGCGCCTCGTAATGTAACCGGAAGATGGGGTACTCCCCCGGGTCAGTTTGTAAGAGGATCAAAATCAGGAGCTTTTCAAGTATTCGGAGATTATCCTACGATAGACAAAGTATCCAAGAAAAAAATATTTGATGGAGGAAGATTCATCAATGAGGAGGATATTAAGTACGAGCGTAAAGTATGTGTAATTGGCGAAGATATATATAAGCAATTCTACGATAAGGAGGAAAATGCTATAGGAGATTTTGTGCGGATCAACGGGATTTATTTTAAGGTAATTGGAGTGTATAAACCTACCCAGCAAGGATTTGAAGGGGATGACTCTATATTTTTACCCTTTACAACATTTCAAACTATTTTTAATCAGGGAAGAAATATATCCTGGATGGTGATTACCGCTAAGGCAGATAAAAATATTGTAAATACAGAAGCAACCATTAAAACAGCGCTGAAAAGAATGCACGATGTGCATCCTGATGATGATCAGGCGTTCGGAAGTTTTAATTTAGGAGAGGAAGTAGCAAAGATTAATGGTTTTTTGGGAGGTATGCGATTGATCACTTACATAGTAGGTATTGCTACTTTAATAGCTGGAGTGATCGCAATAGGTAACGTTCTGTTGATTACCGTTAAAGAACGAACTCGAGAAATCGGAGTACGACGAGCCTTGGGTGCTACACCTTCAGAAGTTAGGGGTCAAATCATGCTCGAATCCATTATGCTAACTTTTATAGCAGGTCTTATTGGTTTTGTGTTTGGTACATTGGTGTTATGGGCAATTAATTCCGCTATCGGTAATAATGAAGATATACCAATTTTAAACCCAACAGTAGATTTCTTTGCCGTAGTAGGAGCATTATTATCTATTGTGCTTTTAGGAACACTTATCGGTCTGATTCCGGCACAAAAAGCGGTAAGTATAAAACCAATTGAAGCATTAAGAGAAGAATAAAATAACAATCAAAATAATCTAATCAATCAATAATGAAGAAGTTTTTTAAAATTTTATTAGTAATAGTTTTTATAGCTTTACTGGGGTTTTCTGGTAAATATCTTATAGATTCTAATAGTAAATCACCTATAGTTTTTACTACAGAAAAAGCTTTTAGAACATCCATAGAAGAGAAAACGGTAGCAACAGGAAAAGTGATTCCAGAGGACGAAGTAGAAATCAAACCTCAAATATCAGGAATCATTGAAAAGATATTTGTAGAAGAAGGTGATCCCATTAAGACAGGAGATTTAATTGCTAAAGTAAAAGTAGTACCTAATGAACAAGCGCTAAATAGTGCCAGGGGAAGGGTAAAAAATGCTCAGATTCTTTTAAATAATTCAAAAACAGAATACGAAAGAAATAAAGCCCTTTTTGAGAAAGGAGTAATTTCTAGTCAGGATTTTAATGCTATTGAATTAAATTATAATCAAGCAAAGCAAGATCTCTCTAATGCACAAAGTGATCTACAAATCATACGATTAGGTTCTGCAGGAGGTTCATCTTCTGCAAATACCAATATTAGAGCAACTGTATCCGGAACCATTTTAGAAATTCCGGTAAAAGAAGGAGATCAGGTAATAGAGAGTAACAACTTCAATGCTGGAACATCAATAGCTACCATCGCAGATCTAAGCAAAATGATTTTTGAAGGTAAAGTTGATGAAGCAGAAGTGAGTAAACTTAAAATAGATATGCCTTTAAAAGTAAGCCTGGGCGCGATCAGAGATAAAGAGTTTGATGCAAAACTAAAATTCATTGCACCAAAAGGAAATGAAGAACAAGGCGCGGTTCAATTTAAAATAGAAGGAGAAGTATTTCTGGATGATGAGTACTTTGTGAGAGCTGGTTATAGCGCGAATGCCTCTATTGTATTAGATGTGAAAGAAAATGTTCTAGCAATCAAAGAAGCTTTGTTGCAATTTGACAGAGAGACAGAAGAACCTTTTGTAGAGATTAAAACAGGGGACCAGGAATTTGAGAAACGAGAAGTCCAAATTGGTTTGTCTGATGGAATTAATGTAGAAATATTATCTGGTGTTACAGAGGAGGATGAAATTAAAGTTTGGAATAAAACAGAACCTGTAAAAATCGAACCTGAAGGAAGTCAAAACTAGAAAGACGACTAAAAATTATAATGCCTATTTTTAACCCTATTATAGGCTTTTTTCGAAAAAAACATATTTTTTTATAAATAAGTGTAACAACAACTATCAATAGTATACAAATAGGTATTGTGAAATAAAATCTAAACCAGTATTTAAAGCGAAAACAAGGTTTGATTCAATTTCGTTCTGACCTCTGAAAATAAAGAAAAACAGATGAAAGTAAAAATTTCGATTATTTGCTGTGCCCTTTTTGGGATGTTAACGATTCAGGCACAGGAGAAAAAATGGACATTAAGAGAATGTCTTGAATATGCCTTAGAAAATAATATAACCATCAAGCAGTCTGCCCTTAATGTAGATAATGCAGCTATTGATAAAAGTGATGCATTGGGTAATTTTCTGCCTTCCCTTAATGCGCAGGCTTCAAACTTCTGGAGATCAGGTTTGGCATTGGATCCAATTACAAATACGAATCAAACAGCTACTTTTAGAACCTCATCATATGGAGTTAGCTTAGGAATTACTTTATTCGACGGATTGAGAAATGTAAAACAGTTTCAGCGTGCAAAACTGAATAAGCTATTGAGTCAATATAATCTTGGTAAATCAAAAGATGATATTGCCTTGTTTATAGCCAATAGTTATTTGCAAGTTCTGTTAAATAAAGAATCTTTAAAGGTAATTGAGAAACAGCACGAGATCACTTTAGAACAACTTAAAAGAACTAAGGATTTAGTGGATGCTGGTGTATTGCCACAAGGAGATTTGTTAGAAATTGAAGCTACATCTGCAGATGAGTTAACACGTATAGTACAGGCAGAAAATGCAGTTTTAATCGCACGCGTAGGACTAGCACAAACATTATTGATAAAAGATTATGAAAAATTTGATATAGCTGATCAAGATTATCTGGTTCCTTCGGCTTCAATACTAAACAAATCCATAGACGAAATAAGATCTAGTGCACGTGAAGCAAGATATGAGGTTCAAATCGCCGAACAGAATAAGTTAATAGCAGAAAAAGATTTAGAAATAGCAAAAGGCGCTTATTATCCTACTCTCAATGGTTCTTTTGGATACAATACCAGTGAAGTTGGAAATAACACATTCGAATTTGACGGCTTTGACACTGCAAACCCATTTGACGAAATCGGTACTGTAGAAGGTACTGGAGAAACCGTGTTTTCGAATAGACCTAATATCCTGTTAAAGGAAGTTGGGCCAACACCATTTATTGAACAGCTATATAATAACGATGCCCTTTCTTATGGATTGTCATTAAACGTACCAATTTTTAATGGCTTTTCCACAAGAAATGCTGTAAAGAGAAGTAAAATCAATGTAAAGCGAACTGAGTTTCAGTTAGAGCAGGCAGAATTGGATTTAGATAGTAATGTATATCAAGCTTATCTGGATGCAAAGGGGTCAGCAGAAGCTTATGAAGCGTCCTTAGTTGCAGTTAAAGCTCAAGAAAGAGCATATGAATATGCAAAAGATCGTTACGACGTAGGAAGAACCAATGCATTTGACTTTAGCCAGTCTAAGTTCAGACTGGAAAATGCACAAAGTAATGTAGTACAGGCAAAATTTGATTACATTTTTAAAATTAAAGTGTTAGAACTTTATTTCGGAATAAAACTAGCAGATATAAAATTATAAATAAAAGGTGGTCTCTATTTGGGCTACAGATGAAAAGGTTGTAATTTCATACAACAGAATTAATATTAAGGTATATCATGAGTAGAAAAACTTTACTAATCATTTTAATAGTTGTGGTCGTTTTGGTTATAGGGCTTGTCTTTGGTAAAAAGGCAGGATGGTTTGGTAAAGACGGAAACCTCAAGGAAGTCGAAATATCAAAAATTGAAAAACTTGATATTGTAGAAACGGTTTCTGCTACAGGAAAAATTCAACCAGAAGTAGAAGTTAAATTATCATCTGAAGTTTCAGGAGAAATTATCGATTTACCTATCAAAGAAGGGCAACAGGTTAATAAAGGAGATCTTTTAGTAAGAATTAATCCTGATATTATTCAATCGGGTTTAAATAGATCCCAAGCGGCTTTAGAAAATGTAAGAGCCGGGTTAAGGCAGGCAGAAGCAAGTCTTAAAGAAGCTAAGTTAAGCTATGAGCGAAATAAAGAATTATTTGATAAGGGAGTAATTTCTAAAGCAGAATGGGATACCTCTGTCTCAGCCTACGAAGTAGCAGAAGCCGCCAAACAATCAGCTTTTTATAGTGTCAAAAGCGCACAGGCAACAGTAAATGAAGCAAAAGACAACCTGAGCAGAACAACTATTTATGCTCCTATGAGCGGAACGGTTTCTAAACTGTCTGTAGAATTAGGTGAGAGAGTAGTAGGTACTCAACAAATGGCCGGAACAGAAATTGTGCGAGTTGCTGATTTAAGCAATATGGAAGTTGAGGTTGATGTGAATGAAAATGATATCGTAAAAGTGGCTCTAGGAGATTCTACTATTGTAGAAGTTGATGCATATCTTAAAAAACAATTTAAGGGATTGGTAACAGAAATTGCAAACTCTGCAGAAAGTACATTAAGTGCTGATCAGGTAACGAATTTTAAAGTTAAGGTCCGTATACTCGAAGAATCTTATCAAGATTTAGTAAAAGACAAACCAGAAAGTTATTCCCCTTTCAGGCCTGGGATGACAGCTACAGTTGATGTTATTACTAATAAAAGACAAAATATTATTGGGGTTCCAATTAGTGCCATTGTAATTAAAAGTGATACTTCAAGCAAAGCTAAAAGATCTTACACAAAAGAAAAACTTACCGAGTCTGATGAAAAGTTTGAATGTGTTTTTGTAAAAGATGGTGAAGTTGCCAAGCTAAGAGTTGTAAAAACGGGTATTCAGGATGACAGTAATATTGAAGTTACAGAAGGCTTACAAGTTGGGGAAGAAGTAATCACTGGACCGTACAACGTTGTTACCAAAACGCTAAAAACTGGTGATAAAGTAACTTCTGAAAAGAAGAAAGAAAAGACCGAGGAATAATTATATAATTAAGGGTATTTTTACATAAATTTCAGAGATGACCTACATCCTTTGTATAGAAACCTCTACTACTAATTGTTCCGTAGCTATCGTAGGTGACGGAAAAGTAGTGATGTCCAAAGAAGATTACGATACTAAATATTCCCACGCTGAGCGCTTACATCATTTTATTGAGCAAGTGATCAGTGAGTCAGGATTAAGTTTTACAGATCTTGATGCAATTGCAGTTAGCAAAGGTCCTGGGTCTTACACAGGGTTGAGAATTGGAGTTTCTGCAGCAAAAGGATTATCTTACGGATTAGGAATACCACTAATTTCTGTGAGTACATTGCTTTCTCTGGCGTTACAAGTCAAATCAAAAGAAGGGGTGATAATACCGATGATCGATGCAAGGAGAATGGAAGTATACTCTGCAGTGTTTTCCAATGAGTATGATCAGTTAAGGCCTATTGAGGCAGAAGTGCTAACAGAAACTTCTTATCAAGATTATTTAAGAGAAAATAAAGTGTACTTCATCGGAAATGGAGTAACAAAATTCACTGAAATTTGTAATCATCAGAATGCAGAATTTATTCTAAAAAAATTGCCATCTGCAAATGAGATGGCAACAATAGCTTATAAGAAGTTTTTAAGTAATAAATTCGAAGACGTTAGTTATTTTGAGCCCTATTACTTAAAAGACTTCGTGACGGGTTAGCATCAATGTTTTTTAATGCATTGTATTTAGCTACCAATTTCACTAGATCTTCAGGTTTTCTTGTTTTTATTTTTTCTTTTTTAATATATGCTTTTAGTTCTTCTTTTTTGTCAGAAAAGGCTTCTAGTAGGTCACTTTTTTTAGTGGGTAACGCTATCGCCGTATTGTTTTCTTCTAAATAATACGTTTCTTTAGTTTTTATTTTACCAATTTGAGCGGAGCCTGTATTGTTATCCATGTCTTTTGGTTCCGTAACTTCTAAGTCGTATTTTTTGTATATTCTATATTGCTCATTTAATTCTAATAACACATAATATCCGTGTTGGTTAAAACCACGTTCATCTTTAAATGTACAATAGTAAAAATAATCATTACCAATTCGCGCATGGGTTGTAGGGCTTTTGATAACTTCAAAAAGATTAGAACCATCTGTGTATTCTAGTGCATCATTAAATATGTTAAAACGTATAGGAGCATCAAATGTCCCAATTTTTTCAGCGATGACGGTAGCATCCTGATATTTTTTATCTGTGTAAACTGTTCCTACATAAGATTCGAAAACTTTTGTTTCCTCTGTCACCCTTAATAATTCTTCTGGCAATTGTGCTAATAAGGTAGAAGTTGTTAAAAATATTAGCATATGTAATAAATTTCGCATATTAATTTTTTTTAATACTACAATATACTAAAATAATTGGATTAAAGGTAAAAAACATCGATAAAATACGTTTTTAACGTAATTAACGATGCTGATAGGAGTTTTGAAATGTATTAGACATTGGTAAAGAATGTTGCATAAACTAACTCCACCTTTGTTATTAAAAAAACCATTTACCTATGGCAAATGGCTAATAATATTTTTTGGAAGTTTTTATATGTAACTAATCTCTTCTGGATCGAGTGCTAAGTAAACTTCTTGAAGGATTGGCATCACTACTTTTTAATGCATTGTACCTTGATACCAGTCGGATAAGATCTTCTTCTTTTCTAACCTTAATACGTTCTTTCTTTATATAGGCTTTTAATTCTTCTTCTTTATCACCAAGTGCAGCAAGAATTTCTTTCTTATTCATTGGTAACTCCATGATGACACCTCTTTCTTCAAGAAAGTATTTCGTTTTTATTTGAACTTTACCTGGGGCTGCGGTTCCACTAACCGATCCTTTTGCATTAGGTTCTGTGATTTTTACGGAATACTTCTTATAAATTCTATAGCGTTCATTTAATTCTACCAGAACATAGTATCCGGGTCTTTTCAAACCACGCTGGGTCTTAAAATCACAATAATAGTAATAGTCACCATCAATTCGGGCATGGGTGGTAGGACTTTTAACTAATTCGAACAAATTTGATCCATCCTTATGTTGCAGGGCATCTGTATATGCATTATACCTAAGTTTAGTATCAAAAGTTCCTGACTTCTCATCAATTACACTTGCATCTTTGTAGCGAAGGCTCTCAAATATAGAACCATCGTATTCATCAAATGTACTTACTCTCGTTGTTGGCTCTAATAAAGATTGCGGAAGTTGCGCAAACAAAATAGGCGATATTGCTAAAAACAAAAATTGTAATATTTTTCTCACGGCTTATTGATTTAGGTGAAATAAATGTAGCAAAATGAAGGTTTAAATACAAAAATATGAGTTTTAATACATAATTTTTACGGATTATTCAAAGGATTAACTTTTTCATCAGTGTATTAGTGGGAAATATTCTTTTTTGCTGAAAATATAACATCGTTTATTTATGGTAAAACAGTAGTTTTGGTTACGAAAACGTTATAAATTTGTAAGAAATTACTTCAATTGATTTAGGTAAAGGAATACTCTTAAAGATGAAAAAGTCGCTTTTTTTTCATCTTAATGTCAATAAAAGGAGTAAAGAATTTTTATTTCTTATGCATAAAAATGAGTATAGCTTGGTTGTGTAAAAATTTAAGTGTTTGGCTTTTATAGCTATGGGAAATTTAAAGATGAAATTCTTTTACTAAAAAAATGTAACTTTATAAAAATAAAAAAACACCTCTGATGGGTCATCGTGAGGTGTTTTTGTTTTTTAATAATTGGTTCTTAATACTAGGATGATAAATGTGTTCTGCTCTAGTATTTAACAAATAAACTTCTGGAACTGCTTCCATCTGTAGTTTTTAACGCGTTATATCTGGAAACAAGCCGTATTAAGTCTTCTTCTTTCTTAACTTTAATACCTTCCTTTTTCATATATTTTTTGAGTTCATCTTCTTTGTCACTAAGTGCTGCTAAAATTTCTTTCTTATTCATAGGGAGTTCCATAATAACCCCTCTTTCTTCAAGAAAGTATTTTGTTTGAATACTAAGCTTTCCAGGAGTGGCATTCCCGTTAGCGGCTCCGTTTTTGTTAGGTTTTTTAATTTTTAAATCATATTTTTTGTAGATTCTATATCGATCATTTAGTTCTACGAGAACATAATATCCTGATCTTTTTAATCCGCGCTGAGTTTTAAAATCACAGTAATAATAATAATCTCCATCGATTCTTGCGTGTGATGTTGGATTCTTCACCAGTTGTAACAATTCATCTCCTTTTTCAAGTTCTAAAGCGTCGGTATATGTATTATAACGGAGCTTAGTGTCGAATGTTCCTGACTTCTCGTCTATAACACTAGCATCTTTATATCTGAAGTTTTTATAGACAGAACCATTATACTCATCAAAAGTAGCTACCATTTCCGCAGGTTCCACTAAAGATTGTGGAAGTTGAGCAAATAAAATCGGGGAGATTGATAAAAATAATAAATGTAGTTTTTTTCTCACGGCAATTAGATTTAGGTTAATGTAAATTTAATAAAACGCAATATTATATGCAAAAAATCAACTTTTAATGGGTTATTTTTACTTATTTGATAAAGTATTTCGTTTTTTCGCAAAATATTCGTTTGTTATCTTTTATTTTATTGCATAATTAACATCTTTTTATTATGGTTTAACAGTAAATAAAAGATTAAAAAAAGAAAATATTGTAAGAAAAAGTTTCAATTTTGGTAGTAAAACTCAGATTTTATGATTATTACAAAAGTTTTTTTGATTGGGTATTAAGGGAAAAGATTGTTTGATTCTAATAATAAACTTGATGAAAGTGGAGAATTTTAAAAAGGAATATCTTTTTTTGCGGACAAACGTTAAGGATTGCCCATAAGGTCTTTTACATAAATACGATATCGTATCAGATCTGTTTTTAATAAAAAAAGCATCTCAGATTTCTGAGATGCTTTAAATAATATACGTGTGGTTTTTTTAATTAATTTCAAAAGAAATTTTCAGTATTACTCTATACTCTTTAATTTCATTATCCTTAATCACTAGCTTCTGGTCAGATATCCAAGCGGATTTAATGTTTTTCACTGTCTTTGCAGCTTCTTTTACTCCGTTTTTGGCTGCGTCTTCCCAACCTTTTTCTGATGATGCTATTACTTCTATTACTTTAACAATTGCCATTTTAATAATTTTTTGGTTAATATTTTATAAAAGGTTCTCTAAGATACGAGATAGTTTGGTCTTTTTTGAATAATATCCATTATTATTTATATGGTTTTTCGATATGAGTAAAGATAATCCGACGAACTACCCATTTATGGCTTCTACAAATGCGACCTTATCTTTTAGCATTTCCTTAAGCATATTTTCTATTCCGTTTTTTAAGGTAAAAGTAGAAGAAGGACATCCACTACAAGCACCTTGTAATATCACTTTTACTCCTTTACTCACTGGATCATAAGAGTCAAACATAATATTGCCACCATCACTGGCAACAGCAGGCTTGATATATTCTTCAATAATATTTACAATATCTTTCGAGGTATCGTCTAATTTTTCAAAAGCAGCTTCTGCTTGCTTTTCTACTTGGTTTTTAGAAACTGTAGCATTTTCCGAAAGCACCTCTTTACCCTGTTCAAGGTAGTCTCTTAAAAACTCTCTAATTTCCATAGTAACATCATTCCAGTCTGCCATATCATATTTATTGATAGAAATATAGTTCTCATCAATATATACTTCTTTTACAAATGGGAAATGAAATAATTTTTCTGCTAGCGGAGCTTCTTTGGTATCATCAATATTTTTAAATTCATGTCCAGAAGCTACTAGTTTTTTATTCGCTACAAATTTAAGTACGGCAGGATTAGGAGTGCTTTCTGCATAAATGGTTATAGGCATTTTCTTTGTAGTTGAACTTTCATTAATTGCAGGTTGTCCACTATTTAAATATTCCTTTATTTGTTCTGCAACTTCTTGCTGCACATCTGTCCATTCCACAATATTATATTTATCAATCGCTATAAAGTTTTGCGCGATAAACACTCTCTTTACAAAAGGTAAGTAAAACAGCTGTTGTGCTAAAGGAGAATTTTGGGCCTGATCAATATTTTCAAATTCATAGCTTGTATGCTCGGTCAAAAAATAATTAGCCTCAAATTTTATAATGCTGGGATTTGAAGTAGATTCAATTTTTATTTCAAAATTCTTTTCCATGGATATATTTTTAGCAAATTTACTAAAAAGTAATACCACTTTGTAGTAGGGTTTATAAGATTAAGAATGTTTTAATACTAGGGCGAAAAGTTATATTCTGGTAAAAATTTATATATTTGAAGCCGGCAATAAATAATATTTTGATTTGGGAAAAGAAATATTACAGCCCCACAATATAAGCAGGATTAAATAGTTTATATTGAAATAATTAACCTAGTTTTTCCTTTTTAAACATAATGCCTCTAATGAATTTGAAGAAATACTATTTGTTGCTTATTATTCTGACCTCACAATTTATTTTTTCTCAGGAAGGAATTCCGGTGTATGCAGATTATCTTTCAGATAACTTATATTTGGTTCATCCATCAATGGCTGGGGCTTCAAATGCTAATAAAATTAGGCTTACTGCAAGAAAACAGTGGTTTGACGTTAATAATGCGCCCAATACACAATCTGCAAATATTAATTTTCGAACAGGTGACAAAGTAGGACTGGGGGCTATTATATATCAAGATGAAAATGGTCCTTTTACTCAGACAGGAGTGTTTGCTACGTTTGCATATCATTTGTTGTTTTCTCGCGATCGTACAGATCTCAATATGTTGTCTTTTGGTACCAGTGGTGCATTTATCCAATCTAATCTGGATATTACGGGATTAGAGGATGATCAAGACCCCGATCCTGCATTTCGCGATAATCTCATACAAAAAGCTGCTTATTTTAATATAGATGTTGGGATGTCTTATCATTATCTTAATTGGTTTGCTCATTTTACGGTAAAAAATATATTACCATCAACCAGACGACAATTTGATAATCCTAACAATACAATACGAGAGCCTAACAACCAAAGACGCTATATCTTTTCTACAGGATATGTATTTGGACTAGCAAACGGTCCTTGGAGTTTAGAGCCATCTATACTTTATCAAGCTACCGATCAAACCATGGAAAGTACTATTGATGCCAATTTAAAGGTGTATAGAAGGTTTGGTGAACTTGTTACTCTATGGGGAGGTTTATCATATAGAAGAAGTTTCGATGGAGCAGAGTTTTCTCAAACCGGTACAGAAATTGAAAGCCAAAAATTACAATATATTACACCGTTTTTGGGTATAAACTATAAGAAGTGGATGGTAGGTTATACGTACAGTTATCAATCTAACTCTGTGGTTTTAAGTAACGGAGGTTTCCACCAACTCACATTGGGGTATGATTTTGGAAAGCGTAAAGAACGTTGGAATTGTCATTGTCCTGCGGTAAATAATTAATAGAGACATTTTTTTAGATAAAAAAAGACTAGTCAATAATGCTAGTCTTTTTATTTATTTTACTTCTGCGCCAGTAAATTTTAGGCGTTTATCTCGTATAGGAACTAATGAAGATAGTTCGTATATATTTTTATAACCATATCCATAAAGATTAATAAAGGTTGGAATGTTCAGCGCTAAGGGTAGTCTCTTGGTCGGAAAACTGATAGGGTCGCCATCTATATTATTATTGCAATAAATTAAAATTCTCGTTTTTTTATCAGGAATGATCTTTGCTAGTTTTTCCTCGGTAAAATCAGAGAAGTTTAAATGGACAGCTCCTTCTAAATGTTTTAGTTTATACGCAGCTTCTGATCTTGTATCCAGTAAAATAGTTTCAGGATCCTTATTAAAGTTAAGAAATGTATCAAGAGGTATCAACCTTGTTTCTCTATACTTCAAAACTTCTTCGCTAATTTCCAAAAATGAATTATAATCTACTTTTGACTTTTGTAATTTATCTTCCTTTTGAGACAACATAGTAATGGGTATTAGAAAAAGTATTAAACTTATTTTCATCGGTTCTGTTTTTATTATTATTTCCAACTAAAAGATTTTCTTTCTCCTTGAGTTTTTATTGCTTTAATTAAAGCAGCTTCAAGATTAGAATCATCCTTTTTACTATTATTTTTGATGTATTCTATTCGCTTCTTATTCAACTCCTGTATTTTTTGCTGCACTTCTTTTCGCTCATTACTTTTTTCGTCGATATATTGTTTTAATTCTGTTTTAGACTTACCTTTTAATTCCTGTGGTAATTCTTCTTTTACAATTTCTTCTAGCTCAAAATTTTTATCTTCTGCGGCATCTACAAGATCCCAACTTTTATTTTTGTAAAACCCTGAACTTTTACTAACAGTTCTGCTGACAGCGTTAGCAGGACTGTATGACCGAGCATTATTATCTTGTTCGGCTTGTAGGCTCATTTTTTTGGAGCCTTCATTACCATAGTAAATATATGTGTTATTTAATCTTCTGTTTAATTGTAAGATGATATCGTCATAAGGGGTCGCTATGTGTATTGTTTCTCTGTTATGATCAATAGCACTGTATTCACCATTGGTTGTGTCTGCTCCGTCTTTCCATTTGGTTTCTATGCCTTGTTTGTAGTTGCCACAAAAAATGGTATTAATGGTGATATCCTTTTCTTTTGCGTCAATAGCAGCATCTTTATAGTTTACAGGACCTTGGGTAAAAGGTTCGTTGCCGGCAATAAAAATTAGTTTTAGATGATTATTGTTTTTTTTCCAATCTAATTGGTTTATCGAAGTGTTTATCACTTTACCACAATACTCATTACCTCCATTTGTTGTCAATGCAAAAAGCTCTTTGGATATTTCGTCTAGATCATCCGAGAACGGGAGCACTTGTCTGATATAACCTTCTTGTGATGGTAAACGATCATTGCCGTATTCATACAGGGCAATTTGTAGTTTTATTTTATAATGACCACATTTTGCATAAGAAAGTTCATTTACGATTTCCCATAACTGAGCTTTTGCCTGATCAATCAGACCGTCCATGCTGTTACTGGTATCCAATAATAAAGCGACCTGAATGTTTCTTGTGTCAGGGTCTGTTTTTGAAGTGTAAATCTCATAAGAATTATTGGATTTCAGTGCTAACTCAGAATTACCCTTGTTTTTTGCATTACAGGAAACAGGAACTATTAGTAAACATAATAAACTCCATACATATATATTCTTCATAATTTTTGATCTTTTAATTTAGGCTAAAACTAGAACGAACTTTCCAGAACAAAAATGAACAATGAGTAAGAAGTTCTTATCAATGAGTAAAAAAGCAAGATCAGTTAGGGAAGTACTTTTTTATTACTTAAAAGTTATTAGAAAACAGGTAAGTCCTTAAATTCTGATTTTATTATCCCACAGAAATGGGTTAAGTTTACCTTGATTATAATTAATGTAATGAATAAATTTTGTTTAGTTTTATTAATAATTTGGCTATCGCCTAATACTTTTTTCGCGCAGAACGAGTTTCGAAAAACATCAGAGCGCACTATGACCATTCGTGGTACAGTTAAAGAAGAAAAAACACTTCGTCCTCTTAAGAATGTAGAGATTCTTGTGGTTGGTGGGAGAGTATACCGCACTGATAATTTGGGAGATTTTAAAATACAGGCTAAAATAGGAGATGAAATTGTGATTAGTCACGATAACTTTAATACAATTTACCATACTATTCAGAGTGCTGAAAGAATTGATGTTAAGGTACAAGAAGAACCAATATCTTCTAGCGCAGAGAGAGAAAAAAAAGAAAAAAAATTGTCTGCAGCTTACGGGGAGTATCTTGCTGCTGCTAGAAACTCTATGAAAAAGGACGCCACAACCAGTATTGATTATATTACAAAAGCACTCGAGACGATACAGGATGGAGATACTTTTGCAGATGAGAAAAAGGCAGAACTTTTTGAAACTTTAGGAGATATTAATGCGTATTGGAAACAACCAGATTTAGCTGAAAGTAATTATGCTACCAGTTTAAGTAATAAATATAATGCTGACGTAAAAATTAAACTAGGGAATGCACAATTACAAGCTGAAAACTATGAATCATCTTTACGTACTTTTGATGAATTAAAGAAGTCTAGATTACAAGCCGAGCAGCGAATTCAAGTTTATGCTGGGTTGGGAGATAGTTATAAAGGATCCGGTAATAACGAAAATGCTGTTAATAATTACAACATTGCCCTATCTTTTGCACAAAAAAATAAGTCAGAAGATTTTATAATTGAATTAAACTCTAAACTGGCAGAAATACTACAGATTCAAGGAAACCTAAACGATGCCGAGGAGTATATTGATAATTCGGTGCAATTGGCCAGTAAAAGAAGTAAAAAAACTTCGGCCAGACAGCGAGCAAAAGCGGCCGATTTCTACAATAAAAATAATAGCTTCGATAAAGAAATACAGCTACGAAAAGAGGCGTTAGAAGATATTCAGGATTTAGCAGAAAAAAACTTGAAACCAAGTCAGATAAAAAATGAAAGTATTCCTTCTGATCCAGCTAATATTGAAGATCGTGCGATTACTTCTCAGGTGCAGAATTACAAAATAGCAAATGCTTTTGCAGCTCAATCTGAATATGACGAAGCAATACCTTATCTGGAGGAAAGTATTAAACAAGCAGAGTCAGAAAATGATTTGGTTGTTCAAAAAGATGCCACCAGAAAGTTAGGAGAGGTGTATAGAGAAAAAGGAGAGCTAGAAAAAGCCTCAGAGGCTTTTAAGGAATATGAAGTCATCATTGATAAATTATACGTACAAAAAGACCAGGAGATATCACAAGCAGCTAGGTTTAGTAGAGAGTTGGTCCAGAAGGCAAATCGTATTGCTACATTAGAAAAAGATAGGGAGCTTAATGAAAGCAGGTATAAATTGGCGTTTGCAGCTCAGGAACTGGCAGGACAGCAAAGAATAATTATCTATTCATTGATTGGATTATCTATACTGTTATTTTTTGCTGCGTATCTTATGTATCGTAATATAAAACAGCATCAATATGCTAATAATTTATTAGCTCTTAAATCGTTGCGTTCTCAAATGAACCCACATTTTATTTTTAACGCACTTAATTCTGTGAATACTTTTATTGCTACAAGTGACGAAAGAGCGGCAAATAAATACCTGACAGATTTCTCATTGTTGATGAGAGCCGTATTAGAAAATAGTGAAGAAGATTTTATCCCTCTGGAAAAAGAAATAGAGTTGTTATCATTATATGTACAGCTAGAGCATTTTAGATTTCAGGATAAATTTGACTACGTTATAGAAGTTGATCCGGGGATCGATGTTACTCAATATATGATTCCTCCTATGCTGCTTCAACCTTATGTAGAGAATGCTGTTTGGCATGGTTTGAGATATAAGGAAGAAAAAGGATTACTTTCTATACATTTTAATAAAAAGAATCACGATACCATCGAAATTGTAATTACCGACAACGGGATCGGAAGGGAGAAATCTAAAGCGCTAAAAACATTAAATCAAAAGAAGCAAAAGTCTCAAGGAATGAGTAATATTAAAAAAAGGATTAATATACTTAATACAATGTATAAAGACAAAGTAGATGTTTTTATCTCGGATTTGATAGAAGAAGAAGGAGGAACTCAAGTGAAGCTGACACTTAAAAAAGACCAATAAAAAGGTAGTGTAAATAACGATAAAATCTAAAAAACTATGAATTTGACTGCAATCGTAGTAGATGATGAGGCTAATAGTCGAGCAATCTTGAAAAATTATCTGAACAAATATTGTCCTTCGGTAAAAGTGATAGGTGAAGCAGCAAGTGTGCCTGAAACACTAAAAATTCTAGAATCTAATGATCCTGATTTACTATTTCTTGATGTAGAAATGCCTTACGGTAACGCTTTCGATTTGTTAGAACAAGTACCTGAACGAACCTTTGAGACAGTTTTTGTTACAGCGTATGACCATTACGCGGTTGACGCACTCAATGCACAAGCTACATATTATCTTTTAAAACCAATTGCGATTGATAATTTGATTAAAGCTGTTGATCATGTGACTCATATAAAAGAACGCGAAAAAGAACTACAGGATAAGGTGTTAACACCCAAAATATCTGCCACCGCTGATGGAAAAATTACAATACCACAACAGGATGGGTTTGAAGTATTGAAAGTTGCCGAAATCTTATATTGTCAGGCAGATGATAACTATACCAAAATATTCCTTCATCAAGGTCAAAAATTGGTCAGTAAGACTTTAAAGTATTTTGAAGATTCTTTGACGGATCAAGGATTTGTTAGAATACATAAAAGTTATTTGGTCAATGTAAATGCGATTATACGTTACAAGAAAGGTAAAGGAGGCAGCGTTCAATTAAACTCGGGTAAGGAACTGCTGGTGTCTGCTTCAAAAAAGGGCGCCTTGCTAGATTATTTTAAATAGGAAAAAAATTAATTGGCTAGTACATCTTGTCGCGTAGTGGAATCTTGGTATGCTACTCTTTTTCGCTTTTTATATAGAGGTGAATCTAGAAATAGTGTCTTCACCTGATTGTCCCAATCTTTAATAATATCAAAATAACTGGTATTGACAACTGCCATAATTTCTCCGCAATCCTCACAAATATGTTTTTCATAATCCAGAAAATAATGCGCAAATTCGTGAAACGCTACTACTTTTAATATTTCCTGATCTAGCATAGCTACCCAGCTAATTACAATGTTTTCTACTTTGTTATTTTTGTCTCTGGTGAGCATTCCGAGCGTAGAGCCCTGCGGAGAAACTGTCAGAGTATCAACGATATCAATATTTTTTAGCTCAAACAGCTTATCATAATATTCAATGTTATACTCTTTACAATACTCAAAAAACAAATCCAAATGTGGCTTTAATCTTCCATCAATTTGAACATTATTTTGTGCCATAGAAAAGGTGATACAAAAGAGTCCAAAAAGCGTTACAATGCTTTTTTGCATAATCAGGGATTTAGGGGTAAAAGTTTATTAGTATCTGCTTTAATTTAAAAACTTAATAATCAACAGATTATCAAATAAATGAAAAAAAACAATTCCAACAATGATGAAAAGTGTTAAAATTCGCTAAAAAACACTTTTTTAACTTTAAAATTTAAATTTAGAAGGTTAATTCTTACGTTTTTAAAAATTTAAAGCCTTCAGTGTAAAAGAGGTATCGCTTGTCTGTAGTATTTTTTGTAAAACACCTAATGATCCATTGGTATAAAAGGCGTGTGTTCCTGCTTTTACAGAAGCGCTTAGAAGATTATTTTTAGAAAGAATGACTTTTGTCTGTCTAGCAACAGCTTCTCCAGAGTCTATAATGTCAATTTGAGGAGGAAGTATGGTTTTTAACAGCGGTATCAGGTAAGGGTAATGACTGCAACCTAAGACTAGGTAATCTATATTTTTTTCAACAAGAGGTTGCGTATAGGATGTCAACAGATGTTGCATTTCTGTCGTTTGTATTTTACCCTCCTCAATTAGTTCTACCAGTCCGGTGCCAATAACTTCGATCACTTCTATATTAGCAGCATATTCATCAGAGGTTTTAGCAAACAATTTACTGGATAATGTTCCTTTCGTTGCAAGTACACCAACTTTTTGAGTTTTAGTATTAAGAGCAGCTGGTTTTATTGCGGGTTCAATACCAATAAGCGGAATATTGAATTTTTCTCTAAGTATTTTTATGGCATTCGTTGTTGCCGTGTTACAGGCAACAACGATGATTTTACAATTAAGATCAAGTAGTTTTTTGGTGTTTTTAATGCTTAAATCAATGATCTCTTCCTTACTTCGTTTGCCGTATGGAGCATATTTGCTGTCTGCCAGATATATGGTATTTTCGTTAGGCATGGCCATGGCAATTTCTTTCCAAATTGAAGTGCCTCCTACACCAGAGTCAAATATGCCAATTGCCTGATCGTTCATGAAATTATATAGTAATATGCCAAAAATAAGAAAAGCAATGAGTTTATCCCTCATTGCTTTTTCATAGTAACAATTATTTATTCAATTTAAAATAAAATTTAGATAGGAATATTATATCTCGCATCCAAATTATACTATTGAATAGTAAAAATCACATAATTATCGTTTGATGATTATTAGGGATGATATTCTGTCATTCCAACTTCTGCTCCAGGGAGTAGAATTCATTTTGTTCCGTCTTAGATCTCTCCAATACGATGTTGTTGGAGCGTACGGATAAGTACCGTGTACTGTACCTATCACTTTTCCTCTAAATCTAGTATCTTCATAAAAATAGAATTCTGCGTTATAACCATTCACTTCTATAGAGCTTACTTTATCTCCCCAACCTATTTCGTGTAAGTTGCTTATTTCTGTATAGCTGAAAGCAGAATAACTAATAGAAGAGCCACCATAATTTATATCCCAAAAAAGCTTTACATCAGCACCAATATTTGAACTCCTGTCAGTATCAGTATCGGTTGGATTGTTATTGAGTTCTTTTTTAAAATCAGAATTCTTATATGCTTCCATATCATCAAAAAGATGATAAATATGATCATTATCGTCAGTAATTATAGTGACTAGGTTTGGAAGATCAAATACTTTTTCCATAAACTCGTTATGTTCGCCAGGTTGTAATTCTGGTTGATCTGGATCAGAAAAATCTATTTTCAGGTCGTATCTATTTCCCTGATACACGTATGAATAAGTTTTTAATTCTTTGTTTTGATTTACCTCTTCGATTGAATCGATAGAATCTTTACTACACGAGAGTGTAAGAGTTGCAATTGCAATGAATAAAATGATTTGTTTCATGTTAAAAAAAATTAAGGTTAATAAATGATTTGTGTTTCTATCACATATCCTACTATTAATACCTTCATACTCTAAAGAGGTTACCCAATATTTGATGAAAAATCAGATTTTTTTTAAAATGCTTTTATGTGTATTTAAATTAAGAAGCTGCGAATTGTATTATAGCCGATATTTCATAAAAAAAGCGGTGAGAAAAAAGTTTTTCTCACCGCTTTTTATCAAAAAGGTAGTTTTCTAAATACCTAAGTCTTTCTTTACATCTGCCATTAAATCTTTTCCATCAGCAAGGATAACTCCTGTTCCTGTAGTAGAATCTAATACATACTGAAAACCTTGTGCTCTTGCTACTTTTTGGATAGAAACACGTGCGCTTTCATAAATAGGCTTTAGTAATTCAATTTCTTTTTTCTGAAGATCTTGTAAAGCATTTTGTCTATAATCTCCTATACTTTTTTCTGTAGCCTGAACTTCTTGAGCTCTTTTAGCATTTTCTTCTTCAGTTTTGGTAGGAGCTTCAGCTTGATACTTTTTCATGGTATTCTGTAATTCCAAAACCATGTTTCTGATTTCGGCTTCGTATGTCTTGTTTAGCTTTTCGATTTCGCTTTTAGCAGCTTTAAAAGCAGGCATGGCTTCTACTAGTTCCTGAGAAGCAATATGTGCTACTTTGGATTGCGCATTTACAAAACTTGAGGCTCCTAGGATGAATGCACAAGCTACAAATAGGGTTCTAAACTTTTTCATTTTTCAGTAATATTAAGTGTGTTATAAATTTAAAAATTAATTTTTCTAATTATCATCATTTTCCTTTGTCTCACCATCATCATTATTAGAGGGTGTTTCTTTTTTTAATTGCTCTTTTAGCGCTTGTATAGAATCTTTCTTTCTTTTTTGTGCTTCCAGAAGTTTAGCTCTTCTTGCTTCAAATTCCTTTTTCTTAGCTGCTCTGATAGAGTCTCTAGCCGCTCTTCTTTCTGCCAATAATTTTTCTCTCTCCGCTTGTTTCTGAGACGTAGCCTTTTCTCTGTCAGTTACTTCTTTTTCTTGTTCAACATTTCTTTTTTCAGCACGCTCTAACGCCTTTTTTTCTTTTTTACTATTTATTTGCTTTCTTTTAGAAGCTCTGTTGATTCTCAATAGTATTTGATCGCTTATATCATGTCTATCGGCAGAGTAAAGCATTACCAAATCTGCAGATTTGTCAAATATAAAATCATATTTTTTATTCTTTGCAACTTCTTGAACAGCTACAAAAACTTGATCTTGAACCGGTTGAACTAATCTCTTTTTTTGAAGAAATAAATCTCCATTAGGTCCAAATCTTTTTTGTTGATATTCTAATATTTCTTTTTCTTTAAAGAAAATATCTTCTTCTCTTTCTTCAATAAGCTCTTTGGTAAGTAGCACACGTTCGTTATTGAGATCTTTTCTCATTTGTTCTACTTCTTTTAACTCAGCTTCAATTTCTACTTTCCATTTTTGAACTTTGCTTTCCAGATCTGCGGATGCTTCATTATATTCGGGTACATTTTCCAATATATAATCCATGTCAATATAACCGATTCTAATACCTTTTTGAGCTTCTGCCGAATTGGAAAAAGATAACCAAAGGATAGCTGATAATACTAAAAGAACTTTTGTTTTCATGATCCTGTTTTGTTTATAGAAATAATCGTGCCAAAATTAAAATTGTTGTCCTATGATAAAATGAGTTTCCCATCCATTATTTCCAGTCGTACCCGGTATTGGGTCAAAACCGTACCCAAAATCTATACCCAGCAAACCAAAGGCAGGCATAAAGATACGTAAACCTGCTCCGGCAGAACGGTTTAATTGAAATGGATTGAATCCTCTAAAGCTATCATAAGATGCTCCTCCTTCTAAAAATGCCAGCATGTAAATAGATGCTGATGGTTTTAGAGTAATTGGATAACGAAGCTCTAACGAATATTTATTATAAATTGTTGCCCCATCTTCTATAAAATCTGGGTCATTAGCTCTACTTAACGGTATAATTGATTGATTTGGATATCCTCTTAGCGCTACAACTTCTCTTCCGTCTAGTGCTGTGGCACCCAGTCCATCTCCCCCCAAGAAAAATCTCTCAAAAGGAATGTTTCCTCTATTATTATTGTAGGCTCCCAGAAAACCATACTCAGCTCGAGTCCTAAGCACTAAGGGTTGTTTTCCTATTTTCGTAAGTGAGGTGTACCAGGTTGCATCAAATTTGATTTTGTAGTATTCTAACCAGTCAAAGCGTTCTTGGTCAATTTCTCCTCTTTCGGTCACTAAATCCTGAATTTCATCAACATCCAATCCCGAATTTCTATCGTTCAGTTGTTCTTCAATATCTGATCTTCTTTCGGCCAAGGCACTATAATCTTTTCCATCCCATAATGAGTAAGGAAGCGAAAGTTTGGCAATGATATTAAACTCGGATCCAGACGTTGGGAAAATTGGATTTACGGCTGTATTATTCCTGTTGATACCTATCGTATATGCTAAATTATTTGAGGAACCATTACCAAATGTAAATAATCTGGTATTATAGTTTTTTAGATTATAATGCTGAATACTTAATGCTTGCGACAAAGTAAAATAGTTATCAGGCCAATTTAACCTTTTTGCAATACCAATAGATCCACCGGTTATCAAGAACTTACTATCTCTGTCGACATCTCTTGTTCTATTGTTGAATAAGAATTGAATGGTATGAGAAAAAGAGGTAGAAAGCTGGAAAGGTCTTTTTCCTCCTAACCAAGGTTCTACAAATGATAAACTATATGTTTGAAAAAACTGACTTGCTTGCGCTCTTATACGAAGTGTTTGCCCATCACCCATAGGTAAGGGACTGTAAGCTTCTTTGTTAAAGATATTTCTGATAGAAAAGTTGCTGAACGCTAACCCTAGTGTTCCCACAAAACCTCCTCCACCAAAACCACCTTGAAGCTCGATCTGACTTGCTCCTTTTTCTACAACCGGATAGTTTATGTCAATAGTTCCTGCTTGCGGATCGGCGTTTTTAAATTGAGGTTCTAATTGCTCAGGATCAAAGAATCCTAATTGTCCAATTTCTCGAACTGTTCTAACTACAAGATCTTTGCTGTAAATCTGACCAGGTTTGGTTCTCAGGATTCGATAAATAACGTGATCATTTGTTTTGTCATTACCTGTGACGGTTATATGATCAAAACGTACAAGTTTTCCTTCACGAATTCTAATTTCGAAATCTATAGTGTCATTTTTAACATTGGTTTCTACAGCATCTATATTAGAAAACAAATATCCATTATTTTGATATAAGTTAGTAAGGTCGTTAGCATCTGGTTTAGTGTTATCTGCAATTTGTTTTTCTAGAAGCACTCCGTTGTATACATCTCCTTTTTTAATAACTAGCTGTCTTGCCAATTGATTGTCTGTATAAACACTGTTTCCTAAGAAATTAATATCTCCAAAATAGTATTTGTTTCCTTCTTCGATAGAAAGGTTTAATGAAACGCTGTTGTCATCTTCTACGATCAATGAATCAGAAGTAATACGGGCGTCTCTATAACCTTTTTCTTTGTATTTGCTAATAATGCTTTCCTTGTCCTCTTGGTAATCGTTTTTAATGTATTTTGAACGTTTCCAGAATCTCCAGATTTTTTTCTGTTTGGTGTTCTTCATAGCAGCCCTCACCTTATTATCAGAAAATTGTTCGTTTCCGTCAATTCTTATTTTATCAACTTTTACACGATCACCTTTGTCAATTCTAACGAGCATATTTACCTTGTTGGTTGGTACAGTGTCTTTTACAGGTGTAGTGTTGATAATAACTTTGGTGTTTAAAAAACCATCTTTACGATATTTATTGGTAATGAAATTTCGTGTGGTAGTGATAAGATTTTCTGTAACCTTTGTTCCAGGATTAAGACCGTTATCTTTAATAAGATCTTCAGCTTTTCGTTTTCTCACTCCTTCAATACGGGCCTGATTTAATTCTGGTACTTCTTGAATATTGATTTCAAGGAATGCTTTTTCACCTTCGACTTTAGTGATATAAAAATTGATATCGCTAAATAATTCAAGATCCCAAAGTTTTTTAATAACCTGGCTAATCCTGTCTCCTGGCAACGCGATTCTTTCCCCATTTTTCAGTCCGGTGAACGTTATGATGGTATTTTCACTGTAGGTTGACATTCCAGTCACCTTTATATCACCTATGATATATTCTTTTCCTGTCGTTCCGGGTAAGCTTTGTGCTGAAAGTAATACTGTGTTGAATAGAAATGCAATAAATGCAAAATACGTAATGGGTAATTTTTTTATCATCTTTTTAACTAAGCTGCTCACTAGTTTTTCCAAATCTTCTCTCTCTTTGTTGATAATTTAAAATAGCCTCAAATAAATCTGTTTTTTTAAAATCCGGCCATAATATTTCGGTAAAATATAACTCTGCATACGCAATCTGCCATAATAAGAAATTACTAATACGTTGTTCTCCACTGGTACGTATCAATAAGTCTACATCTGGTAGTGTTTTAGTATACAAATGCTCATTAATGACTGCTTCATTTATAAGATGTGGCGAAAGTACATTATTTTTAACTTTATTACTTATTTCTTGAATAGTTTTTATAAGCTCTTCTCTACTACCATAACTAAGAGCTAAGGAAAGTGTCATATGTTTGTTATCCTTAGTCTTTTCAATAACTTCCAGTAATTCTGTTCGGGCTTTTTGGGGTAATGCCTGTAGGTTTCCAATGGCATTCAATCGGATATTATTTTTTTGAAGTGTCTTGATTTCTTTTTTCAAAGAATTTACTAAAAGCTTCATTAAAGTTTCCACTTCTAGTTTAGGTCTGTTCCAATTTTCAGTGGAAAAAGCATATAAAGTAAGATATTTTACCCCTATTTCAGCTGCAGCTTCTACAGCTTCTCTAACTGCTTTTGTTCCATTTTCGTGGCCTACCGCTCTAAAAAAGCCTTTCTTTTTTGCCCATCTTCCATTACCATCCATAATAATGGCTATGTGCTTCGGGATATTAGAGTTAAGTTGTTCTTTATCAATCATTTTTTAGAATGCACAATAACACGGTATACGTCCCCATGTGTAGGATAATGTAATACCGGTAAATACATACCAGTCATTATTATCCAAATTACCAAATCCTGTTCCAAATGCATTGTCCGGATTACTTCCATCCAAATTATCGGTGAATGTATATCTTGCACCTATTTCTGCACCTAAGACCCAGTGTCTTCCTATCGTTTTCTTTATTCCAACCACCATTGGTATGGCTGCGTTCCATTTTTCGCTATACGCACTTATTTGATTTCCGTTATTTGGGTCGACTGCTTTAGCGCTATAGTTAAAACCGGTCAAGCCTGTATACAGATATGGAGTAAATTGTGGTTGTCCATCGTAGAGATACCATTCCCAGAAATTAAATTCTAGACCAACAGATAATTCTTTAACCGAATTATTGAAGCTAAACCCTCTTTGGGCCCTTCTGTCGTCTCCTCTGGAATCATTAGATTTAAGGTTGGCATATAAAAAAGAAGCTCTAAATGCGTGTCTTTTGCTTCGGTTCCATTTTCCAATGGCTCCAATAGCAAGTGCATTAGGCGATATATAGTAGGTTGATCCTACATCTCCAATATAATTAGAACCACCTGCCATTAGTCCAACCTCATACGTTTGTGAGGTGATAGATTGCCCAAAAAATAAAATTAATACAAAGGTTGCTAAGTATCTCATAGATTTTCAAAAGTTTGCAAATATAACAATTAACTTTACTACACAAGAATTTGAGTAAAATAGTATGAATTAAAAAACACTTTTTAGTAGATTTTATTGTTTAATTACGCTTATCTTCTCCCCAAAGCATTTTTTTTCGTAAAGTTTTCAAAAAGCTATCACCCTCCAAAACGACCATATTAATTTTAAATGGGGCTTTTTTAATAACAACCGTAGTTTCATTAGGTAATGTGTGTATTCTGGAATCGAGAGACACAAGGTAAGAGTCTTCTCTTCCAGAAACTTGTAACTTAATTTCTTTATCGTCAGGAATAACCAGCGGTCGTGCGTTGAGGTTATGCGGTGCGATAGGAGTAAGTACCATGCTTTCTGCGTCAGGCATCATTACAGGGCCTCCACAACTCAAAGAATACCCTGTAGAACCGGTTGGAGAAGAGACGATGAGTCCATCTGCCCAGTATGAGGTCAAAAACTCATCATTAAGACTTGTATGCACTGTTATCATCGAAGTTGTATTTCTTCTGCTAACCGCAATTTCATTCATTGCAAAATTAAGTACTCCAAACTCATCTGAATGTGGAACAGTGTCTATGGTAACAATTGTTCTTGGCGAGATATGATATTTTTTATCAAGGATAAGGTCGATCGTATCTTTTATTTCCTCCTTTTGGATGGTCGCTAAAAAGCCCAATCTACCCGTGTTAATACCTGCAATAGGAATACCTAAATCCCTTACATAAGTAATAGTTTTTAATATCGTTCCGTCCCCACCAATACTAAAAAAAAGATCGTACGAGTGATCCAGTTCTTCAAAAGTGCTAAAGTGAGAATAACTTTTATCGATATCATCGTGAAGATTGATGAGTTCCAAAAAGTTTTTCTCGATAACTACTTCGATATTATTTTTGTCCAATGCTTCTAACAGTTGCTGGATATATATTCCTGATTTTTCGTGATAGAATTGGCCGTAAATACCTATCTTCATTATGAACTGATTTGTTATGGTTTTGGTTGAATTAGGGAATCCTATATGTTAAGGTATTTTTCTAAATACTTTGATCTTTCTTTTAAGTTGTTTAAAAATGAGTCTTCCTGATGTTTAGAGACAATGTTATAGCTGTATCTTCTAAAGGTCTGAACAATGTTGTTGATATCGCTATCATTTATTTTTAGAGTAATTTGTGCAACATCATTCTCCATATTAGAAATGAAAAGTCCTAATAGCTTAGCATTGTTTGATTCTACAATTTGTGAAACTTCACTAAACGAATAATCTAAAACACCTTTTTCTACAATTAAAATGTTACCAGGTTCACTTAAAAAAGGGGTGTCGTTAAAAAGATTCATAATATCGCTCAGCTCAAAATATCCCTGATAACGATTATCATCATCCAGAACCGGCATAATGTTAGAATTATTTTGCGCAAAAGACTCTAGAATATCTAACCAGTTGGCATCATTTCTAACAAAGAAACCTTCCAAAGCATATAAGTATGATTCCAAAGTTTTTTCAGTTTCAAAACATCTTACATCAGCTTCTGATATACATCCAATATACACATCATCCTTTAAAACTGGAAAATGAGTATAGGTTAGTTCATTGAACAAGAATTGCGCGTCGGCAACTTTAGCAGTTGTCACCAGCGGATCTATTTCATTTATGATGTATAAGCTTGTCTTCATATTCCCGGGGCTTTTTATGCAAATTAATCAAAAATATGTAACCAAGGCACTCTCAAGTTCGTATTTTTGCTTTTTATTAAAAGTTATATCAAAAACTATGACAAAATTAAGTGTTAATATCAATAAAATAGCAACCTTACGTAACTCAAGAGGAGGTAACACTCCTAATTTGCTTAAAGTTGCTGCTGATATACAGGGTTTTGGAGCAGAAGGAATTACAATTCATCCCAGGCCGGATGAAAGACATATAAGATATCAGGATGCTTATGATTTAAAACCCGTCGTTCACACAGAGTATAATATTGAAGGAAATCCTATACCAAAGTTTATTGAATTAGTAAAAAAAGTAAAACCTACCCAGGTTACTCTAGTTCCTGATGCTGTGGATGCAATTACCAGTAATGCAGGTTGGGATACAGTAAAACACAAAAGCTTTTTAATAGAGGTGATTTCAGAATTCAAGAACAACGGGATACGTACTTCAATTTTTGTTGATCCTGCAGAAAAAATGATTGAGGGAGCAAAGGAAACCGGAACGGATCGAATAGAATTATACACAGAAACTTTTGCATCAGAATACGCCAAAGGAAATCGGGATGCCATTATTCCTTATGCAGTGTGTGCGAAGTTAGCAGCTGACTTAGGTATTGGTGTCAATGCAGGACACGACCTCTCTTTGGATAATATTAAATTCTTCAAGGATAATATACCTGGATTATTAGAAGTTTCTATAGGTCATGCGTTAATTAGCGAATCATTATACCTTGGGCTAGAAAATGTAGTTAATATGTATTTGCATAGGCTAAAATAATTGAAAGTATGAAGTTGCACGCAAACGTCTTCGGAGAGGGAACTCCGTTTTTAATTTTACATGGTTTTCTTGGTATGGGCGATAACTGGAAAACCCTGGCAAAGAAAATATCGGAATTTGGGTATCAGATACACCTGATAGACCAAAGAAATCACGGTAGGAGTCCTCATAGTGATGAATTTAATTATGAACTCTTATCTTCTGATTTATTAGAGTATTGTAAAGATAATCATCTGAAAAACATAATCTTGATGGGGCATTCTATGGGCGGTAAAACTGCAATGTTTTTTGCTGTTCACCATCCTGAAATTATAAATAAGTTAATTATAGCAGATATAGGCCCCAAACACTATCCTTTGCATCATCAAGACATATTAGACGGATTAAGTTCTTTGGACTTTGAGGTTTTAAAAAGTAGAGGAGAAGTGGATAAAGCATTGAGTGCATATGTTCAGGACGTAGGTGTTCGGATGTTTTTGATGAAAAATTTATTCTGGAAAGAAAAAGGGAAACTGGGATTGCGTATCAACCTAGATGGTTTGATGCAAAATTCTGCAGAAATCGGATTGGAATTACCCAAAGATTTTGTTTTTCAGGTTGATACTCTTTTTCTAAAAGGAGAAAAGTCTAACTACATATTAACCGAAGATGAAGAACAAATAAAAAAACAATTTCCAAAATCACAAATCAGAACTATTTCTAAGGCAGGGCATTGGTTGCATGCAGAAAATCCAACTGAATTTTTGACATCAGTGTTAGAATTTATTAAAATTTAAATAAAAAATGTTATGTATGCATAATATTTTAATGAATAGGTTGTATAAATGGTATTTTCTGCTAATTTTGGTGCATCAATTTTAAATATTCTAAAAAAACAAAAACAATTCTAATTAATTATGAAAAAACTACTATTATTAGTTCTATTTGCCTCAGTGACCTTTGTCACGTATGCTGGTGGATATAGAGTTAGTGTGCAAGGGCAGAGAGCGATGGCTATGGGGCACACAGGTGTTGCTGTGGTGAATAGTGCAGAGCTGGTATTCTTTAACCCGGCGGGTCTTGTCTACTTGGAAAATAAATTGAACATAAGTGCGGGAGCAAGTGGTATTTTTACAGATGTAATTTATCAAAATTCAGATCTTGGGATTTCTTCTGAAACAGATAGTTCTGTTGGAACCCCATTAAATTTATATGGATCGTATAAAGTAAATGACTGGTTAGCATTAGGTCTTGGGGTATATACACCTTATGGTAGTGAAGTTACTTGGCCAACGGATTGGGCAGGTTCTCATTTAGTAAATAATATTGACTTAGCTGCAATTTATATTCAGCCTGTTGTTTCTATTAAGCTTTCTGATCAATTTAGTATTGGTGGTGGTCCAATATTTGTTACGGGTTCTGTAAATTTTAACCGTAATGCGAATAGGACCACAACGGATTTAGAAGGTAATCGCTCCAATATTACTGTTGATGATACCGGAGTTAGTAACTGGGGATGGAGTGTAAGTGCTATGTTCAATCCAACTGAGAATTTTAGATTAGGATTTAGTTACCGAAGTGAAATTATTTTGGAGGCTGAAGGAGGAGAGGCTACTTTTGCAAACTTTCCTGTGACTACTGCTCCTGGTGTTCCTTCTAATGGGACTACAACGTTTAACGCAGAATTACCGTTGCCTGCAGAATTAACGGTGGGACTTTCTTATCAATTTCATAAAAAGTGGTTGTTTGCTTTTGACTATAACAGACAATTCTGGGATGTATATGAGTCTTTAGATATCCAGTTTGGTAATGGCGCTACTTCTTTAAATCCACGTAATTATAAAAATTCTTCTGTATATCGTTTCGGTCTACAGTATGATGCTACTTCCAAAATATCTCTAAGAGCAGGTTATTATATTGATGAGTCACCTGTTCAGTCTGGATTTTTTGCTCCAGAAACTCCACGTAACGATTCTCAAGGATTTACAGGTGGTGTAAGTTTTGCTATTACTCCTAAGTTGGCAATTGATGCTTCCTTTTTCTACCTAAGATTTGAAGAGGTAAACGAATCTTATGATTTTTATCAGGAGAATGGACAAAATGTTCCTTTCAGAGGGACTTATAAATCAAGCGCATTCGCGCCAGGACTTGGTTTAACTTATAAATTATAATAGTAAGATGAAAAATAATATAAAATATTTAGCAATTCTGGCATTAGGCTTAGTAGCGTGTGAACCAGAATTTGACGCTCCAATAGATGAAGCAGGAGTATATACCAGTGGCGAAGCAGATTTCTCTAATTATGTGGCTGTCGGGAATTCCTTAACAGCTGGTTTTGCGGATGGTGCATTATATATTACCGGTCAGGAAAATTCGTATCCTAATATATTATCTCAGCAATTTGCATTGGCTGGTGGAGGAGAATTTACACAACCGTTAATGGCAGATAACACCGGTGGAGCTTTATTAGGAGGGACACAGATTTTAAACAACAGGTTTGTTTTGGCTTTTGATGCAGAAGGAAATCCTGGCCCTGCTATATATACGGGAGCTACTCCAACCACAGAAATTTCTAATAATTTAGGAACTTCTTTTAATAATATGGGAGTGCCTGGTGCTAAAAGTTATCATTTAGATGCTCCTGGATATGGTAATGTTGCTGGTGTTGCTGTTGGTGCGGCAAATCCATATTATGCTAGGTTTGCTTCTTCGGCTGATGCCACGGTAATTGATGATGCTGTAGCGCAGAATCCTACATTTTTTAGTTTATGGATTGGAAATAATGATATCCTTAGTTTTGCTACTTCTGGAGGAGTTGGTGAAGATCACAATGAAACCGGAGAAGGAAATCCAGCTAATTATGGATCAAATGATATAACAAACAATGCTACTTTTGATATTGTGTATAGAGGCTTAGTTACAAAACTTACCTCCAATGGAGCTAAGGGAGTATTGCTAAATTTGCCAAGTGTAACGTCTTTGCCGTTTTTTACTACTGTACCCACCAATGCAGTACCATTAGATGCGCAAACTGCGGCATTTTTAAACTCCCAGTTTGTAGCTTATAATACTCAGGTGCTTCCTGGGTTAGCTCAATTTGGTTTAATTACTCCTGCAGAGGCGGTAAAAAGGCAGATTAATTTTGAAGCTGGACAGAATTTTGTAACAATAGTAGACGAATCCTTGACTGATATATCAGCAGCAATTCAAGGGCCTCCATTTAATCTGGATGCTCAAACGGCTGGACTTCTTGCTCAACTTAGACAAGCGACTTCTGCGGATTTAATCCCGTTGACATCTGCTGGTAACATTGGAGTGGACTTGACCGGAGACGGAACTCTAATTACAGGTGTTTCTGTGCCATTAGGGGATGCAGATGTATTGACGGAAGCGGAGCAAGCTGCTATTGCTAGTGCGCAAGCCTCTTTTAATGCTACAATCAAAGACGTGGCTACTGCTAATGGTTTAGCTTTTGTAGACGTAAAGACAATTTTATCACAAGCAGCTGGTGGAGGTATTCCATTCGACTCTGGAGTGGTAACTTCTGATTTTGTGACTGGTGGAGGTTTTTCTCTAGACGGAGTACATCCTACACCTAGAGCACATGCGCTTTTAACTAATGCAATATTAGATGAAATAGAAGATACTTATGGTGCTGCTTTACCTTCGGTTAATCCAGGAGATTATGGAACGATCACACTTAATAATGAAGTAAACTAAGGTTTTTTTCTAAATAAAATAAGAGCCTGCTATTATTTCTATAGCAGGTTTTTTTGTATATTATTTTCAGTACTTTCATAACTTATTAATTTTACAGACATGAAATTTTTAATAAAAATGATTCTTAGTGCTATTGCTGTATTGGTTTTAGCAGAGATTTTGCCCGGGGTGGGAATCGATAATTATGTGAGCGCTCTTATTGTAGCAGTACTTTTAGCTATATTAAATACCATTGTAAAACCTTTATTGGTTATTTTAACCTTACCTGTTACGATATTGACATTGGGTTTATTTTTATTAGTAATCAATGCGGCTATCATACTGATTGCAGATCATTTTGTTTCAGGATTTAGTGTAAATGGCTGGTTATGGGCAATAGTATTTAGTGTTTTATTATCCCTGTTTCAATCAATATTATACTCTATTTTGAAGAAAGATAAAAGTTAACTGTTTTTCAGGAAGTTAAAACTTTGTTGAGTTCTAAAAAAGTATTACTTTTGCAACCCGATTTTTAGTACAAAAAAGTAGAGATAATGAATATTTCAAAAGAGCAATTAGACGATTTAAATGCTGTAGTAACAGTAGATATTGCAAAAGAAGATTATAGTGATAAGGTGGATAGTATCCTTAAAGATTATCGTAAGAACGCCAATATTCCGGGCTTTAGAAAAGGTCATGTGCCGATGGGATTGGTTAAAAAGCAATATGGGAAAGCCGTTTTGGTAGACGAAGTAAATAAATTGTTGCAAGATGCTCTTAATAAGTATCTTACTGAAGAAAAATTAGATGTTTTAGGTAATCCTTTACCTAAGGAGCAAGAAAACTTTGACTGGGATAGCGATAATTATTCTTTTGAGTTTGAATTAGGTTTAGCGCCAAAATTTGAAGTGAAATTTAACGGTAAAAAACCAATTACTCATTATAAAATTGTTGCTACTGATGAAATGATAGATAATCAGATTAAAACCATCCAGAAGCAGTATGGAAAGTTAGTTTCAAAGGATAGTGCAGAAAAAGAAGATTTGATCACTGGTACCTTTGAAAATGAGGAAAAAGGGATTGATAATCAAACTACCATTTCTTTAGATAAAATAAAAGGTAAGAAAAACGTAGATAAATTTATTGGTGCTAAAGTTGGTGATGTTCTTACCTTAAAAACAAAAGGTTTATTTGCAGACGATCACGATTTGATGAATGCTCTTAAGGTAGAGCACGACGAGGCACACGGGTTAGATATCGAAGTGACTTTTACAATTTCTGAGATCAATCATCAGGAATTGGCGGATCTCGATCAGGAATTGTTTGATAAACTGTATGGAAAGGATGCTGTTAAAACAGTTACGGAGTTAAAAGAGAAAATTAAAGAAGATGCTAATCGTCAATTTGTTCAACAATCCGATCAACAATTACTAAATGATGTTACCGAGAGCGTTTTAGAAAATACTAAATTCGACCTTCCAGCAGCGTTTTTGCAAAAATGGATTCAAGCAACAGGAGAGAAACCGTTGACAGAAGATGAGGCAAAAGATGAGTATGAGAAAAGTGAAAAGGGATTGCGTTTTCAGTTAATTGAAGGAAAAATAATTAATGATAATAATCTTCAGGTTACTTTTGAAGAATTAAAAGAATATGCAAAAGATTTGATTAAAGGTCAAATGGCACAATTCGGTCAGATGTCACCAGAAGATAAAGAGCTAGAAGATATTGCTGCCAGAATTTTATCTAATCAGGAAGAGGTAAAAAGAATTTCTGAGCAACTTATGAGTCAGAAATTACTAGCCTACTATAAGGAGAATGTTAAATTGAAGGAAAAAGAAGTTAGTTTTGAGGACTTTGTAAAAGAAGTTTACAAATAATCAACATATACTTCATAAGGAATTTATACTTATATTTAGGGCGTTAAACCATGATTTGGTTAACGCCTTTTTTATAAAAATAAAATTTCAGAAAAAGAACATATGAATTACGGAAAAGAATTCGAAAAATACGCAACACAGCATCACGGTATAAGCAGTAATTACTACAATAAGATAATTAGTAGTATGTATCCAACTGGGATGACACCAAATATCATAGAAGAACGTCAAATGAACGTCGCTATTTTTGATGTATTCTCTCGTTTGATGATGGATCGTATTATCTTTTTAGGTACCGGAATCAATGATCAGGTAGCAAATATCATACAAGCTCAATTATTGTTTTTGGAAAGTGTAGATTCGTCAAAAGATATTCAGATTTATATAAATTCTCCTGGAGGAAGCGTATATGCTGGATTAGGTATTTATGATACGATGCAATTTATTAAACCTGATGTAGCAACCATCTGTACAGGAATGGCTGCATCTATGGGAGCTGTATTATTATGTGCAGGAGAAAAAGGAAAGCGCTCTGGATTGCCTCATAGTAGAGTGATGATCCATCAACCTCTGGGAGGAGCGCAGGGTCAGGCTAGTGATATAGAAATCACAGCTCGAGAGATCTTGACATTAAAAGAAGAACTCTACAGGATCATAGCTAAACATTCTGGACAGACGTATGAAAAAGTGTATGAGGATAGTGATAGAGATTATTGGATGAAAGCTGATAAGGCTCTTGAGTATGGAATGATTGATGAAATATTGACAAGAGAATAATTTATTTAAATTAATAATGGCAGATACATACAGTCTGCACCCCTAGAAACAAGTCTGTCATACCGCGGTTATAGACAGGATTTTGAAATAGATAATTATGCCGAAAGAAGATTTAGAATGCTCGTTTTGTGGAAGAAAGAAACCGGAAACCAATTTGCTTATTGCTGGTTTAGATGCGCATATATGTGATCGTTGTATAGTACAGGCTCACGGAATAGTGGTGGAAGAAGCAAAAGATGAAGAAGCAGGAGAACTTAGCTCTGAATTAATGCTTCGTAAGCCAATGGCTATTAAGAAATTTTTGGACGAATACGTGATTGGACAGGAATTTACTAAGAAAGTTATGTCTGTTGCTGTATACAATCATTATAAACGTTTATTACAACCTAATACTGATGATGATATCGAAATCCAGAAGAGTAATATCATAATGGTTGGACAGACGGGTACAGGTAAAACACTAATCGCAAAGACAATCGCGAAAATGCTTAACGTGCCTTTGGCTATTGTGGATGCTACGGTACTTACTGAAGCTGGATATGTAGGTGAAGATGTAGAAAGTATTCTTACACGTTTATTACAAGCAGCGGATTATAATCTTGAAAAAGCTCAAAGAGGTATTGTTTTTATTGATGAGATCGATAAAATTGCCCGTAAAAGTGATAATCCAAGTATCACAAGAGACGTCTCTGGAGAAGGAGTACAGCAGGCCTTACTTAAATTATTAGAAGGAACCGTGGTTAACGTTCCGCCTAAGGGTGGGCGTAAACATCCGGATCAAAAGTTTATTGAAGTAAATACTGAGAATATACTTTTTATTGCAGGAGGAGCATTTGATGGAATTGAGAAAGCTATACAAAAACGTCTGAATATGCAAGCTATGGGCTTCAGTGCTTCTAAGTCTGAAGACGTCATAGAAAAGGATAACTTATTACAGTATATAATTCCTAAGGATTTAAAAGATTTTGGATTAATTCCAGAGATTATTGGTCGTTTACCAGTATTAACACATATGAACCCTTTAGATAATGAGACACTTAGAGCTATTCTTACGGAGCCTAAAAATGCCATTATAAAGCAGTATAAAAAGCTTTTTGAGATGGATAGCATAGAGTTTACAATTACGCCTGGAGCTCTGGATTATATAGTAGAAAGAGCAGTAGAGTACAAGTTAGGTGCAAGAGGTTTGCGTTCTTTATGTGAAGCCATATTAACGGATGCTATGTATGAACTACCAGAGAGTCAAGAAACCGAATTAAGAGTAACAAAGGATTATGCAGAGAAAAAACTAAATAAGTCCACCATAAACAAATTAAAAGCGGTCTCTTAATTCGTATATGAATATATACAAGTCTAAAAAACTAACTCCTTAAGTTATTAAAAGCTTAAGGAGTTTTTGTTTGTATAGGTATTATAATCTCTTTTAGTATAGGTGTAGACTCAGTAATAAATTTTGCTTGAAATCTTAAGCTTTAGAAAATTAATCTTCCTCTGAGTACAGTACTTCATCACGTTTTTTAGAAATAATTTCTTCGGTATTTTTTATAACCAAATCCTTACTATTTTTGAGTTCAATATTAAAGCCGTTTTTAGCAATCAGTACTTCGTAAAATGCGACTTTAGAGGTTTCTCCGTAGCAAATCTTGTCACTGTCGTTAATCGAATTTTTTAGACAAGATTTTAAAACAGTAATATTTTTAGCAAAAACTTCTTTTTTAGAATTGTTATCTTTAGATGTAATATCTACTTCTTGTGCGGTACTTATTAAAGAAACTGAAATAAAAACAATACTAAGTAAGAAATTTTTCATATTTGGGACTGTGTTGAATTATAACTAACTGGTAACAAATTTAATACGAAAAGGAGGTGTGAAAAAGATATTTTTTATTTTTTAGTTCAATCGTTTTTTTTAATCGACGAACTACTCAAATTTTGTCAAAAAATAGATTTTCTTACGTATATTTTTTACGTTAAAACCGTAAATTAAATTTTTGGATTAGGGAATTTTACCCTGTTTTAAAGCTAAAGTGTGTTTTGATCAATTTTAAATAGAATATGACTGTGCTTTATTCAAAATCAGTAACTCTTCAATGTACTTTCTAGAATTAGAGAGTCTTGGAATCTTATGTTGACCTCCAAGTTTGTTATTTTTTTTCAACCAATCATAAAATAAATGAGATCGGGCTTCATTGATTTGTAGTAAATTCAATGTAGTATTATTATATCTCTTGGCTTCATAATCGCTGTTGATGTTTTGAAGGTGTTGATCTAAAATTTTTGCAAAATATTCAAGATTTTCTGGGTGTTTTTTAAATTCAATCATCCATTCGTGAGCCCCCTTTTCTTTTCCTTTCATAAAAATAGGAGCTACGGTATAATCGATAATCTCACTACCCGTTTCTTTTGCGGTTTTCCTAAGTGCTTCTTCAGCATTTTCTATGATTAGCTCTTCTCCAAATACATTGATATGGTGTTTGGTTCTCCCTGATACCTTGATTCTATATGGGTTTGTTGAGGTAAAACGAACTGTATCTCCAATTTTGTATCTCCATAAACCAGCATTGGTGGTAATAATAACAGCATAGTTTTTTCCGATTTCAACATCACTTAATGCAATAACCTTTTCATCGTTTGTACCATAAGTATCCATAGGTATAAATTCATAAAAAATACCGTAATCAAGCATTAATAATAATTCTGACGACTCGTTTTGATCCTGAATAGCAAAAAAGCCTTCGGATGCATTGTAAATTTCATAATACCTGAAAGAATCTCTTGGAAGTATCTTTTTATATTGATCCATATAAGGTTCAAAACTTACACCTCCATGAAAATACACTTCCATATTTTTCCATATTTCAAAAAGGTGCTCTTTTCCGGTAGTCTCCAGTACCTGATTTAATAAAACCAGCATCCAAGAAGGTACACCGGCAAGACTGGTAACATTTTCCTGAATGGTTTCATTTACGATAGCCATCATTTTAATCTCCCAATCACTCATTAAAGAAACTTCGTTGCTGGGTGTTGAACTGAATTCTGCCCAAAATGGCATATTGTCAATAATAATCGCCGATAAATCCCCAAATGACGTTCCATTTTTTTTATATAACTCTTTACTTCCACCTAGACGTAAGCTTTTTCCGGTAAATAATTTAGAATTTTCGTTGTTATTGAGATACATGCATAAAAGATCTTTTCCAGCGGCGTAGTGACAATCTTCTAAAGACTCCTGACTAACGGGGATGAATTTACTTTTGGCATTCGTGGTTCCACTGGATTTTGCAAACCATTTTATCGGGGTAGGCCAATAAATATTATGTTCTCCAAGCCTACTACGCTCAATCATATCTTCATAATCTTCATATGATCGAATTGGAACACGCTCTTTAAAAGTTTCATAATTATGAATAGATGAGAAATCATAATTTTTACCAAATTCTGTATTTCTGGCCGTTTCAAGCAGAACGTGTAATAATTCCAGCTGTACCTCATTAGGATATTTTAGAAAAAGCTCCATCTGATGAAAACGCTTTTTTAGAAACCAGCTAGCGATCGAGTTGACTAATGGGATTGGCATTTTTTGATGTATCTTTAGGCTGTAATTAGCATTAATATGATTGTGTGGTTGATTTTCATCGGAAACTAAAATAATAAAAAATATCGCAATCTTTTGATAGATTATAATTTATAACAGAACTTTTATGCAATATCAGGGAGTACTTACCAAAATGCAGACCGAGATCGGAAACCCAATTCAGTACTATTTAGTTTTTGAATCTGATTTTATTCACGTGAATCAGTTGTTAAATAAAAAGGTAGCTATAAAGTTTGTGGGATATCAGTGCTTGGCTTGCGGCGAGAATAAAAAAATCTATCGACAAGGGTATTGTTACGATGACTTTTTTAATCAACCTCAGGTAGGGGAATGGGTAATGCGTCCGGAATTAAGTACTGCACATTTAGATATTGAAGATCGGGATTTAGATTTTGAAAAAAAAGTACAGCTTCAACCTCATATTGTATATTTAGCAAACTCCAGTAATATTAAAGTAGGTGTAACCAGAAAATCTCAAGTCCCGACCCGATGGATTGATCAGGGGGCTCATGAGGCTATAGAGATTGTAGAAGTGCCTAATCGATATCTTGCAGGTATTACTGAGGTAGCTTTAAAAGAGCATGTTGCTGATAAAACAAATTGGAGAAAAATGCTTAAAAACGATATTGAAGACGAGGATTTAACGGTCTACAGGGATAGGCTTAAAGAATTTATACCTGACGAAGTCAAAGAGTATTTTATAGAAAATAATAAAGAAACAGCACTTAATTTTCCGGTATTAGAGTATCCTAATAAATTAAAGAGTCTTAATCTAGAAAAAACTCCCGAATATTCTGGTATTCTGAAAGGTATAAAAGGTCAATATCTCATTTTTGAAGACAATACTGTTTTTAATGTTAGGAATAGCGAAGGATATGTTGTGCAGTTGACTATCATCTAGCTGGGGGTTTTTATTGTCAATAATTCATTTCCATGCAACTCACATTGCTCAATAGTCTCCGTGATATGATTTATAGTTGTTCTGGGATTGATTAAGCACATTCTTAAAACCACCTGTCCTAAAAGCACTGTTGTGACCAATAATGCTTCTCTGGATTTAATCATTTTTTCAGAAATTTTCTTGTTAACTATATCAATCTCACCTTCTGATAAGTTTTTGTCAATTGGATTAAACCTGAAGTTAATAACTGCAAGGGTTGCAGGAGAAATAACTTCCCATTTTGGACTTTTCCTCAGTATTGCTTCTGTTTTTTCTGCAAGTTCTATATTATACTGAATAGCTTTTTTAAATGAATCCAGACCAAAAGTTTTTAACGACATATAGAATTTTAACGCACGAAAACGACGGGTAAGTTGAATTCCGTGATCGTAAAAGTTGATTTCGGACTCATTGCCTTCTACGTCCCTCAAGTACTCGGGTTTTTCACTAAAAGTTCCACTTAGCCAATTATGATTTTTCACCAATAAGCATCCCATTTCATAGGGCTGAAAAAACCATTTATGTGGATCTACTGTTAAGGAATCTGCTTTTTCAATTCCTTCTAGCAACTTATTTCCGTTTTTAGCCAATATTGCAGCACCGCCATAGGCACCATCAATATGAAACCATAAGTTTTCTTGTTGGCAGATGTTAGCAATTTCATCTAATGGATCTACCGTTCCTGTATTGGTAGTACCTGCAGAAGCAATTATACAAAATGGTTCTAATCCCTGTAGGCGGTCTTTTGCGATGGCATTTTTTAATTTATTGAGGGATATTTTGAATTCCAGATTTGTTGGAATAATTCTTATTTGACTTTTCTTAAAACCAATTACTTTGATGGCTTTTATATTTGAAGAATGCGCTTGATCTGATAAATAAATCACAGCTTTAGAGAAGTCATCTCCGCATTTTATCCTTCTAGCAGTAACCAGAGCTGTTAGATTTGCCATAGACCCACCACTTGTGAAAATACCACCTCCTTCTTTGGTACCAAAACCAAAAATTTCTAATAACCAGTTCATAGTTAATATTTCCAGTTCTGCAGCACCCGGAGAAGCAGCCCATCCGCCAGAGAAAATATTGAATCCGGTAGCTATGGTATCTGCCATTGCACTAATATAATTGCTTGGCCCTGGTACAAAAGAAAATGATTTTGGGTGAGAAACAATTGTGCTCTGTGGTATGACATGTTTCATAACAAAATCTAATACCTCATCGGCATTGGTTGGATAGTGAGGAATCTCTTCAGCTAGTAAGTTGTCCATTTCTTCACGGGTAGCTATTGCCACTGGCTTTTTGGTGTCCTGTGTATCAAAATGTTCTACAATATGATTTATAATGGTATATCCATATTGTTTCATTTCGTTTTTAGATAATGATAGCGTAGGGTTGAGGTTTTTTTTTGCCATTAGTTTTTCTGCAGTTCAGCTGCAAAAATATGAGATTTTAAAAACAAAGAATAGTATAATTCAGTTATAAAAGTGTATAAATTGCGCACATTACAGAATTAACAATTTTACTCCTTGAGCTAAAGAGATAGCAATGAGAACTACACCAATAATCTTGAATAATTTAACTTTGGCATCATCTGATTTTTGTGCCATTTTATTACCCCATTGACTATAAAAATAAAGCGTGGTGATTTTTCCAAGGTATATACCAGAAAAGAAAAGAAACAAAGCGATTAACGAAGTATGCTGGGTAAGTTGAAAAATGTATTTGTTTGTGAGAGATATCGCTACGATCCAATATAAAATTACTGGAGGGTTTAAAACGGCAAGGGAGAAACCTATAAAAAGTTTGGACTTTTCTGGTTTAATTTTAAATGTATTTTCAGAAACTGTTTTCCTCTTTTTTCTTATCAAAAAGTAAATTCCGATAATTAAAAATAAAGAGATAATAGTTACCTGTATCCATTGATGATTTTCAAAAAAGGAGGTAAGTTCCATACTGCAGTGTAAAGCAAAAAAAGCTAATACTACTTCGCCCACGCCGGCAGCCAGTGTAATCCTAAAGGCTTGTTTTAGATCTTCTTGTAATGTAGTGTTGATAACAGCAATATTTACAGCTCCAAGTGGAAGAGCACCAACTGTAGAGGTAAAGAATCCGAGAATGAGATATACAATAATCATATCCTCTTAGTATTCGTTTTTTGATCAAACTTACATATTACAGTAAAAAAATATAGTAAACGAATTTTCTTTTGGAAGTGTTTTTTGACTTTACAAAAAGATACAGTTTTTTTAATAAACTTGAATGGTCAAAAACTTCTATTCACACCTATTCTCATTTTCTTTATGATTTCTTCAAAATATAGAATAGTTAAAATTATCTTTTCAGTATCGGCATAAGGCACCAATTCTTCTATAGAGGTTTCTGCGGTGCTAATGGCTTCTTGAGTTGCTTCTACGCTTTTTTTGAGTGATTTTATATGATCAGAGTCTTCTTTGATACCTAAATCACCAAGACGCACATCCGGTTCATTGGTTAATGATAGGAATGGAATAACTGTCATAATTTCTCTAACTCTATCTTGATAAATTTTAATTAGGTCACCTTTTTTTAAATTTTCTAGCTCACTAATAGTATGAAATCTGTTTATTTGATCTTTTTGAATAAAGAAAACGGCTTCATCTCTTTTCTGACTATGTGTATATTGAAAAAAGAGAAAAGAGATAAAACCAATAAGTAATCTTGACTTAAGCATAATGTTACATTAATATATTAGTATCTATATTAGATTTTGGGGATCTGGAACAAAAAAAGCTGTGTTTTTATAATTGCTATTGCATAACCATATAATTGTTCATCGCTTTTTTAAGCTGAAACTTAGGAGCAAATTTGTCATTAGGATCTTCAAACAATACATCTACGCTTACAAAGTCTTGAGTGAACCTATTGTATTTTAAAATATCCAGAATACCATTGTTCGGCTGGTAAGATACTTCAACACCATCTCCATGAATATTAAAAAAGCTATTATCCATTTTGAAAGCTCTTTCAATTACTGCTAACGACGTGTATGATTGATCGAACTTAACTACATTTAGGAATCCTGATATTTTAGAATTATGGATGTAAACAAGGGCTCTATTAGTTGCTGAAATAGCTGATGTTGTGTGTATATAGTTTGAATTGTCAGAAAGATTAACAAAAGTTGAATTGGTTATGGTTACATCTGTTATGGCATCAGGTCGAGTAAAACCAAGATTTTTATCATATCCATCAATTTCGATCGCATAAGATCCTTTAGGACTCGTTATATACGGATGACGAATTGCCATTAAATGATCCAAATCACCTTTGAAGCCTTTAGAGATTTGAAAATCATCATCTTCTGCTTTGAATGAAAGCATGTTTCTTAAATTATTTTTACCACCTGTCCAATTAAAGGAGTCTTGCCCTGAATAACTAACCATGACGTGATCGATAATGGATGCAGCTCCAATACCAAATAAAGATAATCCATTAATGTTTTCTGTACTTTTAGATTTGTTTCCTGGAAATTCTATTCTTACGTATCGCATAATTGCAGTCTGTTCATCGTACGCAGTTCCACCATAGACAGAGTATTGCGTATTAAATCCTCCACTGAAAACTCCGTTTCCTGAAACTGTATTAACTTTTCCGGAACCGGCGATAACAATTCCTCCCCAATCTCCACTTGCCCTAGACTTAGGCGCTTTATTAGAAGTGAAAACTATAGGATTCGTTTCTGAACCAACAGCAATAAGTTTTGAGCCTCTGGAAATAATTAGAGTACCTGGATTTTGATGATCACCTCTTATGACTGTACCTTCTTCTATGGTTAATGTGGCATTACCAATAACATAAGTGTCACCAGAGAGTAAGTAAGTTGTCTTATTACTTAAAAAAGTATCATCTGCTATGATATTAGGTAGTTTTTCATCGGCATCTGGATAAATTGTTGCATTAGGCGTAAAATCTGTCCAGCCATTTATCCATTTACTATCATCTTTGTCAAATTCTTGGGCAAATGAATTAAAAATAAAAAAGGAAAATAACGTACATGTAATGAAAACGCATCTTAGTTTCATAAATTGAAATTTTGGGGTTAATAAAATAGAAGAAAAATCTTTCTTCATTTTTACGAACACTAAATTAATAAGGTTTTTCTAATTTGAATTACGTGTTTACCGCAATAAATGTACGTTTGTCGATATTTAGTATTTAATTAATAAAATTTTAGAAGTCTATTTCCTACTTTTTTAACATTTAGGGTATTGAAAATCAATATATTAATAATCTTCTTATGCTTTTTTTGGAAATATTTAACTTTTGGGATTTTTCCCTGATTAACGGAAGTGCTTGCTAATGGTTTGTTTTTAAAGAATTGTTTATCAATAAGTTATGTTTAAAAGATTATTTCGAAATTCAATAAGCTTGATACTGTTGGTTAAATTTTTTTGCCTAGAAAGGCAATTTTATGAACACTAGACTATCGACAAAGAGTATAAAAAGCACTATGAACAATTTTTTTTAGGATGACATTACGAGCCTAACTGTTTCCGTTTTTGCCTAAACGCATTTTTTTAATCATTTTTTCAAAATGTAGAACTGCCCAAATAATTTTATCAGTATCAGAATATGGAACAAGTTCTTTTATGGTATTGGCCGTGTAAACGAATGCTCTATCTGCTATTTCGTTATTTTTTTCAACTACTTTTATATGATCAGAGTCTTCTTTGATCCCAACATCGCCAAGACTGGTTCCTGATTTATTTGATAAAGATAAATAAGGGAGTACTATAAAAATTTCTTTAGCACGTTCTAAGTAAAGTTCTATTAATGCTCCTTTGTTAAGGTCTTGCAGCTCATCAATTGTATGAAATCTTTGCGGCCATTGTTGATTTGCCAGCGTATTCAATTCTAACATATCTAAGGATTGTGGTTTCTTCATTAATGTCGTTTCCACCAAATATGGAATACAAAGGATTAAACTTTCTTTTAATAATCCCTTCCCCTTCTATAGTATTTGCTTTGCCAGAACCAATTATGGTAATTCCTCCCCAATCACCACTCTTTTTAGAATATTGTGATTTGTTGAAGGTAAATACTATCGGTGCATTCTTACCTCCGTCAGCAATAAGTTTTGCGCCTTTAGTAATAATTAAGTTAGTAGCGTTTTCGGTATCTGCTTTTATAAGTGTTCCTTTTTGTATGGTCAGTGTTGCATTATCTGTTACGTAAACATCACCAGAGATAAGGTACACAACATCACTTCTTAGATATGTATCGCTGTTTATTACATTAGGTAATTGTTCGTCATTATTAGGATAATTAATCTCGTTTGACTCAAAGTATGTCCAATCCCTTGTCCATTTCATAGTATTAGGATTGAAATTATTTTGGGATAAAATAGAAATAGAAACAACAATAGATATAAATATGCTAAGTAGTTTCCCTTTTTTAATAATTCCGTGATTTATGTCTTACACTTTATTAAACCACATTAGAAGAATTATCAAAAACTCACAATTTATCTGTTTGTGACATTATTTACTACGAACAAACGAAATGAAGATTATATTAAAAATCATTTATTAACATTTTTTTGTCTGTGTCATTTACAGAATTCTCATAAAATTCGGCTCTGTATTTCTTTACTTTCGTGATCAATTAAGGATGCTTCGATGATGCTTCGTATGATTAGAAAAAAAGAAAAAAAACAGCTAAAAAAGCTGTTTTTCTAAGTTAGGATATTTGACTTTTAAAAATTTCCATTGACTCCTATTCGGATTTTTTTAATCATTTCTTCATAATATAAAATAGACCAGATTATTTTTTCGGTATCCGCATATGGTATGAATTCAGTGATTAAGTTACTAGTGCTTTCAAAAGCATCTGTAGTGGTTTCGTGATGTTTTTTTAATAGTTTTAGATTATCAGAGTTTTCTTTAATTCCAATATCCGAAAGGCTTACATCTGCTTCATTGGTTAATGCTATATAGGGAAGAACGGTAATAATTTCATTGGCGCGCTCTATATATATTTTAACCAGTTCTCCTTTTTTTAAATCTTCTAGCTCATCAATGGTATGAAACTTTGTGATAAGTGTGTTTTGGTCAAAAAATATATTTTTTTTGGATTGAGCAAAACTGGTAATGGCTAGAAACAAGGTTAATACTATGGTAATTGATTTCATTATATGGGTATTAATTATGGCAATGTTATCTTATTGTGTGACGGTATACGTGTCACGAGATTGTTTAAGTGTAAATTTTGGGTTTTTAGAATCTAGAGGTTTCTCAAAGAAATCAGTCACGTTTTTAAATTGCGTTGTAAACATATTATACTTTAGCAATTTTTGAGCTTCAGTTTTTGGCTCTAAAGGAACCAGTACATTGGTATCGTGAACATTAAAAATGCTGTTCTCTAAAGAAAAGGATTTTTCTAAGGTTGTAAATGAGGTATATGATTTATCAAACTTGACCACGTTTGCAAAACCGGAGATTTTGGTATCGGTAAGGTTTAACCGTGCCAGATTCTTTGATGAAATGGCAGCTTTAGTATGCTTGAAGTTGCTGCTGTCAGATAGATTAATTAGGGTGGCATCCCTTATAATTACTGATGATAATTCCTGTGATGTCATTCCTAATTTTTTGTCGAATCCATCGATCTCAATAGCATAAGATCCGCTAACGTCAGATATATATGGGTGTCTTATAGCCAGAATGTTATATAATTCCCCCTGAAACCCTAATGTAAAATCAAAGTCATCATCTTTGGCTTTATATGAAATCAAGTTGTTCATATCAATCTTTCCTCCAAAAAATTCAAATGAATCATCTGCAGAGTGGCTGATCATAATATTATTTAGGATAGATTCTTTGCCTAATGCATATAAAGAAAGTCCATTTAACTCCTTAGATCTATTGATTTTTTTACCGGCATACTCAATTCTTACATAGGTCATAATTGCAGTCATTTCATTATCATTATTTCCTCCATACAATGAATATTGTGGTAAAAAATTACCTTCTATGATACCTGCGTCAGATGGAGAATTAATTGTTCCTGATCCAGCAATAATAATTCCACCCCAGTCTCCGCTCTTACGCGCTTTTGGGGATTTACTAGATGTAAAAACAATGGGTAGCCCGTTAAGGCCTCTGGCAATTAGTTTTGATCCTTTACTGATGATAAGGCTCGTTTCTATTTCGGTATCACATCGAATGATGGTTCCTTCTTGAATAGTCAATGTAGCTCCGTTAGTAACATAAACATTGCCAGACATTAAATAAACCGAATCATTTGAAAGATAAACATCTTGATCAATTATGGTGGGTATGTCTTCGTCTGCTTGAGGATATGCTTCGTGATTAGGATCGAAATTAGTCCATCCTTTCATCCATTTCATAGAATCATCATTCATGATATTTTGAGATGAAACGATAGATGAGGAAAATATCAGTATTGTCAGGGATAAAATTGTGGATCTCATAACTGTTATGGGGGTTTTAGTATTTTGAGAGTAAAATTATAACTATAGGTTTCTGACCTGTTAGATATGACTTTACTAAATAGTTAATTCAGTTTTAATAAATTTATTGTGTACGAAGCTAAGTTTTTTACTGAAGGAGGTATTGTAAACCTCGGATGTCTTTTGCGAAGTATCAATGGGTTCTAATTTTTTAAATGGTTCATACCTGATTGCTGAATCCAATTAAAAGCTTACCCTTATTTTGTGTTATCCCAAGGCTAATGTAGTAAGAAATACGCTTTAAAAAAATTAATAGACTCTATTACTAAATCATTGTTGAGAATTTTATGTAAAATGGAGATATTCTCTGTTTTGACTAGTGAAATGATAAAAAAACGAATGATTTACTTATGTTATTCAGGGGGTTAGTTTTTGGTTTTTGTAGTGTCTTTCTTCTTTTTCTTACCAAGAAATCCGCCTAAAATATCCTTAGCAGCATCTTTAAGTTTGTCTTCTGGTTCATCTGTTGTTGTTTTTGTAGAATCTTTTTCTTTGTTGGATCCACCCAATAAATCTGTAAGTACACCGGTACCTTTATCGAGAATTTTGTCTTTAGCCTTTTCTTTTTGTTTTTCTATGATCTGTTGTGTTAATTGAGTAACGGCTTGTTTGGTGTTAAGATTTATCGTTGGATTAGAAAAATTACCTGATATACCAATCGGTAGGGCTACTTTCATTTCGTTCACTTCTTTATCGCTAAGTTGAGAAATCAACCCACCAACATCATTACCTAAATATTTAGCAGGAATGTCTAACGATACGTTGTAATTCATGCTCATATCAAAACTATGTGTACCTCCAGCGGTCACTTTAATTCCTTTAATGTCAAAATCAAAAGGTTTTACATTAATTTTACCGTCATCAAAACTTAAAGAGGTCTTAATATCCTTGAGACTCAACTTGTCAAGGTCTAAAAATTTTAGTTGACTATCTAGTTTAGACAATAATGGTGTCTGTGCTGTGCTGACCTGAGCGTCCAATATTTCTGCCAGAGCATTTCCTTTTAATGAATTTAGTACAGGAGTTAGATCTTTATTTAGATTACCATTAAGGTTTATTTGAGTCGTTAATGCACCGGTAAGAGCCTTTGCTATTGGTGCTAAACCTTGTAATAATTCAAGACTCGAGAAGGATTTTGCAATGTCTATTTGGCTTAGATCCAAGTTCATTCCAAAATTAGGAGTTTCAGATTTTGTAGATACCTTGCCATTAAAAGCAAGTCCTCCATCAAATAGATCGGATGTTACGTTTTGTAAATAGGCAGTTTCATCACTTATTTTTACACTTCCTTTTGTGTTTTTTAATTCGAGATTGTCGTAAAGGACTTTTTTAGCATCAAAGTTTAATGTTGCATCAATAAAAGACGGAATCTGGAGAGCTTCTTCATTTGTTTTGTCAACTTCTACTGCTGTAGATTCATTTTGGGCTACCATAAAATCATTTACTGCAAAAACTTCAGAACTAACATTAAAATTTCCTTTGAGATCTTGTTTTGAAAATAAAAAGCCCATCAAGTTATTGATAGTACCTTCTGCAGTAAGGTCTGATGTTCCTGTAGTCACTTGCATTTTGTCTAACGTAATGGTCTTTGGCTTAAAACTTACATTGGCTTTTTTTATTTTTATTTCATTTGGTAACTCTGGAGAAGCATAGGTAAAATTGTCTAGGCTGGCTGTTCCAGAGCTTTTCACGTTTTGATATTGTTCTTTTTCTAAAGATTGCATATCAAAATTGGTGTTTACATTTGCTCTTAGGATGCCATTTAGTTGTTGTTCTAATTTCAGAGGATATGCCTTGTCTAAGTTAGCAAGATTTAGTGTTCCGTTCACAGCCATATCAACTATCATATTTTGGGTGATATTACGTAAACTACCTTTGGCGGCAAACGTATCCTGATCGATCCTGAAAGTTAAGTTATCAATTTTTACATAAGTGTCATCAGCAAGACCAGTATCGTTTTTGATTTGAGTATCTATGGTAATATTCTGAACACTTTTCGGAAGATTAGGATATTTGAAAGAGGCATTGTTAGAGGCTATTTTAATATCCATTTTTGGTATGTGTGTGTCATCTACTTTTCCTTTTATAGATCCATTTACAGAAAAATCTCCGGTAGTTTGTACTCCATCAAGGTTTTTAGCATATGCCTCTGGGATCACCGCTAAGAAATTCTTAAAATCCGAGGAGGGTGTTTTAAAGCTAAGATCTACTTCTGTGTATTTTTCAAAAAGTTGTACAAATCCTTCAAACTCTAATGGGAGTTGATTTACATAGGCCTTATTTTCTTTAAAAGCATATCGTTGATTTTTGAGATCTAATTCAAGGTCTGCATCCAGTTTTAGCGCATTTTTGTTTAGATATTTGGTATCATTCAGAATTAAGGAAACTTCTGAGCTTGACTGCGTGTCAAGTATTACATTTTCACCAGATAAGGAGCCATCGCCACTGTGATTTACATTGGTCATTATAAGAGCAACCTTGCTGATTTCATCTTTATACAAAAGTTTGCTGTTGTTTATTTCATAATGATCTAGTTCAAAAATAAAAGAGTCTCCTTTGTCTTCTGTAGCAACTTCCGTTTTATCTTGTTTTTTTGTAATGTTAAAGTTTGAATTTCCTAATGAGTCTGTTTTGATAGCTATATTGGCCTCATCAATAATAATTTTTTGAACACTTATTGGTTCTGAAGCATCTTTGAACAATTCATTGATAGACATGTCAAGCGATATCGTTTTTGCATAGGCAAGTGTATCTCCTTCAAAAGGTTCAAAATTAATAATAGATAGTTCATCTATTACAACAGATGCTTGTGGAAAGCTCCTGATCAAACTAATATCCACATCTGTAAAATCTACTTTTGCATTCACGTGTTGATTTGCTAAATAACGGATCTTATCTTTGATTGTTCCTCCAAACAAGAAGGGCAGCGAAATGATGAGTATGACTAATAGAATTAAAAGAATTCCGAAGATTTTAAGAGCTTTTTTGATCATTTTAATTGCTTTTGTGTAAAGTAACGATATACAAAGGTACGATGTTGCTATTTTTGAGTTAACTATTTGTTAGATTTTTTAATATTCAAGGTTTAATTCTCCTCCTGGTTGCAGTTTGAATCTTTTTCTAAGAGCAAAAACCGAAACATACAACAGTGGTGTATCTAAAGTGGCTACGATTACCTTAAAAAGAAAACCACTCATTACAAAGGGGATAAAATTGTCCCAAGAAAAAATCCCATTAAAACATAAAAGCGAAATGATAATAGTACTATCTATAAACTGTGAGAGAAAGGTGGAAAAATTATTCCTGATCCATAAGTGCTTTCCTTTAGTAATACGTTTCCAAAAATGAAAAATTTTGATATCAATATACTGGGCAAAAAGATAGGCGGTCATAGAAGCAAAAACTGAAATCATACTTTTCCCAAAAACTAAATTAAAAGTATCGTCATCAACTTGAAGGTTTGGATCAGTTCCAGGATCTATAAAAGCAGTTACAGAAGATGCCGAGTAGATAATTAAGAGGGAAAATACAGAGGCAAAAATTCCTGCTGTAACCATAAGATTAGCTTTCTTTTTACCATAAATTTCACTTACAATATCAGTTATTAGGAAAGTTAAGGGATAAGGAATTAAACCGACACTAATTGTAAAGGTATAAATTCCGAAAAAATCCCATTGAAAGAACTTTTGAAAAATAAGATTGCAAACGACTAATGAAGAAATGAATAAAGCTCCAAGTATGAAGTAAATTCTGTAAGCGACTATTCTATCTTTAAGATTCAGGGAAGTTTTATTCAAAATATAATTAGTTAATAACACTTGGCACAAAAATAAGGTGGAGTGATTTTGTTTTCCTTAATTTGCTCTTAAAAGTACAGAGTTCTGATCAGAAAATAAATTTCCACAATTGAAAACATCATATAATATACATATTTCACTAGGAAGTAATATGGGAGATCGACTGGATTATCTTCAGAAAGCGATTGATAAAATATACAACAGTATTGGAGATGTGTTGGATATTTCGGCGGTTTATCAAACGCCGGCTTGGGGGTTTAGTAGTGACGATTTTTATAATGCCTGTATTTTGGTAAAGACTTTTGACCCTACTTCAGAAGTATTGGATAAACTTTTAGAAATTGAAAATTCATTAGGAAGAAATAGAACAGATGGAGAAGGTTATGAAGCAAGAACTATTGATCTAGATATTATTTTTTCTTCAGAAGGTGTTCTAAAAACGGACAAGTTGGTCGTTCCCCATCCGTCATTTCAGGATCGTAGATTTGTATTGGAGCCACTTGCAGAAATAGCAGGAACAAAAGAGCACCCTGTGTTCTATAAAACTGTAAATCAGTTATTGGAGCTAACTAAAGATACTTCTCATATTACCAAACTTAATGAGGTACTTTTAAATCCTAAACAAAAATATTTTTTATCAGCAGTTCAATATCTAACAATAGAAGGAAATATTGGAGCCGGTAAAACAAGTTTAGCGCATCTGATTGCTCAAGAGTTTAACGCTAAGTTGGTGTTAGAGCGTTTTGCCGACAATCCTTTTTTGCCAAAATTCTATGAGGATATGGAGCGTTATGCCTTTCCGCTGGAAATGTCATTTTTGGCAGATCGATATCAACGACTTCAGGATGATATAGGGCAATTTGATCTATTTAAGGATTTTGTAGTAAGCGATTATGATGTGTTTAAATCATTGATTTTTGCTCAAGTAACTTTGCAGGAAGATGAGTATAAACTATACAAGAAGGTTTTTGATATAATGTATCGAGATTTGCCAAAGCCTGGTTTGTATGTATATTTATATCAAAACACGGAACGTTTGTTGGAAAATATAAAAAAGAGAGGTCGCGAGTATGAACAGAAAATTCCAGCAGAATATCTAAACAAAATTAACAAAGGGTACTTGCAATTCATCAAATCACAAGCACACTTTAATGTTCGAATCATAGATATATCTGATAAGGATTTTATCAGCAATCGTGAAGATTATATTTGGATTTTAAATCGGTTGATCGAATAATCTATCCCTTTTGTAGCTCAATAGCAACTTCTTGAACTTCATCTAAAACACGAAGTAAATTGCCGCTCCAAAGTTTTTCTATTTGTGCTTCGGTATATCCGCGTTTTACCAATTCTAAAGTGACGTTAAAGGTTTCTGAAGCATCACTCCATCCTTCGATTCCACCACCACCATCAAAATCTGAGCTGATACCTACGTGTTCAATGCCGATTTTATCAACCATATAATCAATATGATTTACGAAATCTACCACATCAACAGCAGGAGGTAAGTCTTTCATCTTTTTGATCTTTACTCTTCTGATTGCTGCCATTTTCCCAAGAAAATCATAATAAGTTTCTTTATCTTCAGAACTTAATTTCATAACTTCTTCTCGCTCTAGCCAAGTGACTCCCATAGAATCTGCTATTTGTTTTCCAATTTCTACTTCTTTAACCACTCTCTTTTCAAACTTTTCAGTATTCAAATAAGAGGTAAAAGCAACGGTTTGTACCACACCGCCATTTTCTTTTAACCACTGCAATTGTTCATCGTCTAAGTTTCTACTATGATCACACAATGCTCGGGCAGAAGAATGAGAAGCAATAATCGGAGCTTTTGAAAGCTCGATCATCTGACGCATGGATTCCTTAGATGGATGTGATACGTCAATCATCATACCCCATTTATTCATTTCGGCAACAACTTCTTTTCCAAGATCACTTAGGCCATTATGTAGCCATATATCGTCAGCTTCGCCAGTATTAGAGTCGCAGAGTTGACTATGTCCGTTATGAGATAAGGACATATATCTTCCGCCAAGATCATAAAACTTTTTCACATTATTAATATCGGTACCAATCGGATAGCCGTTTTCGATTCCGATCATTGCTACTTTTTTACCGGATTTATGAATCCTACGAACATCTTCAGAAGTCAATGCTAATTCTATTTGATCAGGGGCTATGGAATCCACTAATCTGTGTATGGCGTCAAACTTAGACATCGCAATCTTATGTGCTTTTTGAAATCCTTCAGTGTTTAATGAATCCTGTCCGGTATATACAATAAACCAAGCTACATCTAATCCGCCTTTTTTCATTTTTGGAAGAGTAATTTGAGAATTCAGGTCTTGGGTGTAATTGATGGAGTCTGTAAAGTTTTTAATATTAATATCACAGTGAGTATCCAAGGTAATCACATTTTTATGAATTTCTTTTGCCTTTGCAATAAGTTGCTCTTCTGTCATTGATTCTTCTTTATTAGAAGTTTTTTGTTTTTGGTTACAGCTTAGTAAAGTCAGACAGATGACCAGAAGTGTACTGAGATATTTCATAGTTGGATTTTGAATTGCGTTAGTTAGCCCTAAACTTACAAAACAAAATCTGGAATGCCTACTTCCCAGTTGTTCATTACAGGTTTAAGGTTACAGATACCTGTTTTTCAAATTCAAAACCATCAGTAGTTTCTACATATAGGGTAAAAGTGTATTCTTGATTTTCAAATTGAGATTTTTCCAGAAAATCGTTTAAAAAAGTAATCTGAATGAGATCATAAAAAACTTCAGTTTTATTGGCAATTTCGGTAATGTCTATCAGATTTGAATTGGCAGGAATGGTATTGCCGTCATAGATAAATTCTTTATCAAGACTTACAACAAGACTTTCTTCATTTAATCGGTTTAAAAAAGTGTCATTATCGCAGGATGTAGCAAAAGCAGAAGTGATGAAGTTGAAATCAATGGTAGCTGTAGTAAAGGTGTTTTCTCCAAATCTAGCCAGTAAAGTAAACTCATCGGTTACAGTAGTTACAGGATCCTGGATGTCTTGTGTGGCAAGTTGAAAAATTTCTAAACTTTCGAAGCTCTGGAGCTGAAAAGTTTGTTCTGGGCAACAGCTATAAGCGATTACTGATACCAGTGTAAATGCTACGTATAATTTTACTGTAGTGATAATTTTCTTTTTCATGGTTTTCTCTTTTTATTTTCAAGTAATAGATGGATGTCATATTAAATGGTTGCGTGCGATAGCCATAAGAAGGAAAAGAAGTTTGGATTTTAAACAAGTTTGTTAAACAAGTCCCATATCACAACCCCGGCACTCACAGAAATATTTAAAGAATGTTTGCTACCGTATTGCGGTATTTCAATGACCTTATGACTAGCAGAAACTACTTCTTGTTGCACTCCTTTTACCTCATTACCAAAAACAATTGCATAAGTTTGATTGGGTTCTGGTTTGAAATCTTGTAACATTATTGCATTTTCTGCCTGTTCTATAGAAAGGATACGTACATTTTCAGCTTTTAGTTTTGTTATAAGTGCTATAGTGCTTTCGGCATATTCCCAAGCTACAGTTTCAGTCGCTCCCAGTGCGGTTTTTTGAATGTCTTTGTGAGGTGGAGTTGCAGTGATACCGCATAGGTATATTTTTTTAATCAAAAAAGCATCTGCCGTTCTAAACACAGATCCAATATTATTAAGACTTCGGATATTATCAAGGATGATAATCAGCGGAGTTTTTTCTGCATCTTTAAATTCAGCCACTGTTTTGCGATCTAGTTCGCTATTTTTTAATTTTCTTTTCTTTTCCATTATGGCAAAAATATCATTTATTCATTGAAACTGGATTGTGAATAAAAATGAATAACTCCTTTTCACTACGTTTCAAAAAAAAATAGAGAATACCTACTTTAGCCACAGTAGAAAAATTATATCCTGTTGGCAGCAAAAAAAGAAAAGAAAGTAACTCCGTTAATGAAGCAATACAATGCGATTAAGGCTAAATATCCTGACGCATTATTGTTGTTTAGAGTAGGGGATTTTTATGAGACTTTTGGCGAAGACGCTATCAAAGCTGCTGCTATTCTCAATATTGTTCAGACCAAAAGAGGTAATGGAAGTGAGCATGAAACAGCTTTAGCTGGGTTTCCGCACCATTCGTTAAATACGTATTTGCCAAAACTGGTAAAGGCAGGAGAAAGAGTTGCTATTTGCGATCAATTAGAAGATCCTAAACAAACTAAAACTATTGTTAAAAGAGGTGTGACAGAGTTAGTAACTCCTGGTGTTGCACTTAACGATGAGGTGCTGCAAAGTAAAACAAACAATTTTCTGTGTGCATTACATTATGGTAAAAAAGAACTTGGTGTTGCATTTTTGGATGTTTCAACAGGAGAGTTCTTAACTGCACAGGGTGATGTAGCACAGATGGATAAACTTTTACGAAATTTTAATCCGAGTGAAGTTTTAATTCCAAAACCAAAAAAGCAGTCTTTCCAAAAAGATTTTGGAAGTGATTTTCATACATTTTGCTTAGAAGACTGGGTGTTTAAGACGGATTATGCAAATGAAACCTTGAATGCTCATTTTGAAACTACTTCTCTAAAAGGTTTCGGAGTGGATCATTTGCATGAAGGAGTTATTGCGGCTGGAGTAATTCTTCATTATTTAAGTGAGACACAACATCATAAATTACAACATATAACGGCTATTCAGCGTATTGCAGAGGATGAATATATATGGATGGATCGTTTCACCATTCGTAATCTGGAGTTGTATAATCCTAATGCTGTTAATGCAGTAACATTAATAGATGTTATTGATAAAACCATCTCTCCGATGGGTGGTCGTACTTTAAAACGTTGGTTGGCATTGCCTCTTAAGAATATAGCAAGTATACAAAAGCGCCACGAGGTAGTACAGTATTTTTTGGAAAATAAGACCTTGCTTCAGAAAATCCAACATCAAATTAAGCAGATTGGAGATATTGAACGTTTGATTTCTAAGGTGGCTACCGGAAAAGTAAACCCCAGAGAAGTTGTTCAATTAAAAAACTCTTTGGAAGCTATTGTTCCAATAAAGGCACAAGCTGCTAATAGTCATAATGAGGCGTTAAAAGTGATAGGCGATACGTTACACGACTGTGAGTTGTTGAGAACTAAAATTAAGGAGACCTTAAATGAGGAAGCACCGGTAAATATCCTAAAAGGAAATACTATAGCAGATGGATATCTCGATGAATTAGATGAATTGCGTTCCATAGCATTTTCCGGGAAAGATTATCTGGATAAAATGCTGGAACGAGAAACAGAGGCTACCGGTATTACTTCTCTAAAAATAGCTTCCAATAATGTTTTTGGATATTATATTGAGGTAAGAAACACTCATAAGGATAAGGTGCCTGAAACCTGGATACGTAAGCAAACATTGGTAAACGCAGAAAGATATATCACTGAAGAATTAAAAGAGTACGAAGCTAAAATCCTGGGAGCAGAAGAAAAAATCCTGTTATTAGAGCAGCAATTATTTAGTGATTTGATTGTGTGGATGAATGAATATATCAAGCCGGTGCAACTAAACGCTAATTTAATAGGGCAATTAGACTGTTTGTGTTCTTATGCCCAGTTGGCAGAAGAAAATAACTATACACGTCCTGTTATCGATGATTCTCATATTCTTGAAATTAAAAATGGACGTCATCCGGTAATAGAGAAGCAATTACCTCCCGGAGAACAATATATAGCAAATGATGTCTGTTTGAACAGAGAAGATCAGCAGATGATTATGATTACAGGTCCTAATATGAGTGGTAAATCTGCGATATTAAGGCAAACCGCATTAATCGTTTTATTAGCTCAAATGGGAAGTTTTGTTCCTGCAGATGAAGCCAAGATTGGAGCGGTAGATAAAATATTTACAAGGGTAGGAGCAAGTGATAATATCTCTATGGGAGAATCTACATTTATGGTAGAGATGAATGAAACGGCAAATATTCTAAATAACATATCAGATAGGAGTTTAGTGTTGCTTGATGAGATTGGTCGTGGAACCAGTACGTATGATGGAATTTCAATCGCCTGGGCCATTAGTGAATTTCTCCATGAACATCCAGCAAGGCCGAAAACATTATTTGCAACACATTATCATGAATTGAATGAAATGTGCGAAACTTTTGATCGTATAAAAAATTATAACGTAGCGGTCAAAGAATTAAAGGATAATGTACTTTTTTTGCGAAAATTAGTTCCTGGTGGAAGTGAGCATAGTTTTGGAATTCATGTGGCTAAAATGGCAGGAATGCCACAACAAGTATTACATAGAGCTAATAAGATGCTTAAGAAATTAGAAAAATCTCATAGTAGCGAAGAATTAACTGATAAAATAAAAGGAATTCAAGAAGAGGACGAATTACAATTAAGTTTCTTTAATCTTGATGATCCATTATTGGAAGAAATCAAGGAAGAAATTGTAAATATTGATATAGACACGTTAACTCCTGTGGAGGCTTTGATGAAATTGAATGAGATTAAACGTATGTTAACCAGGAAGAAAGCTTCATCGGTGTAAAGTTTTTTATTCTTTTTTTAGAAAAGACTTTGGTATTACTAGAAATGTTTTAAATTTGCATCCGCAATAACGAATTGCAAAGTTCATAAAAATAACTGCGAAAGTAGCTCAGGGGTAGAGCATCACCTTGCCAAGGTGAGGGTCGCGGGTTCAAATCCCGTCTTTCGCTCTGAGAATATATACCACGCTCGGGTGGTGGAATTGGTAGACACGTTGGACTTAAAATCCAATGAACATTAGTTCGTACGGGTTCAAGTCCCGTCCCGAGTACAGAAGAAAACCTCCTAATAATCAGGAGGTTTCTTTGTTTTTGGTCGTTTTTTAGAATGCAAATATTTAGGTTTTATGTTTTTGGGTAAAACATAGGTAAAACTTTTGTAACACTGCTTTGCAGATAAAGGGATTTCTAGAAAATAGAAAGCCCCAGTAAAATTAGAAAGTTCATAACGATAAATTAAAAAACAAAACTCCGTTTTTGACTCAAAGTAGTCGAAAACGAGGTTTTGTTTTTTTTGATTCTAAATCTTATATATTCTTTTGCTGTAAAAGCTATGAGGAGAAATATTCCTGTAGGGAATTAAGAGGTTTGAGAAGATAATTGAACCTAAGAGGGATATTTTATATTTTCTGAAAGGGCCGATAAAATTCATTTCACCGCGTAAATTCCAAATATTAATAAGTAATTACCCTATGAATAATTAATTTTTTTCTTCTTGTCTTTACGAAGTTTTAATCCAATGCCTATTATCGAAATTATCATTCCGCCGATTAATACGGTTACTTTCATCAGATAGGTACCTTGGTCTGGATTATCACCTTTGCCTGTCATATCTGCAAAATTTTGATAGTGGAAATGACTAGAAAGATATATTGCGACTAGAATAAATATTGAATTGATCAAAAAATTATCTAATCTAAGTTTTTTATTTACCTTTTTATTTAAATACAGAAGTATTAAAGGAAGTATTACAAGGGTATACAGAGCTTCAAAAATAGTTGCAATTTTAAGACCATCTGTTCTTGGTACCCACAAGGGTTTGACGATTAGATGAGGAATTATCGCGATACTAAAATTTAGAATGATAAGAACTAGGACTGCAATAATTATATTTTTTGATTTCATTTTTTCTATTTTTTTTCTAAATAATTTTCTGCCATAATAAATGCATTATAAGCATTAAGTAAGCTGCCCGAACTAGAGAGTTCTTTGAAGGATTTGGTTTTTTTAAAGATATCACCTTTTTTAGAAATATCGACTTCCAGATTATAAGATACCCCCGACTCAAGAATAATGTTTTTTATTTGCTGTACTGATAAATCAGGATAGTAAGAATATAACAAGCCTGCTAATGAGGAGGTTATTGCAGTTGCAACTGATGTGCCACTAACATAAGAATATTTTTCCTCTGTAGACACTGAGGTAAAAATCTTTTCACCGGGAGCAAAAATATCTACTTCACTTCTACCATAGTTACTAAAGGTACTTCTAAATTTTTCATTTAGAAAATATGAAGTTGAACCTACTCGTATAAAATTGTGTACCTCTTTTTTATCTCTATCCATTGAGTCGTCTGGATAATTATAGGATTTATCTAAATCCAAATTATCGTTTCCTGCAGATTTTATAACTAAAACATTATTCAATTCTGCGTATTTCAGCGCGTCAATCACCCATTCAGGATTAAGCGAAAACTCTTTTCCAAAACTTAAATTAATTACTTTAGCACCATTATTCACCGCATATCTTATTGCCAAAGCTATGTCTTTGTCGTGTTCGTCACCAAAAGGTGAAATAGCTATAGGCATTATTTCAATACTATTATTTACGTTTTCATTTATTACTATTGAAGCAATACATCCGGCAATTTTTGTGCCGTGATCAAATAAGTCTAAATTACCATTAACAATATTATTACCATAAATAGAATCATTTAGATCAGATGAATTCTCTCCTAAGATGAGCCTTTCATTATATTCTAAATTCAGTAATTTGTTAATCCTTTCGTATGTTTTCAACTTATAATTTTTTACCCAGGATTCGGTTAATTTCTTTTTAAGAATAAAGTTAATTGCTTTGATTAATTTTTTGTCATTTGGATACTTATTTCTTAGAACCTTTAAATCATTAGGATTCAGTTGGATACTCTTGTCATATAACTGTATTGTTTCAATCGATTGATTAAATTCTTGTTCTAGTTCGTCAATGTATTTTTTTTCTTGAAAAGCATATTTTTTTCTTTTTTCATACTTTTCTAGGGCTCTAGAAAATAAATTGAATTTATCCAAATCGTTTACAGGAATATCGCTTTTCGATTTATCTCTAAATTTATCTTGATACTTTTTAATTACCCTAGTATATTCATAATTTGCAAATAGAATATTTTCATTCTTTGTATTACCAATGAAATTCCAACCTCTCTCATCGTCAATATAGCCATTACGGTCATCATCAATTTTATTATTGGGGATTTCATCTTTATTGACCCAAATGGCATTTCCGAGACTTTCATGACTTATATCCATTGCCATATCTACTACAGCTATTACACAACCAGAACCTGATCTATTTTTTAAAAGAGTTTGATATAATTTATTGAGACTTATGCCCGGAATTCTATCATCATTTAGGTCTTTTTTAAACCAATTTTTTGTCACATTGCTAGTATCGTGAAGACTTTTAACCCTATCCAAAGAATCTGAATATTCATCAACAATAATGTTATCTCTATTACAAGAGAAGAAAACAAAAATACTCATAAAACTAAAACACGCTATTCTCCTGGTTCTAAAGTGAATTTTACCCAAAATATTAGAATTATAAATAAGTCAACTAAAGACTTATGAGTTAATTTTAAAACATCATAACTTTTTACGAGAAAAAAACCTCGAGGTTTCCCGAGGTGTCTTTCAATTGATCTATTTCAATTAAACTATTCAAAAATCGAAAAAAGAAAACAATCATTATCATTATTTTGTGTGTCACCACCATCAACTGTTTCTGTTCCATCAGCTCCTCCTGTTCCACCCCAAATTTTATTTTTTTGAATTTTTGTTAATTTAGTTATAGTACTTTTTCTAAGAATTAGTTTTCTTTTTTTCATCTTATTAATAGTTTTAATTTTTTCAAATTTATGTAAATCAATAGATTATTTATTTTATGAGATAGGTTTTTTGGTCTTCATTTATAAATCAAGACCTTCTTTCTTTAATTTTTTAATAAAATAAGAAGGATATATTCCCGTCCTTTTATAAAAGGCCTTAGAAAAGGACTCACTACTCTTAAAGCCAACCTCTTCTGCAATTCCTTTAATAGTATATAGATCGTACTTTCTGGTATGCTTCAAAGTTTCAATAGTATAATCAATTCTTAAATCATTAATATATTGTGAAAAACTTTTATCTTTCATACTATTGATCGTTTTAGAAAGATATGACGAATTCGTTTGTAGCTCTTTAGCTAATAGGTTAAGTGTATACTTGCTATTAATATAATGATGGTTACGTTCGAAATTCTCTAATCCTTTGATTATGCTATTGATAATATTTTCTGGAATATTAGGACTATTTTTGATTTGATCTTGGGGAAGGGATGTTACTTTGCCCTCATCCTTGCTTTTTGCGATAAGCATCTCAAACTTCTTTTGATATAATCTTTTTTTACTATTACTATAAATAAATGCCGCAACACTTAAAATAAGTAAAGCACCTATAACAAATATTATCTTCCAGAAACTTTTACTCTTGTTTTCCAAGTTTTGATTTATCAATAGTGGAGTATAATAATCTTGTATAATATTTGTCTGCAGATACCTATAGTTTTGATTTAAAACGCTATCCACTTCTCTTAATTTATTTGTATAAAGAAGCTGCTGTCTTAGGTCATCAGATTTTTGGTAATGATCAATCAAAATTTGGTAGCCTTCTCTAAGTTCAGGCAATATATCCCTTTGAGTATTAAAAATGGTATCAACTTTTTTAAAATATTCTAAAGCAATTTCTCGATCACCCAAATCGTAAAGTGTTTTGCCTTTATAGAAGTAAGCCACAGCTAAATTAGGTTTGTTATCAACTGAAAGGAAATACTTCAGAGATTTATTAATACAGTTTAAGGATTCTTTATGTTGTTTTGTTTGATGATTCAGTACTCCAGAAGATAACAGAAAATGATAATATAATTCATCATTTTTGGATCTTTGAGATGCGATCAACCCCTCATCAGCTAAAGCCAAAGCAGTCTCTATTTGATTGTTTTTAGAATGCGCAACGACAAGACCAAACAAAGTTTTTAAATAACGTGAACTGTCAATCTTCTCATTATTTCGGCTGTATTCTAGATACTCTTGATGAATATTGATAGCATCTTTGTGATTACCAATTCTATCCGTCAAAACAGCAATTAAATAGTTACTGTCAAATTTCAGTTCTGTGTAGTTATATTTTCTTGCTAAAGAATTGGATTTTAAAAGATTATCGATAGCATCCTTAAATTTTCTTCTTTTGTAGTACGTATTTCCTTTGTCAAAATATATGTAGGCAGAATATGATCTAATAAAACTATTATCATTGGTGATATTAAGTGCACTATCTAAATACTTTATTTTTATATCGTCCTCATACAAACTTGCAACATATTTATACCCCCTTACAAGTGACATTAAATCATTATTTGCTTTGGCCTTGTTTAGATAAGACACAGCTGACTTTTTAGCATTTGTTGTATCTCTAAGTTCATTGTATTTTTTAAAATCAGAGTATAGTTCAGAAAAACTTTTAGAAATCAAAGATTTGGCTGAACTAATATTATTATCCTCTTGAGATCTTACATTCTTTAGAGAAAAAATCCCTATAAATAATATTAACCTAATTTTTCTAAGCATTTAAGACTATAAATAGATTATATCGATTCTATTCAAACTATACTAATTTACTTTTTTGTAAATAACTGAAATTCAAATAGTTGAATTAAATTTTTTATTGTCGTTATTTATAAATGATCACCCGCCTTTTATAAATCACGACTTATTTCTCTTGCAATAACGTAAATTCTCCCCATATATTTGTGACTATCTAAACTAGATTTGAATGTTTTCCTATGTTGTAATACTACAACAAAACGAATTGAAGAATGATACGAATTTATGAAGTCTATAAAATTAAATAAGTTGGCAATAACAGCTATTCAGAAATTTATCGGTTTGGATATATTTGAACGGTCTATAATGTATTTTACTGCAACTACTGGAGCGGTTGTCTAATTCCTTTTCGTAAAAATGATCATATAACTATTTTCACTGAAATGAATATCGTGTAAATTTTGAAAAAAAATCGAAAACAGAGGTAACATATCCATTCTTAATGACACATAATAATAACCAAGGCTTATTTTATGATATAAAACCGTTTGAAAATACCGATCAGTAAAGAACATAAAGATAAGGTTATGACACCTCTTAACTGATTAAAATACCCCAACCATTTAGTTCGATTTTCTTATGAAAGTCAAAAACAGCTTTTTATAAGGCCCAGGTATCTATTGTCTAAACTTTAAGTAAAACAATTTTAAAAAATGAATCAATAACCATTAAATCATCAACTATGAAACAATCACTTTTTTATGTATTCATCCTGCTATCGGGGTTTGTGGGGTATTCCCAAACGGTATTGGATTTTTCTTATGATCCATCGGGCAACCAAATGCTCCGAAAAGAAAGTACAGCTTCCAGAAGTATAAACACTTTTACATCCGATAGTATCCCATCTATAGAAGAACCCTTAAAGGAAATTACAGCAGAGACAATTGAAAACCAGTTCTCCGTATCTCCCAATCCTACAGCAGGTGCAGCTACACTGCGCTGGGATCCTATGTTTTCTGAGCAAATCACCGACATCGAACTGATCAGCTTGATGACCAGCGAAAAAACACCCATTAAACGAACCAGGGGAAATTCTTTGAGCATTGATCTATCAGGAAAAGTAACAGGATTGTACGTAGTTACTTTTTATCTGAATAATGAAACTGTAAAGAAAGTGCATAAAAAGATCATTAAGTTATAACAAGATCCACATATCATACAAATATCCTTTAAAAATCACTGTAGATGAAAGCATTATACATCAAATCTATTTTTACTCTTTTCGTATTCATTTTAGGGTTACAATTACAGGCACAGGATGCTACTAACTTGAATCCGATTGACGAATTCACTTACGAAAAACATTCAGCCACGGTTGAGTCAGAAGAAGTTATTAATGAACAAAATAGTAATTCTAATTCCAATATTGTTAATTTAGATAAAAACAATAACTCCGGAGTTGGGGGAACTATTGGGGACTTATCGGTTTCACTCACGGGAGGAGCAACCTATACTGTACCTATCGCCGTTCCTCCAGGAATAGGTGGAGTCACTCCTAAAATTGCTCTATCCTACAATAGCCAAGGAACTAATGGTATTGCTGGATATGGTTGGAGTATTTCAGGATTATCTACAATCACGAGAATACCCTCTACGCAATACCATGATGGAGTAAAAGACCCTGTTGACTTTGATACTCTTGATCGTTTTGCATTGGATGGACAACGATTAATTTTAAAATCTGGCACATATGGAGGTAGTGGAGCAGAATATCAAACTGAAAATTATTCGAATTTAAAAATCACATCTGTGGGAGTTTCTTCCTATGGAGCATCTTACGGCCCTTCATATTTCATTGTAAAATATCCAGACGGATCAACAGCATATTATGGTAGTACAGCCTCCACAAAGTCGCAGTTGGAGTATGCGATTACTACTATTGAAAACCCTCAAGGAATTCGTACTACATTTCAATATACCACCCAGGACAACATCCTTCAAATCTCTAAAATACAATATGGTTCAAAAGGTGGTGCTTCGCCAGTTAATGAAGTCCAATTCGAATATCAAAACAGAACAGTTAAGGATGCCTCATATGTAAACGGAATATTATTTACTCGAAGAAATAAATTAATAGAAATAAAAGTAGTTGGCAACGGTATCCCATATAGAAACTACAAATTAACTTATGCTTATTTGCAAGACCCTATTGTCGATAGGCTAGAACAAATTCAAGAGTTTTCTGGAGATTATGGGAGCGCTCATACGCCTATTATGTTCTCCTATTTTGGATCTGGTACAAGTACTCCCAACTATGCATTAACAACATCAAATCTTGGAGTAGTTAATATAGAGCAGAGAAATGCAGAGACCGTATCTTTGGATTTGACCGGGAATGGCAAAATGGATTTTATGGTATATCCAAAATCTAAGGACAAATTTTATCTGTTTAAGGGTGATAATTTTAGTATTCCTATCACAGTCAATTCAGGAAGTTTTTCAAATATATTCCCAACTACTTGGTTAAACCACCAGAACAAAATTTTACCAGGACAGGGGTTTACGGTTGTTCAAAATACTTCAGATAATAAGGTGAAGTTCAAAATGTACTCAAATGGATTCTCTAGTCCTATACTTCAATACGAAAAAACTTGGAATGCTCCAACATATGTAAATATGTTAAGCTGTAATTTTGGATCAAATAGAAATAGGGTAAATCAAAAATATATCTCGGGTGATTTTACAGGTGATGGGTTAACGGAAGTAATAGCAATTAACACTCCATATACCTTTACAAATTGTTATGAAGATTCACAAGACTGCATAGAGATTGGAGATCAACCGTTTGAAACTTCAGAATCTAAGGGCCAGAAAATTCCAATTTTAGGTGATTGTTGTAAATGCAATAGTTCAACTGTTTCCAGCTCAAACGTAACGTTAATAAAACTTGATCGAAGAATTACTTCTGGATTTACTTCGTCTGTAGGAAGATTACAAAAATCATTAGGAATCAATGATAGACTAATACCTGCGGATTTTAACGGTGATGGTAAAACTGATATTCTTCATTTTACAGAAGGGAGTGTACACGTATATACAGTTAATAGTCAGGGTAGATTAGAATTACTTTCACACACGATCAGTAGTTTTATTAAAGGAGATAAACCTATTCTTGTTGGAGACTACAATGGTGATGGTAAAACTGAATTTATTACGCCAAAGAAAGACAACTCTAAAGTTTATTACTCTTTCATCTCCACGGGTAAGAATTTTAAAATTTTTACACGAGACCAGCTTTTTACTTATAGAGAAAGTTATTGGAATGCCACAGAAGGTAGAATGTATGGCTATACTCTAATTCCTGTTGATATTAACAATGACGGAAGAACAGATATCGTTGATTATAGTACAAGAACACTGAATAATAGTTCCAACGGTTTTCAAAGAGTTAAAATATATTATAATGCTTATGGTTCAAGAGACGCTGGAAGACTAAGGTTTGAACCTTCAAACCATACAGATAAAACAGGAAATCTAAGGCATTTACCAATTCCTGTGTTTCTGTCCCCTGACAGACCCAACTACGGATTGGAGTTTGCTACGATTAGTGATAAATGGATACACTCATTCAAAACCAATGCTAAACCTCCGTCACTTCGTAAAATCAATAATAACGGAGTTGAGTATGAAATACATTACTCTACTTTAAACTCACAAGAATATAACAACGAAAGTGTATATGCTTCTAGTATTGAACAGGTGTATCCTAATGTTGACATTTCAGCAGCGTCAGGTATTCAAATCGTAGAACGTTTGGAAAGAAAAGTAGAAGGAATTCCTTCTGCGTTTCAAACATTTTATTACAGAAACGCTGTATCTCATTTACAAGGTCTGGGTTTTCGAGGATTTCAATACCTTTCACGGAGCAACTGGCATACAGGAACGGCTGATAGAATATTTATAAACACAACTCAAGATTTTAATTTACGTGGTGCAATAGTGGAAGAATATCAAACCCCATATACTCAAAGGTTTGGCTCAATTCCTCTCGATTATATTTATAAAACCACGTATGCATATGAACATAATCTTTCTGCTAATAAAGTGTTCAAAATATGGAACACTTCTACTACTACTCAAAATCAATTAGAAGGGACTAGTACAACATCTAATTCTACTTACGATGGTTATAATAATCCAATAAAAATAACAACCAATTATTCCGGTCACGGTAGTATAGTTACCGATTTTACATATACCAACAGCACAGGTAACAATTATTATATCGGAAGACCTACTAAGAAAATTGTTAGATCAACTATTGGTTCTCAATCTTTTAGTTCAGAAGAAAGATACACCTATACTGGAGCATTAATTAGTTCTTTACAGACCAAAGGCAACGGTACGCAGTTTGATGCGGAAACTTATACCTATGATCAATTTGGGAACACAACTAAAATTACTACGACTCCATATGGAGAATCCAGCAGAACTGTTGAGTTTACTTATGATTCATCTGGTAGGTTTTTAATTAAATCCAAAGATGTTGAAGGATTAGAAACTACTTATCAATATAATACCAATACTGCCTCGCTTAAAAAGGAAATCAATCCTTATAATCAGGCAACACTGTATGAATATGATGCTTGGAATCGACCTATAAAAGTAACAGATTTTCTGGGGAATAGTAGTAGAACTAGTTATACAGAAACTAATAATCAATATGTAGTCTCGATTATTTCTGATGATGGAGGCGCATCAGAAACTAAGTACGATGAGCTACAAAGAATGATATATGAGCGAAAGAAGTCCTTAGACGGTAATTGGTCACAAATTACATATCAGTATGATGCTTTAGACAGGATTAGCGGACGCAGTGAACCTCATTTTGGAAATGCTCCTTCTCAATGGAATACTATAGAATATGATCTATATGGTAGAATAAAAAGAGAGAATCATTATACAGGAAAAACGGTATCCTATACTTATAATGGTTTGGCAATAACTGTTAACGATGGTACTAAATCAGTTACCACAACCAGAAATGCATTAGGGAATATTACAAGGGTAGATGATCCAGGTGGTACTATTCAATACACTTATTTTGGAAATGGAAACTTGAAAACTTCTTCTTATGAAGGAGCCACACAAATTATAGAACAGGATGGTTGGGGACGTAAAACCAAACTAACCGACCCTTCTGCAGGGATATATACATATTCCTATAATGGATTTAATGAGATCTTACAGCAAACTTCTCCTAAAGGAATTACTACCAATACATATTCCAGCACAGGTAGCTTATTAAGTAGCCGAATTAAAGGTGATTTAACTGATATGACAACTACTTATACCTATGACAATACAACTAAACTAGTGACTGGTATTAGTGGAAATGACGCTATTAATCGTAAAACCTATCAATACAATTATCAATACGATCAATATTTGAGACCGAAACAGGTAACAGAAAATAATGGCACAGCTTTTTTTTCTAAAAGCTATGAGTATGATACATTCTCCAGAGTTAAGAAGGAAACCTACAATGCCGATGTAAGCAGAAGAAGTAGTAGTAGCAGTGTAACATATAATTACAATGCTCACGGAGCATTTACCGGATTTGACCAATGGAAAATAAAAAAGGTGAATGCGCGTGGACAGATAAATCGTATACAGTTTGTTACAGGTGAAGAGGAATTAATGGAATATGACACCTATGGATACCTAAAGAAAAATGCCGTATATGATCCTGAGCGAAATGAAAACCATATCGAACAGAACTATAGTTTTAATGCAGTTAGGGGGACACTAGCAGGTAGATCTCATAAAACTTCAATTGGTGCGTACACATCGAATTATAGTGAAAACTTTGAATATGATGCTTTAGATCGATTGACATCGATTAGTGGACCTTACGGAAAAACCAATTCTTATGATGGTTCTGGTAGGATCACTAAAAATTCTAAGATTGGTGACATTACCTATCAGGGAGGTAGTAAGCGATATCAAATGAAGGATATCACCCTTAATTTTACTGGACAAAACTATTTTCGAAATAGAGCAAGACAAGAAATCTCTTACAATGCATTTAAAAAGCCTGTTGATGTTTATGCAGAAGGAAGAGGAAGGGTAAGCTTTGAATATGGGCCTATGGGCAATCGTGTAAATGCCTGGTATGGTGGTTTGGATAAAAATAAAGAAGATCGCAAATATCATAAACAATATGCAACGATAATTCCAGCCGAAATCATTCATAATAAAGAAGATAACAGCTATAAATTTATTTTCTTTAAAGGAGGTGATGCGTATACTGCTCCAATGGTCACTATTGAACAAATGACCAACCAAGGTAATGAAAAAGCTGATTACTATCTGCAAAGAGATTACTTGGGAAGCATTTTAAACATTACTAAAGAAGTAATGGTTGGCACGCAGACTAAAGGGGAATTTCAGGAACACAGAAGGTTTGGAGCTTGGGGAACCATAGACGCATATCATTCTGTAAAAGGAGGATGGTTTGATCACACCAGTCTATTAGACAGAGGGTACACTGGGCACGAACATTTTGTAGAAGTGGGGCTTATTCATATGAATGGTCGTATGTATGACCCTACAATGCAACGATTCTTATCGCCGGATAATTTTATACAGAATCCATACAATACACAAAACTATAATCGATATAGTTATGTATTGAACAATCCATTAATGTATACTGACCCTACAGGTCAGATGTACGAAGATGAAGGTTCAGGATGGGGAGAAGGAATGGGAGGAAGTGTTCTGGGAGGAGCTATCGCCAGTATAGCTACCAATTGGGATAGCTGGGGAATGAAAGATTTCTTCAATAATGATTTTACTAGACCATTTAGAGAAGTTGGTAGATGGGTGCGTGGATGGTTTGGTGGTGGTTCAGAACCCAATCCAATAGTTAAAATGCCTCAGACTACAGTAAGTGTAGATCCATTGATAGCACCTAGCCCTGCTATAAGTTCTGTTTTTATGAGTAATGGAGGTTCTTCGGGAGATTGTTGCAATTGGACAAACTTTCTTTCAGGAGTTTATGATTCTATTCGAGTTAAGTATGAAGCAGGATATGGAATCGGTTTAGGGTTTAAAGCTACTAAATACTTTCATTTTGATATAGGAGCAGATGTAGCAAGATTAGAATACTATTCTGGCCGTGATCGAATTAAACTTAAGTTCCTTGGTATTGATGGAAAAATTCACCTAGGGCCACCGGCAACAAGTTTAATAGATTTTGATATTGGAGGACATGTAAGTGAAGTAAGATTCAACAACGTAACTAAGAATTTACGAAATTTTGAATTACCAGATTTTGAGAGGTATGATTTCTTGAAAGGTCATTTTGTTTTCAACGGAGGTTTACAAAAAGATAGAATATCTTTTGGAGGTGTTGGGTCTATTCTAAGAAATACAAGAGGAATAGGTTGGACACTTTTTAATGGGAGACCAGTAACAAAATTTGGGATTGGGAACTTCGGAACAGCAGATCTGTTTGATGAAACTGATTTAGCAGGAAAATTTAAAACCCCCATTGGTAAAATTAGTATAGGAGTCAATTTCATTCAACTTGAGCAAGCATGGAAATCCCTATTTAAACCTTAAACTAAACAACTTTTTTTGAGCATCTTTTGAATATAATTTATTTACTTTTGAATAGTTTTCAAAGATGCTCAAACCTCTAATATTTTTACACTTAAAAATAAAAAGAATAATTATGAATAATAAAATAAAAAGAATTTTAGCTACTGTAGTGGACATATCCTTGATTATATTTATCGTTTATATTACAACACTAATTGAAAATAATTTTACCAAATTCACAGACGTTCCTATCAATACAGGTATATTTTTAGGAGTTTTTTACCTATACTTTATTTTACCTGAGTTCTTTTTCCAAACAACGGTTGGTAAAAATATTTTTAAGATAAAGTTAGATATTCAAAAGAAAAGTTTTTTAAATTTAATTAAAATTGTTTTAAGAAATTTATTTAATCTATTAGAATTGATAGTGCCTATATTATATATAATTCCTGTTTTAGTATGGAATAAAAAATTAGGCGAATATTTAAGTAAAACAGAACTGGTTTATGAATAAATTTGTTTTTTCCAAAACACCTTATTTTTTGATTCTTCAAAAATTCTCCATTAATTTTTTGGGGATGGAAAAAGAGATTGTAGTAAGAAGTAATTTGCTACATCATAAAACAGAATTCAATATCAGGTTTGATAACAAAAAGGGTAAATTGAGAATAACCGGTAATAGTTTCTCAGAAACAGCTTTTAAAGGATCTTTTGATAACGCCATTTTGGAAATAAAACAATCTTCAAAAGAAATTAATATTAAATACAAGAATATTATTTATGATTTCATTTTTCAAGAAAACCTTTTAACTGGTCTTTTCGTGTCTAAGAAAAACGTGGGTATCGTAAAACAAGACAAGATTACCAAATTTGGATCGGAAAAATATTATGGGTTTATTCAAGAAACTATCCCTATTGAAGTTTTACTATTTTTTTTAGTTCTATTCTATAAAATATATTCCAAAGACGATTTTGTCTATTACAAAAACAAAGGTTTTACATCCCTAAACCCCAGAATAGAATGTAATCCAGAACTAGTTTTAAAAACTAAAACTCAATTTAACTCAAAATAATCGGATACTTAAATATCAAAACGGTTAAAAGAAAACCTAGTAACTAGATAATTTTTACTCCAAAACACACCCATAAACATGTTTGGGAAGAAATTTATGCTATAATATTTGGCTATAAATATTATAGGCACATGGTAACGCATTAGCCTTTAATAACACTATAGTAATAGAAACTCCATCGAATAAAATGAAAAAAATACTGATTATACTATTATCACTGAATTCAATTACAATTTCAGCACAAGACACAACTCCGCAAACTACCAAACATCTTTTAAAAGGAAATTTATTGATTACTCCAGGTTTGGAGTATGAGAGAGCCATCACAAAAAATACGACTATAAGTCTTCAATTAGGAACAGAACTGGGTGGCATAGAAAATGAGGAACTTAATGAAACTCGTTTTGTGGTGTATCCTGTGCTAGATATTGACTATAGATATTATTACAATTTTAAGAGACGAGCAAGAAAAGGAAAAAACACCAGTAATAATAATGCTAATTACTTCGGGTTGGCAAATACCTATACACATACTGATACATTATTTGATGATATCGATCCTGATGATGCCTATTACATCTCCATAGCAGTTGTATATGGTTTACAACGTACTTATTGGAAAAAACTAAACCTCAGATTTGAGGCAGGTGCGGGATATGGATTTAGTGATACACAGGAAACCTTTGTCCCTGTTTTAAATTTCACGCTTGGTTGGGTTTTCTGGAGTCAATCAAAATAGAAAAAAATGAAACAAGAACAACAACTTTTATATAAAGTCATGCAAAACTTCGAAGGAATGCAAAAGATTGAAGTCTTTGACGTTCTGCACAAAATCGAAATATTGCTTTTTCAAACGAAAAGCCCTATTACCAGAGAAGGGATTGCCCGTATTATCAATTCAGAAATTGATAGGAATAAGGATGTGGATCCATTACAATTTACGATTCTTCCTAATGGAAATTTTTGTGAATTTGTTGGATCAAATACTTGGATCCATATCTATAAAGAGCAAAAAAGAGGGTTGTTAAACTATGGTTTATTGGAAACTTACTATTTCAAAACCAAATACGCACCATTAGAGCTTAGTAAGTTGACTAAAAGAAATTTACTGGAATATATACAAGATACCCCAGAGGAACATAAAGTGAAACAATTTCTGCAATCACATCGAATTTCAAAAAAGGATATGATGACAAATAAATTACTATTGCTTAGCCTTTAAAAGGTGTATAATAATCCGTTTACATAATTTAAAAATCAATAATGATGATAACATAAATACTCAATAAGGGAAAAAAAATAACTAAACACAAATCGTCTATGGAATCATTAGATATACTCTATCGTCTTTTTCACGAAGATCTACATCCATTGACCAACCAACAAACAAGAGAATACTATCATACAACTATTGAAAATTTAGTACAAGATGGGGGACAAAAAATTTTAACAAGTTCAAAGGAAGATATCCGTTCCGTAAGATTCCAGTTTTACAAATTATTATTGTCGGATACACAAAAAAAAATCCAAAGGGAACTTCATCAAAGGGTATTTTTAAATTATTCGGAAAAAGAACAAATTAAATCTATAGTTCAGAATTATCAAGGGTTAGTTCTTAATTACGGACAGATCATAGAAAACAACTATTTATCTAGGGAAAATGAATTATCCAAATTTCATATTTCCCCAGATATGAATGATAGTGATATATTTAAACTGATCTATCAAACTCTGGATAACATTTTGGATTACTTAGAGCAGATTTTTTATGAATATCTTGATTACTCCTTGCCAGTATCCCATCAGCAAAAGCTTTGGTTTATATACAAAAACAAAAGACTGGCTGATATTATTATCACAAAATTGCACAAAACAGATATTTCCAAAGAATTCTGTGAGATGATTATTGCGCCATTGCTAAGAATAAGGAATAACGAACTACCTATCCTATCTTATGAAAATAAGGCTTATCTTATAACGTATCTAAAAGTATTTAAAAAGCTACTAACAAAAACACCTAAACCATCATTTGAAACGATTTGTAAGGTTCTGATAAGTCTGGAATTTAATACTTTTAATATCTTCTTTTTTATCGAAAATCATTTTAGATCCCAACTGGAAAACTTAAACTCCAGAAATGAGCTACTACAACTTTATTTATTGAAAAGGAATGTGGTCACTATTAGTATTACCAGTACCCAAAGATACAATTCTAACTTACCCTCATTAAAAGAGCAATTGCTCATATGGTTGGATGAGGAAATTAAACTGCTTAAAACAAATCTTAAATTTAGCTCTGATACCGAGGAAGAAAACTTAAAATCGTCTATAAATCAAGAGAAAAAAATGATTGAACTTACTGTTTCAGAATTATCCCTAATTGCACGTCTTATGTATGAGTCAGATATTCTAAAGGGCTCCAAAAAAAACTTTTTCCATTTTCTTTCAGATTCATTCAAGACTAAAAAATCTAACACTATTTCAGTAGAAAGCCTCAGTAATCGTTATTATTCTATCAACAAAGCCACATTCCGATCTGTAGATGGTATTTTAAGGATAATGCTATACAAACTTGAAAATCTTAAAAGGAAAACCTAAGTATAGTTGTAAATTTAAATACAACAGTTATCTGAACGATCAAACATGCATTATCGAAAAGAGTATACTTTGCGAAATCATAAATAGTCTTCAAATGTAAAAGACTAACCTTTTTCCAATCGTAATCCATCTAAGTAAAAGACAAGATTTCGATTAATATTTTATGTCAAAAAACATTTAAAAGTGTTAATGTTTTAACAATTTAGAGGAAGCCCCAGTAAAACTAGGGGTTGTTCCAAGTTGTGTTTTGAAACGTAAAATTGACGTTTCCAAAGCATTTTTTGAGCTGTTTGTTAACGGATTACAGGTTATTTGTGTTAAAATTCAACATTATAAAAATTGTAAATAATTGTATTCCAAGAATTTATGCCAGGTGTTTAGGGGTTGTACAACCGGTTTACAACTGTTTTGGTTTAATTTTTTGTATTTGTTTTATCTCAAAGATGCTGAAGCGGTGTTCGAGAAAATATTTCAAGCTCGGACTTTTCAAAAATCGATGGTCACAGGATCCTTAGTTGCAACAATGATTCGGTTATTTTTTGAAAACAGGTCTTCGCATCCACTTCAAACAAAGTAGAACAGTTAAAATACCAAAACTTAGATATGGAATTGATCATATTTGAAAAAGAAGCCTATTATAAAATGATGGAAGAATTAATGGGCATGATGTATAAAGTAATGCGGGAAGCCAAGGAAGATGCAATAGATGCAAAGGCTAAATCCAAAGATTTCATTGGGACTAAGGATGCCCTAAGGTTATTAGGGCTTAAAAGTAGAAATAGATTGTATGACTTAAGGGATCAAAAAGTCATTGAATGGTATCAGCACGGTCGCAGGGTACTATATTCCAAAAGAAGCCTTATTAAATATTTGGAGAGTCAAAAAATCTCTTAACTACTTATGATTCAGTATGGGATGGTTGGACAATAAAGACCATCCCTTTTTATCTCATTACAAACAAAATTTTAATTATGAAAAAAGATCCGGCAGTATTATGGTACACCAATGATTTTTTAGAAGGGACCGCTGATTTATCTCCAGAAGAAATCGGAGTATATACTATTCTTTTATGTTATCAGCACCGTAGAGGTTTTTTACCTGATAATCTCAAGAAACTATCTCGATTGGTTCGTTTACAGCAGTCAGAATTTGAACCCATTTGGAAAGAAGTAAGCGAAAAGTTCGTCTCGTATGCGAGTGTTTTTAACCAGAGTAGCGACCCTACATGCGAACTGTTTAGCGATGATCTAAAAGGAAAGATTGTCAACCGCAGAATGTTTATCGAAGCCAAAAAGCGAACCAATTATCTCGGAAAAAAAGCAGTTTTTGCCGTCGTAGGGAATTGGTTTCGACATCATTCTACGGCAAAAAAACTTCGCAAATCACAAAAAGAGAAAATAAAAAAGCAGATTGATTATCCATTTATCTTTGAAAGCCTTTTAAATAAAGAGGAAATCGAGGATTATATAAACAAGATCGCTGATCGCTTTCTCAAGGGAAGTGATCAGGGAACGCTTTTTTTAGAAAATGAAGATGTAAATGAAAATGTAAATGTAAATGAAATTGAAGATGAAAATGAAAATGAAAATGAAGATGTAAATAATATTATAGAAGGGGTCGAAATTCCAAAATTTGAAAAATTAGCCAATGACAATTTCAAAGAACGACTTGGAGTTTTCTTTTCTCAAAACGGGATGGTCCGTTTTCGAAAGGTAGAAGCATTTCTTCAAAAATTAGGCTCTAGTGGAGAACTTGAAGAATTCGTCCTTCAAAGTGAAGCGTATATGGCTTACAAAAGAGCTTCTCAAGAGCGTATTCATGGATGGAGAGGATATACTAGTTCTTGGAGACAGACAGATTGGGTTGGCAAACTGAGGCAGCTACGTTTTACTGAAATGGATCAGAAAAAGAAGTTTTCTATCAACCGATAGCAGTATGGCAAAAGATAAAAACAGACTTCCATCTCATCCAAAACGTATGGATGGGATGGATAATTTTAAATCAATTTTAAGCGATAAAAACAATCAAAACCGCAGAGTATACGATAAAGATAAAAAACCGCAAGAAAATACTTTTAAAACTCATAATGGCGATGAATTAGTTGTTGTTACCAAAAGTCTATTGTGGAAACTATTTAAAATTGCGTACAGAATAGCTCACAAAAAAATGTTTATGGAAACACCAGATACATTAGCCAATATAGCACCGATTATCGAATACTTTGCTAGGGATGCTAGATTTTTCAATCGTAAACAACTAATCACCTATACCAGTGGGATAAAACTAGAACCAAGCTTTAACAAAGGGTTACTCATCATAGGAGGGTATGGAAACGGAAAGACTACAATTATGGAAGCTCTCGGATTGGTATTTGACTATTACAAAATGCCCATGCGATTCAAGGCGTACAAGGCTCATAATCTGGTCACAGAATACGAACGGATTGGAGCAGATCGGACTTTTTCAGAAAGCTCTAAATACCAGTTCTATCATCGCCTTACTTATGCCAAAGGCTTGTATATCGATGATGTCAAAAAAGAACGGGAAGCTTCCAATTACGGGAAAGTTAATCTCATTCGCGATATCCTTGAGAAACGTTATGATAACAAAAAAGGGAAAACTTATATTACCTGTAATTACCGTGACGGTGATGATCAGAATAATCTGGAAGATGCACTAGCAGAATTCGGGGAGAAATATGGAGGGCATATCTATGATCGTTTATTTTCAATGTTCAACATCATCGAATTTAAAGGCCACACACTCAGAAGATAAAAATATGTGGAAAACATGTTTTCCATTTTTAGGAAAGATCTCTAGAAAACAAATGTAAACCATCATTTTAATGGGACTAAACCGATACCCTGTATTTGGAAAACATGTTTTACACTTGAGTTGTTTGTTATCAGGATTTTTCTAAAAAAGATAGGAATATTAGGTAGATCCAAGTTTTCTTTTAAACACGGTTTGCTAAATCACAAGTGGTCTTCCCTAAATATTACAGGTGTATTTTTTAAAAAAGTTGTTCTTTTGAGTAAAATATTAATTCTCGGGTTTTATGAAAATCAAAATCATTTTAATTCTATTATTCCTATTGTTCCCTTTAAGCTCCGTTAAACCATGTAGTTGTGTATCAAATGAATTGCCATTTCGTAAAAAGATAAAAGAAGCGTTTGAAAATGCAGAACTCATCATAACTGGAATAGTTGTTGATCTGAAAGAAATCCTTAGCTATGCATCGAGTATCTATTCTGGAGGCCCGATTATTTACACTTTTGAGGTTACTAAAATAATCAAAGGAGAAAGTAAAGTAACTAGGTTGGATATTTTATCGGCTCGCAGTGATGCAAGTTGTGGATATCGGTTCCGATTAGGAGAAACTTACTTGGTGTATGCTATAAAATCAGAACATTTCAGTAAACAAACAGGAATTGAATCCAGCTTTATAACATCGGTATGCAATCGAAATAAGCTATTAAATGATACTGAAAAGAGAGAAATAAATATATTACAACGGATGTCTAACCGATAATAGCAATATTCAATAAAAGTGATTCATTCATCTACCCCAAAGAATTTATGAATTAATCGCACCTCGTATGGATACAATAATTGCCTTCTCCCCGTATCCAATTCTTCAATTTCTTTCAGTTTTCTTCGTAACGTTTGTCGGCTGATGCCTAAAAATTCGCTTAATTCTTGTTTTGTTTTGAAGGTAAATCGCATGTGCTATTGTTTATTAATGTCGTTTAATGTGTATTAGTGTTGTGAAGAGTTTCAATACATAAAAAAGTACTTCAAAACCCTCCATGCATTCCTAATTTACTACTCTTTTTGTAAAAAACAACTTTTATTTTCCAAAGAATATTACGTCCTTTTTTCATCCATTTTTTCTAGGTTACTTTGACTGAAAATCAGGACAAAATGTTTAAATGGATCGCTGGTGGATTAGCCACTTTTTTTTCGATACGATATTTATCCCGTTTGCAAAAAGCGAGTACGAATATCACTTCCAGAATTCGGGTACGGATCCATAAGGTGAACCTTACAGGTATCGAATTAAAAGCTATGGTACAATTACAGAATCCCAATCCAGTAGCATTGCGGTTACAACATCCTTTTGTCAAAATTTTACATAATAACAAGCTACTCGGAAGCTCTACTGTTGAGAATACCGTGATTGAAATCTCAGAAAACAGCCAAAAGGATTTTGATCTGAATATTAAATCCGCAGGATGGCTTACACTAATCCAGATATTGGGGACCAGAGTTGTCAGTGATATCCGCAATGGAAATCCAATCGCCTTAGATATTCAAACCCAGATCATCACCCGTGTTAACGGATTGCCCTACGAACAAACCGAGAATATTATCCTACAACTCTGATGAAAGCACAACATAAAAGACATATAAATGCTACAACAAGCTTTGATCATTTGATTCCAAAGAGTGTCGGGAGGGATGAAGTTATTGTAGGTTCTGGAAAAGCCAAGTTGGAAGATACCCTACAACTAATGAAACTCGTCATACAAGATACTTTATCAGATACCCGGATGCTGGCAGCTATATTAAAAGGTTCCGACGTAACCGACACGAGTAGGAATATCTGGGATTTCGTGTATCAGCATATCCAATACAAAATGGATAAAACAGGAGTAGAACAGGTGCGCAGACCTTCAAGGACTTGGGCAGATCGAATGACAGGAGTAGATTGTGATTGCTATACTGTATTTATAGGAAGTATCCTTACCAATCTTGGGATTCCATTTAAGATGAGGATTACCAAATACGGGGGGAAACATCATTTTCAACATGTATATCCAATTGTTCCTACTTCGAATGGTCATATTACCATCGATTGTGTGGCGGATCAGTTCAATTACGAAGTCCCCTACTCCGAAAAACAAGACATAGTCTTGGCTAAAAGGAATATATCAATCGATGGCTTGGGGACATTGAGTGGGGTTGATATGGCGGATATAAGTCTGGATGCATTGGAGGAATCACCGATTCCTTTGCACAAAATTATCTCCCATAAAAAATTACCACAAGTTATTGCTGATCATTCTAAAGAAATAAAACCTTTTGTGATCGATAAAAAAGGGAAAGTCTTGTCTCCTTTTCGATTGGATAATGGAAAACAGATCAAAACGATAACACCTAAAAAAGATTTTAATCTACTGAACTTTTTAATCCTTTCAGGGATATCAGTAGCAGCAGGAATTGGAGTATTAAAGTTATTGACTGAAAGTGCCAGAAACAAAACTGGGGGTGCCAGAAATAATACACGCAAGGCGAACAAAAACAAACAAAATAAATAATAAAAGGGGATTTTGACCTCACTCATAAATAGTTAGGATATGGAATTACACAGATTAGACGGCTTCGGTGCCACGGGATTAGATGCTTTAGATATAACAGAAATTAAAGGTACGAGTGAGATAGTAAATGGAGTCTCTAACTCCCCAGAGATTGCTTATGAGATATTGGACGATGAAGGAAATGTGGTGATGTATGCAGATATAGACGAAAACATCTATGTGATTGACGGACTTGGAGGCTTTTTTAAAAAGATAGGAAAAGGACTCAAGAAGTTTGGTAATAAAGTGATCAAACCTGTGGTTAAGACATTCAATCGTTTTTTAAATCCTGCCACGATCTTGCTTAGAAATGGATTTCTGTTAGCTATGAAAATTAACTTGTTCAAGGTAGCTGAGAAATTACGCTATGGATATTTGAGTGAAGCTGAGGCAAGAAAACGAGGAGGGGATTTAAACAAGTTTAACAAGATGAGAAAAGCTATTTCTAAAGCGGAGAAGATTTATGAAATGGCTGGAGGTAAGAAAAAGAACCTTAAAAAAGCTATTCTCAAAGGAAAAGGTAATAAGGATAAGCAAGTGCCACTAAGTGGATACGCATTGGGAAGCCCATTCGATGATGGAGAGCCAGATGTTTTCAATGATCCATTTGAAAAGTTTGTAGTAGAATCTGATCCTGATGTGGTAGAAGCTTTCTTAAACAATGAAATACAGATCGAAGGATTAGGAGCAATTGCCAGTAGTGCATCTATCGCGGCAGCGACCAGTGCGGTTGCAGGAGTTGCAGCACTCGTTGGTAAGATTGGTAATATTTTCACCAAAGGAAAAGAGGTAAAAGAGCAGGCAGAAAGTCTGTTTAAAAAACCAAAACAAGTTCCTCAAATGCAATTGCCTCCTGTGAAGTTTGGGGACCCTAGATTTCAGCAGTTCCCTGTACAGAACTTTACGCCTCCCTTTCCGGGACGTCCTATGAATCCGCAAGTAATTTCTCAGAATAAAACATTGCCTCAAAACACAAATATAAATGCTCTGGAAAAGGAAAACTTTTTTAAAAAGCATAAAACACCAATTCTTGTTGGAGCAGGATTATTGGTAGTAGGAACAGGAGTGGCTATTGCTTTAAGATCGGGTAAAAAGAAAACATCCAGACCAATATCTGGAACTCCCAGTAGGCGAAGGCTAAAAACCATGCAAAGAGATGAACTAGGAAGGTTTACTAAAAATAGGGGAGCCCGAAGTCGTAAAAGTATAAGCCGAAGAGCTCCAGAAAAACTAGTGGCAAAAGCACTTTTATAAACAATTAAAACAAAATTTAAAATGAAAACAAAATCAAATACAAAAGGCAGCCTACTGGAAGTTGGGAAACATCTCAGCACAGGTGTATTAGGAATGGTGGCTGGATCAGCCGTAGGAAGGTACTCTCTCGCGCTTGGTGCGCTGACCATTTTCGGGGGAGCCTACTACGGTAAAGACTGGATCACTTCCGCAGGAGTGGGAATGGCATTCTCTAATGGGTTTGGAGGGAAATCACAAGCTAATAATGGCGTTGATGGGATTAAGGATAATCTGGATGATGCCAAAGACAGAGCTGTCAATTCCCTAAAAGCCATTGGTAAAAAATTATATCTAGATAAGCTTTCACCATCCCTTGCTCAGAAACTTGCACTTGGAAATATCGAAGACCGTCCACTCGTTTTCATGGGGTCTGAAGTAGCCGATACAGGAGATTTTGATACAAGTGAAGTGGATGAGATTATCCGTAAGATTGAAAACGGAGAACCATTACCTACCATCGATGTTCAAGGGGACTTTGCCAATGGCTTTGATGGAAGGATGATCGCCGAAGATGTAAATGGAATCGATATGATGGAATTAAGCGGAGCTGAAGATATCTCCGAACTCAATGCGGTAGCTTGATTCTAATACAAAGTATAGAATATAAGACTATAACAACTTAATATTTTGTACTCACTACTTAATACTCATTACTAAATACTTATATAAAATGAATACAATGAAAAAAAGCTCAAGATCACAATTCTTAGAAATTGTGAATGCTCATATCTCCCTCAGAGATCAGGCAAAAAAGTTTGATCCTGCAATGGTTAAAGTGGCTACAGGTATTAAAGAAGGGAGACTACAACTAGCAGATACTGCATATTATGCAATCAAGTTTGCAGGGAACAAAGCCAATATTGATATGTTTGAAACCCAAGATGCTAAAGAGATTGGAATCACAAACGTTACACAGGCTAAGCTTCAAAAGGATCGCCTTTTCCTATGCAATCGTATTATCCTTTTGGCAGCAGAAATAGAAGGAGATCTTCCAGGAAGTGATTCTGAACTCAAAAGAGTGATCAAGCAAACCAATTTTGATAGTATCAAAAAAGTGGGTGGATTACAGAATGGTGTTTTCTCGCTGATAGCCAATAAGAAGATCATTATCGATGAACGCCCGATGCAGGAGTTCGCTACTGACGGTAATACGATGCTGAATCTAGGAACTTACTTTTTAGAAAGCCCACGCTTTATTCGTGATGATGAGGAATTCGAATTCAATATCGAGCTCGGTGATGATGCACCGGAGAAAGCACTCATAAAAGTGGTACTGGCCGGAACAGCGACCGTCCCAGCCTAGTCTGAGGCTGACAGTCAAAAATTGAATAATTTAATGTTTAATACTGTTGGATGAATACAGAAGAAAAAGAAAACACAAAAGAAACAAGGGTTGTTTTTTCCTTTAAAGTGGAAAAGCAAAACGGACTGATAACGGTAGATAATTTTGAGTTACCGAAACATACGAAGCTTGTTAAAGGGATTCAATTGATATCGGATTATCCGGATCGATTGTACTATCGTGGAAGACAGCGGATTGAAATTGGTGGAGAGGAACTCTTCCCTGATAGTTTTGAGAGTAAGATACTAATGTCTTCATTAAGTGTTGCTCCAAGAGAACGCTTCTTTGAATTGGGAGATGTATTACCTGGAGACCTTTCTGTAAAAGTACGATTTGAAGATAAAGATCATAGCAATGCCACTTTTGAAAGAGGATATATGGTAACCTTAGTGATCCTAATTCAAGAACGGTCATAGACCATATTTGGGAAGAAATCCACAATGGACATTAAATAAAAAACTATTATGAAGTGTATAATCAAAGGAAAAAACAATAAAAGTGTCAACGGCACGGTTATAGTGCGTAGGAAGTTTGTCCCTATAAAACTTTTAATCGAAAGGGAAAATCAATTTTTGAACGCAGGGGCAAAACTTCCATTTACTACTTCTAAAGTAAATGCGCTTTTAGTGACTTCTATGGTTGAAAAAAAGTGTAGTGATACTCCAATAACTCCAAGATACTACTTCGGGATTACTGATTCTAAAATGGAAGATGATCGTTTTCTTCAATTAAATAATGGTATTGAATATAACAGTGCATATCCACCAGATATTTATGAAGACCAACAGATTACAGGATGGTGGTATTTTGCACACTCTGCAACTGAGAGACTTCCATTTTATCAAGGGGATGGTTTTTTAGAACCATTGGAAGATTACAAACAATTAAGCCTACAGTTCGAAGGACAATGCAATCCTGATCTTTTCTTTTTATGGAGTGGTCTTTACACGGGAAATGCTTTTATAACATTTGAAGAGTACACATAATTTATACGAGCGGTTATGGTTTTAGGAACGCTATCATTATTTCAGAAACGAGGGATTTTCTATAAAGAGCAGCAACTTCACTCGGAAGATACTTTTTCGAAAGTAATTGAGAAAGAACTCACTGCTGATAAGGGATTGGGATTATTGAAAATACCAGATAAACGAGAGCTTATCCCTGTGAACGAATCTGGTAACACCGATTATATCACCGCATTTTATCAAGATGACGGACAGGCCAGCTACCCATACGAGGTAACTATATGGCTACTCATAGAAGAACTGCCAGCCACAATAATGGGCTTAAAATGAATCACTAAACAGATATCTGTCTTAGGGTTGGATAATAATCTTTCCCTGAATAAAGGATATTAATAAAGAAGACTTGCTATGCGTGAGGAATTTGCGCTGCATTATGCAGATAGAAGAGCTAGAGAACGAGGGTTTGAAAACTATAGAATCGTATATCGTGAATTTATGATTCCACCAAATGGCATGTTGAAATTTCAGTCAAATAATGAAATCTGGTTGGTTACTTACATTGCTTGGGGATTAATAGTAAAATCGGATTATGGGCGCTATGATAATTGGTATACGCAGGGAATTGTGGAGAATGCTCATGAACACGGAGATCGAATAGAAATTATTAATACCCGAAAATTTCAACGTACCATTCGCTTTTTACAGGTGATATTAAAAACGTAAAAATAATGACAGAGCGAAATAGAATGATGGGATCCATTCGGTTAAATGAAAATCAGCTTATGGAGATGAAGAAATTGGGTTTCAAGAATGCCAGTGCTTATGTACGACATAAGCTTCAACAAGAAACTTCAAAGTTGGAGGGGTTACAAACCACTGTTAACGGAGACGGAATTCGGCACTTATCTGTAACTAATGGAGGCGATTTATCAGAACCTGCACTCAAAGATCAATTGACTATCCAACGCTTATCGATGGAAAACAGGCATCTTCAACAGAAACTGGAAAGGATTAGTAAGAAAAGTGAGGAAACGTTGAATGGAGTGCAGCATCAGGTACATAGTATGCTTCAAGAAGAACTTCAAAAACGTGATCATGAACAACTTAAAAAGTCCTTTTCAGACTCCGAATTAAAAATAAAAGCATTGGAGAAAAACCTTCAAGATGCCAAAAAGGAAACAGAAGAAAAACAAAAAGAGATCGAAGCTCTGGTTAAAAAGTTAGGCTTTGTTGAATTAGGAAAAGCTCTTCTCCCTGGTGCAATCTCAGGATTAGCCAGACAGTACCCAAATCAGATGAAAGGGATTGCAGGAACACTGGGGAGTTTGGGCATCAGCGATGCAACTGAAAATATAAATTATGGTGATAATGAGGATTACTTACTTCAAATTTTAAATCATTTAAGTGAAGTATTTACAGAAGAGCAATTTGAACAGGTTGTACAGCTAATGCTTCAGTTAGGGGATCAGATTAAAGATGACCAGGGACTGATACAGAAAATAGCGTATTACTTAAATCAATTAAAAGGAAAAACAGAATCAAAGAATCAAAGTGACATAGTTACTGAGTGAACTTTGATTCTTAGAAACTTTGAAACTAAAAAACAAACAAAAACAATGGAAGCACAAATCACGGTAAACATAGCAGTAAAAGACAAAACAGAAGCACACCAGGTAAAAAAAGCTTTTGAAACGATGAATAGGAATTTTGGAGCCAAAGGCATTATCAAAATGGAACAACTATTCTTAAACGATGCCTTCATCCGGAATTTGGTCAAAATGAAGATTAAAAAAGGATAACCGATGGCAATTTCCCCAGCAGCACTCGCAGCAATAAGACAAAGGCCAAAGATCACATTTGGTCAGCAAACTACCTCGATCTTACTAGCTACAGGATTAGGAGCTGTTGCTTTTTTTGGGATTCGTGCATTGGGGCGCAAGTTCAAAAGAGATATTCGAGAAGTTCAAGCTTTAACCGAAGGAAACCCGTCCAATTTTGCGATTCGATTAGTGATGGCATTTGAAAATGACAATGCTTTTGGATGGGGAACGGATGAGGAAAGTTTGTTTCGAACCTTAGAACAAATCCCTACCGCCAGTATGATGCGTAAGGTGCAACGTGCTTATAGGGATTTAGAAGGTAGAAATCTAGTAGCCGACTTGCAAAGTGAACTTACTACAGAAGAGTTTGCAATAGCCAATGAAATCATTAATTCAAAAACATAAGACCCATGAAACGAAATACAACGACTGCGGTCAGAAGAAGAAAGAAAGAACGAGGCGCACACCCAAAAAAGAAACCACTTACTCAAAAGCAAATAGTAATGATAGGACTTGGAGGTGGCGTAGCATTAGGGTTAGGGTATCTTGCCTACAGTCACTTCAGAAATAAAGCTGCTACAAAACGTGGTTTGATAAATGATCCTATTACCATTCCTTCTGAAGATATTATTATGACACCAAATTTGCCAGTGGCTGCTAATAGTAGTTTTCCTCTGAAACGAGGAGCTAGAGGTTCTTTGGTTGCTATGATACAGAATGCACTGCTGGCTAAAGGTGGTCAGGCTGCTTTGATCATCAAAGAAACCAGCTTCAAAAATGGACATGTGGATAGTATTTTTGGTAAAGGTACAGAACGAGCATTGAGAGCTGCTGGGTTTCCATCAGCAATAACACAAAGTCAATTTACAAGTTTAGTAGGCAAAACTACATCATCGAGATTCGATGCTGCGTCTATCTCCAAAGAAATTATAGATGCTGCTAATAAAAGGAACCTATTTGGGGTATTAAATGGACTCAAGAAAATAAGTTCTGTACCCCAGTATCAATCCGTGAGTACTTTTTTTCAGGGAGTACGTATTGTTGGCATTAGAGTAACTTCTTTGGTAAATGCCCTACTAAGTGTGGCATTCAAACAAAAAGAGCTAGAGAAAGTAAAAATTCGGTCAGAGTTTAGACGTATGGGACTTAAACAAAACGCAAGGGGCATATGGTTCATACCAGGACTAGGTGTCATCGACACCTTTGAAAATAATCAAGATCGTGTAAATAATGAATGGAATATGGCCATAGCGGTTAAACCTACATTGCTTAAAGCTACGGATGGATCTTTTATTGTTCCTGAACTAGTCCCAAATACAGTGATAGGATATATCACAGGAATGGAAAATGGTATCACTAGAATACTAACCCAATCAGGAGAAACCGTCTTTGCTCCAACCAGAAATCTATCTTCTATTTGAAAGGTACATCTGAAAAATTCTAAATGTAAAATTTTAAAGTAAAAAAGTATGAAACAGCTAATAAAATGGTTTAAACGAAATTTAAAATTATTAAAACCACTATGTGGTTATTTCAAGGTTTGGAGAGAGTTTTCTTCATTAGCAGTAGGGCTTATTCTTTGGATTCATAGTGCAGTGTTCCTTCGATGGATTGACCCAACCGCAGGAACTTATGATGCGGGAGTATTTCAGGTATATCTGTTTGCAATCATCGGAATTTTTATCCTTCACGGTATTGTACGGATCCTGATGAAACTCATCTGGCCTACTTCAGAAAACTATCTAGATCATCATTTTAGAAACGATTTTAATACCATAACACCATGGCAAAAACTAAAATTATCCACTTTTATCTTCTTTGCTTTCTTGTTTGCAGTAGCCTTATTGGCCAGGGCTTTGTAAGCCAGACAGAAATTCAAGATGAAGAACAATACACGAGAGCATGTGTAAAAGAATTGTATGACTCCCAAGTAGGAGTTCGTGAAACTGGAGGTGCTAATAGAGGTCCTCATGTAGAAATGTATCTGGCGAGTGTGGATTTAGGTCCTGGATATGCGTGGTGCGCAGCCATGGTCAGTTGGTGTTATCAAAATGCAGGAGTAAAAGCACCACTAAGTGGCTGGGTTCCTAGTTATGCGCTTAAAAGTAAACGTATTTATCAGAGAGGAAAGTTTGAATTGAAAACTCCGCAGAAAGGTGATGCTTTTTTGATCTGGTATCATAAACTTAATCGTCCTGCTCATATTGGTTTTGTAGATCAGTGGGGAAACAAATATATCGTTACAATAGAAGGAAATACCAATGATGACGGATCCCGTGAAGGTGATGGTGTTTACCGAAAACGAAGACTTAAAAAACAAATATGGGCAGTCTCAGATTTTATAGGTAGTCGGTAGCACCGACAGGCAAAAATTACCATAAAAACTGCAAACCGCTGCCGATCAATAACTATGCTGGGAAAGAGCTTACAAATACTACAAAGTAAAGGATACAAGATATACAAAGAACCGTATAGACTCAATATTGTTGGGTATCGTAGTCGTTTTATGGGGAGCAATCGTTTTGATGATGAGATACATGTTTTCTATACCAATGAGAAAGGAAAGTGGGTATACCATATGTTTAAAGCTACAACGGATCCTGGACAATATTGGTTAGATAATCCTATGCATCCACAAGGAACTGCATTTCTGAAGAAAGGCCAATATATTGATGCCTATAGTTTAGGGCTACATCGTGGGATTTATAATGCTCTTATCCAAACCAAACCAGTTACGGTTATCAGAAATTATGAACGTAAAGGATTGTTTAAATGGTTTGAATCGGGAGTGAAAGACATAGGTAATTTTGGAATAAACATCCACAGGGCCAGAAAAGAGGGGACTACTCAGGTCATTGATAACTTTTCCGCAGGGTGTTTGGTCTTTGCCAATGCTGAAGATTTTAATAGGTTTTTATATCTATCTGAACAGCATCGTAGACAGTACGGAAATAAGTTTACAGTAACCCTCATTGATTTTAGGGATGAGCGAAGGAGAATCTTAAGACAGGTAGCTTGGGGAACTTTATTAGCAACAAGCGGACTTTTACTTTTAAACAGATTTAACTGATGAAAGTATCTAAAAACACTCAAAAAGCAGCCTTAGCTCTAGTTGGAAGTATGCTTGGTTTTATAGTAGCTAAACAGTACTCTCCAAAGGAAACCTATCCCTTTATCCTGATTGGAGGATTTGTAGGTAATTTTCTAGGTGAAGAATTGATCAAAGAATCGAATGCATACACAAATCTTCATCATCAAACAATTGAATCTCTAAATTTTGAAGATTAGGTTCGCTTAAATAAAACCAAAACAAATGAAATTAGATCTTAAAAAATTCTACGTGGTATATAAGCCGAAAGCTATCTCTGAAAAAGTAGATGTTTTCTCCGGATATCCTAATGATATAAACGGGCTTCTTAATCAATTTAGGGGAGGTCTTAAAACGGATATGATTTATGGAGTGTATAGTTCAAAGACTTCGGCTCAAAAGGATGCAGATGCATTATGGAATAAACATCTAAAAAACCGAAAGGAAAAGAAAAAGATATCGCAGCTTTCTAACAAAGAAAGGTTTAAAGATTTTGTAGCGCAATTGGAGGTGATATCCTCCAAAACAGGTATTGCTATTCAAACTATTGGTGGAGTGCTTATATTTGATGGTCCTGAGGAGATCACCTATGACAATGATCATACTTCAGGAGATTTAATTCCGAAATGGAAAGACAACTTTAATATCAGATAGATGAAAAAGAAACTATTTGCTATTACGGATATGCACGGTGTATTTCTTAAAAAGATGGAAGTCAGTTCAAAGACTGATATCCATACTTATTTAAACCAAAAACATAGTCAGGGAGTTTTATTAGCTGCTTGGGAGCTCAGTACTTCAAAAAAGAAACTGACAAAGCAACAGCTTCAGCGGTTGGAGAATTTTATTGCTCGCAATGATCATAATTTAAGTAGTACTGATCTGAACCATTTTAAAAGACTGCTAAAAAAATTAAAACAAACCCCCGCGGCAGAAGGAATGATTGTTGTAAACCAATACTTCGATACCTTTTTGAGAGAATTAATACCCCACACGATCTGGAAGGTAATGACGGGAGAAATTGTCAAAAATTAGGATTATGAAAGTGACATATTACGAAGGGGAAGAACCTGTGAAGATCAAAGCATATTATAAGTATGAATTGGCAGCATTATATAATGTTTGTACAAAAACATTCTCTTCCTGGATACATACTTATTTGGAAGAACTCAAACAGTTTGGATATAAAAAAAGTACCAAACTTTTAAGGCCGGAAGTGGTGCGTTTTTTGTTTGAGCGGTTGGGAGAACCTTAATAAAACTATATAGTTAAAGTGTTTTTAGTTGTTTGGAAAAGTTTATTAATTCTATAGTTTTATATTATAGGATTCACAGGAAATTCATTTAAGTCATTATCGCCTGATCCGTTTTGAACTGCTTTCAGTTCTGTAATTTTATGGATGATTCACAGGTTTTTTAAATTGTTTTGTTACTTCTTTTTGTTGTGAATTGCTTTCAGTTCTGTAATTTTATGGATGATTCACAGGTTCATAAGGAAGATTAAACTTTCCCCAAAGGTTGTGAATTGCTTTCAGTTCTGTAATTTTATGGATGATTCACAGGCAGAAATATAAATTAGCTGTATTAGAAGTAGTTGTGAATTGCTTTCAGTTCTGTAATTTTATGGATGATTCACAGGCAGTATATTGATACATTAAATGCGTTTCAGTTGTGAATTGCTTTCAGTTCTGTAATTTTATGGATGATTCACAGGAAATACTTTTTCCATTTCCATACCTATGTTGTTGTGAATTGCTTTCAGTTCTGTAATTTTATGGATGATTCACAGGAAATTAAAAAAGACCCCAGTACCAAGCGCAGTTGTGAATTGCTTTCAGTTCTGTAATTTTATGGATGATTCACAGGATTTGCAGATCCGTCTTCTGAAAAGAATAAGTTGTGAATTGCTTTCAGTTCTGTAATTTTATGGATGATTCACAGGGTTAATCGATTTGCAGCATCTGTGTCTTGTGTTGTGAATTGCTTTCAGTTCTGTAATTTTATGGATGATTCACAGGGATATAAAAACTTTCTCTATACTTAAAAGAGTTGTGAATTGCTTTCAGTTCTGTAATTTTATGGATGATTCACAGGGATCCTGTTTTAATACTTTGAATGAATACGTTGTGAATTGCTTTCAGTTCTGTAATTTTATGGATGATTCACAGGCATTTTTCAAAAGGCTATACAGGCCCTACTGTTGTGAATTGCTTTCAGTTCTGTAATTTTATGGATGATTCACAGGCCAATGGCAGGACTTATGGCATAACCAGGTGTTGTGAATTGCTTTCAGTTCTGTAATTTTATGGATGATTCACAGGAGATTTCCAAAACATCATAAATACAGGTATGTTGTGAATTGCTTTCAGTTCTGTAATTTTATGGATGATTCACAGGTGCAATAGAGATTTCTTCTGATAAAGCAAAGTTGTGAATTGCTTTCAGTTCTGTAATTTTATGGATGATTCACAGGACACAAAAATATTCTTTCAGAGGATAGTTTGTTGTGAATTGCTTTCAGTTCTGTAATTTTATGGATGATTCACAGGTTAGAAACTTCTGATATATACTGTGACTGGTTGTGAATTGCTTTCAGTTCTGTAATTTTATGGATGATTCACAGGTAATCACTTTTACACCAACGGTGTTTATCGTTGTGAATTGCTTTCAGTTCTGTAATTTTATGGATGATTCACAGGTTCAAAATTGTACGGTTCACCGGCTACCTTGTTGTGAATTGCTTTCAGTTCTGTAATTTTATGGATGATTCACAGGCAAAAACTATTTGATTTTGATCTTGTCTTAGTTGTGAATTGCTTTCAGTTCTGTAATTTTATGGATGATTCACAGGTGATCTCTCTGAAATATTAGATCTGGATGTGTTGTGAATTGCTTTCAGTTCTGTAATTTTATGGATGATTCACAGGAAACAAGTGTTTAACCAAACGTTGAAACAAGTTGTGAATTGCTTTCAGTTCTGTAATTTTATGGATGATTCACAGGATTTTCATTATCAAACTTAACAACGGCATCGTTGTGAATTGCTTTCAGTTCTGTAATTTTATGGATGATTCACAGGCGATTTCGCGATTATACTCGTTATCAAAATGTTGTGAATTGCTTTCAGTTCTGTAATTTTATGGATGATTCACAGGTAGACAATACCAATATTCTACCAGCTGCCGGTTGTGAATTGCTTTCAGTTCTGTAATTTTATGGATGATTCACAGGATATATCTTTTACCGAGTTATTTAAAATAGTTGTGAATTGCTTTCAGTTCTGTAATTTTATGGATGATTCACAGGGCCAATGAAATTCTTAAAATACAATGCCCAGTTGTGAATTGCTTTCAGTTCTGTAATTTTATGGATGATTCACAGGAAACCGTCTGCAAGGGATGCCCTTGTGGAGTTGTGAATTGCTTTCAGTTCTGTAATTTTATGGATGATTCACAGGTACACCAGAATAACCTTTGATAAAATAATAGTTGTGAATTGCTTTCAGTTCTGTAATTTTATGGATGATTCACAGGTCTACCCCTCCAAAAAACCACAATGTCTCCGTTGTGAATTGCTTTCAGTTCTGTAATTTTATGGATGATTCACAGGTAAAAGGTGAAATGTTTAATATGGAAGATTGTTGTGAATTGCTTTCAGTTCTGTAATTTTATGGATGATTCACAGGTTTCAAAAATGTTCTTCATTACTTCCCAAGTGTTGTGAATTGCTTTCAGTTCTGTAATTTTATGGATGATTCACAGGAACCGTCAAATGTTGCTCTGGGACTTACTAGTTGTGAATTGCTTTCAGTTCTGTAATTTTATGGATGATTCACAGGGGTTACTAGTCTTGGTTTTCATATTGTTCGTTGTGAATTGCTTTCAGTTCTGTAATTTTATGGATGATTCACAGGTGGAAATCCCAATAGGAATCCATAATCACAGTTGTGAATTGCTTTCAGTTCTGTAATTTTATGGATGATTCACAGGATACTTGTTGTAACCAATTGGTATCCTGTTTTTTGTGAGTATTGTTGTGATTGGTTATTTTACCTTTCTGAGAACTATATAACTATCGTAACACTTGTTTTTAAGTCTCTAAAACAACTCGAGTTGTTGTGACGGCGGTTCTGGTTCAATTTCTTTTTGACCATTGAATAACTCCATCATACCAAACTGTTTGTCGGTTATTTGCATAATGCATACCTTTCCTTTTTTGGGTAATGCATTCTTAGTTCGCTTGATATGTACTGCAGCGTTCTCTCGACTCGGACAAAACCGTGAGTAAATGCTGAACTGGAACATTCCAAAACCATCATCAAGCAAATTCTTACGAAATCGTGTAGCTGCCTTACGTTCTTTTATGGTTTCGGTGGGTAAATCAAAAAATACAAGTACCCACATAGATCTATATTGATTTAATCGAGTTGTATAAGATTCCAAACATTTTTATTTTGTTAATGAGAATTATTTAAATTCGGGATAAAGAATTTTTCTGCGACTGCCTTCAAAACATTCATATAAACTTGTAGTAGTCCGACTCATTGCATTCATCAAAGGACTTGACTTACCATCGATTACTACATCTATAGCTGGTATAAGCAACAGGTCGGATTTTATGCTTTTATTCAAATCCTCAATTTGGCAACCACTTTCAACGATATCATAGACTATCAAGTCAACAAAAGGTCTATATGGTTCCATAATATCGTCTGCAAGGCAATAAGCATTGTATTTACTGTGATGAAAAATTCCAACTGAAGGTAATAAACCACTACTAACTAATGCTCTGGCAGTGACAGCTCGTAAAATAGCATAACCGTAATTTAGTAAATTGTTAGGCGGAACTCCTTTTTGATTTCTACTAAAACCATCAAGATCAAACAAATTTTGAAAGTAAAATGCTGCAGCCAAAGCTTCTTGGTTACCCAGATCACCACTTCTTACTTCTTTGGCATAGCGTTTAAGGCGTAGAGCGTTTTTCGATCTATGTAAAAAATGACCTGCCTGATTTTCAATTTTTGCAATAACCGTTTGCTGCCAGAGGTTTTTCTTTAAGGGTAAGCTGGCATTTAATTGATACCGATATCTTTCTGTCTGTTCGCTATGCCCAACTAGAGGTTGTAAGAAAGAACAAGGGAGATGCTGTTTGTCACAAGTGATAACCGCGGTCTTGTTCTGAACCAATTTCATTAGTAATCCATTAGTTATAGTTATCTGAGGGTTTTCAAGTATAACATAACCTAAATCTTCAATGGGTATAGTGGTTTCTTTTTTCTCATCTTCAGGAAAATTGACTATCAACTGTTGGTTGCGTGTGCTTAAATACGCTGGATTTCCAAAAAATAGTGTACGTTTTATCATAAAAATTAGTATTCTCCTGTTTGAACAATATTTCCGATATGATTCATTCGAACTTTTACTATTCCATCAAGATTTCCCAAGCTTTTGATAGCTTTATATGCAGAATTTTTTAATTCTTTTACATCAATAGTCTCTGTTTCAAGATGATGTCGAAATACATAATCCCGCACTGCTGATGTGCCATAAGTTACTTTCGATATTTTCTGAACACGATATAGGTTTGGCGAAATTAGCTTTTGATTTTCTGGGTTTAAAATATCAATCTCGTTAGGGTCAAAATCTTCATCAGGAAAAATAAACATTTCGTTTTGCTTTAAACTAAAAAGTAATGGCCAACCCTTTTCATTAAATGACCTGACGATTGGTTCTTTAGCGTTCCTTCGAATAACTGCGTCATAAAAAGAAACGATCTCATCGTCCAATTCGCCATCAGGGTTTCTGTAAATTGCAACGTGATGGTTGTTGCCAGTACTTACGTAATCCACTGGAATCTCGTTGTTATCATCATTGTGTAAAAGTTGTCCTAAATGATCTTTAGCGGTATGTAGCGGTTCGGCATTGCTTACCCCAGTAATGGCGGCACGTTTAATTGTTATTCCCTTTTCTTCATTTATATAAATTGGGTTAGTATCCAAATCAGAAAGAGCTTTTTTATAGTCGCCACCGAATTCTGCTATTCTCACTTTTAAAACATTTTTGACACCTTCGTCTACAATTTTTTCAATTTGCTTAGCATTTTTAAAATTATCAGAATTAATGTCCTTCCGGATGGTAAAAATTTCTTCAAAACACAATACCTCCTGTAATGGACTTTCTTTGTTGATAATAGGATCTTTCTTCAAGGTTTTTATATCAAAAGCGACATCTGGCTTGTTTTGATATTTGGATAGATGGTTTAAAACTAAATTTCGTTCTTTTTTGTTTATAATAAGATTAACTTCTTTTAATGTAAATCGCTTATTAAGTTTAGAGGGTTTTAAAAGCGGTTTTTTGGATTTTCCGTACACGGTTTCTTTATGTAATTGACCTCTGGGAGTAAGTTGAACCTTTTTAAGCAACCCATTTTTTTTCTTCGTTTTATTCCTGTTTTTGGTAACAACCTTATTCTTGTTTTTAAAACTTACCAGAATACTTTCAATATGCTGTTTAGCTTTTTCACGAAAATTGGGGAGCGGACTTTTAAAAACACGCTTGCCTTTTTCATTTTGCGATATAATTAAGCTTTCAATATTTTTAATAATAGGATGATTATCTTTTGTAGTATCCTGTCTGGCGTTAAGGTTATTGATATATTGTATATGATTTCGGGTGGTAAAGGCAACTGTCAGGGCGTCCATAGCGTGATGGCGATGGTCATTGCGTTTAGTCCAATCCTTAATGACCTCGTGCTTGTTCAGTTTATTTGTTGTCTTGTTTAGCCGTTCCTCAAATTCCGTAAGCTCTAACGCTCGATATTTAGGCAAGTTGAGCTCTTTCATGATATTTATTAAATCCCAGTCTTCACGTAATTTATCAGTAATACTTCCGGTGGTGGTAATTACATCGTCAAACACTTCAAAAAACATTTGTTTTGCTTTCTTAGCAATATATTGGCTGTTTCTTAAATCACGTTCAATAAAACCATCAGGGATTTTTGACTGGGGTATCAATAATTTATTTCTTTTACCTCGACTTATATGCCCCTCTTTAGCCAGGGTTTCAACCCGTTCTACGAAATTTTCTAATTGTGAGCTGTAATCCTGTGAAATAAAATCATAGGCTGTACGATTGGCTTTTTGGAGATTATCGTTTTTAAATGCCAAGGTCTTGTTAGAGTACGAATCATCGAATAATAAAGCCTTTGGAATGATATGTTCAATATCTATGTCTTTAGAAAATAACTTATCAGGGCTTATATAAGTGTCTGTAAACAAATCTTTGTGTCCCCTTGATGCTAACTCTTGATATAGTCTATATCGAATAACATCATTTTTGGTTGGATTGGGGATGCCGAATTTTTGTCGTATTACTTTTCGGATTTCATCGTTGCGCCTTGTGGCATCCGCAATACCCTTGGTCATTTCTGCCCGTTCTTTAGCAGATTTTTTAAGTTCACGCGCTAACTCAATTCTTATTTCATTGGGTTTGCCGTAAGTTTCTATAATTTGGTTAACTACATTGATCATCTGGTTCAGAATCTTCTCCACTACAGGGTTTCGCAAACTGTTTTTCTTAAGTAGTTCTAACTTTGGTTTAAGTACACGGTCTTTTAATTCCTGTGCGGTTAAACTTTTTGAATGGTTGTATCCCGCAAGTTGGCAGGCTTCAGAATATTTATGACCATCAACCAAATAAGGTATAATTTTTCGAATAGCTTTTGCTGACAAATTACCATAATCTTGTTGGAAAGGAATATTTGTAAGGAGGGAAGCATATTCAGGTTTAAAACCAAATTTTTCTTTTAGTTTTTTCTTTAGGGTAACCGTTGAATTTCCGTAGATCAACCTATCCTCTTCCGATATTTTATCATCTTCTTCTGTAGCATACAATAAATGCCACAGCTGATAACTAGCTTGTTTGTCAAAACTATTCCGGAGACCATCAAATTCTAGAATCTTGGGATCGATCCCAATCTCAGGAAAGGTACTTTCTAATTCTTCTCTTATTTGAAAAGAGGTTTTCTTCTTCCAATCAGCACCATAACCTTCCCGTTCAGAAATTTCCTGGAACACACTAAAAAGTGCTTGGTTCGTCCTGTTTCCTTCTATTTTTTCAAAATTGGATTTCCAGATACTTAGCTTCCCCAGATCCATTTCATTGGAGAGAACTTTAAGCAAATCCTTATAAGATAGATCACCTCTTAGATTTAATTCATCAAAAAGTTGTTTTCTTGTTTCATTATCCAAATCTTTTACGTCTATTACTTGCTTGGTTTCAGGATTGGTAAAAACTGCGTTATTCAGGTTTTGCCATATCTTAAACTCCTGAAATAAAGGTGACGATTTTGGAATTACCCGCCTACCTATGATTCGTTTCTTGGTTTTTCCTGTTTCCTTTTCTTCATACTCCTGTTCCCAACTTTCAAATTGACAAAAGCTAATTAGTGACTTTTGCGATTTTAACTTTCTTTGATAGAAGATGATGACATCTCTTATTTTTTCTTTTAAATCTTCGGTAAGTATATCGTAAAATTGAGATTGTGTATTCCAAATAGCTTCAAATTCATCCAAATAATCTTGTCTGTAGAATACCTCATTTTTTAATTTGGTGTGTGGGTTCTTTACAATTTGTTTGTATAAATATTGTCCTACTGTTTTTTTATTGAGGTACAATTGCTTGCTCCTATCAGAAATAGCCCCTAGATATCCGCTGGATTGATTTATATTATTGTTTATTTCCTGTAAAGCAATAGCCAAATGCTCCAATTCTATCATTTCAGTCAAACCCTTTACACGCCATTGATAATTTTCAAGTTTTTTGCTTTTAGCGGTACCCACCCGCTTTATCCCCACTATATTGAAAGGCTTTTCACATATAGCCCAGGTTTGAGATTTGTTTTTGCCTTGTAATTCATCATATAAAACTTGAGTGAGGATTTCTGGATAAAACTCCTTTTGCTTATTCCATACTTTTTTAAATTCCTGCTGTAAATCAGATCTATAAAAGTCTGGAATGTATTTTCCATCTTTTTCAATAATTTGTAAGGCATATTGTCCTGGTGTTAAATTCTCTTCATATAGTTTTTTGGCTATAGACATCCCGTCAATAGCCTGACCCTCTTCTTCATTTTGGGCTTTACGACTACTTTTATATCCTCTTTTTTTATTAATTGATAAAAAGACTTTAGCAAGATCTTCTAATGCAATTTTTTCTCTTGCTGCTTTAGCACGGATCTCCAGTGTCTGGTGGGTGGTGTTTTTTCCTATTTCCGTAAGGGGCGAGTCATCAGCAATAAAACCTTTATCCTTTAAAATCTTAATAAGCTCTTTCCTTCTTAGTTTATATCTCTGAAGATTACGTCTAGCTCCGCGTTTTAAAGTCCTATTTGCATTAGTGGAAAGGGGACGTCCTTTCTCAAAATCTGTTTTTTCATCTACGGTTAAAGGATTGACCCTAACCCCGAGTTTTATTATATTTGATGTTTCATTATCATTCTCTGCTTCATTTACAAGTGCCCATCCAATAGAAGTAGTTCCTAGGTCTAACCCCAATATTTTTTTCATATGTGTAAATTTCCCTCAATTTAGCAAAAAAAAATAATTATAGTATTGTGGAAAACCACAGTTTATTTTAATGTAATTTGTATCTTTACGAAACTGAAAGCAATTCACAATAAGGATTATTCCGTTGTGAAAACATTTAAAGCGGCCTCTGGTCGCTTTTTTCTTTTTTCAGGTATTATGCGAACCCAACCCGAAACCATTTTTTTGCACTTCCCTAGAATTACGAAGATATACTCAAGTAATGAAAAAAGGAAAAATTACGGTTACCCACATCAGCAAAAGAGCCAAACAAATCCGAAAAAAAGGAGAAAAATGGACCAATGCTATCAAAAGAGCATCCAAAGAACTAAAATCTAAGAAGCATGTACTTGGAGCAACTTCAAAAAATTCTTCTTATACCATAAGTGGATTAGATGGTTTAAAAGGATCTACTAATAGCACACCTATTCCAGAGATTAACATCACTTTTTCAAGAAAAAGAAGAGTTGAAGGAAAAATAGGTTCTCCAAAAGACGTAGTTACCACGGTTTCCAAGTTTTACAAAAAGAACACTATCGAAATTAGAGAACAATTCTTCGTTCTCTATTTAGACAACAGCAACAAAGTACTAGGATATCATAGACATTCTGTTGGTGGTATTAAAGGAAGTGTTGTTGATCTAAGAATTCTCTTTTCTGTGGCGCTGAAAAGTTTAGCTACTAGTATCATTATTGCTCACAATCATCCATCCGGAGCTTTAAAACCCAGTAATTCAGACATCGTCATCACCAATAAAATTAAAAAGGCTGGAGAGCTGTTGGATATTGAGTTATTGGATCACATAATCCTCACCAAGAATGGCTTCTATTCATTTGCTGAAGAAGGAAAATTATGAAAGAGCTAGTTTTATTGGACTTGTTTTCTGGCATTGGAGGATTCCCTAAAGGATTGATGGAAGCCGGGTTTAAGCTTAAAAAACACTACTTCAGCGAAATTGATCCTTTTGCCATTGCTAATTATTCGTACAACTTTAAAAAATCTACCTATGTCGGACCTATCGAAAACATCAAAAAAGACACCATCGAAAAAGCGGATATCATCACCTTCGGTTCCCCATGCCAGGATCTTTCGATGGCTGGAAAACGGGAAGGTATTAAAGGAAGTAAAAGCAGACTCTTTTTTGAAGCAATTAGAATTCTTGACCTCTATAAACCCAGTCTGTTTATCTTTGAAAACGTCAAAGGGCTTTTCTCCAGTAACCAGGGCAAAGACTTTGAAATCGTACTTAGATCGTTTGCCAACCTTGGGATATATGACATCCAATGGCAATTGCTTAATACTACCTGGTTTCTCCCCCAGAATCGAGAGCGCATCTACCTTGTCGGATCACTTAGAACAAAACCCAGACCGCAAATATTTCCTATCGGAAAAAGCTGTCAAAAGACTGAAAATTGCACTCCAAGAAAACTCTCGCAAACCAACATTGCTTCAACAATTGATACCAGAGTAGGGAGTAGCGGAAACTATTCCCCTTACATTTTCACAGTTAGAAATGGTAGAAGTACAAAAGGAGGATCAAAAGTTGAATTTAGAAAAGATGGGAATACGAATTGCATCACAGGAGTAGAAAAAGATAACCTGCTACTGGATGATTGGGTTCCATTGAGGTTCGAACGCACCGAAAAAGCTAGAAGAATCCGAAAGGCAAATCAAATGAAAGGAAAAGATTATACACCATTCCAAGAGAAACAATTTGTACCGCGAACTTATAATAAGATAGGCGCTATTACTGCACATCCTCAGAATGAAAACCTTTTACTCAATGCGGGAAATGTCCGCAGATTAACCCCTTTAGAATGCGAACGGTTGCAGGGATTTCCGGATTATTGGACTAAGTTTGGTATTCAGAATGATAAGAAAATTGAACTTAGTGATAGTAGACGTTATCAACTGATCGGAAATGCGGTTAGTACTCCAGTAGTAAATACAGTTGGGGAACGAATAAAAGCAAGTAACATTTATAAGAAAACAAATATAAATACAAATCCGTCTTTGACCGTGACCCCGCCATTAGATGGATTCGGAAAGATTGGTAAAACTCCGGTTAGCTATTATGGAGGTAAACAAAATTTAACCAAACGTATCTTATCGCTATTCCCTGAACATAATTTATACTGCGAACCTTTTGTAGGTGGAGCTGCTGTATTTTTTGCTAAAAAGCCAAGTCCCGTAGAAGTAATTAACGATTTGGATGGAAAAGTGGTTAATTTTTATAGAGTCTGTAAACTTCAGTTTACTAAACTCCAGAAAATGATTCAATCTACTCCACATAGTAGAAAACTACATACAGAAGCAAAAGCTATTCTTCAGAATCCTAAAGAAAAGAATACTGTTAAAAAAGCGTGGGCATTTTGGGTACAAACAAATATGAGTTTTTCTTCTCGTATTTTTGGAGGCTATGCCTATGAGAGAAAATCTAATGGAGTATCTAGGACTATACGTAATAAGAAAAATGGATTTACTAGAGATATCTGTGAACGATTGGATCTAGTTGATATTGAATGTAATGATGCGCTTGCCGTTATAAAAAGTAGGGATACGAAGGAAAGCTTCTTTTATGTTGATCCTCCTTATTTTAATTCTGATATGGGACACTATAAAGGATATAGTAGACAGGATTTCATCAGTTTACTGAATTTATTATCTAAAATCAAAGGTAAGTTTCTATTAAGCAGCTATCCATCAGATATACTAACCAAATATTCTAAGAAACATAAATGGTTTACTCAGTCCATAGAACAAACTGTTAGTGTAACCAAAGGAAAGAGAGATAAAAAGAAGACAGAGGTATTTACAGCAAATTACGACATTACAAAAATGATAACATCTTTAAACGGAAGTAACGAAAATTCAAATGCAACTATGTTGCTGAAATCTAAGGCAATTAGGCTTCGTTTTTCTTTCTTTAAAAAATAACAAATCCCGAACGAAACCAACCTAACCCGAAGCGGTCATTGAGTGCCTTTGTAGTATTACCGAATGGAAAAACAACATATTTCATTTGAGAATTATAACGATGCCATCGTTCAGGTCAATGTAACGGGATTACCAAAAATCCTACAAAAAGGACATCAGTTCTTTCTGGAAGCACAAGAATTCTATTTCCAGGAACCAGAGATTAAAGAAACTATAGATTTATATTTGGAAGAACTAAATGCCTATCTTTTTACTGATGATAAAACAAACCTGATAGCCAGTGTTTCTGTTTTGTTTATTCGAGATTTTTTGAAAATGCATAGAACTATTCAATCTAAGGATGATCTGAAGAAATTTATCCACGCACTACAAAAAGCAGTCTCCAATAAAGAAATCACCAAAGATGACCGGTATGCATCCCATATAGATCAATTGCAGCATAAACTGATAGCGCAACATAATGAAATGATCTTAGCACAACAAGTTAAAGTTATTATCAACCGAAAATGGCGATTGGAACTTCAAAAAATAGTAAACCAAACTAACACTATAGGATTAGGTGATTTAGATAGTATTCGATCACAAGAACCCAAAAATATCTCTATAATTCATCCTAAAAAGAATGGATTATTTACTTCTTTTGACCAACAGCTAGGCACAAATAACACTTCGACTTTTCGATTACACGGAGCGATGGGAGAATTGTTAGGGGATTTAGAAAAGTTTGAACTAGCAATCACTATAGAAGGGGATCAGGGGAGTGGTAAGACCCGATTTACGTATCAATTAGCCGATGCCTTTGCAAGCATTGGGAATAGTGTTGCCATTTTTACCCTAGAGATCGGTGGGAAATCAGACTTGATTACAAGAATGAAAGATGAATACCTGAGTCCAGAAAATAGAACCCGTATCTCACGAGCAGATCAGTTACCGGATGGATACGACACCATTACGAGTGCCGTTGGCATCTTTGATGTAATCATCATTGATAGTTGGAATAAGACAGGGCTACCTTCTCAGGATTTTGATCGTTTACGAAAGCAATATCCTAACACCATTTTCATTGTCATCTTTCAGCGCACAACAGGCAAAACTATCCGAGGGGGAACAGCGCCACTTTTTGATGCAGGGATCAATATAGAAGTTATCAAAGTGGATGACACTTTTAGAAACAACTATGCTGTTACCACTAAAAATAGATATGGCATTACGGGAATCAAATACAACATTTTCACAAAAAATATCATAGGAGCTTCAGAGACCTCTTCAGAATTAGAACCGCAACATCAAATATAAATGGTATGACATATTATATAAACCTTATAAAAACGATTTGGAAATTACTACCAGTGATTTTAATGATCTTGATAGGAATTCTATTTTTTCAATGGAGATGGGAACGCCAGAAAGTCAGCGATTTTAGAGAAATCCAAAATGCACAATTCCGGGAGATTGAAAAATGGAAAGATAAAGAAGGAAAAAGTAGAGCCAGAGCAGAAATAGCTGAGATTAATGCTCGAAATGTAAAACTGGTGATGAATGAAGAACTCCGACAAATACTGAAAAAAGAAGTTGGAAACCTGAAGCGAAACCTGATCAGTTATTCTGCGGTAAAATCTTCTACTAAAGGGGAATTCAAAGCGAAAGGAAAAGATACGGTTTATGTAGTTAATGACTTAAAACCTCTTCCAGCTAAAAAGTTTGGGATTCATAATCCTGATCTGAACTTTGAAGGATTGTATATTCCCGAACTTGATACACTTATGGCTAACTATAAGATTACTCACAACTTTGATATCTATTACTATTACAAAAAACCGGGCAAATCTCCTTGGAACCTATTTCGAAGAAAAAGAGCTGTAGCAGAAATCAAGTTCTATAACCAAGGATCACAGGCGGATAGCTTATTTACAATCGTTCTAGAGCGTAAAAAAGGATTGTTTAAAAAGTTGTTAAAGTAAATTAAAGCATTAGATTTTTTTTACAACTTAGTTTTACATTTAACTATATGAAAGATTCCCCAAAAGAGATTATCCGCGACTTACACCTATTTATCGATAGACATAGGATCGACATTATAAAGTACAATCTAAAAAGCTCTTTCTGGTGGAAAGGGCGAAAAGCCATCTTGACAAGAAGATATACAAACTTTTGTGGAGAAGTCATAGAAAAGGAAGCGATGGTCTGTATTTTGGATCGAATGCAATTTATCCGTTTTGAAGAAGTCATTCATTGTGGGATGTTTTTCGTTTACGATCTTAATACTGGAGTAATCATTGGAGGGATTGATTGCAAGGATCTTCTATTGACTGGTCAGAGAATAAAGGTAAAAAACCAATTGCTTTTTCGCTGAATAATTTAGATGTCACTATTAAATTAAGTTTTTTAAACTAGTCATTAAACTGAACTATTATTAAAAACTAAGGAATAAAACTTAGCGAGTTTAATAAAGCGGTTCATTTTTTAAGTTTACGATTTAACACTTAAATGGACTACTATTTATCTAAATATTCCTCTTTTGTAGTATTCTTGAAATTTGCAAACATAAATTGCATTTTACATAAAACACGTAAAAATTTAAGGGAAAAAATAGTCTATTTAATTTATTTTGTTAATTTAGAAGCAACGTAAATTAGAACCAACCCCATATCTGAAGAATTCTTCGGGTATGGGGTTATTTATTAATTAAGATTAATCTATTAAAATGAACATATTTATTAATATTAATGGATTTAGTAATATAGCTGAATATCTATCTGACCCTTTGGTTTTAGTTGGATTTGTAGTTCTTATATTTTACTTACTCTTCAAAAACAGAATTAAAGAAGCTCTAGGTAAAGTTTCAAAAGATAATAATGCTAAATTTCTTTTTAAAATTGTAAACGGTATTATTGGTATTATAATATTATTAATTGTAGCTGGATATGCATTTAAATTTTTTGAAGAAAGAAATAAAGCGCATCACCAATTTTTAAACCAATTAGAAATTCTCCCTATTGATAATTTAGAACAAAAAATCACGAAATTAAAAATAAACCTTATGGATAATGATACAATTAACGTAATTTTTGAATCAAATCTATGGGAAATCCGAAAACCCCTTGTGTTATCAAATAAAATGAAAGTCAACAAACTTAAGAACTCCCTAGTACAGTATTTTGAATTTGAAAAATATCTAAAATATAACACTGATATTTATAGTTCTTTGGATTGGTTAATAATAGCAGATAATACAATTATTAATAACGAAAATATGTCTTTAAAACAAGCGGGAATTCAACAGGGAGATAAGATTGAACTAAAAGTACAAGGTGCATTTATCGCAGAAAAAGGCATAGATAAAAAAATCAATGAAGAGTTTTAATTAAAGGTTGGACGTAAATCTTTTATTTACAGATAAAAGTTTATTAAATATTAGAAATAAAGGTTATAAGCATTCTTAAAAAAAATGATTAAGACAAACGAATTTAGACTTATTGATATTGAAGTTCAAAATGCTATACAAGAAGCTTTTGAATTTGCTAAGGCTAATGAAAAGGACAAAAATGACTATTATTTATTTTTATGTAATGCATCATTTATTGAAAATTATGAAGGAGCCAAAATATCCCCTTATGTTATTGATAATAGGATGGATTATCTAATTGATAGTCATAGAATTGATTTTTTGACAAAATATCTCAAAACGTATTACTCATTCTCTCAATTTAATACGTCTGATTCCAAAGAAAGTTTGACCATGGAATTGATGATGTATACACACATTTGGGAATCAAAAAATTTTCTCAAACAACTAACTAAATTATTGGACTTGTGTAATGGAAATGATTATCAATGGACCTATAAAATTCCAGACGCACGAAACGGAGATTCAAAACAACTTTTAATTCGGGATACTCTTAGGGATGGATTTCGAGCGAAGTCTCTAAAAATTTCAAAAATTATAACGAATGGTTATCGATCACAATTTAGAAATGCGTTTGCTCATTCAGACTATTCTTTTGGATTAAATGATGATAAAATAGACCTTCATAATTACAAACCAAATAGCTATGAAGTGCCATCAATTGGAATAGACGAATGGACAGTGTTTTTTTGCTATTCATTTCTATTGAATTACTATTTCCAAAATTTTTATTATCAGGAAAGACAAAAGATTGAAAGCCCGATAGAGGTTTATTTAAGAAACTCAGTAGGAGATAAAAAGAAAGGAATAATTGAATATGATCCAGCGACAGCTTCATTTACAGGAAATTTAACTGAATAATAAAATACAATGAAACTATTTGAATTTAAAGAGAATGAAATTCTAACTCCCGAATTACTAGTGGATGATTTAGATAATTTAAAAAGAATAATCGAAAGTCCAGATTTTGCAACTTTTGGCCTCCCAAAGAATAGAGGCGCTGTAACTTATACAGCTAAAGGAACTTCTTTAAAAGAAAATGATTTAGCTGATCAATTCATTGCTTTTCAACTATCAAATGAAATAGACGGGCCAGCTATACTAGAATCCTCTGAAGTTACATCATCTATACAAGGAAGTAATGAAGAGCCAGATATATTAATGAATTTAGAGATGCAATCATTCCATATAGCTAAAAATGTTCAAGTTGATAAAAACTCTAAAGCTACTATGCGTATAAATATCGGAAAAGATAAAGATTCTACTGACAAATATTTCGATACTGCTTTTTGGAGTATTGCTTCAGGACTTGACTTATATAATAAGGCAAAAAACAAACCTGCTGATCCGAAAGATTTGAAAGCAGATTTTAAACAAGCATTTGGAAACAGACCTATTGAAATCCCAGGAGGATTAGCTAAAATGACTTTTGAAGTTGTTAAGCATAGAGAACCAAAATGGTGGCAAAGAATTTTCAAATTTCTTCAATCAGATTCAGGAAAAACCCTTACTTCTACCTTAGGGTTTCCTGCAATTACTAATAATGCAATTAATATGATTGATGAATTATTAAATAAGTTAGATAAATCGGATCCTGAAATACTATTTAAGAGTAGACCTTTAAGGCTAGCTCTTTCTGAAAAGGCTAAATTGGATTATACCGGAGGTAGTCAAAGAATTAAAATAGGTTCTTTAGCTCCTGGCTTTTGTGTATTGGCCAAAGGGAAAGATTTTAATACATTCATCAATTCAAATGCATTTTACTATCCTACTTATGGAAAATTAGTGCCCTCCAACGTTTCAAATGCAGATTTAGTCACGGGGAATTATGAAGATCCATTCAAAAATGTAACTTATTCAATTTTTCGAATTGGAATGAAAGAACACAAACTTGATCCAACTTTTAATTTCTCTTAAAAAAATAGTTCCATGTTAACATTTGATTTAAAATTCGGAATAGGCTCAAATAACTTAGAATTTTTGTAAGAATATAAGGTTCTGATAACTGAAGTCAGTAAAATTTTAATTGAAGGTAGGAGACAAAGTTCTTTTTTTTGATAAACACAACATTTCAAGCAACTTCAACATCAGTTCCAAATCAGAGAGAAAAATCAGAATATTTAAAGACAGGAATATTTAAGGATCAATAGATTAATGAATGAAAAAAAGCACAATTTTACGGTTAAAAGTATTCTCTTTGGTTTGGGAGCTATAATAATCCAAGGCGCAATTTTTGGTTATGGAATTTACCTTTGGATAGAAATCTTTAATGGAAATTTTGATTATATAGATAGCCCTATTCCTTTAAACTTAGTGATTATGTTTATAAGTTTAGTTCCTATTTTTTTTATTATTAATTTACTTTATAAAATAATTATGAGGAAGTCAGTTAAAAGTCAAATGATTTTTATAAGGTCTATATTTAGTGAAGAAAAAGAAAACAATGAAGTTTAATAAAACGATTCTAAATGAACAGAACACCACCAGCAGATGTACAAAGAGTTTTAAGAGAAGAAACAGGTTTTCTTTGTGCTATAAAAGGATGTAAAATCCCTTATTTAGAATACCATCATTTTGATCCTCCTTGGCATATTAAAAATCATCATGATCCTAAAGGTATGATTGCTTTATGTCCATCACATCATAAAAAAGCAGATGCTAATGTTTTTACTAAAGAAGAGTTGATTAGCTATAAAGCCAATAAAAAAGGGGAAATTCAAGCCTTAAAAGCTGACTTCGAATATTTACGACAAAAAATTCTATTAAAATCTGGAAATAATTTATTTTATAATAATAGGGAAGGTGAAATTAGAATAGATGGTGTTTTAGAGATATGGTTTAACACAGATTCCGAAGGTTATAAGAGATTAAATATACAGGTCTTAAATCTCGAACAAGAGGTTAGATTTAAGATCACAGACAATGTTTGGGAATCTAAAAGGGATATTAGGGATGTTAGATGTCCGCCTAATGGTAAGCAATTGGATATTTATCTAGATAAAAATGAGTATGTGAAGGTTAGATTTAAGGATGTTACATCCGAAAATGATCTGCAAAAAAATCTAAATAAAAATATTAACTTTTTTAAAAATGAATTACCATTTACTATTTTAGAAGTATATACGAAATTAAATAATTCAGCTATACATATAACCAAGTCCAAAGTCAAAATCAATGAATTAGAAATTAAGGATAGCTTTTTTTCAGAGAACCGTTATGGAATCAACCTTTAGAATATAATATTAAAGGTTTTTAATGAAAATGAAAAAAGTTTCAAATAAACATGCACTTCATTTCTTCTTCATAAATAGATTGGTAGTTAATATATTTATGAAATGACACGAAAACAATTTATAGAGCAGCAACGAGCAACTTGTAAAAATTGGAATTGGAGTTGGTCATTTATTAATGAAACGGAAAAAATAGTAATCTTCGGAGCTTGGGACACTTTAGACAATGGAGCGTTAGAATTAATACTCAGCCCTTCTTGGGAATATAACAATAAAAATAAGAAGAACAGGGGTTATAAGCAATCATTGGAGCACATTGGTTTGATTTTAAATAATAACTACATCCTTAAGACATTTAAGATATATCATTCCGATGAAAACAAAAATAAAGAAGGAATTGGGCCTTCAAAAATTAGTAGGTTTGATCCAGTGTTAGAAGAAAAACAGTTAATACAAATTGATGGTGAATATTTTGCATCATCTATTTATGGGTTAAACAATATTGCAGAAGAAATTCCAAGCTACCAATCATTTGAGGAGGGTGCAAAATATACTATTACCGTAAATGCGTATGAGCGGAATCCAGAAGCTCGAAAAAAATGTTTAGAGCATTATGGGTTTAAATGTCAAGCTTGTCAATTCGATTTTGAAGATACATATGGGGAACTTGGAAAGAATTATATACATGTTCATCATAGAGTTCCATTGTATCAAATTAATTCAAGCTATATGTGTGACCCAATAAAAGATTTAATACCACTTTGTGCAAATTGTCATTCAATGATACATAGAAGAAGAAAAACATTATCCCTTCAAACACTAATCAAATTATTAAACAGAACCGATCCGTCTATATCATAAAAACAATAAGGTTTAATTATGTAATAACAAAGTTCTGTTTGGTAACAAGCATGCTAAAAGTTTAAGACACTATCTAAAGCATCATCAGCTTCTTTATGAACAAAATTCCCTTGATATCCGATGGTGGTGGAAAGGTGGGAGTGACGATATAATTTTTGTAACATGTGAGGAGATATTTTATCGCCTGCTATATTGCCAAATGAATGCCGAGCAATATGAGTAGTTATTTTTTTGTCTATCTCAGCAAGTTCTCCGATTTTTTTTAAGTATTTATTGAATTTTTTAACCGCGGTATTAATTTTTCTATATATATCTTCAGGATTTTTTTGATTCGCTTTTTTTAATTCTGGAAATATATAGTCATTATCATTTCTTTTTTGACTTTGATAGTCTTCCAATATTTGAATAATTTTTTCAGGTAGTTTCAAAGAATCGACTTTATCATTTTTACCCATTTGATAAATGATTCTTCCATCTTTAATTGAGTTCCATTTCATCTCCAAGACGTCAGAAATCCTTATCCCGGCAAGATAGAAAGAGAATAAAAATACGTTCCTGGTATGATAAATAGAGGTTCCTTTTTCGAGGGCTAAGTTTTCAATAGCTTTTATTTCATAATCTTCTAGCCCTATTTTTATAGTCTCAGGAAACTTTATTTGGATTTTACCTTTTCCAAAAGGATAATTTTCTGGTTTAACGATTCCTTCTTTAATTGCAATGTTATAAAGTGTTCTGATTAAAACAAAAATGTTCATCACTGTTCTTTCTGATACTCCTTGATAAGAAATAAGATATACTTTGAGTTTCTTCAAAAAGATGATGTCAATTTCATTAATTGTCAAGTTGGTACTTTTGTAATATTCTTTGATACTGTTGATTCTACTTCTGTCAGACTTTGCCCTTTTGAGCTTACCTGTTTTTTCAAGGTTGTTTAGGTACTCTTCTGATAACTCAAAGAAGGTTTTATTCTGGTTGTTGTTTTTAATGAAGGAAGTAATTTGTTTAGCAGAATAAACTTTTTTAGAAGATTCATATTCAAAGATAAGATCTTCCAGTTGATCATATTTTTTTCGAATTAAACGATTGAGTTGAGCGTATTTGACATGTGATTTTTTTATTGTGCTATTTTGTTCATTCCAATCTTTGAGTTCTATATTATGTCCCAAATATAAATAACTGGTTTTTCTATTTGCGGTAACTCGTATAGCTAGACGATAGACCTTATTTCCTTTATCCTGTTTTGGGTGTAAAACCGTTTTAACTGAAGCCATTTTTAATATTGTTTTAAGCTAAGATAATCAATTAGGGTAAAACATAGGTAAAACATTTAGAGTGTTTTTAGATGATTTCAGTAAACTTAAATGGTAAATGAAATGTTATTTTGTATAGGTTTTATAGGTAATTAGCGTTGATTAGTGTTGTTTAAAGTGTTATTATCATAGAACTTAAAATCCAATGAACATTAGTTCGTACGGGTTCAAGTCCCGTCCCGAGTACAGAAGAAAACCTCCTAATAATCAGGAGGTTTCTTTGTTTTTGGTCGTTTCATGTTTTGTTTTACAAATGTTTAATTTGTCGCTGGTTTCAACATAGTTTCAATATTACCTCATTTTATTCTGTTGTTCGTAAGAGGATAATCTACTGTTAGACTTTAATTTTATGGAGTAAGGTTTCAAATTACTATGGGATTAGACCTATATTTTTAGCCGGTTTTTAATCAATCCAACCACTCAATTTCATCACCGACTTTGCCTTCTTCTATTTCTCCTACTTTGAATCGCAATATTTCTTAAGCAATTTTTTTAAATTGTGTTTTCCAGGAGATCCATTTTTGATGATCCATTTTTGCCTCAAATTGAAGTCTGCTTGGTTTAATAGAAGCAACAATGTGTTTTTCATCTTCATCAAAACTAAACCAATGAGGTATGCCAGCATAGCCTATATCTTTTGTGCCGAAACCTAGCCATCCTGGCATTTGGGCATACAGTTGTTCTATTTTATCCCAAACCTTTTTAGGGAGATCATATCTAATCGTTACATTTCAAAGATGTTCTCCATTGGCTTATGTAACTTTTAATTTACTACCTCGCACGGGAAAAAATATCGTGCTACTGAGATCCTTAAATTACTTTTATTGCATTTTTTCGATATTTATTGTTGACTTCAATAGGGAATTTTCTCTAAATCGATAAAAATTGCTTTTTATCGGAAATTACTGTTTTTATAATGTTTCATATTCATTTTTAATAATTTGGAACTCTAATTTAATATAAGTTTTAGAAATAAGTCTAAAGTTTATATGATAAAGGAAGAACTAAGTGTTTCAGATTTAAGACAGATCATACGTAATCTAATTACGTTTATAGTAGTAGAAGGTAAAGAGTACGTAAATGACACTAGAAAGAGGGAATATGTGGCGAGTTATGTACATCTGTTAGCTAAAATCATTAATCAGGCGGATCAAAATGAACAAAATTCTTTAATTGAAAACATTTCAGATGATATATCTAATTATATGAAGTGAGAGATCCATCTATTGGAGTATGTTTTATTATGTTAAATTAGGAAAGCCTTTTTATATAAAAAAGGCTTTCTTTTATTTTGGGATGAACCATATAACTTTAATATATTGAACCTTCAAAATCCCAAAATCTAAAATAAAGTGACCGAGCAACAAAGAATTGAGCAGCTAGAGAAAGAAAAGCAGCAATTACAGGACAAACTAGACCAGATAAAAAAGAGGAAAGAAAAGAAAAAGAGTATTGGTTTCTGGTTATTAAAAAAGTCAAGCGTGCCGCTTTTAGGAATTAGGCTTAAAAAAAGCATTAATAATGCAATTACAGAATATAAAGAAACTAAAACAGTATCCGTTGATACGGTTTCTGATGTATCCTCTAATATCATTTGGCGTATTACCAGAATTGGTCTTTTTGGGTTATTTGTCACGCTGATTCCATCTATGATATTAATGTTTCAAACCTGGTTGGTAATTAATCAAAATGTATTAGTTGGTAATCAAAACGCTTTAATAGAAGCTGAAAGAAGATCTTCTTTGGTTTTTATTATGGATAATTTATTATCTGATCTTAGTGAGGAGCTAAAATACAAGGGATCCAGCGAGCGAAATATTAGCCCTGTTCTAGAAGCTAGAATTGCTAGTCTTACCAGAGCAATGAAACCATATAAATATGAGGAGGACGGAGAGCTTATCGATGAGAAGATAAGTCCAGAAAAAGGACAATTGTTATTTAGCTTAATCAGAAGTAATTTAGCTGATCAATCTTATAGAGAGATTCTGGATGCATCTGATTTTAGTTATACGTATTTTAAAGATATCTATTTGGGTCGGGGAGTAAATATGAAATATATCAATTTGAATCACTCTAATCTATCCGAAGTTAATTTGCCTGCGGTCAATTTAGAACGAAGTGAATTAATTGAAGCTAACATGGAAAAAATAAATCTATCTGATGCAAATCTGAAACAATCTGTTTTAACCAATGCTAATCTTCGTAATTCTGAATTGTTGAGTGCAGATTTAACCAATGCCAAATTATATGGAGCAAACCTTACAGAGGCGGATTTAACGGAAGCAACCTTGTGGGGGACCAGATTTGAGGATGCCAATCTTACAGATGTTGTGCTAGATAATGCAATTGTACATCGACAGGATTGGATTGAGTATGTAAAAGATTCATTGGATCTAAAAGGGGCTAAAGCTATACAGGATAAGTATCGGGTTAAAAAACAAGGAAAGCAGCAATTCATTCTTGTTGTAAGGTAGAAGATGATTTTGTCATTTGTCCTTTAAATAATATGTTATGAGTCTTATCGACCAGCCAATTACCTGCGGGGAAATATAAAGCAAAAAATAGTGCCATTCCTAAACTGAAGTTTTGAGGATTAAATAACTGATCTAATATATTATTGGGATAGACATAAGAGGTCTGTAACCAATACCCTAAAAACTCTAATATTCCCATAGCCACCAATCCATATGCATATTGATTGAAAAAGTTATAGTCTTTTAGTAAAATAGAAATAGGCACCATATACAAAATATAACAGGTAATGATTTGCCACCAATTAGCAAATCTGGCAATTTCCATTTCAGTGCCAAATGCATTCATTCCTAAACCCCAAATAAAATAAATTATAATATAAGTCAGTACGACAGTTTTTGGGGTTTGTTTCAATGTAATCAAAATGTTTAATAAGGTACCCTTCATAATTAAAGTTCAATTTTTGTAATGGTTCTAAACCAAATTTTTTCCTCAACCGTATAGTTTTTTACACCGCTCTGTTTTAATATGTTTTTTAATTCCTTAACGGTGAACGCCCTTTGTATAGCTATTAAGCCATCGTTTTTAGCAATCTTCGAAATTGGTAAAATTACACTCGAAAATTTAAATAAAAAATAAGCCGTACTGCTTCTTTTCAATTCACTAAAAATCATATGCTTAACTCCTTTTTGCTTTGCTTTTTTTATAAAAGTTATCAATTCATCATCCTTAAAATGGTAGACAAAATGGCTACTTATGATCAGATCACAATAGGGAACAGAGAACGAACTATCTAGAATATTTGCTGTGCTAAATTTTATATAATCATTTCGTGCATATTTGGTACTGGCGACGGCAATACTTTGTGGATTACCGTCAATTCCCAAAAAGGAAACATTAATTTCTTTTAGGTTGGTTTTTTTAGAAATATGATACACACTATCCCCACCTCCACATCCTAAATCGATTATTCGATAGCATTTTTTTCCTGGTTGTTCTAAACAATATTCCAAAACACTTTTTGCAATCTGCTTATGGTTTCCAAAAAGCTTATTAATTAGCTTTAAACTTGATAAGGTCTCTAGTAAAGCAGGACCGGATAAGGATAAATTGTCAAGTTGTTCAGTTGTATGTAAACGGGTTCGAAAATTCAAAAACTTATAACTTAAATTTATTCTTTATTGGTCTCAATATTAATAATAACTTTACATTAAAAACATAAAATGCATGAATAATGAATATTTAAATCAGATTATTAAACAGCGAAGAGCAATCTTTCCTTCGCAATATAACGAAAAACCTGTCTCCACAGCTTTTATTCAAATGATGTTGGAAAATGCAAATTGGGCTCCTACTCATCGTTTAACCGAACCTTGGCGATTTAAAATAGTAAGAGGAGAAGCTAAAGATAGACTTGGAACGTTTTTATCCGATACTTATACAGATATCACTTCAGACGAAAAGTTTTCTCCTTTTAAGCATAAAAAAATTAAGAATAAATGTAAAGCTGCAAGTGCTATTATTGCCATTTGCATGCAACGCGACCCCAAAGAAAGAGTACCTGAATGGGAAGAAATTGCTGCTACTGCAATGGCTGTTCAGAATATGTGGCTTACCTGCACTGCTAACGAGATTGGGTGCTATTGGAGTAGTCCGAACTTAATAAAATATATGGGTGATTTTTTTGATTTTGAAGAAGGAGAAAAATGTTTGGGCTTTATGTATCTAGGCAATTACGACAAAGATGAGTTGCTCAGTTCGAAGAGAAATCCTATTGAACAAAAGATAGAGTGGCACGATTAAAATGAAAAACCCTCCTGAAATTTTCCAGGAGGGTTTATATATATACTAATCTGTATATTATTGCTTTTTTAAAGCGTTAGCAGCTTTATCAGCTCCTTCTTTTACTGCATCTGTAGCATCATCAACTGCATTTTCGGCTGCGTCAACAGCATCATTGGCAGCATCTTTGGCAGCATCAACAGCATCACCTGCTGCAGCTTTTACTGAATCAACAGTTTCTTGTGCATCTTCCATTGCTTCATTAGCAGCGTCTTTAGCATCTTCTACAGCTTCTTCAGCAGCTTCTTTAGCGTCATCTGCTGCGTCTTGTACTTCTTCTACAGCATCATTGGCAGCGTCTTCTGCTTTTTTTGTATCTCTACAAGAGGTCACTGAAACTGTTAGCATTAGAGCAATTGCTCCTAAAAATAATCTTTTCATAATTGATAGATATAGTTAATTGGGTTATTGAACGGCAAATTTAACATTTTATTTTATATATCGTTTTTTTCTATCAAGTATTTCCAGTAACGTTTTGGAAGATGTTGTGTATGCAGTTTTAAGTTTTTCCTGGATTTTATATTTACGTTGTTAAAATAGGTTTTCCACAAATATTGAAATTCTAACTCGTTATCAGCATAATTGTCTTTACGTATAGTGGTATTTAATTTTGAAAAAAAATCTAAAGTGATAATATCTACTGTGCATAGGTCATAATAAATTCCGTAGGCCCTTTTGATATCATAAATAAGCCATTTTTGATCTGCATATCGATCTTTAAAGTGATCAATTAGTAGCGGTAATATATTAAAGTCTGGTTCAACCGTTGCTATGTAAATATCATCTTTGGTTTTTTTAAATCTTACAAAGGCTTCCATTCGATGTTTCTCTCTACCTACCATTTTGGCAACCTGAGTGATGCCAAGAATATTTTTGTCACTGTAATCAATTAGGTTCGATTTTTGGGTAGCAAATATGTTTTGAATGTAAGCCAGTAAAGTATTTTCTACCCCTTTAATTTCGCTTAAAAAAGCCTTGAATATGATTTTTTGTTGAGAGGATGAAATGTTTGCTTTCATTCCATTCCATACTCTTGTGGATTTTATTTTATCTGTAATTATTGTTTCTGAGGTCGAGAATAGTTGTTGATCAGATTGGGATTCTTTTTGAATAATAGGGGAGATAATTTTTTGTTCGTATACAGTAAAAACACAGGTTAAAAAACCATCAAAACTTCCGTCATATTTTAAAATGGTTTGAGAATTCATTATTAATTATGAAAAAAGACTTAGTTGATTACTAAAGTGCTTTGAATGCTTGCTCTTAGAGTTTTTCAGAATTTTATTTTTTAAAAGTAATGGTGTGCAATCGTAGTGATGAAAATCTTTTGAGTTACAAACAATAAAATATTTTGCCCTATTTAATGCAATACCGATAGCTTTGAGATGTGACCAATCTAATTTTCTAAATTTTCTGGCTTGTAATATTTTTGAAACAGATTGCATTCCGATACCCGGGATTCTTGCCAACATTCTCTTATCTGCCTTATTTATATCAACAGGGAAAGCGTGCAAGTTTCTAAGCGCCCAACTTAGTTTAGGATCTATGTCAAGTTCTAGGTTTTTATATTCATCGTTCAATAATTCATTGACAGAAAAGCCGTAAAAACGCAATAACCAATCGGTTTGATAAAGCCGATTTTCTCTGAGAATCGGAACTTCTGTGGTTAAAGATGGTAAACGATTATCCGTAATTACAGGAACATACCCCGAATAATATACTCTACGCATATTGAATTTTTTATAATAATAGGTGGCAGAGTACATAATATCTCTATCACTTTCTCCAGTAGCGCCAATGATCATTTGTGTACTTTGGCCTGCAGGAGCATACCTGGGTGTACTTTTTATAATTTTTCTTTCCTCTTGAAATTGAATGATTTCATTTTTAACCTTTTGCATGGGTTTTATAAAATCCTCATGCTTTTTATCAGGTGCCAGCAGCTTTAAACCGGATACGGTGGGGATCTCTATATTAACACTAAGGCGATCAGCATACAATCCTGCTTCTTTCATAAGTTCATCACTGGCTCCTGGAATCGATTTTAAATGAATGTATCCATTGAAGTTCTCTTCTAAACGAAGCTTTCTGGCTACAGCAACTAAGCGTTCCATGGTGTAATCTGAATTTTTAAAAATTCCAGAACTCAAAAACAATCCTTCAATATAATTTCTTCGGTAAAAACTAATAGTTAGGTCTACAACTTCTTGAATTTTAAATGCCGCTCTCTTTATATCATTACTTTTTCTGGTAACACAATAGGCACAATCAAAGATGCAATGATTGGTTAGGAGTATTTTCAATAAAGAGACACAACGGCCATCCTCTGTATAGCTATGACATATACCCATCCCTGTATTGTTGCCCAAACCTTTTTGGGTATTTCCTCTTTTACCGCCGCTACTTGCGCAGGATACATCATATTTGGCAGCATCTGCTAATATTGAAAGTTTTTCTCGAATTCTTTCAAACGACATACTTCTTGCGTTTTATCAATTTTATTTGATGTTTAAGGGTTCTAATAATTTCTTCTATATCTACTAGTATTTGATAATCTGTAAAACGTAGAACAGTAATTCCCAGGGAATGTATATATAATTTTTTGGGTGCATCTTTACTATATACATCGGAAAATTCGTGGGCATATCCGTCAATTTCAATGGCAATTTTTAAAAGAGGTGAATAAAAATCAAAAGTATAGTTGTAAAGCTTATAATTTCGCGCAAAATGTAAACCTTTTTCGGATAATGTTTTATGTAATTCGTCAGTTGCGGGAATTGCATTATTTAACGAGTATCGAATTATTTTTTCTGATTCTGGTTGATGTAAAATGATTTGTGATGCCATAAGGATCTGGTTTAGCTAGTAATTTTTCCAAATTTATGGAAATATTCCAATAAAATAAAAATCAAATTGTGTTAAAATTGGAAATATTCCAAAAAATAGTATATTTGTTATGTAATTATCCCAAATCAAGTAACAGGAATGTATACAAATAAATAAATTGGAGTTGTATGGATAATTTAACTAACCAAACCATTCAACGTTTTAAATCAATTCGTGAAGAAAATCATTTTACCCAATCTGATTTTGCTAAGATTTTAAATATTAAAAATTCTACCGCGGATATAGAAAGAGGGAAAACTAAAATTTCGGGAAAAGTAGTTTCTAAATTGCTTAAGGAGTTTGGAGTGAATCCTCTTTGGTTGTTTGGTGAAAGTGAACAAAAGAAAATTCAGTTGCATAACGGAGATGTTACTCCAAAAGTCATAACTGTAGATTCTGAAAACAATGAAAATATTGTATTGGTTAATGTAAAGGCTGCTGCGGGTTATCCTCATAATGTGCAAGATGTAGATTGGTACCAACAGTTGCCTGCGTTTGATATCCCCCTTCCAGAATATAGAAATGCTACGTATCGTGGATTTCAGGTAGAAGGGGATAGTATGTTACCAGTATTAGAACCCAAAGAATGGGTGATTGGAAAGGCTGTCAATAATCTTTCAGAATTAAGAAGTAATGCGCTATATGTGGTAGTGTTACAAGATAGTGTGGTAGTTAAAAAAGTAAGGAAAAGCGAAGATTCTTCAGTGCTGACGCTAATTTCTATAAATGCCGATTATTTACCATACACGATTCAAACTCATCAAATTGTGGAGTTATGGGAGGTGAATAGTAAACTAAGTTTTAATATTGATACTAATCCTGATACATCGGGTATCAAACAATTACAAGATGCAATGGCGGCATTAACTTCTGAGGTCAGAAGCTTAAAGAATTAACTAATAAACCCTTGTTGTCTGGCGTGGGATTCTGCTTCAAGCGATGAATGAACCAGAAGTATAGGTGTTGTGCTGTAAGTGTTTATTATTTTCTGAATTCGTTTTTCTTTTCTCCGGTGATTGACACTTCTTAAATAAATAGCCAAAATTCTATCCGGGTATTTTTTCGCGATTTCTGTGTATATGTCTGCGTCTTTTTCTCCGCTATCTCCAATTAGTATAAATTTTAGATCTGGATAGATATTTAGTAAATTTAGAATTTCGGACTGTTTGTGTGGTATTTTGGGCTTCGGTGTTTTATCAAAAGGTGTTCTAAAGTCTCTAAGTAATATTGGCCCTTCGGGGAAATAATGTTTTTTAAGAAAAGCTGTTAAATAGTCATACAGGTTCCAAGGACTGTTGCTAACATAAAAGATTGGATTAACTGGTATGTTTTCTTTGCTAAGCTTAAGCTTTTGATAGAACTGAACAGTTCCCTCTAAAGGCAGTCGCTTATCAAAATTTTTAAAAAAAGTATTGGCAATTACTCTCCATTTAAATAATGAGGCAACACCTGTATGTAAAATGGTATCGTCTATGTCACTGATCACACCGAAAGCAGCTTCCTTAGATGGAACTAACATTTTTCCTTTAAAAATATTTGATTGAAGAATTTTTTTACTTCCCTCGTTTTGATATGAAATCAAGTATGGAATATATCCTTCTTTATCGACCATTTTTTCTCCATCAGATAAAATTTCGTCAAAATGGTAATATCCTTCTGCATCTGTTTTTGTGGTAAAATTTTTTCCATTAGATAGCTTTAGTTCTATGTTGGCATTTCTAATTTCGTCACTTTCAAATTGTCTGTAGATATTTCGTAAAGTTTTTAATGTTCTTGTATTACCATCAAAATTCACGTTTTCATCCTCTAATGCTCGACCTGTTGCTCTGAGCCGTTTGGTTGTTCCGTAACCCAGATAAGAATTAATTCGCAATGGTTTTTTTTTGAACATATATTGGTTAATTAACCGTAAAGATAAAAAACCCCGCTAATTAGCGAGGTTCTTTCAGTATAATGCTTTTAGAATTATTTAAGAGAAGCCTTAATTTCTTCGATTTGGATTTTCACTTCTTCTTCTGTTCCTTGTAATTTTTTAGTTTCAGTAGAAGTTTTACCATTCTCAGTTTTCGTAATGGTAATCATAGCGTTGGCTATTTCACCATCCATATCTATTTGAACTTCAATTTGTTTTTCAGCTTTATTGGAAGACGATTTAGTTTCAATTACCTCTATTTCATTTGTTGCTACCGCAGTTTCTGTGGTGTGTCCTCCTAGTATAGGTGCAATCACAAGTCCTATAAGACAAGTTAACTTAATCAATATGTTCATAGATGGTCCCGAAGTATCTTTGAAAGGATCACCAACGGTATCACCAGTCACAGCAGCTTTATGGGCATCAGATCCTTTATAGGTCATCTCTCCGTTGATCTCTACACCTGCTTCAAAGGATTTCTTAGCATTATCCCAAGCCCCACCAGCGTTATTTTGAAAAATTGCCCATAAAACACCAGATACGGTAACTCCTGCCATATAACCTCCTAACATTTCTGCAATTGCTTGACTATCCATTCCAAAAATCATCGGAATAAAAGCAATTGCTAATGGGAAACCAATGGTTAATAATCCTGGTAACATCATTTCTTTTAAGGAAGCTTTTGTGGAAATTGCAACACATTTGTCATATTCTGGTTTGCCAGTTCCTTCCATGATTCCGGGAATTTCTTTGAATTGGCGACGCACTTCGTATACCATTTCCATGGCTGCTTTTCCTACAGCATTCATAGCTAATGCAGAGAATACTACCGGTACCATTCCTCCAACAAATAACATTGCCAATACTGGAGCTTTGAAGATATTGATCCCATCAATTTCGGTAAAGGTAACATACGCAGCAAATAAAGCTAATGATGTCAAAGCCGCAGACGCTATTGCGAATCCTTTTCCTGTCGCAGCAGTTGTGTTCCCTACGGAATCCAGGATATCAGTACGTTCTCTTACTATTGGTTCTTGTTCGCTCATTTCTGCAATTCCTCCAGCGTTATCAGCGATTGGTCCAAAAGCATCAATAGCTAATTGCATCGCAGTAGTTGCCATCATGGCAGAGGCCGCCATTGCAACTCCATAGAATCCTGCAAATGCATAGGATGCCCAAATAGCACCGGCAAATAACAAAACAGAAGAGAAAGTGGAAATCATTCCTGTTGCCAAACCTGCAATAATGTTTGTTCCGGCTCCGGTACTTGATTTTTGAACAATTTCTAAAATTGGTTTTTTGCCTAATCCTGTATAGTATTCCGTAACAGCAGAAATAACTCCTCCTACAAATAAACCTATGAGTGTTGCATAGAATACTCGCATTGAAGAAATATCTTTAAGTCCTTCACCAAAAAATTCCATTTTCATGGTTTCTGGAAGCATATAGGTACATAATGCAAAGCAAGATACGGCTACAAGCGCAATAGATGTCCAGTTGCCAATATTAAGCGCACCCATAACCTGTGCTTCTTTAGCATCGTTACTTTTTATTTTAACAAGCATGGTTCCGATTATGGAAATAATGATTCCTGCTCCTGCGATTGCTACAGGTAGTAGTACTGGGCCAATTCCACCAAATCCTTCATTTACAATATTTCCTCCCATATCTTTTATGATATAGTTTCCTAGTACCATTGCTGCTAATACTGTAGCAACATATGAACCGAATAAATCGGCACCCATACCAGCTACGTCCCCAACATTATCCCCAACATTATCGGCTATTGTAGCAGGGTTACGAGGATCATCCTCTGGTATACCTGCTTCCACTTTTCCTACTAAATCAGCTCCTACATCGGCTGCCTTAGTATATATTCCTCCACCAACACGAGCAAATAACGCAATAGATTCTGCTCCTAAAGAGAATCCAGCTAAGGTCTCAAGAACAATAGTCATATCCATTGTGTTGGTCCATTCTCCGCCCATAAAGAAGTGAAAAAACAAAATAAAGAAAGCGGTTAAACCTAAAACCGCCAATCCAGCAACACCTAATCCCATTACAGTACCTCCTCCAAAAGAAATTTTAAGTGCATTTGGTAAACTGGTACGAGCAGCTTGAGTCGTTCTTACATTCGTTTTGGTAGCTATTTTCATTCCTATGTTACCGGCAAAAGCAGAGAAAACGGCGCCAAAAATAAAAGCTATTACAATCAACCAATGAGTAGTGGGTACTATAAAAGAAACAATCGTAAGCAATATACTTACTACTATTACAAATACTGAAAGTAATTTATACTCTGCATTTAAAAAAGCTAAGGCTCCTTCATAGATATGATCTGAAATTTCTTTCATTTTACCGTCACCGGCATCCTGTTTCATTACCCAAGATTTTTTAACCAGCATGTAAATTAGCCCTAGTAATGCCAAAACAATTGGCATGTAAATCATATTTGATTCCATTAAATGTGTTTTTAGTTAATTAGCTGCTAAAAGTAGTAAATTCATCTAAATATAAAAAGCGCAATATTTTTGATTAAATATTGCGCTTTTTTAGAGATTTTAGAATTTAATTTAGTAGATACTAAATAATCCTTTAGGTTTATCTTCTAATTCATCAAATCGCTTTACACACGCTTTGATAATTTCTTTGGCTTCGTCTATATTGCCCCAACCTCCAACATCTACTTTCTTTTTTTCAAGATCCTTATACACTTGGAAAAAGTGTTCGATTTCTTTTAAAAGGTGGGGGTTCATCTCTTTTAGATCGGCTAATCGACTAGCAATTGGGTCAGATACCGGTACACAGATAATTTTTTCGTCAGGACCTTTTTCGTCGGCCATATGGAAAACACCAATCGGTTTCACTTCCATTACACAACCAGGAAAGGTAGGTTCTGTTACAAGCACTAAAACATCTAATGGATCTCCATCTAATGCCATAGTTTCCGGGATAAATCCATAATCTGCAGGGTACATCATTGATGAAAAAATCATGCGATCATATCTGATTTTTTTTATGTCAAAATCGTATTCGTATTTATTACGACTTCCTTTTGGGATTTCGATTAGTACATCGAAACTTTCGCGTGTTGCTGCGCTCATAATCTTATTCTCATTTTTATGGGCGGCAAATATAAGTATTACAAGGGGTTGGTTAAAATTTATAACCAAAAATAACAGCTTTATACCTTAAATTTTAATGTTATGGTAACCTAAAAGGTTTTCGTAAAACCGATCTGAAGGTATTTCAAACAAAATGAATACTTAAATGTGAGAAAAAATTGCCTTAATCCTAACTTTTAGAAGTAAAATCCAAAAGATCCCGTGACACCAAAATCACGAGCGTCGGGATTATCAAAATAATTTCCTCTAAAATGAAAATCAATTCTAAAAATTTTGAAAATATTCCCAACCCCAAGACTGTATTCCCAATATATTTCGTCATCTGGAGCAATAAGGGTTTCATTAGATGGTTGACTTAAAAGTAGGTTTTCATCAGATAGTTCTCCCCATACACCACGAATACCTACCAGTTCTCGAAGGTTTAACTTTCTTAGTAGTGGTATTCTGGAAAAAATTCTTCCATTAAAATTGTGTTCCATATGAACAGAGGCATATGTGTCTGTTACAAATTCGTAAAAATTTAATAAGGGAAATGTATTTTGAATGGATAAATATGTCTGGTTACCAGGAACTACGCTTAATAAACCAAGCGGGACTTCTCCAAAGGTTTTACCAACTTCTATAGAGCTGTTTAAAACACCAAAGCCACCGATATTCCAAGGTTGTCGATAGAAAAATTGAAGTTTTTGATATTCAAAATCACTTTCGAGAATATGATCTAAGCCTACAGCATAATTAAGAAAGAGTTGCGCATAATCACCATCATTGACTACGATTCTATCTACACCATATCCCGTAGTTTTTCTTCCTGGATAGTATGCCAATGTAGTTGCAATTTCAGCTTGTTTAATCTCAGTTTTAAGTTCGCCGGTGTCGGGATCAAAAAAATCTAAACTAAATAGGTTTCTATCGGCAGGTTTTAGTGTTCTAAAGGAACCGGTTACCCCAACCGTAAAGTTTTTTCTGGGTTCTATTTGCATAGAAAAGGCAGATAGATTTATGGAAGTCAATCTATTATTGTCTCCTGTGGCAATAATTGAAGAAGAGGCTAAACTTCTACCTTCAACATCGTTGGTGTTTGTTAAACTGGCTCCAAGTTGTTCCACATCACGTCTGTTACCAGCAGAAACAACTAATCTGGATTTACGGTCTACCAAGTATTTTCCGGAAATACCATATTTAAATTTATTATCTCGGAAACCATAAGCTCCATACCCTTCAATTCTCCAGCGATCATTTGCTGTGAAGTAAGTACGTCCACCCGCTCTTAATCTGAATCCTTCGATAGGATTATAACCTACTGTAGAGAACAAAGGTCCAAAGTCCCAGCCGTTAAATTCTACATATCCGGTTGCTAAAATTGTACCTATATTATAGAGTCTTTTAAAGGCTTTTACGGTTCTAAGAGTGTCTAGAAGTTTATAAACTTTTTGTTCATCCTTGTTCAGTTCCTCCATTCTAGCATTTGACCAAAATGAATCATCTCTGTTATAAATATCTTGGTCATAAGGGTCTACCTGACTCTGATAGAATTTCTTATCCTTTTTTTGATCAAACTTATAGTTATCGTATAATGTTGTTCTCTTTCCATAAACCCCTCTTGATTTTTCTTTTTTGTTGAAGGCAAAATCTGATTGGAAATAGTCTTTGGTAATTAAAAATATGGAATCGTTCAGTACATCAAATTCTTGTTCGATATATAAATCTTTTACCCAATTGATATTGGCACTCTTGGTCACCTCAAGATTGATTTCTTTGATAGCCCATGTCGTATCGTTTACCCAAAAATCACCTTTAAATGTGAGCTCATTCTTTCTCCTCGGATAATAAATAATGTTATAGCACCATTTATTTCCAATATATGCACTGTCCGATAGGATGTAATTGTACACGTTAATACCAGTTCTTGATAAAGGGCTTGTAAAACTTTTGTCAAAGAATTTTAAGTAATTATCATAAATGTCATAATCGGAATATAAATCTTTTACAAAGGCAATAAGCGTTTGGTTATCGCTAAAGCCGGCATTTTTATTGCCTTTAAGGACTTCTTTAAACTCATTAAGCTCATTATCACCATATACCTTAGAAATTGCCTCATTTAGAAAAATTGGTAAATACGTCTTTCCTGTAATTCTGGATGTATCTATATCTTCAAAAATGAACTCCATTCCATTGAAAATTCTGCTGTTTATTAAAGCACTATCAATAGTATTCAGGTCAAATTCCAATTTTTCATACTTATCGTAATTGTATTGCTTAAATTTTTTAACGCCATTTTCTCTTCTGTTGTCCCAAATTTTTCGCAAGATGTCTATAGCAGGATTATTTTTTTTAGAAGTTTTACCTTTATATATAACAACTTCATCCAGAGAGGCAGCTTCTTCCTCCAAAATTATTTCCATTTCGTAAGTGGTTCGCTTCGTAAGTTTAACAGTTTTTGTTTCGAAACCAAGAAATGAAACTTTTATGCTGCTATGATTTTCATCCGATTCCATGTAAAAATTACCATTTTCGTCGGTAATTGTTCCTACAGTGGAGTTAACAAATATGATGTTGGCAAATGGTATAGCTTGTTTGTTACTGTCATAAACGTGACCACTAACTTTGGTCTGCCCCAAAATAAAAGAGTTGCTAAAAGCAAAAAATAATAACCCTAAAACCCAATATTTCATTTACTTTTTTTAAAAAAAATTATAATTAAATTAATCATTATTACCTCGGTATTTTGTTAAAACACTCCCCGTGTTTTAAAATAAAAAAAGAACAGTTAAGTCCTTTCTTTAACACTAACCACAAGTCTATAATGCAGTTTAATCAATTCTAACGAGATTTTACTTAAAACATTTGAATTAAAAAATACCCTACTCTTTTTAAAAATAAAATCATATCCTTTTCAGTTTGGGAAACGAATGCAACTTTTAAAAACTTAATATTTAGTATTTCGATGTTTCAATCAAATCGGTAGTTTTATATATTCCCCTTAAATCATCAAATTTCAAGCCATTTTTTAATAAAAATTTAAAGATGTCTTTGTGTGACTTTGTAAATGTTAGGTGTTTTTGTACATCACCTTTTTAACCGCAGTAACGACATCCTTACTATTAGGTATCCATTCTTCAAGTAATACTGGTGAGTATGGGGTTGGAGTGTCTGCTGTATTTATTTTTACAACCGGGGCATCCAGATAATCAAAAATATTAGACTGAACCTGATATGTAATTTCAGAGGCAATATTAGCCAAAGGCCAGGCTTCTTCAAGTACGACTAATCGATTTGTCTTTTTAACTGAAGTGAAAATTGCGTCAAGATCAAGAGGGCGAACAGTTCTTAAATCTATAATTTCACAAGAAATATTCTCTTTTGCAAGCTCTTCGGCGGCTTTATAAGCTTCTTTGATGATCTTTCCAAAAGAAACAATAGTGACATCGGTACCTTCTCTTTTTATTTCTGCAACTCCTAATGGGATGGTGTATTCTCCTTCGGGTACTTCTCCTTTATCACCATACATTTGTTCGCTCTCCATAAAAATAACCGGATCATTATCACGAATAGCAGATTTTAACAATCCTTTTGCATCTTTTGGATTAGAAGGAATAACAACTTTTAGTCCTGGAGTATTAGCAAACCAGTTCTCGAAAGCTTGCGAATGCGTAGCTCCTAGTTGTCCTGCCGAAGCAGTAGGACCTCTGAAAACGATAGGGATATTGAACTGACCTCCACTCATCTGTCGCATTTTTGCCGCATTATTAATAATCTGGTCAATACCAACCAAAGAAAAGTTGAATGTCATAAATTCGATGATAGGTCGATTACCATTCATAGCACTGCCTACACCAATACCGGCAAAACCAAGTTCAGATATTGGAGTGTCGATGACCCTTTCAGGTCCAAACTCATCAAGCATTCCTTTACTAGCTTTATATGCTCCGTTATATTCAGCTACTTCTTCCCCCATTAAGTAAATGGACTCATCTCGGCGCATTTCTTCGCTCATTGCTTCGCAAATTGCTTCTCTGAATTGTATCGTTTTCATCTATAAATTAATTATTTTTGTGCTATACGAATGGCAAAAGTAGCAATTAATACCCTTTACCATCACTGAATTTTGAAAAATTTACTATGCATGCATAGTAAATTCGACATTTTATTTGTACTTTCGCTTTTATTATTAAATTCTCAAAAAATACCTATATAAAATGAAGATATTAGTTTGTATTAGCCATGTGCCAGACACTACTTCTAAAATTAATTTTACGGAAGGTGACACTAAGTTTGACACAAATGGAGTACAGTTTGTTATTAATCCAAATGATGAATTTGGATTAACACGTGCTATGTGGTTTAAGGAAAAGCAAGGTGCATCAGTAGATGTGGTAAACGTTGGAGGTGCAGAAACAGAGCCAACGCTAAGAAAGGCTTTAGCTATCGGAGCGGATAATGCAATTAGAGTGAATACGGAGGCTACAGATGGTTTTTATGTTGCAAAACAGCTTGCGAAAGTTGTACAGGATGGTGGTTACGACTTGGTTATAGCTGGTAGAGAATCAATTGATTATAATGGGGGTATGGTCCCTGGAATGTTAGCTGCTCTTACAGGTGCTAATTTTGTGAACACTTGTATTGGGTTAGAAATAGAGGGAGATACGGCGACAGCTATTCGCGAAATTGATGGAGGAAAAGAGACATCAACAGCCAAATTACCTCTTATAATCGGTGGTCAAAAAGGTTTAGTAGAAGAAAGTGATCTTCGCATACCTAACATGAGAGGTATTATGATGGCTCGTAAAAAGCCTCTAAATGTCGTTGAGCCAATAGAAGCAACGCAGGAAACTAAGGCTGTTAAGTTCGAAAAACCTGCTCCAAAAGGGGAGGTTACTTTAGTTTCTCCTGATAATGTAGGTCAATTAGTAGAGTTATTACATAACGAAGCTAAAGCAATATAAAAGTATAAATTCATACCTATTTTGTAATAGGTCAACATAAAAAAATAGTATATATGTCAGTTTTAGTATACACAGAAAGTGAAGGAGGAAAATTTAAGAAAGCGGCCTTCGAAGTAGCGTCTTATGCAAAAGAAGTTGCAAATATGTTGGGTACTACCGTGACTGCTGTAAGTTTTAATGTAGCAGATAGCAGTGAGCTTGGTAAGTATGGAGTTGATAAAGTATTAGAAGTTGAAAATGACAAACTAGCTACTTTTAATGCAAAAGCATACGCAGATACTCTAAAACAAGCAGCAGAAAAAGAAGATGCTAAGGTAGTAGTGGTTAGTTCTAGTGCAGACAGTAAGTTTTTAGCATCTTTATTAGCTGTACATCTTAATGCGGGATACGCTTCTAATGTAGTAGCATTACCAGATAGCAGCTCTCCATTTACAGTAAAAAGATCCGCATTTACTAATAAGGCTTTTAATATTACCGAGATTACAACAGATGTTAAACTTATAGGATTATCAAATAATGCATTTGGATTAAAAGAAACTTCGGGAGCTGCTGCAGCTGAGGCTTTTGAACCATCTTTGTCTGATGAAGATTTTACTGTAAATGTTACTTCTGTTGATAAGGCAACAGATAAAGTGTCTATTGCGGATGCAGAAGTGGTTGTTTCTGGAGGAAGAGGTCTTAAAGGGCCAGAAAACTGGGGAATGATAGAAGAATTGGCAGATGTTCTTGGAGCGGCAACAGCTTGTTCTAAACCTGTTAGTGATATGGGTTGGAGACCTCACGGAGAACACGTTGGTCAAACAGGAAAACCAGTGGCTACAAACTTATATATTGCCGTAGGAATTTCAGGAGCAATTCAGCATCTTGCAGGGATAAATTCCAGTAAGGTAAAAGTAGTAATTAATAATGATCCTGAAGCACCATTCTTTAAGGCTGCAGATTATGGAATTGTTGGCGATGCCTTTGAAGTGGTACCGCAGTTAATTGAAAAATTAAAGGAATTTAAGGCGAATAACGCATAATTTTCATAAATTGTGCCCAATCAAGGGCTGTTTGAACTTAGGTAAAAGTCCGTTTGTTCAAACAGCCTTTTTTTATTGAAATTACTATGAGTTTAGTTCGTCTGAACATAAAAGGAATATCGTATAGTCAAACGCAAAATGGTGCGTACGCGTTGATTTTAAGTGAGGTAGATGGAGAGCGAAAACTGCCAATCGTTATTGGTGCTTTTGAAGCACAATCCATTGCAATAGCTTTAGAAAAAGAGATCAAGCCTCCTCGTCCGTTAACCCACGATCTATTCAAAAATTTTGCAGACCGATTTGATGTGGTGGTGAAACAGGTAATTATTCACAAACTAGTAGATGGAGTTTTCTATTCAAGTATTATCTGTGAACGGGATAAGATCGAAGAGATTATTGATGCTAGAACTAGCGATGCTATTGCGCTTGCATTGCGTTTTCAGGCTCCAATATTTACGTATAAGAATATTTTGGATCAGGCGGGAATTTATCTAAAAGTAAACCCTAAAAAAGAAGGGGAAGATGATCCTGAAAGTCTTTTGGTTGACGAGTTGATTTCTGATGATGTAGAGATGGCGAGTAAGGAAACAAGTTATCAGGATTTGTCTTTAGAAGAATTAAATCGTATGCTTGAACAAGCCGTAGCCAATGAAGATTATGAATTAGCCGCAAGAATCAGGGATGAAATTTCGAAACGAGGTTAGTTTTGACCTCTTTTACCACATTTTTCCTTAATACATTAATATTACTTCTATTTTTATGAAAAAAGGACTACTATCTTTCCTGTTATCATTATGTGCATTTACGATTTTATCAGCTCAATCAATTGAGAAAAAATGGATTCTAAAAAACATAGAGGGATCATCTGAGAATGTTTTTACAGTAAGTGATAAAGACTATTTGCATCTAGAACAAGGACAGTTTTCTTATACTTTCAATAACAATTCAGAAAAGCTAAATGGGGACTATATAACTCAGAATAATGTGTTACTATTATTCCCAGAAAAAGTAGAGGATTCTATCATCAAATATAAAGTCCAGAACCTTACTGATTCAACGTTGGTTTTGTTAAAAAATAATCTTTCATATGAATTGGTTGCGAAGAAAGAAGTTGTGGTTGTTTCATCCTCAGCTGAGAGTAATAAGCTGATTCCTAACCAAGGATTTTCTTTTACTAGTTTGTGGAGAGGAATGCTAGGAATGATTGTATTGTTGGTGATTGCCTTCTTGTTTAGTAGTAATAGAAAAGAAATTAACTGGAAAACAGTTGGAATCGGATTGGTAGGACAACTGCTTTTAGCTTTTGGAGTGCTGAAAGTGGAATTTATACAGGCAATCTTCAATTTCGTGGGTAAAATTTTCAATGAAATTTTATTATACACACAAGCAGGAAGTGAATTCTTGCTAGGCGGAATGATGGATGTAGATAGCTATGGTTTTATCTTTTTATTTCAAGTATTGCCTACCATTATTTTCTTCTCAGCGCTAACATCTATCTTGTTTTACTTTGGGATTATTCAAGTAGTTGTTAAAGGGATGGCTTGGGTATTGACGAAGTTAATGGGAATTTCCGGCGCAGAGAGTTTAAGTGTTGCCGGTAATATTTTCTTAGGACAAACAGAAGCTCCCTTAATGATAAAGGCGTATTTAGAAAAAATGACACGTTCTGAAATACTACTAGTCATGGTAGGTGGAATGGCTACGGTGGCAGGTGGTGTTTTAGCAGCCTATATTGGGTTTTTAGGTGGTAACGATGAACAGTTAAGGTTGGAATTTGCTAGACACCTTTTGGCCGCTTCTGTAATGGCTGCGCCGGGTGCAATAGTAGTTTCCAAGATTTTATTCCCTCAAACAGAAAAAATAAATAGTGCTATAGAAGTAACTCAGGATAAAATAGGGTCTAATGTATTGGACGCTATTTCTAATGGAACTACAGAGGGACTGAAGCTTGCCGCGAATGTGGGGGCTATGTTGTTAGTATTCGTAGCTTTAATAGCGATGGTTAACGGAATTTTAGGTTGGATTGGAGAGGTTACTACATTTAGTGCTTTTATTGCGGAGCACACACCTTATGATAAATTTTCCTTGGAATCTATTTTAGGAACTATTTTTGCCCCTTTAATGTGGTTAATTGGTGTAGCAAAGGAAGATGTCATGCTTATGGGACAGTTATTGGGTATCAAATTGGCAGCCAGTGAATTTGTAGGGTATATCCAATTAGCAGATTTAAAGGAAACTTCAAATGCTTTACACTTTACCTACAACAAATCAGTAATTATGGCAACCTATATGTTATGTGGTTTTGCAAATTTTGCCTCTATTGGAATTCAAATAGGGGGGATTGGTTCGCTCGCTCCAGGACAACGAAAAACATTATCAGAATTTGGTATGAAAGCTTTAATAGGAGGAACTATTGCTTCGTTATTATCAGCCACGATTGCGGGAATGATTATAGGATAAAAATCAAAGACTTTTCTTATTTAAAATGTAATTATCTAATGGGTTTTATAACTATTTCATAATCCACCTATTATTAGATATCTGGAAATCTATTTTTTGTATATTTGAATTGAATTAGTATAATTTTAAGAAACCCAATAGAAAGTTAGAAAGGGAGTATGAAGCAATATTTGGATCTGGTACGCCACGTGCTGGAAAATGGCAATGAAAAAGAAGATAGAACAGGCACTGGAACGAAAAGTGTTTTTGGATATCAAATGCGTTTTGATCTAAGTAAGGGTTTTCCGATGGTGACCACAAAAAAATTACATCTTAAATCAATTATCCATGAATTATTATGGTTTCTTAGCGGAGATACCAATGTAAAATATCTTCAGGATAATGGGGTCCGTATTTGGAACGAATGGGCAGATGAAAATGGGGACTTAGGACCTGTTTACGGACACCAATGGCGCAATTGGAATGGTGATGAAATCGATCAGATTAAAGAAATTGTAGAAGCATTAAAACATAATCCAGATAGTAGAAGAATGCTGGTTTCAGCCTGGAATCCAAGTGTTTTGCCAGATACTTCAAAATCTTTTTCAGACAACGTTGCCAATGGTAAGGCAGCATTACCTCCTTGTCACGCTTTTTTTCAGTTTTATGTAGCGGATGGAAAATTGTCTTGCCAATTATATCAGAGAAGTGCTGATATATTTCTGGGAGTGCCCTTTAATATTGCATCTTATGCTTTGTTTACAATGATGATGGCACAAGTATGTGGATATGAAGCAGGAGAGTTTATACATACGTTTGGAGATGCTCATATTTATAATAATCATTTAGAACAATTGGAATTGCAGTTGTCGAGAACACCAAGAAAATTACCAACGATAAAGATAAATCCGGAGGTAAAAGATATTTTTGGCTTCGTTTTTGATGATTTCGTATTGGAAGACTATAATCCGCACCCTCATATAAAAGGTGCAGTTGCAGTTTAACCCCCAAAATTTAAACTGAATTACAATGAAGAAACTACTACTTGTCGCAACAATTTTATGTTCAACATTTTTATTGGCTCAGGATAACGTAATTCTGTCCAAAGAGAATGCTAATGAAAAAGGGATCACACCTATATGGCCTAAATGTGAAAATTCCAGGCAGAGTCCTATTAAATGTTTTGATAATAGTTTAAGAAACCATATCATAAGAAACTTTAGATATCCTGAAATAGCGGAAAAAGACGGATTAGAAGGAACCGTAACAGTAGAATTTATAATAAATAATAAAGGAAAGGCAGAAGTACTTGATGTGAAAGGAGCTCATAGGTATCTTCAAAGAGAGGCAGTCAGAATTATTCGAACAATTCCTAAGATGAAACCCGGAAAGTGGGGTAAGAAACCGATCGCAATAGCGTATGAAGTGCCAATAACTTTTATTAAACCTCAATAGAATATCGGGGAGATTTAACAATGGATTAACTCTACTATAAAGTAGTCAAAGAATAAAAATGATTAAATTTGAGTGTATTCGTAAATCGAATACACTTTTTTTTATGGTTATTACTGATAGTTTACTTTCTTCTTTCATAGAGACCAGGGCTCAATCAGAAGAAATTTGTTCCTCATTGCAGACCGAAGATTATGTGGTTCAACCGATAGTAGATGTTTCTCCTCCAAAATGGCATCTAGGACATACAACTTGGTTTTTTGAAGAATTTATTCTCTCCAAATACAAAACTGGTTATACTCGTTTTCACGATGACTTTGCTTTTGTTTTTAATAGTTATTATGAGAGTATAGGAAAGAGAGTAATACGAACAAATCGAGGAAACCTTTCCAGACCGACAGTAAAAGAAGTCTATACATATAGAGATTACGTTACCTCTCATTTAAAATCTTTTCTGGAAGGTGATGTACGCCAAAAAATCAGAGATCTTGTTGAGATAGGTATACATCACGAAAAACAACATCAAGAATTATTACTCACGGATATTAAATATATTTTAGGTAATAACCCATTATTGCCTAAGTATAATGATACTTTTTTAGAAAATCCAACGATGGAACCTTCCACGATATATCATACCATAAATGAGGGGCTATATGACATTGGTTATAGCGGAAAAGACTTTTGTTATGATAATGAGTTAGGAGTTCACAAGGTATTCCTGGAGCAATATAGAATAGCAAATAGATTGGTTACAAATTCTGAATATTTAGAATTTATCAATAATAAAGGTTATCAGGATAGTCTCTTATGGCATGCTGAAGCCTGGGATTGGTTAGAAAATAATAACATAAAAGCACCATTATATTGGCATAACATTGAAGGAGAATACCATCAATATACTTTAGGAGGATTAAAAAAAATAAATCCAAATGCACCGGTAACACATATTTCTTATTATGAGGCCTTTGCCTTTGCACAATGGAAAGGAGAACGACTTCCAAGCGAATTTGAATGGGAAGTCGCCCAATCACATTTTAATTGGGGAGTACGATGGGAATGGACAGAAAGTGCTTATTTACCATATCCTAACTATGCCAAAGCTCCTGGAGCCCTCGGTGAATATAATGGGAAATTTATGGTTAATCAAAAAGTATTAAGAGGAGGTTCTGTCGCAACACCTAATAATCACACAAGAGCTACATATCGTAATTTTTTTCATCCTCAGCTTAGATGGCAATTCAATGGTTTACGATTAGTAAAAAATAAATAACCTAAATACATGAACTCAAAAGATCAAAATGTCTTGACTTGTACTTTTGGCAAAGAAGTACACGAAGGACTTACCGCTTTTCCTAAATATTTATCTTCTAAATTCTTTTATGATGAAATTGGAGATAGACTCTTTCAGCAAATAATGGAATTACCAGAGTATTATCTTACCAATGCAGAGTATGATATTTTTCAACTACATAAGAAAGATATTTTACAAAGTTTTGACTCAGATAAAGAAGGTTTTGATCTTGTAGAGTTGGGAGCAGGTGATGGAAAAAAAACCAAGATTTTACTAAATGAATTAATAAATAAAAAATACGATGTTACCTACCACCCAATAGATATTAGTGAAAATGCTATTGATGGATTATTAACGAATTTGGCTAAAGAAATTCCAGAGCTTGATGTTCAAGGACAAATTGGCGAGTATTTTGAGGTTTTGGATCGGTTACAGCATATTAGCGATCGTAAAAAAGTGATTATGGTACTTGGTTCTAATATTGGTAACTTGCTACATCCTAGGGCTATTCGGTTTTTGAAAAAGCTAAACGATGCTATGCACCCTGATGACTTGATCTTTATGGGTTTTGATCAAAAAAAACATCCGCAGAAAGTTTTGGATGCGTATAACGACAAAACAGGAGTCACCGCAGCATTTAACAAAAATGTTTTAACAAGAATCAATAAAGAACTTGGTGGTAATTTTGATCTGGATGCTTTTATTCATTGGGAGGTTTATGATCCCGAAAGTGGTACTGCAAAAAGTTATCTTGTAAGCACTAAAAAGCAAACAGTAGATATTGATTGTCTATCTCTACAAGTTCACTTTGAGCCCTGGGAGAGTATTCATACAGAGATCTCGCAGAAGTATGATGATGATACCGTTAAATGGTTGGCAGAAGAATCAGGTTTAGAGGTAACCAAATCTTTTACTGATAAACATCAATATTATAAAAACTATGTGTTTAAAAAGTCAAAATAGATTTTTTTAATTTAAAAATGACATCATGAAAGCAATTTGGAATAATCAGGTGATTGCGGAAAGCAACGAAACCAAGGTAATAGAAAATAATCATTATTTTCCTCCTGAATCTATAAAGAAAGAGTTTTTTAAGTCAAGCCAAACTCATACAAATTGCCCATGGAAAGGAGTAGCTTCTTATTACACCATTGACGTAAATGGTAAAGAAAATAAAGATGCCGCTTGGTATTATCCTGAAACAAGTGATCTGGCAAAACAAATTAAGGGCTATGTGGCATTCTGGAAAGGCATTGAGGTTGTAGATTAGATGACTACAACCTCAATTTGATTTTTTTTACAGTACTAATAAACTGTTTTCTGCAGCTGCAAAGTCATTCCATTGATAACCATCCGCCTCAGATTCATTAGTCCATTCTCCATCTACTACATATTTAAATTCGAATTTCTGATCTTTTGGTAGGTCTAAAGTTCCTTTGAACGTACCGTTCTTTAATTTTTTTAGTTGTGTTGCTTCAGGATTCCACTCATTAAATTCTCCAGCTACGCTAGCAGAAGTAGCCTCTTTTGCAGGTACCGAAAAAGTTACTTTGCAGATTGGTTTTGACTTTAAATATTGCTTAGATATTGCCATGATTTTAGTTTTAAAAAATTTCCGGTTAATAAAATTTAAGTGAAATTAGTATAAAACTTGAAAAGAATAAAGAGGAAACTCTCGGATTTTCAGTAAGTTATTAACGATAACGATGTAGTGTGTCAAGTAAATTAGCTACATCTTCTTTTGTGTTATAGAAATGAAGACTAATTCTAATTCCTTCGCCTCTAAGAGCTGTGATTATATTTTTTTCTTTAAGTATGTTGAATAGTTTCGGATCTCCTTTAATATTAAAAATAGAGCTGTGGCTATTACGATCTTTCACCTCATTATCCAAAAGGTTTAGTTTATCCAGTTCAGTTTTTGTGTAATTGGCTAGTTCAATTATACTTTTCTCAATTACTGAAATTCCAATGTTAGATAGGAATTTTAGGGAGTATTGTAGACTGCCAAAGTTGAAGGTATCTAAATGGCCACATTCAAACCTGGCTCGTAAGTTGGTATAGGACGGATGGTGGATGGAGCTCGATGCTGCTTTTTTGTAAGTATTGGGGGTGATTTCATCCAGAATAGAATCTTTAAATAGTAAAAATCCATTACCATAACCTCCTAATAACCATTTATAACCACTACATCCTAAAATGTCGATTCCGGATAGATTAAAATCAAAGATTCTGGTTCCGCAGAATTGTGTTGCATCTGCTACGATTAAAAGACTAGGATTTTCTAATTTTAATCTTTTAAGAAAATCAAGATCCGCAACAATACCATTTGTATATTGAACTAAACTAAATGCTAAAATATTGGGTTTGTGCACTGCTACAGCTTCTTCAATATTTTGCTCGAGAGTTGAATTTACTTTTGCGTAGCAAACTTCAAATCCTTTACTGGTGACTGCAAAGTTTATGGAGGGATAATCTTTATCAAGCAGTAAGACTTTATTGCTTTTTTTTAGTCCAATAAGAATCATATTAAAGCCTAAAGAAAAGTTAGGAACGAGCACGGTATTTTCTGGGGTACAACCAAAAAAATCTCCAATTGTTTTTCTTACAGTATTTAGAAATTTTTCTTGGCCATCTCTAAAAATACTACCATCGATCAAATAATCAAGATCGTGTTCTTGTCTGTAATCTAACAGAGAATCATATAATAATCCAGAGGATGCTGTATTGAGATAGGTGTTTTGGGATAGTACAGGAAATTCTTTTCTTAAATTCTTCATAAGTTCGTTTAGGGCTTTTTGTCAAAACCTTTATATTTACTTTGATATATGAATCAAGCATTACTAAGGTACTATTAAAATGTTTTCAAAAAGAAAAGAAACTCCACAAATTGATCCGGTACAACGAGAATTGTACGAGCACGCGCGCAGAAGAGTAGTTCAAAAGAAAAGACTATTTCAGCATTTTATAGTGTTTGCAGTAGGATCTGTTTTTTTTGTTATTCTTAATTTGTTGATCGGAATTGGTAAAGAGATCACCTTTTTTGGAGTAGATTGGTATGCTGTGGTAGTAGTTTGCTGGGCATTTCTTTTTGTATTACATTTTTGCAACGTTTGGTTGTTTCACAAATTTATGGGAGCCGAATGGACGAGTAATCAGATGGAGCGATTGATCGCAAAACAAAAGGCCGAAATAGAATTAATTCAAAAGGATGTGGACCTTATGTACCCAAAAGATGAATTGATTAAAAAGAAGGAAGAGTTTATTAAAAAGCAGCACCCCAAAGTTATAGAGAATTCTGTGAGACAAAATGCTGATCAAATAATAACTATGATTGCAGCTGCCGGAGAAAATAATGCACTAGGTAAAGATAATGACTTGGTCTGGCATTTACCGGATGATTTTAAACGTTTTAAAGAACTTACAACAGGACATCATATTATTATGGGGCGCAAAACCTTTGAGTCATTTCCAAAACCATTACCAAATCGTGTGCATGTGGTAATAACACGAAATCCTGAGTACAGACCTGATGGAGCAATAGTTGTACACTCGATGGAGGAGGCACTAGAAGTAGCAAAAGATGACCCGCAACCGTTTATTATCGGTGGTGGTGAGATTTACAAAATAGGGCTTGAATATGCGAATCGTATTGAGCTAACCAGGGTGCATGGAAAATTTGACGCGGATACTTTTTTCCCAGAAATTGATCCTGAAATCTGGGTACCCGAAAGTAAAGAACTTCACGGAGCAGATGAAAGGCATAATTTTGGATTTACCTATATAACGTATAAAAAGAAGTGATAGTTGCTTTCAAAAAAACTCATATCTCACTTCGAAAATTTTCTTTCCGAAAAAATTATAAAAACGAAATCGCTTTCAGGAGGAGATATTAATGAAGTTTATTTGTTGATTACAAGCAGGAAGAAATTAGTTGCCAAATTAAATAGTGCGTTGAAGTTTCCAGAAATGTTTGAAGCAGAGGCCAAAGGCCTTCAGGAATTGAGAAAAGCTAACGTTTTTACGATTCCTCAAGTACTACATTATGGAAGCAGTAATGATGAAGCATTTTTGTTATTAGAATATATTGACTCTGGAAAACAATTAGAAGATTTCTGGTTTGTTTTTGGTAAACAACTTGCGCTTTTGCATAAGCAAAGCAAACCTTATTTTGGTTTTGAAAATGATAACTACATTGGAAGTTTACCGCAGAGTAACAAAAAACGTCTCACAGCATCAGCGTTTTACATTGAACAGCGTTTGCAGCCACAGTTAGAGATGGCGTTTCAAAAAGGTTTTTCTTTTGGAAATTTGGATAGTTTTTACAACAATCTTGAAACCGAGATCCCAAATGAGAGATCAAATTTGATTCACGGCGATCTGTGGAGCGGTAATTTTATGGTTGACATCAAAGGTTTTCCTTGCCTAATAGATCCTGCTGTAGCTTATGCATCAAGAGAAATGGATATCGCTATGATGCATCTTTTTGGAGGTTTTGATCAAGAATTATTTAAAGTATATAATGCAACTTTTCCATTAATTGAAGATTGGAAAAAAAGAATTGATATCTGGCAGTTATACTATTTACTAGTGCATCTTAATCTTTTTGGTCGAACTTATTTTAATAGTGTCACACGTATTTTGAAAAAGTATTCGTAAAAATTCTATCAGTTAACTTATACCCACTTTCAGTATAATACTTACTTTTGTTAAAATTTAAAAACACAATACATGAACGCATATGTTTTTCCTGGTCAAGGGGCTCAATTTTCAGGAATGGGTCTGGATTTATACGAAAATTCAGAAATTGCTAAAGAACTTTTTCACAAGGCTAATGAAATTTTAGGTTTTGAAATTACTAAAATTATGTTTGAAGGTACTGCGGATGAGCTAAAAGAAACAAAAGTAACGCAGCCGGCAATTTTCCTACATTCAGTGATTTTAAGTAAAGTACTTGGAGATAGTTTTCAGCCGGATATGGTGGCAGGACATTCTTTAGGAGAGTTTTCTGCATTAGTTGCCAATGGAACATTAAATTTTGAAGATGCACTTCGTTTGGTATCTAAAAGAGCTTTGGCGATGCAACATGCTTGTGAAATACAGCCCTCAACTATGGCCGCTGTACTAGGGTTAGATGATGAAGTTGTAGAAAAAGGATGCGAAGAGATTGACGGGGTAGTGGTAGCCGCAAACTATAATTGTCCGGGTCAGTTGGTCATCTCGGGAGAAGTAGAAGCAATTGAAAAAGCTTGTGAGCTAATGACAGAAAAAGGTGCTCGTAGAGCATTGGTATTGCCCGTTGGAGGAGCTTTTCACTCACCGTTAATGGAACCTGCAAGAGAAGAATTAGCGGCTGCCATAGAAGCTACAACTTTTCATACACCAACGTGTCCGATTTATCAAAACGTAACAACGACCGCGGTTACGGATCCTGAAGAAATCAAAAAAAATCTAATTGCACAATTAACAGCTCCTGTAAAATGGACGCAGAGTGTACAAAATATGATCAAGGATGGTGCTACATCATTTACAGAGGTTGGTCCTGGAAAAGTGTTATCTGGATTAGTGAAAAAAGTAGATAGATCTATGGAAACTATAGCGGCTTCCATTTAGAATCCTATAGATATTAGAATTTTAGACCTCGACTTCTTTTGATTTCGGGGTTTTTTATGGAATATTATGAAGGACAATTTTTTAATAAAAAAAGTTAATGATCTTTATTACTTGGAGTTTAAGGCTTTAAACTGTGTTTCCAAATATATCTGTTTCCAGTTCCCATCGGTATAATTTCCTACTTTGAAATTGTAGGTATGATCGTTTACATATTCCCACATATCAGTGATTAGGGATTCTCCATATTGATATTGATAGATCAGGTTTTTTCCATCAACATATACAATACCTTCTGTCACTCCACCGAATACATCAAATTCCCAGAATTTGATAGATTTCGTTTGAGTATCAAACTTTCTGATCCCATGATTACGCCATCCATACTGGGTTTGGTCTTTATTAGTAAACCCTTTAGATTTTGCAATAATCAAGGTTTTATCTAAGTCAAATGTAAAGATGGTCTCTTGTTTAAATACGGTACCATCTCCCCAGATTCCTTCAGCTTTCCATTCTTTACCTACTAGGTTATTAAATATAGAAAGATTGGTTTCCTGACTCTGTGAAGATACCGAGATCGTCGCTAGCAGAAGAAAAATTTTAATTGTTTTCATCATATATGCGAATTTTGTTTTTAATTGGCAAACAACCACTTAATGGCTGCAGGGAAGTGTTTTTTCCAGAGAGCTTCATTGTGTTCTCCCTTAGGATCTATTATCATTTGTATATTGCCTTTCGGATGTTTGGATGAAAGAATTTGATCATACATTTTTATTGTGTTTTCAGACATTCCGTCACCTTCTTTCTTTCCAACTAATAGAAATAATCGGGTTTCTTTTGGGATGGGATTTGTTTTAGTAAATGTAAAAACATCGTTAGCATACCAATAGGAAGGAGAAAAAATTCCAACTTTCCCAAAGACTTCCGGATATTGATACGTTGCGTAATGTGATATCAATCCTCCCATCGAACTTCCCATTATAGCGGTATTGTCTGTATCGCTTAATGTTCTGTAATTATTATCGATATAGGGTTTGATTTGCTTTACAATAAATTCCATATAGGCTTCACCTTCTGCCGCTCCAAATTGGTCGTTTTTCCAAGGACTCAATTCATTCATACGTTTTTCGGCTCCATTATCAATTCCTACCACAATCAATTCTATTCCAGAAGTTTTTGCAAGTTGGTTGAGACTTTCATCTACTTCCCATTCACCTGCATACGAAGTAAACTTGTCAAAAAGATTCTGTGCATCGTGCATATAAAGTACCGGATATTTTTTTTCAGATTTTTTGTAATTGGTTGGTAAATAGATACGCACCTGTCGGTCTCGGTTCAAACCGGCTATTTCAAACGGTTTTTCTAAAACGTGTACGTTAGGTTGTGCAGTTGTTTTGTTTATAATTGTGTCGGTCTCAGTCTTTTTTAATTCAGTTTCTTGAGTGTTTCCAGAATTTTTTATTGATTCCTTACATCCGAAAATGATAACGACAATCAATACAAGATATATATGTTTGATTTTCATATTTCTATTGGTTAAAACTGACTTTGGTTAATAAACTGTCTATCTGTTTAAAAGAATAGTTTCCGATCAGGTTTCCTTCTGGTGAAATCAAAAATTTAGCCGGAATTTCTGAAACACCATATTTTCTGGCAATATCGGATAGCATTACAAATCTATTTTGATCAACTATTTGATGTTTCCAGGTATATCCAAATTTGGAAACTACTTTTTTCCAGGATTCTGAGTCTTTCTCCAAAGCAATGCTTACGATAGTTAGATTTTCAGCATATTTTTTATGCAGAGCTACCAACTCCGGGCTTTCTTTTAAGCAAGGAGGGCACCAGGAACCCCAAAAATCCAAGAGTACATAGTTACCTTGTAGGTCAGAAAGTTTAAAAGGCGCTCCATCAACCAAAGAAGCTTCAAAATCAGGTGCAGTATCTCCTTCACCCGCAGCAGACCATTTCGTATACATATAGAATATTCCAAATAATACAATGACTGCCGGAATAATATATTGTGATATTTTTTTCACAAAAGTGTGGTTTTGTAATGAATCCCGATGCTGGTTAAAATGAAATTATTGTTTATAGATTTTGCCTTCTTTCATTACAAATACTACATTTTCCATTGTTTTTATGTCATCCGTAGGATCTTCATTTACGGCTACGATATCTGCAATAAAATCAGGAGCAATCTGACCTAGTTCGTTGCTCTTGTTTAACACTTTTGCATTTACAATAGTGGCACATTGTATTGCTGTTACTGTGGGCATACCGGCTTCTACCATATAGCCAAATTCTTTGGCATTCTGTCCGTGTTTAAAAACACCGGCATCTGTACCGAACGCGATACGCACACCACGCTTGTACGCTTTCTTAAATGTATCTTGAATCTGTGGTCCAATTTCGAGCGCTTTAGGAACAATTACATCCGGGTAGTACCCTGCTATGGTTGCTTTTTCTGTAACTTCTTTTCCTGCAGTGATCGTTGGTACTAAATAGGCTTTATTTTTTTTCATTAAATCCATTGTTTTAGTACTCATTAGCGTACCGTGTTCAATGGTAGTTACACCACCAATAATGGCACGTTGCATTCCTTCGTCACCGTGTGCGTGAGCAGCCACATGAAATCCGTAATCCTTAGCGGTTTTACAAATAGCTTTTATTTCTTCAACAGTAAATTGAGGATTAGAGCTACTTTTGGCTACACTCAAGACTCCACCGGTTGCAGTAATTTTAATTAAATCAGCTCCGTTTTTGTAGCGTTGTCTAACCGCTTTTTTAGCATCTTCGACACTGTTTACGACACCGTCTTTTGGACCGGGATCTCCTATCAAAGCTTTGTTTCCTCCGTTCGTCGGGTCGGCGTGACCTCCGGTTGTTGCCAATGATTTTCCAGCAGTGAATATTCTTGGGCCATCAATTTTTCCTTGTGCGATGGCTTTTTTTAATGCAATGTTGACTCCACTTCCTCCAAGATCTCTTACCGTTGTAAATCCTGCCATTAAGGTAGTTTTTGCAAATCCCACTGAGTTATATGCTACATCTGCTTCATTGTTTGTATAGCGCTCTAAATATGCCTTTGGGTTAGATTCACTTTCCATATGCACGTGCATATCAATAAGTCCCGGCATGACCGTTTTGTCTTTTAGATCAATAATAACATCACCGCTTTCTCCTTCGGTATATCCAATTTCGACCTTACTGATTTTATTTCCGGAAACAACGATTGTTCTTTCGGTTAGCATTTTACCTGATTTGGTGTCAATTAATTTTCCGCAATGAAGATAGGTGTCTTGGGCAGTAAGTGTTATACTTATCAGAGCAAAAAGTAAGGTGTAAAAGAATTTCATAAGATTATAAATTGTGTAAAGTTGTTTGTGAATGGATTTGTGCTTAATTATAAGAACAACAATTTAAAATAAAATACTGTAATTGATGAACAGATTATGATTTCTTTTAGAATTACGGCTGTTCAGAGTAATTTATCTACCATGAAATTCCATATTTGGTAATTCAGCAGAACCTTTTAGATATTTATTGAACCAATCCAATACATCTTGATCTCTTTCATCTCTAAATTGGGTGATACCGTGATCTGCTCCTTCATAAATCTTTAATCTATACGGAATTCTGTGTTTTTCAAATTCTAAAGCTAATTGTAACGAATTCGTAGACTTTACTCTCCAATCAGCATTGCCGTGTAATATAAGTATTGGCACTTCAGTAGAAAAGTTATCTGCCCATAATATTGCGGATCTTTTTTTAAGTTCAGCTTCTTTATTTTGGTAGTAATCCGGAATCAATTGGGCATACACTTTTTTCTCCATTTCGGGTCTGTCGATAGTTCTCAAGTCAGATTTTCCGGCACCAACAACTGCTGCTTTTATATTGTTCATTTTTGTTAATGCAATATAGGTCATCATACCGCCACGACTCCAACCATACATTCCCACACGAGTAGTATCTGCTTCAGGTAGCTCATTAATGACTTTGTTGAGGTTTAAAATATCATTTACATCTTTACCGCCAAACTCTTCCATTCCTTCACTTTTACCCGATCCTCTATAGTTGCAACCGATTACGATATATCCTTCACTGGCCAATTTAGAGAATCGACCTATTGCGGTCTTTATGTTTAGCGCTCCAAAATCACGGTTTCCACCTCGATTGTATATAATCACAGGATGCTTTCCTTCTTTTTTTGGTACAGCAGCAAACGATTGTATTTTTAATCCATCACTTAGATATGTTATTTCATAAACAGTAACATTTTTTAGAAAATGAAATTTGTTAGTGAATGTTGTTTTATTGGAGTCTGTATATAATTTAGGGTAGTCTTCCAGATTTATTTCATTCTTTTCGACAATAACAGATTCTTGAGAAGCACAGGAACAAAAGCTTAGGATGCAAGCAAGGAGTGGTAAAATATGTTTCATAAAGTGTAATTATTTTCTTAATAGACGTCGGGTAGTCCATTTTGTTACGAATTATAATTTGAAAGATGGGCTAAGTTTTGCGTTAGACCTGCCTGACAACTAGGTAGGGATAGGAACGGAATCCTTTTTAGTTTTTTAAAAACCAAAAAGATATAGTGGATAGCTCGCCCGAACGCCCGGATACTTATTTTAATAGTTCTGCTAAATCGTGTTCTATATAATCCGGAATTGTATTGACATCTATAATTTCATCCGAAAGATGCTGTTTTTGTTCTTGTAAGTGAAGAATTTTTTCCTCTATGGTATTTTTAGTGATAAAACGCGTTACCATGACATTATTTTGTTGTCCGATACGGTGTGCACGGGCAATAGCTTGTTTTTCTATAAAGGGATTCCACCAGGGATCTAGTAAAACAACGTATGAAGCTTTGGTAAGGTTGAGGCCTACACCACCTGCTTTTAAGGAAATAAAGAATAAAGAAATTAAATCATTTTCCTGAAATTCATTAACTATTTTTTCTCTGTCAGTACTTTTCGTATTACCGGTAAGACTTACAAAGGAAATATTTTGGGATTTGCACCAATCCTGATAAAGATGAAGATGGGACACAAAAGAGCTAAATACTAAAACTTTTTTGTTCGATTTTGCTAAAGTTTCTAAATACGAGCTAACATCCTTGAACTTGCCAGAGGAGTCTTCTGTTAGTGGATCTACTAATTTAGGATGATTAGCTAATTGTCGTAGTTTAGTTAAGGTATTTAGGATATGAATCTTGTTTGTAGAAACCATATCAATCCCCAGTAATAAATTTCTTGCAGCTGATTTTTGGGATTCATATGCCTTTTCTTGTGCGCTTAGCATTTCGGTATATATGATCTGTTCGGATATCTTAGGTAGATCCTTAGCGACTTGTTCCTTAGTACGTCTTAGTATAAAAGGATCGATCAATGTCTTTAATTCACTGATACGATCTTCGTTTTGATATTTTTCTATAGGTATTTTGAAATGATCTTTAAAAAAAGGATAACTTCCTAGCATACCGGGATTGATGAATTCCATCTGAGACCAAAGATCCGATAACGAATTTTCTATAGGTGTACCACTTAATGAAATTTTATTAGATGTATTAATTTCATTTATAGCTTTAAATATTTTAGATTCTTTGTTTTTAATTTGTTGACTCTCATCTGTAATTAAATAGGTAAAGTTTGTTTTTTTTAGAATGGAGATATCTTTTGATAGGGTAGTGTATGTAGTTAGTATGATATCATAAGTTTCCAGATACGGAATGATTTTCTTTCGGTCACTGCCGGTATACAAGGTAATAGTAAGATGAGGAGCAAATTTTAATATTTCCTGAGCCCAATTAAAAACCAAGGAAGAAGGCAGAACAATGAGAGCTTTTAGGTATGTTTTGATTTCTAATGGATTGCTAAATAGGTCTAGTTCAATTGTTTTAGGTGCTTCTGTTTCTGGCGTAAGTTGTTCTTTGATAAAAACCAGTGTGGCGATGGTTTGCAATGTTTTACCCAATCCCATATCATCAGCAAGGCAAGCTCCTAATTGGTTTTGGTTATGTTTTACTAACCATTTTACTCCTTCCTCCTGATAAGGTCTTAAAGTGGCTTTCAATTTAGAAGAAGGTTGATAAACTACATCAATAGTATCAGTGATTTCAAGCTCTTGCGGAGGAATCAAGTCTTTCAATAGTGTGTAATTCCCTTTGTTTACAAGAATACTTTCATCATTTATTTTTCCAAAATCAGCTAATTTCTGGTAACGCGTCATCCATTCTAATGGAATGATAAAGATTGATTTATCATTTATTGGGAATAAACGATTATTTTCTTTTATGTATTTGATGAATTTCGAAAAAGGAATTTCCTGAGTCCCAATAACAACTATTCCTTTGACATCGAACCAGTCATTTTTTTTTTACTTTGAATCTCGATTTTATGTGGATCAAGATTTATTATTCTATTTTCAAGGTCTGGTAAAACAATTTGGAAACCTTCTTTTTCAAGCTCTTTTTGATGAGTTTGCACCCAATTAAAAATAGCCAAAGGATCTTCGTTAGTTTCCGTTTCCAGCAAAAGACTAGTATTGGTGGACAAGCCTTTAGATTCTAATAATTTTATAATTTCTTTTTCAGCTTCGTGATCTCTTTTGATTTGAGTGATCAGTATTTCTTCATTTTCTCCAAATTGTACATTAGACGAAGTTTGCTTTGGACTGTTAAAGTCAAAAGTAGCTTGTCCGTAATTAAAAATTACTTTTACAACAAAAATTTCTTTTATAAAATCTTGAATAATCTCTATGCCATATGATGCGATGTCAGTAAGAGTAATAATCTCGAAACCATTGGCAATAACATCTACATTTTTTATTACTGGAATGATCACTTTATTCAAATAGGTTTTGATATGTTTTTTGGCAATAGTTATTTTTTCTTTGCTAAAAAATGGTTTTAACTTGTTTGCATTTAGATTATCAATATGAAAAACGGTCTTGTCTAAAATAATCCAGGAAGGTTCGTTTAATAAAATCTGAATACTATGATTTTTGGGAATCATTATTTTATCTTCAGCATTTAGGGTAAAAGCATAGTCAATACCTTCGTCTGTTTTAGTGAATTCTAAAATTGGATTTAGAGTATTTTTACCAATTGCTAATCGATGTACCTCAAACGGGTCTTTTCTTTGTGCATTGAGCACAACTGCATATTTGTTTTTAACTATTAGCGTATAAAAAACGGCAAGCTTTTTATTGACATAGTTAATAACTACGTGTTTTATTTTAGGATCTTTAAGAATATCTGCTAGGCCAAATGTTTTTCTTTTTTTGGCTGGTCTGAACTGTTGTTCTAAAACAGGGATTTTTAGACTGGCACATATTTCCAGCAATTGTTCGTGAGCGGTATCTAAATATGGTATTTCTAAACTTTTTAAGGTAGCAGAAGTAGCTTGTTTTTCTACATAGCCAAGGTGATCATCAGTTACAGGTACGATATATGCTTCTGGTAAAGGGGGAATTCCAGAAAGGTTCTCATGATCAACTAAGTTATAACAGATGCAAAGTGAATCCATCGTGGGTTTTATTGGTTGTTTTTCAGTTATATAAACTAGGAGTATGTGGGATAATTTGTGAAATATCGATTAGATTACAATGGTATACGATATTTCTCTTGTAATTTATTGATTTTATTTCGTAACAAATTCAATAACAGTTTTTGTTATAAAATCTATTTGCTCATCATCCAGCTCTGTATGCATAGGCAATGAGATGACTTCTTTCACCAATTGATTCGTAATCGGGAAATCGGATTCCTTGTAGCGATCATCTTGATAAGCTTTTTGGCTATGCAGGGGTATTGGATAGTATACACCACAAGGTATGCCTGATTCATTTAAATGTTTTGCCAATGCGTCACGATCTATATTGGGCACACGAAGGGTGTATTGATGAAATACGTGACAGTTACAAGTATCACAAATTACTTCTTCACCGGTTCCACAGTTGTTTCCTTTAACTTGTGGTGTTATGATATGCTCAATGCCTTCAAAAGCTTTGTTGTATTTTCTTGCGGCAGATCTTCTGGCATTATTATAACCATCAAGATGTGGCAGTTTTGCTCTCAGAACGGTAGCCTGTATTGAATCCAGTCTAGAGTTTACACCAACTACATCGTGATGATATCTTTCGTACATTCCGTGATTTACAATTCCGCGAATGGTATGAGCCAAATCATCATCGTTGGTAAAAATAGCTCCACCATCACCGTAACATCCTAAATTTTTAGAAGGGAAAAAAGACGTTGAAGATACGTGGCCAATGGTTCCTGTTTTGGCTACTTTTCCATTTGCAAACTTATAACTGGAACCAATTCCTTGTGCATTATCTTCGATTACATATAAATCGTGTTCTTTAGCAATGGTCATAATTTCATCCATATTAACAGCTTGCCCGAATAAATGAACCGGAACAATTGCTCTGGTATTTGGTGTAATTGCTTTTCTAACTGCTTCTGGATCAATATTAAAAGAATCCGGTTCTACATCTACCAATACAGGAGTAAGTTGTAATAACGCGATTACTTCTACAGTAGCTGCAAAGGTAAAATCTGCTGTGATCACTTCATCTCCCGGTTTAAGACCTAATCCCATCATGGCTATCTGCAAAGCATCTGTTCCGTTAGCACAAGGTATCACATGTTTCACCTCTAGATATTCTTCTAGTTCTTTCTGAAAACTATGTACTTCGGGTCCATTGATGAAAGCTGTTGATGAGATAACATCAAGAATTGATGCATCTACACGTTCTTTTATTTGTTTGTATTGACCCTTTAGGTCAACCATTTGAATCTTCTTCATAGGATGTGTTTTGTAACCTGACGAAAGTACAAAATAATGATACGATTGCCAATGTGATCCCAGGTTTTGATCTGTTTTTTATTAACGAATACTCTACAAGAGGATCCTATTGGCAATAGCTTTTCTTTCAGATATTTATAAAATTATTCTTTTATAAACTTTATTATTTTAAAGTCATTTACCTGTAAAAGATAGATCCCAGGTGATAATCGCTGTAGTTTTTGAGAGATATCATATTGCGAATTTTGTTTAGCAGGAATTGTAAAATCAGAAATTCTTTTACCGGTAATATCAAAGACATTTAAAGATAGTTTTTCAGAAACATAATATCCCTGAAGTGATAATACCGCGTAATCTTTGACAGAATTAGGAGCAATTTTAATAGATTTTTCGGTTTCGTTTATGAGATTGGTGTTTTCTGTTTCGCTTAGAGCTTTTTTAATATCTCCAACTACAAATCCAGAAATGATACTCCTTCTAAAATTATTTTCACTCTCAGAGTTAAGAAATAAACTATAAACGCCTTCCTCCAAGTGATTAGTGTCGAAATAATAACTACCATTTTTTTTATCAAAAGTAATGATCTCAGGATCGCTTTGTAATGCAGTACCATCAATCCTGGATGTTTTAATGATCACACCCCGTACTTTGGTGTTTTGAAGTAAATTTTCGTTTTTTTTATCTGATACGACATCAACTTTTAAAGTAGGGTAGTTGTTTTTGATTTGATGTTCTAAAGACATAGTGATTCCATTATTTTGTTTAACAAAGGCAGCAAACCTAGAATCACTTTTTAGCTTACTATTTTTAGAAGATAAAGGAATTACGGTTTTGTGATCTTCTTCTTGATAAGTTTTTACTAGACGTATTGGTTGTTGGTTTATGTCGAAACCATGAAATTCTGCTTTAGGGTTTTCGTGAATAATTTCTGCAACTGCAAAAGAGGAATTTTTATCTAATGTAATTTGCTCGTATTCATTTTCAGAATGAATGATATAATAGTTACTGGAGGTGATAAAATTAGAAAGATTTTCAGTTTCAAATTGTTGTTGGCTTCTTTGAGAAGGATTTTGTAAATATGATTTTACGTAAGGCCAGCTAAATTGTCCCAAACTTACATCGATATGATCAAAAAAAGCACGAAAATCATTCTTCTTGAACACATATTCTGCACCAGGTCTTAACGTACTTCTATAAGGAGCCACGCCGTCATTTGCGCCTTGAACAGGTAATAAAATTCCACCAGTAGTTGTAAAAGCTACTCTAGCCAAAAGGTTAGATCCGTTAAAATAACCGGAGGCACCTAATACAATAAATTTTTCGGGCTCATTATTGGGATTACTATCAAGATAGGGACGTACAACATCTCTACAATAATAAGTAGTAGAGGTTCTGGCTCCTTCGTTTAATCCTGTCAATCGCCATGCCCAGTTTAACCAAGGCATCTGAGAAATGTCTGCTAAATATGTTCCCCAGTAGGGTGTTCCTAATGCAAATACCTGATTTACCTTGTTTTTTTTTTTGTATCGGATCATGGCTGCTTCTGCTGCTTTTCCGCCATTACTATGGGCGATAATAGATACTTCAGATACATTATACTTTGCTGTAATGAGATCAATAGATTCTGCTAGTAATTCTCCATTAACCCATAAACCCCCACCTCTGGTAGTAGCTACGAAAACAGCTTGATAACCTTCATCGTACGTTTTTTGATAAAAAGAATTATCAAATAAAAATTGATTCTGATTCAAGTCAATGTAACCGTGATTAAAAACAAGTACTTTTCCGTTATAGTTTGGAGGTGTAACTCCATAATGAATGGTAGATTTAAAAAGAGGGCCAATAAAAAATGGATTTAGATTATCCGGTTTGGGAAGGTATACTTCTGTAAAATTCTGTGAAAATAATAATGTGCAGGAAAGGAATGCAATTAAAGTAATTTTTAATTTCATAATAATGAGTTTGTGTGATAGTTGGTGTTAAATTAATAATTTTATTGAATAAATTTTGTTAAAAATGTAAAATTTCAATTATATATTTATGGAAATAGGAATTTCATTGTTTTTTTGTGAATTTGATAAATTGATTTTTTGAACAGGTGGTTTGCATGTTTTTTAATAGAAAGAGCCGTATTTTAGCAGCATATAAAATCATAACTTTTGAATTTTTTCTACAATCTTCTTATCTCATTATTCAATTCTATGCTTCCCGTTATTGGTAGCATAAGTCCAAAACTTTCATTGTTTGTAAAAGGCAGAAAAACAGTTTTTGAAGTATTGGAAAAAAGAATACAATCAGATGATCAGGTAATTTGGTTTCATTGTGCCTCTTTGGGAGAGTATGAGCAAGGAGTTCCGGTGATGGAGATACTAAAGAAAAAATATATGGATCACACGTTGTTAGTTACTTTTTTCTCCCCATCTGGATATGAAGTAAAAAAAAACAGTACACTCGCCGATGTCATTGTATATCTACCTTTAGATACGAAAGCTAATGCCAGAAAATTTGTAAAGTTGGTGCAGCCCAAACTTGCTGTTTTCGTGAAGTATGAATTCTGGCCAAACTATTTAAAGGAACTTAACAACAAGTCGATACCTATTGTTATCATATCTGCAGTTTTCAGAAAAGACCAAGCATTTTTTAAATGGTATGGAGGCTTCATGCGAAATGCCTTAAGAAAGGTGGGTCACTTTTTCGTTCAGGATACTATTTCTCAAAAGCTACTAAATCAGGTAGGTTTTAATAATGTAACTATAAGTGGTGACACCCGTTTTGACAGAGTTTCTCATCAAATCGAAATGGATAATCACGTTGATTTTATTTCAGAATTTATCGATGATCGACTTTGCGTTGTCATTGGAAGTTCCTGGTTAGAAGATGAGGAGATATTTGTTGATTTTGTCAATCAGGCATCAGGTGATTTGTGTTTTATTATTGCGCCACACGAAATAAAAGATAATAGTATACAGGCACTAAAGCAAAAGTTGACTAAAAAAACAATACTCTTCTCTGATAAAGAAGAAAAGACGCTAAACGACTATCAGGTTTTTATTATGAATACGATAGGATATTTATCTAGAGTATATAGTTATGCAGATATTGCTTATGTAGGCGGAGCTATGGGAACTTCGGGATTGCACAATATATTGGAACCTGCCACTTTTGGAATTCCGATTGTTATCGGTCAGAATTTTGAAAAATTTAGAGAAGCAAAACAGCTTCAAAAACTGGCAGGATTATTTTCAATATCAAGTGCATCCGAATTTTCTGATGTTATGAATAGATTGATCGATAACAAAAAGTTTAGACAACAGACCGGCATGATTGCAGGTCATTTTATTAATAGCAATACAGGAGCAACCGATATGATTGTAGAATATTTACACGAGAAAATAAAATAAATCTACACAGTTACTGCCTCATTTAAGTATCTTCTAAATGGAAGCATTTCATTATATATAGTAATTACTTTTTCTTCAAAATCGTCTTGCATCACTTCTTTTTGAGTCAGTCGATGTTCTACCGCAAATGTTTTATGTCTTAGTAAGTCAATGTATGCATGACCCTGAGAAAAGCCTTTCGGAGATGTGGTGAGTTTTTCTTCTGTATCAATCAAATCGCCAAATGTGTCTTTAAAACTTTTCTTATTTATTATTTTCAGAAACTCTTCTCCGTTATAGTCGATTGCGTCTCTGATACTTTTTAAAATTTTATTATTAGGTTTCCAATAACCACCTGCAATCAGGGATTCAGAAGTTCCCAAATGAATATAAAAGTCTCCCTGCTTGCTTTTTTGATCCAAACCAGCTCCAAAATGATCTTTGTACGTTGGTTTGTTGGGATGATATAGCAGGTTATTATTGATACGATTTATCGCTTTCTTACCAGGAGTATCATGGTATTCGGGATCAATGTCAGCTAATTTTTGGTTTATTTTGTCTAACCAGTTGATATACCAATCTCTAATTTCGTGATATCGCTTTCTATTCGCGTCCATCCATTCTTTGTTGTTGTTTGCTTGGAGATCCCTTAGGAAATCATATAATTTATAAAAACTCATCTACTAATTTTTATTTGCAAAATAAGATCTATTGGTTTTAATCAATAATGTATATCCCATTTTGATTAACGCATTTAAGATCATCTCTTCATATACTCTATAATAAACCACTGAAATTCATTATGTTAAAAAAATTAAGATTTTTTGTGAAAAGATTACCAAGGTAATAGAAATAGCACGCATAGAATACCGTTATAGCAGTATAATAACAACTAAAATTTTTATATTATGAAAAAAGTAATGTTAGCCTTAGCGTTTTTATTTACTTTAAATGTGATGTTTGTTTCTTGTAGAGATACGAATAAAGAAGCTGAAAATGCCACAGAAGAAACCAGTGAATTACAAAAAGATGTTGAAAATGCTACGGATGAAGCTGTAAAAGAGGCTGCCGAGATTAAAGAAGAGGCAGAACAAGCAGTTAAAGAAGCTGGTGAGGAGCTCGATAAATCTTTAGAAAAAGCAGTAAACGAAGATACAAAGGAGGAAACTGAAACTGAAGAAGAGCAACAGTCTTAAGACGTTAAAGTAGAAAAAGAAACTTGTTAATCTAAGTTTAAAAAAAGAAGGCCTTTCGATTAAGAAAGGTCTTTGTATTTTTAGAATAATCCGTTTAATTCTGCATCAATTCGGTTTATGATATTTCCTAAATCTTCGGGATTGTCTACAAAGTTAAGATGATCTACATCCACAATCAACAGATTGCCTTTGTCATACCCATGTGCCCAGGCTTCATAACGTTCGTTTAATCGACTGAGATAATCAATACTAATAGTATTTTCGTATTCCCTACCTCGTTTATGAATTTGTGCCACAAGATTAGGGATGCTACTGCGTAAATATATAAGTAAGTCAGGGCCTTCTACTACACTCTCCATCAGATCGAATAATGATTTATAATTCTCAAAGTCTCGATTCGTCATTAATCCCATCGCGTGCAAGTTTGGTGCAAAAATATATGCATCTTCATAGATGGTTCTATCTTGTATAATGTCTTTTCCACTTTCTCTAATCTCCAGAATCTGTCTAAAGCGACTATTTAGAAAATAAATCTGAAGATTAAAAGACCATCGCTCCATTTTATTATAAAAATCCTCTAAGTAGGGATTTTCGAGTACATCTTCAAATTGAGGCTCCCATCGATAGTGTTTTGCCAATAATTTAGTTAACGTTGTTTTTCCGGCACCAATATTTCCTGCAATGGCTATGTGCATAATAGATTAATTTTTTGGGGATGTTAGGTCAAAACTGTAAATCTTACTTTGGTCGTAAATATAAAGGATTTCGTTAGTAACATAAAACTGTTTTACAGGAATTTCAGGAAGATTTATTTTTTCTGTTTTACCTGTTGCCGATGTTCGATAGTACAAATTATTCTCTTTTAGTAAGATGATATCATTGTTGATGATTCTCAAATCTGTGAATCCTTCATTTTTAATACTTTCCATCAAGCTACCATAAATATTAAATTTTATAATAGCTTCTGAAGTAAGTGTCCAACAGTAATTAAAATTACTTCGTAATATAGATGGGATTTCATTAATTGGTTGTGTTGTGACCAATGGTTTGTTGGTAATGGTATTGAATATTTCTAATTGCTGGGTATTATTGTCAAAAAGCCAAATACTATTATCATTTGCGGGAGAAACCAATGATGTATTTTTAAACTCTGAAATCGTATTGAAATTAATCCGATTTATTTCATTCAAATACTTGTCTATTAATACTACAGTATTAGACGGTTCGTAGAACAACACAATTTTAAGAGGGTTTAGGATGGATACATAGGTAAGCTGACCTAAGATGAAATCACCAAACTGCCATTGCTGATTATTCCATTGTTTATAAAATATATTGTCTTTTGTGTAATAGACAGCTCCAAAAGAATCGATTCCTGAAAACTGATCGGCTTCTAGCGAAATAGAATCTTGTACTACTACATTTCTTTGGGTATAACTATGAGTACTGCACCCAATTAGAACTAAAAGGAATATTACTTTATTCATAAACAAGCAAAGTACAAAAATAAGACCGTTTCTAACAAACTAATTTATACCCAAATCCTCTCACATTAATAATCTGGATGGTATCGTCTTGTTTTTGAAATTGAATTTTAAAAAAAAATCCAGACCTAATCAAAGTAAATCTTCCTTTTGCAGCAACTACAGGAGCAGCTCTTTTAAACACAATGTTTTAGTAGGAGTCTCCTCCATTCTTATCTTGGATATAAACGATAGAATTTTAACCTCTGGAAAATAAACTCTAAAAAAAATCGAAAATCTATGGTAACATATCTATTTCATACGACACATACATATGAAGCGGTGAATTCTTCTTCTCTAGATTTAATCATTTTCAGCATTGTTAAATTGTTAAAAATGATTAAAGAGTTGTTGATAGAGGATAAGCTTTGTGCTGTTCATCCTGAAATTAGGTGCTTGAACCTAAACCTTGGATAACGATAAATTGCAGGAGAAAAATTCAATTGTAAGAAAGGATTTTTTCCCGTAGGTTTGCCGCCGCAAAAAAAAGTAAGTAACAGATTAATTATTAAGTACAATTATTATGAGGAAAATTGTTTTGTTGATTATTTTACTAATCAGCTTTAATATCTACAGCCAAAATATTCCCGGCGGCGGAAGTCTTAATGTGGATTACAGCGGAGAGGTCTCTAGGATTGCCGGTGCGGCTACTGCTCCTGAAGCTGCTACCTTGACCAAATTTGGGAACACCCCGGTAAGTCTGTATACAGGAACTGCGGATGTAAGCATTCCGTTATATCAATATCCCGGACAAGAATTACCATTATCTATGCAACTGAGTTATGATGCTCAGGGTATTAAGGTAGAACAACAAGCTTCCTGGGTGGGATTAAGTTGGAACCTTACCATTGGTGGGCGGGTATCCAGGATTGTTAATGGCATGCCTGACGATTATATCAATTCTGATTACCAAACGATTTTTCATAATGCTGTACGGCCTAAAGTTTTAGAATACACAGCCAATAACTTTTCTTTTGACACCCAACAACAAGCTATCGATTACTTCTATTTTCTGGAAAGTGTAAACAAAGGGTATAAGGATATTGAACAAGACTATTTTAGTGTTCAGGCGCCTGGATTGAACGAAATGGTGGTGATTGATATGGAAACTTTAGAAGCCAGAGGGTTGAAAAACCCAAGAACTAAGGTAGCGTATTATAGATCTGGATACATTCGTCATTGGACCATTACCAGTGAAAATGGTACTACATATTACTTTGAAGAAAAAGAAGAAACCCATAGCCAGGGCAATGATGCCAGTGCAGGTGGAGGAGTGATCAAAGAATATGTTTCTTCCTGGTTGTTGACTAAAATGGAATCACCTACGCTGAAGGATGTTTACGAGTTTACTTATACTAGTACAGGCTATTGGAACCAGCCTTTCTCTTCTTCTCCGGTAAGTCATTCGATCTATCCAATGCCAGAGAATCCTGGAGGAAATACGTTTACTAACCCTGGCGGATCCACATTTCAACCAATTACCAAGTTGAACCAGTCTTTTTTAAGTCAGGTAAAACATAATGGGAAATTAATTGTTTCTACCGTACTAAAAAACAGATACGATCTTGCGTTAACTGCACCAAGCGGATTAGATGAATTACTGATTTATAGACCTCAGGCTAGTTCTCCTTCAAACGCTATTCTAAAAAAAATCAAGTTTGTTCATTCTTATTTTGGGATTAGTCCAACCGCAAATCCTATTAATAGCAACTTGGAAGATATCCGGTTAAAACTAGATGCAGTGGAGATTACCAATCAAAGTAATGCCTTGGATCAACGATATAAACTAGACTATTACAACGCAGCCAGTTTGCCTTCAAGAAAATCCTTGTCACAGGATTATATGGGGTATTACAATGGAAAAAATAATTCTGTGTTATATCCATCTTATCGAAGAAATGGTGATACATATACAGGTGCAGACCGGTCAGCCGATTTTTCTAAAACCAGAATCGGTATGTTATCTAAAATCACCTATCCAACCGGTGGCTATACTTCATTCGAATACGAGCAACATAGAGCTTCAAGTGGATCCTCGACAACTACAGTTACAAGAGATGTTTTGTATGGGGGAGCAAGTCTAACAGGAGGACTTGATTCTTCTAACAATAATGTTTGTGGTGATTATTGTCAAGATAAATTTGGCAGTGCTCCTAAAATTAGACATTCAATATTTACCATTGAAGAACCGTATTATTATGAGCTAGAGTATGAAACTAGTGGCCAAGGAAATAGAGAAGCTTTTATTTTTAGCAGGCCTCCAACAGAACCTGATCCTGAATCAAATCACCCATTTTACAATCCCAATCCTATTGCTTATAATCTAATTATAAATCAATCTACAGGACAGCCTGGAGTTAATCTTCTATGGAGCAATTATGGTACGGCGGATAGAAGACAAATCTTCCTTGACGCGGGTACCTATCAAATTACTTTAGTGAATTCACTTCCTGGGACCTCAAGTGTTCGAGTATTTAGAGAGGAACAAATAGACGAATCTGAAAGTAACGGCAATTATTTAAAAGCTGGGTTGCGTATTAAAAGAGTTGTAAACTTTAGTAGTAACGGACAAAAAGCTTCTGCTAAAAAATATGTATATGCTCCTGGTAAGGTTATATTTAATCCTACCTTAGTTTATACCACATCCAAAGTTATTACAACAGAACCTGATACTCCTACAGCGTATACCTTACATCGTCTATCAGGAGCGTCCAGTAACCAACCCCACGTGGTGTATAAAACAGTATCGGTGTTCGATGAAAATATAGAAGATGCAAGTACCAATAATGGGTATGTAACCCATCACTTTAATACGGGGTCTGATGGTATTGTAAATCTTAATATCCGTCCTTTTACCAATAGTTTTATTCCTGATTTTAAAGTAGGTAAGGAGAAAAATAATGCTGTATACACTGCTTTAAATGATACCCTATCCAGAACAGAGAATACTTATGAAGATCAGCTGTATTTTTCTACAGCGGGACTTTCACTAACCCATAACGAAAATAACAGCATTAAATACATACAGATTTATTATGATGCTTCTACTAGCAAGTATCGTTACCGTTATTTAGAGCCTGCCTGGGGAGGCGGTGGTTTTGGTAGTGCCGGTGCAGGTAATGGTATCGTTGCCGGAGGTGGTTTTTATTACCCTCAAAGACCAGCCGGATGTAATGCACCTGGAGCGATCTGTATTGAACGGTTTGACCTTTCTACTTTGGCATTAAAACGAAACTTGATGCAAGGAATGGCAGGAAACACCATTCAGGTAAAATCTACCCAGTATTTTGGAGATCGTACCACTACCGCTGTTAATGAAATGGAATATGATCCTTCGGTAGATTTTTTATTAAGGACCAATACAACTACAGGAATCGATGGTGCTACGCAAAGCAGTACGTTTTACTACCCCAAAGATTTTACAGATCCCGGATATCAATTGCTAGTCAATAACAACCGGCTTACCGAAGTTGTACAGGCAGAGAACAAGACCATAAAATCTAATGGTGAAGCTATCAAACTTGCTACCAAAAAAACATATTATAAAGATTGGGGGCAAGGCATCGCTTTACCGGAAAAAGTACAGTTTGCCAAAGGAACTGCTACACTAGAAGATCGTATGTACTATAAAAAATATGATAGCCACGGTAACCCCTTAGAAGTTTCTCAACCGGACGGTAGTTCCCTGATTTATATCTGGGGGTATCAGGATCGATATCCAATCGCAAAAATAGCCAATGCCAGCTATACAGGTATGCCGACAGCGGTGACCAGTTTAATCAATCAGATACAAACAGCTTCTAATACAGAAAACAGCAGTACCAAAGAAGCTACGCTACGATCACAATTTGAAACCTTAAGAAACCATTCGTTTTTTGCGAATGCTCAGATGAGTTATTACACCTACGATCCTCAAATTGGAGTAACCAGTATGACAGATCCAAAAGGATATACGATGTATTATGAGTATGACCAGCATCAACGATTAGAAAAAGTAAAAGATCAGGATGGAAATATCCTTTCAGAGAATGAGTACAATTATAAAAACAACTAATACAGTAATAAAGATGAGAAATATATTTTTAGTTATTGCTGTACTAGTATGTACAGCATTAAGTGCGCAGACAACAACAGAAAATTACGTAAAGACCACTTCCTATCAAACAGAAGTTAAAGAAGGAGAACAATCCCAGGTGTTAGAGAGTGATAAAATCGTATCGGTCAACTATGTCGATGGATTGGGTAGAGCGAAACAGTCGGTAGCCGTTAGAGCAGGTGGACAAAGACAAGATACTAATATCCTGGACTGGACAGACGACTGGACAGCTGGTGGAGGACACACACCCTTATTTAATATGAATGGTCAGTCGGTGGATAATCAAAGAATCTATGGTACCAACCCTTTTGGAGAACAATCGTTGCTTTGGCGTTGTGGAAACGACACCAATAATGATGCTGACGGTGGATGGAATACTGATTATATCCCAGTAGATAAAAATGTAGCCTATCGGTATACGGTTTGGGTAAAACGAACCGGATCACAAAACGGAAATACCTATCACGGTACGCGTAATGTAAATAATCTGAGTGGTACCGCTAATAATAATCCATATTTTTTGGTTGGTGATATGCCAAACCTAAACCAGTGGTATTTATTGGTGGGGGTAATACATCCACATACGTATACAGGAGGTAATAGCGGAATCAGCGGAGTCTACGATATTAATGGTACGAAGGTGAAAAATGGAAACGATTTTAAGTGGAGAAATAATACTACGACTTCACAATTCAGAAGCTATTTGTACTATGCTACTGATGTGAATGTAAAGCAATATTTCTGGAATCCAGTATTAACCAAAGTTGACGGTAATGGAGCGCCCATAAATCAATTAATCCAGCAATCTAAACCAAAGGACATCATCACCCATTACGAGTATGATGATTACGGAAGACAAACCAGAGAATATTTGCCTTATGCGTCAGATCAAACACAAAATGGAGCAATTTATACAGATCCGCTAGCAGAACTCAATAGTTTTTACAATACCCCAAAGTATCAGAATACGACCAATCCATATTCAGAAACTGTTGTAGAACCTTCTCCACTAAATAGGCCTTTAAAACAAGCGGCACCCGGATTAGATTGGAAGGCAAAAACTTTAGGAGATGATCACACCATCAAACTAGATCGAAGAACCAATGTAGCGGCAGATGATGTGGTTTATTTTAAAGTAGATTTCTATGCCGGGAATACTGTGATTCCGATGTTACAAAAAGTAGGAGATTATCCGGAAAATGAGTTATTTGTAAACATTACCAAAGATGAAAACTGGGTAGCTGCTGATGGTAAAAACCACACTACAGAAGAGTATACTGATAAGCTAGGAAGAGTTGTATTGAAACGCACCTTCAATAGTCCTGAACCTTCTGGAGGGGATGGGGGTGCCCACGATACCTATTATGTATATGACGATTTCGGAAATCTTACTTATGTACTGCCTCCAAAAGTGAATGTTATTGACGGAGTATCTACTACAGAACTCAATGAGCTGGGATATCAATATAAATATGACAGTAGAAACCGATTGGTAGAAAAGAAAATCCCCGGTAAGGGTTGGGAATATATCATCTATAACAAGTTGGATCAACCCATTCTTACCCAGGATCCCGTACAACGACCTAAACGAGAATGGTTATTTACCAAATATGATGTCTTTGGAAGGGTAGTGTATACAGGGTTATACAAATACCCGATTGTCACTACACGTGCGGGATTGCAGCAAGCGATTGATGCAGCAGCAACTGTTGCGCAATTTGAAACCAAAAAAACTTCCTATACAACAATAGCAGGTACAGGAATGTATTATAGCAATGATGCATATCCACAAAATGGAATAGTACAGATTTACACTATCAACTATTACGATAATTATACCTTTGATCGTGATGGAATGAACAAACCTACTACTGTGTATGGAGTAAATACGACCAACTCCACCAAGGGACTGGCAACGGGGTCAAAAGTAAGAGTATTGGGCACTAATCAATGGATTACTACAGTCACTGCATACGATATCAAAGGACAGGTTATTTGGACAGGTACGCGTAATGACTATCTGGATACAACGGATAAAGCAGAAATGCAATTAGACTTTACAGGGAAACCATTAAAAGTAAAAACTAATCATACCAAAGGAAGTAATGCTGCTATTGTGACCACCGACACTTTTACCTATGATCATATGGGTAGGTTATTGACCCAAAAACAACAGATCAATAACCAGGCAGAGGAGTTGATCGCTCATAATGTATACGATGAACTTGGTCAATTAGAAAGCAAAAAGGTAGGGAATGCAGAGCAGGCTCCATTACAAACCGTAGATTATAAATACAATATACGTGGTTGGTTGACCGATATCAATGATGTAAATAACATCGGTGATGATTTGTTTACGTTTAAGATCAATTATGATACGCCCACGCACGCGGCAAAAGCATTATACAATGGTAATATCTCAGAAACCGAGTGGAAAACTGCTAACGATAATACAAAACGATGGTACCGTTATGATTATGATCCTTTAAATCGAATCAAATCTGCTATCGATAATACCACAGATAATAGATATAGTTTGTCCAACATCAATTACGATAAGAATGGAAACATTATGAACCTAAAAAGGAACGGTCACGTAACTATTAACGGATGGGGGACTTTTTATGGGGTAATGGATGATTTGGATTACAGGTATGATGCAGGAAATAAACTGTTAAAAGTAATAGATAACGGTAGTGATGGGTATGGTTTTAAAGATGGAACCAATACCAACAATGATTTTGTGTATGATGCCAATGGAAATATGACAGTTGATAACAACAAAGATATTACTAGTATTACCTACAACCATTTGAACCTACCCGAGCAGATCTCTATAAAAACAGTAACGCCAGGAGGAAAATTTGGGGAAATCGTAAGTTACAATACCATTAATTATGTATATGATGCCACAGGAGCCAAGCTGAGAAAAAGGGTAGTGAATAATGCATTGACAAATATTACTGAATATACGGGTAATTACATCTACAATGCTAGTTATAGTAATAATCTCCCTCCTGGACCTTACAACTCTGATGAAACCAAATTAACTTTCTTTAATCACCCAGAAGGTTATACAGAACCAGAAAGTGATGGAACTTTTATGTATATTTACCAGCATAAAGACCATCTGGGCAATATCCGACTGAGTTACTCAGATAAGGATAATGATGGTAAAATAGACGTTCTTAGAAATAACGCCGATGTAGATGGTGATGGAGATTTTGCTCAAGAGATACTAGAAGAAAAAAACTATTATCCTTTTGGACTACAACATAAAGGATATAATAATACCATTACTGGACGGAAACATAACTATGGGTTTGTTGGGAAAGAAGAGAATAACGAATTAGGACTAGGATGGTTAGATTTTGGAGCTAGAAATTATGATGCATCATTAGGTCGATGGATGAATCTTGATCCATTGGCAGAGCAAATGCGTAGACACTCTCCGTATAACTATGCTTTTGATAACCCTATTTATTTTATGGATCCTGATGGAATGGCTCCGTCAGACAGATGGCAAAAGGGTACTGATGGTACTTTAACTTGGGTTAATAGCGATGGGGGTGACACAACTGATTATGTAGATACTGTTGATGAGAATGGTAATATAACATCTACAGAGGAAATAGTTGTAGAAACTACAGAACAAGAATGTTCAAGTTGCGAGGTCGATATTAATTTTAAAAGACCAGGATCGAGATTCAGTATGAAAGCAGGAGGCGATCCTAGAATACAAGAAGCTGATTTAGGAGATGCTACAGGAGAAGTTGCGGATGCTATAATGCAAGAAGCTGGAGTTAGTCCTATTGTTGCTGTTGTAATATTAGCAGTTTTAAATCCTAAAAAGGCTGCTAAAAAAATGTCTGATTATAAAAGACTTGCCAGAAAAAATAAAGGGAGGGCCAAAAGTGTTCAAAATGTAGAAACAGATGTTACAAAAAGTGAATTTGGATCAAATTTAGAAGCCAATGGATATAAAAAGAGCGTTTCAAAGGATGGTAAAGCTACAAATTATAATAATGGTAGTAATAACTATAGTGTAAGAGATAACTCAAAAACTACAGGCAAGCCAAGTGCTGATTATTCTAAAAACGGAGGCAAAACAACATTAAAAATTAGACTTGAAAATGATCCAGAATAGTGTATTTATAAAAAAAGAAGAGATATATAAAGATAAAAAAAGTGAGGTAGAAAACATTCTTATTAATAAAGATGTTAAATTACCAGATATGATATTTAAAGATGCTTACTCAAATTTCAGTTTTTGTGATTTTGAATATTTATTTTCTGAATACTTTTTTGAATCTTTAAAAAAATATCTTAACAAAAGAAAGCAGGATCATTTTACATTTTATACTCTTGATCCTGATCCTGAAAATTATTTTTTCAAAAATTTTGGATCATTTAATATTATTGATTTTTCAGAAGAAGAGTACAGCAGTTATATAAAAAAACTTAGTGAAGCTCCTGATAATAACGAAGCTGATGCGTTAATTTATAATTCTAATAAGATTATCATATATGCTCAAAATTTAGATTTGGTTATTTATGGGGATAGAAATTGGGAAATAGCGGTTATTTGTTTGAAAAAAGAAAACTTTTCCGAAAACAATTTAAAAACCTTTTTTGAGAATGATGTTGTTAGCGTAGAAGAGTTTGTGAAGATGAGTTCAGATTTTTATGATCAATTATCGAGTAAAAATCTAGAGCTAGAGTCATTTTATAAAAAATTGATTGATAATTATAATTAACCTCGCCCCCGCTCCCGCTAGTCTGTGACTAGTGGCGTCAAAAATTGGCAAGAAAGAGTAAATAAAATAAGAAGCAAAAGCTATACTGTAATTGGTATAGCTTTTTGTATTTTGGTATGATGAGTAGAAACTATAAATTTCATAACAAGTCAGGATTGTATTTTGTAAGCTTTGCTACGGTGTACTGGATTGATGTTTTCACTAGAGAAAAGTACTTAGTGATTTTGGCTAACAGTATTGATTATTGTAGAAAAGAAAAAATATGGAGGTTTATGCCTATTGTTTTATGCCAAGTCACATTCATTTAGTTTTTCGTTCAGGTAATGAAGATCCATCTGGTTTAATTAGAGATTTTAAGAAGTATACTTCGAAGAAGGTAATACAAGCAATAGAAGATAATCCACAAGAAAGCAGGAAAGAATGGCTATTATGGATGTTTGAAAAGGCTGGTAGAAACAATGCTACGATAACTAATAGACAATTCTGGCAACAACATAACAAACCAATTGAGTTATGGAGTGATAAAGTGATTCAGCAGAAAATAGATTATGTCCATAATAATCCGGTAGAGTCAGGTTTTGTAACAGATCCAGTAGATTACAAATATAGTAGTGCTAGAAATTATCAGGATGATAAGACTATTCTTGAAATTGATAGTGATGGATACTTATTAGGATTAAAAAAGTAAGGACGCCACTAGTCGAAGACTAGCGGGAGCGAAGGGAGTTGTCTGCAATTCTAAATCATTTATCATTGAAATATAGAAAATATATATCCATATTTTTAGGACTGTTCTCAATCTTGTCTCTTGTAGCTTTTACGTTGGTGTCAACTAATAATAAGGACGAAGAAACGGTATTGGTTTTATTAACTTTGTGTATTTTATTATTAATTATACTCTGTGTTGTTTTAGGAATTATTTTTGGAATCCAAACTATTATAAAGGGTAATAAAGTACTAGGAATTTTAGGGCTCTTAAGCTGTTTGATAACACCTCTAATTATTATTCTCGCCATCGCAGCAAGTTCAAAAGATATTTTGAAACTTCTAACAAACTAATTTATACCCAAATCCTCTCACATTAATAATTTGGATGGTATCGTCTTGTTTTAGTTTTTTTCTAAGTTTGGTAATAAATACGTCCATGCTCCTGCCATTAAAGAAATCATCATCACCCCAAAGTTTCTTAAGAATCATAGAACGATCCAACACTTGGTTTTTGTTTTTTACCAAATGAAATAATAAATGTGCTTCTCTATGCGTAAGTGGATACGATGTATCTTCGTAAGTCAGTATCTGTTTTGGAAAATCAAAAATATATTTTCCAATGGTTAATGCTTCAGCACTTTGTTGTGTTTTAGTTCTGTGTAGTAGATTATTAATTCTAACAATCAGCTCTTCCATACTAAAAGGCTTTTTGAGATAATCATTTCCGCCAATCGTAAAACCTTCTACTACGTCTTGTGTTTGGGATTTGGCTGTTAGAAATATGATCGGGATGATGTCGTCTTCTAATCGGATTTCTTTGGCCAATGTAAAACCATCTTTTTTAGGCATCATCACATCCAGCACCAATAGTTTTGGGCTAACGGATTTGTATAGAGCAAGTGCTTCTTCTCCATTTTGCGCAAGATGTACTTTAAAATTTCTGGTTTCCAGACTTTCTTTGATAATTTGCCCCAAAGAAGGCTCATCTTCAGCCAGTACGATGTCAATAATTTCAGCCATTAGGTAAAGTGATTTTAAAATTAGTTCGTTCTTGCTCGAGCAATAATTCTATAGTTCCTCCGTGTTTTTCAATAATGGTCTTGGTGTAAAATAATCCAATACCAAATCCTTTTACATCGTGCGTGTTCCCTTTGGGTACACGATAAAACTTCTCAAAGATCTTATCTTTTTGGGCTTTTGTTAATGAGGTTCCATTATCTATTACCTCAAGAATAATCGTAGATTTTATATTTTTTAAATTGACTTCAATAGTGTCACCACCATATTTGATAGCGTTGTCCACGATATTGTTGATGGCGTTTTCAAAATGAAATGGATCAACTTTTTTCCAAATAGTATCGTGTATACCAGTAAATACTATCTGTTTGCTAGGAGAATTGGTCTGGTGCTTTTTGGTGATGCTGTCAATAAGATTTACTAGATTTATTTTTTCTATATTAAGTTGTAATTCTTCACTATCCAGCGTTGCGGTTTCCAGAATCTTTTCTACCATCGTATTTAATTTTTCCAATTGATTGGAAGACATTTGTACGTATTTTTTGGTTTTTTCAGGATCATTTTCCTGATTAAAATTTTGGATAGCTTCTAATGCCGCACTGATGGTTGCAATAGGAGTTTTAAACTCGTGTGTAATATTACTAATGAGATCATTTTTTAGCTCGGCTAATTGTTTTTGATGATTGATGATTTTTAATAAAAAAAGCAAACAGGCAATTACGGTTCCTGCCAATAAGAAAGATAATAGTATACCTAATAAATTCTTTTTAAAAATAATAAGTTTTTCATTAGTAAAGTAAAGTTCGAGCTTGCTGGATTTAGGAAGATAAGCCGACTTAGACGCAGTATATAAAGAGGCTGATGCAATTACATCGTCGTATAGAGTTTTAACGGGGAGTCTTTCGGGATCAAGTTTCAGTCCGTATGTTACGTTCACCTTTTTACGTAATAGTTCTTCTCTAAGTAATGTATCTATTTTTTGAAGTCCAATGGAGTCTTGTGTAAGAGAAACAATGATTTTAGAAGTGAGTGTCTTGAAAACATCCTGAACAGAGTCTTTACTCTTTAATAAAATAAAGTTTCTGGAAAAGCGTAGTGATTTTGTGTCTCTTAAAGTAAGATTTTCAATATGGCGACAAGTTTCTAAAGAATCTAAATCCGAGTAGGACGTATCTATTTTAAAACGTATAGAATCTAACCTTGTAAAGTTATTATTTGAGATATCGATCTTTTGTATGAGGCTATCCAATCTAAGAGTCTTATTGATCTGGTTGGCAGAATCATTAGTGATAAAACTTATGGTGTTTTCCTCAGCCAATTCGGTAAAATATTGATCTACGGCATTATCCAGGCTGATCTGTACCTCATTAATCAATTGCTGCTTGCCGGATTGGTAGTTGATGTAGTTCCAATATATCTGTATGCCGATAGTGACAATAATTACAAAGCCAATAAAGTATAATATCGTTTTGTAGTTTCTTTTCTTCATAATTCAAAAGTAAGGTACTTATTTTAGATAAAAACTATCGCTTAACACTCGTTAACACTGGTTAACGGTTTGGTTCATATTTACTCTTCATCTTTGTGAAAGAATAATTTCATCGAACAAAAATTTTTCAATAACAAAAAGATACAATTATGATAAGATTAATAGTGTTATTCATTCTACTCATTGCTGAAAACATCGTTGCACAGGATTTTCAAGGGATTGCTACCTACCAGACGAATAGAAAATTAGATATTCAGTTAGACAGTACACAAGTAAATTCTGAAATGCAAAAACAGATTCATGAAATGATGAAAAAACAATTTCAGAAAGAGTATACATTACAATTTAATAAAACCGAATCTGTGTATAAAGAAGAAGAACGTTTAGGAACCCCGCAGCCGGCAACGGGAGTGAGAGTAATGGTTGCAGGATCCGGAGCCTCGGATATCTTATATAAAAATAATAAAGAAGAACGATTTGTTGCACAACGGGATATGTTGGGGAAACTATTTTTGGTCAAAGATTCACTTACGAAGTTTAACTGGAAATTAGAAAATGAAACCAAAAAAATAGGAAACTACACTTGTTACAAAGCCACTGCCAAAAGAATGGTGCAGCAGCAACGAAATATTTCGTTCAATGAAGCTGAAGAAGATCTCAAAACAGAAGAGGTAGAAATCCCCATTACAGCTTGGTATACTACAGAAATTCCAATTAATAATGGCCCTTCTGTTTTTTGGGGATTACCCGGATTAATTTTGGAGGTTAATGATGGACAACAAAGTATGCTATGCAATAAAATAGTACTGAATCCGAAGAAAAAGGTAGAGATTACGGCTCCAACCAAAGGCAAAGTCGTTTCAGAGACTAAATTCGAAGAGATTTTACAGAAAAAATTGAAGGAGATGCACGACAGAAGACCACATCGAGATGGTGGAAATAGTATGCAAATAAGAATAGGAGGATAATCAACACTCATCAATCAAAAAGCGAATCAGATATTTCATATTAGGTAGTTTTTTAAGATATAATTAACCTTCGTTGGTTAAACCGCAGACGGATACTTAAGTCTAAAAAATTTAAAACTACCTAACATGAAAACAATAATCACGTGGGTAAGTATACTTACCACCATTTTAGCAACAGCACAGGATTTTCAAGGGAAAGCCTATTATTTCAGTAAAACAGGTATGGATATGGATTTTGGAAGACGACAAATGTCTGAGGACCAGAAAAAAGCGATTGCAGATCGAATGAAATCTGCTTTAGAAAAAACGTTTATACTCACTTTTAATAAAAGCGCAGCTACGTACAAAGAAGAAGCACAATTAGACGCATCTGACGGAGGTGGAAGATGGGGAGCCATGCTTTCCGGTTTTACATCTAACAATTACTATAAAAATATCAAAGAAGGTCAATACTGTGATCAACGCGAATTTTATGGTAAAAACTTTTTGATCAAAGACGCATTAGTAACATACAATTGGACCTTAGTAAATGAAACAAAGAAAATAGGAAACTATACTTGTTTTAAGGCAACCACCACCAAAAATGTAAATGAACTTATGGATTGGAGAGCGATGAGAAGGAAAGCCAGAGAACAAAGAGAACAAAGAGAAAACGGTGTAGATAATCAAGCAAATAACCAAAATCTCCAGAATGGATCCGAAACATCAAACGAAATAGAGGTAATTGCCTGGTATACTCCCGAGATTCCGGTAAATCAAGGTCCGGGATCTTATTGGGGATTACCGGGTTTGATTCTAGAGATTCAGGAAGGAAGAACTACCGTGTTGTGTAATAAGATAGTGCTAAATACTAAAGAAAAAGAAGAAATTAAAGCACCCACTAAAGGAAAAGAAGTGTCTCAAAAGGAATTTGATGATATCACAAAAGAGAAAGTAGAAGAAATGATCGAGCAGTTTAGCACACAACGAAGAGAAAGAGGTAGTCTGGGCAGAGGACGCAGGAATTAGTACTTGTATTAAAATTATAGGTAGTTAAGTATAATAGGATTTCAATGTCACACTGAGCTGTCACCCTGAGCCCTTCGACAAGCTATTAGTTTAGTATTCTATATTTATAGGAAGTTTAATCGTATTAAATTTCTGAAAAACCAGAAGGAAAAGGTGAACTATTTCGACTCTTAGACTTCGAGATCTATCCTGAGCATTAGTCCTTTCCCTTCTTAGGTTTTGGTACCATTTAGAATGTTAAGCTTAAGACTTATTAATAGCGTTAGTACACAGACCTTTTGGCTTTTCAGGTTTTTAATAGCTAAATTAAAGTTATGAAAAAACTTATTGTAGGGATCGATATCTCTAAAGATACTTTAGATTTTTGTATACTAGTGGCTTGTGATGTGCAGATCAAAGACAAAGGTGTTTTAAGCAATGAACGGAAAAGTATTATAAAGTGGCTCAGTCAATTTGAAAAACATCAAGTCATTTTTACTCTGGAACATACGGGGCATTATGGTTCGATCTTAGTCCATTGTTTAAGCGAGCTAGGGTTTACTTTTTATTTGATCAATCCCTTGGAATTGAAAAAATCATTAGGTATTCAAAGAGGCAAAAGTGATTCAAAGGATGCCTATCGTATTGCTGAATATGCTGTCACCAACAAACACAAGTTGACTCCTTTTAATCTACCTACCGAAAACCTAAGCAAACTAAAAGCCCTTATGACAGCTAGAGAGCGTTATGTAAAGATATCCGTACAGATTCAAAACAGTCTGAAGGCCAATACGATATTGAACGAGTCGGTTGATGTAAGAATGCTAATCAGGGAAGAGAAAAAGCAGTATAAGTCTATTGAGAAAAGTATCAAAAAGATTGAAGCTGAGATGCTGAAATTGATCAATCAGGATAAAAGCCTAAAGGATAGCTATAGAAAGATTACAAGGATAACTGGTGTGGGTCCGATAATTGCTATGAAGTGTATCGTGGAAACAGAAAACTTTATCAAGTTTCAAAACGCTAGAAAGTTCAGCTGTCACTGTGGTCTTGCGCCTTTTCCTTATAAGTCAGGAAGCAGTATAAGAGGGAAAACCAAAACCCATTTTTTAAGAGATAAATCATTAAAAGCAATGTTGACTAAAGGAGCCATTAGTGCAATACAACACGATCCACAGATCAAAGCATATTACAAAAGAAAGATTGCTGAAGGCAAACATCATATGAGTGTGAAAAATGCAGTAGCAAACAAATTAGTACTTAGAATTTTTGCAGTAGCCAAAAGAAATGAGCCTTTTGTAAAATTGGTAGCATAAAAATTTGCTTTTGTCTTAGAATGCTCAGGACAAGCCTGTCGATGTGTTGTCAAAGTGTTGTTATAGTGTAATGAAAATAAAGACTTTATTGGTCTTCTACTGGCTTAGAGACTCAGTATAAAAGTCAAATAATGACAATGTCATAAATCAATCAAAAAAATGAACAAAATAGTACTGTTTGCCATATTATTGGCCGGAATCACTATGTCTGCACAAAACGTTCAGATTAGCGGATTTGTCAAAGATTCTTTAGGTAGTTCACTGGAAATGGCAAACGTCATTGCATATAAACAAGCAGACAATGCTATGGCCGCTTATGGAATTACTAATAATCAGGGGAAATACAAAATTTCGGTTCCTGCGAATGAAACCTATATTCTCAAAGTTAGTTTTATTGGTCTTACAACTGATGATAAAACAGTGGTTATATCCACCACCAATATCACTGCGGATTTCGAAATGAGATCAGAAGAGAACAGTCTGGATGAAGTAGAAATTGTATATGAAATGCCTGTGGTGGTTAAGGGAGACACCCTTGTCTATAATACAGATTCATTTACCACCGGAAGTGAAAAAAAACTTGGAGATGTGTTAGAAAAACTACCCGGAATCGAAGTCAATGAGGATGGCGAAATAGAAGTAGAAGGGAAAACAGTTTCTAAAGTAATGGTAGAAGGAAAAGATTTTTTTGACGGAGATTCTAAACTAGCCACCAAAAATATACCCGCGGATGCTTTGGATAAAGTAGAAGTATTGAGAAATTATGAAGATGTGGGGCAAATGCGTGGTTTACGTAATAACCAAGATCAAGTAGCGATTAATATCAAACTAAAAGAAGGAAAAAAGAACTTTTGGTTTGGCGAAATAACTGCAGGAGCAGGTGTAGGAGAAACAGAACGATATTTAATAAAACCAAAGCTTTTTTATTACAGTCCAAAGTATAGTATTAATATCCTTACAGATTTTAATGATATTGGAGAGGTGCCTTTTACCAGAAGGGATTACTTCAATTTTACAGGTGGTTTTAGAAACTTAAATAGAGGAGGTACATCTTTTAATATTACCACAGATGACTTGGCTTTTGCCGTATTACAAAATGACCGTGCCAATGAGATTAACACCAAATTTGGAGCAGCTAATTTTAGTCTGTTTGCCAACAAGAAATTAGACATAAGCGGGTATGGAATTGTGAGTAATACTAAAACAGATCTGATCACCACTACCCGAAGAACCTATATCGATGATACACCAGATCCAGCAGACAATACGATAGAAGAGACTTTTGATAATACACAACAGCAAAGTACTTTAGGGTTGTTAAAAATGAGTGCAAGTTATAGGCCTAATAATGATTTTCGATTAGACTACGATGTATTTGGAAAACTGTCGACACAAGAAGAGGATGATACATTTCTTTCGGTAAGAGGAGATATTTCTGAAGACATTAACGAAAGATTAGAGAACACGCCTTTTTCGATCCAACAGAACCTAAATGCGTATTATACCCTAGACGCTAAAAACATCTTTTCTTTGGAAGCGCAACACCTATTCCAAGAAGAGGATCCTTTTTACAATGCTATTAGATCAGAAATCCCTTTTAGAGGTGTTTTTACGCAAATTAATGATCCCAATGATCCTGATGCAGATACTTATGATCCTTTAGAAGAATCAGAACGATATAATATCAATCAACAAAAAAATGTACAAACTAGTAAATTGGATGTAAAACTGGATTATTACTATGTGTTGAATAAAAAAAGTAACCTAAATTTTACATTGGGATCAACATTGAGCACTCAAAATTTTGATTCCGAGATTTTTCAAATTTTGGATACCGGAAACCGGAATAACTTTGAGACAGACGAATTTAACAATGATGTAACCTATAATTTTAGGGATCTATACGCAGGATTACATTACAAATTCATCACAGGTGTTTTTACATTCAATCCAGGGATTAGCATTCATAATTATGACCTTAGAGATGAACAATTAGGAACCACCATCAACCGGAACGAATGGCTGGTATTGCCTGATTTCTTTGCATTGGTTCAGTTTAAAAAAAGCGAGAGCCTTCGATTTAATTATTCGATTACTACCAATTATACGGATGTCAATAATCTTGTAGCAGGGTATGTATTTAATAACTATAATTCTTTATCGCAGGGAAATCGAAACCTGGAGAATGCATTATATGATAACTATTCCCTAAACTATTTTAGTTTTAATATGTTTAATTACACCAACATTTTTGCAAGAATAACTTACTCCAATAGACGTAATCCTATAAAAAACACGAGCATAGTTACCGGCATTAATAGGGTAAATACACCAATCAATTCTAATTTAGCGGATCAGGTACTTTCGGTAAATGGAAATTTCACAAGAACTTTTGGAAAGATCAAAGGAAATTTATCTGCAAATGTAAGTTGGTCCAGCTTTAACAATATTGTAAACACATTGCCAAGTGAGAGTATAAGTCTTACACAGACATACCAAACAGAATGGTCTACAAATTTTAAAAAAGGCCCAAATTTTGACCTGGGTTATAGTATCACTGTTAATAATTATGACAATAATGGTGCAGAGAGCACTTTTTATACTAGCCGTCCATTTGCAAGATTAGATTGGGCTTTTGCCAAGGGATTTTTTCTAAAATCCTCCTATAGTTATTATAACTACAGTGACGCGAGTACTACCTTAAATGAATATAGTTTTTGGGATGCAGAAGTATTTTATCAAAAACCGGACAGTAAATGGGAATATAAGTTTTCGGTCACAAATCTCCTGAATACCGAAAGTATCAATCGGGATAGTTTTAACGAACTTTTCAATACTACTTCGAGCTATGTTGTACAACCTCGATTTTGGATATTGAGTGTCAAGTATAATTTATAGAAATGTTTGCCAATTTGGACCTATTTTTCGTGCAATTCTAAACAATATTAATTTTAAACCTAGATTAAAAAATCTCCTCAAAATAAGGAGTTTTATAGATAATACCTTTCGATAAGGTAAGCTTTTTTTAACCAAATAATATCATCAAAAAACATATTTGTTATGAGTTCAAAATTTTATACCGTAATTCTTTTTTTAGTAGTTTCAACTTTTGGGTTTTCTCAGGCCGTTACAACCGTTTCCAGCGAATATGGATTTAAAAATAAAGACCTGCAAGGGTTTATTAATTTCGAGAATATTTTTTTAGAGAAGCTAATTTTTGAAGGAAAAAACATAAAAGACAAATCATATATCGTTGAAATTATTGAATATAATCACGGCAAGGAAACTTCAAGAAATATACTTTTTGACGGTACAGAAACCGATTATTTTAAAATAAACACTGAAAAAGAAACACTAAGTTTCTATATAAAGCTGAGAGATGGAAAGCTTAAAGTACAAATGCACGGCAAAGGATTCAGGAGTAAAAAAATGTATTATAATCTATACAATGAAGCTGATACTTATGCACTCAAAGACTTTTTGGGGAGTAATTCAAAAGTAAACATAGATATAGAAAAAGAAAATCCTGTACTGGCAATAATAACTCCTACGGTGCACGAGAACGGTTTTTCTTCTTATTGCGAGGTGGCACAATCCGAGGTTCCTACTCATAAATTAGGAGTTCATTTTAAAATTCCTCATTATTTTATCATTAATATCCGGTTTAAAGGATAGAAATCTAAGTGTGTTAAATCGTCTGGTATAGTGTTTCTATATCTCGAAGCCTTCTCTTTGAGCCTTATGACGCCAAATCGGCAGGTATCCAGAATAGAGTTTGAGATGGCCAGATAATGTGGTATTGTTTTCCATCTAATTGTAAACAATACTGATCAGAGAGTCACACGATTAGATAACTTATCGTCATAAGGTTTTCGCTATTTGCATATGAGGTAAAAAATAAAATTCTCTCATTTCAGTAAAAAACTTTTTCTAAGAATATGTTAATCTTTTACAGAATTAGAAATTGTTTTGGTTTTAGATTATCTTTAAACAAAAAGTAACTTGATGTTTAGGGATAGTATACTACTACTTTTGTTGATCGCGTTAGGTTCGTGTAATTCTACAACGCAAAAAAAAAGTTTAGTAAGTCAAAACAAAGGATGGCAAATTATATATAGCAATGACGAGAAAGGAAACCCCTTATCAGGCGATATAGAGGATTTGAAAAAAGCAGTTCGCCAAGGCTGTGAAATAAGAGTCGGTTGGGGAGTATACAGTGAGTACAAAAAGGACGGGCTTACCGGAGTTTTTGCGGTCGAACATGCAGCAGAAGGTCAGTTTTTAACTATTAATAAAGGTCACGTATATGCCCAGTTATCCAGAATTATGGGGCAAGCACCATCCAGAGAACAGCATCACATAAACCTTGTAAAAACTCATTACTGGAATGCTGTTTTAGGAACTACAGGTGAACTTACACAAGTGTATTTGGATCATTCTGAAGTAGATAAAAGTGATGAATTTAGTGATAATGTTAAGGTTGTGTGGTATATAAATTCCAACGATTGTGATTATGCAAATAGCGATAATCAAGCCTTGTTTCAAAAATAATAGTAAATGAAAAGAATAGCATTCGGTTTTCTCGTGGTTTTGACTTTGATATCTTGTAATCAAAATGAGAAAGATTCGTCTAAAACAAAAAACGAATCAGAACCTATGCAAACAGTATTACAGCAAGGAATTATCACTAAAGAAAGTACAAAAAGCTTTGAAGAAACTTATAATAAGCTCATTGAAGTCATTAACAATAATCCAAATTTGAAAATTGTTGCAGAATTGGATCATCAGGCAAACGCCGCTTCTGTTGGTCTGGATTTACGCCCCACTAGAATTGTGATGTTTGGGAATCCCAAACTTGGGACTCCTTTAATGCAGAATTCACAAAGCACTGGATTAGATCTTCCTCAGAAAATTATGGTTTGGCAAGATGTAGAAAATATCGTGAGAGTTTCTTATAACAATCCAGACTATTTACAGCAGCGCCACAGAATCACTGAAAATCAGGAAGTTTTACATAAAATTGGTGCAGCTTTAGGTAAAATCACATCGGTTGCGTGTGGACAATAAGTCTCCATGTATCTTACTCTTTTAGTTTTTTATAACGTTAAAAATCAGTATCTTATAGTGGTCTAATCAATACATGTTTCGTTATGCCAACTATAAAGTCATTAAATAAATGGGCTAATGCCCATACATATTATCCATTAGATCTTCTTAGAATTGCATTAGGGGTGTTCTTATTTTTAAAAGGCATCAACTTCATTAGCAATAGTCAGATATTAGTAGACTTACTTAAACCCGTTCAGAATCTTGCAGGTGGTATGATCGTCATTCATTATGTTGCTCCTGCACACTTAATTGGTGGTATTCTAATTGCTTTCGGTTTATTGACTCGCTGGTCGGTGGCTGCACAATTACCACTGTTAATCGGGGCAATTGTTATCAATTTTGTCGGAGAAATGAACGTGGCCAATTTGGTTATTGCCAGTGTGGTGTTTTTACTATGTGTTTTCTTTTTGTTTTACGGTTCAGGAAAGCATTCTGTAGATTACTATTTGAAGATGCAGCAATAAGGGGAGTTGTTTTTACTCCGAGCGAGTTTGGTAATATGAAATTAACGAAAACAAAAATCCAGAATCAATTCTGGATTTTTACTTTGATAGGTCCACCACTTGAAACATAGCTACCGCCTATTTCATCGATATTTACATTTAACTCTTCACTGGTGCTGATTTGGTTGAGATCTACTTTAAGCTTATCATACGTGCTAATGCTTTTTATGTTTACATCAATTTCATTAGAAGTGTCCAACTTTACGGTGATTGTTCCGTCTTCGTTAACAGGAACTAATCCATAGTTTGATAAGGTAGTAGTTGAACCTTCAGCATACGCTTTCGGAATGATATCAATGTCTTTTAGCACGATAATGCTTAGACAAACAGCAATAATAGTCAATACAGATTTGGTGTATGTATCAGTTTTCATAACAAGATGTTTTTAAGTTTTGAAAAGATATCAAAAATTACGCCTATTCTTTAACAAATGAAATAATGTGAATAATGTTAAAAAATTTTTGTTGTTGGAGTGCCAAATCATTGATTCTGTATATCGAAAACAAAGAAAATTTATAGTTCAAAATGTTTCTCGATACGATCCAGATTGTAATCGGTATAACTCGAAGTAACTTAAATCCTTTAACACTATTCACATCTGATATAACAGTTATATTACCACGAAGGTCTATCTGCTTTTCGCAATCCTGCATCACCAGAAATAATCATTTTTGAAGATGCGTTCATATTGTCTTTTCCACTTTTATTAGAGTCATACTCTTTTTTAGCTAACCAGAATTTGGTAAAGTAGGCTTCTGCACAATCGCTTTTACCTAGAACCGTACTAAAGATTTTACATTTAGGTTCAAACTTTGTTGTTTTCGAATCAGCTACAATCAAGGAATGCATCACCGTTCTGGAAGAAGCCGTGTCAGAGTTCCTAATCGCCGTATCAAAACGCTCTCCATCATTCCATTCCCTGATGAACTTGTTGGCTTGATTAGGCATAAAGTTGATAAACTTGGCTCCACACACAGCTTTGGCACCGGCGTTGATGAAATTGTTATTCAGTGTAGACCCATTGCAATTTACCATATATACCATACGTAATGGAAATTTACCACCTGCATATTTTCCGGTAGCAAGACTTTGGATATCATTGTTGGTGATTACTTCTCCGTCATCCAGTGTGACTTTTTCATAAGTCCCGTGACTATGGATGATAACATCAATAAAATATCCATTATCTGCTAGCTCGGTTAATTTTTCAAGAAACTTTTTCTTTGTAGTATCTTTAACGTGTTCACTTGGTTTTGGAAAGGAGGTGTATACTTTTTTCATTAACACACTTTTGTCATAGCCTTCAAAACCTAAACTATAGTTGTTATGAGCATTCTGAACTAAGTTGTAGAATTTGCTATCATCAAAAGACACCAAAGTAAGCGAAGCCGATTTTTTAGGTGTATTGAGGCCTGTGGTGTTTGTAGAGCCTTCTATTTCTACCTCATAATATAACGTAACGTTTAGTCGTCCATCTACCAGATGTACGGAGTTACTCCCTTCTTTCCAGTTATTAGAATTCTTTAAAATAACAGAAAAGTCATCATACTCATCTTTTCCGTTAAATCCTTTGTCTGAGTCTCCTACATATCCACTAACTTTAATAGTTTCGTTGTCTTTTACATCCAGTTCTTTACATTTATTTAGTTGGATAGTCGCCTTGTCTTTTACTTTTTTCGGATTACTTTTTGATCTACTAATCAATGATTTTCCATTGACTTTAAAACTGTAATACAATTCTCCGTTTGTTTCGTGTGATGGATCCCCGTTGTCCGTCACATACAATTTGTCAAATGTGATTTTGATTTTCATAATGTTTAGAATTAAAATATTATTATTTGATTTGATACTCTTTTTGTATCTCGATTTCAAAAGCAATATTAGAAGGAATCAGGAGGATGGAATTGTAGTATATTTTCAAAAGGTTGCAGTATCCTTTCTATGATCAAAAATAGCATGTGTTATTGTTGCAAATCAGAAAATGAATTGTCTTTGAAACAAGTGTTTGCAAGGGTTTTAGTAGTGCATTAAGAATACTCAATCTTCTTTAAAAAAGATGAAAACAATCTTTGTTATAGGTTATTTAATACATAAAAAGAAGCTGTCTAAAAAGCGTAAACAATCTAAAATTGTCAGACTGAGCATTCTAAGACAAAAGCAAATTTTTATGCTACCAATTTTACAAAAGGCTCATTTCTTTTGGCTACTGCAAAAATTCTAAGTACTAATTTGTTTGCTACTGCATTTTTCACACTCATATGATGTTTGCCTTCAGCAATCTTTCTTTTGTAATATGCTTTGATCTGTGGATCGTGTTGTATTGCACTAATGGCTCCTTTAGTCAACATTGCTTTTAATGATTTATCTCTTAAAAAATGGGTTTTGGTTTTCCCTCTTATACTGCTTCCTGACTTATAAGGAAAAGGCGCAAGACCACAGTGACAGCTGAACTTTCTAGCGTTTTGAAACTTGATAAAGTTTTCTGTTTCCACGATACACTTCATAGCAATTATCGGACCCACACCAGTTATCCTTGTAATCTTTCTATAGCTATCCTTTAGGCTTTTATCCTGATTGATCAATTTCAGCATCTCAGCTTCAATCTTTTTGATACTTTTCTCAATAGACTTATACTGCTTTTTCTCTTCCCTGATTAGCATTCTTACATCAACCGACTCGTTCAATATCGTATTGGCCTTCAGACTGTTTTGAATCTGTACGGATATCTTTACATAACGCTCTCTAGCTGTCATAAGGGCTTTTAGTTTGCTTAGGTTTTCGGTAGGTAGATTAAAAGGAGTCAACTTGTGTTTGTTGGTGACAGCATATTCAGCAATACGATAGGCATCCTTTGAATCACTTTTGCCTCTTTGAATACCTAATGATTTTTTCAATTCCAAGGGATTGATCAAATAAAAAGTAAACCCTAGCTCGCTTAAACAATGGACTAAGATCGAACCATAATGCCCCGTATGTTCCAGAGTAAAAATGACTTGATGTTTTTCAAATTGACTGAGCCACTTTATAATACTTTTCCGTTCATTGCTTAAAACACCTTTGTCTTTGATCTGCACATCACAAGCCACTAGTATACAAAAATCTAAAGTATCTTTAGAGATATCGATCCCTACAATAAGTTTTTTCATAACTTTAATTTAGCTATTAAAAACCTGAAAAGCCAAAAGGTCTGTGTACTAACGCTATTAATAAGTCTTAAGCTTAACATTCTAAATGGTACCAAAACCTAAGAAGGGAAAGGACTAATGCTCAGGATAGATCTCGAAGTCTAAGAGTCGAAATAGTTCACCTTTTCCTTCTGGTTTTTCAGAAATTTAATACGATTAAACTTCCTATAAATATAGAATACTAAACTAATAGCCTGTCGAAGACATTTTGAAAAGCAAAAAGTTAAAAACTTCGACAAGCTCAGTTTGACATAGTAAAGTTGCTTTTTAGACAGCCTCTTAAAATATTTCCGGAGAGTTTTATTAATAACTATTTAATGATTTAATACCAAAGTTTACTCTAATAATTCCTTTTCCGTCTCTAAATTCTAAATAATTATCATCATTTATACTACCCGCAGATGAAGCGTAATTAGGAAGGTCATAGATATAAATTTTCTTTGTTTTCACTCCCAGATGGTCTGATTTCAATGCTTCTTTTTCGGATAAGTCTCCTTTGATTTCTATGTAAGACGCTTTATCGTCGATTTCAGTAAGCTTATCAAACGTCAATACTTTTTTGGATTTGATCCTTTCTTTTTCGCCTTCACCAAGTTTTACTGCTTCTTTCTTTCCTTCGTTCCAGGCGGTTGCGCCTCCCGGTGGATTTGAATAACTTCCAGAAGTTTTATTCTTCATTTTTGTATATGCCTTAACGGTCACTTTACCATACACATTCAGGTTTTTGTTTTTATTCTTTTTAACCACTTCAATATTTTGAATTTCTACTTCATATTTTCCTGTATATGGAACACATACTTGTAGGGGATAAGATGTAGAAGACAATACACTGGTTAAAGCTCCGGATCCGGCAGAAGTAAATTGATAAATAATCGGACTACCCGGATTATTAAGTGGATGATATTCTGAATTGTCAGAAATATAACTGGTTAACTGGGATAAATCCGAAATTAAAGTACCTGCAGATTGCGATCCACCACCCAAAATATACAATTGGATATTAGATTCACTAACCGTTTTTTCGTACTCTGCCTGAAATTCTGCACTTACTCTTTCTCCAAAGGTAGCATTGAGCATTGCAGAAATTTCCTGTTCTGAAGAACTGGATTCTATGGTGAGTAAAACTAATCTTCCCCACGCAATAGATGAAACATAAATATCTTTGTCGTTTGCCGCTCTGTCTTTAAAAAATTTACTTTTATCTATTGGCGAAACTGATTCGGTATAGAATACTTGTTTAAATACCGCCATATAATTTTTGTTTGTGGTAGTAAAATTAAAATCTGAAGCCCCTGCTATGTTAACTGACCCGATCTGTGCTTCTGCTCCAAAATGGAGTTTTAATTGCTCACTAGAGTTTACCTCGAATAGATCAAATTGCATTTGCGTACCGGGATTCTGAACGATTTCTTGATTTTTTAACGAAACCGTCGCCTGATGAACTTTGTGCTTACTCGGGTTTTGTATGGTTTTGTAATTCTCACCGGCATATCCAAAACTATTAGAGATGGTGATAGGTCTTCTATCTTCTGTGTTATTAGAATAAACACCTCTGTTTAAATCGTCTAGGTTCATTGCCGCACCCAACCATATACTGGATAATGGACTTAGGATGTATTGATCTGCATTTTCTACACTTTCTTCAACATATTTTGTAGTACAGATCAAATCATTTATCACCTCTTCTTTGGTTTCTGGCAGGTTAGATGTAGTAGTTTTGGCTTGTGCAGCACGTTTTTTATTAGATTTTTGTACCACATATTTTACCTCCGTGTTGTCTCTTTTAAATTTGGCAATGGTTTTATCCTTGAGCTGGGTTTGCTGAGGTCTTTTTTTAATAATGTCTTTTACCGGTTTTTTAGTTACGGCTTCTTTTTGCGGTTTTTGAGGAGATCTACCACTCCTTCCTGTTGTTGTTTTTACTTTTGGTCGGGTTTTACGGGCTGCTGTTTTTCTTTTACCTGTTTTTTCTCCTTGTTTTCCCTTTGGATCTTTTTTTTCAATTGTTTTCATGATTTTGTATGTTTAGATGAATACTGTTTTATGAGATCGTATTTCGTTCTCGAAACAATATTAATCTGAACCTTACTAAATGAATGGAAGTATCTCTTCATAGATTTGAAGTATCATTGCGCTGCAAAAAAAATCCATGTACTATGATTGCAATTCAAAGAAGAAAAACGTTTGTATTAATTGGATACCAAAGAGTTTCGCATTGCATTGGGTGGCTGATCATATTCTTCTTTAAAAGCTTTGCAAAACCAACTTGGATTACTAAAGCCTGTCATATACGATACTTCAGAAACATTATGATCCGTTGTTTGTAGTAAAAATTTAGCTTTTTGTAAACGTACTTTTCGAATAAAGATTGCTGTAGAAAAACCAGTAATTGCTTTGATCTTTCTATAAGCTTGTGATTCACTAAGATGTAAATCTTCTGAGAGTTCCAGTTTACCATAATTAGTATTATCCAGGTTTTTTTCAATACTCGTAAGTACTTTATCAATGAAGTCTTTGTTTTTAGTATTCATCTTTTTATCCGAAACTGTTTGCCAAGAAGAATTCAATGAAAATTTTTGTTGAAGGATTGTGCGAAGAGAAATCAGTTTTTCGATACGTACAAGCAACTCTGTTTTGCTAAAAGGTTTGTGGAGATAAGCATCTGCACCGTGCAGTAAGCCCGCAATTTTGTCATTTTCGGTCACCTTGGCCGTTAATAAAATGATAGGAATATGACTGGTTCTTTCATCTTTTTTCAGGATGTCACATAACTCCAGTCCGTCTTTTTCTGGCATCATCACATCACAAATAATGATATCAGGGATGAGTTGTGTTGCTTTTTCCATTCCTTCATTACCGTTACTTGCAGCAACTACGTTATAGCTATCTGTTAAAGAAACTGATAAAAGTTGTATAATATCCTTATTGTCATCCACTACTAAAACAAGTGGTCGATCGTTTTTGCTTTTTATGTTTTGTGCTGTTTCTTGTGGATATGTTTTTGTCTTTGGTGACGGTTTTTTATTCATTGAAAATTCTGCGGTAACTTTTGCGGTGTTAGTAATAGGTATGATTACAGTAAAAATAGACCCTTGATGCAGTGTGCTGTCAACTTCGATATTGCCGTCCATTAAGGTAACTAATTCTTTTGTAAGGGATAAGCCAATACCAGTTCCTGCTTGCTCTTTTTTGTCTACGTGCTCTACTTGATAGAATCGATCGAAGATTTGCGTTATTTTTTCTTTAGGAATTCCTTTTCCTGAATCTTTTACTTTTAGGATAAAATCATCATTTTCCTGATGAAGATGAACCACAATATCAGATCCTAAATCACTAAACTTTATGGCATTGGTTAAGAGATTAGATAATATCTGTTGTATTTTATCCTGATCAAAATCCATGCGGATATTTTCTTGTTCCGTATAAAAAGCTATTGATATATTTTTAGATTCGGCAAGTGATGAATAGCTCGAAACAATATACCGGCAGAATTCGGCGATATTACCTTGTTGTAAATGTAGTTTTAATTTTCCTTCTTCCAGTTTTGCCAAGTCTAGCATTTGATTTACCAACTGTAGCATGTTTTTTCCATTTCTACGTATCATCTCACAATGTTCGAGATATTGAGAACACTTATTGGATGCCAGACGTTCCTTTAACGTATTATTTATTCCTAAAATAACAGTTAATGGAGTCCTGAATTCGTGCGTAATATTGGTATATAATTTGCTTTTTTGTTCGTCTATCTCTCTGAGTTTTTGAGCTTCCTGAATGTTTAATTTTCTTGCTAATAAAAATCGGTGTATCGTAAAAAGAATAAAAACGATTATTAAAATATATACTGTATACATTATGTTTGTTTTCCACCAGGGAGGAAGAATTTCTATTTCCAGTTCCAATGGATCTTTATCCCAGATTTGATTTCTAGTTTTTCCTTGTATTTGTAATTTGTAGGTTCCTGGAGAAAGGCTAGGAAATTGTATTTCTTGAGTATTGGATAAATCATTCCAAGTATCATCAACAGGATTAAGTTTGTAGAGATATTTATTGTTTTTAAAAGCTCTAAAATCCATGTTAGAAAAACTTAGATAAAAAGGGAATTGATCGTGTTTTAATTGAATACTCTTGGTTGTAATGATATTTTTCTTTAGTACCGAAGTATCATTAGCAGAAGGAACTTCTATATTATTCTTGATCCTAAGTTCTGTCAATAGTATTGCGCCTTCTCTATCAAGGTCAGAAACCTTTTCCGGTTTAAAAAAGTTTAAACCATCGATGCCACCAAAGTACAATTCATTGGTTTTTGGATCCTTAAATGCAGCTCCCAGATTAAATTCTGTGCTTAGTAATCCATCTCCTGAGTTAAAATTTGAAAAGATTTCAGTTTTTTTATTGAAACGAAATAGACCGAAATTGGTGCTCATCCATAGATTTTTATTTTCATCTTCTAGAATATTATAAACCACCGGATTAAGCAATCCTTCTTTTTTACCGTAAACTTTAAAAGTTTCTTTACTGGCATCAAACTTATGTAACCCGTTTTGGGTACCTACCCATAGCACGTGGTCAGAATCTTCAAATACACTCAAAACAGAGTTATTAGACAAAGAAGTTGTGTCTCCGGGTATATTTCTAAATGTTTTAAAAGATGGTTTTTCGAAATTATCGTCTTCAAAATTCAATCGGTTTAACCCGTTTTTGGTTGCGATCCAGTAGTTTTTTTGGTGGTCTTGTATCATCGTTAATACCAAATCTGAACTTATAGAGTTATCATAGCCCGGAATGTTTTTAAAATGTTTAAAGCTAAATTTTTCTGCTTTCACGTCACCCGTAAATAAGTTGATTCCTCCTCCGAAAGTTGTGATCCATATGTTGTGATCCCGATCAACAAATATGGATCTGGTGTTATTTTCGCTAAGCGAAGAATCGTCTACGGGATTGTGAAGAAGGGGTGTAAAATTAGGACCGTCTGGTGAGAATTTTTTGAGATTGAGAATAGAAACTCCTTTTGTAGTAGCAATCCATAAATTATTATCAATATCTCTTTCAATTCCTCTAACCACATCGTATGCAATAGAGTTGGGTTTATCAGTTTTTCTGAAGTTATAGGTGCTATCATTCGTAATTAGGTTCATTCCACCTCTGGTTCCTACCCAGGTCCTTTTTTTTTCTTTTAAAATGGAATAAATGTGATTGTTTACAAATGGTTTTTTAGAACAGCCTACATCTGAATTTTGAAGCGTCCTGAAAACAGGAGGGTTGAATTCTAATACATCCAATTTGTTTGCTCCGATCCATAAAAACTCGTCGTCCTGATACAAGCAATGTACATTACTTGAGGAAATGGTGTTGCTTAAATTGTTGTCTCCTCTATACCTTTTAAAAGTATCAAATTCCAAAAGGTCTTGTTTATAGTCTTTTAGATGATAAAGCCCATTGTCAGTAGCTGCCCATATATTGTCAGCGTTTACAATGATATCTGCAATGGTGAGATTGGTAAAAGACGGATCACTTTTAATTTTTAATTGTGTGCTAGTCTTTTCTTGAAAGTTTAGTTTCCAGAGTCCAGAATCAGTGCCAATTAACACTTGCCCATATGTGTCTCTAACAATAGACTTGATGTTTCTCCAATTATGTTCGTGTTTATATTCTTTGAAATTAGTACCGTTTCTGTCTAGATCACTATAGAATAGATTTCCTTCTTTAGTGCCAACAAAAAGAGTGTTGTTAATAATATTCAAACTGGAAATAGTAGCCGAAATTTTAGTAAAAAATTCGATTTCGTTGATTTCCAGGGAACTTTTATCAGATCTCGATATTTTTACCAGACTTTGATTAAAAAATGATATGTAAACATTTCCTTTATTATCCTTGGCTATACCCGAGCAGGCTGCACTCATATCGATCGTTGTATCATGTATTCTTCTAATCGATTTAGTGCTTGGATCATAAACACAAACCCCGTTATTACCTGTTCCTATCCAAATGTTTCCCAGATCATCTTCGAGAAGCTTAGTGATATGATTTCCTGAAATACTATTTTGAAGTTCCTCATTTTTGAAAATTTCAAAGCGATCACCGTCAAATCGATTGAGTCCATCTTGTGTCCCTAACCATAAAAAACCTCTGGAGTCTTTTATAATTGCATTTATGGTTTCTTGTGACAAACCATCTTCTAAGGTGTAATGATGAAACTTATAATTTTGAGCATGAATAAACAGTGCTACAAAGAGTAACGGATATACTACTACTTTTTTGGAAAACATTGGTGAATGATTTTTTTACGTTTTATAAAAATACCATTAGAACATTAACAAATAAAGAGGTGAAAACCCCATAATCTATGGGGTTATTTCAGTGTAACCATCAAATACTGATGATCTAAGCTACTGTCTTGCGCTGTAGTTTTTTGTCCAACGATTCTGTTTGTTCTTTAAAATACCATCCCTCGGTTAGTTTTTGAAGATCAATTTCCAGTAATGGATTTACGTGGTAATTAATATTTTTTAGCGAATAATGCAGCGCTGTCGACGGGTCATTGATCGCGTTATTAAGTAATGGAAGATTTACCCTGTCAATTCGCATTTCTGTAATAATATCCGAATAATTTTTCTCTATTTCTTTGCGCTTATCTTCAGGATTCAAGTTACCGTCAATATTGCCTGGTATTCTTACTTTACCAGACAGTGACAATCCTAGTCGTTGTATCAATTGAGAATTGATCTTTAAAGATTCAACATTTTGGGATACAGTTTCTGGACGTATTGAATTGGCTTGTTTGATATATTCTAAGAGAGATACCTGAAAATAATATTGATATCTGGTCTTATGTTCAGAAACTTGAAACGGCCGCTCAATTGCTTCTCGTTTTTCTACTTTACCATCAGCACAACGTACAAGTAACTTTTTGTTGAGCTTAGTATCACTTAGAATAGAAATAGTTACTGGTTCTAATGGTAAGTAATTAATTTGATCTACACTTTTCTTAATGAAATTGTTTACGATATTAGAACCTTTCCATGGTGATTTTTTGAAAATTGAACTTGCAAATAACCCAATAGAAACAAGTGGCATAGCTACAGTTCCTAATAGAGAGGTGGCCACAAACGGAACTTTAAGAAGAATAAATCTTAAGTATTTATTGCTTAATAAAACTCCTTTTAAACGAACAACTGAAGGATTAAAAAGATGATTTTCTAATTCTCCCGCATATTGGCTTCCATTGGTAAAGAAATCGATGTTTTTGATTTTGTTTGTTATGTTGTTTTCTAAGTTTTTAAATCCTTCATTTGCGATAAAGGCACTGTTAGGTCGAAATCCACCTTTACTTTCTTTAAGAGAAAATAGTGTGCTAAGACGGGCAAATTCAAAAGCATATTTACGTGCTTTGAATGATGCAAAACCTCCAAATGCTTCAATTTCGCTACCTGGTAACTCTATGGTGTCCAGGTTTTTATTTACCGGTAGTATTGCAGCACGATATGCATTCTCGTTTTTTCCGTCGGTATTGAGTGCAAAATCTGCGATTACTTTAAAAACTGTTTGGGCAAATCCATTTTTATCTTCTTTAGTTTCCAATTTTAAAATTCTGTATGCATCATCGATTTTAAGAGTTTCTGATTTTTTTATTTTTTGGTCAATTAATTTCTTGAGTTCTACTAGGTCTTTTTTTAGTATTTGAAAACAAGCCATTTGATTACCATTCTCATCCTCGCAATTCTTTCTGATTTCAGCTAAAAAATATTCCATTGGATCTCTGGTTCCAAGTGAAATAATACCATTTGTTAAGTTTTTCGCAATTTTGTTGAAAGCCGTGGCAATAATTTCAACATTTAGATTACTACTCATATCCGTATTCGCATCCAGATAATTGAAAATAGTTTTTCTTAATGCGAAGTTTTCTTTAATATCGATTATTTTGTGTTCTTCTTTGATACTCCCCTGATTAGTGAGGACACCTAGAATACTTGAAGTATTTCCAAAAAGCTTACCTAATTCTTTTTTAAAGGATACTTCGCTTCCGGATACTTTTACCGGCGAGAACGCAGAAACTTTAAATGAGTGATATTGTTCTTTTCTCACAATAGGATCTACGAAGAGGACAAGTCTTTCCTCATTTTGAGTATTACGACCAAAATCTTGGAAAGAACCTATTTTAAAAGCTTCTCGTATAGGTTCATTATTAAATGTCCCTCCATCAATATACGGGAAATTGAAGCATTCATAATTCAATTTGTTATTACCCTCTTCGGCAAAGAAACTATTTTCTTTAAAAATGTTGGCGCTATCCGATTTGTATTCTTCTATTTCGTTTTGTATTTCAATAAACGATGATGGCCAGTTTGTGTTGCCATTGTTATCACCAAATTCCTGTTTAAATCTTTTAAGGAGTACAGGCTCAAATGCAATGGGAAATGCCCCACAGGCCAGGGCAGAAGCCGAAATAGTAGCCCAGGCGGCTTTATCTGTTATCCGAAATTGGGTAGGAATATTTGAATTGGGTGTATTACAAAACTTCAACCATCTGGAATCTGTTTCTTTTTCTTCCTGGTTTATGGCATCTTCATCGAAAACGAAATCTATCACTCGTAACTCAGAATGGTTTTCAGATCCGACAGATTTTAGGAAATTACGCTGTAACTTATCTTTTCCATTAGTACCATTTTTTGTAACTCCTTTTTTTAAAAAATCGACTTCAATAGGTAGGAGATTAGTAAGAGAGCAAGCAAAAATCACCCGATTTGGATCTAGAAGCTGCCTTCTCGAAATATCCACACCATCTGATGTCATTAGATATTTCTTTGTGAGATCTTCTAATAATTTTCTGTCTAATAAAGAAAATGATTCTGTTGGATTAGCAACATATTTTTTATCAGTTTTACCTCCGTAGAGTTTTACTGAATCCACTTCTTCTACCCATAATTTGTATTGAATTTTTTGGGCAAGTTGTAGTGCTTTTAAGGTTTCAAATTTATTCTTGTGTTTTTCTGCTTTTGTACTATCTCCTCCAAAATACTCTTTAATGATTTCATCAAGAAGATCATTTTCAGTAAGTTGATCACTAAATAATGGGATCATCGAACGGTAATCAATAAGGCATTTGAGCATAATGGTTAGCGCAATTGCTCCTGCACTAGCACCACTCATTCCGTCTACAATGACTTGATCATATTCTTTTTTGTTAGTATCCCTTCCGTAAAGCACTAATAACTTTAATGCTTCTGTTAATGCTGACCCTGAAAACGAGCCTAACGAAACTCCTCCACCCATTGCAAGGCAGACACGTAGTGTTTTTCCCATGATTTCTTATTTTACTTTATAAGTTGTTTAAAATCTTTGGGGATGTTTGCTAATCTGTGGGGAGGCGTATTATTTTTTAGCTTGACTAAAATTCCATTTGATACCTGGTTTTAAAACTACATCTTCATCACCGGTAATACTATTTGTTTCTTTTTTGAGCGATACAAAAAGGGTAATGCTCGGAATAAGATAGGCTTCTGCATATCCACCAAAATCAATGCTTTCTGTCATGCTGTCGTGATAGATTTCTGCAGATAGAATTAGTTTTTGACCGTATTTTCTAAGCGCAATACCGCTTACCAAACCATCATTGTCTGTAGTTTGTGGAGTCTGATCGTATCTATACATTACCATGGCATTAATACTCATACCACTTCTGCCCAAATCATACTGTCCTACTAACCAGGCTTGATGCCTATAGGTAACAATACTATCAGTTTTAAATGAATTATCTCTTGCTCTACCGGCAATAGCATAACCAAGTGCAAGAGAACCTCCTGGTTTATTCATATAACGAGTTTTGGCATCTACATATGCTTGTTTAAGTGCAGGATTATCTACCACGGTTCCTTGATTATTATCATTCATAGGTCCAGGATCAGTTCCACCAGAGCTTAAAGCGCCATCAATATCTTTTCCTAACTGTTCATCAAACATAAGATCCTTGCTGTCAAAAAGCGTTGCCCGTAATCCTCCTGAGAATAAAAGATCATCTGGAAAGTCTTGAGAGTTTATAGTGGCAAAAGATAGTTGTAAGTTAGCAAGAAATCTTTTTCCATAACTATTCCTGTATTCTTTTACACTTTTTAGCCTTCCGCCAAATGTAAGATACGGGTTGAAGTCAAAAGCCAATCCAGGGTTTACTTCATTGCCACTTAAAAAGTTACTAGCTAAATGCGTTATAATCTCCTGAGGAGTACTTGCGCGCATAATGGTGGTTGGATTAGCATCCAAAACGGCAAACGCAGGACTTTCTGGAACATTATAATCAAGCTTAAAAGTATACGCATCCTGATTATCTCCTGGTTGTTCAGTCTCTTGTGAATATCCAATGAACATCAACAAGAATAGTAATATACCTAAACTTATTCTGTATCTTTCCATAAGTCAGCGGTTGAGATATGTTCTGAAATCATGTGTTTAAAGATAACGTGACTTCCAAATTGAAGTTGTTTACCATCTGAACATTTTGGAACAAGGCGAGAGGATTCTTTGTTCCAGCGATCTTTTCCATCCTGAATAATTGTAATACTAAATTCTCCTCGTAAAACATTGTTAGTAGAAGAACAGGCATTTATAGACCAGGCGAGAGAATCATTTTCAATATCATCCGGTTTTTCTAACAGAATAAACTCATCAACTCCATCATCACCAGTAATGACTTTAAACTTTTCTTTTTTTTCCCATTTTCCATTCTGGATTTCCCATAAAACAAAAATAGATCCTGATCTAATCCCGTTGTTAGCGGTTACTCTAACTTTTAGAGAACCTCCATCCGGATCGATTAAGCAATAATTTGACTTTGGCATGACGGGTATGGTTTTAAGTTGTTAATATTCTATTTTTTAATTACTTAAGCGCAAGAGAACGAATTAAATAATACCATAGCAAAGGCTATAAAATAGTCGTCAGTAAAGTTTGTATGAAGCTACGAATAAAATTTGAACCCAATTTACATTAAAACCATAATATTAATGACAGGTAAATACCCCTATTTTTAATAAAAAAATATCTCTCAATCGTTGTGATTATAATGATAGATTTTAAAGGATCTACCAATCGGTAATTTGTGTGTTTGTTGCAGGGACTTTAATTTCCAAATAGATCGTGTCTAATCGTTTAGAAGTATGTATTCCCTCCTTACTGCTTGTAATTCTTTTTCTATTTCTTCGAATTTGTCGTTTTATTTTTTTCCACTCTTTTTCACTATAATAAAGGCTATTATCCTTAGATGATGATTCTTGTTCTGAAACATTAGTAATCAAAGTGTCCTTAGCTAATACTGTTGTGCTTTTCGAATTCTTATCGGTCGAATTATTTTTTGATTCTGTAGTTTGCCCAAATGCGCTTTGTCCGATCCATATCAAAGCTATCATTATTAATATTCTTAATTTCATAGTTTTTTATTTTATAATCATTTGATTTACAGTAGCTAAATTAAGGTTTATGAAAGAGTGTTACCAGAGGGAAAACAACCCTTTTTTGTTTAGGAATTACCCCCTTTAGATAGAAAAACAGCTTTTTAGAACGATTCTAGGTAATAAAAAAAGACCACTATCAATAGCGGTCCTTAGTTTATTCTGATAATATCTTAAAGTTTTACCAACCTGATAATTGAGATTTATTGGTAAAACTTGGAACGGTAACATAAACCGTATCCACAGTTTTAGAAACAAAAACCTCATTGTTATTGATAACTCTTTTTTTATTATTTTGGATTTGCCTTTTAATTTTTATCCATTCTTCATCTGTAAAAGCAGTATAGTTTGATGTTAAATCAGCTTTATCAGGACTTTCGATGATTAACCTATCCGCAGCTAAAGAATCATCTGCGCTATATTGTCCTTCTTCGATCTTGATATCAACTTCTTTAATGGATTTTGTATTGTTTTTATAATCTTGTCCATAGGAAAGACTGTAAATAAAAAACAATGTAAGAGTGATTCCAATTTTTAATCTCATTTCAATACTTTTTTTGATCATTTAATCATTGGAGTCAAAGATATTTGTTTACCACAAAAGTCTCTTCAATGATTTAGTATTCGTAGGTTTTCTTATAGTATCTGATCTCTAAAATAGGTCTTGATTATTTTAGAAATATTCTATAAAGTATTGGAGGCTACAAATTTACGTGAAATTAATTATAAATTTAGATTTGAAACGCCTTTTTTACCTGATCTACATAATCTAATTTTTCCCAGGTAAATAATTCTACCTGTTTTTCTACTCTACCGGAGTACGGACTTTCAAAAACTTTGGTGATCAGTTTTGGTTCCTTTCCCATATGTCCATAAGCAGCGGTTTCCTTGTAAATAGGATTACGTAGTTTAAGGCGTTCTTCGATAGCAGCAGGTCGCATATCAAAAATTTTAGCAACTTTCTCAGCAATTTCCCCGTCTGTAATACCTAAAGTACTAGTGCCATACGTGTCTACAAAGATTGAAGTGGGTTCTACAACTCCAATAGCATATGAAACTTGCACCAATGCTTCACTTGCAACGCCTGCAGCCACTAAATTCTTGGCTATGTGCCTAGAGGCATAAGCCGCAGAACGATCTACTTTACTAGGATCTTTTCCAGAGAAAGCCCCACCACCGTGAGCTCCTTTACCACCATAGGTGTCGACAATTATTTTGCGACCGGTTAGCCCCGTGTCTCCGTGTGGGCCTCCAATAACAAACTTGCCTGTAGGATTGATATGATAGGTTATCTGATCGTTAAATAAATCCTGAACGTATTTTGGTAATTGAGCTATTACTTTTGGCATTAATATAGAAACAATATCGCTTTTAATTTTAGCCAACATCACATCATCATCTATGTCAAAATCATCGTGCTGGGTAGAAACTACAATCGCCACTATGCGTTGTGGAACATTATCATCACTATATTCTATAGTAACCTGACTTTTAGAGTCTGGACGTAAGTATGGAATCTCGGTACCTTCTCTCCTAAGTTTAGCCAACTCTATAAGAATCTTATGAGAAATATCTAAAGCTAATGGCATGTAGTTTTCAGTTTCTTTAGTGGCATATCCAAACATCATTCCTTGATCACCTGCACCTTGTTCTTCTTTGGTTTCTCTATCAACACCTTGATTAATATCCTGAGATTGTTCGTGAATAAGAGATATTACACCGCAAGAATCACCGCTAAATTGATAAGCTCCTTTCGTATATCCGATTTCATTAATTACCTCTCGTGCAATTTGCTGTACATCAAGATATGTTTTGGATTTAACCTCTCCCGCAAGCACTACTTGACCTGTAGTTACTAACGTTTCACAAGCAACTTTTGAATCTTTATCAAAAGCTAAAAAGTTATCTAATAAAGCATCACTAATTTGATCTGCTACCTTATCCGGATGTCCTTCAGATACGCTTTCTGAAGTAAATAAATATGCCATTCTTTTTTGTTTTTATAGAATAAACTACAATAAATTATGACTGGATTGCAATAAAGAAGCTTTCGACAAGAACTATATAATATCGAACTGCTTTAGCATTTATTTACTGAATTTATCACATATTCTTGTTTGAATACTACTATTTTCAGCTTCTTAGGGTTGCAATCAGTCAAATCTATCCCTTTTTACCATTTCGGCAAAGGTAAAAAAAATGATAATATTCGAAAGTATTTAACGGATCATTAATTTTCTTCCAATAATAAATTCGTTTTATGGCTGATTTTTCCGATCAAAACAATTTTTCAAACAAATTGTTTTGATATTAAAAATTATTACTAGCTTTGTTTCGAAGTTTCTTATACATATTAGTAAGTTATTAAGAAAGGTGGAGGGAATAGACCCTATGAAACCTTAGCAACCCTTTATTCGTAAAGAAGGTGCTAAATTCTATTCGTCATTGACGAAAAAGATAACTAAATGCAATTGCTATTCTTGTAATTGTCGTTTTCCTTTCTTTTTAATTTTCTATAACCACACACTAATTAGTGTTTGATGTATTTGAATTTTATTAATTATTTAAAATTTAAAATAGAAAATTATGAGTGCACAAAAATTTGCAACAGAAGCTTTACACGCTGGCCACGATGTAACATTAAACGGAGGAACAAGAGCAGTTCCTATTTACCAAACTACATCATACGTATTTCATAATGCGGATCACGCAGCTAATTTGTTCAATTTATCAGAGCCTGGGTTTATCTATACCCGATTAAATAACCCAACCAATGATATTCTTGAGCAACGTTTAGCCGCTTTAGAAGGAGGCATTGCAGCAGTGGTAACAGCATCTGGGACGGCCGCAATTAACACGGCACTACTTACCTTACTAAAATCCGGTGATCATATCGTGGCTTCTAGCAGCTTATATGGCGGAACCTATAATCTATTAAATGTTACACTCCCCAGATTTGGAATTACGACAACTTTTGTGGATCCATCAAATCCAGAAAATTTTAAAAATGCCGTAAAAGAAAATACCCGAGCATTTTTTGTAGAATCCTTGGGTAATCCAAAGCTAGATGTTTTAGATCTTAAAGCGATTTCTGCAGAGGCAAAAGCATATAAAGTCCCATTAATTGTAGATAATACCGTAGCGACACCAGCTTTGTTAAACCCTATCGAATATGGAGCGAATATCGTAATTCATTCTTTAACTAAATATATCAGTGGTAACGGAACTTCGCTTGGTGGTGTAATTATTGATGCGGGAACTTTTGATTGGTCAAGTGGTAAATTTCCTGAGTTTACAGAACCTTCTCCTGGATATCACGGATTAGTGTACCACGATGCTTTAGGTCCTGCAGCATTTATTGCAAAGGTTAGAATAGAAGGGTTGCGAGATCATGGAGCTGCTTTAAGCCCGTTCAATGCTTTTCAGATTTTACAAGGCTTAGAAACTCTAGAAATCAGAATTAAAAAACATAGTGAAAATGCATTGTCATTAGCTACTTGGTTAAAAGATCAGGATGAAGTTGCGTGGGTAAAATACCCTGGATTAGAAAATGATCCTTATCATAAGCTCGCAAAAGAATACCTTCCAAAAGGGCAAAGTGGTATTATAACTTTTGGTATTAAGGGAGGTTTTGATGCTGCTAAAACAGTAGCCAATGAAACCAAGATTTTCTCTTTATTGGCAAATATCGGAGATTCTAAGTCATTGATAATCCATCCCGCAAGTACTACCCATCAGCAATTAAGCTCTGAACAACAGGAGTCTACAGGAGTTACTCAAGATTTGATTAGACTCTCGGTTGGATTAGAAGATATAGAAGATTTAAAAACCGACTTAAAAAATGCATTTGTCGAAGTGACCGAAAAAGTAAAATAATCATTTTTAGTACCGAGTTTACCATACTTTACTTGCAGATTGTAAGAACTTCTATCACAAGTTGTTAAAATGACCTAGTTTATGCTCCAAAAAGTTCAAATATTAAATTTCATCACCACAAAAGGACAGATTATTAATGAATTACCATTGTCTTATGAAGTATTTGGAAGACCTCTTCAAGATGCTCCGGTGGTTCTAGTCAATCACGCGTTGACTGGTAATTCAACGGTTTGTGGTCCAAATGGTTGGTGGAACGGATTGATTGGCAAAGGGAAATGTATTGACACTGACAGGTACACTATTCTGTCTTTTAATATTCCGGGTAATGGGTATGATAGAGAAACAGAAAATTTAATTTCTGATTATAAACTTTTTAATGCGAGAGACATCGCTGCGATTTTTGCAAAAGGATTAAAACGATTGAACATTGCTAAACTTCATGCAGCCATCGGTGGATCGGTAGGAGGTGGGATTGCCTGGGAACTTGCTGCCTTAGAGCCTAATTTGATCGAGCATTTAGTTCCGGTCGCAACGGACTGGAAATCGTCCGATTGGTTAAAAGCTAATTGTCTTGTGCAGGAACAGATTCTGTTAAATTCTGAAAACCCGGTACATGATGCTCGATTACACGCGATGCTGATTTACAGGTCTCCTGAATCATTTAAACAAAAGTTTGACAGAAGTTATAATAATGAAATGGATATGTATAATGTTGAAAGTTGGTTATTGCATCATGGAAAAAAATTGGACGAACGATTTACTCTTTCATCGTATAAGAAATTAAATCACATTTTAGCGAATATAGATATTACAACAGGAAGAGGCAGTTTTAAAGAGATTGCTGGTACTATCCAATCTAATATTCACATCATCAGTGTGAATTCTGACGGTTTTTTTACTGCCGCAGAGGATAGAATTACTTTTAATGAATTAAAGCAAGTAAAACAAAACGTTTGGCATCATTTAATTGATTCCGTGCATGGACACGATGCTTTTTTAATAGAATTTGAACAACTTAGTGAGTTGTTGCAAGAGATATTTTGATATAAGATCGCAATGAAAGTATTAAAATTTGGAGGAAAATCGCTGGCAAATGGCGATGGAATTGATAAAGTAGTCGATATCATTGAACATAAAGTGCTTAACGGCGAAAGAATAACTGTGGTACTCTCTGCAAGAGGAAAGTCTACAGATGAGTTAGAGGACATTTTGAATAAAGCAGTTAAAAATGAAAGCTATCAACAGCAATTAGAGGCCTTTAAAAAATATCAATTGTCTGATTACTCATCGTTCAATGCGGATGAAGAATTTGAAACCTTACAAAAGCTTTTTGAAGGAGTATCTCTATTGGGTGATTATAGCAAAAGGATCAAGGATCAGGTGTTATCACAAGGAGAAGTAATTTCTGCAAAATTGATTACACACATCCTTAAAGAAAAAGGTATTAATGCTCACTTTACCGATAGTAGAGAGTTAATTAAAACCGATGGTGCATTTGGTGAAGCACAACCTTTGGATAAATTATCAAAACAAAATGTGATTGAACATTTTAAAAAATATAATGGTACTACCGTAAATGTAGTAACCGGTTTTATCGCATCAAATGAGAATAATGAAACGACTACACTTGGCAGAAATGGTAGTAACTATACAGCAGCCTTATTGGCTAATTATCTGGATGCAGAAGAATTGCAAAATTTTACCCACGTAAATGGTATTTATACAGCGGATCCTGATTTAGTATTGGATGCAAAAAAAATTAAAAAACTATCATTTATAGAGGCAAATGAATTGGCTTATTTTGGAGCTAATATTTTGCATGCAAAGACGATTATTCCTTTAATAGAGAAAAATATTCCGTTAAGGATCTTAAACACTTTTGACCCTAAAAATGAAGGAACATTAATTACTGCAGAAAACCATGGAAATGGAATCAAATCACTTTCGGTTTTAGAAAATGTTTCTTTAATTAATCTAGAAGGAAGAGGTTTGTTAGGAAAAGTAGGTGTTGATGCCAGAATATTTAAAGCGCTAGCACATAAAAACATTAGTGTAAGTATTATTTCTCAAGGTTCTTCAGAAAGAGGAATTGGTTTAGTTGTTGATGCAGAACGTGCTAAAGAGGCTAGAAAAGGTTTGGAACAAGAGTTTGAAGCAGATTTGTACAAGAAAGACGTAAATATAATTACCGTAGAAAATGATGTGTCAGTAATTTCTATAATCGGGCAGGATTTAAGCACTTTTCATAAACCTTATAACGCATTGATTAAGAACCAAGTGGTTCCATTACTGTTTAATAACACAGTTTCCGGAAAAAATGTAAGCCTTGTGATATATAAAAGTCAACTGCATAAGGCTCTTAATGTTATCCACGGAGAAATTTTCGGAATTGCAAAAAAGATAAATATTGCTGTATTTGGTCACGGATTAGTGGGAGGAACATTGATTGATCAAATATTAAAATCTGCTAAGGATATCGAAAAAAGAAAAAAAATAGACCTGAATATTTTTGCCGTAGCAAATTCAAAGAAAATTCTTTTAAATAAAAATGGAATTGGAACTTCTTGGAGAGCAGATGTAAAAGAAGGATCTCAATACAAAATAGAGGATGTCATTAGGTTTGCTGATATACATCATTTAGAAAATTTAATTGCCATTGATAATACCGCTAGTAAAGAATTCACCAGTCACTATATCACTTTAGTAAAACACGGATTCGATTTAGTTTCCTCAAATAAAGTGGCTAATACATTAAGTTTCGGTTTTTATAAACAATTAAGATCAAAACTAGAAGAACACCAAAAGCAGTATTTGTATGAAACCAATGTGGGTGCAGGTTTACCGCTGATTGATACCATCAGACTTTTGCATTTGTCTGGAGAAAATATCACTAGAATCAAGGGCGTGTTTTCTGGATCTTTAAGTTATTTGTTTAATACTTTTTCTAAAGAGGAGAGACTTTTTAGCGAGGTTTTGCAGGAGGCTATAGATAAAGGGTTTACAGAACCTGATCCTCGTGAAGATTTATGTGGAAATGATGTAGGAAGAAAACTATTGATTTTAGCAAGAGAATTGGATTTGAGTAATGAATTTGAAGATATCGCTATTCATAATCTGATTCCGGAAAATCTGAGAGGAGGAGAGGTAAATGAGTTTTTAGAAAGGTTAAAAGAATTAGATTTGGTGTATCAAAAAATAAAATCAGGGCAGAAACCAAACCATGTACTTAGATATATTGGAGATTTACACGGAGATTTATTTGAAGAAAAAGGAATTTTAGATGTCAAACTAGTTTCTGTTCCAGAAAGTAGTGCGTTAGGACAAGTAAAAGGCTCCGACTCAATATTCGAAATTTATACAGAATCATATGGAGATCAACCCATAGTTATTCAAGGAGCAGGAGCAGGTGCGGCAGTTACTGCGAGAGGAGTTTTTGGAGATATTTTGAGATTAACAGAAAAAGGATAGTGAATTGGGTTATCAATTATGATTTTTTTTGTTTTAAGAAATCGTGAAAGTAAAACATTTGATATAGCATCCTTTTTTATTTGGCGGACTGAGGTTCTTGAGGTACTCCAAATAAAAAGATACAGAAGAAAGCCCTAGCCTGAAATGCCACACTGAGCTGTCACACTGAGCTTGTCGAAGTGTTGTCAAAGTGGAGTCGAAGTCTTCGGGTAACGTCTAAATAAAATAAATAAAAGAGATACAATGAAAATAGAATTAAAAAGAATTGACAATGATTATCATTTCGAATTAAAAAACGAAAGAGGACATAAGACTTATATAGATAGCAAAGCTGAAGTTGGAGGGCACGATTTAGCACCAAGTCCTATGGAATATGTTTTAATGGGCGTAGCGGGATGTAGTGCGATTGATGTGATTTCTATTTTAAAGAAACAACGACAAGAAATTACAGATTATAGAGCTCAGGTCGATGGAACCCGAATAGAAGTTGACGGGGCTAAACCATTCAAGGAGATTGTAGTAACTGTATATTTGGAAGGGAAGATCGCTCCAGAGAAAGCAAAAAGGGCAGCACAATTATCCTTTGAAAAATATTGCTCGGTATCAAAGACATTAGAACCAACTGCAACGATTCACTATAAAGTAGTTGTAAATAACAAAGAAGTATGAGCTTAAAAAGCCAAAATTTTGAAACGCAATCGGTACGAACGCAGACAGAAAAAACTCAATTTTTAGAACATTCGACTCCAATGTATTTGACTTCGGGATTTGTTTTTGAAAATTCTGAAGAAATGAGAGCTGCTTTTGCCGAAGAGAAAGATAGAAACTTGTATAGCCGTTTTAGCAATCCTAATACTACAGAGTTTGTTGATAAAATCTGTAAACTGGAAGTAGCAGAAGATGGTTATGCTTTTGCTACTGGAATGGCAGCTGTGTTTTCTACATTTGCGGCTTTGTTGAACGCCGGAGATCATATTGTTTCTGCCAGATCTGTATTCGGTTCTACACATTCCCTATTTACCAAGTATTTTCCAAAGTGGAATATCGAAACTAGTTATTTTCCGGTGAGTGAAATTGATACCGTAGAATCAATGATTCAGCCAAATACTAAAATTATTTATGCAGAATCTCCTACGAATCCGGGAGTTGATGTATTAGATTTAGAATTATTAGGCAGGATTGCGAAGAAACATAAGTTGCTATTGATTATTGATAACTGTTTTGCGACTCCATATTTACAGAATCCGATAAAATTTGGAGCAGACTTGGTAATCCATTCCGCTACGAAATTAATTGATGGTCAGGGCCGTGTGTTGGGAGGTGTTACCGTTGGTAAAAAAGAATTGATCAGAGAGATTTATCTTTTTTCAAGAAATACAGGACCTGCTTTATCACCATTTAATGCCTGGATATTATCGAAAAGCTTGGAGACTTTAGCGGTAAGAGCGGACAGACATTGTGAAAACGCCTTAAAATTGGCTGAGTTTTTAGAGTCACATGCTAAAGTAAATTGGGTAAAATATCCTTTCTTAAAATCGCATCCTCAATATAATATAGCTAAGAAACAAATGAAATTAGGCGGTAACATTGTCGCTTTCGAAGTTAAAAATGGGATAGTAGGCGGAAAGACTTTTTTTGATAGTATCAAAATGTGCTCACTTTCTGCAAATCTGGGGGATACCAGAACCATTGTTACACATCCCGCTTCTACAACGCATAGCAAATTAGCTGTTGAAGACAAATTAGCCGTTGGTATTACTGATGGAATGGTGCGGTGCTCAGTAGGGTTAGAGCATATTGATGATATTATTGCAGATTTAGAGCAAGCTTTGGGTATGATTTAGGTGTCTTTTTTTTGGTTTTTATGGGATATTATAATAATCTAGTAAATCACTAGGCTTTTTATTAATAATATCATAATTCTTTCATTTCTAGTAATATTTTAGGGATTTTAGGACTAAAGAATAGAATTTTATATATACATTTGTTTAATAATCTACTATTCCGATAGGGTAATGGGGTTTTTAAGATATAATGATTGTAGATCAAATGATATTAGATAAAGTAGCTACGAAAAAAACATCGTATGAGACTGATAGGACTTCAGAGAAACCTTTGCGAAGTGTGGCAAAGGCGGTAAGTTGGAGAGTGGTTGGTACCCTAGATACGCTAATAGTTTCATATGTGTTAACAGGTAAAATAGCGTTGGCTACTTCAATCGCATCAATTGATTTTATAACAAAAATGATTCTATATTTCTTTCATGAAAGAATCTGGAATCGTATCAAATGGGGAAGATAACAGTACTCTTACTTCTCAACTATTGATAAAGTGACAGAAATAGAAAACTAAGAATGAAATTTACAGAAAAGGAAATAGAAAACTTGAATAAATCGCTAAAGGATAAAACTCCATTAGAGATTTCGCAATGGGCTATTTTAAATGCGAAAAAACCTGTGGTTACTACCAATTTCAGACCTTATGAGGCAGCCATCTTACATGTTTGTTCTAAGTCACTTTCTAATATTCCGGTAATATGGTGTGACTCAGGATATAATACTCCCAATACGTACAAGCACGCAGAAGAAGTTATTCATTTATTGAATCTCAATATTTGGCTATATGTACCTAAACAAACCTCTGCTCATAGAGATGTGGTGATGGGGATTCCTGATATTGATGACCCGAAGCATAAAGAATTTACGGAGCAAGTAAAACTAGAACCTTTCAAAAGGGCTATGGCAGATTTTCTACCTGATGTATGGTTCACAAATTTAAGAAAAGGGCAAACTGCCTTGAGAGATTCTTTGGATATTTTGAGTTTAGGAGGTGATGGAGTCTTAAAGGTTAGTCCTTTTTATTACTACAGTGATGCCGAATTAGACGTGTATTTAGAGCAACATAATTTACCAAACGAATTTAAGTATTTTGATCCAACAAAGGTTTTAGATAACAGGGAATGTGGGATTCATACGAACTAATAAATGAAGCAAAAGCATAGCATGGAAGTATTAGAAAAGAAAACAGAGCAGCTCAATGGTTCAGCAATAAAATCAGTTCTAAAGGTGAATCCTTTAGAAAGCGAAGCGATTTATATATTTAGAGAAGTGGTGGCTCAATTTGAGAAACCGGTATTACTTTTTTCAGGTGGAAAAGATTCCATCACCTTAGTTAGATTAGCCCAAAAAGCATTCTATCCGGGCAAGATTCCTTTTCCATTACTTCACATAGATACCGGTCATAATTTTCCAGAAACTATAGAATTTAGAGACCGATTGGTGAAAGAACTTGGAGTGAAGTTAATCGTTCGAAAGGTCCAGGATTCTATAGATCAAGGTAAAGTGATCGAAGAAAAAGGAAAGTATGCCAGTCGCAACAGCTTACAAACTACGACACTTTTGGATGCTTTAGAAGAATTTAAATTTGACGCTGCGATTGGTGGAGCCAGAAGAGATGAAGAAAAAGCCAGAGCAAAGGAACGTATCTTTTCTGTAAGAGATGATTTTGGACAATGGGATGAAAAGAATCAGCGCCCGGAGTTGTTCGATCATTTAAATGGAAAGATCGATTTAGGTCAGAATGTTCGGGTTTTTCCGATCAGTAATTGGACAGAGCTAGATGTTTGGAGTTATATACAAAAAGAAGAAATCGAAATCCCTTCTATTTATTTTGCACATAAACGTAAAACATTTATCCGAGATGGAATGATATGGTCGGCAGAAGATGATGTAGTACATAGAGAGGATGATGAATTAGTTGAAGAGAGATTGGTTAGATTCCGTACCGTAGGTGATATGTCTTGTACTGCAGCAGTACTTTCTGATGCAATTACAATCGATAAGGTGGTAGCAGAAATTAGAGAATCTACAATTTCAGAAAGAGGAGCGCGTATCGATGATAAAAGATCCGAAGCTGCCATGGAAAAACGAAAACAACAAGGATATTTCTAATGTAGAAAAGAGAAATACAAAACAGGAAATATTGTATTAAAAATTGTAAGATTATCAAATCTCCTCACCCTTTGTGGAGGACGTGCCGAAAGGCGGAGGGGGCGATTTCAGTTAGATGATTAAAAAAAGCTATATGCAAGTACTAAAAATAGCAACAGCAGGAAGTGTAGACGATGGTAAGAGTACCTTAATTGGTCGAATTTTATATGATACCCAGTCGTTAACCACAGATAAATTAGAAGCCATTGAAACTAGAAGTAAAGCTAACGGATTTGATTATCTGGATTTTTCCTTAGCAACCGATGGATTAGTAGCAGAAAGAGAACAAGGCATCACAATCGATGTTGCTCATATTTACTTTTCTACCAAAACAAAAAGCTACATTATCGCCGATACTCCGGGTCATATAGAATATACCCGAAATATGGTGACAGGTGCGTCGACTTCTCAAGCTTCGATCATTCTAGTAGATGCTAGAAAAGGTGTTATTGAGCAAACGTACCGGCATTTCTTTATCAATAATTTATTAAGAGTTAAAGATGTTATTGTTGCTGTCAATAAAATGGATCTTGTTGATTTTTCTGAAGAAAAATACAACACAATCAAAGCGGATTTCGAGAAATTGATTGCAAAAAGTACTTACAAAGAACAGAACATAACCTTTATCCCGGTGAGTGCTTTGCAAGGTGATAACGTAGTAGGTGTATCTGAAAATACTCCTTGGTATCAAGGTCAAACATTGTTAGAACATTTAGAAGAATTAGATGCTCAGGATGTCTACGAAAAAGCAGAGGTTCGTTTTCCTGTACAAACCGTAATCCGTCCAAAAAAGGATGAATTTCACGATTTTAGAGGATATGCAGGTAAATTATATGGAGGAGAACTTTCTGTAGGTGATGAAGTAACAGTATTACCTTCACTAACAACATCTAAAGTAAAAGAGATATTCTTTTTTGATCGAAAATTTGACACAGCAGGCCGAGGTAGTTCGTGTACGATTACATTAGAAGATGACGTAAATGTTAGTCGTGGGGATATGATTGTAAAATCATCAGAAAAACCTCGAATAGAAAAACAATTAACTGCTACTATTTGTTGGATGGATAGCAGGGATCTAAATCCTGGAACTAATTATTTCATTCAGAGTGGAAGTAGCAGGATTCTTGCCAAAGTAAAAAATATCGAAGGAACAATTGCTGCCGATTTCTCTGGAGAAGATACTGCAAAAAATTCATTAAGCCTTAATGATATCGGAAAGGTCCAGATACAATTAAGTAAACCATTGGCTATTGATTCTTACAGCAAGAATAAAGCATCCGGATCATTTATATTAATAGATTCTCAAACCAATAATACTTCGGGAGTAGGTTTTATCGATTAGATAAAAGCTTTTAACCAAGAAGAAGAAAAACTGGAATTTTAGAAAAGAAAACCTTTATACAAAAGTCAGAAGTATGTCTTTTTTTAAAAGTCGAAATACGAAAGAATATGCAAAGTTTTAGAACAGAAATAGAAAACCCGATTGTCCAAAAAGACATTATTGAATTAGCTAATAAAATAGAGCAATTCCATAAAGGGAAGATTGATGAAGAGAAATTTCGTAGCCTTCGTTTAGCTCGTGGAGTATATGGTCAGAGACAAGAAGGAGTACAAATGATTCGTATCAAGTTACCATACGGAAAGGTGTTGAGCAATCAATTACGAAGAATTTGTGAGGTTTCTGATGAATATTCCAGAGGGAGATTGCATATTACTACCCGTCAGGATATCCAGATTCATTATGTGGATCTTAATAGAACCCCAGAACTTTGGGCAGAGTTAGAAAGAGATGATGTAACACTTAGAGAAGCTTGTGGTAATACGGTTCGTAATGTTACGGCTTCAGAAACCGCAGGAATTGATCCAAAAGAACCGTTTGATGTGTCTCCATATGCAGATGCGTTGTTTCGTTTCTTTTTAAGAAATCCGATATGTCAGGAAATGGGGCGTAAGTTTAAGGTTTCCTTTTCTGGAACAGAAGAAGATACAGGCTTATCGTATATGCACGATCTCGGTTTTATCGCTAAAATAGAAAATGGTGTTAGAGGATTTAAAGTAATGCTCGCAGGTGGATTAGGCTCGCAACCAAGACATGCAGATGAATTATATAGCTTTTTACCATCAGATAAAATCATTCCTTTAATGGAAGGAGTATTAAGGGTTTTTGATCGTTACGGAGAGCGAAAAAGTAGAGCTAAAGCAAGAATGAAGTTTTTGGTTAAGGATATTGGTGTAGAAGCTTTCAAAAAACTAGTAGAAGCAGAATATAAAGCAATTGCTCAAAAAACGGTTGCAATCGACGCGGAAGCATATGTGTCATCTGTTCCGGTTTCTGTAGAAATTCCTAAAGTAGAAATTAAGGATCAAGAAGCTTTTGATTTATGGAAATCCACAAATGTAATACCTCAAAAACAAAAGGGATATGTTGCTGTTGGAATCAAGGTTTTACTTGGTGATTTTTATACAGATAAAGCTAGATTGTTGGCTGATTTGGTCGAGAAATATGCTGCTGGAGAAATTAGATTATCACTACGGCAAAATATTTTAATTCCCTTTGTAAAAGAAGGATTGCTCCCGTTTTTTTATCAGGAATTGGAGAAGCTTGGTTTTGTAGAAGCAGGGTATAACAAAGCAGTGGATATTACCGCATGCCCCGGAACCGACACGTGTAACTTAGGAATTGCAAGCAGTACAGGTATTGCTGAGGAGTTAGAAAGAGTAATCAAAACCGAATATCCACAATATTTGGAGAAAGAAGACTTGGTAATCAAAATTAGTGGATGTATGAATGCTTGCGGACAGCATAATATGGCTAATATTGGTTTCCAAGGAATGTCAGTAAGAACCAAAGATAAATTGGTAGCTCCGGCTTTGCAAGTGTTATTAGGAGGAGGAAATTTGGGTGATGGAAAAGGTCGTTTTGCAGATAAAGTTGTAAAAATACCGAGCAGAAGAGGGCCAGAAGCATTACGTAGAATACTTAACGATTTTGAAGAAAATGCAAATGGTAAGACCTTTGTAGACTACTATGCGGATAAAGGAGAAAAATATTTTTATAATTTCCTTACAGATTTATCTAATGTTGATAATCTGACTCAAGAAGATTTTATTGATTGGGGAACAGAAGAGGAATATGTAAAAGCCATTGGAGTTGGAGAATGTGCAGGTGTGGTTATTGATTTAATTGCCACGTTGTTTTTAGAAAGCGAAGAAAAGATTGAGAATGCAAAAGGGTCTTTTGAAAATGGGATATATTCTGATGCAGTATATCATGCCTATAGCTCATTAGTGAATTCTGCTAAAGCATTATTGTTGGCAGAAAATAAAAAGACCAATACGCACGCAGGTATTATTAGTCAATTTGACGAAGAATTTGTTGCTAGTGGAAAGATCAGTCTGGATGGGACATTTGCAGATTTGATATATCAGATTCAAAAAAACGCACCGAGCAAGGATTTTGCGGTGGATTATATCAAAAAAGCAAGCCAATTTTTACAAAAAGTGCAAGCGTTTAGAGCGCTCGAAGTAGAAAATGTATAATATCTTTACAGAGTTGTAAAACCTTTATTATAAGGATAATAAGTAAATAAGAATGAGTGTTAAAACACCAAAATTAACAGTAGTCGGAGCAGGTCCTGGAGATCCGGATTTGATTACCTTAAAAGCAATCAAAGCATTAGAGTCTGCAGATGTGGTGTTGTATGACGCACTCATCAACGAAACTTTATTAGCTTATGCACCTAACGCAGAAAAGATCTTCGTCGGCAAAAGAAAAGGATGTTATGCATATCAGCAAGAACAAATAAATGAATTGATTGTTAGTAGAGCCAAAAGTCACGGGCACGTAGTAAGGTTGAAAGGAGGAGACCCATTTATTTTCGGCCGTGGAGCAGAAGAAATTGACTATGTTCAAGAGTTTGGGGTAGAAACAGATATGGTTCCAGGAATATCGTCATCCTTGGCGGTACCGGCATATCAGGGTATTCCATTGACCAAAAGAGGTTCGTCAGAAAGTTTTTGGGTAATTACCGGAACTACTAAATCCCATAAATTATCACAGGATGTTTGCCTGGCAGCGAAATCGAATGCAACTGTGGTAATTTTGATGGGAATGAGTAAGCTAAACGAAATAGTTAGTATCTTTGCAGCCGAAAATAAACAGGATCTTCCGGTAGCTGTCATACAGAACGGAACTACTGATAATGAGAAGTTTGGATTTGGCTCAATTAGAACTATAGAAGAAGTTGTTTTGGAAAAGGAACTGTCATCACCAGCTATTATTGTGATAGGTGATGTAGTCGAGCAAAGAGCGAAATTAGCTTCAATTTTTAAGGAAATAAAAGAAGAAATCGTATCTTGATAGTTCAGGATAGCTATAAAGATGGAAGAAAGAAATAATTTATATCCGGTTTTTCTGAAAGTTAAAAACCTCGAAATCCTAATCGTAGGAGGAGGAAATGTAGCCGAAGAAAAACTTACGTTCTTATTGAAATCTAGTCCTGATGCTAAAGTAACCTTGGTGTCTCCAATGTATCGAGAAGATACAGTTAGATTGGCAAATAAGTTTGGGGTAGAAATGATTAAAAAGAAATATCACAGACGTTTTCTAAAAGGGAAACATATTGTGATTGCTACTACAGACGTTCCTAAGGTTAATGTACAAGTGTATAAAGACTGCAGAAAAAGAAGTAAATTGGTTAATGTAGCGGACAATCCTCCATATTGTGATTTTTATATGGGAGGTATAGTAACCAAAGGAAATGTGAAAGTGGCTATTTCGACTAATGGAAAGTCACCCACAACAGCCAAACGACTACGTCAGTTTTTTGAAGAAGTGATTCCTGAAAATATTGATGATTTAGTCAAAAATTTAAATGAATATAGAAAAACAATAAAAGGTGATTTCGAGGAAAAAGTGGAAACACTTAATGAATTTACCAAAGGATTAATAGGAAAAAAAGAAGTTGAACATGATCAAGACTGATATTCTAATCATAGGAGCGGGACCAACTGGTTTATTTACCGTTTTTGAAGCTGGATTACTAAAATTAAAAACACATCTTATTGATGCATTACCACAACCAGGCGGTCAATGCTCAGAGATATATCCTAAAAAACCAATATATGATATTCCCGGGTTTCCTGAAATTCTCGCAGGAGATTTAGTGAATAATCTAATGGAACAAATAAAACCCTTTGAACCTGGATTTACCTTAGGAGAAAGGGCTGAAACTATTGAGAAGTTAGAAGATGATACTTTTTTAGTGACTACTAATAAAGGAACACAACACAATGCCCCTGTAGTTGCTATAGCCGGAGGTTTAGGTTCTTTTGAGCCTCGTAAACCACCTATTCCTAACATTATTGATTTTGAAGATAAAGGAGTTGCTTATATTATTCGGGATCCAGAAGTATATAGAGATAAAAGAGTTGTGATTGCAGGAGGAGGTGATTCTGCCTTAGACTGGACTATTTTCTTAGCAGAAGTGGCAAGCGAAGTTACTCTAGTACATAGAAGAAATGAGTTCAGAGGAGCATTAGATTCTGTAGAAAGAGTTGCAGAATTAACTAAGTTAGGTAAAGTAAATCTAATCACCGAAGCAGAAGTAAAAGAAATCAAAGGAGGAGATCACGTAACCGGTGTTGGTATCAAACATAAAACAGAAGGCGATATCAATGTAGATACAGATTATTTCATTCCATTATTCGGATTATCTCCAAAGTTAGGACCCATTGCTAATTGGGGATTAGAAATAGAAAAAAATGCAATTAAAGTCGATAACTCTTACGATTATCAGACTAACATTCCCGGAATATATGCGATCGGAGATGTGAATACCTATAAAGGAAAGTTGAAATTAATTCTTTCGGGATTTCACGAAGCCGCTATTATGTGTCAGAGCGCATATCAAAGAATTTTTCCGGATAAGAAGTATGTAATGAAATACACGACTGTTGGAGGCGTAGAAGGATTTGATGGTTCTAAAAAAGAAGCTAAAAAAGAAGTAGTGAAAGCAATCGTATAAATAAAATAATTTTGTTTTTAGACCTCACAGGTTTTTAAAATCTGTGGGGTCTTTACTTATATTTGCGGAAAATAAACAAAGAAATATGGCAGATGTAACCATAAAAATAAAAGATAGAGAAGGAAAATTGCACGAAGTACAAGCCCCTACCGACATGGCTATGAACCTTATGGAAGTTTGTAAAGCTTATGAGCTTCCTGTAGAAGGTACTTGTGGTGGTATGGCCATGTGTGCATCCTGTCAGTGCTATATTTTGTCGGATCACGAGCTTCCTGAAATGAGTCAGGATGAAGATTTAATGCTTGCCGAAGCTTTTTATGTAGAAGATAATAGCAGATTGGGTTGTCAAATTCCAATTACACCCGAATTAGACGGTTTGGAAATTGAATTAGCTCCAGAATCTTAAAAAAGTATAATAAACTTGCAAAACAAAAGGCTATGCCTTTAATTTGTAACCAGAATAACAGCAAAAGCTGTGCAGTTCTTATAAGTATTTAATAATGTTATCAAGAAAGGTGGAGGGAATAGACCCTGTGAAACCTTAGCAACCCTTTATCTGTTAAAGAAGGTGCTACGTTCTATTCGCTTTAAAGCGAAATAGATAACAATGATATATAGCGTCGCTATTTCCATTTATTTTTCTTGAAACTTATTAGTAATTCTTTAGTTGTAAAGAACTAATTATATTTTGTGATTTCTAACAGTCATATGGGGCTTGTCCAAATATAAACTGAAATTCACGATAATATTAGATTTTAAATGAAAGACATAAAAAAAATATTGGGAGAAAGGATTTTGGTGCTTGATGGCGCTATGGGAACCATGCTACAGCGTCATAAGTTTACAGAAGAAGATTTCAGAGGAGAACGATTTAAAGATTGGGCTGTTCCTGTTCAAGGAAATAATGACTTGTTAAGCATTACGCAACCGGAAGCAATCAAAGAAGTGCATCGTTTATATTTTCAGGCTGGTGCTGATATAGTAGAAACAAATACATTTTCAGGAACAACAATCGCGATGGCAGATTATGAAATGGAAGAGTTGGTTTACGAACTGAATTTTCAATCAGCCAAAATAGCTAAAGAAGTTGCAGATGAATTTACAGCAAAAGAGCCTCATAAACCACGCTTTGTAGCAGGATCCATTGGTCCAACGAATAGAACAGCAAGCATGTCTCCTGATGTAAATGATCCAGGATTTAGAGCCGTCACTTTTGATGAGCTAAGAGTTGCCTATAAGCAACAAGTAGAAGCATTGTTGGATGGTGGCTCGGATATTCTTTTGGTAGAAACTGTTTTTGACACTTTAAATGCAAAAGCAGCACTATTCGCGATAGAAGAAGTGAAGGATGAAAGAAATATAGAAGTTCCTATTATGGTAAGTGGGACCATCACCGATGCAAGTGGTCGTACATTATCGGGACAAACAGCCGAAGCTTTTTTGATTTCGATATCACATATTCCGATGTTATCCGTTGGGTTCAATTGCGCTTTGGGAGCTAGTCAATTGACTCCGCATCTCGAGGTATTAGCCCAAAAAGCAGGTTTTGCGGTTTCCGCACATCCTAATGCAGGATTACCAAATGCGTTTGGTGAGTATGATGAAACTCCAGAACAAATGGCTGATCAGATTAAAGAATATATGGATAAAAGTCTGGTCAATATTATCGGAGGTTGTTGTGGAACCACACCAGAACACATAAAAGCAATTGCCGAATTGGCTAAAAACTATAAACCAAGAAAGTTAACAGTTGATAGTTTTTAGTTTATGGAGTATTTAGAATTAGAGGTTTGGAAAGAATCAAGAATATTAGTTAATATTTTGTATGAAGTAACAAAAGAGTTTCCTAAGGATGAATTATATGGATTAACAAGTCAGATGAGAAGAAGTGCAGTTTCCATACCATCAAATATAGCTGAAGGTTCTGGAAGAAGAACTTCAGCGGATACATTGCAGTTTTTACATGTTTCAAGAGGATCGTTATACGAATTAGAGACACACTCTTATTTGGCTTTGGATCAGAATTATATTCGAATTAAAGATCATGAAATTCTTTTGATCCAGATTTTAAAATGTAAAAAGCTATTAAGTGGATTTATAAACTATTATAAAAAAATAAGGGATGATAGAAAATAAATCACAGAATCTATCAACAGACAACTCTCAACCATCAACTAGAAGGTATTTAAAATTATCTGGGCTAGAGCCTATGATTGTTTCAGCAGAAACGAATTTTATTAATGTTGGAGAGCGGACTAACGTTGCAGGTTCTAGAAAATTCCTTCGTTTAATAAAAGAGGAGAAATTTGATGAAGCTTTAGACATTGCAAGACATCAGGTAGAAGGCGGAGCACAGGTCATCGATATCAACATGGATGACGGCTTGATTGATGGAAAAGAAGCTATGGTAAGGTTTCTAAATCTTATTATGGCAGAACCTGATATTGCTAGAGTTCCTATTATGATAGATAGTTCTAAATGGGATATTATTGAAGCAGGTTTACAAGTTGTTCAAGGAAAATGTGTAGTGAATTCTATAAGTCTTAAAGAAGGAGAAGAAGAATTTATTGCACATGCTAAAAAGATCAAGCGATATGGAGCTGCTGTAATTATTATGGCGTTTGATGAGGTTGGTCAGGCCGATAATTATGAGCGTCGTATAGAAATATCCAAAAGATCCTATGATATTCTAGTGAATCATGTAAATTTTCCTCCGGAGGATATCATATTTGATCTAAATATATTTCCGGTAGCAACCGGAATGGAAGAACATCGAAAAAATGCTATTGATTTTATTGAAGCTACGAGATGGGTTCGAGAGAATCTGCCACATTGTAGCGTAAGTGGAGGTGTAAGTAATGTGTCTTTCTCATTTAGAGGGAATAACCCTGTTCGTGAAGCAATGCATTCGGTGTTTTTATATCATGCTATTCAGGCGGGAATGAATATGGGGATTGTAAATCCTGCAATGCTCGAAGTGTATGACGATATTCCTAAAGATCTGCTTGAGCGTGTAGAAGATGTAATTCTGGATCGCAGAGATGATGCTACAGAAAGGTTGTTAGATTTTGCTGAGACTGTTGTGGGGACTAGTAAAGAAAAAACGGCAGACCTTTCTTGGAGAGAAGAGCCTTTACAAGATAGAATAACCCGAGCGTTGGTAAAAGGAATTGACCAGTATATTGTAGAAGATGTAGAAGAAGCAAGACAAGCTGCGGATAAACCTATCGAAGTAATAGAAGGCAATCTGATGACCGGAATGAATGTTGTTGGGGATTTATTCGGATCAGGTAAAATGTTCTTACCGCAAGTAGTAAAATCTGCCAGAGTTATGAAAAAGGCAGTGGCTCATTTGTTGCCCTATATTGAAGAAGAAAAAAAGAAGAATCCCCAATTGGCTCAAGGAAACGGATCCGCAGGTAAAGTACTGATGGCGACAGTAAAAGGTGATGTTCACGATATCGGTAAAAATATAGTTTCTGTAGTATTGGGATGTAATAATTATGAGATAGTGGATCTTGGAGTAATGGTTCCTCCAGAAAAGATAATCCAGACCGCGATTGATGAACAAGTAGACATTATCGGGCTAAGTGGTTTAATAACCCCATCTTTAGATGAAATGGTGTTTTTGGCCAAAGAAATGGAACGTAGAAATTTTAAGGTGCCATTATTGATAGGTGGAGCAACAACTTCTAAAGCACATACAGCAGTCAAAATCGATCCGCAGTATAAAAATGCAGTGGTACACGTAAACGATGCATCCAGAGCGGTAACAGTAGTTGGAGATTTACTTAATAAGAGAAGTAACCAAAAATATGTAGGAGAACTGAAAGAAGATTATGAAAAGTTCAGAGAAGGTTTCCTTAAAAGAACAAAACAAAAAGAATACTTATCTATAGAAGAAGCAAGAAAAAATAAATATTCAATTGATTGGTCTGCTTCAGAAATTGTTATGCCTAATAAACTAGGTGTTCAGGTTATAGAAGACTTTGATTTGAAGAAACTGGAATCTTATATTGATTGGACTCCTTTTTTTAGGTCTTGGGATTTACATGGTAAATATCCTGCGATATTAACGGATGAGGTCGTTGGTGAACAGGCTATTTCTTTATTCGAAGATGCGAAACAATTGTTAGAAAAAGTATTAGATCAAAAATTATTGAAAGCAAAAGCTGTGTATGGTTTATTTGAGGCAAATACTGTAGACGATGATGATATACAGGTTATATCGGATTCAAATAGCTTTAAGTTTAGAACACTTCGGCAGCAGCTTAAGAAACACGAAGGTAAACCTAATTTTGCACTAGCGGATTTTATTGCGCCCAAAGCATCTGACAAACAGGATTATATCGGATGTTTCTGTGTAACAACAGGTTTTGGAACAAAAGAATTAGCCGAAGCTTTTGAAGCAGATCACGATGATTATAATTCAATCATGATTAAAGCATTGGCGGATCGTTTAGCAGAGGCTTTTGCAGAGTTTTTACATCTAAAAGTACGTAAAGAGGATTGGGGATATGCCAGTGAAGAGGAGCTCTCTAACGATGAATTAATTAAAGAATCTTATAAAGGAATAAGACCGGCACCGGGTTATCCGGCTTGTCCAGATCATCTTGAAAAACTAACCATTTGGGAATTGTTACAAGTGAAAGAAAAAATAGGAGTAGAGCTTACGGAAGGATTGGCCATGTCGCCGGCAGCATCTGTATCAGGTTATTATTTTGCGAATCCCGAAGCAAGATATTTCGGACTGGGCAAAATAAAAGAAGATCAGGTAAAAGATTTTGCAGAAAGAAAAAATGTTGATTTTGAATATGCTAAAAAATGGCTGAGTCCCAATTTGATAGACTAAACTTAACGCTTCTCTGCTCTAGGAGTGTTGCGCTAGGGATAGAAGCGGTATACTTTTTTTACTGTCCTCAGAGTGGAGTCGAAAGGCTTTGGACAGTACAAAAAGATATAGCGAACCTGCCTGCTCACCGCAGTTAGGCGGGTAGCCCGCTTGATCGCCAAAATGTAAAAAATTAAGAACCACAAATTTTAAAAATGAAGGTTACAGATCATATAAAAAATGCAAAAGGAAAAACCTTGTTTTCTTTTGAATTAATTCCTCCTCAAAAAGGCAAAAGCATTCAGGAGCTTTATGATAATATAGATCCGCTAATGGAATTTAAACCTCCTTTTATTGACGTAACAACTTCTAGAGAAGAATTTATTTACATCGACAGAGAAGGGTTATTGGATAAGAAGTTAACCAGGATGCGTCCGGGAACCGTTGGAATTTGTGCATCTATAACCCATAAGTATAATGTAGACACTATTCCACATGTGCTTTGTGGTGGTTTTACCAAAGAAGAAACAGAGTATCTGCTAGTTGATTGTCATTATTTGGGGATCGATAATGTAATGGCGCTTAGGGGTGATGCCATGAAGGAAGAAAAATACTTTAATCCTACAAATGGAGGACATAGCTATGCCAACGAATTGGTAAAACAAATCGTAAATATGAATAACGGACGTTTTCTTCACGAAGTAATTGAAAGTGATAATCAATCTGATTTTTGCATTGGCGTGGCAGGATATCCAGAAAAACATTTGGAAGCACCATCAATGGATGCTGACATCAGAAGATTAAAAGATAAAGTTGATGCAGGAGCGGATTACGTGGTAACACAAATGTTTTTTGACAATAAAAGGTATTTTGCATTTGTAGAAAGGGCAAGAGAAGCAGGAATCACAGTACCTATTATTCCAGGAATTAAACCTGTAGCTGTAAAAAGACATCTGCAGCTTTTACCACAGGTGTTCAAATTAGATATGCCGGATGAATTAGTGAGAGAAGTAGAAAACTGCAAAACAAATAAAGAAGTAAGAGAAGTAGGTATCGAATTCGCAATACAACAGTCTAAAGAATTGATGGAATATGGAGTACCTGTTTTGCATTATTATTCAATGGGTAAATCGGATAATATCAAGAAAATAGCTTCAGAAGTATTTTAATTACTCATAAATAAACTTTTATTTTGTGGCGATGTAATTTAATAAGTGATTTGATGAAAAATAGATTTTTTTTTCTCATCGTTTTCGTTTTTGCTGTTTTTGGATGTAAAAACGATGATGATATTCAGGTGCGAACTGGAGATATAAAAATAACCGTACTAACCGAAAATAATACTACAGTTTTAGGTGCTATTGTTAAAATATTACCTAACGATATTGAAAAAATTACAAATGAAAATGGTGAGGTGTTTTTTGAGGACTTATCTGAGGGTACCTATACTGTTATTGTTAGCGTTCCAGGAGATACAATAAATGAAGAATTTGTTATAGAATCTGGTCAACTTAATTTACTTACCATTTTAGTAGATGGTATAGTGGTTATTGAACCAGATCCTTTGGATATTAATTTTCTTATTAATACTATTTATACCAGATTAAAAGATGATATGCTTTTTGATTCTGGTGGTTACTCAATGTATTGGGGGGATATAGGAGTAGATATCGTTTCGACGAATACTACAGTTTCTTCTATTTATAGAGACTTAGATAAATTTGAACTCACGCCAACCAATTCGATTATAAATGAGGTTTGGGTTAGCCATTATGAAACTATAATAGAAGCTAATACAGGACTAGAATTTCTTGAATTATTTGATCCGATTTCTAATCCAGAGATAGATAAAGAGTTACTTACTGGTGAACTACGATTTTTAAGGGCTTTATTATACTTTAATTTGGTAAAATTATATGGTAATCCAGTTTTGATTACTTCTGGAAATAATATTGATATTAGTAATCCTCCTATCTTCATTCAGGATACAGAACAAGTTTATGATTTGATAGTTGAAGATTTAGAGTATGCTCAAGATAATCTAGTGGTTTCTGGTCCTAATAATAGAGCATCAGTAGCAGCAGCTCAAGCATTGTTGGGTAAGGTATATATCCAAATGGCGGGTTTTCCGCTTTTGCAAACTGATAAGTATCAAAAGGCATTAGAGGAATTTGAAAAGCTTAGAGGTGAGTTCAATTTAGAAACGAATTATGAAGATGTATTTGATGTGTCAAATGAAGTGAATAATAGTGAGGTTATTTTTTCAATAGATTTTAGTGCAGATAACCCTAATGAAGGGAGTAACTATGGTGTGCTTTGGGGTCCTTTGGGATTAGCTATAGAAGATAATCTACTATTGGTTCCTAGTTTCATAGAAAATTATTTTGAAGGTCCGATAGATTTTCCATTAAATACAAATGATCAAAGGTTTAATCAAAATATAGCTACGTTTACAGTACAAAATGGTATGGTAACAAACACTGAAGATATAACCGATTGGCGACCTTATAAATTTAAAAAAAATGTATCATCACCACTTGTTAGAAATGGTGAATCTTTTGATTTTCCTTATTTACGTTATGCGGATATTCTTTTATTGATTGCAGAAGCTGAAAATGCAATTAATGGGCCCACACCGGCTGCTTACGAAGCAGTTAATATGGTTAGAAGACGTGCCTTTGGTGCAGCGAATTATGAATTAACAGAGGGGTTAAATCAAGAAGAATTTTTAGAGGCAATTCTTAAGGAGCGTCAGGTGGAATTGTGTTTCGAGGGACATCGCAAAGATGATCTAATAAGAACACAAAAACTAGAATCAACAATTAATTCCTTTAATAATGAAAACCCAGGAGATGTGAAGGATTTTCAATCTCACGAATTTATCTGGCCAATACCGCAGATTGAGATTAATCTAAATCCCAATACAATTCAAAATCCAGGATATTGATTGTTTTAATAAAACACTTATTTTGTTCTAAGTTTATTTCTAACAGTATGTTAGAATTGACAAGAGCGTTTAAAAAGTATTACTACATTTGTCGGAATGATTTTACGGACTACTATATTTTTTTTTATTATTTCTCTTCAAGGTTTTGCGCAATACAAAGACCAGACAGGTTCTGATCACAATAAAGCATATTATAGTTTCGATGTCAACAACTTCTATGGCACAATTTTAAAACATAATCCAGATATATCACATTTGATCACAGGGCATCCAATGGGGGTTATACTGTCTGCCAACCGAAAAACTTTTGGAACCAAAGAATGGCAACGATTATATAATGCTCCCGATTATGGTGTATCATTTATCTATCAAAACATGGATAATGAGTTCTTGGGTGAAAACTATGGACTCTATGCACATTATAATTTTTATTTCTTTAAACGTATTTTAATGCTGAGATTAGGGCAAGGATTAGCATATACAACAAAGCCTTATGATGAAGATGATAATTTTAGAAATGTTGCCTACGGTTCGCATTTTATGAGTTCTACTTTTGCAATGTTAAACCTTAAAAGAGAAAATTTAATTGGTGGGCTTGGTATTCAGGCTGGTATTGGCGTGATTCACTACTCCAATGCGAATGTTAAAGCACCAAACAAAAGCACGAATACGTTTGTTTTTAATGTAGGTCTTAATTATATATTAGATACCGAATATCCAGAATATGTCGAAAAAGGAAAAGGAGCTGTCAAAGGCACAGAACCTATTGGTTATGGGTTTATATTTAGAGGAGGAATTAATGAAAGTGATGTGGTAGGATCCGGGCAATATCCGTTTTATACTTTTGGAGCTTTTGCAGATAAGCGACTCAATAAAAAGAGTAGTGTTCAATTAGGAGCGGAATTGTTTTTTTCTGAAGCTCTAGAAAGATTTATAGATTTTAGGTCTACAGGTGATTTTGAAGACGGAACTACGGGTGATGAAGATTCAAAAAGAGTTGGAGTCTTTTTAGGACATGAATTAAGAATTAATAAAATATCAATATTAACCCAACTTGGATATTACATTTATTATCCCTATGATTTTGAAGGACAAGTCTATAATCGTTTTGGAGCACGTTATTATTTTAGTAAAAATATATTTGGATCGATTACGGTAAGATCACATGCTGCAAAAGCAGAGGCGGTAGAATTTTCAATTGGATACAGATTATGAAAAAAATAACTCTTGTAGTAATAAGCTTGCTTCTAGTTGCTTGTGATACAGAAAATGCTATCGATTGTTTTCAACGGACGGGTGATATCGTAAGAAAAGAGATCGAAGTTTCAGATTTTACGAGAATCTTGGTGAATCCTGGGGTAGAATTGATTCTTAAAGAAGAACAAGAAACTTCTGTTATTATTGAAACCGGAGATAATTTGCTGGATGAAGTCTCCGCAGTTGTAGAAGGAAATCGTTTAATTTTGACTAATACAAACGACTGTAATTTTGTGCGAGATTTTAATCAAACCAAAATCTTTGTAACTGCTCCAAACATTACAGAAATTAGAAGTGAGACACAGTTTGATATTTCTTCTGATGGAGTTTTAAGATATCCTTCCTTGAGGTTGTTGATAGAGGATTTTAATGAAGATAATGGAGGAAATACTACTGGTACTTTTACCTTGGAAGTAGATAGTCAAAATTTGAGCGTGGTAGGTAATAATATCGGCACTTTTTTTATCAAAGGAAATGTTGAAAATCTGAGTGTTGGTTTTTTCTCTGGCACAGGACGATTCGAAGGTGTAGATCTTCTTGCCCAAAGCGTCTCTATTTTTCATAGAGGTACCAATAAAATTATCGTTAATCCACAACAATCTATTACAGGAGAAATACGAAGTACGGGAGACGTTATTTCAGTGAATGTCCCTCCGAACATTGAGGTGGAAGAATTTTTTACAGGAAAGCTGATATTTAGGTAATTTCTTACATTTTTATAATTTTAGCCTTAAAAAGGGATTTTTCCCGTTTGCTGATTTGAAGTAATCCTGAGCTCATTTGCGTTTTTTTTCATAAGACTTTCTTTTCTATTAATTTATGAATAACTGATAATCAAATTTTTATAACAAAATAATCATTTAAAATCCTGTATTTACCTATTTTTGTATTTATGGTTTTACCATATTTATTTAAAGTTTATACCTCATTGTGTAATGATCTAAATTGCGTAAATTTAATAACCCCGTTTATCTAAGATTTGAATATTAACAAATATGGTATGGCCTATAGCAAAAAGACTACGCCCAGGGATTACGTACACTTAAATGAAAATTATTTACGCCAAGAACTTTATCAGCTGATCAAGAAGGATGATAAAATTTTTGATTTTATTCAAGACTCTGTACTAGATGGTCTATGGTTTTGGGATTTGAATAATCCTGAAAATGAGTGGATGAATAAGAAATTTTGGACTACACTAGGGTATGATCCAACTGAAATGCCACACAAAGCATCGGCTTGGCAGGATATTATTAATCAGGAAGATCTTAAAAAAGCGTTGGATAATTTTGCTAAACATACACAAGATCCCTCCTATCCTTACGATCAGATCGTTCGTTACACTCATAAATTAGGTCATACCGTTTGGATTCGTTGTAAAGGATTTGCCATTCGTGATGATCAGGGAAAACCTATCCGGATGATAGGAGCCCATACAGACGTAACTGAATTAAAAAAAGCAGAAGAAAATCTTCAAAAACAGGTCGAAAAATATGAAGAAATTCTGGATGGAGGTAAATTGGGTACGTGGGAATGGAATCTAAGAACAGGAGAAGTAATTTTTGACGAGCAATGGGCGCAGATAATGGGTTATTCATTATTGGAACTGCAACCTATATCTTTAAATACTTGGGTCAATTTTATGCATCCCTCAGATCACGCAAAATCTACAAAAATACTTCAGTCACATTATGAAGGGCTCACCCCAAATTATGAGTGTGAAGTTAGAATGAAACATAAAAATGGCGAATGGATTTGGGTGCTCATAAAAGGGAAAATAACAAGTTGGGATCAGGAGGGAAATCCCGAATGGTTGGTTGGATCTCACGTAGATATAACTCAAAATAAAAAAGCTCTAGAAAAAAATAGATTATTTGTGAGCCAAGCGCCTAGTGCAATCGCCATGTTTGATAGAGATATGAAATATTTGGCGGCATCGGCAAAATGGTTCGAAGATTATAATATTGAAGGTCAAAATATCATTGGTAAATCACATTATGAGGTATTTCCAAGAATTGACATAAAATGGAAGGCCAATTATGAAGAATGCCTTGAAGGAAATACGTTACAAAAGGATGAGGATTTTTTTGAAAGAGACGACGGAACAAAACAATGGATTTCTTGGGAACTTCGGCCTTGGTATAATACTGAGGGACGTGTTGGTGGTATTTTAATGCATACATCAGATATTACAAAATTAAAGGAAGCTGAAGCAGTTAATGCAGAGAGGAAAGTGTTTTTGGAAGCTATTTTAAATACTATTGATGTAGGGATTGTATCCTGTGATCAAAATGGTAAGTTAACCCTATTTAACAAGGCAACTAAAGAATGGCACGGATTGCCGGTAGAACCGGTCCCCCCCGAGAAGTTATCACAGTATTATGGTCTATATAAATCTGATACGGTGACACCATTATCACCAGAAGATATTCCGTTATTAAGAGCTTTAAAAGGAGAGCACGTTCAGAACGAAGAAATCGTTATTAAACCGACATCAGGAAAAGTTAGGACAGTGGTTACAAATGGTTCGCAGTTAAAAGGGCTTGATGGCGAAATTACAGGCGCGGTCGTAGCTATGCATGATATTAACGATAGGAAGATGGCAGAAGACAAACTGAGAATAAGTGAGGAGGCTTTTAGAGGAAACTTTGAAAATGCTGCCATTGGTATGGCAATTATTGATTTAAATGGAAGATGGGTAGAGGTGAACGAAGCAGTTTGCGAAATGGTCGGTTATCGAAAGGAAGAGTTAACCAATATGACTTTTCACGATATCACGCATCCTGAGGATTTGAAGAAAGATTTAGAATTACTTAAGGAGCTTACAGCAGGAAAAATTCCGTATTACCGCTTAGAGAAGAGATATATTGATAAAACAGGAAAAACAATTTATACACTTTTATCGGTATCAATCGTTAAAGATAAAAATCAAAATCCTCTTTATTATGTCTCTCAGATAATGGATATCAGTAAAAGAATAGGCGTTACTAAAAATCTTCAACGAGCTTTGGCAAAATTAGAAGGCGTTTTGGGGGCTAGTAATAATGTTAGTATTATTTCTACAGATACAGAAGGGTATATCACAACCTTCAATACAGGGGCAGAGAATTTGCTAGGATATAAAAAAGAAGAATTGATTTATAAAGAGATTCTTACCGTCTTGCACCTAGATGAAGAAATAAAAGAAGTGATAAAAGAACTTGCAGAATCTTTAAATGAAAAAATTGAAGGCTTTGATGTATTTTCAAAAATAGCTGACAAAGAAAGTCATTTTACAAGAGAATGGACATATGTTAAAAAAGATGGAACACGGTTCCCGGTGCAATTGACAATAACTCCAATTGAAGAGCAAGGAACCATTATTGGGTATCTAGGCGTTGCCGCTGATATTAGTGAAATTAAAAAAGCAGAAAAAGAACTCAAGTCAATTTTAGAATTGACAGAGGACCAAAACAAGCGCTTACGCAATTTTGCTCATATCGTATCACATAACCTAAAATCTCATGCAGGTAATTTTGAGATGTTGTTAGATATTTACCTTAAGGAGAATCCTGCAGCAAAAGAATCTGAAATTATTCAACTATTTAAAAGCGCCTCAGGTAAGCTTTCAGATACCATAAGACATTTAAATGAGGTAGTTTTAATAAATAATTCAACACTAGGGGATAACCTAACTTCAATTCATCTGAAAGAAGCAATGGATAACGTAGTTCATACGGTTGAAGGTATTGCTATTGATGCTGAGGTGGACATCAAAAATAGTATCCCGGAAGGAATCTTTGTTAAGGGTATTCCGGCCTATTTAGATAGTATTATTCTAAACTTCATAACAAATAGTATTAAATATCGCTCCCCCGAAAGAAAAAGCTTTGTTAATCTAAGTGCTAAAAGTGATGAAGATTTTGTAGTAGTAGTTATAGAGGATAATGGAATCGGAATAGATCTCAAAAAACATAGAAACAAGCTATTTGGGATGTACAAAACATTTCATAATAACCCCGACTCAAGAGGAATAGGATTGTTTATTACGAAAAATCAGGTAGAAGCTCTTGGTGGAAAGATCGAAGTACATAGTAAAATCAATGAAGGAACAACCTTTGAAATATATCTTAAACATGGAGAAATTTAATATAGCCTGCGTAATCGATGATGATCCCATTTTTATATATGGAGTTAAAAAGGTCATGCAAATTATTAATTTTTGTGATAGTGTTTTAGTATACAGTAATGGTCAGGAAGCGCTGGATAATTTAATATCAATCATGTCATTGAAAGATAGTTTGCCAGACGTTATTATTCTAGATCTTAATATGCCGATTTTGGATGGATGGCAATTTCTGGATGAATTTGTCAAACTACCATGCAATAAAAGAATAACTATATATATTGCTTCTTCTTCTATCGATCCGGAAGATACGTTACGAGCAAAATCGTATGAAATGGTGAGTAACTATATAGACAAGCCGATATCAATCAGTGTGTTAACCGATATACTGAATGATTTTAAAGCAGCCAGTTGAATGTTTCATTTCTCTTAAAACCTAGCCTAGCCTTAGATAATTCTTTAGAATTGATGAACAACTTTTAAAATTTTTATGAAGTATGAGAAAGATTGATATTGCCTGCGTTATTGATGATGATCCAATTTTTGTTTTCGGTATTAAGCGAATTATAGAGATTATTGATTTTTGTAATGATCTTCTTGTCTTTAAAAATGGAAAAGAAGCATTAGAAGGTTTGAAATCTATTATTGCTCAAAATCAAAACTTACCAGATGTCATTTTATTAGATTTAAATATGCCAATATTGGATGGATGGCAGTTTCTGGATGAGTTTGTTAAAATCCCCTGCGGAAAGAAAATAACAATTTACATAGTTTCTTCATCTGTGGATCCAGAGGATGTTCATAGAGCAAAATCTTATGAGAGTGTCTGTGATTATATTGTAAAACCAGTTACTGTTAAAGCATTAAAAGAGGTGTTGCATGATTTTGAAAAAGCTAGTTAATATATGTTCACAATTGAATTACTTTGTTAATTCCCTAAATAAACTCTCTAAGTCCTTGTTTTTTCTGGAAAGCTGAAGGATTTTTAGCTCATTATCGTGAGCAAAGTCAAAAACAGCAGAGCGCATATCACTGGTAGTGTCAAAAGTTAATTCATACACAAATCCTTGTATGTTTTTAACATTTTTCACTTTGTCAAGCTTCAATAAAAAAGCCTCTTCAACCCGATAGTCAAATTCGACCTCTACAATTTGATCAGCTTGGTCCATCATCTCGTTGAGGTTTTTATCTGCTACTATTTTACCTTTATTGATGATAATTACCCGATCACACATAGCTTCTACCTCTTGCATGATATGCGTAGAAAGGAAAACTGTTTTTTTCTTACCGACTGATTTGATCAATTCTCTTATTTCTACCAATTGATTTGGGTCAAGTCCGGTTGTCGGTTCATCAAGAATTAATACTTCGGGATCATGTAATAAGGCACAGGCTAAACCAACGCGCTGACGATATCCTTTGGATAATTGATTTATTTTTTTGTTGGCTTCTGGCGTAAGACCGGTTAATTCAATTACTTCTTCAATTCTGGATTTTGAAATTTTATAAACCTGAGCGTTAAAAGTTAAGTACTCTCTTACAAACATCTCTAGATAAAGAGGGTTATGCTCTGGTAGATATCCCACACTTTTTTGTACCGCTGTTGTTTCTGTATGAATGTCAAAACCATTTACCAATGCTTTTCCCTCTGATGGATTCAAAAAGGTAGTTAGAATTTTCATCATTGTTGATTTACCCGCTCCATTGGGACCCAGAAATCCAACAATTTCTCCTTTTTTTACTTCAAAAGTAATTCCTTCTAAAGCATTTTGTTTATTATATATTTTTGAAATATTTGATACTGAAATTGACATAGTTTTCTATCCTGAATCGATTATATTCAAAAGTACATAAATGCATAATTATTGTATGAATATTCAATTAAATTTATAGTTTTTATGCTTAAATACTGGTAAGGTTTGGCTATCTAAAATCAGAATCAACCTATATGTTTGATAATCAGTAAATTGTTTTCACTATAAAAAGAGAATAATTTTAAACCAATACTAATCAAAAAACGTAATGAACCATTTCTTATTTACGTTTTAGCTCCTCTGCGATGTTGTCATAATATTCTTGTGTAAGAACTTCAGTCCACCGTGTAGGTTTATCTCCAGCATATAATGCTAAATAGGTTACATCATTATCTTTAGTGGATGAGTGCCAATGTTCAATATTTTTTTTACATTTTACAATATCTCCGGCTTTGATTACTATAGGTTTTTTTCCTCTTTCCTGATAATATCCTTGGCCATCCAAAATAATTAATACCTGAGGTGATGAGTGTTTGTGCCAATCCAATGTTGAGTTTGCTCTAAATGTTGCTTTTGTAATATTATATTTCAAATCTTCATCATCCTTAAACAATGAACTCAACCATGCTTCTCCAATATAATGTGTATTGGGCGCTTTAGTGCCTTCATCTAAATAAGAAGTAATATGATACTGAGAGCTTTGAGAAAAAATAATTATTGGAAACAATAAAGCTAATATGGAAGAGGCTTTTTTCATAACTAAGTAATTCATAATGAAAGTTAATAAAAATATATACAAGTTTCTATCGATTTTACGTGTAAAACCTAAAGAATTAAGAATTTAAAAAATTATCCTTATTTCTAGATGTAAAACTCAGAAGAATGTTTGATTTCTTTTAAAACAAAGGTGCTGTTTAGGACTCCAATATTCTCAATTTTAGAAAGTTTTGTCTTTACAAAATCGTGATATTCTTCTAAACTTTGGGTGTGAATTTTTAATATGAAATCTACCTGACCAGCCATATGATAACACTCCTGAACTTCTTCTAAATTTTGGATTTGTTCTTCAAACTTTTCAATAAACGCTTCGTTGTGGTAGCGCATAGATACCTGACAAATGGTTGTGATTGATTTGTTTATAAGTTTTTTATCAAGGATTGCTACATATTTTTTAATGAATCCTTGTTTTTCTAATCTTCTAACTCGCTCATAAACAGGAGAAGGGGTCAGGTTGAGAATCTTTGCTATTTCTTTAGCGGTTTTTTTAGAATCTTTCTGAAGGATTCTTAAAATAGTAATGTCTGTTTGATCTAATTGCTCCATAATATAGTCAAAAAAATTACTTTAATAAGTAAAATTAGTATATGATTAAAGTAAATATAACTTTTTAATTATAAAAATAAAGGAATAATTACTTAGTTTATGTGAATTTTCGGATATAAAAGTCGTTATTCTTATTTTAGTAAGTGAATAATGCTGTAAAGTGTTAAAATTTTAAAAAGTATATGGATACGAAAATTTTGGTAATTGGTGCAAACGGACAATTAGGTTCTGTATTGACAAAAGAGCTTCAGAAAAAATATACCATAGAAAATGTTATAGCCTCAGATCTAAAAAAAAGTGAGGATTGTAAAGGAATTTTCGAAGTTATTGATGCTACTGACAGAAATAGGGTTCAAGAAGTGGTAGAAAGATATGGTATTACCCAAATATATCATCTTGCCGCTATCCTGTCTGCCAAAGGAGAAGAAACACCTTTGAACACTTGGGATATTAATATGAAGACGTTATTCAATGTTCTCGAGGTTTCCAGAAATAATAATATCGATCGTGTATTTTTTCCCAGTTCTATCGCGGTTTTTGGAGAAGGAGCTCCTTTAACTAATACACCAAATGATGCCTATTTGAATCCAGCTACGGTCTACGGTATGAGTAAAGCATCTGGAGAGAATTGGGCCCAGTATTACTTTCTTAGATATGGACTTGATGTAAGATCGATTCGTTATCCTGGTGTTATTGGATACCAATCATTACCAGGTGGAGGAACAACTGATTACGCAGTAGATATATATCATAAAGCGGTGCGAAAAGAAGATTTCAGTTGTTTTCTAAAAGCGGATGCTACGCTTCCAATGATTTTTATGGATGATGCCATAAGGGCAACTATAGAATTGATGGAGGCTCCAAAAGAAAATATTAAATTACGAACTTCTTATAATATTGCAGGGATTAGTTTTTCTCCAGAAGAAATTGTTGCTGAAATTCGTAAATTATATCCTGATTTTAAAGTTAGCTATGAACCTGATTTTAGACAGGAGATCGCATCAAGATGGCCAAAATCAATTGATGATACTTCTGCAAAAAATGATTGGGGATGGAAATCACAGTTTAATTTGAAAGATATCACAGAAATAATGATTCAAAAATTAGAAGACAAATATAAAAAGGGTTCGAGAAATAAAGAAATTTTAACGCTATAAATCCTTTGATTATAGAATTCGAAATAAAGTTACTAGAAATTAAAAATAAACAATAGAATCACTATGTTTTCAAATATAAAAGAAGATTTACAAAAAGAACTGGATGATATTAAATCTGCCGGATTATATAAATCCGAGAGAATAATTACTACACCTCAGGGAGCAGAAATTGATACGACAAACACAAAACACGTTTTAAATTTTTGTGCAAATAATTATCTAGGTTTATCGTCTCATCCCGATGTAATTCAAGCTGGTAAAGATGCTATTGATTCACACGGCTATGGATTATCTTCTGTCCGCTTTATCTGTGGTACTCAGGATATCCATAAGGAATTGGAACGAAAAACAGCTGAGTTTTTAGGTATGGAAGACTGTATTTTGTATGCTGCTGCTTTTGATGCAAATGGTGGTCTTTTTGAACCTATTCTTACTGCAGATGATGCGATTATATCTGATTCTCTAAATCATGCTTCTATTATAGATGGTATCCGTTTATGTAAAGCAAAACGGTTTAGATATGAGCATAATAATATGGTCGATCTTGAAAAACAATTAAAATCTGCAAAGGGGGCCAGAAGAATATTAATTGTAACAGATGGCTCATTTTCTATGGATGGAACGATTGCTCAATTAGATAAGATTTGTGATTTGGCAGATACGTATGAAGCGATGGTAATGATCGATGAATGTCATTCTACAGGTTTTCTTGGTAAAACCGGACGAGGAACCCATGAATATAGAAACGTAATGGGTAGAATCGATATTATAACAGGAACCTATGGAAAAGCACTTGGCGGTGCCTCAGGAGGATTCACTGCAGCAAGAAAAGAAATTGTAGAAATGTTAAGACAACGCTCCAGACCGTATTTATTTTCTAATACAGTAGCCCCATCAATAGTAGGAGCTTCCATAAAGGTATTGGATTTATTAAGTTCTTCTACAGCCCTTAGAGATAAATTAGAAGCGAATACCAAGTATTTCAGGTCAGAAATGACTGCCGCAGGTTTTGATATTGTTCCTGGAGATCATCCAATAGTTCCTGTGATGTTATATGAAGCTACCTTGGCACAAGAGTTTGCTGCTAAACTACTAGACGAGGGTATTTATGTAATTGGTTTTTTCTATCCTGTCGTACCTCAAGGAAAAGCTAGGATCAGAGTGCAATTATCAGCAGGACACGAGCGCGAACACCTAGAAAAAGCCGTAAAAGCATTTACGAAAGTTGGTAAAGAGCTGGGAGTAATATAATTACTAACGTTTGTTAGTGTTCAAAAACATAAAAGATTCTCATGATTACTTAATTTTTATTTAAAAATTGTTATTCATTTCCATTAAAAAATTAATATTTAATGATAATAGGTTTGAATCTATGAAAAAAATGAAAATTTGTTTTAAAAAGAGATAGTTTTGGCTACTTTAGCACCATAATATTGAAACAACAATGAACAATTTGTTTACTTGGAACCGATTTTATTTTTTCTTCTTTTATTTTAAAAGTAAGATCGGGATAACTATGTAAATGAATAAGTAAAATTTATAAATTTAGAATCCCGATGAAAATTCGGGATTTTTTTTTGAGGTAAAAATTTAAAACGTTTGAGAAAGAAAGTTGCCATACAAGGAATAAGAGGTTCTTATCATCACGGAGTTGCACAAGCATATTTTGGGAATGAAGTGGATGTTGACGAATGCATGTCTTTTCAGGAACTGGTTCATAGTCTAGAAAATAAGAAAAGTACAGATGCTGTAATGGCTATAGAAAATTCTATAGCAGGATCTATAATTCCTAATTATGCGTATATCGATGAGCACGATTTGACGATCTGTGGAGAATACTTTCAACCGATTCATCATTGTTTGATGGCTTTAGAAGGGCAAGAGATTTCTGATATAAAAGAGGTGTATTCTCATCCTATGGCATTGTTACAGTGCAAAGAGTTTTTTAGAGGGCAACCTCATATTAAATTGGTGGAAGATGCAGATACCGCAGATGTTGCAAAAAGAATTCAGGAACAGCAATTAAGAGGTGTTGCAGCGGTGGCTGGTGAAACAGCGGCTAATATTTACAAGCTGCATATTTTAGCAAGAGAGATACAAACGATTAAATCAAATAGTACACGTTTCTTTATACTGCATACTAAAGAAGATTCTGGTGTTAATAAAGAAGAAATTAATAAAGCATCATTAAAGTTTTTGACGGACCATAAAAGAGGGAGTTTAGCTACTGTGCTCAACGTAATGAGTGATTGCAGATTAAACCTTACAAAGATCCAATCATTACCGGTAATCGATATGCCCTGGAAATATTCATTCTTTGTAGATGTTACCTTTAATAAATATGAGGATTATCAAAAAGCTATTTCCATATTAAAAATTATGGCATTAGAACTTAAAATTTTAGGAGAATATAAAAATCAAAACGGATGAGCATTCAGACGGCAAAACGGTTAGAAACAGTTGAGGAATACTATTTCTCTAAAAAATTACGTGAAGTAAGAGCTTTAGCAGCTTCAGGAAAACCTATTTTGAATATGGCTATAGGTAGCCCTGATTTGGATCCGCCTAAAGAAGTTGTGGAAGCAATACAAAATGCGGTTGTTGTTGATGGCGCTCATAAATATCAAAGCTATCAAGGATTACCAGAATTGAGACAAGCAATTGCTGATTTTTATAGCAACAAATATGAGGTGTCTTTAAATCCGGAAAACGAGATTTTACCTCTAATGGGATCCAAAGAAGGGATTATGCACATATCCCTGGCATATCTGAATGAAGGTGATGAGGTGTTAGTTCCAAATCCTGGATATCCAACATACACATCGGTTACCAATTTGGTAGGTGCCAAACCGATATTCTACGATTTAGTAGCCGACAATGAATGGGAACCTGATTTTGAAGCTTTGGCAAAGAGAGATTTGAGCAAAGTGAAAATAATGTGGATTAATTACCCGCACATGCCCACCGGTGCTAATGGAAATGTCAAATTGTTTAAAAAACTAATTGCTTTTGCACGCGAGCACAATATTTTGTTGGTAAAAGATAATCCATACAGTTTTATTTTAAATGATAGTCCCATAAGTATTTTGTCTATTGACGGTGCTAAAGAGGTTGCTTTAGAATTAAATTCCTTGAGCAAAACATTCAATATGGCAGGATGGAGAGTAGGAATGGTGAGCGGAAGCAAGGATAAAATTGATGCTATTCTTAAAGTAAAGAGTAATATGGATAGTGGTATGTTTCAAGGAATCCAAAAAGGAGCTATTGCTGCATTAAACATTTCTAATAGTTGGTATACACAGATGAATACGATCTATAGAGAAAGAAGAGAGTTGATCTGGGAATTAGCTACTATGCTTGGATGTACGTATGATAAAACAGCAACAGGAATGTTTGTTTGGGCAAAATTACCAAAGGGTATAAATGCCATGGAGTTCATTGATGATATTTTATATCAGAAAGATATATTTATTACCCCCGGAGACATTTTTGGAAGTAATGGCAAAGGATATATTCGTTTTTCACTTTGTGTGACTAAAGAAAATATAAAAGAAGCCATAGGAAGATTTAACAAAGAAAAATTACAAATTGCGAATAATACTATCGCAAATCAAAAATTGTAACGCGCAAATAAAATGAAAGTATTCGTCATAGGAATAGGGTTAATCGGAGGATCATTTGCTATTGATATAAAAGCTGCTTTTAATGAAGCAGTGATTTATGGTATTGATAAGAGTGAGAATCATCTGGATAAGGCACTGTCTTTGGGAATTATAGATAAAAAATCAAGTTTAGATGAATTAGATAGTGCGGATGTAGTTATTACTGCCATACCAGTTGATGTCACGGTCAAACTTTTGCCGGAGATTTTAGATAAGATCACTGATGAGTGTCTAGTGTTTGATGTGGGATCTACAAAAGAGAAGTTGTGTCAATCTGTAAGTGAGCATCCTAAAAGAAGAAACTATTTGGCAGCACATCCTATTGCCGGAACTGAGTTTTCTGGACCTCAAGCAGCTATTGCGAATTTGTATAGAGGGAAAACCAATATTATTTGTGAAGTCGAAAAAACAGCGTTTAAACTGCAGGAAAAGGGGATGGAAATTTTTACCAGATTAGGAATGAGAATTCGTTACATGGATCCTGCTTCCCATGATAAACATATAGCATATGTATCGCACTTATCTCATATCAGTTCTTTTATGCTTGGAAAAACTGTGATTGAAAAAGAAAAAAATGAAAGGGATATTTTTGATATGGCTGGCAGTGGATTCGCATCTACCGTTCGATTGGCAAAAAGTTCTCCAGAAATGTGGGCGCCAATTTTTAAACATAATAAGGCGAATGTCATCGAAACTCTAAATGAATATATTGCAAATCTTATACAATTTAAAGAATTAATGGAAGAGGATAATTTTGTCGAGATTTATAAAGAAATGGAAGATACGAATCATATAAAAGCAATTCTGAAAGGAATATCATAAAATAACCACCTAAAACTAATACTAATAAAGAATTAAAAAATAAAGATGGAGAATAAAAAAGAACTAAGAAACTGGTTGGACGAATATAACTTGGATCACCCTTTGGTTATTGGAGGTCCTTGTAGTGCAGAGACTGAAGAACAAGTAGTAAAAATAGCACATCAGCTGAAGGATTCTGATGCTACCGTTTTACGGGCAGGAATATGGAAGCCGAGAACAAGACCGGGTAACTTTGAAGGAGTGGGAGCTTTAGGCTTGAAGTGGTTGCAACGCGCCAAGGAAGAAACCGGGATGAAAATAGCTACAGAAGTAGCAAATCCGCATCACGTGGAATTAGCATTAGAACACGGCGTAGATGTTTTATGGATTGGAGCAAGAAGTACAGTTTCTCCGTTTATAGTTCAAGATATTGCAGAGGCTTGTAGAGGAATTGATAATCCTGTTCTTGTAAAAAATCCAATCAATCCTGATTTATCTCTTTGGTTGGGTGCTGTAGAACGTTTGTATACCTGCGATGTTAAAAATTTAGGAGTAATTCATAGAGGTTTTTCGACTTATGAAAAGACAAAATATCGCAACATTCCAGAATGGCAGATACCGATTGATTTACAAAATCGCTTTCCGGATTTACCTTTAATTTTGGATCCTTCACATATTGCGGGAAGAAGAGATTTGATCTTTGATCTTTCACAAACAGCGTTGGATCTTAATTTTGATGGATTAATTGTAGAAACGCACTATGATCCCGATAACGCTTGGAGTGATGCTGCACAGCAAATTACACCGGATACTTTAATTCAGCATATGAAAAACTTAAAAATTCGTAAAGAAGTTGGCGTAGATGAGGCTTACCAAAGAACCTTAAATGAATTGCGTGCAAAAATAGATGTAGCGGACAACCAATTATTAGATATTTTATCTAAAAGAATGAAAATTTCAGACGAGATTGGTAAAGCGAAAGCAAAACAAAATGTAGCTATTTTGCAGTCCAAACGTTGGAATGAAATTCTAGGTAAAATGATCCTTGAAGGAGAAGAAAAAGGGTTGAGTGAGGAATTCATTTTAAGAATATACAAAGCCATTCACCAGGAATCAATCAATCATCAGGAAAAAGTTGCTAGATCTTAAATATTCAGAATGCTTATTGCGTATAGAGATTTATTTGCATCTTTGCGGTTATGACAGGAACTGTATATAAATCTACCGGAAGTTGGTATACCGTAAAAGCAGATAACGGTAAGGTGTACGAGTGCCGAATAAAGGGTAAATTTAGGATAAAAGGTATTAAAAGTACCAATCCTGTGTCCGTTGGTGATATAGTAGATTTTAAGTTAGAAACTAAGAATGATACAGAAACCGGTGTGATCGAAAATATCAGAGAACGCCGTAATTATATAATCCGAAAATCTGTAAATCTTTCAAAACAAACCCACATCATTGCCGCAAACATTGATGTGGTTTTTTTATTGATTACGTTAAATAATCCACCAACATTTACAACTTTTATTGATCGTTTTTTGGTAACGGCAGAAGCGTATGATATCAAAGCAGTGCTGCTATTTAATAAAATAGATACCTATAATGAAGAGGAGCTTGTCGAAATAAAATATTTAGCTGCTTTATACAGAAAAATAGGGTATGAATGCATTGGTATTTCTGCAAAAACAGGCAAGAATATTGATCAGGTGAAATCCTTAATGGAAGGAAAAGTCAGTATGTTTTCAGGTCATAGTGGTGTCGGGAAATCTACGTTAGTTAATTTGATAGAACCTGATTTATCTCTTAAAACTGCAGAGATTAGCGACCAGCATCAGCAAGGTCAACACACAACTACTTTTGCAGAAATGTACGATCTTAGTTTTGATGCTAAGATTATTGATACTCCCGGTATTAAAGGATTTGGTATTGTAGATATAGATAAAGAAGAGCTAGGTGATTATTTCCCCGAATTTTTTGAACTTAAGGAGCAATGTAAATTTAATAATTGTCTTCACATTAATGAACCTAAATGCGCGGTTAAAGATGCCTTGGATAACGAACAAATTCCTTGGTCCAGGTATAAAAGTTACCTGCAAATTCTGGAAGGAGAAGAAGAGCATTACAGGAAAAATAATTACGATAATGAAGATTAATCTATTTTTTTGCATTTCGATGGTAACATTTTGTTCTCTTAAGACACTTACATAATGAGAGCGGTAATTCAAAGAGTGTCTAGGGCATCTGTAGAGGTTGAAGGAGAAATGATCTCGCAAATAGACGAAGGTCTTTTAATATTGATTGGTGTAGAAGATTCAGATAATATGGAAGATATAGAATGGCTTTCTGGTAAAATATGTAGGTTAAGAATATTTGGAGATGATAACGACGTGATGAACAAAAGTATAAAGGATATAAACGGAGAAGCAATTGTTGTAAGTCAATTTACATTGCACGCTAGTACACGTAAAGGAAACAGGCCGAGCTATATAAAAGCAGCAAAGCCCGAAATTGCAGTTCCGTTATACGAAGAGTTTGTGAAGCAACTAGAATTAGATTTAGGTAAAAATGTTGGAACAGGTATATTTGGAGCCGATATGAAGGTTTCGCTTCTTAATGACGGACCGGTTACCATCATAATTGATACAAAAAGTAAAGAATAAATAAACACCCCAAAATAAATTTCATATGATTAAAAAAATACAGCTATTCCTAGTTGTGGGTTTTCTATGTGTTTTCGCAAGAACACAAGCTCAAGATGATCTAAGTTTACAAGCCATACTTATAGATTCTATCCTTACTGAAAATGCAAATGCGATTGTAAGATCAGAGGATATAGTGATTGAAGTGAATTCAATAAGCTCTGTTACCGTAAAAACAAAACGTATTGTCACAGTTTTAAATAAATATGGAAATCGTCACGCAGATTCTTATGAGCCTTACGATCCGGATACCAAAATTAAAAAAGCTAGAGCTACAGTTTATAACGCTTTAGGACAAGAAATTAAAAAGTATAAGAGAAAAGATTTTAGTGATAGAAGTATGTACGATGGTTTTTCTCTTATTGGTGATAACCGATTTATTTATTTTGATCATACGCCTACTGGCTATCCCTACACAATGGTTTATGAAAGCGAAGTAGAGACCAAAAATACAGCTTTTATAGAGCCTTGGTTTCCAATAGCAAATTATCATCTAAGTGTAGAAAAAGCTTCATATAAAGTTATAAATCCAGAGAAAATTCCATTAAGAACAAAAGAAAAATCGTTTGATGGATATCCGATAGAAATTACAAAAGGAGATCAGGAAATAGCTTACGTCATATCCAAAGTCCCTGCCATAAAAAAAGAATACAAGAGTCCTTCTTTTAAAGATGTTGCACCTAACGGGAAAGTGACCCTAGGGAACTTTTCTTTAGTTAATGTCGAAGGCGCAGCGGATGATTGGACAAGTATGGGTAAATGGCAATATCAAAATTTAGTATCAGGAAGAGATCAATTACCCGAATCAGTCATTAGTAAGATTTCTGAATTAGTAGCAAATGCAGGTTCTAAAAAAGAAAAAGCAAAAATCATCTATGAATATGTGCAAAACAAAACCAGATATGTAAGTGTACAGTTAGGTATAGGTGGATGGATGCCTATGATGGCAGAAGATGTAGATCGATTAGGTTATGGAGATTGTAAAGCCTTAACAAATTATACAAAAGCGCTCTTAGAAAGTCAAGATATTCCAGCGTATTATACCGTAGTCTATGGGGATTCTGATAAAAGAGATATTGATGCTGATTTTGCTTCTATGCAAGGAAATCACGTTATCTTAAATGTACCCGATGAAGAAGAAGATATATGGTTAGAATGTACCAGCCAGACTGCTCCGTTTAATTTTATCGGCGATTTTACTGATGATAGAAACGTGCTTGTGATCAAACCGGAAGGAGGAGAAATCAAAAGAACTAAAAAATATAGTCCCGAAGAAAATACATCGCATACTACTGCCAACATTTTTCTGCAACCCGATGCTTCCATGGTCGCAGACATCGTATCTGTTTCCCAAGGGTTGCAATATGATTGGAGATATTTGACAAAATTAAAGCCTGTTAAAGATCAAAAATTATACTTTAAGGAATATTGGGATTATGTAAACAATTTAAATATCCTGTCTTTGGATTTACAGGATGACAAGGATAATATTAGCTATCAAGAAAAACTAAAAGTAAATGCAAGGAATTATGCAACAAAGACCGGAAGCAGACTCCTAGTGATTCCCAATGCCTTTAATCGAGTAAAAAATAAAAATCCTAAATACAAAAACAGAAAAACGCCATTGGTTATTTCCAGAGGATATGTAGATTCTGACGAATATATCATTAATATACCTTCAGGTTATGAAGCTAATAAGCTTCCGGAGCCCAAAGAATTAGAAACTATTTTCGGAACATATTCTTACCATCTTGAAAAGTTAGATGAATCAAAATTGAAGTTTACCAGAAAACTAAAAATAAATGATGGAAAATACCCAAAAGAAAAATACGAAGAATATAGACAGTTCATGGCTAACATTCGTAAGACAGATAAAACAAAAATAGTACTTAAACAACAGTAACCACTAATACATAACAATGGGAAAATTATACAAGATAATAGTTATTGTATTTCTGATTATATCATCAGATATCATTGCGCAGGAATACAAATTCGGTAAAGTTTCTAAAGAAGAATTACTAGAAAAATCATATCCTCTGGATAGCTCGGTGAATGCGGCGATCCTATATGAAAATAAAAATGTTTACTACAGTTTTAATCAACAAAATGGATTTCAGTTAATTACCGAAGTTTTTAAACGAATAAAATTATACACGAAGGAAGGTTCTGATTTTGCGACTGAGGAAATATTATTATATAAGTCTGGAGGTACCAAGGAAAAAATAAGTAACCTTAAAGGGAAAACCTATTCTTATGTAGGAGATAAAGTAGTAGAAACCAAATTGAAGAAAGATGGGATATTCGAAAATGAATATACAGAAAATCAGGATCAGCTTAAGTTTACCATGCCATCTTTACAAGAAGGTTCTGTTATCGAGTTTAAATATAAAATTACTTCTCCTTTTATATATAACATAGATAGGATTTATCTGCAAAATGTGATTCCTATAAAAAAGCTGGAGGTTCAGGTAAAAATGCCGGAGTTTTTTAATTTTAAAAAGTTAACTACAGGATATTTACCAATTAATCTTAAAGAATCCAGTACGCAAGATATTATTAATCTCACTTCAAAATCAAGATCAGGTGGTGTTAGCGCCCTGGGTAGAAATACTCAATATTCTACCAATGAAGTGGATTACAGGATTAATATTAATAAAGTCAATTCTTCAAACATACCTGCATTTAAATATGAGCCTTATTCTGGTAATATACAGAATTACATATCCTCTATTAATTATGAGTTGTCTTATGTAAAGTATCCTAATCAACCAGCCGATTATCGTTCTACGACTTGGGAGGATGTCGCTAAAACAATTTATGAGAGTTCAAGGTTTGGAGAAGAACTGAAAAAAAGTAATTACTATAAGGAAGATATCGCTAATTTGATCAATGGACTGAATAGTCAATTAGATAAGACCGTAAAAATTTATGACTATGTAAAGAAAAAAATGACGTGGAATAAAAGAAGAGGTGTTTTTACGAACAGTGGCACTAAAAAGGCGTACAAAGAAAATACAGGTAGTGTAGCAGAGATAAACTTAATGCTTACTTCTATGCTTTTAGAAGCCGGTATTGATGCAAATCCCGTGATTTGTAGTACTAGCGATATGGTCATACCGCTTTTTCCAACCATTGATGGATTTAATTACGTAATCAGTAGGGTTAAATTAGCAGATGGAGCTGTAATATATCTAGATGCTACAGACAAGTATGGTGTGCCTAATGTTTTGCCGGATAGAATAATAAAGGGTATGGGAAGAGTTATTGCCAAAAATGGGACATCCCAAATGGTAAATTTCAGACCTGTTAAGCCTTCTGTAAAAGCCTTTAGACTACAATGTGAATTTGATGACCAGGGAGTGGCTAAAGGTATAGTAAGCGTAAATCATAAAGATTACTTAGCACATAACTTCAGGGTAATGAATGCAGCAAAGGATGATGAAAGCAGAGCAAAACGTTTTGAAAACAACTTCGGAATTACTGAAGTAGAAGAATATACTGTCAATGGTGTTAAAGAGTATGGAAAAGGAGTGAGCGAAAAATTCAATTTTACGGTAGAAGATCAAATTGAAGCCATAGAGGATGAGATATTCTTTTCGCCTTTATTGTTTTTAAGAGATAAAGAGAATGTCTTTAAGTCAGATGATAGAAAATATCCAGTAGACTTTGGATACGGCTTTTCTAATAAGTATATGGTAAATATTAAAATACCTGAAGGTTATGAAGTGGTTGAATGTCCAAAATCCGCTGCACTTAAACTTCCAAACAATATGGGTAAATTTACCTTTAGATCTAACGTTGCTAATGGTGTAATTCAGGTTGTGGTAGATGAAACAATTACAGCTCCAGTAATTCCGGCAAGCTATTATCCGGCTATTAAGGAGTTTTATAATCAGGTGATACAGAAAGAAAACGAACAAGTAGTTCTTAAAAAAATCTAAATAGAATTATTGATCTTTATGACTGAGTCTTATCTGTTGTAAGGATCAAAATTCGTATTAAAATACCCAAAAGAATAATAGTCCGATAATGAAAAAAATAATAATGCTTGTGCTTCTTGCTTTTTCGGTTAATATGAAAGCGCAGGAATACAAGTTCGGTAAAGTTTCAAAAGAAGAATTACTAGAAAAATCATATCCTCTTGATAGCTCAGCGAATGCAGTTATTCTTTTCGAGACGCAGAAGAAACATATCCAAAATCATAAAGGCAATGGTTTTAGGTTAATTACTGAAGTGCATAAACGTATAAAACTTTATAATAAGAATGGATTTGACCACGCGAGTCAAGAAATTCTTTTGTTTAATCGTACCAGCAATTCTGAGAAATTACTTTATTTAGAAGGAGCTACTTACTCTTTTAAAAAGGATTCAATAGTAAAAACAGAATTAAAAGAAGATGGAATATTTACTACCGAGCATTCAAAAAATATTGAAGAGATAACATTTACCATGCCATCTTTGCAAGAAGGCTCGGTGATAGAATTTAAATACAAAATCGTTTCACCATTTCTTTTTAATGTTGGAAAGATATATTTACAAGAAAGTATCCCAATTAAAAAGCAAGATATTGAAATTATAACACCAGAGTATTTTAATTTTAAAAAAGTAACAACGGGTTATTTGCCAATAAATTTAACAGAATCGGATAAGTGGTTGAACCAATATGGGGATTCATATAAAGAATTAACAGACAAAATAATTTCGATAAATGTTCCGGCTTTCAAGGAAGAACCGTACTGTGGGAATTCAAAGAATTATATTTCATCAATAAATTATGAGTTAGCCTACATTAAATATCGATATGGAGCAATTGATCATAGAGCCACAACATGGGATGATGTTATTAAGAATATCTTTAACAGTTCGAATTTTGGAGATCAATTGAATAAAACAAATTATTTTAAAAATGATATAGATAGTTTGATTGCAGGAGTTTATAATCCTCATGAAAAAATGAAAGTTATTTTTAAATACCTTCAAAATAAAATGACCTGGAACGAAATGAGAGGTGTATTTACATACAAAGGAACTAAAAAGTCTTATAAGGAGGGTAAAGGAAACGTAGCAGATATTAATTTAACACTAGTATCTATGTTGCGATATGCTGGTTTGCAAGCTCACCCCGTTGTTTGTAGTTCAAGTGATAGTCCAGTAGCTCTTTTTCCAACAATTAGTGGATTTAACTACGTGCTTGCTAGAGTTAAGATATCTGATAAAGAAATCTTCTATTTAGATGCATCCGATAAATATGGTATGTTAAATATTCTACCAGATAGGATAATTAGAGGAATGGGGCGAGTTATAGCCGAAAATAGGACGTCCCAACTAGTAGATTTTAGACCAGATAAACCTTCAGTAAAGGCTTACAGATTGCAGTGTCAACTTAATGAAAAGGGAATTGCGAAAGGAAAAGTAAGTGTGAATCATAGGGATTATATAGCTCATGATTTCAGAGTAGAGAATGCAGCAAAGGATAATGAGGATAAAACAAAACGATTTGAAAATGAATTTGGCATTTCCGAAATAGAAGAATACACGGTGGAAGGAGTCAAAGAACTTGGTAAAGAAGTGAACGAAAAATTCAATTTTATAGTAGAAGATCAAATTGAAACGATTGAAGACGAGATATTCTTTTCACCTTTGTTATTTTTGAGGGATAAGGAGAATGTTTTTAAGTCAGATGATAGAAAATATCCAATAGATTTTGGGTATAGTTTTTCTAATAAATATATGGTAAATATTAAAATACCTGAAGGGTACGAAGTGGTTGAATGTCCAAAATCCACCGCACTTAAACTTCCAAATAATATGGGTAAATTTATCTTTAGGTCTAATGTTACTAACGGCGTAATTCAGGTTGTGGTAGACGAAACCATTACAGCTCCGGTAATTCCAGCAAGCTATTACCAAGCTGTAAAGGAATTTTATAATCAGGTAATACAGAAAGAAAACGAACAAGTAGTTCTTAAAAAAATATAAAAATGAATATCAAAAATGCACAAAAAGCAGTTGATGACTGGATCCAAAATCATGGGGTCAGATACTTTAACGAACTTACCAATATGGCACAACTTACCGAAGAGGTAGGGGAGGTGGCTAGAATCATAGCTAGGCGATATGGAGAACAAAGCGAAAAAGAGAGTGATAAAAATAAGGATTTAGGAGAGGAATTGGCAGACGTAATGTTTGTTGTCTTATGTCTGGCAAATCAAACAGGAGTTGATCTACAGGAAGCTTTTGATAAAAAGCTTGATTTGAAAACAAAAAGAGATCACGATCGGCATCACAATAACGACAAATTAAAATAATGTTTAAATCTATCATTTCTTCCAAAAAATATTGGATTTCAGTTGGGTCATTAGGGCTTGTTTTTGTAGTGTTGTTTAGTATAATTGAGCACTTAATGCAATATCAGGGTTTAGCTTTTGAAACTTTTTTAGATGCCAAAATAAAAAATGGTCTTTGGGTAAGATATATGCTGTCCAGAATCGTCGGGGGATTAGTATATGGAATGATTTTAGGATATTATTTTGAATTAAGAAAACGCAAATCAAACAAAAGATGAATTTGAAATTAAACCACATTTCGAATATTAAAAGTAATACCCTGCAAATTACAGGATCCAAGAGCGAAACTAATAGATTATTGATTCTGCAGGCATTATATCCTGAAATAGAAATTGAGAATGTATCTAATAGCGATGATTCACAACTTATGCAGGCTGCATTATCAAGTGATACAGAGGTTGTAGATATTCATCACGCGGGAACTGCTATGCGTTTTCTTACCGCATATTTTGCAGTACAGCAAGGTCGACAAACCATTTTGACCGGAAGTAAAAGAATGCAGGAGCGCCCCATTAAAATTCTCGTAGATGCGCTAAGACAATTGGGATGCGACATTAGCTATGAAAAAGAAGAAGGATTTCCTCCAATTAAGATTTTTGGAAAAGATCCGAAAACGAACAAGGTTGCTTTAGATGCTAATGTAAGTAGTCAATATATATCTGCATTAATGCTAATCGCTTCCTCTCTACCTACTGGTTTGGAAATTGAGCTTAAAGGAAAAGTTACTTCAGTACCCTATATAATGATGACCTTACATTTACTTAAAGAAGTTGGGATTTCTGGTGGCTTTGAAAATAATCTCATTACGATTAATCCAGTAAAAGTTGTTTCTCCGAAAAAAGTTGTGGTTGAGTCAGATTGGAGCTCTGCTTCTTATTTTTATAGCTTGGTAGCCCTGTCCAAAAATAGATCGGTTACGCTCGGAAGTTATAAGAAAAAGAGCTATCAAGGAGATTCGATCTTAGCCAAAATTTACGAGGAATTGGGAGTAGAAACTACTTTTCATAATAATACAATTACTTTAGCTAAAACTACTGGGTCCAATTATCCAGAAATGTTGGAATTAGATTTGTCGAACTCACCGGATATTGCACAAACAATCGCGGTCACTTGTTTTGGATTAGGTAAAGGTTGTTATTTGACAGGCTTACATACACTTAAAATAAAGGAAACAGATAGATTGGAGGCTTTAAAAACAGAAATTGAAAAATTAGGAGGAGAAGTAACTATAACAGAAGATACATTAAAATTATCTCCTGCTACATCCATTAAACCAGATATGTCTGTAGATACCTATCATGATCACCGGATGGCTATGGCATTTGCCCCGCTTGCTTTAAGAACCACTCTATTTATTAATGATGCGGATGTAGTATCAAAATCCTATCCTGATTTTTGGAATGATTTAAAGAAATTAGATTTCAAAGTAGAATAAATAAAAATATATCTGCTCATTTACTTGACAACCCCTATTTGTAGATTGTATATTTGCACCTCCAAAAAACAAACACTAATGAAGTTATCACATTTCAATTTTGACCTTCCACAGGATTTATTAGCAGAATACCCATCAGAAAATAGGGATGAAGCTCGTTTAATGGTTCTCAATCGAAAAGATCAAACTATTGAGCATAAACAATTTAAAGATCTTATAGATTATTTCGAACCTAACGATGTGATGGTTCTTAATAACACTAAAGTTTTTCCGGCCAGGTTATATGGTAATAAGGAAAAGACCGGTGCTAGAATTGAAGTGTTTTTATTACGTGAATTAAACTCAGAAACTCGTCTTTGGGATGTATTGGTTGATCCTGCTCGTAAAATAAGAATCGGTAATAAATTATACTTTGGAGATGACGAAAGTCTTGTTGCAGAGGTGATTGATAATACTACGTCTAGAGGTCGTACACTTCGCTTTTTATACGATGGGTCTTATGATGAATTTAGGCAAAAGCTTACAGATTTAGGGGAGACACCTTTGCCTAAATATATAAAAAGAGAAGCAGAGCCTGAAGATGAAGAACGATATCAGACAATTTATGCAAAGAATGAAGGGGCAGTTGCTGCACCTACTGCTGGTTTGCATTTTTCTAAACACCTAATGAAACGTCTGGAAATAAAAGGTGTGGATTTTGCAGAAATTACGCTGCACGTTGGTTTGGGAACTTTCAACCCTGTAGAGGTAGAAGATCTTTCAAAACACAAAATGGATAGTGAAGAAGCATATATAACTGCTCACGCTACCGAAACGATTAATAAGGGTATTGCCAATAAACAAAGAATATGCGCAGTTGGGACTACTGTAATGAGAGCTCTTGAAAGTTCGGTTTCTTCAGACAAAACTTTAAATGAGTTTAGGGGATGGACAAATAAGTTCATATTTCCTCCTTATGATTTTAGCATTGCAAATAGTATGATTACGAATTTTCATACCCCTAAATCAACTTTATTGATGATGGTTTCTGCTTTTGCAGGTCACGATTTTATTAAAGAAGCATACGAACAAGCGGTTAAAGAAAAGTACAAGTTTTATTCTTATGGTGATGCTATGCTGATCATTTAAACTTGTTTTAAACAAAATTTTTAAAAACTCTATTTTTATCTTAAAATAGAGTTTTTTTCATTTGAAGATTTACGTTGGAAAATATAGTTTTTTCACTGTTAGTTACTAAGTTCTTTTAAAAGGATTTGATGTAGATATCTAAAAATTAAAAGGTTATAATGCTTATTCCATAAAAAATGAGTATTTTGCGGAACTTTTAAGAAAAAATTACGGTTTTGCCGTAATTTTTTCTAGCGTTATATCGATTAAATTTGTGTTTTATCGAAAAAGAAGGGTGTAACGAATGAACCGTTCTTCTTTTTAAGATATTAGTCGTTTATTGCGAATGCCTTAAATAAATTAGTGAACCAAACTAATAACCTATGAATAGAATATTACACATCGTTTTATTTTTTGTAACCTTTTCTTCATTTTCTCAAACCAAGGTGGGAGATCTTCATTTCAATGACATTGATGTTTTTGAGAACGCCGAACTCATGTTGAATGGAGCTGGTGAAAGAGATAGACTATACGCTATTGGATTATATCTTGATTTCGAGGTCGATGGTGTTGAGGATGGACTAATGGTTGCGGATAAAAATACTACCATGGCACTTACTATAAAAACCATTGCTGATGTTTCTAATGAAGAGATAAAAGAAATAATTAGGAATGGATTAGAAAGAGCTACAGATGGTAATAGTTATTTGATGGAGGATCAAATTAGAGATTTTCTTAAACTTCTTCCAAGTTCAATTGACAAATATGAAATTTTTAAAATTATTTATACAGCAGATAAGAAACTTACACTGTATAAAAATACCGAAAGACTTGGTTCTGTAAGGGATTGCTTAGAGTTTAAACAAGCTCTTTTTAAAATATGGTTAGGTGATAACCCTGTGGACGTAGAACTAAAAGAAGATTTATTAGGCTCTTTTGATGCTAATCCAATATTGGGTCAATGGAAAGCTTATGATAAAAAAACAGGAGTGGCCATCAATATTGTTCAATTGTATATGATAGAAAATAAAGTTTTTGGTTCTATTCAACGCATGCTACGTCAATCAGAAAGAGATGCTGTTTGTTATCAGTGTGAAGGTGACGATAAAAACCAACCGGTAGAAGGTTTAGTTATTATTAAAAACTTAAGGAGTAAAGGTGAACTTAAATATGCAGATGGTCGGTTTACAGATATAAGAAGCGGAAAAGTATCTTCCTGTCAAATCTGGATAGATGAGGATGATATGAATGTACTAAATGTTAGATACAAAGGAGGCGGTGGTGTTCACCAGTGGAAACGTGTGGAAAATTCACTAAAAGATAACCGAGAAGACTTCCGTACGGTTAAATTCTAAATATATCATCCCAACATTATAATTTCCAAAATAGTTTAGGCTTTCAGGTAGACAGGCATTTATCTTTTGCATACTTTTGCAATGCAATGAAGTCAAAAAAGAAAGACATACGAGCGCTCACAAAAGAGCAACTTAGAGAATTCTTTGTAGCAAGCGGTGATAAGGCTTTTCGGGGTAATCAAGTATATGAATGGCTCTGGAACAAAGGTGCTCATAGTTTTGATGAGATGACTAACATTTCAAAAGCTACCAGACAGCTACTGGAAGATCATTTCGTGATCAATCATATTAGGGTAGATCAAATGCAGCGCAGTGCGGATGGTACTATAAAAAATGCGGTTCGACTCCATGACGGATTGGTTGTCGAATCAGTACTAATACCGACTCCAACTCGAACAACGGCTTGTGTTTCTTCTCAGGTTGGATGTAGTTTGGATTGTAGATTTTGCGCTACCGCAAGACTTAAAAGAATGAGAAACCTTAATCCCGATGAGATATATGATCAGGTGGTTGCTATTGATAATGAAAGTAGATTGTATCATAATCGACCATTATCCAATATAGTTTTTATGGGCATGGGAGAACCTCTGATGAATTATAACAATGTCTTAAAGGCTATCGATAAAATAACCTCTCCTGAGGGCTTAGGAATGTCGCCTAAAAGAATTACAGTATCGACGTCGGGAGTGCCAAAGATGATAAAAAAAATGGCAGATGATCAGGTACGTTTTAAGTTAGCCGTTTCTTTGCATTCTGCAATCGATGAAGTAAGGACTAGCATCATGCCATTTAACGAAAATTTTCCGCTTACTGATCTCAGAGAAGCCCTAGAATACTGGTACAAGAAAACCAATAGTCGTATCACTTATGAATATGTAGTTTGGCAAGGCATTAACGATAGAAAAGTAGATATTGATGCATTGCTTACATTCTGTTCATATGTTCCTTGTAAAGTAAATCTCATCGAGTACAATCCTATAGATGATGGAGAGTTTCGGCAAGCTTCTAATGCTGCAATCGAAAATTACATTAAAGCTTTAGAATCCAAGGGTTTTGTAGTAAATGTCCGAAGAAGCCGAGGAAAAGATATTGACGCTGCTTGTGGGCAATTGGCAAATAAGTCATAATTCAGTTTTCGATGTTAATTATTCATAATCTGTTTTGACCCTCAATAAGGATTATACTATCTTCGCAACTAGTTAGAAAACAAAATTATCAACCTCAGATTGAAAGTAGTTGAGCAAATAAAACTTCCTATAATTGATGAGATGGAACTTTTTGAACAAAAGTTTTCGCAATCAATGTATTCAAAAGTAGCGCTGCTCAATAGAATTACGCATTATATCGTCAATAGGAAAGGAAAACAAATGCGTCCAATGTTTGTTTTTCTGGTTGCTAAAATGGTATCTGGAGGCGAAATAGCAGAACGCACCTATCGCGGAGCTTCTGTTATAGAATTGATACATACAGCCAGCCTTGTCCATGATGATGTGGTAGATGATTCTAATCGCCGTAGAGGCTTTTTTTCAGTCAATGCACTTTGGAAAAATAAGATAGCAGTACTTATTGGGGATTATTTACTATCCAAAGGGATGCTAGTGTGTATCGATAATGAAGATTTTGATTTGTTAAAAATCATTTCTGTAGCGGTTCGAGAGATTGTGGAAGGAGAATTGTTGCAAATTGAGAAAGCAAGAAATCTCGATATTACAGAAGAAATTTACTACGAAATTATTCGTCAGAAAACTGCCACATTAATAGCTGCTTGTTGTAGTCTGGGGGCCTGTTCTGTAGAACCCGATTCTGACTCTGTGGAGAAGATGAGAAAATTTGGCGAACTAATAGGTATGGCATTTCAGATTAAAGATGATTTATTTGATTATGGTGATACTGCAATAGGGAAACCTACCGGAATTGATATCAAAGAACAAAAAATGACATTGCCATTAATTTATACCCTAAACCATTGTACGAAAGAAAGGAAGAAATGGCTCATTAATTCTGTTAAAAATCATAATAAAAATAAAAAACGAGTTAAAGAAGTTATTGATTTTGTAAAAACAAGTGGTGGCCTTGAGTATGCAACCCATATTATGAATAAATTCAAAGAAGATGCACTAGCTATACTGTTAGAATATCCTGAATCTGAATATAAAGCATCTTTAGAATTAATGGTCAATTACGTAATTGATCGTAAAAAGTAGTCCTTCTTTTAGACTACATCACGACTCTTTTAAAGGATAAGTTTCCAAAACAAAAATATTGGTATTAGTTTTGAGGGTTAATAACTAATTTTAGGCCTAGGCAATCGTTTGGTCTTTTTGGGCGTCTTTATCTAAGAAGTGAGATTCATCATAATTAAACTATATACCATTAATGACTAAAAAAATATTCTTATACGCTGGGATTGTAATATTATCCAGTTGTGGATCGGTAGAAAAATTCAATCAACAAATTAGTAAAACCCATAGTCCTAATGAACTGCGTCAAGACGTCGATTATGCTTACAAAAAACTAAAAAAACTACATCCCGATATACATTGGTATGTCTCAAAAGATGAATTAGATAAAAAGATAGTAGATCTAAAGAGTGAACTAACAGAGCCGTTAACATCCAAAGAATTTTATAAAGTATTTGCTCCAGTAATTACCAGTATAAAGCAAGGGCATCTTTCAATTCATGTTCCTGGTCAAAAACAATCTAAAGAAGAAATAAAAGAAAAAGGAAAAAGAGACTCACCTTTTAATTCCTTATCATTTCATACCGCAGAGGACAAATTGTTTGTAAAACAAGTTTTTAAGGGTGACACCACATTATTGCCAGGTTCAGAAGTGATTGCTGTAGATAATGAAAAGGTTAGTAATCTATTAGGTGGTTTCAGAACACTTCATGCCAGTGACGGATATAATGAGACTTTTATTCCAGAATTCATTGGAAGTCGTTTTGGTTTTTTTTACTCTAATACCCATATACAAAAGGACAGTATATTACTGAATCTTAAATTCAAAGACAGTGTATACACGAAATACATTTATGCAAACTTTGATAAAATAAAAGCTCCTGCTAAAAAAGACACTACTATCTCACTTCAGAAAAAACTTAGCAAATCGGACAAGAAAATTGCTAAAGAAAAGCGAAAGAAATTATATAGAAAGAATCACAAATATGGATTTAACAAAAGAACTGGGGAGTATCATAGAAATTTTAATTTTTTAGAGTCGGACACAGAGACACCTGTAGCTTATATGAAAATTAGAAGTTTTACCAACGGAGGCTATAAAGAATTTTATAAAGAAAGTTTTGCCAAAATTGATTCTGCGAAATGTAAAAATTTAATAATTGATCTTAGAGGTAATACAGGGGGTAGGTTAGTTGAAATAGATGATTTATATTCCTATTTGACGGATAAAGAATATATATTCATAGAGAAATCAAAAATGACCGGACGACTTAGTTTTTTATATCCTTATTTTCACACAAAATCCTGGCCTACAAAAACAGCAGCTGTTGTTTTGTCACCGGTATTGGGGATATATCAAATTTTTAAGGTTAAAAGAGAAAATAAAGAAGCTTATTTTAAATTCAAACATAGTAAATTAAGAAAGCCTAAACCTACTACTTATAATGGCAAAATATATGTTTTAATTAACGGAGAAAGTTTTTCGGCTAGTAGTATTCTGTCAACACATTTAAAAGCAACCAAGAGAGCAATTTTTGTTGGAGAAGAGACGGGAGGAGCTTATAATGGTACAGTGGCTGGAGTTTATGCAAAGGTAGAGTTGCCCCACTCTAAAATTAATATGCGTGTAGGTTTAATGAAAATAAATGCACCTTATACTATAGAACCGGATGGTTATGGTATTAAACCAGATGTTCCAATAAAAAGCACTCTAAATAATGAAGACTTAGAATTGCAGTGGGTTATAGATGATATTAAGGGGTCTGACAAAGAAAAGTAATTTTTTTGTCGTGTCAGGCAACCTTTTTGATTCATACTTCGTCTATGTAAATAGAGGGTCTTAAATAATTGATTATTACTTTGAAAGTTATTCAGTTTTATAAAAACGAAACACAGCTCATTAAAAAAGCTATCAAAGAGCATCGAGATGCACAGCGTCTGCTGTATGACACATATGCACCTAAAATGCTGAGTGTTTGCAGACGTTATATTCGGGATATTCATTTTGCTGAAGAAGTGATGCTAAGTGGCTTTTTTAAGGTGTTTAAAAATTTGAAACAGTTTAATTTTGAAGGAAGTTTTGAAGGATGGATACGAAGGATTATGGTAAACGAGTCTATTTCATTCTTGAGAAAACAAAAACAAATATTGTTTACAGAAGATATTCCTGTTAGTAATGAGGCATCTTGGAACAATATTCATATAGAATTAGAAGTAGAACAGATTCAGGAATTGATAGATAATTTGCCAGAAGGTTATAGGATGGTGTTTGTATTATACGCTGTAGAAGGATATAAACACAACGAAATAGCTACCATGCTTGGAGTTAGTGAAAGCACGTCAAAATCTCAGTTATTCAAGGCAAGAAAAATGTTACAGCAAAAGTTAAACCAACAAAATAGTATTAGTAATGGCGCCATTAAAATTTGAAGATAGCATAAAAGAGAAGTTGGAGCAGCGCACCATACAACCGTCTAATGGATCTTGGGATAAATTAGAACAACAATTAAACAATAAAAACAGTCACAAAAAGGTAAAGAGCTATTGGTGGTTTGGTGTCGCAGCCAGTATTACTGGGTTTTTGATTCTTTCCACTGTCTTTATTACTTCTAATGAAAAGCTTCAACCTATCGAGCTTGTTGATACCAAAAAAGAAGTTTCTAAAGAGAATCAGTCGAAAGACCGAATAACCCTAAAAACTGAAAAACTCGAAGCTGTACCATCAAAAAATCTTGAAGATAAAGAATTGGTCAAAGAACCTGTTGTTATGGCAGAGAATAGTGATTTAGTGCCAACCGAAATAAAAAAGAGAGTCAGTAAAGCAAAAAGTAAAGCTGATGTCAATAATAACATTTTTTTTGAGGAACATTCCATTAATAATTCTACTACAGAAGTCGTTGTGATGCAAATTGATACGATTAAGGAGGAAATTGTAAGAGAAGACCAAACCTTAAAGTTCGTTGATCCTAGTATAATAGATAGTAAAGTAGCAGGTTTGATAGCAAAAGTGAAGGAAATTGAAGCAGGTAATGAGGTCGTTACAGATAAAGAGGTTGATGCGTTATTGCGCAAAGCTCAGCAAGAAATTACAACAGAACGAATTTTAAAATCTAATACAGTAAGTGCATCAACTCTACTTCTAGATGTAGAGTATGAGTTAGATGAGTCATTCAAGGATCGTGTTTTTGAAGCGCTTAAGACAGGTTTCGAGAAATTAAAAACTTCTGTGGCAGAAAGAGATAATTAAACATTCATCAATCAAGTCTTATGAATTCCCTCTCTTTGGTGAGAGGGAATCGTAAGCAAAATCTAATATTTATGAGAACAGTAATAATGTATGTCGTTTTAACGACAATGACACTCAATGTCTTTTTTTTAAATGCACAGAGCGAGAAAAATTCGGATAAAATTGAGGAATTAAAACAAGAAAAAGAAGCTGTAGTTATAGCAGAAAAAGAAGGACTTAAGAAAGAAGTGGAGGCAATTAATGAGCGGTTGGTTGAAGGAGAGATTACGAATGAAGAAGCTCAAAAACTAAAGGAAGATGCCGCACAGAAATATGCACTAAATATCGAAAATAGGTTGGCAATAATAGATAACCAAATTGCTCTTCTCGGAAGAAATGATAGTGAGTATTTAGCCGATGGTAAAACGAAGCTTTCTATTGGCTTAGGAGCTAAGGATAAAGATGATGGTGATATCTTATTCGGAATTAATTTAAAAAATGGAAAGAAAGATAAAATAAGATATGATAGACGCACATATTCTGATTTAGTAGTAGCTTTTGGATTAAATAATGCTATTGTAGACGGTCAGTCCTTAGATGATTCTGATTATAAGATCGCAGGAAGTAGGTTTTTTGAATTAGGACTCGCCTGGAAAACCCGAGTTTTTAAAAACTCTAACTTTATGCGAATAAAATATGGTATTTCATACCAGTCTAACGGTCTTAAACCGACAGATAACCGGTATTTTGTTGAAAATGGAGATCAAACAGAGCTTGAAGAGTTTAGATTAGAGCTTGACAAATCAAAGTTTAGAATGGATAATCTTGTTATTCCTTTACATTTCGAGTTCGGTCCTTCAAAAAGAGTTGAAACAGAAGAAAAACTTAGATTTTTAACAGCAAGAAAGTTTAGAATTGGATTGGGAGGATACGTTGGTGCGAATATTAGTACTCGTCAAAAATTAAAGTACAAAGAAAACGGTGATAGGGTAAAAGATAAAATTAAAAGAGACTACAATACGAGCGATTTAATTTATGGTGTAAGCACATACATGGGTTTTGGAGATATGTCGCTATACCTGAAATATGATGTATCTCCAATTTTTAAAAACGCGGCGATAGATCAGAACAATGTGTCTTTAGGGTTGCGTTTTGACCTTTAAGAATTACCATAATCGGCAAGGTTCTCTATAGATTTTACGTTTATAGAATATAACAAATTTGATTTTAGCTTTAATTTCATTTTTAAGTGTTAGCCTATTTTGGTGGGGAAAGAGTTGTATTGATTTACAACTCTTTTTCTTTTTTTCAAAACGTAATGTTTTATTTTACCCATATTTTATAAGGGGTGAAGCATGCTCTACTAATATACTATGAAAAATAGAGTTATTTAGTTTTTGTTAAATAATACACAAAAAAGCACCTATTGTTAAATAAATGAGTGTATATGAATTCCATATATGAATTACGGTTTTAAAGTAACCTATTGATTGTAAGTATTTTATGACATCTATTTTTTTTATTCCGTTGGTAAATAACATATATTTAGCACTCTTAGAAATTATGATTTTTTTAAGGATTGATAGTGTGCTCAGCTTATATAAGTCCCCCTTATCTCGAGCTTAAGAATTAATATTTATGCTAAAATTGGTTCAGTGAAGTAATTGTTAACCAAATTTTAGATATATGAAAACACAATTCTATTATGTAGCATTTTTTATGCTCATTAGTTTTGGGCTTTTTGCTCAGAAGTACCCCCAGAAAGCTAGCTTATTTGGCAAAGCTGAATATGTTAGAAGTATTCCCCCATTATCAAAAATGGATAATATTATTTCCGCTAAAGGAATGATAAAACACGGTCAGGAAAAAAGAAGAGGTAAAAACACCTATGTTCCTGGAAAAGGTCTTCCTGTAGCGGGACAACCGGACCCATTGATGCAGTTCCAACAAAAATCTGCAAGAATGGCCATTTCTACCGAGGTTGCTAATTTTCAATCGCATCAAGGATTTAGTACTCCTACGGATCCGACGGGAGCAATTGGTCCTAATCATTATGTATATGCATTTAATTCTGGTTTTGGAATTCGTGATAGAGCAGGAAATGTTCTGTTGGCTGAAGCTTCTCTCGCGACGATTTTTCCAGGAGAAAGTTTAGGAGATCCAATAGTAATATATGATAATTATGCAGAGCGGTTCGTTATTATGCAGTTTAGTAATACCCCTAATGGTGTTCTAATTGCGGTTGGACAAGGCCCTGACCCCGTTAATGACGGATGGTTTACTTACAGATTTAATACAGGGTCATTCCCTGATTATGAAAAAATATCAATATGGAGCGACGGATATTATATTACTGCTAATAAAGATTCTAGTTCTGCAGATACCAGCGAGGTTGTGTATGCTGTAGAAAGAGATTTAATGTTAGTAGGAGATCCAAACGCTCAGTTTGTTGGTTTCCCTTTACCAGGTATCACTACCAGCGGTTTTTATAGTCCAGGAGGATCTAGTGCTACTGGACCTACGCTGCCTCCTGTAGGCGCAGGGCATTCGGTAATTTATTTACAAGATGACGGATGGGCTGGAGTATCTCAAGATCACGTAAAAGTATGGACTACAGATGTAGATTGGACAAATGTTGCTAATTCAACGATTTCTCAGCCTCAAGAAGTTCTGACAGCTCCATTTGATAGTGTATTTGATGGAGGTTCTTTTTCTAATCTACCACAACCAAGCGGAAATGACATAGATGCATTACAGGCTACTATGTTGTATATGACCACTTATAGACGTTTTCCAACCCATAATTCGATGATATTTAATTTTGCGGTTGATCTGGATGGTAACGATGACCTTGCAGGTATTCGTTGGTATGAGTTTAGACAGACGGCAGACGGACAACCTTGGACTATTTTTCAGGAAGGAACGTATGTGCAACCTGATGGTTTGAGTGCTTTTTGTGGTAGTATGGCTATGGATGGTCAAGGTAATATAGGATTAGCCTATACAGTGGTAAGCACCTCTGTTTTCCCTTCTATTCGCTATACAGGTAGACTTGCCAGTGATCCGGTTGGGACTATGACTCTTGTAGAGCAGAGTGCAGTAGATGGAACTCAGGTAGATCCTTCTTTTAGATATGGTGATTATGGTCATATGACGATAGATCCTACAGATGACATGACCTTCTGGCATACTGCAGAATATTTTGATGCTGGATTTAGAAAAAATCACGTAGTGGCATTTAATTTAATGTCAGATACGCCAGATACTGAAGCTCCATCAGTTCCAACAAATCTAGTGGCATCAAATACCACTGATGTTTCTACTACAATTAGTTGGGATGCATCCACAGACGATACGGGAGTAACAGCATATGATGTATTTCAGGATGGAGTGTTAGTAGCAACAGTCGCTACCACTTCTGCAGATATTTCTGGTTTATCTCCGTCTACATCCTATGATTTTACAGTAATTGCAAAAGATGCTGCAGGAAATGAGTCTGCCGCTAGTGATGCATTAACAGTAACCACAGAAGCTCCCGATACAGAAGCTCCGTCAGCTCCAACAAATCTTACAGCCTCTAACACTACTGCAGGACAAACCACACTTAGTTGGGATGCATCTACAGATAATGTAGGAGTTGCAGAATATGATGTATTGCAAGATGGAGTAGTGGTAGCAACTGTTTCAGATACTTCAGCCGTGATTTCAGGACTTTCTGCAGAGACGACATATGAATTTACTGTTATAGCCAGAGATGCTGCTGGAAATGAGTCTGCAGCAAGCGATTCTATTAGTGTGACGACTCCTGTAGCTTCTGGATGTTTGGATGGAACTTTACCTCCTTACGCTGAAAGTTTTGAAGCAGGAGTTGGATCCTGGACACAAGATTCTGGCGATGACCTTGACTGGACTGTTAATTCTGGAGGAACACCTTCTAATAGAACCGGTCCTGCTAGTGCTATTGATGGTTCCAGTTATATTTATGTAGAAGCTTCTGGTAACGGAACAGGTTTTCCTAATAAGCAAGCTATCCTAACTTCTCCTTGTTTTGATCTTACTGGGGCAGCTTCAGCTTCTTTCTCATTCCAGTATCACATGTTTGGTGCCAATAATTTTGGAACGTTAAGTGTAGAGGCTAGTAATGATGAAGGAACTACTTGGACAACTATTTGGACTAGGAGTGGTAACCAAGGGAATTCTTGGCAGACTGCAAACATCGATTTAGCTGATTATGTAGGCACTGGAACACAGTTAAGATTTAATAGAATTACCGGTAGTACCTGGAGAGCAGATGCTGCTATTGATAATGTACAAGTATCTGCTAATGGCGGACCCGGAGGTGGAGATTGTGTTTCTGGAGACGTTACACTAAGTATTACATTTGATAATTATCCTCAAGAAACTTCTTGGACTTTAACAAATTCTGGAGGAACTGTAGTAGCTTCTGATAGCTATTCTACCGCTAACCCTGATGGGTCTACTGTAACAGAAACATTCACAGATCTGGCTAACGATACGTATACCTTTACTATTCTTGATTCATTTGGTGATGGTATTTGCTGTGGATTTGGTAACGGTTCTTATACATTATCCAGTGATGCTGGAGTAATTGTAAGTGGAGGTGAATTTGATGGCTCTGAAGCGACTGATTTCTGTATAGAAGGTGGAGGCGCAAGACTAGATACGTATCCATTAAGTGGTCTTCGTTCAGAAGATGCAGATGCATTTAAAATTTATCCCATTCCAGCAAAAGGAACACTTAACGTAACCACTGGTAATAGAACTATTGATAACGTTAAGATCTTCTCTATGTATGGTCAATTAGTGAAAGAAATTACCAATCAAGGTAGTCAACAACAAATCGATATTAGCAATTTAGCTTCAGGTACATATTTTATTCGTTTTACTTCTGATAAAGAAGAGCTTGAGATAACAAGAAAATTTGTGATCGCAGAATAATAATTTATAGAAGTGATAATTTAGCCACAAGGAGGCTGTCTTTTATTAGGCAGCCTTTTTGTTTATGGAAAGAATTATGATTTGAGTATGAAGAATTGTATTATTTTTGCCTATTATGTAAAATTCCAATTAGTACTTAATGATCCATAAATCAACCATAGATGCTGTATTCGAAACTGCTCGATTAGAAGAGGTGATAGGGGATTTTGTACAGTTAAAAAAATCGGGAAGTAATTTTAAAGGCTTAAGCCCATTTAGTGAAGAGCGCACACCTTCTTTTATGGTTTCGCCCGTAAAACAAATCTGGAAAGATTTTTCTAGCGGAAAAGGAGGTAATGTAGTTGCTTTTTTAATGGAACATGAACATTTTACGTATCCTGAAGCTATAAAGTATCTTGCAAAAAAGTATAACATCGAAGTCGAGGAGACAGAGCAGACTGATGCACAAAAAGAGCAGGCCAACGAGCGAGAGAGCATGTATCTGGTCAGTGAGTTTGCAAATACATATTTTCAGAACATACTACATAAAACAGAGCAAGGTAAAGCTATAGGTCTATCCTATTTTAAAGAACGAGGTTTTACAGAGGAAACTATCAAAAATTTTGGATTGGGATACTCACCCGATAGTTGGGATGCATTTACGTCAGAAGCTATTAAGAAGGGATATCAATTAGAATTTCTTGAAAAAACTGGACTTACTATAGTCAAAGAAGAAAAGCAGTTTGATCGATTTAAGGGAAGGGTGATGTTTCCGATTCAATCTATGTCTGGTCGGGTGTTAGGTTTTGGAGGAAGAATTTTGACGAATGAAAAGAAAGCTGCTAAATATTTAAATTCACCCGAAAGCGAAATATATCATAAGAGTAAAGTACTATATGGGATATATCACGCAAAACAATCCATTGCCAAAGAAGATAATTGTTTTCTGGTAGAAGGATATACCGATGTCATTCAGTTTTATCAAACAGGAGTTAAGAATGTCGTTTCTTCATCAGGAACTGCGCTTACGTCGGACCAAATTAGATTGATAAATAGGCTTACCAAGAACATTACGGTTTTGTTTGATGGTGATGCTGCGGGTATGCGAGCTTCAATCAGAGGAATCGATTTGATCCTGGAACAAGGAATGAATGTAAAGGTGTGTAGCTTTCCGGAAGGTGAAGATCCTGATAGTTTTGCAAAACAAAATACGCTTGAGGAGCTTACACTGTATTTAGAAGAAAATGCTCAGGATTTTATAAGATTCAAAGCTTCTCTTTTACAAGAAGAATCAAAAACAGATCCAATCAAAAAAGCTGAGTTGGTGCGTGATATGGTGATTAGTATTGCGAAAATTCCTGATGTCATTAAGCGCGAAATTTATGTACAAGAGTGTTCACGTATTATGGATATTTCAGAAGACGTACTTTTCGATACTCTGGCTCAAATTCGTAACATAGATATCAAGGATCAGCGAAAGCAAACAAAAGAAGTTAAAAAATCACTAGAAGTAGTACCCCATCAAACGCAACAACAACCAAAGATAAATGAACAAAGTAGTCTTGAAAAAAAGATTATTGAAATCTTGTTACTCTATGGAACTCACGAAGAAGAGTTTGAAGATTTAGTAATGAAAGAAAATGAAGAAGGAGAACTTTTTTTAGAGCCCGAACTATATACTACAAAGGTTTTTGAAAAGATATATTTAGATCTGCAGGAAGATGAAATAGAGTTTACACAAAGTACTTTTAAGGAAGTTTATAAAACTTTAATAGACCAATTAAATCAGCAAGAGGAGTTTAAGATTGAACATTTTATCAATCAAATTCCACCAGAGGTTGCATATGAAATCACAGAGATTATGATGGATGAAGAACGTCATTCATTACATCGGTGGTCTGATAAAGAAATTCATGTCAAGAAAAAAGAACACTCGGTATCTCAGTACGTTTCTGATACTATCCTTAATCTACGCAGGTTCTTGATTAACGAAAAAATAAATGAGCTTTCACAAGAAGTGAAAGCCCAAAATTTTGATGATAATCTCAATATTTTAGAAGATATTAGAGATTATCAGACATTAAAAAAACTTTTATATAGAAAACTAAATCGAGTGATTTAATTAATATGTAATAATCTTGATTGATGAATTAAATCAGCCAGATTATCCACCTTTAGTTTTTTAAGTAGTCTGGTTTTATAGGTACTTACCGTTTTTTCGTTTATAGACAAAGTGCTGGCAATATCTTTATTACGTTTTCCGGAAGACAATAGATTTAATACTTCAATTTCTCGAGAAGATAATTTTTTATACTTCACTACCATATTATTCTCGTTGGTATTTCCATTAGCTAGTTGCTGAGTTAAATTATCATTGAGATAAATACCACCACGGGCAACACGCTCTATGGCTTTCTTAAGAGTTTTTGTAGCTACAGTTTTAGATAAATAAGCAGACGCGCCAGCTTTGATAGCACTTAGTGCATACATTTCCTCTGGATGAGAGCTAAAAATGATTACTTTAATTCCTGTAAATTCTTTTTTAATGGTTCGCAAAGCCATGATGCCGTTTATTTGCGGCAAGTCTAATTCCATGATCAGAATGTCAGGAGTATTAGATTTTAAAATATCATACATTTCGTTTCCATTACTTACTTTTCCAATGATTTCAAAATCTTCAGAGTTTCTAAGCAAAGAAGCGATCCCTTTTCTAGTAATAGGATGATGATCTGCGATTAGTACGTTTGTCATTCTTGTTTACAATTGATAAATGTTAATTTTTAATTTAAAGGGGTTAACATCTCTAGGGGTAATTCTGATATTTGTTTTCACTGCAAAATTACTAAGAACTAACAGTCGTAAACTTTTTTTTATGAAGTTATCGACAAAACGCTAATTAAATCAGATTAACGGGTATTTCACAGACCGGAATAGGTAGCATTTTGTGTTGATTTACCGTATTTAAACGGGAATAAATCTTAAAAACTTCTTGTTCTCGACCAGAAAAATCGTCACTCTTCTTGCCTAAGTCCTTCATTTTCATAGCCCATTCCAGTTCGTCATAACTCGCTCCTATTTGATCCTCGTCACTTCTGCTATCTCCAAATAAACCATCGGTTGGAGTAGCAGTTTGAATCGAATCAGGTACCTGTAATACCCTTGCTAATTCATAAACTTCGCTCTTTAATAAATCTGCTATTGGACTTATATCAACGCCACCATCACCATATTTAGTATAAAAGCCTACACCAAAATCTTCAACTTTATTACCTGTTCCTGCAACTAAATAGCCGTGTATACCTGCCAAATAGTACAAAGTAGTCATTCTTAATCTAGCTCTGGTATTGGCTAGAGAAAGATGTAATTTTGTTTCAGATTCACTGTTTGGTACGGATTTTTTGAATTCTTCAAATACTGGTGTTAGGTCTACTCGTGTGTCTGATACTTTATCAAATCGCTCTTTCAATTGCGAAATATGCTCCTGTGCTCTAGTTACTTGGCTTTCTGCTTGATGTATAGGCATTTCCACGCATAATACATTGAGGCCGGTCTTGGCGCATAAAGTAGAGGTAACAGCGCTATCAATTCCTCCACTAATTCCTACAACAAAACCATTTATATTTGCTTTAACGGCATAATCTTTTAACCAGTTAACGATGTAGTCAATTACTTTTTCAGTTTGCATATTTTATTTTTTAAATGATGTGTGTTCTAATAACTATGGATTAAATCAAATATGATATTGTAAAACATAATTTGATAATAGTACCTTTGTGGTTATAAAATTAATAAAAAAAGACAGCGTTAGAGAGTAAGAGTAATTATTTGTTTAGATATTATAATTTTCGAATGAAGTATAATAATTTTTTAAAAATAGCGGTAGTTTTTTGCATAATCTTGTCTTGTGCTAATGAAAACAAAATCGAAAAAGAGATAGCGGCGATACCTGTAGATATTGGTATTGAACGTTTTGATAGAATTTTTGCAGACGTTACTCCCGAAAATTTAGCAGATGTTAAAACCAAATATCCATTCTTTTTTCCCGAAAAGGATCACGATAGTATATGGATCCAAAAGACTAAAGATACCATACAACTAGAAATTAATAAAGAAGTAGAAAAAGCATTTAGTAGCTTTTCTCAAGAAAAAGAGCAGCTTGAATCTTTACTGCAGCATATTAAATATTATTTTCCTGAAGTGACAATACCAAGGGTAATTACGGTGACATCAAATGTCGATTATCAAAGAAAAGTTATATTATCTGATAATTTATTGATCATTTCTTTAGATACTTACCTTGGTGCTAACCACCATTTTTATAGTGGTATACAATCATATCTTAAAAATCGTTTTATAAAAAGTCAGATTTTGCCAGATGTAGCTACTATGTATGCTAGGCAGTTAGTTGAGTTACCACGTGATAGAACCTTTTTGGCCAACATGATTTATTATGGGAAAGAAATGTATCTAAAGAATCTGTTTCTTCCTAATATTGCAGATCACGAGAAAATAGCATATACAAAAGAACAATTGGCCTGGGCAGAAGCTAATGAAGAAGAAATTTGGAGATATTTTATCGATCGTCGACTTTTATATAGTACAGATGCCGAATTATTACCTAGGTTTCTTTATCCTGGTCCATTTTCTAAATTTTATTTAGAAGAAATTGATCAGGAAGCACCTGATAGAATTGGTCAGTATATTGGCTGGAAAATAGTAAATTCATACATGAAAAATAACGATGTATCTTTGCGGCAATTATTACTAACAGATGCTGAAACGATTTTTAATACTTCAAAATATAAACCTGCAAGATAATGGTGAAAATGCATAGATCCGAAATTAAAATTGATATAGAATTAGACGAAAACAGAGTTCCAGAAAAATTGAACTGGACCGCAAAAGATGGCGGAATAGAAAATGAAGAGACAAAAGCGATGTTGTTGTCGGTTTGGGATCACAAAAATAAAGAGAGCCTTCGAATCGATTTGTGGACAAAAGATATGCCTGTTGATGAAATGAAAATATTCTTTCATCAAACCCTTGTTTCAATGAGTGAAACTTTTAACAGAGCAACACAAGATGAAAAAATGTCTGCAACTATGAAGGATTTTTGTGATTATTTTGCAGAAAAACTAGAGTTAAAAGAAAAATAAGTAAGGTAACTGTTAATCAGATAGTAAAGTGTTAGGCAACTAACACTTTCGTTGTTTTTTAGGTAATAAATTTGACTATGATCATAACTTGATCACACAAATTTCTTAAAACTTAATACTTACCTAAAATGAAGACTTTTTTACTTTTCTTAAGAGAGATTAATTCCAATGTATCTCATTCAAATTCCTTAACAAAGATATTTACTTTTATTTTCTTTGTTGGCACTTTTTTATTTGCTAGTGCAAAAGAAACTATTCACGATAATTACTACAATATAGACGGCGGAGAAATTTCTGGTGGTCCTTTTACTTTTTGTGTTGATGGAGAAATTGATAATGTAAGCGGTATTTCATTATCCGGAAATTTGGGTAGCAACACTACTTGGGTGATTACAGATGATCAGGGGTTGATTTTAGGCCTTCCCCCTACATTAGATGCTGTAGAAGGTGTAGATTTTGATGGAGCTGGAGCAGGAGTATGCCTGATTTGGCATCTTAGTTATGCTACGATCGAAGGTTTAGAACCTGGAAATAATGCTTTGACTGATTTGTCCGGAGCGTACGATTTATCCAACTCAATTAGTGTGATCAGAAATGCCCCGTATGGTGGAGAAATTGCTGGAGGTCCGTTTGAATTTGTAGTGGACGGAGAAGCAGATAATGTAACTGGTATTTCTGTATCTGGTAGCTCCGGTAGCAATGCAACTTGGGTGATTACGGATGATCAGGGACTTATTTTGGGTCTTCCACCCACTATTGATGCTTTAGAAGGAGTAGATTTTGATGGAGCTGGTGTAGGCACTTGTTTGATCTGGTATATTCGTTATGAAGAAGGTTTGGAAGGTTTAGAACCGGGGAACAATGCATTAACTGATTTATCAGGTTGTTTTGATCTGTCAAATTCAATTGAAGTAGTACGTAACGAAGCAGTAGACGGCGGAGAGATTTCTGGAGGTCCTTTTGCTTTTTGTGTTGACGGAGAAGTTGATAATGTAAGTGGTATTTCTTTAGCCGGAAATTTTGGTAGTAATGCTACTTGGGTGATTACAGACGATCAGGGACTTATTCTGGGTCTTCCTCCTACATTAGAAGCTGTAGAAGGTGTGGATTTTGATGGAGCAGGAGTAGGGACATGTTTGATTTGGCATCTTAGTTATGCTACGATCGAAGGTCTACAGCCAGGAAATAATGCTTTAACTGACTTGTCTGGAGTATACGATTTATCAAATTCCATTGGAGTAGTGCGAAGAGATGGAAATAGCATAGAATGCCAAGGTCTTGGAGAGTTGAATGTAAGAGTTTTTCCAAATCCGGCCTCTAGATTTACCTTTGTAATTGTAACGGGATTTACGATTAGTGATCTCGAGGTAAAATTATATGATATGTCTGGAAACCCTGTAAATGTTGATGTCATTAATAAAAGAAGATTTGTAAGAATTGATGTAAGTGGACTAAGATCTGGAGTATACTTGGTATCTGTAGTTGACAAGAATACCGGAAACACCGCTATTGAACAGTTAGTAGTGCGATAAGTTTTTAAAAAAAAAACCAGTTACTAATAGTGGTTGTTAATCATACAAAGAGCTGTAACAAATTGCAGCTCTTTTTAGTTGAATAGCAAAAAGTTGATTTAATTATTATCACTTATTTGCTGATTTATCTCCTCAATATGATTGAGAACTTCGTCTCTGCCAAGTCCAGAGGACGATGAGGTAATAAAATAGTTAGGCATCTCTTCCCAATACTTAAGCATTTCACTAATATAAGCTTCAATATTTAGAGGGAGCTTAGTCTTTGTAAGTTTATCTGCTTTGGTAAAAATTATGGAAAAAGGGATTTGATTTTCTCCTAACCATTGCATAAATTCTAAATCTATTTTTTGGGGTTCATGTCTGCTATCAATCAAAACAAAAGCAGAAACCAATTGGGTTCGTTTAGAAAAATATGCAGTAATAAATTTTTGAAACACCTTTTTAGAGGACTTTGAAACTCTGGCATAGCCATAACCTGGTAAATCTACTAAAAACCAATTTTTATTAATGATGAAATGATTAATGAGTTGAGTTTTTCCTGGTCTACCGGATGTTTTTGCTAAACTTTTCCGATTAGTTAACATATTAATTAGTGAAGACTTACCTACATTACTTCTGCCAATAAAGGCATATTCAGGTAAACTGTTCTTAGGGCATTTTGCCACATCGCTGTTGCTCATTACAAATTCAGCGCTATTAATTTTCATGGGTTTTGTAATTAGAAATTACGATCTTGTAACCAATTGTATAATAGTTGATTAAACTCTTCTGGGTGTTCCATCATGGCGGCGTGCCCGCATTTATCTATCCAATATAAATCAGAATCAGGAAGTAGTCTATTAAAATCGTCAGCCACTTCAGGAGGAGTAACATTATCATTTCTACCCCAGATAATACAAGTTGGTGTTTTCATGTTAGGTAGATCTTTAGCCATATTATGTCGAATAGCACTTTTGGCAATCGCAAGAGTACGTATTAATTTATTTCGATCGTTAACAGTAGCATAAACCTCATCAACAATTTCCTTTGTGGCGATTGCTGGATCGTAGAATACATTTTCTGCTTTGGCTTTGATATATTCATAATCACCACGTTTTGGATAACTTTCACCCATAGCACTTTCATAAAGCCCAGAACTACCGGTGATTACCAAAGCTTTGACTTTTTCGGGAAACATTTTTGTGCATAATAATCCAATATGTCCACCAAGAGAATTACCCAAAAGGATCACCTCTTTGTAGCCTAGTTGATCAATAAAGTCTCTTAGGTATTTGGCAAACGTGCCAACACTGGTTTTAATTAATGGCATTTCGTACAGAGGAAGTTCTGGTATCAAGACTTTGTATCCGTTTTCTGGGAAAAAAGTGCTTACACCATCAAAGTTGCTTAAACCGCCCATCAATCCGTGTAAAATTACGATTGGAGTACCTTCCCCTAGCTCGAGATAACTGAATTTTCCGTCTTTCTTTAATTCGTGCTTCATTAATACTTCTTACAAGAATTAAAAGCAAATATAGCATTTTCATAATTAGTTTGAAGATTTTTTATCAATACTGCGATATGATTTTTTTAGATTTTTTTGATCAGCCTTTTTTTTTAATCATTAAAGGGTCATAACCAATATTTTATAGATAAAACTATATTCTTTTAATCCATAAAATAATGAAGATGATCAATGTTTTTGGCTTGCATATAAACGACAACTTATTAACAATGTGGTAGATTGTGGTAAAAAGTGGTAATTTTTTCAATATATTTGACTAATTATAGCAGCAAGTAAATAAAAGTGGTAAATCTTATAGGTACATATGAATGTAAAGCAGACGCTAAGGGACGTCTGATGATACCTGTAGCATTTAAAAAGCAACTTTCTCCGGTGTTGCAAGAAGGTTTTGTATTAAAAAGAGCTGTTTTTCAGCATTGTTTAGAATTGTATCCAATGGCAGAATGGAATCTTTTAATGCAAAAAATGAATAAGCTTAACCGATTCAAAAAGAAGAATAATGATTTTATTCGACGGTTTACAGCGGGAGTTAAAGTAGTGGAGATCGATGCTACCGGGCGTCTTCTTATACCTAAGGATTTAGTAAGCTTTGCCGGGATAACAAAAGAGCTGGTGTTATCATCTGCGGTAAATATTATAGAGATATGGGATAAGGCGCAGTATGAAAAAGCAATTGATGATGCTGCTGTTGATTTTGCTGATCTTGCAGAAGAAGTAATGGGATTTGATGATGAAACAGATGGAATATCATAATCCGGTTTTATTAAAAGAAACCGTAGACGGGCTTGCAATCAAGCCCGATGGAATTTATGTAGATGTAACTTTTGGGGGTGGAGGGCATTCCAAAGAGATTTTAAAAAGATTAGGCGCTCAAGGTAAATTGTATGCTTTCGATCAGGATAAAGATGCTTTGCTCAATGCTATTGACGATGAGCGTTTTGTGTTGATTAATGAGAATTTCAGGTTTATAAAACGCTTTCTTCGTTTTCACGGTGTGAAAAAAGTAGATGGTATTTTAGGAGATTTTGGAGTTTCATCACATCAGTTCGATGTAGCAGAAAGAGGCTTTTCAACAAGATTTGAAGCAGATTTAGATATGAGGATGGATCAAGATGGAGAGCTGTCGGCATATCAGGTAATTAATGAATATGAGGAGTCTGACTTAAAGGCTATGTTTTTGCAGTATGGAGAATTAAGAAACGCTCCAAAACTGGCCAGGGCCATTGTAAACTATAGAAAAGAGAAGAAAATAAAAACCAGTGCAGAATTAAAAGAAATCTTAAAACCCTTTATGGTAAAACATAAAGAACATAAAATACTGGCACAAATATACCAGGCTATACGAATTGAAGTAAATCAGGAGATAGAGGTGCTTAAGGAGTTTTTACTGCAAACAGAGGGTTTATTGGATAAAGGAGGTAGGATTAGTCTTATATCATATCACTCTTTAGAAGATAGGTTAGTAAAAAGATTTATCAGGAGTGGGATGTTTGAGGGAGAACCCGAAAAGGATTTGTACGGTAACTTTTCAGTGCCTTTTAAAAAAGTAGGGGGATTGGTTATTCCTTCAGAGGAAGAAATTAGAGTAAATAATAGAGCACGAAGTGCAAAATTAAGGATAGCAGAAAGAATATGAAGCAGACGGTTTACGACATATTAAAAGGAAAGTTTCTTATTGCTGATGACGCAATGAAAAACTGGCGTATGCTACTCTTTTTGTCATTTCTGGCGATTATTATGATTGCCAGTTCTCACAATGCAGAAAGCAAAGTTCATGAAATTGCAAAGTTAAATAATGAAGTACGCGAATTAAGAACACAGTTCGTAGATGGCAGAACAGAATTGATGCAGCTTAAGATGGAATCCTCAGTTATAGAAAAAATGACCAAAAAAGGAATAAAAAGACCAACAAGACCACCACAGAAAATAGTAGTTAAAGAATAGAATTGTTTTGGCAGTTAAAGACAAGAACATATTAAATAGGTTATACTTCATTGCGGGATGTATGTTCATCTTCGCAATTTTGGTAGTGGTAAAACTTGCAAAAACACAATTTATAGAAGGAGATATGTACCGCGCCAAAGGTGAACAACGTGTTTTTAAAACATTCGACATTCCGGCAAACAGGGGTAACCTTTATGATAGCAAGGGCAATTTATTAGCTACATCTGTACCAAAATATGATATTCGTTTTGACGCAGTAACTGTAACAGACAAAGATTTTAGAGAAAATATAGCCGATTTGGCAAAGGCTTTATCAAAGGAGTTCGGAAAATCTGCCGAATACTACGATGATGTACTTAGACGCGCCCGTGATAATAAAAATAGATACTTTCTGATAAGAAGGAATTTAGGCTACTCTCAATATATGCGCGTTAAGAATTTTCCTTTGTTAAAGTATGGGGCAAATCGGGGAGGATTGATTGTAGAGCAGCGTACTATTCGAGAACATCCTATCGGAAAAATTGCAGAAAGAACGGTTGGTTATGAGCGTCGAGATGATCAAGGGTATTACACCAGAGTTGGGTTGGAAGGTGCGTATGGACCATTCTTACGAGGGAAAGAAGGAAAGCGTAAAAAACAAAAAATTGCAAAGAACCAGTGGAAACCTATTGGGGATGCAAACGAAGTAGAACCTCAAGATGGATATGATGTGATTTCTACAATTGATGTAAATGTTCAGGATATAACACACCACGCCTTATTAGCTCAATTAGAAAAGTTTGAAGCAGAACATGGAACTGTGGTAGTTATGGAAACCAAAACCGGTGAAATAAAAGCAATCTCTAATTTAGGGCGTACCAAAGCTGGTAAATATTATGAAAAGCTAAATTATGCAGTCGGAGAATCTCACGAGCCGGGATCCACTTTTAAGCTAATGGCTATGGTGGCAGCTTTAGAAGATAAAGTGATTGATTCTAGTTATGTAGTAGATACAGAAAATGGTCGTGTTAAGTTTTATGATAGAGTAGTAAAGGATTCTAAATGGGGAGGATATGGGAAAATATCTGCTGCAAAAGCATTTGAATTATCATCGAACACTGCATTTGCTAAAATAATTGATGAAAATTATAAAGATGACCCAAAAAAGTTTGTAAACCGATTAATGAACATGGGATTGCATAAAACTTTAGGTTTGTCTATCAAGGGAGAAGGGAAACCAAAAATTCCTTATCCAGGAGATAAAGATTGGTACGGCACTACTTTGCCTTGGATGGCTCACGGATACGGTGTTGCGTTAACCCCATTGCAAACCTTAGCTTTTTACAACGCAATTGCCAACGATGGAGAGATGGTAAAGCCACGATTTATTAAAGAAGTAAAGGCTTGGGATCGTACGAAAGAAAGATTCGATAAAGAGATTCTCAATCCTGCAATATGTTCTAAAGAAACTGCAAAGGTTGTTCAGGATATGATGAAAAATGTGGTAATCAGAGGAACAGCTGATAATATACATACAGAAAATTTTCAGATAGCTGGTAAAACAGGCACTTGTTGGGGCAATTACGGAAAAGATAAAGAGAGAGAGTATATATCATCTTTCGCAGGATACTTTCCAGCAGAAGATCCTAGATATTCCTGTATTGTGGTTATCCACAAACCAAATAAAGAGAAAGGGTATTATGGCAATATCGTTGCGGCTCCTGTTTTCAAAACGATAGCCTTAAAAGTCTATAACGATATCCCCGTGGTAGATGAAGTGTCTCCAAACATTGTAGAAAGTAAGGAAATATCTGAAAGTTATGATGAATACTTCCAGAAAGCTAGAAAATATAAAACCATAATGCCAAATTTAGAGGGTATGCCGGCAATGGATGTTATTTCTCTTTTAGAAAATATGGGGTTAAAGGTAGAAGTAAAAGGCTCTGGTAAAGTAAAGAGTCAATCTATAGAACCAGGAACCAAAGTACAAACCAATCAAACCATTAGGATAGAATTATCGTGATCGAGATTAAAGACATTTTATATAAGGTACCTATAAATGCTGTTATTGGTGATACAACTACAGAGATAAATAAGGTTGAGTTCGATTCAAGAAAAGTCGAACAAGATGATCTGTTTGTTGCCATCAAGGGTACAGTAGCAGATGGACACGATTATATTGAAAAAGCAATTAACAAAGGTGCTATTGCTATCGTATGTGAATCTATGCCAAAACTGCAGGTCGATGGTTTGATATATATTCAGGTAGAAGATGCACAAAAAGCATTGGCAATTATTGCAGCCAATTATTATGAAGCACCCTCAGAGAATTTGAAATTAGTAGGAGTAACAGGAACCAATGGAAAAACAACCATCGCAACATTGTTATATCAACTATTTAAAAAGGCTGGTTATAAGGTTGGATTGCTTTCTACTGTTAAAATAATGGTGGATGATATCGAATACAAAGCTACACATACAACTCCGGATTCTTTAACAATAAACTATTACCTGAAAGAAATGAATGATACAGGGGTGGAATATTGTTTTATGGAAGTAAGTTCTCATGGAATTGATCAAAAACGAACAGCAGGTTTGGTGTTCGAAGGAGGAGTGTTTACCAATCTTTCCCATGATCATCTGGACTATCATAATACTTTTAAGGAGTATAGAGACGTAAAAAAAATATTTTTTGATGAATTAGGAAGTAAAGCCTTTGCATTAACTAATAATGATGATAAAAACGGAAGTTTTATGCTTCAGAATACCAAGGCTAAACAATATACCTATGCGCTAAAGTCGTATGCAGATTTTAGGGGGCAAATCTTAGAGAATGGCTTAAGTGGTTTGCTGCTTAAAATTAATGATAATGACGTTTGGACAAAGCTTATCGGAAGTTTTAACGCATACAATCTGTTAGCAATTTTTGGAACAGCTGAACTTCTAGGCTTAGAAACTTTAGAAACTTTACAATTATTAAGTGACCTGGAAAGCGTTAGTGGTAGATTTCAGTATTTGATTTCTGATAAAAAAGTCACTGCGATTGTAGATTATGCGCATACTCCGGATGCTTTAAAAAATGTATTGGAAACGATTAATGACATCAGAACAAATAACGAAACACTAATTACAGTTGTGGGTTGTGGTGGAGATCGAGATAAAAGTAAGAGACCTTTAATGGGAAACATCGCTTCAGCATTAAGTAATAAGGTGATTTTTACCAGCGATAATCCCAGAACTGAAGATCCGGAAAAAATTATTGGAGATATCGAAAAGGGAGTGGAGCCGCAGAATTATAAAAAGATAGTTTCAATTACCGATAGGAAACAGGCAATAAGAACTGCTTGTCAATTTGCAGAAGAGAATGACATTATTTTAATCGCGGGCAAAGGTCATGAAACCTATCAGGAGACCAATGGCAAGCGAATAGATTTTAATGATTTTGAAATTGTTAGAGAAGAACTAAAAAAACTAGGAAAGTAAATAAATCCTTTATGACTCAATGGATTCAAGTCGGATAAAAGGTAATACTATATATGTTATACTATTTATTTCAATATTTAGAAAGTGAATACCAGTTCCCTGGAGCATCCTTGTTTCAGTTTATCACATTTAGAGCAGCTATGGCAATTATTTTGTCGCTATTGATCTCTACTATTTATGGTAAACGAATCATAAATTTTCTTCGGAAAAAACAAATGGGTGAAAGTATTAGAGAACTTGGGCTGGATGGACAAGCAGAAAAAGCAGGTACTCCAACGATGGGAGGGATTATAATCATTTTAGCGACACTGATTCCTGCCCTACTTTTCGCTAAACTCGATAATATTTATATCATCCTTTTGATTATAACCACTTTGTGGATGGGTGTTATCGGTTTTACAGATGATTATCTAAAAATAAAAAAGAAAGATAAAGAAGGATTAGCAGGAAGATTTAAAGTAATAGGTCAGGTAGGTCTTGGTATTATCGTTGGGTGTACTATGTATTTTCATAGTGATATTACCATTAAAGAGGAAAAGGTTAATTCTGATGTAGAAGAAGTTGCAACTGCGGTAACAACAGAAAGCCAGTCTGATTTTAATCCTGCAATTAAATCTACAAAAACAACCTTGCCTTTTATTAAGAATAACGAATTCGATTATGCTAGTTTAATTACTTGGATCAATCCAGGTTTGGCTAATTATGCGTGGATAATTTTTATTCCTATTGTGATTATAATTGTAACAGCGGTATCTAATGGTGCTAATCTTACAGATGGTATCGACGGTTTGGCAGCTGGCTCTTCTGCAATTATTGTACTCACGCTTGCATTATTTGCCTGGGTGTCGGGTAATATCGTTTTTTCTGATTATCTCAATGTAATGTATATCCCAAATTCTGGTGAGATGACTATTTACATAGCTGCGTTTGCAGGAGCATTGGTTGGTTTTTTATGGTACAATACCTATCCGGCACAAGTTTTTATGGGTGATACTGGCAGTTTAACAATTGGAGGAATAATAGCAGTAATCGCCATAGCGATTAGAAAAGAATTTTTGATTCCGATTGTATGCGGAATCTTTTTTATAGAAACCGTATCGGTTATGATGCAAGTAAGTTGGTTTAAATATACCAGAAAAAAATACGGAGAAGGAAGAAGAATATTTCTAATGTCACCATTACATCATCATTATCAGAAGAAGGGGATTCATGAAAGTAAGATTGTAGCTAGATTTTGGATCATCGGAATTTTTCTGGCAATTATTGCTGTGATTACTTTAAAAGTCAGATAAGGATTTAAGGGATAAGATTTAGATTAATGATTTGTGAAAGAAGTACTAAAGAATATGGAGCAAAAAAACTAAAGCAAATGAATTATTGTCAATAGTTGTTGCTTCAATAAAAACAATGAGAAATCGGAAATCGTGAATCATAATTCAAAAATTAAAAAACGACTTGTCGTTTTAGGTGCAGGAGAGAGCGGAGTAGGAACAGCTATTCTAGGGAAGAAAGAAGGGTTTGAAGTGTTTGTTTCAGATAAAGGAACGATCACAGATCATTATAAAGAAGTTCTTAAAAATTTTGAAATCGAATGGGAAGAGCAAAAGCATACAGAAAATAAAATTCTCGATGCAGATGTAGTGATGAAAAGCCCGGGAATCCCTGATAAGGTAGCCTTGGTTCAAAAGTTACTTGAAAATAGAATTCCTGTAGTCTCGGAGATTGAGTTTGCTTCAGAATTTACATCAGCTAAAATTGTTGGGATAACAGGAAGTAATGGAAAAACTACTACCACAATGTTAACGCATCACGTGCTGAAGAACGGTGGGTTAGATATTGTTATGGCAGGAAATATTGGAGACAGTTTCGCGAAGCAAGTGGCAGAAAACAATGCTCCGCATTATGTGTTAGAGTTGAGTAGTTTTCAGCTCGACGGAATTAAAAAGTTTGCACCGCATATTGCTGTGCTAACAAATATTACACCAGATCACTTAGATCGATATGAGTATAAGTTTGAAAACTATATCGCTTCAAAATTTAGAATAACAATGAATCAAACAGAAAGTGATTATTTCATCTACGATGCGGATGATGAAGTAATTGCTGATTATATAGAAAAGCATCCTGTTCGTTCAAAATTATTACCGTTTTCACTAAAGAAAAAGGTAAGAAACGGGGCGTATTTGGAAGGAGATAACATAAAAATAACAATAGATAACAACGAATTTACCATGCCAACAAAAGACTTAGCATTAAAGGGGAATCACAATGTGAAAAATGCAATGGCAGCAGCCACGGTATCACAATTATTGAAAATTAGAAAGACTACAATACGAGAGTGTCTTGAGAATTTTCACGGCGTTGAGCATCGATTAGAAAATGTGCTAAAAATTAACAATGTTCAATACATTAATGATTCCAAGGCAACCAATGTAAATGCAGCTTTTTATGCACTTGATGCTATGAAGTCTGCCACAGTATGGATTGTTGGAGGTGTTGATAAAGGGAACGATTATACAGAATTGTATCCTTTGGTTAATGAAAAAGTAAAGGCGATTATTTGTCTCGGTGTGGATAATACGAAAATCATCAATGCTTTTGGTAATTGTGTAGATAATATTTTGGAAACCCAGTCGATGAAAGAGGCAGTGAGTATGGCATACAAAATAGCAGAACGAAATGAAAATGTGTTGTTGTCTCCTGCTTGCGCAAGTTTCGATCTCTTTAAAAATTATGAAGAAAGAGGGAGACAGTTTAAAGAAGCAGTAAGAGAATTGTAGCCGATGTAGAGAAAAATTTCAAAACACCCACAAAAAATAAAGAATAAAATATCGTGACAAAGGTTTTAAAAAATATAAAAGGAGATAAGGCAATTTGGGCAATAGTTGCCCTGTTGGCATTGTTTTCATTTCTTCCTGTTTATAGTGCTAGTAGTAATTTGGCATATCTATATGGGGATGGAAATACTTTTGTGTTTTTAATAAAGCATTTCGCACATTTACTGTTAGGCTTTGGAATTATGTACTGGGTCCATAAAATTCCGTATCATTATTTTAAAGGACTTTCCATTATAATGTTGCCGGTTGTTGTAGTCTTGTTATTGTTTACAATGGCTCAGAATAACACCATAGGAGGAGCAAATGCTAGTAGATGGATCCGTTTACCTTTTGTAGGGGTTACTTTTCAGACGTCTACTTTAGCAGCAGTAGTTTTGATGGCTTACGTGGCCAGATATTTATCAAAAGTAAAAGATAAAAAAATATCTTTTAAGGAGTCTTTGATTCCACTTTGGCTTCCTGTTTTTATCATTTTGATGTTAATATTACCGGCTAATTTTTCTACCGCAGCAATTATCTTTTCGATGGTAATTATGTTGGTGTTTTTAGGAGGATATCCTTTAAGGCACATTATCGTAGTGCTAGGTACCGGTTTATTAGCACTTACGTTTTTCATTTTAACAGCGAAGGCTTTTCCGGATGCTTTTCCTAATAGGGTTGATACCTGGGTAAGCAGAGCAGAAAACTTTTTTAATGATAAAGATACACCAGAGGACTATCAGATAGAACGTGCAAAAATTGCGATCGCCAGAGGAGGAGTCTTCGGAGAAGGTCCTGGTAAAAGCGTTCAAAGAAACTTTTTGCCACAATCTTCTTCAGATTTTATTTATGCTATTATTATAGAAGAATGGGGGTTGGTAGGAGGAGTTTTTCTAATGTTTCTTTATTTGATGTTATTGTTTAGGTTGGTGATTGTCGCACATAAAAGCGCTGATGTTTTTGGTAAACTATTGGTGATTGGTGTTGGGTTGCCTATAGTCTTTCAGGCATTGATTAATATGGCTGTTGCTGTAGAGTTATTTCCGGTAACAGGGCAAACACTGCCTTTAGTAAGTAGTGGAGGAACGTCTATTTGGATGACATGTATGGCAATCGGCATGGTGTTAAGTATAAGTAGTAATAGAGAAGAAATGATAAAAGAGGAGCAGTCTGATGTTGAAGGTACAAAAGAGAACGATGTAGATTCTAAAGAAGAAAATCCATTAGAGGTTTTAAGCGAGGCAATATGAAGCAGCACCCAAGAATTATATTATCTGGAGGAGGAACAGGAGGACATATTTATCCTGCGATCTCTATTGCCAATGAAATGAAGAATCGACATCCGGAAGTTGATATATTGTTCGTAGGTGCCAAAGATCGTATGGAGATGCAGAAAGTTCCGCAAGCTGGTTACAAGATTGAAGGTTTATGGATTAGCGGTATTCAGCGTAAGTTGACCTTAAGTAATTTGTTGTTTCCTTTTAAATTAGTTAGTAGTCTATGGAAATCTCGAAAAATCATCAAAAGATTTAAGCCCGATGTGGTTATAGGAACAGGAGGTTTTGCTAGTGGTCCATTGTTAAAGATGGCAAACTCTGCAAATATTCCTACAGTGCTTCAGGAACAGAATTCTTTTCCGGGTATTACCAATAAATGGCTGGCGAAAGGAGCAGTTAAAATATGTGTCGCTTATGATAATATGGAACGTTTTTTTCCAAATGATAAGATCATAAAAACAGGAAACCCGGTTAGACAGGATCTTTTGAAAATCGAAGGGAAACGAATGGATGCGCTGAACAAGTATCATCTCGATCCTGAAAAGAAAACAGTTTTGGTCATAGGAGGGAGCTTAGGTGCAAGAAGGATTAATCAGCTGATAGAAAAAGAACTTGAGTTTTTTGCTAACAAGGAAATTCAGGTACTTTGGCAATGTGGTAAATTATATTTTGAAGAATATAAAAAATATAATGATCACAGAGATATACAAGTACACCAGTTTTTAGACACTATGGATTTGGCGTATGCTGCGGCTGATGTCATCATTTCCAGGGCAGGAGCGAGTTCGGTTTCAGAATTATGTATAGTAGCAAAACCAATCTTATTCATCCCATCTCCTAATGTAGCAGAAGATCATCAAACGAAAAATGCGAATGCGATTGTAAGTCAAAATGGCGCCAAAATGCTAAAGGAAAGTGAGCTGGATGAAAAATTTAAGAAAACAATGACGCAGTTATTAGAATCTGAAGCAATGCAGATTAAATTGACACATGCTATAAAAAAACTGGCATTACCTAATGCAACCAAGGATATAGTCGATGAAATTGAGAAAATTATCGAAAACGAAAAGACAGAGCGCTAAAGAATGAATAAGGGCTTAAAAGACATAAAGAATATATATTTTATTGGTATCGGGGGTATCGGTATGAGTGCGCTTGCACGGTATTTTAAGTTTTTAGGTAAAGATGTTGCAGGATACGATAAGACACCCACCCAGATTACATCAGATTTAGAAGAGTTAGGAATTCTGATTCATTTTAAAGATGATATCAAAGCTATACCAAAAGAGTTTTTGAATCTTGATGAAACACTAGTTATTTATACACCTGCAATTCCTATCTCACATCAAGAACTGAATTATCTAAAAGATCGAGGTTTTTTAATTAAGAAAAGAGCCGAAGTGTTGGGCATAATTACCGAAGGAGCCTATACATTGGCAGTGGCAGGAACTCACGGAAAAACTACTACAACAACAATTTTAGCGCATTTATTAAAAGAGAGTGGGGCTAAGGTCACAGCGTTTTTGGGGGGAATCAGTGAGAACTATAATTCTAATCTGATTTTAGAAGGAAATGAAGTAGTTGTGGTAGAAGCAGATGAATTTGACAGGTCATTTTTGCAATTATATCCTGATATAGTTGCAATCACCTCTATGGATGCTGATCATCTGGATATTTATAAAAAAGCAAATGCGCTAGAAGAATCGTTTGTGGAGTTTTCATCCAGAGCAAAAGATCATCTTTTGGTTCGTAATGGATTACCACTTTCTGGTGATACCTATGGGATAAACGATGGATCTGATTATTGTGCTCATAATGTACGAATTGATAATGGTACATATATTTTTGATTTAAAAACACCAACTCAACTCATTAAGGATTTGCATTTAAACCTGCCAGGTAAACACAACTTGTTAAATGCTGTTACCGCCTTTGCTATGGGAATGCTATATGGCTCCCCAACCGCTGCCTTAGCAAAGGCTTTATTTTCTTTTAAAGGCGTTCAGAGACGTTTCAGCTATCAGATTAAAACAGAAGATTTAGTATACATAGACGATTACGCACATCATCCTACAGAGATTAATGCGCTGCATCAGGCGATACGAGAGATGCATCCTGGAAAAGAAGTGTTAGCTGTTTTTCAACCTCATTTATATACACGTACTCGGGATTTTGTAGCTGATTTTGCAGAGAGTTTGAGTCAATTTGATCAATTGCTTTTATTGGATATCTATCCGGCAAGAGAACTGCCCATAGAAGGAGTAACCTCAGAATGGTTATTACATAAGATAAACTTGAAAAAGAAAAAAATAGTTTCTAAAGATAATTTGATAGAAGAAATATTAAAAAGTAAAGCCCAAGTGATCACTACGGTTGGGGCTGGTGATATTGGAGAAGAAGTAAGTACTATAAAAGAAGCATTATTACAAGCATGAAGAGGATTTTAGGATACATAAAGTTTGTTGGTCTTGTAGCGTTAATCGCATTTCTTTTCGCATTTACAGGTAGTCGAAATGAAAGCAGAAAGATCAAAGAAGTAGAAATAGAATTTATAGAAGAACAGAATCCATACATCAATGAATTAACGGTTAATAAATTGTTAATACAAAATCAGGTAGGGGTGACGGACGTAGGTAAAGAAATTTTAGTTTTGAATATTGTAGAGAAGGGGCTGGATGCACACAAAATGATTGAGGATTCAGATGTGTATCTTACTGTAAATGGACAACTTAAGGCAAGAATTAAACAGCGAACTCCGATCGCCAGAGTCAATGCCGTTGTACCTTTTTATGTTGATATCACCGGTAATACGATGCCATTATCAGATAATTATTCAGCTCACGTTCCTCTGGTTAGTAATGTTTCCGAACGAGAAGTTTCAGAAGTTTTTCCATTGTTGAAAAAAATTCAGGAAGACGAATTTTTAAAAAAGCACGTAGTAAGCGTGTATAGAAACCTAAGTGGCGATTACGAATTAGAGGTTAGAGTATATGATTTTAAAGTGATTTTTGGAAAGGTAGAATTATTGGATAGTAAGGTAAAGAATTTTAAAGCTTTTTATCAAAAAGCGTTAAAAGACCAAACGCTCGATAAGTATAAAAAAGTCAGTTTACAGTTTAGAAACCAAGTTGTGTGTACAATTAAATAATACCAATATGGGAAGAGAAGAGCATGAAATAGCGGTGGGATTAGACATAGGAACAACAAAGATTGTTGCTATGGTGGGCAGATATAATGAGTATGGAAAGATGGAAGTATTGGGCGTTGGTAAATCCAAAAGTCTGGGGGTACATCGTGGTGTTGTAAATAATATTACCCAAACCATACAATCCATCCAACAAGCAGTCCAGGAAGCAGAGAGTGTTTCTGGAGTAAAAATTAGTGAGGTAACTGTTGGTATCGCGGGTCAACATATCAGAAGTCTGCAACATAGTGATTATATAACACGTCCTAATGCAGATGCTGTAATAGATGAAGGGGATATTGATACATTGTGTAATCAAGTTCATAAACTGGTTATGTTACCAGGTGAAGAGATATTACATGTATTGCCACAAGAATATAAAGTTGATGGTCAAGCCGAAATAAAAGAACCTGTAGGAATGTATGGAGGACGATTGGAAGCTAATTTCCACGTAGTGGTCGGGCAAGTAACATCCATTCGTAATATTGGTCGATGTGTAAAAAGTTCCGGATTAGAATTATCAGACGTAACGTTAGAACCACTAGCTTCTGCTAATGCAGTACTGAGTCAGGAAGAAAAAGAAGCGGGTGTAGCATTGATTGATATAGGTGGGGGTACTACCGATTTAGCCATTTTTAAAGATGGAATTATCCGTCATACAGCCGTAATTCCTTTTGGAGGAAATGTAATTACCGAAGATATTAAAGAAGGGTGTTCTATTATTGAAAAACAGGCAGAATTGCTTAAAATCAAATTTGGATCCGCCTGGCCGGGAGAAAATAAAGATAATGAGATTGTTTCTATTCCGGGATTAAGAGGTAGAGAGCCTAAAGAAATAACGCTTAAAAATCTTTCTAAAATAATCCATGCAAGAGTTGTTGAGATTATTGAGCAAGTCTTTTTAGAGATTAAGAATTATGGTCATGAGTCACCCAAGAAAAAATTAATTGCGGGGATTGTACTTACAGGTGGAGGCTCTCAGCTAAAACATTTAAAACAATTAGTAGAGTACATAACAGGTATGGATACGCGTATAGGATATCCTAATGAGCATCTGGCAGGTAACAGTGATCCAGAAACCACAAGCCCAATGTATGCAACTGCGGTTGGATTAGTAATGGATAGTCTTGTGCATATTAGCAAACAGAAAAAAGCTGCCATAAAAGAGGCATTGGTTGAAGAAGAAATTAAGAAAGAAACACCAATCGTTGAAGGAGAAGGTATTGAAGAAGAAAAACCGGTTGTTGATCAAAAACCTAGAAAAAATATCCTTGAAAAATGGACTGAGAAGTTCAAGGAATTTTTGGATAATGCCGAGTAGTTGTAAGAAAATTATATAGTTCCATCGTGAACAAAGAAAGATATTAAAAAATAAAGTAAGAGAACCAGAAAATTAGCAATTATGAGTAACAATGAGGAGTTCGAAAACATTTCTTTTGATTTACCCAAGAATCAATCAAATGTAATTAAAGTTATTGGAGTTGGAGGAGGTGGTAGTAATGCCATCAATCATATGTTCCAGCAGGGAATCAAAGGAGTTGATTTCGTTATTTGTAATACCGATGCACAAGCCTTAGAAAATAGCCCTATTCCAAATAAGATACAGTTGGGAGTGTCTCTTACAGAAGGATTAGGAGCTGGTGCTAACCCAGAGGTTGGTGAGCAATCTGCAGTAGAAAGCTACGAAGAGATTAAAAGAATGTTAGATACCAATACCAAGATGATATTCATCACGGCTGGTATGGGTGGAGGAACCGGTACGGGAGCGGCACCTATCATTGCGAAAATGGCAAGAGAATTAGATATCCTAACCGTAGGAATTGTTACGATTCCATTTCAGTTCGAAGGGAAAATGCGTAACGAACAAGCACAGTTAGGAGTAGAAAAACTACGTGCGCACGTTGATTCTTTAGTGGTTATTAACAACAATAAGCTACGCGAAGTATACGGTAATTTAGGGTTCAAGGCTGGTTTCTCTAAAGCAGACGAAGTTTTGGCAACAGCATCCAGAGGAATCGCTGAGGTAATAACACATCACTATACTCAGAATATTGATTTACGTGATGCTAAGACTGTATTAAGTAATAGTGGTACGGCAATTATGGGGTCTGCTAATGCCTCTGGTGCTAAACGTGCTCACGACGCTATTGTAAAAGCATTAGATTCACCGTTACTTAACGATAACAAAATTACTGGTGCTAAAAATGTATTGCTATTAATCGTGTCCGGAAAAGAAGAAATCACTATTGATGAGATAGGAGAAATTAATGATCATATCCAGCAAGAAGCCGGTCACGGTGCTAATATCATTATGGGGGTTGGAGAAGATGAATCATTAGAAGATGCGATCTCTGTAACTGTAATTGCAACCGGATTTAATGTGGAGCAGCAAGACGAGATTGTAAATACTGAAACAAAAAAGATTATCCACACTTTAGAAGAGGAGCAGCGAGCTACAACTCAGGATTTAACTCCTAAGTCAACAGCAAGCACAACTCCTGTGATAGCACCATTACCACAAAAAGAAGAGGTGAAAGAAGAGCCAATTATCAAACATGAGTTGATAGAAGAAGAGGAAGAAAATATCAAAGAATCATTGCTATTGCCAACTACAGAATTTTTGAAAAATTTGGATGTAGTAGATGCAGAAGTGGTAAGTCCTTTTTCATCAGAGGGTGATTTTGTAATTATTAATGCTCAAGATATCATCAACCAAATTGAGGTGAATGATGCTAATGAAGTAACCGCTGCTGAAAAAGCAAAAGAAAAAGAAGATCAGTTTACATTAGCATTTGATATGCCGGTAAACGGAAATGAAGAAGAACTTAATCAACCAACCTTTGAGCAAAGTACGACTTCAAAACCAAAAGAAATAGAAGAAAAACCAATTGTTTTTGATCTTACAGACGATATTTTAGAAGTAGAGGTGAATGAACCTATAGAAGTAGTTCCTGTAAATGAAACTGAATCTGGTGGTGTTCGCAAGTACAGTCTGGAGGAATACATGGAAGAAGAAAAAAGGTTAACAGAAGCAAAGCCTGAGGCAGAGGTGATAGAAGAGGATAAAGAAATCGTCTTTGAAAAGAAAACGATTGCTCCAACTCCAGAACCAGAGCCTTCTGAAAATGTTGACCCGATAGATCAGCCAATTTCTGAAACTTTGAAAGCCAGAGCTGCAGAACGTAGAGCTAAAATGAAAGAGTTTAATTATAAATTTAGAAATAACGCATCTAATATTGACGAAATAGAGAAAGAGCCTGCTTATAAGCGTGCAGGATTAGATGTAGATTCAAAACCCGGATCCTCTGAGTTGTCTAGAACTTCTTTAGGTACAGATAGCAATGATGATATTCAATTACGAAAAAACAATTCTTTTCTCCATGATAATGTCGATTAAGAATTATTAAAATAGTTTTCAGATTAACCGATATTCTAAAATAGATTATCGGTTTATTTTTTATCTTCGCAATCCAAAAGATTAACACTAATTATCTATGAGTTTACAAGCAAAAGTAATGACAGCGATGAAAGAAGCGATGAAAGCTAAAGACACCAATGCTCTAGCATCATTACGTGCTATTAAATCAGCAATTTTACTAGCCCAGACAGAAAGCGGAGCCAAAGAAGAATTGACAGAGGATCAGGAGCTAAAACTATTACAAAAACTTGTAAAACAACGTAAGGATAGTGCAGCTATTTTTTCGGAACAAGGAAGAGATGATTTAGCACAGCCGGAAATTGATCAGGCAAAGGTCATTGAGCAATTTTTACCAGAACAGATGAACGAGGAAGAAATTGAGAAAGTAATTATGGATATCATTGCTAAAACTGGTGCAACCGGAATGAAAGATATGGGTAAGGTAATGGGGATGGCTTCTGGACAATTAGCGGGTAAAGCAGATGGAAAAACCATTTCTACTATAGTAAAAAGTAAATTATCTTAATATGAAATTGGCCGTGTGGCGCAACTGAATAGCGCATCAGATTTCGGCTCTGAGGGTTGGGGGTTTGAATCCCTCCACGGTCACGAATGAATCACAAAAAATGTGAATTATAAGCGAGTTTCAGAAATGAAGCTCGCTTCTTTTTTTGAAACTTGTGAAGTGATTCTTTTTGTGATTATCAACGCGGAGCGTTGTAGGGATCAACGTTAGTTAATCCCTCCACGGTCACATTAAGCAAGAAACCACGCCAAATGGCGTGGTTCTTCATTTTATGGAAAGGCTAAGTGTAGGTTGAAGCTTTAAAATAGAATAAAAAACAAAGACGATACCTACCGTGGTTTCTTATTTGCAGAAGCGAGCCTAACAAGAACAACAATAGTTAATCATTTTTGTCAATAATGAATTAACAAAAGCTAGAATAAAGTATGCTCAAAAATTAAAGGAATTGCTTTCTAATTAGCAAATTATGGGTGTCTTTGAGTTTGTTGTTTTTAGATATTTTAGAATAAATTTGATTGAAAAAGAATTTCCATAGAACTATATATTTTTATGTTTTTGTTTTAGAAAGAATAGCGCTAATAGCAACAATCCACCAATTACTAATGTCCATATCCACCAATTCGATTCTCCTAAATCAATAGGAGTAGGATCGCCTACCAGATAGAATCCACCCCAATAAAATGGAGCTGCTTTGTAGATGTCAGCTTGATTCATATATTGTAATTTAGCCTGTTGCAAGGCTTTGGATTTGTTCATTCCATCTTTTAAGTTGGTATAAAAGTTTTGCATTAATTGTGGTGTAGTAACATCTGGTACTTCCCAACTGCTGAGTAGTAAACTTTTAGTGCCCGCATACTGAAAAGCATTTCCTAGGCTCATAATTCCTTCGCCTTTCGCGATTTTTCCGGTTCCGGTATTACAAGCACTTAATACGGTAAGTTCTGCTGGGATATTTAGTGCAAACAATTCGTGGCTATAGAGATAATTATCCTCGATTGTATCTTTGCTCTTCGTAAAATAAAGTTTAGAATTTTCCGGACGCTCATTATCAACTTCACCGTGCAAGGCCAGATGTAAAATTTTGTAGTTGCTCGCATGTTTTTTAAAGTTAGCTTCGTCTGCATTATTTCCAAAAAAGTATTGTCCATCTACGATTTCAGAAATGGCTTTGATCTCTTTTCGGGTTCCCGGTAGATCATCTCCGGCTGCTCTTAGTGTGGCCAGGCTCATATTATTGTTCTCTACTGTTTGAGTAGAATCTGAAAATGAAAAAGCGAGACATCCTTCTTGTTTGGCATCTGTTGTTTTTTGTTCAAAAGGATCAAAGAGCAACGTAGCCGAATTGGCATAAGAAATAGCATAATCTTTTAACAAATAAGGAAACTTACTTGGTTCTGAAGCATCACTTGGTTTGGTAAGCAATACATCAAAATTAAGGTGCCACAGGCTCTCATCCGGAACAATAATTAATTCATCACCTACCAATTGATCCTTTATCGGTTCGATCAACAATTTATATAAATCAAGACCTAGTTTTTTATATTGTTGATGATCCTGATCTGTAATTGCTTTACGAAATACAGCAGTTTGCTCTTCTAGTTTAGGGGTTTGTAATTCTTTTACATCATATTGATTTTTAGAGATAGTAAAGGCATATGTTGTACTATCTGCTACAAAAAACTCTATAAGGGTTTGGTTATTAGTTAATTTCTGTTGAATTTCTTTTATTGAAATAACTGTGTTCTCATACGTTAAGTGATGATATTTAGGATGTTTCTCTTTTAATACTTTATTTATAGAATCCTGTTTTCTATTTAATTTGAAAAGCATCACCTCCCATTTATTAATTTTAAAAGAATCTTTTTTCTTTTCACTATTCGCTATTAATATTTTAGATTTATAATATAATCGTCGCTTTCTAGTTTTTTGTTCCTCTATAATAAGTGTGTCAAGCAAATTTGAAGACAGTTCAGAAGGATTACATAGTAACAGTTCTTTCAATGTATTGGATTTACTTTTTTCCAAATAAGCAAATAGTCTATTCCTGTTTTCAATGGTTTTAGACTTCTTAAATAATTTATAATGAGCATCCATGCCATCTTTATAAAGTAATTGCGCTTTTTCAGAAAATTGAATTTTATCTTCATAACCATTTAAGGTTAGTCTTTTATAGTCTATTAACTCTTGCGCTTGGTCATAAGTAGAAATACAATTTTTTATAGTATTAAGATCATTGTTCCCTTCATAAGATTTTTGCATCACCCTACCTTTACCTAAAAGGGAGGAAAAAGAAACCAGATGATCTATAAAATCTTCTGGTTTTATAACGTCATTAAAACTGTGTTTTTTTGATCTTTTACTATTGGCCATTAAGGCGTTCTCATAATATTCTAATGCCTTTTTATAGTCTTGTCCTTGATTCAGATATAATATCCCTAATTTATTATACAGAATTGCAACATAAGGATGTTTGTTTCCAAATATACGAGCATATGACTTTAGTGATTTTAGATAATATTCTTCAGCTAATTGATATTTTTTTTGCTCAAGATAAACATCCGCAATTGCAGAATGACCAGAAGCAAGGCTAGAATGGCCTTCTCTATATATTTTTGTATATATAGCGTTAGATTGCTCAAAATTTAATAAAGCTTTATTATACGATTCCATGCCCAAATAAACAAGACCTAAACTCCTCTTAATTGACGCCATTCCTTCGCTATCTTTTTTTAGTCTTTTACTTAAGATTGAATCAGCTTTTTTAATATACGCTAGTGCTTTTTCATAGTCTTCTCTTTTAGTATATATTCCACCTATGCTTTCATAAACGTATGCTATATTTGGATGAGATTTAGAAATACTTAAATATAATTTTAGCCTTAGTCTATGAAAATCCAATGCTTCTTCATACCTTCCTAAATCCTCATATGTCATTGAAATCGAATTATAAATATATGTCAATGCGTTTTTGTCCTCCTCTTCTGATAGTTCAAGAATTTCCAATGCTTCTTTACAATAATTTAAACTGCTCTCAAATTCACGCAACTGATTATATAACACAGATAAATTAATATATGACGCTGCTAATTCAGGATCATTTTCTCCCAAGTTTAGTTTTTTAATAGCTAGGTCTTTATTAAAGTAATGCAGTGCGTTTTCAATTTGGTCTGTTTCAGCATAGACAATTCCAATGGATTTATAAATTTGAGCCAATAAAATATGATTTTCTGGCAACAGTTCTTCTCGAATTTGCAAGGCTTTTGAAAAGTAATGAAATGCCTTATCATACTCCCCGTTTATATCATAGTATAGCCCTAGATGAGCTAATGTTTTAGATTGTAAAATATTATTAGGTTTTAGATGGAGACGATTTAGCTTCAAAGCAGTTTGAAGGTTTTTAACACTTTCATCGTATAACCGAGTTCGCCTTTGATTTACAGCAATATTATTGTAACAACTAATAACCTTTTCCCAACTTTGTGCCTTTTTGTATATGAAAAGCGCTTTTTCAAAATAATTAATAGAAGCTTTATAATCTCTACTATTTAATAGCGTTTCTGCTTTTTTATAATACTGTGTTGCAATCAAGGTGTCATTTTCTATTTGTGCAGAAACTTTATACAATGCTGATGTAAAAACGAGGGTTATAATCAATAATGTTCTCATTAGTAGTTGTGGTTATGCGTTTTTTCCTTTTCGTTTTAAAAAGAATAAGGTTATTAAAAACAATCCACCTATTACTAATGTCCATATCCACCAATTCGATCCTCCTAAATCAATAGGAGTAGGATCGCCTACCAGATAGAATCCACCCCAATAAAATGGAGCTGCTTTGTAGATGTCAGCTTGTTCCATATATTGTAATTTAGCCTGTTGCAAGGCTTTGGATTTGTTCATTCCATCTTTTAAGTTGGTATAAAAGTTTTGCATTAATTGTGGTGTAGTAACATCTGGTACTTCCCAACTGCTGAGTAGTAAACTTTTAGTGCCCGCATACTGAAAAGCATTTCCTAGGCTCATAATTCCTTCGCCTTTCGCGATTTTTCCGGTTCCGGTATTACAAGCACTTAATACGGTAAGTACTGCTGGGATATTTAGTGCAAACAATTCGTGGCTATAGAGATAATTATCCTCGATTGTATCTTTGCTCTTCGTAAAATAAAGTTTAGAATTTTCCGGACGCTCATTATCAACTTCACCGTGCAAGGCCAGATGTAAAATTTTGTAGTTGCTCGCATGTTTTTTAAAGTTAGCTTCGTCTGCATTATTTCCAAAAAAGTATTGTCCATCTACGATTTCAGAAATGGCTTTGATCTCTTTTCGGGTTCCCGGTAGATCATCTCCGGCTGCTCTTAGTGTTACCAGGCTCATATTATTGTTCTCTACTGTTTGAGTAGAATCTGAAAATGAAAAAGCGAGACATCCTTCTTGTTTGGCATCTGTTGTTTTTTGTTCAAAAGGATCAAAGAGCAACGTAGCCGAATTGGCATAAGAAATAGCATAATCTTTTAACAAATAAGGAAACTTACTTGGTTCTGAAGCATCACTTGGTTTGGTAAGCAATACATCAAAATTAAGGTGCCACAGGCTCTCATCCGGAACAATGATTAATTCATCACCTACCAATTGATCCTTTATCGGTTCGATCAACAATTTATATAAATCAAGACCTAGTTTTTTATATTGTTGATGATCTTGATCTGTGGTTGCTTTGCGAAAAGAGGTAATTTGCTCTTCAAGTTTAGGGGTTTGTAATTCTTTTACATCATATTGATTTTTAGAAATAGTAAAGGCATATGTTGTACTATCTGCTACAAAAAACTCTATAAGGGTTTGATTAGGTAATAGATTTTGTTTGGTTTTTTCTAATGAAAGGATATTATTCGTGTGTTGTAAGTGATAATATTTCGGATTCTGGTTTTTGATATTCTCAGTTAATGAATCTTGCTGTCTTTGTAAAGTAAAAAGCTTGTTTTCGTACTCTTTTATTTTAGATAGATCAAAAGAATCCTTTGACTGTTCTTTTGTAATCTGAGAATTATAGTGAGATCGATCTGTTTTTATTTTTCTTTCAAAATCTGCAAATTTTTTGTTGTTACCTGAATTCACCACTTTCGAATGTGTTAATAATTCCTTAAGCGTAATGGCTTTACTTTTTTCTGCATAATAAAAAAGATTTTCAAAATCCGAAGTTGATTGTGAATTTTTATAAGATAGATATTGCGCTACAATTCCTCCTTTGCATAGTTTTTCGGAAAATTCCGCGTAAGTTACCTTATCTTGATAATGTAATAAGTTTTGTCTTTGGTAGTTTATTAATTTATCTATTTGCCTAAATAGTGATATACTTTCCTCTATATAGGTATTTTTCATTTCTGTTGCGTATAAAAGTAATAGCACATTTGATTTTCCTAGCATAGTACGTATCAAACCATTGATATCATCATATTTTTCTGGAATCATTTCTGTCACATTTTCATCGGTTTTTGAAAACTTAGATTTCAAATTTTCCTTTATAGCCTTATCATAGTAATCATTGGATTTAAGGTATTCTCCATTGTCGTTATGAGTATTTGCTATATGGAAATAATATTGAGCAATCCTGTTTTTTTGTTTAGGATAATATTTCTTAAAAATCTCTAAGCCTTGTTCGTAAAATGATATAGCCGTTTCAAAATTATGTTTTTCTTGATATAACTGACCTAATTTTCGGTATATGTTACCGACACTTGAGTTGTTTTCTCCAAAGATGTTTTTCGTAATCCTTAATGCTTGATGATAAAAATCTATTGATTTTGAATAATCTTTTTTGTTTCTAAATAAATCTCCTAGTTGTTGGTAAACTTTTGCAATATCCATATGATCTTTGTCATATAATTTGTTTGCGATATCAAGTGCCTTTATTAAATAATTTTCTGCTTCTTCATATTTTTCTAAATATCTATAGGTGTTGCCGAGATTAATATAATTATAGATATTATACTTGTGATATTCATTATTATGGTATGAAGAGGTAAGGGTGATGCTTTTTTTGGAATAGGAAATAGCTTCGTGTGGTTGATCTAAAAATAATAAGACAGATCCTAAATTTAGATAAATTACGGACTGCATTCTTAAGTCATTATGCTTTTTTATCAGTGGTAAAGCTTTAACATAGTATTCATATGCATTTTCATACTGATTTTGATAAAAATATGAAATACCGATATTAGAATATAAGACACCCAATTGTTTTTGATTACTATCAATATCGTGAGTGAGCACTTCTATTCCCTTTTTGAAATATTCAATGGATTTGTATAGATTTCCTGATGACCCATAAATGATTCCGATATCACGATAGTGAAGCTCTATTTTTTTATCTTTTTCTCCAAAAATTTTTAAATCAATTTTCAGTGCCTTTTCGTGATGTGATAGCGCTTCACTTATATTTTGATTACGAAAGTGATTTACTCCTAAGGAAACATGAGATTGAGAAATTGCCTCATGTAATGCTGGAAATATCTTTTTTCTTATGTTCATTGCTTTTGTATGATACTCCAGAGCTTTATCATAATCGTATTTTATTTTATAATAATCTCCTAGATTAAAATAAGCATCCGCTTCCTGTTTTGTGTCTTTACCCAAAGATTTTTTACATATTTTCAACGCACTACTGGCAAATTTTTTGGACAATTCTATATCATCCTTTTCGTAATAGTTTTTAGATATTTTATTATAACCATCGGCAACTCTTTCCCAAGTATGATTTTCTTTATAAATATCAATTCCTTTAGCAAACTGTTCATTGGATTTTTTATAGTTTGCGGCGGCTAGTAAGGAATCTCCTTTCTGATAATACTGATATGCCAATGTAGTGTCTACAGCTACCTGAGCCTTTAACGTATTTAAAAATAAAAGGATAATTACTATAACCCAATGGCGAACATTGTAGTTGAAAATAAGTGAATTCATTAGATGTGTGTGTTTGTGTAAATAAACGTAAAACAATGATATGTGGTGCTTAATATTTATTAAAAATAGAGACTGAAAATAAACTTGATTTATCAAATCATAAATTTATTGTCCCTATATATTCATTATTGACACTTTCTCATATTTTTAGATGCCCCGGGTGGAGTTAAAAGATATTTGCGGAGCTGATTATTTAATGTTCTTTAAAATATTCTCTGCTTTACTTTTGTAAAGATTAGCGCTGTTTGAGAGTTGTTCTAAGATTGGTTTTGCTTTTGCAAAATCTTTACTTTTAATGTATGTAAGCGCTGTAAACCATTGGCCATCGTAAAAATATGGACTGTTTTCTTTAAAAGATGTAAACAGGAACAATGCCTTTTTTTCCTGGTCTGTATTTAAATAGCAATTGCCTAGGTATAATTTCATTCGTTCATCTACTGGAGCGTTTTCTATTTGTTCTTCCAATAGGGGGATGGCTTTTTTATAAGCTCCGTTATTATAAAGGGATGTTATTGTCTTAAATTCTTCAACTTGGTTTTCACCTCTAGTGACATCCTGAATAGGATAAGCAATGTAGTTTTGAGCAAAAAGGTCTGGCTGATCTGAGGGAAATAAAAAGAATAATGAAGATATACCTAATAAAATTACCAGCATTGCAGCAATCTTCCAATATCTATTGTTATTTGAGGTTACGGCGGAAGATGGTAACGATAAGTTTGATTGTTTTGTTTGACTTTCTAATTTTCGATCAATATCAATTAATTTTTTCCTAAAATTGATAGCCTCCTGATCGGCTAAAGCCTCTCTTATAAGTTCATATTTTTCAACTTCTTCTTGTAACTTTTCATTAGATGCAATCAAAACTTCGAAATCTGTTTTTTCTACACCTGTTAAACGATTGTTTAGATAGTCATCAATTTTCTCAAATAATTCCTGTGTCTTTTCCATAATTATTTGTTTTTAAATGATGCTTTTAATTCTATGAAGCAGGGGTCTTTTTCAATCATAGCTGTCAATTTTTGTTGGCACGCGAACTTTCTTTTTTTGGTATATCCTTCTGTAAGGTTTTTTAGTTTTGAAATCTCCTTGATGCTGTAGCCACTAAAAAAAAGTAATAAAATCTCTCTACATCCACTACCTAATTTCAGGCAATATTTTTGAATAACAGCGATTTTTTCTTTTCTTTCTATGTCATCTAGGATAGTAGACGTATCTGTTTCATCTAGAGTCATGATGTCTTCTCTAAGCAAAATTTTGCCATTTTTTCTGAGTTTATTTAGCCAGATGTTTTTGCAAATCGCATAAAGATAGGTTCCAATGGCACAATGAATTTTTAAATCGTCTTCTTTGATCTTTTGGTATATAATGACCAATGCATCCTGAAAAACATCCTTTGCGTCGGTAATGTCTCCCGAATTATTAAGGATATAATCTTTAATGCTGGGGAAATACTTTTCATAAAAGGCACTAATTGTTTTTTCATCCCCGTTTTTGATGCCTTTGATGATTTTTTGATTTGCTTCTTTTACCATTGTAATTGAAGTGATACTTTGATTTGATTGATGATTTTTTGATAATTTTCTACATACCTACAGTGATCCTATTAATGTAAAAGGAAAACTCACGAAATTTACGCAAAATCCATTGCTGAATTTTAATAAATTGTAATTTTTTACAGCAATCTCAGAACGTTGAAACCTTATCAGATCTAAATTGGTATACAACAAAACAAAAAATACAGATTTCTATTGTACTATTGAGTTATTTATTTCTTAAAGACTTCTGCCTACTTTTATTTTATAGAAATGCAAGCCTAGTTGGAAGCTTCAGAATAAAATAAAGAACAAAAGCAATAGCTTGTGGTTTCTTTATTGCAGAAGCAAGCCTGTCAAGAAGAACGATATTCAATCCTAAAACTTGAAATCAAAAGTTTTGATGGCAATTAGAGAATAAGGTTCTAAATTTTGATGAGTCTTTTGAATAGAGACCTGTTTTTTTTAAGAATTTTTGGAAAACACCTTTTACTTTTATTTATTTCCTGTAAATTATTCAAGTTTGTAGTTTTTTAATTTTTCAAAATCTATTGTTCTCGTCCATTTATAGATTACTGTAATTTTGCTACTTTTTACTTAATAAAATAACAATACTGTAAAATGATAGCTTTGTTATTTTTGTACTCAACTTTTTTGAATATAGCGGTTTAAAAAAGTGTCCTTTATTAGAATTATTAGGTCAGAATAAATTAAGTCAATGCTACTTTTGGCTTTATTTTGCATTAGATTAGGATTAGCTGTCCCGGAGAAATATCAAATCAGCTTATATTTATTCCAAAACAAAAAGAATCTTGTAATATCCCAGAATATTTATAGTTATTAATTTGATATGTTGTTCTTGAGATATAAAATATATACACTTAATTAATATTTGCTACTCGTTGAATATTTATTATTAATTTCTAACAAAATTGAGCACTACAGTTTTAGATTTTACGATTTTAGCAAGTGTAGTTATAGGATGTTTTATAAGTATATCGTTAGTTACTACTTCTTTTTATAAAAGTCATGCGAATAACTATCTCTCTTTATCAATATTCCTAATAGCAATATTAACCTTTTTAAGTTGGAATGATCCGGAATATGGTATTTTAGAACTTTTATCCAATTTTGCATTCGAGTTTTTGGTTGCAGTTACTCTATTTACCTATTTTCTAATTCAAATTCGGCATGAATATCTTAAAAAAGGCTGGTACAAATGGTTGTATTTTCCCTTCTTATGCTCTCTGATAATTGAAATTTCTACTGTTTTTTTACAAGAGGGTTTTAATATTTATAATTCAGATATCGATAGTTTGGTGTTTGATATAAAGGATCAAGGATCTCTCATCTACAATATCTTCTTAATCTTGTGGGGAAGGAGTTTAATCAACAAATCTAATTCGATTTCAGAAGAAAAAAGGGGTTGGTTATTACGTTTAAACCTTTTTCTCATATGTATTATTATATGCTGGCTTTTGTCTAATATAGAGTTTTATATGTATGATTCAGCATATACTATGAACTTTCTATGGATACTACTTTCCTTTTTATTATGGTGGATATTATATTATGGTATCTTCAAACTACAGATTATAGTTCAAAAAGAAGAGATACAACGATATTTAATTTCAGGAAAGGTCGATAATACTCCAATAAAAAAGCGAATAAACGAAACCACGGTTTCGAAAATTATGAACCAGCTATATACATTGATGGAAGAAGAGGAGTTATATAAAAACCCTCTTTTAAGTCGATTGGATTTGGCAACCAGATTAGAAACAAGCGAAGGATATTTATCACAGATTATAAATCAGGAAATCAATAGAAGCGTTGTTCAGTTTGTAAATGAATATCGAATTGAAGCTGCAAAAAATCTATTGCATAATCCTGTATTTAATAAATATTCTATAGAAGCTATTGGTATGGAAGCTGGTTTTAAATCCAAAAGTGCCTTTTACAAAACTTTCAATACCAGTTTGGGAATGTCTCCAGGCGCTTTCAGAAAGCTTCAAAATACGTCCTGATTCGTATAATTTCAATGTTTTAGCACTTCTTCATCGCTAAAATCACTCTTTTTGTTTTTTGTTCCTGATACATTTACATCAGTAAACAAAAAATATAAAAATGAAAAAAGTAGTTATTGTTTCATTGTTAGTCCTTAGTTCTTATGTTGGATTTTCACAAAATGTACAAGAAGCATCCGTAGAAAAATCAACCTTTGGAATTCAAATCGGAGTTATGGGTTTGTGGGTTCATAATGAATTAAAAATATCCAACCAAGTTGCTTTGCGAAGTGAAGCAGGAATAGCAATAGTAGGTTTGTGGGCAGATGGTAATGACACCCAAGTTGGTAATGGTTATTCATTACCTATAGTAGCATTAGAACCACGTTGGTATTATAATTTAAACAAACGAGCAAATCAAGGCAAAAGAATAGATGGTAACAGTGGCAATTATGTATCGCTGCGAGGTAGTTACTATTTTTATGACAATGCTGATACTGGTACTGATAGAAATTTGTCAAGTCATCCATTTACAGCAATAAGCTGGGGAATTAGAAGAAATATTGGTAATCATTTTAATTACGAAGCAGGAATAGGTGTTGGACTTGGTTTTGGAAACAGTACTGGTAGAGAAATTGGTTTGACACCTTATCTTAATCTCAAAATTGGATATCTTTTTTAAATACAGTGCGATAAGAACCAGGTTCAGTTTTCTTCAGTTTTAATAAAACCATCCTCTAGGTCTTTATACAATATTTCACTTTTTGCTTTTCAAAAAAAATAAAAAATTAGAATTATGATGTTATATGCAATCAAAAAAGAAATCTCTTTTACAATTATTAAAAAATGGTATCTATGTTTCCTGGTGTTGTTTATGTTTTCTTGTCAATCTGATGATGACACCTCTCTTCCTACAGAAGATTTAATTAATGGATTTTGGTTCGTAGCTGATAAAGGATACATTTTTGAGTTTACAGATGGGAAAGATATATTTTATAACATAAACACTGCGGGATGTTCCATTCGGGATGATGATTTTATTCCAGTAGAGTTTTTTGGATTTACATTAACTCAGGTAAATGAAAACGAAATTATCGGAACTTCTGATTTATCAGATTCAGATGTGATTTTTACCCGATTATTAGATCAAAATCCAAATTGCCTTCCAAACATGATTTCTAACACAGAAGATCCAAAGGTGAATTTTGACCATTTCTGGAATATTTTTAATGACTACTATGCTTTTTTTGAAACCAGAAATATTGATTGGTCTCAGTACGAAAACTTAAGAGCGCAAGTCACAACAGATAATTTATATGACACTATAGAAGAACTAGCTTATTTGTTAGAAGATGGACATGTAAATATCTATGATGAAGCAGTGGGTGTTGACATTCGATCTGGAGATCCAAAATTATTGGAAAGGCTCAATGCGAACCTAAGTGGAGATCTTGTTCTAACAAATATTAATGATCTTTTTGATCTTGGTAATGAAAAATTAGTAACCATAGTAACCGATTATTTAGGAGGAGATTTTGAGATAGATGAAAGAGAGAATATCATTTGGGGATTAATCAATGATGATATTGGATATATTAATATCTTAACTATGGAAGGATATGGAACGAATTTTAATGATGAACTCCCGGCATTAAATACTTTATTAGATAGGGTGATGGAGGATGTTTCGACATCAGGAATTTCTAAACTGATTTTAGACCTGCGTTTTAACGATGGTGGTTATGATACAGCAGCTTTAAACATGGTTTCACGTTTTATGGATCAAGAAAGAGTTTCTTATTTCAAAAAAGCTAGATTGGGAGACGGTTTTACAGAAAACAAATCCTTTTCTGTAGGACCTCGCGGAGATTTTCAATTCACCGGAGATATCATATTGCTTACCAGTCCCTTTACCATAAGCGCAGGAGAACTTTTTACATTATGTATGAAAGATTTACCATATGTAACTATTGTAGGAGAGCATACCAATGGCGCTTTTTCTACTGTTCTTGAGCACGTATTGCCTAATGGAGCAAAAGTGGGACTATCTAATGAAGTTTATAGTGACGCACAAGGAGAAGTTTTTGAAGTTGTTGGAATTGGACCAACAAATCAAGAAAATCAAGTACCTTTTTTATCAACCCTAGATTTTCAAGAGGAAAAAGATAGTGGAATAGATCGCGCTATCGAACTACTCCAACAATAGAAAATGTCTAGTTCCGGATGCTATGATAGATGTTATTTAAAAAACTATAAGTTATTCTGTATCCAACTAGATGAAGGATATTGATAAGAAATATAAAACCCCTTCTAAAAAAATTAGAAGGGGTTAATCCACTTTAGAAGTGATTGATAATTTAAGGCATAACTACCGTGTCGATCGCATGGATCACTCCATTTGAAGCATCAACATCGGTTAAAATAATTTTTGATTTACCTCCTTTAGCGTCAGTCAGAATGACACTATCTCCATCTAATGAAGCTGTTAATGTACCACCTTGTACGGTTGTAATTGTAAAAGTCCCACCGCCATCATTAATGGCTTTAACCACATCAGCCGCCATAAATTTGCCAGATACAACGTGATATGTTAATACAGCAGTAAGTGTTTCCTTACTTTCAGGTTTTAAAAGACCATCAACTGTACCTTCTGGTAACTTAGCAAAAGCATCGTTTACCGGTGCAAAAACTGTAAATGGTCCATCTCCGTTAAGTGTCTCCACTAATCCTGCGGCTTTTACCGCAGTAACCAACGTAGTAAAATTTTCATTGCCAGCTGCCACACCAACTATAGTTGGTGTTTTAACAACCTTTTCTTCTTTAACCTCAACAGTTTCTTTCTCTACTGATTCAGTTTCTTTTTTGTCTTTTTTAGTGTTGTTATTACAAGAAGCAGTAACTAGTAAACCGCTTAACAAAAATGCCGTTAAAAATAATTTTTTCATAATGTTAAGTTTTTTTCAAAGATAAGCAGGGACTTGTGTTAATAAACTTAATTTTTGTTTAAAGTTTAGTTAAATTGATTAAACAAAATAAATTTCTTAAGAATTCTTCACGACTTGTCTTTTCAAAAGTAATTCTCTTCATTTTTTGAACGTTTAAAAAGCTAGTAGTTATTAATTTGACACTAATATAACAGTGCTATGAAAGAGTATTTATTTAAGATGCTTTGTTATTTTCGAACTCATCGGGCTAGTTGTAGAAAAATAATAATCTATGAGTTCACCTTGTTCGTCAATCAAGTATTTTTGAAAATTCCATTTTACACTAGAATTTTTCTTGCCATTTTTTTGTTTACTTGTTAACCAACCATAAAGTGGATGCTGATTATTCCCTTTAACATCTATCTTTTCAGTTATAAGAAATGTTACACCATAATTACGTTCGCAGAATGATAGAATTTCGGAACTATTTCCTGGTTCTTGTTTACCGAATTGATTACAGGGAGCTCCAATAATCATAAGGTTATCTTGGTATGTGTTATATAGTTTTTGTAAATCTTTGTACTGACTGGTAAAACCACATTTAGATGCTACATTGACAAATAATATCTTTTTACCTTTAAAGTCAGTTAAGTCAATTGCCTTACCCTCCAGGTTATTTATGTTAATACCATAAATAGATTCTGTAGAATTGTCTAACTGAATAATTGATTTTTTTGGCGCTGTCTTAATTTTGCTAATTATTTTCATCGTCTAATATTTTAGTATTACTATTTGTTCATCAATGGCAAATACCTATGATTCTTATGAATAGGGAAATTCAACATAATTTCTAGGTGTTTCGTAAAGCTTAATTTTGAGCTCTAGTTTTTGATCCAAATGCTCTCTTAAAATATCATAGATTACGATAGCGATGTTTTCTGCTGTGGGATTTAAATTTTTAAACTCCGGTACATCCAAGTTCAGGTTTTTATGATCAAAGCGATTGGTTATTTGGTTTTTAATGAGATCTGATAGTATTTTAGTGTCTATGACATAACCGGTTTCCGGTTGAACCAAACCAATAACTTTAACCTCAAGCTCATAGTTATGTCCGTGATAATTTGGGTTATTACATTTTCCAAAAACTTTATTGTTTTTTTCTTCAGTCCAGTCGGGATTATGTAACCTGTGGGCGGCATTAAAATGTTCTCTTCTAATAATAGCTACTTTTCGTTCAGAAGAATTTTCTGCGTTTTTGATCATAAATGAGGAAAGTTTTTATAGATGATAACATTGCTTATTTTAAAGACTTCTATGTTATTCTCTCGTTTAATTTTGGTAAAGTTAGAGTATATTGTATATTTGTTTAAAGTTTTTAACAATAGTTTAAACAGAATGTAAATTCAAAAAAAAATTTGCTTTCAAACAAATGCTATAAATAAAATATTAATTCTTATATTAAATATGATTAAAAACTTCGTAAAAAAGGTGGGTTTGATGAATGTCGTCCTACTAATAACTGTTCTAGGGATTATTTGTTTGTCACATTATTCCTTTAGTAGTGGTAGACATCTGGAAGCTATTTTTATTGGTTTATGGGCACCTACAGTTTTGGGTTTCCTTAATTATTTTAAAAACAACTCATAATGGATCCAGTAATTTTATATTCTATCATAGTTACCACTATTTTTCTTGCCTGGATTGTTTTTGTTATACGATCTTATAATAAGAATTATAATCAAAAAAATGATTAGTTGTCGAACAATGACTTTTTTAATTGATTTATAATTGTATTATGTATCCTGGGAATCAAAAGCTTTGGTATCTGACAAACCGAAATAATTACAAAGTTTTAACTTTGCTATTTTGGTTGTTGACACCTTCAGTATATAGGTTCGTAGAAGAAATTTTCATAGGATGAACCCTATGAAACTAAAATAAAAAAATCCTCAAAGGCACAGTTGTAAATTCCGGACTATACAGACTGACTTGCCATAATAATTTTTGTTTATCCATTGATTATAGTCATTCTCTGAGGATTATAATATAAAAAAACTAATAAAGCTCATAAAAAATGTGCTCAAAAGGTTTTTAGTAGTGTCCATTAAACTTTTTACAAGGTATGTAATTTATAAGTAGATCAGACTATTTTTAAGGTATTGACTTTGTTTTTTATGAAACGTTTGAAGCGCTCGTTTTAAAACTAAACAAAAATTAACAAAACCCTATCATTAGCAACACAGAACCCTTTGTATATTTGGGATGAGACGGATATTCAGCTAATTTTAAAAGAGATTTTTAAGAATATCTATAAGATATAGTATATGAAAAAGGAAGAGTATAAAATACATATTGTTGGTGCCGGTATCAGTGGTTTAATAGCTGCTCAGGTATTAGAAAATCACGGCTATGCACCTGTGGTTATCGAAGCTACTGATCGTGCTGGTGGTCGTGTTAAGACTGATATAATAGATGGATATCAACTAGATCATGGTTTTCAGGTATTATTAACAGCATATCCTGCAGCTCAAAAATATCTGGATTTTGAGGAATTATCTTTACAAAAATTTTTATCTGGGGCTTCTGTTTTTGCCCAAGGAAAGATAAAAACCATTGGTGATCCACTTAGGAACCCTTCTCTTATGATTCCAACGTTGTTTGCTAATATTGGGAATTTTTCAGATAAAATAAAGGTACTCCGGCTGAATGCTCTGCTAAAAAAGAAGTCAATTAGTTCTATTTTTAATGAAAAAGAAACAAGTACTTTAAAGTATTTACAACACTATGGATTTTCTGAAGAAATGATTCATAATTTCTTTAGACCATTCTTCAGCGGGATTTTTTTAGAACCCAATCTAGAAACCTCCAGTCGTATGTTTCAGTTTGTGTATAAAATGTTTGGCGAAGGTAATGCAGTATTACCAAAGGATGGAATCGAGGCAATTCCAATTCAATTAGTTTCAAGGCTAAAGACAACAAAATTTTTATACAATTCCCACGTTCAACAAGTCAAGGATGGGAGTATACTTCTTGACAATGGTGAAGAGCTGATGAGTCATTTAACAATTGTTGCGACTCAAGCCCATCAACTTATCGCTAACCTTCATAATCAGGAGATAGCCTGGAAGTCCTGTGATACTTTGTATTTTGAGGCAGATAATAGAGTAATTGATAAACCTCTTATTGGATTGATCGCCGATCAAGGTGCTTTGATCAATAATATTTTTTACCATACTAGTCTAAAAACTTCAGTAACTCCAAAAAAGGAGTTGCTATCCGTAACTGTTGTAAAAGATCACCAACTTAGTGAAAAGCTTTTAATAGAAAGGGTGAGTAAAGAGTTAGAACAATTTTGCGGAATCATAGCAGGCAAATTTTTAAAACGTTATCATATCAAACAAGCATTACCCAAATTGCAAAATTTGCAATATGAATTATCGGAAACTGAAACCAAATTAACCAGTACCATATTTCTAGCAGGGGATCAATTATTAAATGGATCCCTTAATGCAGCGATGATATCTGGTGAACGTGCGGCGCTAGGGATCGTCAAAACATTAGAAGATGGCTTGATAGTTGAAGAATTTACTTCAGAATTTAAATAAGTACATTATAAAAGTAGTTGTGCTTTTTGAACGAATTGAACGAAATGTACAAGAAAAGCGTCAATGCAATTGATTTATTGAAATGAAGCAAAAATGTACTTAGTCAAGTTCAGTCGTGCTATCGAGAATAGCTCTTCAAATTCAAAATCCTACTCTCGATACATCCACCTGATGCAGATACTCGAATTGACGGATTTTGATAAAAATCTAGATGATAAACATTGGATTACAAAGTATATTTATAATCGAGTAACGTTTCGAAATTGGTATATTCCAGAACTTTTTGATGACAACTTTCCAGAATAATAAGCGGAGCTTTTCCCGCTTTTTTAGCTTCTAACCATCTTGAAATACACAAACACCATTTATCGCCCGGTTTCAATCCCGGAAAATTCCAATATGGCATGGGAGTAGAAAGATCATTTCCTCTGGATTTTGTATACTCCAGAAATTCTGAAGTCATTATCGCACAAATGATATGCGTACCAGTATCTTGATTTGTAGTTCTGCAAAATCCATCTCTAAAATAGCCAGTTACCGGATCATTACAGCAAGATACCAGTGGAGTGCCTAGTACATTTAATTCGCTAGTCATCAGCTAATTGTTTTAAGATGAAACTTAAATTGAGTCCACGTGCGGAAACTGTTGATCATATTCAGTCTTTAATCGTATCAGTTTCTTGAAAAAAGGTGCATTTTCCTGATGTGTCCGATTATTTTTAAAATGAATAAACTTACCTTGTGCGTGAATACTAATTCCATTGGTTTTGTAAAGATAAAACTGGTAGTAGGGGATAACCCAGGTAAAATTTTGTAATCCTTTATTAATAGCGATTAAAATTCCACCAGGTCGTAACTCTATGCTACCATAGTTAATATCAGAAACTGTATTCAAATATTTCTTTAAGTTAGGACTAACTTCATCAATAATCATACGTTTGGAGCCAATACCATTAAGTTTGATTGAATTTAACAATGAGTATGGCTTTCCTACCAATTCATTAATAAGCTCTTTGTTTTTTTTATTACTATATGTGGTATCAAGTAACATACTTGGCTATTTTTATGATGATCATTTAAACTGTAGGAACCCCTTTAAGACGTTTCTCTATTTTTCTTTTTTTGGCCGTAAGTAATTTCATCACATCCATTAATTTATGATCCTTTGTCTTTTTATAAACTTCATTGATCGCTAAAATCAGGGACTTTGCCTCTCTAGATGCTTTTACTCTATCACTGGTAGTCATATTACTCATAGTTCTTTTTTCGAACTCTAAAGCTTTTTCAACTAATTCCATAACATTATTTTTTTAATAAAGATATGAAATGTTTAATATTTAATTTAAAAGTTTAAACAAAATTAACACTTGAAGAAAGAGATTAGTTTTAGAACTTACTTTATTACCGATGTTAAAATCTAAACCTAAGTAAGAAATTTGAAACAAATCCAAGAGCATTCTGTCTAATCTCTTTTACTTGTACATCAGTATTTACCCTATAATAACTATTGATGATGTTATTTTGATTTGAAATATTCCAGGCAGCAGCACCAATTTCTAGTTGATGATCTTTACCCAGGTCAAATTGATAACGGGCAGAAAGGTCAATTCTGAAGTATTCTCTTAGTCGATTACCATTGGATGGTCCATAATTTATTTTGTCATCGGTGACAGGATTATTCGGATCTGGTATTGTAGTTGGATTTCCGGAGTGCCAGAAAAAACCTGTTGAGATTTTTAAGTTGTTTTTTGAATAGGTCGAACCAAAACCAATACTGTGCGTGATATCAAAATTATTCGGAAAATCAGTTTCCGGAAGAGAATTAAAGGTATAATCACTATTAAGGTAGGAGTAGCTGGACCAAAGATTGATGGTATTAAACCTTTTTCTGATCAAAAAATCAAGACCTTTCGAAGTATAAGAACCATCAGTCTTTATATTTTCATAATCATTCTGAAACCCTTGACTTTGCGCGGTAATACCGTCTACATCTTTATAATACGTTTCAACACTTACCAACCAATTATTTTTAGTATACATAATACCTGCAGAAACTTGTTTACTTCTTATAATGGGAATAGAATCATTATTAGAAAGTTGCCATCTTCTTTTTTCTATTCCCAGAAAGTCATTCTGGAAATTAATGACCTGAGAAGTATTTTGGTTTTTTAATTCTCCTTGAACTTCAAATGTGAAATTATTTAGAAATTTTTGATTGAAGTTTAATCTGGGTTCCCACAGACTTTTTTTGAATTTATCCAGATAATTATATCGAATTCCAAAGCTAAGATTGGTGAAGTTGTTTTTTGAACTATAATATACCTGAGAAAACGCACTGTGTGTTCTGAGTACTTCTGAAATTAATAACCTGAACAAAGGATCATCTACATCATCAAGATTGGTAACTTCTGTTTCGATAAATTGGTAGCCGTTATCCCATCGTAATCTTTCAGACAAATTGTAGGTGCTGTTAAGTTTTATTCCGGTTTCTGAAACTATATTTTCCTGCAGTAGTCGCTGAGATCTTATTAAGTTGGTATTAAACGCTCTTAGCGTATAATCTGTTTCATAAATCTGAAAATTGGTTTGAAATCGATCGCTCCAAGTTTTTTTATACTGCAGTCCTCCTGCAATACTATTTTGAGATAGACTGCTCTCAATAGATCGTGGTATGTTATTAACGGTGCTATTCTCGTTAAATACGAGATCGTTATCAATAGTGATAAAATTAAGTCTGATTTCATCAGTATCTGTTATTTTATATAACCATCTAAACGAAAAGTCATAAAAATTAAACTCTTTATCAGAATTTCTAACGGCTGCCAGATTTGTTTCTACTTCGGTATCCTGAGAAATTCTATCAAAATAGGTGTTATACGTAGGAGTTTTAACAAGGTCGCTCAAAGATTTTCTACCTGCTATCTGTAGTGATGATTTTTTGCTTATTGGAATATCCAAAAAGCCATTGAAGTCAATAAAACTTAAACTTATATTGCCTTTGAAATCTGAGTTTACATTGGATTCTGTTTGCATAGAAATGGTGCTGGATATGCCATCAGTATATTGTGCGTCTATTGCGTTTTTATACAGAGATACTTTTTTGGTAATATTTGGATTAAATACTGAAATCAAACCAAAAAAATGTCCGGATTGGTACATCTTAATATCATCCCACAACAATAGGTTTTGATCGTGGGTTCCACCTCTAACATTAAGGTTAGAAACGGTTTCATTACTACTTTGTATACCAGGAAAAGCTTGTACAGACTGTAAAACATCAGACTCTATAAGACCTGGTAATATAGTAAATTTAGAAAAATCTATCTCAAAAGATCCATCGGTAAGCTTATCGATCCCTTTTATCAGATATGTTGATAAAACAATTTCAGAAAGAGGTTCTTCTTTTCTCAACATAGGTATGGTCGTGCAGTTATCCGAATTAAATTTACTGTAGGGTAAGATAATTTCTTGATATCCAAGATGACGGATTTTTATCAGTTCAGCTTTGTTTTTTATTGTCAATTCGAAATAACCATTTGATTTGCTCGTAATGGCTTGATCTTTTGATTGAATAGAAGCGCTGATTAAGGGTTCTTGAGAATCTTTATCAATGAGATAACCACAAGCTACCCAGCCTTCTTTCTTTTTTTTTATAAATACAAAATTATTGTTAGCTATTAAAAAGGATAACCCGGTTGTATTCTGTAAATACTTAATTATAGCAGCAAATGGTAACCCTTGATCAGGAGGCAGGATTCTTATGTCTCTTACTGTTTCTTCTTCATAATTAAACTGACGGTTATACTTATTTTGTAAAGAGATCAATATCTCAGAAAGATACTTTTTTTCATTAGTATTCTGTCCCCTAATTATGGTACAGAGGAATAAGGATATAAAAATTATGAAACATACCTTTTTATTGATCACTACGCTGTATTATGACTTGATTAGATGCTTTCAAAGAATACATTAAGTCTAATGGTTCTGTTATAGAAGTTAGGGCATTTTCAAGGTTGTCGTGTATAAAACCACCGGTAAAAAGGCGTTCAGATTCTTTACTATCAATAGTAATTTTAATATTATATTGTCTTTCTAGTTCTTTCAATACTTCTCTCAAAGGAACGGCTTTAAAGCTGCTTATGTTTTTTGTCCATTGTGGTTTTTGTAAAGTAGTTTTGTCAAATGTGATAACCCCTTTTAATAGACGATAGGTATCTCCAGCTATTAACTTTTTTGTCTTTTTCTGGTGTTTCACTTGTACAACACCTTCAAAGCACTTTACTTCAAAATAATCCTCACGTTGCTTTACATTAAATTTTGTACCTAACACGCTTACAGTACCCGTTGAGGTCACTACATCAAATTTAGCGCCTTTTGCAACCTCAAAAAATGCTTCGCCATCCAGATTAATCTTTCTGTTTTGATCCCAGTTCTTTTCACTATATCTGATCTCTGATAATGAATTTAGAGTAACGATAGAAGAATCCGGGAGTTCTATTGTTGTCTTTTCGATGGCTAACGTTTGAATGTGTAAATTACTATTAAAAAAGAACAGAAAATACACGCCAAAAGCAATCACAAACACACTTGCTATTCTTAATAACGGTGTAAGCCCAGGTAGTTTTCTTACAGAAACTTCTTTTGGTTGCAAGCGTTTTTCTAAAGTTTTAAAGTCATCAACCTTTGAAAAGTTGGAAGCTTTAAATTGTTGAATGTCCTGGATCATATCTACATGCAATTGATAATCATCCATTTCTTTAAAGATAGCCATCTCTTCTTCAGTAAGCTCTTCTTCTGACAACCACTTTTTTAGTAAGTATTCTTTGTCCATTTTAGGCAATTTATCTTCTTTGTTATGTATAGGACAACTAAGTCTCTATTTTTCCTGATTATTTTATTTTAAATCCTTTTATTTCGCTTTTGAGCTTATCAAATGCGCTATATATTCGGTATTCTACAACCTTTTTGGTCACGCCCAACAACTCCGCGATTTCTTGATGCTTTTTTCCTTCTATTTTATTTAATACAAATGCAACGCGTTGTTCTTCAGATAGGTTACTGATTGCTTTTTGATATTTTTTAAGAAACTCATCCTTTTCCATTAAAAATTCGGGAGTTTCATTGGTATAGTGTTTTGGCGCTAGCTTTTGATATTTTAAGACCACCTTCTGATGTTTAATCTCATTAAGTGTTAGGTTATTGGCAGTAGTAAATAAAAAAGCTTTTGCCGATGTTACTTTTTTACAATTTTCCCAAAGCTTTATAAACGCTTCTTGAGTTTTATCGTTTGGGTCAAAACGTTCTCCGTATTTGTAATAAATATAATCATGTAGGTCTTTCGAATATTTTTCATATAATCTCGAAAAGACTTTTTTATCACAAATATTTTGTTCTGTTTCTTCTTCCAAAAGAGGTTTGATTTTGATAGGATATAAAGGTAGAAATTATTTTTTTGATTTTTTTCAGGACTTTTTGAAGGTAAGTTGTCTTGGTAGTACATAATTTAAAACTCAAATCATGAAATCAATTTTAAAATTTAGTTTTTCGATAGTTCTTACGGTAACACTATTGTTATCTTGTAGATCAGAAGAGAGAGAATTTGAACAAGCACCAGAGGAGGAAGTACTGGTTGCAAACTCTCAAGTAGCCAACCTGATTCAGCGTACTTCTATGAACGACGGCTCTATAGACAATATTCTCGATCGTTCCAATTGCTTTACTGTTAAATTTCCGGTGACCGTTACTGCAAATGGCTTAGAAATTACCATTACCAATGAAGAAGGTCTGGACACAGTAGAAGATATTTTTGACGAGTTAGAAGATGATGATGATACGCTTACCTTTAGCTTTCCGATCGTGATTGTTTTAAGCGATTTTTCTGAAATTACGATTAATAATAGTTCAGAACTCCAAAGTTTTTCTGATGATTGTAATGGAGAAGATGAAGAAGATGATGATATAGAATGTATAGATTTTCAGTATCCGATCACCGCCTCCCTTTTTGATATTAATAATGATCTTATAGGAGATGTAACGATCACCAGTGATAGTCAGCTATACGACTTTATCGATGACTTAGAAGACAATGTAATTGTTAGTGTTGATTTTCCTATTACTGTTATTCTTTCTGATGGGTCAACAATGCAGGTAGGAAATCTTATCCAGTTAGAAGACATTATTGAAGAAGCCGAAGACGATTGTGATGAAGACGATGATTATGATTACGATGATGATGATTGTAATGATTGTAACACCGATCAGCTTGCAACTATTTTAACCGGATGTTCTAACTGGACTGTGGATAAATTAGAGCGCAATGATATGGACCTGGAAGATCAATATGCATCATATATTTTCAATTTTGCAACAGATGGCACATTAACAGCGGTATCTGGTAATGACAATTTTTCTGGAACTTGGGAAAGTAACGGAACCGGTAATAGCATTGCGGTAACTGTTAATATTCCTGATTTGGTTGACTTTACTAACAATTGGATTTTACACGAAATTGAACAATATGCAAATGAAACAAAAGTCGACTTGAGATTGGGAGATGATCGACTTAGGTTTGAAAGTGATTGTAATAATTAACCAGAAGATTTAACGAATAAAATAAACATAATCATGAAAAAAGGATTTTTTTACAGTGTACTCATAATGCTCAGTTTCTCATTAATGTCTTCAACCTGTTCTGACGACGATGATGGAATGAACCTTAATGATAACAGTGCCGAAATACAACTAATTACAAATACGGTGCAGTCGGGAACGTGGCGAATCACCAGCTTTGTAGATTCTGGTGAAAACGAAACAGCTAATTTTACCGGTTATAACTTTACTTTCAACACCAATGGTACTTTAGTTGCGGATAATGGAACAACCACAGTTAATGGAACCTGGTCGGTTACAGATGATGATAGCAGCAGTGACGATAGCAGTAGCGATGACGATATTGACTTTAACATTGCTTTTAGTGCGCCGGCTGATTTTAGCGAACTAACCGAAGATTGGGAAATTTTAATGAGAAGCAGTTCCAAAATAGATTTACGTCATGTTAGTGGCGGAAACGGAGGGACGGATCTTTTAACTTTTGAAAAGAATTAACAAATTTCTTGTTATACTGTTTGAAAAGGATAATTGCATTTTGCTCCAAAACTTTTATCGAAAAAACGACTTCATAAATTTGAAGTCGTTTTTTTGTTTTAACGCTATTTAGAGTTGATGCTAATTATTATTTACTTTTTTTTCGTTTTTAGCAAACATTCTCCGAACATACACATCCAGGAGCAAATGAATTTTCACATGTGTCATCACAATCTCTCGATTCGCATAGCCCAGCTTTACTAGCGCAACCCGGAGATTGCTCAGTCATTAGTACAACCTTACCACCAGATATTTTATTTAAGTTTAAATTAGAGATTACACTTTTGTTTAATTTCAATTTGCTTAATGTCTTTTTTTTCATGGGTATATCATTTAAATTAATAAAAAATAGTTTTATAATTGATCATATTCCTTTAAGAAGAACTACTAAAATTATATTAACTATATCACGATGTTACCAGAATGAGAGTTCTGTTACCCAGGATATTCATTTTTTTAATAAAAAAATAGAAAAGTGTAGTATGTTTCAAGCTTAGAAGAGTAATTTTTTTAGAGCAGAAGGCAGTTGTTCAGAAATTTTATACTATTTCCATGGTCCAATTAGAACTTGATATATTGAATCCTGTAGACTTAATTCCATATTTTCTATTAACCGCTTGGCTAATCTCATCCGAAGAAGGTTCTGGCCTTTCTGTAATTATTTCAACAGTCATTCCTTTTAATGCCTTTCCGGAACTTCTAACACAGCTTAATTTCCATAATCTCATAGTACCGGGTTATTGAACTTCTAATGTTTTTTTATAATTTTTAGAGACCCAATATTTTCCAAGTGGTGGAGCAGGATCTAATCCACATCTTTCTGCCAATTCTAGGTCTTCTTCGGTCACTATTTCAATTATATCAGGGCAATTATTGTCATCATCCGATTCGCAAGATCCCAGAAGGAGAATTAATGATACAGCAAGTAAAATTTTATAATTTTCCATCGTTTTATTGAACTTTAGATTTTTTATTAATCTCTATCAAATATTCTATAAAGTTCCTTGATTTTCTTTTTGTTTTTGATCGATATATAAATATAATTTCTTCCTACAAGAATTTTTTCATAAAATTATTCTTATAAGCCCTGCCTAAAGGAATTGCTTTCTGATGTATTAAATAAATCTGATTCCCGGATACTCTATCAATTTTTGTGCTGTTGATGATGTATGATTTATGTACCCTCATAAATTTTTTCGAGGGCAAAAGTTCTTCCCAATAGTGCAGTCTTTCGGATGATACGTGCTTTTTATTTTGTAGATGAAGTTCTGTATAATCTACATCAGATACAATATAAGCAATATCATCAATAAGAATACGCACCAGGTCGTAGCCTACTTTCACATATACTTCATTCATTTCTATGTTCTCTGTACTTAGAACTAAATTTTGTTGCTTGGTCTCGACCTTCGAAATAGCTTTAATAAATCGCTGAAATGAAAATGGTTTCAATAAATAATCCACCACATCAAATTCATAACTCTCCAAAGCATAATCCGGAAAAGCGGTTGTGAGAATCACCTGAGGTGGATTGGATAGCGTTTTTAAAAAGTCGATGCCTGATATTTTTGGTAAATGAATATCTAAAAAAATGATATCTACTTCATTGGATTTTATGATTCCCATAGCTTCCAGAGCATCAGTAAAAGTTCCGACGAGTATAAGCGAACCTGTGTCTTCAATATATTTTTTTAAAATACGTTGTGCTGGCAATTGGTCTTCTATGATGATACACTTCATTCTTATCGAGACTTTTTTAGATCCATAGTTAACTTAACTTCGTATGTTTTTTTATCAGCATTAATATGTAATGTGTGTGCCTTAGGATACATAATGGCAAGTCGCTTTTTTACATTTTCTAAGCCAATTCCGCTGTCTAAATTATTTGTATTGGTTCCTGTTTTATAATTGTTTGAGCACGTAAAAGAAAGTAAACCGTCTTCGGTAACCTTAATATCTACATCGATAATGATATCACTCGTTTGACTAGAACTTCCGTGTTTCAATGCATTCTCAATAAAAACAATCAAAATCAAAGGAGCTATTCTAAAGTTTGATTGAGTAATCGATTTAGATAGGGTAACTTTACCACGTCCTTCTATTTGCAAACGTCCTAAATTGATAAAGTTTTCTAACTGTTCCACCTCTTTAGAAAGTGAAACGTATTTAGCCTTGCACTCATATAGCATATAACGCAACACACCGGATAACTCTAGAATAAGCTCTGGTGTACGTGGAGATTTTTCGATAGCATATGAATACAGGTTGTTCATATTGTTGAATAAGAAGTGAGGATTAATTTGCGACTTCAAGAATTGGAGTTCGCTTTCTTTTACAGAGTCTTTTAATTCTTTGACTTCTTTTTGTTTTATAAGGGCATCCCAACCAAACTTGAATCCTGCCAAGACTGATAAAGTGGGTAAAGTGCTCATAAGATTATATCCTACACCTAGAAACCTGGCACCTCGGGTATCGGGGAAATAGATTTTTTCTAATATAGCTTCTTCCACAAAAATTACCCACGCTGTGACTAAGGCAACATATATTATGAACTTTAAATAGGCTCCGGGATAAAGAAATTTAGGAAGAAGTATGTAATTAACTGCGAGACCGGCTAATACAAAATTTAGAAAAAAAACATACTGATAGGGTTGTATTTCGGGATTACGGCGGTCAAATGAATAGAAAATGAATACCACGATATGCAATATAACCTGGAACCAAATCTCTTTATTTAAAAATATCTTTTTCATTTTGCAGAAAGCATAATAACAAATATAGTTTTTTGCTCGTCCAACTTTCAGATTTACAAGGTGATCATCCAAAAACAATCCGCAAACGACAAATATATAGAGGTAAATGACAATACTGCTGTTTATCAGCTTATAATAGCTGTTTACCTAGGTAGATTTTTATAAGTCTTTTCTTATTCTTTCCTTTGGGGTGATGACATTAAAATCACATATATAATGAACATACGATTCCTTTTAATACTATTATTTTGTACAGTTCAAATCTGGGCTCAAGAAGGAGAAATACTAGTTTCAGGATTGTTAGTTGAAGCTGAAACTGGTCAACCTATACCTTATGCCACAGTTGTGTTAAATGATACAAATACTAACACCACTATTTCGGGAGCAATAACAAATGATCAAGGTGCTTTTGAAATAAAAACCGTACAAAAAGATATTTATGTAGAAATCAGTTTTATGGGTTTTAAAACTGTAAAACTTCGTGATTTTGAGGTAAGAGGAAAAAAAGTTGATTTGGGCACCATTAAACTTTATCAAGACAGCCAAACATTGGATGAGGTGATAGTTAGAGGAGAAGTTTCTAAAACGGAGTTTAAACTGGATAAACGTGTTTTTAATGTCGGTAAAGATCTAAGTAGCACGGGAGCTAGTGCATTAGAAGTGCTTAATAACGTACCTTCGGTTAATGTTAACATAGAGGGAGAAATAAGTTTACGAGGAGCAGGAGGAGTTCAAATACTGATTAATGGAAAACCTTCTGTATTGGCTGATGAATCAAGTAATGCTCTTGGAACCATCACTGCAGATATGATCCAAAGTATTGAGGTGATCACTAACCCTTCGGCAAAATATGAAGCCTCAGGTACTTCAGGAATTCTAAATATCATTCTGAAAAAAGAAGAAAAGCAAGGTTGGAATGGTTCTGTGTCGCTTAATACAGGTATACCTGATAATCATAGTATAGGGTTTAGTCTTAATCGTAGAACCGAAAAATTTAACCTGTTTACTCAAATGGGAGCTGGTTACCGTTCATTGCCTAGAGATAACGAAGCGATCAACCGAAATCTTACAAATAATGAAGTAGTTTTTAGTGAGGGAGAAGAATTTAGGAATGAAACCTTTTTCAATATTACCTTAGGTACAGATTACCATTTGAATAAATACAACGTTTTTACTCTTTCAGGAAATTTTGCCTACGAAATCGAAGACCAACCTTCTGAAACTAACTTTCGCTTTTTTGAAGCTAGTAATACTTTAGTGTCGCGATGGATTCGAGACGAAAATACGGAAGCGACCAACCCCAAATGGCAGTATGAATTTAATTGGAAAAAACAGTTTAAGAATAATGAAGACCATACGTTCCAACTAAGTGCTTTGGGTAGTTTTTTTGGAAAAGATCAGTCTTCATTATTTACAGATACTACACTTGAAGGAGAAAATGTAGATAACAATCAACGCACTGCTACTAATTTTCAACAAGCAGATTTCACCTTCAAAGCAGATTATACCAACCCATTAACTAAAGAATATACCATAGAGACCGGAGCACAATATGTTATAAATGATGTGGGCAATGATTTTAAGGTGGAGGATTTTATAGATGGAGAATTTGTGATCAATGAAAATCTAACGAATGATTTTGAATGGGATCAAAAGGTTTTGGGAGTTTATGGAACTATAGCTTATGAAAATAAAATCTGGGGAGTTAAAGGAGGTCTACGAGTAGAAAATACTAATTTAGAAACATTATTAGCAAATACGAATGAAGGTAACTCGCGAAATTTCACCAATTTTTTCCCTAGTTTTCACACCTCTTATACTATTAGTGAGAAGTTTTCGCTTCAAGCCGGTTATTCTAAAAGAATTTTTAGACCTAGGCTTTGGGATTTGAATCCTTTTTTCAACATTAGAAATAATTTCAACATCCGAACCGGAAATCCAGAATTACAACCTGAATTTACCAATTCTTATGAGCTAACAAGTATTTATAAAATTGGAAAGGCGAGTATGAGTTCCAGTTTGTATCATCGTTATACAACAGATGTGGTAGAACGGGTATCGACTTTTGTTGATAACGTGAATTTTACTACACCCGAGAATATTGGCACAAATTCTTCTATAGGTTTTGAAACTAATGGAAAATACAGTCCCACAAAGTGGCTAACTTTTACCGGGGATTTTAACTTTAATTATTTTGATAGGAAAGGGGCTTTTGAAGGCCAGATTTTTGACTTTACAGGGAATCAATGGTCTACGAGGTTAGGTTCAAAAATCGGCTTACCTGCAGATATTGATTTAGAATTTAATGGAAACTACCGCTCTGGATTTGAAACTGTACAAGGGGAACAAAGTGGCTTTGCCTTTCTAGATATTGGTATGCGCAAAAAAATCTTAAAGGGGAAAATCGTAGCCAATCTTGGTATCCGTGATGTTTTTGCTTCCAGAATTCAAGCACGTTTTGTAAACCAACCTACTTTTGAAACCTACAATTTTGGGAGACGTGGACGCTTTTTTACTTTTGGATTAAGCTATGCTTTTGGTAAAGGAGAGGCAATGACATACTCTGGTAGAAGGCGCTAATTTAAAAAGTAAAATTATAATGTATGTAATCGTTTCATTGAACTTTAAACTCCGTAACGTCTATCCTCTGCACTGCATTCTATGTTAAAATTTTACTTGGATTTTAACATAGAATGCGGAGCTGTGCTATTTTATAACCTAAGTATATAAAACGGTCGTTATTGTACAAAACATCACTTTTTGATGTTGGGCGCATTGTTTTGGTATATCATCGATGTGTTTTCCGCGAAGTCGGGAGACTTTGTGCAGCGGGTGGTTTCAAAAAGGGAACATCTAATTTATTTTATCAATAACAGTTCCTTCAAAAGTTAACGAAAACATAGGGAAAGAAATATTATTTTCGCTATCTTCATATCTCATTACTCCTTCCGATTTTAATCTAATATTTTCACCATCATTGAGTCCTCCAGAAACAATAACTGCTGGATGAGTATTACCTTCAGCTTCTTGTTGTGTTTCAAAAATTTCATTAGCAGTTCCCATACGAACATAGCTAATCATGATATCATCACTTTCGGCGGCTTCTCTCCAGTTATGCCATTGAGGGTATTCGCCAGTAGTAAGTATTTGAGGAGTTTCCCCCAATTTAATAGCTATCTCTAGCACAAGAGAAAATGTGGCGTTTTCGTAATTTTCTAAATTCCATCCATTAGTCCCATCATCTCTATAAGTTCCATCAGAGATTGCATAGGTTCTATATTTCCAGGTTGCATTTGCTTCATCCCTGAGCAAATAAGTATTAGCGTTATTTAAAGAAAATGTTTGATCTCCAAAAGTAATTTTGTTTAGTTGCAAGTTTGTAGCGTCGTCACTACTGCAAGATATAAAGACTAACAAAATAAGTAATAATAATACAGGGATTGGTAAGCGTATTCTTTTCATGTTAGAATTATTTATTTAGTCTGCCAATATAAACAATTGTTTTAAAATTTCTGATGAAGTTAAAAACAAGTCCAGAGATTTGATTTCAAATTCAATCGAGATATTAAACTATACGTGCTACGATTTGCTGGAGTGGCGTTCCGATAACACTAGTAAAAACGAAGAAAAATATTCCCCACGCTCCTCAAAGTCTCCTGACCTGTCTGACTGACAAGGCAGGCTTTGAGTGATCATTTACTAATATATACTTTTTGTTTTATAATTAGTAGTTTTAGCAATAGTTATACTAAAAAAGAAAAAATTTACCACAGGAGCTGTTATTTTGATTTTAACCTTATTTCATATTCTATGAAGTTGAGAGACTTCTAGAAGTAATGCTTTCCAACCACGCCCACAAACCCCAACCTGACAAATATCATAGTTACTCCGTGCCACCTGGGTTATTTTTATCTTATAAAATCTTAAGTGATGAAAAATATCCTGTTACCTACCGACTTTTCAGAGAATGCAAGAAATGCGATTGATTATGCGCTGGCTTTCTTTAAAAATGAGTTGTGTACATTTTACGTGCTCAATGTCCAAAAAGCTTCCAATTATATGACAGATGATTTGATGGCGGCTCCGGCAAATACTTCCATACATCAATCGGTTTTAAAAGGCTCTAAAGAAAAGCTAAGTCTATTGGTCGAAGAGTTGAAACAGAAAATTACCAATGAGAATTATGCCTTTCACGCACTAACAGACTACGATATTTTTACAGATGCGATCAATCAAGTGGTAAAGTCAAAAGACATCGATCTTATCGTTATGGGAACTAATGGTGCCACAGGAGCTAGAGAGGTGGTTTTTGGTAGTAATACGCTTAATGTGATCCGCAAGGTGGATTGTCCGGTATTGGTGATTCCGCAGGGATATACTTATAAAAGCCCAAAAACGGTCTTATATACGATTGATTATAACGATCACTTCAAAACGGAAAATATAGAACCATTGGTAGATACGCTGATCAAATACAAAGCTGCTCTAAGAATTTTGAAGATCAAAGAAGATGATACGGTGACCATAGCAGAATTTGATGATAAAAAACATTTAAAAGACTTCTTTAAGGATATCAATCACACCTTTCATTCTATTACCAATGTGCCTACTGCTTTGGCTATCGACAGTTTTGTGCAAATTATGGATGTGGATATGAATGCCATGTTTATTCATAGAGAAACATTTCTCGAAAGATTTTTTCACGGCTCAGAGACTTCCAAAATAAGTTACGGTACTAGAGTTCCTTTGCTTATTATGCATAATTGATACCGTAGAAAAACTTGTAACCGATGCTGTATGTTGTTTTTCTTATTCTATATTTTTTAGCAGGATCAGTAATCGTAATTAAGTTAATATTATACGGTTTACGTCCAACCAAAACCCTGGCTTGGATGTTAGCCATCTTTACGATCCCTGTCGGAGGCATGTTATTCTATTTGCTGTTAGGTAGAAACAGAAGAAAGAACAAGCTGTTTCAATTAAAACGAACAGATGAAATCATTTCCTATTTAGAAAAAGCAGAAAGCCATTATGAGTCTGTTACAGATGAAGAGTACCAGGAACATCGTAAGCTTATCAAACTTATTACAATGAACTGTGGATTCGCTCCAAGTGCAGGAAATAAGCTAAAGCTTCTTAAGAATGGTGATGCCACATTTAAAGCTATTTTTGATAGTTTGAAAAAAGCAAAACATTTTATTCATCTGCAATATTATATTTTTGAGGATGGAGAATTAGCAGAAGGGCTGTTCGAACTTTTCAAACAAAAATTAAAAGAGGGAGTGCAAATACGTATTCTTTACGACGGAATAGGCAGTAGATCACTAAGCAAAAAGTATATCAGAAAACTTCAGAAAGCAGGAGTAGAGATCTATAGTTTTTTACCGGTGAAGTTTGGTAAATTTTTATCGTCTTTAAATTATAGAAACCATCGCAAAATTATCGTGGTGGATAATAAAATAGCCTTTACTGGTGGGATCAATGTAGCCGATAAATATGTAAAAGGCGACCCTGATTTAGGGATCTGGCATGATATGCATTTACAGCTAGAAGGGCCAGTTGTACATAGTTTACAGGCAATATTTGTAATGGATTGGTTCCTGATCAGTAATCACGAAGATATTTTGAGTCCATCATATTTCACAACGTATAAAAAAATGGGCAATATGACTGCTCAAACGGTACATAGCGGTCCGGATGAAGATTTTTCTGCTACTAGACAACTGTATTTTTCTCTGATCAATGAGGCCAAAGAGTACGTGTATATCGCCAATCCCTATATCATCCCGGGAGAAGCCATTCTCGAAGCATTAAAAGTGGCCGCATTAAGCGGAGTAGAAGTAAGATTGTTATTATCTGATATTTCTGATAGTAAGATAGTAAGATGGTGTGTACGATCTTATTTTGAAGAACTGTTGGAGGCTGGAGTTAAAATATACCTGTTTTCAGATGGTTTTCTTCATAGCAAAACAATAGTTGTCGATGATACTGTTTCTTCTGTAGGTACTACCAATCTTGATTTGAGAAGTTTTGAGCAGAATTATGAAGTAAACGTGGTAATCTATGATGATTCTTTTGCAGAAGAATTAAAAAATGATTTTTTAAGCGATTGTAAACAAAGTATTCAGCTGGACTATACTACTTTTGCAAGCAGACCTTGGATAGAAAAGTTAAAAGAAGGAGTGGCTAAAATTTTTAGTCCGGTTTTGTAAAAAAAATCAATATATGGAGACCTCAAAAAACATTGGCTTGGTACTCTCTGGCGGAGGGTTTAAAGGAGTTGCACATATTGGAGCTATCAAAGCTATTGAAGAAATTGGTTTGATTCCAAGTTATGTTTCTGGTACCAGTGCCGGTGCTATTGTTGGATCATTATATGCAGCCGGATATACCATAGAAGAAATCAAAGATTTTTTTGGAAAAACACCGTTGTTCAAATTAAACAGATTTACCAGAAAGAAAGCCGGATTTTTGGATTCTGAAAAATATGCCGAAGACTTGATTCATTATTTTCCAGAGAATTCTTTTGAAAATTTAGAGAAAAAACTTTTTATCACCGCCACCAATTTGGTAGAAGGAACAGTAAAGGTTTTTAGTAAAGGAGAATTAATTAAACCGATATTAGCGTCAGCAGCTTTTCCCGGCGTATTTTCTCCTGTAAAAATTGGAGATCAATTGTATTCTGATGGTGGGATTTTAGATAACTTTCCGATAGAACCCTTACAAGCGCATTGTGATATGATTATCGGAATTGATGTCACGCCCATTAAAAAACCAAAAATATCTGATTTTAAACATTCATATAATGTGATGCAGCGTGCCTACTATTTGCGGGCTATGCCAAATTCTGAAACAAAGTTTAAACTTTGTGATCTTGTGATTCAGCCAAAACAATTAATTAACCACGGAATTTTTAGTAGTGGAAATCTGGATAAAGTATTTCATTTGGGATATGAAGAAGCCAAACAACAATTAGCACAATATTTTGAGAATCAAAAACAACAACAAGAACAATGATTCAGGAACTTAAAAATAAGTATGGACATCTTTTTGAAGATGCACTTCTAGAAGAGATCAATAGCGTAGCTACTTTTAAAGAAGTTCAGGAAGGCAATGAATTGATAAAACCCGGAAGTTATATAAAGTCCATGCCCTTAATCATTAGTGGTGCAATCAAAATATTGAGAGAAGATCAGGATGGTGATGAATTACTATTATATTTTTTGGAAAGTGGTGATACCTGCGCAATGACATTATCTTGCTGCTTAGGTCATCATAAAAGCGAAATAAAAGCGATCGCAGAAACGGATTCTAAATTAATCATGATTCCTGTCAGTAAAATGGAAGAATGGACAGCAAAGTATAAATCCTGGAGGAATTTTGTTTTTGAAAGTTATCATAAACGATTAATGGAAGCTATAGAAACCATCGATAGTATTGCTTTTCTAAAAATGGACGAGCGATTACTAAAATATCTGAAAGATAAAACCAAAGTCAATAATGAAAACGTGGTGAACAATACCCATCAGGAAATTGCCTATGACCTGCATACTTCTCGTGTGGTTATATCCAGATTACTCAAAAAATTAGAGGTAGAAGGCAAGATAAAATTAAATCGCAATAGTATTAAAATTTTGAGTCTTTGAAGTTAATGAATGAATTAGGTTGTTGTGGATTCGCATTCTAAAGCGTAGCTTTAAAAAAGTGTCTTTTCTTTTGTTTTTCAGCGCCTCATCTGGCGCACTCTTATCAGGGTACCCTTTGTGCGAGCAAAGAAAATGAAAAGAAGTTTTAATCATAGTTGATTAGTCTAATTTTTAATTCAATTTATTTAGCTGAAAAATTAAATAGTTAACTTCTATGTAACTAATGTTACTGTGCTTACCCTCATCCAAGTTTATTTTTGTCTAAAAATAATTAATGGAGATAATGGAAGTATTGGGTTATTTAGGAGCATTAACTATTGGCGTTGTATTAGGTTTAATAGGAGGCGGGGGTTCTATATTAACCGTTCCCGTTTTTGTATACATAATGCATATCAATCCAGTTACTGCAACAGCATACTCGTTATTTGTGGTAGGATCTTCTGCCCTGGTTGGAGCAATCAAAAACCTAAGAAAAGGATTGGTTAGTTTCAAAACCGCTATTGTGTTTTCAATTCCTGCCTTTATCGCTGTGTATCTGACCAGAAAGTTTTTGGTTCCGGCAATACCTGACGAACTTTTTTCTATAGTTGACTTCACCATTACCAAAGATATTGGGATCATGGTGTTTTTTGCAATCATCATGTTGATGGCTTCGATTTCTATGATAAAAAATAAAAAAGAAGTACAAGAAAAAGAAGAGCACATTTCTTATAATTACCCATTGATCCTCGTCGAGGGTTTGGTTGTGGGAGCTTTAACAGGTGTTGTAGGAGCAGGAGGTGGTTTTTTAATTATTCCGGCTTTGGTGTTATTTGCAAAATTACCGATGAAAAAAGCGGTGGCTACATCTTTACTTATCATAGCAATAAAATCATTAATAGGATTTTTGGGTGATGTCGAAAACCTGGAGATTGATTGGGGTTTCCTCACGCTCTTTACCGGCATTTCGATTATTGGGATATTTATAGGAATGTATATCTCTAATTTTATTGAAGGTAAAAAATTAGAAAAAGGATTTGGATGGTTTGTTCTGGTGATGGGAATTTATATTCTAATCAAAGAATTGATATCTTGATGATTTGTAACAATTGTTACTGTAAAAAGGTAATTTGAGTTGTATTTTTGAGCATAAATAATGAAACCATACACTTCGGTTTACGAAGTTTAAAATAGAATAAAAGATATGAAGATAGAACAAATATATACAGGATGTCTGGCACAAGGCGCTTATTATATAGAAAGTGCAGGAGAAGTAGCGATTATAGATCCACTAAGAGAAGTAAAGCCATATATCGAAAGAGCAAAAAATGATGGGGCTAAAATCAAATATATTTTTGAGACTCATTTTCATGCAGATTTTGTAAGTGGACACGTAACTTTAGCAAAAGAAACAGGCGCTGAGATCATTTATGGTCCCAATGCGAACCCGTCTTTTGAGGCAACCATCGCAACTGATGGACAAGAGTTTATCCTTGGTGATATTACGATAATAGCACTTCATACTCCGGGACATACCATGGAGAGTACTACGTATTTACTAAGAGATAAAAATGGTAAAGATCATGCTATTTTTAGTGGAGATACCTTGTTCTTAGGAGATGTAGGGCGACCTGATTTAGCGCAAAAAGCGGCAGATATGACTCAAGAAGAATTGGCAGAGACGCTGTTTGATAGCTTACGAAATAAAATTATGCCTTTGGCAGATGATGTGATTGTGTATCCGGCTCACGGAGCGGGATCAGCTTGTGGTAAAAATATGATGAAGGAAACGGTGGATTCTTTAGGAAACCAAAAGAAGATGAATTATGCGTTACGAGCAGATATGACTAAAGAAGAGTTTGTAAAAGAAGTGACCGAAGGTTTACTGCCACCACCACAATATTTTCCTTTAAATGTGAAACTCAACAAAGAAGGTTATGAGGATATAGATGAAGTTTTGGAAAGAGGAACAAAACCATTATCCCCCGAAGAATTTGAGATTTTAGCGAATGAAACTGGGGCTGTAGTATTGGATGTTAGACATCAAAATGAATATGTAAAAGGGCATATCCCAAGATCTATATTTATTGGAATTGACGGTAGCTTTGCTCCTTGGGTAGGCGCTTTAATTGCAGATGTACAACAACCTATTTTATTGGTAATACCAGAAGGCAGAGAAGAAGAAACAATTACCCGATTATCTCGAGTTGGATTTGATAACACTCTAGGATATCTTAAAGGAGGTTTGGATGCGTGGAAAAATGCAGGTAAAGATTATGATACCATATCATCAATAACAGCAGAGGAACTTAAAAATAAATTAAACACAGAAGAGCCTGAAGTTTTTGATGTGAGAAAAGAAAGTGAATTTGTTGCAGAACATCTTAATAAAGCCAAAAACTCTCCATTAGATTTTATTAATGAATATATGAATGATTTTCCTGAGAATAAAACTTTTTATATACACTGTGCAGGAGGATATAGATCTGTTATTGCAGCATCCATTTTGAAGAGTAGAGGTATTCATAATCTTATCGATGTAGCAGGTGGTTTTGCAGCAATGAAAGCAGCAGGTATGGATACAACAGATTATGTCTGTCCTTCTACTTTGAAATAAAATCGAAGACTATAAATGAAGGAGTCGGATAGAAAAAATCACTGGGAGCATGTTTATAAAACTAAAGAGCTAAAGGATGTAAGCTGGTATCAAAAGTCTCCGGAAACTTCTTTGGATTTCATTAAATTTTTTAAAATTCCTAAAAACGCAAAAATTATTGATGTTGGAGGAGGAGATAGTTTTTTGGTAGATCATCTTTTGCAATTGGGATATACAGATATTACTGTTCTCGATGTCTCTGAAACTGCTTTAAAAAGAGCAAAAGAAAGGTTAGGAATACTTGCAGAAAATGTAGTTTGGATTGTGGCAGATATTGTGGATTTTAAACCAAAAGAAACCTATGATTTTTGGCATGACAGAGCAACATCACATTTTCTTACTGACAAGGCAGAGATTGATAATTATATAAAGTCTATCCAAAATAACCTAAACCCAAATGGAATATTGGTAGTCGGTAGTTTTTCTGAACAAGGTCCGACCAAATGCAGTGGAATTGATGTCAAACAGTATTCAGAAGAGTCGATGAATAATTTGGTAAAACCATATTTCGAAAAGATAAAATGCGCTTATGTAGATCATCAAACTCCCTTCGATACAACTCAGAATTTTATTTTCTGTGGATTCAGAAAATTAGAAAGAACTTTGAAATAAATAAATAAATCAAAAATTAAAAGTTGAATAACAATGAATTGGATATATGAACCTTGGCCCTGGTACGTTTCAGGACCATTAATAGCTTTAGTGATGTTTCTATTGCTAATGATTGGTAAAAAGTTTGGTATGTCATCCAATCTTAGAACAATGTGTACTATATGCGGGGCAGGAAAAGCCGCTGGTTTTTTTAGATTTAACTGGAAAGCGCAACGCTGGAACCTTGTAGTAGTTTTAGGGGTTATTATCGGAGGCTTTATAGCTCAAAATTTTTTGTCGAATTCTACAGATGTTGTTTTAAATCCTAAAGTAGTAACTGATCTTCAGTCCAAAGGATTTTACAGTGCCGGTGATGCTTATTTACCAGAAAAACTATTTTCTAATGATGCTTTTACAGATCCAAAAATCTTGGCTATACTTATTATCGGAGGATTTTTGGTTGGTTTTGGAGCACGTTATGCCGGTGGATGTACTTCTGGTCACGCGATTTCTGGTCTGAGTGATTTACAAATACCCTCACTTATTGCAGTTGTAGGGTTTTTTATTGGCGGTTTAGCAATGATACATTTAATTTTTCCCTTAATATTTTAGATACATGCGCACTATTATATATTTACTTATTGGTATTTTTTTCGGAATCGTTTTGTTTAAATCAGAAGCAGCATCTTGGTTTAGAATTTATGAAATGTTTCAATTTGCATCCTTTCACATGTACGGAATTATTGGGGCTGCAGTTGGTCTGGGTATTATTGTGGTTCAATTGATTAAAAAATTCAATGTAAAATCAGTATATGGTGAAAAGATCACCATCGCGCCAAAAGAGAAAAGTTTTAGTCGGTATTTACTGGGTGGAATTATCTTTGGATTAGGTTGGGCATTGGCAGGAGCGTGTCCTGGTCCTATGTTTGTTTTGGTAGGAGCCGGTTATTTACCCATTCTAATTGTAATTGGTGCATCAATTGCAGGAACTTTTGTATATGGGTTGTTAAAAGAGAAGTTACCGCACTAGTTCCTTGGTAAGTTCATTTTTTGGAGTGCTGTTTTGTTGCCAACAGTTGATGTTATAAAAAGTAGTTTCAGCAATATTAGTTAAAGCTTCTTTAGTGGCAAATGCCTGATGCGGTGTGATCAGAACATTGGGTAAATCCATTAGGTTTCTTAATAATTTATCATTTGGTTTTGCGTGAGATCGATCATAGAAGAATACATTATGTTCATACTCATATACATCTGCTCCGTAAGCTGCAATCCTTTTCCACGTAAGTGCTTCCAATATTTCTGAAGTATTCACTACAGCACCTCTGGCAATATTGATGATAAAAACCTCGCGTTTCATGAACTGTATAAGATCTGCATTGATCATATAGTGTGTTTCTGAATTAAGAGGAACACTGAGCATAATAATATCTGATTGTCGACATAGTTCTGAAAGTTCCAGATATTGAATATTGTACTTTTCTGCAAAACTGACATCCTTGTCGATATCGTTGGCAATCACTTTACAGCCAAAACCATTCATAATCTTAGCGATTACTTTCCCAATTCTTCCGGTTCCTATGACTCCAACGGTTTTGTTATGAAGATCAAATCCTACCAGGTTGCTCAGAGAAAAATTGTAGTTATGAACTTGCTTATTGGATAGGATAAGTTCACGGTTTAAAGCTAACAATAGAGCAACTGCGTGTTCTGCAATGGCATTAGGAGAATATTCTGGTGTGTTAGCAACTTTTATTCCTAGTTTTTGTGCTGTTTTTAAGTGTATATTATCGTAGCCGGCAGATCGTAATGAGACATACCTAACTCCAAAATCGTATAATAATTCTAACACTTTTGAAGAAGCATCATCTGCCGAAAAAATGGATATGACATCAAATCCTAGAGCGAGCATTGCCGTTTTGGAAGTTAGTCTTTCAGGAATGTATTTGATTTGATATACATCACTATTTGCTTTTTCCAGAAATGGAATTTCAAAGTCCTTGGCGCTATATATCAATATCTTCATTATTCAGTTCTTCTTCAATGATTAATAGTTTTTGACCTTTCAGAGCCCAGATTAATACTTTTACATAATCTCCTACGGCTTTTTTTATATTTTCTGGTTCTGTAATATCAATAGATCCTTTCCAGATTAATTCTCTTTCTTTATCAGGGCATATACAATATAAGGAAGTTTCTGCGTGATAGACCTCATATTCTTCATAATAACCATCCTCGTAGTAAATATCTTGGTTTTGGTAATAATCGTCTTTAAAACTTTTAAAATCTTTGTCCAGATTTCTATAGGCTTGTACTACAGTGACTTTATCTTCTATAGCAAGTACTTTGGATAATAGAATTGCGTCAAAACCAGCTTCCAGCAGTTGCCCCTCTATGGCTAATAGATCTTCTTCGGTTTTGGGTGACTGGGTAAAGGATTTTTCAAAAAAATCAAGGCTTTTTTCCGCTGCAACGCCGTTTTTTTTAAGCGCTTGGGTCAGTTTTTTTTCAAATACTTTCCTTCCATCGGTATCGGCTGTCATTCCTATTACCAATACTTTATTGGCCTCAAAAGTATCAATATCAGGATTTTTCCAAACTTCTACTAGCTCACTTGATGAGCAACTTACTAATAATCCTATAGTTGCTATTATGATATGAAGGCGTATTTTATTCATTGTTTCTTTTTATTATTTGATTAAGTCGATTTGTTATAATGTCAGTATAAACAGACGTTTTTTCAATAATTGATTCTCCAGAGATCACGTCTACATCTTTCAATGCGATATTACTGCTCCCAACAGTGGATAAAATAATGAGCTTATCTAATTGATCGGGATGATTCTTTATGAATCTTTTTACATTACGAGGCGGACTTCCATACTCCCATGAGTTTATAAATATTAACGCATCCCACTTTTCTAGATTTACAGTAAACAAGGTATATACATCAATTACTTTAAAATGAATCGTATCCTTTTCATATCGTCTCAAAATTCCTTTAACTACAGAATCTTTAAACTGGCTACCTTGAGATGCTATTAAAACTTTCGTTTTGGCGTTAGCATCGTTAACCTCAAAAGGAATCACCGTATCCATAGAATACGTATATTCATACCAAGCCCAGAATCCTGCACCGAGCATTATAAGAATAAACCCTAATTTTTTTAGTATACTTATCAAATACCTATGCTGTTAATTTAATAATCGTTTTTGTTTCCCTTTTTTGATAATATTTTTGATTAGATCAAATATTCTTCTTTTTGTTTGTTTATAGGTTTCAAAATATGCACTCACTTCTACCACTAATTTTTGATGATGTTCTTTGTATTGTTTTTCTTCGGCAGGTTGATCAATACCGTCAACCAGAATAGTAAGTTCATTACAATGTTTAATTACTTTTTTTAGTAAGGGGTTCAGGTTTTTTTGACTTTGATTGAGTTCATTAATTATCTCACTACTCTTCTCAAAAGTTTTTTCTGAAATTAGTTGTATAGTATAATTTTCTATTAATTCATCTAAAAAATGCTGTTCATCTTTGATGAACTTTAACTCAGAGATCCAATGAAGAGAAGCTTCGTGCAATTCTTCTGCGCTTTTCCACTCTATATATTTGATATTGGGTTGTTTCGATTTCATCTGTTTACATTTTATAGTTTATTTGAAGTCAGCTGTAAGTAACCAGTTTATAGGTAGGTTTTAAGAAAGATTATTTTAAAAATCAGTAGAAAACATATGATACGGCAGAAAATAACTCCCCCAAAATTATTTTCTGCCGAAAATTTTGAGATTATTCTATCTCAATTACTTTTTTAGGCTGTACTTTGGCTTCTTCTTTTTTCAATAGATTAAGTGTCAGAACACCATTTTTGTATTTGGCTTTTACAGCTTCATTTTGATCTACACTAGTAGGTAATTGTAACTTTCTGTCAAAAGAGTTATAATTAAATTCTCTACGAGTGTAATCTTTCTCTTCTTCTACTTCTTCTTTGCGTTTTTCTGCGCAGATATGTAGTACATCATCTTCCATGGTTACTTCAATATCCTTTTTTGAAAAACCAGGAACGGCTAGTTCAATTTCAAAGTCATTCTCATGTTCTTTAACATTCATTGCGGGTAAATTTCTGTCTTTGATAAAAAAGTCATCTGCAAAAAAGTTATCAGTATCCATCCAATTAGAGATGGTGTCATTGAACCAGGGGAATCTGTTTCTGTTAAATTTGATTATGGACATAATGTTTAGGTTTTAATGTTAAGTATTTTGTTTTCAAGTGTCTTAAAGATAATTGGTTAGGTTGATTTGTACTATGACAAATATCAGTTCGTACGCTATTTTTTATTATGCTTCAAAATGCCACCAGCGTAATTGAATACTTCAGATTTTAGCTTTCTGAAATCCTTATAAAAATTATTAAAACGATTCTTTAAAGATTCATGTTCTTCATAGTAATAATGATCACAAGAAATGGTATCACATTCAAGCATTCCGCCTAAATCACTTTCGTGCTTTCGTATTTCTTCATTCAATATTTCTATCTCTTTTTCTATGCGACTAATTTCTTGTTTGAACTCTTGTAATCGTTCGAAAAGATTAGGTGTTGTTGGTTCAAAAACGTAAGAGTGTAGTAATTGGTTAATAAATAGTACTTCACCTTCGATAAACTGTAAACTGGATTTTGATTCTAACGTATCAAAATGAATATCTCTAAGATCTTTATTTGTTGTATTTATTTCGGTTGCCATGGTTTTAATTTTTAAAAGATTACGTGTAGATTAATGTACCTGTTGTACATTATGATTTTTTCATTCAACATTCGTCGATTCAAATGTCACGGACAGATGTATCGAGAAGAAGATTTTGGATCAAAAAAGCTACGTTCGATATCTATACAATTTGGTAGACAGGTTGACGCTTTTATTTAGCATTTCTTTCAAAATAAGCAACGAGTTAATTAACTATGCTATATACAAGTAAGCTAGTTAAAAATTGAAATGTAAAAAATGATAAAAATCAGGTTATTGTTTTATTTTCAGACAATTATCTCCTGTGTCTCATTGATTTTTGGAATATAAGTTTTCCAATGGAGGGTATCTCTTAGTTTGTTGTTAAATGCTTCTGAAGCTGAAGGTTCTCCGTGAATTAGAAATACCTTTTCCGGGATATTTTTGATCTTACTGATCCAATCTAATAATTCAAATTGATCGGCGTGAGCAGATAAGCTTTCAATATGATGTATCTTAGCTTTTACAGGATAGTATTTGCCAAATAATTTTATTTCGTGAACTCCTTCCTGTAATTGCCTGCCGCGTGTTCCTTCGGCTTGATATCCTACTAAAAGGACTGATGTGGTGTTTACATCTACCAATTGTTTTAAATAAGTCAACACTCTTCCTCCGGTTACCATTCCGCTACCTGCAATTACAATTTTGGGTCTTGGATTATCAATGACTTCCCAGGTTTCTTTATATGAAGTAACAATATTAATATGATTGCATAGGGCATAGTAGTCTTTCATAGGTAATTTATGCCAATCCGGAAATCGTTCAAATACAGATAAGACATTATTTCCCATCGGGCTATCTACGAATATGGGAATATCCGGAATTCGGTTTTTTTGGTACAGTTTCCATAATAAATACATCAAGGTTTGTAAACGTTCTACAGCAAAAGAAGGGATAATTAATGTTCCCCTTTGATAAAGGGTTTCATTGATTAATTCGATCAACTTTTCTTCAACATTTTGATCAGGATGTAATTTATTACCATAAGTACTTTCTATAAACAGAAAATCTGCCCAATCCGGTTTTTGCGGCGGTCTCAATAATAAGTCATCCGGTCGTCCCACATCGCCTGAGAAAACCAAGGTTTTTCCAAAAAGATTCAATTCGATAAAACAAGCACCTATGATGTGCCCATTATATTTAAATTTATATTGTATATCCTCTGATATAGAAATCCAGTTGTCTTTTTCTTGTGCTTTGAAATATTGTAATGTTTTTTCTACATCTCTAACAGTATAAAAAGGTAACGCGGGATTGTGCTTAGAATACCCTTCTTTATTTGCTTTTTCAGCTTCTTCTTCATGAATTTTAGCACTATCACGCAAAATAATTTCTGTGATTGCTAAGGTCGGGGCAGTACCGATAACATCACCTTGAAATCCTTGTTTCACTAGTCTTGGTAGATATCCGGTATGATCCAGATGTCCGTGAGTAAGAAGAACAATATCGATAGCAGAAGCATCCACAGGAAACTCTTTCCAATTGAGTTCTCGTAGTTCTTTAATACCTTGAAACATTCCACAATCAATCAAAATATTCTTTTGTGGGGTTTCTATATAGAACTTAGACCCTGTGACAGTTCTTGCAGCTCCTAAGAAGTGAATTTTAACTGATACCATATGCAGATCTTTTTATACGTTACATAGCATTTTTACTTCGTGAAGTATTTTTTGCTTTCTGTTCTCAGAGATACCGAGATGATCTAAATAAAACAGATCTCCTATCAATTGTCTTAGCAAAACAACATTTCTGCTTAACAAAAATTGTTTTTCCCTATTGGTCAAAAGGGTTGATACAGTTATGGGATATAAGCCCAAACGATCAATCCGGTCTCTAAGTCCATTGTTTTTTGGATAATCCCAACTTAGGAGATACAATCCGGCACATTTGCCATATTGAATGGCATCTTTGGTAAATCTAGTATTCGTTACAACCCATCCTTGATTGGGTTTTATGTCTTCCGTTTCTTTATCTTTATAATTATTGAGAATATCTATATATCTAGAACGTATGTATAACGGTATTTTAACATTACAATTACGTCCTTCTTCACTATGAAATTTACATTCTATTATCATATAATCACTATTCTTCTTAGCAATTACATCCACTTCGTGAGAAACACATTTACCAGATAATATGTGACCGATGCTTACTTGATATCCTGAATATTCTAGGATTGCCCCCACGAATCTTTCAAATGGAAAACCGGTAGGGCCGAGTTCATAAATCGCTTTCTTGAGTTTGTATTTTGAAGCAAAAACAGTTTTTTGTTTTTTAAGTAAGGCAAATGCCCTGTTGTATATCTCTTTTGTAGAGATGCCTTGGTATAGTTCATCTCTAACTGTATCAATGATTTGTGTAACGGTTTTAGTGTCAGCACCGCTTCGTTTTAGTGAATTCTGTAGTTTGCTTAAAGAGAATTTCACTTTTTCTCCAGAAGATTTTAGGATGTCGAAATCTTCGTTTTTCATGGATATCGTACCAAAAGATGAATATTGGAAAATGTATTAAATCAAGCGTTGTTTGGGTTTTTTAAAATAATCCCGGATCAGGGCTTTGGTCTGATTTTCGGTCATGCTATCTGCTTTGAGAACAGCTTTTATTTTTTCAGCTATATTCTTATAATTTGTTGCTAATTCTTTATAAAACTTTTCACCAGCTTCTGCGGGACCATAAATTACAACATTATCGGCCTTTTCGATATAAGGGATTATTTTTTTAAAGTACGCTTTAAATTGATGCTTTTTGCGTTCCAGATATTTACTGTCTTGCACCACATCTTGTGGTCCTCCTTTAAACCGTGAACCTGAACCGCCGTGGATACGATAATCTTCTATTTCAGAAAAAATAGTGGTCGTATCTTCTGTATTTTCCTGGACCTCTATGATAAGGGCTTTTTCTTTGTCCATCCATATTCCTGTATTTTTCATAACTAATAGATTTTAATTTTTCAAGTCGTGCAATGCTAATACTGGTACTTTAGAGTGATATCCGAGGTCCTTTACCATGGGTCTGGAAAATATGCTTCCGAAAAAGCTATGTTTTCTATTGATGAAAGTAATCATATCGCTACTTCTGCTTTCTACAAATGAACTTAAACCTCCCTTTACATCAACATTGTGTAAGATGTGGAATGTATGAGGAATATCTTCAAAATACTCTTGTAAAAGTTTTTGATTATTTTTTTGTTCTTCTGTCAAAGTATCGTCGTTAGATATATATAAAAAACGTACAGCTGCATGGCTAATTTTGACTATTTCAATAAGATATTGCAATTCTCTTCTTTTAAAATTTGTTTTATAATCTGTAGGAAATACAATTTCTTTTGGTTTGGCGTAGGTCACATTTTCAGGAATTGCCATAACTGGACAATTTCTTACTTTCTCCATTACTAAAACCGTGTTACTACCATATACGATATCTTTTGCATTAGTAGCTCCTTTGGTTCCCATAATGACCATTTCAATATCTTGTTTATCTACTATATCCTTGATGCCTTCAACAAGACTATTGAACTGCGAGATCATAAAAAAATTATGAAGCGGATAATCGTCTCTAAAGGATAGTCTTTCTAAAATTTTTGCCAATCCTTTTTCTGATTTTTCTTTGGCTTCATCATATGTTTTTTCTCCCGGTTCTGGTACCATCATGCTTTCCAGGGCATAACCGGTGGCATTAAATACGTTGAGAATATAAAAATCACATTCTTCATTTTTATAAAGCTCAATAGCATAACTTATAGCATTCCAGGCATTTTTAGAAAAATCCGTGGGTAGTAAGATTTTCTTTTTCATGAGAATAGATTTTAAGAATTAATAACTATAATGTAAAAACTTTTTGAGCAGAAAACTATGATAATTATCAGCTGGCATCAGGTATAACCAAGAAAGGAACGGATGGGTGAAATCCTATTTTCTTAATAACAGGTTCGTGGGTAATGTCTTCCATTAAACTATGTCTGTAATTTACCATCACTAATAAGTCAATGTCTAAATCATCTATAAAATCATTAATAAGTTTTGACTTTTGGCCACCTTTTGATATCCAATGGACACTATGTGTGAAATCTGCCAAATGATTTTTTAAAGAAGTGTAATTGTGTTCTTGAATATCATCTAACTTCTCTTCTTCATTAACATGAAAAATTCTTATGTTAGCATTAAACAATGATGCAATATCGATTAACGGTTTTAATTCTTCTGCAATGTAAAACCTTCTAAAATCCGTCGGAAACGCAATCTGTAATGGTTTCTCGAATTTATATCCATTTGGTACCATTAGAACGGGACAGTTATGTATTTTTTGAACTACTTTAACGGTATTACTACCCATAAACAGGGTTGAAATACCGGTTGCACCTTTGGTACCCATAACGACCATATCAATATTCTTTTTTTTGATGGTTTTATTAATGGTTTCTGTCAAATCTTTAGAAACAGAAATGGTTTCAAAAGTATGGTCAAGATCATCAGTATCTCTGATAATCGAATGAAAAGTTTCTATTAGTCCTTCTTTAGATTGAGCGCTTAGCTTTTGATATAATTGATCTCCTTTGCTGGTATCTATTCTACCTGTAAAAACTGGGGTTTTAACCTCAAAAGTATTGAGAATAAAGAATTGACACGCTTGATGCTGAAATAATCTGGCAGCATAAAAAAGAGCACTATAGGCATTATTTGAAAAATCTGTAGGAACAAGTATTCTTTTCATGGTTCTTTGGTTTTTAATTACTTCATAAAACTATCGCCAAAAAATCAGGAATACTATGACAATTCTCATATTGCCGAAAAACTATGTTTGATACTATTGGTAGCAGAAAATAGATACTATGCTGAGGTTATTACATATGATCTGCTGGAATGACTAAGAACGGAATTTTGGTTGTAAACGTCATTTTTTTAATTACTTCTTCTCGTGTCAAGCGTTCAATAAAACTGTGTGGATATTTTATCATTGTTAATAGATCTATTTCTAACTCCTCGATAAAAGCCTGGATTCCTCTTTCAATGGTTGAGAATTCCGGTATTACGTGAAAATCAAATTTCACATTTTTAAAAAAGTTTTCTAAAGTGGTTGAGTTGTAGCGCTGTACAGTGCTTAATTTTGGTTTATCATAAATGTGAATCATCCTTACAGTAGCACTGTTATGTTTTGCTATATCTATAATGGGTCTGACTTCTGATTTATGATAGATTCTTTCAAAATTGGTGGCAAAAGCAATGTTTCTAATTTTTTCAAAATAAGCCTCCTCGGGAACAATCAAAATTGGACAATGAAATTCGTTTTCGAGTACTTTCTTAACATTACTTCCTAAGAAAATCTGTTTTGAACTTGTAGTACCCTTAGAACTCATTAGAATAAGATCAAATTGATGATTTTCGGTCATTTGCTTCAAAGCTTTAACTAAAGAACCGGGTTTTGAAATTTTCTTGAAAGCATGTTTTGGAGAAGGATTGGCATTTTTTATATCTTCCAGCGTCATTTTTAACCCTTCTTCTGATTCTACTTTAATAGATTCATAAAAATATCCAACTCTTTGCGAACTTAATGTAGTAGCTAGTCTAACCGAATTGAGATCATAGGTATGAAGCACGTGAAATTCACACTGAATGTCTTGGTACATATCCATTGCATATACCAAAGCGTTCCATGCCTTATCAGAAAAATCTGTTGTTACCAAAATTCTTTTCATCTTTTTATGATGTATTTAGTAAGATAACTTTGTTTCTATAGGGTTGATCTGGTTGTACTACTTGTTATTTCCGATCTTTTATTTAAGATGAATCGAAACATTATATAACCATCACATTATTTATTTTAAGAACTAGATGAGTTTTTGCTCAGGTACTGTAGGTTATTTATACTGCTAAACCCTCATCTTCTTTTTCTTTTCTTTTTTTACCAGCCTCATCTTCTTTAGGATTGGATCCTATTCGTTTTTCTGATGGAATTACTAAAAACGGAATATTAGTGTGGTATGCTATCTCATTGATTACTGGTTTGAATAATAGGTTTTCAAAAAACGAATGTTTGTTATGAACCATAACCAGCATGTTTATAATATTCATTTTTTGGAAATCTTCAACCGCTTCTATAACATCCATTCCATCTGCGATGTGAAAAATATGTGCATTATTGGTAAAATAAGTGTCTATAAATTCTTTTGTTGTTTTTTGATCTTTATTTAAAGAGACACCGTAATAAGCATTGAGTATATGAAGTCTCGATTCATGTCGGTCACAAATATCTTTGATCAGAGGGATGTATTTATTAGTCGCGCTAAGATAATAATCTGTAGGAAATAAAATTTCTTTGGGTTCTTCATACTCAAAATCAGAAGGAACAGCCAGAACTGGGCACTTTACTTTTTTGATTGTATACATTGTGTGAGTACCAATAAAAATTTCTTTGGCTCCGGTAGCTCCTTTGGTACCCATAACGATAAGATCAATATCATAACGATCTACTGCATCTTTGATTTCATTGATCAGCATATTAAATGCTGAAATCCTTTCAAAGGTATGTTTTGGATTATTGAACTCTTTTTTTATTCTCTCTTCCGTTCTTTCGATATCCCTTTTTGAATTCATCATTGCGATGTCTTCCATACCATAAGGCATTGGGTTTTCAATCAGATATCCTACATTATAGGATACAGGTGTAAAAGTATTGAGGAGATAAAATTTACATTCTTCATTCCTGAAAAATTGTAATGCATAACGTATCGCATTATAAGCGTTATCAGAAAAATCGGTAGGTAATAAGATCCGTTTCATAATTTCCTAATTTTAGTTTCTTTGTAAGTTTTGCATCGCTAGAAATGGTATTTTGATATGTAGTCCAATCTTATCAATGGTTGATTGATATAATACGCATTCCAAATACGAGTGCCTTGAGTTTATCATCACTAACATGTTGATGTTATTTTGTTCAATATATTCATTAATTGCTGTTGTAATGTCAGTGTCTTCTTGTGTATGAAATAATAGTTCTATATCGGGCAAACATTCTTTTAAAAAATCTTTATTGTCTTCCTGTCTTATAGATAGTTTTTTATATTTTGAAATATGTAAAAAGTGAATCGAAGACCTGAAGCTTTTGGTTAAGGTACTTAGTAATTTTAATTCCCTTCTTTTGTAAGGCAACATATAATCGGTAGGGAAAAGAATATTTTTTGGTGGATCATAGCTGCAATCTTCAGGTATTACCAGTACTGGACATTTTACATATTTAAGTACTTGTAACGTATTACTGCCAAATGTAATCTCACGGTCATCTGTTTTACCTCTGGTGGCCATGACAAGAATATCAAAATTTTGATCGTCTACCAGATCATTAGCCTCATCTATAAGAGTTCCGAAAACTGACATCGTTTCATACTGATGTCTTGGATTGGGAGAGATCTGATCAATATGCGAACGAATTTTGGCTAGTTCATTGTCAGAGTTTTCCTGTGTCTTTGTTTTTAAATCTTCCAAAATTTCACGAGAAACTAAAGCGTTATGATCATATACTTCATCGGCGTAAGCATGAAAAATTAAAAACTCACATTTTTCATATTTAAATAACTCTACAGCATATTGAATGGCATTCATTGCGTTTTTTGAAAAATCAGTAGGGATCAATATTTTTCTCATTGTACAGTTATTCTTAGGTGTTCTTTCAAAACTAGAAAACCAGAAGCTTAGAAACTATGATTTTTATCAGCTGAAACTTTAATTTGGCTAAATCTTAAGAAGAAGTATGCTCCATTTTTTTTATCTTTTAAATAAAAAATAGTTATGAAAATTTCGGGAATGGTAATGATCATCATTACTACACTATTGTTGTTCTTAATCACCATTATGGTGACGATGGATGTTGAGTTTGGCTGGGTATTTTATCTTACTTGTTTTGGCCAGTTAATGGTAATATTAATGGTATATAAAGTTCTAACAGATCAATATTCTACAGATAAAACTTTTGAAGATTTCTATGAAGATCGTCCGATAAAGAGAGATCAAGATTTGTAAAAGAATTTAAGATCTCTATATCAAATTATTGTATTTCTTCTAAACTTGAACCTTTCTTGATTGTTTTAGAATAAGCAGCACTCATTCCTAATTCTGGTATGACTAAAAGCGGAACCTGTGTGTGAAATGCAACTGTTTTTATGACAGGTTCTCTAGTTAATTTATCTACAAAACTATGAGAGTAATTTAACATTGCTAACAGATAAATATCAAGTTCTTCTGTAAAAATCCTGATAGTTTTTGAAACGGAATCGCCTTTGGTTAAGGTATGTTGATAATATTTAATGTCTTTAAAATATTTCTGTAGCATTCCTAAGTTAAATTTCTGCTCTTCAGTCAATGAACCATCTTCGGTCTGTACATAAACGATTCTGATCGTTGCATTAAAAGATTTGGCGAGCTCAAGTAATGGGCTTAATTCTTCTTTACTATAAAAATGGGTAAAGTCTGTTGCAAAGGTGATTTCAGAAGGTTTAACGGTAAATGTAAAATTATCCGGCACTGCTAGTACTGGGCATTTTTTTACAGAATTAATAATGCGTACTGTGTTACTCCCCATAAATACTTCTTTGGTTCCTGTAGCACCTTTTGTCCCCATCACGATGAGATCGATTTTTTCGGATTTTACTACATCCTCTATCACATCTGTTAGCGACCCCAAAGCAGCAATTATTTCAAATTGATGCTTTTGATTAGGGTTCGTATGTGTGATTGTTGTTTTTAAGTGCTTCAGATTAGTTACGGCATTAGCTTTTACGGTATTTTCTATAGTACGCTCCGAGGGGATATCAGAAAGATGTACAGACTCATAAATTATTTTACTATACACGTTTAGAAGATAAAAAGTACAGGTTTCATCCTTAAAAAGTTCGGCGGCATAATCAATAGCATTCCAGGCATTATCCGAAAAATCTGTAGGTAATAAAATCTTTTTCATCTTTGATAGTATTATGGTGATATGCCAAAACTAAATCGTCATTAGGGGTAAAACTATGATTTTTATCATATTATATGCCTAAGGTCTTTTTCACTTTTGTAATCAAATTAGAAAAGTATGATAGAATCCACGTGTTATCATTGTGGGAATGATTGTGATACCTTAGCTATTACTTTTGACCAAAAAATATTCTGTTGCAATGGCTGTAAGACTGTATATGATATTTTTTCGAGTAATGATTTATCCTCTTATTATGACCTACAATCAGCTCCTGGTGCCATTCCTAAAGAAATTGAAAAAAAATACGATTATCTCGATACTCCTGCTATTGCTGAAAAATTAATTGAATTTAAGGATGGTAACACAGAGATTATTACATTGTATATTCCACATATACATTGTAGTTCTTGCATTTGGATATTAGAAAATTTATATAAACTGGAATCTTCAATTATGAATTCTCAAGTTGATTTTCCGAAGAAAACCGTTCGAATTACTTTTAATAATGATAACATTACACTTAAAGAGATTGTCATTTTACTTAATACTATTGGATATGAACCTTATATAAGTCTTAATGACTATTCTGAAGGGCAAAAACATATGAACAGAAGCTTGATCTATAAATTAGGTGTCGCAGGATTCGCTTTTGGTAACGTAATGTTCTTGTCTTTTCCAGAATATTTTGAGGTCTCAGAATATTGGCTGGAACAATATAAACATGTTTTTCGCTGGTTGATGTTTGCATTTTCTTTACCGGTTGTTTTTTATGCGGGACAAGACTATTTTATCTCTGCATTTAAGGGATTAAGATCTAAAATATTAAATATAGATGTGCCCATTGCTTTGGGTATTGCTGTTCTCTTTTTAAGAAGTACTACCGAGATCATATTTGATTGGGGTACCGGGTTTTTTGATAGTCTTACAGGGTTGGTGTTTTTCTTATTATTAGGTAGGTTTTTTCAACAAAAAACATATTCATTTTTGTCATTTGAGAGAGATTATAAATCTTATTTTCCAATTGCTGTGACACGGTTATTATTTGATAAAAACAGTAAAAAAAGTAAAGAAGAAAGTATACAGGTTTATGATATTGAAGAAGGAGATCGGCTGCTTATTAGAAATGGAGAATTAATACCTGTAGATGCAATATTAATGAAAGGTACAGCCAGAATTGATTATAGCTTTGTAACCGGAGAAAGTCAATCAGTTACTAAAACATGCGGAGATAAACTTTTTGCAGGAGGAAAGCAGCTGTATGGTGCTATCGAAATTGAAGCTACTAAAACGGTAGAACAAAGTTATCTCACGCGCTTATGGAGTAATGATGTGTTTACTAAGGATAAGTCTGCATCTTTTACAAATCTAACAGATACTATCAGTAAACATTTTACGATCGTTATTTTGTGTGTAGCAGTCGTCGCAATGACTTTTTGGTTATTGTATGATGCTTCAAAAGCCATAAATGTCTTTACAGCGGTATTGATAATAGCTTGTCCTTGCGCTTTGGCATTAGCAAGACCTTTTGCATTGGGTAATATGCTGCGAATTTTTGGCAAAAATAAATTTTATCTTAAAAATGCAGATGTTATTGAACAACTGGCACACGCAGACAGTATGATTTTTGATAAAACAGGAACCATAACCACCAATACCTCAAGTAAAATAAATTATGAAGGAATGGAATTGACCACAGAGGAAGAATCATTACTTAAAAACACATTAAGAGCGTCCAACCATCCATTGAGTAGAGCTTTGTATGATCTACTTGAGGAACATGATATACTAACCCTTGACGAATATAAAGAACATATAGGTAAAGGGATCGAAGCCAGATTAGCAGAAAGCACTATAAAAATAGGTTCCTCAAATTTTGTTGGAAATAAAGAACAGTCGGGAATACAAAACACAAATGTTCATATAAGCGCAAATGACGAATACAAAGGGCGCTATGTTTTTCATAATCAATACAGGAAGAATGTAAAAAAAGTTTTTGATACGTTAACCAAGGATTATAAACTGTCTATTCTATCCGGTGATAATGAAGGAGAAAAGCAACATTTGAAACAATTACTACCAGAAGGTACTTTATTGTTATTTAACCAAAAACCTGATGACAAATTAAATTATATCAAATCATTACAGGAGTCAACACAAAAAGTAATTATGATTGGTGATGGGTTGAATGACGCAGGTGCTTTGGCGCAGAGTAACGTGGGTATTGCGGTTTCAGAAAATGTAAATGTGTTTTCTCCAGCTTGCGACGCAATTCTAGACGCTTCTCAATTTGATAAAATACCAAAGTATCTCAACATTTCTAAAAAGTCAATTGATATTATCAAATCGAGTTTTATATTATCGTTTTTATATAATGCTATTGGATTATATTTTGCTGTTACCGGACAATTATCGCCAATTATTGCTGCGATATTAATGCCGTTAAGCTCTATATCGGTTGTTGTCTACGTAACGATATTAACCAATTGGAATGGAAGAAAAATAAAAGGCACAGATTAATGAATAAGTCCGATAATCATAACCCCATAGAACATTTTCAGAAATGGTTTTTAGAAGTAGAAAAAGCACATCCTGAAGATGAGGTTAATGCAATGGTATTGTCAACTAAAGGTTTAGATGGCTTTCCTAAAAGCAGAGTAGTACTGCTAAAACGTTTTACCTGGGAAGGATTTATATTCTTTACGAATTATAACAGTGAGAAGGGAAAAGCAATTGCCCAAGATAACAATGTTTCTGTTTTGTTTAACTGGATACAATCAAAACGAGAAGTCTTTATTTCTGGCAAGGCAGAAAAGCTTCCGGAAAATTTATCAGAAGGATATTTTGAATCTCGTCCGGAAGGCAGTAAGTTGGGTGCCTGGGCATCTGATCAGAGTAAGGTCATCACTTCTCGAGAAACATTAGAAAAACGCTTAAAAAAATACAAGACTCAGTTTCAAAATAAAGAAATTCCGAAACCTGAATGTTGGGGCGGATATCTAATCAAACCTTTTCAAATAGAATTTATAGAGCACAATCCATTAGTTGGCTTTAAACGTATTACCAGATATAAGTTGAGGTCTGATTATAGTTGGTCTAAACACATTAAATATTCTCAAAGCTGATGTTTTTTGATGAATTTTCATGTATAGATTATACCAAAAACATCAAAGAGATGACCTCACTTTTTACAAAAAAAGACGGTGTGCCAATTTTTTTATAATGTATCAAGATGGTTAATGTTGTTAATCTTCAGTCAGTCCACTCTTAACCTGACAGGTTTTTATTCCTAAAAGTCGGTACAAAGGACACCAACCCATAAATCCTGTAATGACTAAGACACCGGATATAGAAAGCAAAACGATTCCTATCGTTCCAGCGATATAGTTATTATAGAATAAGTAAGCCAATACGATACCGAGAATGATTCTGATTATTGAATCAATTTTTCCTAAGTTTTTTTTCATGAGTACCTGAATCAATTATTAATAATCTATTTCTAACAAAATTCTGAAAGAAATAGATAGTAAAAGCTGATAAATGTCATTTTTTACCTTTAGTAATAAGCTAACCTTTGTAGTATAAAACCAACGAACCGGGATAACCACTAGATCCTAAAACTAAAAAAAAGATTATGAAAGATATCACTAAAATTATTGTTCCTTTCGACCAATCCGCCACCACAGAAAGTGCTTTAGCCTATGCAATAAACTTTGCAGGAGATGACAAGTCAATTGAGATTTTATTGACTCATATTACGGATATGTCAGAAGATACTTCTATTCATAATACGTTGGATGAAACAATTACAAAAATTAAAAAAGACAATCCATATTTTAGAGGCACGATTAAATCAGTAATAAAATCAGGAGATCTGATAGATAATATTCTAGAAACGCAAAAAGAGTTTCAAGCTGATTTGGTTATTATGGGTACTAAAGGAGCTGAAGATGAATCAGCTACTACCAATACTTCTAGACTAACATTGGAAGCAGATTTTCCTGTTATTGCGATTCCTGAAAACATCAAAGAATTCGGAGTTAAAAAAATAGCATTAATACTGGGTCAAAAAGAGATAGAAGATGCAAAAGTTCTGGGAACCTTATTGGATGTAGCAAGACGTTTTCACGCACAAGTTCATGTGTTAACTATTTGTAATGAGAATGGATGCTATGGATATACTCCTGCTGATGAGAAAAATGAAAATGCGATAGAATACTATCTAGAGAATTTCTATTCACATCATACATTTCAAGAGAATACTGATATTGAGAAAGGGATCTTTGAATATATAAAAGAAAAAGAAATTGATTTATTGGCAATTTTACCAAGAAATCATGCTAAAAAGAATGGGCCTTCTGAAGGAAGGTTAACTAAATTATTAACACTACATACAGAAATTCCTCTTTTGACAATTGATTAAAATTCAGACTGAAATTTTAAGTTAAAGCTTATCAAAAGCTTTTTAATCACTGAATAATCAACATCAAAAAAGAGATTGAGATGTATATAATGTTAATCATTTTTGTGATAACAATTGGTTTATTTATTTGGGGTAAATATCCCCCCGATGTCGTAGCCTTGTTATCGATGCTTAGCCTGTATTTGACAGGCGTTCTGGATGTTACAGAAACTTTTAGTGGTTTTAGTAACACCACGGTAATCATGATTGCTGCCCTTTTTATCATAGGAGAAGGATTGTCTCAAACAGGGTGGACAGCGCTGGCAGGCAACAAGTTCATACAATGGGCAGGAAAAAGTGTTCCAAAATTATTAATAATTGTAACCCTTGGATCAGGAGTATTGTCTGGATTTGTAAGTAATACGGGTACAGTGGCCACGTTACTTCCGGTTACAATTTCTGCAGCTTGGAATATAGGAACATTGCCTTCAAAATTATTAATGCCGGTAGCATTTGGATCCAATACTGGTGGACTACTTACTTTAACTGGTACCCCGCCAAATATCATTGCTAGCAATGCTTTGATAGAACAAGGATTTACCGGTTTTTCGTTCTTTGAATTTGGTTTGATAGGGTTGCCACTATTGATCATAGCGATCATTTACTTTCGATACTTCGGATATAAATTGTTGCCTAGTTACAAAACCCGGAATAAACCTGTAAATATTGACTCCGAACTGCATAAGTGGATTGAAGCGTATCGCGTAGATCAGAATTACTTCAGATTACGTGTCCGCTCTATTTCACCTTTATTAGGAACCAAAATAAAAGATTGGGATTTTGAAGAAAAATACAATATTTCGATCATTCGCTTGAAACGAAGGCATCCAAATTTATTCCAAAAAAACCCGGCATTTATTGAGTTTCCAGATGAAGATACCGAGTTTAAGTATCACGATATCATTACCGTAAAAGGTGAAACCGAAGCGATCAATAAAATAATGATTGAATTCAGGTTAGGGTTGTGGAGATTAGATCCGATTGAGGAAGAATTAAAAAATAATTTGATCAATCAGGAAGTAGGTATGGCAGAGGTGATAGTAACTCCTAAGTCTCTATTTGTAGGAAGAAAAATCAAGATTGGAGATTATTTCGAGAGATTCAAAATTCAATTATTGGGGGCTTCTAGAAATAATGAGCCTTTAGAGGATAAAGAAATTAAGGTGAAAGCAGGTGATGCATTTTTAATCAGAGGATCTTGGGAAAATATAGGTGATTTAAAGGAGATGTACGAGAATTTGGTCATTTGCGGAAGCCCCGAAGGAATGGCTAAAAATGTTGAAAACCTTACACCTAGATCATTCATTGCCTTAGGAACATTGGTTTTAATGATTGTACTACTTGTATTTAAAATTGTTCCTGGAGCGATAGCTGCTCTGATTTGTGCAGGCATTACGTTGATTACCGGATGTGTTCCTATTAACAAAGCTTATAAAGGAATCAGCTGGACTAGTGTGATCATGATTGCGGCTATGATACCTATGGGTATTGCATTACAGAAAACAGGTGCTGCCCAACTGGCTGCGGATGGTTTGGTAAAATATTTGGGGGCCATCCATCCAATAGCACTGTTAGGAGGTGTGTTTTTATTGACAACCACATTTAGTCAAACAATCAATAATTCTGCTACAGCAGTATTAATGGCTCCTATAGCAATACTAGCTGCTACCAATTTGGGGATCTCCCCAAAACCAATAATGATTACTGTGGCGATAAGTGCATCTACGGCATTTCTTACACCTGTAGGAACTACAACCAATGCTATGGTACTGTCGGCAGGAGGTTATAAGTTTCTTGATTATGTAAAAGTAGGAGCGCCTTTATTGTTATTGTTTTTTATAGTAACCCTTTTATTAGTGCCAGTCATATGGCCCTTTTAACCCAGTTTATGCATTATAAACGGGTGTAACCAACATAGTATTAAAATTTAAATTATTTAGAAAATGGAAAATGTATTAAACGCAAATGTCAATCTAGAGAAATATGGATTAAAAGACACTACGGTCCATTACAACCTTTCTCCAGAAAAACTACAGGAAATTACCATCGAAAAAGGAATGGGTAGAGAAACTTCTAATGGTACACTCGCTATCAACACCGGTAAATTTACAGGAAGATCTCCAAAAGACCGTTTCTTAGTAAAAGATGACTACACCAAAGATAAGGTTTGGTGGGGAAAAACTAATAAACCTATCGATCCGGATAAGTTTGATCTTTTACAAGATGAGATTATTAACTACATGTCTGGGAAAGAGCTATATGTAAGAGATGCCTATGTATGTGCGGATCCCGAATATAAAATGAATGTACGTACGATCACAGAATATCCTTGGTCTAATATGTTTATTTATAATATGTTCTTACGTTTTGAGGAATCTGAACTGGAGAATTTTGAAGAAGAGTGGTTGGTATTATGTGCTCCCGGATATGAGGCAAAAGATCCAGCTGCCTACGGAATCAGACAAGCAAACTTCTCTATCCTTAACTTTACCAAAAAAATCGCACTAGTAGGAGGTTCTGCATATACAGGAGAAATGAAAAAAGGAATTTTCTCTGCATTAAATATGATTCTTCCTGTTGAAAAAAATGTATTACCAATGCACTGTTCTGCAAATGTGGGAGAAATGGGAGATACCGCTATTTTCTTTGGATTATCAGGAACAGGAAAAACAACTTTATCTGCGGATCCCGATCGTAAACTCATCGGAGATGATGAACACGGATGGACTGCAGAAAATACAATCTTTAATTTTGAAGGAGGGTGTTATGCAAAAGTAATCGACCTAACAGAAGAAAAAGAACCAGACATTTATAGAGCTATTAAACCCGGAGCCATATTAGAAAATGTAGTTTTCAAAGAAAATGGAGAAGTGGATTTTGAAGATAGCTCTATCACTCAGAATACTCGTGTAAGTTATCCAATTTATCATATTGATAATATACAAGAACCATCCTATGCAAAGAATCCTAAGAATATTTTCTTTCTTACTTGTGATGCATTTGGGGTATTACCTCCGGTATCTAAACTAACTCCCGGTCAAGCTGCATATCATTTTATTTCTGGTTATACCGCTAAAGTAGCAGGGACAGAAGCTGGAATTACAGAGCCGGTTCCATCATTCTCTGCTTGTTTTGGAGAACCTTTTATGCCATTGCATCCAACAGTGTATGCAGAAATGTTGAGTAAAAAAATGGAGGAGGCTAATGTAAATGTTTGGTTGATCAATACAGGATGGAGTGGAGGTCCTTACGGAGTAGGATCTCGTATACGATTAAGACATACAAGAGCGATGATCTCAGCAATTCTGGAAGGAAAATTAAATAAAGTCAATTTTGAGCAGCACCCAATTTTTGGTCTTTTTATACCAGAATATTGTCCAGGGGTACCTACAGAAATTTTGGATCCAATGAATACCTGGTCTCAAAAAGGAGCTTATATAAGTAAAGCAATACAATTAGCTCATTCTTTCCATCTTAATTTTGAAAAGTTTGCCAATCAAGCTTCTCAGCAAATTATAGAAGGAGGACCGCTAATTGATGAGCACCACCACTTAAGTGAGCACATTTAATACAGAACATTCGTTAACACTTAAATACTAATTTTCTAAATACTGTCAGAAGAGTGTCCCGCAAAATTGGGGACACTCCTGATGGCGGTATCAGTGTGACACTGTTCATTCACTATTTTCCAACAAAACCACCACGGCCCTAACCAGGCACATTATTACATGATTTATAAAAAAACAATTCCTGTTTTAATAGGAATCATTCTCCTCTTTTCTCAATATTCCATTTCACAGGAACAACAAACGACCCCTTTTAGGAATAAACCGCTACAATGGTATTTAAATGATGACAATACTCGATGGCTGGGATTACATACATACCTTCAGTTATGGGGAAGAGTCAATCAGAATAATCCGGGAAGCACGGTTTCCGAAGAATTACAAAATACAACAACAGATATTTCTTTACGTCGGTTTCGATTAGCAATCAAAGGACAACTTACAGAAAAACTGTTTGTCTATACGCAAGTAGGAACCAATAACTTGAATTATTTATCTGGGAGAGAAACTACTATAAAACTCTTAGATGCATATGCCGAGTATAGTTTTTCAGATAAACTAACGATTGGTGGAGGTAAATCTTTATGGAATGGATTATCTCGTTTTTCTGCTCCTAATACATCAAATTTGATGATAATGGATGTTCCGTTTTTGGCGCTCCCTACCGTAAATACGACAGATGATCTATTGCGAAACCTGAGTATTTATACCAAAGGTAAAATTCATAATGTAGATTATCGTTTTATCCTTTCTAAACCATTTCCTATTCAGAATGAAATTGAACCGGCAGAAGGGATCGCAGAATTTGCGAATACTCACGCTGATTTGCAATATGCCGGATACATAAAATATGAATTTTTGCAACCTGAAAGCAATAAATACGCTTCCCACCGTGGAACATATTTAGGAAAAAAAGCGGTTTTAAATATTGGGTTTGGATTTAAGTATCAACAGGATGCTTTGTGTTCTTTAAATGGAGGAGAAGAGAAGTTTCACGATATGAATTTACTGGCAGCAGATGCATTTATGGATGTACCTATTAATAGAGAGAAAGGGACAGCACTAAGTGCTTATGTAGGATTCTTTGAGTATGATTTTGGACCCAATTACATACGCTCGATTGGGGCTAATAACCCAACGAATGGATTGAATCCTGAAAGTACTTCATTTAATGGGAAAGGCAATTCTTATCCTGTTATAGGAACCGGAACTTCAGTACTTTATCAAATGGGATACTTGTTAGGCGGAATAGGAAAAAACCGAGATAAAGGAAAACTACAACCGTATGCCAGAATTCAATATTCTGATTTTGATCGTTTAGATGATCCTATGATTTCTTACGATATAGGGATCAACTATTTTCTAAACGGACACTTATCCAAATTTACCTTGAATGCACAAAATCGACCCGTTTTTTTTGATATTGGAAACACTATTGAAAAAGGAGATCGAAAGTGGATGTTCGTATTGCAATATCAGTTTAGAATACAGTAAAATAATCTATTTCCAGCATCTGTACCAGAAAGAGTTTATAACTATTTATTTGGTAATAATTCTATTGGGTTTTCTAACAGTTCGATAGACTCCTCTTCATCATATTGATTGATTTTTTTGGTATTTAGGCTTAACCAAAGTATACCGGCAACTGCAGAAAGGAATGATCCTAATATAACGCCAATTTTCGCGTGTTGTAATAGTACCTCATTTGTGAATGCCAATTCTGCGATAAACAAGGACATCGTAAAGCCGATACCTCCAAACAAACCGATTCCCCCCATCTTCTTCCAGTTCGTAAGACCAGGTAAACGTGCCTGAGCAAAAGTGGTTGCGATATATGAAAAACCAACAATTCCCAGTAATTTCCCGATAAATAGAGCAATAATAATACCGTAGCAAACAGGATGGAATATGAGATCTAAGATGTCTCCTTCAATTTTTACACCTGCATTTGCTAATGCAAATAAAGGAAGGACTGTGAAATTAATGAAGGGTGCGATTTTCCGTTCTAAATGTTGAAGAGGTGTCAGCGCATCCTTACTCGATGCGATCACTTTTTCAATTACATTAAGGTGTTGAATACTCAGTAGAGAACTGTCTTCTTTCCAAATCAAATTAAACTTAGTAACATATAATTTTAGTTTTTCTTTATACTTTCCTTCGGTTAGTTTAGTACGACCAGGAATGGTAAACGCAGCTAAAACACCCGCTAGTGTTGCATGCACACCAGAAAAAAGTAATGAGATCCAAAGACCGGGAATTCCAACAAGGATATAAAACCAAATACTTCGTATTCCAATAATATTTCCGATTCCCATAATTAGGAAACAAATACCACCGATTAGAAGATTATTAAATTCTATATGAGGAGTCAGAAAAATAGCAATCACTAGTATAGCTCCTATATCGTCTATGGTTGCTAGTGCGGTGAGAAAAGTTTTGAGCTGGGTAGAAACTCTACAAGACACTAAAGAAATTAGACCTAAAGAAAAGGCAATGTCTGTTGCCATAGCGATTCCCCAGCCATCAGAAGCTTCCCCCGTATTATTGATCAATAAAAATATAATGACAGGAACAATCATCCCACCTAAAGCTCCAAAAATTGGAAGCGACGCACTTTTTAAAGAAGAAAGTTCTCCATTAATGATTTCTTTTTTGATTTCTAATCCAACTAAGAAAAAGAAAAGAGCCATAAGTCCATCGTTAATCCAATGATGAAGTGAATTTTTTATAGGAGCGTTTTCAAAACCAACAACAAATTTAGTCTCGAACAAATGAAAATAAGAATCGCTCCAAGGTGAGTTTGCCCAAACCATCGCAATAATGACCATAGTAACAAGCAAAAACCCTAGAGAGGAATCTTTAGAAAACCAATTAGTAACGGTTCCTTCGATTTTAGAAGCAATTGATTCTTTCATTGGGTATTCAATTTATAAATTTTTGTCAAGATGAGGTCCTCGATCTATATAAAATCATCTATTGGATTCTTTAGAATAACTAGCTCTTCTTAAATAGTTTAAGAAAATTTCATAATTGTAAAGTGATTGTTAAGATTCTTCGGATTAGAATTATTTTAGAAGATTATTAATTAATATATGTTTAACAAATGACGAAAGTCATATTTTCTCAAAAATTATAGAACAACATTTGTATACTACCAATAAATAGTCTCTTTTATGAAAATAGTAAAATGCTTACCTGTTCTATTTTTAATCTTTTTCACCAACAATTTATTTTCTCAACTTACCATCGATGCCGATCTAAGAACTCGGTTCGAATACAGGCACGGTTTCAATAACTTGTTTCCGGATGACGCGGATCCTGCAGCCTTTGTTACGCAACGTACCAGATTGAATATCGGTTATGCACAAGAAAGACTAAAGCTATTTGTTAGCGTTCAGGATGTGAGTACTTGGGGAGACACACGCCAGATATTAATAAGCGATGGTAATGATTCTTTTTCATTATTCCAGGCGTGGGCACAAGTATTTCTGAATGAAAAATGGTCTCTAAAAGCCGGGAGACAAGTTATCTCTTATGATGATGAGCGAATTTTTGGAGAGCTCGATTGGGCTATGCAAGGACGTTTTCACGATGCTGCTTTGATAAAATACAATAATAATACGTTCAAGGCAGATGTAGGCGCAGCCTTCAGTCAGCAAGGACAAGCTAATGAAGGAACCGGATTTACAATTCAGGGATTTTTTACCTACAAGGCCCTGCAATATGCCTATTTAAAGAAATCCTGGGAAAAATCTTCAGCTAGTTTTTTATTCCTTAACACCGGATTCCAAAAATTCACAGGAGTTAATAACGACGAACCTGATGGAACATTCTATAGGCATACAGCGGGTTCTTATTTTAAGTTTCCTATTAGTAAAGTGAATCTTGCAGGTAGCGCTTATTATCAATTTGGAAAAGCAGATGGTGATACAGATCTGAGTGCATACCAGATCGCTTTGGAAGCTACTTATAAACCTGGTAATATTTTGTATGGGTTAGGAATTGAGGTATTAAGTGGTACAGATCAGGATGGTGATAGTAAAAACAAATCTTTCTTCCCGCTTTATGGTACGAATCATAAATTTAATGGATTTATGGACTACTTCTATGTGGGTAATCACGTTGATAATGTAGGGCTGAATGATGTGTATGCTAAATTCGTTTTTAAAACCGGATCAGCATCAAGCTTATTACTAAAAGGACATTACTTTATGGCGAATGCAGATCTAACCGGAGACGAAGATAAATATCTGGGAACAGAGGTAGATGTTGTTTTTACAAAGAAAATCATAAAAAATGTAAAGCTGAACCTTGGATATTCTCATATGTTCGCTTCCGAAAGCATGAGTCTTATCAAAGGAGGAAGACCTAATGATAATACCAACAACTGGGCTTGGGCTCAATTGATTATTAACCCAAATCTTTTTACAACAGATTTTAAAAAGAATAAAGCGGAGAATTAATATGAATCAAGTGATAACAAAAGAAGCTTTAAACTGAACAATATGCCAATCAAAAGTTATTTAGCACATCCACATACAGGTAAAAAAAATGAACTTATTGAAACATTATCTAAAATGGATCAATGCGAAGTAATGCCTGCTCAAAATAAAGACATCCTCATCTTAATCACAGAGACAGAGAACAAATCCGAAGAAGCCATTCTGAAGGAAAAATTGGAAAAGATAGAAAGCTTGAAATTACTGGCAATGGTATCTGGATTTAATACACCTCAAAACAATTAGTACTATGTATACATCTCTAACCAATAGAAGAAGTTTTATCCGAAAAATGGCAATGTTGTCTGCAATGACGGCAGCCGCGACTATGTTTCCCGGAATTTTGTTTGCTGATGAACAAGAAAAAGGAATTCCAAACAGCGCTAATTTAGATTGGAAAAAAGCACCTTGTCGATTTTGCGGAGTAGGTTGTGGTGTATTAGTCGGTACTGAAAATGGAAAAGCAGTGGCGGTAAAAGGAGATCCAAAATCTCCCGTAAATAAAGGTCTTTGCTGTGTAAAGGGATATCATTCTATCATGGCATTGTATGGGAAAGATCGTTTAACAAAACCTTTGGTGAAGAAGAATGGCAAGTATGTAGAAACTTCTATGGAAGAAGCGCTGGATCTTGTCGCTTCTAAAATGCAAGAAACGATCAAAGATCACGGTAAAGATGCCGTGTCAATCTACGGATCCGGTCAATGGACAATTCCGGATGGATATGCAGCTTCTAAACTTTTCAAAGGATGTATCGGAACCAATAATGTAGAGGCCAATGCACGTTTATGTATGGCGAGCGCGGTAACAGGCTTTTTAACTTCTTTTGGAATCGATGAACCTATGGGATGTTATGAAGATATTGATCACGCTGATGTATTCTTTCTTTGGGGGAATAATATGGCCGAAATGCACCCGGTATTATTCTCAAGATTATTGGATCAACGTCTGAAGAGAGGAGTGAAAATTATAGATTTTGCAACGCGTACAACCAGAACCAGTATGGCTGCTGATAAGTCCATCTTATTTTTACCGCAAACAGATCTGGCAGTAGCGAATGCGATCTGTTATGAGATTATTAAAAACGGTTGGGTGAATAAATCGTTTGTTGAAAAGCACTGTAATTTCAGCAAGGGACTTACTAACATGGGATATGGACTAGAAGACAATTATAAGTTCAATGACAAACCTGAGAAGATTGATTTTGCAGCTTATAAAAAATTCTTAGAAGATTATTCTCCGGAAAAAGTTGAGAAAATGTCCGGAGTATCCGCTAAGGATATAAAATATATGGCAGCGTTTTACGGTGACCCTAACAAAAAGGTAATGTCACTTTGGTGTATGGGAATGAACCAACATTCACGTGGTACCTGGATTAATAATTTAGTATACAATATTCACTTACTAACCGGAAAAATTTCTACTCCTGGTAATAGTCCATTTTCACTAACGGGACAACCTAGTGCTTGTGGTACAGTAAGAGAAGTGGGAACATTAACTCATAAATTACCACACGGTGTGGTGATGAATAAAAAACACAGAGAGTTTGCTGCCAAAATATGGGATGTTCCGGTAGGAAATATTGATCCTAAACCAACCTATCACACGGTAGAAATGTTTCGGGCGCTGGACAGAGGAGATATCCGTTTTATGTGGATACAGGTGACTAATCCAATGGTAACTATGCCCAAGCTAAAGCGCTACCGAGATGGTGCCAAAAAAGAAGGACGTTTTATTGTAGTTTCGGATATATACCCAACACCTACCACAGATATAGCAGATGTAATCTTACCATCTGCGATGTGGATCGAAAGAGAAGGACTTTACGGAAATTCTGAAAGAAGAACGCAACATTTTGAACAAATGGTAAATCCTCCTGGTGAAGCTATGAGTGATACCTGGCAAATTGTAGAAGTTGCAAAGCGTATGGGATATGAAAAGCAATTCTATTACAAAGAAGAAACACATATAGAAGAAATTTATACAGAATATCGTAAGCATCATGACAACAAGAAACACAATATGGCTCCTTTAGAAGTACTTAAATCAGAGTCGGGAGTATTGTGGCCTTATGTTGATGGAAAATCTACTAAATGGAGATTTAATGCCAAATATGATCCGGCTTGTAGTAATGGAGAAGATTTTCATTTTTACGGAAAACCTGACGGAAAAGCGGTTATATGGCAACGACCCTATGAACCCGCTGCAGAAGAACCGGATAATGAATATCCATATTGGTTAAATACAGGTCGTGTAGTAGAACATTGGCACACTGGATCTATGACTCGTAGAATTCCTGTGTTGCATAAAGCGATGCCACACGCCTATGTAGAATTACATCCAGAAGATGCTAAACGCATGCAGATTAAAACAGGAGATAATGTAAAACTGACCACCAGACGCGGAGAAATTGTATTGCCAGCCTCTATCAATGAAAGAGGAGTGCCGGCACCGATGCAGGTTTTTGTGCCATTCTTTGATGAAAACTTGCTGATTAATGACATCACATTAGATTCTTTTTGTCCGATTTCTAAAGAACCTGATTATAAAAAATGTGCAGTTAAAGTAGAAAAAGCCTAAGCTATGAGGAAAAGACTTGGTATCATATCATTATTCACCCTCTTATTTGTAGCTTTTATTATCATTTGGAATTATAGCTACCAAACCGGATTAAAAGAGGCGTACATTCCCATAGAAAGTGGAGATTCCGATATATTGATCCCTTTAGAAATTGGGGTGTTCGGAAATGCGGAACTTGCGTTGGATTATGCAAATATGCCTATAGATGAAAATCATCAGAGAACCTTGGAAACCTATTATGATAATAGAGCATATTATGGTGCACCACCTAGTATTCCTCATCCATTACTGAAAGGAGAGCGATCTATGGGAGGAAAAGCATGTCTGCAATGTCATCAAAATGGAGGTTTTGTACCAAAGTTTAATGCCTATACACCGGTGACACCACATCCTGAAATGATCAATTGCAGACAATGTCATACACCACAAAATACGGATGTGCTCTTTGCAGAAACAAATTTTGCTAAGGTGCAAGCACCTATAGTTGGTGTTAACAATGCCTTACCTGGTAGTCCACCAATAATTCCTCATCCAATCCAAATGAGAGAAAATTGTCTGGCTTGTCACGCAGGACCGGCTGCTCCTAAAGAAATCAGGGTTACGCACCCAGAGCGAATCAATTGTAGACAATGTCACGTTCCAAGTGATAGAGTGATTACAGATATAGAAGTTTTTACAAGAGAAAACAATACTTATGATGAATAGATATAGAAGCGCACACATTCTGGGAGTTACTTTTCTACTTACGTTTATACTATTTTCTTGTAAGCATAGCGAAAGTGAATATCATAGCATCACGGATAAGATAGAAGCCGAAAGTAAAAACTATCAAGGTACACCCATTTCTTCAGAAAAGTATTTAGAAGGAGTTCATACCATAGAAATCACAGACGGGGAGCATACCTTCTTAATTCCAGAGCGTAAAAGTCAAATAAAATCCTATGCCTGTATTGAGTGTCATAATAAACCGCTTAGCGAAATGCAAAATAGCGATGCTGCAAAAAAGGCGCATTGGGATATAAAATTGGCACATGCAGATCTGAGTACTATGAATTGTATTACCTGCCATAATGGGGAGGATATGAATAATCTAAAAAGCTTAACAGGTAGCAAGATAGATTTTAACAGAAGTGATAAGCTTTGTAGTCAGTGCCATACCAAGCAGTTTAGTGATTGGAAAGGCGGTGCACACGGTAAAAAGGTAGCGGGTTGGGCGTCTCCAAGAGCATCAATGACTTGTGTAAATTGTCATAATCCTCATAAACCTGGTTTTGAGACCAGATGGCCATCGAGGTACAATACCCAGAAAGTAAAAGAAAGAGAATAGTTAATATCATCCATATAATTATGAACGATCAAAATAACAAAAAATGGTTTTCACTAAATCTGGGAAGTCGTAAAAAAGAAGCTGAAGGGTCCTGCGGTTGCGGAAAAACTTCCGGTGGATGTGGTTCTCATAGTGTATCTGAAATTAGTGACAAGGAATTCTTTGATGCTGCCGTAGATGCTTCTATTGGTGAAGAACGTAAAAAAGATGGTTTTGATCAGGTTTTTGATGTAAAAATGGATCGACGAACCGCTTTTAGACAATTAACAGCAAGTTTATTAATTGGAGCTGGAGCAGTTAGTAGTTCCTGTAGTGTAGTTGCAGATGATGAAGCTAAAGAAAAGGCACAGATTGATTGGGAAGAACAGTTTAAAGGAAACTATAAACTGATGACTGATGAAGAAAAGAAAGGGACTGTGGATCGACTGATGAGATCTTATGAATTGAGAAAAGGAAACCCCATCAATATGTCATCTACCAATGCTGAGAAAGATGTATTGTTTGGATATGCTTTTAATATTTCTAAATGTCAAGGATATATGGATTGCGTGAGTGCGTGTGTGGAAGAAAATAATCAAGACAGGAACTCGCAAATGCAATACATACGTATTCACGAAATGAAGGATGGTAAAGGGTTTAATTTTAATGAAGCAGATGATAATTATTATCACGAAGTGCCGGCCGAGGGACATTTTTATATGGGAACTCAATGTTTTCACTGTGATAATCCGCCATGTGTGGATGTATGTCCGGTGCAGGCTACCTGGCGTGAAGATGATGGATTGGTAGTGATAGATTATGATTGGTGTGTAGGATGTCGTTATTGCATGGCTGCCTGTCCATATGACGGAAGAAGATTTAATTGGAGTACACCAAAGGTTCCAGAGGATGAGATTAATAAAAATCAACACTATTTAGGGAATCGTATGCGTAAAAAGGGAGTGATGGAAAAATGTACTTTTTGTGTACAACGTTCCAGGGCTGGCCAAAACCCTGCTTGTGTAGATGCTTGTCCAACTGGTGCACGGATTTTTGGTAACTTATTAGATCCTGATAGTACAATCAGATGGGTACTAGAAAACAAAAAAGTGTTTAGACTAAAAGAAGACCTAGGTACCGAACCTAAGTTCTGGTATTTTATGGATTGATAAGATTAAAGAATTAAAAGCATTTTTTAGAAAAGTTAACGTTCCAAAGCAGCGCTTTGAAAATCTTTTTCCACCAGTATAAGATTTGTTTTTGCGTAAATAAATCTTGAAGCCTTGGAAAGATTTTAGCAAAACAAATCTGGTTTTCAGTAAAACTGAAAAATACCTTGGAAAAAGCGCCTTTTCTTTTGTTTCGTTTTCTTTGGGCGAGCAAAGAAAATGAAAAAGCAGTCAAAATTAGTACAACGTTTAAAGCAAAACGCAAATGAGACGACTCAAAGTTTTTAAAAGTTTAGTTAAAGATAGCTTGGATACCACTACTCAAGGATCAAAAAAATACCACATTTGGATGGCATTTTTAACCTTCGTCATGCTTGTGGGAATGTATTGTTATTCAGTGCAATTAGAATTTGGATTAAGTGCAACGGGAATGACGGACAGAGTAAGCTGGGGATTGTATATTTCGAATTTTACTTTTTTAGTGGGTGTAGCGGCGGCTGCAGTGATGCTGGTGATGCCAACCTATGTTTTAAAAGATATTGATTTTAAACAAGCGGTACTTATTGGAGAAGGACTTGCCGTAGCAGCATTGATTATGTGTTTGGCTTTTGTAGTAGCCGATATGGGTGGCCCTTCTGTATTATGGCATATGATTCCGGGAATTGGTGTGTTTAATTTTCCAAACTCTATGCTAACCTGGGATGTGCTAGTTCTTAATGGATATTTGTTTCTAAATATTTCTATTCCATTTTATATCTTATTTAGACGATATCAGGGAAAAGTTCCGAACCCCAAAATATATATTCCCGGAGCTATTTTATCGGTGTTTTGGGCTGTGGCGATTCACTTGGTGACTGCATTTTTGTACCAGGGATTACAGGCAAGACCCTTTTGGAATAATGCGTTGTTAGGACCTCGTTTTTTAGCCTCTGCTTTTGCTGCTGGACCGGCGTTGATTATTCTGGTATTGGCGATTATCCGATCTTTTACAGAATTTAAAATTGAAGATAAAACCATCAAAAAAATCGGAATGATTGTGACGGTTGCGGCTCAGATCAATCTCATTATGTTGGTATCGGAGTTGTTTAAAGAGTTTTATGCACCTACACATCATAGTGAGAGTGCATATTATTTATTTTTTGGATTGCATGGTAAAACCGCATTGTTACCCTGGATATGGACGGCAATTCCGCTAAATGTATTGGCAACAGTCTTACTTACGTTTGGTAAACTACGAAACAATCTCAAGGTGTTATATTTCTGCTGCTTTGTACTTTTTGTTGCAATTTGGATTGAAAAAGGATTCGGTTTAATCGTTCCGGGGTTTATTCCGGGACCTTATGGTAAAATTGCTGAATACACACCTACAGGAATTGAGATGGGAGTTACTTTGGGTATCTGGGCATTGGGAGCTTTTGTTTTTACTATTTTGGCAAAAACAGCGATTAAAATAGAAACAGGAAAATTGCAGTTTAAATCTAAATAAAAAGTGTAGGAAATGTGGAAAGGTAGCTTTAATAAGAATCCATATGAATAATACAATGTTTGTTGTCATCCCGAACTTGTTTCAGGGTCTCGTTTAACAAAATCTGAGCAATAATTAGTTATAAGATGCTGAAACAAGTTCAGCGTGACATTTGATGTTTTAAAACACTTTATAACCGGTGAAGTAAGAGGTTTATTGGATTGAAGTAATACAAATAAAAAAGCTGAATTTTGGAGTGTATCCTAAAATTCAGCTTTTGGTTTTATCGTTCCACTTGATAGGTGTATCTTTTATTTCCGGTAATAATATTTCCTTCATAATCATAGAATTGATTGATATAATTTACGAACTTATTATATTGGGGAGTGGCAATATTTCGCGTTCTGGATCTGATGTTTTCTAAAGTCCTCATGATGATTAGTTTTATCCGCCTGATGTTGGCAGGCGGGTGTCTTATGCTTCTTAGGTTATCTATAACGTCTTTTGTTATTCCAGATATTTCCTTTGGTGTCTTTTAATTTTTTTGTGATTTGATTGTTGTCTAATGTTCTCATGATGTTGATTGTTTTTTGATTGATAATTGATGATTGATTGATGATTGATTGATGAATTGTTACGGTTTAGGTTATCTATAACGTCTTTTGTTATTCCAGATATTTCCTTTGGTGTCTTTTAATTTTTTTGTGATTTGATTGTTGTCTAAAGTTCTCATGATGTTGATTGTTTTTTGATCCGCCATAGACGGAAAGGTTGATTGATGAATTTTAATTGTTTTGATTATCTATAACGTCTTTTGTTGTTCCAGATACTTCCGTTTGTGTTGTTTAATTTTTTAGTGATTTGATTGCTGTCTAAAGTTCTCATGATGTTGATTGTTTTTTGATCCGCCATAGACGGAAAGGTTGATTGATGAATTTTAATTGTTTTGATTATCTATAACGTCTTTTGTTGTTCCAGATATTTCCGTTTGTGTTGTTTAATTTTTTAGTGATTTGATTGCTGTCTAATGTTCTCATAATTTCTGTTGTTTTAAATTGTTATATACTTACTAGACGCCGATGTTTTAATTTTGTTACAGTACTATGTATAAAAAGGTACTATTTTAACATATTTTAACCAAAATACTGGTGTTTTGGGATGTTTTTTGGGAAAACTAAAGGGAATTGAGCTGTAACTTTTTAAGAATAGAGTGGTGGAAAGTTGAATATATTTCGACTGTTAGTGTTATATAAACTGACCAACTTTGTATACTATGAAATCACAAACATTCACCTAGTATATAGCAATTCCATAAAATTTATTTATTGTAAGGACGTTCGTTAATCCAATTAAAACCACGAGAGTTTAAATTAAATTTTTTATGATTTTTCCTAGAGAATATAATATGTAAAGTATCGGTTTCTATAATTCCATCGAGTTGAAGAAATTCTGAATTTGGATTCTTATAATTGAAATTATACTCCTTGGATTCAGCATCTTTTTTATGAATCATTATTTTTTGAGACGTTGAATCGGTTATAAATTTATATTGATGTTTTCGATCATCCATTGTTTTTACAGTTGCTACATCTTTTAAATCAACGATGAGATAACGCCATCTATAACCGTCCGTAATTAAGGGTTGGAGTGTGTCTCCATTTTTCACAAAGTAGGATGCTTCCCAGATACCGTATAGTAATGGTTTTTTTCGGTCGTTTCCTCTATGGCTTTCGGTTGTATAAAAATTAAATGAAATGAAACCAACAAGAATGCATATCCCAATAGATTTCATCCAAAATATTACTTTGTGATATTTAGCGCTTTTAATAGGATGATAATAATGATATGCTTCTGCGGCTTTATTTTTAACAAATACACGTAAAAACCTGTGATCTGTTGTGAAAATAACTAAAGCCATAAGTATTAAATGAACTGAAAATAATTTGACAGGAATATCATAACAGAAATTCATCATAGCAACTTGAGTCATTACACCAATAATTATGAATGAACCAAGTGTTTGTGTTCGTCTAGGGATCAAGAGTAAACCACCAAGTACTTCCATAAAGCCAACAAACACATTAAAGCCTTTCGAAAAACCCATATACGTCCAAGCTAATCCCATGGGCGAAAAATCACCTAAAGGATCAAGTAAATGTGTCAATGAAGCCGATGGAAATTGAAGCTTAAAAACCTTCACAAAGCCATAAAGAAGCATTGCAGCTACTAAAACAACACGCAGAAATACGATAAACCAATATAAAAGCTTGTTGTAACTCTTACGGTTTCGGTCTACAATACTCCAAATAATACTGGTGATTGCGGTTAGAACTACAGTTACAAATAATGTTAAATATGCAAAAGTGTGATCTCCACTACCATAACCACTTACGTCATATTCGTAATGTATTTCAAAAATTGTTTTACCAATCCATCTAAATGGTGTTTCAAAAAGTGGACTCAATACCATGAGAAGTACATAAAGCGTAAAGTACGTAAATATCGTTCTAAATAGTATTTTGCTTAATAGACTCCAGTGTTCTCTATATTCTTGTGTCAATAGCTTCATATAGAATTAGTAACGAAACAGAATGATTAGTTACTAAATTCATTAAAGTTTTTGTAAAAAAGGAATATTTTTACTTTTTTCAAATGGATGTCCCTTTACCTACCTTCTTGTATTCAACGGCTTTTATAGGTTGAGATTTCCTGTTATCTGCAGGGCTTAATTTGGATCATATTTTTGACCGTTGATGAATATTTCACCTCCGAGTTCTTCTACATCATATCCAATCCATTCAGCATCTCTTTTTTTCCAAAGTTCTCTATGTTTTTGGGTAGTCAAAACGGTGTCTACTGTAATGCCATCTCTTTGAAACATCAAACGTTCCCATTTTTGAAATGTATATACATAAATACTATCTATGGATACAAAGTCAATGCTATCAATAATCATAGCATTGTTCAAAGTGGTATCTATTATTGACCAATCACGTAGTGCAAATTCTCTTTGTTGTTCTCGTGATATTTGACTGCCATTTTCATCATATATCACAAAATCTTGGGGCATTTTTTTCATATATAAATCAATATTCTTTGTGCTAACCGCTAAAATGAGAGTATCAATTTCTTTTTGGATTTGAGCTGTAATATAGCTTTTCTCGGATTCTGAATAATCTGATTTTATTATTTCTTTACATTGAGAATAAGTCAGAATTATGAGTATCAGAAGTAACAATTTAGTTTTCATGTGCTATATGTTTAATGTTGATCGCCTCTTTTATAAGTAGCAGGTAGTTTCTATTCACAAACCTTTCGGTTTTTGCTGATTTTTACTTTATACTTTCATTTTATAACGTAAACCATTTTTACCAAGGTCCATTCTTTGTTACATTAATAAATTTTCCATTTTCTAATCTGAAAGCACCGCCAAACCCAACAAACCAAAGTCTATTGTGTTGGTCTTTCAATATTTTAAAAACTACTGGGCCTTTGTTATTTTCTGCTTTTTTGTATTCAATTAATATTCCTTTGTTATACGTATACAAAGAATGCTGATTTGAAACAAACCATAGGTTACCATCTTTATCTTCGGCTATACTTCCTATCCCTTTTCCTGTTTCAATTTTCCCTTTTGTAATATTTTTTGCCTTACCATTTGTTAAATTATATAGTCCAATTTTTGTTGAGACCCATAATTCACCATTTTTATCTTCGAATATTTCATTGACAAAATTCGTTTGAATTCCTACTTCTTTAGAAACATTTGTAAGTGAATTATTGGCGTATGAAAAAAGCCCGGCATTTGAACTAAACCATAGTGTGCCTTTACTGTCTTCGAAAATACTATGAACCATTTTTGTGCTAGAAATACCTAAAGTAGGGTCTATTTTTCCTTCAGGAAGAACAAATTCCGTAAACTTTTGACCGTTAAAAATACAAACACCATCTATAGTTCCAACCCATATCTTACCATTTTTATCGGCAGCAATAGACCAAACATCATTACTGATTAATCCATCTGATTCATAATAATTTGTCACAGTATTTCCGTCAATACTACTTATGCCATCGGTATGTCCTAACCATATTTTCCCGTTATTGTCTTCCGCAATGTCTTTTATGGTTACCCTTTTTCCTGATTTACTTCTTATACTATCAATATGAGTAAGCGAATTATGAGAAAATCTAAAAGCACCTCCTTCTCCTCCAAACCAAATGTCACCTTTGCTATCTTGAAATATAGTTCTGATGACTTGACTTATCTGATTGTTGGAATCTGAAAAAAAAGAGTATTCATCATTTTTAGCATTTGATATATTCTCTTCCAATTTCTTTACTGAGGTTGAAGGTTGTAACTCATTCTTATTTTTTTGTCCATGACAAGAATTTAAAATAAGCGACAGAGTTATGACTGTAAATAATTTAATTTTTATCATCAGTGTTTTTAATTGGTTAATATGAGGCATTACGGATTTGTTGGTGAAACGTAGCATACAAAAAGACACTAACTTTTCGGATAAACACAGAGCCGAATTTTTATATTTTGTTTTTAATTTTTCTCTTTTTAAAAGCCAAATTAAAAATTTGGTGGACTTTCTAAATATACACAAACCTTTCGGTTCGATTTAGCTCTTATTAGCTATGATTTATACACCGTGTTGCGGTGAGTTTTTTTCGACCAGATTGATGTTAATATTATAACTATAGTGATAATATTAAAAATAATTAAAGGTATTTGAAAAGCGAGATAATTAAACTTTTCAAGAGGTATTTCTGTTAATCTTCTAATAATTGGAATAAGCATCAAAGAAAAACTCATTATTTTTATAATTGTTCTCTTATAATATTTAGTAAAGTTTAGAATTAGACCAATAAGTCCTAAAACTGCAAATATTTGGTCATTATTTCCAAATTCAAAACTTGTCCATATAAGCCAAAAGATAAAAGGGATACCTATCATTTGTCCCATTAGAATAATTAATGAATAGGATGATATAGATATAATTTTTAAATATTTTTCTTTGGTCATTCTTGTTTTTCAATTTCTTTCCATTCTCCTTTTCGGAAATACATATTGTGAAATTTCGGTGAATTAAATACCATAAAAAAGTCCCAAACTTCACGATATATAGTCGGATTAGTTGTCAATATATGATGAGAAGGTTTTTCCATTTCAATCACAAGTCTCGCAGATTGATAAGGTGTTAGAGTGGATACGCTTCCTTCATAGGTTTCGGTTATTATTTTTCCTTCTGTTACGTAAAAATATATCGAATCATTTTCTTTTATTTCAAATCGAAAATTATTGTACTGCCAATCAGCTTGTTTTCCAGGAAAATAATTTCGGTCAATTATATATTCTCCATAAAAATCCGATTTATCAAGTACTTTTTTGGTAAAGAATGGCCGAAGTACAGCAGACAAAATCCATAACAATAGCATTCCACCCCACATTCCAATCAGCGCAAATTTGAAAAACTTTTTTCGAGTGGAAATCCATAATAGAAGCAGTATTGCTGAAATCGGTAAAAAAATAAAAATAAATCCTAATCCTGCCATTAATGATATTCTCAATTTTTTCTTAAATGCTCCACCAACTGTTTATACACCTACATATTACGCATATTTCTCAAATATCCCAAGCTAACAATCTTCAAACGTATAATAAACGTTTTATGCAACGGCTAGAGTCCAAAATATTTAAACTAATCAAAAATTCCCCAAATGCAAAAGACTTGTTTTCGTACTCCTTTTTAGTGCCTTTTTTAAATTATAATAATTGATCTGACCAGCGCTGACAATTCCTACTACAAACAAGCATATCAAAACCTGATAAATGTCATTTTTTAAGAAAATGTTCACACATACTTTTGGCGTATAATTAAATGCTATATGGGTGTTATTTATGTTTTGTTAACTATCAGTATCGTTGTAGCCATTGTCTTTTTTGTGGCTTTTATACTCTCTGTAAAGAATGGTCAATACGATGATACATACACGCCATCAGTCAGAATGCTTTTTGATGATGAGCTTGTTACAGAATCTAAAGAAAAATCTTCGGTACCCACTAAAAACAATCAAGTATAATATGAAAATGGAACAATTCTATTACGATAACAAAATCGTAAAAAAATTCTTGTACGCCACTTTGCTTTGGGGTATTGTAGGAATGTCAGTCGGATTGCTACTGGCGTTTATGTTTTTATTCCCTAATCTTACCGATGGTATCTCGTGGTTGAGTTTTGGACGGTTACGTCCATTGCACACCAATGCGGTGATCTTCGCCTTTGTAGGTAATGCCATATTTGCAGGAGTGTATTACTCTACGCAGCGGTTGCTAAAAACACGAATGTTTAATGATACGCTTAGTAACATTAATTTCTGGTGTTGGCAGTTGATCATCGTAGGAGCGGCCATTACGCTGCCTCTGGGATACACAAGTTCTAAAGAATATGCAGAGCTAGAATGGCCTTTTGATATTGCCATTGCGCTTATTTGGGTAGTTTTTGGTTGGAACCTGATTGGTACCATTCTAAAACGTAGACAGCGTCATCTGTATGTAGCCATTTGGTTTTATCTGGCAACAGTAGTAACGGTTGCTGTGCTGCATATCTTTAATAGTTTGGCATTACCGGTGAGTGCGCTAAAAAGTTATTCGGTATACGCGGGTGTTCAGGATGCTTTGGTACAATGGTGGTATGGACATAATGCGGTTGCATTCTTCCTTACAACGCCATTCTTAGGATTGATGTATTACTTTGTTCCAAAAGCAGCAAACAGACCAGTGTATTCTTATCGATTGTCGATTGTTCACTTTTGGTCTCTAATATTCATTTATATCTGGGCAGGACCACACCACTTGTTGTATTCGGCTTTGCCGGACTGGGCACAAAATCTGGGAGTTGCTTTTTCTGTGATGTTGATTGCACCGTCGTGGGGCGGTATGATCAATGGATTATTAACATTGCGAGGCGCCTGGGACAAAGTGCGTACAGACCCTGTACTTAAATTTATGGTAGTTGCTATTACAGGATATGGTATGGCTACGTTTGAAGGGCCTATGCTTTCTTTAAAAAATGTAAACGCGATTGCACATTTTAGTGACTGGGTAATTGCTCACGTACACGTTGGTGCTTTAGCCTGGAATGGTTTCTTCACCTTTGGAATGGCGTATTGGTTAATTCCGAAATTATTTAAAACCAAACTATGGTCTACAGGATTGGCAAACGCACATTTCTGGATCGGTACATTAGGTATTATAATGTATGCATTGCCAATGTATGTAGCAGGATTTGTACAAGCTTCTATGTGGAAACAATTTAACCCTGATGGAAGTTTAGTATATGGTAATTTCTTAGAAACAGTGAATGAAATTATCCCAATGTACTGGATGCGTGCTATCGGTGGTAGTATGTTCATCTTTGGGATGTTTATTATGTTGTACAACGTAATTAAAACCATAAAAGCCGGAGCCACAGTTACAGATGAATTGGCAGAAGCTGCTCCATTAACCAAAGTAACAAAACATAGAACAGCAAAAGAAGGATATCATACTTGGTTAGAAAGAAGACCGGTGAAATTAACCATTTTTGCTACGATAGCCATACTAATTGGTGGTGCTGTACAAATTATACCAACATTGATGGTAGATTCTAATATACCAACCATCACCAGTGTAAAACCATATACACCACTAGAATTAGAAGGAAGAGATCTTTATATCAGAGAGAGTTGTGTGTCTTGTCACTCTCAGATGATCAGACCTTTCCGTAGTGAGGTAGAACGTTACGGAGAATATTCTAAGGCAGGAGAGTATGTATACGATCATCCGTTTTTATGGGGAAGTAAACGTACAGGTCCTGACCTGATGAGAATTGGAGGAAAATACTCTGACAATTGGCATCTCAATCATTTCTATGATCCACAGAGTACTTCATCAGGATCCATTATGCCTAGTTATAAATGGTTGCTTAAGAATGAATTAGATCGATCTGATACAGAATCCAAGATGGAAGCTATGGTAACGCTCGGAGTTCCTTATACACCGGAAGAAATAGCCAAAGCGCAAAAATGGATGGACGAACAAGCTACGCAAATAGAGAAAAACCTGTACGATGATCCGGATTTTGCAAAAACCTATGAAGCTGATAAGAAATATGCAAAAGAAAATGGATTGGATTTCATAGAGATGAGAGACCGAGAAGTGATCGCCCTCATTGCCTATATACAAAGATTAGGAACGGATATCAAAGTTAAAAATGAAACCGCAAGTTCAAACTAAAGCAAAAAATCATGTTTAAATTCATAAAAGGACATTTGGAAAGTATCGAAGGTATAGAGGTATATCCTATCATATCACTACTCATATTTTTCATCTTTTTTACCGCCTTATTCTGGTGGGTAATTTCAGCAAAAAAAGAACATATCAAAGAAGTAAGTGAGATTCCGCTTGATTCAGAAAACGAAAAAGAAGTAATACTATGAGAAGTACAGTATCCTATATAAGAGTCATTATTCTTTTATTAATAGCATATTTTTTAATAGAATGGGCTGTAGATTCGGGAGATGAATCAGCATTTGTTACAGAACCACTTGCCTGGGGAATTTTGGGAATCGTTTTGTTGTTTTCGATCGCTATTGAAATTTGTGTAGAAGCGTTGAGAAGCGTATTGTTTAAGTCATTAAAACCAGAAGCTCAGGAACGTTATACCTTAGCACATAATGCTAAAAAAGAACAACAATTTAGATGGGTAAAAGACACCTATTTAAAATTAGTGGACAGTAAACCTGTAGAAGAGGAAGGTGAGATTATTTTGGACCACAATTATGATGGAATCAAAGAGTTAGACAATAATCTTCCGCCTTGGTGGGTATATGGTTTCTATGTAACCATTGTGTTTGGCGTGATATATCTAGCACGTTTTCATGTGTTTAATGATTATACGCAAGCAGAAGAATACGAAACTGAAGTAGCTGAAGCATTAGTAGCAATAGAAGAATATAAAAAGACCGCGAAAGATTTAGTCGATGTAAACACAGTCGTATTACTGACCGAAACTTCAGACATTAACGCAGGGAAAGTCATTTTTACTACTAATTGTGTGGCTTGCCATAAAGCAGACGGAGGAGGTGGTATTGGACCTAATCTAACAGATCCAAATTGGATTTTAGGTGGCGGTATCAAAAATGTATTCCGTACCATTTCTGAAGGAGGTCGAGATGGAAAAGGAATGGTAGCGTGGAAACAAACTCTGAAGCCAGCCGAAATGGCCCAAGTAGCAAGTTATGTGATCACGCTTGGTGGAACAACTCCGGCAGAACCAAAAGAAGCACAAGGTGAGATTTGGATTGATCCAGATGCTCCAAAAGAAGATGTTCCAAAAGAAGAAATTCCGGAAACGGTTACAGATTCGACTGCTGTGGTGGTTAATGAATAATCTGCTTGTAATAAATATGATAACACCTTTAAGTAAACAAACCAGCTGTCACATCGAGCGGAGTCGAGATGTTTTGTCCTTAGTAGAATAAGTAGTTCTCTACTGCGCTTGAACTGACAGTATAATAAAATTAAACCGTAGAAAATAATCCAAATTGGAAGCACCGCAAAACGAAACATTCAGAGATTCTATCGGTACGATAAACGAAGAAGGGAAACGTGCTTGGGTATATCCTAAAAAACCTAACGGGAAATTCTATGAGTACCGTAAATGGGTCAGCTACGGACTACTTCTTTTTTTGTTTTCTGCTCCGTTTATCAAAATAAATGGAAATCAGTTTCTGTTATTCAATGTGTTGGAGCGTCGTTTCAATATTTTTGGTGCGCCTTTTTGGCCGCAGGATTTTCATTTGTTTGTGATTTCTATGATTATAGGTGTGGTTTTTGTAATCTTGTTTACTGTAGCATTTGGTAGGTTATTCTGTGGTTGGATATGTCCGCAGACCATTTTTATGGAAATGGTTTTTCGTAGGATAGAATATTGGATAGAAGGTGATAGAGGTAAGCAAATACGATTAGATAAGCAACCTTGGAATGCGGATAAAATTAAAAAACGTACTCTCAAGTGGTTTGTGTTTTTTATTATTTCATTTTTGATTGCCAATGTGTTTTTGGCGTATCTGATCGGAAGCGATACCCTGATTCAGTACATTTTTATAGACGGTCCTTTTAAGCATGTGAGCACATTAATCTCGTTGCTCATATTTACAGGAGTCTTTTATTTTGTATTTGCCTGGTTTAGAGAACAGGTCTGTGTCATTGCCTGTCCATATGGTCGATTACAAGGAGTTTTATTGGATGCCAAATCCATCGTTGTTGCATACGATTATAAACGTGGCGAAAAAGAAGCTGGCCGCGCAAAGTTTAAGAAAAATGAAGATAGACCTACTACTGGAAAAGGAGATTGTATAGATTGTTTTCAATGTGTACATGTGTGTCCTACGGGAATTGATATTCGCAATGGCACGCAACTCGAATGTGTTAACTGTACAGCTTGTATTGATGCTTGTGATCATATAATGGAAAGCGTAAACTTACCAAAAGGATTAATTCGTTATGCCAGTGAGGATAATATAGCAAAAAAAGAGAAATTTAAGTTTACTCCACGTCTCAAAGGATATACGGCAGTGTTGGTAATATTAATAGGTGTTTTTTTAGGAATGTCTTTTTTAAGGAATGATATCGAAGCTAATATTTTAAGACTACCAGGGCAGTTGTATGAAAGGAAAGATAATAATATGATTAGTAATGTGTATACTTATAAGCTAGTCAATAAAACTATTGAGGAGATCGAAAATGTCCATTTTGAATTATTATCTCATAAAGGAACTATTGAACTCGTAACTCATAAAAACTTTATATTACCTAAACAGGGGCTGGCAGAAGGAACATTATTTATAGAAATCAGTGAATCTGCTTTAAGTGGTGATAAAGATAAAGTGAAAATAGGTGTATACTCTAATGAAAAACTGGTAGAAACAACAACTACTACTTTTCTTGGACCAAGAAGCTATAGGTAGTTGTTAGCTGAGGATTATAAAACTCAAGTTAAAATTTATAATCAAAGAATAATTTCAGCTTCTTTCCCTTTGGGAGAGATGTCCGCCAAAGCAGACATAGAGGGTTGATGAAGTTAAGTTATGAGTTTGCTCGATTGAAATGAAAATAATAAAGACAATTAATGGATTCCAGCGTGTCACACTGAGCTTGTCGAAGTGTAGGCTGGAATCCAAAAGAATAAAACTGAGAATAAACATAGTAAACAGGACAAACTATAAGGGGTTAACGGGAAAAGAGATTTGTTAAAATCTCGATTCCTAAGTCCTGTTTTATAATCAAAATATATAAAAGATGAAAATAAACTGGGGTACTGCTATTGTACTGGTATTTATAGGATTTATAAGTTTCATTCTATACTTTGTTGTACGAATGAATACAGAAAAAAAGTTCGAACACGATTTGGTAACAGAAGATTACTACAAACAGGAATTAGCTTTTCAACAAGAAATCAATGCCGAAGAAAATGGAAATGCATTAGAAAGTAATGTAAAAATTAAAAGGATTGTAGAGGGATTACTGGTTACCTTTCCAAAAGACAAAAACTATACAAAATTATCCGGAACCATTTCTTTATATCGTCCGTCTAATAAAAAGTTGGATTTCAAAATTCCAATAACGTTACAGAGTTCTGAAATATTGGTTTCCAAAAATCAATTGATAGAAGGGCGATGGAATATTACGGTAAATTGGGAGTATGAGAACACTTCTTATTTATTTAAAGAATCATTTACTTATTAAATGTTATTTTCCGCATTCATATTAGGTATTTTAGGAAGTTTTCATTGTATAGGAATGTGCGGCCCTATTGCTTTTATGTTACCGCTGGATCAAAAGAATGGTATAAAGAAAATTTTTCAAATCTCTCTATATCATTTAGGTAGATTGCTAGCCTATAGTATGATTGGTTTCTTTTTTGGTATTGTAGGAAAAAGCATGAATATTTTCGGAATGCAGCAAGGACTGTCAATTGGAATCGGAATTGTAATGATTCTATTCGTTTTGATTCCTTCACCGGTACTTATGAAGTACAACTTCTCCAAACCTGTTTATAAAATTATATCAAAAGTTAAGAGTGCATTAGGAAAAGAACTTAAAAAGAAAACTCCTGATACCTTTTTAACGATTGGTTTTTTAAATGGGTTTTTACCCTGTGGGTTGGTATATATGGCAGTTTTTGCCGCTGTCGCTATAGGCGATGTTATAGAAAGTAGTATGTATGTAGTACTTTTTGGATTGGGTACCATACCACTAATGACGGTTGTGGTTTATGCAAGAAATTTGTTGAAAGGGAAGTGGATTCGAAAATATATTCAAAAAACAATTCCGGTTTTTGTGGTAATGATGGGGATATTATTTATTATGCGAGGAATGGGCCTAGGGATTCCGTATGTTTCTCCTAAACAGTCTACAGAAACGGTATCCACTAACTTCGAATGTCATCAATAAAAAATTAGACCTAGAAAGAGTAATATTTTTTGTCATTTTGATTTCTATGACAAAACCAAACTGTATATCAAAACAATTTGGTTTTGTCATAGAAATCAATGTGATAGTATTTGTAACAATATCATTTTATTGAACTTCTGTGTCTGGTTTCTTGATATTTTTAACCAAATCTTTTCTTTGCTCATAACTGTTTTCGTATTGTATTCCATTTAGAGTAAGACATTCTCCATCTCTTAGTCGTACTTGTTCTTTTCCTGATTCTTTATAAATACCGTAAGGATCAATAACGATTCCATTGCTTAAATTGAGATTTTTACGTAATCGTTTTTGAGATTCATTAATAACTTGGTATACTTTCCCCGATAGCTTTATATAATGTAGCTTTTTTTGATATCTCATTTCAAGTTGTGCTTCATTAAGACCTTTGTTTTCTTTTTTAGTCTTATATCGGTATTGATATTCATTACGATATTCGATACCATACATATCCATAATTTCACCTTCTTTTAAACGAGATTGATATCCATCCATAGCCTGAAATGTTCCGTCCGGATTTAGAACGGTACAATCGTCCAAAATTATGGTTTCTTGTAAAGGTGTGACTGCCTTATCAACTACTACCAGCATATCACCGTCAACATACATCAAAACAGTTTGTTCTGGGTTTAGGTTTTGTGCGGTTAGAGTTGAAGTTCCTATGGTTAATAATCCGAAAAATAATACTAGCTTTCTCATGATCTTAAGATTTAAATTTACTACAATTTAGTATGAAATTAGATCATTTGTTATGACGTATATCATTTTTGAAAAATACTGAAAACACAAAATAGTATGGAATAAATTCTATAAAAAAAACAGATTCTCAATTTTCAAACAAGAATGATCAAAGTCATAGCTTATTGTCTTTTATTGAATTAAATTAAGTCTACTTTTAATCTAAAATAAATCGTTATGTCTATTACCATATCAAATATCAGCATAGAAAAACTTCCTAAAAAGAAGTTAGCATTTATTGAACACAAAGGTCCCTATCAGGGCAATACCCAGCTTTTTGGTAAATTATTTACTTCTGTAATGGAATGGATGCAATCAAAAGATGTAATGCATACTTCGGATATAGGAGCTATAACTGTTTATCCTGATGATTCTAGTGCCGTACCTGAAAGCGAACAAAGAATATATGTAGGTTTTACAGTTCCTGAACATACCAAAGCCGATGGTGACATTCAAATTATGGAAATACCCGAAGGATCTTATGTTGTAGGTTCTTTTGAAATTCTACCTAGCGAATATGGGAATGCCTGGAATGAAGTTTTTGAATTTATAAAGAGTAAAAACCTGGTGCCTTCTGCAATGATGTACGAGTCTTATAAAAATGAACCGAATACGCATCCTGAAGGCAAACATTTGGTGGATATCAATGTGATGATTCAATAAAAACTATTGCATTTTAGAGAATTACTAAAACCTGAAACATTTGCTTTCTCGTGAGATATTAAAATATTTCGGAAAAGCAAATGTTTCAGGTTTGTTTGATTATAGTTTTAAAGTTTATTAGATCTTATGAGAATTACACATTTTTTCCCTTCATCATTTTGTTCCAATAGAGATAGGGTAGCATATATTTTTTTAGAATCCACAATCTCCAATGTTCTTTAGAGCTATCAAAAATTAATAATTGTTTTAGTTTAGGGTCCGGAGTAAAGTTATTATCATAATCAAATTCTCCTAATACCATTTTACCGTATCCGGTTACTAACGGACAAGAAGAATAACCATTATAAGATGTGTTGGTAGCCTTTTTGTGATTTATTAATAATAAAATATTGTCGACGACAACTGGTACTTGCTTTCTTATGGCAGCTCCGGTTTTTGCCGTAGGTAATGCAGTAACATCACCAACACCAAAAATATTTTTGTATTTGACATGCTGAAGAGAGTGGTGGTCCACATCCAGCCAACCTTGTTCATTGACCAAAACAGATTCTTTAATAAATTTTGGTGCAGTTTGCGGAGGAGCCAAATGGAGCATGTCGAATGGCATTTCGATAACAGTATCATCTATTATAGTTTCGGATAGTATGTTTCCGGGGCTAATTTCTGATCGTTTATTGTCGGGTGCTGTATATTTGAAATATATAAGCTGTTTATCAGGATCAATCTTAAAGGGTGCATAGAAAGGTTTAAAATGTATCCCATATCTATGAATCACTTTCATCAGAGTTTCTCGAATGGGTTTCACCCCAAAAATTACTGAACCTGGTGTAGCAAAAACGACATTTGTTTTGTTTGATAATCCTTGTTTTCTAAAGTAATCTGCGGCCAAATAGGCAGTTTTCTGTGGTGCTCCTCCACATTTTATCGGAGTAGTAGGTTGTGTGAATACTGCGTTGCCTCCTTTAAAATTTTTAATGACCTGCCAGGTATGTTTTGGATCTGTATAGTTACTACAAACAATGCCTTTATCCAATGCTTCTTGCAACCCTTCAATAAGAGAGGTGTCTATGACGAGTCCAGGAGAAATTACTAAATAGTCGTACGTTATATTTCCACTTGATTTTGTTGAAACCAAATTGTTTTCAGGATCAAAACCTACTGCATAATCCTTAATCCAAATGGCATCTTTAGGCATGACCTTACTCATAGGTTTAGCCGTTTTGTCAAAATCATAGGTGCCTGCTCCAACTAATGTCCACGCAGGTTGATAATAATGGGTATTAGCGGGTTCTATAAGTCCAATATCCAGGTTTTTATCTTTTTTTATGAGCTGTGTAGCAGTCATAATACCACCGGTACCGCCGCCTATAATAAGTATTTGATAATGTGTTTTCATGGTACTGTAATTTTGATATATAAAGATAACTTCACTAAATATGGATTACAGTAACATTGGTTACATACCAACAATTTTATAGCTAAATGAACAAGCTAAACAGTCATAGAGAATAACTGAGTTTCTGGTTTTTTGCGTTGTAATCTTAAATCAAAAGCCATACAAATATTACGCACAAATGGCCGACCTTTTTTTGTCACTTTTATATCGTGATTCGTAATCTCTACCAAACCATCATTTTCCATTTCTCGTAAACGCGCAGATACATCCGCTAATTCATCAAAATGAAGCAGGTTAACACTCCAATCTGTTTCAAAATGGCACATAAGATTTAGGATATGTTGTCTTATAATCTCATCTTCTTTGGTGAGTATATGTCCTCTGTATACAGGGATGATTCCTTGATCAACTAAATTTTGATATTCTTCTATTCCTTTTACATTTTGAGCAAAACCATACCAGCTATCGCTTATAGACGATACACCCAACCCTATCATCATTTTAGTTTTAGAAACAGTATAGCCCATAAAATTACGGTGTAAACTATTGTTTGTCATAGATTTATATAACGAATCACTTTTTAAGGCAAAATGATCCATGCCAATTTCTTCATATCCAACTTTTGATAATAGTTCCTTACCAATTTCGTATTGTTTTCGTTTTTGTGCTCCAGTGGGAAGATCCATTTCATTAAATCCACGTTGACCGTTTCCTTTTTGCCAGGGAACGTGGGCATAGCTGTAAAAAGCTAATCGATCGGGTAATAACGTTTTAGTCTTTCGAATGGTTTGGCTTACAGCTTCTTCGGTTTGAAAGGGTAATCCATAGATAATATCATGTCCGATTGAAGTATAGCCTATATCTCTTGCAGTTTCGGTAACATATTTAACATTCTCGAATGGTTGTACACGATGAATGGCTTTCTGAACAGTTTCATTATAATCCTGTACACCAAAACTTACTCTTCTAAATCCAACATCATATAGGGCCTGTAGGTGCTCTCTGGTCGTATTATTTGGATGCCCCTCAAAACTAAACTCGCACGCTGAAGCTGATTTAGCTGATGAAAATAATCCTTTAATTAGGTATTCTAAATTTTCAGGCGAAAAGAACGTAGGTGTTCCTCCACCTAAATGCAATTCTTTAATCTTTGGTTTAGTCTCGAACAGATTAGCATATAACTCCCATTCTTTTAAGAGAGCATTGATATATGGTATTTCTACGTTATGTCTTTTGGTTATACGTTTATTACACCCACAAAAAGTACACATGCTTTCGCAAAAAGGTAAATGAATGTATAAACTTATTCCATCTAAATCATTACTCTGAATAAATGATTTTTGTACTGATTGTGTCCAACTTTTTAATGAAAATCTATCATTATCCCAATAAGGTACTGTTGGATAACTTGTGTACCTAGGACCCGGTACATTATATTTGTCTACTAAATTAGCATGCATATAATTGATTTTTTTTGGATTTTTCTATTCGTGTAGTACTAAAAAAGGGATGCTGATATGATAACTTATCTTTTCTACTGTTGGATGAAATAAAATTCGTTGAAAAAAGTTAAGGTTTTTGGCGACCATGGTAATCATACCAATATTTCTGCTTTCTACAAAACATTGTACCGCCTGTTCAATATTAGGATTGGATAAGAAGTGAAAACTATGTTCTGTGCTTTCACCTAAGTAATCATTAAGAAAGTCCTTGTTCTTTTTTTGTAAATCACTGAGTTCCTTCTCTTTTTTAGATATATGAAGCACTCTTAGTGCTGCGTGATTTAAATCCAGAATTTCGGTAATAGTATTTAATACCCTGTTCCTGTAAAAAATATTATAGTCAGTAGGAAAAGCAACCTCATTGATTCTATTGTATTTTGCTTTTTCAGGTATTACAAGTACCGGACATTTAACTTTGGTAATCACATCACTTGTATTGCTGCCAATAGTTTTTTCTTTCAATCCTGAAGCACCTTTGGTACCCATTACAATATAGTCGATCTGCTTTTCTTCAACCTGTTTTCTGATTGTATCAACAAAAAAAATATGCTCATTAACCGTAAAGAAACGGTGTTTGGTATTTAAGGGTAATTTTTGAATTTTTCTGAGTAGCAATTGCATTTGTTCTTTATCGCTACGAGTCACTTTTTCTACAACTTGATCTTCAGATTCAAAAAGAGTTTCATTCCCAATCACTTCTTGGTAAGGAGAAACATGCAACAAATGAAAATTGCAATTTACCTTTTTAAAAAAAGACAAGGCATACGTAATTGCATTCCATGAGTTTTCCGAAAAATCCGTCGGAATAAGGATATTCTTCATTGTTAATACTTTCTAATGCAACAAATGTATTAGGATGTATTTATGAAAAGTATGACAAAAATCAGTTTGGATAAATTTTATTCTACGAGCTGAAGTCCGCTAAGATCTAAAATCTTGATATTTCGACCTTCGATTTCGATAAGGCCATCTTTTTTAAAACTTGATAACGTTCTTATTAAACTTTCGGTAGCGATACCCGCAACACTAGCTAGATCGTTTCTGGATATTTTGATGCTATCTTCCGGTTTTTTATTGAGAACCTGTGCAAATTGAAGGATAGTTTGCGCAGTTTTCTTCCGTACAGAGCTATAAGCCATCTGTAATAATTGTTCTTTTATTTCAGAAAGATTATCACTTAATAATTCCATAAGCTCTAAAGAAATATTCTTACTTTTTTCTAGTATATCCTTTAAATCAGTTTTGGATACACCGGCTAACTCTGTGTCCTCTACAGCAGTGGCAGATTCTTGATAGGGTGTGTTATCTATAAATGAAGTGAAACCTAAGAAATCATCTTCTTTGAAGAGGGCTGTTATAAGTTCTTTACCATTTTCATCCATTTTGTGTGTTTTTACAACTCCTTTTAGGATCAAGTAGATTTTATTAGAATGATCCCCTTCTTTAAAAATAGATTCACCCTTTTTGAATTCTACAATATCGCCGTGATCATCAAAAAAATTTTTGAGCTCGTGTAAGCTTCTAAGACCATCTTCTGAATCTTCTTTTGGAGCAGGAATTTGTTCCTTTAAAATTTTAGAAATGATCTGGGCTTTTGCCAAACGACTTTCTATAGCACTTAGTAATTCATCTTCTTCAAAAGGCTTAGTTAGATAATCATCTGCACCTAGGTCCATTCCTTTGCGTATCTCTTTGTGTTCTGTTTTAGCAGATAAGAAAATAAAAGGAATTTGATTGGTATTAGCATCGTGTGATAATGCCTCCAAAACTCCATAGCCATCAACTTCTGGCATCATAATATCACATACAATAATATCTGGTTTTTCTTCTTTTGCCTTGGTAATACCTATTTTTCCGTTTGGTGATGTAATCACTTTATAATTAGACAACTCCAAAAGCTCTGCTGTATTTTCTCTAAGCGCGGTATCGTCCTCTATTAATAGAATGGTTTTCATCTGTCTATATTTATTGCTTTTTATCTGTCACACTTCGACTTAGCTCAGCGCAAGGATGGAATCGCCAGATGAATTATATCGATGAGTATCAACATAAATTTCTATGGCTTATTTCATCATTGGTTATGATTGCTTTGCTGCAGGTATTTTTACTGTAAAGGTTGAACCTTGATTTTCTTTACTTGTAAAAGTAATACTACCCCCTAGATTTTCCAAATGACTTTTCACGATGTTCAATCCGATTCCGGTACCTTGATCTAATAAGGCGTTTTCTGCTCTAAAGTATCGATTAAAGATGAATTGTTGCTCTTTTTCTGGGATTCCTATTCCTTGATCAATAACGTGAAATATAAGTAAATCGTTTTCAAAAATTACCTGAAGATCAATTTCGGTATGCTCTCCTGAGTATTTGACTGCATTGCGGATAAGATTGGTCAATACTAATTCCAAAATTTTTTCATCAAAATCAATGATATATTCATCAATATCCTGTGGATATTTTATTCTTTGTCCATCTTTTAACAACATGTTGGCATCATAGATAACCTCATTGACCACTTTACTCAAGGGGAATGTGGTAAACTTATATTTTACTTTTCCGCTTTCCAGACGTTCTACAGATAAGAAATCGTTTAGGATGTTATCTAGATATTTTACTTTGTTTTTGATAGTAGTAAGATGTTTGTCTCTTTTTTCTTGTTGCTCGGTTTCTTTATATTTTCCAATGAGCGTTGTAGAAGTTAGAATTCCACTTAATGGTGTTTTAAACTCATGAGAAACCAAAGACAGAAATTTAGTTTTCAATTCGTTCAGATCTTTTTCTTTGGCTAAAGCTTCGCTAAGTTGTTGTGTTCTTTTTTTAACGGTTTTTTCAAGATTTTCAGTGTATTGTTTTCTTTCTGTTATATCTAAGATGATTGCTACAAAAACAGATTGATCTCCTAAGGTGGATAGCTGTAAATGTACCTCTACAGGATAAGTAGTCCCATCTTTTCGCTGATGTACCGTTTCAAATTGAAGTTTTTCTTCAATTTTTTGAAGTAATGGTTCAATAAGCTCCAGAAACTTTGGCTTATTAAAATTGGGTTTAATATCAATAGGAGTAATTTCTCTAAGCTCTTCCAACGAATATCCTATATTTTTTTGTGCTCCTCGATTTACATCTACAAATTTTAGAGATTCCGCGTCAAATATGAATATTTCGTTTAATGACTCATCAAATATAGTTGCCCAATGTTTTAATTGCTGTTCGGCTTTTTTACGGATAGTAATATCCATTACTAGGGCCATAACAAATCTTTTTCCATAGATTTCAAAAGGGCTTAAGCCTGCCTCAACCGGAAAAGAACTCCCGCATTTACGAACTCCATATATATCACGGCCTCTTCCCATCTTTCGTTTTTCGCTTTTATGTAAAAAACTTTTGAAATGCCCTCCATGACTACCGCGGTATTCTTGAGGAATTAAAATGTTAAGAGGTTGGTCTTTGAGCTCTCCTTTATTGTAATTAAACATCTCCTCTGCAGCAGTATTGGTTGCTACGATTGTTTGATTTTCATCGACAATGATAACACCCTCCGAGATAGCTTCAGCAAGAATATCAAATGTGTTTTCGCTGGTCTGCAACATAGGATTTACAATATGGCTTACGTTTGATTTTTCAGTTTTAGTACTATTTCGGCTCAGAAAATTGTTGAGGTTGACCGATAATAATTGCATAACAAATATAGGCTAAAAAACCTATAATGATGATATCTGTCATTTCTTATTAACCCTTGTTTAGATACTTTAACCAAAAATTATGAATTATGAAAGGATCACTCAATTTAGGTCGCGTGTTTAACGTAGCAATAAAAGTACACTGGACCTTTTTATTAATTATCGTTTGGGTTACATTCTTAGAGCTCAAAAGTGGAGGAGATTTTCAAAACGTGATGATGAGCATTTTTTTTATTCTTTTGGTATTCGTATGTGTAGTACTACACGAATTTGGTCATATTTTAACGGCTAGAAAATTTGGGGTAGATACCAAAAAGATTACCCTGCTTCCGATCGGAGGAGTAGCATCAATGGAGACTATACCAGAAAACCCTAAAGAAGAATTATTGATTGCGCTAGCAGGTCCTGCCGTAAATGTTGTAATTGCTCTCCTGTTAGCTTTTTTTGTTCCGATTCAACTATTTACTGGTCACGATGCTAGCAGCTTAGAAACTTCGCTAGACCGTGTGACCTTGCAGAATATTGTTTTGTATTTATTTTCTGTAAATATCATTTTGGCACTATTTAATTTTATTCCTGCATTTCCAATGGATGGCGGGCGAGTATTTCGGGCACTGCTGTCTATGAGAATAAGTAGGGTTAGAGCCACTAATATAGCTGCAGGATTGGGAGAGGTCATTGCCTTTATATTCTTAATTATTGGAGTATTTTATAATCCATTCTTAATACTTATTGCATTGTTTATCTATTTTGGTGCCAATGCCGAGAATAAAATGGTACAGCAACTTGCCCTTATCAAAGGGCATAAAGTAGAAGAAGCCATGTTAACAAATATCACTGTTTTGAGTCCTGAGGATACTATAGAGGATGTTATCGAAATATTGCTTAAGAGTACCGAAAGAAATTTTGTGGTGGTAGAGCAAGAGAATATATTAGGGATTCTGCACCACAAAGATATTTTAAATAACTCCAACAATAAAAACCTTAAGGTTAAGGAAGTAATGGATACATCATTTTCTTCTATAGAGATTACTGTAGAATTAAAAGAAGTTTTTATGTTGATCAACACAAAAAAGAAGGACTTTTTTCCGGTTACCAGAAACAATCAACTTGTAGGAGCTATTGATCTTCCTAATACAAGTGAGTTTATGCTAATTCAATCTAATCTAATTACTAGATAGTACAACTGATTTTTATCATAAAAAAACAAAAGACTACTTTTTAAATTTATAGAATAAATAATAATTTTAGGATATGGATACAACTGAAAATATAGGCATTACATTTTATCAAAACTTAGGAAAATTATTCTACTCGATTGCAGCTGCAGATAAAATAGTTCGTAAATCAGAATATCTGTCGTTAAGAAATTTGGTGAAATCCGAATGGTTGGCTGTAGATGATCTAGAGGATGAGTTTGGAGCAGATGCTGCTTTCCAGATTGAAATTGTTTTTGACTGGTTGGATTATAAAGAGCTAGAGGCAGAGAACTGTTTCAATGAATTTGCATCGTTCTATAAAGAGAATACTTCCCTTTTTACAGATAGGATCAAACAATTAATATGGAATACCTCAAATAGCATTGCTAACGCTTTTTCTGGTAAAAATAAATCCGAATTGATGATGCTGGGAAGACTTCAGTTGATTTTTCAAGAGTAATAACCAATCCTTATCGTTCATATGGAGTTTGTTGATTATTATAAAATACTGGGTGTTTCTAAAAATGCGACAGAAAGTGATATTAAGAAGGCGTACAGAAAGTTAGCTAGAAAATATCATCCGGACTTGAATCCAAATGATAAAGAGGCAGAAAAAAAGTTTAAAGAAATTAATGAAGCCAATGAAGTATTAAGCAATGCCGAAAACCGAAAGAAGTATGATCAATATGGCAAAGATTGGAAACACGCTGAAGAGTTTGAAAAAGCCAGACAGTCGCAACAGCAATATGCAAGGTCGGGAAGACAACAGTATCAAGGTGATTTTTCTGAGAGTGACTTTTCAGACTTTTTTGAATCTATGTTTGGGGGTTCGGGAAGAAGTTATAGACAAAGTCAGGTAAAGTTTCGGGGAGAAGATTACAATGCTGAACTACGCCTTGATTTAATGGATGTTTATAAAAGTCATAAACGTACGCTTACGGTGAATGGGAAAAATATTAGAATTAACATTCCGGCCGGTGTAGAAAACGGACAGACGATCAAAATCAAAGGTCACGGTGGCCCAGGGATTGGAGGCGGACCCAGCGGTGACTTATATATAACTTTTATCATAGAAAATACAACTCCTTTTAGACGTGATAAAGGAGACTTATATTTGAAAAAGGACATAGATATCTACACTGCGGTTTTGGGTGGTGAAATAATGATCGATACCCTTGATGGAAGAGTGAAACTACAGGTGAAACCGGAAACAGAAAATGACACAAAAGTTAAATTGAAAGGTAAAGGTTTCCCTTTATACAAGAAAGAAGGGCAGTTTGGAGATTTATACATTACCTACACTATTAAAACACCAAAAAACCTGACCCCAAAACAAAAAGAATTATTTAGAGAATTATCCAGACTATAAATCTAAATTGTTATGGCAGAGGAGCATCTTATACCCGTTATAGAATTTTGTGAAAGTCACGAAATAGAACATTCGTTTTTACACTCCTTACAGGAGTTTGGATTGATAGAAATAATTACCTTTCAACAAACATCATTTATTTACCTGGAAGAACTACCCCGACTTGAGCAAATTTTACTTTTTCATAAAGAGCTGGAAATAAATCTTGAAGGAGTTGAAGTAATCATAAGATTATTAGAAAAAGTTCATAAGATTCAAAACGAAATGAATATGCTAAAGAATAGATTAAATATGTATGAAAGATTTTAACAGAAGTAGGGCGATATAATATTTATGGAATCAATTAGAGCTATAAACGAATGGTTATCAGAATATCCTACGGCAACCAGTATTTTGAAATACCTTTTATGGGTTTTATGTATTGTTTTCATAATTCGATTTATAAGAAGTTTTCTAAGGAAAAACCTTCCAGATACTACTACCAGATATAAATCTCAAAAAGGAGTTGAGATTATTGGTTACATTTTATTAATTATTTTATCGTTCTCCTTTTTTACAGGAAATATTAAAGATTTTACCATCATTATAGGTCTTTTTACTGCTGGTATTGCTTTTACCTTACAAGAATTAATTTTAAGTATTGCGGGTTCTATTTATATATTTTTAGTGCAAGTCTATAAACCCGGAGATAGGATTGAAATTAATGGGATAAAAGGAGATGTTATTGATGTCGATAGCATCTATACGACTATGATGGAGATAGGCAAATGGGTAAGTACAGATAATTACAGCGGTAGAATTGTCAAATTAAGTAATGCCTTTGTATTCAAGGGGCCTGTTTATAATTATTCTAAAGATTTCCCTTTTATCTGGGATGAGTTCGATCTTCCAGTACATTACGATTCTGATATAGAATTAGCAAAATCGATAATGCTAAAAGTGGCTTCCGAAATTTTATCAAAATATGCAATTGAATCCAGATCAAAATGGAATGATGTCGTAAAAAGATATTATATTGAAGATGCAAAGGTAGAACCAAGTCTTTCTATAACAATAACAGATAATTGGGTACAATTGAATCTTAGATATATCGTAGATTATAAAAAAAGAAGATATGTTAAGGATCTGCTACATCAAAGGATCTACGAGGAAGTTCTTAAAACTGATGATAAAGTCAGGTTTGCTTCAACTACTGTAGAATTAGTTGGACAACAAAAAGTAAAAGTTGAAATGAAAACTCCAAAAATTTGAGATATTAGATTTTTTCTAAAACTGACAACGGTCATATTTAATTCTGAATAGAGACTTTAATTTTACATCAAATTAAAAAACTATTTACTATGACTTTATATGCAAAAATAAATGCCGATTTTACTGAAAACTATATAGGATATTCTGCTTTGGCCATCATAGCCTCAACTTGTTTAGGATCTATCGCTATTATGACTACCTTATTTGATGGTAATGGTCTTATACAAATGCTATTGGTATTTCTTACGGTAGCAGTATGTAATGCACATAACGCTGCGATTCTAACAGTTCAGAAACCTAAATTGGTATTAGACCTTCTTATCTTGAGTTTAGTAGTAAATAGCTTAATAATTATTGGTAACGGCTTGTTTTAATATTTTACATACTTAATTATTTATAACGGCGGGTTTCTTAAAAGGAAACTCGCCTTTTTATTGTCTGTTTACTGATTGATATCATATTTTTTGATCATTCTCGAAACTACATTTATATAAATTAAAATCGACTATATGAGAACCTTAATCATCACAATTGCTATAGTAAGTTTGATGGCGTGCAATAAAAGAACTGAAATAAGAGAAAATCCACAAAAAGATACTACAGAGAGCGAACAAATACGTGATCAGACTATAGATAGCACTCACTACTTTTCTGAAGAAAGTCTGGAACTAAATCAAGAAAAAACAAAATCCATTAAAGTAGAGCGTCTCGTTGAAACAGAAGATGATCAGAAAAAACTACAAGAATTAGTAATTGCCAAAAAGTTTTACAAGGAGGAAGATCTATATATATTAGATTATAAATACCCTTATCTCAACGAAGAGATCGATACTAATCACACCAGATTTAATGATTTCTTTGCAGAAAATTACCTAAATATAGAAGCTACAGAAAATGAAATTCTCGAAGATAAAGTAATATTTTGTGACTCTCTCGGAATCGGGAGATGTATGGACAAACGAATTATTGATTATAAAATATATTCGGTAAAAAGTAACCTAATCAGTGTACTACTTTATAAAGAAAACTATTACTCAGGAATGAAACATTCTACATATATGTTTGAGTGTCTGAACTTTGATCTTGGTAACCATAAATTCATCTATTATAATGATTTTTTTATTGATAATTCTGAAAAAGAATTACTTTCAACCATTAATAAAATCATATCTAATAGTATAAATTCTGGAGAATTGTATTACGAATGTTGGGAGCTGTCAGAAGAAGATTTCAAGGTGTATAAAAACAATTTTGTGGTTAATGATGATACTGTAGCATTCTATTTTGATGATTGCATCATTTGTCCTTCATATACAGGAACCTATTCTATTGAGATTCCGATTCATAAAATTTTGCATCTGATCAAAGTATATAATGATAAACCATTGATAGGTTGATTATGTTACCAAGAGTTTTAGACAAGAGTTATTTACTTTTTTGGATAATTTATATCGTTATGCTATTGATAGCATTTGTGCTGCCTTTTTTTTCAGATCCACAATATAGTATTGCAGAAAATACTTTAAGTGAATTAGGAGCTCAAAAAACTCCAAATAACTGGATTATGAATTTAATATTTGTAATGCTCAGCGCAATTACGTTTATTAACGGTTATAGACTTTTGAAAGATTTTCACCTCCAGGTTTTAGTATTATTTGTTTTTTGTATTTCACTATTTCTGACGGCTATATTCCTGCATGCGCCTATTGATCGAGGTATCGTTTACGATTCGTTTCAAAATGAGTTACATTCTGTTTTTTCGACCATAACAGGAATTTCGTTTTGTTCTTACTGCCTGGTGCTAAGTTTCATTACTCGATGGAAATATCAAAAATTGTTAGCGATATGGGTAGGAGTTATCGCGTTAATATTATCCTATTTGATGTTTACTCATTCAGATTATAGAGGGGTATACCAGCGAGATATTTTTATTATCGCTTTTGGATGGATCTTATATTCTTTTAAATTCTATGAATATGTTTTTACAAAAAAAGAGTATTTTCAGCTTATCAATAGAAACCAAAAAGGAAGTTAGCCATAAAAATCTGGATTATCCCCATTGATATGATTAATTGGCGATCCTATCCCTGCACTTCGCTGAGTCGAAGTGTAACTCTTTAAAAATAATAAATCATAAACAGATGAAAGATAGTTTTAGCAATATTATTGATTCAGAAACACCAGTATTAGTTGATTTTTATGCAGATTGGTGTGGTCCCTGTAAAGTATTGGCACCAATCTTAAAAGAAGTAAAAGATGAGCTAGGATCTGCGGTGAAAATTGTAAAAATAGACGTTGATAAGAATCAGCCTTTGGCAGCAAAATACCAAGTGAGAGGTGTGCCAACAATGCTCTTATTCAAAAAAGGAAAGCAGCTCTGGAGGCAATCAGGAGTTTTGCAAAAGAATGATATTATTAGCGTTATAAATTCTTATAAATAGTTATGGAACTTAATACGTATATCGATCATACTATTCTAAAAGCAACAGCCACGGTAGCAGATATCACAAAGTTATGTAGAGAGGCTAAACACCATAATTTTTATTCGGTTTGTGTGAACGGAGCTTATGTTGGTTTGGCTTGTAGTGAGTTAATGAAAACGGATGTAAAAATAGCCGCCGTAGTAGGATTTCCTTTAGGAGGAATGACTACCAAAGCCAAAATATATGAGGCTAAGCAATGTATTGATGATGGAGCAAATGAGATTGATATGGTTCTGAATATAGGATTGCTTAAATCTGGGTATCATGAAATTGTGCGTGATGAGATTGCCAAGATCAAAAAAGCCATTGGAGATCATGTGTTAAAAGTCATTTTTGAGAATTGTTATTTGTCTGATGAAGAAAAGAAAATAGCCTGTCAATTATCGATTGAAGCTGAAGCAGACTATATAAAAACATCGACAGGTTTTGGAACTGGCGGTGCTACTATAGAAGATGTAATGCTGATGAAAGCTATTGCCAAGGATAAGATACGAATAAAAGCTTCTGGTGGAATAAGAGATATTGAAACTGCTAAACAATATATAAATATGGGTGTTTCCCGTTTGGGAACCTCTTCAGGGGTAGCCCTTGTCACTTCAAAATAAAATCATATGAGTACACATATCGCAGCAAAGAGAGGAGAGATCGCAGAAACTGTTTTATTGCCTGGAGATCCTTTAAGGGCAAAGTGGATTGCAGAAACATTTTTAGATGATCCGGTATGCTATAATAAGGTTCGCGGAATGCTGGGATATACTGGTAGTTATCATGGTAAGAGAGTTTCTGTACAAGGAACAGGGATGGGTATTCCGTCCTCATTAATTTATTGTCATGAATTGATTAATGATTTTGGTGCACAAAACTTAATTAGGGTAGGTTCTTCTGGATCTTATCAGAAAGATGTTAAACTAAGAGATATAGTGATTGCTATGGCAGCATCTTCTACATCCGGAATTAATAATTCTAGATTTATCAACTCTGATTATTCTCCTACAGCTAATTTTGAACTGTTTATGAAAGCTGCTTTATATGCTCGTGAGCATAATATTCCTATAAAGGCAGGAAATGTTTTATCCGCAGATGAGTTTTATGAAGATGATTTTGATTCCTATAAAAAATGGGCAGAATTTGGAGTGCTTTGTGTAGAAATGGAAGCTGCTGGTCTATATACAATTGCAGCAAAGTTTAATGTAAAGGCATTGGCTATTCTCACCATTTCAGATTCTCTAGTAACTGGTGAAAGAACTACTTCTGAAGAACGAGAAACCACTTTTAGTAAAATGATAGAAATAGCATTGGGGACATTATAAAAAAACCATCTGAAAAGACAATTTTCAGACGGTTCCATACAAACACAACTTTAAAATATATATAATCTTAGATCTTAAATGTAATTACTGGTTTATTTGCGTGATTAGCAATATCCTCTCCAATACTTCCATTAAAGAAGTGTGATAATCCACGTCTGCCGTGAGTTGGTATGGCGATAACATCTGCGTTTATTTTTTGGCAATAGTTAAAAATACCGCTCTCCACAGAATAATCATTCTGTACCACTACTTTATCAAAATTTTCCAAATTACCGGAATCAGCTTTAAAAAGAAATTCTTTTATTCGCTCTTCAATTTGATCTGAATTTCTAAATCGATCACCTGGTAGATTTACATATACTAAGTGTAAAGTAGCATTGAATAAGCCGAATAATCGCTTGGCGCTATGATACGCACGGATATTTTCCATTTTAAAATCACAAGCAAATACTACTTCTTTCATGTTAAATTTATCAATCTGATTTTTGATGACCAAAACCGGAATTTCAGAAGTACGAACTACTTTTTCTGTATTAGAACCTACAAATACCTCACTCAATCCGCTACTACCATGAGAACCCATCACAATAAGATCAACTTCATTTTCATTAGCTACTTCATTTATTTCGCTAAATACTTTATAGTTCTGTACAGTTTCTGTGATTTTAATGCCTTTTAGATATTCTTTATCTAAGAACGTCTTAAATCTTTTTTCTGCTAGTCTTAAATAATAAATTGCTTCTGCAGCTTCTTGAGCTTCGTCTTTTGTGAGAATAGCTTCTGATAAGCCGAGCATATGTAATACGATAATTTCTGCTTGTTGCTTTTTTGCAATATCAGCGGCAACTTGTAAAGCATATTCTGAATGCTCGGAAAAGTCAATAGGGACAAGAATTTTTTTCATGTTTCATTGTTTTACAGAATCAAAATTAGAAGATGTCTGGAGGAATTAATATGATAATTATCATATTAATTTTTGGGATAAGGCTATAAATTTAATAATCAATTATTTACAAGTAATTAGGAACTAAAATGACTTATTATGGCACTCAATTTTAATCAATTCGCGGTAGAAGCAAATACTTTTTTAAAGGAGTATGCTAAGGAAATGGACTTGATTGATGATCCAGATAGAGCAGGACGAATTTTATCTGCTGTATTGCACGGATTAAGAGAAATGATCTCGATAGAAGAATCTATACAGTTGATGGCACAGCTACCTATGTTCTTAAAAGCTGTGTATGTAAACGGTTGGTCTATAAAGTCGAAAAAACCGCGCATAAAGCATATGGAAGAGTTTATAGATTTAGTGAGGTCTTTTGATGGAGTTACATCTATATATGACTTCGAATCCAATGAAATCGCAGAGCATTATATTCATACTACCTTTTTTGTATTAAGAAGATATATTTCACCTGGAGAGATGCAAGACATTAGAGATGAGCTTCCTAAAAATCTTAAGGATATGATTTTTAATGCTGTTTTTTTCTAAGGTCATTTTATAATTTACAATAGGGGGAGTTCATAGAAAACGATGCAATTTAATGCCTTCTATGGAGTAAATATATCGTTGCGTATCGCGTAGAGTACCATCGCTGTTCGATTTTTTAAATTTAGCTTTTCAAAAACGGCATCCCGATAACCTTCTATTGTTTTTGGGCTCAAACACATATCACTCGCAATTTCTTTATAGGTCTTTTCTGTACAAGCTTGTTTTACAAATTCGATTTCTCGTTCTTTTAAGACTCGATTATTTTCTTTTTCAGCATATAAAGATTGCAGTAATAAGCTGGTCACATCCTTAGTATGGTAGAATCCGGTTTCCTGAACTTCGATCAGTGCCTTTTCTAAAATACTTTTTTCTGTATCTTTTGGAAGATATCCTTTTGCCCCGGCTTTTAAAACTCTTAGAATTGTCTTTGTATTTCTTTCGGTCGAAAGTGCTAAAACTTTAACTTTTGGAAACTCTTTATTTAACATGGATGTGGTTTCAATCCCGTTCATCCTTGGTAAATTAATGTCCAGTAGTACAATCTCGGGAATATTTTTTTTATTCTTAAATCGGGTGATGAGTTCCTCTCCGTTTCTACAAGTATATAGCACCTTGCATCTAGAAAACCCATTGATTAAATCAGATAAAGCCTGAGAGAGTAGGGTGTGATTTTCTACAATGACAACAGAATATTTCATTTTGTCTTATTTGTTACGATATAAAAAATGTAAGTAACTAAAGAATAACCCAAATATGAGGGTAGTCATTCGATATCTTAAGACAGGTTAATTTCGGATTATAGGGGTATAAATAGAATTACTTCTAAGTTAATAAAAACAAATTATTTATATCTTTTTTTTAGATAAAATAATGTACAAAAGACTTGATTTTTAAGAACTGATTTTTGTCAATTTGGGGAATTTTTAATTGTTTTTTCGTTAACTTTCATCTTTCAACTTTTTTAGAACGGTTTATAGAAACATAATTTTATGCTCAAGCATTATAATATTTTGGTTAAAGGAAAAGTGCAGGGAGTATGGTATCGAAAAAGTACCTGGGAAAAAGCAATGGAGTTAGGTATAAAAGGTACAGTAAAAAATCTATCAGACGGTAGTGTTTATATCCAAGCTGAAGGAGAAGAAAATCAACTCAAAGCATTTATCAAGTGGTGCAAAAATGGGCCAAAGTTTGCTGAAGTTTCTGAGATTTCTTTTGACGAAGCTGATCCATTATTTTATCAGTTTTTTGAAATTTTATACTAAAAAATCCATAAAAAGAGGAACTGCAATAGCAATCCCTCTTCTATTTTTAGAATTGATTTGACCTATAGAAAATTACCATCTTCATCAGTTTTTACCTTGATCATTTTATCACCATTTTCTAATCGTAGCTTATACTTTTTGGTAGTTCCTTTTTTGTTATGGTAATTAACTAAATATACATCTTTTGTTATGGCCCATCCAGGAAATCTGGTTGTTACTGCTGTATAAATAGCAGGAGGGAGGTTTGTACCTTTAAATTTTTCAATGGTTCTCAATACATTTCCATCTTTGTCATATGCTGCTAGAATTTTACCTTCCGGGATGTAAAACGAAACGTAGTAAAGGTCATATTCATCCTGATAAAAATCTGAACCTTTAAGATCATAAGTTGCTACTTTTTTTTCAAGTAATTTTACAGGGATATCCGCAGCTTCTTCATTTACTTCATTCAGGTATTTGTAGTTAGTGGCTATAACAATAACTTCTTCGAGTTTTTCCACTTCTTGTGCAAAGCAAGGGAGGGTCAGTCCCAGAATAAATAGACCCAAAATTAATTTTTTCATGACGTTATGTTTTTTGTGTTATATATAAAAGCTAACATCTGTTAGTTCTAGTAGTTAAGATACGCTATCGGCACTCGTTTTTTAATGATAATTATCAGATTAACAATGTTTTATTCGTGTTTTTATCAATACTGTCAGATATGATATTTCTCATTGTATGTGATCACTTTAGGTTATACATTATGAGGATAAACCTAAATAAGTTAGTAATGAAAAATGTATTTATTTTATTTGTAAGTGTTGTTATCTTTCCTTCTATAAGTATCGGACAGATTACCATAAACATAGACGAGATCACACCTTTTCATGAAGAGTTATCGGCGATAAGAAAAGGTAATACCTGGGCATTTATAGATGCTAAGGGAGAAATCGTAATCGATTACAGGGATGACTTGGTTTGGGCAACAGAGATTGATCCAAAATCCAAAAAGAAGAATTTATATAAAGAACCGATACCTTATCCAGCATTTTATGAAGGAAGATGTTTGATTAAAAAGATGATTAAAGGTATTTATTATTATGGATATATCGATAAAAGTGGAAAGACGGTTATTGAACCTGAATTTGTAAATGCAACCACTTTTGAAAATGGAAACGCAATTGTTCTAAAGGTTTCTAAAGACGAATTAGGGACTAATGATCTATTACTTAAAAAAGTGGTGTCTTATAGTTATGATGAAGTGATTATTGATCCTTCTGGGAACGTAATAATGCATTTACAAGGCCCTGAAAATTTGGTTTTAACAAAAGAGAAAATGAAATGGCGTCCTGCGATAGAGTCACATATAGTTTCACCTCACCTCGTTGCAGTAAAAACAAAGAATAATAACTGGCAATTGCGATTGATGAATGTGATTAATTAACTTTTTAAAAAATAAAAGAATCATGGAAACACCAGACAAAGAAATAAATATGATACCTAGAATTGGGGATAATGCACCGGATTTTGAAGCAGTAACTACTCACGGTAAACTAAGGTTTTCTGAATTTGCCGAAAGTAAATGGGTGATTTTGTTTTCACATCCTGCAGATTTTACTCCCGTATGTACCACAGAATTAAGTGGTTTTGCAGAACGCCGTAAGGAGTTTGAAGCATTGAATACAAAGTTGATAGGATTAAGTATCGATAGCATTCATTCTCATCTTGCGTGGGTGAATAATGTACTTGAAAAAACAAAAGTTTATTTGGATTTTCCGATCATAGCCGATATTGATATGAAGGTAGCTAAATTATACGGTATGTTGCAACCCAATGAAAGTGAAACTGCAGCGGTAAGAGCCGTATTTTTCATAGATCCGTATCAAAAAATAAGGCTTATCATGTATTATCCATTAAATGTAGGGCGTAATATGGATGAAATCCTCAGAGCACTAGAGGCGTTACAGATTTCTGATAAATATAAAGTGGCATTACCTCTAAATTGGAAAAAAGGAGACAAAGTAATCGTTCCACCACCAAAGACATTGACAGAAATGGAAGACAGGATTCAAGATAAATCTTGCGAAAAAGTGGATTTTTATTTAGCCAGAAAGGATTTAAATCTGAATTAAAATATTTGAATATTTGAACGACTATAATCAGCTGTAATTACCAAAAAAAAAATCAAGTGTAACTTTTGTTACTGCAATAACTGATCACTTTCTGTACTTTTAAAACTTTAACATAACAGATCAATAATTTAATAATTATAAAAAGACTTATTTTAGCAATCCCTATCATAGTAATATGATATTATCGTTAAAAAAAAGCGAGATAGTATGGAAAAGTATGTAAGTGCATTTATAGACGCTTTTGTAGATAATATTAGATGGACATGGAATTCGATACTATTTGACGTTCCTTGGTATACAAACTATTTTTGGGGTCTGATAACAATTTCAATGTTGGTTTGGGGCTTAGAAATAGTTTTTCCCTGGCGGAAAGAACAATCCATTTTTAGAAAAGATTTTTGGCTAGATGGATTTTACATGTTTTTCAATTTTTTTGTTTTCGCGATTGTAATCGGAGGATTTTATGAATTACTAAGTGTTTTTTTTAGTGATATAGGGATTTCTGCAAAGAGCTTAACCCTAATTGATATATCAGCTTTGCCCAAATGGGGTCAACTAGTTGTCTTTTTTATCATATTAGATTTCGTACAGTGGTTTACACATGTGTTACTTCATAAATATTCATTCTTTTGGAGGTTTCATAAAATTCATCATTCAGTAAAGGAAATGGGTTTTGCAGCACATCTTCGTTATCATTGGATGGAAAATATATTCTATAAACCCTTAAAGACAATTGGGATAATGATTTTAGGTGGTTTTGAGCTGGAACAAGCTTATATTGTGCATTTTATGGCAATAGCTATCGGCCATTTGAACCACGCAAATATTAAAATTACCTGGGGTCCATTAAAGTACATTCTCAACAATCCGGTGATGCATTTATATCATCATTCTTATATTTTACCAAAAGGTTCTTATGGTGTGAATTTCGGAATTAGTTTAAGTCTCTGGGATTATATTTTTAAAACCAATTATATACCCGAAGATAGTGGTACTATTAAAATTGGTTTTCCTGGTGATGAAAAGATACCTAAAGGTTTTTTCGCACAGTTTATATATGGTTTCGGAAGATCGAGACAACAAAAATAGTACAGAAATATTCCAATATTTATAATCTCTTTTTCACTAATATATCAGTGACATATGTCATTTATTTTTGCTCTATTCTTAATTAACTTGAAGAGAATACAAATACAGTAGTGATGAAAAAAAGTAAGTTGTATATCGTAATTATCGTAGTAAGTTTATGGATCATAGGAAGCTGCGGACCGGTTATTATTACATCCAGATCTGATGCACCTCTGCCACCGTGGTTTTATCCTAATCGAGTAGAAATGGTACGCTATGTTTATTTTCCTGATTATATGATTTATTACGATTTATCACTTAGAAATTATATATATCTGGATAATGGTGTATGGATAACGCTTAGTGTACTTCCTCCCAGATATAATAATATTAATTTACGAAGATCACGCTATGTAAGAATACGGGATTATTATGGTGATAATATCAGAGGTTACCATAGCGATAATAGAGAAAGATACAACAGAAGTAGAACCGCAAGAAGTAGAAATACAACAACTACGAGAAATAGAGGTACCACAACAAATAGAGGTTTGAGAACTAATAATACATCAAGAAGCAGAAGTACTAAAAGTAGAGATACAATGAGAATATATTGAAGAGGAGTGTTTTTAGTCCAAGCTTTTTATGGCTCTTTTTAGCTTACCCCTTATTTCTTCTGCTATTCTGGCTAAATTTTTATTCTCTACAGAAATCATAGACGCTTTAGGATCTACTGCAGAAATTTCTATGGTTCCTTTTTCTTTTTCTTGCACAATTACATTGCAAGGAAGCATCGTACCAATTTTATCTTCTGTTTGCAGGGCTTCATAAGCAAAAGAAGGATTACAAGCTCCTAAAATAGTATAGTTATAAAAGTCTGCGTCTAACTTTTCCTTGAGAATAGCTTTCATATCTATTTTAGTCAATATCCCAAAACCTTCATTTTTAAGTTCATGAATTACTTTAGCTATAGCTTCTTCAAAAGATATTTTATCGATGGATGTATTAAGATAGTACTTCATATCATAACTATTTTTAATAAGCAGAATGAATATAATAGCTTTGTACCTTCTATGAAATGATAAATATCACAAGTGATTGGGATTGTTAGGCTTGCCGACTTCAGTATTTTACAAATAGAAACAGGTAAGCGTACACCTACCTGTTTCCAACAAAGAAATTAATTTTATTTTTCGGTACGATTACCTTCAATGTTCCATTTATAATTAAATATCGAAATCAGGTTATTTTCTTGAAAAAATATAGTCAATTTCTCTGTTTCGACTTCTATTGCTTCGCAAGAATATTCGCCTATGTCTTTACTATGTAAGATAGAAACAGGGATGCTTAAACATCCCTGTTTCCTAAAGATATTAAGAATATGATAAACCGTACGTATTCTACAATACTACTTTATGACTAAAGCCATTCTAGAATTAATAACTGTTTAAAAATATTTCTAATATCTCCTAAGATTCTCAATTATATTTCTACAATTAAAAATCTGTTTTATAACTAATCACTATACTAAAGAACTGTTATTTAACTACCGTACCAAAGTAGTTTGTTTGTTTTAGATAAAATATGACAAATATCAGTTTTTGGGTTTTTATTTTAGATGTAAGGTTTCATTTCTTGTTTCCTTTTTTTCAGTTGTCTCTCTAAATCCTTTAGTGTTTCTTTCACCGCCAGCTCATAATTTTTCTCATTAGAAGTTGCATATATTTTTGGACCGGGAAGACTTAATTCCATATCACAAATTTTTCCATTTCCTTTTGGATCATTTTCTTTTTTAAAAAACACATCAGATTTGATGATCCAATCATATTTTTTATACAATTTTTCGAGTTTCTCTTGTACATATCCCTCCATATATTCACTAGTTGGCATTTGTACAAATTGAATGTTTATTGTCATCGTTATATAATTTTAAATCTATCTCAAAAATAGCTACTCTGTTTCTTTTTAAAAATGATATATATCATTCCGAAACACTATGTTTTCGTTGAAATTTGAATAAAAATCAACCCATGTATAGATTCTTGGTCGTACTCTTTTTTGGTTCTTTTTTGGTTTCCTGCGACGGTAAAGAGGAAAAGATACAACCCATCATTACTGATATTACAGAATCTGTATATTCATCTGTTACCATTCAGCCGGATAGCTTATATGAGGTATATGCTGCGGTGAATGGTATTCTGGATAAAAACCTGGTGGAAGAAGGCGATATTGTGACAAAAGAAACTCCATTATTACAGATTATCAATAGCAATCCAAAATTAAATACAGAAAATGCTAAGCTGTCCTTAGAACTTGCCCGGAAAAGCTATAACGGAAATGCTGCAATTCTTAATGGAATAAAAGATGAGATTCATTCAGCAGAGCTTAAATTGATTAATGATTCTATTAATTATTGTCGACAAAAAAACTTATGGAACCAACAGATAGGATCTAAAGTAGAGTATGACACCAAGAAATTAGCGTATGAGCTTTCTATAAATTCTTTAGATCTTTTAAGGAATAAATATCACAGAACCAAAGACGAATTAAAAACACAACTTAAACAGGCAGAAAATAATTATAAAACTTCATTGATAACTACCAAAGATTTTACCGTAAACAGTAAGATCAACGGTAAAGTGTATGCGTTATACAAAAATTCTGGAGAAATCGTAAACACAATGGAACCAATTGCTTCCATTGGTAGTGCTACAGTTTTTGTAATCGAAATGTTAGTCGATGAGGTGGATATCGTAAAACTGAACAAAGATCAAAAGGTAATCGTAACACTAGACGCTTATAATGGAAAGATTTTTACGGCTAAAGTGAATAAAATTTATCCTAAAAAAGATGAAAGAAATCAGACTTTTATGGTAGAAGCCCTTTTTGATAAAAGTCCAGAAGTTTTGTATCCGGGCTTATCAGGCGAGGCGAATATCATTATTGCACATAAAAAACAAGTGTTAACCATTCCGAAACATTACATAACAGATAACGCCAAGGTGAAAACAGAAAATGGTATCAAAGAAATCGAAATTGGGTTACAAAGTATGGATATGGTAGAAATCCTATCTGGAATTACAAAAGAAACCTGGGTTTATAAACCTGACAAATGATCAACTGGAAAGTCATATTGAACATTGCCAAAACGCATTTGGTTACCAAGATCAAACAGACTGCTACGGCTGCACTTGGAGTAACTTTTGGTATAGGTGCATACATTACATTGGTTTGTTTTATGACCGGACTAAACGGAATGCTTGATGATCTGATACTTAATCAAACTCCCCATATTCATATCTATAATGAAATTGAACCTTCAGAAAAACAGCCTGTAGATCTCTATGAAGAGTTTCAGAATACACTGAATGTTGTACATTCTGTTAAACCGAAACAAAGTCAAAAGCGGATCCATAATGTCTTGCCAATAATTGATTATTTGAATAAAAATCCAGAAGTACGTGGTGCTATCCCCCAAATAAGGACACAGGCATTCTACATAGCAGGATCAATAGAAATTGGAGGCAATATCACTGGGATTGATATTATGAAAGAGGTAGAGCTTTTCAATTTCAAAGATTATATAGTCAAAGGTGAACCTGAAGATTTAAAGAATAATGAAAATAGTATTTTACTAGGCTCGGGAATTGCAGATAAAATGTCGTTGGATGTTGGTGATCGGGTACAGATAAGTCCAATAAAAGGAGATGTTTTTCCGCTTAAAATCGTTGGGATATTTCAGAGCGGTATTGCGGATGTTGATAATATTCAGAGTTTTACTAACATAAAAACGGTACAAAAAATACTAGGAGAAGCAGAAAATTATATTACCGACATTAACGTGAAATTGTATGACATTAATAAATCGATTCCTTTAGCAAAAAAAATCGAACAGCAGTTTAAGCTCAAAGCAGTCGATATAAATACTGCTAATGCGCAATTCGAGACTGGGACAGCGATTAGAAATTTAATTACCTATGCGGTTTCTATTACTTTACTCATAGTGGCAGGATTTGGGATTTATAATATTTTGAATATGCTTATATATGAGAAGATGAATGATATTGCGATCCTAAAAGCTACTGGATTTTCTGGTAAGGATGTGCAATTAATCTTTATGAGTCAGGCTATGATCATTGGTGTAGTTGGTGGGGTTTTAGGGTTGTTCATAGGTTTTATCTTGTCCAGTGCCATTGATCGTATACCTTTTAAGACAGAAGCATTGCCGACAGTAGAGACCTATCCAATTAATCATAATCCTTGGTTCTACGTAATTGGGATTACGTTTGCACTGATCTCTACATTCTTGGCGGGCTATTTACCGTCAAGGAAAGCGAAAAAAATAGACCCTGTTAGAATTATAAGAGGCCAATAATGAAACATTATGGAAATAGTTCTCGAAGCAAAAAAGATCAATAAATATTTTAAAAAACCCGTACTCTTTCATGTATTAAAAGACATAAGTTTTAAGGTTCGTGAGGGAGAGTTTGCGTCAATCATGGGGAAATCCGGATGTGGTAAATCAACCTTGCTCTATATTTTATCTACAATGGATACAGATTACGAAGGACAATTGTTCCTGAACAATAAACTTGTTACGGGGCAAGAAAGAGAACAACTCTCCTACATTAGAAACAAACACATTGGTTTTGTATTTCAGTTTCATTATTTGTTATCCGAGTTTTCAGTTATAGAAAACGTTATGCTACCTGCCAAAAAACTAGGAGAAAAAACAGTACAGGAAATTGAGCATGATGCAATAGAAAAACTAAAAGTTTTAAAGATAGATCATCTTGCAAAAAAAAGAGCATCAAGAATATCGGGTGGAGAAAAACAACGGGTTGCTATCGCCAGGGCTTTAATCAACAATCCATCAATCATTATGGGCGATGAACCGACCGGAAATTTGGATAGTTATAACTCTGATAATGTTTTTAACATTTTTAATCAATTAAGTCACGAGCAAGGACTTTCGTTGTTAGTAGTTACACACGATCTTGATTTTGCAAATAAAACCGATCGAATCATCGAAATGGGCGATGGTCGTATTTTAAAACCTGATTTAGAAATACTAGAAAAGTAATACTTGATTGTAAAACAATGATATTTTACATTAAGAATTGAAACTTAGCACTGGTATGGAAGTATGGGATTCTACTTTTTTTACTAAATCTCTATGAAATAGTTTTTTCAGAAAGCCTTTATCTTCACGTTCTAAAAGGGATATCAGATCTGCTTTTTTATCTTTTAGATAAATGTTTAGTTTATCATAAATACTATCAGATATCAAATTATCAAAGTCTAAATTAGGATAATTTACATTCTGAGTGACCATTTCCTTAAACCACGCCATTTTACTTTCTTCGTCCTCTGTGTCTTTGGTAGAAATATGTACTACGTGAATTTGAGCATCAAACGGCGAGGCCAGATGTGCTAATTTTTCAATAGCAAAAATGTCTCTTTCTTCAAAATCAGTGGCATATACCAAATGTTTTATCTGCTTAGCACTACTTTTATCCGGAATCACTAAAAGAGGACAAGGAGCTTTGGTAATTAATGTTTTGGCGATATCTCCCTCTAGCAGACCACGCTTGCTATTTTCATCTTTTATACCAACAATGATCATATCAGCAGATAAGCTATTTGCTTTTTCAAGAATACCATCTACAACCGACATGTGTTTGATAACAGAGGTTCTTACGTTATTATCATCAAAATCATCTCCCAGATGCTTTGCACAATAGTTTTTTATCATAGAATTTTGTTCTGCATACGCTCTTTTTACCGTTTTATTCAAAGGGCTTATGATCAGCGTACCCGAGAATGATGGAATATCAAAGACGTGTAATATTATCAATTCTGCTTTTATTCTGGTACTAAGATCATACGCATACTGCAAAGCGGATAAAGAATGATCTGTGTAATCTGTGGCATATAAAATAGTTTTCATGGCTTATACGAATTTTGTACTGAAACTATAACATAATACCTAAAATAAAAATGACATAAATCAGTAAGTGGTTCTCAAGGTTTACATGAATGTATGATTTTCCTCATTTGGATTAAGTATAGACTAACTTAATTTTAATTGAAAGTGATCATAATGAAAAAAGTGGTAAAAATGGTTTTATCGATAGTTATTGGAATTGTAATCTTACTAACAGTAGTGGGTATAGTTGGGATTTCGTCATTTAACAGTAATGTAGAAAAAGAAAAAGAAGTTCTTTTTGATGCTAACATAAAATCTAACGATAAGATTTTATTAGAAGATTTGGATACACTTCCTGATTTAGTGAAAAACTATTTGATTAAAGTTGGAGTAGTGGGTAAACTAAAACATTGTAATGTTGTATTCAACCAAAAGGGAAGAATAAGAGATAATCCTGATAAAAAATGGATACAGTTTACAGCAACTCAATATATGTCTTCTACGAATTCTGGATTTATATGGAAAGCAAAAAGCTTACCGATGCTCATTAGAGATAAGAGTATAAATGCTAAAGGCGAGGTAAAAGTTAGTTTTTTGGGCCTGAAAAATGTAGCTCAACTTTCGGGATTAGAGGTAGATCAAAGCTCATTAGGAAGGTATTTAGGAGAGTTAATTTGGTTCCCTATCGGGTTTTTGGATCCTAATATTTCTTGGAAAACAATGGATATCACAAGTGTAAAAGCTACTATGGTGAAAGGAGATCTTACGCTAGAAGGTTTTTTCTTTTTTAATCAAAATGGATTGATAGATCGTTTTGAAACGAAAAGGTATAGAGATCTTACATTAGAAGATTTTACTGGAGAAGTCGGAGCATACAAAAACTATGATGGATTATTAATTCCAGAATCCATGACTGCCATTTGGAATCTCAAAAAGCAAAAGTTTGAATATTTTGAATCAACTGTTGTAGATTATAAAATTGCAAATGCTATTAATTGATAATCTGATTGTTGCATGCTTTTGGTGTGATAAATATCATATTAATTCAAGTTTCTTTACACTACATTAGGATCTATCGAAATTAAAAATATTAAAGGTAATGGCTACTCCAGAATATTTAATCATCCAGATTAATGAATTAACAACCTTGATAGAGACAAGGTATCCTGAGTTGTATAAATTTTTGGAAGAACAACCTCTTACGCTTCCTGCAATCAATACAAAAGAAATGGAAGAAAAACTATTGTCCGATTACTTAGAAAGTTTAAATCAATTGTTGAAACATCATATCATTACTCATAATAAAAATTAATAAAGGTTATGGGAGAAATAGCAACATCCAATCGACAAATAACTTTGTTCTATAGCTCTAAATCTGTAAGAGCTAAGCAAACACTGGCCTACGCAAAAGCAGAAGGATTGCCTATCCAACAAATTGACATTTTAAAAACACCCTTAACAGGAACACAGATTGCCGAAATTGCCGATAGGTTGGGTATAGAAATTAAAGACCTGGTAAATCAGGATCATCCATCTTATAAAAAAAACTTTGAGCATCATGATTTTTCTTCTGATGATTGGATAAAAATGATCAGGCATAATCCTGGAATCCTGAAACAGCCTATTGCTATAAGGGGAGATATCACGATTCTGGTAGAAACTCCAACGGATATTATCAAAATTTGATTGTTTTAGGTATAAGAGTGTTGAAGAATCACTGTGAAAAACCTACTTTGGTTTTGAGTGTTGGTACCTCCCACCGGATCATTTCTTTTAGGAATTCATCTGCTTTTTCAATAATTAGCTTTTCAGTAATGGTTTCGGGAGTATAGATGCCCAATTCTATCATATTACTTTCCTGTGTTGCGTTTTCAACTTCTGGGAATAGCATAAAAACATAGACATCACCATTATAAGCTTGAGAAAAAATCAATGCCCCGCCAGGTAAAAATTGAAATGCAGGAATCTGGTTTGTACAATCTATCAATTCTTCTGGAAAAGAGTCAAAAGTGATATTGACTGCTTCATTATTATGAATCCAGCTCAATTCCTGAACTTTCCAACCGATATGATATAGTTTTACAATGCTTTTTAATGTTTTGATCAGTAATGGTTTTGTTGTTGTTTTCCAAAGCAATCGTTTATCAACCACGGTTTTGATAGAGGTTCGGTAGTCAATTATCCGTTCTTCAAGATGTTCAATTTTCATATTAATGATTTTAGGATTAATTCTTTATTTTCTTCTGTTCTTTTTCTTGTTTCTTAAAGTATCCTCTAAAGAAGAAGTTATGTTTCAGTGCTTCCATATTTTGGTTAAATCGGTTCGTTCCCTCTTTTATGTTATTCATTGTAGAATCTATATTCTGAACCAATGATTGATCCTCTGTTAAATAACGCAATGCGCCTTTTCCGGAAACAACCTCTTTTAAAACCGAATCAAGATTTTTAGTAACTTCAGTTATATCTACGCTGGATTGTTCCAAATTACTAACAATTGTTTTCATTTTTTGACCAGATATACTATCCGTTAGTAGGACACCGGCAACGCTTTCATTTTTGTTAATAGACGAAATAATATCATTTAGTTCATTAATAGCTTTCGATGCTCCAGTACTTGTTTTTTTTAGTTGAAATATCGTTTGCTTCAGGTCTTGCGCCATAGTTGAATCATTGATCAATAAACCCAATGTTCCTTTACCTTCAATAATTTCTGTAGTTATTTTTAATAAGTCTGCAGTGAGCAAAGCGGCATTTTCGTTGGTCACATTAAGCGTAGTAAGCATATCATCAGACCCAATTCTGCTGTAGGATTTTATAGTATCACCCGATATCACCGAAGGTAGTTTACTTTCTCGAGGGATAATATTGACAATCATATTACCAACCAACCCATCAGATCCAATGGTAGCTACCGCGTCTTTTTTAATATGTTCTCTTATACTTTCCTGAATAAGCATTTCTACCATAATTCTAGAGTCGCTTATCATCTGAATTTTAGTTACAGTTCCTACATCAATCCCAGAATAGCGTACATTATTTCCTAGTTGCAAACCATTTACATTGGTGAATTCTGATTTGATTTTGATACTTCTACCAAATAAATTCTGGCGATTTCCGACAAAATAAAGCGCAGTTACCAACAATAATGTTCCTATCACTGTAAAAACACCTAATTTGAATTTTTGTGAAGCTGATTTTTGCATAATAACTGATTTTATTTGTCACTTAGTGTTTAAAGAAAGCTTTGACCTGGGGATCATCAGATTGAGATAACTCCTGGTATGTACCTTGAGCATAATTAATTCCATCTACCAACAGAATAATTCTATTAGAAATTACTCTGGCACAATCTACGTCGTGAGTTATTATCAAAGATGATGTCCCATATTTTTTCTGAATACTTCGCATCAGTTGGATAATTTCTTTGGCAGTGATAGGATCTAATCCCGTGGTGGGTTCGTCATATAAAATAATTTTAGGTTTTAATATCAGGGCTCTTGCAAGCGCAATGCGTCTTTGCATACCGCCTGACAGCTCTGCTGGCATTAAATCAATAGCATTTGTCAGACCAACATTTTCTAAAGCTTCTATGACTAAAGCTTCTGTGGTTTCTTGCATTTTTAGTTTTTCTTTATGTCTGCGTAACGGAAACTCCAGATTTTCCCTTACGGTCATAGAGTCATATAAAGCGCTTCCTTGAAACAAAAAACCAATTTCTGTTCGTAAAAGATCTAATTCGGTTTGTCCTAATACAGTTATGTCCTGGCCTTTAATCCTGATGCTGCCGCTATCTGCTTGCATTAGACCCACTAAACATTTAATCATTACCGATTTTCCTGAACCGGATTTACCCATAACCACAAGATTTTCTCCTTCAAATAATTGTAAACTAAACCCATTTAATACGTGATTATTACCAAAACTTTTTCGTAGTTCCTTAAGTTCTAAGACGGGCGATATGTTTGACGTGTTTTTTATCATATCAAATTTCAAAAAAAATGTCTGACACAAATACAGCAATAAAATCAATCACAAATAATAACATTGAAGTGTACACCACTGCAGAATTTGATGCTTCTCCTACTCCTGCGGTTCCTTTTTTACAATGATAGCCCTTGTAGCATCCAACTAGTCCAATGGCAAAACCAAAAAAGAACGATTTTATCGTAGCAGGAATAATATCACTAAAATTTATGGCATCAAAAACTTGGTTAAAATACAATTGATAAGATACAGTTCCCTTTAGATTCTCTATAATTGCAGAGCCAAAAAGAGCAATGGCATCGCCAAAAATGATAAGTAAGGGTAGCATGAGTGTTGTAGCGGTGATACGGGTAACTACGAGATATTTAAATGGGTTTGTGCCTGATACTTCCATGGCGTCGATTTGCTCGGTAACTTTCATAGATCCTAGTTCTGCGCCAATCCCCGAACCTATTCTACCTGCACAAATTAATGCAGTAATTACTGGTCCAATTTCTCTTACGATAGAGATACCAACCATAGAAGGCATCCAAGACTCTGCTCCAAATTCCATTAGTGTAGGTCTGGATTGCAGTGTAAAAACTAATCCAAGTATAAAACCAGTTACACCAACCAGTAGTAAAGATCGATTACCGATGTGATAACATTGACGTAGGAGTTCCTGAAATTCAAATGGTTTGGTGAAGACTTCTCTAAAAAAACGAATTGAGAAATATGACAAGTCGCCAATTTCTGTAAAAAAAGCTTTTGTTCTTTCTACTATTCTTAGTGATTGTGTCATAAATTTTATACGTATGATGTCTATAAAGATAAATTTGCTGTTACCTAATAAAAATGATATCTATCATTTAAATATCTTAAAAGTCTGATAATAGTCATAGTAATAGAATACGATGAGCCTTATTTTTACGCGGGGTAAATGTGATTATGAAATGAGTCATAACATTGAAATCAATAATAGGCGAAATCTTCTATGACGAATTCCTTCCGATAATGAAGAAATAATAAAAAAAGAACAGATGAAAACAACCGTAGAAATTCAGAATTTAAAATGTAGTGGCTGTGAAAGTACGATAGCAAAAAAGCTACATTCTCTAAAAGGAGTCAGAGATATTTCCGTTAACACAGATGATTGTACAGTTTCTTTTAGTTATGATACAGATGAAGGAATTGAAACCGTTCAAAAAGAACTAACCAGGCTTGGATATCCTTTGGTAAATGATACTAATAATTTGGGAAGAAAGGCAAGATCATTTGTTAGCTGCGCAATAGGTAGAATGCAGAACAGTTAAGGTACAAAACATACTACAAAATGAAGGATAAAGTACAAAAAAAAGCCTCCTCAAATACTGTATACGGATTAGGAATTATTGGAGCATTAATTTATTATATAAGTCACGCCAGCAGTTTTTGGATGGGTGTGTTAGGTATTCTTAAGGCAATAGTCTGGCCAGCATTTTTGGTATATGAATTTCTTAAGCTTGTAGGAGCTTCATAATATGTGTTATCAGTAAAATTCAGGTAATGGACTCAACAATCTCTAAAAAAGAAAACACCAACTATTTTCAACAATTGACCTCTATAGAAATAGATAACCAGATATGGTTTATTACAGATGAGGTCACAACGATATTAGAACTGAAAAACCCAAAAGAAATATGGAGTTCCTTAGATCCTGAAGAACGTTTTGCAACTGAGATTTATAAGGGTGGTCGAATGCAAAATGTGAATTTGATTTCAGAAAGTGGTTTGTATGCTTTAATTTTTAGAAGTGAGACCAATAGCGCAAAAAAATTTAGAAAATGGGTTACGAATCAAGTATTACCATTGATAAGAGTCAGAGGATATTATAATACAAAACGTTTAGAAATCCCCAATTTTGTACTAAGATTTAATGATAACTGGGATCGAGTAGCGCCTGGTTATTTTTCAGTGTTGAGTGAACTTTTTATCAGATTGTACGGACGTTTTGAACAAGAAGGCTATATTTTACCAAATTATGCTATAGACGGTAAAGAGATGAGACCAGATGTAAGTGTTGGTCTTCATTTCGATAAATATCTCGAAGAAAAGTTTCCGAAGTATAACAGAGAATATAAAATGTATTTACATAGACTTCCTAATGGACAGGAAGTAGAAGTGAAACAGTATAGTAATCAATTATTACCAGTTTTTATTAATTTCATAGATAATTATTGGTTGCCAAAACATGCAAAGGAATATTTTGAAAAAAGAGACGGAAAGGCTTTAGAATATCTTCCAAAACTCTTAAGATTATAAATTAATCAGGATACTAGCAATTCCAATAAACAGAATAAGAAATAAGACAAATCGTCTAAACTGTTCCTGAGATATCCTATTTAAAATTTTCTTTCCTATCCAGGTGCCTAAAATACTAACCACAATCAAGATTGGAACTAAATATAATATTTCCTGTTTTATATAACCATTAAAATAATATACAATTGTTCGACTAAAATCGACTCCCAGATCTATTATTGCAGAAGTAGCGATAAACGTATCCTTGTTCATTTTAAATGCAGACATGGTAATACCCCTGATCGCTCCTCCTGTACCTAGAAGTCCAGCGCTTAAACCAGATAAGGTACCTCCTAAAACAGCATTTTTTGTGGTGGATTTTACTTTGAGTTGAGTAAAGATTAAGAAAAGAAGGCTTAACCCAATTAAAAAGAAACCAAGAAACCAAGTGAGTATTTTAGGATCAAAATATTTACTTAGGTAAGCACCTACAGAGACAAACAAAATGGCGGGTATACCTAGTGATAATGCTAATTTTTTGTCAAATCCTTTTTTAAAAAAAGCAATTTTTGTGATGTTGCTGGACAAATGAAATAATGCAGTAAGTCCAAGTACAGTTTGAAAATCTAAAAAAAAGTTCGCGACAGGAACAAAGAATACGGATGAACCAAAACCTCCAACAGTTCCCAAAATTTCAGAGAGGATAGCCAGGATCACAAAAATGGGTAGATATCTTTCGAGCATATCTTAAAGAGTTATTCAGTTCATAAAAATAATCTGTAATACTTTAAAAACGAATGATAAATATCATTGAACCCTTTTATGGAGTACATCTCTATTGGTCTTTATATCTGTGTTGAAGAGGTATATGGACATTAGAAAATAATACGATTATTAAGTAAGTTTCTTATTTCTTGATGAAATTAAAAAATTAAGGAAGTTTATTGAATTTGTTTTGAGTATAATTTTATAAGACATGTTAAGATTAATTTCGCTATATTTGAGAGACTGCACTAGTATAAAGATAGTATTGAATGAATCGTATTTACCCTTTATTTTTTCTATTTCAATTCCTTTCTTTTTCCCAAACAATCGAAAATAAAATTTTACCAGAGATCACTCATTATGATACTAAGTCAATGGGGTTTGGAGCACAATCGTGGGATATAGGACAAGATGAAGATGGAAACATTTATATAGCAAACGAGAACAAGGTTTTAATTTTTGATGGTAGCGAATGGAATTCTGTAGCAACGAATAATGCGATGGTAAATAGAAGTTTATTTGTTAAGAATAATGATTCAATATATTTCGGTGCAGATGGGTATTTTGGTTTGTTAAATAATAAAGGATATAACACCTATGACATTTCATTATTGAATGGTGATGATAAAAATGTTTCTGAAAGCATAGAAGAGTGCTGGCGGATTCATGAAATTAACAACGAAGCAATATTTCAAACTTTTAGTAATTTATATATCAATCAAGGTAATATCATCACTAAAATTCCTGCACCTTGTTGTTTTAAGTGGAGTTATAAAATAGATAACGATCTTTATGTAAATGATAGTAAACATGGTGTTTTTAAGTTGTCTGGGACAAGTTTATTACCTATTTATAATAATACGGCGTTAAATCCTAATATCATTGGTGTGACGAACATAGGTGATAATTTGTTATTAATAACTGATACAAAAGGTCTTTATAAATTAGATAATGGAGAAGCTGTTCCCATAGACTTTCCTTTTTCTCAAGAAGTTAAAAAAGCACAGATTTTTTCGTTTTTAAAACTGCAGGACGGCAGAGTAGCTCTAGGCACCGTGTCAAATGGATTATATATTTTGGATATTGATAATCAAAAAATCGAAAATATAAATAAGTTAAAGGGTTTACAGAATAACACGGTATTGTCTATATTTCAAGATGGAGAGCATAACCTTTGGTTAGCATTGGACTATGGAGTAGATTATTTAAAACTAAATTCTTCGCTAAAATACTTTTACGATTATTACGGTAAGTTAGGAACCACATATGCTGCAATAAAAAATAGAGACTATTATTATGTAGGAACTAATCAGGGTTTATATTATTTGAATAGAGATCCGTATGCAGAAACCAACGATTTTGAATTACTATTAAACGGTCAGGTATGGAATATAGCTTCTATTAATAATGAGGTTTTTGTGGGTCATGATACCGGGGCTTATACATTGAATGACAAAGTGCTAAAAAAAATGGGTTTTAGCAACGGAGCTTGGGATTTTCGAAATTTTACGTATCGTAACCAGGAATTTATCTTATCTCCCAATTATAACGGAGTATCCTTGTACGAAAAGATAGGTGACAACTATAAAGAGTATCAACTCAAGGGCTTTAATAAATCAGTTAGATATCTGGAGGTAGATAAAGAAAATTACATATGGTTGGCATTACGTTCTGAAGGATTGCTTAAATTTCGTTTAGATTTTAATTCGAAAACACTGGTTCAAGAGGCTTTTTTTCCTTTAAGTGACTTTGAAGGAACCGTCCTGTCAATGTCCAAAGTTGATAATGAAATAATCATTTCATCTGCTTTCAATTCTTATACCTATAGTTCAAAAAACAATTCCTTTTCAAAGAAGCCGTTGGGTGACAATAAGGGATACTCACCTCGAATTCTTAAAAAGAATAATGAAATTTGGTATTTAGATAATACAAATGTCGTTGTTGAAAATGATGATGAAGTTATAAACCTTCAGGAATTACAAGATCAATTAGTGCCCGATGTTTTAAATGCATTTACAATAGACGATAAGCACGAACTCATTCCTATATATAATGGTTTTTCGGTATATGTTAGAGATAATATAACATCAATAAAGGATGCTACAAATAATGTGTTGATACGTGATTTTGTGTCGGTCAATAGTAATGTGTCGTACTCAGAGAAATCAGAAATTCCTTTTCAGGATAATGATCTTAAAATAAAGTATTCATTACCTATTTTTGGTAAAAAGGTAACTTATCAATCAAAAGTTAATGATCAGGAATGGAATAATTGGACGACTTCTACAGAGCATACCTTCTATAACTTAAAAGAAGGAGATTATACTTTTTATGTCAAAGCAAAATATGATGATGTTCTCAAAGAGTCCGCTTTTTCTTTTACTATAAAACCTCCGATATATAGAACTAAATTTGCTTATGCTTTATATGTTTTACTAATTGCTGGTATTGTCCTTCTCGCGAATTCTGTGAATCGTTATAAGATGAAGAAACAAGAAATTAAATTATTGAAACAAAAGGAAGAGAAATTAAAAAAACAAGAAGAGGAATACAAAGCTCAAAGATTAGAACAGGAACGTAAAATCATTGAACTCAAGAATTCTAAATTGGAAGATGAGATAAAAGCAAAAAGCAGAGAGCTTACGCAAATTGCTTATGTAAATCTCAATAAAAACAAGATTCTAAAAAAAATTAGGGATAGAATTGTTAAAATTCAGGAATCTTCTAAAAATCGATCACAGGATCGTAATTACACCGATTTAAAAAGGCTCGTAGAATATTATATTACTGACAAAGAGAGTAAATTGTTCAAAATTAATTTTGATAAATCACATCAGGATTTTTATGAAAGATTATCAAAGCAATATCCAAGTTTGACTTCTAAGGATTTAAGGTTGTGCGCATATCTTAAAATGAATTTATCATCCAAAGAAATAGCTCCTTTATTAGGAATCAGTCCCCAAAGTGTAGATGTCAACCGACATAAGCTTAGAAAAAAATTAAATTTAGGTTCTGACGATAATCTAACACATTTTTTAGTAAGCTTTTAATTCTTTTTTCAATACTATCAGGGGGTGGATTAACGTTTAGTAATTGATTTAACAGAGTTTTTACCTTAAAAGCACTATTTTGTGCTTTTATAAACCTACTAAGCCCTTTTGAGTTGTAATTTTTTATACACTGTATCTTTTCAGGAACAACCAGAACCCGCGATTCCTAAGTTTCTTGGGGTCCTATTAGTAATAGTTATTGTTTCGATATGTGTATATTATGTCTCTCGATATTTAGAAACAGTATATGTAAAGTTTTATAAAAAGCCGTTTTTTGTACATTTCTATCCGTTTCGTAAAAAATTACCTAATTCTTTACTTCCCATCTTACAATCCAATATTTTTTATAAACAATTGGATAAAAGAAGAATGCAGTATTTTGAACATCGTGTGGTTCGGTTTTTAGAAACCACTAAATTCGTAGGTAGAGAAGGCCTTGTTGTAGATGATCACAAGAGAATGCAAGTGACAATGACCGTTATTCAATTGACTTTTGGGATGCGCAACTACCTACTCGAGTACGTGGATACAATTATTCTATATCCATCTTCTTATTATTCTATTTTAAATAAGACACAAAATAATGGAGAATTTAATCCAAGATCTAAGGCTTTGGTGTTTTCCTGGGAGCATTTTAAAATAGGAAACTTGCATCAAGAGGATGGAGTGAACTTGGGAATTCACGAAATAACGCACGCCATACATTATTGTTCAATAAAAAGTAATAATATAAGTTCTGAAATTTTTCATGATACATTCTTAGAACTAGAAAAGCATTTATCTTCTGTCGAATTAAGAAATAAAATCATCGAGTCTAAGATTTTAAGAGATTATGCATTTACGGATAAATTTGAATTTATTGCAGTATTGGTGGAAGTTTTTATGGAATCTCCAGATAAACTAAGGAAACAATTTCCTGATATTTATATGTATGTAAGTCGAATGTTAAATTTTACATATTTTGAGCGCCAATAAACAGCTTTGCGTACAATAATCTTTTGAATCAAAATATTAGTTTCATAAACATATATCGATGAGTTCTCAAAATAATTGAAAAAATTTAGGTAACATTTAGTTTAATAATGACACTTATATAAAATGATAAAAAAGTATATTTATCAAACGAAATAATTTTAATAAAAAAGAAATACAATGGAAGAATTTCAACAAGTAGCACCGGTAGTAAGTACACTGACGGATGATAAAAGAGTGGCTTTTTATAAAAAAACATATACACATTTGGCAATGGCAGTTTTGTTATTTGTTATCGTAGAATGGGTGTTTTTTCAGATAGAACCATTGGTGCAGTTTGCCTTTTCGATGACACAAGGATGGAGATGGTTATTAATGTTGGGTGGATTTATGTTGGCAACTAATTATGCCGAAAAAATGGCGCATAAAACGCATGATATTAAAAAACAATATCTAGGATTGCTTTTATATGTAATTGCAGAAGCTTTCATTTTTATTCCGTTAATAGGAATAGCAATGATGATTGCTGAAAATGGAGGTGGTAATATTTTGAATCAGGCTGCCATATTAACCTTATCCTTATTTACTGGATTATCTGGAGTAGTGTTAATAACAAAAAAAGATTTTTCTTTCCTCAGATCGATGCTAACCATAGGATTTTTCATTGCGTTAGGGTTGATTGTAGCTGGAATGTTATTTGGTTTTAATTTAGGGTTATGGTTTAGTGTAGGAATGGTGGTTCTGGCTTCAGGATCTATACTATATCAAACATCCAATATGGTACATAAATATTCTGAAGATCAATATGTAGGTGCTTCTTTAGGATTATTTGCTTCACTTATGTTACTATTCTGGTATATACTTAGTATTTTATCAAATGACTAAGTTATAAGTTAGGACATATGAGCCGATGAATATAAAAACTATAAAGGCTGCTTGTAAAAGCAGCCTTTTCTAATTATTGTTAATTTCTTCCAAGCGTTTCTTTTGGCGTTCGTGGTATGTATGTATTTCAATGATAGAAAACCATTTTGCCGTAAGTATCATCCCAAAAAATGGATGGATATGTTTTATTTTTTATCTGAGCTCTTAATCAAGGATTCTTTCGATAAAAACTTTCTTTATAAATTCTTTAAAGCTGGTTTCTAAGATTTTTCTTTCTAGTATTTGTTGAGTAAAATCAGAAACCATTCTTGATGAAAAAGATTCCACTTTAAATGTACGGACAGGAGGAATGTTACAATTAAAAACCAAAATATGCAGCAATATTTGGGTTTCCCCTTTTTGATATCATTCTCAATACATTTCTGGAAATTTGGAAGTTGATTAGTCATCGTGACCCTTATAATGTGATCATATAATTCTGCCAGTGACCATTGACTCGAAGTAGGCTTATGATATAAATTTTTCTCATTATAAATCTCAAGATCATGTAATCAGTTTTTGGATCTTGTTCTAAACCTTGCTAAAGGTTCTTTAAGAGGCATTTTGTTTAGAGATTATATTTTGCATGATGGTTTTGGCGTGTATTCTAGAGTTTTCTATAAACCAGATATGCGTATCCATACCTCCACAAATTACTCCGGCCAGGTATAAATTATCAACATTGGACTCCATGGTTTCTTCGTTATATTTCGGATACTTTTTTTCATCATCAGAAAGCTCAATTCCAATCGTTTGAAGAAAATCGAAATTAGGCATGTAACCAGTCAATGCTAGCACATAATCATTCTCTATAATAACTTCACCATTATCCGTAGTAAGGATGATTTGCCGTGGTTGTATCTCTTTTACTGTAGTATTATAATAAGCTTTAATACTGCCTTCTGCGATCCTATTCTCAATATCTGGTTTTACCCAATATTTAACACGTTTACCAATTTCTTGACCTCTTACAATCATAGTCACATCCGCTCCTTTTCTATAACATTCTAGCGCAGCATCTACTGCAGAATTACTGGCACCAATAACAGCTAATTTTTGTTTGGCATAAAAATGTGGATCATTGTAATAATGTGATACTTTTGGCAATTTTTCACCAGGGACATTTATAGTGTTTGGGATATCATAAAATCCGGTAGCCACGATAATATGTAGTGCGGTATAGTTTTGCTTCTCTGTTTTTATATTAAAAATGTTTTCTTCTTTGTTTACAGATATTACTTTTTCGAAAAGATGTATCTTCAGATTATTAGTCGTAACAATCCTACGATAATATTCTAATGCTTCATTTCTTTTCGGCTTTGCCTCATTGCTAATAAAAGGAATATCGTCAATTTCCAGTTTTTCTGAAGATGAGAAGAACTGCATATTTACAGGATAATTAAAAAGTGAGTTAACAATAGGGCCTTTTTCTATGATAAGATAGTCAAGTCCCTTTTTTTGTGCTTCCAGACCGCATGCTATACCAATTGGGCCTCCTCCTATAATGACAAGATCAATGGGTTTCATTAAGCAATTATCTCTTTCAATCCTTTTATGGTTTGGATAGGGTCTTCACTTTTAAAAACATAACTCCCGGCTACTAATACATCTGCTCCGGCTTCTACTAATTGCTTAGCATTCTTATTAGTGACTCCTCCGTCAATTTCGATCATAGTATTGGCATTATTACGATTAATAATCTCTTTAAGTTGTCGTACTTTTTTGTAAGTGTTTTCTATAAAAGATTGTCCTCCAAAACCCGGATTTACACTCATTATACATACTAAGTCAATATCAGTGATGGTATCTTCAAGCAAGCTTACATTGGTGTGAGGGTTTATGGCTACGCCAGCTTTCATGCCTTCAGCTTTTATAGCTTGTAACGTTCTATGTAAATGGGTGCAAGCCTCGTAGTGAACGGTTAAGACGTTACTTCCCAAATCAGCGAAAGTTTTAATATACCTATCGGGATCCACGATCATTAGATGCACATCGATTGTTTTTGTGGCGTGCTTAGCTATATCGCGCAAAACTGGCATTCCGAACGAAATATTTGGAACGAAGACACCGTCCATTATATCAATATGAAACCAATCAGCATCACTATGATTGATCATTTCTACGTCACGTTGTAAATTAGCAAAATCAGCTGCTAATACCGAAGGGGCAATTAATTTTGAAGCCATAAAATTGTGTTGTTTCCCGCAAAAGTACTATTTAAGTTTTAAAACTACGGTTAAGAAAGCTTCATAAATTTATTTGTTAAATATGATACACTTTTAAAAGTCTCAGGATTGTTTAATCGTTCTTTTTCTAAAAACATCTGCAGCTCTGATGGATTGCATTGCTCGTAAACAACATTAAATTTAGCATCATATTTGGTGAAGGTAGGTTTAGCCATTTCGTGATTAAAAATTTGAATAATAGTATGATGTCTGTAATCTGAAGATATTCTTTTAAATAATTCTTCAATTATTGTCTTTTCACCTTCAAGAATTTGAAAGAAATTACCATCAGAATACATCAAAATACCGGTAACGTTGTTGTTATTATTATAGGTCTTAACATAATCGAATAATTCTTTAATCTCCAAACTTGTTAAAGATCGATTAGCAGTACTTACATAACTTATTGTTTGCCACGTATTGTTTTTCATCTTATTTAAAGATACTTATTTTACAGATGAAAATATTATTTTATATGGGAATTTTTATGTTAAATTTAATTCGAGATTATTAGTTGATTTTTGTTTTTAAAAAAATCTCAAGGCAATAGTGTACTATGAAAGCTTCATAAATTTATTAGCGAGATAGGATATGTTTTTGTAACTATCTGGATTATGTGATTTCTCTTCTTCTAAGAAATCTTGCAGTTCTTTATGATTAGATTTTTCGCCAATAACCTTAAAAGAAGAGTGGTATTTAGAGAATGAACAATTGGCAATTTCGCGATCAAAAATTTTAATCACATTATAATGTCTGGAATCCTCAAGTATTTTTACAAAAAGATCGTGTATCAATTCATTTTCTCCCTCTAGAACCTGGAAAAAATTACCATCAGAATACATCAATATACCTGTTATGTTTCGGCTGTTATTGTTCTCCTTAACATATTCAAACAAGGTGCTCAAGTCAGAATTTGTAAGGGATGGGGCAGCGGTACTTACGTAACTAATAGTTCGCCACATGGTATCTAGTTCTTACTTAAAGATACGATTTTTTACCACAAAAACTGTATGGATAAGCTTATAATTAATTGGTAAACAATTGATTATGGTTTTGTTATAAATAGACGATAGAAATACCACATGAAAAAACCTCCGGTAATCAGCCGGAGGTCATTCATCAATCAAAAAACGAACAGTTATGTTATAAACTGTTTGTAATCGCAATTTAGGAAATTAAAAGTTATCCTAAATATGTTTTTAATATTTTACTACGAGATGTATGTTTTAATCTACGAATTGCCTTTTCTTTAATCTGGCGAACACGTTCTCTTGTAAGATCAAAAGTTTCTCCAATTTCTTCTAAAGTCATCGGATGTTGATCACCTAAACCAAAATATAAACGGATCACATCAGCTTCTCGTGGAGTAAGTGTTTCTAGTGCTCTTTCTATCTCGGTACGAAGGGATTCGTGTAATAAAGATCTGTCAGGATTAGGAGACTCACCAGAGTTTAACACATCATACAAGTTAGAATCTTCTCCTTCTACTAAAGGCGCATCCATACTTACGTGACGACCAGAGTTTTTCATTGACTCTTTTACGTCATTAATTGTCATATCCAGTTCTTTTGCAATTTCTTCTGCACTTGGCGGGCGTTCATGAGATTGCTCTAAGAATGCATACGTTTTATTGATCTTGTTAATAGATCCAATTTTATTAAGTGGTAAACGAACAATACGTGATTGTTCTGCCAAAGCCTGCAAAATGGATTGACGAATCCACCATACAGCATATGAAATGAATTTAAAACCTCTGGTTTCGTCAAAACGTTTAGCAGCTTTTATTAACCCAAGGTTACCTTCGTTAATTAAATCTGGTAATGTAAGTCCTTGGTTTTGATATTGCTTTGCAACAGAAACCACGAATCTTAGATTAGCTTTCGTTAATTTTTCAAGGGCTCTTTCGTCACCAGCTTTTATTCGCTGAGCTAATTCTACCTCTTCATCTGCAGTAATAAGATCTACTTTACCTATTTCTTGCAAATACTTGTCCAGCGATGCAGTCTCACGATTCGTTACCTGCTTCGTAATCTTAAGTTGTCTCATCTATGTTCTCCTTGAAATTTTATTTGTGAATATTTAGGGCTTTGCATTTATTTATTATACGTAAGGGGTTACTAAAATGTTACAAAAAGGTAAAATTATTTTTTGAAATTCTGTTTTTTCATAAAAATTGGAGTCCTTATTTCGTTAGAATTCTCAATCGTTCTATTGCATATTATTCGAATTCCAAAACATTTTTGGCAATAATAAGTGATCTTAATGCATCAATCTTTTTGTACATCTTGTTGAAAAATAGATTTCGTTCTTTTTCACCGGCAGTGCTTAATAACTTTGACCCATTCATTTGAATTTTCAGAAAATGTTCTGCTTGATTGCAGGTGTTCACATCATTAGTTCTGTAATAAGAAAGAATCGTAAAGGGAACATATAAGGATGTTTCGGATGGTGTTTTGACCAAAACGCGATTATTCATAAGTAATAATTCATTATAATAGAATTTGAAATTATCTTTTTGATCGATTATTTTTTTGGAAATTTTTGATATTAATTTCTGTAGATCATCACATATTTCTAAGGCATCTCTTGAAGTCAGTGAATTGGATTCAAAATAAAAGTGTATCTGTTTCAGGGTGCTATTGATCGTTGTAATATCCCATATTTCAGTAGAATTAAGATCATTGTACATATTTCCTAAACGTTTTGCGGATTCTATAAGTGATAATGATGGATTAAATCCAGTAAATCTAACATCATTAAGTTCTGAATCCATAATTTTAAGCCAAACGTACATTTTGAACTTCGAAAGTAAATTATCATCAGATGTATAAAAAATAGGTAAATCTTTAGCCGAATAAATCATTTCTACATCCGGGTTATTGATTAATGGAGATAAAGATTTAAATGAATTTTCATAATATGCGAGTAAACTTTCCATATCCCGAACTGGTGCTGTTTTTTTTACAGCTACAATATGCTCATCCTCGCTAGAGAATAACTGATCTATAGATAAACTAAAGTATTTTGCTAAAGTCACCCCTTCTTCTAAAGATATTTTACTTTTCTTACTGATCCTTCTATGCGCTGCATCATAGCTTATATCTAGGGCGGTTGCAACTTCGTCTATCAATGAGGTTTTAGAACTGATTTGTTTTTTAATGAGTTCTAAGAATTTTTCTTGTATCATTCTTACTTGTTATAATGATTGATGCGGTTTTATAGAGCAAAGTAATATAGAAAAAAAAGTTAAATTTTGCGATTTTCACAAATAATTATTTTAAGCCTTGTGATTTTTATGTTTATCGCAAATAAAGGGTGCTTTTAAGTTGTAGATAAGCTGATTAAAAGGGGAGGTAATTCTAAAATTTATAAGAAAGCCCGATATTTAAAACAGTAAAAAATGGACGATAGCTTTGAGAATTAGTACTTAGACTTCTGAGCTGATATTTTACTATAGGTTCTGCGTGGATATAAACATTTTTCCAAAGTGGGTATCTTATATTCATTCCAAGATTTAAACTCGAACTGGTAGATTGTAAATTATCATTTTTACCCAGATTGATATCATTAACATTACTTTTAAGTGTAATGTTATCTTTTCCTAAAATTAAAAGACTCGCATCCATAATTACAGATGCTTTAACTTTCTTATCTATTAATTTATACCCTAACCCTATCGAAAACTCATCGTAACTAGCCATTTGGGTTAAATTAACGGTTTGAGTACTGTCGACCATTTGTTGAATTTCGTTATCCAAAACGATAGAAGCATCTCTTAGCACATCTGATACTTCCGAACCTGGAATATCTTTTTCTGTTATGCTTGTTTTTAGTTTGTTATATCCAATCCTTAAATCTATTTTTTTACTAATATTAACGGTCATAGTAGCACCGTAACCTAGGGTTACCATTCCTGATTTACTCCGATTGGAGTTTCTGTCGCTAATTAAGGAACCATCGGATCCAAAAGAATATGTTGGTACTGCGTGAACGGATAGCATAAAATTTTCAAATGCTTTTTTAGGTAAAGGAACCTCTGGGGTTAAGGTATCCTTCTCTTTTTGGACTATGTTGTTTTTATCTATTTCCTTAGCAATCTCTACGGGTTTTATCTTTTCTTCATGTTGTTGTTCTTGTTCTTCGATTTTGTTCAAGGTGTCTGAAGGAAGTTTAGTATCGTTTTTTGATATATCAGTAAGATTGAATGCTGTAGGTGAGGTTTTTGAGTTGTCGGTTTTTTTAATGAATTCTTGTACTAACGAATTCTCTGTTTTTTTTGATGTTGTGAAAGATGTAATTACCGATTTGTTTTCGATTTTTCTGATAGGATCAAATGTAAAATTACTAGTGGTCTTTGTTTTATTAGTAGAAATAATAGATGGATCGTGATTGTTATGATCGGTGATAAAAGTAGTTTTACTGTTTGTTTCTTTTTGGTTGGGTTTATCGAGACAAACTTCTGTTAAGGCTTCTTTATGATCTATACAATCTACATCTGTTATTTGAGAGTTATAAAAATTTTCATCTGTACTTTCATTTGTATTGAACTGTTCTTTAAAGGTTATGAAAAGAATTATCAATGCCATAGAGGCAGTACTTAAGAGAATAGCAATATTTCTTTTTCTTTGTGCGTCCTTTTTATCTAATTGTTTTTCCAGATCTTTCCAAATAAGGTTTTCCGGGGATTGCTTTAAATCACCAAGCTCCTCTCTAAAAAAGTTTCCTATGTCTTTTTTATTACCCATTACTTACCGCTATTTTTTTTTGAGAATACACTTTAGATAAAATTGCCATTTTCAGTTGTAGTTTTGCCCTATGTAAATTTGATTTAGAAGTTCCTTCTGATATTTTAAGCATTGCAGCTATTTCTTTATGAGAATAATTATCCAATTGATATAAATTAAAAACCAGCCGATATTGATCAGGTAATTCCTGAACGAATGCTAATAGTTGATCAATAGAAAGGGTAAAATCGTCACTGTCAATTTCAGTATCACAGATAAGATCTTCTTTAATAGGAATGTCTATAAAAAAATTATCGTGATATCTGTCGATCGCTTTGTTAATAGTGATTCTTTTCATCCAACCCTCAAAAGATCCTTTGTCTTTATATTGCTTGATTTTTTTATAGATCGTTAAGAAAGAATCTTGTAGAATATCTTCGGCTTCCTCTCGGTTTTTGCAATACTTTAAACACAATGCAAAAAGTTTATCTTTATAGGTATAAAACAATTCACTTTGCGCTTCTCTATTGTTCTTCTTACATTTTTTTATGAGTTCTCTGGTGTCCAAAGGATTATTTGTGTGTTGTAAGTTCTTATTTTTAAAGCATCTTCCACCTACTAGACTGAAATAAAGTCAAAAGTTGCGTTAAAGTATCATTTTTTTAAAATTAAGTTTGTATGATTTAGTTTTTACTGTTCTTTAGTTAACCATAGCGCAAAACATTCTAATCGTATTCACGCCATGGTAACTGATCAAAATAGAAATTGGCTAACCCCGACCAAATTATATTTGATTATTAATTTTCTTCTTCGCAAATCGATGCATACAGTACTATTCTTATGGTATCCATAACTTCCTCTGATGAAGCAATATTTACAAAAATGATTTGAGGATTGGTTATGTTTTCATAACCCGAAGGTGATAAAGCATTGATTCGATCTTCTGCGTCACTCTCGGTTTCGTAAAATGACAGAATATAATCTTCATTTGTATCTGTATGCCTAAAAGAAGTTATACACGTGATATAATCCTCAAAAATGAAGTTAGCAGTTTGGGTTGAATCAACTTCGCATTCTCTAAATTCTAGATAGTCGCAGTTGTTTTCGATATTACATATTTTCTTAATTTCAAAAATTTGCTCCATACTATTAATAAGAATAGTGTTTTCATCAACAAAGGTGGCTTCCCAATTAAAATTCCAATCTTCAGAAACAGTAGTATCTTCTTCTAGATTTATATTTACATAAAGTTGACTGTCGATATATAAAGTGATCCAGGTGGTTCTAAAAGAATCTCCGCTGTGATAAAAAACGCCAGTACCATCATCATAAAATGATAATAATGAAGTATCATAGGCAGTATTTTGGCTTAGAGAGGTAATCTTCCAAACACAATCTTCTTCTAAGGTATCATTACATAATGCGATAATTTGTTCTTCTATACAGGCTTCTATTGCTTCTTTCAACTCCGAATTGTTGTTGATTCTAATTGTATTTCCATCATCTGTCATGCCAGAAATAGGATAACTCATTCCGATCGAACTACCCTGTTCCATTTGCTCCAGAAGTGCAATGAATTCATCATTGTGATTAACAAACCTACGTTCGGTGATTTTATCATTATTATCATATATGTATATGTTGAATGGATAAATAAAGGTTAAGCATACGGTTTCAGAATTTTCTGTTGTAGCTTCTGATATTGCTTTGAGATTATCATATAATTCAGAGTTTACATCAATTTTTTCTACCAATGATTCGAAAGGTTCATTTTCACAGGATAGAAATAAGAAGCATAATGCCAGTATTACTTTTTGTATATTTTTCATAACTACGATTTTACATTGGTTCACCCAATTAGACCGGATACTTATAAAAGGTTGCGTACAGAATGACACAAATGATTAGTTAATGAATTGAATCACAAGGAATTTGTGATAATCACAAAAAAATAATTTTCTATTCGTGATTATTGCCTTTAACCTTGTTATTATCACAATAGTTTTGACTTGTTGAATTTTTAAAACAAGAAAAATGAAAAACAAAATTGTAATATTAATAGCACTATTCTTAACAATAATAACTTTTGGACAGGAACGTAAAACCGTTTTTCCAATTGGGTTGTTTAATAGTCCTAATAAAGATATTTATGGTTTATCTGTTGGTTTAGCTCAGAAGAAAGTAGAACCAGATTGGGAAACAACGAAATCAAATGGAATTCGAATTGAACCTTTTGGTCGAGGGTTTTCTATATTTTTTACTCCACGAATAGGTTTACCCAAAGAGGAAAGTAAGTTTGAATCTTATTTTAATAGAAAACCTACAGAAATAGTGAATGGGATAAATGTTTCTGGAGGAACTTTATCATTTATCGATATTAATGGGGTTTCCGTTTCGGGAGGGATTCAGGCTTTACGGAAAATGAACGGAATTTCGATTTCTGGATTTGGTAATTATTCGTATAAAATCAATGGAATCCAGTTAGCCGTTAGCGGTAGTTCTACATATCAATTGAGAGGTGTTTTGTTAGCATATCTCGGAAGCTATGTATTAGATGGTAAGGGCGTTCAGATATCAGGGTTTAATGATTTTAAAAGATTTAAAGGGTTACAGATTGGTGTCTGGAATGATGTTGATGCTAAAAGTGAAAAATTTGAAGGAATCCAAATTGGAATTCTAAATAACACAAAAAGCTTAAGAGGCATCCAAATCGGTCTTTGGAACAAGAATGAAAGACGTTCCTTGCCATTTATTAATTGGCAGTTTTCTAAAAAGAAAGTAAAATCAAAAACAACATAATCATAAAAATCACTAGCAACTTAAGCATCGAAGGGGACTATGGATTCGAGGCGTTTTATGTACTTACTGGCGACTTGGTTGGTCTTATTCCGGTAAAAGAGAAATTATATACACGTATTAAATTATTAGATAAGGAAACCTTAAAAATTAGTTTAATGAAATCAGAAACTCAAAAGATTTCAAAACATATAAAAGGATCACTTAGGGATGGAATTTTTAGCATTTCATCTTGCAATAGAGTTGACTCTTTGCTTTCCTTTATTAGACATTGGCGAACACAAAAAATTAATACGCGTTCAGGAAAAGAACAGCTACTGATCTTTTTGTCTAAAACCGGAAGGGTAAAAATGGGCGTTTTTAAAGATATTACTGCGAGAAAGAAAAAATAAGACTTCAGGCTCATACCGTCCCATTGCATAATCTATGTCTTTGGATTGTATAAATCCGCCTAAACAACTAATCCATACTAATCAGTTACTAATACTATCGAGATACTAAGCAAATGTTTGAGAGTATCACGAAGGTATCGATTTGTTAAATTTTAAAAATGAAATTATTATGAAAAAAATAAAATTTTCAAAGGATGAAGGGTCAGAATTCTACAAAGAGTTGAACGAACGAATCCGCAATTATTTTGAAAGTAATAAAATAAGTAGAACTGGAAATGGAAAGATGATTTTTAAAATAATTCTGTATTTCGTTTTAGTGTTTTTATTTTATTTTCTGATGCTTTCTTCAACCAATGTTTGGCTATTTTTTGTTTTTTACATTGGCCTCGGTATATCTGTATTGCTAAATGCATTTAATGTATCCCATGATGCCGCACACGGAGTTGTAGTAAAAAGTAAATTTTGGAATAAACTATTGTTTCAATTAAGCTTTAATCTACAAGGAAATAATGCGTATGTATGGGGCAAAAATCATAATGAATCTCATCACTTATACACTAACATTGAAGGAAGTGATATTGATGTTTTAAATAACCCATTAGTAAGAATGACTACCAGTCAAAAATTACGTTGGTATCATAGGTTTCAGTATCTATACGTTCCTTTTTTATATCTCTTTTATTCGCTTAATTGGTTTTTATTTAGAGAGTTTTTAATGATTTTTAATCGATCTAGCAGAACGATCAAAATAACGATTCCGGTACTAGAAATCGTTAAGCTCCTATTTTTCAAGATTGGATATGTAACATATATGATTGTAATTCCTATTGTGGTGTTACCATTTGGATGGCAATACATTTTGATAGCATTTCTTTTAAACCATTTTCTGATATCTATAATATTCACATCGGTATTAGGAGTGTCGCATTTATCTGATTATGTAATGCATCCTGAAGTAGATTCGACAGGAAAGCTAAATATGAGTTGGCCAAAATTACAAATGTGTACTTCTGTGGATTACAATGTAGATAGTATATTTTTGAATTGGGTATTAGGAGGTTTTAATGCTCACGCATTACATCATTTATTACCTAATATTTGTCACGTGCATTATTTGAAATTGTTACCAATATTTAGAGAAGTAGCAAAAAAATATAATGTGGTTTATATGGAAATGACGTATGGTCAGGCGTTGAAATCACATTTCAGGTTTTTGAAGAAAATGGGAACACAAGAAGAATTTAAACCTCTTACTTATGAAATCTAAACATATACACCATAAGGCTCATACTGAACTATTTCTTTTTATCCAGAAAGAAGTCCAGAATACACTAAATTTTTGTCCTTATCGATTTAGAAGAAAAATTCTTTTCAAAGGTGCTTTTTACTCAGTTTTTACTGTGATGATGTATATAAGTCTTTATATCGTGAATCATCCATTGCTGTTGATTATGGCATATGTGATTTATGGAATGACTTCATTATTATTTGCATTTAATTTTGCTCATGATTTTTCTCACAATACGATTTTTAGGAGTAAGAGGCTAAATCATCATTGTTTTGTTTTATTGTACACTTTGGTTGGTGCGCACGCAGAGTCCTGGAAGGATAGACATATAACCTCACATCATCACGCACCTAATGTAGAGGGTTATGATACAGATTTGGAGATAACAAACTTAATCAGAGTGGTTCCTGATAGTCCAAAGAAATGGTTCCATCGGTTTCAGCATTGGTATGCACCACTTTTATATACCACATATTCTTTGTTCTGGATATTTATCAAGGATTTAAAAATTTTTTTTAGTAAAACTCCCAGAAAAATGAAGTCAGTGAAATATAAGATTTCTTTTTGGTATCAAAAGATTTTTTACCTGACCTATATAGTAGTTTTACCACTAGTATGTATAGAACATAATTGGTATATGATTTTGATCGGTTTCCTTATCATGCATCTTTTCCAATCTATATTTTTATTATTTACTTTTTTTATGACACATCATATAGAAGGGGTAGAGTATCCAAAAACTGATGATCTCGGATTTATAAAAACTTCTTGGTTGATGAACCAAATACAAAGTTCTAACGATTTCTATCCGTTTAGTCGATTTGCGAATTTCGTTTTCGGAGGGTTTAATAACCATATTGCGCATCATTTATTTCCTCATATTCATCACATATATTATCCAAAACTTAATAAAATACTTTATAAAATATTATTAGACTATCACATTATTCCAAATCAAACTACGTATGTAGGCGGAATTATTTCACATCTAGCGCATTTAAGAAAATTGGGAATCGCATCATAAAACTTTAAAAACCATTTTCAAAAAGCACCTTCATTATATGGAGGTGTTTTTTTGTAATGACTTTCTAGTTGTGGTTATCGCAAAGAAAAATTTCAAACCTTGTGTTTTTGACAACTTTAATTTACCAATGGCTTGTATGTTTGGACCACTAAACAATTTTAAAAATTTTATGATCAAAAAATGTATTAAAGTAGGGATACTTTTAGGAGTAATTCATTCCTTGATTAGTTGTTCGGTCAATAGACCGTTTAAAGCCTATACTGCTGCTAGTAATGGCTCGGTAAACTCGTACGTCGCAAAACCATTGTATAACGGAGAGAATACTTCTGAAGTTTATGTATCAGGAACCATAGATATAGCAAGACAGGAACAATTTAGACAAGAGGAAGATGATAGAAAAACTGTAGCATCCTTGGATGTATACAAATCTTTTTCGCGAAAGTGGTTAAATTTATTTTATGGGGGTAGTGCGGCATACGGTACGTTTACCTTTAAAGGGGAGGAGTTAGATACTACTACAGGCCTTCCGATTGTAGATTTAGATGAAAAGTTAGATTTTTATAACGTAGGACTAAAAGCGGGGGCTAATTTTAAGGTATCAACTTCTAAATTTGAGTTTAGACCGATAGGACTAAAAGTTATATATAACTATGAGTTTGGGCCCTATCAGGATAAATTAGAAGAAATTGAAGATGTCACTTTTCAAGATTATAATGTATTTAATAAGAAATCGTTTTTTACAATTATTGCAGAAAGTGAAGTGGTGCATAAGATTAACACCAATAACTCTATAAGTTTAGGTGTGTTCTTAGGTTTAAACACAATAAGAGATACGGATGCGTCAATTATTGGCGGCATGATAAGTTATCGATATAAACGATTAGTAATAAGCTATTTAATACAATCTACACAGGTCGACACACAAGAGAATCAAAGTATAGGAATAAGATCTCATAAAATCGGAATCACCTATCAACTTTTTTAGACAAATAAAGAGCGTATTCAAAACTTATAAGTTAAGAAGCTCTTTATTTTCTGAGTACAATTATCACAAAGACAAAATTCTGCACTTATATTTTTGACGACTTTAGTTACAGGATGACAAGTATGTTAGATTCACTAAACAATGACACTTTTATAATGAGAAGAATTATTAAACTTATTGTATTACTACTATGCGTTTTTAGATTTGGATATGGCCAAGATTTAGGGACTACTAAAAAACCGTTTGCTTTTTCCCTTGGAGTCAGCACAGTTCTAAATGAAACAAAAGAAGACTCAGACGGATTTGTTGGATTCTGGATGGAGCGAAAGAATGGATGGGGTTATGGAGTAGATGTGACTCAATCCTCATACAGGCCATCTAGTCTAAAAGGGGATCTTATCATCAGTGAAATTGAAAATTTTCAAGGTACGGTTTTGCCAAATGATACAAGAATACAATCTCGTTCAGCAGTGAGAGACAACCGACTGTATTCATTGTCTCCAAATATCTTTAAATCATTCTCACTAAATGATAAAAAATCTCTCAAACTTTATATTTCCGCAGGTCCTCAATTATTTATAACGAAGATTATAAGTACGCACCGGTTTATTCATCAGGGTCTTCAATTTTTGGTTTTTTGATTACGGGCCCATCAGTGGATTATATGAGGGTTAAAGAAGACAAAAGATTCATTTTCGGAGGATTTTCAAAAATGTCTTTGCGATATACTTTCAATAAGGTAGTAGGGTTATAACTTTCTGGCTATGGTAACGTAAATGGAGTTAAGAGTGTATTGGGAGATCAATTTGGAGTAGTACTAGGAAGACTTTTTTAAAACACTATATCAAACTGCGATAACTTTTAGTACTGCACAAACACTTAACTGCGAATACCTCGAAAACAAAATTTCATACTGGTGTTTTTAGCAATTACAATAGGTGATTAGCCAGTATGTTTGGAATACTAAACAGTTTTAAAAACAATTTTTATGAAAAAATTAATAGCACTTAGTATGGTTCTTTTATTAACTATGAATTATATAAACGGACAAGAAAGCCCAAAAGAGAAAAACAAATTAAAGATCAAATCAATAACTGCGGGTTTTGGAATTTACAGTTCAGATCTTAGAACCATTGATGATCCTTTTAGCCTTAATCAAGCCGGACCAACGGTATCAGCAGGACTATCGGTAGCTTATAAAAAGCATCTTTTTTCATTTGATATAGATCTTGGAATGGATGTAGAGATAAGTGTTTTTGGTGGAGATGATGGCGAAAATGCCTATTTTAATAGTTATGATATACTCTATGGTAGAGAGTTTTCTATTTTAAAATGGTTTAGGATTGAAGCTCATACTGGTTTGGGAATATACCTATATAAAGATTGGGTAGTTTCTGAGTCGGATTATGACACAAAAGCGGTTATTGGAATCCCTGTCGATCTGAGATTAATGATTGATTCTTCCAGAGGTTTTTCATTTGGTATTAATCCGGAGATAAACTTCAACAAGATTAATACGACCTATATGGGGAATATTGTATTTCAATATAGATTTAATTGATGTCAATCGTCACTGTGCTTTGCGATTATCGCAAGAGTAAACTTTCATACTCGCGATTTTGACAACTATAAGTAAAGCATTGACATTATGTTTGAATCACTAAACAATAAATTTTAATATGATGAAAAAGTTGATCAGTGTAATAATTTTATTTCTATGTGTGTCAAAATACAGCCATAGTCAAGATTTGGAAACCAATAAAAAATCAAGAAGTGAAAAAAAACCGATAGCCTTTACTAACGGATTAAGCAGTATAGCTAGTGATGAAAGTAATGAGTTGGATATTTATGCCGGTATTATGTTTGAGCGCAAGAATGGATGGGGCTATGGATTTGATTTTACGAGGTCTGCCTATACTGCCGAAAGTGCAAAAGGAATTCCTTCTATTGATGAGATAGAAAATTTTGAAGGGACCGAATTACCAGAACGAATTGAAAAAAGATTTCCTTACAGTAGTAAAAGAGATAATAGTTTGTATGCTTTATCGCCTAATGTGTTTAAGTCTTTTGCTCTTAACAAGAAAAGATCACTTAAATTCTTTGCTATGCTTGGTCCTTCGATAATTTATAGTGAAGATTACGAGTATGCTGCTGAATATTCACCAGCTTCATCTTGCGGTTTTGGTGGTTTCTGCTTTCCTAATTCATCTGGCCCATCATTGGATTATAAGAGAATAAAGGAAAGTAAGAAAATAATTTTTGGAGGATTTTCTAAAATATCACTGAGATATACATTCAATAGTGTGGTTGGTCTCGAATTTTCCACCTATGGTAATGTGAATGGAGTTAAAAGCGTATATGGATTTCAGTTCGGTGTTGTGTTAGGAAGACTTTTTTAGAAATATTACAAACCGTCTTAGATATTTCTAGTTAAAGACGGTTTGCTATTTTTTGTTATTTATTGAATAATAAAGCGACCATAAGCTCCTTGTATTTTGGCAATGTAGGTTCCAGTACTTAACTTATCTGTTTCTATTTGACCTAGGTTACTGTTGATTTGTTTTTTTAGGATAACTCTTCCTCTTAAATCATATACTTCTACAGATCCGAGGATATTATTTCCCTTGATTGTAACATGTTGGTTTTTTGCAGGAACAGGATATAATAAAATTCCTTTAGAAGAAAGAGGATTGTCGTCTACTCCCAGCGAAGAATCACAAGCTGGATTCCCATAAATATTTACTTCTACAATACTTGCAAAACCGGATCCGGCACTATTTCCGTTAGAGGTGAATTTTAGATATCTACCTGTTACATTATTAAGATCAAAAAATTGTTCTGTATTTTCTGCGCCTGTTTCGATTGCACTGTCTTGATTGGTTAATACATTAGTAAATGGACCTGTTTCATCATCAGAAACAGCAATATCAAAGTTGATAGTTCTTTCGTCAGCTTTTAGTATGTGGATTCCTATTTGACTTAGAATTCTGATACAGGATAGATCAAAGGTTATAGAAACTTCTGGTTCTGTATTAGCATCTCCTGTCCAATATTCTGCAGCATTTATGGAGTCATCCCAGGCAAACTCTGGACCTACATTTGGTTTTCCTTGTTCAGTTCCTATAGCAGTTGCTCCGGCAATTGTAATTTCTTCTACGAATATACTTGACTGTGTTATGGTTAACATGGTAGTTAAATTACTTCCTCCTGCAACCTCATTAATCGTCACAGTTGCTGTTCTTGATGCAGATGTATTGTTTTCTGTAAAATTAGCCGTAACCATTGTAGAGTTGCTTCCTGAGGTGATATTAAGTGTTAGCCAATCTGCGTTATTTGTAATGGTCCAATCAACATTGGTGTCAATATTAAATAAAGTACTCCCTGCACTTCTGGCTACATTTATGGATGTAGGATTGGTTGTTAATCTAGGGCTGGCAATACCTGTGCCACCAAAACCAATAGAAACACCTACATCTGCGGTGGTGTATGGCATGCGAGAACCACCAGAGTTAAATTCTTCAGCTCCAGCATCAGGAGTGCCAGAACGATTTCCTTCTAAAATATCTTGGGTTAAAAATGAATAGGTGCCAACTGCAGCATTAATAGCGGCACTTCCTGATCCTAAGCGGTAAAAATCTGTAGAGCTATCTAATAAGCCAGAAGAAACAGTTTGATTGTTATTTGCTCCGTTCGTAAGATCCCAAGTTCCGTTTTGTGTAATATTCCCTTCATATATAGAACTGCCTATAGGTGTCGTTTGTTCATCAACAGCATTTTCACTTGTATTGATCATTATATTATTAGCGATAATAAGATTTTCTGGAGCTAGTGTTAAGTCGCTTCCAACATTAGTTCCTATTCTAAAACCATAATCACAATTAACAAATGTGTTATTGACAATAGTAGCATTTTTTACTTGATAATATCCGTTGAGTGCAGAATTAGGTCGTCCATTGGAGACATTAATAGCACCAGCTGTCTTGGTGGTGCCTCCAGTTGGTTTTTCAGAATTTACGGCTTCAATATAATTATTATACACTTTATGTCCTTCTCCAATTACTCGTATTCCACCCGAGAAAAGGTTGTTTTGAGCAAAAAAGAAGTTATTATACACTTCACAATCATTTCCATGTCTTAGGGTCAGTGTACCTTGGTAATCTCTGAAAGTATTATTGTAATATTTGTTTTCACCACTTTTGTTAGATATGATCTCCACCTCTCCAGACCAGTTATAGAATAGATTATTGTATACTTCGGTATTGGATGGGTGTAATGATGTACCACTATTTCCTATTCTAATAGCGTCTTGATCATTTTCATCATTTACTACACCCACCGGCGTACGATCTGCAAAATAATTGTGATGTATTTTTGTAAAGTCCGGTTCGGCAAACTCAGTAGAAGTAGCATTTCTATTATCATTTATGATGCTTCCAATGCCATTTTTACCTATAAATGAACAGAAACTTATTTCGTTGTATTGCCCATAAACAATAATCCATTTAAATGTTAGCAATTCTTGTGTGACTGTACCGTTGTAGCTATCTATTTTAATATTCGTAATAGTACAATGATCACACTCGTTATTGCTGGAATCTCTTAGTTCAATTACCGGTTCTATGGTACTACCATTAACCACCAAATTTGAAGGATTTTGAAAAACTACCCCTTCAAAAATAATATAAGAACCGCCCATGCTGACTCTGGAGTTTCCTTCAAAAAAAACAGATCCCGGTGTTTCTGCTTTGATAGTAACAGGATTTGTCTGAGTTCCGTTTTTATTTATATTAATAATTATATCAGTCCAGGTTCCATTTGCTAGAGTAATAGTACTTCCTGCTGACGCATTTGTAATAGCTGTTTGCAATTCTGATGCGTTATTTACAATCTGAGAGTAGGCTTGATTGTGAAAAATTATCATTACAAGCATAAAGGTGAGTACCTTAAGATGTGGATTTTTCATAGTCTAGGGCTTTTATTTTTTAATTCATAAATTGGTTGACCAAATTGGTTAACCAAAACAAATATACTACTCATTTTTGAAAAATCAATCTTTTTTTGGAAAACAAAAACGCCTTCAATTTTTTTTGAAGGCGTTTTACTATAAATTATAAGAATTTTTAGTCTTCTTTTTTGTCATTTCTAGGTTTTCGATCTCCTCTAGGTTTGTCACCTCTAGGCTTATCACCTTCTTTTCTAGGAGGTCTCGGTAACAAAGCTTTTCTAGATACTTTTTCCTTACGAGTTCTTGGATCAACTCCGAAGTACTTTACATCCATGATGTCACCCATTTTTACAACATCACTAACATTTTCAGTACGTTCCCAAGCTAATTCAGATACGTGAAGTAGCACTTCATTTCCTGGTGCTTCTGTGTACTCTACTACAGCACCAAAATCTAGCATTTTTACTACCTTCACTTCATAAACACTTCCTACCGTTGGTTTGAAAGTTATAGAATCTATTTTTGCTAATACTGCATCAATTCCTTCTTGACCCGTTCCTAAAATTTCTACAATACCTTCTTCAGTAACAGGATCTTCATTGATAACGATAGTAGTACCAGTTGCTTTTTGTAATTCCTGAATCACTTTACCTCCAGGACCAATTAGTGCTCCAATATATTCTCCAGGAATTGTTCTGGTAACCATTTTTGGAGCGTGCGCTTTTACATCTGCATTAGGAGTAGCAATCGTATCTGTTAGTTTTTCTAAAATATGTAAACGTCCATCGCGAGCTTGTTTTAAGGCGTTTACCAAAATCTCGTAACTTAGCCCTTTTACTTTAATATCCATCTGACAAGCAGTAATACCATCGGCGGTTCCGGTTACTTTAAAATCCATATCTCCTAAATGATCTTCATCACCTAAGATATCTGAAAGTACGGCATATTTTCCAGAATCAGCATCAGAGATTAACCCCATCGCGATACCAGAAACTGGTTTTTTCAATTGAACACCGGCATCCATAAGTGCCATAGTTCCAGAACAAACTGTTGCCATAGAAGAAGAACCATTAGACTCTAATACTTCAGAAACCACACGTACTGTATAAGGACAATCTTCTGGGATCATTCCTTTCAGTGCACGCTGGGCCAAATTACCATGTCCTACTTCTCTTCTTGATGTTCCACGAATTGGTCTAGCCTCTCCAGTAGAGAAAGGAGGGAAGTTGTAATGAAGATAGAATGTTTCTTCTCCTTCATATGATGGCATATCTATTTGGTTAGCTTCTCTTGATGTTCCTAAAGTAACCGTAGCTAATGCCTGAGTCTCTCCTCTTGTAAATATAGAAGAACCGTGAGTAGATGGTAAATAATCTACCTCACACCATATAGGTCTGATTTCTGTAGTCTTTCTACCATCAAGACGTAATCCTTCATTTAATGTTAGATCACGAACAGCAGCTTTCTCTGCTTTTGCATAGTATTTTGATATTAGATCTCCAAAATCTTCTAATTCTTCTTCAGTAAAAGTAGCTTTTATTTCTTCTTTGATTTCTGCAAAAGCAGCACCTCTTTCGTGTTTTGAAGATCCTTGTTTTGCTACAGCATATACTTTATCATATGCCATCTCATGAATTTTCTTAGCTAGCTCTTCATCTTGTCTTTCTGGCTCATACTCACGTACTTCTTTCTTTCCGAATGCTTCTGCTAATCTAACCTGAGCTGCACACTGCACTTTAATAGCTTCGTGCGCAAATTTGATAGCTTCTGTCATTTCCTCTTCAGAAATTTCATCCATTTCTCCTTCAACCATCATTACAGAGTCTGCAGAAGCACCAATCATCATATCGATGTCAGATTCTAGTAACTGCGCTCTTGTTGGGTTGATAATAAATTCACCATTAATACGTCCTACTCTGGCTTCAGAAATAGGGCACTCAAAAGGAAAATCTGATAATTGTATCGCCGCAGAAGCTGCTAATCCTGCCATTGCATCAGGCATAACGTCATCATCGTGAGACATTAATTGGATCATTACCTGTGTTTCAGAATGATAATCTTTTGGGAAAAGTGGACGCAATACACGGTCTACTAATCTCATTGTTAAAACTTCTCCGTCACTTGGTCTTGCTTCTCTTTTGAAGAAACCACCTGGATAACGACCTGCCGCAGCAAATTTTTCTCTGTAATCTACTGTTAGAGGAAGAAAATCTACATCTGCAGACTTGTAGTTAGAAACTACAGTACATAACATCATACATTTTCCTGATTGAACAACTACAGACCCGTGTGCCTGTTTTGCTAATTTTCCGGTTTCAATAGATATTTCTCTACCGTCACCAAGGTCTATAACCTCTCTATAAACTTTTGGAATCATATTTTTTTGATTCTAACCTATGTAAATAATCCGAATATCATATAGAGTTCGAATTACCATAAGTTTAATTAAACATTGGTTTCCGTCTTACTCGGACGGACAAGGTTGTGTTGTTGTTGTAGTTGTGCGCGACCAATGAAAAACTAAGGCGTTCATTTTAATTATTAAATAATCAAAATGTTTTTATTTTAAATTCTATAAATAAGGAAATGAGTATAATTAAAAAGAGAGGCATACAGCCTCTCTTTTTTGATTATTTTCTTAATCCTAATTCTTTTACTATTGCACGATATCTCATAATATCTTTCTTAATAAGATAATCTAAAAGATCTCTACGCTTACCTACCAACTTTACTAACGAACGCTCAGTATTATAATCTTTACGATTCTTTTTTAAGTGTTCAGTTAAGTGTGTAATTCTGTGTGTAAACAGTGCAATTTGTCCTTCTGCAGAACCGGTGTCGTTTTTACCTTTTCCGTGTTTTGAGAAGATCTCTTCTTTAACTTCTTTCGTTAAATACATTCCAATATTATTTAAATGATTTTTATGTATAGATAACATTCTGCTATCAGCGTGCAAATATAATACTTTTTAATTTAGAAATACTTTTTGTAAAAAAAACATTTTCTATTAAACCTTTTGTAAACAATTAAGTCCTAGAAGGGTAACATTAAAAATTAATACAATGAAGAACAACATTTTAAAATTTGGTTTAATTGCATTCTTTTCTATTATTTTAGTAGGGTGTAATAGTGAAGAAGTATCAGATCAGTTACCACTAGATGGTATAGATAGTCAGGAAGCAGCACTTACGGCAACAATTGATGACGGGGCAGAGGTATTAAGTGATCTTACATTACAAGGTTTTGAAGATGAAGAAGGTTTGGCTAAAAATAGTAATAATCGATTTTTACCAGATTGTGCTACGGTTACTATAGAATTAACAAGTACCTCTAAGAATGTAACTATCGATTTTGGAACAGAAGGTTGTGAAGTAAGAAGTGGACACATTGTAAAAGGAAAGATTTTTATGTCATACGAATTAAATGTAGAAGCCATGTCTTTAGTGATTAATTATAGTTTAGAGGATTTCTTTATTGATGATGTTCAGTTTGCAGGTTCCAGAACCATTACAAGACTTAAGTCAAATGATAATGGCAATCCAGAATATTCGATGAATCTCGATTTTACAATAACATTCACTGATGGCACACAAGCTTCTAGAACTGGTTCTAAAACGCGGGAATGGATTGAAGGCGCTTTTAATGGTAATTGGGGAGATAATGTTTTCTTAATTACTGGTGAGTGGCAAACTAATTTTGCAAATGGAAACACTCATAGTACTACGATTACAACACCTATACGCCGTGAAGCTAGCTGTAGATTTTTGGTGAGTGGAATAGTAGAGTTAGTGAGAACAAATTTTAGTGGGTCATTAGACTATGGTGATGGGTCTTGCGATAATAAAGCTGTATTTACAAACTCTGATGGTGAGGAAAGAGAGATTATATTATAAGATTAAAAATGTATAATAGAAAGCACCTTTTTAAGAGGTGCTTTTTTTGTGCTCTTTGATTTCTATCTGACCAACTTATTTTCAGATTTAAATATACAGTGCGTTACATAATTTGATATGTTTTTTATAAAACAAAACCCGGTAAAAACCGGGTTAAATAAATATCGTTTTAAAACTGTTTGAATTTAATTAGACGATAAAGGTCTATTCAGAATTAGGTCTAAATACAAGTTTATCTTTTGTTTTAGATCTTGCCTTGGAGTGATGAAGTCAAGGAACCCATGTTCTTTTAGAAATTCTGCTGTTTGGAAACCTTCAGGAAGTTCTTTTCCGGTGGTATCTCTTACCACACGTGGTCCGGCAAAACCTATCAATGCACCCGGTTCTGCTATGTTAATATCTCCTAACATGGCGAATGATGCTGTAGTGCCTCCGGTAGTCGGATCTGTACATAAGGAGATATAAGGAATACCGGCATCAGCTAACTGTGCAAGTTTTGCAGAGGTTTTTGCTAATTGCATTAATGATAAGGCAGCTTCCATCATTCGAGCTCCTCCTGATTTTGAAATAATCATAAAAGGAATCTTGTTCTTGAGCGCATAATCGGCCGCTCGTGCAATTTTTTCTCCAACAACACTTCCCATAGAACCTCCGATAAATGCAAAATCCATACAAGCAATTACAAGATCCTTGCCGTTTGATTTACCCACAGCGGTTCTTACAGCGTCCTTTAGATTTGTTTTTTCTTGAGCATCCTTAAGACGATCTGTATATTTCTTTTTGTCTTCGAATTTAAGAGGATCCTTAGAAGATAAGTTTTTATCTAATTCTTTAAACTTATTGTCATCAAAAAGAATTTCAAAATATTCTTTACTACCTATTCTTACGTGGTATCCATCTTCCGGACTCACATAAAAATTTTTCTCCAATTGTTCCGCATCAACTATTTTACCAGTTGGGGACTTATACCAAAGTCCCTTAGGAACATCTTTTTTGTCCTCAGTAGCTGTTTGTATACCTTTTTGAGTTCTCTTAAACCAAGCCATAAATTGTTTGTATTAAAAAAGCTGAAACTCTTTGTTTATGATTGAGTTTCAGCTTGGTTTTCTATCTTATTATAATGTATTTACATTATTTAAATCTTCAAAAGCTTTTTTAAGACGGTTTTTAAAGGTGATTTCTCCTTCTCTTAACCATTTTCTAGGATCATAATGCTTCTTATTCGGTTCATCGGCACCATCTGGATTCCCTATTTGTGTTTTTAGGTAGTTGATTTTACCGGTCATGTAATCTCTAATACCTTCACAGAATGCAAATTGAAGATCTGTATCAATATTCATTTTAATGACTCCATATCCTATAGATTCTCTAATTTCTTCTAAGGTAGAACCGCTTCCTCCGTGAAACACGAAGTCGATGTGGTTATGTCCTACACCATATTTTTCAGAAATAAATTCTTGAGAATTTTTAAGGATTTTTGGAGTTAATTTAACATTACCAGGTTTGTAAACACCATGTACGTTACCAAAAGCAGCTGCAACAGTAAATTTGTCACTTACTTTACTTAATTCCTCATAGGCGTATGCAACTTCTTCAGGTTGCGTATACAATTTAGAATCATCTACATCGCTATTGTCTACTCCATCTTCTTCTCCTCCTGTAATACCAAGTTCAATTTCTAAAGTCATTCCCATTTTGCTCATACGAGCAAGATATTCTTTACAAATCTCGATATTCTCTTCTAATGGTTCTTCTGATAAATCAATCATATGAGAACTATAAAGAGGTTTTCCTGTTTCTTTATAAAAAGCTTCTCCTGCATCTAATAATCCGTCTATCCAAGGAAGTAATTTTTTTGCACAGTGGTCAGTATGCAAAATTACTGGTACTCCATAAGCTTCGGCCATTAAATGTACGTGCCTGGCACCTGCTGTAGCTCCCGCAATAGCCGCTTTTTGGTCTTCATTAGAAAGCCCTTTTCCTGCATTAAACTGCGCTCCTCCGTTAGAGAATTGAATAATTACAGGTGAGTTTAGTTCTGCAGCAGTTTCTAATACAGCATTAATTGAATTGGATCCAATTACATTTACTGCGGGTAAAGCAAAAGCTTTTTCCTTAGCGTACTTAAAGATAGCCTGTACTTCGTCTCCTGTAGCAACTCCTGGTTTGATGTTGTGACTCATAATTTACTTTTAGTTAATAAGCCTACAAAAATAATAAAATAATACGTAACGAATTTTATATTTGAAGACGAAAATGAGATTGTTTTTAGAAAGGATAATTAATACCCACATTGTAAACGGCCTCTGAAAAATTATAACCTTTAAACCATCGTTGATCTTCAATGTTTGCTGGATTAAACGTTTTAAATCCCAGATCAAGTCTCACTACAAAAAAGTCAAAATCGTAACGTAAGCCTAAACCACTCCCTACTGCAATTTCCTGAAGATCATTCCATCCTGAAAAAACGGCATCTTCTTCCTCGACGTTGTCTAACACGTTCCATATATTACCCGCGTCCACAAAGAACGCACCGTTTAAAGCGCCCAAAATGTTGTATCTATATTCTGCATTGATCGCTATTTTCATATTAGCTTCATTGAATTCGTCTCTTCCACCACTGCTCCCTGGTCCAAGATCATAAGGTAACCACGCACGATTGTCGTTAGGCCCTCCGCCAAAAAAACTTCGGGCAAACGGAATACTGTTTGCATTTCCGTAGGGTAGAGCGATACCACCAAACGCTCTAAAAGCTAATACATTTTTTCTGCCCAATTCCCAATGTTTGATATAATCTAATTCTGTTTTGGCGTATTGAGAGAACTCTACTCCGAAAACTTCATAACGTTCATTGGAGTTTTTGTTTAATCCTATATTGTTGGAAAATGTGTTTAATACGTTTCCGGCAAACTCTATTTTTGCTCTAAACCTAGAAAAATTTTCGTCGTACAAATTTTCACGATTATTTTTTAGATAGGTGTAACTGGATGCAAAAATCAAGTTGTCTTCTGTCAGTCGATCTTTTCTTTCGTTGATATTTCTGATTTCTTGTAGTTGATCCGGTGTTAAATCTGTATTCGGTGTATCTCCTAGGGATTGTGCTATAAAACTATTAGCTCCTGTTGGGATAGTTAATACACTTCGATCTGCGTTTTCGGGATCAAAGAAGGGTGAATCTGTATCCAGAACTTCAATTGCGATATTATTTAACCTATTAAATGAGTTAGAGTATACATTAAAATAATTGCCCGTATTTAAATTCCGAACATATTGAACGTTTACCAGATCAATCTGATGGGTAAGTTTTGTGCTTGGTTTCCATTGATAATTAAATATTCCGGATGCATTTTGTTTGTCAAGACCAATGTTTTGTTGGGTATTAATTCCAAAAATGAGGTTGGTTGTTGGAGACATATATTTCGGAATAATTTTCCTTGTTTGAAGAGGAAATATGATTTTAGGAAATGAAAGTTTAAGATCAACTCCAATTTCTGAAATATCAAAAAACTGACCATCCGGGTCTACGGGATCTTTTGATGAACCAACACTTCCTCTGGCTGAGATTTCGAAAATTTCTGCACCTCCAAAAACATTTCTAATCAAAAAGGATCCGCTAAAACCAATACCAAATACTTGAATATTTGAAGTGGATACGTCAAATTCTACATTGGTGCTGTATTTTTTTCGGGGTGTCAACAACACGTTGGCGATAAGGTCAGTTCCTTCTGGATTGTCAGGATCTATACTATATCGTATGTTGGGGTATTTAAATGTTTTTAGATTGCTAATTTGATTATAAGTAAGGGTTCTGTCTCTGTCTCTGAATATTTCTCCAGGCGTTATCAGAATTGAGTTGGCTATGGCTTTACGCTTATATCTTAGTTTGTCGTAGCTGTAAATTTTATATCCATTATAAAATGCGCTATCCTTAGGTTTTTCGTTTCTGTTCTTATAAGAATAATCGGTAAAGACATTTACTTTACTGATTTTATGAACCCTAAATGGGATTTTGGTGATGTGTTCACCTTCGGTAATCTGTCGGTTTTTAATAAGTAGATTGAGTCGAATTTTTTGATTGGTATTGATGGTGTCGGCATCAAATTTTATAAATTCTTTTTCAAAATGATAGAGTCCGGAGTTTCTGTACAAACGCGTTAATCTTTCCATTTCAGTCTCAATATCAAGTGTTCTGTATTGTTTTCCAGAAATTATAGAGGATTCGCTTTCATGCAGTTTATATATTGAGTCCGCAGCTTTGGATTCAATTTTGGTATAAAGAGAGTCAATAAAATATGGTTTGTGAGGTTTGACAAAATATGAAACCGATGCTCTCTGATTTTCGCCATAATTAATTTTATAATCGGTTTCTATGTTAAACCATCCATTGTTCCAGTAATAAGATTCTAATCTTTTTACAGAACGCTTTGCCTTGGATTCATCAACAATAACAGGAGCTTCACCTGTTTTTTTTAACCAATTATTGATTCCTGCGTAGCCAGCCCCCAATCGATATACCTGTTTCTTTGATAAAAGATTGGTTAACTTTTTTTCTCGGTTAGGTTTTTTATACAACCAGTTTTGATAAGAGGAGTCTGGATTTATTTTAGCAAGATTGTAAATATGCAATCTAAATGGAGTCCAGGCAAGCTTGGAATTAGGTTTTTGATATAATTGGTTGTATAGTTTAGTGTCGTTGGTTTTAGTGCTATCAACAAAAATTTCATTTTTAGTTAGCAGGTATTCTTCTTCCGGCACTCTTTTAATTGCATTACATGAAATTAAAAAAATTGTAGATACTATAACAAATACTATTTTTGTGAGCAGGTGTTTCAATCCAGAGTCATTATTGTGTCAAAAATACATTATTTGTATGGTTAGCAAAAACCAAAAGAAATTAATACATAGTTTACATCAAAAAAAATACCGAAAACAACATGGATTGTTTGTTGCAGAGGGTAAAAAGGTGATTAGTGAGTTCTTGGATGCTGGTTTAAAACTTCATTCGCTTTTTGCATCTGATGCTTCCTATTTTGAAACATCTTCTCATCACACCTTTATCGTTACAGAAGCAGAGTTAAAGAGCATTAGTTTTCTCAGTACACCTCAGGTAGCTTTGGCTATATTTTATATCCCAGAAACAAAACCTGTAAATAATACGGGATTAATTTTGGCCCTAGATGATGTTCGTGATCCTGGTAATCTTGGCACGATCATAAGGTTATGTGACTGGTTCGGAATTACGGATTTAATCTGCTCTGAAAAAACAGTAGATTGCTATAATCCAAAAGTCATTCAGGCTACTATGGGATCTGTAACCCGAGTAAATATTATCTATACCGATCTACACAAGTTTTTGATCAATAGAAAGGAAGAAATACCTGTCTATGGGACTTTCATGGATGGACAGACTATTTATCAACAAAAATTATCTGATCAAGGGGTAATTATCATGGGTAATGAAGCCAACGGGGTATCACCAGAAATAGAGCAATTGGTATCCAAAAGAATTGCCATACCTAGATTTGGAAAGATCCAAAAGACAGAAAGTCTAAACGTAGCTACTGCCGCGGCTATTATTTTAAATGAATTTAGACGTGCCTAAGTCTACTCTACTGAAAAGTAAAATTGATGAAAATTCCTCTTGATGACATTTTATCGATAGCCGAAGTGTAAGGACTATTGGGGTCCGCATCAGCAACCAACTCATCAGACATGGCAAAAACACCGCGAATAGACGGAGTGAATTTGAAGTAAAACAGATAAAAATCTATTCCGAAACCAAGCTCAAAATAATTGGTATTTGTTTTGGTTCTAAACTGACCTACACTGTTATCGTCAGGATTATCTTCATTACTTGATAAATTAAGAGAAGTCGAAACTCCTCCAACAATAAAAGGCTTGAAGTTATTTAATCTTTTTGTAGAAATTTTTAATAATAACGGGATATGTACATATGTAGAGGTAACCTCTCTTTCAGATTGGTTCGCATCAATATCCGGAGAATTAAAGGTGAGATCTCTTCTAACAAATGAGACCTGGGGTTCCAATCTAAGATCCAGATAGTCATTAATTCTCATGTTACCTAATAATCCTACATTAAAACCTATGGATTGGGTCACTATAACATCTCCGTCCAAAATAGGGTCTTCTCCTTCTGGAGTAGCTTTATAATCGAAATTAAAGTCGTAGCTGTTAAAACCAAGAATGTATCCCCAACTTAATCGAGGTTTGTCATAGTTTTGAAGATTTCTAACTCGTTCTTTAGAAAATAATTGTGCACTCACATTCTGAGTACATACCATAACAGCTATTGCTATAAAAAGTCTTTTCATATTATTTTGTGGCTGTATAAATTGTGGCAACACCAAACGTTTGCGGATGATCCTCGACTTCTATAAACCCGATTTTTCTCAAAATATTGTTGAAAGCATCACCATAAGGAAAAGCAGCAGCACTTTCACTAAGGTATGAATATGCCGATCTATCTTTTGAAAATATTCTTCCGATCAAGGGTAAAAGGGTTGAAGAATATAGTTTGTATCCCTGTTTATAGGGAGTTTTGGTAGGGACAGAGGTTTCTAAGACAACAAACGTGCCTCCAGGTTTTAATACTCTGAGTATTTCTGTTAATCCTTGTTCTAAATCTTCAAAATTTCGTACACCAAAAGCTACCGTTATGGCATCAAAATAATTCTCTTCATAAGGCATGCTTTCTCCATCTCCTTTGACCATAGAAATGATCTGATCCAATTTTTTTGCCTTAATTTTTTCTGTTCCTACTGCCAGCATACCGGCAGAGATATCTAGTCCTATGATTTCTGAAGCACCCGTTTCAGCAAGGTTAATAGCTAAATCACCAGTTCCTGTAGCGACATCCAGAATTCTTGTTGGTTTAGAATTCTTAACAATTTTCACTACTTTTTTTCTCCATTTTACATCAATACCGAAAGAAATTACTCGATTAAGACCATCATAGTTACCCGAGATTGTGTCAAACATTTCGGTAACCTGCTCTTTTTTGGTTGTTTTTTTGTCTTTATATGGAGTTATCTTTTCTGACATTCAAAAAAATTTAGGCAAATATACATTTTTGATACGGATCGTAGGAAAAGATTGTCATTTTGTTACGGTAAGTAATTCAAAGCTCTATTTTCAACTCAGTGTATTAACATCATTTTGAAGATATGTAATTACTTTAGATCAATCCAGTCGCCCGAAGAGATTTTACCTTTCACAAAATCATTATACTCTTTATGAACAACATAAAAACGGAGATTGTGCTTGTTTTCTTTAAAGGATGCTTCGTTGGTATGCGACACCATTTGATAAACAAATTTATCACCAATCCATTCAAAAGTATATTTGTCTTTTCCTAAAGACCTGATTTTTCTTTTTTGTGGTTCTCCAAACTTTTTTGATAGAAGCTTATAAAATTCTTCAAATTCTTTTGGGTTAGGTTTTTGATATGAAGTTGTGGCACTTAAAACAACTAATTGTCCTTCCAAATTTTCGACAAAGCTAACTTTAGGAAAATAAATATGTCTAAAATGAGCGGTAGAGTCTAAACTGGAATAAGACATCATATCATAACTTATTGCCCATTTTTTAATATTTTCGTCACTCCACATTTTTTCTTTATCGATAAGATGAAATAATGTATCAGTCTTAAAAATATTTATTTCAGATAATTCAAGATTGATCTTTTTATAAGTTAATGTATCTTGTTTTGTCGCATTTTTTTGATCGAAAATCTTTTGGGATAAAACATCAAGCTCGTTATTTAAATTTTTGCTGTGCTCCTTAAAAGGTGCCACGAAATTACTTGGGCTAAAATTTGTGTCTATCGCTTCGAGATTAATACTGGTTTGTGAATTACCCTTGTATCCGAATATTAATGTAAAGGCTAGATAAAATAGTATCTTATTCATTTTAAAAGAAAATATTTGATTTAAAAGTAACTTTTATTCTGAATAAAACAACTTCTCAATATTGATTGTTAAGGAATCATTACCGATTTTGGCTTCTAATTCATGCCTATTAACAACCTGATTAAGAAGATTGTTTTGTGTTTAAATAAATAACTACTTAGGTAACGTACTATTTCCTAATTATTTCACCAGTTTCTGAAATTCCATTATCTTTGTAGGCTTTTATTTTTCAGTAGAAATTTTTCACTTGGAAAAATAAGTTTTTACTGAAGTTTAATTTTATCTTTTGATGATAAATAATAAAAAATACGGATGAAAATTATTATTGCCGGGGCTGGTGAAGTAGGATTTCATTTGGCAAAATTACTTTCGTTTGAATCTCAGGACATTACGCTTATCGATCCCGATAAAGAATGCCTAAATTATGCAGATAGTCATTTGGATATTAGGGTCATTAAAGGAGACGCTACATCCATAAGTATTCTAAAAGATGCCAGAGTTCAGAGTGTAGATATGGTAATTAGTGTTACCTCTAGTGAAACAACGAATATTACAGTTTGTGTTTTAGCTAAACAGCTCGGTGCGAAACGAACAATAGCAAGAATTTCCAACACAGAGTTTATTGAAAATAAAGACGAAGTTGGTTTTATCAAATTTGGTATTGATGAATTAATTTCTCCGGAAGCTTTGGCGGCCAGTGAAATTGAACTACTCTTAAATCAATCAGCTTTTAGTGATAGTTATGAGTTTGAAGACGGTGCGTTGACCATGGTTGGTACTACTTTATCCGAAACTGCATTGTTTGTAAATAAAACGGTACGTGAAGCAGCAGAGATTTTTCCGGAACTTCATTTTATGCCGATAGCCATTCAACGGTCGGGAACACAATATACCATCATTCCCAGAGGGGATACAAAGTTTAAAGAAGGAGATCAGGTATATTTTGTCACTTCCAAAGGTGGGGTAGAAGAGCTTTACAAATTAACGGGTAAGGTAAAAGAGCAGATCAAGAAAGTAATGATTTTGGGCGGCAGTAAAATTGGTCATAAAACTACCTGCGATCTATGCGACCATAAATTTAGAGTAAAGCTAATTGAAAGTGATAAGGACAAAGCATTTGATTTGGCAGATGATCTTCCAAATGCATTGATTATAAATGGAGATGGTCGTAATGTAGAATTGCTGGAAGAAGAAAATATTGATGATATGGATGCCTTTATTGCTGTTACCGGTAATTCTGAAACCAATATCATGTCATGCCTTGTCGCTAAATCAAAAGGAGTTCGTAAGACTATCGCCTTGGTAGAAAATATGGATTATTTTCAATTATCACATTCTATTGGAATTGATACTTTGATTAATAAAAAATTATTAGCAGCTAATAACATATTCAGGTTTATCAGAAAAGGAGAGGTTGTGGCGATGACAAAACTGAATAATATGAATGCTGAGTTGTTGGAATTTATTGTAAAACCAACTTCTGAAGTAAGTGATAACTTAATTAGAGATTTAGATTTTCCGCGTTCTGCGATAATTGCCGGTGTAATTAGGGATGGTGTAGGAATGATTCCGCTCGGAGGCTTTTACATAAAAGCTGGTGATAGAGTAGTGGTATGTTGTTTGCCAAAATCAATTAAGAAAATAGAAAATCTTTTCTTGTAAGATGTCCAGACTAAACTTTAAAATTATCACTCACATTATGGGGCTATTGTTGCTCTGTAACGGGGGATTCATGCTGATAGCAACCATCATCAGTTTTATCTATAAGGATGGAGTTACATTGCAAATTATGTTAGCTTCATTGTCTACAATGTTTGTGGGGATTATTTTAATGTTTCTTACTCGAGAACATGACAAATCAATCAATAAAAGAGAAGGCTATATTGTAGTGACCTTTGGATGGATATTCATGTCTTTAAGCGGTACCTTACCTTATATATTTTCTGAAGCCATACCATCCTTTACTAATGCTTTTTTCGAAACGATGTCCGGATATACGACCACCGGGGCATCCATTCTTAATGAAATAGAGATTGTGCCCAAAGGAGTTCTTTTTTGGCGTAGCCTTACACATTGGATTGGCGGGATGGGAATTATTGTATTAGCTGTGGCTATTTTGCCGCTACTGGGTATTGGAGGGATGCAGCTATTTGCAGCCGAAGCACCCGGTCCTAGTGCCGATAAATTACATCCCAGGATTACTGATACAGCCAAAAGGTTATGGTTAATCTATTTTGGATATACAGCTGCAGAAACTGTTTTGCTCAAGGTTGCAGGAATGGATTTTTTTGATGCTATTAATCACGCTTTAAGCACATTATCTACAGGTGGTTTTTCTACAAAAAATGCAAGTGTGGCATATTGGAATGATCAGCCTTTGATTCAATATATTATCATGTTGTTCATGTTTCTGGCAGGAATGAACTTTATATTAAGTTATTTTGGCTTTAAAGGTAAGTTTGGGAAGTTTCTGAAAGATGAAGAATTTAAGTGGTATATCATTTTCCTGGTTGCTTTTACTGCCGTATCAGCTTTGATTATCTATCTCAAAGCGGATCCTGCTAATTCTGTAATAGATCACCCGATGGTGTATGGTGAAGCCGAGAGTGCTTTTAGACACGCTTTGTTCCAGGTGTTGGCGGTTGTAACTACTACTGGATTTGTGTCAGCTGATTTTACTGTTTGGACTCCTTTTTTAAAGATCGTTTTCTTTGGTTTATTCTTTTTAGGAGGTTCTGCTGGTTCCACTGCCGGAGGTATGAAGATTGTAAGACACCTTATCACTATAAAAAACGGTATTCTGGAATTTAAAAGAACATTACATCCCAGAGCAGTATTGCCGGTGCGATACAATCAAAGAGCTGTTTCAAAAGAAATTGTATTTAACATATTAGCATTTTTTATACTCTATATGTTATCATTTATTATTGGGTCTCTAGTTTTGGGGATGTTAGGATTGGATTTTGAAACCGCCATTGGTGGAGCAGCTTCTTCTCTAGGAAACGTGGGTCCGGCATTAGGTAAACTTAGTCCAGTGAATAACTTTGATGTCTTACCGGCGTTCGGAAAATGGTGGTGTTCTTTCTTAATGCTGATCGGAAGATTAGAATTGTTTACCGTATTGATTTTGCTTACTCCTTTCTTCTGGAGAAATAGGTAATGACCTTGAGTTGAACTAATCTGAAATACGTTAGTTTGGGTGAAATTCTGTTAAGAATTTTATTTTAAAAACAAGTATTTTATATTTTAGTACCGGAAAGCTATTCTCAATAAAATTTTTCTTCATTTTACTACGAAAAATTATTCGAAGTGACGCTTATATGACATGCCTAAAACTAATCGAACTTAGCATAATAGCATAACGTTAATTTGAAACAATTTTAAACTGATTACAAAGTGAAAAACATCTTTGCTAAACCTCTCCTTTGGTGTGGGTGGAGCAAAAAAAAACCATTCTTAAGTTTATTTCAAGTATATATTACTACAGTAGGCAGATACAATCAGAAAGACTCTTCCCAAGGCCCAAAAGCATATGGATTAATGCTCCAAAGTTCGGCTACTTTTTTAATAGTGTCTTTTACCTTTCCTTTTACGCTTTGAAGATACTTTGGTTCGATATAAAAAATATCCAGTATCGTCTCATAATAGGATATAGCAGTGTCCTCTACATCCGAAGGGGTGTAATTTAAGATTTCATCTTCTGAGTATGGAGCTTTGAAATTTTCTTTGAAAATTTGAAGCACATTTTTTTGAACAATACGTTCTTTTTCTAGAATGTCCATAAATACAAATACAGGTTTTAAGATTGTTATTTATGTTCAAACTACAATGATTTCTGACTTCAATGTTTTCCCCAAAACAATTAAAATACTAAGATTACAATAACTCCAAAAACGTTGATTTATTTTAAAAAAATAGAAAACCGATAATTTTTATGGAATTATCGGTTTTTTTATAAAAGTTGTATGATTTTGATAAACTAGCTTACCACTTTTTTTATTCTATCTATCGCTTCTTTGATTTGTTCGGTGCTGGCGGCATAAGAAATTCTGATACAGTTTCCATTTCCGAAAGCGTCTCCGGTTACTGTTGCTACATTTGCGTGCTCCAATAAGAACATAGAAAAATCTGAAGCGTTTTCTATGGTTGTTCCGTTAATGTTCTTTCCAAAGTAATAAGAAACATCAGGAAATACATAAAATGCGCCTTCGGGCTCGTTGCATTCAAAGCCCGGTATTTCAGCTAATAAATCTAAAATCAGTTTTCTACGATTTTTAAATTCATCAACCATATATTGAATTTTACTAACTGGTGCTTCTAATGCTGTTATCACCGCTCGCTGAGCAATACAATTTGCTCCACTAGTCACTTGTCCCTGCATTTTATTACAAGCTCTGGCAATAACTTGTGGGGCTCCGATATAACCAATTCTCCATCCAGTCATAGCAAAAGCTTTAGCTACACCGTTTACAGTGACAGTTCTGTCATACATATCATCAAATTGCGCCATAGATGCGTGATCACCTACATAGTTGATATGCTCATAGATCTCATCACTTACTACCACGATATTCGGATATTTTTGTAGAACATCTGCCAGGGCTCTTAATTCTTCTTTACTGTAGATAGATCCACTCGGGTTACAAGGAGAACTATACCAGATCATTTTAGTTTTTGGAGTGATCGCTTTTTCTAACTGTGCTGCAGTCATTTTAAAATCATTCTCAATAGAGGTTTTTACTTCTACCGGAACACCCTCTGCTAATTTTACAATATCGCTGTAACTTACCCAATAAGGGCAAGGCAGTATAACTTCATCTCCTGGATTAAGACACACTTGAGCTACATTGTATAAAGATTGTTTTGCACCTGTAGAAACTACAATCTGAGAGCGATCATATGTTAAATTATTATCTCTTTTAAACTTAGTGATAATCGCATCTTTTAATTCTACATATCCATCCACCGGAGTATACGAATTGTAATTGTCGTTCACTGCCTGTATGGCTGCGTCTTTAATAAAATCCGGTGTGTTAAAATCCGGCTCTCCTAAACTTAAGCCAATGATGTCTTTTCCTTCTGCTCTTAGTTCTCTAGCTTTGGCAGCCATGGCTAATGTAGCAGAAGCTTTCAATTTGTTGATCTTGTCTGATAATTGAATACTCATTTCCGATACTTGTGTGCTCATTTTGGTAATTGGTAAATAAAAGTTATGGTTGCATCGCGGGTTTCATTCCCATTTCTCTTAGATGTCTGAAATGAGCCAAAATCGCTTTGCGGGTGGTTTTATATTCGTTATACGGTAGATTGAATTCCTGAGCAGTCTGTTTTACTATTTTAGAAATTTTAGTGTAATGTACATGACTGATATTCGGAAAAATGTGGTGTTCTACCTGATGATTTAGTCCTCCGGTAAACCAGTTAACCAATCTGTTTTTTGTAGAGAAATTCACCGTAGTAAATAACTGATGAATCGCCCACGTATTTTTCATTGTACCTGTTGTATCGGGTAGCGGCATCTGTGCTTCTTCTACCATGTGCGCTAGCTGAAATACTATACTCAAAATAAGTCCTGCCACATAATGCATGATGAAGAATCCTATTAGGATTTTCCACCAGGCAATAGACAAAATAAGCATAGGAATTACAATCCAAATCATTACATAAATCATCTTAGTGATCACTACGGTACTCCATTGCTTCAAAGGGCTAGGCAATTTTCCATAAGACAGCTTGCGTTTCAGGTAATTTCTTGTTTGCTTAAAATCAGTGGTAATCGCCCAATTAAAGGTCAATAAACCATATAAGAACACAGAATAGTAATGTTGAAATTTATGAAAACGTTTCCATTCTGCGTGTTTCGTAAAACGGATGATTCTTCCGGCATCCATATCCTCATCATGACCGTGAATATTTGTGTAGGTATGATGTAGTACATTATGTTGCACCTGCCAATTATATACATTTCCAGCTAGGATATAAAGGCTGCTTCCCATTAATTTATTGATCCATTTTTTTGAAGAATAGGATCCGTGATTTCCATCATGCATCACATTCATTCCTACACCGGCCATACCAACTCCCATAATGATCGTCAATAATAACATCCACCATTGAGAGATGTTTAGCGTAAGGATTAGAAAATAGGGTGTTAGGAAAATAGAAAACATGACGATTGTTTTCAAGTGTAGTTTCCAGTTTCCTGTTCGCTTAATATTATTTTCTTTGAAATATTGATTCACGCGCTTGTTCAGAGTTCTGAAAAATTTTGCGGAATCCGCTCGGCTAAATTTTACGTTTGGTGTAGTCATGGGCTTTGTAATTTATGACCTAACGTTTTTTGTCATAATTTATTCGGTAAAGTTAGGTATTTATATTTTTTTAACTTCTTAAAAAGTAGTAAAATATAAGAAGTTTACATGTATTTTTGCGCTTTAAAATGTACTTCATGGATATACTACTCAAATATTTCCCCGAATTAACAGACGATCAGATAGATAAGTTCAAGCAGCTTGGTGAATTATATAAGGATTGGAATGCGAAGATCAATGTGATTTCCAGAAAGGATATCGATCTTTTGTATGAGCGCCATGTACTGCATTCTTTGGGTATTGCCAAAGTACAAACGTTTAAAGCAGGTTCGAAAATATTGGATGTAGGTACCGGAGGGGGATTTCCAGGAATACCGTTAGCAATACTGTTTCCTGAAACCAATTTTTATTTAGTCGACGTAATTGCAAAAAAAATACGAGTGGTTAATGAAGTAGCTAGTGCTTTAGGCCTAAAAAATGTAAAAGCAGAGCAACGAAGGGCAGGAACGTTTGACGATCGTTTTGATTTTATCGTGAGCAGAGCTGTGACTAATATGCCTGATTTTGTGAAATGGGTGCGTAAAAATGTAACCAAGAAATCAAACCATGAATTACCGAATGGTATTTTGTACCTCAAAGGAGGGGATTTAACCGAAGAGTTGGCGTTGTTTCCAAAAGCAACAGAATACAGTTTAACGGATTACTTTAAAGAAGACTTCTTCGAAACTAAAAAAGTAGTCCACCTTCCGGTAAAGTATAAGTTATAAATAGAATGATCAATTGTGTTGAGATCACGGTTTTATACAAGCGTCAATATAGATAGTTTAGATTTGCAGATTTGTGATGCATTATATTCTGGAATTTATGAGGTTGTTGGAATGTAAATTTTAACAAAGGCTCCTTTGTCATCATTATTTCCATTTTCCATATGTCCGCCGTGTATCTCTATAATTTGATTTGCCAAATAAAGGCCTAAACCAGGATTATCATCGATGTGATTTTTATTGCTAAATGTCACATTGTTAGTAATTGTAAATCCTTTTTCAAAACCATCTCCTTCATCTTTTACTGTGATCACCAGGTTATGATCGTGATCATCTACCAGAACAGAAACGGTGCCTTTGTTTGGTGAATATTTCATAGCATTATGAATGATATGAAAAAGGGATTTACCAAAGTAGCTAGAGTCGACTATTATAATATCGATATCCGTATTGAATTCTGTTTTAAAGGTAACTTCTTTTTCGTTTTTTTCAAGTGTAACCTGTTGTACAGTATTTTCTATAATGTCCCTTACTTTAACTTCTTCTGGTTTTAGGATGTCCTTGTTATAAACATTGATTAGACTTATATCCAGAGCTTTTTTTGAAAAATCATTTAGTCTTGAGGCAGATAAGTCCAAAATTTCGATTAAAGAGGCTGCTTCTTCAGATAACTTAGAATCTTTTAAAAGACTAAGACCTCCGATAATACCATTTAATGGTGTTCTTATTTCGTGGCTAATAATATTGATAAACTGCGATTTAGCCTTATCAAGCCCTATTAGTTTTTTATTGGCAATCTCTAATTCTAAAGTTCTTTCGGTTACTTTATCTTCAAGCCATTTATTGACTTCACTTAATTTGTCTTTACTTATTTTTAACTCTTTAAGCGTATCCTGAAGTTTTGATAAGGTGGATTCTAAGTCAGTTTTGGATGTTTCAAGTTCTTTTTGATAGATCTTAATGTCAGAAATATCCCTAAGTAATGCGAATACCTGATTACGACCTTTTACTTCTATAACGCACATCGAAACTAATACCGGAGATTTACTTCCATCAGCATTATCAATTTCAAATTCAAATGATGAGGTTTGAGTTGGAGACAACTTTTTAACCTTGTCTTTTTTTAAGTTGATAGGGTTTTTATGTCCAAGCTGACGTTTTGATGATATTTCAAATAGAGAATGACCAATCAGTTCGTTTTTAGTTTTTTTTCCTAACAAGCTTACAGCAACATCATTGCAATCGTTTATGATTCCTTTATCATCATAATCAAAAACGAGTAATGCATCAGGTAAAGAAGAAAATAAACCTTTGTATTGAGTTTTACTTTGCTTGAGTTGTTCCATTGCAGTGGTGATATCCTCATTTTGCTTAGAAATAATAAGCTTTTGCCTACGTAAAAGTCGATATCTACTATAAACGTACATCAGGAAAAGCAATGTTAAGGCCAAACAACCATATAAAGCTATTTGCTGGATTTTTGATTTCTCTAATTGCGCATCACGAACCTGAATCGAGGCATCTTTTATCAATTGTTCTCTTACAAAAGCTAGGCTATCTGCCATTGCCTTTTTTTCATAAGAAGACTTGTACTCCTGACGGATAACCTCGCGCTGATTCTGTTGACTGTCAATACTGTCTTTTTTTGCTATATAAATTTCTAACATCTCTAAAGCTTTACGCGAATTTCCGGTTGCTTTATAACTATTGTAAAGCGCGTGTGCTGCTTCTTTTATTTCTATGATGTTTCGTATTTCTTGCGCCTGATTTAATGCACGTTTGTTATATGCGATGGCATTGTTATAATCACCTAACTCATTATAGTTTTCACCAATGTTTCTTAGGATTTTTGTTGTTTTTCCAACCTCACCTATACTTTCCATTTGTATTAAGCTACGGTTATAAAAGTCTTTGGCCTTTTCATAATTACCTTGATCAAAATAGACTTTTCCAATGTTATTTAAAGAAGTTGCGATCCCTTCTTTTTCTCCGATTTCAGTACTAATAGTTAAACCACGAAATAGATAATCAAAAGCATCTTTGCTATTGTTTAATTTATTATAAATGAGTCCGATATTATTAAGGGAGCCTATAATTCCTTTTTTATCACTCATTTCTTCGGCGATGGCCAGGCTCTGATTGTGATACTTAAGGGCATTTTCAAAATCATTCTGATTCGTATATATCAGCGCTATGTTGTTTAAGGTACTAGACATAGCTCTTTTATCTCCTATTTCTTCTACCAGAGAAAAACCACGTCTGTAATAATCTATGGCATTCACATAATCACCTTGTTCAAAGTAATTGATCCCCATATTGATAAAGCTATAGGCCATTCCCTTTTTATTACCCATTTCTTTTTTAATGGCCAAACTACGATTATGGTAATCAAGAGCTTTTGTGTAGTCACCGCGTTTATAATAAACAACGCCTATGTTGTTTAATGATGCAGAAATTCCTTTTTTATCTCCTATTTCTTCTCTAATCCTAAGACTGCGATTGTAACATTTTAGAGCGTTGCTAAAATCTCCTTGATCCCTAAAATTGTTTCCTATGCCATTTAAGGTGTTGGCTATTCCGGCTTTATTGCCTATTTCTTCGTGAATGCTTAAACTCTGTGTGTAATGATCATTAGCAAGGTCATATTTGCCTTGATACATTAGAGAGATTCCCTGCATGTTCCTTGCATTGGCCATTTGTTTTTTGAGCCCTTTGCTTTTTGCAAAGTCATATTGTAATTGTGCATAATAAAATGCGCTATCTGGTTTAGAATATAGATAGCCCTCATTGACCATCTGGTTGATGGCATTTAAACGGATGGTATCGTGCTGGGAAGTGTTTTTCCAGATGCTCTTTAGTGAGTCAATATTGACTTGTGCAGAGCTCATAAGGCAACTGCAAGAAGAAATTAAAAGATATGCAATTATTTTTTTTATCAATCTTTTGTCATTTAATTATAAAATCACTTGCTTTTTCTTTCTTTCTTTATTTCTTCCTCATTCTCTAAGCAGGTACTTAGCTTGTAGCTTTTAATAATCGAACCTCTGTGTTTTCTGAAACAATTTGTATTTTCTATTTGTTGGTTAAAGGGATTTTAAAAAAAATGATCATCTAAAATTTTGGGGCTATAATGCTATTTCACGAAATGCTTTTACAATTTCTATTGTATGAGATGAATACATAAAGCCAAAAAGTGATTTTATACCTCTCTTAACCAAATATAGGGATTTTAGCAGACTTAAATGAAGGTGAAAAATCATTATTTTTTTTCAGGTTTTGGATGTTGATTTTCATAATAAATCTTTATTGGATTGATATTTTATTTTTTGTAAGAATTAAGTAGGTTTTAACGTTTGCTTATGTTGGCTAACGTATTTAATTTTCAGTTCTCTAAATCGTTAATCCAGTTCTGCATTTTCTTAGTAAATGGTATTTGATCAGATTTGTTAATCATCTCAAGCATCAGTTTCTTAAATCCTTCATTCCATTCAATTCCTTCTCGCTTACTTAACAATTCAACTTGATGAGGCCAACCCATTGCTCGTCCTTCAATTTTATATTCGATCCTTATAAACTCATTCAACAATTTCGTCCAATGTGGCTCTCTCCGTTTACCGAAATCAGCCCCGTGCATAAAAAAAACTATATTGTCTCGAGTTATATCGCTAACGTACATGGACATCCGGTAGAGAAAATGGATCATCTTTTCGGTTTCATTTTTTTTCATTTTTTATACGATAATATATTTGTGTACGGCTTGTTGTGGAAAACTATACTGAATTTCCGATTAAGGAAACAAGATGGTAAATTTTGCAATAATTACCCAGTAACAAATTCGTAAACAATATGTTATAAAAATTGTTGTAAAACTTTACTAATTGATTTTAAAAGTCTGTTTTATTCTTTCCATTGTTTTGTTTGACTCTTTGCTATTTTCTTTTGCCTGGGTCAAGGAATCTTGAAATACAAGCAGACTTTTCTTTCCATTATTATCAACTACTTCGAAAACATTTAATTCGAGATTAATTCCTGCAAGAGTAACAGACAGTTTTATTCCATTCAACTTTGAAGAATTTATTTGTTCAGTTATTTCTTCAGTTGAACAGTTTGATTGTCCGAATTGGCTTATCATTTCATCGACATATTCCTTTACATCCATTTCTACAATTGGTCTTATAACCATGATTGTAAAATCATTGCCTGATAAAGTCCAAATGTCATTGGTTATTGATAATTTTGCCTCAAATGAATATGTTCTTGGGTATTCAAATTCAATATTATTGTGTGGAAATAGTTTCCATTCATAGACTCCGATTGTTGTTTCAGATTTGTTGGCTAATCCCTTCCATTTTTTTGGTTGATTTTCGACAAAGTATTGAGTTTCATTTTCCGTTTTAAGTTCAAAAATTAATGGCGGTTCCTCATCTTTTGATAATCTAATCTCAAAATCTTTAAAATTAATTTTCGATTCCTTTTTTTGTTCGCAAGAGGTTTGAGAGAATAAGCAAATGGATGCTATTAAAACTATCGATGAGTTTTTCATAATATTTTACAACGTTTCTTTTATGGTGCGTTTGTTTCCCAAAGGAAGCAAATACAATATACAAATCTTTGTGCAACGTTTTTTATTTATCGTTTTTGGTATATTCACTTTTTCCGTCAAATGATTTGTTTTCCGACTGAAACAAAAGTAGCCCAAGTCCCAATGCAAATAATAAACAACAAATAGCCATTAGGATACCATTCTTTAAAACGAAAAACGAAATTCCAATTAAGGGTGCGCCAATGATAACTAATAATGAGATAAATGGCTTCCTTCGAATAAAATTCCAAGCGTGTAGCGATAATCCTGTTAGCAGAAATGAAGGTCCAAGTACTTGGAATGGATAAAATATTGAAGGAGTATTGCTAATTTGATTACCTAATTCTGCTCTCCCAGCAAAATCATTTCCATAGCTCCACATCAGTAAATCTAAAGCACAAAGTCCAACGTTACCAAATACCCCTAAAGTTGTTAAAAAAGAAGCAACTGAGTTCATTTTATTTTTAGGGAACACATTGTTAAAATTGATTAGTAATGCTCCACCTATCAAGTTCATCCAATGAGCAAAATCAATCGGTTTCTGAGAATAAATGAATACAGAACCTTGTGAAAACATTATATAACTAATGACGAAAAGTGCGAGTCCAATAAGACACAATATTTTAGTTTTACTCATATTTTAAGGTTGATTTTTTAATCTCGATTAACGTTAAATTTAGTTATTAATAATCAGTTAATCGTTTTTTTCCTTTTTTCAGTGTCTTTTTCTCTTCGTTAGTTCGAGGAATTAGTCATATTATGATGTAGGGAATGTTTCACAAAATGTCTGTATAAGTACTTGTGCCTAGGTTTCAATTATAATTTTTGATTGTGGCCGTTTGTAACTATTTATAAACTTTTGTGTACGTAAGTGTAGCGTAAGTTACAATTTTATAAAGAAACGTAAAATTCCCTATAATTCAAAAATAAGAAATCAGATTTACTTCTTCTTGTTAAATAAACGATAGTAATGCCAAGCAGTAATACCACCAATACAGGAAAATAAAGCCAACATCCAAAACACATGTTGGTGTCCTTGTATGCCCGGTGCGTTGTCCAACAAATAGCCCATCGCAGCACCGGCAAAGATATCCGGGGTATATCCAATTAAAGAAATAAGTCCCACCGCTGTTCCGGTAAGTACCAATGGAATCTGACCACTCTGCATTACTGCAAAATATAAAGACCGGGCAGCATAGACTCCGGTTGCGACGACCAATATGGATATAAAAAATAAGCTAGTTGCGGATGCTGTGATGAGACCCAAAGCAAACAATAAAGAACCAAAGAAAGAGATCACAAAACTAACCACTAACCAGAACGTGGTTTGTGTACGATCTGCCAATACACCAATCAATACCCCAATCACAGGACGTATAAATAGCAAAAAAGTGCCCACTTGAGCAGATTGTACCTGGTCATATAACATCACATCTTTGGCGTATAAAGAAAATACATCAGTGATTTTATAGCCTACATAAGCACATAAAATAATGATCATCAATAACCAAACAGAGGGCAATCGTAGTACTTGCGCAATTTGTGAGATGGTGATTTTTTCAAGTATGATTTCTTGTTCGGTTTTTTGATCTAGTTTCATAAAAAACCATACGAGAATACCCACGAGACTCACAATACCAGAAGACACCAATATCACCTGTTTAAATGCTGCTCTGCTTTCTGAAAGGGTTGCCTGTGCAACATCAGAAGCAGTAAATAATGAAAATATAAACACACCCATCGCGCCAAATAGTGCTCCTACTAATCCACGACCACCATCAAGAAACCCAAATGCTTTTCCCTGAGAGGTGGATCCACCCCAAACTCGGGTCGCTTTGATCATTGGCGCCCAGAACAAAAAAATGGTAGTAAATCCCCAATAGCCATACAGTATTTTTAACGTAGTGTATCCCGGAAACGTAGCATAAACCAATCCTCCCAGCGCAGTCATCCATAAGGCTACCGCAATCAATTTTCTCGGGGAAAACTTGTCGGCCAAAGGACCACCGAAAAGATAGGATAACAAAGCGACAATTCCGTATACAGAAAAACAAAGTCCTAACTGTAGGTTATCCAAACTAAAGGCTTCGAGTACTGTGGGTCTAAAGACTCGTGCGAGTACAAAAGGAAGAATAAATACAGATTCTCCAGCCAAAATCAGTAATACTAAAAAATACCAGGGCGTTTTTTTTTGATTCATGGAGTGTAGCGTATGCTTTTACGTATATCGATGTTTGCCTAAAGATAGTGTTTGTAATTGTTTTTATGGAAAAGTTTATTATTTGGAAATCTTATTAAAAAAACTAATCATCAGATGGAAGAGTAGTAGTGGTTGAACGATTAATATGATTGTGAAGATAACTAGTTGGGTTATTAGTAAGTTTTCTTTTATTGCTCCATTTTTAAATTCTTCAGAATACCAGTCCGATTCAGAAGGGAAAAGTAAAGGAAGTAATAAAAGGATGAATATGCCACCAAGTGTACCTAGCAGATGGATGATAGTCAGTAATGGTCTTCTTTTTGTATTCAGCTTGTTGATAGTATAATATACTAAACCAATAACAACAAAAAAAAGAGAAATGAGATTAAAAACGTGTGTGATAGAGATGACAAAATACGTATCGTGCACATTGATATCCATTGTTTTTTCGCCAAAAGAAAAACCGTATATCAATAAGATTGGAATCAAACTCCAAAAAATGATATACGGTTTGTGGATTATATACTTCACTAGAAATTATTCTCCCAAGAAAGGATATCTGTAATCTTCTGGAGTTACAAATGTTTCTTTGATCGTTCTTGGTGATACCCAACGTAAAAGGTTCAGGTATGATCCAGCTTTATCATTTGTACCGGATGCTCTGGCTCCACCAAATGGTTGTTGTCCTACAACTGCCCCTGTTGGTTTATCATTGATGTAGAAATTACCGGCAGCATTTTCTAACGCTTTGGTAGCTTGTGCAGCAGCATATCGGTCTGTAGAGAAAATAGCTCCAGTTAATGCATATTCACTAGTTTGATCTACTAATGCTAAAGTTTCTTCCCATTTATTATCATCATATACATAAATAGTGATAACAGGTCCAAAAAGCTCTGTACACATCGTAGTGTATTTTGGATCTTCTGCAAGGATAACGGTTGGTTCAATAAAGTATCCTTTGGATTTATCATAACCACCACCAGCAATGATGGTTGCTCCTTTATCTTCTTTTGCCTGGTCAATATACTTAGCAAGCTTATCAAAAGAACCTTCATGGATGACAGCGGTAATAAAGTTGCTCATATCTTCTGGTGATCCCATTTTAAAGGATTTGATATCTGCTTTTAAGTATTTTTCTACATCAGCCCATAAGCTTTTAGGAATATATGCTCTGGATGCTGCACTACATTTTTGTCCCTGAAATTCAAAAGCACCACGAGAAATTCCTGTAGCTACTTGCTTGGCATTTGCACTAGGATGCGCTACGATAAAATCTTTTCCTCCTGTTTCTCCTACGATTCTTGGGTAGGTTTTGTAGTTATGGATATTGGTTCCGATTTTAGCCCAGATATCTTTAAATACGTGCGTACTACCAGTAAAGTGAATTCCAGCAAAATCAGGACTCGCTAATACGGTATCTGTAATCATTACCGGATCTCCGTAAACTACGTTGATAACACCATCAGGCACTCCTGCTTCTTTAAAAATATCTACAATCACTTTTGCAGAATAGATTTGGCTATCACTGGGTTTCCAAACCACTGTGTTTCCCATTAAGGCAGCACTAGCTGGCAAGTTTCCAGAAATGGCAGTAAAGTTAAATGGAGTGATCGCGTAGATAAATCCTTCTAGTGGTCTATACTCTAATCGGTTCCATGCTCCACTAGTAGAATCTGGTTGATCTTCATAGATTTGAGTCATAAATTCTACATTAAAACGTAAGAAATCTATAAACTCACAAGCAGCATCAATTTCTGCCTGAAAAATATTCTTAGATTGTGCTAACATAGTAGCAGCATTGATCTTAGCTCTATAAGGTCCAGCGATTAGTTCTGCAGCTCTTAAAAAAATGGCAGCACGTTGTTCCCAGGCTAAATCTGCCCACTTTTTACGAGCTTCAATAGCAGTGTCAATAGCTTTTTGAACGTGTTGCTTTTCAGCTTTATGATAGGTTCCTAATTGATGTTTATGGTCGTGTGGAGGTGACATTGTTCCTGTATCTCCTGTTCTGATTTCCTCTCCATTAATATATAAAGGAACATCAACAGTAGCATTATACATTGCTTTATAGGTTGCCAGAACTTCTTCTCTTTCAGGAGTTCCCGGAGCATATGATTTTACAGGCTCATTGATTGCTGTTGGAACTTGAAAAAAACCTTTTCCCATGATCTTGTGTATTTAGTTTGATTTGTAAGATGTGTTCGAATACTTAAAGCCGCAAAGATAGGAAATTATGAAGGGTATTACCGATTTTAACCTTTTATAAACATGTATGATATGTATTTTTTTTTGTAAGTTGTACGAAATTTATCCGACCCAAAAATCTATGTGTACAGTAACGTTGATCCCCACCCAAGAAAACGGTTTTATACTGACCTCTAATCGTGATGAGGCCATAAACCGTAAAACATTAGCTCCGGAATTTTATCAAGTTGATAAAACTAGAATGCTATTTCCGAAAGACGCCGTAGCGGGAGGGACATGGATAGGATTGAGTGATAAAAATACCATGATTTGCCTTCTTAATGGAGGTTTCGAAATCCACGAAAGATCGGTGTCGTATAGACAAAGTAGAGGAGTAGTGGTAAAAGATCTTTTGAGTGCAGACCATTTGAAAAAAGCCATTTCTGAATATGATTATACAGGAATCGAGCCTTTTACCATAGTTGCGGCGAATTGGAAATCAGATCTTGAGTTTTTTGAACTAGTTTGGGACGGAAGACAAAAACATGTCAGAGCTTTAGAAAAAGAAACCCATATTTGGTCCTCTTCTACCTTGTATACTCCTGAAATGAAGAAAACAAGAGAAGATTGGTTTGACGTATTCCAGAAAGCAAACGTATTAAGTGTTGACATGCTATTAGATTTTCATAAAAATGCTGGAATTGGTGATAAAGACATCGACCTGCAGATTGATCGAGGTTTTCTAAAAACCAGAAGCATAACTCAGATTGTTAAAAATGGGGAAGAGCTTTCTATGCGTTATGAAGACCTTCAGAAAAAGGAAGTAAATGTTGTTACTTTTGAGGCAATTACTGCTTAACTGGAACTGATACTAAATAAATCTTTTGAAAATAAGTATAACTAAAATTTTAAACGTGTGATGAATTACACGGGCAAAATAATTTCTCTCGCTTTTCCTGATACTTTTGTTCGTTTTTCTGACGAAGAGAAGAAATCCACTAGCTTGTTACAATTTTTTGGTTTGGGTAAGAATGGTATTATCAAAGCCGGTCACGCCGCATTTGTGCTGATCGAAAATAAAACGGGTATTGCAGAGTATTACGATTTTGGAAGATATATTACTCCTCCTGGAAAAGGAAGGGTAAGAAGCGCAGTAACAGATGTTGAGTTAGAGATACCATTTAAAGCAACATTTACAAAAGAGGGAAAGCTTGCTAATATTGAAGAATTTCTGTTATGGTTAGAAGCAAATCCGGAGAAAACACACGGTAGCGGTCGTTTAGTAGCTTCTGTATGTGATTATATATTCTATGATAAAGCCAAAGCTTATGTTCTTGAAATGCAGAATAAAGGAAGTATCCCATATTCTACTTTTAGGAAAGAAGGTAGCAATTGTTCGCGAATCGTAACAGATACAATTTTAAAAAGTACCGATAAATCAAGTATTAGAACCCCTCTCTTACGCAATAAATTATTTACTCCAAGTCCTTTGGGTAATGTGGAAAAAGGTTCGATGGAGAATAAAATATTTCAGGTAGAAAATGGTGTTTTGATAGAATATCCAAACTCTGTTTTTATAGAAAATCTAACCAATTATTTTGATAAACGAGCACCAAAATTAGGCAAGAAAAAAGAAACAGTGCTACCAGATTTTTTAGAAAACGCCGATTTTCTATCAGGCACAGGCAGTGGTGCGTATTTTGTTTTAAGAAAATCTTCTCAGGAATCTTTATTTGAAATCAGTAGATATACAGCTTATGGCGAAGAAGATTTTAGAGGTCTTTTTGAACCAAAATCAACTTTTGATTACACTAAAACATATCGATTTATATACGATTCTCATTGTAAATATTGTCACATTGAACAAGAAGATAAGGTGGTGAAGTTTGATTTGGTAAAGAAACTCAGTTTAGTGCAAAAGGAGCACTCAATTTAAAGCTGGGTATCATGACTTTAAATTTTTTCGTGGTGGTAAAATTTACCATATTATAATGGCCTTTCATCGCTCCAAAGGGTGAACTTAATAAACATCCGCTATTATAAGTATGAGATTCACCTGGTTTTAGCACAGGTTTCTTTCCAATAACTCCTTCTCCTTCAACTATTTCAGTGTTGCTTAATGCGTCTTTGATCTCCCAAAAACGAGAAGTGAGTTGTACAGAATCTTTACTTTGGTTTTCTATGGTGATACGATACCCAAAGGCAAAATGGATCTTGTAGTTCTTAAAGAACGTACCCTCAAAGGTGGTGTCCACCGAAATTTTTATGCCACTGGTTATTTGCTCAACCATATTAAAAAATAAACATAGATCCAATAATGGTAATAACGGATCCCAATCCTGCTAAGATAAAAAATAATACGTTCACTAACAGAAATTTAACAATAGTTTTGGCCCTTCCTTGCTGATAAAATTTGCGCATGGCTTTATATAAATAAAAGAGAAAAACGAGCATCGCAATGCTGGACGTTATTTCACTTTTGGTAATTTGATCAATCAAAATTGCAATTCCCATCAAAATGAAAAACATAGTTTGTGTATGAAAGATAAAAACCAAATGTTCCATATAGTTGAAAGGCCTTCGTACATATAACAACCACATCAAGAGAGCAAAAATGGGGAGAAAGAAAAAAATAATAAACGGAAGTTTATTAAAAACAAACACAAATAATTCCATTGGGTTATCACTTAAGTTTTTGGTTTTAATACTTCTGGTGTACAAATATTTAGTGTATGTGTTTTGTTCATGTTTTAAACTATCCAAAGCAATTGTAGCTACTACTTCTCTGGTTTTTTTATAATGAGATTTATAGGTTTTCCAGCGTTTTTCTATCGCTGTGAACAAATTCATGGAATCTAACTGAGCTTCTGTAAAATATACTTCTTTGGAAGAATTCTCAAATGTTTTTGTGGAGTCTGTCGGGCTCTTGCGAATTTCTACAATACCTATTTTTGAACGTTTGGTATCTTCTTCTGCTTTCTTTTGGTCACTGTTAAATTGAAGTTTTATTTGATCAAAATCGATGAAAAGTCCGTTAATGATAAAAAATAGAATAGAGACACTTAGGTAAAACCTAAATGGGTTGGCATACTTTACTCTTTTGCCTTCTATATAATCTTTGGAAATCTTTCCTGGACGAAATAGTAAGCCAACTATCGTGTGTCTTAGCCTGGAGTCATAAGAAAACATGCTGGCAAAAAATTCGTAAAAAAAATCCTTAAATGAAAGTTTTTTGGTCGTATTAATTTGACCACAGTTGTGGCAATAACGATCTACAATGTCCAAAGGAACGTGACAATTTAAACATTCGTTTCCTCGGTATTTTTTAAGAAATCTCCCCTTTTCTTTCATTTTTCGGCTGATGGTTTGCGTAATTGGACTAAAGTAATAGTATTTCGTTACAAATCATAAAAATTTAGAAAACAGCGCACCACAAGTGTATAAACGGTAGTTAATAAAAAACGCAAACGATAGAATTCGTTTGTAGGAAAAAATATTTACAACGTTTTAGGACGTTTTTTGTACTGTTTTTAGGCTAATACTTTGAGTTTTTTGTCGAAAAAAATAATTTAACCTCTAACGATAAAGTTGTGTTTAAATTATTGTTTTTTAGTATGTTAACTGGGGTTTATGTTAATTAGGCTACTGGTTTTTGGGATGGTTGATACGTATTTTTGGGTGGTTGTATTACGGTATAACAGCAGTGTTTATTAAATATTTCAAACCAGACAGATGAAAAAACCAATATTCTTTTTACCAACAGCTTTTGTGTTGTTATTCGTTTTTTTGAATATCACCCCTGTAAATTCACAATACAATGCAGATGCGCCTTGGATGCACAAATTGGCAGCAAAGGGAAAATCAGATGCCAGTTATACTCCTAAATTTCAGGAAGTCGTAAACTCGTTTAATCATTTTTGGAAAGATAAAGATAATACTGTTAAAGGGAGTGGGTACAAACCTTTTATGAGATGGCAAGAGTTTTACAAGAATGCTGTATTACCAGATGGAACGTTACCAACACCAGATTTCTACTGGAATATTTGGGAACAGAAACGAGTACATCAAAATTTTGAACAAAAAATAACCAATACCTGGCTACCAATGGGACCTTTTGATCACGATGGTTCTAATTCTTGGTCACCTGGTCAGGGTAGGGTGAATGTTGCAATCATTGACCCAAATCAACCCAATGTAATGTATGTTGGAGCACCGGCCGGAGGAATCTGGAAATCAATAGACAGTGGTGTGCATTGGGAGCCGTTATCTGATTATTTACCACAGATTGGAGTTTCAGGTATAGCTATAGATTATCATAATTCTGATATCATCTATATTTCAACCGGAGATGATGATTCTAGTGACGCGTTAGGTGTTGGTGTTTTAAAATCAACTGATGGGGGATATACTTGGAATAAGACAGGTTTAGATCCAAGCGATCAGTATGAAATAGGAAACGATATTTATATAGATCCAAATAATTCTAATAAACTTTGGGTAGCTACTACCAGAGGTGTTTATAAAACGGAAGATGCCGGTGCCACCTGGATTAAAACGTTATCTGGGAACATAAAAGATATCAAAATAAAACCAGAGGACACCAATATTATATATGCAGTAACATCAAATACTTTTTATAAGTCTACAGATGGAGGCAATAATTTTTATGTTGTCCAAAACGGATTACCTATCAATTCATTGCGATTGGTAATTGATGTAACTCCTGCAAATCCAGAGTATGTCTACGTATTAAGTGCTGCCCAAGATGGTTCTGCCTCGTTTCAAGGTCTGTATAAATCTACTGATAGTGGTACAAATTTTTTTAAGACACAAGAAACAGAGAATATTTTAGAGAGTACGCAAGCCTGGTATGATCTGGCCCTGGCAGTTTCTGATCAGGATCCTAATATTGTATTTGTAGGATGTCTTAATGTTTGGAAATCAACTAATGGAGGAGACGACTTTACCCGTATAAACCGATGGAATTTTCCAACAGAACCGACGTACACTCACGCGGACATTCATTTTTTACGTTATTATAATGGTAGATTACTATGTGGTAGTGATGGGGGAATTTATGAATCTACTAATAATGGAGGTTCATTTACTGATTTAACAAAAGGGTTACAGATAGGCCAGTTTTATAAGATTTCAGTTTCAGAAAATAGTAGTGCGGATCACTTAGTGGGTGGATTACAAGACAATGGAGGATATGCTTTGGATGGATCAAAATGGAATGTCTATCACGGAGCAGATGGCATGGATTGTGCTGTTCAGGGTAATGACTCCAATACATACTACGGATTCATACAGTTTGGAGGTAGTTTGTATAAGACGAAAGACAGGGGTAAAACAAGAACATACGTGGCATCAGGGCCAGAGCGAGGAAATTGGGTGACCCCCTTGGTCTCTAATCGTAATGGTAATTTATATGCTGGATTTAGCAGTTTTTATAAGCTGGAGGGATATTCTTTTAAAAAGCAGACAACATTCAATTTCGGAGGTAGTAATATTGAACATATTGAACTGGATCCGTCGGATACTAATATAATTTACATCGCGGAAGGCCAGAATTTATACAAAAGTGAAGATAGTGGAGCTAATTGGTCGCTGGTGCATAGCTTTGATAGATTTATTACTTCGGTAGAGGTTCATAATGATAATAATCAAATCATATATGCAACTACTTCCGGTTCTGGCGGAAGAGTATTCAGGTCAACGGATCAAGGCAATAATTTTTCTGATATAACAGGGAATCTTCCTTCGGAAGGAAAATTTGTGATACGACATCATAAAGGAACAGCATCTATTTATTTAGGAACGTATTTGGGAGTGTATTTTAAAAATGGAGATCAGCCTTGGCAAAATTATTCCACCAACCTTCCTAATGTAGCGGTTAGAGATTTAGAAATTAATTTAAAAGACCAAGTTTTATTAGCAGCTACCTATGGTAGGGGTGTTTGGAAAGTGCCTTTACAGATACAGTTTGAACTTGACACTATAGCTCCTTCTGTTCCCACTGATTTGCAGGTGTCTGATATTAGTCAATCTTCGGTCACTTTAGACTGGGAGGCTTCATCTGACAATGTAGGTGTTACTGAGTATGAAGTGTATGAAGGTATGTCATTTGTAAAGTCTGTAAGAGGAAATACTGCTGTTATTAGCGGATTGTCTCCTAATACCACGTATCAATTCAGAATAATAGCAAAGGATAGACAAGGGAATGAGTCGGTATCAAGTGAAATCACATCAGTTACTACGGAAGCCTTGACAGAAATTACTTTTAATTTTTATAAACCAGCAGGTTGGGAAAACACAGTAAACGTATACTTTTTTAGCTCAATATCTGATGCGACTTTAATAAGTACGAACGAATGGCCAGGGCAAGAAATGAGCAATTATCCTACGACTAATTGGTATCAATACACATTGATCTTGCCGGAAGGAGTCAGCGCTGATGAGGTAAGAATGGTTTTTAACAGTAATGAAAATCAGACAGATGATTTAGCGCGAAGCACAAGCGGATGGTATCAAGATGGTGTTTGGAGCGATAACTGTAGAAATAATTGTGAAGGATTGGATGCAATTTTATTAGATATATATTTCAAAACACCTACCTATAGTTGGAATGGTGCCTCGAATATCTATGTGTTTGATAGTAACCGAAATGTTACCCTAGAAAATACTGCCGTTTGGCCAGGTCAAACCATGGAAACGATAGCGGGTTCACCTTGGAAAAAATGGTCTTTTGTGGTTCCTAATGGAGTTTTGCCGGATGATATAGGGATTGTTTTTAATGACGGTAATGGAATGCAGACTATTGATTTGGCTAGAAACAGAACCGGATGGTTTACCGCAGGCTACATCGATAATGGGAAGTATGTAGGATTCTGGACCGATACTTGTCCCTCTTCCTGTACCCAGATTTCAGAGAATGAAGAATGGGTTGCTACCCGGCCAGTGGATAATTTCGATTTAGCCAGAGAGCAAAAAACTATCATTTTTCCTAATCCGATTCAAGGGGAGTCAATATTAAGTTTTCAGGCAATGTACGATGGAGTTTTAGAAATTACAGCGGTTAATATTTTAGGGCAACAAAAAGTAATATATAAGCAAAGAGTTGAGCCTGGTGAACAAAGAATACTATTGAATCGAAATCAGGTAAATGCTAAAGGAATGTACTTCTATTCAATCTATCTTAATGGAGTAAAACAAGAGACATTAAAAGTTGTGGTGCAATAATATAGTAAGCCGGTAATTAACAAGGTGAGACCTGAGATCTTACCTTGTTAATTTGTTATATTTCTTGAATTTCCTACTCCTTTGCCAATGGCACGATCATATCTGGCAGTTGGAGCTCGGTAATAAGGAATTACCACATATTCATTTTCAGTTTCATCAAAATTACCACTAATGAATCCGGGTTCTATGCTTCCGTCAGGTCTTAATAAGACATATTTATAATTATAAAAGCCTTGTTTGAAAAGTCTTTTAGAAGTGTATACGGCATTTTCTTTGTCGTAAGTTAATCGGGTAGATGCATCCGTAACATAATTATTGAAATTACCGTAAATATGTATTTCACCGCCATCTAGTGGTTCATAGCATTCTAAAGAAAAATGCATCCAGACATAATCAGCTTGAGTATTGCTATCTTCAGCTCTTAAATTTCTAACTACAAAATTACCATTGATATCAGGGTAGTACGTATATATTCTATTAGCTCTTACAATATCTGTGTATAGATAATTATTATAGATATCTTGCAGATCAATGCTCCTGATATTGGCAGTTGTGGATCGTACCTCTTTGCTGTCAAAGAAAAGATATTCATTACCACCCCAAAAACTGGCTTGCGTATCATATTTGTACACTAAACTATTCGCTATGGTAAATTGTGGAATTAGATCTGTAATTGCGTTTTTTAAATCATTGTTCTGTATAACTAATGTCTTAACCGTACGTTTCGGGTTTTTTAAAATTTCATTGGGAGAGCTAATTTCAAACTGAACGGCTTGTCTGGTGTTTATATATTTTAAATCTCGGGATCTTTTGGTATATACTTTTACATTAGACAAGTTTTCATACACAATAAATTTTCTGGAAAAAACAATGTCATCATCATCGTTATAGATCTCGATCATATAATTTCCACTCACTTTTAGACCTCTGGTATCCTCATTAGGTATTCTTAAAGTGTAGTGGCTGTATAGTTGTAAAGTGTTGAAAGAATTTTCATAATTTACAATTCTAATGTCATCAAAACCGTTCAGGTATTCGTTCTTGTATAAAACTGATGGTGTCCAGTCAAAATTATAGTGTGTTATTTTATAGTAATAATCTGCTTCATTGCCGTTAATATCATCAAACTTTATAGTCAAAGGTTCTCCGAGTTTGATAATCGGAGTTCCCGAGAATTCTTCAGTACCAAAAAGCTGAATAGTAGTTATGTAATCTGGAGGTTGTATTTCTTCTACGATTTCTTGAGCAATTATAGATGATGTAAAGCTTCCGGATAATGCTAAAATTACTAGGAATTGTTTAAGTTTTTTTGACATTTTTTACGAGTTAACCGTGTAAAGATAAACAAAATGTGTGCCTGAATAAGCCTGCTTATTTTTTAGGTTTGAAAAAACCTTATTTAGAAACGTTATAAATAAAATCTTATAATAGATGGTGCTTTTACTTACGTGTTTTAATTAGTAAATTTGCACGATTTTTTTAGTTAATTAACATAGACTACAAATATGTCAAAAGACATTCGTATCAGAAAGGGCTTGGACATTAAGCTGGTTGGCGAGGCAGAAAAGATTACTGCAGAAGCTACCAAAAGCAATGTTTACGCAATTAAGCCTGACGATTTTCACGGTATCGTACCCAAAGTTATTGCTAAGCAAGGTACAGAAGTTAAAGCCGGCGAACCACTTTTCCACTCTAAAACTAATGAAAAAATGTTGTTTCCTTCACCGGTAAGTGGTGAGGTTGTGGAAATTGTTCGCGGTGCTAAACGAAAAATACTAGCATTTAAGATTTTAGCAGATAAAGAACAGCAGTTTGCAGACTTTGGAACCAAGGATGTAAAAGCAATGAGTGGAGAAGATGTAAAGTCGCACTTATTAGCTGCGGGATGCTGGCCTTTCATCAAACAACGTCCTTATGATGTTATTGCGAATCCTGATGTTGCGCCAAAAGCAATTTTTATCTCTGCTTACGCTACGGCGCCATTAGCCGCCGATTTAGAATACGTATTGGCAGGAAAAGAAAATGAGCTTCAGGCGGCTGTTACTGCTTTGAGTAAGTTGACAGAAGGTGATGTTCACGTATCTATAGGTAAAAAAGGAGATTCACCTTTTTCAGGCTTAGATAATATTATCTTGCATCAAGTAAGTGGTCCACATCCAGCTGGAAATGTAGGTGTGCAAATTGCCAAAATAGATCCTATAAACAAAGGAGAAGTTGTTTGGATTGTAAATCCACAAGATTTGGTAATTATTGGCGAACTGTTATTGTCTGGAAAATTCAATTCTGAGCGAATTATTGCATTGGTAGGATCTTCTGTGAAAAACCCAAAATATTTTAAAACCAGAATTGGAGCTGAGGTTTCTTCAGTAGTATATGATTCCGGAGTAAATGATAGTAATATCAGAGTTATTAGTGGTAATGTACTTACTGGTGATAACGTAAAACCAGATGGAAACCTCGGATTTTACCATGATATGATTACGGTAATCCCTGAAGGGAATGATTATGAGTTTTTTGGGTGGAACAAACCGATTTTTAATAAAATCTCTCCATCAAGAGCATTAACGTTTTCATGGTTGTTTCCAAATAAAAAGTATGATTTGGATACTAATACCAACGGAGAACATAGGGCTTTTGTAGTAACAGGTGCATATGAAGAGGTTTTTCCTATGGATATTTATCCTTTACAAATCCTAAAAGCTTGTGCGGTGAATGATCTTGATGCCATGGAACAATTAGGTATGTACGAAGTGGCTCCAGAGGATTTTGCATTGACCGAGTTTATATGTGCTTCTAAACAGCCACATCAAGAGATCATTAGAGAAGGACTAGATTTAATGTTAAAAGAAATAGGATAAAGTCATGGGTTTAAAAAGTAAATTACATAACTTAAAACTTAAGTATAAGGACAAAAAGATGGCGCCTGCATTCAATGCACTCCATACTTTTTTATATCTACCAAACGAAACTACCCATTCCGGAGCGCATATTCGTGCTGCAGATGACCTGAAAAGAACAATGAATACAGTGATCATCTCTTTGATTCCTTGTTTGTTGTTTGGGATTTTTAACGCAGGTTACCAGCATTATTCAGCCTTAAATGGTTTTCCTGAGGAATTTTCTTTATTCGAGCATTTTATCAACTGGGATAATTTTGTTTTAGGAGCTTGGACAGTGTTACCACTGGTTGTAGTTTCCTACGGAGTTGGTCTTGCGGTTGAATTTTTGTTTGCTGTCATAAAAGGACACGAAGTAGAAGAAGGATATTTGGTTACCGGTATGTTAGTTCCACTGATAGTTCCTGTTGATATCCCTTTATGGATGTTAGCAGTAGCGGTTATTTTTGGTGTTGTTATAGGTAAAGAAGTTTTTGGAGGAACAGGAATGAATATCCTAAACCCAGCCTTAACCATCAGAGCATTTTTATTCTTTGCATATCCAACTTGGATGTCTGGAGATAAAGTTTGGGTGCACGGAGCCGTTGAACAACCGGATGCAATTTCGGGAGAAACTATTCTAGGTGGACTTGCTCAGGGAAAAGAAATTCTCACTACTGTTGGAGCTAAAGGTAATGAAGTAGCTTATTCTATTTCAGAAGCATTCTACGGATTTATTCCGGGATCTGTTGGTGAGACTTCTAAATTATTAATTTTACTTGGTGCTGCATTTTTAATTTTTACCAAAATAGCAAGCTGGAGAATCATTTTGAGTGGTTTTGTAGGTGCAGCTGTGATGGGATTAATATTTAACGGAGTTGTAGATGCAGGTTGGATTACCGAAAGTAGCAAGTTTTACGGATTGATGAGTACTCCATTTTGGCAGCATTTGATTATTGGTAGTATTGCATTCGGAGTGGTATTTATGGCTACAGATCCTGTTTCCGGTTCTCAAACTAATAAAGGAAAATGGATTTATGGATTTTTGATTGGTTTTATTTCTATATTGATCCGTGTATTTAATCCGGCATATCCAGAAGGAGTATTCTTAGCAATCTTATTAATGAATGTATTTGCCCCTACAATTGATCATTACGTAGTGCAAGGAAACATTAAGAAGAGAATGAAACGTCTAAAATTAAAAACAGCTTAGTAATGGCGATTAATACAGATAAAAATTCATATACAATCATTTTTGCAGTGGCAATGGTGGTTGTGGTAGGTTCATTATTGGCATTTACGGCTTCTTCATTAAAAGAAAATATAGCTGCAAATAAGAGAACAGAAAAACAGCAAAATATTCTTTTTGCTATGGGGATTACTGATCCTGAAGATTCTAATGAGTTTGTTCCGGCTGAGCAAGCAGAAGACCTGTTTAACAAGTATGTTGGAGAAAATGGTCAGTATCTTGTAACAGGCAATCAGGCAGAACAAACTACAGAGGCTTTTGCAATTGAAGTTAAAAAAGAAAATGATAAGGTAAAACAAGATCCTAACTATCAGCGAAAAATGCCATTGTTTATTGGTAAAAAGGATGGTGAAGAATATTACATCATACCTATGAGAGGTAATGGTCTTTGGGATGCGATTTGGGGTTATGTGGCTTTGGATAAAAATTTTACCAAAGTAAAAGGAGCATTTTTTGATCATAAAGGAGAAACGCCTGGACTTGGAGCAAATATAAAAGAAGCATATTTTAGAGATGATTTCATTGGAGAAAGTATTTTGAATGCTTCAGGAGATTATGCGGGTGTGACTGTGAAGAAGGGAAATGCTGATCCTAAGAATGAAGATAAAAGCGACAATGAGGTCGATGCTTTAGCCGGAGCGACGATCACTGGTGATGGTGTTACCGCAATGGTAAAAAAAGGTATAAAAATGTACCAGCCTTATTTCCAAAATTTAAAAAAATAAGCTATGGCCGAAGTAACAGAAGAAAAAGTTGAAGTCAAAGTAAAGGAGCCTAGAGAGCCATTATTTTCGAAAAAGAATAAAAAATTATTAACCGATCCACTGGCAGATAACAATCCGATTACGATACAGGTATTAGGTATCTGTTCTGCGTTGGCAATTACTGCACAGTTAAAGCCATCTATAGTTATGGCGATTTCTGTAATTTTTGTATTAGGAATCGGTAATGTGGTCATCTCGTTAATGAGGAATATTATTCCGTCTAAAATTAGAATTATTGTTCAATTAGTTGTGGTAGCTGCTTTGGTAATTGTAGTAGATCAAGTGTTAAAAGCATTTGCGTACACATTAAGTAAAGAACTTTCGGTATTTATTGGTCTTATTATTACAAACTGTATCATTATGGGACGTTTTGAAGCCTTTGCTTTAGGTAATGGACCTTGGAAATCCTTTCTTGATGGCATAGGAAATGCAGCAGGATACGGTGTATTGTTGATCATTGTAGCTTTTTTTAGAGAGCTATTAGGATCTGGTACATTATTCGGAATAAAGGTTTTAGGAGACCCAATTGAGAAGACAGGAGTCTATGCTTATGGCTATGAGAATAATGGTTTTATGGTATTGGCGCCAATGGCATTAATTACGGTAGGAATTATTATTTGGATTCAAAGAAGTAGAAATAAAGCTTTAATAGAAGATCACTAGAAGCAGTCAATAGTTGTGATGAGTAGTTGGAAGTATATAACTTTCAATTATAGTTAACAACCAAAAACTAATATAAAATGGAATATTTAGAATTATTTTTAAAATCGATCTTTATAGATAATATGGTATTTGCATTCTTTTTAGGAATGTGTTCTTACCTAGCTGTATCTAAAAAGGTCTCTACGGCTGTAGGTCTTGGTGCTGCGGTTATATTCGTTTTAGCCATAACAGTACCTTTAAACTTCTTGTTAGATAAGTATATTCTTAGAGAAGGAGCGTTGACTTGGTTAGGACCAGAATATGCGGATTATGATTTAAGTTTCTTAACCTTTATTTTATTTATTGCTACCATCGCAACTATGGTACAATTGGTAGAAATTATTGTAGAAAAATTTTCACCTTCATTATATAATTCCTTAGGTATTTTCTTACCACTGATTGCAGTAAACTGCGCTATTCTGGGAGGGTCCTTATTTATGCAGCAAAAAGAATTTGCTACGATTTCTCACGCAGCAGTATATGGAATCGGATCTGGGATTGGGTGGTTTTTGGCAATTTTGGCAATAGCTGCTATTAGAGAAAAAATCAGATACTCTAATGTACCAGCTCCTTTAAGAGGTTTGGGTATCACGTTTATCCTCACCGGTTTAATGGCAATTGGATTTATGAGTTTCGGTGGAATGCTAACAGGAGGTGATGAAGAAGAAGCTCAGAAAAAAGAAACTGTTCAGGTAGAGGAAAAAACTTCGAAAGAAGTAGCAGAAAATACTAACGTTACAACACTTAAATAATATGATATTTTTAGCGTCAACAATTGGAACAATCGCTATCACCATTATTTCGTTTTTGGTACTTACACTTGTATTGGTAGGGATTTTATTATTTGCGAAAGATAAATTACTACCGTCAGGACCGGTTAAAATTACTATTAATGGAGAGAAGGAGATAGAAGTGGCCTCGGGTGGTACTTTATTATCTACCTTAGGAAGTCAAAAAATATTCTTACCATCAGCTTGTGGTGGTGGAGGAACCTGTATTCAGTGTGAATGCCACGTATTAGAAGGTGGAGGAGAAGCATTACCAACAGAAACACCACATTTCTCTCGTAAAGAGTTACAGCATGGTGCGAGATTGGCTTGTCAGGTAAAGGTAAAACAAGACATGAACATTGAGATTCCGGAAGAAGTATTCGGGATTAAAAAATGGGAAGCTACTGTTGTTCGTAATTACAATGTTGCATCTTTCATAAAAGAATTTGTAGTAGAAATTCCTGAAGATATGGGATATAAAGCCGGAGGATATATTCAGATTGAAATTCCGCCATGTGAGATCAAATACTCCGATATTGACATCACTGCCCACCCAGAAGAGCATGATACTCCGGATAAGTTTCAGGCAGAATGGGATAAATTTGGTTTATGGCCATTAGTGATGAAAAATAATGAAACTGTAGAACGAGCTTATTCTATGGCTTCTTATCCTGCAGAAGGAAGAGAAATTATGCTTAATGTGCGTATTGCTACTCCGCCTTGGGATAGAAGTAAAAATGGATGGATGGATGTAAATCCAGGTGTAGCCTCATCTTATATTTTTGCACAAAAACCGGGTGATAAAGTTACTATTTCTGGACCTTACGGAGAGTTTTTTATCAATGAATCTGAAGCAGAAATGTTGTATGTAGGTGGTGGAGCAGGAATGGCACCAATGCGTTCTCATTTATACCACTTATTCAAAACATTAGAAACAGGTCGTAAAGTTACTTATTGGTATGGTGGACGTTCAAAAAGAGAATTATTCTATTTAGATCATTTTAAACAATTAGAAGATAAATTTTCGAACTTCAAATTTTACTTGGCATTATCAGAACCGTTAGAGGAAGATAACTGGAAAGTAAAGAAAGATATCAATGATGAAGAAGGAGATGGTTTTGTAGGATTCATTCATAACTGTGTAATCGATAATTATCTTAATCATCACGAAGCTCCAGAAGATATAGAATTATACTTCTGTGGACCACCGTTGATGAACAAGGCCGTTCAGAAAATGGGAGAAGATTTTGGTATTCCGGACGAGAATATCAGATTTGATGACTTTGGAGGATAGACACGGTGTGTCTCTTATATATTTTAAAAACCGATACGCAGTATCGGTTTTTTTGTTTTTGTGAGATTTAAACAGATTGATAGATGAAAAAGTACATCATTGTAGTAGTGGTAATAGCCGCTGCAGTTTTCATTTTTAGAACAACATTCAAAGGAAAACATCTAACAAATCACATAAAGGGTATCGTTAATAATGCCGTTTCAGCTCCTAATTTTATAAATGAACAAGGAGATTCTATTTCTACTCGAGTATTAGTTCCGATGGGATATAAAAGAACAGAATATCCGAAAGGTTCCTTTCAGAAATATCTTCGAAATTATCGATTAAAAAAGCACGGAGTACCTATAATTAACTATGATGACACCAAATATTTTGCTCAGCATTGGCATGATGCCATTTTAGAAGTTCCTGTTCCGGCTAATGGATTACAACAATGTGCTGATGCCTTAATGAGGATGAGAGCAGAGTATTTATGGGATGCGGATAGAAAGGATGAAATAGGCTTTAATTTTACTTCTGGTCATTATTGTTCCTGGAAGAAATATGCAGAAGGATACAGACCAAAAATCAAGGGAAATACAGTAACTTTTCATAGAACAGCTACACCCAACTCTTCTAAAGCTAACTTTTATAAATATTTGAATCTAATTTATACGTATGCAGGTACTTTGTCTTTATATACAGAATTACCTAAAGTTGAAATAAAGAATTTAACCATTGGTGATATGTTAGTAAAACCTGGATCTCCCGGACACATCGAAATTATAGTTGATGAGGTTATTAATGATCGGGGAGACAAACTGTTTTTATTGGCTCAAGGCAATACTCCAGCTCAAAGCGTTTGTTTGCTTAAAAATTTTGAAGACACCAGTATATCCCCGTGGTATAGATTTACGGAAGATGAGCCTGTGTATACACCTAGCTACTACTTTGAAGAAGCTAGGTTTATCAGGTTCAAATAAAGTTAGTTTACTCAACCAAAAGATGACTTCCCTCATTTTGGGTTTTGTGCAGGCAAGGTAATCCTGAGCTTTACCACAAATATAAAATAGCCAATTATGAAAAAATCATTACTGCTCGTATTATTTGTATCCTTTATAAAATTGTATTGTCAGGAAGCACCGGTTATCCAACTAAATGATTCTGTCCAATTAAAACTTTCAGTATTAAAAGTAGATGTAAAAATTATAGGAAATTTTGCAACCACTACCTATGATATGAAATTCTTTAATGAGCAGGATAGAACCTTAGAAGGAGAATTGATTTTTCCTTTGGGACAAGGTCAATCAGTTTCTGGTTTTGAAATGGATGTTAATGGAGAAATGAGAGCAGCGGTTATTGTGGAGAAAGAATTGGCAAGAGTAGCTTATGAGAGCACAGTAAGACAAAATATAGATCCGGGGCTGTTGGAAAAGACTCAGGGGAATAATTATAAAGCAAGAATTTATCCAATTTTACCAAAAGGGTATAAGAATATTATAATTACTTATGAGCAGGAGTTGTTTAACACGGACGATTCTAGACTTTATGATTTGCCTCTTGGTTTTACAAATCGTATGGATGAGTTTTTTGTCGATATAAACGTATATGGAAGTGAAAAGCCTAAGGTTACTAATAATGATGTAGCTTTTGTTCAAAAAGATAATAAATATCAGGCTTCGATATATAAAAAGAATTATGTGGCCTCTTCTTCTATATTAGTGAATATACCGAAAATTTTAGGTTCAAGACAGGTGATAACCTACAACGATTTTTTCTATATAAATCAGCAATTCGAGCCAAATTCAAGATTAAAAGAAAAACCAAAAAGTGTAACAATCTTATGGGATTCATCGTTTTCGAATAATCATAGAGAGACTAAAAAAGAGTTAGAACTATTAGACTTGTATTTTGGTTATTTACAAAATGTTGATGTTCAATTTATATCTTTTAGTAATTCTATGCATTTCAATAAAATGTTTACGGTTGCTAATGGTAATTGGTCAATTTTAAAGGAACAAATAGAAAAAGTGACGTATGATGGAGGTACCTCTTTAGGCTTCTTAAATAAGATAAAAATAAAATCTGAAGAGGTCTTGTTTTTTACAGATGGCTTAATCAATCTGGGAGGATTTGATAAGAAAATTAATAAAAGTATTTATACAATTAATTCTTCAGTTTCTGGGGATCATGAGTATATGAATAGTATTGCTACGAGATCTGGGGGGAATTATATAAATCTAATCCGGTTTTCGCCAAAAAATGCACTAGAAATTTTGAAGCATGAAACCTATCAGTTTTTGGGAATAGCAAAAAACGATAAAGTAGAAGAAGTATATCCGAATCAAAATACAAATGTGCTGTCTGATTTTTCTTTAACAGGTAAGTTTAGAGAGCATACAACGGTTACATTGCTTTTTGGATACCAAAATAAGGTAACAAATAAAATTCAGGTTTCTACTACTTCTGAAGCACAGGATAAAACCATAATAAGACTATGGGCAAAACAAAAACTTATTTCCTTAAATAGGGATAAAAAGAGAAATAAGGAAAAGATCGTATCCTTGGCAAAACAATATAAGTTAATTACAGAGTTTACTTCTATGCTAATTTTAGATAGAATAGAAGATTATGTGAAGTATCGTATAGAGCCTCCGAAAGAATTGAAAGTAGCTTATAAAGAACAAATTACAGCTATTGAAGAAGAAGTACAATATAAAAAAGAAGAGCTAGAAGAAAGAAGGGAAGATTTATTTAAGGGTTATGAAAATCTACGTAAATGGTACACCACAAAATTTCCCAAGAAAACAGAAAAAGCAAAACCTAAAAATCATTCAAGGAACGCAAACCCTAATCATAATATTGAGCAAAACGCCAGTAGTGATACCCTTCGAGAAACAGTTGCTAATACCAGTACCTCCGTAATTGAAATGAATAGAGCGATACTTGATCCATCAAAACAAGTAGTTTCTGGAACGATAACTGATAATACGGGCTTGCCATTACCAGGCGTAAATGTTTTGGTAAAAGGAACTACAAATGGTACTCAAACAGATTTTGATGGTAACTTTAGTATCAATGCAGAGATTCAGCAAGAATTGGAAATCTCGTATATAGGGTTTGCATCCAAAAAAATTACTGTCGGGAATGCTAATACCTTGCGGATTCAATTAGAAGAAGATACTGCTCATTTAGAAGAAGTTGTAGTAATGGGATATGGAACACAACAGAAAAAATCTATAACAGCATCAGTTACAACTGTAGTATCTGAGTCATTTTCTGAAGCTGTTGCAGGAGTTCTTGTGGATAAAAATCAACCAGGAGCGAATACTTCGGTTGTAGTTAGAGGTGTGTCAACTATTTCTAATGATTTTCAACCATTGTATATAGTAGATGGTGTCCCTGTAAAAGGAAATCCAACGAATCAATTATCCCCAGACAACATAGAGTCGATACAAATCTTAAAAGAGGAGAGTGGTGTAGCATTATATGGCGCCAGAGGGAATAATGGCGTAATTGTAATTGTAACTAAAGAAGGAAAAGAAAAGAAGTTTGAAAAGATTGAAGAATTAAATCAAAAAATTTCAGACCAAATAACATTAAAATCTTGGAATCCCGATGCTCCTTATCTAAAGATATTAGCAAAAGAAAAAACTGTTGACTTGGCGTATGCAAAATATATAGAAATTCGAAGTCAATACACCAACACACCTTCTTTTTATCTTGATGTAGCAGATTTTTTTGATAAAAGAGATGAGCCCTTGATAGCAATCAAAATACTAACCAATCTTATGGAAGTGGATTTAGATAATCACGAATTAATGAGAGCCTTGGCTTATAAACTGGAATATTTTAGTAAATATGATTTGGCGGTCATGGTATATGAAAAAGTGTTAGAATTAAGAACCGAAGAACCACAATCCTATAGAGATTTGGCACTAGCTTATGAAAATATAGGTGAGTTTCAAAAGAGTTTCGATTTGTTATACAAAGTATATAACGGGGATTTGTTAGAGAAAGATGAGGATGAGCGATTTTTAGGTATAGAACAAATAGCGTATGTAGAAATTAATAGACTGGTGTATAAGTATAAAAAGAAATTGAAGTTGCCTAAATTAGCTAAAAATACTTTTAATGAGACTCCTGTAGATGTTCGAGTGGTGATCGACTGGAATCACAATGATACGGATATAGATTTATGGGTAATAGATCCAAATGAAGAAAAAGGATACTATAAGAATTCTGAAACAAAAATAGGAGGTAGATTATCTAATGATATGACAGAAGGATATGGTCCTGAAGAATTTATGCTTAAAAATGCTGTCAAGGGTAATTATAAAGTAATGATTGATTATTTTTCTGATAATGTTCAAAAGATATCCGGACCAACTATATTGAAAGTAACTATGTTTACCAATTATGGAAAGAAAAATGAATCCAAAAAAGTGAGCATTGTTACATTAGGAAAAGAAGAAGACGAAGTTGAGATTGGAAGTTTAAAATTTTAAATCAAATACCTTTATTATAGTATCTTTGTAATGCTATGACAAGAATACTTACGAAACAAGAGCTTCATAATCTGGCAATGAACATTGTTGGAGAAGAATTAGAAAAAAAAGGGTTTGAATTCATTGCTATCAATAGCAAATTAGGTAAACATCCGCAATTTGTATGTATTGATGCGTCTAATCAACGATATTTTGTAATAGTAAAAGCAATATCATATCCTGATAATCCACATAATTATGATATGGTTTGGATGGAAGCTTTTAAAAAGCACGCCAGAGAACAAGAGGCAAAGGTATTTTATGCAGGTGTCGGATTACAGAATTCGGAGAACCCTAGCAAACCTGTTTTCTTAAATGAAGAATATGTTCTGGAATACGCAGGATTACAATTGGTAGAAACACACCTTAATTAAATAGTATAATGCGTAACCTTCTCTTGTTTTTTGTTTTAGCAACTAGCTTTTTATCGTGCAAAAAAGAATCCAGGCAATATTTAAATTATACAAGTGGTACCGCATTCGGCACTACTTTTTCGGTTCAGTTTATAGAAACAAAAGAGGTCGACTTTGCTAAATCTTATGATAGTATTATTCATGTAATTAATAATTCGATGTCGACTTATCAGGACGATTCTGATATTTCAAAGATCAATCGAGGAGATACCACCATTGTTGTTGATGATCATTTTAAGAAAGTATTCCGTGCTTCAAAAGAGATTTATAAAGAAACTCAAGGTGTATTTGATCCCACTATTGGGGTTTTGGTGAATGCCTGGGATTTTGGTCCAGAAGGAAAAATAATTGCTTTAGATAGCTTAAAAATAGACAGTTTACTTATTTCTGTGGGTTTAGATAAGGTTACACTGAAAAACAATAAGATTGTCAAGCAACATAAGAATACTTTTCTGGATTTCAATGCATTGGCAAAAGGGTATGCAGTAGACGTTTTTGCTAAGTTTTTAGAAGCTAAAGGGATTAAAAATTATTTGGTAGAAATAGGAGGTGAGATTAAAGGTAAAGGAAGTAATTTAATCAAAGAAAAGCCTTGGAAAATTGGAGTAGAAGATCCTAATTTTGATCAAACACAATCGTATAGCAAAGTGCTTTCTTTACAAAATGAAGCGATGGCAACTTCGGGAAGTTACCGCAAATTTAAGATAGATGAGAACGGTAATAAGTATGCTCATATAATCGATACAAAAATAGGATATCCTCATAAATCGAATCTTTTAAGTGTTTCTGTATTAACTAACAGCTGTATGAAAGCTGATGCCTATGCCACCGCCCTTATGTCTATGGGGTTAGAAAAATCCAAACAGTTTTTAAACACACATCCAGAGTTAAAAGTGTATTTTATTTATGAGAATGAGGAAAACGAACTTAAAACACTTAGTATTAATGGTTTTTCTAACGATTCATCTATCCAAAACTAAAAAAGCTACCTATTTAACCATTCTTTAAAATCACCGGTTTTTTGCCGACTTACTATAAATTCTTGATCTTTAGAATTTAGTATAGAAAGTTTAAATCTATGATTGAAATAAGGATCAATTTTTTGAATTGAATTCTTTGAAATTATTTGTCCTCTATTAATTCTGAAAAAATGATTAACATCTAAAGAATCAAATAGTTGATCCAGGGTTTCATTAATGATATATCTTTTTATAGAAGTTACCCCAAAAGTGATGCTGTCTTCAGAATAGAAATATAAAAGATCCGAAATTTTAACCTGAACAAATCCACTTCCTTCTTTTACCAATATTCCTTCTCTACGGGTGGCCTTAGTTTGCATACTGTCAAGAAGTTTTTTTAAGACGGTAGGATCCACAAAAGGTTTTTTATTAGACTTGGTAAATTTCAATAATGCTTGATTTAGATCCTCTTCCTGAATTGGCTTTAGTAAATAATCGATGCTATTTACTTTAAATGCCTGAATGGCGTATTGATCAAAAGCTGTGGTAAAAATAATGGGTGCATCAATATCTATTTTTTGAAATATTTCAAAACTTAATCCATCTGCCAGCTGAATATCCATAAAAACTAAATCAGGAGCAGTATGTTTTTCAAACCAAAGTACAGCATCTTCAACTGTATCAATAATATTTAATAACTGATACTCAAAATTACAGGCTGCAAGTTTACTCTGTAATTGATTCGCTGCTCGTGGTTCATCTTCAATGATTAATATCTGCATACTTATTTTTTTTGTCAGATGGTTTTAATAACGGAAGGGAAACAATGAATTGGGTTGAATCATTTTTAATGTTGATAGGTTCGTTTGAAATCAACGTGTAACGCTTTTCAATATTTTTAAGCCCGACCTTTGTAGAAGGTATTTGAGTTGATTTTGGTTGAATCTTATTCGTCACTGTTAGAAAGTTGTTTTTTACTTCTACCGCTATTTTTAAAGGTTTTGCTTTTGAAATTACGTTATGTTTTATGGCATTTTCCAATAAAAGTTGAAGACTCATTGGTATGATCATAGAACGTAATGAGTTATCCGGAATATCCCAAACTACCCGTAGGTTGTTTCCAAATCTCTCGGATTGTATATGGATATATGATTTTGCGAATTTTAATTCATCTCTAAGTAAAATCATATTTTCGTTTCCGGATTCTAGTATAAAACGATATACGTTTGATAATTTATCTACAAAATCGGTTGCCTCGTCTTTAGAATTTTGATCGATGATATCTCGTAGTGTATTGAGCGTATTAAAGAAAAAATGTGGTTGCGCTTGATTTCTAAGGGCATCCAATTGTGCCTGTATAATCATCTGCTTGGTTTGTTCTTCTTCTCTAATCGATTTCTTTAACCGTATGTAGAAATAAATTGCTTCGTATATCGCCATAGTCATTGTACTAATTAGGATAATTGGCACTAATATTTTAGCTCTGGAAACAGGATTGTAGTTAATATTCCAGATAAAAGATATTAACATACCACCAACCACATCTACTACAACAACTGTGGTGACAATAGCGATAAAGAATAGAATGATACGTTTTAGATTATCTTCAAAGCTGGGATATTTCTTTCTTAAAAAAATCATTATAGCACGAATGATAAACCAATCACAGGTTGAAAAGAATAGTGAGATGTTCCATCGGATAATAGCTTCACTTAGGGAATAACTTTCAAAAGAATTATTAAAAAGAAAGTATGTGATAAAACTTAGAATCAGAATACCAACAATAATAAACCAAAAGTCATCAAAACCTAAATACTTTATACGTTTCTTTTTATTGACTAACATCTTTGGTTTTATTATAATTTAAGTAATGGGATTCCTTGTTTGGCTTGGTAAAATGTGAAACCAATCCAAGAAGCATACAGTAATCCGAAAAATACTACTATAAAGATCTGGTTTCTATTAGAAACCTTCCATTTTTTGGATACCCATAATGCGAATAACGGAATTATTTGTATTCCGTGCAATCCGAAAAAATGTGCCACCCGTAAATCTCCGCTTATGGTACTCCAATTAACCAAAGGCAAACCTTCTCCTCTGTTAGCAGAACCAACGTTGTGAGACATTTGAGTTATCATCTCACCGCCTACCCAACTACCAAAGAATACAATTAACCAGCCCATTAATAATGCATATTGAATAGACTTTGTCGTTTTTAATTTCAATCGAATAGTATCAAAAATGAACAATACCATGATTAACACATTGATTCCGATGAAAAACCCCATTCCCAAAAATAGTATAGCATCAAAGGGAGTAGACTCGTTATAGTGAGATGGGACACCTCTTGATGCCTGATAAAAAATAATTGCTAATTCTAATAATAATGTCCAGGCAACGATATTATTTAAAATGTTCTTCTTTCTTTTAGAGTATGGATATATAGTCGTTAAATACCCTACAGTCAAAGTGTAAATAGCAATTGAGATGGAGAATTTAAGTGGTTTTATCCAAACATTAACTCCAGACAAGGTTCGATCATCTACAAATAATCCGATGAGACATATAGTAGCAATCATGAAATTGATCCATACTGCCCAATAGATTACAGAGCTTTCTTTTTTTACAGTGCTAAATACTTGGCGTAGATATCTCATGACTTACTTTGTTTAATTGCCTTAAGAATCATAAAAAGTAGAAAGCCAACAGGGCCAAACATGAATGTAGCAAAAAGACAAGGAGCTATTAATAATTGATGAATTCCTAATGTTTTATTTTGATTCAGTATCCACATTCCTACGATGAGATCAAAAGCCAGATAATGTACCCAGCCTGCCAGTACTGCATGTTCTTCGGTGAATAGCTGCATAACAGAAGCGAGACTTCCAAAATCCATTCCTCCGCCAATTTGTATAGCTTGAAAAATATAGATAACATACACAATTGATAACAGTAATGGGATTATTTTAAAATCAATTAAGAATCTTGTTACTTTCCATTTTGGTAGTAGGATCATAAGAATCCACATGGGCATTGCAGTCATATTTGCAAAAGAAAAAACATCAGCAGGAGACATATTTGTTCAATTTTTAATTAATACTTTGATTAAATGATGACGCTAATGTCTAATTATTAGTGGGGAAACAAAACACTTATATCTTTCAATCGTCGTTATTTCATATTGAAATGTAATAGCGATTTACAACTGTATCGTTTTGATATTAAAACAAAATAAAAACTTCTAATTAAGGATTTCTGAGGTATAGAAAATACTGATAAAAAAGTATAAAATAGGTAGATCAAATTATGCCTTATAACAAACCGGAAGTATTTCTCCGGGAGCAAGACAATATTTAATAACTTCTTCTTTTGGTAATTGATTCGTATAATCAACTTCATTAACTTCAAAACCAATAGATCGTAGTTTATCAAAGTAATCTCTTCCGTAGACTCTTACATGATCATATTGTCCAAAAATTTTAGCTCTTTCTTTAGGGTCTGTGATCGTGTTATCTTCAAAAGTTTCTGCTCTGCTTAGATCTTGCGGGATTTGTAAGATTGCCATTCCGCCAGGTTTAAGAACTCTTAATAATTCCTGCATCGCTTTGGTATCATCAGGAATATGTTCTAACACGTGATTACAGAATATGACATCATACGCATCGTCAGCAAAAGGAAGGTTACAAATATCTGCTTTTACATCAGCCAGAGGAGAGTTAAGATCGGTAGTAGTGTACTCTAGATTCTTTAAATTTCTAAATCTTTTGTAAAAAGCCTGTTCGGGTGCAAAATGCAACACTTTCGCGTTGGCTGTAAAAAAATCTGTTTCATTTTGCAAGTAAAGCCACAGTAGCCGATGGCGTTCTAACGAAAGGGTAGAGGGAGAAAGTACATTGTCTCTTTGTGTTCCGTATCCATAAGGTAAAAATTTAGAGAAACTTTTACCATCAATTGGATCCGTAAATTTATTTCCTCTAAGAAAGAAAGAAATTACTGGTCTTGCCAAATAACTCAAACGAATTAAAAGCGGCCTTGGAATCGTATTTAATATAAGTTTAAAGAGTTTTTTCATGGATAAAGATTACACAAAGGACACAAAGAAGTCTCAAAGTTTCACAAAGTTTACATAATAAAACGTTTGATTCCATTTTTAAGCAAACTTACATGGAAATTAATAAGAAGACCAAGTTTAAACCCTCCAAGTTTTAAATATGTAAGAACTTGAGCAGAATGGACATCCGTAAAGTGTTCAACTGTTTTTAACTCTATTACTACTTTATTTTCAACTAAAATATCAATTCGGTACCCTTGGTCAAGTTTAATATCTTTATAGATAACTGGTAGGGGTTTTTCTTTGTGAAGTTTTAAGCCTTTCTTCTTCAGCTCATAGCACAGACATTCCTGATAGGCAGATTCAAGTAAACCTGGTCCTAGGTTTCTATGTACTTCTATCGCACAACCAATAATAATTTTAGATATTTCATCTTCTGTCATTTTTCTTTGTGAGCCTTTATGAATTCTTTGAGGAACTTCGTGAAAGAAAGAAAAGTATCGTAACTACAAAGCTAATAATTCTTGTCTAAATGCATCTTCTTCATCAGATTCGATACCTAATGCTTGGTATATATATTTAAATGTAGAAAGAATCTCTGGCTTACCATCTACAATAGCAACGTCATGTTCAAAATGAGCACTTGGTTTTCCATCAGCTGTAAGAATCGTCCAACCATCTCTTAATTGTTTGATACGATGCGTACCCATATTGATCATAGGTTCGATGGCAACTACCATCCCTTCGATAAATTTTTTTCCTCTTCCGCGTCTTCCGTAATTTGGCATTTCCGGATCTTCGTGCATTTTTCGACCTAATCCGTGTCCTACAAGTTCTCTCACTACTCCATAACCGGCTTCTTCAGTATATTTCTGAATAGCATATCCAACATCACCAACACGTTTACCAACTTTGAGTTCTGCAATGCCGACATATAAAGATTCTTTAGTGATCTTCAATAATCGCTCTACTTCCGGAGATATTTCTCCAACCGGAAACGTATACGCATGATCTCCATAAAATTCATTTTTGATGGCTCCGCAATCTATTGAAATGATGTCTCCCTCTTCCAGCGGAGTGTTATTAGGTATGCCGTGAACTACTTGTGCATTTGGACTCATACATAATGTATTGGGAAAATCATATAATCCTAAAAACCCCGGTATGGCGCCGTGATCTCGTATGAATTCTTCTGCTAATTTATCCAATTGTAAGGTAGTTACTCCTGGCTTTACCTCGGTAGCTAACATTCCTAATGTTTTAGAAACGATCAACGCACTTTCTCGCATTAATTCAATTTCTTCACGTGTTTTGGTAATGATCATAATATCCTTATTACGGAAGGCAAATTTACAAAGAATATTAAGATTCAGTCAATTGATATAATTTTAATCTTTATAAGAATGCAGATATATTATTCTTATTGGATTCTTAATCTGTTTTACAAAAAGCAAAGAATGGTATTGTTAATTCTTGATATTTCTTACTTGTTTCTAATTTTTTTTACTGCGGCTGAGCCCTTATTGGACTTGGGTTTTCTAAAAAAAATTTCAATGAGAATCAAAAAAAATCAAAAATGCACGCAGCGTTTTTAGTTTTTCAGGTTTAATAGATAGAAAACCCAATATAATATTCATTTAAAAAAAGTAAACCATGAGAAAATTTTTGATTTGTACAGTAGCTTTAGGATTAATGGCAAGTTGTGCTGAGGATATAGATGATAATGTATCTATTCAGAATAGTGATAAAGAAAATTTTGAGATGTATAATAGTCTTGATGTAGCGATGGATAGTTTTGATTTAATTTCTGAGCAGGCTTCTTTAGAAGTGCAGAATTCATCTAAAAGTTCTAACAATGGTTGTATTTCTATTGATTTATTGATTCCTTTTGCAGACAACCCAGTTTCAGGTTTTGAGGAGTATGATTACTATAACAGAATGATTCTAGACTATACCGAAGAGCAATGTCAGTTTGATGATTGGACAGGTAAATTGGAGTATTACGTAGCTGGAGTTTTTAATCAGAAGTGGAAAGACTCTACAGTATTTAAAAACGTTAGAGGAGCAGAAGGCTATACATTTGATGGTTACAGAATTGCAGAACAAAAAGCCGAGTTAAGTACGGAAACAACCAAAGTTTTTGACGTTAGAATAGATGGAGTGATAACAGAGCCTAATGGGGATTCTTATCGTTATACAGCGAATAGAAATTTTGAGTTTGAAAATCGTTTTACAGCGGATGAGGTGATAACGTTGCAAGAATCTTCTTATGTGGAAGGAATTACTCAGACATTCTTTATGAGATCAGAGTCTGTATCAGGTGCGCCTTTGGTATATAAAGTAGCATGTTTTAATAGATACAATTTCTTACGATACCCGGTTCAAGGATCATTGGACTTTTCTAGTAGTTTTGGTGTGAATTTTAACATCGATTTTGGAGATGGAGCTTGTGATAAAGAAGTGACATTAACTGGTGATAATGGAGACTCTATTGTTTTTGATTTATAATAGGTAGTTTAGTTAAACTTGAAAACCGTCTGTAGACCTACTTACAGGCGGTTTTTTTATACTTTTTTTTTCAGACTTAATCATTCTACGAGGTAGTTCAAAACAATCACTTGCAAGATAAAACGCTTTTATATTTTAATGAGAAATAATTATAGTATGATTTTGAAAAATATGGATTCTGGCCTATGCTATAAAGACAAACAAAGAATAAGGTAAGCTTGTCATTTCAGCGTAGGCTGGAATCTATAATAATGATCATAACTTTGATGTTAGAACTTATATATCACTAATGATTTAATGGATGGTTCCTATTCTTCTTTACGTAAAGTAAAAACTTAAATTATATTTTCAATAAATTCAAAATCAAAGTAATATCTCTTCTATTTGTTTGAGGTCTGATTCAAGGATGTTCTTGTCCTGAAGTGATCATAGTTTTGTGTTTGGAGCGTATAGGGTTTTGAAACAAATCCTTTATGGGATCTGAATTATTTTTGATATACGAAATAATAGTCAATATTATTCGCTACATCCTTTACCAGTGATCATAAATACATCATCCTCTTTGGTAATCTGTAAATCCAGTGATTTTACTAAAGCGGTCAGTACCTTGGCAGTAGTTGCTTTTTCAAAAGATCCTGAGTATTTACAGTTCAGGATGTTGGCATCTTTTAGAATGATTTTAGCATTATAACTTTCTCCTAGATCATTGATTATTTGTTCGATACTGCTATTTTGATAATGCAGAATTCCTGTTTTCCAGGCAAAACGATTTGGAGATTTATCTAAAACATACACTTTATTTGTAGCGACATAAAGACTTTGACCAGGAACAAGATTTTTTACTTCTTTCGTAATATTATGTACGACTTTAGCAGAACCGTCTACCAGAGTCATCAAATCAGCTTCGGCGGTAGAATGTATCGCAAATGAATTACCGGTAATTTGAATTTTACAATGTTTTCCAAACACTATAAAGGGTTCGGGTACATTACTTTTTATATTGAAAAAGATGGTGCCGGTCACATCAGCTCTCCGATATCCCTGTTTGGTAGCGGTAAAATTTACTTTACTATTCTTTCTAACCACAATAGTACTTGAATCCGGAAGTCTATTGTATTTTGTGTTTTCTGTAGAGGCATATTTATCAGAGGCAGTGTAGGTAACTGTTATGACACCTTTTTCAATAATTTCATCTTCTGGTTGTAAAGTAGTTACATCTACTTTTTTTACCATAACATTTTTCTTGGGTTGTATCGTGTTTTCTGGCGTTTTATTTTCTTTAGTAACAGTGTTGTTATCTTCTTCTGTATTGGATACACTGTCCTTCGTTTTAGATACTAGGATGTTGTTTTCATTTTGAAAAGGAATTTCTGTAGTTATTTCTTCATTATTTATTTTTGACACTTTATTTATTTTAAAGTAATATAAAGTGACTACTCCTATAAGTATTAAAACAACTACACCTACAGTATACCAAAAAAATGAACCTTTATCATCCGGTTTTTCCTGGACAGCCTCAAAAATACGATCAAAATTATCATCAGATGATTGCATAATATCATCTTTAAATTTTGTCTGTAAAAGTTCTTTTAAAAGGTCTTTATCCTCTTTCATTTGCTCCTGGTTTCTAGATGCCGATTAGTATTTTTCAATTCCGATGGCTCTCATATTTTCTAAAAGTTTTTTCCTTGCTCTAGTATAATTCGATCTGGACGTACTTTCTTTTATTTTCAATATTTTTCCTATTTCTTTATGCGAATATCCTTCAACAGCGTACAGATTAAGTACATATCTATATTGTTCTGGCAAATCACTAATTAATGTTCTCAACTTTTCAGAAGATAGTTGTTTAGAAAGATGCTCTTTTTCAATCTCGTCTAATTCTGTAGTTTTATTTCCTTCGATTAATTCTGAGTCGTTCATTAGCACCGTCTTTTTAGTTTTATGCCATTGATCGATTGCACAATTAATTACAATTCTTTCTATCCAGCTTCCTAACGTTCCGTTATGTTTATATTTTTTTATGTTTTTGAACACTTTGATAAAAGCATCTTGCACGATGTCCTCTGCATCCGATTGGTTTTTACAATAGCGAAAACCTACCGCAAGCATTCTGGGCATAAAAGCATTATATATTTTTTCCATGGCATCCCGGTTATGCTTTTTACAAGCTTTTACCAGTCTGTCTTGCTCGTCTTTATTCATGAATAAGGGTTAGTGCTTACTCTCTTTTCAGTAATAACTGAAGAAAATGAATTTCGCTGCGTATACTTTTTATAAATATTAATAATAAAATGTTAAATATAGTAAAATGAAATTTTTAGTATTAAAAAAGCAGCTACACCTCGAGTGTAGCTGCTCCTAGTTAAAAACCGTTTGTGTGTTTATAAAAGTAAAGACTTTTGTGTCATAGCAGCAGGTTGGTCTACTCCGATAAGCTCTAAAATTGTTGGAGCAATATCACCCAATACACCATCTTTTATTTGTATATTATCCTTATCAATCAAAATAAAAGGCACCGGATTAGTGGTGTGCGCAGTATGCGGTGATCCATCAGGATTAATCATAGTTTCGCAGTTACCGTGATCTGAAATGAGTAAAATGCTATATCCATTATCTAATCCCGTTGTTACAACATCTTTTACACATTCGTCTACCGCTTCGCAGGCTTTAATCGCTGCTTCCATCACTCCTGTATGACCTACCATATCACCATTAGCAAAGTTTAAGCACACAAAGTCTGCCTCCGCTTTTTGTAATTCTGGTACTAATGCATCCCTCAATTCATAAGCACTCATTTCGGGTTTTAGATCATAGGTAGCTACTTTTGGTGAATTTCTGAGAATTCTGGATTCTCCTTCAAAAGGTTCTTCCTGACCGCCCGAGAAGAAAAACGTAACGTGGGGATATTTCTCGGTTTCTGCAATTCGGATTTGTTTTTTGCCAGCTTTGGATAAAACTTCTCCCAGAGTTTCAGTGATGTTGGCCTTATCGTAGATTACCTTTATTCCTTTAAAATTCTCATCATAATTAGTCATAGTAACATAGTACAATGGTAATTTATGCGTATTGTATTCGTGCATATCTGATTGCGATAGCATTTCAGTAAGTTCTCGACCACGATCCGTTCTGAAATTAAAAAATAATACTACGTCATCTTCCTTAATAGTGGCCACAGGAGATCCGTTTTCTTCTAGTACAATAGGTTTTATGAATTCATCAGTTACATTGTTATCGTAATTTGTCTGAATGCTTTGTATTGCATCGGTAGAAGATTCTCCAATCCCGTTTACAATCAGATCATAGGCAAGTTTAACCCGTTCCCATCGTTTATCTCGATCCATTGCATAATATCGTCCAACAATAGAAGCTAATTTACCTGTAGATGCTTTCATATGCTCCTTAATATTTTTGATATGGTCTATTCCGGATTTTGGATCCACATCACGACCATCGGTAAAAGCGTGCAAAAAAACTTTTTCTAATCCATAAGCATTTGCCGCATCTAATAGTCCTTTGATATGATTTATATGAGAATGCACTCCACCGTCACTAACCAGTCCCAGCAGATGAATATTCTTATTATTTTCTTTAGCATAATTGAAGGCATCAACTAAACTTTTTTCATTTTTTAAAGTATCATTTTCAATAGCCAGATTGATTTTGGCTAAATCCTGATATACAATTCTTCCTGCACCCAGGTTCATATGACCAACTTCACTGTTTCCCATTTGTCCATCAGGAAGCCCCACGTGCAAACCATCCGTTCTTAATGCCGCGTTGGGATATTTGGTATATAGATTATCTATAAAAGGAGTTTTTGCGTGGTCGATTGCAGAAACTTTAGGATCTGGAGATGTTCCCCATCCATCCAGAATCATTAAGATTACTTTTTTGTTCATTTTGATTAGAAATTTGATGTTTTTCAATCTTCATTAAAATAATATTGAAAATCATATCAAGAAGCTAAATTACGATATAGAACAGAAGCACCCAAAAATTAGTAAGTGACTGTTCTTCATATATTGGGCTTCTACTTATTTATATAAATGTTTTTTTTGAGGAACCATTAATGATTTCTAATAGTTAAGGTTCAAAATAAAGTATTCTTAGAATTTACTTTGGTTTTATGATGATAATTAAATTCTTCTTAAAAAGAAAAAACTTGGAACTCTCATAGGTTGATTTGATTGTTTTAAACACTGTTATTTTTGATATTAATTGAAATATTTGTTTTTAAAAAGTTAAAATTATAAAATATTATCAAAATTTTATGCTATTTATTGGTATATGTTATGTAATTTAAAGATTTATAAGTAGTGCGTTATTGTTATATTTTTTTTAAGAATAATGGCCCTTTTTTACTAACCTGAATAATTAAAAACATTATGAAAAAAACACTTTTAACCGTACTGATGATCATTTTCATTATGTCTGTTGGTTTCGCTTCATCAACAATAGAGAATATTGAGAAAGAAAATTATGAACTAACTACCTCTCAAAAAGATCCGTTTATTATGGCAATTATTAAAGGAGATTTTGATACCGTTGTAAAAATGATAGAGGAAGGAAGCGATGTAAATCTAAGATCTGAAGGGAAAACTCCTCTTATGTATGCTGCTCGATATAACAGAGTCGACATCATAAGAGTGTTAGTAGGAAAAGGAGCCTACATTCAAGCTAAGGATAAAAATGGGAATACTGCTATGAAATTTGCAGAACTATCGAATGCCAAAGAAGCAATGGCTCTACTCAAAGAGCTATCCTAACACAGATAGAAATGAATAGGTAAGAAAACTTCGCTATGTTGAATGCAAAGCGAAGTTTTTTATTGTGTGCTATATTCGTCTATAGCTTCTTGAATTTTTTCTATGCGATTATCAGGATCAGGATGGGTGCTTTGAAATTCAGGAACGCGATTAGGACCGGCTGCTTCTTTTAGAATTTGCATAACTCCAATCATTTCCTGAGGGTTATAACCAGAATTAATCATAAATAAAACACCTAGTTTATCACTTTCTAACTCATCATCTCTACCATTACCCAATAGAACATTTTGTCCAATACCACTAACAATTCCTCCTGCATCAGCACCCACAGAGGCACCAGTAGAGATCGTTTTCCAAAATTCGTGTTCTGCTATTCGTTCTGCAGAATGTCTGCCCAAAACGTGACCAATTTCATGCCCTAAAACACCTGCAAGCTGATCTTCATTCTGTAATTTTGAATACAGGGCATAGGTAATAAATATCTGACCACCAGGTAAAGCAAAAGCATTAATTGTATTGGGATCGGCTAATAGATGAAATTCATACCGATATGGCGAATCCTTTGCCATCGTGTTATCAATAAGTTTGTTCCCTATGTTATCCACATAATCTTGCAGTTTCTGATCTGGATAAAGACCTCCGTGTTGTCTGGTTATTTCAGGTTCACTTTGCAAGCCGATGGCAATTTCCTGATCCGTAGTCATGTTAATGTTTTGCACTCTATTAGTATACTCGTTCAGCGTTTTGTTATTGCATTTCTTAAAGAATGCAAAAGCGACAATAGCAAGTCCTATGAGTATTCTTATTTTAAATCCACTACGTCTCATGGAAATATTTTTTAGTTAGTGAAACCTGTTTTAATGGCTTTTAAAGTTACTAAATATAAAAGTTGCTTACCAATAAATATAAAAATATCATTTTTGGTAAGCAACTACTAGAGGTGTTGTGTTCGGGCTATAGAACACGAATAGTGCTAATTAGCATAGTTGATGCATGGTTAGCGATAAAAAAGTTGGGTATAATAGTATCTGCCATCTTGATCTTTAATTGCAGAAATACCTGTATACGTATAATTACCTTCTATATTTTCTCGATGGTCCGGACTGTTAAGCCAGCCTTGTACTACACTTTGTGCATCTGTATAAAATCTTGCTACGTTTTCGGCTGTTCCGGTTGCATTCTCCTGATCACTTAAAACGTTTCCTCTTTGATTGAAATTATCGTGATTGATTTGGTTTATAGAAATCATATATTTTGTGTGATCAATGGCTAATTGTTCTGCTGTTGCATTTTTGGATAGCGAAGATAAATCAAGTCCTTGGCGATGTAGGTTAACGAGTCTTAAAATTTCATCAGAAATATTAGTTTCGTTCAAAAGTTCTGTGGTTTCTCCATCAGTGGTTACAGAGTCATCTTCTGATGCACATGAAGTTATTGTAATGATTATCAATGTGATATAAAAAAACTTCAAAACACTTTTCATAAGATATTGGATTTGTTTTATATAACTTAAAGAAATTGATTTTAGTATATACTACAATAATTTAGGATTAATATCTAGTATATTTTGATCCATATACTGCTGGATAAATTCTGAAGTAAAATTAGAACTACCCATTAATACAGCTTTTTGTAACTCACTTTTTATATCAAGTTTTTTAAATTCTTTTAGCATTGCTATTGAAGTAGGAGCATAGGAGTAATGCCATGGCTCATATTTAAAACCTTTTCTGCCTTTTTTATTAGTGTAGACAAGATAGAAACCAAAATCGTTGGCGTTGTGATCCATCCACATTTTAAATCTGGCAAAAGGACCTCCATTATAAAAATGTTTTTCAAGAAGAACATCTCTTGGTTGATTGGCACTTCCGTCTACAATATCCAAATCTGTACCCCAATGATGACGTGAAGTACCTGGGATAGTGGAGTATTCAATGATTTTTTTAATGGCTTTCATTGGTGATAAACCGCCAGCAGTATATCTTTCGTATTTACGTTCCCATATCCGATTTTGATGTGCATAGTCTCTATAACTAGAGACAACTTTGATTTTAATGCCTTCTTCCAAAGCAGCACTTTTCATTTTTTTAAAGGCTTGATCTGCTTTTTTTCGCAGCTTATATCCTTCACCGACAAGTGTAGGATTTCCTTTTCCCATTAAGTCATATTTTGTAATTTTTGATTGAAAATTAGCCAATGATATAGATGATAATCCCATAAGCCCCAGAGTACTTACCTGAATAAATTCTTTTCTCTTCATAAGCAAAAAATTAGATGTTTTACGGAAAGAATGACCTTAATGATATTTGATATACATCTGTAATTTAAGAAATTAAAATGATACACCGCAGCTGCATATTATATTATTAGCACGCTGCGGTGTATGATTATCTTATAAGTTGAATATTTACAGTAAAATAGATAGGGATTATTACAGTATTCCGTCTACGATGCCATATTCTATAGATTCCTGTGCGTCCATCCAGTAATCGCGATTAAAGTCTTTTAATACCTTTTCAATATCTTGTCCGCAATTATCTGCAAGAATTTGGGCGCTTAACTCTTTAGTTTTTAAAATTTCTGTAGCCTGAATTTCTATATTAGAAGCTTGACCTCTTGCCCCACCACTAGGTTGATGTATCATTACCTTGGCATGCGGTTGTATAAATCTACGTCCTTTTTCTCCTACACTTAGGAGAATCGATCCCATAGAGGCTGCTAACCCGGAGCAAATCGTTGAAACAGGACTTTTTAATGCCTTAATGGTATCGTACATAGCAAATCCAGAAGTAACATAACCCCCTGGGCTGTTAATGTATAATTTAATTTCATCGTTGCTAATCATGTCCAGATACATCAATCTGTCTATAACGTGTTTTGCAGACTTATCATCAACTTGTCCCCATAGGAATACGCTACGCTCTTCTAGAAATTTCTTATCTATTATATCTTGGATTTTACCTGATTTTTCTTTCATGTGTTCTTATGATTATATTTCATATTGTAGTTAAAAGTATAATTATTTTTGGAAAATATCACGATATAAGGAACAACAAATTTGATACTTTTAAAAAAGTATCTAATATTTAACAAGATTTTAAAATCTGATAAATAAGTTAGTTGTGATTGGAAAAGTTTAAAAGTGATGTCAATACCTACGTATTGAATTTCGGAATTAGAAATTCCTATCGATTGATATATAAATAACCGGATCTGTCTCTAGCACCTTCAATATTCAAAACATAGTAATACGTTCCTACCGGTAAATTACTGTCTTTTGAAATGGTAGCTCTTCCTTCAGATACTCCAGCAAAATTTTGGTTTTCGTGATAAGCCTTTTTATTGAATACTAAAACACCCCAGCGATTGTAGATAAAGAGCTCATTTTCTGGAAATCTTGCAAGTCCTTGAATAGTAAACGTATCATTAAAACCATCTCCATTTGGAGAAACAGCTGTAAAAATTTCTAAATCACCATCTAAAATTCTATTGGATGATCCAAAGGTAAGAACCTCATAATCATCAGGCAATACAAAATCAGATGTAATTTCACCATTATCTAAATCTCCCGAAAAATCAGTATTTCCAAGATTTACCCATTTTTTGAGTACTTTATGCCAGCCTACAACTCTTAGATCTGCAGGGTCATCAACTAGAGTAGGAATATTGCTATTATCATCCCAAGTTAGTGTAATCCTTGTTCCTTCGTTACCGTCTAAATCCCAAAACTCAAAGATGCTAATTCCAAATAATAATTCATCATAATTGGAGGTATCAAAGTTTTCAGAAAAAAAGTTAGGAAAATTAGGGTTTTCGAAGTAATAAGCTGCTCTTGCAGTGTTATTAGCGGCCTGACTTTCGATACGAATGGGTCTATGACGAAAATCATCACCAATCGGGAAACTGAAATCTAACTGTCCCGTAATGGTTGCATATCCATCAACATGTCTTTCATCGTTCTCTCCCAAATATGGAGCGTCGTTAATATAGTCCAAGGATATGTTTTTTTGGTCTCTGGGTGTAATTACTTTTCCTGAGGTAAATTCTTGAAAATTATTTACACCAACAGGAACTTCTAAGAACAAGTTATCAGTAACATCTATCTCCATATCATGGAAAATAGGCCTATTATCTCCAGAAACGGTAAGACTATTTTGATTATAAAAACCTGCAAATCCTACGTTTTGATCAAAATCACCATCGTTTGTAACATTCGTGTGGAATCCTATTTGTCCATTGTTATGTATTTGTACATTTCCATAGTTATGAAAAGCCTGTTGAGAGAATAGTAATACATTAATATTCAATAAGCCAAGAAGGAAAATATAGGTAAGCTTATTTTGGGGTTTCATTTAATTACGGTTTTCGAGTAATATTATTACGCGAATATAAGTAAAAAAAGTAATCTAACTTCTTTTTATTCGATAATAATTAGATAATTAACCGATAAAATGCAGTTTTGTATCGATGAATTGCATTTTAAGAGTTTAAGTTCCACAGTGTGTTGTTCTTTAAAATAGGGAGAATCTCATTCTTTTTTTGGATATTCTCTAATAAAGAAAAATGTTATTAACTATAGTCAATGATCAGAAGCGGATAAATAGGGGTTTGTAGATTTTTCATTATGACGATGTTTATTATGTTGTATCTCTTTAAAATATTTAGATCAAAACTAAATATCAATAGGGTAAAAGTTATATTTTATATTTAATAATTTTAAAGGTAACCATTTTGTATAAATAAATTTAATTTGGTTTAACTCTATAGGTAATTCTCCTGTTAGTGATCACTGTTCCAACCCCAACTATAAATCCGTTTCCAAACTCGGAAGTCGAGTTGGATACGGTGGCAGTAGCAGTTATAATACTTCCCGGAGGAATTGCTGATCCTAATGTGATACTGATATTAAATTTATTCGTATTATCGGTATTGCCGTCTGTAACTGTATATAAAGATGTAGTATTATCTACATCGCCACCACTTCCTTCAACACCGGTCCCCAAATAGACCTGACCTTCTCCATAATCTTGTGATACAGCTCCCAATGGTCCTGCTATTTGATTGTCACCGGCGTTGGCTGTACCCTGATTGATATCAGTTAGAAAAACTTCTATGGTAGCACCAGGACGAGACCAGCCCACTATTTTAAGGATGCTTCCTCTTACCGTTACTGACTCGAAAACAGGAAAATTCAGGCTTCCATTGGGTCCCGTATCGGTATCGCCTATATCATTTATGGTTACTCCATTATCAGCAATATCGATACCCAAAGCATCTACAAAAGTTCCATTTGCAAAAATGGAGTTTTGAGAAATTAAGTTTCCTGAAGTTGTTACTCCTGTTAATGCAATGCCAGATCCTGCATTTGCATTAATAATGTTGTTTATGACAGAAGAGTTGCTTTGAACTAAATTGATACCGCTTAGTTGTGCACAACCAGTATCACTTCCTGCTGTAGCTATCGTGTTTTCTGTAATGGTTACATCACCTTGATTATCGAAAATTCCGGTTGAGGCAGAGTTTTCTATTAGGTTGTTTTGTATGACAACTCCGCTACCATTGTTTATTCTGATATTGTATTCACAATTTCTAAAACCATTGTTTGTAATATGATTATTTTGAATCAACGTCGATGTTCCTCCATTAACTGAAATTCCAAAATCAGTATTTGAAGCGATGTAGTTGCCATCAATAGTGACTGTTCCACCACTAATTTCAAATCCATCGTCTACATAGCTCACTACACCAACTGGGCCAACAACTCCCAGAGCGTTTACACCTAAAAGATTTTCAGTAATCAGATTTCCTGTACCCAAATCTTGGCGAATGGCTCTTCTGTTTCCTCCATATACCGCAAGATTTCTAATTACAGTGTTTGAAGCTTGTATTTGTATAACATCTCCATTATCACTACGTACTTGTATTTCGGGTAGATTATAGTTTGGCAGGGCGGTAGATGAAATTCCTACGGTGGTGCCTCCAGAACCCACAGTTCCTGTATTTGTATCTCCGGAATAAGCTGTTTGTGTCCGACCATCAATATGTGTGGAATCATCTGTAATTATATCTAATGGAGAAACATTTGGTAAATTAATATCAAAAAATCCACTGGCAAAGTTCGTATCCGCCGTCCTACCTAATGGATCTCCAGTAGGAGGGATCATAAAGATTGATGTATCTTCTCCGGCTCCTGGATCAAAAATACCGTTGGCTTCAATATTAAGTCCGGTTTCGTCTAAATTATTAGAATTAATGATAAATTGACCCAATGATCCTTGTCCGTCGGCATTGGTATTTACAACAGTATTAAAATTAAAACCAAAATCTATATCAACAGCACCTTCACTAGTTATTTCAATTGTTGAAACTGTTTGTGCTCCAGTAAGCGTGCCAGCAGCAACATCCTCATTGGCAGGGTTAGCCCCGCCAATTTCACTTGTAAAAGTGCTGAGAGTACTAGCGGTATAAGCAGATCTAAATGTTTGAACAGGTAAACAAGTTGTACAGGTAGCGCCTCCTCCTCTGGTGGATTGTACTGTGTTATTGACTACTCGTAAACTATAAGTCCCATTAGCCATTCCACCGATACTATAGTCCCCGTTTACATCAGTAACATCAGAATCTACAAGTAGACCTGTATTATCATATAGCTCTACGATAACTCCTTCTATTCCTACTCCAGAAGATGTAGCAAGATCCCTTCCTACTCCTCCGGGATAGTTAACGTCTTCAAAAACAGTTCCTGTTATTAAATTACTAGGGACTTTTAATAATACAGAATTGAGAATCACAAAATCACCAGCGGTTTGTACATTCGTTGTTGCGGTGGTTTCACCAGGTCCGATGAGTGATGAAATATCATAGGTATCTAAATCAAAACCAAATAGAGACGAATCATTGATGACAGGGCTAGCTGTGTCATCGTATATTGTGGAATTAAAAACATTTGCAAGCGTAGGAGAATTGTCACCATCTCCTGTTAAGTTGGTTGTACCAGAGGTCGTAGTTACCGATATAATTTCATTTCCGGTTCTGGTAGGATCTCCTTCCCACGATAATACCGAAGTTTTCGAGCCTGACGATCCAATTGCGAAAAATCCATCTAGGGTATAACTTGATGTTACAGTTGCTCCAGTTCCACCTCCTTGCGCATCAAAACCGTTATACATATTGATACTTACTGCCGGTAAAGAGGGATTGGTATAGAATATATATAAGGACCATCCTCCAAAAACTACAGAACCACAATATGAAGCTCCATTATCGATTACTAAATCCGTAAAGGTATATGTTGCGGTTGAGGGATCAGGTAAGCTACTAACTATCGATGTAACATCACTAACCATTCCATAATAAGCACCAAATGCTGTATTAACCAGATCTGCGGTAACTGATTGGCCCTGGAACGTAACTACATCATCTGCAGCAGGACCAGAATGCCCCCAGGTTAAATATGCTCTTTCTATGGTAGATCCAGCTAATATGGGCGTCGTAAGGGTGTTGGATGAAGAAGTCGTTATGGAACACGGATCAACACCTTCATCTGCTGTTCTTAATGTTCCTGCGGTTAACGCATAATCATAATATCCACTAAAATCATCAAACAGTGCAAGCGGAATATCATCACCGATTGCAGGATCTCCATCGTCTAATATGGTTCCTATTCCATTAATCAATCCAACTGATAACGAACTGGAATTACTGAGGTTTATAAAAAATGTTTCTGTATTTTCGGCAAAAGTGTTGTTAATAATCGGAACTGTAATGGTTTGGGTCTCTCCTGGAGCACCTGAAAAATTTAAGGTACCAGAGGTAGAAACGAAATCAGAATCGGCATAAGCCGTATCATCAATAGTTGTATAATCTACACTGAATCCACCTGGAATACTACCCCCGGAAAAAGTAGCGGTAAATGTAGCTGTTCCTGCACTTTCATTTACGGTTACATTATTTACGGTAACAAAACTAGATGTTGAAGATGTACACGATATCGTAGCCTGCCAACCGGTTCCTGTAACCAAACCGTCTGAAGAAAATATAAACGTTAAACAACCGGAAGGGTCAGAAGATATTATGGTTGTTGGAATGTTACCATTGTCATAACTATCGATTAAAGTTGTAGTCGTGGTGCCTTCATAAATTTGTAAAAAATCAAAAGTATCTTCTACGTCAAACGAAGTAAAATTTAACACAATTGAACTTCCTGGAGTATCAGGGCATAAGGTATAAGTGATAGATTCATTGTTGCTATATGATCCATTTATGGAACCCGAATCTACAAAAATCCCACTACAGGTGTTATCGGTAACTGTGTCTGTGATAATAAAAGGAACTTCGTCGTCAATGATTGTTCCTATCCCTTGTGCATCGGTAATAGTGACTAAAATGCTATTTGCATTGCTCAGGTTAACGAAAAAAGTTTCATTTCCTTCTAAATCTGTGTCATTTATTATTGGGATCGTTATGGTTTGAGTTTCTCCATCGGTACCGGTAAATGTCAAAATAGGATTAGGACTTGTGGTTCCCGTGTAATCCAAGGGTGCTATCGCAGTGGCATCAGCTGTGGCATATTCTACAGTAAAACCTCCTGAAACCGTTCCTGTGAGCGTAACAGTAAAAGTTGCATTACCCGCGTTTTCGTTTATAGATATATCATTGATACTGATCCCAGCTTCATTATCTTCTATAGTTCCTATTCCTTGATTATCTGTTATTGTGACCAGAGGACTGCTTGAATTACTTAGATTTACAAAAAAGGTTTCATCCCCTTCAAAAATAGTGTCATCCAGAATAGGTACAGTAATTGTTTGAGTTTCTCCAAGTGTTCCTGCGAAGATTAGAGAAGGAGGAGAGGAGGTATTCGTGTAGTCATTACCAGCTGTGGTGGCAGTATTATCTGCCGTGGCATAATCAATGGAATATCCACCTGTTAAAGAACCTCCGGATGCGGTAACTGTGAATACAGCTGTTCCTGCGGCTTCATTAACCGATACATCATTAATTGTCAGCGAAATAGGATCATTTGCATTAATCGTGCCTATACCTTGTGCATCCGTAATGGTTACCGAACCATCACTAGGATTACTCAGATTTACAAAAAATGTTTCTGCAGTTTCCGCAATATTATCATCGATAATTGGGATCGAAATAGTTTGTGTACTTAAACTGGTTCCAGGAAAAGTAATTGTATTTGGAATCAAGGTAGGTGTATAATCTCCGGGAGCTACAGCAGTATTATTGACAGTAATGTAATCCACTGTAAAACTACCGGTAGTAGTACCACCAGTATGAGAAACTGTAAAATCTAAGGTTCCTGCATTTTCATTAACCGCAACATCATTTATTGCTATTTCTGGTGTTGTATTAGTAGCTGTAATCAGGACGTTATCAATAAAAACAGTCTCATTATTACCCCAATCTCCACTGTTGGAAAAAAATAGTAGAGACGAATTTGCGTTGATATATAATGCAGGAATAGTAAATGATAAACTACCCGTAGCACCACCACCTGTTGGAGTTCCGATGACAAAATCGTAATTCCCAGTGGTAGTATTCAAAAAGAATGCGCCAACACTTTCGTTTCCGTTCGATCTATCATAGTCAAAAGTTAATACTGCGTCGGTATAAGCTGATAGATCTAAATTTCTTAAAATAAAAAGGAAATTAGAAGAGTCGAAATTTCTGAATCTTAAGCGATTTCCATTAATTCGGATGCTTCCTGCTCCAGGATCTGTTCCTCCAAAGTCATTTTCTGTCCAACCTCCATTCCAATTTTGTGTCCCATCATTTCCGGTATAAATGGCTGGATTAAAATCATCCAAAAATGTATCCTGCCCAAATACATCAACATTGGGTAAAGCCATCAGCAGAAATAAAAGCAGATAATATATGTTTTTACTTATTCCTTTCATTGGTAACCAATCTGCTATTGTATTATTTTACAACAAATACTACATTAATAAGGGTATTATAATCTGCTGGTTGTCCCACAATAGTATATGTTAATACTCCATCAGCAGTTATTGTCATGGCTCCAGGTGTTGTATCAAATACCGAAGGATCTGCAAAAGTCACGTAATAATATAAATCTGTTGCCGCGTACAATGGTACCGTAGCTGGAGCGCCTGCACTTACCGCAGTTGGGCTTCCAAATTGGGCAGTATACATTGAATAAAGATTAACAGAGAAAGTTCCATTAACTGAAGCATCAATCTCTATTGAAGGAGGATAGAATACTCTTGCTGCTCTTGATGTAATTGGAGCGATTGCTTGAATAACTTCTTGTACATTTGTTTCATTTACTGGACTTGGATCTGTAGAAACACCATTCACATCTATTGGAGTTCTTAACGGTACTTCGTCATCAAACTGATCATCAGTAGAAGGATCTCCTTGAGGTCCTGTAGCTCCCGTGCTTCCTGTTGCTCCAGTGCTTCCTGTAGCTCCAGTATTTCCAGTGGCACCCGTAGCTCCCGTGCTTCCTGTTGCACCCGTAGCTCCAGTGCTTCCCGTAGCTCCCGTGCTTCCAGTTGCTCCAGTGCTTCCTGTAGCTCCTGTACTTCCTGTTGCTCCAGTACTTCCTGTAGCACCTGTGCTTCCCGTAGCTCCCGTGCTTCCAGTTGCTCCTGTGCTTCCTGTAGCTCCTGTACTTCCCGTAGCTCCTGTTGCACCAGTACTTCCCGTTGCTCCTGTGCTTCCTGTTGCTCCTGTACTTCCTGTTGCACCGGTTGCTCCAGTACTTCCTGTTGCACCCGTAGCTCCTGTACTTCCCGTTGCTCCTGTACTTCCCGTTGCTCCCGTGCTTCCTGTAGCTCCAGTGCTTCCAGTTGCACCCGTAGCTCCTGTATTTCCTGTAGCACCCGTTGCTCCAGTGCTTCCTGTTGCACCCGTTGCTCCAGTGCTTCCCGTTGCTCCAGTACTTCCTGTAGCACCTGTGCTTCCCGTAGCTCCCGTGCTTCCCGTAGCTCCCGTGCTTCCTGTAGCTCCTGTACTTCCCGTAGTTCCTGTTGCACCAGTACTTCCCGTTGCACCCGTAGCTCCTGTGTTTCCTGTTGCACCAGTACTTCCTGTAGCCCCAGTATTTCCAGTGGCACCCGTTGCACCCGTACTTCCCGTTGCTCCAGTGCTACCCGTTGCTCCAGTACTTCCTGTAGCACCTGTGCTTCCCGTAGCTCCCGTGCTTCCAGTTGCTCCTGTGCTTCCTGTAGCTCCTGTGCTTCCAGTTGCTCCAGTGTTACCTGTTGCTCCAGTGTTACCTGTTGCTCCCGTAGCTCCTGTGCTTCCAGTTGCTCCCGTTGCTCCTGTATTTCCAGTTGCACCCGTTGCTCCAGTACTTCCTGTAGCACCTGTGCTTCCCGTAGCTCCTGTGCTTCCAGTTGCTCCTGTTGCTCCCGTAGCTCCATTGCTTCCCGTAGCTCCCGTAGCTCCAGTGCTTCCCGTTGCTCCCGTATTTCCAGTTGCACCCGTTGCTCCAGTACTTCCTGTAGCACCTGTGCTTCCCGTTGCTCCCGTGCTTCCAGTTGCTCCTGTGGCTCCAGTGCTTCCTGTAGCTCCTGTACTTCCTGTAGCTCCAGTGTTACCTGTTGCTCCAGTGTTACCTGTTGCTCCAGTGTTACCTGTTGCTCCCGTAGCTCCTGTATTTCCTGTATTTCCTGTAGCTCCTGTGCTTCCAGTTGCTCCAGTGTTACCTGTTGCTCCCGTAGCTCCAGTGCTTCCCGTTGCTCCCGTTGCTCCTGTACTTCCTGTAGCTCCAGTACTTCCTGTAGCACCTGTGCTTCCCGTAGCTCCCGTGCTTCCAGTTGCTCCTGTGCTTCCTGTAGCTCCTGTGCTTCCAGTTGCTCCAGTGTTACCTGTTGCTCCCGTAGCTCCTGTGCTTCCAGTTGCTCCCGTTGCTCCTGTATTTCCAGTTGCACCCGTTGCTCCAGTACTTCCTGTAGCACCTGTGCTTCCCGTAGCTCCTGTGCTTCCAGTTGCTCCTGTTGCTCCCGTAGCTCCATTGCTTCCCGTAGCTCCCGTAGCTCCAGTGCTTCCCGTAGCTCCAGTGCTTCCCGTTGCTCCCGTATTTCCAGTTGCACCCGTTGCTCCAGTACTTCCTGTAGCACCTGTGCTTCCCGTTGCTCCCGTGCTTCCAGTTGCTCCTTTGGCTCCAGTGCTTCCTGTAGCTCCTGTACTTCCTGTTGCTCCAGTGTTACCTGTTGCTCCAGTGTTACCTGTTGCTCCCGTAGCTCCTGTATTTCCTGTTGCTCCAGTGCTTCCTGTGGCTCCTGTGCTTCCTGTTGCACCGGTATTTCCTGTTGCACCCGTTGCTCCAGTACTTCCTGTAGCTCCTGTACTTCCTGTAGCTCCAGTGTTACCTGTTGCTCCAGTGTTACCTGTTGCTCCAGTGTTACCTGTTGCTCCCGTAGCTCCTGTATTTCCTGTATTTCCTGTACTTCCCGTAGCTCCTGTGCTTCCAGTTGCTCCAGTGTTACCTGTTGCTCCCGTAGCTCCAGTGCTTCCCGTTGCTCCCGTCGCTCCTGTACTTCCTGTAGCTCCAGTGTTACCTGTTGCTCCAGTGTTACCTGTTGCTCCCGTAGCTCCTGTATTTCCTGTTGCTCCAGTGCTTCCTGTGGCTCCTGTGCTTCCTGTTGCACCGGTATTTCCTGTTGCACCCGTTGCTCCAGTACTTCCTGTAGCTCCTGTGCTTCCCGTAGCTCCCGTAGCTCCTGTGCTACCTGTGGCGCCAGTACTTCCTGTTGCTCCAGTGCTTCCTGTAGCACCCGTAGCTCCTGTATTTCCTGTTGCACCTGTAGCTCCTGTGCTTCCAGTTGCACCCGTAGCTCCTGTACTTCCCGTAGCTCCAGTGTTACCTGTTGCTCCCGTAGCTCCTGTATTTCCTGTTGCACCCGTTGCTCCAGTACTTCCTGTAGCTCCTGTGCTTCCAGTTGCTCCAGTGTTACCTGTTGCTCCCGTAGCACCTGTATTTCCTGTAGCTCCTGTTGCACCCGTTGCTCCATTGCTTCCCGTTGCTCCATTGCTTCCCGTTGCTCCCGTGCTTCCAGTTGCTCCTGTATTTCCTGTTGCTCCAGTACTTCCTGTTGCTCCAGTGCTTCCTGTAGCTCCTGTATTTCCTGTTGCACCTGTAGCTCCTGTGCTTCCTGTTGCACCGGTATTTCCTGTTGCACCCGTTGCTCCAGTACTTCCTGTAGCTCCTGTAGCTCCTGTACTTCCCGTAGCTCCAGTGCTTCCCGTAGCTCCAGTGCTTCCCGTTGCTCCCGTTGCTCCTGTATTTCCAGTAGCGCCAGTTGCTCCTGTGCTACCAGTTGCTCCTGTACTACCAGTTGCTCCAGTTGCACCTGTATTTCCTGTGGCACCAGTTGCTCCCGTACTTCCTGTAGCTCCTGTACTTCCTGTGGCACCAGTTGCGCCTGTGTTACCTGTAGCACCGGTTGCACCTGTACTACCAGTTGCTCCTGTATTTCCTGTGGCACCAGTTGCTCCTGTATTTCCTGTTGCACCGGTTGCTCCTGTGCTTCCTGTAGCACCAGTTGCTCCTGTGCTTCCTGTAGCACCAGTTGCTCCTGTGTTCCCTGTAGTACCAGTTGCTCCTGTATCTCCTGTAGCACCGGTTGCACCTGTACTTCCAGTAGCACCGGTTGCACCTGCACTTCCTGTGGCACCAGTTGCTCCCGTACTTCCTGTAGCACCTGTACTTCCTGTAGCACCTGTGCTTCCCGTAGCACCTGTGCTTCCCGTAGCTCCTGTTGCACCCGTTGCTCCATTGCTTCCCGTAGCTCCCGTGCTTCCAGTTGCTCCAGTGCTTCCAGTAGCTCCTGTACTTCCTGTTGCTCCAGTGTTACCTGTTGCTCCCGTAGCTCCTGTGCTTCCAGTTGCTCCCGTTGCTCCTGTATTTCCAGTTGCACCCGTTGCTCCAGTACTTCCTGTAGCACCTGTGCTTCCCGTTGCTCCCGTGCTTCCAGTTGCTCCTGTGTTACCTGTTGCTCCCGTAGCTCCAGTGCTTCCCGTTGCTCCCGTGGCTCCTGTGCTTCCAGTTGCTCCCGTGCTTCCCGTTGCACCCGTAGCTCCTGTGTTTCCTGTTGCACCAGTACTTCCTGTAGCCCCAGTATTTCCAGTGGCACCCGTTGCTCCAGTGCTTCCCGTTGCTCCTGTGCTTCCTGTCGCACCCGTTGCACCCGTACTTCCCGTTGCTCCAGTGCTACCCGTTTCTCCTGTATTTCCTGTTGCACCCGTTGCTCCTGTACTTCCTGTTGCTCCCGTAGCTCCTGTTGTTCCAGTGCTTCCTGTTGCACCTGTATTTCCTGTTGCACCCGTTGCTCCAGTACTTCCTGTAGCTCCTGTTGCTCCTGTATTTCCTGTTGCTCCTGTATTTCCTGTTGCTCCTGTGCTTCCAGTTGCTCCCGTATTTCCTGTCGCGCCAGTGCTTCCTGTTGCACCAGTATTTCCAGTTGCACCCGTTGCACCCGTAGCTCCTGTATTTCCTGTAGCGCCAGTGTTACCTGTTGCTCCTGTATTTCCTGTAGCACCTGTGCTTCCCGTAGCTCCCGTGCTTCCAGTTGCTCCTGTGCTTCCTGTAGCTCCTGTACTTCCCGTAGTTCCTGTTGCACCAGTACTTCCCGTTGCACCCGTAGCTCCTGTGTTTCCTGTTGCACCAGTACTTCCTGTAGCACCTGTGCTTCCCGTAGCTCCCGTGCTTCCAGTTGCTCCTGTGCTTCCTGTAGCTCCTGTACTTCCCGTAGTTCCTGTTGCACCAGTACTTCCCGTTGCACCCGTAGCTCCTGTGTTTCCTGTTGCACCAGTACTTCCTGTAGCCCCAGTATTTCCAGTGGCACCCGTTGCTCCAGTGCTTCCCGTTGCTCCTGTGCTTCCTGTCGCACCCGTTGCACCCGTACTTCCCGTTGCTCCAGTGCTACCCGTTTCTCCTGTATTTCCTGTTGCACCCGTTGCTCCTGTACTTCCTGTTGCTCCCGTAGCTCCTGTTGTTCCAGTGCTTCCTGTTGCACCTGTATTTCCTGTTGCACCCGTTGCTCCAGTACTTCCTGTAGCTCCTGTTGCGCCGGTGCTTCCTGTAGCTCCTGTTGCACCCGTTGCTCCAGTGCTACCTGTGCTTCCAGTTGCTCCAGTATTACCTGTTGCACCCGTATTTCCAGTTGCACCCGTTGCTCCAGTACTTCCTGTAGCACCTGTGCTTCCCGTTGCTCCTGTTGCACCTGTGCTTCCCGTAGTCCCTGTAGCTCCCGTAGCTCCTGTATTTCCTGTATTTCCTGTAGCTCCTGTACTTCCCGTAGCTCCTGTATTTCCAGTTGCACCCGTTGCTCCAGTACTTCCTGTAGCTCCTGTGCTTCCTGTAGCTCCTGTACTTCCCGTAGCTCCTGTTGCTCCTGTGCTTCCAGTTGCTCCTGTATTTCCTGTTGCACCCGTTGCTCCTGTACTTCCCGTAGCTCCCGTGCTTCCTGTAGCCCCAGTATTACCTGTTGCTCCCGTAGCTCCAGTGCTTCCCGTTGCTCCCGTTGCTCCAGTACTTCCTGTAGCACCTGTGCTTCCCGTATTACCTGTAGCTCCCGTTGCTCCTGTACTTCCCGTAGCTCCAGTGCTTCCTGTAGCCCCAGTATTACCTGTTGCTCCCGTAGCTCCTGTGCTTCCAGTTGCACCCGTTGCTCCTGTATTTCCAGTTGCACCCGTTGCTCCAGTACTTCCTGTAGCACCTGTGCTTCCCGTAGCTCCTGTGCTACCTGTTGCTCCCGTAGCTCCATTGCTTCCCGTAGCTCCAGTGCTTCCCGTTGCTCCCGTATTTCCAGTTGCACCCGTTGCTCCAGTACTTCCTGTAGCACCTGTGCTTCCCGTTGCTCCCGTGCTTCCAGTTGCTCCTGTTGCTCCAGTGCTTCCTGTAGCTCCTGTACTTCCTGTAGCTCCAGTGTTACCTGTTGCTCCCGTAGCTCCTGTATTTCCAGTTGCACCCGTTGCTCCAGTACTTCCTGTAGCTCCTGTGCTTCCCGTAGCTCCTGTATTTCCTGTATTTCCTGTAGCTCCTGTGCTTCCAGTTGCTCCAGTGTTACCTGTTGCTCCCGTAGTTCCAGTGCTTCCCGTTGCTCCCGTTGCTCCTGTATTTCCAGTTGCACCCGTTGCTCCAGTACTTCCTGTAGCACCTGTGCTTCCCGTAGCTCCTGTTGCTCCCGTAGCTCCATTGCTTCCCGTAGCTCCCGTAGCTCCCGTAGCTCCTGTGCTACCTGTTGCACCAGTGCTTCCTGTTGCTCCTGTGCTTCCTGTAGTTCCTGTATTTCCAGTTGCACCCGTAGCTCCAGTGTTTCCTATTGATCCTGTAGCTCCTGTACTTCCTGTAGCTCCAGTGTTACCTGTTGCTCCAGTGTTACCTGTTGCACCCGTAGCTCCTCTATTTCCTGTTGCTCCAGTGCTTCCTGTGGCTCCAGTGCTTCCTGTTGCACCGGTATTTCCTGTTGCACCCGTTGCTCCAGTACTTCCTGTAGCTCCCGTAGCTCCAGTGCTTCCCGTAGCTCCTGTACTTCCCGTAGCTCCAGTGTTACCTGTTGCACCCGTAGCTCCTGTATTTCCTGTTGTACCCGTTACTCCTGTTGCACCAGTGCTTCCTATAGCACCCGTTGCTCCCGTACTTCCAGTTGCACCCGTACTTCCTGTTGCTCCCGTGCTTCCTGTTGCTCCCGTGCTTCCAGTTGCTCCTGTATTTCCTGTTGCACCCGTAGCTCCTGTATTTCCTGTTGCACCAGTACTTCCTGTAGTTCCTGTACTTCCCGTAGTTCCAGTGTTACCTGTTGCACCAGTGCTTCCTGTTGCTCCCGTAGCTCCAGTGCTTCCCGTAGCTCCTGTATTTCCTGTTGATCCTGTAGCTCCTGTGTTACCTGTTGCTCCCGTAGCACCTGTGCTTCCAGTTGCTCCAGTATTTCCTGTTGCTCCTGTAGCTCCTGTAGCTCCAGTGCTTCCCGTTGCTCCTGTATTTCCTGTTACACCCGTCGCTCCAGTACTTCCTGTTGCACCTGTATTTCCTGTTGCACCTGTTGCTCCTGTGCTTCCAGTTGCACCAGTGCTTCCTGTTGCACCCGTTGCTCCAGTGGCTCCCGTAGCTCCTGTATTTCCTGTAGCGCCTACGACTCCTATATTGGTTATCGTACCATTTTCAGAAGTATAAGTAAAAGTGCCATCGCCATTATCTACAAGGGTGGATATTGTTTCGTTAACACTTCCACCACCATTAGATAGAGTAATCGTGTTTCCAGATTGACTTAATATTTGTATTTCATTAGTTGGGTCCGGATCTGGATCATTAATTAATGAAGTTAAATCAACTGCCCCTCCATTTTCAAGGGTTAAAATATTTGTGGTGCTATTAAAACTTAGTTGCTGATTGTCGTTACCAGAGCATAAACTTGTCCAACTATTATTGTTGTACTGAAATATACAATTATCATCTGTGTTGTAAACTAAAGCACCGTTTAAAGGAGTAATAGCGTTCATTTGGGTAGAGGTAACCCTTGTTAAAACAAAAGCCTTATCAATACTTTCTAACTCCAATATAGAAGAAGAATCTATTTGATCAGGATTATCTCCAATTTTTACCTGAGAATAGATACAGGTAATTGGCAATAAAATACATATGAAAAGAAGTAATTTTACCTTCATAGGCAGTAGGAAATTTCTTTTTAAAAGAGTTTTACCTCTTTTGGATTGGGGTTTTTACGTAATTTATTTGTTTAAACAAAATTAGCTATTTGTCTCAGTAAAAATAGATAATGTGCTAATATATTAATATTTTCTTAAAGGCAAAAATACTTTTTTTATTCGATAAACCGCATTTTTTTTCGATAAAATACGTTTTTATCATTTTTTAATCTTTAATTAAGCTGTTGTAAATCAATTATTATTGCGGTTTTATAGAATGTTAAAGGGTTTTTTATTTAAATCAATCTGTTAAAAAAACTTTTAAATTTAATTTTGATTTTTAAAGAATTCCAATACATTTGCTTTATTAAAGGCGGGAGTAGCTCAGTTGGTAGAGCGTCAGCCTTCCAAGCTGAATGTCGCCGGTTCGAACCCGGTCTCCCGCTCAAAAAAAAGCCTTATCAAGTATTGTTAAGGCTTTTTTAATATTTAGGACTAGTCAACTAAATTATTACATCATTCTGATAGAAGACTACAGTATTATTCTTCTATATATCAGAAGTAATTAAAACGCACTGATGTGACTCCATCGGTGACTGATGGATATGATTGCTATCAAAACGCATTAGCCGAAAGAATTAATGGAATATTGAAAAATGAGTTCTTAATATATCAATGCAAGGATCAAAATGAGCTCAAATAATTAATTATTGAATCCATTAATACTTATAATAATAAAAGACCTCACCTTAGTCTTAATACGAAAACACCTAATTTTGCACATAACAAAAAACCAGAGAAGATAGCTTCTCTAGTCTAATTTAAATTATTAAAAACCGTCAACCTATTTTAGGACGACTCATTGTGTTAATAAAAAGCTCTGTTATTAATTAGTTGTTTTATATTTGTAATTAAACATAAGCATATTATCAGTGATTCGGATTGCAGCTATTATACCTGCCTACAATGAAGAAAAAAGCATTGTTAAAGTTGTAAGATCTATTAAAGAAATACAAAACTCAACTTTTGTTATAGATCCGATAGTGGTTAATGATTCTTCAAATGATAATACTTCTAAGATTATTCACTCTTTACCCTGTGTTTCTTTAGATTTGCCTATTAATCTGGGCATAGGAGGGGCTGTTCAAACTGGTTTTATTTATGCTTATGAAAATAATTATGATTACGCAATTCAGGTAGATGGCGATGGGCAACACCCTGCAGATCAAATAGAAAAATTGTTTTTATTAATTCATAATCAATCTAATGTAGTTATTGGTTCTCGTTTTATTGAGAATGAGGGCTTCCAATCAACGAAATTACGTAGATTAGGAATTAAATACTTTATGTTATTAAATAAGGTAATTCTAAATGTTAAGATAACTGATTGTACATCAGGTTTTAGAATGATAGATAGAAAAGCTTTAAAAATCGTATGTGATTATTACCCTGATGAATATCCTGAACCTGAATCAATAGTTTTATTTTCTCTTAATAATCTTAGGATGGTGGAGGCGCCAGTTGTTATGAAAGAACGGCAAGGAGGTGTTTCTTCCATCAATTTTGTTTCATCAATTTATTATATGATCAAAGTTACCTTAGCTATTTTTTATACATTTATAAGAATTAAATTTCGGAGAAAGTAGGAATTAAACTTCTATTTTTTAACTACAAAAAAGAATTGATGGAGAAGATTCAGATTTTGGCCATTATAGCTAGCTTATTATTTACGTTTTTTGTCATTCGATTGATTATTAAAGGTAAGCTAAGGGAAGAATATTCTGTGGTATGGATAGTATGCACATTTTTTTTGATTCTTTTTTCATTTTGGCGAAAGGGATTGGATTTTGTTTCGGGATTGCTTGGAATTTATGAGCCTCCAAACTTTGTTTTTACTACTAGTGTGTTTGTTATATTTATTTATCTTTTGTACTTAAGTGTAGTTGTTTCTAAACTTCAAGATCAGAATAAAAAGTTAGCGCAAGAGATAGCATTATTGAAACAACAAATTGAGTCTAAAAGTTAAAATGATCGTTGATGAAAAACAATTTGTTTTTATTTAGTATTGATCTAGAGGATGTTCGCTTTGGAATAAAAAACGGATTGCAATATAAGGCAAGTGTTGAAGCATTGGTAGAAGAATATTTAACTTTTTTAAATCAATATAACGCTAAGGCTACTTTTTTTACTGTTGGGAATATTCCTAAACATTATCCTGATCTCATTAAAATGATTGTAGATGAAGGACATGAAATAGCCTGTCATTCAAATCAACATATTCCGGTAACAAATCAAACAGAAAGTGAGTTTAGAGATGATGTTTTTCGTAATGTAGAAAACTTATTGAAGGCAGGAGCCAATGAAGTAATAGGCTACAGAGCACCTATATTTTCTATCACCAAAGAAACTTCTTGGGCATATGACGTACTTGCCGATATGAATTTTGTTTATTCCAGTTCCATACTTCCTGCTAAGAATCCTCTATATGGGTGGGAGAATTTTGGTGAAAAACCTAAGAAAATGGGAGAAGATCTTTGGGAAATACCTATGAGCTTGCGAAAAAGTTCTTTTTTTAAGGTCCCATTTTCAGGAGGTGTTTATTTTAGATTTTTACCTTTTTTTATGATTAAGAAAAGTTTTAGCCAACATTTTAAAGAGGGCAGAGCTATTACCAGTTATTTTCATCCTTATGATATTGATACTGATCAAGAAAGATTTATGCATCCGGGAATTGATAATAATAGAATTTATAATCAACTTTTGTATTGTAACCGAAAGGGAGTTTTTCCAAGATTGCACAAAATAATGGATGTTTTTCAACCAAAGATTATTACATATAAAAGTTTTGTAGAGCTTTTAGAGAAAAATGATTGATATTTTTTGAATCAAAAATTCATAGATGCAAGACATTTAGATTTATTATTAATAAATTTAAAAAATTAAGATTATATAGGATATAAATGAATTATACTTTTAAACCTATCCAAACAGATGATAATTCAATTGAGGAAATAAGCAATGTTCTTCAGGGGACTTTTCCAAATACAAAAAAATTTACCAAGGAATTTGTTCGCTGGCAATATGCCGATAATCCCATTGGTCCTATGATCGGTTACAATGCATATTTAGGGGATCAATTAGCAGCTCATTATGCTTTAATGCCTTTAAAAGCTTGTATAGATGGTAAAGAAGAAAAAGGGTTGCTTTCGCTTAATACAGCAACTCACCCTAATCATAGAGGGAAGGGATTGTTTACGACTCTAGCTCAAAAAAGTTACGACCTCGCGATTGATGAAGGTTATAGTTTTGTGGTTGGAGTTGCTAATGCTCAGAGCACTCCAGGTTTTTTGAAAAAATTAGATTTTCAGCTAGCTGGAAGTTTGGAAGCTAAACTTGGTTTAGGTAAGGTTGCATATAAAGATGCGAATGACACTTTCATTTTTGAGAGAATTTGGGATGAAGCTTCTTTACATTGGCGCTTATCAAATCCTGAATTACCTTATCACGTGAAAAAAGGAAGAGTGTCGGTGAGGACTGATAATCTCTTTATTCAAGCTGTACTTAGAGATTTTGGAGAAAAACAGTTTGTTCCTAATAAGAATCATCCATTAGGTTTTAGACCTATTAGACTCTGGATTGGTATTAATCATAATATAGACTGGAAGAAATCCTTTTATTTTGATATTCCTTCAAGATTTAGACCTTCTCCTTTAAATTTAATTTTTAAGGATCTTAGTAGTAAGAATAGAAAGTTTAAATCTTCTGAAGTTAGGTTTAGTGCACTGGATTTTGATGCTTATTGATTTTATTGAGTTACTAATTAATTTAATTTATAAAAAAAAGTCTGAAAGCTTTTTAAAAATCTGATGAAAACTAATTTACAAATAGACGGTTAAGTTCTAATAATAATTATGAGTAGAGATATCAAATTGTCCTTAGTAGTACCTGTATATTTTGAAGAAGAGGTGATTAATCAATTTATTAAAGAAGTTGTTGAGGAGCTGGATATTTTAAAGATTAACTACGAAGTTATCTTCATAGATGACGGGAGTACTGATAATACCGTTAATTTAATAAAAGATGAAGCTAAGGAAAATGATAATATTAAACTGTTAGAATTATCATATAATCACGGTAAACAGGCTGCGGTGACTGCAGGCATTAATTATTCTAAAGGTGAGTACTTGATTTATATGGATCCTGATCTACAAGACCCTCCCAAAGAAATTAAGAATTTTATTGTTGAAATAGAAAAAGGATATGACTTGGTTTTTGGAGTAAGAAAACAAAAAAAAGACAGTCTGAAAAATAGATTTTTTTCAAAAATATTCTGGTCCGTACTAGATAAATACACTGGATTAGATTTACCAAGAGGATTAGCGGTAATGAGAATTTTTAATAGAGACTTTGCAGAGAGGTTTTTGATGTATAAAGAGCAAAACCGTTTCATTGAAGGTATATTTATGCATATAGGAATGAATCAATCGGTTATAGAAATAGAGCAACGTGAGCGATTTGCAGGGGTGAGTAAATTCAATTTTAAAAGAAAAATGAATCTTGCCTTTGATGCTATTTTTGACTTTTCAGAACTTCCGTTAAAGTTAGCGGTTAGATTTGGTATTTTTTTAGCCTTAATAGGAACACTAGCTTTGTTTGTAATATTGATAGTGAAGTTGTTTTTTGTAGATTTCCAACCTGGCTGGCCATCAATTTTTGGTTTCCTAATTTTATCATTGGGAATACAGCTTTTCTTTATAGGACTTTTGGCTCTATATATAGGGCGCATTTATAGGGAGTCAAAATCTCGACCACTTTTTTCAATTAAGGATACTACTAATATTTAAGCAAAAATGAAAATAGCAATAGTTGGGAGCAATAGCTTTTTAGCTCAAGCTTTATTAGTTGAATTAAGTTCGAGATATGATGATGTTATTCAGGTTTATCATCAAAGAAGCTATAGACTCTCTAATAAATTTCGGCAAATAAGGATTAATGAATTTTTAGAACAGAAGCCTGTTGTTGATTGTATTTTTTATATCACATCTCATATCAGTTTTAAAGAAAGTTTAGAAGAGATAAATGAGATCTACAAGGTAAATGTTTACTTATTGAAAACTATTTCTAAAATATTTCAAAACGCTAAAATTATTCATGCTTCTTCAGTAGCTTTATATGAAAATTCTGGAAAAATTATTACCGAGGAATCTGCAGTAAACCCAAAAAACAGCTATGGTATTTCGAAATTATGGGCAGAATTAATCGTAAAAAATCATAAAGGAGGAGGAATAAATGTTAGAATTTCATCCCTATTTGGTGAAAGAATGAATCGGGGGACTTTTTTACCAGAGATTATTATTAGTGCTATAAGTAAGAAAGAAATATGTTTATACGGAGATGGAAGTAGAATGCAGAATTATGTATATGTAAAAGATGTAGCAGAGATTTTAGAAAAAGCGATGCAAAAAAAAACGAATATTCCACTATTAGCAGTAGGAAACAGGTCATATTCTAATTATGAAGTGGCAACTATGATTAAAGATTTTCTCCCTGATGTAAGTATTGTTTATAAAAAGGAAGATGCTAGTAGAAGCTTTTTTTATGACAATTCAAGTACTAACAAAATATTAGGTATCAATAGAACTAATATCTTTAAAGAACAATTAAGGCAAACCGCTCTATGGATACAAAAACAATATTAGTAACGGGTATAGGAGGTAATGTAGGACAAGGTATTTTACGTAATATCAAAAATTTGGAATTCTCTATAAAACTAATTGGATGCGATATTTCATCATTTACTGCGGGGAATCATTTATGTGATAAAACTTATCAGGTTCCGTATGCATATGAAGAAAATTATCTTACTGAAATATCAAAAATTGTAGAGGAACAGAAGGTGGATATGATTATTCCATCAACAGACTACGAGATCTATTATTTGGGTTTCTGTAAGGGTAAGTTAGATACTTTTATATTGGCATCAGATCCAGAAATTTCAAAACAATTTTTAGATAAGTATTTAACTTGGAAGCTCTTTGATAAGTATGATATTCCTTTTGCTAAATCCTGGTTGCCGAAAGAGTACGATAACTCTGAAAAAGAAGTTATAGCAAAACCTAGGAAAGGTAGAGGATCCAGAGGTATTATAATAAACCCAAAAAATATTTCTAGATTGGGGGACGATTATATGATACAGAAATTGTATAATGGCAAAGAAGTTACTACCGCGGTCTATGTAAATAAAAAACAAGAAATTCATGGTGTTTGTTCTATGGAAAGAACATTAGAAAATGGAACAACCTCTAAAATAATATTGAATAATTCATATGATGATAAATTAAAAGAAATAGCAGAAGAAATCGTAAAGCTCAAAGGTGTTATAGGAAGTTTTAATATTCAAAGTATAATAGATAGTACTTCGCAGGTGTACCCTTTTGAAATAAATTGCAGGATTTCAGGTACAAATTCGATAAGACACAATTTAGGTTTTCAAGATGTAAAATATGCAGTGCAAGAGTATTTATATGATATATCTCCTGATGATGTTAACATCAAAAATCCCAAAGCCGTAGCTATAAGAATCTTGATGGATATTATTTATCCAGAAGCAACGTCTTTTGAAGACCTTAATGATAATTCTTTTAAACACTTTATATATTAAAATGAGTAAATACAAATACATTCTCTTTGATGTTGCAGGAACACTTTTGCATAAGCCTACTTTTTATAGTACCTTTTTAAAGGTACTCGAAAAGGAAGGATACTTCATAGAAAGTATCGAATTTAAGAGAAAACATAAACTATTATCTGAGGTTATTCATTTTCCTGATAGGACAAGCAGGAAGTTTTATGATTATTTTAATACTGAATTACTGTATTTATTGGGAGTAATTCCAACCCGTGATTTGTTGAAAAAATTATTTGAACGTTGTTCTTATTTGCCTTGGGAAAAGTTTTCTGATACCGACATACTAAAAAAAATAGAAATTCCTAAGGGAATTATATCCAATTTTAATAATACATTGAAAGAAAAAATAGATCATTTTTTTGATCCTTTTTTTAGTGATATTTTAGTGTCTGAAGAATTAGGAGTGGCTAAACCTAGTGTAGATTTTTATCAAAAGACATTAGAGCATATTAATGTTGATGCTAATAAAATACTTTATATTGGAGATTCTATTAAATTAGATATAGAACCGTCAATAAAACTAGGCATTAATTCACTTTTAATCGACAGAGACTGTATTTTTCCGTCATCAACATACAGAATAGATTCACTTAATGAAGTTTTAAATTATATCTATGAATAGTGTTTTAGGAATCATTGGTGCTGGACATTTGGGTCAACAAATTGCTCATTATGCAATAACAGATAAGCACTTTGAACAGGTTGTTTTTTTTGACGATTTTACAGGCGAGTCAAATATCACCGGCTGTCCCGTGTTGGGAAGGACACAGGATATATTAAAGAGTTTTTCTCAAAAAAAAATTACGCATTTAATGATTGGTATTGGATACAAGCATATGGCGGCACGTGCTAATTTTTATGATATTTATAAAGACAAAATTCCATTTGCCAGAATTATACATTCCTCTTGTTGGGTAGATCCAACTGCAATAATTGGTGAGGGTGTCATTGTATACCCAAATTCTGCTATTGATGCTCATGTTGTAATTAAGAATAATGTCTTGTTGAATATTGGTTGCACAATCGCCCATCATACCAGTATAGCTTCGCATTGTTTCTTATCACCAAGAGTGGCTCTAGCTGGTTTTATTATAGTGGGTGAACAGGTAATCTTGGGAATTAATTGTACCGTAATCGATAATATTACCATTGGGCAGAATGTGAAAATAGGCGCGGGGGCGGTTGTAGTAAGAGATATCACTGAAAAAGGTACCTATGTCGGGGTGCCAGCCAAATTGAATAAAAAATAAAAATGAATAACGTATGTTAAGACTTTTATATCAATTTTTATTTAAAAAAATATCACCTATTGGGTTAGGGATATTCCGAATTGGCTATGGAATTAATTTTCTATTAGAAATCCTCAATATTTTTAATTACCGTCAGCTTTATTTTGATAAAATACCATACCTAGATGTTAACTTCCCTGATACCACATTATTGTTTTTGTTGTGGATGGTCATTATTTCTTTTTTGGTTGTTGGATATTACACAAGAATTTCAGCTATACTGAACTATGTGTTCACCATAGTATTTATTTCCAGTATGACTACATATGAATATCATATGTTTTATACATATACCGGAGTAAATTTTTTGCTAATATTTCTACCCATTCAGAAGGTGTTATCAATAGATTTTCTTCGAATGAAGTTTCGGTGTATTGAAAAAGGAATTAATTATAAAATAGAAAAGGTGGCAAAAATAAATTATTTATTACCTGCATTTGTGGGGATAGGTCTGTTTTATTTTGACTCTGCTTTTACCTATAAAATATATTCACCCATGTGGCTTAAAGGCTTGGGAGTATGGTTGCCTTCGTCCATACCGCACATAACTATTTCTGAGAATCAATGGTTTTTGAATCAAGAGTTTCTAGTTAAGTTTTTATCCTACTTAACTATGTTATTTGAGTTTATGTTCATTTTTTTATTCTGGCATAAGAGATACAGAGTTTTTCTTCTACTTATAGGTTTAGGTTTACATTTAGGAATAGCTATGGAGTTTCCTATTCCGTACTTTGCGATGGGCTATGTCGCCATTTATTTGATTATGGTGCCAGTTACCTTTTGGGGGTTATTATGGAAAAAAATAATTAACAAACAACCGAAACTAACTTTGTTTTATGATAAAAGAAACTTGTCTATAGCTAAACTTGTTACTCTTATTCAATGTCTTGATATTTTCAAAGCAATTAGAGTTGAGAGCAAAGAAAGTTTTTCTGCAAGTGACGATGTAGTGTTTCAAAGTGATTTAATTTTAGCTGATTCTGATCAAAAAAAATATACCGGAAATGCATTACTTCCAATAATCTGTAAATCGTCACCTCTGTGCTATCTTATTCTTTGGTTGTCCGGAGTTGTTTTATTCAAAAATACATTTATTGGCTCCTTAGATCAGATTTCAGAAGACAAGAGCACCATAGAACTTGTTGATTTTAAAGGGGTTCCTTATCATGAAATACGGGATAAGTTTTTCGTATTAGTTATGATTTTGGCTTTCTTTCTTCAAATTCAGGTAAATCATAATTTTTTTGGGTCTGGCAAATTTGATGCAGCGGTTCACAAGATTTCAAAGCAATATTTTGGAATTACCCATCATGATGTTTTTGTGGATTCTCATTTAATAGGATATAACAATGTTTACACTATAAAATATGAAGGGGAATTACTTCCAATATTAGATGAGAGAGGAATGGCTGATAGGTATGTTTCTGGAGGTAGTTACGCATATTGGATTTTTAGAGTAAATATGCCTTATGTAAAAGAAAATGCATACTCACTTAGAAAGGGTATGATAGACTATACTTCTTTTTGGATGCATCGCAATGATGTAGATTTATCAAAAATTCAAAAGTTTGAAATTGTTAGAAAAAAAGTAGCTTTATCTTTTCAATGGGAAAGAGATTTGCTTGAAAAAAATATAAATTCACCCTGGGAAAAAGTTGGTGAATTGCAATGGAAGGATAAAAAAGCACATTTTTTTTGGAGTTCAGACAGCCATAATAAATAAATCGAATATGATCCCTTTTAATAAACCCTATATGACTGGAGACGAGCTTTATTATATTAAAGATGCAGTTGCTCGTGGTAAAATTTCAGGAAATGGCTATTATACAGAAAAATGCCATACCTATTTTAAAGAACAAATAGGTTTTCGCAATTGTCTGTTAACCTCTTCTTGTACAGATGCTCTGGAGATGGCGGCGATACTGGTGGATATACAACCGGGAGATGAAGTAATTATGCCATCATATACATTTGTGTCCACGGCAAATGCATTTGTTTTAAGAGGAGCTAAAATCATTTTTGGAGATAGTTATACTAATAATCCAAATATAGATGCTAATCATCTTGAAAAGTTAATTACACAAAAAACAAAAGCTATTGTTGTGGTTCATTATGCAGGAGTTGCATGTGATATGGATAAGATCATGGATCTTGCCAATAAACACAATGTTTATGTTATTGAAGATGCTGCGCAAGCAATTGACTCTTACTATAAAGGAAAACCGTTAGGTAGTATTGGGCATTTGGCAGCTTTTTCATTTCACGAAACAAAAAATATCATTTCAGGGGAAGGAGGAATGCTGGTTGTAAATGATGAACGTTTTGATAAACGAGCAGAAATTATTTGGGAAAAGGGAACTAATCGTTCTGCTTTTTTTAGAGGAGAGGTAGATAAATATTCTTGGGTAGATATAGGTTCATCTTTTCTTCCATCAGATGTTACAGCGGCTTTTTTGTATGCGCAATTAGAAAACTTAGCAAAAATTCAAACCAGAAGAAAAATGTTATGGTTTAATTATCAGAAAGGCTTGGCGCAATTAGAAGAGAATAACTTTTTACAACTCCCGTATATCCCAGAAGATGCATCTGTAAATGGTCATCTATTTTATCTGGTATGTAAAGATATTGAAGAAAGAACACAGTTTATCGCGTTTTTAAAAGGATACGATATTCATTGTGTTTTCCATTATTTGTCTTTGCATAAGAGTCCTTTTTACGGTCAGAATAGTGGATCGCAAGAACTTCCTCATTGCGATCACTTTGCTGATCGTTTAGTAAGGCTTCCTCTATATTACGAACTAGATATGACACATCAAGACCGAATAGTCGAATTGATAAAAAGATTCTTCAGTAAAATTAATTCATAATGAATCTCAAATTAGCATCCATTCTTAGAACCAAGTACAAAACAGCTTTTATTGTTTTGAGCTTGCTACTGGTATTCCTAATGCCAATTTTAAGTTTTGATTATGGTATTATTGAAGATGCTAAAGTGCATCAGGAACATGGGGAAAGGATTTTGGATTATTTTAAAGGTAAAGACAATTCCGCTGCATTAAGTCCGCTTGACGAGCATGGAAATCTTCTTGACATATCTATCGACGAACAAAATAAGGTGCGGGGAATGAATGGCTTTGGAGGTTTTTTTGATCTAGTTGCAAATTTTTTATATCAGTATCAGCCGATTACAGGGGTTTATGAATTCAGAAATTTTTTAAGTGCCTTATTTGGGGTTTTGTTGTTTTTCTTCTGTGGGTTACTGGGTAAAGAACTTGGTGGATGGAAAACAGGTTTTTTTGCATTGGTATTTGCATTGCTTTCACCACTATTGTTCGGTCAGTCAATGTATAATCCAAAAGATATTCCATTTGCAACTTTCTATATTATTTGTGTTTATCACCTTGTTAAGTTGTTAAAAGAACTTCCAGAAGTCACTCTTAAAAGATCTTTGTGCTTAATAATAAATATTTCTATACTAATAAATATCAGGCTATTTGGGCTTGTATTTATTGGGCAAATTATGGTGGCGGTTTTCTTTTGGTGGTTGGTAAAAAACTATCAAAATAAGTTAACTAAGTCGGTTATTAAGAAATCCCTTTTGTTATTTTTAAAAATTACCCTTATAGGATTATTGGGATATTTAGGTACAGGTATATTATGGCCATATTTACAAACTAATCCGTTTACAGGGCTGGTTGAATTATTCATCGCAGCAAAGGATTTTAAAGGATTTGAGGCTATACAATTATTTGAAGGAGAATGGAAGAGCAGTTTTGAAATGCCTTGGTATTACCCAATCAAGTACCTATTATATCTACAACTCCCGTTACACCTTTTTTTAGGGGTGTTTTTAATTCCTGTAATCTATTATAAGACAGAAAAGTTTAAAACTTTGCAATACTCAGTTGTTTTGTTTACAGGCTTATTTCCTCTCTTTCTAATTCTTGTGGGGAAACCAAATTATTATGACAATGCACGTCAGTTTTTGTTTCTGACACCCCCATTAATTGTTATGATTTCTCTGGCATATAACAAGCTAATAATACTCCAAAATAATAAAATGGGCAGGCGAGTTGTTTACATCTTGTTGTTGTTTTTGTTATTGCAACCATTAAAGTTTTTAATGACCAATCACCCTGTTCATTCTTTATACTATAATCCAATCATTGGTGGGATACAAGGAGCTTTTGGTAAATATGAAATTGACTATTGGGGTGTAGCTGTCAAACCGGCTGTCGAATGGTTAAAGAATAATGCCGAATCGGATGATAAGAAACCTGTCAGAGTAAGGTTATATTACGGTGATCAACTTAAAGCATCATATTTTTTAGGTAAAACTTCCAACTTGAATCACGTTATTGCTCCAGAAAAATCTTCTTATTGGGATTATTCTATAGTCCTGTTATCAGAGGCTAAGTATAATAAAAGCCTTTTAAGAAACTGGCCTCCTGAAAACTCAGTATATTCAATTAATGTGGATGAAGTACCTGTATGTGCTATTGTAAAAAATAATTTTAAACCAGATGGTATTAAAAAACTACAAGAACAGCTGAAGCAAAAACCAGATTCCAAAGGTTTCATCCAACTAGGTTTGCTTTATTATAATAAAGAAGATTATGTTAATTGTATTAAAGCATCTAAAAAAGCTATTGATTTGAATCCTAATAGCAGTATAGCCTATAATAATATCTGTTCTTCATATAATGCGCTTAGTATGTTTGAGAGAGCTGCAAAATCCTGCGAAAAAGCTTTGGAATTAAATCCAGATTTTCAACTAGCTAAGAATAATTTAAAATTTTCAGAAGATAGTATTCTACAACTTGATGATAAACCTTTATCTGTTGATCAATATATCGCCTTGAGTCTTAAATATTATCAATTAGGTGACTATGATGATTGTATAAGAATAAGTGAGGAATTGCTTAAGATTGATAAAGATAATGCAGTTGCTTACAATAACATTTGTTCAGCATATAATGCTTTAAAAAAATACCACGATGCTATCAATGCTTGTAAAAACGCTTTGGAACTTAGTCCTGATTTTCAATTAGCAAAAAATAATTTGAGATGGTCAAAAGAGCAATTAACTAAAGAAGGCTTTTAGGGTTGGTTATCCTTTTCTTGGAGCATCCAATTGAGATTGTTTTTTGCAAGTTGAAAACCTGGGTCTATATCTAGAGCTTTCTTGCAGTATATAATGCCCTGATCCCAATTCTTTAAGTTCGCATAAGCAAATCCTATATTATTTAAAGCAAATTTATTTCTTGGATTAATTTTAAGAATTTTTAAGTTCGTTTCTATACTTAATTGATACTGCCCATTATTTATATAGTTTAGTCCCTGATTAATTAAATCAGTCTCTTGCGCAGCTATTTGTTCTTGAATGATGGAGTTGCCCTCAGATTCTTGAAGTTCAGATTTATTTTTAATCACGGTGAAAATAAAAAAGACTAAGGGAGTTATTAAGAAGAGAAGAAGTTCTAAAGCTAATTTTTGTTTTTTAGTTAATTTTAAATCCATGGGTTTTATTGTTTGCTATTGCTTAGGGCATAATTATAGTTATTTCTAAGAAGTGTGTTTTGTGGATTTATCCCTAAACCTTTCTTACCTGCATCTATTGCTTTTTTCCATTGCTTAATTGCATTGAATGAGGCGCATAGATTATTGTACAAGTTATCTGACGTTGGGTGTTTTGTTATTCCTTCTTCAGCTAAGGTTATACATTTGTTAAAAAGTCCGTAGTTATAATAAGCTAATGTTACGTTGAGATAGTTGGCTTCACTAGGATTAGCTTCTAAAGATTTGGTAAGTTCATCAATTTTACTTTTTCTTGATAATACATCTTGTAGATTGTTCTTTGCTAGTTGAAAATTTGGATTTAATTCTATTGCTTGATCGCAAGCTAAAACTGCCTTGTCAAAATTGCCTAAAAGATTTTGTGCGATACAGATATTGTTATATGCTGCTGCAAAGTCTTTGTTTAGCTTTAATGCTTTTTCTGCAGCAAGTATACATTTTTGATAAAGACCGTTTTGATAATATTTTAAACTTAGGTCTAGATATTTTTCAGGGGTTGGGTTTTTTTGTATTTCATTTTCTTCCAGATCTAGTTTGTTTATTTTTTGTACACTAGCCAATAGAAATGATTGCGCTTTTTTATTCTCTTTATCAATTAATAATGTATTCTGTGCAAGTTTATTCAGTTCATTCCAATTTTCCAGCTCTAAATAATTTTCCATCAATAGTAGTCTGGTTGGTATATGATTTGGTGATATCTCCAATGACCTATTTAACTTGCTTATTGCCTCTTTGTTTCTTTGGTTTTCGCTAAAATAACGTCCGTAATAGAACCATGAACTATGAAATCCTGGGCCATATTTTATAGAGTTTTCGAAATACTTTTCAGCCTCCTTTTTATTGCCTTTAGCGTTATTCAGTATACCAAGGTTTATATGAAGCGTATGATAATTGGGTGTATACTTTAATGCTTTTATGAAGTATTCTTCCGCAATTTGGTATTCACCCTTTGCCATTTTTGTCAACCCATAGTTCATTAATCCTCTTCCATTTTTCGGGCTTTTTATGGTAACATCCTTCCAAAGACTTTCTTCGTCGTGCCAAACAATATTTCTTTGGTATGTCCCAAAACCATATAACGTGAGTAAAGTGGAAATGATAACAGCAGCATATTTAATATCAAATTTATATCTTTTTTTAAGGTTTCCGATTAAAAGCCAGATAGAATACCCTACGGCAAGAGTTAATCCAATATATGGAAAAAACATTCTATGGTCATTCATTACTTCTGCTAATGGAATGAAACTTGATGTAGGTGCCAGTGCAATAAAAAACCACAATATTCCAAATGTGATCGGATAGTAGCTTTTCTTTTTGAAAGTTAAAATCGCGATTACGATTAGAATTATTAGGAAAAATATGCCAAAGAAAAACTTAAAAGACCATATATTTTCCAGTAATGTCCAATCGGTATCAGCACTTAGATGTATTGGTAAAAAGAGACTTCCAAAATAATAGAAAATTACATAAGGTTGTGTAATTAGATATCTAAAGGTTTCTGATGAACCAGTGCTAAAAGAGTTTGGAGTCATATAACCCTGAAAAATATAGAGCGCTGCACAAACCATAATAGAGGGTGAGGAAACTTTTATAACTCTAAGTAACTTTGATTTTTTAGAGAATTCGATAATGTTTCTAAAGCTAATCTCTTCTTCAAAAAATCCAACGTAGATCACAAATAATGGAGCAAACATTATTGCAGTGGGTTTCGATAATGCACCAATTATTACAGGGATCAAATACAAATAATATTTTTTACAAGTTTTTGAATATTGATAGAGAACAAATGCAAGTATTACAAAGAAAGTAGATTGCAAGTCTGAACGTGCAATGATGTAATTAATAGTTTCTGCCATTGCGGGATGAATCATATACCAAACTGTAATCGCACCAGCAATATAGAAATTGAACTTGTCTTTATTTGATATATTGAGAATTCTAAAAGCGAAAAAGAAGAGAAGCACTCCTTGAATTAAAAATAGAATAAAAGAACTCAAATGAAAGTAAAACAAATCGTATCCATTACCTAACCAATAATCAATAGCCAATGAAATAGTAAGTATTGGTCTATAAGCTTGATTCTGAGGCAATGAGCTTATCGTGGTTCCGTCTGTAAAGAAATTCGGAATATTTTTTAAACTTCTGATATTTGGATTTTCGACAATGGTGTGCATATCATCAAAATGAAATGCATTATCAAAATGATTAAGGTAAGTAATTGTCGTTACGATAACCATTATAATTAGGAAATACAGCGTTTTCTTTTTTGGTATTTGATTCATTGAGTATTTATATTGCTACTAATGTAAATTTAAAGCTTTTGTGACCAGAGGCAAATTTTACTCTCTAAAATATAGAAAACCCCGTCAAGGTTGTCAACCTTTCTAGTGCATACATACCTAATTCAGAATTACCTTTTGGATTCAGTGGTGGGCTCCAAACCGTAACCGCATAATGACCTGGGTGAATCGCTGCTATTCCGCCACCAACACCACTTTTTCCTGGTAGGCCAACCCTAAAACTAAATTCTCCAGCCTCGTCATAAAAACCACAAGTCTGCATAATAGCATTAATTCGTTTTACTTTTCTCGAAGAAATTATTTCAATATCATCAGAAAGGGTTTTTCCAGAGTTTGCATAGATCATAAATGCAGTGGCTAGTTCTTTACACGACATTTCTACCGAACATTGATAAATGTAAAGGTCTAAAACAGTTTCTATGTCATTTTTTATGTTACCAAATGATTTCATAAGATTTAATAAAGAGGCATTTCGGTAACTGTATTTCTTTTCAGATTCAAATACTTTTGAATTGATCTTGATAGTCGTATCACCAGTAATTTTATGAATAAATTCTAAGAATTTTTGTTGAGGGTTCTTAAATATCGAAACCAAGATATCCGAAATAACCAGAGCGCCGGCATTGATAAAAGGATTTCTTGGTATTCCGTTTTCATATTCTAATTGAATTAAAGAATTAAAAGGATCTCCTGATGGTTCGACATGGACTCTTTCGAATAACTCGTCATCCAATAATGACATAACCAAAGTTAATGAGAATACTTTAGAAATACTTTGTATTGAGAACCGTTCATTCTCATCTCCAAAACCGTAGTGGCCCGAATTGATACAGTATAAATGCATCCCTAATTTGTTACCCTCAATTTTGGCTAACTCCGGAATATAAGTAGCTACTTTTCCCGTAATAGTTCGGTTTAAAGTTTCAGACTCAATCCTGTCAAGAATTTTCTGATAGTCCATAATATAATTTAATTTAATTGTAGAAGAGAGCTACCTGAAACAATTTCGTATGGGGTTTTATTTTGTTCAAAAATCCTTGCCGATAAACTACCTTCTAAAACTATATCATCTTGATGAATTCTAAGCCAACTTCCTTCTCGGAGTCCTACAACAGGTTGAGGGTTTATGGTATGAAATTCCTTGATCCGAGTCTCCCGGGTTTCGCCTTTGTGTGTAGAGTTTGGATCGGGATCTAGATAATGAGCGTTGATGTTGAAAGGCATAATACCTAATGTTTTGTAGCTGGGCGGATGAACAATTGGCATATCATTAGTGGTTTGCATAGTCAGACCACAGATATTACTTCCGGCACTGGTTCCTAGGTAAGGCGTACCTAATTCTATTGCGTTTTTAAGCGGTTGAAGAACTTTGTTACGGTACAATTGATCTACTAAAAGAAAAGTGTTTCCTCCACCTGTAAAAATTCCCTGTGTATTTCTAAATGCTTCCGTTATATCAGAAAACATATGAATACCCAGAATTCTTTTATCAATTTTCTTAAAGATATTATTAACTCCGATAGTGTATTCATCCAATGAAATTCCTCCTGGACGCGCATAGGGAATAAAAAGGATTTCTTCAGAATTAGCAAAAAGTTCTTTTAAAGCATCAAATAAATATTCTAATGGACCACTTCCGTGAATAGTAGAAGTACTGGCTATGATACAATTTTGCATGTAGTTGTTTTTTAGTAAAGGTAGTTTAACGTTTTCTTATAAAGAAATCTTCTTAGCATAATGAAAAATATAGTATCTTCCATAAAACAAATTTAATCCTGCTTCCTATGAAAATGAAATTATCCTTACTTCTTATCTGTGTTACTGTAAGTTTTTCTTTTGCACAAATTACTTCTCGGGTTATGATTGATGGCCGGATCAGCGCACCAATTGGTGATGACGTAGAAGGAGTAGTAGTATACAATCTTACTACAAAAAAGGGTACTATCACAGATAATCAGGGTAGCTTTAGAATTAGTGTAGGAACCAATGATAAGTTAGAGGTGATCGCTATGCAATATCAAAAGTTTGTGGTATTAATAGATAAAGGAGTGTTAGATAATAGGCGATTGAATATTTTTTTAAACGAATCGGTCAATCTTTTGGAAGAAGTAATTGTAACACCTTATGATTTACTAGGGAACGTTTCGATTGATGTGAAAAAAATTGATGTTTCAGAGAGTGGAATTGACGAAGTGGCTAAACTTACTTCAGACAGAATTAATGATACAGATTATAATTGGACACCTGATGAACTTTCAGAATTAGAAAATAAAGTTTTTCTGGAAGATAGAATGATTTACGGACTAAATTTTGTAAATCTTTTTAAAGTTGTTTTTCAAAATAAGGATAAAAATAAAAACAAAACTGCTGATGATATCGATGTGAAAGTCAGAAAAATGTACAATGACGAATTCTTCAAGACAAATTTGGCTCTGGAAATAGATCAGATTAATGATTTTATATTTTTTGCTGAAGAAAATGGGCTTAATAAAACATATTTGGAAGAGGGAAATGAATTGAATTTAATAGAATTCTTGGTTTCTCAAAGTAAAGCTTATAAACAACGACAATAGTGTAGTTAAAATAATTACGCAACACCTGAGATCGATTTTCGTCTTTTCTGTTGAAATGATATGACGAAGTTTAAAGATCGTTTAGTAAAACACTAATGGTTTAATTCTGTTTTGGATTTTAGTCATAAATTAATTCAGTCTATGGCTAAAATTTTATCTTTTCTTTTTATTCTTTTTACTTTAAATAATGTTTTTGGTCAATCGCAACGATTAAAAGGAAAAATCATAGCCGATTCTTTAGAAGGTTTTGCAATCAATATTGTAAATTATACGAAGAAAATAGGTGCTACAAACGATCAAAATGGCTATTTCGAAATCCCTTCAGAGGCTAATGATTCCATTATTTTTTCTTCGGTTCAATACAAAGTTGTCTCCGTCATAGTTTCAGAAAATGATCTGGATAATGGTAATTTTAGAATACAATTATATCCTGTTATACAAAAACTTGATCAGGTCAATATAAGCACTATAAACCTTTCAGGAAATATTGATAAGGATACAAGAGATATTAAAGTACAACCACATCTGGATACAAGGGTTTTAGGATTACCTGTTCGAAATATAAAACAACCAACCATAGAGGAACGTAGAATATATACCGCAAGCTCAGGTCCAATCGATTTATTATTAAATAGTTTAAATGGGAAACTGAAGAAGCTCAAAAAGCTAAAGGAGCTGGCAGATTTGGAATCATTGATCGAAAAAGGTGAAACAGCGTTTAACCAAACATTTTTTACAGATGACCTGGGTTTGCCCGAAAACCTGATTTCTGATTTTGTCAACTATTGCTCAGAGGATCAATACTTCGAAAACTTACTAAAAAACACAAAAAGACTATCATTACTGGAATTCTTTCAGGAAAAAGCGAAACTATATAAAGATTATAAAGAAATTGATTAGCAACACGACAATTTTATAAAATAGGAGTTTTTTGGCATAATTTTTTATGTCAAAATAGTACATTTACTTGCTATTACAATATTACAGATGAAGAAACTACTATTTATTTTTCCTATACTTTTGATCGTTTTAAGTTCATTTAGTATAATGCATAAATTCTATGTAAGTGTCACTCAAATCGAGTATAGAGAAGAACAAAAGTCATTACAAATTATTTCCAGGATATTTATTGACGACTTAGAAGAAGTCTTGAGACAACGATATGATAAAACGATAGAGTTAGTTTCAGAACAACAAGAAGCCAAAGTAGATCAATACTTGAGGACATATTTAAAACAGAAGTTGAATATTATAGTTAATGATCAACCGGTTGTTTTTAGCTTTATTGGTAAAGAATACGATAATGATCTTGTACTGTGTTATCTGGAAGTAGAAAATGTGACTTCTTTCGAAACAATATCGGTAACCAATCAAGCTCTAATGGATTTCTTTGAAGAACAACAGAATATTATTCACGTAAAAAAAGGGAAAAAACGTAAAAGTCTGATCTTAGAAAAAGAAAAGGATACAGGCGTGTTAAAGTTTAGTGAATAAATGATTAAACTTTTAAAAAACAACTATTTTGCGATTTATTACAAAACACAATTACACTCTAATGAAAAAAATACTTTTTATTCTTTCAGTAACATTTTTTGTTTCTGGATTGTATGCACAAAACGAAAATGAAGACCAACCAAAGCGTGAGCTAGGGCATACAAATCAAAACAAGTTTAAGCAAATGTATGATGAGTTTGCAACTCCTAATATGTATAGAACTGCTTCTGGAGCACCTGGAGCTGCTTATTATCAGCAGCAGGCAGATTATAAGATGGATATCGAGCTTGATGATAAAAACAAAAAACTTACCGGTAAAGAAACTATTACCTACACCAATAACTCTCCGGATAATTTAGAGTTTTTATGGGTGCAATTAGATCAGAATATGCGCTCCAAAAAATCAAAAACTCCGTTGATTCAACCAACTGGCGTAGATGCAGCGGATCCACCAAGTAGGTTTGTTGGAAAATACCTAGGTGAACCTTTTGACGGAGGATTTAACATAACTGCTGTAAAAGATGCAGTAGGTAAGCCTTTACAATATACTATCAATGGCACAATGATGCGCGTAGAGATGCCAAAACATTTAGCATCTGGAGCCAAATTTGTGTTTTCTATCGATTGGTGGTATAATATTAACGATCACGTTAACGGCAGGGGAAGATCCGGATATGAGGAATTTGAAGATGGCAATAGAGCTTATGTAATTGCTCAGTTTTATCCAAGAATGGCAGTATATAATGATGTAGAAGGTTGGCAAAATCATCAGTTTTGGGGTAGAGGAGAATTTGCATTACCGTTTGGAAATTTTGACGTGAATATCACGGTGCCTGCCGATCATATTTTAGACGGAACTGGTGTATTGGTTAATAGAAAAGAGGTTTTTACAAAAGAAATGATGGATCGTTACAACAAAGCAAAAAAATCATATGAAAAGCCCGTTGTAATAGTTACCCAAAAAGAGGCAGAAGCAAAAGAAAAATCTTTTTCTGAAAATAAAAAAACCTGGAAACTTAGTGCAAAAAATGTACGTGATTTCGGATTTGCAACTTCCAGACGATTTATCTGGGATATGATGGCGGTTAAAATAGGAGGGAAAGATGTGATGGCGGTTTCTATGTACCCTAAAGAAGGAAATCCTCTATGGGAAGATTGGTCTACAAAAGTAGTAGCAAGTACATTGAAGTCTTATAGTAGAATGACATTTGATTATCCTTACCACAAAGCGATATCTGTTCACGCCAAGAATCAAGGAATGGAATATCCTATGATTTGTTGGAATTACGGAAGACCGGATAAAGAAGGTAAGTTTAGTGATCGTACAAAATACGGAATGATGAGTGTCATTATTCATGAAGTAGGGCACAACTTTTTTCCGATGATTGTGAATAGTGACGAACGTCAATGGACTTGGATGGATGAAGGGTTAAATACTTTTGTTCAATATGTTGCAGAACAGGATTTTGGAGAGTGGTATCCAGATGCGATTACTCCTTTGAAAAAATATCCTTCCAGGCGAGGGCCGGCAGCCAAGATAGTTCCTTATATGAGCGGTGATCAAAGCTTTATTTCTCCGATTATGTCTCAATCCAATAATATCCATCAGTTTGGCTCCAATGCTTACTCTAAACCTGCAACTGGGTTAAATATCCTTAGAGAAACGATAATGGGTAGAGACCTTTTTGATTATTCGTTCAGAACATATTCCCAGAGATGGATGTTTAAGCACCCAACACCAGAAGATTTCTTCAGAACTATGGAAGATGCCTCTGCTGTGGATTTAGATTGGTTCTGGAGAGGATGGTTCTACACTACCGATTATACGGATATCGGAGTAAAAGATGTTAAGAAATATGTAGTTTCAAAAGAGCCAAATCAGAGAGCTAAAGATTTTGCTGCAGCAAGAGGAGCTAAAATCGAAGATTTTGGACCATTAGTATTTATGGTAGAAGAAGGCAGTGCAGAGTATGAGACTATCAAGAAAAATGGGAATATTATTGAAGATGCTAAAACACTCAAAGAATATTTGATCGATAATTTTTCAGTAGAGGAGAGAGAAGTTTTGAAAGAGCCAAAATATTTTTATGAAGTTACTTTCGAAAAACCAGGAGGATTAGTTATGCCATTAATCGTAGAATATACTTATGAAGATGGAACTTCTGAAATGATAACCTATCCGGCAGAAATTTGGAGAAAGAATGACGATGCTGTAAAAAGAGCCATAGCATCAGAAAAAGCAATTTCTAAAATAGTTGTAGATCCTAATCAGGAAACAGCCGATATAGACACCTCTAATAATAGCTGGCCGCAGAACAAGAAGCTTGGAAAATTTGATAAATTCAAAGATAAAGTGAAAGGCCAATAAGCTAAAAAAAACTTAAATTATAGATTTAAGCCGTTCGTGATCACGAACGGCTTTTTTCTGTACATAATTGTAGCTATATTTGTATCGATATGATTACATTACCATTATTTATTAGCGGAACCGAAATAGCCTTTATTGTCTTTATATTGGTGATGGTTTTTGGTGCGGATAAAATACCTGAAATCGCAAGAGGTTTGGGTAAAGGAATGCGTATTGTAAAGGACGCTACAAATGATATCAAATCTGAAATTACTAAAAGTGCAGAAAAGCACGGTATAGATACAGACATTCCTTCCTCTATTACTACAGATATCAAAAAAGAAATCAATCAGGTTAAAGATGATATCGAGGAAATTACTGGTCCAGTAAAACGTAAATTCTAATTTAAGTATTCCAGTTATTATCAATTTGATAAACTAAAAGCTATTTTTTTAGCATTCTAAGTAAAAAAAGATGTTTTTTTTGCAGTAAATATTTTTTGTAGTCTTTTTCCGTAGAACCCTAGTAAACATTGGTATCTAACACTATTTTATACTCCTATGCAAGCATAGTAACGCTTTGTTTTTTATGATTTCTTCAAAATAATATGATAATAATTTAATTTTATTTAATAAATTAGTACTGAAATTAACTAAATGATAATTATTGGTGTTTTTAAGGAAAGTATCTCTATTAAAATATCGATAACACACAAACTCATTAATCTTATACTAAAATGAAAAAAATTATTACTCTAATTTTGGGGCTATTCCTTATCGTTTCATGTTCTAAAGACGATCCAGCCGAAATTATTGACGAAAGCGTTACCTCTCAGAAAATCCTTTCAATCGAAGAGATTAATTCGTTTATAGAAACAGAACTCAAGCAAAATGGTGATTTAAATTGGACCACTGCGCCGGATAATATACTTTACAGCGCGGTAATGCACGGAGGAGAAGTATTGACCATCGGTTTTGGTGAAAAGGGCGAGAGCTTTATCGATGGCACACAGCGATCGTCAAGATTAAATACTATTATAGAGAATATATATAGTACCATCCAGAATACTGAAGGTGTAACACGTTCTAGCTTTCAAGTAGCAGAAGATGAGCTTTTAAATGTTTTAGATGTTAAGATAACCAACATTAAAACTATTTCAGAATTAAAAGCAATGGATAATATTCGATATTTGGAGCCAAACGGTTATGGTTTTTATCTGCAAGAGGCGGTGCAACAAAAATCGGCCGGATGCAGTCAAAATGGGCAATCCATCAATAGCGGTGATTATAGTGTGATCTCTCCAAATGCAAGATTACCTTGGAATTTCAAAAAGCACAATATTGATGATGCTTGGAGTCTTAGTACAGGAGCTGGTATTACAGTAGGACTTATAGATACCGGACTATCTGCAAACCAAAGTCTTTTAGGAAGTGGGTTCAATGATGGTGCTTCTAATGGAAGATTTGTACAACGTTACGGAACATTTATTGATTCTCCTTGGTGGTGGTCAAATAACGTAGATGGCCCTAATGACAGATGTGGTCACGGAACACAGATGGCATCCGCCTTAGCTTCTCCACGAAATAATGATTTTATGCCAGTTGGTGTTGCCTATAATGCGAATTTAGTTGCATATAGAGGAACAGAAGATGTGGTTTTAAATGATTATCACGAACGTAAAGGAGTCAGTAATGCGCTAAAAGCGTTAGGCAATAGAAGCGATGTTAAAATAATCTCCATGTCTATTGGATATCCTTGGTCTATTGGTAATGTAAAAGATGCGGTGCGATATGCCTATGGTAAAGGTAAATTGATTATGGCAGCGGGAGGAACTTCTACTACGTTTACGAACTGGTACGGTGTGATCTTCCCGGCGAGTATGAGCGAAACAGTAGCGGTAACGGGATTAAAAGATAATGGGTATAATCGTTGTGATATTTGCCACGATGGTAGTAAAATTGACTTTACCATCATTATGCAAAGAGCAAGTAATACTAGTAGAACTGTACCAGTATTAGGATTTAATAATGGTGCCCAGTCGTATGTTGGCGGATCATCTGTAGCAACTGCTATGACAGCTGGTATCGCAGCGTTGGTATGGGCTCGTAATCCTAATATGACTAGAGCTCAAGTGTTGGATAAGTTAAAGAGAGCCGGGGAGTTTTATCCTAATCGTAATAGTAAATTTGGGTTTGGTAATATCGACGCTCTCAAAGCAGTACAATAGAATATGAATTAGCAATTGTAGTTACTAATATATGTGAGAAGTGGAATCTATTCGATTTAGATTCCACTTTTTTTATAATACTCGACTAATAGTTAAACCATCCCTAATCGGTAGCATTACAGTTTCAACTCGATGGTCTTCCACCAAAAGCTGATTATATGCTAAGAGCGCGTTTGTAGAGATATCATCTTCTGCAACTTTTTCAATTACTTTTCCGCTCCAAAGTACATTATCAGATAAAATGATACCGCCTGGATTCATTTTTCTAATGATTAATTCAAAATATTTAGAATAATTGGGTTTATCGGCATCAATAAAAACTAAGTCAAATTTTATATCCATATTTGGTATGATCTCAGTTGCATCACCAACATGCTGATATATTTGACGACCATATGGAGACAGATCAAAATATTTACGCTGAAAATCTTCCAGTTCCTCGTTGATATCGATGGTGTGCAGAACACCATTCTTTTGCATTCCTTCTGCTAGGCATAAAGCTGAATACCCGGTATAGGTGCCAATTTCCAAAATATTCTTTGGATGAATCAATTTAGAAATCATGCTCAAAACACGACCTTGATAAGGACCGCTAAGCATACGGGGCTGCAATATCTTTTGATACGTTTCTCGGGTCAATTGTTGTAGCAATTCAGGTTCCTTTTCTGTATGATTTACTACATAGGTGTCTAAAGCTTCAGGTAAAAAGTGCATGGATGTAACTTTTTTTTGGCAAAGCTAATATTTATATTAATTAATTCCGATCATCAGTATATTGGAATAAGACTTTAGTATATTTAAATCAAAATAAAAAGGAAGAAGCAATATCGGTTTTAAAAACCATTTTACAGGATAGATAAAACCATAATTTTGAAAAAGTAGAGATCTTATTAAAAAATTACAGTAGCTCATACAAAACTACTGCAATTGAAAAATTTTTACATTTTCTGTGATGAATGCTTATTGGTTACCACTAGCAAGGCGCGCAAAACCAATCCGGCCCCGGGAAAATAATTTGGCCACATTCTCCAGGTCCACAAGGGGGGCAATGTCCGCCATTTATATTTTTCTGAACTTCTTTACTAATTGTTTTTACACTGTCTAATTTTTTTAATTCTTTCATTAGAATATGAGTTTAAGATGATATTGTATACCTGAACATTTATAGACACTCAGGATATAGGTCTGTTTGTTTTTGTGTCTATTGGTTTTAGTGCGCTAGTAAGATACTAAAATAAGGGTAATTTCCCCATTATTTTAGAGACAATTTTAAAAGATTATATAATCTCGACTGTAATCTGTATTTTTGAATCAAAACTCAAAAATGCAATTCGAAAATAGTAGAGAATTTGCCAAAAAATTAGATGAAAAAGATCCATTAAAATCTTACAGAGATCAATTTCTTTTTCCTAAAGTAAATAGTAAGCAGGTTATATATTTCACAGGAAATTCTTTAGGGCTTCAACCTAAAAACACAAAGGAATATGTAGATGAAGTAATGAAGGATTGGGCAGAGCTTGCGGTCGAAGGGCATTTTTATGCAGATAAACCTTGGTGGGATTATCATGAGCGTATGGCCAAGCCATTAAGTAAAATTGTAGGAGCTAAACCTTCAGAAATTACTGTGATGAATACGCTTACGGTGAATCTTCACTTATTGATGGTTTCTTTCTATAGACCCAAGGGAAAACGATATAAAATCATTTGCGAAGAAAAGGCTTTTCCCAGTGATCAATATATGCTGCAGAGTCAGGTTCGATTTCACGGATATGAACCTGATGATGCGATTGTAGAAATCAAAAAACGAAAAGGGGAACATAATTTTAGGATAGAAGATATACTGGCTACGATTCAATCAGTAGGAGAGGAGTGTGCCTTAATTATGATAGGTGGAGTTAATTACTATACAGGTCAGGTTTTTGATATGAAAACCATTACTAAAGCGGGGCATGACGTTGGTGCTTTTGTTGGTTGGGATCTGGCACACGGAGCCGGTAATATAGAATTAAAACTACATGATTGGGATGTGGATTTTGCATCTTGGTGTAGTTATAAATACATGAATAGTGGTCCGGGAAATGCGTCTGGATGTTTTATTCATGAGCGATTTCATAATAAAAAAGATATCCCTAGATTTGAAGGATGGTGGGGAACCAAAAGAGAATCAAGATTTTTAATGAAGCCGGAGTTTGAACCCATGCCCAATGCAGACGCTTGGCAATTGAGTAATGCACCTATTTTATCTTTAGCTCCTTATCTCGCTTCGTTAGAATTATTTGATGAAGTAGGAATGGAAGCTTTGATCAAAAAACGAAATATCATTGTTGCCTATCTTGAGTTTATATTAAAAGAAATTGATGCTGAGGTAGATAGTACTTTTGAGATTATTACACCATCAAATCAGGAAGAACGTGGTACCCAATTATCAGTTTTTCTTCACGGAGAAGGGAGAAAACTTTTTGATTATTTGATGAAAAACGGAGTGATAACAGACTGGAGAGAACCTAATGTGATTCGATTAGCACCTGCTCCATTTTACTGCTCTTATGAAGATATGTATGAGTTTGGACAAATTCTGAAACGCGGAATTTTAGAAAAAAAATCCAGATAATTTATTTAATCAACTGTTTTATGGAAGTACAGATGAAACACGTAGGTGTTTTTGATGTTAAAGGGATATTTTAATTTGGTTTTAGGTTATTTTGTAGGAGCATAGAGGATATTTTTGATGATTTTTCGGAATTAAAAATAGAATTTAAATAGTAAAAATTGAATTCATTATACTTAATCATTACGAGATTACGATATTTCGGACCGGCATGGGTCTTTGCATCCTTAAATATTATGACAGGCACTTGGGTGCTTTATATTCCATACGTAAGACAAAAATTAAGAATTGATGATGCACAACTAGGTATTGCCCTTTTCTGTTTTGCATTAGGTACCTTGGCGATGATTCCCTTGGCTTCTTTAATTATAGCAAGATTTGGAGTAGGTAAGGTAACGTTGGTTGGTATCATATTATTTTCCTTATTATTTCTAATGCCAATTATTGCTCAAAGTTATATCTTACTTTGTTTGATTTTATTTGTTGTTGGCCTATCTGCTTGTTTAACCGATATTGCAATGAATGCACTAGTATCTGAAATTGAGCAGGAGGATGATATTCATATCATGTCTGCTTCTCATGGATTTTTTAGTTTGGGCGGAGTGATTGGGGCAGGAATAGGTAGTTTGTTGATTACTTACGTTCAAGTACCCTTCACGCATATGTTATGCGCTACAGTATTTGTCATTGTAACCAATATATTAGTCTGTAAAGAATACATAGCAATGAAAGGAAGGAAAGAAGAACGTTCAAAAAAATCTTTTGACCTTTCACTTATAAGACCACTATTTGGACTAACTGTTGTTGCTTTCTTAATTATGGGGAGCGAAGGTGCAATAGAACATTGGAGTAAACTTTATATACAGGATGTTGTAAAAATTTCTTCAGAGAAAATTTCGGGCTTTGGTTTTGTAGCTTTTTCGGTTATGATGACATTAGGTCGTTTCTTTGGCGATGGAGTGAGTAAACACTTCGGATCTTTATCAATAATTATCAGTGGATGTATGATCAGTGCCTGTGGTTTTTTTGCAGTACTTAGTGGTACATTAATACTATCGATAGTGGGCTTCGGTCTTGTAGGCCTAGGTTTTTCAGTAATTATACCTGAACTATTTAGATTGGCTGGAAAAACAAGGGGAGTTTCTCCTGCAAAGGGAATATCTTTTGTCGCGGGATTTGGCTATCTGGGTTTTATGGTCAGCCCGCCGTTTCTAGGATTATTATCTAAAATTGATAGTTTAAAACTTAGTTTTACTGCTTTGCTGGTAGCTTCTTTAATAGCTTTGGCGGTCACCTTCTTTATTTCAAAAAGGACCAAAACATAATACTTGGGTTTCGCCGGGTCAAAACTACTCTGTAATCACTTCAATATTGGTGAAATGAAGTTTCCAATCACCTTCATTACGTTTATGCGTTTTGGCTATGGTTATACCATTGAAATTTTCATAATCTTCCCAGGAAGTAATTAAAGAGGGTTCTTTTTTATTTTTTTCTCTAAATACCCATTCTTTAATCTTAAAATCGCCTTCAAAATAAAAATCATAAGCATCTCCGGGAGTATAGCCTCCTTCGTTTTTATAAACGATAGTAAATTTTTGCATTTCTTTTGCACTTATAGGAGCAACTGCTTTTGCCTCGTGTTCTGATGTAAAATTGTCTTGATCCCAAACTAGATTAAAGGGTGCTAATAACCAATATTTATCGTTAATAAATCCTTGATCAGCTTTTAATGAAGTACTGTCAATACTTATTCTGTTATAGGTAATCGTATCTTTTTCAGTAGTTAGGGTGACTTCACTTTTTTTAGGTTTCCAACTCCAGGTACGTTCATAATGGCTACTATCGCGATCTACATTAAAAGTGAACTTTATTTCTTTTACTTTGTCCCAATTCTCAAAACCATTAGCATTTGCAATAGCTTCGGCGGTTGTTGGGATTTTACTTTTCACTGTTTCTGAATCCGTTACCTCTTCTGTATCATTTTCATACTTATATTCCTTTTTAGTTTTTTGATTACAAGCTATGATGAACAAAGAGAATATGGATAATACTATGATATTTTTCATCTTGAGTTAGTTTTTGGCTAAAATATAGAAAACTAAAACCTTGCTAAATTGAATTAACAAGGTTTTAGGGTTTAGATATACTAGTATTCTATATGGTATAAAGGTTATTTTCGGGTAATTACTCTACAATCAATTTGTATTGTGGAGTTTTATTTAAAGGACAAAAGTAATTGTACTCACCTTTTTGTAAGCTTACTTTTTTAGAGCTTTCTGTTTTTCCTTCTGCAACAACTTTAGTTACATACGCTTCCTGAATATGATTTTTAGGATCCGAAGCATCTTTTCCCGCCGGTACTAATACAAAACCTACATCTGTTCCTGAGTTATTGTTCGAGATATTAAAAACATAACTTCCTTCTGAAAGTGTAAGCTGTTTTTGAGTAAATTCTCCTTTAGTTTGTTCTAAAGAAACTGTTTTAACCTCTTGTGCAGATGCACTTAGTGTAATTGCGAAAACAAATGTGAATAATGTGATTAACTTTTTCATGATTTTGATATTTATTATTATTTAAAATGATTTTTGGTTTTTCTGAGAAGAAAGATTTTTTAATGATTAATACTTTCTTCCCAGAATTTGCAAGTGGTTATTTATTAGTGGTTATTTAGTTTACGCTAGTGTAGTTTCTAGTGGTTGTGCTACTGGAAAATCAACTGGAACTTGTGTAGTGCTATGGATATAGTTAGAGATTGTTTTATCTCCTACCAATACGATAGTGTCAATTAGATTTCCTTTGTCATATCCGGCAGCAAAGAATTTTTCTACTACATCCTGATCTGCACGACCTCTATTTTCGGTAATATTTTTAGCTAATTTTGCTAAAGCATCCAATTTAGTATCAAAAGAGGCATATCCAGCTCTTAATTCTAATATTTGTTCATCAGTAAAACCATTCATTTTTCCGATAGCAGTGTGTGCTGATAAACAGTATAAACAGTTGTTTACCTGGCTTACAGCCAAGTTTACGACTTCTTTTTCTTTAGCTCTTAATGAGGTTTTGGCATTGGATAAGTTTAAATAGTTTTCTAAAGCAGTTTCGCTATGAGCGTAGGTAGCAAACAAGTTAGGGACAAAACCTAGTGCATTTGTAAGGTTATCAAAAATTGCTTGATTTGTTGTATTTACTTCTTCTCTTGTTGGTACATTAAATGTTATCATGATTTCTGTTTTTATGATATCCTAAATTTGTTTTTTTAGGATGGATTTATATTTTGTTTTAACTGTCCTTTAATTTGACAAGACAAAGGTGCAACAGCAATCTTCATTTTAAAATGTTGGTTTTTCCCAAGTACTTGTCAATTTTTCCTTTTCTTTATTTTTGGGTATTTATAAAAGGCCTCTCGGCGTCACAATAGAAATCGTGATGACTTCTTTGATCACAATGTGTTTTTGCATTCAGGCCTTTTATAATCTGTCTTTTTCCCTGACGGAAAATTTCTATTAAATTGAATATTGATTTATTATGTGCTGTCATTGTTATATTATTTTAAATTAACAGTACAAAGATGACTCAATAGAATGGCTCTGGTAATGTTGGTTTTTCCCGAAGACTTGTCAATTTTTCCCGGGCATAAAAAAACCTCCAATAATGGAGGTTCTAGTTATATGATATATTAATTTCTAAGGTTAGAAAAACTGTATTTCTTTTCGTTTTAACCACAAAATAATCGCACTTAGTATAAAAGTTATTACGGCAGTGATAAAAAGGATTCCACCATCATTATTAATTTCGATTCCTAATTTTGTAAGATGCATAAAAATGGCACCACCTATAACTCCAAGTGTTAACGTAGCTCCGATCCAAACAGTTTTTGGAATTAATAATAATATACCGGCAATCAGTTCTGCGATTCCGATTCCGATTCTACCGTATGGTTCCAAGCCAACTTTAGAAAAGATATATACACTATCCGGATGTGCAGTAAATTTAAATCTAAGGGTTTGTATTAAAATAATTGCAACGGCGATTCTTAATACAAGGGGTAAGACATTCTTCATTTTAGTTTGTTAGAGTTTGTGTTATTACTATAGAACACTGGGTAACGCGTCTATTCTTCCATTAAAGGTATCTTTTCTTGAAATAAAATACAATTTATCGAGATTATTATCTAAGCTGAATTGATGACCTAATTGTGGTAGATTATCATTTAAAAAGATCTGGAAAGCTTCTGGACTTTGACTTCTGTTTGCTGCTTTCCGTATGATTTTCAGGTAAGAATCTTTGAATAATTCAATATTGTTTTTATCAGAAACAAAAAGTAAATAGTTGTTTTTTCCCTTCGATTTTTTTATTTCTTTTTTAAAATTTATTTTTTTTAAAGCGATTAAACTACTGTTATAATCGCTAAACGTATTTTTGTATACTATTTCTTTAGTATTTTGAAGGTATACAGTTTCTAGCTGGGTTTTATATAGTTTATCTTGTGCTTGACTGTAGAAAGCTGTCATGAAAAAAACTATCATTAATGTTATTCTGGTGTTGTTATATAAAGTTTTCATACCCGTATTTTTTCGAAAAGTATTTTCGCGTTAATAATCATTTTGATATTACAAAGTTGGGGCAAATATAACTTGGCTAAAAGGTCTGTTTTTCCTTCTTTAATGTCAATAATTCCTTTTGATTTAAAAAATGAGATATTTCTTATACTTAATCAATAAAACTTAAGACACTTTGTTATTACTTTAGATCGAATTTAGTTGCGAAAGCTTACAAATTTGATGTATTTTTAAAAAGAAAGTATTCTGATATGTTTAAACACCTAAAATTTTAAACAAGATTTAGATTCTAAATTCCCTACAATGTAATGATTAGTGGTTATAAAATATGTTATAAAAAAACTAATTGTAACAAAAAAAAATATCGTTTTTTATCTGTGGCGTTAGGATGTTACATAGCTTTAGGTTTCATGTTTTATTATGAATTTATATTCTTAAATCACCCCCAATTTTTTAGGTTCTTCTGATATAATTATATAATAATTATACCCTAACGCCTGTTTACCTGAGTGTTTTTTTAGATACAGAATCTCAACATTAGATTACTCTACGACCTTGACAAGTTTTGAGATGAACCCAGTCGTTTCTAGTTTTTATACGTAAGACAAAGTCTTAAATGTTACTTTTTTTATCTTCCGGTTGTCAAAATTTCCCAAATATGTAAATTTCAGGTTTGGTTTTTCCAGCTTAGTTTTCTGCTAGATATTCATGAACAAATTTTATAGCCATGGCACCTTCTCCTACTGCAGAAGCCACTCTGTTCATTGCGCCAGCTCTTACATCACCTGATGCAAAGATACCTGGGCTACAAGTTTCTAATAAAAAAGGTTCCCGATCTTTTTTCCAGATTTTTTTAAAATTCTTGTAACGATTCATATCCCTACCCGTTTCTATAAACCCTCTCTCGTTTTTTATAATATCCAAGGCAATCCAGTCTGTATATGGTTTGGCCCCGATAAAAATGAATAATGCATCCGCGTCTACTTTTCTGGTGTCAGAAGTTATACTGTTGGTTAGTTCTAAAGCAGTAAGCCTTTCATTTTCTCCAATAGCTTTGGTGACGTTGGTATGGCTTAACAATGTGATATTATCAATAGCATCTATCTGATCGATGAGATAGCTGGACATGCCACTGGTTAGATCTTTTTTACGAACTGAGATATATACATTTTTTGCAAATTTGGAAAGATAAACCGCAGACTGCCCGGCAGAATTACCCCCACCTACAATGTATACTTCTTTATTGGTACATGCCTGCGCCTCGGTCATAGAAGAGCCGTAATAAATACCGGCACCTGTATAATTTTCTATTCCTTCTGCCTCAAGTTTTCTATAATTTACACCTGTGGTAATCACTACACTTTTTGCACTAATGCATTCTCCATTTCCTAGAGAAATACTTTTATACCCATCCTTTTCTGTGATAGAAGTAACTTCTTGTGGCGATAGAAACTCTATTCCAAAACGTTTGGCCTGTGTAATGGCTCTATGCGTTAATTCCTGACCGCTAAGACCATTGGGAAATCCCAGATAATTTTCTATTCTCGAACTTGTTCCTGCCTGACCACCAGGTGCGTGTTTCTCGATTAACAAAGTTTTTAGACCTTCTGACCCACCATAAACAGCGGCAGCTAATCCAGAAGGACCGGCTCCAATGATTACTACATCGTATAAATTATCTTGTGGATGCGCATTTAAGCCAAGTGCCGTAGCCAACTCAACAATATCCGGGTTTTTGAAACAACTACCATCTTGTAATGAGATTACCGGTAAGTCAGTTGGTGATAAATTATGCAGTTCTATAATTTCTTTGGCTTTGTCACTGGTTTCTGCATCTAACCATTGAAATGGGAATAGATTTCCTGACAAAAAATCCTTAATATCGTGTGATTTTGGAGAGTATTGATAACCGATTACTTTAATCCCATCAAATTCCGGCTGATAATTTACCTGCCAAGCCTCTAATAAATCGTGTAAGGTGGGGTATAGTTTTTCTTCTGGTGGGTTCCATGGTTTTGTTAGATAGTAATCCAACTGCACATCATTAATCGCCTTGATCGCTGCATCTGTATCTGAATAGGCTGTTAAGAGTACTTTCTTTGCTTCGGGAAAAAAAGTTTTAGCTTCTTTTAGAAATTCTACTCCTAGCATCTCGGGCATTCTCTGATCTACCAAAAACAAGGCAACGATTTCGTTTTTCTTTTTTAAATCTTCTAGGGCTTCCAAAGCATCCTTAGCAGATTCGGTACTCATTATGCGGTACTCTTTTCGATACTCTGACTTTAAATCTCTGGTAACTGCACGTAATACCTGTGTATCATCATCAAGAGCAAATATGATAGGTTTTTTCATTATAATTTAATTTAAAACTAACTAAAAATTGAAATTATCAGGATCCGGTCCGGTTCTCTCATTTTTATCCAGAGAATCTATGTAATTGACGTCTTCTATAGACAGCTCAAAATCAAATAGATTACCATTAGCTATGATACGATGTTGTTTTGAAGATTTTGGTATTGTGATCACTCCTTTTTGTAGATTCCATCTTAGAACTATCTGCGCTACTGTTTTGTTATATTTTTTGGCCAAACCATCCAAAATTGACAGTTCAAAAATCTTTCCTTGCATCATCGGAGACCAAGCTTCATACTGAATCCCATTTTGATTACAGAAATCAATAAGATCTTGCTGAACTAAAAATGGATGAAACTCCATCTGATTTACCATTGGTTTAATTTCTGAATTATTCATAAGATCTTCTAAGTGATGTTTCATAAAGTTGCTCACGCCAATAGCTCTGATTCGTTTTTCCTTGTACAGATTTTCAAGGGCTTTCCAAGTATCTTTGTATTTCTCTTTAACAGGCCAGTGGATAAGATATAGATCAAGGTAATCGAGTTCTAATCTATTCAGGCTGTTATCAAAAGCTTTTAGTGTTGAATCATATCCTTGATCAGAATTCCAAACTTTACTCACAACAAAAATGTCTTTTCTTGGAACACTACTATTGCGTATAGCTTTACCAACCCCTTCTTCGTTTTTATAAATACTTGCGGTATCTATATGGCGGTATCCTGCTTCTAAAGCCCATTCTACTGCATCAACAACTTCTTGGTCGTTATTTGACTGATATACCCCCAATCCAAAATATGGCATGTCTACACCATTGTGTAACCGAAAGCTTCCTTTTATGTCAGTTATTTTTTTCATGAATTTTTTAGTTATTAGGTAAATACACAGTAAAATTGGTTTCTCCTTTTTTCGAGTCTACTGTTATTTTACCAGTGTGTTGATTCACAATTCTTTGCACTACCTCTAAACCCATTCCTGTCCCTTCTCCAATAGGCTTTGTAGTGAAAAAAGGATCAAAAATATTATCGAGATGCTCCTTCGGAATTCCTTCTCCGTCATCAATTATTTCGACTTTTACAAATTTTTGATCTTCAGAAGTTTTTATTTTCAAAACACCAGAATGATTCATTGCATCAATTGCATTATCTAATAAATTGGTCCAGACCTGATTTATTTCGCTGACAAAGATTTTTGGATGGGTCAGGTTTACTTGAAAATCTTTTTCGAGCGTTATATTTTTCTTTTTCATTTTGTGATTGAGCATGGTAAGTGTACTTTTTAAACCGACATGGATGTCAGTTGATACTTTTTCCGGTGCACGATCCATATGTGTATAACTTTTTATAGAGCTTACCAAATTCGAAATTCTGTCTGAAGCTTCACCAATTTCATCCACCATTTTTTCTGTAGTTAATACATTTTCGATCCATTCTATAGCGTGAGGAAAGTTTTTCTGTCCGGTAGCTTCATAAATTTCTTCCATTGCTTCTATACCTATACAAAAGTCTAATAATGTTTCAGTTAATTCGTAACCATTATCTACACCACGATCTTCTAACCACTCTTCTAATTCATCTTCTTTTTCGTTTCGCTCTTTCAGTTTCATGTTGTTTTCGGGTCGGTTGTTTAGTTTTTCAAAAAGAATATCATTAATAATATCTATTTCCTTCTCCGTGGCTTTTATAGAAACTACTCTTTTAAATTTTTCGGGGACATTCGCCAAATGTTCTTTCAGAGCTTTTGCACTTCGCACCATTGCTGAGGCAGGATTGTTGAGTTCATGAGCTAAACCGGCAGACAATTTCCCTAAAGACATCATCTTTTCTGCCTGGACATTATCTTTGGTAAATTCTCTTACGCGCGTAGTCATTTTATGAACCAAGCTTTCAGTAAGCTCATAGTGATCAGAAATCATCTCTTTAAAAAAAGATTTTTCTAATGCTAGAATTTTGCTGTCTTCAATTACTTGACCAAAACCAATTGCCGAGCTTGCTCTCGAAAACGGAAGTAGTCCACCAATTTCATTTTTATCGATATGAGCTATATGTTTATAGTTTCCGTTCTGCTCAACTTTCACATCAATTTTACCTTCTAAAACAATAAAAAGCTGATCAATAGGATCTCCTTTCCGAAAAAGATAGTTTCCTTGCTCCAAAGTTTTAATAATCGATTTATCAATTAACCATTCCAATTGATAATTAGGTACTTGAATAAACTCAGGAATTTGTTGAAGGTTTTGTGCGGTAAGTTTCATTAGCCTAAAATTAACTAATCTAAAACCTCCTTGCAATACTTGAAACGATCTAAATTCTTAAGGTTTTGATAAAATTTGACTTGAACGAAACAGGTAGGTTTTTTAGCGTTGACTAATAAGTGTGCAAGAATTTATAATGTTTCGCTATATTTAAAAACCTAAAACAAGACTATGATGTCAGCCGAATTTCATAAATATTTCAAAACAAATGCAGCTACCTGGGATCAGAAAGTGGATGTACACGCATCCAGTGATTTTTACAACTTAGTATCTTTTAAAAATGGCGAAAGTTCTTTGAAGAAGTACGAGTTAAATGCTCTAGGTAATGTAGAAGGGAAATCGATGTTGCATTTACAATGTCATTTCGGACAAGATACATTAAGCTGGAGTAGGATGGGAGCTAAATGTACAGGAGTCGATATTTCTGAAAAAGGGATTGATCTGGCAAGAAAACTAAATTCGGAATTGAAATTAAATGCTCAGTTTTTTTGCTGTAATGTTTTAGATACTTCATATCACATAAAAGATCAATTCGATATCGTTTTTACGAGTTATGGAGTAATAGGATGGTTGCCTGATCTAAAGCCTTGGGGCCATATGATTGCTGAAAGATTAAAAAAAGGAGGAGTATTCTATATGATAGAGTTTCATCCGATCGTCTGGATGTTTGATTATCTTGATGACATGCCTAAAATTAAATATGGTTATCACCAAAAAGAAGCAATTTATGAGGAATACCAAGGTACTTATGCCGATCTTAATTCTAAAATGGTTAGCAGGGAGTATGGCTGGAATCATGGATTAGGCGAGGTGGTGTCTTCTTTGTCTGAAGCAGGATTAACTATAGAGTATCTCAGAGAATATGATCAATCGCCTTATAATATTTTTCCGAATTTAATAAAAAATAAAGATGGAATGTTTGAGAGCTCAGACAAATTATTTCCCTTATTATTCGGGATTAAAGCTTTTAAATAACAATTCATTGATAATTTTTTTACATTTGTTGAAGGTTTTAATGTTTGCATAAGCTCTAATAAATAGAGCTGGTTTGTCAAGGACATTAAAACTCGGATCTTACAAAGTAGTTCCTTTTCATACTTTGACAAACTGGAATCACAAAAAAGTATGCAAGCAAAAAACATAGCTATTGTGGGAAGTGGTTTAGCCGGTTCACTATTAGCAATCTATTTGAAGAAACGAAATCATCATGTTACGGTTTTTGATAGAAGACCTGATATAAGAAAGGTTGAGTTTAGTGGGCGTTCGATAAACCTGGCAATGTCTGTACGGGGATGGAAAGCTTTGGATAGAGTAGGGATAGGGGATGAAATCAGAAAGCTTGCTATTCCTATGGATAAAAGAGCTATGCACGTTAATGGTCAGCCCGAATATCATCAGTACTATGGTAAAGAAGGAGAGGCTATTTATTCTATTTCTAGAGGAGTATTAAATCGTAAAATGATTACGCTGGCAGAAGAATCTGGAGTGATATTCAGATTTAATGAAAAAGTATGGGATGTTAATCTGCCAGAGGCTAAAATATATACAGGAGAAACCGAAAAAGGAGCTTGGCAAGAATATCAGTACGATTTGATTTTTGGTTGTGACGGCGCTTTTTCCAGAGTTAGGCACAAAATGCAGCGAAGAAGCAGGTTTGATTACTCTCAGGATTTTTTGGATGCTGGATATAAAGAACTTCGTATACCTGCAAATGAAGATGGGTCACATAAACTTGATAAAAATTCACTTCACATATGGCCAAGAGGTAAGTTTATGTTGATTGCTTTGCCTAATCTTGATGGAAGTTTTACGTGTACTTTGTTTATGCCACACGAGGGTCAAAATTCTTTCGAGAGCCTTAAGAATCAGGATAAAGTAATAGAATTCTGGAAGAAACATTTTCCGGATACGTTGGAATTGATGCCCACATTACTAAAAGATTTTAAAAATAATCCAACCAGTGCTTTGGTAACCATGAAATGTTATCCCTGGACATATTGGGATAAAGTGGCATTGGTAGGGGATTCTGCTCACGCTATTGTACCATTTTACGGACAAGGAATTAATGCAGGTTTTGAAGATATATCAATCCTTGATGATATTATTGAAGAATACAATGGTGAGGACTGGCAAGAAATTTTTGAAAAGTATCAAGAGGTTAGAAAGCCAAGTGCAGATGCTATTGCAGAGCTTTCCTATCGTAACTTTATGGAAATGAGCAGTAAAACTGCAGATCCTGATTTTCTACTAAGGAAAAAAATTGAAAAAAGATTCTCAGAAAAATATCCTGATAAGTGGATTCCTTTATATACACGAGTAACCTTTACGCATAGACCGTATGCAGAGGCTTTGGAAATTGGTGATCAACAAGCAAAAATTATGAACGAAATTATGCAGCTTGATAACATCGAAAGTATTTGGGACACTGATGAGATAGAAGAACATATTTTATCTTTACTCGAAGGCAAAAAACAGAAAGTGTAGTCACGTTGTGAGCTAAATTTGACGTTTTTGAACAAAAAGTTAGCATTCACAAACTCAACCAAAAGCATCACAAATTCATATATTGTTTCATTTATTAGTACAACGGTTTTGAGATGGTTTTTTTACAACTGTTTTAAGATCAATTATTTTATAAAGTTTTAGTGTGAATTTTGCGATGAAAACCAAGGTAGGGAAATTTCTCTATTTTGTAAGAATAGGCCGGTTATTTTTTAAGGTTTTACCGTAATATTTTTATGTGCTATTTACATATTTTAGGGGCTTGAAAAAATTATTCACATTTTGGTGGTAACATATCCATATGTTAAGACACTTATATATGTTATCCCATTGGATAATTTTAACCTATTTTAATAATTTAAAACTTTTTAAACATGAAAAAAGTATTTTTAGGGCTATTCTTGGCCGGAACAATGATGAGTTTTACCAACGAGCCTCTTGATGCAAATTTAGAGACCAATGAAGATTTTGGAGCTTGTTGTACAGCAACCTATAATGGTTTTTCGGCGACACGTTGTGTTGAAAGTAATAACGCTAGTTATGCTTGTAGTCTTGCTAGAACTTATGCTATTATTGCTAGTATTCAATAATAACTTTTTTAAGGTTTGTCAATCATTTTATATGTGTTGGCAAACCTTTTGTTTATAAAATAATAATTATCACATTCTTGGATGTTGTTTTAAATATTCAATTGATGAAAGAAAATAATATGAGATTTTTTAAAAAATATATCTTATTTGTCTTTTTACTTTGCTTAGACACATTATTAGCACAAAACACCTATTCTGCATTATATGAATACACGGATTCATATGATGTAAAATTGGAAAGTATACTACTTGTAGATGCTGATGAAAGTTTTTTTAAAATACTTGACGAAAGAGACGCTGGGATCAAATATGATGAAAATGGAGAATTTATGCATTATGTCACCAATGATGATATCTCTACTATTATGCATACAAATACTCAAAAATGTTTTGTACGAATACCTTGGCCTGCACTAAAAGGTGGATCAAGATATTCATATGTGCAAAAAAAATTGAATTGGGAGTTAACTGGGAATACAAAAAAAATTAAAGAATATGTTTGCCAGGAAGCAGTATTAAATTTTCACGGAAGAAAATATGTAGCTTGGTTTACTCCTCAGATTCCAATAAGTAAAGGGCCCTTAAATCTCAATGGATTGCCAGGTCTTATTATTGAAGTAGAAGAATTAACAGGAAAAACCTCACTTAAGCTGATTAGTGTTAAAAAGGGGGAAAATGAAAAATTAACTAATATGATTAAGGAACATTTTACCTATCTAGATGTCATGGAATATGATGCTTATGAAAAATTTATGAAGCGTTATGTTGAAGAATTAAAAATAGGAAAAGCAAAAACTATCGCAGAAATGCTACAGAAAGAAGGAGGGACAGTTTCATTTTCTTTTGCGCTAGGTCAATATCATTGGGTAAGAAAAATAATAGATATTCCGGAGGGACTCATTGAAGCATTAGAAAAAATAGATTTTTATGAGGAATAAGTGAATACTTTTATTAATTGTAAAAAAACAGAATGTATTAAAACAGTGAAGTTAAAATTATATAGTTGGTTTACTTTCGCTCTCCTGATTTCTTTCAGTGCTAAATCACAAGAAATTAAAGGAACTATAAAAGGATATGCTGGAGAAATAATTTCCAATGCAAGTGTTTTAGTAAAGAAAGATAAAAACATCTCTAATATTTCGGAGTTTTTTATAGTGGATAAAAATGGAGCAATCAATTATACTTTTAAAAAGAAGTATGATAAAATTGTATATCTGGAGATTAATGCGTTAAACTATGAAAAAGTTGTAGATAGCATTGTGAATCCTGATGTAAATAAGGCATACAATTTTATCATAACGATGTATCCAAAAACTACACAACTTGATGAAGTGGTTATTTCTGAGCGTAGAAAATTTAGAATAAAAAAAGATACAGTTGTTTTTAATGTTGAGAAATATAAAGATGGTACAGAACGTAAAGTAGAAGATATCCTAAATAAACTACCAGGAGTAGAAGTAGCCGCAAATGGTAAAATAAGCTATAAAGGAAAGGAAGTTGCTGCGGTGAACCTGGATGGAGATGATTTATTTGGTAGTAAATATACGATTGGTACCAAGAATATATCAATTGACATGGTTGATCAGATTGAGGCAATCGAAAATTATTCTAAAAACCCATTACTTAAAGACATTGAAAATTCTAATGCCGTTGCTTTAAATCTTAAATTGAAGAAGAACCGAGCTGATTATTCAGGAACGGCAAATGCGGGTTATGGATATGGTGATAAAGATTATGCGGATATCACAACTACTTTAATAGGGGTGTCATCAGAACTTAAATCTTTTGGTGTATTCTCATATAGCAATACAGGTAATTATTCTTTGTTTGATGACACCGCTGGAAATGTGTTCTCTGAGCCGGAAAGTGATGTAACCGGAAAACAGATTGTTAATGTAAGTCCTATCCAAAATGTTTTGGGGGTAAAACGCTCAAAAATTGATGATGCTTATAATGGAAGTTATAATGTACTGTATAAGTTGTCTAAAAATGCAAAAATAAAAGCAAATATGAATTATTTGCAAGATGAAGTATTTAGAGAAGAGAAGTTTCAAAATTCTTTTTTTACAAACACTGATAATTTTAGTTATACCGATATCAATCAGATTACACAAAAACCTGACGCAAAAGGATTAGATTTGGAATTTACCATCAATACCACAAAAAAGTCTTTACTAGAATTAAAGGTTTCTCTCAATAAAAATGATCAGGAAATATTTAATAATTTTATCAGAAATCAAGATAGTCCCTCTATTACAAGCTTAAGATCTGAAGATTTTTTGTTGAATAATTATTTACAGTATACACATAAACTAAATAACACCAATGCTATTCAATATATATCATCCTATGCTACTAACAATATCCCGCAGAATTTTAATACTGTTGGTAATTTCTTTTCTGAAGAGAATGTGGTAAATGAGTATGATCAATTTAGTGAGTTTAGAAAGGAAACTTTTAATAATAAATTGGTTTTATTAGGAAGGAAGGGAATTGTTAAATATGCATTGACAGCAGGATTAGATGTTGAAGAATATCAATATCAATCTTTTTTATTCGAAAATGATGTAAAGCTTCAAGATTTTGAAAACAATTTTGTGTATCAAAAAAGCAATTATTTTTCCCTGCTATCAGTGGCATATGAAAATGACGCTTTTAAAATAGAGCCATCTATATTTTTTAGATATGTAGATCAAAGAATCAAAGATAATTTTAGTAGCGTGGTAAACCAAAGTAAAGAAGCTTTTGTTGTAGAACCATCACTTAATATTACTTATTCAGTCAATAGAGTTTCTAAATTCAATTTTTCTGGGAGTTATGAACAAAATACTCCAGAAGAAAATTATTTGTTTTCTAATGGAGTTTTGATTGATAATAGGACAATTCTAATGAACCAAAGGTCTCTTGAACTTCAAAAGAGTCAAAATTATAATGTAGGATATAGGTTAGATGATTTATATCATAACATAGAATTAACAGCAGTGGTGGGATATGTGACAAAAGAAAATTCTTTTCTGTCTAATGTAGAGATCAATCCAAATTTTACAAGCCTTAGTTATTTTCAATCTCCAGTAAATTTAGACAGTTGGTTTATGAATGGATCAGTAGAAAGGTACCTTAGGTTTATGCAAACGACACTAAAGTTGTCTTCTCAGTATACCATATCAGAATTTAAGAATGTAGTTAATCAATCAGAGATAAGAAATGGTGAATTTACCAACCTTACCGGAGAAATATTTGCTAAGACGGCTTTCAGAATTCCTATAAATTTTGAAAATTTTTTCACTTACACTTCAACAAACTTCTCTATAGATAGGCAAAATTCTAATGCTAATAAGGCTATTAAGAATTCATTACGAACAATCATAAGGCCTGCAAAAGGCTGGTTATGCACTTTTACCTTTGATTATTTTAAACCTGATTTAAAAAGAGCAGAAGATTTTTCTTTTTTAGATTTTAGTGTAAAATATAAACCAAAAAACGTAAGGTGGATTTCTGGACGTTTTATTGGAAAGAATTTGTTAGATAATCGCGTTTTTGAGCAAATTGAGAACTCAGATTTTTCAACCACAGTTTATCAAAGTAACTTGATTCCACGTTATTTTCTTTTATCGGTAGATTTTAATTTTTGAAGCATATCACCCAATAAGCCTCTTCATCCATTTCAATTTAGAACTTGTATAAGGCGAATATTTGAGATTGAGCTCAATCCAAAACGTTTTTTGAAGGATACCCTTGAAATGTGAAAAGGTATCAAAACCTGCTTTGCCGTGGTAGTTGCCAATACCGCTATTACCAACACCGCCAAAAGGGAGATTCTGCTCCATAAAATGCATAACTGCATCATTTACAGCCCCACCGCCAAATGATATTTCATGTAGAATTTTATTTTTTACGTTCTTGTTTTTTGTAAAAACATAGCAGGATAATGGTTTTGACAAGGTTTTAATATCAGTAATGGCATTATCAATATCGTCAAAAGATAGTACCGGTAAAATAGGGCCGAAGATTTCCTCTTGCATCACTTTATCCGAAAAAGAAACATCAATCATCACGGTTGGTGATATTACTCTATTTTCTATGTCAGATTCACCACCAAAATATATTTTATCCTTTTCAATCAAGTTTTGAAGTCTTTCAAAATTCTTTTGATTGATAATTTGAGTGTAATTTTGATTTTCGATTTTGTATTTGGTACTTTCTATATGGTTCTTGATAGCTTCTAACAAATCATTTTTTATAGAAGATTCAACCATCACATAGTCTGGAGCAATACAAGTTTGCCCTGTATTTAAAAATTTTGCCCAAACTAGGCGTTTAGCAGTCATATCGATATTGACATCTTTCGTTATAATCGCAGGGCTTTTTCCTCCTAATTCCAGCGTAACGGGTGTAAGATGATTGGCTGCAGCTTGATAGATAATTCTTCCTACTTGTGTGCTTCCTGTAAAGAATATTTTATCAAACTTATTTTTTAGTAATGCTGTAGTTTCTTCTACGCCTCCTTCAATAACTTTTAAAAAGTTCGCATCAAAATTTTCACCAATAATTTTGGACATAATTGCAGAAGAGTGAGACGGAATCTCGCTGGGTTTAATGATTACAGTGCATCCGGCTGCGATGGCTGCAATTGCAGGAGCTATGGATAATTGGTATGGATAATTCCAGGCACCCATTACTAAAACAGTTCCCAAAGGTTCCGGGATGATGTAACTCTTACCAGGTAGATTTGCTAAACCCGTTGATACACGTTTTCTTTTGGCCCACTTTTTAACTTTTACTAAGGCAATATCAATCTCGTGATAAATGATTGCTAATTCTGTAGTGTAAGTTTCGTATTTTGATTTTTTAAAATCACTATAAATAGCTTCATATAGCAGCTCTTCGTTTTTTAGAATTACGCTTTTTAAGAGTTTAAGTTGTTTAATTCTAAACGATATATCTTTAGTAGCGTTGGTATTAAAAAAAGCTTTTTGTCTACGTATAATTTCTTGATAATTCATAGCAAGAAATATAAATATAAAAAACGGATTACGATTGTGTACTCATCCGTTTTTTTAATTCGAGTTCTTTCTGCATTTGTTTTACAGTAAGCGTGCTGCCATCGTGGCTCCAGCCAGGGGGACCAAAAATATACATAAACTTATGATACCAATTTTTAGATTTTTTGGTGTCGTTCCAAATGTCTTTGTATTCGTGGGTGAGAATCACCCAAGGGTTGTATGAATTAGGGGCGTGAGTAACACCATATTGAACTTCGATTTCTTCATCCAGTTCTTTCCAGGTTCCGAATATCTTATCAAAAATGTTTAAGAATCCTCCGTGGTTTTTATCCATATACTCGACATTCTTAGCGTGATGAACCTGATGCATCGTATGCGTATTGAAGATCTTTTCTATAATCCCCATTTTAGGTATGTATTGAGAGTGTAATTGAAATTGCCATAAAGCTTCAATACCCAAACATACAATTACCATATTAGGATCAAAACCAATTGCAGGCATCCACATGTAGAATAGGGGTTTATAGAGTAAAGTGAACCAACCATTACGAACAGCAGTCCCCAGATTAAAATTGTCTGAAGAATGATGTACAATATGAGCTGCCCATAATGCTCGTACCATATGGTTCTGTCTATGAAACCAGTAATAGGTAAAATCATCAGCTAATTGACATAGCAACCAAACATACCAAGCAAATCCAAATGATTCCCAGCCCATAATATTCGTTCTAATGCCATCAATCTCTGGATTGAAAAGATTGTAGACAAAATGAAAAAGAATAATGGAGAATACGGTTTTTACTAAAGGACCTAAGATTGCAGACCCTATTCCCATGGTAAGACTTGCTCTCAAGTCTCTCCAGTTGTATAGATCTTTATGGTCGTGTGTCTTACTGTAGGTTAATTCGACTAAAATCAATGCTAAAAAACACGGTACACCGTATTTTAGGGGCTCTATAAAATCCATTCTTTTTTTGTTGTAATCTTATTAGGGCAGAATATAATAAGAATTTGCAGTAAAACTTTAACATTCCAGAGATTTAAATAAAAAAAGGTCTGTTTTTAACGATTGTTTATTTAAATCGCTCTGAGCATGAAAAGATAAAAGTATTTATCGGAATTTATTTAGCAAATATCTGAGAAGGATCTTTGAAAGATTTAAACTCAAGAGCATTGCCACAAGGATCATAAAAAAACATGGTTGCTTGTTCTCCAACTTCTCCTGAAAATCTTATATAAGGTTCGATAACAAATGCTACTTTTTTCTCGGAAAGCATATTAGAGAATTTTTGCCAGATATCCCATTCCAGAATAATTCCAAAATGTGGTATTGGAACCTCTTTACCATCAACACTGTTATGATGTTTGGTTTCGGATTCTGATTTTGGTTTATAATGAATCACTAATTGGTGTCCAAAAAAATTAAAGTCTACCCAGTGATCACTACTTCTTCCTTCCGGAAGCTCTAATATGTTATTGTAAAAATCTCTAGCTAGCTTTAAATTATCTACTGGGATTGCGAGATGAAAAGGAGAAAGTGTTTTCATAGGTGTAAGTTGTTTTAAGTAATTTTAAGCGTTGAATGTAAAGATTATTCTTGTACCCTATTCCAAATATCTAAATACATTTTCCAGTTACCATTGATTTTTTTCCAAACAACAACGTACTTTCCTTTATAACTTACCTCAGTTCCGTCATCGTTTTTGTTTTTACCTTGATAATATCCATAATCATAAGCGTTATCGCCAAGCACAACAATTTCTTCTGGTACGATTTGGTGTTCTAGCGGGGTATAACCTGATGAGCTTGACCAGCGCTTTTTAATGGCTTCATATCCTGAAATAATAGCACTATTGTTCGGGAATATTTTAGCGTCTTTTGTATAAATCTGAGCAATTGCTTCATAATCTTGCTTTAGATATGCAGTAGAAAAGGATTTTATAACAGTTTCAATTTGCTGCTTATCAGATAGTTTTTTGGTGTCTTTACGTTTTGTACATGCTATTTTCCAAGTTGGGAAGGAAAATGTTTCATTGGTATTTACCCATTCTCCTAACCATTTAAAACCATCTTCATTAATATCATAGAAATTAATTTTATAAAAGCCATCCGTGCCATTAGGCGCTTTTTGCTCACGATACAAAATAATTTTATCTTCTTTTTTATTGCCTTCCCAAGCAGAAAGTATAGGAGTAGGTGAGGTATTAGAATAATAATGAACAAACCATCGGCTACTATCTGCGATAAATTGTCTGATACTACCCGAATGTTTGCCATCTTCTTTCAATGTTTGATCTTGAACAGCCGTTCCATTCATTATATATTTAAACTCCCAGGTCATTTTATTGGGTTCTGCCCACGATTGATCTTGATTTCTTGTCTGCGAATTACAATCACATATACCGATCAAAGGATGAAAATCTTTTATTTCTTTAGGGGCCTTTGGATTCGGTCTTCCAAAAGGGAATGCTGCTGAGGGTTCGTATTCACTCTGGGCGTTAATCGTAATAGAAGTAAATATTAGTAAACTTACCAGTATTATTTTCATTGGGAGGATGAATTGATTCGTAAAGTAATTTACTTATTTTGGAATATTAATAAATAACACGAATTGAGAATTAGGATATAATTAACAGCGAATCCTAACGTTTTCGGTCACTTCGTTTTCGTTTTCCGGAATGGGTAGAAGTTCTGTTTTTGTGAGTCTGTCCTTGTTGATTTTTTGAATTAAATTCTTTGGAGGTGTTTGTTTTCTTGTTCGGTTTATTATCCGCAAGTAAGGAAGCCTCTTCTGTTTTACTAGAATCTCCTACATCAGAATTGATAATATTTAATTCTTTTTCTGTTAAATAACGCCATTCGCCAACTGGTGTATCCAAGTGGATATTCATAATCCGAATACGTTTCAGTCTTGTAACTTCATATCCTAAATATTCGCACATTCTTCGAATCTGCCTGTTTAAACCTTGAGTAAGTACAATCCTAAAATCATATTTATTGATCTGCTCGACCTTACACTTGCGTGTAACCGTATCCAAGATCGGAATACCATTACTCATTCTCTTAATAAATTGAGGGCTGATTAGCTTATTTACGGTAACAATATATTCTTTTTCGTGATTGTTTCTGGCCCTGAGAATTTTATTAACAATGTCACCATCACTGGTAAGTAATATTAAGCCTTCGCTTGGTTTATCCAGTCTGCCAATAGGGAAAATACGTTTAGGATAATTGATAAAATCAATAATATTGTCTTTTTCATTTTGGGCTGTGGTACAGACAATTCCTACTGGTTTATGAAAAGCAAGATATACGTGTTTTTCTTTCGGTTTGTTGATTAATTCACCATCAACCCTTACTTCATCGCCAGGAGCTACCTTAGTACCCATTTCAGGTACTTTATTGTTTAAAGTAACTCGACCTTGATCAATTAGTTTATCTGCTTCTCGACGAGAGCAATATCCAACTTCACTTAGAAATTTATTAAGTCTTATTAAATTTGATTTTTCCACAGTGCAAAGGTGATCATAAAATTTATTCTTTCAAAAATTCAATGATCATATCATCTACTTCATCAAAAAATAATGAATGTCCAAAATCTTCGGTAGTAATAAATTTTACATTAGACCAGTTTTTCTGAATTTTCTGGGCTCCTGAATAAGGAGCAATGTCATCATACTTGTCGTGAATCAGTAATCCAGAATGGTTCAAATTCTTTGCAAATTCGGCAACAGAAAATTCTTCAAAATGAAAACCAAATTTATCTTTAAAATATTGACTTAAAGCTTTCATGAATTTGTCAGATAATTTTAGTGTGTTTTGATAATTTTTCATGATTACTTCAAGCTCAGTAGGAGGTGCTAGGACCACTAGTTTTGCTATTTCGGGATTTGGAAATTTATATTGATGAAATATGGTAGTCATTCCGCCAACAGAATGTCCAATAATGTAATTAGGTCTGTAGAGCTCTACCATTTTCTGAAGGCATTCTGTATAAAATGGGACATTAAATCTTTTTCCGGAAGAATTACCGTGTCCAGGAGCATCAAACGCAATGATATTATAGTTTTGTTGATGTAGTTTTTCTATGAGTGTTTTCCATCGATGACTATTGCTTTCCCAGCCGTGTACCATCAAAATGGTTTCTCCCATATTAGCCCAGCGATACGTTTGTAGATAACTTCCATTTACTGAAATCACCTCGTCTTCGGCCTCTTCAAGAAAATATTCCTGATCTGGTAGCACTTTCCCTTTGAGAGGTGTGGAGAATAAGATAAAGGCTTTGTGTAATGCCTTTTTTTTATTGAAAAAGAACAAAAATAAAAGTTGTTTTCCGATCAACATCGGGATGTACTTTTTTAAGGTCTCCTTCATAATTCTTCTCTGTGTACAGATTCTATAGAAAATGCAGGAAGGCAAATGGCGATATATTCACATTCCTCATCAAAAGGATTGGCATATTTGATTCTTGTGTTTTTTTCTATTTTAATAGACTGCCCGGATTTTAGAATAACCTTTTCACCGTCAATAATAAATTGTTTTCTTCCTCTAATTATATAAGTGTATTCATCAAACTCGGGAGTTTGAAAGGGCTCACTCCAACCTGGCGGGGCAATCATATGAGCAATGCTAATTTGAGAATTACCATCAGTTGCTTTTCCAAAATGTTCTTCGATTAATTTTCCATCTGTAGTGGGTACTACAAAAGGAGATTTTTGAATTTGATATTTCTTGCTCATTAGTTTAGTAGTCAAGAATTAATTTTAGTCCCAGTTAATAATTAAATATTTAATCTTTGCAGAATCCGGAATTTGCGAAGCTTCAATTTTTTGATCTGTATTGAATTTTAGTTCATTAGGTAATTCTTTTTTGTCGATTGTGATAGAGGCTTGTATGCTATCGACAAAGATTACTGCAGTACTCAACATATTATTAATTTTAGAGATACTGTAGTTGTCTTTCACGTCTTTAAACACTCCCCCTACAGCTAATCCCGAGGCTGTTTTAAATCTAGGATCAATAATCTGGATACTTTCAATTACAGATGCAGGATCGTTTTCCTTTTTAGGTTCTAATGTTAATAATTTTGCACCACCTTTTTCATAAATTTCAATTGCACCAGAGACGCTTATGAATTGATCCGTTTTAGAAAGTTTAACTATAGAGTCATTGGCATAGATAGAGTCCAGTTGATTTACTTTTGTGGTATTTGTTAGGTTACCTATCCTATTATAAGAAATCTCGAAGGGATCTTGTTTTTTATCTTTCTGACAACTTATTATAGTAAAACAGATAACTAAAATAGAACTAATTTTTTTAAACATAATTGGTGAATTATTCCCAAGGTTAATCAAATATTTGTTTTGTGTTTAGCGCAATAACTTATTTAAAACTCCAAGTGCGCCTCTAATAAAAGTAGCACTGGTGAGCACTTTGATAACAGCTTTTTCTGTAGTGCTTGATCTGCTGTTTCCAGAACGTGGGCTCGATGATTTTCGGTCTAGTTTTTCTCGTTCTTTTTTTGCAGCAGCTTTGGCTTCTTCGGCTTCAGCTTTTTCTATTTTTTCATTAAGAATCTCATAGGCACTTTCTCTGTCAATATCTTCATTGTATTTCTTGGAGAGTGTTGATTTATTTAAAAGGTTTTTTAATTCACTTTCCGAAAGAATATCCATTCTACTCATAGGTGCTCTAAGCATCGTTGCAGCAAGAGGCGTCGGTCGACCTTTTTCGTCAAGAGCAGAAACCAAAGCTTCTCCAATTCCTAACGATGTCAGAACCTCTTTAGTATCATAATATTCAGAAATAGGATAGTTTTCTGCAGTAAGTTTAATAGCTTTTCGATCCTTTGCTGTAAATGCCCTAAGGGCGTGCTGTACTTTTAATCCTAATTGCCCTAGTACACCATCTGGAACATCAGTAGGGTTTTGAGTCACAAAATATAATCCCACACCTTTAGAACGGATTAGTTTAACAATACTTTCTATTTGATCCATCAAAGCATTAGAAGCTTGCTTGAATATTAAGTGTGCTTCATCTAAGAAAATAACCAACTCTGGTCTACCACTATCTCCCTGTTCCGGAAATGTACTATACACTTCTGCCAAAAGGCTTAGCATGAATGTGGAGAACAATTTTGGTTTATCCTGAATATCAGTTAATCGAATGATGTTTATAAAGCCTCTTCCATCATCATCTACTCTACATAAATCTTGTACATCAAATGATCTCTCTCCAAAGAACAGATCTGCTCCTTGTTGTTCTAGTTCGACTATTTTTCGAAGTATTGCACCTGTAGATGCCGTAGATATTCTACCATAATCTTTTTCTAGTTCCTCTTTTCCTTCACGAGTAGCAAACTGAAGTACTTTTTTAAGGTCTTTTAAGTCTAATAAAGGTAGTTTGTTATCATCACAATATTTGAATATAATAGCAATAATACCAGCTTGGGTTTCTGTTACATCTAATATTCTGGAAAACAAAACCGGTCCAAATTCACTAACAGTAGCTCTGAGGCGAACTCCATCCTGTTCTGATAGTGAAAGAATTTCTACCGGAAAATCTTTTGCTTCAAATGGGATACCAATTTTTTCATGTCTTTCATCGATTTTGGGATGCCCCGGACTTGCAGCAGCTAATCCACTAAGATCTCCCTTAATATCCATTAGTAACACCGGGATTCCTTGCTCGCTTAGGTTCTCTGCCAAAACCTGTAACGTCTTGGTTTTACCTGTTCCGGTGGCACCGGCAATTAGGCCGTGTCTGTTTAAGGTTTTTAAAGGGATCTTAACGTGAGCATTTGTTACCGTTTCTCCATTGAGCATTGCTGCTCCTAAGGCAATAAAATCACCTTTGGTAGTGTATCCTTTTTGTATATGATCAAAGAATTCTTGAGTACTACTCATAGTCGATGTAAATTTTGATAAAAATAAGAATCTTACCTATTCTATAGAAATGAATGTGGTTTTGTTTTAGGTAAATGTATAATTTTTAAATCAATCTATAGAGGCGAAGAAAATTATAACTTACTTTTATAATTGATAAATTTCAATTTTCATTGCAATGTATAAAACTTGTTTCTTTATTCTTTTAATCACTTTTTTCTTTAGCTGCACGAAAAATTCTGAATCAAATCCTCCGGTTATTTTTCATAAAACCCATGAACCTAAAAAAGTCAACGCTCCATTTTCGGATATCGTTCAAGTGAGGGATTTGTATTTTCTTTCTGGTCAAGTTGGTATGGATCATACAACGCGCAAATTAGTTTCTGGAGGCATAGAGCAGGAGACACGACAAACATTAGAAAATATCAAAGCGGTGTTAAAGCATCATAATTTAGATCTGAACAATGTGGTAAAGTGTACAGTGATATTGGCCGATATAAATGATTTTGCAGCGTTTAACGAAGTATATAAAGAGTATTTTCCTCAGAAACCTGCTAGAACTACGTTTGCGGCAAAAGGTTTGGCTGTAGGAGCAAAAATTGAGATTGAGTGTATTGCGGCCAAATCTAAATAAGATGATTATATATTAAAATTTTAACCAAAGTCAAGAGGCTATATAAAATTTAAAAGTAAGTAACCTTGCTTTAAGATTCGTAATTCGTCGTTCATCATTCGTAATTTATTATCTACCTTTGCATCCTTATGCAAGAAAGTATAGAAAAATTGGTGAATGATGGTGAAATGCTTCCGCTTATGGAAGAATTTTACACAATACAGGGTGAAGGATATCATAAAGGTACTGCGGCTTATTTTGTAAGAATAGGTGGTTGTGATGTAGGATGTCATTGGTGCGATGTAAAAGAAAGCTGGAATTCTGATTTGCATCCGCCTACAGCTACGAGTATCATTGTTGAAAATGCTGTGAAATTTAGTGATGTGGTGGTGGTTACCGGTGGAGAACCTTTAACCTGGGATATGACAGCACTGACTAAAGGATTAAAAAGTAAAGGGGCTAAAACCCATATCGAAACTTCAGGTGCCTACCCACTTACGGGACAATGGGATTGGATATGCCTATCACCAAAAAAGGTAAAGCTTCCTAACAAGGAAATATACCCTAAAGCGCATGAACTTAAGTGTATAATCTACAATAAAAGTGATTTTGACTTTGCAGAAGAACAGGCTGATCAGGTTTCTGAAAGCTGTGTACTGTATTTGCAGCCGGAGTGGAGTGTGAGAGACAAAGTAATTCCATTAATAGTGGATTATGTAATGAAAAACCCTAAGTGGAAGGTATCCCTTCAAACTCATAAATATCTGAATATTCCATAATTAGCATATTGGGATTACGGTTTTCTGCTTTTTTGAATGAAAATTAAATCTACAGTTTATTATATTTACGGTTTTACCATAATGTTTAGGGAAATATCCCTTATCAAATAAAACTTAAAAGTAGGATTAAGATTACATATTTTTTCAAAAAATTCGTACATTCGTTTTTTTAGTCGATAATATGGTAATTTTTGTCAAAAATATGATTCTTTTTAACGTATATCCTTGAAAATCATTAAAGTAGTTGTTAATTTTATGTAAATAATTTAAAACAATTTACTATGAAAAATTTCTACACTATCTTAGGATTACAATTCAAATCCGTTATCAGTTTTATTAAAGAACTGCCTTCGGCTTCTAGTTACGTTATAAGACACTAATAAAGTAGATACATAAACTTAAATTCTATGTGTTTTACAAAAATGTAAAAAGGGATTATCTATTTCGGTAATCCCTTTTTTGTTGGGTATATTAGAAAGAATAGTGTTAAACTATTGAGTATAATTATGTGAAATCAGGTTTTTTACTGTTTTAAAGTCTTTAAAACAGTAGTTATTTTTTGATAATGATTTTAAAAATAGGGGGATAAGCCCCTAGCAAACTGCTTTAGTTTGTAGGTAAATTCTTTGTAAAATCAATCGGTGTAATTTTATATTTGTTATTTTGACTTTTATATCAACCCTTTTGTCTAAAATTTAATTTTCTGCCTGTTAAATTTTATTTAAGAGAGGGGTATGGTTTTATCTTTGTTTAAATAATTAAAAATCAATTTATTATGAAGTTTTTTTACGGTATTTTAACAATAGATATTAAGGGATTAAGAATTTTTTTAAAGCAATTACCAGCCGCTAGTAGTCACGCCATCCATAGATAAATGGATAATAATGTAATCACCCTAATTACAAATATAAGTTTTTGAGAATCATAGGAATAAATACTTGTATTTTTATGTTATTTTAAAACGATTTCGTTTTTCTGAATGGAATTTGATAGGTATGTAGGAATGTATTTTACTAGTATAAATAAAATTTATGTTGTTGATCGATTAAATATTACTTTACATCTAAAAGTTCTTACATTTTTTGTTAAAAATGTTGATTTTAAGTCTTTTAGGTAGTATCTTGCTATTAAATAAATTGGAAATATTATGGGGCTATTTTACACTAAATTCAGATTAACTTTTAGGATTGTCATGGACTTTCTTAAAGAATTACCAGGAGCGTCGAGTCACGCTATCCATCGATAGTTATTATTTCAGTGAAATAATTATGGAACCTTTCTAGTCAAAAGGTTTTTTAAACAAAATAAAAACGAGGATGTTGAAAGACATCCTCGTTTTACTTTTTACATTTTCCAGTGTTACATATAAAAAGGAACTTCAACTCTTGTAGTCTCCCATCCTAATACCATATGATATCCATTGTCTACTTTTTTAAACGCAATTGAAAATGCTTCAAGCTCATCTCCTTTTGCAGCAGGTACCTGAATTCTTGCGACATCATTCTTTTCATTATACGAATAAGCTCCCCATGCATCCAGATCAGAACTTAGTATAATTGTCCATTCTTTTTCTCCAGGAATAGTGAATAAAGAATAGGTTCCAGCTTTTACTGTTTCATCTCCTAATTTCATGTCCTTAAAAAGTTTGATCTCCGTTGCTTCATCAGCTCCTGTTCTCCAAACTTTACCATATGGAACTTTATCGCCTAACATAGTTCTACCTTTTTTTTGAGGTCTGCTGTAAATAACTTTGATGTCTGGTTTAGCATTCCTATCAGTTTTAGCGTAAGAAATATCTGTTGGACTTTTCTGTAGACCAGCAAATTTTTGGGCATTGATGGAAACTACAGTTCCCAGAAACATGATAACTGCCAATAAGAGTGATTTTTTCATAATTCGTGTTTTAATTTTTAACCAATGTAAAGATATGTTTGAACATATATACGAAATGTTAATCCCGTCTTTAAGTTCTGTTAAAAGACCTTGATAACAACTTGATACTTTTATTTGTTTTTTTGCCATAAAAAGTTATGTTCAATCAATAAATCAGTAAAATATATTACAAATTAAAAGTAATAAAGGGTTTTATGTTTATATAATGTAATGATAATTCCATATTTGACTTCTCAATTAATAGAAAAAGAAGAATATGTGTGGAATAGTTTGCGCTTTTGAATTAAAAGAAAAAGCAGAAGTTTTAAGACCTCAGTTACTTGAAATGTCAAAAAAGATAAGACACAGAGGTCCGGATTGGAGTGGGATTTATGCAGACGAGAAAGCAATTTTAGCTCACGAAAGATTAGCTATTGTTGATCCTGTTTCAGGGAAACAACCTTTGTTTAGCGAAGATAAAAAGTTGGTTTTGGCGGCCAATGGAGAAATTTATAACCACAGAGAAATCCGTAAACAGTTTGAAGGTGCTTACAGTTTTCAAACAGAATCGGATTGTGAAGTTATTTTAGCGTTGTATAAAGAAAAGGGAGCAGGTTTTTTAGATGACCTTAATGGGATATTTGCTTTTGCATTATATAACGCAGAAGAAGATTCATATTTAATAGCGAGAGACCATATGGGAATTATTCCTTTATATATGGGATGGGATCAAAACGGCACCTTTTACGTAGCTTCAGAATTAAAAGCGTTGGAAGGGGTATGTAATAAAATAGAATTATTTCCTCCAGGTCATTATTTAGATAGTACAAAAGGCGAACTGACCAAGTGGTATATTAGAGACTGGTCTGATTTTAATGCTGTAAAAGATAATCAAACAAGTATTGACGAAGTACGCCAAGCACTAGAAGATGCTGTACATAGACAACTCATGTCTGATGTTCCTTATGGTGTATTGTTATCAGGAGGATTGGATTCATCGGTTACTTCGGCAATTGCAAAAAAATATTCAGAGAAAAGAGTAGAGTCCGGAGATACCAAAGACGCTTGGTGGCCACAATTACATTCTTTTTCTGTAGGTTTAGAAGGATCTCCTGATCTTGCAGCTGCTCAAAAAGTTGCTGATCACATAGGTACTATACACCACGAGATTAAGTTCACAATTCAGGAAGGATTGGATGCGATTAAAGATGTTATTTATAATCTTGAAACTTATGATATTACTACGATTAGAGCATCAACTCCAATGTATTTAATGGCAAGAGTTATCAAATCTATGGGTGTAAAAATGGTGTTGTCTGGAGAGGGAGCAGATGAGATATTTGGTGGTTACTTGTATTTCCACAAAGCGCCAAATGCCCAAGAGTTTCACGAAGAAACTGTGCGAAAACTGGATAAATTACATATGTATGATTGCTTGCGTGCAAACAAGTCACTGGCCGCATGGGGAATTGAAGGAAGAGTCCCTTTTTTAGATAAAGAATTTATGGACGTAGCAATGCGTATTAATCCACAAGATAAAATGATCAACGGTGAAAGAATGGAGAAATGGGTAATACGTAAAGCCTTTGAATCCTATTTACCGGAAAGTGTAGCGTGGAGACAAAAGGAACAATTCTCTGATGGGGTAGGATATAGTTGGATTGATACGTTAAAAGAAGTTGTTGCAACAGAGGTGACAGATGAGCAAATGGCAAATGCACACTATAGATTTCCGATTCAAACACCACAAAATAAAGAAGAGTTTTACTACAGATCGATATTTGAGGAACATTTTCCAAGTGATGCTGCAGCTCTAAGCGTTCCACAAGAACCTTCAGTAGCTTGTAGTACGAAAATAGCCTTAGAGTGGGATGAAGCGTTCAAAAACATGAATGATCCAAGCGGAAGAGCGGTTGCAAACGTTCACGATGATGCTTATTTACTAGATCAAGTTGTAGAATAAAATAAAAGGAATTTAAGAATTTCAGCTTGAGTCGCTGAAAGTTGAGTTAATTGAGATGTAAAACCCCGGGAATTTATTCCCAGGGTTTTTGTTTATTACTATTATTTGGTTGCTTGATCTTCTAGTTGCTTTGACATCTACCTTGATTAGACCATCCGCCGTTGCTTAGTTTTTTGTATAAATAACCATTATATGTTACTAAATCTCCAGCAGCGTAGTTTGTATTCCCATTATATGCTGCTACACCATCGCAAATATCAGAAATCTGCGTATCACCACAAGCTCCTAATCGATTCCATCTGTAATAATCTCTTTCGTATAAAGATCCCCGATAGGTAACTCTATCACCCACACGATAATTAGCATTGCTAGACCATTCGTCAACTCCATCGCATATATCAGTTCCGTTACCGCCACCGTCACCTCCGTCACCGTCTCCGGCAGGGTAGATCTGGTTAGTTCCTGCGATATCACCTGCGGATAACTCTGGTCTTCTTCTTGGATGCGTTGTACCGTCTAATTGAACGATGGTTGGCAGCCCATTCTTGCTAAATGTATATGCTCCGTACATCATAGTAGATTTGATGTCAAATGCACCAATATTTACAGAGTTTTCATTTTTTCTAAACTGACTTTCAGCTCCACTTTGTATGTTTTCAAAAAGAATTCTTACGTGGTTGTCTCTATCCGAACGAGTTTGCTCGTGAATATACCCAAGAGTATGTCCTATTTCGTGGATCATTACTACTTCGCTGGTTTGAACCCCCATGTTAATTCGACCACGGTTTCCGTTAACACCAAGGTTGGCGCTTGCACAATTACAATTACGACCACTGTTAGTAATGGTTACATAATAGTCTTCATTGGTTCTTTCTTTAAATTTTATATTAGTTTTGGTATTCCATTCCTGCATAGAATTTAAAGAAACTTGTCTTTGATTATTGGTCAAATTGCCGTCAAAAACATAAATAATAGTATTATTAGGCCACTTTTGTACGCCTCTGTAGAAACCAAGTCTTTCATCAAGCTCTTGATCTGGAGTGGGATTTGGATCATATCCAATTCTTTGATCCGTTAATTGTCTGGATTCATAAATAATATCACCACCTAAATAAGTGCCATCTCCTAAATCTTCAACGAGTACAACATCGTCATTAAAGAATTTTTTGACTAACTCAGTCTCTTGGTTTCCAGATATTTCTTCAAAACTTTCGTTTGTACAAGAACTTGTAAAAAGCCCTAGACAAATAACGGCCGCTTTTCCAAAATTGATCAATTTTTTAGTTTTCATTTTAAAATAAATTAGTTGATTGTGTGTTTTACATTGTTTTAATTGCACGGAATTTATACCGCATTTCTTTAACGAGAAGAATTGATAATATTGCTAATGATGTTCTTCAAATTAGTCGGCTTTTATTATTCGTAGGGGTTGATTGAGAAAGCGTTGTGGTAAAAGATTTTGAATCATAATTCTATAGTAGTTAGTTTTTAATTTTATAATGTTTTATAAATTGTTTACATTACGAATATCAAAGTGCTTTTTGTTTTAAAATGTTTATTTACAAATCATTGTAAGAGCATTTGGTTCATAAAAGAAATTATTAAATAAGTCTTAAATCCATTTTAAGGTCATTTTCATCGCTTTTAAGAGGTTTTTTTCGTTTTCTCGTACTATTCTTAACTAATTGTTGATAACTCTTTAAATCATATCTTATAAAATCCTTTGAACCATTCTCTCTTTTTTTATCTTTGTTTGTTGACCAAAAATTGTAATTAATTAAAGCTGATTTATGAGCGAAGAAGCAAAGAAAAGTAATTATTCAGCCGATAGTATTCAGGCGTTAGAGGGAATGGAGCATGTACGCATGCGACCGTCCATGTATATCGGAGATGTGGGAGTAAGAGGATTGCATCACTTGGTGTATGAAGTAGTAGATAATTCTATTGATGAGGCTCTGGCTGGTCATTGTGATGCTATAGATGTGACAATAAATGAAGACAATTCTATAACTACTAAAGATAATGGTCGTGGTATTCCTGTTGGAATACATAAAAAAGAAGGCGTTTCGGCTCTAGAAGTAGTGATGACTAAAATCGGAGCTGGAGGTAAGTTTGATAAAGACTCCTATAAAGTATCTGGTGGTCTTCACGGAGTTGGTGTTTCGTGTGTAAACGCGCTTTCTGATCACTTACACGCAATTGTACACAAAGATGGAAAAGTTTGGGAGCAAGAATATGAAAGAGGAAAGCCTTTATATCCTGTAAAATCTACCGGTGATACGGATTTTAACGGTACGATTGTTATTTTTAAACCGGATGCCACAATATTCCAGCAGACATTAGAGTACAATTACGATACGTTAGCCAGTCGTATGAGAGAACTGGCATATCTTAATAAGGGAATTACCATAACTCTTACAGATAAACGTCATACCGATGATGACGGAAATTTTGTTACAGAAACATTTCATTCTGAAGAAGGGTTAAAAGAGTTTGTTAAATTCTTAGATGCCAGTCGTAATGCTATTATTGGAGATGTTATTTCTATGGAAGGGGAAAAGAATGATATTCCTGTAGAAGTGGCTATGATCTATAATGATTCTTATGCAGAGAATTTACATTCTTATGTTAATAATATTAATACTCACGAAGGAGGTACACATCTTTCGGGTTTTAGAAGAGGACTTACGTCGACATTAAAGAAATATGCTGATGCTTCTGGATTATTGGACAAGTTAAAGTTCGAAGTAGCAGGAGATGATTTTAGAGAAGGACTAACGGCTATTGTTTCGGTAAAAGTCCAAGAACCACAATTCGAGGGTCAGACCAAAACCAAATTAGGAAACAGAGAGGTTACTTCGGCTGTGTCTCAGGCGGTTTCAGAGATGTTGGAAAACTATCTAGAAGAGAATCCTAACGATGCTAAGATTATCGTTCAAAAGGTAATTCTTGCAGCACAAGCTCGACACGCAGCTAAAAAGGCTCGTGAAATGGTACAACGAAAAACCGTGATGAGTATTGGTGGTCTTCCTGGTAAATTATCAGATTGTTCTGAGCAGGATCCTGCATTATGCGAGGTGTTTCTGGTAGAGGGAGATTCTGCAGGTGGAACCGCTAAACAAGGTCGCGATAGAATGTTTCAGGCTATTCTTCCTTTACGAGGTAAAATCCTAAACGTAGAAAAAGCCATGCATCACAAAGTTTTTGAGAACGAAGAGATCAAAAATATTTTTACGGCGCTAGGAGTTACTATTGGTACTGAAGAGGATAGCAAAGCATTGAATCTTTCTAAATTGCGTTACCATAAAATAGTAATTATGTGTGATGCGGACGTTGATGGTAGTCATATTGCGACACTTATTCTAACGTTCTTTTTTAGATATATGAAAGAATTAATTGAAGCAGGCCATATTTATATTGCTGCTCCGCCGTTATACTTAGTTAAAAAAGGAGCTAAGAAACAGTATGCGTGGAATGATGATCAACGCGATAGAATTGTTCAGGAATTTGGAGAAAATACTAAGATCCAACGATATAAGGGTCTTGGGGAGATGAATGCAGAACAGTTGTGGGACACTACTATGAATCCTGAATTTAGAACTATGCGTCAGGTGACTATAGATAATTTAACCGAGGCAGACAGAATCTTCTCTATGCTAATGGGGGATGAGGTACCGCCTCGTAGAGAATTTATCGAGAAAAATGCGATCTATGCAAACATTGATGCATAATATAAGTATCTCTTAATAATTTAAGATTGAAATCCGTTGTACACTGTATAGCGGATTTTTTTATATATTGTTCCGCCTATAACACCCAAATCTTATGAAATGAGCGTGTCAAAGTATTTTATCTTTTAAATATTTTGCTTTGTACATTTCATCTGATAATTGAAAAATAATATACAAGCAGATGAAAAAAACAATACTACTTTTTATGATACTTTCGATAAAAGTTTCATATGCACAAACCAATGTAGATCAATTGTTAGAACTAGGTATTGAAAACGCGCAGCGTTTTAGTACAGATTACTTCGCTCCTGCCGGAGAAGCATTGGTAAATAGTATGTCCAATGGTTGGTATAAAACAGCAGAAGTAAAGAAATTATGGCGTTTTGAAGTAGGTTTCGTTGGAAACCTTTCGTTTGTAAGAGAAGAAAAACAATCATTTATTCTGAATACAGCTGAGTATGATGGAGTTGAATTTAGGGAAGGTCCGCCAAGTCAACTTGTAGCGAATGCATTTGGTGGTAATAGAGGAGATATCGTTGTGGTGTTAGATCAAGGTCAATTAACTCCGGTAGAAATTACATTGCCAGACGGTATTGGTGGACAAGAAGTTAATATTGCACCTACAGCATTTCTTCAAGGTTCTATGGGGATTTCCAGAAGTACCGAGGTTAAGGCAAGATTTTTACCTAAGATTGCTATCAGAGAAAACACCGAAGTTTTCTTGTATGGATTGGCGGTACAACACGAATTGACAGATTGGATTTTTTCTTGGAAAAGGCTTCCGTTTAGGTTTTCCGGATTAATCGGATATACTAATGTAAGAGGATTTTATGATTTTACCGCAGACAGTGGAATAGATGGAGCAGATCAGGAAATCCGTTTAAAATCCAATTCCTGGTTGGTGAGTGGTATCATTTCTACAAAGCTTCCAAAGTTTAATTTTTACGGGGGATTTGGATATTATACAGGAAATAGTACGGCAGATATTTTAGGGACTTACCAAGTGGAAAATGGTCCTCTGGCTTCGCAAACAGTAGAGGATCCAATCTCTGTGGACAATAAAACTTCGGGTCTCAAAGCAACTATTGGTGCTAATGTGAAATTAGGGTTCTTTAGAGCGAATCTGGATTATACACTTCAAAACTACCAAAACCTGTCTATCGGATTAAATTTTGGATGGTAAAATGAAAATGAAACTTATTGTAAGGTTCGTAATTTTACGAACCTTTTTTTATGAGAAAAAGTGTAGTTTTTATCTGAATTCTGACCAATATCATTTATCAATAATTAACCATTTTGAAGAGTAAAGAAATCGGTAAAGAATTCGTATTTTCGCGATGCAAAAAATTTTAATTAACATTCAAAAATAGAGATAATGAAAGTTACAGTAGTAGGAGCCGGTGCAGTAGGTGCAAGTTGCGCCGAGTATATCGCCATTAAGGATTTTGCTTCAGAAGTAGTATTGTTAGATATCAAAGAAGGATATGCAGAGGGTAAAGCAATGGATTTGATGCAGACAGCTTCTTTAAATGGTTTTGACACCAAAATAACAGGAACTACCAATGATTATTCAAAAACTGCAGGAAGTGATATTGCTGTAATAACATCAGGGATTCCTCGTAAACCAGGGATGACACGTGAAGAATTGATTGGAATCAATGCCGGAATCGTAAAAACTGTTTCTTCTAGCTTAATTGAGCATTCTCCAAATGCAATTATCATAGTAGTTAGTAATCCTATGGATACGATGACATATTTGGTACATAAAACAACGGATCTTCCGAAAAATAAAATTATAGGAATGGGCGGCGCTTTGGATAGTGCGCGTTTCAAATATAGGTTAGCTGAGGCATTAGGAGCTCCTATTTCTGATGTAGATGGAATGGTGATCGGCGGTCATAGTGACAAAGGAATGGTGCCATTAACAAGATTAGCAACAAGAAATAGCGTGCCGGTTTCAGAATTTATCTCAGAAGATCGTTTAGAACAAGTTGCAGCAGATACTAAAGTAGGTGGAGCTACACTTACAGGTTTACTAGGAACTTCTGCTTGGTATGCTCCGGGAGCGGCAGTTTCTGGACTTGTACAAGCAATAGCTTGCGATCAAAAGAAGATCTTTCCTTGTTCTACTTTACTAGAAGGTGAATATGGGTTGAATGATTTATGTATTGGAGCACCTGTGGTATTAGGTAGAAATGGTATTGAGAAGGTAGTAGAAATCAAACTAACTGATGCTGAAAAAGAAAAGCTTGCAGAAAGTGCAGAAGGAGTAAAGAAAACAAATGGATTGCTAGAACTATAGTCAATCAAAATTCAAGATAAGATATAAGGGCTGCTATTTTATTAGTGGCTCTTTGTCTTTTACCCGCATTATGCATTAGAAAATTTATTACATCTTGAAATCACTGCAAAATATACCGTTTCCCTACATTTTTAAATGTAACCATAGCGATGCTATGCTAAAACTTAGAAAATGTCATATTTCATGGTGCTTTCAATTCTCATTACAAAGTTCTAATACATAATACGAGTTTAAATAAATATATATGTTCAAAAAATCCTTTAGCATATTCAAAATATCTACAAGAATCCTCCTGCTGTTATGGTTAATGATTTCTTGCGATTATGGTCCAAAGCCCAATAAAGTTATTGAAATCACTCTAGAATTAGACGAGACTGTGAATACAGATCAGGAGCTCAATTCAATCGTTCAAAAATTGCAAAAAAGACTAAAAAAAATTGCTGTGAACTCTGAATTTTTATCGATACCCGAAAAAAATCAAATCAAGATTACAGTTACTACTTTTTACCAAACTGAAAGATTTAATAGGTATCTAGTTAATCCTGGAAAATTGGATTTTTATGAAACCTACAAAAATGAAGAAATGTTCTCGTTTCTTGCAAAGGTTTATGAGCAAGTAAAAAATAAGGATTCTGTTGCACATCCTTTCCAAGATTTAATCAAAGAATCCGGATATCCGGGAGGGCCTATTTTGTTTTCCGTAGAAGAAAAGGATACAGCCACAGTAAATAGATATTTTTCTATGAAGGGAGTTGAATCAGCCTTACCTGCAAAGAAACGATACGTAAAGTTTTTATGGGGTATAAAAGAAAAGGGAACAGGATATTTTCCTTTATATGTTCTTAAGAAAAATAGACTAGGTAAACCTGCGCTTAGCGGAGATGTGGTGACAGATGCCTTTATGAACTATGATTCATTCGAAAGACCAGTAATTTCTATGCAGATGAATGAAGAAGGAGCTGCGATATGGGAAGACTTAACAGGTAAAGCTTTTCAGGAACGATCCAACATCGCCATTGTTTTAAATGATCAGGTATACAGTGCGCCTGGTGTATCAGCTGGCCCGATACACGCAGGTCGTTCTGAAATATCTGGAGATTTTACGGTAGAAGAAGCTCAAGACTTTGCAAACATCCTGATGTCGGGTTCAATACCTAAAATGAGTATTGTTGAAGTTAAGGTGAAAGAAATAAAATAAAAGCAGAGCGATAGAGTTTATGAGTATGATGCTAATTGTTATTTATAAAAAGACTTTAGTAATGAAGTTTTAATTTTTCTATATTTGCGCCGTGAAAAAAGAATGGTATTTCAAGATTTTAATTTCAGCAGTTGCATTGCTTGTTGTAATGCAGCAGCAAACTGTTGTGCCTAATCAAGAAATTGTTCTAGAATTTACTGATGTCGAAGTAACTTCTCTCGAAGCTCAAAATGCAATTGCAATTGTAAAGAAGCAATTGGAATCCATAGGAGTTACCAACACAAGAATATCAAAAGAACCACATAATGGCAGACTTAAGATTGCCTATTATAGCGATGCAGATGTAGAGAGTATAAAAAAAATACTTTCTAACGAACGAAAAGTCGCTCTGAATCACGCTTTTTATGATGAAGGTAGCACTCAGAAGTCATCCCCTTTTGATGGAGATTCATCACATTATAATCTGGATGTCTATCAAATTCAAAAAAGTGCAGACCTTGATTCAGATTTTAACGGAATCTATGTTTTAGAAGTAAAACAAAAACAAGATAGAGCTTCTGGTTCTTATGGCCATAGTTTTGTAGCAGAGCATAAAGCCGGTCATATTGATGCCTTACTAAAATTAGCTCAAAAAGTTAACAGTGCAATCTCAATTGCTATTGATAACATTACTTATAAGATCCCAGAAGTAAGAGCCGGACCTATTTCCTAAAGGAGTTCTTATTGTAGAAATCCAAAAAATCAAACATTTAAACTGGTAATGAAAGAGATCATCTGGTCTCTTGGTCATTGAGTTTTATATGCTAATGTCCAAATCGTGACAAAGCTTATTAATCATAGAATATTAATTAAATAATTGTTGAATTTTGACTAATTCTTGGAATTATTCATTAGAAAGATTCAACCAAAATAAAAAACAATGCAAAACAAAGGACTTGTTAGAGTATTTGCGATTTTATTTGGATTGGTATGTATTTACCAATTATCATTTACTTACCTAACATATACAAAAGAAAAAGAGGCTGAAGTTTATGCCATTAATAAATTTCCGGAAACTGTTGAGGATTACTCTAAGAAAAGAGAAGCAGCAGAACGTAATTATCTGGATTCTATAGGTAAGGATCCGATCTTTGCAAACTTCAGTTATAACGACGCTAAAGCTAAGGAACTTAATAAAGGACTTGACCTTAAAGGAGGAATCAATGTTATTCTACAAATTTCTGTTAGGGATATCTTAGAAGGATTGGCTAATAATTCTAAAAACCCTGCCTTTATTCAGGCATTAGATGCTGCAGACGAAACTCAGAAAAATAGTCAAAATACATATGTAGAAGACTTTTTTATTGAGTTTGAAAAAATACCGGATGCACAATTAGCATCACCGGATATTTTTGCAAATAAAAACTTAAGTGATGACATCACTTTTGATATGTCGAATGATATTGTAAAACCGATTTTAAAAAGAAAAATTGACGAATCAGTAACTTCTGCATTCGAAGTATTGCGTAAGCGTATTGATAAGTTTGGGGTTACACAGCCAAATATCCAACGTTTGGGAGAATCCGGACGTATTTTGGTAGAATTACCGGGAGCAAAAGATGTGGATCGTGTAAAGAAACTTTTACAGAGTACCGCGCAATTAGAATTTTGGGACGTTGAAAGCTCTCAGGAGCTTGGACTTTTTATAAGAAGAATGAATGATAAGCTGAAGAGCGAATTAGACGCTAAAGATTCAAAAGAAGAGGTTGAAGAGGAAGTAGCAGAATCTGAGAAAGCTGTCGATTCTGCTCAGGTAGATACTACAAAAACAGATGCAGATGCAGAAATTGAAAAATTACTAGCAGATTCTGAAGACTCTACAGATGTTGAAGAGCAAGTAAATCCAATCAATGATCTAATTGGAGCTCCATCTGTTCCGGGAGCATTGTTTTCTGTTGCTATAAAAGATGTAGAACAATTTGATGAATACCTTAACAGAAAAGACATCCGAGCTTTATTACCGCAATCGTTGCGATTTACAAAATTTGCTTGGAGTAAGCCTGAAAAAGAAGGTGAAAGAGTAGATCTATATGCCTTAAAAGGAAATCGTGATGATACTCCAGAACTAAGTGGAGGAGTAATCACAGATGCTGCACAATCTTACGATCAGCTTAACAATGTTGTAGTAACTATGCAGATGGATGGAAAAGGAGCTAAGAAATGGGCAGAAATGACAGGAAGAGCTTCTCAGACAAGAGGACAAATTGCAATTGTATTAGATAATATTGTGTACTCTGCACCGGGAGTTTCTAAAGGAGCTATTACAGGTGGTAGAAGTGAAATTTCTGGAGACTTTACAGTTGAAGAAGGACAAGATTTAGCAAATGTTTTAAGAGCTGGTAAATTACCCGCTTCTGCAGACATTATACAAAGTGAAGTAGTTGGACCTTCTTTAGGACAGGAAGCGATTGATAGTGGTATTATGTCTTTTGGTATTGCATTAGTATTGATCCTAATATGGATGATCTTTTACTATGGTAAAGCAGGAGCATTCGCGGATGTTGCTTTGGTAGTAAACATTTTGTTTATTTTTGGAGTATTAGCCGGATTAAAAGCGGTATTAACATTACCTGGTATTGCAGGTATTGTATTAACGATTGGTATGTCTGTGGATGCAAACGTACTTATCTTTGAAAGAATTAAAGAAGAGCTGGCTAAAGGGAAGTCTCAGGTCGATGCGATTAAAGATGGTTTTAATAATGCATTATCATCGATTTTAGATGCGAATATAACTACAGGTCTTACTGGTTTAATTCTTTTATTCTTCGGTACAGGACCTATTAAAGGATTCGCAACTACCTTATTAATTGGTATTCTTACTTCATTATTCACTGCTATTTTCATCACTAGATTATTTATTGATGGATATGGTAAGAACGGTAAGGAATTGGCATTTTCAACAGCTGCAACTAAGAACTTGTTTAAGAATGTAAATATTAACTTCTTAGGAAAAAGAAAGATTGCTTATGTTATTTCGGCTGTTATCATTTTCGCGGGATTAGGATCTCTATTTACACAAGGTTTGGATGAAGGTGTAGATTTTGTTGGAGGTCGAACATATACCGTTCGTTTTGCTAAGGATGTTGTTCCGTCTGATGTAGAAAAGGATTTGGTAGCTGTCTTTGGTAGCGCGCAGGCCAAAACCTTGGGAGCTAATAATCAGTTAAAAATTACGACTAAATATAAGGTAGATGAAACTGGCGAAGCTGTAGATTCTGAGATTTCTAATTCTTTGTTTACTGCATTGAAGCCTTACTTAACAGATGGAATGAACTATGAAGAATTCTCTAATGGAGATGAAGATAAACAAGAGGGGATTATGCGTTCTATGAAGGTTGGGCCAACCATTGCAGATGATATTCAGCAGGCCGCTTATATTTCAGTTATTGGGTCGTTAATCGTAGTATTCTTATATATCTTATTGAGATTTAGAAGATGGCAATTTAGTTTAGGTGCTGTTGCTGCTGTATTCCACGATGTTTTAGTAGTATTAGGTGTATTCTCATTAACTTGGAAATTTATGCCATTTAATATGGAAATAGATCAGGCATTTATCGCAGCAATATTAACGGTTATTGGATACTCTCTGAATGATACGGTGGTTGTATTTGATAGAATCCGTGAATATTTTGCAGAACATACTACTTGGACCTTAGATAAGAATATTAATGGAGCATTAAACAGTACGCTAAGCCGTACGTTGAATACTTCATTAACTACTTTATTAGTACTGATTGCAATCTTCATTTTTGCAGAGCCATTAAGAGGATTTATGTTCTCGTTAATTATTGGTGTTCTAGTAGGTACGTATTCTTCATTATTCATTGCAACTCCAGTAATGTATGATACAGTAAAGAAGGTTGGACTAAAAGAAAAGAAGAAAACTGAAGAGTAAAAATCTTTATGTTTAAGATAGCAAAAAATCCTTGAGTTATTGGCTCAGGGATTTTTTTGTTTGGAGTTAGTCATCAAAGGATCTGTATTTTACCATAGCAAACATATAAATGCCGTAGCAAAGAAGTCCTAAAGCAACCAATCCAAAAATCCAAGGACCGGATGTATTTTGTTGTATGAAAGAGAAAGCTTCGCTTGTTCCTTTTATTTCACCAGAAGAGGATGAAGTAGCATTCATTCCACCCTTTATAAAGAAATATGCTATTATGGCAATTACAATACCCCGAGAAATCAATCCAACATATCCAATTCTTTTTAAAAGTGTTTTTAGAGTAACACTGGATATTTTTGAAATATTGAATTTTTTGAGAAAGTCTCCTTTGTAAGCTTTCACGAATTGGTATATACTTTTAATAGCCAGTGCACTTCCAATACCAATAAAAATATAGGATGAATAATTTCCTAAATTTGAAGAATTATTAGTGTGACCAGGCTCCTTAAAAATTTCAATGATAGAAAAGAATCCCAGAGCTAAATAAACGGCACCGCTTATAAAAAAACTAACTCTTTTTACGATTCCTTTACCGTCGGTTCCAATTTCTTCTGGATCAGAAATACTTTGTATAAATCTCCAAACAGCGTAACAAATAAGTCCAAGTCCTAATATTGCCAAGATTATTTTACCAAAAGATTGCTCTTCTAAAAACCGAATAACTTGTAGTTTCCCTGCCTTTTCACCTCCCATATTAAAGGCTGTCATAAACGCTAAAATTCCGGTTATAGCGTATACTATGCCCTTTGCACCGTAACCTACGCGAACAACCTTTTTAATTTTTGAATCCATATGATGCTTTGATATTTGATTTTCAAAATCTTATATATGGAAAAGTTAGGGATATTTGACTAGTGAATTGTGCTGTAAACAAACCAACATTATCGCATTCCATTAAGGAATGTTTATTGTAATTTTAGTTGATACTTTTAAAAGAAATAGAATCCCCTTCTTTAAGATTCCATTGATCCGATAATCCAGCATTGATTTCTAAAACATACTTTGCAGGTTTTATTGAGGGAAGCGAAGTTTCATCTAATGGTTTTGCGTTTTTTTGAAAACTCACAATTTTGTATTGATCATCAACATAAATAATATCGAGCGGAATCAGTGTGTTTCTCATATAGAAGCTTTGAGGTCTTAGATTCTCCTGAATAAAAAACATTCCTCTTTTTTCTTCCATCGACTTACGATACATTAAGCCTGTTTCTCTTTCATAATCATTATCAGCAATTTCGATATCTAAGGCAACAATTTTAGTAGGTATAGAATCTTTTACAGAGTAAATAGAAAGTTCTCCTTCTTTTGTGAATTTTATTTCTTCTGTGATGATCTTTTTGTCAACATCTTTTTTACAAGAAAAAATAGACAAAGTAGAAATAGCAATAAGTGTTGTGAGCGTGATCTTTTTCATGGGTGTCTTTATTTGATCAATTCAATCTGGATTGGAAATTATTTAAAAACGAAAAGTACTGGTTTTATTTTTGAAACACAATTTCGAAAAGAAACAAATCTTTGTTTTAAAAAAAGGCGTGCTTTAAAAATCTGAAACACGCTATTATCATACCTACTACAGTAAGGTTTTCGATTTTTGTCTTTTTTTATACCAGAGAAATATACCAAACAAAACCACCAACACAAAAAAATGAGGTTCGCTCATTCTAGCTGTGTCTTCTCCAATGTCTAGATTTTTATTACTTGATAATATTTGTTCTTGTTTCCTTTTTAGAATTGCTTTTTGTGCATCATTCTCCACAACGATATAGGAGGTTACCGGAGTCATTATTTTGGAAATAAAACTACTTTTTACCAGTTGTAGCCAATTTTCTTTTCCCTGTTCTGGAAAAAATGTCTGAGATAACCACATACCTTGCATTATTAATCCATTAAGCCATTTTTTTTCAGCAATAGAATCTTCGCTACTGGTATAGGAACCATTTTTGAGAATAATACTTGGATTATTGTCATCACGAAGATAAGTTACGGATTGATCTTTATGTTTATAGACAAGGACTTGTTGATCAAATCTTACCGGAATAGAATCCTCTATTTTTTTCTTTGGGTTGTCTAAAAGAGAATGTGGTTCGAGCACAGCATTCTCAGTAAGATTATAAAATCTATCGTGATCCGGAAATGCAACCTTAAAGTCAGAAAAATCTTTATCTAGCACAGCATGATTTAAGGTGTCTGTTACTGCTACGATGATAGGATAAGAATCTTTCTGATTTTGATAAGACTCAGATAAGGTTTTTTTGATTGCTCTATCCAGATAAAACCCTCCCTCAAAGGATTGTTGTGCAAATTCCCTTTTCCAATCATCTAAGGTTATATGAGAGGAAGTGTAGGTGTTTACAAAACTAACTTTTGCCTCTGTAGTTTGTTCGCCATATTTATTCATTATTTTCTGAACTCGATCACTGAAGTTATGAATATAATCTTCCTTACCTGAAGAAGCATCAACCAGAAAATGAAAATACGGTTTTCTTTGTGTCGACGGTAAGGTGTTTTTGATTTTAGAAGGAATATAACTCAAACCAGCCATATCTATTGTACGGTCGACCTTTCCCTTTGTGTCACTACCTAGAGTTACAGAATGGTTATCAATTTGTAAGGTAATAGGTTCTTTGTGTATGAATTCGATTCCGGTTTTTCTGGTTTCATTTTCAGTAAAAGGAAAAACTCTAAAAGCCACTTTGTTGCCGGTAAGATAATATAGAATTCCAGGATCTTTATTCTCATTTCTTATCTGCGAAAACACCCACATTGCGGATTTCTTTTCTGCTAATATTCCCATTTCTTTTCTATCTCCAACATATAAATAATAATCGCTAATCCAACTTCCATCTGGCAATTTTATAGTAGTTGCATATTCCTTAAATCTATCAGAACTGGGATTTTTTATTTCGAGATGAATCCAGCTTTTCCAAACATCCTGGGTCTTATCGTAGCTACTTTCACTTTGTATATTAGAAATATGTACCTGATCATTTCTTAATTGATCATACCATAGTTGTTCAGGAGGTGTTCCAAAAAAGATATGATCGATAGCGTCTATTTTAGGATTAGATAACGTAAGATTATCCAGTACCATCCAATTATAAAAAGATGATAAATATGGAATTTGCCGTGTTGCTAAAAAATCATCATTTCTGTTTTTCTTATGTTCCTTGATAGTTTGAATGGTTTTTTTTAAGGTTTTAGTGTCGATTGAATAATTTTCGGAATAGTTAGGTGTATATACATAGTCTAATGTTTCCTCTAGAGTGTATCGATCAAATTTGTAGACAATTGCAATGCATAAAGGAATTACTAAAAAACTTAAAACAAAAGTACCTCGCAGTACATTAAGGGAAATTCGACTTTTCAGTTGGGCAAAATTTTTCAGGAGTTCCTGAACGTGGATGATAAAAAGAAGCAACGGAGTAAGCATTAAAAATCCAATTCCAACTGCCACAATTGCAATAACAGATAAAGGGAGAAAAGGAAGGAAAACCATAAAGAAATAAAAGGTATAAGAGAATGTTATACTTCTTCCTGCGAATACCAAAATTTGGTATGTGTTATTTTTAATATCAGGTAAGCATACCAAAACTCCATTTATTACCGCTAAGATGTAGAACCAACTACTCGTGAAATTTCCAAAAATTCCTGAATCATTTATTCCGTATTGATTAAATAATAATCCGTTATTAACAGCTAGCCCTAAAAGAGGAAATAAAATAGCTATAGGGATTTTCCAGATTAGATGATATTTTTTCCAGGTTGCCCCCTTTTTTATAGTCAAAATATATACTCCGCGAATCACAAAAAATAAAAAAAATAATGTTCCAATAATAATGAATATGAGTATAGTGTGAATGCCAAATTGGTGATCAAACGGCTGCCATAATGGAATAATGATTTGCGAAAAAACATACCAACAAATGGGAACTGCGATAGCCGCAAAAAAATTGATCAATGCATTATGATTCTTATTTTTGGATGTAAGCTGAAGAACAATAATAAATAGAGAATAAACTAAGGAGGGCATTAAAAAAGTGCCTAGATATAAAACAATATTACCCGATACCATCCATCTTGGTATCGAAAATGGGATGATCTGATCTGAATATTGGCTGTATATATAAATAAAGGGAATATAAAGCGATAAGGCAATCCATCCGTAAATGTAAGAGACTTCTCTTTTTCGAACGATTAAAAATGTGGTATAAATTAAATTTAGCAGCCCTAATAGCAAGAGAATGCTTCCAAATATCTTCCAGTATTGGAGATTCGAATTTTCAAGAAGACTTTTTATGATGGTAAACTGACTCCAAAAAAGTAAGAATATTAATACAATTGGTAGAGTATTGATAAGAAGCAACCACTTGGGATTACGTAAGTTGTACATAACAGATATATTTTTTGATTATTGTATCAATAATTAAATAGGTAAGTATTAAAAATGATAAATTAATTAGAATGCCTAAGCCTTCATGAATCAAGTCAGTTTGAAGATGTAGAATTTCACTAAGCTTATTTTGTAAAACAATAGAAACGAAAATCCTTGAAGTATTCACAAGGATTGTAATAACCAAAGAAAGTAATAAAACTATCGGCATCATTATTACTTTGATTGAGTGCGAATTTACATAAGTGATTAGCGGATATAATATTAATAGAAACAGAATTGTCCATAAATTAAAGCCAGCGCAAGACTTATCGATAATGATATCAAGTTTTTGATGGTAATATCCGATATTTTCTAAGTATACTGATGTCGATCCCGTTATAATACTTATAAGAGAATCTGTAGGTTTGATTAAAAAAGTGAGATCTTGTAAATTCGATTGCCTAAATCCAAATTTTAGCAATACAAAAAGAAATATCCCAAATATGTAGTAGTAACTATTTTTTGATATATTCATTCTACTTATCATTTAATATTGTTTTATGATTTTTATTCTCCCCAATCAATTTTTCTGGACACCATCATAATAGTCCCGAGTATTAAGAATAATCCAATACTTCCAACCAGTAGTGCATAACTTTCTAATTGGATAATCACAAAAATAAAAGTGTATAATGCAATTAGTGATGCAGCAATAAATCCCATAAATCTAAGACTTTTTAAGATAGATTTGGTATAAATTGAAATGAGTAAGACAACAGCAATTCCGGCCACTGCGTATGCATACAGAAAGCTTGAATGTTCTGAAATAGAAATTAATAAGGTGTAGAACATGGTAAGTGCTAATCCAATCATTAGATATTGGAACGGATGAATATGTACTTTACTTACGGTTTGTATGAGAAAAAACACCAAAAATGTTAGAGCTATTACCAGATATCCATATTTTGTAGCGCGTTCACTTTTTTGATATTCGTCTACAGGAATGAGTAACTTTACTCCAAAAGCGGAGGAATTAATATATGGTAATTCTCCAAAAAATTCCTGCTCAAATTCTCTGTTGATTTGTAGTACTTTCCATTTTGCTTTAAAACCATTCTCTGTAATTTCTTTGGTTTTAGTATCTGGTAGATAATTACCATTAAAACTTGGTGAAGCCCAATTGGAGGTCATAGCTACATCGGTTTCTCTCCCTACGGGTATAAAACGTAATTGCTCACTTCCGTTTACCTTTAGATCCATTTCAAAATTTACTACACGGTTTTTAGGTAAAGATGTTTCCTTTAAGAATTTAGTTTCAAATCTATTGGTGTTAGAGTTTTGAGTATATTTTGATTGTAATGGGTAATTTTCAGAACCAATTTTTAATTCAAGATTACTTCTGATTCCTTTAGCATTGGTAGAGTTGATAAGTATAGTCGCTTTATTCCATAAAACATCCTCCGGCTTGATATCCTGAATTTCAAAATTTGGAGCGATAAAAGAACCTTTAATCTTCATGTCAGCCGTATATACAACTGACTCATAAATACTTCTTCCGAGATTTTCGGATTCAACATTGGCGTTTATATCCAAAGTATTCGGAAAGAAAAAAGCATGATGAATTGATACCATATCTTCCTGCAGATAGGCTTTCGTTTTTTCATCCCATATTTTTTTAAACTTATGGGTTTTGTAAGGGATTTTCAGTATTGGGCCATATAATAAAACTTCATTTCCCCATTTCTGGTTTATCTCGCTTACTACTTCTTCTTGCCGGTAAGCACGTTCCTGAATCAGGCTTTTGATATAAGATAAGGGAATTAATAATACCAGAATGAGTATGCCTACCATCAACATGCGAACAGTGATAGAAGTTTTTATCCATTGTCCGAAAGACTTTTTTTGTTTTTGATTTTCCATAACTTTTGAAATTTGTTTTGTTTTGATTTTAATTATTTTCTTGTGTGTAATAATGGATAAGATGGTATGTGATGATTAAAAAACCACCAAAACCTACTGTGAATGACCATGTATTTATATGTTCTATCGGAAATATGACTCGCTGAAATATATCGCCCAAAATATCCAGTGGATTTTGAATTAAATCCCAGCTATTCCATCGTAATATTCTACCCATATAAATTCCAAAACCAGATAAAAAGAGTGTAAGATGAACGATGAAGTAGGTCGTCTTTTTTGAAAAATATTGATAAAGGAGTTCCTGCATAGTTCGCAAAGAAGCATAACCTATGATCAAACCATTAATCGCGAACGATAAGATGAGTAATACGTCAAACCAAACAGAGTGTAACGTGCTTAGGCGGATATGTTGTAAATCTGTAAGGATGTAGGGAGCATTGGGCAAAAAGGCAAGCCAAAAGATAAAACCTATTGCAAATAGAAATTTATTCTTATGGATTTTGCTAAAGCTCAATAAGGTCGTTACTCCGTAAGGAATACAGGCCAGAAATAAGTTCCACACTAAGAATAAGAAAAAATAAGATTCTACTCGCATAATTCTTATCAAAAGCAGCACAACACTAAAAGCTACTGCGATACTGAATCCTTTGATAAAAGGTACTTGTTTTTGGAATGAATTCATTGTGAAAAAGCGTTATGAAAAGGATTATTAATGACGATTAGAAAGTACCCAATAGCAATGGGGATATTGAGCAAGAATATGAGTACAGTACTTAGGTTTTCTTTAAAGCAATGATAGTTTACAATGGCATTTGCCAAAACACCAATAAGCGTAATACTATTTAAAACCATCGTTATCAAAACATAAAAAAGTCCGAAGATTATTATGTTTTCCGAATTGGTGATCAGCTGTATTAGTAAAAGTATAGTGCCAAATAAGAAGCTAAAGGTTGCTATGATCAAAGCATTTCGATTTACGGATTGTTTTATTTGCATATGGTAGCTATTAAAAATGTGGTTCGTATAGTGTTTATGGATTGATGTAATAATTTTTTGAAATCCAGTTGATGGAATGCATACGCATTTCGACCTTTTTTAAAAGCATTGCTAAACATCTTTAATTTGTCTGGATAGACTAGAGTACCAACAAGGATGACAGTAAAGAGGTATGCACTTTTTTTACCGTTGCCTAACAGATAGTATTGCATGGATATCTCTTCCGGAACGGTAATTCCTGTTTTGGTTAGTACATGAAATACATCGTGATTTTCGAGTTTGGGTTGCGGTGAGAAATCGTGCTGAAGCAGAAAACTTCCCAAGTGAAACCCAAGACTGGCTTTTGGGAATTTCAATAATTGTGATACCGAAATATCCCAAGGTTCCTCTTTTTTGAACCATTTTTGATATGGGATTTTACTCCATTCGTATAATATTTCTAATAATAATGATCTCATTTCTTGTTTCTAAAGTACTTTGAAATTCAAAGTAAAATAATAAAAAAAATATGTTTTGTTGATTCCCTCTTGAGAGGGATTGAAATACAATGCGGTTTACCGAATTAGTATTTCTTGGGTGTGTTTTTATTGTTTTAATAATTTTTCAATGGCTTCTACGTGTTTTTTAAAAGCTTCTCGACCTTGTTTGGTTGCGCTATATCGTGTATTAGGTTTTCTTCCAATAAATGATTTTTCGACAAATATGTATGCTTCTTTTTCCAATGCCTTGGTATGACTTGCTAAATTACCGTCAGTGACACCTAATAACTCTTTCAACATTTTAAAATCGGCATATTCATTCACCATCAGAACCGACATTATTCCTAACCGAATCCGATGATCAAATGCTTTGTTTATGTTGCCGATTATATTTTTCATCTCTTATTTCTACAAAATTGGAAATTCTTTTTACCTATCGTGCTTAAAGTAAATCAAACTTCCGTAAATAATATGCATCACACCGAAACCCAAAACCCAAAACCAAAACCCATAACCCGGATATACTGCGCAGATTAAGCCTAATATAATTTCAACATACCCTAAATATTTTACATTACCAATCGTATATTTTGAAGCATTCACTAATGCTAATCCGTAAAAAATAAGCATCAAAGAACCTGTTAGACCATAATGATTACTGTAGATCTTGATTAAGATATAAATTCCTCCAGTAACTAATGGAACCAAAAAGGCGGTAAGCAATCTTTTAGAAGCACTGTTCCATAGGGTTTCATTATTTTTTCTGGCTTTCCTACTGCTTAATATAGCTGCTGTAACAATGCTTAAAAAAGCAATGCCGATTAGATCAATTAAGATGTAATTGAAAATTTTTCCGTGCAGAATTAAATATTCTCTTCCGCTGATACTTACCAAATAATACGCAAAAGCTGCGCCGATAATCGCATAGATTCCTGCAAGGATTCCGGATAATCCACTTAAAGAGAAAAATCGAGATGATTTGTTCATCATATCCTTGATCTCTGTGATATCTTTTAAATAATCTTCTGTGCTCATATTAAAAGTACTTTGAAATACAAAGTAAAATTAAATTATTGAATTGTGCAAATGATTTTTTAGATTTAGCTGATCAAAATCGCTATTCCGTGAAACCAGCAGAGGAGTATATTTTAAATCAACCGGAGCCGTTTAAGACTATGTTACTTCATTTGCAAGTAATTATTGAAGCTACATTACCAGAAGCTGAGTTATTATTTAAATGGAAAGTGCCTTTTTATTATGTAGGCAAGAGTCCTGTTTGTTATCTAAATGTAACAAAAGGATATGTTGATGTCGGTTTTTGGGGTGCTCAATACTTTACCGATCACGCGGATAAATTAGTGACGGACAAAAGAAAATATGTAAAGTCGTTACGCTATTGGAAACCTGAGGAAATAAATGAAGAGATCTTTGTGGCGATTCTACAGCAAGCCTTTACGTACAGAAACGAAAAGTTTATAACGAATTAACCGTTTGTCTGATCGCTACCAGATTACTCAATAGTTTTTCAAGATATTTCAAATCGAGCATATTTGCTCCATCACTTTTTGCATTTGCCGGATCAAAATGGGTTTCTATGAACAAACCGTCTACTCCAGTTACAACTCCCGCTCGTGCGATTGTTTCTATCATATCGGGTCTGCCACCTGTTACTCCGCTAGACTGATTAGGTTGTTGCAAAGAATGAGTTACATCCAAAACAGTTGTCGCATATTGCTTCATTGTTGGGATTCCTCTAAAATCAACAATCATATCCTGGTATCCAAACATAGTTCCTCTATCTGTAATCATAGCCAGATCACTACCGCTATCCTGTACTTTTCTAACCGCGTGTTGCATAGCTTCGGGACTCATAAATTGTCCTTTCTTTAAATTTACCGTTTTTCCGGTTTTGGCAGCAGCAACCACTAAGTCTGTTTGTCGAACCAAAAATGCAGGAATTTGTAAAATATCAACATACTCGGCTGCCATGACAGCATCGTTGTTTTCATGGATATCTGTTACGGTCGGCACTTGGAAGGTTTCTCCAACTTTACGTAAAATCTTTAACGCTTTTTCATTTCCGATGCCTGTAAAACTATCAATACGGCTACGATTTGCTTTCTTAAATGATCCTTTAAAAACATAAGGAATTTTTAGTTTAGCTGTAATTTCTACCACTTTTTCAGCTATTCGTAACGCCATTTCTTCACTTTCAATCGCACACGGTCCTGCAAGGAGGAAAAAGTTATCAGCGTCCAGGTTTTTTAGGTTCTTAATCTTAGAAAGTTCCATATCGATAGTTTAAGAACGCAAAGATACTTGTTTTACTAATTGAATGAAAAGATTATATGACAAGAAATAAGATGGTTAATACAATTATTGCGCTAGTCAATCTATTTTTCTTTTTTGTTAGTAAAATACCTATCATAAAGTTCTGATACATAATTTAGGTTTCAAAGAATAAATAGCCTCAGGCACAGGTTTTAAGTGTTTGATTTTCAGTATTTTTTAATATTTTTAATTTAGTGTAAAACCTATTAAAATATAACGTACATTTGCAGCCTTAAATTCAGGCGTATATGACTGCTATAAAAAACATTGCTATTATTGCACACGTAGATCACGGTAAAACTACCTTGGTTGACAAAATAATGTATCACTGTCAATTGTTTCGTGAAAACGAAAATACAGGGGACTTGATTTTGGACAACAATGATCTGGAACGCGAAAGAGGAATCACTATTACTTCAAAGAATGTTTCTGTAACGTATAAAGGAACAAAAATTAATATTATCGATACACCGGGTCACGCCGATTTCGGAGGAGAAGTAGAGCGTGTATTGAATATGGCCGATGGTGTATTATTATTGGTTGATGCTTTTGAAGGACCCATGCCGCAAACACGTTTTGTTTTGCAAAAGGCAATTGATCTTGGTTTAAAACCTTGTGTAGTAATAAATAAGGTTGATAAAGAAAACTGTACACCAGAAGAAGTGCATGAAAAGGTATTTGATCTAATGTTCGAATTAGGAGCAGAAGAGTGGCAGTTAGATTTCCCTACAGTATATGGTTCTGCTAAGAACAACTGGATGAGTGATGATTGGCAGAAAGAAACAGATAGTATAGAACCATTATTAGATATGGTGATGGAACATATTCCTTCTCCTAAAGTTGAAGAAGGAACTTTACAGATGCTAATTACATCTTTAGATTTCTCTTCGTTTACCGGGCGTATCGCAATTGGTCGTTTACAAAGAGGAACATTGACTGAAGGAATGCAGGTTTCATTAGTGAAACGTGATGGAACCATCAAGAAATCCAAGATTAAAGAGCTTCATACTTTCGAAGGTTTAGGAAGAATGAAGGTTGATAAAGTAGAAGCTGGAGATATTTGTGCTTTAGTAGGTTTAGAAGGGTTCGAAATTGGAGATACTGTTGCTGATATCGAAAATCCAGAAGGATTAAAGACAATTGCAATTGATGAGCCTACAATGAGTATGTTATTTACTATTAACGATTCTCCGTTTTTTGGTAAAGATGGAAAGTTTGTTACTTCAAGGCACATTAAGGAAAGATTAGAGAAAGAATTAGAGAAAAACTTAGCACTTAGAGTTAATGAGACAGATAGTGCTGATAAATTCTTAGTGTTTGGTAGAGGTGTACTTCACTTATCTGTTCTGATCGAAACAATGCGTCGTGAAGGATATGAATTACAGATCGGACAACCACAGGTAATCATTAAAGAAATTGATGGTGTTAAGTGTGAGCCGATTGAAGAATTAACCATTGATTTACCAGAAAATGTATCGGGTAAGGCTGTAGAAATGGTAACTATGCGTAAAGGAGAGATGCTAAGTATGGAAGCTAAAGGCGATCGTATGGTCTGTGAATTTTTAGTTCCATCTAGAGGTATTATTGGATTACGTAACCAATTACTGACTGCTACCGCTGGTGAGGCGATTATGGCACACCGTTTTAAAGAATATCAACCACTTAAAGGAGATATTCCTGGTCGTATTAATGGTTCATTAGTGTCTATGGAGAAAGGTTCTGCAATACCATACTCAATAGATAAATTACAAGATAGAGGTAAGTTTTTTGTAGATCCGGGAGAGGATATTTATGAAGGACAGGTGATAGGAGAGAATTCTCGTGGAGATGATATGGTTGTGAACATCACGAAGACAAAGAAGTTGAGTAATGTTCGTTCATCTGGTGCAGATGATAAAGCAAAGATCGTTCCTGCAATAAAATTTTCTTTAGAAGAAGCTTTAGAATATATTCAGAAAGATGAGTATGTAGAGGTAACTCCTAATCATTTACGATTAAGAAAAGTATTCTTAACAGAAGTAGAACGTAAAAGAAATAAGATCGTTTAATCTGGTTTCTAAAATATATAAAGAAAAAATCCCGAGGAAACTCGGGATTTTTTGTCAAAATTTTGGGGTAATTATGGTTTTGGGATCAATTCGTTTTTTGAAGGAAAATTGATTATTCTATCAGTTTTTTCCTTTGGTAAATGTAATTTCTTAAACCTATTAAGGACTTGTAAAAATCTTTAAAATATCGGTAAAATGTATTTTTTTATCGATAAAATACAGTTATTTATGTTTTTAGATCAAAATTTCATAACAGAATTAGTTGGATATTTCGCATCATTCATGGTACTCGTATCCTTTTTAATGAGCGACATTAAAAAACTTCGTCTTATAAACATTGTGGGGTGCGTGGCTTTTGTAATTTATGGGGTTTTACTCAATTGGTCGTGGCCAATAATTATTACTAACACGGCAATTGCTGGTATAAATTGTTATTATCTTTTTGTAAAAAAAGTAGCATAACTCTTTTGCCTATCTTTAAAAATAAGGCTAATATTCCGGATACTCAAACAAATTGGCTATTTTCACTTTCTTAAATTAGTATTTTGCCAGCGTATACAATTAAGAAATATCAATTAGAAGACTATTCTTTGTGGAATAGTTTTATAGATGGTTCTAAGAATGGGACATTCCTTTTTCATAGAGATTTTATGGAATATCATTCGGATAGATTCGAAGATTTTTCACTATTGATTTTTGATGGTACCAAATTAGTTGGTGTTTTTCCTGCAAATATTAAAAACAAAGCATTACATTCTCATCAAGGACTGACCTATGGTGGGTTGATATTGGATAAAAGTATTGGAGGAGAAAAGGTAAAGAATATTCTTATAGATATGACCGATTTTCTTCGTTCTCGGGAAGTTAATAGCTTAATTATCAAATCAATACCGGGTTTTTACCATCAAAAGCCTTCAAATGAGCTTGCTTTTTTCTTTTCAGAACTAGGTGCAGAATTATATCGTCGGGATCTTAATCTGGCGATAGATTACCGTTTGCCTATGAATATCCATAAAAATAAACTAAAGCATTATGAAAAAAGGAAAAATATAGGTTTTGTAATTGAGGAGATTGATGATTTTTCTGATTTTTGGAATCAGGTATTGACTCCAAGGTTAGAAGAAAAGCATCATACAAAACCTGTACATTCTCTTAAGGAGATTCATTTGCTCAAAAAGAAATTTCCGCAGAATATAAAGCAATTTGTGATCAGTTTGGATAATGAAGTGTTGGCAGGCATTACCATTTTTAAAACCAAAGAGGTAGTAAAATCTCAATATGGAGCGGTTACAAATGATGGTCAGGTTTATAGAGCATTGGATTTTCTTTTTATTACTTTAATTAAAAGATATAAAGAAGAAGGGTATAAATTTTTTGATATGGGTACGGTAACTCAAAGTAACTTTGGTTTGCTAAAACAAAAAGAGGAATTGGGTTGTGAAATTTACACACAGGATTTTTATAGGTTAAAGCTAAAAATAAGTGATTTATGAAAGTACCATTTCTAGATCTTAATCGTATGAATGCTCCTTATAAGAAACAGTTACAAGAGGCCTTTGATTCTGTTCTGGATTCAGGACAGTATATATTAGGGCAAAAGGTAGATTCTTTTGAAAATGCTTTTGCACAATACTGTGGTACTAAGTATTGTATAGGAACAGGAAACGGATTAGATGCACTTACAATATTGCTTAAGGGATATGTAGAATTGGGTAAACTAAAAGAAGGTGATAAAATAATAGTGGCAGCTAACACTTTTATAGCAACTATCTTATCTATTAAGCATGCAGGACTGGAGCCCGTATTGGTGGAACCGGATGAAAAAACATATACCATCTGCCCAGATAGAATTTCTGAAGCACTAACAACAGATACTAAAGCAATAGTTGTGACCCATTTGTATGGGCAGTTAGCAGATATGGAAAAAATCAGACAAATAACTAGTCAAAATAATTTAATTCTAATTGATGATGCTGCTCAAGCACACGGAGCAGTAAACCAAGTAGGGGAAAAAGCAGGGAATTTAGCAGATGCAACGATATTCAGCTTTTATCCTACCAAGAATCTAGGCTGTCTTGGTGATGGTGGGGCTATTACTACAAATAATAGCATTCTGGCTATGATCATTCAAAAATTGAGAAATTATGGAAAAGTCAACAAATACGAACATGAACTTGTAGGTTATAATACGCGGCTCGATGAACTACAAGCTGCTTTTTTAAGTGAGAAATTGACAGATTTGGATAACACTAATGCACTAAGAAGACAAATAGCAAACACATACATTTATGGTATTCATAATGATCTAGTGAAGACTCCTTTTTGGGATGGTTCTTATAATCATGTTTTTCATCTTTTTGTAGTAAGAGTTCAGCAGCGTGAGAAATTTTGTAAATATCTGGAGGACAATCATATTGGATGTTTAATTCATTATCCTGTTGCTCCTCATCAACAGAAAGCACCTTTAGTGAATCAAAAAGATCGTTTTAAAATTACCGAAAAAATAACTGAAGAGGTAGTTTCTTTACCAATGTTTCCTGGTTTAACTGTAGAGGAGATACAATATGTAATCCAAAAGATTAACAAATGGAGATCTTGATAAAATCTTTTAATCGCCCTTATTATCTGGATAAATGCATTCAGAGTATTAAAAGATATCTAAAAAGTACTACAATTGATATAAAAGTACTGGATGATGGCACTCCTAAAAAATATCTTGATTATTTAAAACATAAACATCCTGAAATTACTATCGTATTTTCTTCTAATTATCAGGAAAAATCAGCCTATTGCGAAGGAGCTGTAAAACCTTCAAAATGGAATATACCTATTGATTTTTGGGAAGAAGAAGTGAAAAAAACATCAGAATATTTCTTATTACTTGAGGATGATAATTGGTTTGTAACACCTATGGATATTTCTGATTTAAGTACCGTACTTAGATCAGAGTCTACTTTATTCTTGAAGTTATTTTGGTTGGGGAACCCTGATTTAGTTTCTAATAATTATATAGAGCAGAAGCACGGAATTTGTTTTTATGAACCTAAGTTGTTTTCTAAAATCCCTTGGGTTTATAATCTATTATTTTATGGTTTCAATAATTCATATTACAGAAAAATCATGAAACTTTTAGATATAGGCAAATTTGAAAATCATCTTCCTTACTATACTATTTATGCAGTTGCAGGAGCCATTTTTAAAAAAGATTACTTTCTTTCTCTTTGGAATAATCATCAAAATGTAGTGGACGAAAGATTGCAAATTTATAATGCGCTGAAGTTTACAAAAAAAGAACATAAAAAAGTTACGTTTGCTAATACTCCTTCAGAAATGCTAAAAACAGGTTTTGTTTCATCAGCCACTAATAATAAGTATGAGCAATCTACTAATGCTGATGTTTTTGATATGTTTATCTTTAATAAAATTCTAAATGAGGCATGGTATAATGGTATGCTTGATATTTCTAGCGATGTAACAAAAGATATTCAACCATCACAAATAAAAAGCATTTTGTCTCATTCTGATGTTTCATTTACAAGATGGCAAAACTGGAGTCGTAGTTTTAAGGAACACTATACTTCTTTTGGGTGTAAAATTGATTAATATGAATTCATTCAAAGAAAAGATAGATACCTCTCATAAAACTATTCTAAAAACCTTAACGCTTTTTGGTTCTACTCATATTTTTAATATGCTAATTAATGTCTTTACCGTGAAATTTACGGCTATTTTTTTGGGAGCATCTGGATTAGGAGTTCTAGGATTGGTTAAAAATACATTGGAAATAATTAAGTCGGTTTCAAGTTTTGGATTAAATCTGGTTGCTGTTCGTGAAATTTCTTCTATAGATTCTAATGATAATAATGGCCAGATTGAAACCTTGTACATTATTAGAAAAATTGCGTTTTATACTGGTCTTTTTGGAGCAATATTGAGCATTATTTTTAGCACTATTCTTAGTAAATGGACCTTTGGGTCTTCAGATAATTTTTATTGGTTTGTAGGGCTCTCAGGTTATTATATCATAGTTAATATGACAACCTACAGAGAATCAATTTTACAAGGATTTAGATTATTGCGTAAAATTATTGTAGTCAATCTGATATCTAGTGGTTGTATTGCTTTGATCACCGTAGTACTATACTTTTTGCTAGGAATACAAGGAATTGTTCCTGTAATTGTAACTGGTAGCCTTATTAAGTGGATGATCTGTTGGTATTATACTAGAACTTTTACTGCTGGATCATTCAAAATGGATAAAAAGGTTTTATGGATAAAAATGAAACCTTTATTGTCATTAGGTTTATTATTATCTCTAAATGTAATATTAGGAAAGTTTTGCTCTTATTTAATTAAAGTTTATCTGAACACTACGGAAGACTCAGCCGTTTTAGGATATTACGAAGCGGGCATTATTATTCTGATTTCTTATTTAGGTATCATTTTCTCTACAATGTCTATTGATTTTTATCCTCGATTAACGGCTATTCAGGGAGATCACAGTGCATTGAAAGAATTTGTTAATAATCAAATAGAAATGGCTGTTTTGATTGTTACACCTGCAATTCTTCTTTTTTATTGGCTTGATGAATGGTTCATTCAGATTTTATATACTAAAGACCTTTTGCAGGTTGTAGAAATACTTAAAATCGGCTTGCTATCAGTACTGATTAGAGCAATTATATGGCCTTTGGGCTTTGTGTTACTGGCAAAAGGAGATAGGAAATATTATTTTTTTTCAGAAGTTTTAGGAGATTTCTTAAATGTTGTTGTTACGATTGTATTTTATGAGCTTTATGGGTTGTTAGGTATTGGTGCAGCTTTAGTATTAAATTATACAATATATGGAGTTGTCGTATATTTTTATATACATAAACAATATAAGTTTACTATGATGTCTTCTGCCAAAACGGTCATCATTTCTTTTATTCTAGGGGGACTAGGCTGCTTTCTTAAATTAGATAATTCTTTATTGTACTCACACTGGGTTGCTTTGTTAATTTTTGCTATTTCCATTTTTTATTCTGGTTATTTGTTAAATAAAAGAATTAATTTCTTTGATTTTATAAGAAGTAAGTTGTAATTAGTGGCGATTTGTTTTTGCTATCTGTTTCGGTGGTAAGTAGTAGATTAGATAATGCATCACGATTCTGTAAAGTTATTTTCTCTCAAGATTCTGTTATAAGGATATCTTTTTTGAATTATGGTGAGTCTTATTATTTACAAAATTTCATCTCATATGAGTAATAGAAAATATATAGTTTTTCATATCCTAATTATATTGTTACTTCTTATCATTATTGCAGATAATTTATTCTCTGAGGGCATGTTTATGGATGGATCCATTTATGCCTCTATTTCTAAAAATCTTTCAAATAATATAGGTTCATTTTGGTATCCTCATTTTACAGAAACAATTGCTCCTCAATTTCACGGGCACCCTCCTTTGGCACTAGGATTACAGAGTGTTTTTTTTAATATTTTCGGAGATAGTATTTTTATAGAACGTTTTTATGGGCTAGGTATTCATATGTTAGTTCTTTTATGCATAATAGTAATTTGGAAAGAAATAGGAAATGATAAAAGCACTGCTTGGGTTCCTGTTTTATTTTGGTTTTCAATATACGCAGTTAGATGGGCTGTATCTAACAATATTTTAGAAAATACAATGATGTTATTTGTCTGTTTGTCAATAATTTTTTATCTCAAAAGCCAGAAAAAACATCGATACTTTTTTATAGTATTATCAGGTTTAGCCCTGTCCGCAGGGGTTTTAAGTAAGGGATTGACCTGTCTTTATTGTTGGTTTTTACCATTTTGGATCGGAGTTTTCAAAAAAGAATTCAACTTGAGGGATATAGTAAGCGATACTACAGTTTTGGTAAGTTGCACAGTTTTACCAATATTGTTATTATACCTAATATCTGGTGAAGCTGCTGATAGTTTGACCAAATATGTAGAAATTCAGATCATAAATAGTTTGAACAATGAAGTTACCGTAGATAGTCGTTTCTATATTATAAAATCATTTATGGTCGCAATACGTGAACCATTAATTGTTTTTCTTTCGTTACTTATTTTTATAAGATTGTTTGTTTCAAAAATTCATTTTTCCAGAAAACAAGTCCAAAAATCTCTACCCTTTTTAATAGTATCGTTTTTTGGAGTATTTCCCGTTATGATTAGTCTTAAACAAAGTTACATCTATATTATCACTGTGTATCCAATCTTTTCAATTGGATTGGCTTCGCTTATGGAGCCTTTACTTTTAAAAATGATGGAATTTATAAATACTAAAAAGAATCTTTTCAATCTTATTCTAATTGTAAATGTTTGTGCCTTATTTCTTGCTATACTGCAAATAAATAAAAATTTTGGAGCGATTAATAGCGACGTTAACATAATCAGGGATGTGCAGAAAATTATAAAAGTTGTGCCAGAAAATTCTACTATAAGCATTTCTCCTAATATGTATAATCAATGGCCATTACACGGATACTTTGCTAGATATGCTAATATTAGTTTGGATTCAGATATTCAAAAAAGCCATAGTTATTTTTTAACGCAGGACGACAGTGTTTTGAATGACATATCTAAAAAGTATGATGAGTTGGAATTGTCTTTAGGGAATTATCGATTGTTTATATTGAAACCGGAGTAAATTTTAAAAATTTAGTCTTGATATATAAACCAACATATTTTAGGGATAGTTGTAAATGTAAATTTTTGGTAACAATCTTCATTTCGTGAATTATTCTGTTTAAAAGTGCTTCTCGTTCTATAACATTCTCGATGAGTATAAAAGCTTTTTTGCAAACGATATAAGTAGCATTGTCCATACGTCTCTGTCTTTTATCACCAGACAAAAACAATGTGCTCAGTGAGTTTTTTAAAATTCTTTTTTTTACAACAACCGAATCCAGATAAATATAATCATAGTATCTGGAAGATCTAATCCAGAAATCGAAATCTTCGTATGCTAAAGACTCATCATAACCACATAATTCATCTAAAACTACCTTTTTGATCATCATCCCAACTGGATTTATAAAATAAGAATCTAGTAATCGAGCAAATACATCTCCTTCCTCCGGTTTTTCTATGGCTTCTCTCTTTTCATTTACCTCAAAATGGTATCCGATATGATTATTTTCTTCATCAATTAATTCTACATTACAAAAAGAAATACCTGGATTTAGATTGTTTTTAATATTAAAATTGCTTAGATGTTTCTCTATGAAATTAGGTAATAAAACATCATCTGTTGCTAAATCGACGATATAGGAACCATTAGCTCTTTTTAGAGCGTGATTAAAAGAACGGGTATTGCCTAAATTTTGCGTATTTTCTATGAAGATTATATCATCATAATTCTTAATCCATTCGTTGATTATTTTTCTCGAATTATCTAAGCTAAAATCATCAACAATAATAAGCTCTACGTTAGGATGGGTTTGATTAATAATAGAATCTAAGCATTCTTGAATGTATCTTTCATGATTGTAACAAAGACAGATTACGGAAACTAACGTAGAATGATGCATTTTTTTTAAGGAATAGTTTTAAAAACAAGATAAGAGAAAAAATGTGGTTTTAACAAAAATTAAAACTTATTATTGCTATTTATTTGCATATGAATCTATCAAAAGATAATCAGGTGGGATCCGTTGAATTTGAAATATTAATTTCTACCATGTTCAGGACTACCTTAATATTTCTCGAGGATATGTTTGCTGAAAAGGGTGACTATAGAAAATATAATATACTTGTTATCAACCAAACAAATCAAGATAAGATTTTGGTTTCTCCTTTGCCGAATATAAGAATTATAAACTCTTATGAACGCGGCACTACTAAAAGCCGAAATCTTGCAATAAAAAATGCTATTGGGAATGTATGTTTAATGGCAGATGATGATACAAAATATGTTCCTAACTTCAAAAATATTATTGTAGAGAACCATCAAAAATATCCAGATATGGATTTCCTTTCCTTTGAAGCTGTAGATGACCAATTAAAGCCTTTTACGATATATCCAAAAATAGGATTACATACTAAAAAAACATTACGATCTATTTATACATTAGTTATTACATTCAAAAGAACAAAGATAATTGAAGCTAATATTTTATATAATGAATACTTTGGATTGAATACCGTTTTCAATACTGGAGAAGAGTATGTATTTTTGAGAGGTGCGTATGATAAGGGGGTTAAAATTTTTCATGTGCCGATTGTCATTGTTTCTCACCCTCAAGAAACTTCTGGTAAGCTACAAGGAAGCGATGATATTATTTTTTCAAGGAGTGCTCTAAAATACAGGTATTATAAAGAAATTGCATATTTGTGGTTGGTAAAATATATATTCTTTTTAGTTCGTAAAAAATATATACGGCTAAATGAAATACCAAATAAATTTTTACATGGTATCAAAGGGATCCAAAAGTATAAAGAGCTAAAGGCTAGAGATAAAATTTAAAGATATATGGAAATTGAGATCATAGAAATTCCGAAAATAAAAGATTTACGAGGTAATATTGCGGTAATTGAGAATGATGTCATTCCATTTACAACGAAACGGGTGTATTATTTATATGATGTCCCCAGTGATGCTACACGCGGAGGACATGCTCACGTAAAGTTATCACAGTTTTTGATTCCGTTAAGCGGTAGTTTTGATGTGATTTTACACGATGGAATAGAACAATGTAAAGTAACTTTAAATAAACCGGACAAAGGTCTTTTAATAAAACCGGGAATTTGGAGAGAATTAGAGAATTTTTCATCTGGAGCCATCTGCTTGGTTTTGGCTTCAGAAATTTATCAAGAAGATGATTATATCAGAGACTTTGATCAATTTGTCTTATTTAAAACTAGATAAATGAATTCCAAAAAAATCGGTAATAGTAATTTGAATTTTTTTTAAAATTATTAAGATAACTCTTGGTTGTCTAATTAGAAATTGATGTTTCCAATTAAGGTTTTTATAATCGATATTGTTAGTATACTTTTTGGCAGTATCAAAATCTCCAGCCGCTCTGTATTGCAAGGCAATTGAATGTCTATTGGAGTCAAGATATTTTTTTAAGGATAGATTCGTTAGCTCCTCCTTCTTAAACTTAGAAAAGTTTAAGAATTTTTTTTCTGCAATATGTACTTGTTTGGATCTATTACTGGCATCTAGATTATGAACAGCAGTAATATAGGTGGCGAAAGCAACTTGATATTTTAGCGCAATACGAATCCATAAATCAGTATCTTCTCCGTGTGTAATCTTTGGGTCAAATCCGTTTAATGATATAAGTATATTTTTGGGTACAGCGGATACAGAAGAAGAGGCAATAGAATCAATACTGCTTGATTCGAAAAAATCATCAAGAATTTTAAAAGACTTACTAGTGGCAGTAATATTTTTAAAGCTGGCTATTAGAACAGATTTCTGGTTAAATCTTTTTTCATAAGAAGTACTGTACAATCCAGCGTTTGGGAATTTTTTGAATAATCTAGATAATATTTCTAGATGATTGGGATACCAAAAATCATCCGCATCCAGAAAAGCTATAAGTTTTCCGTTTGATTTTTCTATCCCCAAGTTTCGAGTATTAGAAACACCATTGTTCTCTGTGTAAAAATAATGTATCCTATTGTCATGAAATCTTTTCACAATTTTCTCACTACCGTCGGTCGAACCATCATTTATAATAATTAATTCGTAATCAGTGAAAATTTGATCAAGTGCTGACTGTATAGTGTTAGCGATATGCTTTTCTTTATTATATAGAGGAATAATGATGGAAAAGAATGGCATATAATTATTTTTGAATTTTTATAAAGTAATATAATCGATACAAATCAAAAAGGAATATGCTAGGTTTGTCTGATTTTATATTAGTAACAATACGATTCTCAAATTTATAAATTAACAAAAAAAACAAACCAGAAGTATAGGTTTTTTTGAGAAGCTTATAAGCTCTTTGTATAGGTCTATAGTTTTTAGGAATCTTTGATTCTTTTTGCAGGAACAAAGTTGTTTCTATGGAAAGCATTGATTTTGTTAAAAAGGAAGAATTTTTTTCAAGTCCTAAATGTATCGTAGGATTGTCAATGTGTAAAACCTTGGCTTCTTTTTGTTCTAGTAGATAAGAGAAATAAATATCTAATCCATATCTGTTTAAATCAATTTCTTTTAAAACTTCTAAACACATGTTTCTTTGAATAAGAAAATTTTGAGAAATAATAGAAGTATAGATGTTTTTATTCCTTTTGTCTACACTGTTTATTTCTTTTTTTCTACCATATAACCATCTAAGTTTTATGTCAGCATTGGGTTCATCGGATTGATAATCAACACCGCCAAAAATAATGTCAACATTAGTATTGATGTTTTTCAGGAGATTTCTTATAAAATCTTTTCGTTTCGGCATTACATCAGCATCTAGAAATAATAACCAATTGTATCTTGCCATCTTTGCTAAATTAAGTCTGGTAGCTGTTCGACCCAGATTGTTGGATTGAATGATGTATGAACAGTTGGGAATCAATTCCATTCCATGAAGGTTGATCAAATCAGGTCTTGTCGAACAATCATCAAGAATAATGATTTCATAGGTACAATCTAATGTTTTCAGCTGATGAAAAAGTTCTTGTACAAGAGGAGTCACATCATAATTATAAACAGGGATCAAAATTGATAACATTTAAGATGCTTTACTAGAAGTTTATAATTATTTTTAGGTCAAATTTGTAATTGGATACATGGGTCACCTCAACAGAGATAAAATAGCCGATCTTATTTTTTTAAAACTCAAAGATAATGAAGAAGTTTTAAAGAATCACTTTGATCATTCAAGATCGGGCATAGGATATTTTTATTTAGACAACCTTCTTCCTGAAGAAATAGCCAAGGATATTTTTGATAAATTTCCTTCAACTAAGGATGCAAAGGTCAAGAAAAGTATCAAAGAATACAAATATGTAGCTGCTCAAATGGATAAGTATCATCCTTTACTAGAGGAGGTGGTGTATGCTTTTCAGGACAGCAGAGTTGTGAGCCTGATAAGCGATATATGTAATTACAAAAATGTAAAACCTGACGAAAACCTGTATGCAGGAGGGATTTCTATGATGGGAAAAGGAAATTTTTTAAACCCTCATTTAGATAACTCTCACGATAAGGATGTTAACTTATGGCGAGTACTCAATTTATTATATTATGTTTCTCCTGATTGGCCTAATGATCATGGTGGTAATCTTGAGTTATGGTCAAAAGGACTAAAAAAGGATCCTATTACAATACATTCTAAGTACAACAGACTAGTGGTGATGGCAACACATAAAAACTCTTGGCATTCTGTGAGTAAGGTAGAAATTGATCAAGTGCGTTGTTGCGTTTCTAATTATTATTTTTCTGCAGAACCAATCGACTCGGATAAGTCTTTTCACGTAACTACTTTTAGAGCAAGACCAGGACAATATTTTAAAAACCAAATTCTAAAACTGGATTCATCAATACGAATGGGAGTAAGAAAAATATTCAAAAAGGGGATTCGAGAAAATCCACAAGTTTATAAAAAAGATGACTATTAAACAATTATTCATTTTTTTTTGTTTAGATATACTCCAAAAACAAAATCACTAGGGTTGTTTTTTAAGTACTCATCTTCAAATTCAAAAAGTCGACTAAGTACTTTTTCTTTTTCCTCATCCAATTCCATAAAGTGATGCGCTAAATCTTTAAGAACATTTGCTAATATATTACCACCGTATGAAGCTTCATACAATATTTGATAATTGTTATGAATTGAAGGTGTGATTTGTGAAGATTCTACACATTCTGAAGGATCCGCCAGAATCATTCTAATTATACCCGAACCATAAACTTTGTTCTTGTATAAGTCTAACTTAAATCTTTTTCTATAAGGTTTTGGAATTAAATGAAGAGCTTCGTTTATTTTGGTTATTTGATGTTTAGGAAATTGTAATCGATCAGGTCCAACAAATTCATCAATAATTAATTTCCCATTGTTTTTTAATTGCTCTCTTAAAAGTTGATCAATGTCTTTGAAGTGATGTAGAGATGCGTGAAAATAAACAATATCAAAATAATTTTCCGGAAATTCATAATCATATAAATTTTTAACTTTAAAGAAAATATTTTTTAGATTTTCTTCTGATGCTTTGATACTTGCTTGTTTGAGGAGGCGGTCGCTAATATCAATGCATAGTATTTCTTCAAAATTATGATATGTAGCAAAAGCAAGTTCGTGGGTACACAAGCCACTGCCTAGAGAAAGCATTTTTAGGTTTTTGTCTTCTCTAAAAAAACGTTTCATTACAAATTCTTCTGGTTCTGTATTAGGGTTTCCTGTTATTATTGTATTCCATCTTTTTCTAACTTTAGGAATGATCCACCAATTAGCAGACTGTATATTTAGTTCATTAAAAGCGCTCTTTGTCCTTTTGATGTTATTCAAGTTTAGTTTGGATGTGATAAATGGTAAGCCCCGTTGTCTAAACTTGGTATATGTTTCTATTATATCATCAAGGGTGATTAAACGCATTTATTTATTATTTTGAAAGCTATCCTTTTCGTTGTACGACTTCAAAAACTTTATTTCCTTCACACTTTAATGTTTTTGACGGGTATTTAAGAAGTAATGCATAATCATGTGTAGCCATCAGGATAGTATTACCATTTTTGTTAATGTCCTGTAGCACTTCCATAACTTCAACAGAAGTCTGAGGATCCAGGTTTCCGGTAGGCTCATCAGCTAGTATCAATTCCGGATCATTAAGTAATGCTCGAGCGATGGCTATACGTTGTTGTTCCCCACCGGATAATTGATACGGAAACTTAAAATCTTTGGTTTTCATTCCTACTTTATCCAGTACATTTTCAATCTTACTGTCCATAGCCTTTTGATCTGTCCAACCAGTAGCTTTTAGAACAAAAAGTAAATTGTCTTTTACCGTTCTGTCATTTAGTAATTTAAAATCTTGAAATACAATCCCAAGTTTTCTTCTTAGAAAGGGGATTTGATTTTCTTTTAAGGTGGCTAAGTCAAAATCAACAATACTTCCTTCTCCTTCAATTAAAGGTATATCTCCATAAAGCGTTTTCATAAAACTACTTTTTCCGGTACCGGTTTTTCCGATGAGGTAGACAAAATCTCCTTTGTTAACTTCTACATTAACATCAGATAAAATTAAACTTTCACGTTGGTAAATCGAAGCATTTTTAAGACTTAAAACCGGATCGGACATAGATTGATATTCTGAATTTATTAATTTTAGTAAAAGTAAAAAGTTTAGACTACATTGTATTTATTAAAAATGTTTTTTTATCCACGTTGATTTTAAGTATTTTTCCAGAGAATTCATAGTCTATACATTTTGCAATTTAATACTGTTGATTTTGCGTTATTTTTTCCAATCGTTTTTGTGTTATATTGGTTTGTATTTAGCAGCTCCATTAAAATTCAAAATGTTTTTCTTCTTATAGTTAGTTACCTATTTTATTCTTTTTGGGATTGGCGATTTTTATCCTTAATTTTTTTAAGTTCAATTATTGATTTTATAGTCGGTAGACAATTGAAAACCAATTTAGAAACTAAAAGAAAGCTACTTTTGGGAGTGAGTCTATTCTTTAATCTAGGTGTTCTTTTTGCGTTTAAATACTTTAATTTCTTTATAGAAACGTTTACAGAGGTCTTTTTGTTATTCGGTAGACCTATATCTTACAGTTCAGTGCAACTTGTTCTTCCTGTTGGGATAAGTTTTTACACTTTTCAGACATTGAGTTATACCATAGATGTTTATCGAAAGAGAATCCAGCCTACAGAAGATGTGGTTTCATTTTTTGCATTTGTTTCATTTTTTCCTCAACTGGTAGCCGGACCTATAGAAAGAGCCTCGAATCTTTTACCACAGTTTCAGAAAAGCAGAATCTTTAATTATACCAAAAGTGTAGATGGATTGCGATTAATCTTGGGTGGCTTGTTTAAAAAAATGGTGATTGCAGATAACTGTGCGCTGATCGTCAATAATATTTTCGAAAATTATACAGATTATTCGGGCAGTACTTTGCTTTGTGGAGCCATATTTTTTGGATTTCAGATTTATGGAGATTTTTCAGGGTATTCCGATATTGCCATTGGTACTGCAAGATTACTAGGGTTTGACTTAATGAAAAATTTTAATTTTCCGTATTTATCAAAGAACCTTACAGAGTTTTGGAGGCGCTGGCATATTTCACTTTCTACCTGGTTTAGAGACTATGTGTATATACCTTTAGGAGGTAATCGAGTTTCAAATTACAGATTGATCTTCAATATCTTGGTTGTTTTCTTAGTAAGTGGTCTATGGCATGGTGCTAATCTTACTTTTGTGTTTTGGGGGTTAATTCATGGAATTGTATTGATAGTTACTGTTTTTGTAGGTAAGTATACAAAAGTAGAAGCCTTGCTTGAAACCCAAAAATCAGTTTTTATTGATCTTTTAAGAATCGGAATTACTTTCTTTATAGTTACCATAGCATGGGTGTTTTTTAGAGCAGAAACAATAACAGAAGCTTTTGGATATTTAGGTCAAATCTTTTCGAAATCATTATTCTCCATGCCTCAAGGAAATAAAAAGTTTTTATTGTTTTTGGTTTTATACATTTTTATCGAGTGGATTCAAAGAGATAGAAGCCATCTGTTAGACATATCCTATATAAAACTTAAGCCTATAAAATATCTTATTTATTATCTTATTGTTTTTATGATTTTTTATTTTGGTGCAGAGCTACAAACATTTATTTATTTTCAATTTTGATGCAAAAGTTTCTGAAAAGGTTGTTCTTATTTTTACTACCCATTATAATCGCGTGGGGTGGATTAGAATATTTTTATCGCCAGGTAGAATCCAACTATTCTTATAAGCATAAAATGGTTACGAAACATTATGATGAAATAGAAACGCTGGTACTGGGAGATTCTCACGCTTTTTTCGGTATGAACCCAGAATTTATAACTTCAGAAGCCTTCAATTTATCCCTTATAAGTCAATCCTTATACTTTGATGAATTACTTTTTAGTAAACATCATGATAGCCTTACAAGCCTTAAAAATCTCGTGCTGACCATTGGTTATTATACTTTAAGTCAGCCCAAAAATGTGAAAGGTGATACTTGGCGTAAATATTTTTATTATAATCAAATGGATATTAAAGCGCCCATTGTCTCTGACTTTGATATTAGAAAATACAGTTTGGCACTTTGCAAAAGATTTAGTTGGTCGTCTGAACTGGTAAAGAAATATATACAAGAAGGTACTATAGTTAGTTGTGATGAAAATGGATGGGGTACTTATTATGTTGATAAAGGACAGATAGATTTACATACGCATGCGTTACAAAGAGCAAAAAGTCATGAAGATAGTTTGATGGATTTTAGCCAAAATATCATCAAACTTCAATCTATAATTGACCGATGCAAGGCGATAGGCTGCAAAGTTTATTTAGTTGAAATGCCAGTTCATAAAGATTACATTACTGCCTTGAATCCCGAAAAATGGAATAAAATTGAATCTGTCTGTAAGACACTAGAATCCAATAACAGGAATACCACTTATATCAATTTACGGGATGATTATAGACTAGAAGATTCAGATTTGTATGATGCAGATCATTTAAACCAGCAAGGTGCTAAAAAATATACGCAAATCATAAATGAAATTATATCTGATTCAAAAAATGGCTTCTGATGTAATTATCTCCAAAATATTTCGTTATTAAGATGAAGATTAGGCTATCTTTAACACAAAATTTATTCGCGGGAAACGATATTTACTTTAAGAAAAATTGGTCAAGGAAAACCTTGAGATTTCTATTAAATCGGTATTCTGGTATAAACCGGAATTCAAACCTTGAAAGAAATATTTACATGAACAAATACATCACTTTGATGCTTTTTGTAGCGATCCTATCTTCAAAGATTTCTGCGCAACAATCGGCAATTTACACCCACGAATTAGTACTGTTTAATCAGGCACTGGAACTTTATAATAATAAACAATTTCTGGCAGCACAGAACTTGTTTGATAAAGTTCGGGATGTCGTAGATGATGAGAATATTGATGCAGAATGTACCTACTACATTGCTAATTGTGCGGTATGGCTTAATCAAAAAGGAGCAGATGCGTTGATGGAAGAATTTGTGATACAATATCCTACTAGTATCAAAAGAAACGCTGCATATCTCGATGTGGCTAATTATTATTTTGATAATGGAAAATACGCGTACGCACGTAAATGGTATGATAAGGTAGATGAAGGTAATATGAGCCGTGCTGAAAAAGAAAAATTTAATTTCAATAATGGGTATGCATACTTTAAAATCCAACGATTTAATGAAGCCAAAAAATTCTTGACAAAAGTCGAAGAAACAGACAAGTATGGTGCGCAAGCAAAGTATTATCTTGGTTTTATAGCTTATGAAGGAGATAATTATCAGGAAGCGGATAAATTGTTTGATGAGGTAAAGGATCTGGATAAATACAATAAGAATTTGTCGTATTTCCAGAGTGATATGAATTTTAAATCCGGAAAATTTCAGGAGGCCATCGATGATGGATTAAGGCAGTTACCTACATCAAAACCTTCAGAAAAATCTGAATTAAACAAAATCATAGGTGAGAGTTATTTCAACTTAGGACAATATGATAAAGCGATTCCGTATCTGAAAGCTTACAAAGGCCGAAAGGGCAAATGGAACAATACTGATTACTATCAATTGGGATATGCCTATTACAAAGGGGGTGATTATATCAATGCTATTTCAGAATTTAATAAAATTGTTGATGGGCGTAATGCTACTGCACAGAATGCCTATTACCATCTTGCAGAATCTTATCTGAAAACAAATCAAAAGCAACAGGCTTTAAATGCTTTTAAAAATGCTTCAGAAATGGATTTTGAAGCTAAAATTAAAGAAGACGCTTTGTATAACTATGCAAAACTGAGTTACGAGATTGGTAACTCGTATGAGAGCACTCCAAAAGTGTTATTGTCTTATGCTGAAACATATCCTAATTCTGAGTTTAAAGAAGAAATACAAGAGTTATTGATCAGTTCTTATATCACTTCTAAGAATTATAAAGAAGCGATGGATCTGTTAGAGGGTAGCCGCAATTTTGAGGATAAAATAGTGTATCAAAAAGTGGCTTATTTTAGAGGAGTAGAGTTGTTTAATGAAGCTAATTATGCAGATGCAAAAGTGTATTTTAATAAATCGTTGGCACAGCAAACCGATCCGAGATTTACCGCAAAAGCAATATATTGGAAAGCAGAATGTGATTATTTGCAGAATGATTTTGAAGAAGCATTAATTGGATTTAAACAATTCAAAGGAAGTGAAGGTGCTTCAGCCACCAGTGAGTATGCCCAAATAGACTATAACATAGGATATACATATTTTAAATTAAAACAATATTTACAAGCCGCAGAATTCTTTGATACCTATTCTAAAAAAAGAGGTGTTGATGAGATACGACTAACGGACACATATCTTAGACTTGGAGATAGTCATTTTATTTCCAGTAAATATTGGCCGGCGATGGAAGCTTATAATAAGGCCATAAAAAATGGTGGTCCGGATTCAGATTATGCCCATTACCAGAAGGCGATTAGTTATGGCTTTGTAAAGAAGAATGATAAGAAAATCAGTGATTTGGAACTATTTCTGAAAAAATATACGCGTTCTACCTATCGCGATGACGCCTTTTTTGCCCTGGGTAATACGTATATTGCTGAAAATCAAACCCAAAAAGGGATAGCAGTATATGATCGATTGGTGAAAGAGATGCCCAGGAGTTCTTATGTGCCCAAAGCATTACTAAAACAAGGATTAATTTATTATAATAGTGATCAGGGGAGTAGTGCTTTAACCAAATTTAAACAAGTAGTAGCAGATTATCCTGGGACGGATGAGGCAGTACAAGCTGTAAATACAGCTAGATTGATCTATGTGGATTTAGGTAGAACAGAGGAATATGCTAGCTGGGTAAAAGGTTTAAGTTTTGTAGATGTAACAGATGCAGATCTTGATAACACTTCTTATGAATCAGCAGAAAAACAATTTTTAGAGAATAATGATAATGCAGCTATTACAGGTTTTCAGAAGTACCTAGCAGAATTTCCGAACGGGCTTCACGCATTAAAGAGTCATTTTTACTTGGCGCAGTTGCTTTATAAACAAGGAGACAAACTAGCCACCATTCCACATTATGAATTTGTTTTACAAAAAGAACGGACGGAATTCACAGAGCAGGCATTAGCACGATTATCACAGATTTATCTGGAAAACCGTAACTATACACAAGCTATTCCGGTTTTAGAACGACTAGAAGCAATAGCGGATTTTCCACAAAATATCATATTTGCTCAATCGAATTTAATGAAATCTCATTATCAATTGGTGCATTATCAGGAAACTATCGCATATGCCGAAAAAGTTTTGGACAATCCAAAAATTCAAAATGACGTAAAAAGTGATGCACAAATATTTATTGCACGTGCAGCGTTACAAACAGCTAATGATGCCAGAGCCAAACAAGCGTATGCTGAGGTTAGAAAAATCGCTACTGGAGAACTTGCTGCAGAAGCCTTGTATTATGATGCTTATTTTAAAAGTAAAGAAGGTAATTATAAGGCATCTAATGAAACTGTACAAAAGTTAGCAAAAGACTATTCGGGTTATAAATTATACGGATCCAAAGGCTTAGTTCTAATGGCTAAAAATTTCTATGGATTAGAAGATGCCTATCAAGCCACCTATATTTTAGAAAGTGTGATCAAAAACTTCACGGATTATCAGGATGTGATTGATGAGGCTAGATCCGAATTGAAAAAAATCAAAGCCGAAGAAGCAAAAACTAATTCATCCATCCAAACCGAACAATAATAATCAGTTATAAACTCGAGATATTTATGTCCAGATATATCAAGAAATTAATTTCTTTTACCTGTGTTTTTGCGTGTGGTATTGCTACAATTACTTCTCAGGAAAAAGAAAAAGAAGAAGAGAAAACCATAGAAACAGAGCGTGTGGTTATTGTAAAAACGTATACACCAACAATTAGTGATGCGTTTAAAGTAAAGTCCACGCCGATCCTCAATGATTCTGTTACCCAAAAGAAAAAACAGCTACGATATAGTATTTTTTCAGTTCCTGTGGCTTCTACATTTACACCTGCAAAAGGTAGAGCAGCTAATATAGATCGACCCAAAAAAATACCGTTGTATGATAATTATGCAACCTTAGGATTTGGTAATTTCACCTCGGTATTAGCAGAGTTTTATAGTAATTTTCAGATCAACCGAACGGATAATATGGGGTTGTATTTACATCATAATTCATCACAAGGGGGGATTGAAGACGTACAACTGGATGATAAGTTTTATAATACTTTTTTAGATCTTAATTACACATCACGTACTAAGGATTTTACATACGGAATAGAAGTAGGAGCAGAGCACCAATTGTATAATTGGTATGGCTTGCCGGAAATTCCTGTATTGACACAAGCAGAAATTGATGCAATTGACTCCCAACAGAATTATTTTGGGGCCAAGTTGGGAGGTAAATTGCAGTTTGATGATTTATATTTTAAACGAGCTTCTCTAAATTATCGTTATTTTGGAGATGCATTGAGTACGGTAGAACATCACGCGGTATTTACACCAACATTCGAGTTTGAAATTGCAGACGAATTGATTACTACTGATTTTATTATTGATTATTTAGGAGGAAGCTTTGACCGACCACTGGACTTGGTATTACAAACACCTAATGATTTCAGCATTCTTAATTTGGGAATACAACCTAGTTTGGTTGTATTGAGAGATAACTTAACTCTAAACCTGGGAGCAGCTGTATTTTATAGTATTGATAGTCAGAATAATGATAACAACTTTTTCATCTATCCAAAAGTTACTGCTTCGTATCGATTGCTGGATGAAGCTGTAATTGCGTACGGTGGTTTAGAAGGAGGATTAAAGCAAAATACCTATAGAGATGCAGTAAAGGCTAATCCATACGTCTCACCAACCTTGTTCTTAACGACCACGCACAATCAATTTGATGCCTATGTAGGATTAAAAGGAAAAATCTCTGATGTAGTAAGCTATAATTTTAGAGGAGGCTATGCCTCTGAAGATGATAAAGCTTTATTCGTTAATAATAGACCACAAACCATACGATTAGAGGGCTATGACTTCGGAAATTCTTTTGCCTATCGCTATGATGATATATTAACACTGAGTGGATATGGAGAACTGAATTTTAATATCAATAAAAAGTTTAAGCTCGGTGTTTCTGCAGAATATTTTAGTTATAATACTGATGATGAGCAGGAAGCTTGGAATTTACCGGAGCTAAAAGCATCTGCCTTATTAGATTATCAGATCACAGATCAATGGTTTGCCGGTGCTCAATTGTTTTATGTAGGAGAACGAAATGATATCGATACAACTATTGCTTTTGCACCACCAACTCCGGAAGCGACGATAACCTTGGATAGTTATTTTGATGCCAATGTAAACCTGGGATATCGATTTAATGATAAGTTATCTGTTTTTCTAAAAGGAAATAATCTTGCCGGGCAAAACTACGAGCGTTGGGTAAACTTCCCGGTGCAAGGAATACAAGTGTTAGGTGGTGTGACGTATAAGTTTAATTACTGATAATTGTACTATCAGATCGAGCGGAGTCGAGATCTAGTTTGTATTTATTAGTTAGGATTTGGTATAGGGAGATCTAAAGTAATCAGTAATTCAACTTAAGGAGGACAGTTGTCGAAGTGTTGTCCAGGTAAAATTTTTCTCCACTACTATTTTGAGAAACATCTTCACCCAGCCTCTTCTTCTTGGGAGAGGAGCTAAAAAGCCTCCCTTAGAAGGGAGATTTAGAGGGATGTTTTTATATGAACCGGAATCCACAGCTTATAGGAACTTTTTACTCCCACAAAATCCAAAATCTGACATTTTTAAAAGAAAATATCCCTCGTGTTTTAGGGAAATTGTTAAGATAAAAGAGGGTTGTTAGGTTTTTTTTGAACAGTTTTTTTAGATTTTTTAATGTTTAAATTATTGTTTATCAAATATTTAACAGCTGTTTTTTTTGGAACAGTTTTTGGTTTTACCTACTGTGAAAAAAAAGTTAATTTTTACGGAAAACCGTAACCGAGGTATGTCTTTTTGTAATTATTTTAGCAACCGGAAAAATTAAGTAAAAATTAAATTGTGATTGGATGAAATTCTAACAATTAGACAAGAATTCCATCTGAGCCCTAAAGTAAATTAAACAGATGAAAAAACAAGTGAGATTACAACCATTCTTGGTTGTACTAGCCAGTGTGCTATTATGTCTATCGGCATGCCAAAAAGATGATGTAACAACCATAGAAGATACATCAGTAAATCAAAAAGGAACGATTGTAAACACAGTATCAGTTAGTGATGTTCCTGCACTACAGAATTTTATGGCAACCAAAATGAATGGGTTACCCCAAAAATCTGCTGGTAGTGGTAGTTATGTAGAGACTTCTTTTGGTAAAATACCGTTAGAAAATGTGATGGAAGTAATAGATATCGATGATAATACCAATTACACTTTTAAGATCTATCCGGACAACCCCACGCCACATACTTTTTATAATTTAATAGTAAACCCATCAAAAGATGGAAGTGATCCGGTTGCTTTGGTGTTAGAATATAAAATGACCAAGGAATTTGCCAGCGATTTATTCTTTGGTAGAAAGCGAATCGATGAATTTGAAGGTGAGATAAACAAATACTCTTTAGATACTTTTATAAATCAGGGTATTTCTAAATCGGTAGATTTGCCTTGTCCGTGTGCAGAGGTAAATGTTTCTAGTGATACTTCTAATACGTTAGGAGGAGGATTTGGTGGCGGATCCGGTTCAGGAACTGATGACTCTGATCCTGATAACACGGGAGAATCAGGGGATCCTTATACGGGCGGAACAAGCACAGGTGGCACCAACGGAGGCGGTGGTGGTTGCAAAATAAGAGTGGTTTTAGAATGTTCAGGCGGAAGTCGGGATTTACCGCCAGATTGGCCACAGGGACCTATTTGTGTTACCACAGGGATTTTTATAGACTGCCCTGCTAGTAAAAGTAATATTGCAAAAACAGAAGATTGCCCTATTACAGACACAGGGGATTGCCCTAATACAACCGGAGAATTTGGAATCAATGAATTGGATTTGGTAGAATTTTTAGAAATTACGGATTTTAAAGTACGTTTTGCCTTGTTTTTTGATGCCAATCAAGATTTAGTCAATACTATGGGTAATTTTTTATGGCGTTTTAAAAGTGATGCTACTACAGTAGAAATTGCAAGAGAAGCGAATAATGAAATTGCAGAAGACTTTGCCTATGAAGAAATTACCAAAGAACAGGCAATTGCCATTATCAATAGTGAGGAGTTTTTAACTCAAATAACTGTTCAAATAGAAGATCCTTGCCAGAAACTAATTGTGGCTGATGCTAAAAATGTAAATTCCGATATCAATACATTACTTTTTAGTATTTTCGATACCGATAATAGTAAAGTAGATCTTCAATATATAGAAGATGATTTAAATGAATTGGGAACAACTGGTATTTATCCTGATTGTAGTTCTGGTAGATGTTTATATACTGTTAGATTAGATAAAGATTATTTATCACAAGGTACGGACTTATCTATCGTTACAACAGTAATACACGAGAATATACATGCGATACTATCGTTTGCTGCACATAACAATTTATTAGATTACAATGAAGATGCTACTTTAGCTGAATTAGCAGAGGTATATGCTATATTTATGGCAAGTACAGATGTTTTACAAATACGAGAGACAGGCGATACTACAGTAGATTTGCAACATAAGTATATTGCAAATTTGGTTGAGCAAATATCTAACGCAGCAAAGATTTATGGTGAACAAAGAGGATATGATTTTGATGATGATTTTTATGATGCGATTGCTTGGACTGGATTAACCGGTATTGAGAGTTTTCATGAAATAATTCAAGAAGAAGAAAAACGGGATGAAATAATTGCTATTTTAATAGCAGAAGAAAGTAATGAGCCTAGTGAATATGGATCAGCATCAGCAACACCTAAAGGAAGTCCAGCATCAGAATATGAAGAATGTGAATAGTTTTTATATAAGTAAGAGGTTTTTATCAGTTATTTTATTGTTTCATTTCTCGTTTCTCGTTTTCTCTCAGAATAGTGAAATTAAAGAAGAAGATGAGGTTAATCATATTATTGAGGACTTTTTATGGAATGAACTAAAAGTGTCTTTAAAAAATAGTGATAAAACAAAAAAGATAGAGTTTTGGATATTAGAAGAAGATTGGTTTATAGAATTCTTTAGGAAAGAGAAATTTAAAAGATTTGGACTCTTAAAAAAATTTCCCGATAATTATAAAAAGCTTTTTGATAATCATAAGATTCAATACTATATCAAACAGCTTGATATAAGATCACAAAGTCCTATACTAATAGACGGAGAAGCCCTAAAAAAACTGGGCATAAAAAAAATTTCAAAACCTACCTCAAAAATATATGAGGTAGGTTCTAAAAAGATAGCAATCACAATCCCTTTATTTAGTAAGGATAAGCAATATGCTTTTTTCTATTACGATAAAATCGATGGATTGGAAGGAATTATGGTTTACAAAAAAACTACTACTGGAAAAAGTGGATGGACACCATATGCTATTCATTTTCCCGGAGGGTAGTTTTGATTACTTGTGAGTACATAAAATTTATCAGATACCATAATAATAAAAAATTACTTGAGATTAATCCCCAAAATTATATTATGAAGAATATAATTGTATTGCTGTTATTACTAATTACAGGTTATGGATTTGCACAAACCAATTGGGTATATGATATCAAAGTTGCACAGACCATAGCACTGCAACAAAACAAATTGATCATCGCTGATTTTTGGGCAACCTGGTGTGGTCCTTGCAAACAAATGGATAAAAAACTTTGGAACACCCAAGAAATGGCCGCATTATCCAATAAATTTGTTTTCCTAAAGATCAATATTGATCAGGAAAAAGCTTTGTCAGAACGTTTTGATGTGACTTCGATTCCCTATGTGGTTTTGATGGATGCATCCCAGGAACAAATATGGAGTAAAAGAGGGTTTTCTAATGCGAAGCATTACCTAAATGAGTTTAAAAAGATTCCGGTGGCTACTCAAAACTTTTCTAAGAGCTTACTACCGATTGTAAAAAAGAGAAACAGTAGTTTGGCACTTTTCAATATGGGTCTTGCTTATCAGGAAACTGCAAGAACATTAAAAAATACCAATATGAAATTTGCTTTTTTAAAAGTAAGTGATAACTATTTTGAGCAAATTATTGATAAAAGTAAAAATGAAAATTTAGTACAGAAAGCTTTATTGCACCGTCTACTCAGTAAAGCATATGTTGGTAAGTCAAAAAAAGTATTGAAAAAGTTAGAGAAACTTACCGTAAATGAAGCCAATAAAGAACTAAAGTGTTTTGTAAAAGCTTACTGTTACAAAAATCAAAATGATAAGGAAGCTTTGATCGCTATAAAAGAAGAGATCAACGATCCCGAGTTTTTGAGTATGTTGTAAATGATCTTTGAATGGATAAAGACTTTCTTTATTGGTATTTCCCAAATAAAAACCCTATTTTATCCTTGTAATTGGAAATGCATTGAACATGAAGAGCGTTATTTTTTGGATGTTAGGTCTACTAACAGTATCCACTTTGGCCCAGGAAAACTTTAAGGTATATTATGAAGAAACTGATAACGGATATACCATCTATGCAGATAATGGTGAGTTTTGCCCGGTTTCTGTAGAAATTGATTTCAAAATAGAGAATCTTACCTCTAGTATTGGCGATATCAAAATTATAGAAGTTCCGGAACAGACGACCAAATTCTATATTGCAGACCTAACCGTAGTCGATAGAAAAAAGGCCATCAGATTAGGATTTAGTGTACGCTATAATCACGGCAATCATTTACAAAAATCCTATGATACAGATTATGCGTATCATTTACCTTATAAAAAAGGAACTGAGCATATGGTAACCCAAGGATATAATGGAACAATTTCTCATGCAAATGAATATGCATTGGATTTTAGGATGCCGGTCGGTACACCTATATACGCATCCAGAGATGGTAGGGTAGTGCTGGTAGAACAAAGTTTTAATAAAACCTGTACCAATGCTGATTGTGCTAAGTTTAATAATTATATTCTGGTATACCATTCTGATGGAACCTTTGCAGAATATACACATATCAAAAAAGATGGTGCTAAAGTACAGCCAGGTGATGTTATAAAAAAAGGTCAGCATATTGGATATAGCGGCAATGTTGGATGGTCTACAGGTCCGCATCTGCATTTCATCGTATTTCTACAGCGATTTAATGATCGAGAGACATTACCAACAAAGTTTCTTATAGGCAATGGTAAGCAACTAACCCAGCTTGAAGAAAAGAAAGTATATAGTAAAACTTATTAAGTTAACCTATCATCTTAATTAGTTAAAAAGATAGAGGTGTTGATCTACAAAAACGGTAAATGTGTTAGTTTTGGTCCAATAAATAATGAAAGTCCCCAAATGAATAAGATTAAACTAGTCCTACTCATATTTCTTATCAGTCAAATTGTCGTTGCCCAACGAACTTATACTTTTGATTACACCATTGGATTTACAAGGCAGAAATCCCTAGAAGACCATATAGCTATTGAGGTGGCAATGATTAATTCTAAGAATAATGATTATCATCTTTTGATAGTTAACGAAGGTAATCCGGATTTAGAATTTCATTTTATTGATCATAAGATAGGTTTTGAGACTTTTTTTTATTTAGATAAGCAAGAGTTTTTAAAAGCAAATAGGATTGATTTAAATTGTGATTTGGTCAAAAAAATAAGAAACCCAAAATGGAATCGTAAACAAGCTAAAAAATATTTTTTTAAAAAATTAAATGATACTGTTATAAACGATACTGTTTATAATCATATTCTGCTTAGGGAGAGAAATAAAAAATATAAAAGTCCTCAGAAGCGAAAATGGCTAGATATGCATTTTATAACCCACAAGGATAAGAAACTTGATAAACCATTTATGCCAAATCATTATGTGTATCTCACTTGGGAACAGATTGATGATAAAGAAGATTTTAATTTTGATGTTATTAAAGAACAGTATGCTCTTAAAAAAGGAAAGAAACAGTGGATATACAAATTCTTTGAAATGAAAAAAATCGAAAATAAATACATCTCAGTTCCTGAAGCGTGTGATTTTTCGAAGTGATAGCGCTTTGAAGCTCTTAAGAGTATCAGTGCATACTGTTAATTCTTTATCTATTTTCAGAAATAAGTAATAAATTTGGCATAATCAATTAATTCACATTTAAATAAGAGTTTTACAAATGGTTACAAGATATACGTTACTGGTCCTTTTTTCTTTTGTTTTATTTTCCTGCTCTAATGATGATGACAACAGAAATGTTGATCCTGTAGGCGATAATGATGGAGATGAAAATACGGATGGGGATGGCGATGGAGACGGTGATGGAACAGATGAAGTTTCTGATAGAACAATTTTTGTTTTTGGTGATGCGAGCGGTATCGGAGATGGATTATCCTGGGAGAATGCCTTTACAGAATTGCAGGCAGCTATTGATTTTTCTTTGAAAGGCGATGAGATCTGGGTGGCACAAGGAACTTATATTCCAGATACAGAAACAGATAGGACCGTATCTTTTGTTATGAAAGACGGAGTGAGAATATATGGAGGTTTTACAGGTACAGAAACAGCATTGGATCAAAGAGACTGGATAGTGCATCAAACAATCCTAAGTGGTGAAATTGGAGATCCTAATACGACTGCTGATAATTGTTATAATGTAATTCAGAATACAACAAACAATTTAACCCTAGATGCTCTATTAGACGGTTTTATTATTACTAAAGGAAATGCCGGTGACCCTGAGCCTTATGAAAGAGGTGGAGGTATGTTTAACAAGGAGTCATCTCCGACCATAAAGAACTGTACTTTTATTGACAACGAAGGACAATATGGAGCAGGTATTTATAATCTTGGAGGATCTTCTCCTTACATAGAGAATTGCTCTTTTATTAGTAATAATGCCACAAGAGGCGGAGGTGGAGTTTATAATTTTTTAAATGCTTCACCAACAATGATAAATTGCTTGATTGCAGGAAATGTTGCCGGGGATCAATTTGGAGGTGGAATGTATAATTTTCAATCCTCACCAACAGTTATTAACACTTGTATAACGGGTAATGTAGCAATTCAAGGTGGAGCAATATATAATACGAATTTGTCGGCTGCGACATTTATTAATGTTACCATAACAGGTAATAGGGCGGAAGATATTGCAGGAGGTATGTATAATGTATATTCGGAGCCATTGATGCTTAACTCAATCATTTGGGCTAATCTTGATCAAAGTGAAACGCAGGATATTGCTAATCAAAGCATCTACAATGATGAACGAAGTATGACTGAAATAGGTTATAGTTTGGTTGAGTTCATAAATGCAGGAGGTACCAATATCGACGGCACGGTAGGTACAAATACTCCGGATTTTGTAAGTTCCTTGAACCCAATGAGCGCACCAAGTATTGAAGGTGACTTTAGAGTAACTACCGGAGCAGTTGGAATTGATAAAGGAAGTAATGCGCTCAATGAGACCACCATGGATCTTCTAGGAAACCCTAGAGTGCAGAATAGTATAATAGATTTGGGAGCTTATGAATTTTAAGTAAAGCTTCGAACTGCTTATAGTAATGATATATAAAAAGACCATCTAAAAGTTTTAGATGGTTTTTTTGGTTGGTTTTGATCCAAATACGTACTGCTTCTTTTTTTGCAGAGAATTGATTAAATTTATAAGATTACAAAGGTGATAGACAGAAAATTCACAACAACCAATAAAAACTAAACACATGAAATATCTAAAATATCTACTAATTTTATTTATAATACTTGCACTGGTATTTTTCGGGAGAGGATTATTAACACCATCCGTTCCTTACGAAAATGAAATAACCGTAAATAAGCCTGCCAATGAAGCTTGGGCAGTGATGTCTGATGAATCCAATTTACCAAAATGGATCGAGGGATATAAAAGAACCGAACTAGTAAGTGGCACTGCAAATACGGTTGGAGCTGTTTCTAAAGTATATGTAGAAGATAACGATGAGGAAATGATGATGGAAGAGACTATCACAGCGCTGAAACCCAACGAACATATGGCGATGACCTTTACGATGGATTTTATGGATATGGACTATGAAATAAATTTTAAAGAAAATGACGGAAAAACTACAATTTCTTCAAAGTCTACTGTAAAAGGGAATGGTATTTTTGCAAAGTCATTGGTTGCTTTTATCTCTGGTTCTATGAAGGAGCAAGAGGATAAAAATCTAAGTAGCTTGAAAAAAATAATTGAAGAAAATACTAAAAACTACTTTCCTGAGCCCGAAATAGAAATAGAACCGGTAGTTGATTCCATAGCAGTTTCTGTAGAGGAATAATCCGAACCCTGAGGTTCTCAAAGGTGAAGTAGCAGAAAGTTGACAAACCAGACTTCGAGAGTCTCAGTCCTCAGACATCCCGAATGCTGAGCGCAGTTGAAGTACAGCCCTCGTGTATTCCGAACCCTGAGTAAAGTTGAAGGGTTTGGTGTTCTCAATGGTTTATAACTAGCATGAATAGATTCTTCTTTTATAATAAGCGCTGAGTTCGGCGTAATTTGCTATCTTAGAATTTTACAGAATTTTGTATTCCATATATTGAGATATAACCTGACCAGAAAGTCTAACAATTAATGAAAATATTAAAAGAGGGAACATATTATGGAAAGCAAAATTCAGAAGTTTCCTTTAATGGTATTCTACTATCTCAATATAAGTATACTGTAGAAAAAACAGCCTGGCACTATCATGAGAATCCTTATTTTATGTTTGTGCTACAAGGTAATATGATGGATTGTAATACCAAAACTAAAACCTTATGTCCATCCGGAAGCTTAATGTTTAATAATTGGCAAGAACCTCATTACGGATCTAAACACTCTGAAAAAGCAGGTGGATTTCATTTAGAGTTTCAGAAGGACTGGTTCCAAAATAATGGAATAACTATCAATCTTTTAGAAGGAAGTCAACGAATCGAAAACCCAAGAATACATTTACTTTTTGCAAAACTATACCGTGAATTTGTACTTTCAGATCAATATAGCGAAGTCTCGGTAGAGTTATTATTGTTGCAAATCAGTGAAGCGTTAGGAGAAATAAAAGGAAGCGACGCCAAAAACATTCCTGATTGGATTATTAGATTACAAGAATTGTTACATTACGATACTTCGGAGCTTAGTCTTCAATATCTTTCTGATCAATTAAATGTACATCCGGTACATATTTCCAGAGCAGCACCAAAATACCTTTCTGCCAGTCTTGGCGAATATATCCGACAACATAAAATCAAAAAAGCAATTCCTCTGATCTTGGATTCGTCAAACTCCTTAACCGAAATTGCTTACGAAACTGGTTTTTCAGATCAGAGTCACTTTAATCGCGTGTTCAAATCCTATTTTGAAATGAATCCCAGTTTTTACAGAAAAAACCTGAATAAAAATTTGTAATACCAATTTATTTGTAAAATGTCGTATAGAAAACGAAGTTGCTTTTTTGTGCTATACCGCCGTTATGAATTTGCCTAGCCTTAGCTACGGAAATTTAGAACAAGAGAATAGCGAGAAGAATGAACAAGTATGAATACGTTATTTTATAATAAAATTGGTATCATGTTAATCTGATACAATTTTTTGAAGGAGTAAGAAAGTACTTTTGAATCTCATAAAAAGTAAAAAACTATGTTTAAAAATGTAATGACGGTAGTGCTCCTTTTTGCAGCCATACTAACAGGTTGCTCGCAAAAAGGAGTGAGCACCTATGAAGGGAACTGGGAAGGCAAATTAGCACATACAAACATCCTAAGCTTTGATCTCGTTTTAGAAGAGTTGCCTTCTAATTTGTGTCAGCTCACAATTACGAATCCTGAGTCAACAATAAGCGAAATGCTAACTGTGACCAATACTAACCGTCTGGAGGGAAGTATTGATAATGATATTTTTATAGATCTTTCTTTTACAGAGGATAAAACGGCAGTCACTGGATTTATAAAATCCGGTATTTTAATGTATCACGTTATTTTACGAAAGACTGATGAGGTATATAAAGGTATTTGGAATCCCTTTATGGTAGATAACTTGCAATCACAAGCTATGTATTTAGGTGTAGAAAATAATGGAGATGGTAGTCTTGCTATGTATCCGTTTTTTGGGGATCAACGATTCACAGGAACCTGGGTGAATGGTAGTGAAAAAGAAGGTGAAGCTATCGTATTTAGAGACTACAAAACAGGCCTTGGATTTAGAGCCAAACTTTTAGAAGATATCATAAGATTAGAAATTTTATTGGGTAAACAAACGGTAACTGTCACCGATTTTAAACGTGCTGATATTGATTTATCATCCTTAAAACCAAGTGGCCCCAAAATTCAAAACGTAGATAAACCAGCGCAGCTTACTGATGGTTGGGCTACTGCAAGTATTGAAGATGTTGGAGCATCAAGCGTTTTGCTATCCAAGTTGATTGATGAAGTAAATAATAAAGTACTGCCAAATACTCATAGTGTGCTTATTGCCAAAGAAGGGAAACTGATCTTCGAAGCTTATTTTGATGGACACAACCCCAATATTTCTCACGATCAGCGATCCGCATCCAAAAGTATTTCTTCTGCGATGATTGGGATCGCCATTGAAGATAAAATTTTAGCAGGTGTAGACCAAAAACTATATGATTGTATACCTCAGGAATTTCAGTATACCAAAGATTCTTTAAAAGCAAAGATCAATTTTGAAGACTTATTGACGATGAGTTCTGGATTAGATGTGGATGGTGATGCATCAGAGAATAACTATCAGAGTTCTGATTATTGGTTAAAAACTACGTTGGAAGCAAAAATGACACACGATCCGGGAACATATGCTAATTATGGATCTGCTAATCCATTTTTATTGGGTGTAAGTTTAGATCAAAAGTTACAATCTCCATTAGAGTTGTATATGGAAGAAAAATTATTTGCTCCGTTGGGTATTACCAATTATATCATCCAGACAGAGAGTACAGCAACTACACCTTATTTTGGAGGCGGTATGTATTTAACTCCAAGAGATATGCTGAAGTTTGGACAATTATATTTGGATAAAGGTCAGTGGAAAGGAAAACAAATCATTTCTGAAAACTGGGTAGGAGCATCCTTTAAAAAATACAGACGACTGCAAGATGCAAAAGATAAAAATGAATATGGTTATTTATGGTGGCATAAAACCTATACGGTAGGAAGTAAAAAGATTGCATCGATCGAAGCAAGAGGTGCAGGTGGTCAATATATTTGTGTGATTCCAGAATTGGAGTCAGTGGTAGTAATCACTTCCGGTAATTACAGAAACCGAAAACTATTACAACAACCTGAGAATATACTAGAGAAGTACGTTCTTCCAGCGATTATAAAATAAATCGGACTTCGAGAGCCTCAGTCCTCGAGCATCCCGAACCCTGAGGTAACACACTGAGCCTTTCGAAGTGCTCGAAGGGTAAGTCACACACCAAAAACCAGCAAGACACATCAGGCTGGTTTTTTATTTAGGGAAATTTATGTTTCGTTAGAATTCGTTTGTAATTAGATGTTTTTAATACTTGTAATTAGTTACAAACGGAAATAACAACAATCTCTGTTATACAGTAGTTGTAGTACATTAAGACTTGAATGACGGAAAGAGAGCACACAGAATATTTCCTGTTTTTTTCGGACTTAGCTGATCCCGAAAAGTTGATAAGTATTGAACACGATCCTCCAGACTTCGAAATAATGATCAATAATAAAAATGTAAGTATTGAACACAGTCGTCTTTATAGAACGAATGGAGAAAAGATCAAGAAAATAGAGCAATTCAAACAAAAAATACTTAACGAAACGCAGAAGATTTATAATTCGAAATACAATAGCCTAATAGATGTAAATTTAAAATTTGCTGATGAAATAAAGATTAAAGGGAATGAATTAGATACTTATTGTTCCAAGTTAGCCGATTTTCTACACGATAACTCTCCTTCTGAGTTCAATAACTCCTCACCACTGTATATTGAAGAAAATTTACCTAAATTTTTAAGAAGAATATCTATTATTAAATATAGCAATGGATATTCTTTTTGGCAATTTAGTAAAGGTTATGTGGTAAGTGATTTTCAGCCTGAAAAGTTAACAGAAAAGATAATATCTAAAAGCAATAAAGTAAAACAGTATTCGAAAAACTACAATGAAAACTGGCTTTTATTGGTTATTGAACGTGCAAAATATTCTGACTACAGTAATTACGATTTCGAAAATTATATTTGTCCCGAGCAAAATAATTTCCACAAAATATACATTCAAGTTTTAAGACATCGTCCAGAACTTTTTAAAATAAAATAACATACTACAACAACATACATGTGATCATAGCAGCTAAGTGATGAATCCAAAGGTTGTTGTATATTTGGTATGGCGAAATGCTTGCAAAAAATAAAAGATAGCAACTAATACGCAGACCTGCCTGCCATCCGCCAGGTAGGGAGGAAAACCCAAAAACCAACCCACAATCCATCCAAAAAGTTAAGAAAAAGATAAAAACCTGATATCATCATTTTTATCTTTAATTTTGGGCAAACACATTTCAAACTCAACATCTCATGAAAAAAGTACTTTTTATTAGTCTTAGTACACTCCTATTTATTTCTTGTCAAAAACCTAAAGAAGCAGCGGACTTACTGGTCTTTAATGCCAATATATATACCGTAGATGATACACGACCCAAAGCAGAAGCTTTTGCTGTCAAAGATGATAAATTTACTGCTGTTGGTAGTTTAGAAGAGCTAAGCAAAACTTATACATTTATAGATTCTATAGATGCCCAAGGCAAAACCATTGTGCCTGGATTGATCGATGCGCATTGTCATTTTTATGGATTAGGATTACAACAACAAAAAGTAGATCTAACCGGTACTAACAGTTATGATGAAGTTTTGGCGCGTATCGTTGATTTTCAGAATAAGAAAAAAGTATCTTTTATCACCGGTCGTGGTTGGGATCAGAATGATTGGGAGATCAAAGAATTTCCAACCAAAGAAAAACTGGATAGTTTGTTTCCCGAAACTCCTGTTGCAGTAACTAGAGTAGATGGTCATGCGATGTTGGTGAATCAGGTGGCACTAAATCTTGCTAAAATAACATTAGACACCAAAGTATCAGGTGGCGAAATCATTCAAAAAGATGGAAAACTAACAGGAGTGCTGATCGATAATCCAATGGAGTTGGTAGAAGCCATCTTTCCACAACCTACGGTTGCAGAGCAAGTGGCGGCACTAAAAGATGCAGAAAAAATTAATTTTAGTTATGGATTAACAACCGTAGATGATGCCGGATTAAGTCCTGATGTGATCGCGGTTATTGATAGCTTACAAAAAGCAGATCAATTAAAAATCCGCATGTATGCCATGGTGAGCAATGTACCGGCGTATGTAGATCAGTATCTAAAGCAAGGAGTTCATAAAACTGACAAACTTAATGTATCTTCTTTTAAAGTATATGCAGATGGTGCGCTGGGATCTAGGGGAGCGGTATTAAAAAAAACATATTCTGATAAGGAGAATCATCACGGAGCAATGGTAATTGGCGTTAAAGAATTTAAAGCATTAGCAAAACGACTGGCAGGTTCTCCTTTTCAGATGAATACCCACGCGATTGGTGATTCTGCCAATGCAGTGGTGATGAATACTTATTATGAGGTGTTAAAAGATAAATCTGATAGAAGATGGCGTGTAGAGCATGCACAAGTAGTAGCTCCAGAAGAGTTTGAAATGCTCAATGATAATTTGGTGATGAGTGTACAACCAACACACGCTACCAGTGATATGTACTGGGCAGATGAGCGATTGGGTGAAGAACGTATCAAAGGTGCCTATGCGTATAAACAATTATTGAATAAAACGGGTAAATTAGCCTTAGGAACTGATTATCCTGTAGAAAATGTAAGTCCGTTTTATACTTTTTATGCTGCGGTAGCTCGTAAAGATCTAAAACAATATCCAGCAGGAGGTTTCCAAAAAGAAGATGCATTAACCAGAGAAGAAACGCTTAAAGGAATGACGATCTGGGCAGCCTACAGTAACTTCGAGGAAACAGAAAAGGGAAGTATTACCAAAGGTAAATTTGCAGACTTTGTGATTCTGGAAGAAAATATCATGGAAATTGAAGAAGATAAGATTCCGAATATCAAAGTACATGCAACTTATGTTGGTGGGGAGAAGGTGTATTAGGTTTTGTAGTAGTTACTATTGAGTAAAAAGTAATGAGTACGGAGCAAGTAATACCTCATACCACAAAAACTCCTTAACTTCTTAACCCTTGATTCCTAGTGAAAACTACCTTCTTAGTACTGCTGCCAACCGCATATAGAATACTAAGTACTTAATACTCTGTACTAATCACTACCGTCCTCCATTCGCCTGTAGATCGGCAATGCAGAGCGCGTCAAGTTCTGGTACTCCGTTTCCAAGCATGTCCATCATTCCGTTTCCGAATTCTATGGCAGACTCCATTAAGCAATTTTGTACGTTACAATGTCCTCTGGATACGGTATTTTCATGTTGAGACTGTAAAGGCGTTCCTATATTTACCAATCCCAGTAAGTGTGCAAATTCGTGATTTAGCGTAGCGGCTTCAATAGTAGAAAGCATAGGAGCATTAGGATTAGCGCTCAGATTACGCAATGTACTTTCGTAAATAACGATGGAAGTGTTTAAATAAGCGGTGCCCAAAGTGACTCTGGAACCATCATCGGTGTCATTCGTGCCATCTGCAAAATAGATATATACCGTGATTTCATCTCCTTCGTTGAATGCGGTTCTGGTAGTAGTTTCAATTTGTTTTATTTTTTCAATATTAAATGGGGATAAACCTGAAGAAGAAACTGTGCGTTGATTTATCGTAATGCCATCTGGTTTAAAAAGACGATCTTCTAAGAAATTTCTAAAAGTATTTACTGCTGTGGTTGTAGGAGCAAAGCCTTGTACGGATACGATTTCTATTGTCAATCCTCTAAAATTTGTATCACTTAGCAAATCATTGGCCGAAGTTCCAAGAGGTTGTACATTCGGGGACTCAACCGCGGGAATTAAATTATTATCGTCATCATCAGAACACCCAACCAGTATAAGAGATGTAAATAAAAGGATACTTAAGAATTTTGTAATTTGCATATAAATTGATTTTCCAGAGGTATGAGTTAGTAAATAAACGAATTTATGAGATATTTAGTTTTTGTTTTAACTTTATTTTTAACAGTTACCACAAGTTTGGCGCAAAGATCATACCACGAAGATGCGATTCGATATTTTGAATTAAACGGAACCGAACAGCAGTATGACCGGGCAATTGATCAAATGTTTAGCTTGTTACAACAACAGTATAGCAATCAGAATGTTCCATCTAATATTTGGGAAGAATTACAAAGTAATAAGACAGATGCACTTACTAATATTAAATCACTATTAGTATCTGTCTATCGCAGTAATTTTACTCACGAAGATATTAAACAGCTCATCATATTTTATGAATCCGAAACAGGCAGACAACTGGTAAAAGATAGAACTCAACTAAGTGACAAACAAAAAACGGAATTATCTGATTTTTTTAATTCTGAGGTGGAAAAAAAAGTTCAGAACCAAAGTGACTCTTTGAGATTAATGGTATCCGAAGTTAGTGAACTATGGAGTAGAGATTTATACAATGAAACGATTCAGAAATTAAAAACTAAAGGATATCAGATGCCTTAGTGAGTTTAGCCAGATAATCACTGTTTTCTCCTTCCAATACCAATTCACAAAGAAACCCATGAGCATTCGCAACATTTTGTAAGGTGTTATAATCAATATATAACCAATCGAACCAATCGGATTCTTTGTTTTTATATTTCAGTTTATATTGCATTTCGCCATAATAGCCTGCAGAAGCATCTACCCAAAAACTTCCGTCTTCTTCTGCAAACAAATAAGAAATGTCAGAAGAATCTATCAGAATCTGACCATTAGGTTTTAGGAGCTTTTTGATTGTAGAAAAAAAGTGGTCAATATTAATGAGTTTTCCTATAATTCCACTTCCATTCATCAGAAACAAGAGCGTGTCGTACTGTCTTTCTTCTATATTAAAAACATCCTGAATTATAGCATTGGTGATTCCCCTTTTTTTACAAACTTCAATAGCTCCTGCAGAGATATCGATAGCGTGTACATTGAGTTTTCGATCTTCCTGAAGGACTAAACTATGACTGCCTGCGCCACAACCTACATCCAGAATATCTCCATAACAGAGATCCAATGCTCTTTGTTCTATTTCCGGCATTTCTGCATACGTTCTAAACAAATAAGGGACCGGTATGATATCATCGTCAAAATCCGGAGCTTGTACTACGATATCTTCGCTATATTTTTTGTTGTAAAAATCTTTAATAGCAAGCCCAAAAATATCTTTATCAATCATTATAGTTTTTAATTGAAAATTCGTAATTCATAATTCGTAGTTTTGTGCTATGCAAGAATTCATAGATCAATTACCGAAACTGGCCAAAGATAAGCAGAACGAGAATAAAAAGTATTTTGCAAAGCTTAAAAAGAAGCCGCCTAAGAATTTGGATACGTTTATGCAGGATTTGCATACCAAAGAGTTTCAGCAAACAGATTGTTTGGAGTGTGCCAATTGTTGTAAAACTACAGGGCCACTGTTTACGGATATTGATGTGGACCGAATTTCGAAGCATTTAAAAATGAAATCTATTCAGTTTGAAGATCAATATCTGAAAAAAGACGAGGATGGAGATTTTGTATTGCAAGAAACACCTTGTGCTTTTTTGGCTTCGGATAATTATTGTTTGATCTATGATGTGCGACCAAAAGCCTGCAAAGAGTTTCCGCATACAGATCGTAAGAAATTTCATCAAATCTCTAACTTGACCATACAAAATGTAGCTATTTGTCCTGCAGCGTATAATATTGTTGAAAAAATGAAAGAGCTCTTGCCATTGGAACATAAAAGTAATCGACGTGGATAAAATTCATAATCTTTCTTCCTAAGTATTCTTATTCATCAATTGTCGAGATAATCCAATTTCCGGAACCTGTATGGGATTCTACGGCTACTTTCCAATTTTTACCACCATAACTAAAAAATAATTTTCCTTCACGTTCGGTGAGCATATTGTAGTTACCTTTCAGTTTGTTTTTCTGAGCATAAGCTTCTAAAAGTGACTCTAAACTTTCCAGGCTAAATCTCCTATTTTTTTCTGCAATCCATTTTAAACGACCTTTTGGTGCGTATTTAATAATTACATCTTCACTTCGGATAGGTCCAGCATCGTATGCGTGTGATTTTGTCTTTAAAAATATGTCTGATGCTCCAAAATCATTGAAAATTTCTTGTGTTTTAAATATAGAATCGTTTGTGTTTCCTGAAAGTATTTTTTTAATTTTAAAGGTAAATAAATGAGAATCATGTCTTTTGCCTGTAGAATAAACTTCAATTAATTCGGCAACAGCTGTAACATACATTTCAGAATTCGAACCTTGCGCTTGCATTGGATTATTTAAAATTAAGATGAGAAGAAAGAGTATCGTTCTAGTCATAACTAAAAGGATTATATTTTTTGCTTTCTACATTCATATATTAAAATTTAATAATCAACTAAATAGAGATAAAATTTGATGTTCAATCTATTGTTATCATTACTTAGGAGGGACGGTAACTAAGATTTTAATGAATTCATCATATTCAAATTCTTTAAGTTGGATTTTATAATCTTTCCAAAAGATAAATCTATGGTGATTTCTAGTTGTTGTAGTATATGTAAATCCATCCGTTCCTTCAACAGTCCTTGTATATTCGAATGAATTGAGTTCTTCTTCAGATTTAAGATGATCATCACCATATACGGATAAAAATTCGTCTGTTTCTTCATCACGTAAAGATAAAACGATATAAGCAGACGCTTTCGAAATGTTGTCGTGTATCGAAGTTTTATGCGAGAATGACTTTAACCAAATTGACAGACCGTCCTCTAGAACGACTGTTGCTCCAAGTTTTACTGTTATAATAGATCCGTATTTCATTTTTACATTTACTTCTTTATTTTGACTATATGAAAAACTGTTAAAGAATATTATATGAATGAGGAGGATTTTTTTAAATGTAAAACATAGATCCTTATACATTGGTTCTTTATGCTCCTGTATGCCATTAAGATCCTTACATATGTTTATCATATATTAATTTTTGTTTTTTTTTATGAAGTATCATAAGGGAATTTTTGCCATAATGTCAAGAACATCAGGATGATTAGGGTCCAATTGTAGCGCTTCTTCACCGGCTTCCCTTGCTTCATTATATTTTTTTGCCACAAAATAATACTTGGTTAGGATACCATAGTTTTGTGCAGATGGTTCAATTTCTATGCATTTTTTTATCAATTTAATTGATTTTTTGAAGTTTCCTCTAGTTGCCGGATAACCACTGTATCCGCGCATTCCGTTAGTGTATTCTGAATCTACCAGATATGAGAGTTGTGCAAAAAATTCACCTCGCTTTGGCATTATTTTGGCAACTTGTGTAATCATTCCCATATTGTTGTAAGGATTCGGATTTGTTGGATCTACAATCATAGCTTCGTAAAACTTTTCTGCAGCACCTTCAAAATCTCCTGCTCCAAACAACACATTTCCTTCTTGTTTGATTTGTTCAGATTGTTCAAGATCCGGATTTCTTTTTAGAATCGATAGTTCATCAAAACTGCTGGCTACTTTTGTAATTACCGCATCTTCTTTGGCAGTAAGCAAAAGCACTTCCATGTCTTCCCATTTTTTTTCCTTGGTTGTGCTTAAAAATAATACGCCCTCTATTGGATGAAAAGGTCCATTGTGCGCTTCTTTACCAACAAAAGCAAACGGAATTAAGTGATTTTTATCCCAGAACCAGAAAGATAGTAATCCATCTTTTAAAAATTCATTTTGTCCCTGTATCCAGGAAATGTCTAAGGAAGTGAGATTCACCTTGCAGAGTTCAGAAACGTAGGAGGTTATAGAATATCGAAGTGATTTTTCAATAGCAAAAAAATCAAAAATAAAAACAGGTTGGGTACCTGAAATGTCCTGCCAATGTTTACTTTTGGGAATTTCAATTTGATGAGGTCCAATATGTTCTCTGAATGATTTAGAGAGTTTTTTTAATTTTTTAATGTTTTTCATATCCTTGATTTTATTAATGCAGATTTATGAATGATTAAAGATAAAATTGCCAAACACCATTTTTACGGCCGATGATATCTTTAAATCCTAAGACATATTCATTGTTGTCAGATGTACGGAATAAAAAGCTTCCATCTTTTCGTTTTACCTCAAAGAGTTTTCCATTGGCTATAGGAATTAATTCTATTTCTATGGTGTCTATATCATCATAAACGTCTTTTTCTGTAACCGCCATTTTTAGACCTTCTGTCCATTGTTCCACTATTTTTTCTTTTGTGGTCTCTGGTTTAGAAAGTAATTCATCATTAAGTAAAGGATCTACCGCTTCAATCATTTTTTCAATATTGTTTTGCTGCAGGATTTTATAAAAAGCTTTGGAAAAAGCAATCGCCTCCTCTCTCGCTTTTTCGTTATCTATTGGATCGGTATCCATCCAGGACCATCTAGTTCTACTGGCTGGCAATTCTATTTTTTGATGAACGGGAGTGTCATCATTTTCGATGTTAATTTCAATAAGTGTTTCGCCACTATCTTTTCCTGTGATATCACCTCTTTTATACCTGGCTAAGCGAATTGTTGTGATACCTTTTTTAGATAACGGATATACAGAAAGTGTATTGATACCCGTAATTGCATAGTGATCAGCAGCAGCAACAGAATTTCCGTAGCCTTCATCCGTAATTGATATTTTACTAATTGGGATATCGTTGAGTCGAACTTCTATATTACTCCCTTTTTCACCATATATTTCTACATACAAAAGTTTTTCTTCTTTTTCTTGATTTGTGATCACGTGATTTTGTATAGTTTTGTTACTAAATATCCTGTTATTGCAAAAGCCTGCAGCTAGTAATAGAAATAGAAAAACCCAAATATTTTTGAAGGGAATACTTTTTTTAATATTCATTTTTATCAAAATTAGTTTTACATTGGTTACTTAAATAGTATAAGGAACAGGTTGTATTTTAATTCCTTATTTCAATAAACTCCTCTTTTTCTATTTTTTCTCCGGTTAAACTTAAAGGCATTATATCTTCTGGTATTCTTGCATAATGACCGCTTAAAGTAGAGAGTACTTCTCCTGTTTCTTTATCGATTTCTTCTTTAGAAAATCCTCCACCTAATTCAGGATCTCTTGCGGAAAAATCTACCAAGTAGTGTTTTTCTTTTTCGTAAATAATCGTTGGTGACCATCGTTTTCCTTTGTTAAAAATATCTGTATTTGTCCCATTTGGATTTTTTATAAAGTTTATAACGCCCAGATGTTCTGATGTTGGACGATAAAAGGTAGTATTGCCTCCCTCATTACTTTCGATACTTTTAGAAACATATTTTGATGGAAACTCTACCAAAATACCAGAATAGTAACTAGTGTTTTTAGGTAGATACATTACATTATATCCAAAATCAATCAATACTCTTTTGTGACTTGCTTTTACCGTTATAAAATGAAAGTCATCTTTGTTCATGTTAGATGCTAGATTTTTTCGTGCTTGATCTAGAGCCAATTCAATTATATGATCTCTACCTTTTTCTATTAACTGTGTTACTTCTTCATTTGGTTTCATCGCTTGAGAATTTGTCATTTGAATAGATAGTAATATAAGTAGGAGACTAGTTTTCATCTTTTGCATCCTTTAGATTTATGATTCCTTTGTTTTGAATGATTTCATCCATCATTTCTGAAGAATGTCCATTTTGTTTTGCTTTTGTCACATAGTTCAAAGCTTCTTCCGGATTTTTTAATTTGTAATAAATCTCTGCAATGTTAGCCAAATACATGGGTTCATTAGTGGCAGTAAGTGCGGCATTTTTAAAATAGTGTAACGATTCTTCGTACCGTTTTTCTACATCTAGGGCACAACCGGTAAGGTTATAGAGTCTGGCAAGAGCGGCGGCATCGTGAGAAGCTTTTTTGATGAACTCATCTTTTTGTGCTAAGTATGCAGGAATTCCTTCTTTTAACCATAATAAACGTGCTTGCAGAAAATACACCTGGCCAAGCTGTGGATCAATCTGTATAATCGCATTGCTCTTTTTTTCTGCCAGATCCCAATCTTCATTTTTTAGATCATTCCAAGCAGCTTGTAATAATGCATACTTGCTTTTTTCCTTGATATTGTAGAGATCAATCTCTTCAGAGAATTTCTCTTTATTCTGCTGAATAGCAGTTACTATTTTTTCTGCGAGGCTTGCTAGCTCAGGTCTTTTTTGAATATGTTTATACGTATAATGAATAAAATTGAAAGCCATGAGCCGATCATGATCATAGCACTCATCTTTGGCTATATTATCAGATAATTTTTGGATAAAAACATTTCTGAAATCGACACCATAAATTTCTTCCCCCTTTGCTAATAAAAGATCAAGAGTATTATACCAGGATTTTTTATAAGGTTCTGGAGGGAGATCTATATCCCAAATGGGGTTTTCTTCAGCAGGATCGAATTTGTACAAAATATTTTTTACTTGTATTTTTCTGTACATTCGTAATAAGAAAGTTTCTTCACTTTCATAATCATCATCTTCAAAAAAATTATCGTCATATTGCTCGTTATTTCTTTTGGCAGCATTGACTTTGTCTAATAATTTTTCGGGAAATTTTTCGTGTCCTAATTTGTGAAGCATGTCACAAATGGGTACGATCATTTCTTTAGTACTACGATCTAATTTATCATCTCCAACAGATTCGAATTTGTTTAGAATTTCTAAGAATTGATTTTCAAAGGGTCTAATAGCCTCTATTGGTAATTTAGAGATATTGATGTCACCCTCTGTATATCGATAATAATCCAACACCGTATATTTATCTGTAAAAAATTCTTGAATGTGGTTGTGGATAGATGGATGCGTAAAGAGTTTATATTTATAGGCTATGGTAGCTTTTAGGTTTTCATCTTCAATTTTTTCAATAACATTCAATAAAAAAGTTTTGATTTTGGGGTCTTCAGAAAATTCATCCCATAAGCCATACCAATTATTTGCTAAAATTGAGATGTAACCAGATTTTGGGGTATAGTGATCACGGATCTTAGTTAGGTTTGGTTTTGGAATTCCATATGTAGCCCCGTTTAAAACAATATTTTTGACCATTGTCCTATCAGGATGAGAAGCTAAAACCTTAAAAGCCTCATTTTTTAATTTGTCAATGTCTATAGTTTCTTCTTTTATATTTAAGGTTGGACCATCTATAAAGGAAAGCTTGTTTTTTTGAAAATCAGAGGTTTCAGTAATTACTTTATTACTAAGAATAGCATTGTTTTGAACAGAGGGGTTCTCTTCGATAGGTTGGAGGTTAAGAATTCGGATAAGTTCTTGTGTGATTTCATCGTTAGACGCCATATCCTTTGACATCTTTTTGACAAGATTATCATTTTCGCTTAACAATATATCTTCTACGGTTGATGGGTCTTCAGGAATTACTGTTTCTCTATATGGATTCCATACTTGATCTGCAAAATGTAAATATTGTGATTTATCATTAACGATGACCGCAACGTGTTTGGAAGCAATCGTATCGAAATTAGGGTTTTCAATAAGTTTTTTGATAATCGGCTCAGGATCATATTGCATTTCCATAACTTGGCTATCAAAATTGACATCAAACATAGTTCTGAAATAACCATAAACACTAAAATTGCTATATATAATCGGAAGCTTAGGTTCATCAAAAATATTCACCCTAGTGGCAATGCTTGAACATTGCTGAAAAGAGATAGAAATTACACCATGGCCCTCTTTTTTTCTAAAACTACCTTGCCAATCCTAAAATCAGGATGATTGTGTAGGATGTATTCAAAGCATTCAAAAACCATATTTTCGAGAATAGTCTGAATATCAAATTTTTTCTTTTCGTATTTTGGATTTTTTCCTTTTTCGAGGATACAAATATCATAAGGAGTATATCCTATAACCGTATCTCCATTATACATGGTGGCTAAATTACTGGTCAATCTTTCATAATAAAAGTTGTCTTTATTTATATATTCTAACCAATTGCTTACATTTATTTTACCATCATTATCCTTAACCAACGTTTTAAACAAATGTTCATCACCTGTACTATACAACGAAATTTCAGGTTTTTCTGAAATATAAAACGTAGGAGCAATCTCGTCCCAGGTATGACAAATATATTGGGGAGATTTAGGGTCGGAAATATCAATGACAAAGCCTCCAATCAAATAATTTTCAATAAATTCTACATGTTTATTGCTACAGGTTTGCTCATCTTTAATGGAAGATAAATATGTTGGATTAGTTCTATCATGAATATCTATCAAAACCAAAATTTGTGAACTCGGTATTGTCACTAATACATCATTGTGAACATATAAACTGAAAGCACTATCGATATAAAGTTCTGACGATATCGGATCTTTTGTAGGATCCGAAAGGTCGAAAATCTCTAAATAACCATCATTACAAGCATACAGGAAACCATCTGATGCTGCAATCTTTTTGTACCGCGTGGCTGCTTTCTTGTTTTTAATAATTCCTTTTAATTCAGAAATTTGATTATCCTGAACAGAATATCTATAGATTCCTTTATTATATTGAGCGATATATATGATTTCATCACTATAATAATAAGAATAGGATGCATCGTTATCAAGTTGGATAACCTGATGTTTTATGATCTCATAACTGCTGGTGATCTCACCTAAAAAAAGTTGTTCATCATCATTAACGGCAATAAATTTGTAAGGAGCAATTGGTACTGCCCATTTTAAGTTTACGTCTTTGATTTTATGGGTTGGATAATAACAGTCTTTAAAAAGTACGGTATCTATTTCTTTTTTATCAATTTCAGGAATGGTTAGTGTTGGTTTTTCTAACCAGAGTTCAAAATTTTTCTTTTCTTCTTCTTTAGTTAAATAGTCTTCATAGACATTAAGGATGAACGGATTGTCGGCAGAAATTTTTAAAAATAATCCCATTAAACGATCAGATGGATGGTAGAGCTTTGTGAATAGTAGTCTGGCTTCTTCATTTTCGTTTGTGAGACTGTAAATTTTGATCAATGCTATTCTTGCTCTGTTCGCTTCATCAAAATCTATTTTGCTATCCAGATATGCTGTTATTTCTGTCTTAAGATTGAAAATTTTATCAGGATCACTACTGTAAGATTTTATATCAAATAGCCATTTAATCAATAATGCATCTTTTTTTGCGCTATTATTCTCCAAGTTGGAATAAATGGTATCAAATTCCTCTCTTTGCTCAAGGAAGTATAGAATTTCCAACACATGGGTTTTTTCGTGATCTGAAAGGTTTTTGATAGTCTTCAAAACCTTCAAAGCTTCTTCATACCTGCTCTGATCATACAGTTTAGAAGAAAGAAATTTTTTAAAACTGATATAGCTCTGATGGGTTTCCGGAAGTAACTGAAGTGCTTTTTTATAAGCTTCTTCTCCGTATCCATAAATCGAATGTTTATGATCGTATGTGATTGCCAGGTTGTTGGTAACCATGATATCCAACCATTTTTGAAATTCTTTAGGACGATCAATTGGATCCGGAATCGTATCCGTATCTAAGTTTTTATTAGGGAACTTGCTGAGAAAGGAATTATAGGCTTCATAAAATTCTTTTTCAGAGAAATCTCCTTCCTCTTCTTCAATATGACCACCACTAAGCTCCCAATCTTCAAATTCATCATTCAGTCTAAAAACCGCTCTTTCCCTTCTTTTGGATTGTCGAAATCCATAAGTAAAATTATCTATATCATAAGTGTAGATATGGCTTTCTTCATTCGGGCCTTCATATATGTTACTTTCCGGATAAAATAGATGAAATCCGGATTCGTAAAACTTAAGATAAGGATAGGTCAGTTTATAATTTGGTAAGCTCAACATCACTTTATAGAAGGGCCCTGCACCATTTGGATGATTAAACGCAATAATTCTATTATCATCATCACCACCTTTTTTAAAGACCAGTTTGTTGGCTATAAAACCAACTACGTGTTGAAACGTATTGAGATCATATGAGGTAGCTACTTGACTGACAGCATCGCTAATTTGTTGTAGCAATGTTTCTCGAAGACATACCAGAAAACTTTTGTAGGGTTCTTCCTGGATATGATCAAATGATAGTATCGGTTTTAATTTGTAATATTTATGATCAAATTTTTTAGCTTTTTCAATATACTCATTTGATATTTGTTCTCTATTTTCAAAGGCCCGGTCCGCAATGTCTAACCAAGAATCAATATTTATAAAGCCAATTTCACCTGTATCATTATATTCTGATTCATAATAGTATTTGTCCCATTCATTATTATAAGTGACCTTAAGAAGATCAAAGGTTTTGTTCGGAGAAATAATGATCATACGTAGTTGATCTGTCTGTATTTTTCCTGATGCGATGGCATCATCAACAATAGCTTTGAGTTGTTTTTCTATGGATGCAGTAAGGTCTAGTTTCATAATAGGGAAGCGGTTATTTAAAAGAAGAAATATACTATTTAAAAGAAAATAAATGACCCGATTTTATCAAGTATCTAAATCTAATGTGATGGAATTTCTTGATTACTTTCGGGTCATTTCGATATAGACAACAACCCTAGAAATCTATATCATCCCCTGCTGTCGCTGAAGCAAATTCAGCATTATATTTTTCCATAAGTTCTCCCATTTGTAACGCCAAACGGGTGTCGGTGGCCATTTTTGTAGTCCATTGTGCTCCTATAGAACTCCAGTCGGTTACATTCAGTCCGTATTCGTTAAGTATCGAAACAGCATCTTTTCCTTGGGTAGCACCCATATTCTGGTGACACATTATTTTGATATATAATTCGAAATCCTCTGTAACTTTATCCAATGCACTCCCGCCAGCCGAAGTAGATGCTTCAGATGTTTGATCTCCTCCTGAACTTGCAAATCTACCAATGTTCGAGTTCATAAAGGCATCACCATATACTTTTGAAATTGCAAAGGTGGTATCCTGAGACATTCTGGCGGTCCACTCGGCAGAAACTTCATCCCAAATAGGTTTTTCTGTACCTACCACTTTTAAAACTTCTTCCAGGTCCATTCCACCTGCTATTTTTGCATTAGCTGCAGCCCAGGTTTCCATATCAATTCCTTTGATAGGGTCTAATAACCCTCCTTCTTTAGCGGCTTCAATATGAGTATTCATCTGTGTATCTAATGTTGCTTTTTGCTCCTTCAGAAAATCATCGGCCGCATCGTAAGCCTTTCCTTCTACTTTCTCAATCTCTATTAAAGCAGATGCTACATGATCTTCTAAAGAGAAATGCTCATTACTTTTAAAGCCATATTGTTGAGCTGTTTCCTCAAAATTTTCACTACTCCTAATTTCGTCTACTATGCTCCTTGCTTTATCAGTGGTAATTTTTAAGGCTTCCGGATATCCGAGAGTTTGTAGGCAAGCATTTAGTTTTCTTTCTTGTCCGTTTGCAAACTGGTTTAAGTCTACCCAACCTCCGGTAGTTCCATCATTATTTTTGCTATAACACAACCAGGGTTCTATATGACCTATGAGATCCGGATTGATATCAGGCCAACTAAAATCTGCCGCTTCCTTTATGGTATAATCATAATTACTCACAGCAGATGTCTGTTTGTTTTTTATTCCTAGTGCAATTGCTTTTTGACCTTGTTCTGTTTTGTCATGATCTGTGAATTTATGCGTGTTGCCCATTTTATAAGATTTTTGTGATTCGTTATTTGTTAAAATTGAGATAGTATTTCTTGTTTTTTCTGTTTGTATTCTTGTTCGTCGATAAATCCTGCATCAAACATTTTCTTTAGTTTTTCCAGTTTTTGCATAGGATCGTCCGGATTTACAGATGCGGGTGGAGGTGTATTTTGTTGATGGTTGGGAGGTTGTTGTTGATAATTATTCTGACCATTCATCATAGTACCCATCATTTGTCCCATCCCCAGGCCGGCGCCCATTTGCATTCCTAGATTTCCACCACCTTCATTTTTTGCCATGTTTTTAAGTGCTTCAAGCTGTTGATAGTCCTGGTAACTTACCCCAAGTTCTCTCATTGCCTGCGCTTCAGCACTCATGTCTGCGATTCGGCCTATTCTTGTTTTGGTTTCTTCATCAAAATTGGTTCCTTCAATCCTAAAATCTAGCAGTTCGAAGCCTAATTCATCAAAGATGGTTTCACAAGAGGTTTTAGAAAATGCCGCAATTTCATTACGATGCTTGTCAATATCAATGTAACTAAAGGATGCTTTGGCAAGGAAATCACTTATTGGCTGTGTAATTCTGGATAAAATTACTTTTTGTATCGCTCTTACCGGATAATAATCTTCGGCGGCAATTACGTTCGTAAAAAATTCAACAGCTTTAGTGACCCGAAAAGAAAAATTACCAAAGGCACCTAAACCAACGGGAAAATTATAAACAGGATCTTTATAGGTGATCGGAGAAGGAGTTCCCCAACGAATATTTTGCATTTCGGCTTTTCGATAGAAAAAGATACCTACCTTGTGGGCCGACTCAAACTTGTACATGAAATTTTTGATGGTTGTCCAGAAAGGAATATTACCTGTTTTAAGGTCGTACATACCTTCTTCTTCAAAAACGCCTTCTACTTTACCTTCATATACAAAAAGACATCCTTGTCCGGGTCCAACAATAAGTTTAGAGGCATTTTTAATCTCATCACCACTTTCTGTCCATTTTTCAAAAAGGATATCAGATGTTAGGTTTTGCCACTCGATTACAGAGCGAAGTTGATTACTAAATGAATTTGACATATTTTTTCTTTTTGAATTATGAATAATTGATGACCAATGACATTTTGGCTTCAAGATCCTTCTCATATCGATCCTGATAATCCGGAATAATTTCGATTCGCTTTTTTAAATAGGTTTCAATGTATTTTCTATACTGGGCTACTAATTCTTCTTTTCCAAAAGCATCTCGATCCTGCAGGTAGTTCTGAAATTTAAGTTCCTCATAGCGTAAGTAATGTTCCAGAGCGGCTTCTTCTCCTAAAGCATTGATGGCAAAATGTTCTATGTTTCGAGCTTTCGTTCCAGGTTCGAATGTGTTGACGGTTTGGCAATAATCGCAGGTGCTGTAATATGACCTAAAGAAGTTATCTTTTACAGGAAGTTTTGCCTGACATTGTGTACAGCAAAAGTCCTTTGCCAGAGTATTTTTCACATCGGAAAGAAGTTTTTTTGAAGCTTTTGCAAAAATTCTGACTTCGTAGGATTTTAATTCCTGATCCAGCTTATGCTGAAGCTGAAATCCCTTATTTCGTTCTTGAACTAACCGTATTCCATCGTCATCTACACCTGCTTCCAGAAAAGTGTCTTCGACTTTATCAAACCAGGTAGAATCAATTTTAGATATCAATTCAGATGCCTGCAGATAGATCCCTTGCCACGCATTATGAAACGTAGTGGTTTCAAAATCTGTAGCCTCAAAAAGTAATGGTAATGCTGCTTCAGTTTTATTGAGGACTTCATAAAATCGATCCTTTATTTTCGTAAGAAAAGCATCCCATTGGGCTTGTGTTTCGGTAAAAGACATTTTTTGAGTTAGTTAGGTTTTTAGTAAAATTGATTTCCGCAAAAATCACAGTATTTAAGATCCGTATCGCTTGGTCGGGCGGCACCGCAACTTTTACATCTTTTAGTTTCAAGTCCCGCAGTGGTCTCTTCATATTTTTTAGTGGAAGAAAGGGCATTGCCTAATATATCATCAAGAATACTTTTCTTCTCTTCATCTTTGTTTTTTGAATTATTATTTTTCATCCTGTAGTGGGAAATTTGGTACTAGAAGATTATTGAAGAAATGGATATTCTCATACTCTTAATTATATGAGAATATCCAATGGTTTTTCAGCGGATTATAGATTTAATTTCTTCTTTAATTCTTCGATATCTTTAGAGATTATAATTCCGGGAATTTTTACAGGAAATCCTATCTGGCCAAGGAATGTTCCTTTTTCATCATCAGATTTAAAAGCTTTAAAGTTTACACGGTATAATCCTCTGCTTATTGCAGATAATGGTTCGTCTTTTCTGGTAATATATCGCTCTGAAGTATATCCCGTGTTTCCGGTATAATCAATGTCGATCAACATATCTTTTGCATTTTGATTGGAGTCCACCACTTTCCAGGTGGCGTTATTAACTCCTTCTTCACTGATGTCGGATGCATTGAGGATATTTGATTTCTCTAGGACAATAGAAACATCCAAAGTATCAGAAGATTTGATATTCTGCTCATAAGCTTTTGATATAACAGCATTTTTTGCTTTGGTTTTTCCTACTGGTGATACCATTCTTAGCCCCATTTCATTAGCAGCTACGGGAATCCATACGTAGACCTGAACTTTCTTTTCCTCATCGATTACATTTTCCTGATTGCTTCCATCCATATAGTCTAAAAAGTTATGGATATTGGTATATGGAACATTAATTTCTTTGGAGCCAATCTTTTTAATAATTGTACTTTTAAATGAGTTTAGTTTTTGTGGCTTTGTAGATTTACTAACTTGATTCTTTAATGAATTTCCAATTTTCCCGAGCCTTTGAGCTTCAAGGGTTAGTGTACTTCCTAGAGCAAATAAGGCGGTTAGAATTAAGAGTTTTGTTTTCATAGTGTAATTATTTGTGTGGTTTAAATTTTATTTGGTTAAAAATGGTAAAATGGATAGAAGTGCAATTAATACAAATAGTAGGATGATACCGCTAAAGTGATACCAAGGAATTTTAATTTTATGGTTTTCAAAGGTTTCAAAACTATGGATGAGTTCTTCACTTTTAAATTCTTGTTTTTCAAACACCCCTTTACAGTGACTACAAATCGAATACACTTTTTTCCATAATGGGAAAAATGGAATCCAGAACACATGAAAATATTTTCGATATCCCTGAATCCACATTTGATTTTCAGTTTTGCAAAAAGGACAGCAACCTCCATCAAGTTTTGCCGGATGAATGGTCGAAGAACTTGTTCCGAAAATAATCATGAGATATCAGTTTTAATTAGCGGATGTTTATTTGGCTGAAAACTTTACTTTAGTTAGTTATAGGAGAGAGCATTGAAACTTTTAGGAAGGCTTTTGCTCTCTCCATTCTTCAACTAACTAACATTTTATGTAAAGAATAAGAAAGAAGCTACGATCATCCATCCTCCAACGAAAAGTCCCAATACACCCAGTTTTCCTTGTTTTGGAGCTAATTTGGCTCTTAATTCGTTTGCCTTTTCTTTGGCTGCTTCATTTTTGGACAGAAAGAATTTATTAATTAGTCCAAAGCCTAACATAAATCCTAGCGTTGCGGAAACAATATTTCCTGCCAATAGTGTTATCCACCAAATTGGATAAGTAGTTAGCCATCCTAGATTTAAGATTGCTGAAATGATTCCCCAAATACCCCAAAAACAAAATATGAAACCAATCCAACCTTGATATGGTTCAATTTTTTCTAAAAGTTCTTTTGCGTTAGGTTTTTTTGAAAGCAATAATGATGGTACTGCTAAAATGCTTAATAAAATCAATGAAATTCCCCAGATCATGTCTATATATTTTTATGGGTTAGTAATTAGTTATTATTCTAAGTTTTGATGTAAAGTTTATCAAAAACTACAGTACAAAGATGAGTTATATCTAAGCCGGAGAGAACACCCTTTTAAGTGAAAATGAGCACCCTGAAAACAGTGAGAGAAATGTTTTTCTAAAGTTATCCGACATAAAAAATAATAGTTAAGTCAGACAAGTTCATTATTGCAAATAGTACTTTATTAGAAAAAAACACCCTGAATACAGGGGGGGTGCCTTTTTGCTAAAACTACGGTTTATGGTGGTTATATTAAATCTGCAGGAGGTTAATTTTGTTCCTGCAAATTAAATTATAACTAACTATATGATAAGGAAAAACATATTTAAGTTTGTTTATTTTATAAAGATCTTCAAATTGACTTATGTACTGATGCTATGTACAGTATGTTCATCTTTTGGTCAACAAGGATGTCCGGAATTACCTTTGTCTATTTTAGATGGCGCAAATAGTTTAATAGTGAACGGGATTAATGCTCAGGATGATTTAGGATTTTCTGTAAAAGATGCTGGCGATGTAAATGGAGATGGAATAGCAGATGTCATTATAGGAGCTCCCGCAGTAGACAACATTTTAGAAGATGTTGGTGAAGCTTATGTGGTTTTTGGGGCATCTGGATTAAATATTGAATCTTTTGATCCATCTACATTAGATGGGATTAATGGATTTATAATTCGAGGAACTAGCGCAAATAGTCAATTAGGGAAATCGGTTGATGGGGCAGGGGATTTAAATGGAGATGGAATTGATGATGTTATGATAGGTGTACCTATTTCATCGGGTATTGGTAAAGTAATTGTCATTTTCGGATCAAATTCAGGATTTTCCTCTGTATACGAAGAAGCAGATATAGACGAGAGCAATGGGATAATTATTTCATCCGATATAGAAAGAGACCAATTCGGTGATGCTTTAAGTCGTATTGGAGATATTAATAACGATGGGGTAGATGATATTATTATTGCTGCTCCATCAGATGATGTCATTTTTTCCAATTCAGGTCGTTCTTATGTTATTTTTGGCAATTCATCAATTAGTAGCCTAGACGTTTCAGTTTTGGATGGAAATAATGGTTTTTTTATTAATGGGTTTGCTCAGTCTTCTGGTTTTGGAACAAAGGTAAGTAATGCAGGAGATGTGAATAATGATGGTATAGATGATCTTATATTAGGATTTCCAAATTATGATGAAGGAGTAATAACTAATGTAGGTAGAATATGCGTAGTATATGGAAATGATTCAGGATTTTCTTCATCCGTTGATTTGAATATGTTGAATGGAGGTAATGGTTTTTCTATTGTTGGGGTAGAAGAAGGCGCAACTTTTGGTTTTTCGGTTGGTACCGCAGAAGATTTCAATAACGATGGCATCACGGATCTTATTATAGGCTCTCCAAGGAAAGATTATAATAATGGGATAAGGAATATAAGAGATCTGGGAGAAGCCTATGTAATTTATGGTAGAAGTTCTTTTCCTTCATTGCTTACAGTTTCGGATTTAAATGGTACTAACAGTGTTACTATAAGAGGAGATGATGGATTTGAACTTTTTTCAAATGTAACATCTAATAACCTCGGATATGCTGTAGATGGTCTAAGTGATGTCAACGATGATGGAATTACAGATATCATAGTTTCTGCGACACGTGGAGGAGCGGCTAACCGTGGAGGAGTTTATATTGTTTTCGGTTCTTCAGCACACCCGGATATTATAAATGCAGATGATATCTTTGGTACGGTTGGCTACCAGATTTTTGAAGATGAAAGGTTTGCTAGACAGCGTTTTGGACATGCAGTAAGTGATTTAGGGGACTTTAATAATGATGGAATTTCGGATTTTACAGTAGGAGCTATTCGAAGTTCATCTTTCATATCAGAAAATGGTAAAGCATACATTTTTTACGGTGGGACTTTTGACCTAGGTGATACAGAAAGTCCATCTATAAGCTGTCCATCAAATCAACAGCTTTATGTTAATTCATCTTTGCCTAATTATATTTCTTTCCTTGGTACTGCTAATGATAATTGCACATACGAAGGAGAACTTACTTTTATGCAAATTCCTCCTCAGGGAACTATAATTACCAGTGATACCGATGTAACTATTTCTGTAACTGACAAATCTGGGAATACTAATTCCTGTAGTTTTTTGGTTTCTATTAAAACAACATCCTCAACTATTGATTGTAGTACGCGTTCTTTTAATGTAAGTGATCTTAATGGAGAAAACGGTATAGTAATGTATGGAGAGTTTGCTATGGGGCGCGCAGGCGGAGGAGAAGATCTTGATGTAGATAATGCAGGAGATATAAATGGGGATGGTATTCAAGATTTTATTATAGGAACGACAGGTATAGATTCCTCTTTCGATGGTCCCTACGATAATCAAAGAATAACAAGAGAGGGTTCAGCATATATTGTTTTTGGAACAAATATGGGCTTTCCTCCTAACATTAATTTAGGTCTTTTAGATGGTTCAAATGGATTTATAATTAGAAATGACACACCATTTACAAGTCAACCAAGAACAGGAGCTTCTGTAAGTGGTGCCGGAGATTTAAATGGTGATGGTGTGGATGATATTATGGTTAGTGATCCTGCGAGGAAAACTACTTTAGGGTCTGAGTTGGGGTATACTTATGTTATTTTTGGTCAAAGATCTGGTTTTTCAAGAGAATTTTTTATATCCACTTTAGATGGTAGTAATGGTTTTACAATTATTGGGATTAATAACTTTGAAAATGCAGGTAGAGTAATTGATAATTTGGGTGATATAAATGGCGATGGTAGGGATGATATTGCAATTATCACATCAGGCTCAGGAAGTGTAACTGGTGACTGTTATATAATATATGGTATTGATTCTGCCGAAACATTTCCGGCAATTCTTAGGGTTAATGAGCTTAATGGGAGTAATGGGTTTACTATACGAGGTTTTAAGGAAGCCACAGGTAGTGGAGGTACTGCAATGGCTGGAATAGGAGATGTAAATGGTGATGCGATTGATGATATAGCTATTTCAGGAAATTTAGGAGCCAGGAGATATGTTATATATGGGGGGAATAACATTCCAGCATTGGTAGAAGTGTCAACACTAGATGGAACTAACGGATTTGCAGTAGAATTTCCAGGTAGAAATTTGTCCGCGCAAGTTTCACGTGCCGGGAATATTAATAATGATGGATTTCAGGATCTAGTGGTTGGAAATGAATTTATAGTTTTTGGAGGAAATACAATACCAGCAGTTGTTGATCTAAGTGCATTAGATGGCGTCAATGGTTTTGTTATTGATGATAATTCAATTAGAGATTGTAAATATGCCGGGGACTTTAATAATGATGGAATAGACGATTTGGTCATTGAATTGTTTAGTTCGGTCTCTATATTATATGGAAAAAATAATTGGGATTCTTCTGTATCCCTTTTATCCTCATCAGTAGCGACGACCTCTATTAGATTGGATTTGGGAGAGGGAAGAAGCATTAAAGTAAGCCATGCCGGAGATGTTAATAATGACAATATAGATGATATCATTATTGGAAAATATGAAACTTCATTTGGGTATGATGTAGATGCTCCTGCTCCTACTATATTTACGATTTTTGGGCAGGACAATCCGGATATTGAACCCCCGCAAATCACTTCTTGTCCTGGTAATCAGGATATAACATCTGGCTCTAGTTTACTTAATTATACAGGTTCTGTTACTGCTACAGATGATTGTGACAGTAACCTTGAGATAGCCCAGAACCCTGAAATTGGAACTATTATAACAGCAAATACAACTGTTACAATTACAGTTACAGATAATTCTGGTAAGGAAAGTCAATGTACTTTTGAAGTTTCTGTGGATGGAGCGGACACCGAAGATCCAACTGCAAGCGATCCAGATCCTATTAACGTACAATGCTCATCCGAGGTACCTGATCCCGATATCGAAGTGGTTACAGACGAAGCAGATAATAGTGGGGAACCGCCGGTAGTAGCGTTTATAAGTGATGTTAGTGATGGCAATAGCAATCCGGAAATTATTACAAGAACGTACAGCGTTACAGATGCAGCAGGTAATAGTATCAATGTAACTCAAACTATTACTATAAACGATACCACAGCACCGACAGCCAGTAATCCACCATCAATTGCTGTTGAGTGTTCGTCTGATATACCGGCTCCTGATATTTCTGTGGTTACGGATGCGTCTGATAATTGTGGAACTCCAACAGTAGCTTTTGTAAGTGATGATACTTTCGTAGCCGGGCAAGTAACCAGAACGTACAGCGTTACAGATGCAGCAGGTAATAGTATCAATGTAACTCAAACTATTACTATAGAAGATACTACTGCACCTACAGCCAGTAATCCACCATCAATTGCTGTTGAGTGTTCGTCTGATATTCCGGCTCCTGATATTTCTGTGGTTACGGATGCGTCTGATAATTGTGGAACTCCAACAGTAGCTTTTGTAAGTGATGATACTTCCGTAGCCGGGCAAGTAACCAGAACGTATAGCGTTACAGATGCAGCAGGTAATAGTATCAATGTAACTCAAACTATTACTATAGAAGATACTACTGCACCTACAGCCAGTAATCCACCATCAATTGCTGTTGAGTGTTCGTCTGATATACCGGCTCCTGATATTTCTGTGGTTACGGATGCGTCTGATAATTGTGGAACTCCAACAGTAGCTTTTGTAAGTGATGATACTTCCGTAGCCGGGCAAGTAACCAGAACGTATAGCGTTACAGATGCAGCAGGTAATAGTATCAATGTAACTCAAACTATTACTATAAACGATACCACAGCACCGACAGCCAGTAATCCACCATCAATTGCTGTTGAGTGTTCGTCTGATATACCGGCTCCTGATATTTCTGTGGTTACGGATGCGTCTGATAATTGTGGAACTCCAACAGTAGCTTTTGTAAGTGATGATACTTCCGTAGCCGGGCAAGTAACCAGAACGTACAGCGTTACAGATGCAGCAGGTAATAGTATCAATGTAACTCAAACTATTACTATAGAAGATACTACTGCACCTACAGCCAGTAATCCACCTTCGATTACTGTAGAATGTGTGTCTGATATTCCGGCTCCTGATATTTCTGTGGTTACGGATGCGTCTGATAATTGTGGAACTCCAACAGTAGCTTTTGTAAGTGACGATACTTCCGTAGCCGGTCAAGTAATCAGAACGTACAGCGTTACAGGTGCAGCAGGTAATAGTATCAATGTAACTCAAACTATTACTATAGAAGATACCACAGCACCGACAGCCAGTAATCCACCATCGATTATTGTAGAATGTGAGTCTGATATTCCGGCTCCTGATATTTCTGTGGTTACGGATGCGTCTGATAATTGTGGAACTCCAACAGTAGCTTTTGTAAGTGACGATACTTCCGTAGCCGGGCAAGTAATCAGAACGTATAGCATTACAGATGCAGCAGGTAATAGTATTAATGTTGTTCAGATTATAATCATAACTGATACAATTGCACCAATAATCAATTGCCCACAAGATCAAATATTAGCAGTAGGATCTGTAATACCGGATTATTCCAATTTGGTTTCGGTAATTGACAATTGTGATACAAATCCAGTCGTTGAACAAATACCCGTAGCCGGAACTGGCTTTGTGGATGGAATGACCATACAGTTTATCGTTACAGACACTAGTGGGAACTCTAATAGTTGTTCAATGATAGTTTCTGCTTCTCCCGATACAGAGGCACCCGTTATCATATGTTTATCTCATCAGGTTCTTTCCTGCCGTACCACTGAAATTCCGGATTATTCGACTTTGGTAACAGTAACAGATAATATAGATCCTGATCCTGAAATCGTACAAGTACCAGCACCCGGAACTGAGTTTTTAGAAGGGGTTGAAATTACCATAACAGCCACGGATGCCAGCGGTAATGGTTCCCAATGTAGTTTTAGGCTAAATATTGATTCAGTTACCATAAATGCTGGTGATGATGAAGAAATAACTGAGGGAGAAGAAGTGCAATTAAACGCAGAAACTCCAGATTCGGGAACAGTTTTATGGTCTCCTCAGGCGGGTCTTACCGACGCCACGATTTTTGATCCAATCGCAAGTCCGACAGAGACCACTTCGTACACTATTACATTTATAAGCGATGATGGATGTATTGCCGAGGATACACTTACTGTATTTGTAGAACAATTACCTGAAGATGAAACCAGATATGGTTTTTCTCCGGACGGAGATGGGATCAATGAGTTTTGGGAAATTGATGGTATTGAAAACTATCCGAACAATAAAGTATCTATTTATAATCGTTGGGGGGACCTGGTTTTTGAGATCAATGGTTATAATAATACTTCGAGGGTGTTTAGCGGAACCGCTAACAGAAAGAGAAGCCTTGGAGCGGATAATTTACCTGAAGGAACTTATTTCTTTAATATCAGAACAGAGGGTGCCAACCATCTAAAAAAATCAACAGGGTTCCTTGTTTTAAAACGCTAATTCATGAAAAAAATCTATATATCATTGATAGTGGTTTTACTATCAAACGGACTTTTATTAGGCAAAATTTATGGTCAGCAAACTCCGGTTTTTGCAAATTACGATTACAATGCAGTGGTCATTAACCCTGCACATGCAGGTTTTTATCCTAATACCGATGTAACCCTTACCAATAGGGGATATTTAAATCAAATTGAAGGAAGTCCACAAAATATAGGATTAACCTTCAATACTTCTCTAAATTCTCGAAATGTTGGCTTAGGTGCTGGATTTTCTAGTGATAAGATAGGAGTTACCACAGCTACTAGTTTATTTGCATCCTATGCATATAAGATTATTTTTGATCATAATTATAACCGTGCCCGCTGGTGGTCTTATAACCCAAATGTATTGTCTTTCGGAATTACGGGGGGAGTGATGCTTTATAACGAAAACTTACTAGAGTTAGGAATACAAAACGATCCTAATTTTGAGAATAATATCAATACCACTATTCCTACCGTAGGAATTGGGATTTTATATAATAGAGAGCATATTTATATAGGTTTTTCTGCTGCAAATATTTTGGGGAACTCTTTGGCTTCCGATGATAATGTAGAACTCGAAAATCCGTACTATGGATATATGGGTTACAGGTTTTTTACATCTCGTTTTCAAGAGGTAATGATAAAGCCTAATGTGCTTGTAAAATACGTTTCCGGGGCACCGATACAGGCAGATCTTAATTTGACTGTAAATTATAAAAACAAAATGGAGGCTGGGGTAGGATACAGAACTAGTACTTCTATCAATTTCTTAGCAGGTTTTTATTTGTTTAATCATTGGCGATTACTCTATAATTATAATCAAACATTAAGAAACACTCCTATAAATAATACTCACGGGATCATATTAAGTTATCGTTTCGGTAATGGTTTCAGCAACGAATGATAATACGACATTTTATCTAAGCCTTATAGCAGAAATTTAAGATAGAAGTCTCAGGTAGAAGTGTAATCTTACACTAATGCTGTATATAATTCATTTTGATAGCATACTTAGTTAAACCTGCGAGGTTCCTTACGTTAAGTTTAGCAATCAAATTCTTTCGGTAACTTTCTATCGTATGCTTACTTAAAAATAATTTATCAGCAATTTCCTGAGTGGTATATTCCTGCGCAATCAATGTGATCACATCAATTTCTCTTTGTGTAAGTTTTACTTCTTCATTCTTTTTTTTGGAAAACTTATTTTCCATATAGATATCTTTTATCTCACGAGAAAAATACTTTTCGCCTCCTAATATGGTTTGTATAGCTTTTAGAAGTTCTTCTTTTTCAGCATTTTTTGGTACATATCCGTCTACATCATGTTCAATTAGATTATCAATCATATCAGCATTGTTATGCATACTTACCACCAATGTCTTTATTTTTGAATTTTTCTCTTTGATAATCTTATTAAGAGCAATTCCATCCATCTCAGGCATCGTAATATCTGTTATAATCAGATCTATTTTTTCATCAGGATTGATCTCTAAATATTTAGCAATATGTTTTCCGTTTTTAGCTGTTAGAAGAATATTATAGTCATTTTCAGAATTTAGAATGCTTAGCAATCCATCTAAAAACATTTTATGGTCATCAGCTATAATTAGGTTGTACTTCATCTCTGGTTGTAATTACGTTGGTTATTTCAATATTAATAATAGTTCCTCTTTTTATTCTCGAATCGATATCTATGGTTCCGGATATCTTGTTTAATCTACTTCTTATATTTCTAAATCCAATGCCCTCTGCATCTTTTTTCTGATCAAAGCCTACGCCATCATCTTCGAAAAGAATATTTAATTCATTTTCTACTAAATTCAACTGTAGTTCAATCGTTGATGCTTTGGCATGTTTGATTGTATTAGTTACTAATTCTTGTATGATTTTAAAAGTCTCAACCTGTAATGTCTCCTCTAAAAGATCGATTGCTTTTCTTGGGTATGCGTTAAATGAGGTGTTTAATTGACTGGCTCCGCCAATATTATTGAAATATTCCTCTAACACATCGCAAAAATTGTTCTTACTAAATTTTTTCGGAATCAGATCATGAGAAATGTTACGAACTAATTCGTAGGTATCATCAATCTGAGAATTTATCCCTTTAAGAACAGTTTTGTTTTTATGTTCAGAATTGTTTAATTGAAGTTTTATTGCTGCCAGATTGCCTCCAATACTGTCGTGTAATTCCTGAGCAATACGTTTTCTTTCTTTATCTTGTCCTTCTATGGCGGCTTTAATAACTTTTAATTCCTGATCTTTTAAAAGAGAAGATATTTTCTGTTCATTTATCTCTTTCTGTTTTATACTCAGTTCACTTTGTACCCTTATTTTTTGATAGTAAGTAATCAATAGCCCAATGACAGGTATAAGTAAGATCAGAAAAGAGTATAATATAATATTTTTAATGACCTTTTGTCTAGTGGTTTCATCACGTTGAATCTTAAGCTGTGCATCTTTTAGTTCTTGATTTTTCTTTAAAATAATATTGTCATTCAATGCTTTTTCGGTGGTGTTTTGAAACGCCAAAATTTTATTTTCACTTTCCTTCTTTTCAATTTCATTCTCTTTATGCTCAATCTCTTGTTTGAGTTTCAGGTTTCGTATGGCTTCTTCTCGATTTGCTAGCTCCAACTGTTTGTTGGTGTTTTCAATTTGTAAAAATCGTATTTCTTTTTCTTTTTGAAGTGTTTTGTATTTTACCTCCAGCTCATTAATTTCTTTATCTTTATCAAGCGTTTGCATAGAGTCGCTAACTTTATCATATTGCTCATAATAGTCTAAAGCTTTTTTGTAATCATTGTCAGAAATAGCAATCTCTTTTAACCGAAGGTAAATTTTTTCTTGCTCATTTAAGAATCCTATCCTTTTGGCTACCTCTAAACCTTCCAACATAATATCTTCTGCTTCCCGATTTCTATTCAATTCGTTCAAAAGACGTCCTTTTTCAACACTTCCGATAATAAGCATTCGGTCAAACTTGTTCATTTTGGCAATCCCTAAAGCTTTATCAAAAGCAACAAGAGATTTATCTAGTTCTCCAAGTTTTTTGTAGGTAATCCCCATATTTACAGAAATGGTTCCTATACAGCTGATTTCATTATCCTTTTCACAAATTTCTCTAGCCTTTTCATAATATTCAATCGCTTTGTCAAATTTTTCCTGATACCCATATATGTTTGCAATATTTACGATAGAGCCAAAAACCAGTTCCTTATTTTCTTTGTATTCCTGACATTTCTCCAGTAATTCCAAAGCCTGATCATACTCATCAGTTGCTATATAAATATTTGCCAACCCAAATGAGTTGATGTAGTAAACACGTTTGTCATTATATTTTTGCGAGAGTTCTATCCCTTTATAATACCATTTTTTTGATTTTTCTGGTAACCCCGTTAAGCTGTTAGCCTGACCTAGCGTAAAGCTTGCAAGTCCGTGAATATTATTTTTTAAGGTGTCATTGCCAAAATCTTTTAACTCTATTATTTTTTTTGCATAATATTTAATAGAATCTATCTGAGAAACACTTCTAAAATACGAGCATAAGATTAAACTCAAATCCGCTTTGAACCGATCACTTTTGACCGCATTTTTTCTTAGTTGTTGATGTGCTCTTTGATAACTTTCTTCTCTCTTTTCAGGAATATCAGCTAAGGCTTTCAGTTCATCGATGATTTTTCTTTCACTTTTATTAGGATAAGGAAATTTTCGTTTTCCATCGATCTGTGCTTGGACAGATATAGAAATCATCAATAAGAGCAATCCCGCAGTAGCTTTTACATAATTTGGTATGATCTGTTTAATTGTTTTCATTGATTAAGATGTTTAACCTTCTGATATTAGTATCTTATCTCTGTTTCTTTTGGTATCGACAGGAATAGAAATATCTATAATGGTACCTCTATGTATTCTGGAATCAATATATAAACTACCCGAAACATTTTGAAGTCTGCTTTTTATATTTCTAAATCCAATACCATCTTTGTTTTTATCAGTATCAAAACCTTTTCCATTGTCTTCGAACATTATATTCAATGTATTTTCTACAAGATTAATTTGTAATTCAACTGAAGTAGCTTCAGAGTGTTTGATGCTATTTGTGATCAATTCTTGAATAATCTTAAAACTTTCATCTTTTACTTTTTCCTGAGAGCTATCAATTTCCTCTCTGGGATATGCACTAAAAGAGGTGTTTAAATTGCTGGCACTTCCGATATTGTTAAAATATTCTTCCAAAACATCACAAAAGCCATTTTTACCAAATTTTTTCGGAATTAGGTTATGCGATAGATTGCGAACCAATTCATAGGTATTATCAATTTGTGGGTTGATTTTTTTTAGAATACCTTCATTTTTATTAGGTGCATTATTTAGCTGAAGTTTGATGGCCGCCAAATTTCCCCCTATACTATCGTGTAATTCTTGTGCAATGCGTTTTCTTTCTTTGTCTTGTCCTTCTACAGAAGCTTTGATAACTTTTAATTCCTGATCTTTTAATAGAGAAGCTATTTTTTGTTCGCTGATTTCTTTTTGTTTTTGATTTAATTCGCTTTGCGCTCTTATTTTTTGATAATAGGTGACAAGTAATCCAATAATAGGGATTAAAAGTGCTAGAAATGAATATAAAATGATATTCTTAAATCCTTTTTCTCGAATTGCTTTTTCTCTTTCTAATTCTAATTCGAGGTTTCTATTGGAATTTTCTGCTAATAAAAGTTTGATTTCTTTTTCCTTTTGAGAGGTTTGGTATTTCACTTCAATTTCGCTTATTTCTTTATTCTTTTGAAGCTGATTGATAGAATCCTCCATTTTATTATGCAAAACATTATACTCTAAAGCTCGCTTATAATTGTTTTTTCTTACGGCAATTTCTGAAAGCGCCTGGTATATGTGAATTTGTTTGGTGGCAAGTTTTAGTTCTTTAGCTTTTAATAATGATTTTTGGAGTATTGTTTCGGCTTCATTGTATCTTTTTAGGATCACAAATACTTCTGCTAAATTTATGTTTGCTTCTAATGAGACTTGTTTAAAGTCTTTTTTATCAGATATTTCTATAGATTTCTGGTAGTAATTGATAGCAGAGTTATACTGCCGGGTTTTCTTAGAATTCTCTGCTAAGTTTAGAGCAATAATAGATAGGGCAATACTTGTATCTTCAGTTAATGCCAGTTTTTCTGCTTTTTTCAAATACTTGTTAGAGTTTTCATAATCACCTAGTTTGGTGTAAATATCTCCTATGTTAATGTAACTTCCGTATACAATTTCCGGGTCTTCTTTATAAGAAAGACATTCTTTGTATAGTCGTAAGGCTTCTTCGTAGTTTTTTAATTCTGTATAGGTTCTTGCCAATCCGTGCAGATGGGTATAGTAAAAATCCTCTTCATTGTACTTTTCTGTTAAAGTAATACCCTTTTGATGCCATTTTTTACCCTCTTCATACAGTCCTTGTGATAAATAATTGATTCCTAGTATATTGTAAGCAGCAATTTTTCCTCTAATATTTATAGAATCATTATCTGTTGTATTATATTTTAAAGACTCTTCCACGTAGTAATTAGAAGAATCAATCAAAGTTTTGTTCTTATAAAAGTAGGCTAGCAACAAATTAGCATTTGCTTTTGCGTATTCGGTTTTAACAGTTTTTAGTAAATGATGGGCAATTTTTGGGATTTTATGATTTTGATCGCTATTGAAAACTTCGTAAGCTTTTATAATAGTCGCCTTTTCTTTATAGAAAAGACTATCTTCTTCAAAAGAAGGTGGAATGTTATTATCCTTTACTTGAGAAGTAACAGTCATGCAAAGCATAAATAAAAAATACAAAACTATGTTGTGTAATAATTTTGGCATAGTCAAAGGTATTAATTCTGCCATCTTTTGATATCCCTGAAAACAGGGGTCTTCTGATCTGTATTTTTGGTTACTTATAAAGCAGGTATTGAGAACGAATTTTCTTAAATTTTTCCAAATCATTTCTCCACGTCTTCTTGATCTCGCGTTCGGTGTATCCTTGCTCTATTTGTTGTTGTAGTTTTTCTGTTCCTGCGTGAATTGTAAAGGATTTTGTGTTAAAAAAACTTTCCTTGTTTTTCGAATTATGATAGGCTTCCAGTAACCATTGTAATTTAATTTCATTAAGGCGTTCAGTTTCTCTCAGGTCTCTTCCGTAACAGACTTCTCCTTTATGCTTTGGGTATTTAGATCCAAAATTAGGTTGTGGAGTATACGCAAAATCATATTTCTCTATAGGGAAATCCGGAGATCCAAAAATTTGAAACTGCATTTCGGTACCTCGACCAGCATTGATCGTTGTACCTTCAAAAAAACCGAGACTGGGGTAGAGGTTTATAGATCGATCATTAGGTAAATTGGGAGATGGTCTTATCGCAAGGCTATAATAGGTATTATGCGTATAATTCTGTACAGGTATTACGTTGATTTCACATTTAAGATCATTTCCCAGCCACCCTTCACCATTTACCATCTTGGCGTATTCACCTATGGTCATCCCGTGAACCAGTGGAATTGGATGTACTCCAACAAAACTAGCATGTTCCGGTTCTAATGTGGGCCCATCAATATAATGACCATTAGGATTTGGTCTATCTAAAATTAATAATGGGATGGCATTCTCTGCACATGCCTGCATCACGTAATGTAACGTGGAAATATAAGTATAGAACCTTGCACCAACATCCTGAATATCAAAAACTACGATTTCTATATCAGCAAGTGCTGCCGCAGAAGGTTTTTTGGTTTTACCGTGTAATGAAATAATTGGCAATCCTGTTTTGATATCTATTCCATCTGCCACCAGTTCTCCGGCATCTGCTTTTCCTCTGAAACCGTGTTCTGGTGAAAAAACCTTCTGTATTTTTATGTTTCTGGATAATAAAGAATCCACCAGATGCGTGTATTGATCCAGTGCATTAGCTGTTATTCCTTCATTTTGTAAAAGAGGTTTAAGGTTCGGATACTTGAAAATCACAGAGGTCTGGTTGCCCACGATTGCTACTTTTTTATTCTGTAGAATAGGTAGATATTGTTCTGTTTGATTAGCTCCTACGATTACTGGTTTTAAAACATTCAGTGAATCTTGTATTTGACCTTCAGAAATGATGTTTTTTTCCTGAAGAAAAGACTTTTCACCTTCAGAAGTAGTAGGAGTTAAAGTTTTTGTTCCGCTTCCACACGAAATAAGCAGCATAAAAAGGAATAAAAATGTATTTTTGAACCTGTATGCAAAATAGGTGGATGCATTTTTGATTAAAACCATAGATAACTTTGAATTTCGAATATTTTATTGCCAAACGCCTTATCAAAGGTAAGGAACATAAAAGTAGCATATCATCTGCAATCATAAAAATTGCCATTTTCGCGATTGCCATTGGTATGATAATGATGTTGATCACAGTTGCTACTGGTATAGGTTTACAACGCAAAATTAGAGAAAAAGTTGCCGCGTTCAATGGCCACATTATTATTACCAGTTATGATAATAATAATAGTATAGAATCTTTGATACCGATTAAAAGGAATCAGCATTTTTATCCCAATTTTGTAGATGTTGATGGAATTGCGTACGTACAGGAGTTTGCCACCAAAGCAGGACTTATAAGAACAGAGGATAATTTTGAAGGTGTTGTTGTAAAAGGAGTGGGGAATGATTATAATTGGTCCTATTTTAAAGAGTATTTAGTAGATGGTACTTTGCCGGATTTTACAGACCCCAGAAACAATCAGATATTAATTTCTTCTTATATCTCATCAAGATTAGGTCTTGCGGTGGGAGATAAAGCTAATACAGTTTTTTTAAAGAAAAACTCTAGTTCAAATATTCCGGCAAACATTCGTGCTTTTGAAATTGTAGGGATATACGATTCTGGTTTTCAAGAATTTGACGAGAAATTTATTTTTGCAGATATTAGACATATTCAGAAAATGAATAAATGGGAAGAAGGTGAAGTCGGAGGTTTTGAGGTATTTATTGATGATTTTGATAAGATAGACCAAAAGGGTAGAGAAGTCTACAACAGCATTCCTTCGGATTTAGAAGCGCAAACTATAGCTTTAAAATATGGAAGTATTTTTGAATGGTTAAAGCTTTTTGATCTTAATATCATTGGTATTATTAGTATTATCATATTGGTTGCTGGAATAAATATGATTACGGCATTACTTGTTTTAATTTTAGAAAGAACCCCTATGATAGGAGTTCTTAAATCTTTGGGGACTAATGATTGGAGTATCAGAAAAGTGTTTTTGTATAATGCGGGTTATTTGATTCTTCTTGGTTTGTTTTGGGGCAATTTAATCGGAGTTGGATTATTATTTATTCAAAAACAGTATGGGGTGATTGGTCTAAACCCAGCTACATATCACGTAAGTACTGCGCCTGTTTATATTAACTTTTGGTATATTCTTTTACTTAATATCGGAACTATGATTTTGTGCTTACTTATGTTGTTGATTCCGTCATTTGTAATCTCTAAAATATCTCCATCGAAAGCGATTAGATTCCAGTAGTTTTAAATAAGCCAGCTTGCTCTTACTTAATGACATTGTATTTGTATCTTTGCACCGCATAAAAAACAATTAGAAGAGACTACAATAAATTCATAAGCTTGTGAAATACGCAAATAATATATTAGAAACTATTGGTAATACACCAATGGTAAAAATGAATGCTTTGGTAAAAGATGTAGACGCTTTGGTTTTAGCCAAATACGAAACATTTAATCCTGGAAATTCTGTAAAAGACAGAATGGCGCTAAAGATGATTGAAGATGCCGAGGCAGATGGAAGATTAAAACCGGGAGGTACAATTATTGAGGGTACGTCTGGTAATACAGGTATGGGATTGGCTTTGGTAGCGATCGTAAAAGGATATAAGTTGATCTGTGTGATGGCAGATAAACAATCTAAGGAAAAAATGGATATTCTGCGAGCAGTAGGAGCAAAAGTAATGGTTTGTCCAACAAATGTAGAACCAGATGACCCCAGATCATATTACTCAGTTTCTAAAAGATTGGCAGAAGAAACTCCAAATTCTTGGTACGTAAACCAATATGATAATCCATCGAATGCAAAAGCACATTACGAGAGTACCGGACCAGAAATATGGGAGCAAACCGATGGTAAGGTCACACATTTTATTGTTGGTGTAGGTACAGGTGGAACTATATCAGGAGTTGGAAAATATTTAAAAGAGAAAAATCCAAATGTTAAGGTATGGGGGATAGATACTTATGGTTCTGTATTTAAAAAATATCACGAAACAGGAGTGTTTGATCAAAATGAGATCTATTCTTATATAACAGAAGGTATCGGTGAAGATATTCTACCGGAAAATGTGGATTTTTCAATCATTGATGGGTTTACCAAAGTAACCGATAAAGACGCAGCCGTTTATACCCAAAGACTTGCCAAAGAAGAAGGAATGTTTTTAGGAAATAGTGCCGGTGCTGCGATAAAAGGATTATTACAATTAAAAGAACACTTTACAAAAGATGATGTAGTTGTTGTACTTTTTCACGACCACGGTAGCCGATATGTAGGTAAAATGTTTAATGATGATTGGATGAGAGAACGTGGTTTTCTGGAAGAAGAAGTATCCACAGCAGTCGATTTAGTAAAAAACCATGAAGAAAAACCTCTGGTGACAGTAAAGACCGAAGAATTGGTTTCTCATGCTATCGAACGTATGCGTAAATTTCAAATTTCGCAAATACCAGTTCTGGATAGTGAAGGTTTTGTGGGTTCTGTAGATGAAAGTGCTTTGTTTACTGCTTTTCTCGAAGATAAAAACACTGGCGATACTCCTATCAGAGAAATTATGAATGATCCTTTTCCGATAGTTAGCGCGAATACATCTCTAGATGAAATATCCGGATTAATTAAAAATGGTAATCCCGCGGTTCTCGTAGCTTTAGAAAATGGGAAGCACCATATCATCACAAAATACGATGTGATCAGTCATATAAAATAAATTATTTATATTTATATAATATTAAGAAACCCCCTTTATTAGTTAAAACAACTAATACAGGGGTTGTTTTTATACTCTAAGCCGAATTTATAGATAATTATCACGCAACTTTATGATAAAAAATTGATCTATAAGTTAAGTGGTTCGTATAAAATCGTGGGGCTATGCAAAAATATTCGTTTGACTTTTCTGACATAGATGTATTAAGAGAGTATTTTAGATCTCAATTAGATCCTGAAGGAACCACTGATAGAATTCATTTTCCTCCAGAAATTGGAGAAGGTTATCTAAGTTATTATAAAATATCTCCAGAGGTTTTTCTTTTTATCAATAATTACAAATCCAATATTGACATAGAATATGTTAGAGAACCTATTGACGAGAAAGATATTATTCTACATTTTAGAAAGTATTCGCTAGATCATCAAATAAATAAAAAAGAAATTATTAGTACTTATTCTGATGGATATACTCCCGGAAACATGAGGTGTATGGATGCTCAGCAAGGCGAGAGGGTTTATATTCCCCAAGGTGCAGATGTGAAATCTATCATGATTGTATTAAAAAGCAAGTACACCAAACCTTACTTTCTTAAAAATAATAATATGGCAGATAAGGTTGATCAATATATTAGATATTCACACCAGCATATTAACAAATTTTATCTTTCTTATAAACAATCGATACTTTTTGATCAGATAGTTGCTCCCAACTTCGATAAAGTGGAAAATTATCTATTTTTTATTGCAAGAGGAATTCGTTTATTAGAAACATTCTGGAAAGATGTTTTGATGTGGGAAACCGAGAGCAATCCTTTTAACATTAATAGTTCACAGGTTGGTAATATTTATAAAGTGAGTAATTATCTGGAGCACAACCTTCACGAACCATTTGTGGGAGTGGATCAATTGGCGTCTATGGCGCATATGAGTCGCACCAATTTCTTTAATATGTTTAAAGAGATCCATGATCAAACACCCTTAGAGTTTTTTAACAATAAAAAATTAGAAAGTTCCTATAATATGATTTTTACCGAAGGTTTGTCTATCAAAGAAGTGATGGATAACTTAAACTACTCTAATTCGTCTAAATTTAAGAAAGCATTTTTCAATAAATTTGACATCTATCCAGATATACAGATAGGATAGTTTTACGACGCTATGTAAAATAAAGATGGTCGTCAAAAAATGACAACCATCTATAACCTAACACAAACTCAACTAAGCTTAGGATTTTGAAATCTTTATGTTTTTTGAAATTATCTTCCCTATTTCTAAAACAAAGTAAAGAAATGATATCATTCTAATAATTTCCATTAATACATAAAATCTTACCAATAGTACATTTTTGCCTATTTTAAGGGTTTTTTAAGAGTTTTTTGGTGTAAATACTACTATTCGTGATCAGATAGTATGATTTTTCGAGGGAGAATACCACTATTTGTTTTGTGAAAGAAGTGTAGTTTGAAGAATTTTCAATAGTAAAGGGTTATTATTGCTAATAACCCTTTTACGGCATAATTCAATCTATTTTCTTTAAATCAATATAGTCTTCGAAGACCAACCCTATCTTGTCTGAAAAAGTTTCCGGACTCATTTATTCTAAAACATGCTCTCATAACCGAAGCCTGAGAATTAGAGCTTGGATCAGTTCCTGGAATAAATACTGCACCAATACTTCCTGCTCCTTCATTGCCTTGTAAAAATGGGGGACAAGAACTACGCGTTCCAAAATCTGAATGTCTTAAACCAAAACAATGACCTAATTCGTGTGTCATTAGATGTTCTATAGCGCCAATTGGTAGCGTTGTAGATCCACCGTCTATTTCTACACGATTAAAAGGATTTCCATTTCTTGGGAAACCGGCTACGCCTCCTTGTCCATTAGATGAATTGCTAAATACCACAATATCTCTACCACCATTATTATTTCCGAAAGACAATTCTAATCTAAATCTAAGGTTGAGGTTGTTGTAGTTTGCAACGGCTCGCCTTAATCCTCTTCTCAAGTTTGAGCTTAGGCTGCGCCCTCTTACCGTAATAACTCTTTGTCCACTGCTGGGTACCCGGACTAAGTTATTTGTTCGATAAAGTTTTTGCGAAAATTCTTCTTCAGAAGAAGGGAGATCAGGCATGTTCTTAATGTCATCATGTGATAAAAAGATATCGTGAGACAACCAGCCGTCTTCTTTTTGACCGTCTGGTAATAGTTGAGTATGTGGTACAACACCAGTAGTGTTTACACCGAGCTTTTGGAGTTTAGAAATGACCTCATTAGGGACTTCTTGAATATCTTCTGACTGATTAATCTCATTATTCTGACAAGAAAATAATAAAATGGTTAATGTCGCTATAATAGCGAAGGTTTTAAATGTTTTCATAAAAAATGATTTTGTGTTAATAAATTTAGTTAAGTATAGCGTTGAATCATTTTTTAATTTACATTAAATAAATTGATTTTCAAGGTGTTATATCAATATTGTTTTTACGGTTTTTAGACGCTGCTAGTTACTATAAAGACGTTATCAACGTATAGAATAGTAGTAAAAAATAAAATGATTGATTCGTCATTATCATCAATGCTTAAAAATGTATAGTAATTAAGGTAACATTTGATTAATTATATACACATGATGTTAGAGCTGTAATTAATTTCTTAAATAACATTTATAGGATCATGAATGAAGAACTTTTACATTATGTATGGAAATATGAAAAATTTAATTTTTCGAATTTAAAAACTACAAGTTCGCTCCCTGTTGTTCTTCAGAGGGTAGGTGATCATAATGAGATGCACTCGGGGCCGGATTTTTTTAATGCTCAAATAATAATTGACGATCAGAAATGGGCTGGTAATGTAGAGATTCATATAAGAGCCAGTGACTGGTATACACATCATCACGAGAATGACCCTGCCTATAATAATGTTATATTACACGTAGTTTGGGAAGACGATATGGAAATCTTTAGAAAAGATAATTCTGTTATTCCTACGCTACAGCTTAAAGATTACGTAGATGAAACAATACTTTATAGATACCAAAAATTATTTCGAAATCAGGATAGGAGATGGATCCAGTGCGAAACACAGCTTTCTGAAGTTTCTAATTTTACAATTTTTAATTGGCAAGAAAGATTGTATTTAGAAAGACTAGAACAAAAATCTAAGCTGATCACAGAATTATTACAGAAATCTTCAAATAATTGGGAGGCGGTACTTTTTAAACTTTTAACAAAGAATTTTGGTTTAAAAGTAAATGGTGATGCTTTTCTGAGTCTAGCAGATTCTTTCGATTTTTCGATAGTGAGAAAATGTAGGGCAGATTTAGAATATTTAGAAGCATTGTTTTATGGTCAAGCAGGTTTGCTTGATGATCAATCCGATAAGCAGTATGTTCAAGAATTGCTTAAAAAGTATAATTTTTTAACGAATAAGTTCAACCTTACGAATTACGGAGTACTTCCTTTTCATTTCTTTAGATTACGTCCATCCAATTTTCCAACGATTCGAATATCTCAATTAGCAAATATTTATCATAAGAATGAACAGCTTTTTAGTAAGATAATTGCCACTGATAATCTTATTGAATTCTATCAATTATTCAATATTTCAGCAAGTGATTTTTGGAATACACATTATACTTTTAATAAAGAATCCTTAGGTAAATCTAAAAAATTAACTAAGGCATTCATTCATTTGATTTTAATTAATACCATTATTCCATTAAAATTTATGTATGCAAAAAGTCAAGGAAGATATATTTCAGAAGAAATATTTGGTCTATTATCTCAACTGCCTCCAGAGAAAAATACTATAACAGATAGGTATGCCAGTTATGGTGTTACAATTGAAGATGCATTACATTCACAATCCATGATCCAGCTTAAGAAAAACTATTGTGATAAAAAAGCATGTCTTAAGTGTGCAATAGGTAATTATTTATTGAATAGAGAAGGTAATTTAGGATAATATAATTATTTTGCGTTATGCTTTATAATCTCAGACATTTTTTAGAGCGAAACGGATTTTACGTTTCGAGTAGGTTAGCGGATAGATTAGGAATGCGTGCTAAAAACGTACGATTATTTTTTATTTATCTGACTTTTGCCACTGCGGGATTAGGTTTTGTAATTTATCTTAATTTGGCATTTTGGTTGAAATTGAAAGATTTAGTGTATACCAAGAGAACTTCAGTATTTGATTTATGATAAAGCTTTACAACTCAGGAAGACCAAAAATACTTATCGCACTAATTTTATTGATTGTAGTAGTTACTATTGGTGTTTTGGGCTTTCGGTATTTTTCTGATTATAGTTGGATAGATGCCCTGTATATGACTGTCATAACTATGACAACTGTTGGTTTCGGAGAAGTTGAGCCTTTGGATCAAAACGGTAAATTATTTACCATATTTTTGATATCTACCAGTGTAGTCATTTTTGCTTATTCGGTCTCGGTAATAACAGAATATATTATACGTAAAAATGATCCACAGAGAGTGCAAAATCGTAAAATGCAAAAGATGATAAATAAACTAGAAAATCATATCATTATTGTAGGATATGGTCGAAATGGTAGACAAGCCGCTGCAAAATTAACGGCTTATGATAAGAATTTTATTATCATTGAAAAGGAAGAGAGTGTTATCGAAAGGTATCAAAATGAAACATTATTGTTTCTTAAAGGGAACGCTACCGAAGATGATGTGTTAATAGAGGCAGGAATTAAAAAAGCGTCCACTTTGATATGTACGTTGCCAGAAGATGCAGATAATTTATTTATAGTGCTTTCTGCCAGACAAATCAATAAAGATTTAAAGATAATTAGTAGGGCTTCGCAAGATGCATCCTATAAAAAAATTAGGCTCGCCGGAGCTGATAATGTAATTATGCCGGATAGGATAGGAGGAGACCATATGGCCTCTTTAGTTGTAGTTCCTGATTTAATAGAGTTTTTAGATAATCTCTCTATCGTGGGTAAAAAATCCATTAATATTGAAGAGGTTTCTTTTGAAGATATGTTTGATGATGAACAAGAACGAACGATACGTACCATTGATATGCGATCCAAAACAGGTTGTTCTATTATCGGGTATAAATCACCCGAAGGAGAATATGTAGTAAATCCAGGTGCAGATACTTTATTAAAACCAGGATCCAAGATCGTAATTATAGGTCGCCCCGAACAAGTCCATCAATTAAATAAAGAGTTTAATATTTAAACCAGCGCCAAAGATTTAATCGTTAAATTATTGTAAACAATTGTTTTTTTTAGCATCTTGCTCACTTTTAAAAAATCAAATTCAATTAACTCACTCATTATGAAGAGAATTCTTCTTTCAATTTTAACACTAACAATTCCATTTTTAACATTCGCACAAGAGACCACGGAAAAAGGTCTGGATCAAAAGATCAATGAAATTTTTGCAGACTATACAGGTTGGTTTGTTAACGCAATTTTTTATCAAATTCCTGTAACCAGTGATGTTGGGATTCCGTGGGTAGTTGTCATGTTATTAGGGTTTGCTACATTTTTTACTATATATTTTAAGTTTATAAATCTAGGAGGATTTGCTACTGCTATCAATGTAGTGAGAGGTAAATATGATGATGTTGATGATCACAGTGGTCAGGAACAGCCTAACGTTAATGTCGTTGATGGTGATATTGTAGACACTATTAAAGATGAAAGCAAAGAAGGCGAAGTTTCTCATTTTCAAGCTCTAACTGCCGCTTTATCAGGAACAGTAGGATTAGGTAATATTGCAGGAGTAGCTATTGCAATTACGATAGGGGGGCCTGGTGCAACTTTCTGGATGATTGTTGCTGGGCTTTTAGGAATGACTTCTAAGTTTGCAGAATGTACTTTGGGAGTTAAATATCGTGATATTGGTGAAGATGGAACTGTATATGGAGGTCCAATGTACTATCTAAAGAAAGGACTTACAGAAAAAGGAATCGCTGGTCTAGGAAAAGTTTTAGCTGTTCTTTTTGCAATATTCTGTATAGGAGGTTCTTTTGGTGGAGGAAACATGTTTCAAAGTAACCAAGCTGCTCAAATATTTAATGATATTGCCGGAATAGAGAGCCCTAGTGCTGGATTTTGGTTTGGAGTGGTAATGGCAATTTTTGTTGGAATCGTAATCATTGGTGGGGTAAAAAGAATTGCTTCCGTTACAGAAAAGATAGTGCCTTTTATGGTTGGTATTTACGTATTGGCAGCATTGATTGTTATAGGAATGAATATTGGTCAAGTCGGAGATGCATTTGTTGCAATATTTGAAGGAGCTTTTGCTCCGGAAGGTATAGCCGGTGGATTTGTGGGTGTATTAGTACAAGGGTTTAGAAGAGCTGCATTCTCAAACGAAGCAGGTGTGGGTAGTGCTGCTATAGCTCATAGTGCTGTGAAAACTAATTATGCTGCTAGTGAAGGAATAGTTGCTTTACTAGAACCATTTATTGATACAGTTGTTGTTTGTACTATCACAGCTTTGGTTATTGTAATTACAGGTAATTATTTAGATCCTGGGGCGGCATCAGGAGTTCAGTTAACGTCGAATGCTTTTGCCTCGGTTATTCCGTGGTTTCCTTACGTGTTAACTGTGGCAGTAGTATTATTTGCTTTTTCAACAATGATTTCTTGGTCTTATTATGGACTTCAATCTTGGTTGTTTTTATTTGGAAAAACAAAAAGGAATATAGTAACGTATAAAATTGTTTTTTGTTTGTTTACTATTATTGGAGCTTCAATAAGTCTTGGAGCGGTTACAGATTTTTCTGATGCAATGATCTTTGCAATGGCCGTTCCTAATTTAATAGGGGTTTCTTTATTACTACCAAAAGTACGAGAAGAATTAAGGAAATATAGATCAGCAATAAAAAGGGAAAACTAAATACAAAATTCTAATTAATGAAATCAATAAAATCCCATTTCGAGATACATAGGCGTTTCCGGAATGGGATTTTTCTTTTAGCGTTACTTATTTTTGGTTTTCTTTTAGGTTTTTATTTCTTTCCGGATACTGTGAATGACTCAGAAAGTTTTCAAGAGCTTTCTGAATTTCAATCTAAAATAGATTCATTAAGACAAGAATCAATAGCACAAAAGAAATCCTATAAATTAAGACCCTTTAATCCCAATTTTATAACTGATCATAAAGGGTATGTTTTAGGATTATCTACAGAAGAGCTAGACAGGCTTTATAAGTTTAGAAACCAAAACAAATGGATTAATTCAGTTTCAGATTTTAAAAAGGTTACCAAAGTTTCAGATTCACTATTATCTGTGATCTCTCCATTATTTAAATTTCCGGATTGGGTTAAAAATTCCAAAAAATCACAATCCTTTAAAAAGCAAGGGTTTCCTGTAAAACCATTCGCAGATAAAGGAGATCTTAATGAGATTACATCTCTAATCCTAAAAGAAGAAATAGGAGTTCCTGATTTTATAGCAGAAAGAATTATAAAGTATAGAGATGATATAAATGGTTTTATCAGTGATCTACAATTGAAAGATGTAAAAGGGCTCTACGATCATCAACGGAATAAAATCTTAGCCCTTTATACGGTTAAAACAAAAAACAATATCAAGAAAATCAATATCAATAAGGCCTCTGTCAAAGAGTTAATGGAAGTTCCTTATTTTGATTTTGAAACTGCGTTGGACATTAAAGACTTTATTGAACAAAATAACGGAATATCTAATTTTGAAGAATTAGGAAAAATTCAAGGTTTTTCTTTAGAAAAAATAGATAGAATAGCGTTATATTTGACATTAAAATAAAAATCGGAAAAAATTGCTGTGAAAATTGACAATACTTAAATCGTGATTTGAGTTTTTTTGATTTTCTACAGTAATATGTTAGCTATATAAATCAAAGTTATCATTAAACAACATGTATTTTACAGAAGAGCACGAATTGTTTAGAGAAAGTCTTAAGGATTTTCTACAAAAAGAAGTAGTTCCACATATTGAAAAATGGGAAAAAACTGGAGATATAGAACGTTTTATCTGGAAGAAATTCGGCGAAATGGGCTATTTTGGTATTGCATATCCCGAAGAATATGGAGGGCTCGATTTAGATCTTTTTTACACAGTCATATTTTTAGAGGAACTGCAAAAAATTAATTCCGGTGGTTTTGCAGCAGCAATGTGGGCACATGTCTATCTGGCAATGACTCATGTAAATAAAGAAGGTGATGATAGAATCAAGGAAAAATATCTAAGAAACAGTATTAGCGGAGATAAAATCGGATGCCTTTGTATATCCGAGCCATTTGGAGGTTCTGATGTTGCGGGTATGAGAACTACCGCCGTAAAAGAAGGCGATACTTATATAATAAACGGATCAAAAACTTTTATCACCAACGGTGTTTACAGTGATTATTTGGTGGTAGCTGCAAAAACAGCTCCAGAACTTGGGAACAAAGGGATTAGTATTTTTATTATGGATAGGGATACTCCCGGAATTTCTGCTACAAAACTGGATAAGTTAGGGTGGAAAGCTTCTGATACGGGAGAAATAGCTTTTGATAACGTAAAGATTCCTGCAGAAAATTTAATGGGTGATGAAAATAAAGGGTTCTCTTACATCATGCAGCACTTTGCCTTAGAAAGATTAATTATGGGTATAAATGCGCACGCTAGAGCGGAATATGCGCTAGAGTATGCAATAAAGTATATGAGTGAGCGCGAAGCCTTTGGTCGAACTATAGATAAATTTCAAGCGCTTAGGCATTCGGTAGCGGATATGGCTAGCGAAATAGAAATGTGTAAAGAATTTAATTACTCCATAGCAAAAAGACTTAACGACGGGCAATATGTGGTAAAAGAAGCTAGTATGTCTAAATTATTGTCCACGAAGATTGCCGACGAGGTAATATACAAATGTCTGCAATTATTAGGAGGATACGGTTATATGGAAGAGTATCCATTAGCAAGGCTGTTCAGGGATAGTAGACTTGGTCCAATAGGAGGCGGCACTTCTGAAATCTTAAGGGAGATTATCGCCAAAATTGTTATTGATAAGAAGGAATACAAACCCGCGGTAAAGGAACAGTCCTATTAGTTTTTGGCGAAAATTGTTTTCAATTTGCCAAAATTGTTATTGATAAGAAGGAATACAAACCCGCGGTAAAGGAACAATCCTATTAGTTTTTGGCGAAAATTGTTTTCAATTCGCCAAAATTGTTATTAATAAGAAGGATTACAAACCCGCGGTAAAGGAACAATCCTATTAGTTTTTGGCGAAAATTATTTTCAATTTGCCAAAATTGTTATTGATAAGAAGGAATACAAACCCGCGGTAAAGGAACAATCCTATTAGTTTTTGGCGAAAATTGTTTTCAATTCGCCAAAATTGTTATTGATAAGAAGGAATAGAAACCCGCGGTAAAGGAACAATCCTATTAGTTTTTGGCGAAAATTGTTTTCAATTTGCCAAAAATTGTTATTGATAAGAAGGAATACAAACCCGCGGTAAAGGAACAATTCTATTAGTTTTGGCGGAAATTGTTTTCATTTGCCAAAATTGTTATTGGTAAGAAGGAGTACAATCTCAATTCAGTTTTTTTAACATATAGATTCTTTTTGACACTCCATAAAGTTTACTTGTTATAGTTCGGGAACAGCTGTCGTTTGCGAATTTCTCTTATTTTAATGCAAAAAAGTAATGAATTAGTAGTTTTTGACTATTGTTTTTGTGTAAATGTTAAAATTTTATCAACACGAAAACGTTTGAGTAATACTTCAATCGTTTTCGTATTACGTAAAAATATTACATTTAGAAAAATTAACACACAAACACTTTTTTTATGAAAACTTTAAAATTCATTTATTTTTTATTAGCGGTATCACTCCTTTTGGTATCGTGTGGTAAAGACGAGATTTTGGATACTGTAGAGACAGAATCCGTAAAACCCGATGAAACCATTTCTACTAGAGCTGGACTAAAAACAATTGGTTCAGGTGTAATGATGCAAGCTTTTTATTGGGATGTTCCTGCAGGGGGTACTTGGTGGAACGTTGTCAAAGGAAAAGTTAGTAGCTGGAGTAATGCAGGTATTGACGCGATATGGTTGCCTCCTGTAAGTAAAGCACAAAATGGTAAATTCTCGATGGGGTATGATCCTTTTGATTATTATGATTTCGGGCAATATGATCAAATGGGAAGTACAGAAACCCGATTTGGATCTAAATCAGAATTAGAATCCTTAATCTCTCGTGCTCATACTAATGGGTTGAATGTGATTGCCGATATCGTGATCAATCATAATAGTGGAGGAGATTTAGAGTGGAATGAATTTGCTGGTAAGAATACGTATACTAAGTTTAATCCAAAATCAAATAAATTTAACCGTACAAAATATGATTTTCATCCAAATGAGGCTTATAATTCAGATAGTGGTATTTTCGGTGGCTTTCCTGATTTAAGTCATAACAAAACGTACGTTCAAGATTGGTTATGGAAAAGAAGTAATTCTGTTGCTAAATATTACAAAAATACAATGGGATTTGATGGGTATCGATTTGATTATGTGAAAGGTTTTGCTCCTTGGGTTGCAAAAGAATTTCGTAATTCTACCGGTGCATTCGGTGTAGGAGAATATTGGGATGGTAATGTGAATACGTTGAAGTGGTGGACAGATCAGGCGCAGATGTCGGCATTTGATTTTGGGTGTTACTATAAAATGAGAGATGCATTTGTAGGTAATGATCTTAATGCGCTTAGCGGAGATATGTTATGGAAAAGAAATGCAACAAGAGCCGTGACCTTTGTGGCTAACCACGATACCGATGAGATTTACAATAATAAGATTTTAGCATATGCTTACATTTTAACTCACGAAGGATATCCGGCGATTTTTTACAGAGATTATGAGGATTGGTTAGATAAGAACAAATTAAACAATTTAATTTGGATACATAACAACCTTGCAGGCGGAAGTACAACAAACCTTTGGACAGATAATGATGAGTATATTGCTAGAAGAAATGGTGGAGGTGGCAAAAATGGTTTAATAGTGTATATCAATAATTCTAACTCCTGGAAAGAGAGATGGATTCAAACCAATTGGTCAAGTAGAAGAATAAAGGATTATACTGGTAATTCTGGATGGGAGCCTGTTACCCAAGGAGGGAGATGGGTGAAAATTCAGGCGCCGCCAAAGGGATATACAGTTTGGTCTCTTAAGTAATCATCTCCTGCTTTGTTAGGATGTAGAAAGCAACTCTAAGTCATACAGTTTCTTGTTTCTTATTAGTTTTTAATAGCGCATAGGAAGCTGTTTTTGCTTTAAGATTTACTAGTTGTAAATTCTAAAAAAAGACAAATAATTAACTTCCTTTAAAAAAAGCTTTGTAGATAAGACTTTTGTATTATCTTTGCACCCTAATTTTTAAAGAAAGGAGGTACATACTATGTTAATTATACCAGTTAAAGACGGAGAAAATATAGATAGAGCGTTAAAACGTTTTAAGCGTAAATTCGACAGAACAGGAACTATGCGTCAGTTGCGTAAGCGTCAGGCGTTCACAAAGCCTTCTGTAGAGCGTAGAGCTCAGGTCCAAAAAGCGCAGTACATTCAGCACTTAAGAGATCAGGAAGAGATTTAAAACGAATTGAAACGTTGTGTTTATTGATTTTTAAAAGAAATCAAACTTCGTTTTTCAGTATAGATAATTTAAAACCATTAGATACTAAAAGTTTTATACTTTTGTTTTCTAATGGTTTTTTATGTTTATAAAAGAATTTGTTGATTATCTGTTTTTAGAAAAAAAGTATTCTGCACATACTCTTTCAGCCTATCAGGCCGATCTACAAGCTTTTATTGGCTTTTATGAAAAAGAATATGGGGGGAGTGATATTTTAGAGTCAAATTACTCTCAGATCCGGTCTTGGATCGTACACCTGGTGGATTCGGGGATTTCTAATAGAACTATAAACAGAAAAGTGTCTTCTCTTAAAACATATTATAAGTTTTTGCTCAAATCTGAACAGATTGAAAAAAATCCTTTGGCAAAACATCAGGCTTTAAAAGTGTCTAAAAAAATACAAATCCCATTCTCTGGTCAAGAGGTAGGAAATGTATTAGAGGAGTTGGATAAGGTACAAGATTTTAGAGGTGTAAGAGATAGGTTGATTGTAGAGTTGTTTTATGCAACCGGAATGCGCAGAATAGAACTGGTTAATCTTAAATTATCGGATTTAGATATATCGAATAGACAAGTGAAGGTTCTGGGCAAGCGAAATAAAGAAAGGTATATTCCTTTAGTACCTTCATTATTAGTTACTTTAAATAAATACATTGGGTTGAGGTCTGGGGTTGTTGCTGATTCTGAACTTCCTTTTTTATTACTAACAGAAAAAGGAGTTAAAATCTATGAAACACTTGTATATCGAATCATAAATAGTTATTTTAGTAAGGCATCTTCAAAGATAAAAAGAAGCCCGCATATATTGAGACATTCATTTGCGACACATCTTCTTAATGAAGGAGCAGACTTAAATGCTGTAAAAGAATTACTTGGTCATTCCAGCTTAGCCGCTACTCAGGTGTATACAAATCAGGGTATAGCGCAGTTAGCAAAAGTGTATAAGCAGTCTCATCCAAGGAATAAAAAGTAGTGCGTAACTCGTTATGTTGTTTCTTTAAGGCGTTAAATATATGTTCAACCAATTAAAATAACACCTATGAAAGTGAACTTGCAATCCGTAAATTTTAATGTCGATCAAAAATTGGTAAATTTTACTCAGGCAAAATTGGATAAGCTGGAGAATCATTTTAACCGTATTATCCATGCCGATGTTTTTTTGAAAGTAATGAATACAAGCAGTAAGGAAAATAAAATTACTGAAATTTTACTGAGTGTTCCAGGGGACGAGTTTATTATTAAAAAAATAAATAAAAGTTTTGAAGAGGGTGTGGATGAGTGTGTTAGTTCACTAGAAAGACAACTACGGAAACGAAAGGAAAAATTAAATGCACATGTTTAATGATTTTTTTTCAAAAATTGTTTTGTGTAATAAATAAATTCTATACATTTGCAGTCCGTTAGAAATAGCGGACTTTTTTATGTTCAAAAACATACTGAAAAGCCGATGTAGCTCAGCTGGCTAGAGCAGCTGATTTGTAATCAGCAGGTCGTGGGTTCGAGTCCCTCCATCGGCTCTTTTGAAGGGTTAATTTTATAGGAAATTAATGCTTTTAAAATTAAATTTTGAATTGTAAAATATTTGATTACTTTTGCGCATTCAAAATTTAGAAGTTCATTCTAAAATAATGATAACAATTGGGGAGATACTCAAGCGGCCAACGAGGACAGACTGTAAATCTGTTGGTTTTACCTTCGCAGGTTCGAATCCTGCTCTCCCCACAACCTTCAATTTTAATTATAAAATTGTAAAATGCGGGAGTAGCTCAGTTGGTAGAGCGTCAGCCTTCCAAGCTGAATGTCGCCGGTTCGAACCCGGTCTCCCGCTCTAAAAAAATACAGAGCTAATCTTGATGCAATTTTAGCATTGGATTTTTAAGATAAAAGTAATGATGAATCGGTTTTCTTTCGATGTTTGATGAAGGACTCTGGTTTATCATTGTGTACTTTAAAAAGCCGGTGTAGCTCAGGGGTAGAGCGTTTCCTTGGTAAGGAAGAGGTCACGAGTTCAAATCTCGTCATTGGCTCTAGGTTCAGAAGCATTAATTGAACACTAATATATAACTAAGATTAAATAAATTAATTATGGCAAAGGAAACTTTTGATCGTTCCAAACCGCACTTAAATATTGGTACTATTGGACACGTTGATCACGGTAAAACAACTTTAACGGCTGCGATTACTAAGGTATTAGCAGATGCTGGTCTTTCTGAGGCTAGAGATTTCGATACTATCGATAACGCTCCAGAAGAAAAAGAAAGAGGTATTACAATTAATACATCTCACGTAGAATACCAAACTGCTAACCGTCACTACGCTCACGTTGACTGTCCAGGTCACGCCGATTACGTAAAAAACATGGTTACTGGTGCTGCGCAAATGGATGGTGCAATCTTAGTGGTTGCTGCTACAGATGGTCCAATGCCGCAAACACGTGAGCACATCCTTCTAGGACGTCAGGTAGGTATTCCAAGAATCGTTGTATTCCTTAATAAAGTGGATATGGTTGATGATGAGGAGTTACTAGAATTAGTAGAAATGGAAGTAAGAGATCTTCTTTCTTTCTACGAGTATGATGGTGATAATGGACCTGTTGTTTCTGGTTCTGCTCTTGGTGCTCTTAACGGAGAGCCAAAATGGGTAGATACTGTTATGGAGTTAATGAAAGAAGTAGATGCTTGGATCGAAGAGCCATTACGTGAGATTGATAAGCCTTTCTTAATGCCAATTGAAGATGTATTCTCTATTACTGGTCGTGGTACTGTTGCAACTGGACGTATCGAAACTGGTATTGCTAACACAGGAGATCCTGTAGAGATTATCGGTATGGGAGCTGAGAAGTTAACTTCTACTATTACTGGTATCGAGATGTTCCGTCAGATATTAGATAGAGGAGAAGCTGGAGATAATGCTGGTATCCTATTAAGAGGTATTGAGAAAACTCAAATTTCTAGAGGTATGGTAATCACTAAGCCAGGATCTGTAACTCCGCACAAAAATTTCAAAGCTGAGGTGTATATCCTTAAGAAAGAAGAAGGTGGACGTCATACTCCATTCCATAATAACTACCGTCCTCAGTTCTACGTGCGTACAACTGACGTAACTGGAAACATCGCGCTTCCTGATGGAGTTGAAATGGTAATGCCTGGAGATAACTTAACAATTACTGTTGAGCTTATTCAGCCAATTGCAATGAATGTTGGTCTTCGTTTTGCGATCCGTGAAGGTGGTAGAACAGTAGGTGCCGGTCAGGTAACTGAAATTTTAGACTAAAAATATTTAAATATTTAAGGAGAGGTATTCGTTACGACGAATACCTTGACTTATGTATACGGGTTTAGCTCAGTTGGTAGAGCACTGGTCTCCAAAACCAGGTGTCGGGAGTTCGAGCCTCTCAACCCGTGCGAGTAGATTCTATGTTACTATTTGTTTTAGTTAGACTGTGAATTACATAGTAATGGATTAGAAGCCTTAGCTTAGTCTAGTGGAGTTTCTGAGTCTATTCTAAGAAAATCTAAATGGCTCTCATTAGCAGTAATGAAGCTGATTGAATGAAATTAAAATGACAGACTTTTTTCTGTTGTTGAAAAGAATAATAAGATGGCTGGATTAATAAATTACATTACGGAATCATACAACGAGTTAAAAAATCACGTGACTTGGACTCCTTGGCCAGAGGCGCAAAGGTTGACTTTAGTTACTATTATTTTTTCAGTTATTTTTTCTTTAGCTATCTGGGGAGTTGATACTGTATTCAGTAATGTAATAGAGTATTATTTCACTTTAGTTAAATCATAATAAAATGGCCGAAGTTAGTAATACAAAAAAGTGGTACGTTGTTCGTGCCGTAAGTGGCCAAGAGAATAAGGTCAAGGATTATATTGAGCGTGAAATTGCTCATATGGGGATGGAAGACTATGTTTCTCAAATTTTGGTACCAACTGAAAAGGTGGTTCAAATCAGAAATGGTAAAAAAATTAATAAAGAAAGAGTGTATTTTCCAGGATATGTCATGATAGAGGCAAATCTTTCTGGTGAAATTCCTCATATTATAAAATCCATTAATGGTGTTATTGGTTTTCTTGGAGAGGTTAAAGGAGGAGATCCTGTTCCTTTAAGAAAAGCTGAGATTAATAGAATGCTAGGAAAGGTTGATGAGCTTGCTGTTAAGACTGACAACGTTGCTATCCCTTATACTGTTGGAGAGACTGTGAAGGTGATTGATGGTCCATTCAATGGTTTCAATGGTACTGTAGAAAAAGTAAATGAAGAAAAGCGTAAGCTTGAAGTAATGGTTAAAATTTTTGGAAGAAAAACACCATTGGAACTAAGTTATATGCAAGTAGAAAAAGTATAATAATTGTTACATTATATATTCTGAATTGTTCTTATTGCTTCCACTTTATAGAACAATTCTAATCTAAAATTAGAAAAATGGCTAAAGAGATAAGTAAGGTTGTAAAACTTCAAGTACGTGGAGGAGCGGCAAACCCATCCCCACCAGTTGGACCTGCTTTAGGTGCTGCCGGAGTAAATATCATGGAATTCTGTAAGCAATTCAATGGTAGAACACAGGACAAGGCTGGTAAAGTATTACCAGTTGTGATCAGTGTTTACAAAGACAAATCTTTTGACTTTGTAATTAAAACTCCACCTGCGGCAGTTCAAATACTGGAAGCAGCAAAAACGAAAAAAGGTTCAGGAGAGCCAAATCGTAAAAAAGTAGCTAGTGTTACTTGGGATCAGGTTCGTGCAATAGCAGAGGATAAAATGCAGGATTTGAATGCATTTACAGTAGAGTCCGCTATGAAAATGATTGCCGGTACCGCTCGTTCAATGGGTGTAACTGTAAAGGGACAAGCTCCTTTTTAATCCAAAACGTGTAGAAAATGGCAAAAGTAACTAAAAAGCAGAAAGAAGTTAGAGCTAAGGTTGATAAGAATAAAGCTTATTCACTAGATGAGGCTTCGGCTTTAGTAAAAGAAATAACAAACGTAAATTTTGATGCTTCTGTAGATCTTGCAGTTCGTTTGAATGTAGATCCTCGTAAAGCAAATCAAATGGTGCGTGGTGTGGTAACATTACCTCACGGAACAGGAAAGGATGTTAAAGTTCTTGCATTGGTAACACCGGATAAAGAAGCAGAAGCCAAAGAAGCGGGCGCTGATTTTGTAGGTCTAGATGAATACCTTGATAAAATTAAAGGTGGATGGACCGATGTAGACGTGATTATTACAATGCCTAGTGTTATGGGTAAATTAGGTCCATTAGGTCGAGTTTTAGGGCCTCGTGGTTTAATGCCTAATCCAAAAACTGGTACTGTAACTATGGATATAGCAAAGGCTGTTTCTGATGTAAAGGCAGGTAAAATCGACTTTAAAGTTGATAAAACAGGAATTGTTCACGCTGCAATCGGTAAGTCTTCATTCTCTGCTGATAAAATCGCAGGAAATGCAAAAGAATTATTAACAACATTAGTAAAGTTAAAACCAGTAGCTGCTAAAGGTGTATATATAAAGTCAATTTATATATCATCTACAATGAGCCCTGGTGTGGAGATTGATTCTAAGAACTTTGCTGGGTAATTAAGATAAACGATTATGACAAGAGAAGAAAAATCACAAGTAATTGAAGACTTAACTGCTCAGTTAGCTGAAAACTCTAATATCTATTTAGCAGATATTTCAGGTTTGGATGCAGGAACAACTTCAAACTTACGTAGAGCTTGTTTTAAAGCTAACGTATCATTAAAAGTAATTAAGAATACGCTCCTTGCAAAAGCAATGGAGAATTCAGATAAAGATTTTGGAGAATTGCCTAATGTATTAAAAGGTAATACTTCTATTATGTTTTCTGAAACCGGTAACGCTCCGGCAAAAGTTATCAAAGAGTTTCGTAAGAAGTCAGAGAAACCTTTATTAAAGGGTGCTTTTGTAGAAGAAGCAATCTTTGTAGGAGATGAAACTCTAGATGCGCTTGTAGATATCAAGTCCAAAGAAGAGGTTATCGGAGATATCATTGGCTTATTACAGTCACCTGCTAAGAATGTTATTTCAGCATTAAAGTCGAGTGGTGGTACAATAGCTGGTATTCTTAAAACATTATCCGAAAAAGAAGGATAATTTAGGCGAGTACGCACTTTTTAACAAATTATATTTCAATTAAAAAAATTATTTAAAACGATAGAAAATGGCAGATTTAAAAGATTTCGCAGAACAATTAGTTAACTTAACAGTAAAAGAAGTTAATGAGTTAGCTGATATATTAAAAGAAGAGTATGGTATCGAGCCTGCTGCTGCTGCAGTAGCTGTTGCTGCTGGTGGTGGAGCTGCTGGCGGAGATGCTGCTGAAGAAAAGAGTGAATTTGATGTAATCCTTAAAGCAGCTGGTGGTGCTAAGTTAGCAGTTGTAAAACTTGTAAAAGAATTAACTGGTCTTGGTCTTAAAGAGGCTAAAGGTTTAGTTGATGATGCTCCAAGTGCTATTAAAGAAGGAGTAGCAAAAGATGAAGCAGAAGCTCTTAAAGCTCAATTAGAAGAGGCTGGAGCAGAGGTTGAGCTTAAGTAAGCTTACCGTATATTGACATAGAGGTTTAGACCTGGAGAATTCTCTCTAAGGTCTAAACCATTTTGCGTATATAAATATGAAGTATTAAAATACGCTGTTTTTTAAATTTTAATTTAATTCCGTCCATTGATGTTAGCAACGCAAACTGAAAGATTGAATTTTTCTTCTGTAAAGAATAGACCTGAGTATCCGGACTTTTTGGATATTCAGATCAAATCCTTTCAGGATTTCTTTCAATTAGAAACAAAGTCTGAAGAAAGAGGAAACGAAGGTCTTTATAATACCTTCATGGAAAATTTCCCGATTACGGATACACGTAATCAATTTGTACTAGAATTTTTAGACTACTTTGTAGATCCACCAAGATACGATTTACAAGAATGTATTGAAAGAGGACTTACCTATAGTGTTCCTCTTAAAGCTCGTTTAAAACTTTTCTGTACTGATCCTGAGCACGAGGATTTTGAAACAATAGTGCAGGACGTATATTTAGGTACGATTCCTTATATGACTCCAAGTGGTACGTTTTGTATCAATGGTGCAGAACGTGTTGTTGTATCTCAGTTACACCGATCACCAGGTGTGTTCTTTGGACAGTCATTCCATGCAAATGGAACAAAGCTATATTCTGCAAGAGTAATTCCTTTTAAAGGATCTTGGATAGAATTTGCTACAGATATCAATAGCGTTATGTACGCTTATATTGATAGAAAGAAAAAATTACCGGTTACTACACTGTTTCGTGCGATTGGTTTCGAAAGAGATAAAGATATTTTAGAGATTTTTGATCTAGCAGAAGAAGTGAAGGTTTCTAAATCCGGATTAAAGAAAGTATTAGGTCGTAAATTAGCAGCCCGTGTATTAAATACATGGCACGAGGATTTTGTTGATGAAGATACAGGAGAGGTTGTTTCTATCGAGCGTAATGAAATTGTTTTAGATCGTGATACAATCCTCGATAAAGATCACTTAGATGAGATCGTGGATTCTGGCGCTAAAACCATTCTGCTCCATAAAGAAGATAACCAGAAAGGTGATTATGCGATCATCCATAATACATTACAAAAAGATCCTACGAATTCTGAAAAGGAAGCTGTAGAACATATATACCGTCAATTACGTAATGCAGAACCGCCTGATGAGGAAACTGCAAGAGGTATTATTGACAAGTTATTCTTCTCAGATCAACGTTATAACTTAGGTGAAGTTGGTCGATACAGAATGAATAAGAAATTAGGTCTTAATATCGAAATGGATAAGCAGGTGCTTACCAAAGAAGATATTATTACTATCATTAAATATTTAATTGAGTTAATCAATTCTAAGGCTGAGATTGATGATATCGATCACCTTTCTAACCGTCGTGTAAGAACTGTAGGAGAGCAGTTATCACAGCAGTTTGGAGTTGGGCTGGCACGTATGGCTCGTACCATTCGTGAACGTATGAACGTTAGAGATAATGAAGTGTTTACTCCGATCGATTTGATCAATGCAAAGACTTTATCTTCTGTGATTAACTCATTCTTCGGAACGAATCAATTATCTCAGTTTATGGATCAAACAAATCCATTAGCAGAGATTACTCATAAGCGTAGACTTTCTGCACTTGGACCTGGTGGTTTATCTAGAGAAAGAGCAGGATTTGAGGTTCGAGATGTACACTACACACATTACGGTCGTCTGTGTCCTATTGAAACTCCAGAGGGGCCAAACATTGGATTGATTTCTTCGTTAGCGGTATTTGCAAAAGTGAATTCTATGGGATTCCTTGAAACTCCTTATCGAAAGGTGGAGGATGGAAAGGTAGATTTAAGTGAGTTTAAATACTTAAGTGCAGAAGAGGAAGAAGAGAAATTAATCATGCAAGCCAATTTACCTCTAAAAGAAGATGGTACTATAGAAAGTGATAAGGTAATTGCGCGTATGGAAGGTGACTTCCCTGTGATTGATCCATCATCTGTAAATTATGCAGATGTTGCTCCAAACCAGATTGCATCTATTTCTGCATCCTTAATTCCTTTCTTAGAACATGATGATGCAAACCGTGCGTTGATGGGATCGAATATGATGCGTCAGGCTGTTCCTTTATTAAGAGTAGATGCTCCAATTGTGGGTACAGGGCTTGAGCGTCAAGTAGCCTCGGATTCAAGAGTATTAATTAATGCCGAAGGAGAAGGAGTAGTAGAATATGTTGATGCTCAAAAGATAACTATCAAGTATGATAGAACGGAAGAAGAAAGAATGGTTAGTTTTGATAGTGATTCTAAAACATATAACCTGATCAAATTCCGTAAAACAAATCAAGGTACTTCTATAAACTTGAAACCAATCGTAAGAGTTGGAGATCGAGTTAAAAAAGGCCAGGTTTTATGTCAGGGGTATGCAACTGAGAACGGAGAACTTGCTTTAGGTAGAAATATGAAGGTTGCTTTCATGCCTTGGAAAGGATATAACTTTGAGGATGCAATCGTGATTTCTGAAAAAGTAGTTAGAGATGATATCTTTACTTCTATTCATATCGATGAGTATTCTTTAGAAGTTAGAGATACTAAGTTAGGTAATGAAGAATTGACTAACGATATTCCTAATGTTTCTGAAGAAGCTACCAAAGATCTTGATGAAAATGGAATGATCCGTGTTGGTGCAGAGATCAAACCTGGAGATATTCTTATAGGTAAGATTACGCCAAAAGGAGAAAGTGATCCTACACCAGAAGAAAAGCTATTAAGAGCGATTTTTGGTGATAAGGCTGGTGATGTAAAAGATGCTTCTTTAAAGGCTTCACCATCTTTACACGGTGTTGTTATTGATAAGAAGTTATTTGCGCGTGCTATTAAAGATAAGCGTAAGCGCTCTCAGGATAAAGAAGATATTTCGATATTAGAAAGATCTTATGATGCAAAATTTGCATTATTAAAAGCAGAATTAGTAGATAAATTATTTGTAATCGTAGGAGGTAAAACTTCACAAGGGGTTATCAATGATTTAGGAGAAGAAGTGCTTCCAAAGGGTAAGAAGTTTACTCAAAAAATGCTGAATAGTGTTGACGATTATGCGCATCTTACCAAAGGGACTTGGACTACTGATGATCATCTTAATAAGATGGTCGCTGATCTGATTCACAATTTCAAGATCAAAGAAAATGATTTGCAAGGTAACTTACGTAGAGAGAAATTTACAATCTCTGTGGGAGATGAATTACCTTCTGGAATTATAAAACTTGCTAAAGTTTACATCGCTAAAAAACGTAAACTAAAAGTAGGAGATAAGATGGCAGGTCGTCACGGTAACAAAGGTATTGTTGCTCGAATCGTAAGAGAAGAAGATATGCCATTCTTAGAAGACGGAACACCGGTAGATATCGTATTGAATCCACTAGGGGTACCTTCACGTATGAATATTGGTCAGATTTATGAAACTGTTTTAGGTTGGGCTGGACAGAAATTAGGTAGAAAGTATGCTACCCCTATTTTTGATGGAGCTTCTTTAGATCAGATCAATGAATTTACAGATGAAGCGGGTATACCAAGATTTGGGCATACATATTTATATGACGGTGGTACAGGAGATCGTTTTGATCAACCAGCAACTGTGGGTGTAATCTACATGCTTAAGTTAGGTCATATGGTTGATGATAAAATGCACGCACGTTCTATTGGTCCATACTCTTTGATTACACAGCAGCCACTTGGTGGTAAAGCACAATTTGGTGGTCAGCGTTTTGGAGAGATGGAAGTATGGGCACTGGAAGCTTATGGAGCTTCTGCTACCCTTCGTGAAATATTGACTGTTAAATCTGATGATGTAATAGGTAGAGCTAAAACATACGAAAGTATTGTAAAAGGTGAGCCTATGCCAGAACCAGGATTGCCAGAATCATTCAATGTATTAATGCATGAATTGAAAGGTCTGGGTCTTGATATCAGATTAGAAGAATAATATAGATGAAATTTTGTACCCTGAGCATAGTCGAAGGGTACAAAATATATCATCTAATTATTCAATTTTAAATTACAATAATTCTTAAGCAACCATATATTATGGCAAGAAATAATGATAAGAATACAGTAAAGAGATTTAACAAAATCTCGATAGGGTTAGCGTCTCCTGAGTCAATCTTGGCAGCTTCACAGGGAGAGGTTTTAAAACCTGAAACTATCAACTATCGTACTCATAAACCTGAGCGCGATGGTTTGTTCTGTGAGCGTATTTTTGGACCTGTAAAGGACTTTGAGTGTGCTTGTGGGAAATATAAGAGAATTCGTTACAAGGGGATCGTTTGTGATCGATGTGGTGTTGAAGTAACAGAAAAGAAAGTTCGTAGAGATCGTGTAGGACATATCAACTTAGTTGTGCCTGTAGCACATATTTGGTATTTCCGTTCTTTACCAAATAAAATAGGATATTTATTAGGCTTGCCATCTAAGAAATTAGATATGATCATTTACTACGAAAGATACGTAGTAATCCAGCCAGGTATCGCTAAAAATGAAGAAGGAGAGCCTGTACAAAAAATGGACTTCCTAACAGAAGAAGAATACCTAAATATCTTAGATAGCCTTCCTCAAGAGAATTTATATCTTGATGATACGGATCCGAATAAGTTCATCGCTAAGATGGGAGCAGAATGCCTTATCGAAATCTTAAAGCGAATTGACCTTGATGAGTTATCATACGAATTAAGACATAAAGCAAATAATGAAACTTCTAAGCAACGTAAGACAGAAGCATTAAAACGTCTTCAGGTTGTAGAGTCGTTGCGTGATGCTAATAAAAATAGAGAAAACCGTCCGGAATGGATGATTCTTAAAGTAGTTCCGGTAATTCCGCCAGAATTACGTCCTTTAGTACCACTAGATGGTGGTCGTTTTGCTACGTCTGATTTAAATGACTTATATCGTCGTGTGATCATTCGTAACAATCGTTTAAAGCGTTTGATGGAAATTAAAGCTCCAGAAGTAATTTTACGTAATGAAAAACGTATGTTACAGGAGTCTGTAGATTCTTTATTTGATAATACACGTAAGGCTTCTGCAGTAAAAACGGATTCTAACAGACCGTTAAAATCTTTATCAGACTCTTTAAAAGGTAAGCAAGGTCGTTTCCGTCAAAACTTATTAGGTAAGCGTGTGGATTATTCTGCCCGTTCTGTAATTGTTGTAGGACCAGAGTTAAAATTATTTGAGTGCGGTTTACCTAAGAATATGGCGGCAGAATTATACAAGCCATTCGTGATTAGAAAATTAATCGAGCGTGGTATTGTAAAGACTGTTAAGTCAGCAAAGAAAATAATAGATAGAAAAGAGCCTGTAGTTTGGGATATCTTAGAGAATGTTCTAAAAGGACATCCTGTATTACTTAACCGTGCTCCTACGCTTCACCGTTTAGGAATTCAGGCATTTCAGCCTAAACTTATCGAAGGTAAAGCAATACAGTTACACCCATTAGTGTGTACAGCATTTAATGCCGATTTTGATGGAGATCAAATGGCAGTACATTTACCATTAGGACCAGAGGCTATATTAGAAGCGCAGTTATTGATGTTAGCTTCTCATAATATCTTAAACCCTGCGAATGGTTCACCGGTCACTGTACCTTCTCAGGATATGGTACTAGGTCTATACTATATGACTAAGTCTCGCAGGTCTACGCCAGAATTAGAAATTAAAGGCGAGGATTTAACATTCTATTCTCCAGAAGAGGTGATCATTGCATACAATGAGAAAAGATTGGATATTAATGCTAACATTAAAGTTAGAACAAAAGATATCGATGAAAATGGAGAATTGGTAACTAAGATTATAGAAACCACTACAGGAAGAGTTTTATTTAATGAAAAAGTACCTGAAAAAGCTGGATATATCAATGAGGTATTGACCAAAAAATCTCTTAGAGATATTATTGGGGATATCCTTAAAGTTACGAGTGTGCCGGAAACGGCTGTTTTCTTAGACGAGATCAAAACGCTAGGATATAATTTTGCTTTTAGAGGAGGTCTATCATTTAGTTTGGGAGATATTATTATCCCAAAAGAGAAGCATACTATGATTGCTGATGCCAACGCTCAAGTTGATAATATCGTTGCAAATTATAATATGGGTCTTATTACCAATAACGAACGTTATAATCAGGTAATTGACATATGGACATCTACCAATGCTGAGTTGACAGAATTATCAATGAAGCGTATTCGAGAAGATCAGCAAGGATTTAACTCGGTATATATGATGCTTGATTCTGGAGCAAGGGGATCTAAAGAACAGATTCGTCAGCTTACAGGAATGCGAGGATTGATGGCAAAACCGAAAAAATCAAATTCTGCAGGTGGAGAAATTATTGAAAACCCGATTCTTTCTAACTTTAAAGAAGGTCTTTCAATTCTTGAATACTTTATCTCTACTCACGGAGCTCGTAAAGGTCTTGCGGATACGGCACTTAAAACTGCCGATGCTGGATACCTTACTCGTCGTTTAGTGGATGTTGCACAAGATGTGATTGTGAATGTTGAAGATTGTGAAACACTTAGAGGAGTAGAAGTTAGTCCATTAAAGAAAAATGAAGAAATTATTGAAGGTCTTGCAGCAAGAATCGCAGGTAGAACATCATTAGTAGATGTAATAAATCCATTAACTCAAGAAGTACTTGTAGAAGCAGGTATGGAGATTGATGACGCTACAGCTAAGATGATAGAAAATTCTCCTGTCGAGTCTGTAGAAGTACGTTCGGCGCTTACTTGTGAAGCTAAGAAGGGTATATGTGTGAAGTGTTATGGTCGAAATCTTGCAACTGGTAAAACAGTACAGCGTGGTGAGGCAGTTGGAGTAGTAGCAGCTCAATCGATTGGTGAGCCTGGTACACAGCTTACACTTCGAACATTCCACGTAGGAGGTATTGCGAGTAACATTTCTGAAGAGAATCAATTGAAATCAAAATTTGCTGGTAAAGCAGAAATTGAAGAATTGAAAACGGTAAAAGGTCAGGATGCTGAGGGTAATGATATAGATGTTGTTATTTCTCGTACTTCTGAAGTTAAGGTAATCGATCCTAAAACTAAGATTGTATTAAGTACGAATCTTATTCCGTATGGTTCTCAATTATTTATCAAAGATGGTGATATGGTTGAAAAAGACCAAAGTATATGCCAGTGGGATCCATATAATGGAGTTATTATATCAGAATTTGCTGGTAAAGTTGCTTACGAAAATGTAGAACAAGGGGTAACATATCAGGTAGAAATAGATGAACAAACTGGATTCCAGGAAAAAGTAATCTCAGAATCACGTGATAAGAAAAAGATACCTACACTTCTAATTATGGGTAAAGGGGACGAAGTACTTCGTTCTTATAACTTACCGGTTGGAGCTCACCTGATGGTTGATGATAATGAAAAGATTGAGGTAGGTAAGGTATTAGTTAAGATTCCTCGTAAGTCGGCTAAAGCTGGGGATATTACAGGAGGTCTTCCGCGTGTAACAGAATTATTTGAAGCACGTAATCCATCAAACCCTGCAGTTGTTAGTGAGATAGATGGTGTTGTATCATTTGGTAAAATCAAACGTGGTAACCGTGAGATTATTGTAGAATCTAGAATTGGTGAAATCAAGAAATATCTTGTGAAATTATCCAACCAGATTCTTGTACAGGAGAATGATTTTGTTCGTGCAGGTATGCCATTATCTGATGGTTCTGTAACGCCAGAGGATATCTTGAAAATCAAAGGACCTTCTGCAGTACAGCAATATTTGGTGAATGAGGTTCAAGAAGTATATCGATTACAAGGTGTGAAGATTAACGATAAGCATTTTGAAGTAGTAGTACGTCAAATGATGCGTAAAGTTAGAATTCAGGATCCGGGAGATACGATTTTCTTAGAGAATCAATTAGTGCATAAAGCGGACTTTATCGAGGAAAATGATGCTATTTTCGGAATGAAAGTAGTAGAGGATGCAGGTGATAGTGAAAACCTTAAAGCAGGTCAGATTATATCACCACGAGATTTGAGAGATGAAAACTCTATATTAAGAAGAGAAGATAAGAACCTAGTTGAAGCAAGAGATGTTACTCCTGCTACAGCGACTCCAATACTTCAAGGTATAACAAGAGCTTCGTTACAAACTAAATCATTTATCTCAGCGGCTTCATTCCAGGAAACAACAAAAGTATTAAACGAAGCTGCAGTAAGCGGTAAAGTTGATGATCTGGAAGGATTAAAAGAGAATGTAATCGTCGGGCATAGAATCCCTGCAGGAACTGGTATGAGAGATTATGAAAGTATCATAGTTGGTTCTAAAGAGGAATTCGAAGATCGAATGGAACAACGACAAGAAGTTAATTATAATTAATCAGTAAAGCCTACCAATTGGTAGGCTTTCTGTTTTGAGAACGTAATGTGTTCAAATAAAATATTATAAAATGGCAGATGAAAAGAAACAAAAACAGAATCAGTTAAATATAGAGTTGGACGACACAATCGCGGATGGTGTATATAGCAATCTTGCAATCATCAATCACTCAGTGTCCGAGTTTGTGGTGGATTTTGTAAATATTATGCCTGGAAGACCTAAAAGCAAGGTGAAGAGTAGGATTATTTTAACTCCTCAACACGCTAAAAGACTATTAAAGGCTTTAGGGGATAATGTATCGCGATTCGAAGCTGCTCATGGTGAAATTAAGGACTATGAACAACCTCCAATTCCTTTGAATTTCGGTCCGACAGGGCAGGCATAGTTTAAAATAATGATAACAAACAATACAAATCCGCTGGTTGAATACCAAGCGGATTTTTTTTGAAACGCTTGAGCTTGATAAGGAGTTATATTTTTGTTATCTTAAACTTTATTTTTAAATAGCGTGTTATATGTCTGATCGAATAAAAACCTATTCAGAATTCTATAAATTCTATCTTACAGAACATCAAAATAAAACAAGTAGAACATTACATTTTATCGGAACCTTTTTGGTATTCGTGATTATAGCTGTTGCTATTTATTATGGTTGGAGTTGGAAATGGTTTTTAGTTCCGGTAACCGGTTATGGTTTTGCTTGGGTGGGTCACGCTTTTTTTGAAAAAAATAAACCAGCTACTTTTAAGTACCCTTTTTGGAGTTTAATCTCAGATTTCAAATTGTTTTTTGAAATTCTAATTGGAAGGCGTTCCTTTGATAGCTCAAAAGATTAATATAGATTTTTATGATACATTTTATTTTTAGTATAGAATTAAATTATGTGTAAAACAAAAACTGATTACATATTTGCTATGTAATCAGTTTTTGTTTTTTAAGAATGTCTAACCACCTATTTTTTACAAAACGAGTTAAAAACTATTTTAAAATAGTTTTTAGAATTCTGAGGTAAAGTGAAAAGTGATAGATGGATATTTTTGCTGAGTCATTTGAAGACTAAAAGAAGAGTCTGCTAAAAACACCAATTGCCCCTGTTTATCTTTTGCTAAAAATTTACTTTTTACACGTTTAAAGTCCCTGAACTCATCATTCGTTTCATCTGCCGCATCTACCCAGCAAGCTTTATGTACATTAAGATTTTCATAAGTACATTTAGCACCGTATTCGTGTTCTAATCTGTATTGTATTACTTCATATTGCAACGCTCCAACGGTTCCAATAACTTTTCGTCCATTAAGTTCTAGGGTAAATAATTGGGCAACACCTTCATCCATTAATTGATCAATTCCTTTTGCTAATTGCTTTGATTTTAGTGGATCTGCATTGTTGATATACCTAAAATGTTCTGGCGAAAAACTAGGGATTCCTTTGTAATTTAATTGTTCTCCGGTGGTGAGTGTGTCTCCAATTTTAAAATTACCTGTATCGTGTAATCCTACAATATCACCAGGATAAGAAACATCTACAATCTCTTTTTTTTCTGCAAAAAATGCATTAGGGCTAGAGAATTTTAGCTTTTTATTATGTCGGGTATGCAAGTAAGGTACATTTCTTTCAAATGTTCCTGAAACTATTTTGATAAACGCTAGTCGATCTCTGTGCTTTGGATCCATATTAGCGTGAATTTTAAACACAAAACCCGTAAAATCTTTTTCCTCTGGTTTTACAACTCTAATATCACTTTCTTTAGGTCTCGGGGTGGGAGCAATAGATACAAAACAATCTAATAATTCTCGGACACCAAAGTTATTCAACGCAGAACCAAAAAATACAGGTTGTAGACTGCCATTTTGATAGGCTTCTTTATCAAATGTAGGATAAATACCATCCACTAATTCTATTTCTTCACGTAAAGTTTCGGCTGCTGCTTCACCTATAAGAGTATTTAATTCAGGAGAAGATAAATCAGAAATTTCAATAGTTTCTTCAATATTTTTTCTGCTATCTCCACTAAAAAGATTGATGTTTTTTTCCCAAATATTATAAATCCCTTTAAAGTCATAACCCATCCCAATCGGAAAGCTTAAAGGAGTAACCTTCAAACCTAATTTTTGTTCTACTTCATCCAAAAGTTCAAACGCATCTTTCCCTTCTCGATCCAGTTTGTTAATAAAAACAATCATCGGTATATTACGCATTCTACAAACTGAAACTAATTTTTCGGTTTGTTCTTCTACACCTTTCGCAACATCAATTACAACAATAACACTATCAACTGCTGTCAATGTCCTAAACGTATCCTCTGCAAAATCCTTGTGCCCTGGGGTATCTAAGATATTTATTTTAACTCCCTGGTATTCAAATGCTAATACTGATGTAGCAACAGAGATACCTCGTTGTCTTTCAATTTCCATAAAATCACTGGTCGCACCCTTTTTAATTTTATTGGATTTTACCGCTCCCGCTTCTTGTATAGCTCCACCAAATAATAGTAATTTTTCTGTTAAAGTGGTCTTACCGGCATCAGGGTGAGAAATGATACCAAAAGTTCTTCGTCTTTTTATTTCGTCAGTGAATTTCATCGTTGTTCTATTACTAAAGTTTGCAAATATACTACTTAATAATACAAAGCCGGTAGAAGTCTGTAAAACTAAAGATTTTGAAATTATTGTTTTTCGAGTATGTTTTACAGCCTTTAAATCGTGTATTTCATCGAAAAGTAAAAAAATATACGGGAAAAAAGATATTAAAATCATAAATCTATTATGATATTTGTATATAATGTATATTGCGGTTTTACCGTAATATTATGTTGAAAAAAGTTTGAATTTCTTGATTTAGATCTTTATATCAATTAATTTTAATTTTTTGGTATATAGGAAAACCAAAACCTTAACGTTTTCGTATATACGTAAGAAAACCATCGTCATATGAAAAAAAATACCCAAATCTTCTTATGGTCAAGCTGTGTTTTGGCCAGAATCTTATTTTTCAGTTTTTTATTTTTTATTTTTTCTTTTAGTGCCAGCTCACAAACAAATATTAGCGGCGTTATTAATTCTTACGAATCAGTTGTAAGTATTACCGATGGGGGCTGCGCTGATCCTTGCGATACTTCTCCGGCTTGTTTAGATCAAGTTACGGTTGCTAATGCTTCGGAGTTTTCTGTGGGAGATAAGATATTGATCGTTCAATTGAAGGGAGCAGTTATTGATCGTTCTAACACTGCTACTGCAGGTCAAATTACTGACATAGGAAATGCTGGAAACTATGAATTTTTTAATATAGAAAGCATTTCAGGTAATATTATAACTCCCTCTGCGCCATTATTAAAATCATATGATACCGCTGGATTAGTTCAACTGGTTCGGGTTCCGGTTTTTCCAGGGGATGTTAATATTGTAGGTGACCTTCAGGCAACTCCTTATGACGAAACAACTAATGAAGGGGGGATTGTTGCTTTATTCGTGGAAGGAACCTTAACTTTCAATGCTGGGATAAACGCAAGAGGTGCAGGATATAATGGAGTAGCCATGACTACAAATGGTTCTGTAGATAATTGTGGTACGGATCCTACTACCCAATATACACTTCCACAAACTGACGATTCTAGTTTTTTCAAAGGAGGGGGTGTTGCGGATTCTGATGTGACAAATAATAAGGGTCGCGGCCCACTGGGTAATGGAGGAGGATCTGGAGTATCTGGAGACTCTGGCGGAGGTGGAGGAGCCAATTATGGAGCTGGAGGTATAGGTGGCAGCCGTTGGTGTGACGAAGATCCAGCAAATAATCCTCCAAATGACCCGGATGATGGAGTTTATACTGTAGCTGGTGGATTAGGAGGTTATGCTTTAGATACTCAATATAACGACAATAGAGTGTTTTTTGGAGGAGCAGGAGGTCCTGGTTATGTTACTACAGGAAACCCTTCGCAAGCATCCAACGGTGGGGGAATCGTGGTAATCAGAGCGATTGAAATAGTTGGAAACAACCAAACTATAAATGCTTCTGGAGAGGATGCCATTTTGATATCACCGACTGGAGCACCAGATGGAGGTGGAGGTGGTGGAGCCGGTGGCTCTGTAGCTTTTGATGTGAAAAATTATTCTGGTGACTTAGATATTGATGTATCCGGTGGAAATGGACAATCCTTGGATACTAACAATTACCACGGTCCAGGTGGCGGTGGAGGTGGAGGAGTATTTTTACATAATCTTCAAACATTACCTTCTAATCTAAATGTAATTATAGATGGTGGTACAGCAGGTACACACACTAACGGGGTAACCAATGGTGCAGGTCCGGGACAGCAAGGAGGTATCATCCCTTATTATAATTTCGTTGAAACTTCCAATCAAGATGGCGGTGTTAACGGGGATGGAATCAACGATTTTTGTGATATTGATGATGATAATGATGGAATCTTGGATGTAATCGAAGCCGGAGGGAATGAGCCTAGTGCTGATGAAGATGGAGACTCAATTCCTAACTGGATGGATGCTGTTGATAATGGTAATGGAGGGGATGGTTCAACTACAGATTATACAGACGCTAATGGTGATGGAATACCGGATGTATATGATTTTGATGGAGATGGTGTGCCTAATCATTTGGATTTGGACTCAGATAATGATGGAATTTTTGATTTAGAAGAAAGTGGACAATTATCTAATGGCGCTACCGATGCAAATAACGACGGAAGAACAGATGGACCCTTTGGAGATAATGGTTTGGACAACAGTTTAGATATTACAGGAGGAGATGACGATGTAAATGCTACAACAACAGATCCTGTAAACACATCTAATAGTGGTAATCCGGATTATTTAAGTTCAGATTCTGATCTTGATGGATGTTTTGATGCAATTGAAGGTGGAGGGAATTTTTTATTTAGTGATTTAACTGTTGATAATAATTTAGCTAATAATGCTTCAGATGTGGATTCAGAAGGAGTTCCAACCGTCTCAGGAAGCCCTCAGTCTAACGATCCTGCAGTCACGGATAGATCAATTAATCCTTGTAATTCTGGAGATAGTGATGGGGATAATGTTTCTGATGCAGATGATCTGGATGACGATAATGATGGTATCTTAGATACCGATGAACTTAATTGTGCTACAACACCAAGAACATTGAATCAAACGTTTAGTAGTACTGCAAATCCGTTTACTCAACCTGATGTATATCCATTTGATGTTTCTGGTACTACTAGTACCGTTAATGCTTCTTTTACGGCGTCATTACAAGGGGGGGCTACTTGGGCTTCAGGTGTTTCCAATGTAAATGGAACAGTTGGTGTCACCGATTTTGTGAATCTTCAGGCAAATAATACCAATTTTACAGCCGGAGACACTTATAACTTTACATTAACTTTCTCGGAAACTGTTTATGATGTAGTTTTTAAATGGGGTGGGCTTGATAATAGTGATCGATCAGATTTTTTCGCCACAAGCGATGGTAGTCAACCTATAGCATTATCTGTTGTAAACGATAATGGAGCAGGAAAAACTATTAATGGAAATAGTGTTGTTAGTTCTGCCGGTGGTGCCAATGCTCCACAAAACAGCGTATTGGTAAGTATTCCCGGACCTGTTAGGACTATCACTATCATTTCTGCCAAGCAAACTATCAACGCTGGTAATGTCACTTTACAATTTTACGATTTGATTTATTGCGTTGCAGTAAATAGTGACGCAGATGGTAATCCTGATCATTTAGATACGGATAGTGATGGGGATGGCTGTTTTGATGCTATTGAAGGTAGTGGAACTTTTACTAGTACTGATGTAGATGGTGATGGAGAACTAAATGGAGGTGTGGGGGCTAATGGAGTTCCATCTATTTCGGGAAGTCCTCAGACTACGACCTCTGCCGTGACAGATTCTGGAGATACTTCTGCTTGTGATATAGATATTAGTGCAGTTGATGATGTAGGAACGGCTGTTGTAGAAGGAGTAGGAGGGCAGGCAGTTGCTAATGTCTTGGTTAATGATGATTTTGAGGGGGCTACACCAACAACAGCTACGATAGATCTTACTTTAGTTAGTTCGGATGATCCTGGAATCACCTTGGATACCGCAACAGGTTCAGTAGATGTGGCAGGAACCGTTTCTCCCGGAACATACTCTTTAACCTATCAAATTTGCCCATCGGGATCTACTTCTTTTTGTGATACAGCCGTAGTTACTATTACTGTATTAAAAGATACGGATGGGGATACAGTTCCGGATACTACAGACTTAGATGATGATAATGATGGTATTTTAGATACGGACGAAGATAATTGTACTATTGCGCAGATAGAATGGAGCCACAATGGTGCGGGAGGACAATCTGATGATGCTACTTTTACAGCAGGTTCAAGTACCTATTATACAAGTTCGCAACCTGCAACTTTTGGTGCAGGATTAGACGAAGCAACAGATGATTATGCTTTTACATATTTAATTAGAGGTGCGGATACGGGTAATTTTGTAGACGCAAAAGCGGCTAATGATTATTTAGAACTGGCCTTTACACCATCAGAGGATTTATTTCTTGATGGGATTTCACTGGGATTCTTTACAGCTGCAAACACAGATCCGGAGTTCAATGCAGGTAATTTTAAAATGGCAGTTGAAGTGAGTGATACCCCGGGCTTTTTAAATCCTGTGGTTCTTTTTCCTAATATTCAGGTTGGGGATATGCTGGCTCCTAATGGTTATTTAACAATTGATAATTTGTTAGAAGGCTTTCTTTTAACCGGAAATACGCAGTATACTTTTAGATTTTATTTCTTTGATGAACAAAATGCTGATCCGTTTAATAGAGTGCGTTTTGATGATGTTCAGTTTCCTTCTAGAGTTGCTTCTACTTGTGATTTTGATGGAGATGGAATTGTAAATAGCTTAGATACCGATAGTGATAATGATGGTTGTAGTGACGCTAATGAAGCATACAATGACGCTAATGCAGATGGTGGTGATGGAGGACAGTTTGGAACTGTGGATCCTGCAACAGTTAATTTGTCTAACGGTTTGGTTACAGAAACAGGAGTTGACTATGCGTTAGGATCAAATGCTAATGTTACAGATAGTGGTCGAAATGTTTGTACTGCACCAACACCAGTGATATTACATCAAGGTCCTGCTTGTGATGATACTGTATATAATTTAATATGGGATGCTTTTGCTCCAAACGGAACGGACGAGTTTGATTGGACTCCGGATGGTGCTCTAACAAATACTTTTAACGATGTTGATGGATCTGGCGTAGATATTACCTATACTTTTTCTGGTGAGACAGGAACTCTTGGTACATGGCCTACTACGGGTTCTACTCAAAGTCCTTCTGTAGATTCTAATGCTTCTGGAAATCTAGCTGCTGAAGTTTTAGAATTTTTCACTAGTGGTTTTGGAGCAACTGGAATTACACAAACAATAACATTTAACACAAATATATATTCCATAGGATTTGACTTATATCATATAAATGCCAATGGTTCTGGTAGCGGAGACTTATTTACAATAACTGCAACCGATGGTGCAGGTAATACAATATTTCCAACATTTACAAATTCAGCTACACCTTCGTATACATCAAACGAAGTTAATGGACAAATTGACGCTACGGGAAGTTCTGTAGCTAATGATAATGACCAGATAGGTGTGAATTTTGTGGACTTAGATGGAATAGCAAGTATAACAATTGTGTGGCAAAATTGTTCTACCTGTAACACAGGATCTCAACACGGTTCTGCTATTGGTGGATTTGATTTTTGTACGGATATTCCGCCTGTTGTGGTTGCAGGTGTTAGCAGTCCTACGGTTACCGAAGGTTCGGATTTAGTACATACGGTTACCTTGAGTGGTATAACTCAACAGCCAGTTACGTATCCATTTGTATTGGCAGATGGTAGTGCCGTAGCCCCTGGCGATTATACAAATACACCGGTATTCAGTAATGGAGTTACGTTTGATTCCGTGAATGGTACGATTACGGTTCCGGCAGGAGTTACAGACTTTACAGTTACGTATCCTACGGTTACAGACGCCTTGGATGAGGGCGATGAGACGACTACTTTAACTGTTGGTGGCGAGAGTGGCACAGGAACGATCCAGGATCCTGCCGATCCTACAGTTGCTAGTGTAAGTAGTGAAACAGTTACCGAAGGGACAGATTTAGTACATACCGTTACCTTGAGTGGTAGCACCCCACAGCCAGTTACGTATCCATTTGTATTGGCAGATGGTAGTGCCGTAGCCCCTGGCGATTATACAAATACACCGGTATTCAGTAATGGAGTTACGTTTGATTCCGTGAATGGTACGATTACGGTTCCGGCAGGAGTTACAGACTTTACAGTTACGTATCCTACGGTTACAGACGCCTTGGATGAGGGCGATGAGACGACTACTTTAACTGTTGGTGGCGAGAGTGGCACAGGAACGATCCAGGATCCTGCCGATCCTACAGTTGCTAGTGTAAGTAGTGAAACAGTTACCGAAGGGACAGATTTAGTACATACCGTTACCTTGAGTGGTAGCACCCCACAGCCAGTTACGTATCCATTTGTATTGGCAGATGGTAGTGCCGTAGCCCCTGGCGATTATACAAATACACCGGTATTCAGTAATGGAGTTACGTTTGATTCCGTGAATGGTACGATTACGGTTCCGGCAGGAGTTACAGACTTTACAGTTACGTATCCTACGGTTACAGACGCCTTGGATGAGGGCGATGAGACGACTACTTTAACTGTTGGTGGCGAGAGTGGCACAGGAACGATCCAGGATCCTGCCGATCCTACAGTTGCTAGTGTAAGTAGTGAAACAGTTACCGAAGGGACAGATTTAGTACATACCGTTACCTTGAGTGGTAGCACCCCACAGCCAGTTACGTATCCATTTGTATTGGCAGATGGTAGTGCCGTAGCCCCTGGCGATTATACAAATACACCGGTATTCAGTAATGGAGTTACGTTTGATTCCGTGAATGGTACGATTACGGTTCCGGCAGGAGTTACAGACTTTACAGTTACGTATCCTACGGTTACAGACGCCTTGGATGAGGGCGATGAGACGACTACTTTAACTGTTGGTGGCGAGAGTGGCACAGGAACGATCCAGGATCCTGCCGATCCTACAGTTGCTAGTGTAAGTAGTGAAACAGTTACCGAAGGGACAGATTTAGTACATACCGTTACCTTGAGTGGTAGCACCCCACAGCCAGTTACGTATCCATTTGTATTGGCAGATGGTAGTGCCGTAGCCCCTGGCGATTATACAAATACACCGGTATTCAGTAATGGAGTTACGTTTGATTCCGTGAATGGTACGATTACGGTTCCGGCAGGAGTTACAGACTTTACAGTTACGTATCCTACGGTTACAGACGCCTTGGATGAGGGCGATGAGACGACTACTTTAACTGTTGGTGGCGAGAGTGGCACAGGAACGATCCAGGATCCTGCCGATCCTACAGTTGCTAGTGTAAGTAGTGAAACAGTTACCGAAGGGACAGATTTAGTACATACCGTTACCTTGAGTGGTATAACTCAACAGCCAGTTACGTATCCATTTGTATTGGCAGATGGTAGTGCCGTAGCCCCTGGCGATTATACAAATACACCGGTATTCAGTAATGGAGTTACGTTTGATTCCGTGAATGGTACGATTACGGTTCCGGCAGGAGTTACAGACTTTACAGTTACGTATCCTACGGTTACAGACGCCTTGGATGAGGGCGATGAGACGACTACTTTAACTGTTGGTGGCGAGAGTGGCACAGGAACGATCCAGGATCCTGCCGATCCTACAGTTGCTAGTGTAAGTAGTGAAACAGTTACCGAAGGGACAGATTTAGTACATACGGTTACCTTGAGTGGTATAACTCAACAGCCAGTTACGTATCCATTTGTATTGGCAGATGGTAGTGCCGTAGCCCCTGGCGATTATACAAATACACCGGTATTCAGTAATGGAGTTACGTTTGATTCCGTGAATGGTACGATTACGGTTCCGGCAGGAGTTACAGACTTTACAGTTACGTATCCTACGGTTACAGACGCCTTGGATGAGGGCGATGAGACGACTACTTTAACTGTTGGTGGCGAGAGTGGCACAGGAACGATCCAGGATCCTGCCGATCCTACAGTTGCTAGTGTAAGTAGTGAAACAGTTACCGAAGGGACAGATTTAGTACATACCGTTACCTTGAGTGGTATAACTCAACAGCCAGTTACGTATCCATTTGTATTGGCAGATGGTAGTGCCGTAGCCCCTGGCGATTATACAAATACACCGGTATTCAGTAATGGAGTTACGTTTGATTCCGTGAATGGTACGATTACGGTTCCGGCAGGAGTTACAGACTTTACAGTTACGTATCCTACGGTTACAGACGCCTTGGATGAGGGCGATGAGACGACTACTTTAACTGTTGGTGGCGAGAGTGGCACAGGAACGATCCAGGATCCTGCCGATCCTACAGTTGCTAGTGTAAGTAGTGAAACAGTTACCGAAGGGACAGATTTAGTACATACGGTTACCTTAAGCGGAAGCACCCCACAGCCAGTTACGTATCCATTTGTATTGGCAGATGGTAGTGCCGTAGCCCCTGGCGATTATACAAATACACCGGTATTCAGTAATGGAGTTACGTTTGATTCCGTGAATGGTACGATTACGGTTCCGGCAGGAGTTACAGACTTTACAGTTACGTATCCTACGGTTACAGACGCCTTGGATGAGGGCGATGAGACGACTACTTTAACTGTTGGTGGCGAGAGTGGCACAGGAACGATCCAGGATCCTGCCGATCCTACAGTTGCTAGTGTAAGTAGTGAAACAGTTACCGAAGGGACAGATTTAGTACATACCGTTACCTTGAGTGGTAGCACCCCACAGCCAGTTACGTATCCATTTGTATTGGCAGATGGTAGTGCCGTAGCCCCTGGCGATTATACAAATACACCGGTATTCAGTAATGGAGTTACGTTTGATTCCGTGAATGGTACGATTACGGTTCCGGCAGGAGTTACAGACTTTACAGTTACGTATCCTACGGTTACAGACGCCTTGGATGAGGGCGATGAGACGACTACTTTAACTGTTGGTGGCGAGAGTGGCACAGGAACGATCCAGGATCCTGCCGATCCTACAGTTGCTAGTGTAAGTAGTGAAACAGTTACCGAAGGGACAGATTTAGTACATACCGTTACCTTGAGTGGTAGCACCCCACAGCCAGTTACGTATCCATTTGTATTGGCAGATGGTAGTGCCGTAGCCCCTGGCGATTATACAAATACACCGGTATTCAGTAATGGAGTTACGTTTGATTCCGTGAATGGTACGATTACGGTTCCGGCAGGAGTTACAGACTTTACAGTTACGTATCCTACGGTTACAGACGCCTTGGATGAGGGCGATGAGACGACTACTTTAACTGTTGGTGGCGAGAGTGGCACAGGAACGATCCAGGATCCTGCCGATCCTACAGTTGCTAGTGTAAGTAGTGAAACAGTTACCGAAGGGACAGATTTAGTACATACCGTTACCTTGAGTGGTATAACTCAACAGCCAGTTACGTATCCATTTGTATTGGCAGATGGTAGTGCCGTAGCCCCTGGCGATTATACAAATACACCGGTATTCAGTAATGGAGTTACGTTTGATTCCGTGAATGGTACGATTACGGTTCCGGCAGGAGTTACAGACTTTACAGTTACGTATCCTACGGTTACAGACGCCTTGGATGAGGGCGATGAGACGACTACTTTAACTGTTGGTGGCGAGAGTGGCACAGGAACGATCCAGGATCCTGCCGATCCTACAGTTGCTAGTGTAAGTAGTGAAACAGTTACCGAAGGGACAGATTTAGTACATACCGTTACCTTGAGTGGTAGCACCCCACAGCCAGTTACGTATCCATTTGTATTGGCAGATGGTAGTGCCGTAGCCCCTGGCGATTATACAAATACACCGGTATTCAGTAATGGAGTTACGTTTGATTCCGTGAATGGTACGATTACGGTTCCGGCAGGAGTTACAGACTTTACAGTTACGTATCCTACGGTTACAGACGCCTTGGATGAGGGCGATGAGACGACTACTTTAACTGTTGGTGGCGAGAGTGGCACAGGAACGATCCAGGATCCTGCCGATCCTACAGTTGCTAGTGTAAGTAGTGAAACAGTTACCGAAGGGACAGATTTAGTACATACCGTTACCTTGAGTGGTAGCACCCCACAGCCAGTTACGTATCCATTTGTATTGGCAGATGGTAGTGCCGTAGCCCCTGGCGATTATACAAATACACCGGTATTCAGTAATGGAGTTACGTTTGATTCCGTGAATGGTACGATTACGGTTCCGGCAGGAGTTACAGACTTTACAGTTACGTATCCTACGGTTACAGACGCCTTGGATGAGGGCGATGAGACGACTACTTTAACTGTTGGTGGCGAGAGTGGCACAGGAACGATCCAGGATCCTGCCGATCCTACAGTTGCTAGTGTAAGTAGTGAAACAGTTACCGAAGGGACAGATTTAGTACATACCGTTACCTTGAGTGGTAGCACCCCACAGCCAGTTACGTATCCATTTGTATTGGCAGATGGTAGTGCCGTAGCCCCTGGCGATTATACAAATACACCGGTATTCAGTAATGGAGTTACGTTTGATTCCGTGAATGGTACGATTACGGTTCCGGCAGGAGTTACAGACTTTACAGTTACGTATCCTACGGTTACAGACGCCTTGGATGAGGGCGATGAGACGACTACTTTAACTGTTGGTGGCGAGAGTGGCACAGGAACGATCCAGGATCCTGCCGATCCTACAGTTGCTAGTGTAAGTAGTGAAACAGTTACCGAAGGGACAGATTTAGTACATACCGTTACCTTGAGTGGTATAACTCAACAGCCAGTTACGTATCCATTTGTATTGGCAGATGGTAGTGCCGTAGCCCCTGGCGATTATACAAATACACCGGTATTCAGTAATGGAGTTACGTTTGATTCCGTGAATGGTACGATTACGGTTCCGGCAGGAGTTACAGACTTTACAGTTACGTATCCTACGGTTACAGACGCCTTGGATGAGGGCGATGAGACGACTACTTTAACTGTTGGTGGCGAGAGTGGCACAGGAACGATCCAGGATCCTGCCGATCCTACAGTTGCTAGTGTAAGTAGTGAAACAGTTACCGAAGGGACAGATTTAGTACATACGGTTACCTTGAGTGGTATAACTCAACAGCCAGTTACGTATCCATTTGTATTGGCAGATGGTAGTGCCGTAGCCCCTGGCGATTATACAAATACACCGGTATTCAGTAATGGAGTTACGTTTGATTCCGTGAATGGTACGATTACGGTTCCGGCAGGAGTTACAGACTTTACAGTTACGTATCCTACGGTTACAGACGCCTTGGATGAGGGCGATGAGACGACTACTTTAACTGTTGGTGGCGAGAGTGGCACAGGAACGATCCAGGATCCTGCCGATCCTACAGTTGCTAGTGTAAGTAGTGAAACAGTTACCGAAGGGACAGATTTAGTACATACCGTTACCTTGAGTGGTAGCACCCCACAGCCAGTTACGTATCCATTTGTATTGGCAGATGGTAGTGCCGTAGCCCCTGGCGATTATACAAATACACCGGTATTCAGTAATGGAGTTACGTTTGATTCCGTGAATGGTACGATTACGGTTCCGGCAGGAGTTACAGACTTTACAGTTACGTATCCTACGGTTACAGACGCCTTGGATGAGGGCGATGAGACGACTACTTTAACTGTTGGTGGCGAGAGTGGCACAGGAACGATCCAGGATCCTGCCGATCCTACAGTTGCTAGTGTAAGTAGTGAAACAGTTACCGAAGGGACAGATTTAGTACATACCGTTACCTTGAGTGGTAGCACCCCACAGCCAGTTACGTATCCATTTGTATTGGCAGATGGTAGTGCCGTAGCCCCTGGCGATTATACAAATACACCGGTATTCAGTAATGGAGTTACGTTTGATTCCGTGAATGGTACGATTACGGTTCCGGCAGGAGTTACAGACTTTACAGTTACGTATCCTACGGTTACAGACGCCTTGGATGAGGGCGATGAGACGACTACTTTAACTGTTGGTGGCGAGAGTGGCACAGGAACGATCCAGGATCCTGCCGATCCTACAGTTGCTAGTGTAAGTAGTGAAACAGTTACCGAAGGGACAGATTTAGTACATACCATTACCTTGAGTGGTAGCACCCCACAGCCAGTTACGTATCCATTTGTATTGGCAGATGGTAGTGCCGTAGCCCCTGGCGATTATACAAATACACCGGTATTCAGTAATGGAGTTACGTTTGATTCCGTGAATGGTACGATTACGGTTCCGGCAGGAGTTACAGACTTTACAGTTACGTATCCTACGGTTACAGACGCCTTGGATGAGGGCGATGAGACGACTACTTTAACTGTTGGTGGCGAGAGTGGCACAGGAACGATCCAGGATCCTGCCGATCCTACAGTTGCTAGTGTAAGTAGTGAAACAGTTACCGAAGGGACAGATTTAGTACATACCGTTACCTTGAGTGGTAGCACCCCACAGCCAGTTACGTATCCATTTGTATTGGCAGATGGTAGTGCCGTAGCCCCGGGAGATTATACAAATACACCGGTATTCAGTAATGGAGTTACGTTTGATTCCGTGAATGGTACGATTACGGTTCCGGCAGGAGTTACAGACTTTACAGTTACGTATCCTACGGTTACAGACGCCTTGGATGAGGGCGATGAGACGACTACTTTAACTGTTGGTGGCGAGAGTGGCACAGGAACGATCCAGGATCCTGCCGATCCTACAGTTGCTAGTGTAAGTAGTGAAACAGTTACCGAAGGGACAGATTTAGTACATACCGTTACCTTGAGTGGTATAACTCAACAGCCAGTTACGTATCCATTTGTATTGGCAGATGGTAGTGCCGTAGCCCCTGGCGATTATACAAATACACCGGTATTCAGTAATGGAGTTACGTTTGATTCCGTGAATGGTACGATTACGGTTCCGGCAGGAGTTACAGACTTTACAGTTACGTATCCTACGGTTACAGACGCCTTGGATGAGGGCGATGAGACGACTACTTTAACTGTTGGTGGCGAGAGTGGCACAGGAACGATCCAGGATCCTGCCGATCCTACAGTTGCTAGTGTAAGTAGTGAAACAGTTACCGAAGGGACAGATTTAGTACATACCGTTACCTTGAGTGGTAGCACCCCACAGCCAGTTACGTATCCATTTGTATTGGCAGATGGTAGTGCCGTAGCCCCTGGCGATTATACAAATACACCGGTATTCAGTAATGGAGTTACGTTTGATTCCGTGAATGGTACGATTACGGTTCCGGCAGGAGTTACAGACTTTACAGTTACGTATCCTACGGTTACAGACGCCTTGGATGAGGGCGATGAGACGACTACTTTAACTGTTGGTGGCGAGAGTGGCACAGGAACGATCCAGGATCCTGCCGATCCTACAGTTGCTAGTGTAAGTAGTGAAACAGTTACCGAAGGGACAGATTTAGTACATACCGTTACCTTGAGTGGTAGCACCCCACAGCCAGTTACGTATCCATTTGTATTGGCAGATGGTAGTGCCGTAGCCCCTGGCGATTATACAAATACACCGGTATTCAGTAATGGAGTTACGTTTGATTCCGTGAATGGTACGATTACGGTTCCGGCAGGAGTTACAGACTTTACAGTTACGTATCCTACGGTTACAGACGCCTTGGATGAGGGCGATGAGACGACTACTTTAACTGTTGGTGGCGAGAGTGGCACAGGAACGATCCAGGATCCTGCCGATCCTACAGTTGCTAGTGTAAGTAGTGAAACAGTTACCGAAGGGACAGATTTAGTACATACCGTTACCTTGAGTGGTAGCACCCCACAGCCAGTTACGTATCCATTTGTATTGGCAGATGGTAGTGCCGTAGCCCCTGGCGATTATACAAATACACCGGTATTCAGTAATGGAGTTACGTTTGATTCCGTGAATGGTACGATTACGGTTCCGGCAGGAGTTACAGACTTTACAGTTACGTATCCTACGGTTACAGACGCCTTGGATGAGGGCGATGAGACGACTACTTTAACTGTTGGTGGCGAGAGTGGCACAGGAACGATCCAGGATCCTGTTGATCCAAGTTTAAGTGTTATCAAAACAGTTCGAGTTGTAGGTATTGCGTTAGATGATGTGATCGAGTACGATATTGTAGTAACCAACACAGGAAATGTTACAGTGACCAATATTGAGATCGAGGATCTGAATGCAGATGCGGGCAGTATTGTTGGAAGTCCAATAGCAAGTTTAGCTCCCGGCGCTAGTGTTACGATAACAGCGAATCAAACGATTACTCAGGCTGATATTGATGCAGGGTTTATCGAGAACAGTGCTACAGCTACGGGAGATAGTCCAACAGGAACAGATGATGTAAGTGATGTATCGGATGCAGGAGATGAGAGTGTTGAGACACCAAACGGAGACGGTACTACAGATGGTATTCCGGATAATGATCCAACGGTTACCGATCTTACTCCAAATGCAAGTTTAAGTGTTATCAAAACAGTTCGAGTTGCAGGTATTGCATTAGATGATGTGATCGAGTACGATATTGTAGTAACCAACACAGGAAATGTTACAGTGACCAATATTGAGATCGAGGATCTGAATGCAGATGCGGGCAGTATTGTTGGAAGTCCAATAGCAAGTTTAACTCCCGGTGCTAGTGTCACGATAACAGCGAATCAAACGATTACCCAGGCTGATATTGATGCAGGGTTTATCGAGAACAGTGCTACAGCTACGGGAGATAGTCCAACAGGAACAGATGATGTAAGTGATGTATCGGATGCAGGAGATGAGAGTGTTGAGACACCAAACGGAGATGGTACTACAGATGGTATTCCGGATAATGATCCAACGGTTACCGATCTTACTCCAAATGCAAGTTTAAGTGTTATCAAAACAGTTCGAGTTGCCGGTATTGCGTTAGATGATGTGATCGAGTACGATATTGTAGTAACCAACACAGGAAATGTTACAGTGACCAATATTGAGATCGAGGATCTGAATGCAGATGCGGGCAGTATTGTTGGAAGTCCAATAGCAAGTTTAGCTCCCGGTGCTAGTGTTACGATAACAGCGAATCAAACGATTACCCAGGCTGATATTGATGCAGGGTTTATCGAGAACAGTGCTACAGCTACGGGAGATAGTCCAACAGGAACAGATGATGTAAGTGATGTATCGGATGCAGGAGACGAGAGTGTTGAGACACCAAACGGAGATGGTACTACAGATGGTATTCCGGATAATGATCCAACGGTTACCGATCTTACTCCAAATGCAAGTTTAAGTGTTATCAAAACAGTTCGAGTTGCAGGTATTGCATTAGATGATGTGATCGAGTACGATATTGTAGTAACCAACACAGGAAATGTTACAGTGACCAATATTGAGATCGAGGATCTGAATGCAGATGCGGGCAGTATTGTTGGAAGTCCAATAGCAAGTTTAGCTCCCGGTGCTAGTGTCACGATAACAGCGAATCAAACGATTACCCAGGCTGATATTGATGCAGGGTTTATCGAGAACAGTGCTACAGCTACGGGAGATAGTCCAACAGGAACAGATGATGTAAGTGATGTATCGGATGCAGGAGATGAGAGTGTTGAGACACCAAACGGAGACGGTACTACAGATGGTATTCCGGATAATGATCCAACGGTTACCGATCTTACTCCAAATGCAAGTTTAAGTGTTATCAAAACAGTTCGAGTTGCAGGTATTGCATTAGATGATGTGATCGAGTACGATATTGTAGTAACCAACACAGGAAATGTTACAGTGACCAATATTGAGATCGAGGATCTGAATGCAGATGCGGGTAGTATTGTTGGAAGTCCAATAGCAAGTTTAGCTCCCGGTGCTAGTGTCACGATAACAGCGAATCAAACGATTACCCAGGCTGATATTGATGCAGGGTTTATCGAGAACAGTGCTACAGCTACGGGAGATAGTCCAACAGGAACAGATGATGTAAGTGATGTATCGGATGCAGGAGATGAGAGTGTTGAGACACCAAACGGAGATGGTACTACAGATGGTATTCCAGATAATGATCCAACCGTAACCATTTTAGATGTGGATCCGGATTTAACATTGGTAAAAACTGGAGTCGCAAGTGGATCAAATATTGGAGATATAATTACATATACTTTTACGGTTACTAATACTGGAAATGTGACGGTAGATAATATATTTATTGATGACATACTTACAGGAAGTACAAATCTTACAGTTACTCCATCTACTTTAGCTCCGGGAGAGCAGGGAACAGCTACAGCAACCTATGCAATATCTCAAATAGATATTAACAACGGAGAGGTCATAAACAGCGCTACGGTGATGGGAGAAGATCCTGATGGAATAGGAGTTATGGATATTTCTGATAGTGGAGATGAGACAGTGGATGAAGATGGAGATAACGATCCTACTAATGATCCAACAATAACCACTATTTCTCAAATTCCTAATTTAGCTTTAACGAAGACAGGTATCTATGTAGATGTTAACGGAGACGAGCTTCCTAACGTTGGAGATGAAATCTTATATACATTTACAGTAGAAAATACAGGTAATGTCGATATTAACAATATCGTTCTTACGGATCCACTGGTAGGAATTGTAATCTCTGGTGGTCCAATTGATCTGACGGTAGGAGAAATAGATACTACGACTTTTACAGCTACCTATGTATTAACAGCAGAAGATGTATTGTCTGGAGAAGTTATCAATCAAGCTATTGTAACAGGTCAAGATCCGAATGGTAGCGATGTTGTAGATATTTCTGATGATCCAACAAACACAACAGATATTGACCTGGATAATGATGGTGATGCTGAGGATGAAACAGTAACTGTTATAGAAGGAGTATTTACAGATCCTGATGATCCTATTATAATTTACACAGGTATTAGTCCAAACGGAGATGGAGTTAATGACGAATTCAGAATAGTTGGGCTTAGAAATTTCCCAAATAATACACTTAGAATTTATAATAGATGGGGAGTTCAGGTATTTGAAGAGGACGGTTACGAGCAACCAGGTGTTGAATTATTTAAAGGAATCAGTAACGGAAGAGTTACCATTTCTAAAAGTAATGAATTACCGGTAGGAACATATTACTATGTTTTAGAATATATAAATGCTAGAGGAGTAGACACGTATAAAGCAGGTTACTTATATATTAACAGATAAAATTTTATTTGGAATAGTATATATTTGTTATTCCCTAAATCAAACTATGATACTTATGAATAGACTATTAACGATATTTATGCTAGTTATCCTCGGCTTGATTTCCAATTATGGAAATGCCCAACAAGATGCTCAATATACTCAGTATATGTATAATACGATTAGTGTCAATCCGGCATATGCAGGTAGTCGTGGTGTAATGAGTATAATGGGTATGCACCGTAGCCAATGGGTTGGATTGGATGGAGCCCCACGTACCCAGACACTTACACTAAATACACCAATAGGAGATAATAATAGAGTAGGTCTTGGACTTTCTATTGTCAATGATGAAATAGGTCCGACAGACGAAACTTACTTTGGAGTTGACTTTTCGTATACCATACCTACTTCGGAAAGAGGAAAATTAAGTTTTGGTCTAAAGGCCGGAGGGCATTTACTAAATGTTGATTTTCAGAGATTATCCCAATTTGATATCAATGACCCTAATTTCGAAAACAATATTGATAATAAACTAAGTCCTAATGTAGGGGTTGGTTTGTATTATCATACAGATAGGTTTTATGTAGGTCTAAGTGCGCCTAATTTATTAGAAACAGATCATTTTGATGAGGAAGCTACGGTAGGAAGTAATGACTCTTCTACTTTTATTGCTGAGGAAAGAATTAACTATTATTTAATTGCGGGACATGTTTTTGATCTAAGTGACTCTGTGAAATTTAAACCAGCAGTTCTTAGTAAGTTAGTATTTGGAGCTCCTTTACAAGTTGATGTTTCTGCTAATTTTTTGTTATATGATAAACTTACGTTGGGCGTTGCTTATCGATGGAGTGCCGCATTAAGCGCAATGGCTGGATTTCAAGTGTCAGACTCTTTGATGATAGGATTTGCTTACGATAAAGAAACCACCGAATTAGGAAGAACACAATTTAATGACGGAAGTTATGAAGTTATGCTGCGTTTTGAACTGTTTAGAAAGTATAACAGAATGTTAACGCCACGCTTCTTTTAATTATCGGAACCTAAATATAAATAGCGTTCTATTTTAAATTAAAGTTGAGATAAATTAATTTTAGATAAAAATATAGTCAAACCGAAATGAAGGTATTATTACACAAGTTATTGTTTGTTTTTATTGGGTTTTTCTTTGTAAACCTTTCCTTTTCTCAAGAGAGAAAATTAAAAGCAGCTCAGAGCCAATATGACAAATACGAGTATATAGATGCACAAGAGACCTATCTCAAAGTAGTGAAAAAGGGATATAAGAGCGCAGATCTTTATAAAAACTTAGGGAATAGTTACTATTTCAATAGCCAATTTGAAGAAGCTTCAAAATGGTATGAAGAATTAGTGAATTCTTATCCAAACGAAGTAGAACCAGAGTATTATTTTAGATATGCCCAGACCTTAAAATCAGTTGGCCGTTACGATGATGCGGATACATATATGAAAAAGTTCGTTGAATCAAGTTCTGATGATCAACGTGCTCAGTTATTTCAGGAAGAACCAGATTATCTAGAAAGAATAGATTTTCAGTCTGGAAGATTTGAAATAGAAAACTCTTCTATTAATTCTTCATTCACTGATTTTGGTTCTGCATTTTTTGGACGATTTGTAGTTTTCAGTTCTTCTAGAGATACACTATTATTCAAAAAGAGTGTGCATCAGTGGAACGAAGAACCTTTTCTGGATCTTTACAGAGCTGAATATAATCCTACCAATGGAGAACTTTCTGAAATAGAAAAGTTCGACAGTAAAATAAATAGCAAGTTTCACGAATCTACCCCCGTTTTTGCCAGAGATGGACAAACAGTATATTTTACCCGAAACAATTATGATGGTAGAAAATATGGGAATGATAAAGAGGGAACTAACAGATTAAAAATCTATCGTTCTTATAAGAATCCACAAGGAGGTTGGACAACACCACAAAACTTACCATTTAACAGCGATCAGTATTCTACGGCGCATCCCGCTCTCAGTGTAGACGAAAAGACGTTGTATTTTTCGTCTGATATGCCTGGTGGAGAGGGACAATCAGATATTTATGAAGTTGCTATTAATTCTGACGGAAGTTTCGGAGAGCCTAAAAATTTGGGAGATAGAATCAACACCGAAGGAAAGGAAACGTTCCCTTTTGTAAGTGCTAACAACGACCTATATTTTGCCTCTGATGGGCATATTGGACTTGGAGGATTAGACGTGTACGTTACCAGACTTAACCCACAAACAGATGAGGAAAAACTGGTTGTTAATATTGGTAAACCTGTAAATGGTCCGGATGATGATTTTGCTTTTATAGTTGATGATAAATCAAAAAGAGGATATTTTTCATCAAATAGAGAGGGAGGAAGAGGAAAAGATGATATTTACAGCTTTTTGCAGCTAGAAGATCTCAGAAGCTTCTGTGAGATTACAATTGCTGGTGTTGTAAAGGATAAAGACACTCAAGAATTACTACCTGGAACGAAAGTTTCTATTTATGATAGTAGTAACAATTTGTTAGAGAGTTTTACAGTAGGAGAAGATGCGACATATAATCACTTAGTAAAATGTAGCTCGAAATATTTTGTTAGAGCCGAAAAAGAGGCATATACTACCGTAGAAAAATTAGTAGAAACTCCAGGCAAAACAGAAACGATAGATGTGCCTCTACTGTTAGACAAAAAAGTAAAATCTGCTGATGTTGGAGATGATCTGGCAAAAGTATTATCGCTTAATCCTATTTATTTTGATTTTGATCAGTCTTATATCAGACCAGATGCGGCAGTAGAACTGGCTAAAGTGATCGAAGTTATGAATCAATATCCAGAGATGAAGATTGATGTAAGATCACACACCGATAGCCACGGAGATGATGCGTATAATATGTGGTTATCAGATCAAAGAGCTAAATCTACAGTAGATTATATGGTAGCCAAAGGTATTTCGGCAGAACGTTTAACAAGCAAAGGATATGGAGAAACACAGCCTGTTAATGACTGTGGAAATGATTCTAATTGCAAAAAATCTGAATACCAGTTAAATAGACGAAGTGAATTTATAATTGTCAAGTAATACATAATAACCCTATATAGATCAAGAATAACTCTTTGTCTATTCAAAACACCTTATTTATAAGGTGTTTTTCAATTTAACAAGCGTAAACAATTCTTTATTTTATGCCAAAAATAGGATAGATTATGAATTGCTACTACGATTTCGTAGTTTTGAGCCAATACTAAGAAATGGAAGAAGAAAAAGTCATTTTGGTTAATGAAAATGATGAGCAAATAGGCTTGATGCCTAAACTCGAAGCACACGAAAAAGCGTTGTTACATAGAGCGTTTTCTGTCTTTATTCTCAATAATAAAGGAGAATTGATGTTACAGCAGCGTGGACATCATAAATATCATTCACCCGGATTATGGACAAATACGTGTTGCAGCCATCAGCGAGAAGGAGAAACCAATATTGAGGCAGGAACCAGAAGGTTACAAGAAGAAATGGGGTTTACAACTCCGCTTAAAGAAACAATATCTTTTATTTATAAAGCTCCATTTGATAATGGACTTACAGAGCACGAGCTGGATCACGTAATGGTTGGACACTATGAAAATGATCCTGTGATCAACCCTGAAGAAGTTTCGGACTGGAAATGGATGGCTATAGAAGCCATAAAAGAAGATATGGTTAAAAATCCTAATCTATATACCGCTTGGTTTAAGATTATATTTGATAAATTTTATTCACACATTATATTATGAAAATAAAAGCCTGTAGAAAAGCACATTTTAATGCTGCACATCGACTTTACAGAAAAGATTGGAGCGACGAAAAAAATGCTCAGGTTTTTGGAAAATGCAGTAACCCTTTATACCACGGTCACAATTATGAACTTGTTGTTGCAGTAATAGGAGAGATTGATCCTGAAACAGGTTTTTTAATTGATCTGAAAATTTTAAAAGACTACATCAAATCCGAGGTAGAAGATTATATGGATCATAAAAACCTAAATGAAGAGGTAGAAGAGTTCAAGAGTTTAAATCCTACAGCAGAAAATATAGCGGTAGTGATATGGAATAGACTTCGCAAAAAACTGGATAAGAAATATGATATTGAGGTAACGCTTTATGAGACTCCGCGTAACTATGTTATCTATAATGGTAAATAAAACGATATGGGACTACAGGTAGGAGACAAAATTCCTGAATTTACCGCTACAAAAGATGATGGAGGTGATTTTCATAGCAATGAGTTTGTAGGAAAAAAACCACTGGTGATTTATTTCTATCCAAAAAACTTTACTCCGGGTTGTACAAAAGAAGCTTGTGACTTTAGAGATAGTTATGAGGATTTCAAAAAAGAAGGGGTAGAGGTTATAGGCATAAGTTCAGATAGTGTGAAGTCTCACGAAAGATTTAAAAACAAATATAAATTACCTTTTATTTTTTTATCCGACGAAAGGGGTAATCTTAGAAAGCTTTTTGGTGTAAAAGCAGGGTTTTTTGGTGTACTACCTGGTAGAGAAACCTATGTAGTGGATAAGCTAGGAGTAATAAGGCTTAAATTTAATAGTATGAACGCTTCAAAGCATTTAAAACAAGCTATTAAAACAGTCAAAGAGATGATGAATGAATAGCGATTCACTATACATATTAAAGTTTGAACCAATTCTAAAAGAAAAAATATGGGGAGGCTCTAAATTGAATAATCTTTTAGGAAAAGAATCAAAAGGCTCATCTATTGGAGAAAGTTGGGAAATAAGTGATGTAGAAGAGGATGTCTCTGTAGTAAGTAATGGACCTTTAATTGGTAAAACGTTAAAAGAACTTCTAATTAAGTATAAAGAAAAACTGGTTGGAGAGAAGAATTTTAAACGTTTCGGAACTAAATTTCCTTTACTGATCAAGTTTATTGATGCTAAAGAAGATCTCTCCGTACAATTACATCCAGGTGATGAAATAGCCAGGCAAAAACATAATTCTCTTGGTAAAACCGAAATGTGGCACGTGGTTCAGACAGATGAAGACGCTAATATTATTATTGGTTTCAATCAAGAAGTAAGCCCGGAATTGTATCAAAAGCACGTGACCAATAAAACCATTAAAGATATTTTGCACTATGAACCTGTAACTGCCGGAGATACCTTTTTTGTCTATTCAGGATTGATCCATGCCATCGGAAAAGGGGTTTTATTAGCAGAGATACAGCAAACATCAGATATTACTTATCGGGTTTATGATTGGGATCGTAAAGATGCCGATGGAAATTTTAGAGAACTACACCAAAAAGAGGCTTTAGACGCCATTGATTTTAATAATGATACTAGTTACAAGGTTGATTACAAAATAAAAATGAATCAGCTTATTGATTTAGTAAATTGCCCTCATTTCATCACAAATATTTTGGAGGTAGATAGAGAAGTACTCATTTCTCACTTACCTTATGATTCATTTGTTATTTATATGTGTGTTCAAGGTCAAGCAATTATTAAAGCTGGGGAACAAGAAATAAGGATGCAATTTGGAGAAACGATTTTGGTTCCTGCTTCAATAAAAGAGATAAATGTAGTTTCAAAAGGAGTAAAACTTTTACAGACCTATATTTAAAACCAAAACCGTTTGATAAATGGTTTAAAAGACTAATTTTGCATAAAATATATTAGAAATGGCAAATAAAAGAAACCTAAAGAAGGATATTAACTACGTATTAGGTGATATTATCGAGGAAGTGTATATCTGGGAAGAAAATAATCCGGATAAGGACAAAAAAGAAGCAGAAGTGATTATTGACGAGGCTATTACATCTTTTGACTCATTTATGGCGAGGGTGAGTGACCGAAATGTAGAAAATGCCTCAAAGCATTTTAAGTCTATCAAGGAAGATTTAGAAAAAACGGCAAAGTCTTTAGTCGAAAAAGTAAATTCATTATAATTTTTTTTAAAAAAGTATTTGCAAATATGATTTCAGAAATTATATTTGCAACCGCTTTGCCGATATAGCTCAGCTGGCTAGAGCAGCTGATTTGTAATCAGCAGGTCGTGGGTTCGAGTCCCTCTATCGGCTCAAAGTGTAAATCCCAATTTCTAAAAGGAGTTGGGATTTTTTTATGGCTAGAATTGTAAAGGGACGAGAGGTTTACCCTGAGCGTGGTCGAAGGGAGTCCCTCTACCGGCTCTTCAAAGTGTAAATCCCAATTTCTAAAAGGAGTTGGGATTTTTTTATGACTAGAATTATAAAAGGGACGAGAGGTTTACCCTGAGTCCAGTCGAAGGGAGTCCCTCTATCGGCTCTTCAAAGTGTAAATCCCAATTTCTAAAAGGAGTTGGGATTTACTTCATAAACCAGAATTGTACTGGATTAAAAGCTTTTATCAATACAGCATATGAATGGAGTCTTTATCTCAAAGATGTTATAGAGAAAACAAATTTAAACGATACCTCGTCTTTCCTCAATAATTTTTGCTTTATATTTTTCTATTTCTTTATCAAAAGCTTTTATGATGCTTTTAGGCATTTTCTCGGATACTTTTCTATAATCTTCTAATACCTGTTCTTCAATAATTCTGTTTTTTTCTAACTGAAAGCATATAAGAGTAGACAGACCAAAAAAACGGATAAAAGGAGTATCGTCGGAAACTAAAGTGTCAATGTCGTTTTTACGAACATTCTCATATGAATTATCTTTAGAATAATTACCTAGTATTCTTAACAATGCAAGTTCTACATCTTGATCTTTTCCCGGTTTAGTGAGTCTTTGGTATCTTTTTCTATCCGAAAAAAACATTCCGGATTTAGAAGGAATTGTTGTAGCAAAAAATATTCCTATTGATATCAATCCAGAGGTATATAAAAGAGATTGCAAAGGCTTTTCAAAAAAATAACCAATACTAATCAAAATGATGGCCAAAAATAAAGATGTGATGGGTCCGGCTAAAATCACATTAGCAAATTTCTGAGCATTGTCTGGGTGATCCGCAGAAGGGATAGTAGCAGCGATCCCTCCATAATATCCCAGGTTTTTATTTAAGTATAGTTTAGTCTTGTCATCTTCCCGTTTTATACCTAAAGGACCTATGACAAACAATTGAAATTTAAAGCCTTGAAAAAGACCAGTGATCAGATGACCTAATTCGTGAATTCCTATTACTACAAATGATAATACTATTGTCCCTATTATTAGTAAACATTTCTCAAAAATAGAGTTATATGCAATATCTCTAATAAAGTAATTTTTTTTGATGTAGACGGTGATAATACAACTTATGACACCTATTAATAGATAGATTAGATATTTAGATAGTTTTATTTCTTTTTTCATAATAGTAAAATCTGTTATAGCAGTTGTTTGGTAAAAGTTCTTTTAGTGATTTATTTTTTTAGTCAGAGCCCAAAAGTTTGAAAATTTTAGGCTCTAACATTGATATGATTTTAAATCCAATTTATTTTAAGTTACTAGCTAGAAAACCCATAATCGTTCTGTATAATTCTATTCTGTTGTTTTCTTTGTAAAAACCATGTCCTTCATCATATTTTACCATGTAAGGAACCTCAATCCCTCTATTTCTTAATTTACTTACAATTTGATCCGATTCGTCAATGTTTACTCTAGGATCATTAGCGCCTTGAATTACGAATAAAGGTTTTATAATTTTATCAGTATGTAGTGAAGGAGAAATTTCATCCATAATAGTTTGTTCTTTTGGATCATTTGGGTTGTACCAGGTTGCGTAAAACCATTCTCGGTATTTTTCCCAGTAGGCTGGAATTGTGTTCATAAACGTATTCAAATTCGATACTCCTACATAGTCTATACCACAGGCGTATAAGTTTGGTGTTTTAGTTAATCCACGCAATACAGCATACCCACCGTGACTCACACCGAATATTGCGACCTTTTCTTGATCAACCCATCCCTGTTCAATCACATATGCCAGGCCATCCTCGAGATCATTCATAACATTACGTCCAATTTGTTTAAATCCAGCTTTGGTAAATTCCTTTCCATAACCTCCTGAAATTCTAAAATTAATATTTATTGTAGCATACCCTCTGCTAGCAAATAATTGATTGTCTGCAATAAATCCCCAAGAATCCCTTACACCTTGTGGGCCTCCGTGTGGATAAATTATGGCAGGAACTTTTTTGCCTTTGAGAGCTTCTTTGGGTAGCGTTATATAACCGTGGATAGTAAACCCGTCTCTACTGATAAAACTGATCGGTTTCATAGGTGCTAAGTCCTTTTCTTTAAGGTGGGGTAGGACTTTGTATAGCAATGTTATACTGTCTTCTTTTACATTATAGATATAATACTCGCCTACGATCTTATCGCTGGTAACAGTAACCATATATATGTTCTCATCGTTCGACTTATAGGATGTATAGAATTGTCTGTCTCCAAACTCCTTTTTAAGACGTTTCATTACTTTCTTATAGGTCTTACTCACGGGTATTACCTCAACCTTTGCTCCGTTATAAACTGTATAGTCAACCTCGTAATTTCTTTTCTTCGAAATAGACAAATTAGCGGCATCATAAATAGCATTTGCAAGGATTGTTTTAATTTTCTTGTTTTTCTTTAAATCAAATAATTGAATTTCGTATTTATCTGTGTTCAGGTTAGAGACTATATAAGCGTCATGCGGATACGGAGTCTGATAATTAAAGGTTATAATGTTAAGTCCTTCACCGCTTGTTACACTAGTATTAGCTATTGTAGTGTAGGTGTTATCTATTTTGTAGTCTAAAATGAAATCTACACCGTTTTTAATGTGAGTTATAGATCTTAATACACCGTTTTTATCAAAAATATATCCTCCTGAAGGTATTGGATCTTCATCTTTTTGATGTGTATATAGTTTTTCTAAAGTAGCTGTTTTAATATTTAACTTATAGGGTTCTTCCTGCTTTTTGTTGTCCTTATTCATTTCAATAATTATATGATCAGGATCATCTCTCAATACTTTAACGATACTTGCCTTTACGCCCTCGTAAGGAGTTAATTCTTTTTTGTTTTTCCCGTCTATATCTACTCCGAAAATGTGGTAGTTTTGATTTCCTCCTCGATCTTGTGTAAAAAGGATTCGATCATTTGTGGCCCATGAATATCCTAATATGACATCCTCTTTTTGCGCAGCAACTAAAGTTTCTGTTTGATTCTGTACGTTTTTCACATATAAATCACGTTTTCCTTCGTCATTTCTTTTAAAGTACGAGATATATGAGCCATCAGGAGAAAGCTTAAAATTAGATGCCTCAGGCATTTTATAGAAATCTTCAACAGAGTATTTGAAGTCGCCTGTTTCTAAAGCTGCAATTTTTGCTAAATCTTCTTTCGTCGATGGAAGACTAGAATTTCCGGGAATTGTTTTTTCAGTTTTTATAAGATTTAAAGGATAACTTTGTCCTGCCTGACTATAGGTGCCTTTTATTTCTTTACCTTCTAAAGTCCCACTATAGCTGAGTTGTAATTTTTTGGATGTTATAGAAACTTTATTTTGATCCAGTGTAGCTCCATCTAGAGAAAAGCCGCTAAGACCTTGCATAGGAATATCTAGTGTAACATCGATTTGATTATTGTTGTTTGTGAAGTTGTATATCATCTCTACCTCAGTTCCTTGAACCGTTAATGTTCCTTTCCAAGAACCAGCTAAGTCTTGTGCTTGTGAGATAGTGCCTATTAATCCAAGGAAAAAGGTTATAATTAGTTTTATAATAGTATTCATTTGTTTTCTTTTTATAGATTGATTTTAATAATTAGAAGATTATTTTAATAGCGATATACACTGTGATCCCAACCACAATACCTATTAAAAATTTTATTAATTTAATTTTTTGAGAAAGCTTCGTCTGTTTCATACAGTGGTGTTTTTTGGTGTTGTTTTCTGAGTTCAAAGAACAGACAAAGGCATGCAAAGAACAAGTAGAGTATACCTCGTTTTAGGAAAATAGGGAAGACCAAATGTCTTGTTAGCTGCTTATTTTAAAGGATTTTTTGTTTTTTAATAAGTTTGATTAAGCTCAGTAGTGGATTCCCTGTTTTTATAAATTTGGGGACGATTTTTGCACAAAAACATATAGGCAATCCTTCTTTGCTAAGTAAAATTAAAAGGTATCTTTGATTTTTGTAACATTTTCAGGTTACGGATACCTATAGATATGAGATTGATCCCGCCACGTATTTTGTTTTTATTATATATCCTGTTTTTTGGTGTTAGCTACGGACAGGACAAAAGTTCTCAAGAGGAATTCATAACAGAATTTGAAGAACTTACTGGTAAGACTTCTTATCAATTACTGAATTACTTTATTAAAAAGCCGGATCTTGATGTCGTTAAAAAAGAAATGCAGTTGCTTTCTGATAAGATAATGGCAGGAGGAAGTGCCGCAACTCAGGCTGAGTGGTTATATATTAAAGTAAGAATTTCTTTTATTAGGTTTAAAAATGACGAGTATAGAAGGGCATATGATAATTACAATCTTTTTGTGCAAAATAATTATGGAGAAGGTGTTTATTTAGCTAAACAAAAGTTGCTAGAAGGATATATACATTTTTATAATGGAATATGGGCAAAGTCATTGTTATCATATGAACAGGCTTTGTCACTGGCAATACAAGAAAATGATATGTTCACAATCGTAGATAGCAGAAAACAAATTGCTTATATCAGTACCTTCAGTGGGGATCAGGTTGCCGGACTGAAACAATTAAAAAATGTTTTTTACGACTTAGATAGAGGTTCTGAAACCTTTGCGGATATAAAAAAAGACATCCCTTTATTAAAAATTAAGATACTGGATTTAATCTATCGATTTTATTGGTTCAATGGAATATCAAAAGTAGACTCATTAGCAAAATACAGTAGTCTTTATCGAGATAGAATTAAAGAAGTAAATGATTCTTCAGAATACAGTCGTATGTATACATATGTCGCTTCTACCGCCGTATTGAATAAACAATTTGATTTGGCTGAGAGATATCTTGATAGTGCTAAAATGAAAGATAAAGGATTTAGTGGAATAAGTCTTATAGATTATATTCAGGCGGAATTATACTATAATCAAAAAAAGTATAAGCGAGGAATTGAATTAATCGAAAAATTTGGTGATGCCGATAGTATCCCAGAGACTTTACATTCTTTTTCAAAGCTTGACTTTAAGTTTTTAGCTAAGTCGTATAAAATGTTGGGTGATTATGAACGATCCAATTATTATTATGAGCATTATGAAAAGGCGAATACTCGTTTTGATAAAATTATGGATTCGGTATCTCTTGGTATTAGAAAAAGAGAAGTGGCAGAATTTAAAAAAGAATTAGAGGTATTACAGGCAGAGAAAAGTTCTGCAGATTCTTTACTTAAATACCTTGTTCTCGGTGGTTTATTGGTTATTCTGTTTTTACTGATTATGCTGATTCGTTTTTATAAGTTAAAAAACAAAAATGAAGAGCAGTTTTTAGCTTTGGTAAACAGTATAGAAAAAGAAGAATCCGTTCAGATATCAACAAATGATTCTGAAAATGAATCGAAGTCCAAAAAGGAAACTAACGAAATCAATGAAGAAACAATAACAAATATTTTACAAGGACTAAAAAAATTGGAAGAACAACATTATTTTCTAAAACAAGAATGTAGTGCGTATACTACTGCCAAGAAGATAAAAACTAATACTTCTTATCTGTCAAAAGTGATGAACTCACATTATCAAAAAACCTTTAATGCTTATATAAATGACTTAAGAATTAATTATGTACTTGTTCGTCTTAAAAAAGACAGTCGATTTAGAGCATATAGCATACAAGGTATTGCAGAAGAGTTAGGATATAAAAGTGCTGATTCTTTTACCAAATATTTTAAGAAGCATACTGGTTTGTTACCTTCTTTTTACATCAAAAAGTTAAATGCTTTGGATTGATATTTTCAATAAATTCTAAACGGATAGCTAATTCTCTGCACTTTCGGTAACCTTTTTACTCTCTTTGGCTTTTCTTTCTTCAATGTATTTGGTAAGTTGTTTTCCGTATATTGATTTTCTAACTCTTGGAGATAAAGAATTTGCTACTGTATCAAGGTATTTGATATTGGCATCAAAAACTTCATTAAGCGTTATATACGGAGCTACTTCTAGCTTTTTGTTGTTAATAGCAAAGTTAATTGTATATAGATACTTCTGTCTTAACAAGTTTTTATAAGCCTTGTCATTTTCGGCTAATTTTTCTTCGTCATTTTGCTTCTTAGCTTCATAATCTTCTTTAATGATTCTTAGATTTCTTTCTTCGAATCGTTTATTCATCTTATTATACTCCACTAATTTTGTTTGGTTCTTACCTCCGGATATCACAGCATCTTTTTCAAAACCATTTAATGAGGTATAGATAGTAATTTCGCCTGGTTCTGCAAAAAAGTCAATCCGATCGTTGAACTGAGTACCATCGTGTTTATCTAAGAATAAATAATGTATTTCGGGTTCCTCAACATCAGTTTGAAATGAGAATTGTGGATCGCCATTAATCACCAATGAATCCAGATTTACTAAAATAGTATCTTCTATCTTCTGAAGGTATAACGTTCCTTTTTTAAGTCCCTTTACCGTTCCACTTACAGAAACATTTCCTTTTTTCTTTGGGGTGCTACAGCTTAGTATAAGAATAGATATAAATAGTAGATAAGAAAATCGTTGCATTGATGGTTTTTTAATTTTAAAAATTGGAGTACAAAGATGCTACAAATTCGATTGAAAAACTAACTTCCCGAAGCAATTTGCATTAATATAGTACATAAAATTGCGCCGTATGTTCCTACTACATATCCAAATACTGCCAATAATACTCCTACCGTAGCAAGAGAGGGATGAAAAGCAGCTGCAACCACCGGAGCAGAGGCTGCTCCACCAATATTAGCTTTACTACCTACAGCAAGGAAAAAATAGGGTGCTTTAATAATTTTAGCAACTACGATTAGTAACAAAACGTGTATGAGCATCCAGACTAAACCGATACCAATAAGTCCCGGATTTTTCAATATTTGCGTTAAGTCCATTTTCATACCAATAGTGGCAACCAGAATGTAGATGAAAATACTACCTATTTTACTGGCTCCGGCACCCTCATATCGTTTTACTTTTGTGTATGATAATAAAATTCCTATGGCAGTTGCAATGGTAATCATCCAGAAAAATTGCGATGTAAAAGAAGATAATGCTGAGCTTTTATCATTAAAAATTTCAAAATTAGCTGATAAAAAACCAGAGATACCATTAGCACCCCAATGCGACAATCCAACTGTAGTGAATGCAATGGAAAGCATTACCATAAAATCGGTTAATGTTGGGTTTCTCGTAATACTCTCGGCATAGGATGATACTTTTTCTTTCAAAGATTCTATAGCACTGCTGTCGGCTTTTAACCAGCGATCAATTTTTTTACTTTTTCCGATACCGATGAGTAATATAGCCATCCATATTTGAGCAACCACGATATCCACTAATACCATTCCACCATATTTATCAGGATTATATTGATAAATTTCCAGCATTGCCGCCTGATTCGCACCACCTCCGATCCAGCTTCCAGCTAGTGTTGATAATCCTCTCCAAACAGCATCAAATTCGGCCCCACCCACAGTCTCCGGTGAGAATATGGAGATAATCAATATAGCCAAGGGCCCACCAATGATAACTCCAACTGTTCCGGTGAAAAACATGATCAATGCCTTTGGCCCCAAATTAAAAATTCCTTTTAGATCAATACTTAATGTCATTAACACTAATGAAGCAGGAAGTAAATATCTACTAGCAATATAATAAACGCTGGATGATTTTTTTATAAGTTCTCCATCGGTATCCAGTTCTTTCCATTCGGGAGCAATGATTCCAAGAGAAGTAAATATGGCAGGAATAAAATAGCAAAGTAAAAGGGCGGGAATAAACTTATAGAAACTTTGCCAAAACCCTTTTTTAATTGATGATGTATAAAATACAAGACCTAAACATAGAAATAGAATTCCAAAAACAATAGTATCATTGGTGAAAAAAGGTGGATTTTCCATAGAGTGAGTTCTTTTGTTATGAGATGGCGTGCAAAATACGATTTTTGAACGAAATCAGATGTAGATGAGTAGCTAGTCGTTAATCCAGCTCTTTAAGATGGCGATTTGCTTCTTTGTAGCGGTAGGATTTTGTTTTAAAATTACTTTTTCTACAGTAGGTTGAATCACTTTGGAGGTTAGTTTTAAAATATTTTGACCACGTTGGATAGTAAAAGTAATATCATCCCCAATATTCCATTTGCTAGAGTCACTAAATAAATCGTAAATATTTTTGATCGTGTATTTTTTATTTCCGATACCCAATAAAGCATCTCCGGATTTTATTCCTAATTGCTTCAAAAAGGTATTACGTTCTGCACCATCAGTAAAAACTACTTCTTTGGTCGCTTCAGAACCTTTGATAAACGGTTCTTGTTCATGTATAAAATAGCCTGAAGGGATTTCTACAGTGTTATAAGTCAGCCCGGCTTTTTCCAAATAGAAACCATAATCGATAGGAGTATTGTTAAGGACGTGCGTATTTAAAAAATTTGCTACTTCAGGATACGAGATCTCTTTGATGATTTCAATGAGTTCTTCATCCTTAAAAGGTTTTTCACTTCCAAATCTACCTGATAATCCTTTAATAAGATCAAGAATGCCATACGCTCCATTACTTTTTTCTCGCATAATTATATCTATACACATAGAAATTAGAGCTCCTTTTTCATATACGTTACGATAATTTTTAAGATAAGGTTCTTGTAAAATATTTTCGCTCATTTCTGTAAATGAAAACGTGTTATCAAAGCTTTTAGCGTTGTTTATTTTTTCCAAAACACGTTCAAAAAAAACATCTTTACCTATAAGTGCCTGATTAATTTGAAATAGCAATGAAAAATATTCGGTAGTTCCTTCATACAACCATAAATGCTTAGACATTTTTGGGTTGTTGTAATCAAAATTATGAATTTCCTCGGCATGGATGCTCAATGGTGTCACGATATGAAAAAATTCGTGAGAAACTACATCTGTCAATGATTCATTGAGCTTTGTTATTGGTATGGACTCTGGTAGTACGACTAGCGTAGAAGTGTTATGTTCCAATGCGCCAAAACCTTTGGCATCATCATTTTTGGCGGTGGATAGATAGAGTAGGACACTATATTTTTTGGTGGTATTAATATATCCCAAAAAATTCTTTTGAGCTCTTATCATTCGTTCCATTTGCGGCATCAACTGTGCCGCACGATGCATTTTATTAGGAGAGTATACGCTTAACAACACCTCGATTTCATTAATTGTAAACGTCACTTTATCAGGTATGGAATACATTATAGGAGAATCTGCCAAATCTGCATATCTCTTAAAAATAAAAACATCTGTATCGTAGAGCGCTCCAATCTCTGGTTCTTTAGGCAGATATTCGGTTAAAGAAGTGGATGCTTCCATATCTATTGGATGCTTGATGAAAAGGTTGTACTTTCTTTCCTTCATTTTATCAAAATATCCAATAAAAGCATAAAGGTTAAGTATAAAATTTTTGTTTTGTAAAATGTTAGTGCCTGTTGGGGAGAATATTTGATGTGTTTCTTCAGAGTCAAACGTATCATTTACCAAATAAGTAATAGAACTTAACTGATATGCGTTATTAATTTTCCAACGATTATCGCCGTATTTTTTTGCAAATAATTCATTTCCTTGGTCATCAAAAGCCTTAAAGCTTTCAATGTATTTACCGTAATTACTGTTTTGGTAGGTTCCGGGAACAATTTTTGGTAGGTAGTAACTAATAGTGTCCGAATTTATATTTGTAATTTTTAGTTCTACTTTGACTTTATCATTAACTACATCTACCAGATCTATAGAAGCGATGATAGGTGTAGTATCTACTTTTACTGAAGATTCTGTGGATTTGCAACCCACGAAAGAATATAGAACAACAATGTAAAGGACTAGGATTCTAGTCAGCTTAATTTTTCTTAGCACAAGTATCAGATATTGTTTTTAATATATGTTGCAACCCCATCCTCTTTTCCGGATAAGGTGATAACATCAGCAATTTTTAAGGTTTCAGGCTTAGCATTGGCAACCGCCACTCCGGTGCCAACCGCTTTTAGCATAGCAATATCGTTATAATTATCGCCAAATGCTACTACATCTGATAGAGAAATTTTATAATGTGTTTCCAGTAGTAATTCGATTGCAGTTAATTTTGAAATACTTTTATGTGCTACTTCTATATATGTTGGTTTAGAACGGTATAAATGTAGCGTATCGCTAAAATTAGTTTCTAAAAAACTAAACGCTTTATCAATATGCTCTTCATCACCCATACACATGATTTTATGAGCCCCTTTATTTTCGGTTTTCCAGATTTCAATAACGTCTTTTGTTGATTTCACAATTGGAGTTACTTTTGTGTTTTGCGCCTCTCTATTTGCCCAAAAATCCATTTGTGGTACAAACCAGTCATCATTGTGATATAAGCTAATATGAAATAAATGATCTTCATTAAATTTATGAAGTTTGCTTATAACATCGGTAGTAATAAATGTTGAATGTACGGGTTTTTTGTCGACCAATACTAATCCACCGTTGTAACAGATCAGGGGCATATGCGTAATTTCTAGTTCTTTTTGCAAATGCGTCATAGCACTTGGCATTCTCGAAGAAATCAGTATTACAGGTATGGTGTCTTTTACACGTTTTATTTCGGAGATCGTTAACGCTGATAACTCCCTTTCTGCATTAAGAAGGGTTCCATCAATATCAGAAAAAATAATGCGGGGTGAATTCAATTTGATTGGGGTTAGTGTATGTAAAAAGGTATTTATTTTTTTACGAAGTTAATAATAGTATCGATAACTTCAGGCATAATTTTAAGCCAGTACTCATTATAGGATTTATGATTTTCAAGCCTACTTCCTTTTATCTCTCTGAGAACGTGATTCATGTTTTCGATAATTACATATTCTGCATTAGGAGCAGCTTCCTTTAGTTTTTCCGCTTCCGAAACTTCAACTTGCAGGTCTTTATCTCCTTGCATGATTAAAATAGGAATATCTAAGTTTTTTATCTCTTCTGAAGGAGTGTATTTTATCCATGATTTCATAAACGGCTGTAGCTTATAACTAAAAATGGATTCTAAAGCGGGATCGTAATTTGAAGCTCTTCCTTTTTCCTTAAGGTCATTAAAGGCTACAGCTGCACTTTTGTCTAACCCGGGCGCTTGCTTTTCTAATTGCTGGATAACAATTTGATCCACCGATTGAGCATTTCCTGCAATAGATATAAAACCGTCAGCATCATTTTGTGCTGCAACCATACCTACTAATGAACCCTGACCATGACCTGCAATTATAATTTTTGTATAATTTCCGTTTTTCCTAAAATAGTTAACTGTTGCTTTTGCATCATTTATAAAATCGTCTAACGAAATTTCATGTTCCTGAATTCCATAGGCATCTATTTTAAAAAGTCTCTTGTCGTATCGATAAGAAGCAATACCCTTTTTAGCCAATTCAATAGCTAACAATTTAAAAGCATCGTTTTTAGACATTCTGTCATTGCCTTCTCTATTGATAGCACCGGCATCCATAATAAATATAATTAGAGGCACACTATCATCAGAGTAAGGCGTCGCCAGTGTTCCTTCTATAAAACGATTTACTCTAACAGTTGCAGAGTTATACTCTTTTTCTGTTTGCTCTTGTGCCAGGCAAAAGGTAGAAATGGCGATCAGTAAAATTGAAAACCGTATTTTCATATTTGGGGATTTAAAAAATGCGTATTTGTGAAACGTCAAATACGATATCATATTTTTAATTCTAATTTTATTTTAGATATTCTCTGATAAAAATAACATTTAACGATTCACTAACATACCCTTTTTTATCTTTGCTTCAAAATATAAACTAATGAATACACGATACGCTATACTTTTTTTGTTGTTACTTGTTTCTTTTAATGGATTTTCAATTACAGAAGATTGGGGAAAAACAGGACATCGGGTTACGGGTGAGATCGCAGAAAGCTATCTTACAGACAAAGCTAAAAGAAATATTAGTAAACTTTTAAATGGGAAGGGTTTGGCCTTTGTTTCAATTTATGCTGATGAAATTAAAAGTGATGATCGTTTTAGAGGTTATAGCCCTTGGCATTATCTAAATTTTCCTTTCGACAAGAAATATGGCCAAGAAAAACCGAGTGAGAATGGTGATTTAGTTCAAGGTATCCAAAAATGCATTGAGGTTTTAAAAAGTGAAACTTCTTCTGAAGAGGATAAAGAATTTTATCTTAAAATGCTGGTACACTTTGTTGGTGATTTACACCAACCATTACACGTAGGAAGAGGAGAAGATAAAGGAGGAAATGATATTCAGGTGCGTTGGTTTAAAGAAGGCTCTAATCTGCACAGAGTATGGGATAGCGAGATGATTGATTATTATAAAATGAGTTATTCAGAATTGGCAGATAATGCAGACGAATTATCTATCGCCGAGATAGAAGCTATAGAAAAAGGTGATGTTTTAGATTGGATTTATGAATCTCAGGATCTTGCAAAAAAGGTTTATAAATCTGCTAATGTAGGAGAGAAATTGGGGTATAAATATATGTACAACCATTTTCCTACGGTAAGAGCTCAACTACAAAAAGGAGGGATACGTTTAGCCAAAATTTTAAATGATATTTTTGGTTAAAAGGAAAATTAATCACTCAATGCAAGGTCTTTGCGATATTGCTTCGGAGACATAGAAAAATATTTTTTAAATGTTTTAGTAAGATGGCTTTCATCTGTATATCCCAGTTGATAAGCAATTTCTGCAATGGTAAATTCGGTATTTTGTAATCTATATTCCACCAGCTTCATTTTATACTTGGTTACGTATTGATGAATGGATTCTCCAGTAGCTTTTTTGAAGTATGTACTGATAGAACTCTGAGACATATTAAACTTTTTTGCCATATAACTGATCTTCGTTAGATCGTTGTCATAAACGTTTTGTCTAATGTGGCTAAGTATTTGCTCAATTCTTGAATCGTTGATAGCTATTTTTCCATTATGAGCACTGTATTTTGCAGAAATATTCCTTACAATAATACTTAAGATCGTACTTATAGCATTCGAAATGATTTCCTGATAGTATATTTTTTCATTTTTGAATTCTTCCATTACAACATTATGAATATCCCATACAATACTGCGATCTTCTTCGTGCGAGATCACATCACCCGGAATAATATTTGGGTGGTGCAGTAACTGCTCAATTCTTTGTAACCAATATTGTCTATCGGGTAAGTTCACTTTACTGGAAAATAAAAGTTCGGTAAACTTAAAGTGCGTAAATGCAGAATGTTTTTCTATTTCAAAATGGTGTGTGTCTTCAGGCGCCAGTAAAAAAATATCTTCTTTCTTATAACGAAATCTCACTCCATTAATAGTGTGATACCCACTTCCGTTCTCTACAAAAATGATTTCAAAGTAATTATGATTATGCGGTTCCGCTTCCCATTTATCAAATGAATATTGATGTACAACAAAAGTTTCGTGTAAGGTATAGCGATTCATACTCAAGTCTTTTGTCTTAAAGTTACAAAAATAAAATCAAAACAAATAGGTTGATTTATACTTGTATTCTCTGCCAAAAATGTTGAAGATTGTTGATAATTAGTTAGTTGTTTTTATGTTTGTACAAGTTGAAGCTTACATTATACTAACAAATAAGAAAACGCTATTGTATTTTTGGATTACAAAATTTTGACACAAATCTCCGATGAAATTTAGGGTGTTTCTATATACAATAGTACGAATATTGTATGGAATATTTTTGGTGTTACACAATACGTATAATGTGATTTTTTATACCGATTTTTTAAATAGTGTAGAAACATATCTTACTTAAACAACTTTGTTTGATTACGAGCTGATCGAAACACTGGCAGCTCACGTTCCCTTTGAAGAATTTATAATTAGATTATTTTTAATCATAGGTTTTTTTACCAAAAAAATGCTAATGGGAGCTTCCTTTTTATTTCTTTTTTGGCCTTCATCTTATTTGATACCTACTCTTTGAGTCTGTGTGTAATTCATCTTATCTTTCTCCTAATTACTTTGATATTACGGGGAAAAGAGCATTATAATGTAAGATCGGTAGACTATTCGAGAAGTCTCTATCAAATCGTATAGAAATTATCATAACCTTAAGGTTAGCTTATTACCCTAAAGGTCAGGTTAATTCGAGAGTTTGAGATTTTTTTGGATTTTGGAATTTGATGTAACCAATGTTCCTGTGTTTTTCCGCGCATGAGAAGCAAACTTCCGTGTTGTAATAAAATTTTTTGCTTAAGATTTTTTGTTTTGTGTTTGAAATAAAACCATCTTTCTTCTCCAAAACTTACAGAAGCAATAGTAGGTTCTGGTCCTAATTCTTTTTCATTATCAGCGTGCCAGCCATTACTATCTTGACCATCACGATATAGATTGAGTAGACAGGTGGTAAATACATCCGGGCATACATTTTCTATTTCTTTTTTAATAAATAATAGTTCATCTGTAAATTGATGAGGCTGCATCGTAATATTAGAATATGTATACGTTTTTTTGTTGGAAGCATACAAAGCTGTCAATCTAGGTTGCTTATATACTTTGCCAAATAACTTGATGTCGTCTTGTTGCCATTGTATAGATTCTAGTAATGTTTTAAATAACTCATCGGACTTATTTTTATTAAAAAAACTGGGATAATAGATAACATTAGCATCGGTCATTTTTAATGTTATCGGATCATTTTGAGAAGCAAATAAATTCAAAATTGAAATATAATTTTAGAGATAAGAGTACGCCCAATAAATCAAGCCAAATTGAAGAAATATTCTAAGGATGAGCAAAGATTTCGGTAAGTTAAGACTTGCTTTTTTATTTAGAAGCATATGCAGGTGAACAGGGAAAAATACGATAAGCATCAAAATAATAGCCCAAATAGATAAAAATTTAGTTGAAGAAAACAATAAACCAACTCCGGCAAGGATTTCAGCAATACCGCTGAGATATACAAATTGCTTGTGATATGGAATATACAAAGGCATAATTCTCATAAATGCCTTCGGTTTGATTAAATGAAAAATTCCAGCTAAAATAAAAACTGCTGATAAGATATAAAAGTGCCAATTCATTAAACTCCGGTGGTTTTTTCTTTGCCAGCACTACTTAGAGCAAAATCTTTGCTTCTGGTCATATTTCGTATATAACTCACTTTTCTAAATCGCATAGCGGTCCAATCTTCATCGATAGCCACTTGTCGTACAGGTTCTAAATTATAATCACCTAACACTCCCCAGCCGTCATCTCTTGTTATTTCAGAAGTGAATTTTTTAGAACTTTTTTTAGGATACGCAAACCAGAGAATCGCATCTCCAACGAGTTTAGGGTATATCGTTTCAATTCGGCTTTCAATTTGTTTTTTTTCTATAACAAAAACCAGTGCAAAATCTACTTCTGATACCTGTACCAAGGATTCTTTGATCATAACATCTTTTAGACAATCCAATTCTTCACAAAACCCTTCGGGTTCATTAAGTATCAGTATCTCATCCAGAGTAGGAGGAAGCTGTAGTTTTTTAAATAGCGAAGTCATGGTAGAGAATTTTAATTAGAATAAGTTGTGTTCTTTAAAGATACGAAAAAATATAATTAAGATTCTTCATTTTAACGTTATCCTATAGCTTAGGTTTTCTAAAAATAAGTAGGGTAGTAACTTAGATACTCCATATTTTTCTTTTTTAACTGATATTCAAATAACGAATACTTTTTCATTAACCTCGTTTATTAAATGTTTAGAGGCACTTAGTATTTTATGGACATCCATGGTAAAACTATTTAGTAATATAGTGAAGACTTTTAACCTAACACAAATCAAACCAATGAAAAAATATTTTAGTTTTTATATTCCGATTCTAATTTGGACTACAAGCATTCTATTCATTTCTTGTGAATCGCAGGAGTTTGAAGCAGATGATCAGCAAAATCAGTATGATAGTTTTATGTTAGAACAAGCTTTTCCTGATGAAACAGGAGAATTACTTAGAATAACATTAGAAGGCGATGAGGTAGATGTAGAAAGTATCAACAAGCATTATATACTAGAGGGTGATATTAAAATTATGCTTTCAGATAATAATAAGGGTGTTGGTAGAGTCGGTGGCAGATGGCCAAATAACACTGTGTATTATTCAATTCAAAGCGGGTTGCCAAATCAAGCCAGAATAACGAGTGCCATTACTCATTGGGAATCCAAAACTGCTTTACGATTTGTACGTCGTACGAATCAGTCAAATTATGTTTACTTCAAAAGTGGATCAGGTTGTTCATCATATGTTGGACGGATCGGTGGAAGACAGGATATTACATTGGCTAATGGTTGTTCTACCGGAAATACAATTCACGAGATTGGTCACGCCATTGGGTTATGGCACGAACAAAGCAGAAAAGACAGAGACCAATACATAAAAGTACTGTTTGAAAATATACAAAGCGGCAAAGAATTTAATTTTAAAACATATTTGGAACAAGGACAGGATGGAAATGAATATACTTCAAGTTTGGATTTGGGAAGTATAATGATGTATGGATCTTATGCGTTTTCGAAAAATGGCCAACCTACCATAGTTCGTTCCAATGGAAGCACTTACAATGCACAACGCAATGGTCTCTCGAATAGTGATGTAATCGGAATCAACAAAATGTATCCGCCGGTTACTTCTGGTAGTATTATCGAATTGAGAGGGAATAACAATAACTATGTAAGTAGTGAAAATGGGAGTAAACCTATGAATTGCAACAGAACCACAGCACAAGGATGGGAGAAGTTTGAATTGATAACACTTAGTGGTGGGAAAGTAGCGCTTAAGGGAAACAATGGTAAATACGTAAGTAGCGAGAATGGTAATAAACCTATCACCTGTAACAGAACCCAAATAGGCTCTTGGGAACAATTTACGTTGGTAAGCAGAGATGGAAACAAATATGCATTAAGAGGAAATAATGGTAGATATATAAGTTCGGAAAACGGTGCAAAAGAAATGACCTGTAATCGAACAGCCATAGGAAACTGGGAAGAATTCGTAATTTCGGGATTGTAAATTTACTGAATTTGTGAATGAAAAAACACCGCGATTTTCGCGGTGTTTTTTTGTCTTAAAGCATCAGTCTATAATCTTAGAATTTTCAGGATCATCAAATAATTCACCTTCGTCTTCTAAAAATGTAATATCTGTAATTGTTGCTTCTCCTAGTTTATCCGTCATTCCTTTTTCAGACGTCCAGCCATAAAATTCCCATTTCGTAGCAAACGGAATATCATCTACGGTTGTAAATTCTTTATATTGTATCGCATGTGGATCAGCTTCAGCATTTTTAGTATCACCATCACTACCAAAGGTAACAATATATGCAGCAGCTTGAAGAGCTTTTGTTTTTGGATCAGCATAGATAATGTACCAGTCATCAGGAGCATCACCGGTTCCTGGCTCAAAGCTGAGTTTTGCCGTACTGTGGACAACTCCATCAAGCTTTCGATCGTCTTGCATTTCCCATTGGGTGCCGGGATCACTTAACTTATAAGGGAGCCCAAAAAAATAAGTCCAGGTAAACATATCAAAACGTGCACCTTTATCATTGGCGTCTGCAGGACATAAGTATACATTTTCTCCATCATAGATAAGCTTACTGTCATCTTTTTTATCAATTCTGATTTTTGATGAATTTGTGAGCATTGTAATTTTTCCATCCAAATGTTCTTTTCCATTAAAAATAATGTTGGCATAAAAGCTAACTGCCTTATGTTGTAAAAATGTATCCTTCTTATGCGCTTTTTCGATACTTTGAATAAAATGATTAGTAATAGATAATGCTCCATCCCCAATTCCACCATTGGATTCTACAGGAATAGCGTCTACATTTTCTTTTACTTCAGATTCCTTGTTTTCTTCTTTTTTGGTTTGATTACAACTAAGTATGGTAATGGAGAGTAATACTATAAAAAATCTTTTCATGGTGAGGTTATTTGTGTTATAACTCTAAAGTACTAAAACCATAAATAGTAGTATAATCTTTATGAAAATTGTAACAGATATATTCCTAAATAGCGAGTTAAGAAATATTTTCTTTTGTTAAATGTCAGAAATAATGTAACAAAAAGCACTTGTCAATTACTAATTCAATAGATATCTACACTAATTATATTCAATTTAATAGCAAAGGTATTTAGCTTTAGTAATTGAGTATGTATTTGCTAAAATACAAGGAGTAATTTTTCACTTTATGTTTAATAACAATAAATAACAACACATGAAACAGACAGTAAAGAAATTTTTGGGTGTATGTATGATCGTACTTTGTATGGCATGTATGCAAACGTACGGACAAGAGGTAATAGGGACCTGGAAAGGAAAATTATCTGTACAGGGTACAGAGGTTCCTTTGGTATTTCATATTGAAGCGAATGAAGGAGCTTTATCTTCTAAAATGGATAGCCCTGCCCAAGGTGCAACCGGAATTCCTATGGATGCAACAGTCTTTCAAAACAATCAATTAACTTTGACGTTTAAACAAGCAGGGATCAAATATGTAGCATCTCTTGAAAACAATAAATTAAAAGGAACTTTTTATCAAAGCGGAATGGAACTACCATTAGAAATGGAAAAATCAGAGAAAACAATACCAGGGAATCCAGCATTGGTTTCTTCTGATGCAGAATTAGAAAAAATGGCAAGTTTAGATCAAGGTAACTACAAATACTCTGTAGAGGATTATTTTGCGAAACCCAAAGCCAGGAGTTTTCAGTTTTCTCCAGACGGAAAATATCTTTCGTATAGAGAAAAAGATGAAAACAATAAAAATCACGTATATGTAAAAGAAATAGCAACCGATAAGGTTACACGTGTAATTGAGGAAAAAGAAGAACTGATAAGAGGATATGGCTGGGCAAATAATGAGCGATTGGTGTACGTAATGGATAAAGGAGGAAATGAGGATTATCACCTTTTTGCGGCAAATATAGATGGTACTGATCAGAAAGAATTAACGCCTTATGAAGGTGTACAGGTTAATATTCTAGAGGGATTGAAAGAAGATAAAGATCATATGATCATCTCTATGAATAAAAATAATAAACAGATTTTTGAGCCTTATAAGATCAATATTGTTACCGGAGAAATTAAACAATTGTTTAAAAATGAAGATGCGGCAAACCCTATATCAGGATATAACTTTGATAAAGATGGTAACCTTAGAGGATATGGTAAAATAAGAGATGGTGTTAATATAGATTTTTACTACGCTAAAGAAGATGGCAAGTATGAAATCATTAAAAAAATGAATTGGAAAGATACCTTTTCAATACTAAACTATGATTATGCCACAGAAAATCCACACGACGCCTATGTAGTCTCGAATCTGGAAACAGATAAAGCTCAGATTTATTTATACGATCTTAAAGCTGATAAAGTAATAAAAAAATTATTTTCTAACGATAATTATGATGTGTCTAATCTTTCGTTATCAAGAAAAAGAGGGTATGAGTTGGATTATTTCTCATATGAAGGAGAAAAAAGAGTAATCGTTCCTATAAGTGATTATTACAAAAAATTACACAAAAAAATTACCAAGAAATTTCCTGATCATCAATATTCAATTTCTGGTAAGACAGATGAAGAAGACAAGTACTTAATCTTTTTACGAAGTGATAAATTGTATGGAGTTTATTATTCTTATGATGCGGTTAAAGATAAGTTTAAGTTGTTGTATAACTTAATGCCACAGCTCAAGGAGAATGATATGGCAGAGATGCGTCCGATTACCTTCAAAAGTAGAGATGGATTAACGATACACGGATATATTACCTTACCAAAAGAAGCAATAAATGGTAAAAAAGTACCACTAATTGTAAATCCACACGGTGGGCCACAGGGCATCAGAGATTCTTGGGGATTCAATCCGGAGGCACAATTATTTGCGAGCAGAGGGTATGCCACTTTACAAGTTAATTTTAGAATATCAGGAGGGTATGGTCGAGAATTTCTGGAAACCGGATTTAAACAAATCGGTAGAAAAGCCATGGATGATGTAGAAGATGGATTGCAGTATGTAATTGATCAAGGTTGGATAGATAAAGATCGAGTAGCAATTTATGGAGGTAGTCACGGCGGTTATGCTGTGTTACGCGGACTTACCAAAACACCAGACCTTTATGCTTGTGGTGTGGATTATGTTGGAGTCTCTAATTTATTCACTTTTATGAAGACGATTCCACCATATTGGAAACCATATTTAAAGATTATCAAAGAGATATGGTATGATGAGGATATTGCTGAAGAAAAAGCGATTATGGAAGAAGTATCTCCGGTTTATCAAATCGATAAAATCAAAAAGCCTTTATTTGTGGTGCAAGGAGCAAACGATCCGCGTGTTAATATTGATGAATCTGATCAAATCGTAAAAGCACTAAGAGAAAAAGGATTTGATGTGCCTTATATGGTTCGATATGACGAAGGTCATGGTTTTGGTAAAGAAGAAAATTCTATTGCGATGTATAAAGCTATGATGGGATTCTATGCTAAACATATTGGTAAAAAAGAAACTACAAAACCTGTTAAGGGATAATCAAGTAAAACTGATTTTTTTTTAAAACGGAATTACTTATCCTTTTTTGATAAGTAGTAAAAACCTCCTGAAAACTTGGGTCAGGAGGTTTTTCATTTATATACTAGATATCCTAAGAAACAAATTATTTTGATAGTACTTCTAAAAGAGATGCTTCAAAAAAAGTGTAATCAGCCATTTTTAGTTCCTCTTCTCCTGGGTTTTTTATATGAGGCAAACCATAATCGATGTTGCGGATTATCGTGTTTTTGTCAATAATTATATTTCTTGGAAACGCTTTACTTCCAAGAACATTTTTCAAAAAAGGTTCTGCATCTACCAGATGTTCAAAATTATAGTCATGCGTTTTTAAAAATTGTTTGGTTTCCTCTTTACTATCCAAAGTCATAGATAAAAAGATTACTTGATCTTTATATTTTTCTCTTAGTTTATTTAGTTCAGGCATCTCTTCTACACAAGGCTTGCAACCATTAAACCAAGTGTTTAAAAAGATAACTTTTCCTTTTAAATCATCAAGAGTAATTGTTTTATTGTTTAAGTTTTTTAATTCAAAAGGAGGGAATGGATCACCAACTTTCACGTTTATATCTGCTCGTTGAGCATATAGAGAAATAGTTCCGGTCAATAAAATGAATAGTATAAAGCGCATCTTTTTAAAAATTATTAATTTCTAAGACAAGATACTATATTTACTCAATTTCCTGCTCAGATTGTAACTCTTTCAAAAGATTTATTTCATCTTCTAAATTAGTACTGGGTAGAGATTTTTTCTGTTTAGCAAAGAATCTGGGAAACATATGTATATGTCTGTTAAAAGTATCAATTTCGGTATCCAGTATTTCCTCATCCTCAGCATCTACCAGTATATCGATAAGATCTCTATAATAAGCCACGTTATCCATAATACTTTCAAAGTTTTCCTCTTGCCATTTATAAGATACGTTTGCAAAATATACCAACTGTTCTTGATATTTTTTTGCTAATTTTTTCCATAGCGCTCTTGCTTTTTCTTTTTTGTTAATTTGATAATAGCTACTCACAAAAGAATGTAAAGGAGTATAAAACTCATAGAAATCTAAAGGCATTTTTTCGATCCCCAAATCCAGAATTTCTTCAGCTTTATCAATTTTATTTTCTTGGATCAATTGGTTGGCAAGTCTACCAAGATTTGTTCTATAAGAGATTCCATTTCTTCGGGTTTCTAGATCGTGGTATATTTCTGTACTATCTCCATTTCCCCAATCCCAAGCTTTGATGTTTTCATACATCACATCTGTATGAACTCTACCTAATTGATAGGGGTTTGATGGATTGACCTTTGTTTTTATAGGAACAAGTTTATAGGTCATTCCGTCTAATTGCAAATAATCTTTCATCCAGATATAGTCATCATCACCAAAACTACCGCCGGTAAAATAAATAGGGCGTTCCCAATTGTTATTGGCAATGATGTCTAACATTACCAGTCGATGTTTAGGAAGGTAATTACCTTTTAAATGAATATCAATATATGGTACAATTTTGTCGGCATCCTCTTCGGATACAATTCCGTTTTTTAATACCGATTCCTTATCGACGGGTATTCGAATATTTCTGGTAGGGAACGTGGACACTGTTTTTCCGTTCCTAAGTTTTTCTTTAGTTCTACCATCATCAGACGTGATCCAGCGCATCCAGTTTTTAATAAGCATGGTATCTTTTGTGACCGCTTTATAAAAAATAGCATCGTTGTTTCCGTAGGTATAGAAGTCGTGTTCCAGTTGAGACGGGATTGGTTTACCTTCATAAGCTGCAGTTTTCATTTGGTCTATGTACCAATCAGTAGCTAAGAGGTTTGTAATAAGAATTCGTATATCGGTTCTATATTCTTCAATTTCCTGTACATACCACAAAGGGAAACTATCGTTATCTCCGATAGAAAATAAAATAGCGTCTTTCTGACAGGATGATAAATACGTTTTTGCTAAGGATTGAGCCGTATACCGTTCGGATCGATCGTGATCATCCCAGTTTTGGGAAATCAATAGAGAAGGCACACCGAGAAATGAAAGCACGATTACGATAAATGCGGATTTTTTAGCATCAATTTTATCTTTTAAAATTTCAAATAGTGCATAGATGCCAAATGCAATCCAAATGGAAAATACATAAAAAGATCCAACCAGTGCGTAATCTCTTTCTCTGGGTTCAAAAGGTCGTTCATTGAGATATATTTTTAGTGATAAACCCGTAAAAAGAAAAAATACAAGTAATATCCAGAAATTCTTTTTGTCGGTCTTAAATTGAAATACCAAACCTATCAATCCTAGTATTAGCGGAATAAAATAATAGGTATTTCTTGCTTTGTTTTTTACTGTATTGGTGGGTAAATTATTTTGTGATCCTAAACGGTATTCATCAATAAAAGAAACTCCACTAAGCCAATTTCCGTGTAAAGAGGATAATTTACCTTGTACATCATCTTGTCTCCCTACAAAGTTCCACATAAAATATCGCCAATACATGTAATTAATTTGGTACTGAAATAAATAGGATACATTGTCCCAGAATGAAGGAGGTTCTATATCCAAAAATTGACCAAATGATTCCAGGAATTTATGATAATCGCTATAGTCTAATGCACCGGACGCAAATTTCTTTCGGAAATCGATAACGGTATCCACCAGTTCCTTTTCATCTTGATATTCTACTTTGATAGAGAATTTCAGCGGTCCGCTAAACAACATATAATTGCTGATATGTTCTGTACTCCACATCCTTGGTAACAAAGTTTTGTGTCGATTGTCTAAGTTCTGATTTGCATTTTTCCAATCATTGACAATTACATATTTTCCGGTTTTTGCATCCTTTTCATATTTGGGTTTATCATCTTTGTATGGCTCAGTCTCATCTAAGTTGCTATAGATCTCAGTGAATTGAGGGCCATAAAACAAATAAGTTTTTGGGTATTGTTCCAGATTGTAGTACGCTAATAATTCTTTGGCATTGTTAGGATTGTTTTCATTAATTACAGTTCCTGCATTGGCTCTGATGGGTACCATTAACCAGCTGGAAAAACCTATCAAAATAAATAGAATGCATAAAAAGCAAGTATTGAGTAAAGGATAAGATTTTTTTCTGGTATACTTTAGCCCCAGATAAAAACATACGATCAGACTAATACCGGCAATAATGGTTCCTGAGTGAAAGGGAAGCCCCATATTGTTTACAAAGAATATCTCTAAAGTTCCAAAGTATTTGAGAGTATAAGGAAGCAGCATCTTAAAAATGAATAACAATACGGCAACAACGATTAGGTTTGCAACTATAAAATTTTTAAGGGTAATGTTTTTGTAATTTTTGAAATAATACAACAGACCAATAGCTGGGATCGAAAGTAATCCCATAAAATGTACTCCAAAGGATAATCCTACTATAAATGAAATAACAATAATCCATTTGTTTCCCTTGGGTTTATGCATATCTCGTTGCCATAATAAACCCAGATAAAATAAAACAGAAAGAATACAGGTAGCCATCGCATAAACTTCTGCCTCTGCAGCGTTGAACCAAAAACTATCGGTAAAAGCAAATCCCAAAGATCCCGTAAACGCACTTCCTAAAACGGTGATAGCAGTACTTTTTGTAAAATTAGACTTGGCAATCGTCAAATTTCTGAGTAGTATGCTTATGGACCAAAACATAAAAAGTATGGTAAAGGCACTGGCAACTCCCGATGTAATATTTAAGGTATATGCAATTTGATCCGGATGAGCGGCAAAAATAGAAGCAAAAGCACCTATCATTTGAAATAAAGGAGCACCGGGAGGATGACCGATTTGTAACTTTGAAGAGGTTGAAATGTATTCTCCTACATCCCAAAAACTATTGGTTGGTTCTACTGTTTTTACATAAACAGTAAGAGCGATTAGAAATGCAGTCCAACCTAATATAAGATTCCACTTTTTAAAAACAGATGTATTCATTTCTACTGATTAGCTTTTAGGAAATCAAATGAAACTTAAAATTTAAAATAAAGGGGATTTCAGAAGTTGTAATAAGGTACTAGTACGGGTATGATTTTAATCATTTCTAAAGGATTATTGCTATGTTCAATTCTTTATCAAGATTGAGTAACAAAGATTTAAAGACATTGGTGGAGTAAATGCAACGTTATAAAGTTCTGGGACAGGAGGAAAAAAAATAAGATCTATACATAGATAGATAAGCTCATATGATGTCAGTTGTTTAAAAGCATTATTTAGGTTATTGAAGAAGATGGATTTGATTATTGATTAATTATTCTATACATAAGAATCCTTATTAATTTTTTCTTAAAAAAAAGTAGTATGTCTAAATTATTAGATAATCTGCTCATTTTGAAGAAAAAATAAAAATTTTTACCGTAAAAAATCCTACAAATTGAGCAATATAACGAATTTTTTGTACGGTAAAACCGTAAAAATTGTGTATTTCGTCGGTTTAAAAAATCACTTTATCTAAAAGTTTTTAAATTATTTTAACACGCTATTTTTTCATCTTAAATTTACATCAGTTAATCAAAGTTACATTAAGCCCCCAATACTATGAAAACTATCTTTTTTACTATCGCAGTTTTATTTTCTACCCTAACCATCACAGCACAAGAAGGTGCTAATCAGGAACCTCAGATGGCAACTAAGAATATAAAAAGTTCTAAAGTAGATTTCTTCAAAGCATTGGTAAAGGCAAATAACTTTGATATTACTATAAAGGATACTCGGAAGGAAGTTGCTTCAACTGTAAATACAACCAAAACTGAATTTTACAGAAGCTTATTAGAAAAAACAGGTTTCAATACAGATGTAAGAAAAACTACCAGATTAACTGAAGTAACTGATAAAAAAGGAGATACTGAAATTACTCAAAAGAATGCTGTAGTAAGTTTAATGCCATAATGGTAAAAAACTAAACAAAATATAAATCATAGTATGACTCCTTCGTTTTGAAGGAGTTTTTTTTGCTTTATAGTAGATAGTTTGAATGTACTGAAAAAAAATAGTCGCTACCAACATCGTGTGACCGGATAGGAGTTTATGAATTGATTTGGTAGCTATCGGTTACTTTTTAAGTAATAACTCTTTTCTACTCGTGATGTTTAATTTACTGTAAATATTAGAGATATGGGTTTTTACGGTATTTACGCTAATAAAAAGTTCATTCGCAATTTCTTTATTGCTCTTTCCTGAAATAATTAACTCTTTGATTGTGTTTTCTTGCTTACTTAAAGATATGAAAGATTCGCTCTTATCGTTTTTTCTTTTTCTTAGGACAATAAAAACCATACCAACAATAAGTAATCCTACAATACCATTAAAAAGCATACTGATAGAATATTTTTTCTCAATTTTATCTTTATGAATTAAAGAAAGTTTATTCTCTAAATACACAAATAAAGCCGGGTCGATATCACTGGATTTTAATTCTTTTAATAAACCAGCATAGTAAGCAGTATTTTCTTTAATATCTTTTTCAAGTAATTTCTTGTCATCCAATTTTTTGATACTTATTAGTTTTACCAAAAGAATCTGTAAAGAGTCTTTTGCATAACCTTTAGTCCTGAGTAAATACTTTTCAGTATCAAAATCATCGTGTAGACTTTCGAATTTGGATTCAAATTTTTTTAGTTGCTGCCATTCTTTATCCGCCTTATTATTGGTAGTGTAATTGTCAAATAGCGACATTCCTTTTTCAAAATAAATCGAATCATTCTTGGATAAAATGAATAGCTTATCGTTTTTAATGATCTCTGTATTCCCCGATAATGTTTTTGTAGGGTCAATATGAATTCTATAAATGCGATCATTGCTATCAAACCATTTTTGGTCGAATGAGAAATATCCATCTTTAGAAACTAAAGAAGAAGCAATGGGAATGTAGGTGTGTCCATTGGCAGTACCGTTTAGTTGCACTTCACTCAATTGTACTTGTTTTTCCCAATTTTCAGGATTTTTAAGATCTAAATAACCAGAAACAATTTCTTGTCCATTTGCAAAGAAACCAACAAATAGTAGTACGATGAAAAGATAAAATATATTTCTCATGATTCTTGTTATTTAAATTGAAAGTAGTAAGGTGGTAAAAATAATAAAATAAGAAATAACATGTTCACAAATAAAAACCGCCCCAACTGAATCTAACAGCGAAGCGGTTTTATTATCTATGTTCTAAAGCGTAGCTTTTTAAAATCAAAAGTTCCAAAAACGTAAGCGCTTCTTCATTATTTAATCATCTCAAAACTACGTTTGATAAACGCTGTGAGTTCCTCTCCTTTAAGAAGGTTTTGAGAAAGTCTTGCTAAATCTAGTGATTGCTTGATTAAACGTTCTTTCTTTTTTTCTGTTTTGGTATCCTTTATTTGGGTGATTAAATCATGATTTGTATTCACAATCAGATTGTACATCTCTGGCATGTTACCAAACATATTCATTCCGCCACCGCCAGTTTGCTGCATCTCTTTCATACGGCGCATAAACTCAGGTTGAGTAATCATAAATGGAGAAGCAGAACTGTCCATTGCTTCTAATTGCACGGTATATTTCTCACCAGGAATTACCTTTTCTAAATCTGCCTTCAGGCTTTCTTTTTCTTCATCAGATAGCTTAGAAATTGTTTCCTCATCTTTTTTGATCAAATTATCAATATGATCCCCATCCACACGTACGAAAGAGATATTTTCCTTACTAGTTTCTAACTTTTGAATCAAATGCGAAACTATTGGAGAATCCAATAATAGTACTTGGTATCCCTTATCTTTTGCAGCAGAGATGTAAGCGTGTTGCGCATCTTTATCAGAAGCATAAAGAATAACCAGCTTATTATCTTTATCTGTTTGGTTTTCTTTTATTTTTTCTTGTAGTTCTTCAAAAGTAAAATAGGTGTCATCAACGGTAGGATAAAGCGCAAATTTGTCTGCTTTTTCAAAGAATTTATCCTCAGATAACATTCCATATTCAATCACTACCTTGATATCATTCCATTTCTTTTCAAAATCCTCTCTGTCATTTTTGAATAAAGAATTTAGCTTATCCGCCACTTTACGGGTGATATAGCTAGATATTTTCTTGACAGCACCATCAGCTTGTAGATAAGATCTCGAAACATTTAGTGGAATATCCGGAGAATCAATAACACCGCGAAGCATCGTTAAAAATTCAGGAACGATACCTTCTACATTATCCGTTACAAAAACCTGATTTTGATATAACTGAATTCTATCCTTTTGGAAATTCATGTCCTGACCAAGTTTTGGAAAATATAATATCCCTGTAAGATTGAAAGGATAATCTACATTAAGATGAATGTTAAAAAGTGGCTCCTCGAACTGCATAGGATACAATTCCCGATAAAAACTTTTATAATCTTCATCTTTCAAATCCGTTGGTTGTTTTGTCCAGGCTGGATTTGGGTTATTAATAATGTTATCTACTTCTTTAGTAGGAGCAGGATCTTCTTCTTTTGCACCTTCAGGTTTTGGTAATGTTTCTGTTTTTGTACCAAATTTTATCGGTACTGGCATAAACTTATTGTATTTAACCAATAACTCACGAATTCTCGATTCTTCAAGGAATTCGACATCATCTTCTCCGATATGTAAAATGATTTCTGTACCTCTTTCGGTTTTATCATGAGGTTCGATAGTATAAGTAGGAGAACCATCACAAGTCCAGTGCGCTGCAGGTTCATCTTTATAGGATTTTGTAATTATCTCCACTTTATTGGCGACCATAAATGCAGAATAAAAGCCAAGACCAAAATGTCCAATAATTCCAGAATCTTTTGCACTATCTTTATACTTTTCCAAAAATTCTTCAGCACCCGAAAAAGCCACCTGATTGATGTACTTTTCTACCTCTTCTGCGGTCATCCCTATTCCTTGATCGATAATATGAAGAAGTTTATTTTCTTTATCAATTTTAACTTCAATTCTTGGGTCACCATACGCTACTTTTGCTTCACCAATATTGGTCAAATGCTTAAGTTTAAGAGTTGCGTCTGTTGCATTAGATATTAATTCACGCAAAAAGATCTCGTGATCAGAATACAAGAATTTTTTAATCAAAGGAAAAATGTTTTCTACCGATACATTAATACTTCCTGTTGCCATATTTTTATGTTTTTATTTTAATTATCGCTATTGCCTTTTAGTAGTCAAAAAAAATACCAATTCTACAAGGCTGACAAACTGACATTGAAAGAGAATTTCTACACTCCGGATGTAAGAATAATACCCACTCTTCGTCTACTATTAGAAGCTTAAATAAAGTTTCATTTTTTATGAAACAACTTTAACAATTTTTTTGTTTAGGTTTTTATTAAAAAAGTTAAACAATTATTATCTTTACCATGTAAAATGAGAATTATGGCAGCATCTAATAAAAAACAAGTAGTTGATAGTCAGTATATCATTACTAAATACATGAACTATGTTTTGGAACACGAAGAGTATCCAAAGTCGGTATATAAGTTTTGTAAGGAGTCTAAAATAAAAGAAGAAGAATTTTATCAATTTTATGGTAGTTTAGATAGCGTGAATAAAGGTATTTGGAATACTTTTTTCAGCACTACTATTGATGCGATGAATGCAAACAAGGAGTATGAGCGTTTATCGAGTAAAGACAAAATGCTAACTTTTTTCTTTACTTTCTTTGAGATGCTAACGCTAAATAGAAGTTATGTACTCTTTACTTTAGAATATCACAACGCGCCTTTAAAAAATATGGGACAGTTGAAAGGACTTAGAATGCACGTAAAGAATTTTGCAAAAGAACTAATTGAAATAGACAACGAGGATAAAATGTTTAAAATTGCGAAAAATCCTGTGTCCGTATATTCTGAGGGAGCATGGTTACAGTTCCTATTTCTATTAAAATTCTGGATGGATGATGAATCTGCTGGTTTTGAGAAAACTGATATTGCCATAGAAAAATCAGTAAATACGATTTTTGATTTATTCGATAATACACCATTAAGTAGCGTGTTAGATTTCGGAAAATTCCTTTGGAAGGAAAAGGCAATGTGGAACTGATAGATTGAAAAGGATTTAAAGAAAATAAATAATATAAATGAAGACAATAGATAAAATACCAACTACCAAAATAGGACGCACCACAGAACTGGTAAAAACCGGAGTTAAGGTGGGTGGTAATTATCTGAAATATTATAGTAAGAAGGCCGTAAATCCTAATATTACAAGAGATCAACTAAATGAAAGCAATGCTGCTGATATTTATGATGGATTAAAGAACTTGAAAGGAAGCGCTTTGAAGGTAGCACAAATGCTTTCTATGGAGAAAAATTTATTGCCCAACGCATATGTTGAAAAATTTTCTTTATCGCAATTTAGTGTTCCTCCGTTATCGGCTCCGCTAGTTAGGAAAACATTTAAAAAATATCACGGAAAATATCCGGAAGATTTATATGATACGTTTGCAACTCAATCTGTTAACGCCGCTAGTATCGGACAGGTACATAAGGCATCTAAAGACGGGAAAAAACTTGCTGTGAAAATTCAATATCCTGGAGTTGCAGACAGCATAAGTTCTGATTTGGCGATGGTTAAGCCCATCGCCATCAGAATGTTTAATTTAAAAGGAAAGGATTCTGATAAATACTTTCAGGAATTAGAAGGTAAACTCTTAGAAGAAACAGATTACATTTTAGAAGTACAGCAAAGTAAAGAAATTACGGAGGCTTGCTCGAAAATACCTAATCTGAAATTTCCGACTTATTATGAAGATTTATCCAGTAAACGAATTATTACGATGGACTGGATGGATGGTGTACATTTAAGCGAATTTGCCAAAGGGAATACAAATCAGGAGAAAGCAAATAAAATTGGGCAGGCATTGTGGGATTTTTATATGTATCAGATGCATATTTTAAAAGCGGTACACGCAGATCCACATCCTGGTAATTTTCTGGTAGATAAAGACGATAATTTAATAGCTATAGATTTTGGCTGTGTTAAAAAAGTTCCTATGGAGTTTTACACACCTTATTTTGAGTTAGCTGTAAAAGAAAATATCGAGGACCCCGATTTTTTTGCCCTAAAGATGTTCGAACTGGAAATACTCCGAGAAGATGATTCTGATGATGAGAAAGCCTTTTTCTCGGAGTTATTCTATGAGATGTTAAGTCTTTTTACAAGACCTTTTAATGAAGAAGTCTTTGATTTTGCTGATGAAGGTTTTTGGGGATCAATTACAGAATTAAGTGAAAAATATTCTAAAGATACTGAGCTGAGAAAAATGAATGGTAACAGAGGAAGTAAACACTTCTTATATATCAATAGAACATTCTTTGGCTTATATAATTTGTTGCACGATCTAAAAGCTACAATTCGTGTGAAAAATTTTGAAAAGTACCTTTAGTCAGTCATTCTGACTGGCTTTGGTTTGTTTATTTATTGGTTAGGTTGTTAGAAAGGCATGCTGTGGTTGGCGTGCCTTTCGTTTTTTATCTGATGAAATGGTTAGGATTAATTGTTACAACCTATGACTAATTGCTAATAATTATGAAATACGAGAATAAAAGAATTATTTACAGTCATATCATATGCTTGTATTTATTATGCGTGCATACAATAAGATTGCCGTTTCTTTTAACAAAAACGTAAGAATACATATCTTGCTTTGCAGTTTTTTTAGCAACACAGGTTATACGCTATAATTACGCACAATACACACTCAATATTATAACAATATGTATACTTCAAAAGTAACGGGATTAGGAAGTTATGTTCCTGAAAATGTTGTCACCAATGACGATCTTTCTAAAATTATGGATACCAATGACGCCTGGATTCAGGAACGTACAGGTATAAAAGAAAGACGTCATATCAAAAAAGGAGACGGAAATAGTACTTCTGTCATGGGAGTTAAAGCAGCAAAAATAGCTTTAGAAAGAGCAAAACTCACAAAAGACGATATAGATTTTATCATTTTTGCCACCTTAAGTCCTGATATGTATTTTCCAGGAGGGGGAGTTAGAGTCCAGGATATGATGAATATGGATACCATTCCGGCATTAGACGTACGTAATCAATGTAGTGGTTTTGTTTATGCTTTATCTGTAGCTGATCAATTTATCAAAACGGGTATGTACAAGAATATTTTAATTATCGGGAGCGAGAATCATAGTGGTGGTTTGGATATGACGACAAGAGGTAGAGGGGTTTCGGTAATATTTGGTGATGGAGCAGGAGCAATGGTGTTATCCAGAAATGAAAAAGATGATGGAAGTGGTGTACTCTCCACTCATTTGCATAGTGAAGGAGCACACGCCAAAGAATTGTCATTGGAAGGGCCCAGTACAGAACATTGGGTTCCAGAGATTATTGCAGATAATGATCAGGAAAATATACCATATTATCCTTATATGAATGGACAATTTGTATTCAAGAATGCCGTAGTTCGATTTGCAGAAGTGATCAATGAAGGATTAGAAAAAAATAATCTACAGGCCTCTGATATAAATATGTTAATTCCACATCAGGCAAATCTTAGAATTTCTCAGTTTGTACAAAAACAGTTCAGACTTTCTGACGATCAGGTGTATAATAATATTCAGCGATATGGAAACACAACAGCTGCTTCTATTCCGATAGCTTTAACCGAAGCCTGGGAAGAAGGAAAAATAAAAAAAGGCGATTTGGTGGTCCTAGCTGCTTTTGGAAGTGGCTTCACTTGGGGTAGTGCTATCATTAGATGGTAATTAAAAAAGTAATACTTCTATATACAAAAAATCGCGAAGATGGTGCTTCGCGATTTTTTTATTGTTACCCGGGTTATTTTTTTTCTTTAAAGGCTAATTCAAATAAATCATAACCATATTGGTACTATAATAGACGTAACAAATTACATAGTGTTACAAAAAGATTGATTTTTTTACATTTATCTTATTTTGAGTCATTTTGATTAAAAAACTCTTAAATTTAACAAATAATATAAAAATAATTCAGGTAATTAACATTTTATTTGTTTAAAGTATTCCTCCGCCTGTTTTTTCATTCTTATCCCTTCTCTTTCTGGAAACTTTTCTATTCTTTCCACTCCCAAAGCGATAGGATAATCCAAGAAAAACGGTTTGTGTTTCTCCTTGAAATTGTCCGCTTTGTTCAAAAGGAAAATCTCCGGAGAATCTAAAACGCATTGTATTAAAAATATCATTAAAGTTGATACTTGCAGTTCCTTTTCCTTGTAAAAAATTGTATCGGGCTCCTGTATTCACAAAGTAAAACGGTTTTGTTTTAAATTGAATACCTTCTTGTTCTCCCCGGTAAAACCCAAAAACCTGAAAGGTTAAGTTCTTGGTGGCTTTAAAGTTATTATTAATCCTAAAATTGTAAATTACCGCATCAACCTCACTGGCCACTTGCACGATTTCATCCATCCCATTTACTTCTATTACATCTTCTACGATTCCTTTTTGTGTTTGCGCATACAAATCAAAGCTTGCATTAAAGTTCCACCACTTGGTTGGTCGGTAGTTGCTGGAAATCTCTATTCCGTACGCAGAATTGTTATCAAAATTTTCAAACGTAAGTATTTGACCTTCTTCTACCGTTGGATCTGCAAGCAATGTTTGGTTGATCCCATCATTGATAATTCTATAAAAAGTACCTGCAGTGATAGATCCTCCTTTTAGTTTTCTGGTATAGTTAAATTCTATAGAATTTGTAAACTGGGGATCTAACTCAGGATTTCCTCTTGAAGTTATTCTTGGTGTCGCCCATTCCCGAATAGGATTTACCTGATTTAATCCCGGTCTGTCCACTCTGCGGCTATAACTTAGCTGATACGTATTTTTTTCTCCAGGAGTATAAGTAAGATAAGCAGAAGGATACACTGTGAAAATATCGTCTTCAAATACTTTTTGATTATTAAAAATAGCTTCTACCTGATAACTTTCTAATCTGGCACCTATTTGATATGACCATTTTTCGTAGTTTTTTCCGTAGGTAGCATACAATGCGTGGATATCTCTGTCGTAATTGTATTTTGAATCATCAAATAATGTAGATTGGTACTGGTTTTCCGTGCGTCTTATACGTCCTTCATATCCCAGTTCTAATTTTGCTTTTTCTGATAAAGGGTTTACATAATCTAAATTAATAGTAGTATTCGTTCTTTCATTATTCAATACATCATCGTAATTGGGTGTGGCGCCTCCGATAAAATTAAAATCATCATCACTGTCACTTTCTAAAATATTATAATCAACTTCCAATTCTATGTTATGTCCTTCTTTTTTGAAGTCATGTTTGTAATCAAAATTATAGGTAGATCCCAAATTATCTCTACTATTTATCAGACTCTGAAATATATTTTCTTCTTGGTTGTCGAGAAATATAATATCGGTTGTACCATTAGTACCACCATCAAATAAATTTTGATTCGTATAAAGAGAGATCGTATTTCTATCGTTGATGTAGTAGTCGAAACCTACTTTGATAAGATGCGATTTGTTATTATCCAGAAAACGAAAATCAGTTCTATAATTTTGGTCTCCTCTAAATACAAAACCTTGATTCAAATTTTTAGTAATATTGGCGCCGTAATTTCCATAAACATTGATTTTACCACTTCGATAATTTAAATCTATAGAACTGTTAAATCGTGCATTTTGATCCCAGTTCACCCCTAGATTTACATTTCCGTTAAAACCAATATTGGCATTTTTACGAAGTACAATATTTATAATTCCGCTCATACCTTCTGGATTATATTTTGCAGAAGGATTGGTAATTAGCTCAACAGATTTGATTGAGGTCGATGGAATTTGTTTTAACAATTGAGTTGGTGAGATATTCGTTGGCTTACCATCAATTAATATTTGTACATTAGGATTACCGCGTAAGGCTATATTTCCATCTTGATCTACATTTACAGATGGAATATTTTGCATAATTTCGGATGCGGTACCTCCTGTTGTTGTAAGGTCTTTTCCGATATTAATCACTTTTCTATCAATCTTTTGTTCGATAGTAGTACGTTCTGCTATGATCGTAACATCATCCAGAGCCTGAGCTTCTTCTTCTAAAGCAATAGTGCCAACATCGATGTCTTTGCTTTTTCTCGAAATTTCAATGGGTTGAGAATGGCTTGTATATCCAATAAACTGAATTTTCAAGATGTAATTACCATTGGGTACATCGGTTATTAAAAATGTTCCATCATCTTTGGTAATACCACCGCTTATTAACTTTTCTGAGCCATCATTAATGATTATAGTGGCATAGGGGATAGGTTGATTCAGTTTTTTATCAATTACTTTTCCTTTAATCGTTCCTATGAAAGCGTCGTTATTAGGTTGAGCTGTGACGATAACAGAACATAATAAAAGAAATAATAGAATGGGTTTGTAACCTCCATAGAGGTTGGGTCGGTTGATTGTTTTCATTTTACGTTTATTTGATTGACTTTTGTATAGCACCGTTCTTTGTAATGGTTGATACAAAGGCACGGATTTTCCCTTTTTGCACGACGTTGATTAGACGTGTGTTTGTTATATGACGACTTACTATAAGATCTGTTACATCACGTATAATTTTTAACAATTAATTACAAAATCAAAAACCGCCCCTGGATAAGGGGCGGTCTTCTATAATAATCAAATAGTAACACTAACCATCAACTATGAATAAAATTTGATTATTAAGTAACTAACTAACTAAATTTATGAAAAATCATATTTCTTTATCTATAAGACGTGACCGATAAGGCATGTGTTACACGTCCTTTTTGTTTTTAACATTTTGACGTATATTTTTAACGTTTGTAGGGTGAAACACTCTTATATTAACTTTAATTTGCAAAAAAAATAAACGGTCCTATGTCCAAGAAGACTTTAGTATTAGGGGCTTCCCTAAAACCTAATAGATATTCTAATATTGCTATAAACAGATTAGTAAGTTACAAACAAGATGTCGTTGCTATTGGTCTTCGTGCTGGTTTGGTATCCGGAATTGAGATAAAAGTAGGTATGATTGATTTTGCCGGCATCGATACTATAACGCTTTATCTTAATCCTAGTCGCCAAGAGGAGTATTATGACTATATTATAAATCTGAATCCTAGAAGGGTCATCTTTAATCCTGGTACTGAAAACCCTATACTCTTTGAAATTCTAAAGCGAGCCAATATTGAAGTTGAAGTCGCCTGTACGTTAGTATTACTTTCTACGAATCAGTATTAATCCAATGAAGGTTAATAAACCATTTAGAGGTAGTAATTCATAGCCGATTTTATAACCGCCAATAAATTCAGCTGGTATTTTCCATACTCCAATAATAATTAGAACTGAGAGTAAAGCAACGATCCAACTATATTGATCTTTGATTTTGTAATTGGTAAAAATCCCAAAGGCAAACAATCCTAGTAATGGACCATAGGTAAAAGTAGCAACGGTTAATAAATTACTGATTACATTTTCTGTTAATACGTGTTTAAAGATGATAATCACAATGATTAATAAGGCACTCATAGCAATATGAGTTTTCTTTCGGATAGCTACCTGATCTTTTTCGTTTTTTTTCTCTATTCCTAAAAAATCTATACAAAAAGAAGTTGTTAATGAAGTTAAAGCGCTATCTGCACTACTGTATGCTGCAGCAACTAATCCTAAAATAAACGCAACAGCCAGTACAATACCTAATCCTGCATTAATCGCTATTTCTGGAAATAATAAATCAGTCTTTACATCACCATCTACGATCGGCGTGGCGATATTGAATTGATCTGCGTATATAAATAATAATGCGCCTAATAAAAGAAAGATAAAATTCACTACTATTAAAACCAAACTAAAAGAAATCATATTTTTTTGTGCTTCTTTCAAATTGCGACAGGTTAAGTTTTTTTGCATCATATCCTGATCTAATCCTGTCATACAGATGGCAATAAACATTCCTCCAATGAATGATTTGAAGAAATGATTTTTTGCTAAAAAGCTATCGAAAATGAATATTTTATCATAGCTTTTTAAAGCATCAGAAGAAAGAAACTCTGAGAATGACCATCCTATTTGATCATTGATATAATAGATAGCTGTGCCCACAGCTAGGAGCATGAATAATGTTTGTAAAGTATCTGTCCAAACGATAGTTTTGATACCTCCTCTAAAGGTATATATCCATATCAAAAGTATGGATAGAATCACCGTAATTTCGAATGGTACCTTCCACTGGTCGAAAATATATTGTTGTAAAACAATTGCTACCAGATATAATCTAAAGGAAGCACCTAAAACTCTGGATATAAAAAAGAAAAAAGCACCGGTTTTATAGCTCACGACTCCAAACCTTTCTTCTAAGTATTGATAAATCGACGTAACATTCAATTTATAATAGATGGGCATTAAAATGTAGGCAATTACAAAATACCCAACCAGATATCCAAATACCACCTGCATATAGCTAAACTGTGCACCTTCAACCCATCCGGGAACAGATATAAATGTAACTCCGCTTAGTGAAGCACCAATCATACCAAAAGCAACTACATACCAAGGCGATTGTTTATTGGCCTTAAAGAAGGTCTCGTTTCCTGAATTTTTTCCTGTGAAATATGAAATTAAAAGTAGTACGCCAAAGTATACAGCGATCAAAAGCAGAATATGTATGGGTTGCATATAGAAATCCGATTAGTAAAACACCAAAATACGAATTAATATGTATACACAACCAACTGCAAAAGGTAAACTATCGATTCCTGGTATCGCTCTCGATCATACCATCTCGTAATCTTATAACTCGGTGGGCGTGTGCAGCTACTTCTTCCTCGTGTGTAACAAGGATTACTGTATTGCCGGCCGCGTGAATGTCGTCAAACAATTGCATGATTTCTAAAGAAGTTTTAGAATCTAAATTCCCTGTAGGTTCATCAGCAAGAATAATAGAGGGTTTGTTGACCAAAGCACGACCAACAGCAACTCGCTGTCGTTGACCTCCAGAAAGCTGATTTGGTTTATGATCCATGCGATCTGCAAGTCCTACATCTGCTAGAACTTCTTCTGCTCTGGCAGTTCTATCTTTTTTAGAAGTTCCGGCATAAACCATGGGTAATGCTACATTATCCAAAGCAGTAGTTCTGGGAAGTAAATTAAAGGTTTGAAAAACAAATCCAATTTCTTTATTCCTTATTTCAGCTAGTTCATCATCTGTCATTTTACTAACATCATTTCCGTTCAGATTATAGGTTCCGTCAGTCGGCGTGTCTAAACAGCCCAAAAGGTTCATTAAAGTAGACTTGCCCGATCCCGATGGCCCCATGATCGCAATATAATCCCCTCTTTTAATCTCAAGATCAATACCCTTAAGTACGTAAACGGTCTCTTGACCAAGTTGAAAATTTCTTATGATACCTTTAATCTCGATGACGTTTTCCATGTGACGTATTAAATTACAGCTGTAAGATACAATTTTAGCTAATATGACGCATTAAGGATCGAGTTGTTACATAAAAAGTAATTTTTTATTTATATGACATTTCTCATTTTTTAGTTGCTTGATTTGTAGTACATTTTCTTTTTAACAAACCGTCTAAAATATTCGTGATGTCTACAATAGAAAAATCCACAGTTGTAAGTAGTGATGCTTCATCTAATAAAGATAGGCGGGTTTTGAGTAGGACTAATATCAATTTTTGTGTAACATATGCCGATGAGGGTGTTGTCGTTTTAAGAAGCAGATCTAGCGAAAGGGACTATGTTAAAAAATCTTCAACAGTATTATGTCATACAGATATGCCCAAAGCAATTCTTAAAAGGTTTTGGGTGCAATTACACAGTAAAAGAAATACAATTCTTGTTAATAAAAGTCCGCTAGAAGATAATGGTTATTACTGGGTTACTATTGATTTTGATGCACAATTTAATTTAAGAAACCATACGTTTTGGTTTCTTGCAAGAAGAATTTCTCCATCAACACAAACAGTTAAAGAAATCTCTAAATTATATGATAAGCTATTGTCTATTGAACAAACTATGGGGCTTGAGGTGTCAGAGAAATATTTGATAAGATTTTTAAAAGAAAGAAACCAAACCTTTGACGAATATATACAAGAAATTATTAAGCTCTAATCACAAAGTGCTCTTTTTCTTGTTCTTTTCTAAAAAAGACAAACCCCAAACCATAGGTGTTGATGGTTACTTTGGTTTTTGAGTTGTTTTGTATTTGTTTCCATATAGATTGATTAGACTTTGATTTATGGATTTTATTGAATAGCAGTAGCGAATCATTATGAACTAAAGAGAATATAGTTTTCAATAACTCAGGATTGTTTTTACATTGAGCAATATCTACATAGATGAAATCGAATAAATTTTGATCTTCAGGAGAATTGGTGATAGAGACCTGATTGTTTATTGATAAAATTTGGGTTATAAGATAAGATGAATCACTTAAGATCAATATCTTTTTGTAATCTAGATAGGGAATGAGCCTGTTTAGAAGTTTAGCATTTTTTAAACTAATTTCACAAGGATTATTTTTAACAACTGATGTTATAAAATCCTCTGATGCCCTTTCTTTTCTATTATAAAAACACTTCGTAACCAAATGATATACAAATGGCGAATGGACACCATGTTGATTGGTAGATTTCCATAAAAAGCACAGATAAGATTTAATTTTAAATAACATCAGTTCGAAGAATAGATATCAGTTATTCCATTTTCTCAGAAAGTTCTAGCCAACGCATTTCTTTTTCTTCGATAGCGTCTATAATATCTTTGAGTTTAGCAGATTCTTCATTGATTTTATCTCCTTCGAGTGCACCACTGTTAAACAGAGCTTCGATCTCTTTTTTCTGAATTTCTAATTTTTTTAGATCGCGTTCTATACGGTTGTATTCTTTTTGTTCATTATATGATAAGGTCGTTTTATTATCTTTTTTCCAGGAAGTTTTTGTTTTAGTCTCTATGTCAGGTGTTTTTTCCTTCTCGGGTTCGCGACTATTTTCATAAATGCGATAATCAGAATAATTACCAGGAAAATCTTCAATGATACCATTACCTCTAAAAACAAATAAATGATCTACTATTTTATCCATAAAATAACGGTCGTGAGATACTACGATCAAGCAACCAGGAAAATCCAATAAGAAGTTTTCCAGAACATTTAATGTAACTATATCAAGGTCATTTGTTGGTTCATCCAGAATTAAAAAATTAGGATTTTGTATTAAAACGGTACAGAGGTATAAACGTTTTCTTTCTCCTCCACTTAGTTTTTCTACAAAATCATATTGTTTTTTTCGGTCAAATAAAAAGCGTTCCAGTAGTTGTTGTGCAGAAATTTGTCTTCCTTTTTTTAGCGGGATGTAATCGCCAAATTCTCTGATAACTTCAATGACTTTTTGTCCTTCTTTGATAGTAATTCCTTTCTGAGTATAATATCCGAATTTTACAGTATCACCAATCACTATTTTTCCCTGATCCGGTGAAATGGATCCGGTAATCATATTCAGAAATGTAGATTTCCCAGTTCCATTTTTACCAATAATACCTACTCGTTCTCCTTTTCTAAAAACATATTCATATTTGTCTAGTAATATCAGGTCTCCAAAACTTTTCGAAACTTTATGGATTTCTAGAATTTTGCTGCCCAGACGTTCCATATTGATTTCTAATTGTACTTCGTGATCATTTCTTCTTTTATGGGCACGTTCTTTTATTTCATAGAAATCATCAATTCTGGATTTGGATTTTGTTGTGCGAGCTTTTGGCTGCCGTCGCATCCAGTCTAATTCTTTTTTATAAAGTTGTTTTGCTTTTCCGGTTTCAATTTCTTCATTAGCAATTCTAGCTTCTTTATTCTGCAAGTAATAGGCATAATTACCTTTATAACTATATAATTTACCGTTTTCTAACTCTACAATCTCATTACATACATTTTCCAGAAAATAACGATCGTGAGTTACCATAAATAAGGTAAAATTCTCTTTAGCAAAATACTCTTCCAGCCATTCGATCATTTCTAGATCCAAATGGTTCGTAGGTTCATCGAGATATAATAATTCTGGTCTGCTCAATAAAATATTGGCTAAGGCCAACCTTTTTTTCTGTCCCCCGGAAAGTTGACTTACTTTTTGATCCAGATTTTCAAGTTTTAACTTAAAAAGAATTTGTTTGTATTGCGTTTCAAAATCCCAGGCATTTAAAGCATCCATCTGCTCGAAGGCTTTTTGGTATCCTTCAGTATCGTTTGGGTTTTGCAACGCTTTTTCGTACGTATTGATTACCCGCAATGTTTCGTTATCTGCAGCAAAAATGGTTTGTTCGATCGTTAGATTAGGATCTAGATTTGGTTCTTGAGGTAAGAAAGCAACTTTTAGGTTTTTTCTATATACAACTTGTCCTTCATCAGGTTCTTCATCGCCTGCAATGATATTAAGAAGTGAAGTTTTACCTGTTCCATTTTTTGCAACAAATCCTATTTTTTGACCTTCATTAATCCCAAAGGAAATGTTTTTAAACAGTATGCGTTCTCCAAAGGATTTGGCTATATTTTCTACTGAAACGTAATTCACGAGCTTTTTTTAAAGACGCTAAGGTACAAAGTTGACGTATAATAAATCTATTCGTTGCAAAGTTTCTTAATAGGTAATAAAGTATCTTTAAAGAGAATAATAAAATTAAATACAAAAAAGAGTGTGATTTATACCATCACACTCTTCTGGGTTTATTTAAAAAACCAGCGTAGCGTTATGATTAGCTACTTAGTCCAACTTCAGCAGAAACAGTCACCTTACAATTAGAAACTGTGACACAACAACAGTCACAAAGCCCCCATTGATCTGCATAACATCCACAGGTTCCAAATTCCACATCACATTCTATACTAACTCCGATCCCGGCTTCCAGTATAACATTATCAGGATCAAGATTATTAAGAAATGGAGCGTGATCGTATGTTGCGGATAACTCTTTTAATCTTTCTGAGTGTTTGAAATTGCTATCCACAACAACTTCTTTCATTACAGAAACAATTTCGAATTCTTTAAAATAAGGTACTCTTTTGCTATGCTTAAAAATTGCAGCAGAGGTATAGATTCCATCATTTGCCTTAAGATCATTATAAGATCCATCATCAAAAAAGGAGGTGTTATCAAATGTTACTGTGTCTAGCATAGGTTCTTCTTGAGAAAAATTTACAAATACTAGCTCTCTCACGTATGCTTCTTCAGAAATACTTCTGATCCTCGAATCGATTAAAGCAACATTCTCTTTAAAAAAAGAAGATTCTCCCTCTTCACGATTTTCTGTCTCTATAATTTTTTTTTGATTACCAACTGTATTGTCAAGATTATCCTTGCTACAGGATAATAAGGTGAATAAACATCCTAATATTACTGTGTGAATTTTTATTTTTTTCATGATACTTGTTTTAAATATTACTTACTCTATTCGCTTTTCGCTTTCTAAAAATTATTATGTAAAAAAGAGTATTGGATGATCAGTCCAAATGATAAACAATTGTTTATTTATAGAGAAGAGTATAAGCACTAAAAATTGTTACCCTAGTAATCTTAAGTTTTTTTTTAAAAAAAATATAAAAATCTGATTTATAAATAAATGAATATGGAATCTGAAATTTATTTTCCATTTCAGAATTAAGTTTTTCTTATTTTACAAACTTGATAATTGAAACCATATACTTCTTACATAGATTCTTGATACAGAAACTGACTTACTTGGCTTAAATAAAAAATTATATTTTCTTTCGTCGTTTGGTAAAGGAAAATAAAAAGATCAAAATCATTAAGAAAATAGCTACTCTCGCTAAGTAATCACCAGCTCTGACATAAAAAGTAATTTTGTCATTAGTCTTAAGTTTGCCTTTTAGGGCTCCTTGTTCATTATAGCTCAACGATGCAACCAGATTACCAGTTTGATTTATAATTGCAGAGATTCCGGTATTAGCGCTTCTGGCGATACTTCTTCGGGTTTCAATCGCTCTGAGTTTTGCATAACTAAGATGTTGTTTATGCCCTTGTGTAACTCCCCACCAGGCATCATTTGTAATGATTGCTAAAAAATCTGCATTGTTTCTTATATAACCAGTAACAAATTCTCCATAAACACTTTCATAACAAATAATAGGTCCGGCGCCTATACCTTCTTTTGTAAAGAAAACCTCGCGATCTGGTTGTGTTGTTTTTTTTGCAACGGTGCCTCCTAAGTCGATCATGGCATCACCAACAATAGGTTTAAAAACACTTTGATATGGAAAATTCTCAACACCGACCACCAATTTGCTTTTATGGTACAGTTCATCAGTTCCATCAGGTCGAACCAGAAAGGCAGAGTTGTAGTCGTCATAAAATACGCCACTTTTATGTTCATTGGTTTGTGCGTGTACTTTTGTAGGATCCTTAAAAACATCCAGTAATGAAATACCGGATAAAAAGTTAGCTTTAGGATAACCCTCAATAATATTTAAAGCAGTCTTTTTTGCAATAGAATTATTGAAATTCTTCAATCTATTGTTATCAGCAAAAACTGTTTCTGGTGCGATAATAAAGTCAGTTGTATCGGTAATTTCTGTTGCAGTAATTGTAGTTAATAATGTACCCACACGATCATCAGAGGTGTTGTATTTTTCAGTGTACGGATTTATGTTGGGTTGAAGAATTACAACTTCGATCTCTCGACCACCTTCTTCATAAGTTTTTAGAATTATAATGGATATAAAAATTGGTATTATAATAATAAGCCCATTTTTAAACGCTGACTTATAAAGAATTGATTTGTCTTTATGTTCGATAAACAGCAATACACTTTTGAAAACTCCAATATTTACAATCCATATCCATAGAGTTCCGCCAAAAGTACCCGTATATTCATACCACTGTATCCAAGAAGTGAAATTGGCGAATCCATTACCTAGATTAAGCCACGGCCAGGAAAATTGCCATTGGAGATGCAGGTATTCAAAGCTCATCCAGATGCATACCAAAAAAATCGAACCGTTATTAAAAGAGGATCTTCTGGCAACTACATGATAAATCAGAAATACGAGTGCCATTAATAAACTATTTACAATTTCTGCAAACCACATTCCAAAGGGAGTAGAATTATAGATCCACCAGGTAGTGATCATATTCCAGATAAAAAATGTAAGAAAAGATAAACCAAACACTTTGATTTTATGGTGTCGTTTATTACGAATTTTGTATTCGGTAACTAATAATGGTACGAAACCAAAAAAAAGAAATAGAGGAAAGCCGTAGGTAGGCCAACCGATTGCAAGTAAAATACCGGAGATGATGACAAGTAAGATGTTCTTCATAAAGAGTGTTCTGTCTTAATAACGAAAATAGTTTTATTTCGTTACAAAACTTAAAGCTTAAGCTAAAAAAATGTTATGGATTCGTTAGTGTTTATCTAAAAATACTCCAATCCACTTTAATAGAAAATACATTAGAGTAGATAGCGGCACTCTGATCTCCTATATCTGTTAGAGCATAGTCTACCTGTATGCCTTTGTATTTGAACCCAACACCAAAATTAGGTTGGAAACCTATATTATCTGATCCATCAAATTGCTCGATATTCTGAAAATTTCCAACACCGCCTCTTAGATAAACAATTTGAGAATAATCCAATTCAAAACCGAAAGCAGGAGTAATGCTAATAGCTGAAGAAGAAATAATATCATTGGTTTCTGCAAAACGGATATTCATATCTAATTCGGTGTTTAAACCAAATTTCTTACCTAAATCAAACTTTCTAGCTGCTCCAAATTGTAGTTTTGGGATCGTTATCTCGGTAGTTTCCGGTAATTCCTGATCTCTAATTTGTGGTATTTGATCTTCATCCGGGATTCCATCACCATTTAAATCTCCGATAGCAAAATCCTCAACACTCCACGCATTAAAAGTTGTAGTGATGTCGCGAACCATAATTCCGAATTGCCAGTTGTTTTTTTGATATTGTAAAGCTGCGTCAAAACCGAATCCCCAGGAAGAAGCAAAATCACCAATAATCCTTCTTATCACTTTGGCATTTACACCATAACTCAATCCATCTATTGGAAGTTTTCGTGCATACGAAAATGTAAATGCATAATCGGCAGCAGAGAACAAGTTAATTCTTGTGTAATCAATATTTCCATCGGCATCAACCAAACTAGTAGTGTCTAGAATGTCGTCAACACCAAATCGAATTAAAGAGAGTGCGATAGCACTTTTTTCATCCAAAGGCATTGCAAAAGCAAGATAATCGTAGTTAGCAATATTGGCAAAATAGGCCGCGTGCATAAAGGATACTTGGTTGTCCTCTAGATGAATTAATCCTGCTGGATTCCAATATCCGGAATTTACATCTCCAGAGGTTGCTACTACAGCATTGGCCATACCTAAAGCACCAGCATCTACACCGATGTTTAGAAATTCATTAGAATATTTTCTAGTCTGTGCAATAGAAAGGGTTACAGTTAGAAAAAATAAAACAATTATAATTCTTTTCAATCCAAGCAATTTTTGACAAATATCTTACTATTTTTCAACATTATAAACTTTATTTGCGATTTCATATTGTACAGTATATGTTAATAGACGGAAATAGTTTGCTATTTTTACAAAAATTCAAATCTTATGCAGCTTAAAAAGCATATTCCTAACTTTATTACCCTTCTTAATCTTTTTTGTGGATGCATTGCTACGATGCTAGCGGTACACGATAGCTTAGCACTGGCAGCACTTTTTGTAGCTCTGGGTATTGGATTTGACTTTTTAGATGGTTTTGCTGCCAGGATTTTAAAAGTGCAAAGTGAACTTGGATTACAATTAGATTCTCTGGCAGATCTGGTTACCAGTGGATTGGTGCCTGGCATTGTAATGTTTCAATTATTAGGAAAGGCTTTTGTAAGCCCGTCAAACACTCTATTTAATGCGTGGGATTCTAATCAAACCTTTGGCGATAGTTTTTGGACTTATCTTACTTTTCTGGGATTATTGATAACATTAGCATCTGCATATCGATTAGCCAAATTTAATATTGACACACGACAAACTACCTCCTTCATAGGGTTACCAACACCGGCCAACGCTTTGTTGATTTTAAGCTTACCGTTAATTCTTGAATTTCAAAACGAAGAATGGATTCAGAATATTATTTTAAACCCTTTGTTTTTGATTGGTTTGATATTGGTAAGTTGTTACATGCTCAATGCAGAAATTAGATTGTTTGCGCTAAAATTTAAAACCTGGGGGTTTGCAGAGAATAAAGTAAGATATATTTTCCTAATGCTTGCGGTTATATTGTTAGTATTGCTTCAGTTTGTCGCGATACCTTGTGTTATCCTGTTGTACGTTTTAATGTCAGTGATTTTTAAAAAGAAATCTGCGAGTGATTAGTCAGTACTTGGGTAGGTTTTAAGTATAAAACATAACAAAACGGACATTGATTTATTCCTACTACTAAAAATCCAGTTTCTTCTTTCTTAATTCAAAATTCTGACCCAGATATACCTTACGTACCATTTCATCCTCTGCTAACTCCTCTGGAATCCCTGCTTTAAGAATACTTCCTTCAAACATGAGATAGGTTCTGTCGGTAATTGCTAACGTCTCTTGTACGTTATGATCCGTGATTAGGATACCAATGTTTTTGTTTTTTAGCTGTGCTACAATTCGCTGGATATCTTCTACCGCTACCGGATCTACTCCGGCAAACGGTTCGTCCAATAAAATAAAGTTAGGATCTGTAGCCAATGCTCTCGCAATTTCTGTACGTCTTCTTTCTCCACCGCTTAACAGATCACCACGATTTTTTCTGATGTGTCCTAAACCAAATTCCTCTATTAAAGATTCCATTTTATGTAACTGCTCTTTTTTAGAAAGCTTGGTCAGCTGTAACACGCTGAGTATATTATCTTCAATACTTAATTTTCTAAAAACAGATGCTTCCTGGGCTAAATATCCAATTCCGTTTTGTGCACGTTTATACATAGGAAATTTAGTAATATCAATATTATCCAATGTAATCTTTCCGCCGTTCGGTTTTACCAAACCAACGATCATATAAAAAGAAGTGGTTTTACCGGCACCGTTGGGACCTAAAAGTCCTACGATTTCTCCTTGATTAACTTCCAGAGAAATTCCTTTTACTACTTTTCTTCCCTTGTATGACTTTATTAAATTATCCGCTTTTAACTTCATAATCAGAATGACTTCTTTAAATATAGAGTGTTGCTAAAAAAATATTGATAAATGTACATTATTATTTAAACCTTGGATTTATGATTCTTGAGCTTCCAGTGCATCCCAAAATTCATAAGCACGTCGGAGATGAGGTATAACGATGGTACCTCCAACTAGAGTAGCAATGCTTAACGATTCAACCACCTCTTCTTTTGTTAGGCCTTCTTTATAGCAGGTTTCTAAATGATATTTCACACAATCATCACATCTTAGAACTGTTGATGCAACTAATCCTAGCAATTCTTTGGTTTTTACATCCAAAGCCCCTTTCATATAGGCATTGGTGTCTAAATTGAAGATTCTTTTGATAATTTTATTATTATCTTCTAAAATACGAGCGTTCATTTTCTCTCGATATTCGTTAAACTCGTTTACTATGTTGCTCATTTAGTTTGTGGAATTAATTTTTTGTTTTGTCTTTTAACTACTAGTTTGGAAATAAAAATACTTACTTCGTATAATATCAGTATCGGAATAGCAACGATTACCTGACTCGCAATATCCGGTGGCGTAATTATTGCTGATAAGATTAATACGATAACTAAGGCAAATTTTCGATATTTCTTTAGAAACTCTGGGGTGACCAATCCTACTTTGGTCAGGAAAAACATAATTACGGGTAACTCGAATATTAGCCCACAGGCAATTACCGAAGCTCTCAATAAACCAATATAGCTATCAATATCAAATTCATTAAGCACTTCGTCACTAACTTGATATCCTCCTAAAAAATTAATGGATAATGGAGTTATTACGTAGTATCCAAAAAGAACTCCCAAGAAAAATAGAAAAGAGCAAATAAGGATAAACCCTTTAGAATATTTTTTTTCTTTATCATACATTGCCGGAGCAATAAATTTCCAAAATTCATATAGAACATAAGGAAAAGCCGCTATAAAACCAGCAGTAATAGATGTCCAGATATGTACAGAAAACTGTCCGGCTACTTTTCTGCTTTGAACACTAAAAGGTAATTCCTTAAAACATAAACTCTCATCCAAACCTAATAGTTTTGATAAATTACAAAGTCCTTTGTAGGTAGGGAAATCCGCTTTTTTAGGCCCAAAAATTAATACGTCAAAAATAAATTCCTTCGCTATAAAAGCTGCAACTGCAGCGATCAATACTGCTATTGTTGCTCTAATTAAATGCCATCGTAATTCTTCCAGATGATCCAGAAATGACATGGATTGCGGATCTTTTGTTTTTCTATTTGCCATTATAAAATACCTTCTCTCATTAGATCATGAATGTGTAAAAGACCAGCATACTTTCCTTTTTCTTCCGCTAATAACTGTGAGATACCATATTCTTCCAGTCGATCTAAGGCATCTACAGCCATGGCATCCACATCAATACGTTTTGGACTGGGAGACATAATATCTTTGGCAGTTAATCCGTTGAACGAAGTGTTTGTGGTTAACATTCGTCGTAAATCTCCGTCTGTGATGATCCCTATAATTTTGTCATTCTCAGTCACGGCAGTAGCACCTAGTCTTTTTTCTGTCATTTCTACAATCACAGCGTTAATATTGGAATCTGGACTAACTTCTGGCTTTTCATTTTTAGAAACAATGTCATTAACCCGAAGATATAACTTTTTACCTAATGCACCTCCGGGATGATATTTTGCAAAGTCTTTACTCGAGAATCCTTTAAGGTGCAATAAGCATACAGCAACAGCATCACCTATTACTAATTGTGCTGTTGTACTGGTAGTGGGAGCTAAGTTATTAGGGCAAGCCTCTTTTTCTACATAAGCGTGTAAAACAAAATCAGCTTCCTGACCTAAAAATGAATCCTTATTAGATGTAATTCCAATTAATGTATTGTTAAAGTTTTTAATCAAAGGGACCAATACTTTAATCTCAGGAGTGTTTCCGCTTTTTGAAATACAAATAACGACATCATCTTTAAGGATATTTCCTAAATCTCCGTGAATCGCATCTGCCGCGTGCATGAATACAGCGGGAGTGCCAGTAGAATTCATAGTAGCTACTATTTTTGAAGCAATAATAGCACTTTTGCCTATCCCAGTGATAATAACGCGACCATTAGAATTATGTATGGTATGAACTGCTTCAGCGAATTCCTGATCAATCAGTTCTTCTAGATGTGCAATAGCTTTCGCTTCTTCATTAATGGTTTGTTGGGCAAAAGAAATAATCGTATCGAGGGTGTTCAAAATTTATAAAATTTGCGTGTTATAAATAAAGATTTTATTATCTTTAATTTATGCAAAGGTATGTAATACCTTATGAATTTTAAATAGTGCTGAAAAAAAGCTTACTATTTTTTGTTTGCTTATCTTTGGTGACTTTTTTAAAAAAAGAACAATCCACTAAATCTTTATTGGGGAAAAAGGTTTGAGTGATAGCGATTTTAATTTAATTGGTATATAAAAGTTAGATGATTTAATGAGTTTGAACAAAACTGACTTACAAGGAGCTCTAAAAAAGTACTTTGGTTTTAGTCAATTTAGAGGATTGCAGGAGAAGGTGATAGAAAGTATTTTAAGTAAACAAAATACTTTTGTAATAATGCCTACAGGTGGTGGAAAATCCCTTTGCTACCAGCTTCCTGCCTTAATGTGTGAAGGAACTGCGATTGTAGTATCCCCTTTAATCGCACTAATGAAAAATCAGGTAGACGCTATTCGAAGTATTTCTTCCGAAGAAGGGATAGCACATGTATTAAATTCTTCCCTTAATAAATCTGAGGTTAAGAGAGTAAAAGACGACATTGTCAGTGGTGTGACCAAACTACTGTACGTGGCGCCAGAGTCTCTTACCAAAGAAGAATATGTGGATTTTCTGAAAGAACAAAAAATTTCATTTCTAGCAGTTGATGAAGCTCATTGCATTAGTGAGTGGGGTCATGATTTTAGACCTGAATACAGAAATCTTAGAAATATTATCAAACGAATAGGAGAAGACATTCCTATCATAGGACTGACTGCAACGGCTACACCCAAAGTCCAAGAAGATATTCTTAAGAACTTGGCCATGAGCAATGCCCAAACGTTTAAGGCATCGTTCAATAGGCCCAATTTATTCTACGAGATACGACCAAAAACAAAAAATGTAGATGCTGATATTATTCGTTTTGTCAAACAGAATAGTGGTAAAAGCGGTATTGTATATTGTTTAAGCAGGAAACGTGTTGAAGAACTAGCCCAAACCCTTGAGGTAAATGGAGTAAAAGCCGTTCCATATCACGCTGGATTGGATGCTAAGACAAGAGCTAAACATCAGGATATGTTTCTGATGGAAGATGCTGATGTTGTGGTAGCCACCATTGCATTTGGAATGGGGATTGACAAACCCGATGTTCGTTTTGTTATTCATCATGACATTCCAAAAAGTATAGAAAGCTATTATCAGGAAACTGGTCGTGCGGGTAGAGATGGTGGAGAAGGTCACTGTTTGGCATATTATGCATATAAAGATATTGAGAAGCTCGAAAAATTTATGAGCGGAAAGCCTGTGGCAGAACAGGAAATTGGTCACGCGCTTTTGCAAGAGGTAGTTGCTTTTGCAGAAACTTCGATTTCCAGACGTAAATTCATTTTACACTATTTTGGTGAAGAGTTTGATGAGGTGAGCGGAGAAGGAGCAGACATGGATGACAATGTGCGTAATCCTAAGAAAAAACACGAGGCCAAAGATGAAGTACAACTTTTGTTAAAAGTAGTCAATAAAACAGGAGAGATTTATAAATCAAAAGAAGTAGTAAATACTCTGATTGGTAAAAGTAATGCACTCATCATATCACATAAAACAAACGAGCAACCTTTTTTCGGAAGTGGTAAATCCAGAGATGATAAATACTGGATGGCTTTGATCAGGCAAGTGCTGGTTTCCGGATATCTCAGAAAGGATATAGAAACCTATGGCGTGATAAGAATTACTCCCGAAGGGAAAGATTTTATCGATAACCCCGTAAGTTTTATGATGACCGAAGATCACGTGTATAATGAAACTAGCGATGATTCTATTATTACTGCCGCTAAATCAGGTAACAAAGCAGGAGGAACAGACGATCGATTGGTAGGAATGCTCAAGGATCTAAGAAAGAGTGTTGCTAAAAAACTAGGAGTCCCACCATTTGTAGTATTTCAAGATCCATCTTTAGAAGATATGGCACTTAAGTATCCTGTAAATATTGAAGAGCTGGGCAATGTGCACGGTGTAGGGGAAGGGAAGGCCAAGAAATATGGAAAAGAATTTGTGGATTTGATAGCTAAGTACGTAGAAGAAAATGATATAATGCGTCCTGATGACTTTGTTGTCAAAAGTACCGGAGCGAATAGCGGACTCAAATTGTATATAATACAAAATGTAGATAGAAAACTGCCTCTTGATGATATTGCGGCGGCTAAAGGTATGGACATGCCAGAATTTATTAAAGAGATGGAAGCTATTGTATACAGTGGCACAAAACTAAACATCACTTATTGGATAGATGAAATCCTTGATGAGGATCAGCAAGAAGAAATTCACGAATATTTTATAGAGGCCGAAAGTGATAAAATTGATACGGCAATCGAAGAATTTGACGGTGATTACGATGATGAAGAATTGAGATTATATCGTATTAAATTTATTAGTGACGTAGCAAATTAATAGCTAAAAGCATAGATAATCAAAAAGGCTTTGAAAATTTTCAAAGCCTTTCTTATATATTGTATTAGCAAGTTTGACGTATTAAAAAATATTAAAAGAAACATACAAACTAGATGTGGTCAATTCTGAATCTGGTATTAAGGTACTTTTGGATATATTTTTGGGTGTATATTGTCTAAATCCAATTTTAAAGCGACCGGATCCAAAACCTCCTCCATAAAAATAGTCAGTTGTTGTATTTTCGATTTCATTCTCTGCAAAGACATTGGATTCTGTACCCAAGTTAAAATCTACGGTAAGACCTCCTTCCAAGAACAACTCAAATTTAGAACTTAGATAGATGTGAAACCTAGGTCCGACTGCCACATTGATACTTTTATAATCCAATTTGAATTCACTATTAGCAATGGCAAGATCACTTCCCTCTGTAGAAAAAGCTTTATACGTAGATTCTAGAAAGAAACTTAAATCGACTTTAGAAAATGGAATAAATGTTTCAACAAATATTCCATATCTCGGAACGAAGACATCATCATAGTTAACATTTCCCGCACTTCCTATTATAGAGTTATGAGTGAAACCTGTTAAGTCTGCTGCTGCAACAATACCAATTCTGGTTTGGTTGATCTTTTTACGAATGATGTAGTCTATTTTATTTCCTTTACATTCATTATACTTTTTAAAATAGCGTTTTAGATCTCCTTGTGTGTACGTAAGTTTAGATGGATCTTGTTTACCACATTTTATTTTCTCTGCCAATTGCTGTTGGTATGTATTGTTTTCTTGTGGAATAACTTTCTTTCCTGGTTTTTTGCTCTCATCGGGCGTATAAAAAACCTTATAAACTAAAAGTTCCGGATATACTGTTTCTGGATTTGTATAGAAGAATCGATGAACATCATCTTTAGAATATTGGAAGAGGGTAGTTTTACTTTTCAGAATGGTTCTTAAGAATATTTTTTTATATGTGAGATCCGGGTCTTTGGATTTCGTAGACTTTCCAACAGTATCGCCATTAAGGTCAAATTGAAGAATATATCTTTTATAGCGGTAGTCTTCACCAACTGCAAATTCCTTAATGTCCTCAATTACTTCAGTTTTAGGACTGGAAGAAATTGTTTTTTTCCATTGAAATTCGGTGGGGTTAGTTCTCCAGGGAAGTTTTTTGATAAGGCATTCTGTTTTCTTACCATTGTTATCAATAAAATATCCCGCTTCATAAATGCTTTGTGCGCTAATAGCAGACATACATAATATACCCACTACAAAACAAAATAATGATTTCATGAATAGATGATCTGAGTTTGTGAAGCAACAAATATAGTTTTTTTGTTAAGAATCAAATGATTTGGGATGGAAATAGCACAAAGAAGTTACGAAAAATTGAGTATAAGGATCATAGATGATGTTTGTTTTTCAGATCGCAGGAAGTAAATTTTGAACTTAGTTTGAAAAAAAAGTTCCAGTCAAGCTGAAACTTTTTATAATAATAATTAAAAATTAATGGTTTTCATCCGGTGCATCCGGACATTTCGGTAGATTTCAAATATTACAATGTTCCGGCCCGCTAAAACAACCTCCTTCCGGAAGATAAGGAAAGCAAGAGTTTAGCGAACCTCCATTGATTTGTTTTTGTTTGTTTTTGTCCAATTGGTGAACTCCGTCAAATTTTAAAATGTTGTTTAACATAGGTTTTGGTTTAAATAATTGCCTATACTTTTTGATTGTCCGTAATTAGCAATAATTCCATATTAGTGTCTTGTTGAACAGGTTTCAATATCTTATAGACAAATACCCATAGTGATTTGCTAATTGAGTCCTTGAAAGAAGTTCAAGGTGTCGTATGGATAATGAGTATTAACGGATATTCAAATTATATTTTTAATTAAGATTAAAAACAAACACAAACGGGATTTCCATTGAAATATCTTCCTTCAAAAGTACCTCCTTCTGATTGTGTAGTACCACATTGCCAGCTAGCAGTTCCACAACAAATGGCATCTCCATTGTTGTTGCAACCTGATCCAGCTGATAACATACCGCCATTTATACTTCTCTTCTGATTGTTGTTTAATTTTTGTGCACCCTGTAATTCTAAAATGTTTTGTAACATAAGTTTTTGTTTTTTTTGAATTCTAAATTCCCGAACCTATTAGAGACACTCAGGATATATGTCTATGAATGAAATATCAAATCGATACTACAGCATAAACTTAATGAACAAATGACCGTTTTTTTGTTATAAATGGATAAGCGGAGGTAATGGATAGATGAGCGTAGATGTATTTATTATTTAGGTGAGTTCCTGAATGAGATCAGAAAGTTTAGATCGGTTTCTGACCGAAACTGTAACCTTATCTTTATTAGAAAGTATAATAGATTCTTTTTTATAAATGGAGCGTATATGTTTGATATTTATCAAAGTAGATCTGTTTGCTCTAAAGAAACCTTTTTTACCTAATAAACCTTCATAGTACTTAAGGTAATTAGATGCCATATATTTTTCTTTAGAATTCATCACAAAAAAGGTGTAATTACCATCTGCTTCGCACCGAATGATGTTTTCAATCTCTAAAGAAATATGTTCATGTCCTGTATTGATGAGTAATCTTGAATCGGATATAAATTCTTTAAATAAGAGATATTTCTTTTTGGTGAATAAACGATTTTTAAGCTGGATGTACCGGTTAACTGCTTTGATCAGGTGTTCTTCATCAATAGGTTTGGTGATAAAATTGAAGGCATAATAAGAAATTGCTTGTTTCAAATAATCGGCGTGTGCAGTAACAAATATAATTTCAAAATCATAATTATCTATGGTGTCAAGGATTTCAAAACCAGTACCATCTTTTAGCTCTATATCCATGAAAACAATTTCCGGATTGTAAGTGTAGAGCACAGAAACAGCTTCTTTTATAGTGTCTGAAGTAGCTACTATTTTTATATTTGAAAAATGTTTACTGAGTATAGTAGATAAATGTATTTTGGCCTCTACATCATCTTCAATTATAATAACCGGAATTTCTGAGTTCATTTAGAATATAGTTTTACTATTGGTAACAATATCATATACAGTGTTACTTTCAAAAATGCATTTTTATATAGCAACTGTTAAAAATCACTTTCCTTTTAAATGGTACCTTGGCTTAGACTCAATTAACTGTAAAATCTTTATCGAATGATTCTGTTTGATAGCGAAGCAACGTGATATTCATCAAAAAAAATATTCTTACTAAAATACTTACTTTTGGATGGATAACTGAACAAAATATACATGAAAAAAATACTTATTCTGTTATTATTAATTTTTACTCATAAGTCGATAGCACAGCATAGGGTATACACCCAAAAAGAAGTAGATAGTTTTAAGCTAAGAGGAGCAAAACCTACACGACTAGAGCAATTTAAAACCATGTTGGAGTCTGATGAAGCCTTAGTTGGATGGATGAATTATTATCGCCAAATGAGCTATCATTATCTGCGACAACGAAAACCCGATTCACTATTACTCTATGCAACAGAAGGATTACAATTCTTTGAAAACAAAAATCTTTCTCCAGAAAAACGAACTGAAGAGGGAAAATATTTAAAAGAGATATACCTCTATATGGGAATGGTTCTAACTGATTATAAAAAAGATTATAGAAAGTCTACAGAGTATCTTTTAAAGTCAGTAAATGAAATTGATAAGTATCCAAACTACAACAGTAAAGTAAATCCTTGGATCATCGCAAGTTTGGCGGGAAATTACCTTAGGATGGGAGATAAGAAAAAGGCTTTTGAATATCGATTATCGCTAGCCAAAGATTCTACTTATATGGCTATTCCGAGTGAAGCTGCACCGACTTATAACCATCTAGGAATTTTATATGATGAGTTTGGTAAAAAAGATTCAGCTCTGTACTACTATCGAAAATCCATAAAGAACCGATTAAAATATGATCATTTTACAGGAGTAAGTGCTGCTTATAATAATATGGGAGATTTGTTTAGAGAACAAGGAAACTTAGATTCTACTCTGTATTATTATACTAAATCAAAAGAAGTTCTTGATCTTCATCCCGTTTCCTATTATTCTGCATCTACATATTTTACACTTGCTAACTATAATTATGTTTTATTAAAGAAAGGAAAAGTTGACGAAGCAATTTCTGGATTAGAGGTTGTACTAGATAGTATATCCGGTATAGAAAAAATTGACGAAAATATTAAATCTTTAAATTCGGTTGCGATGGATTACCTTATGGAAGCTTACGCAATGAAAGGTCAGACTCAGAAAGTATTTGAGGTAGCGAAGGCTAAAAGTTCGGTGTTAGAAGAATTTATTCAACAGACATTAGATGAGAAGCTTATAGAGCTTAACATAGCTTATGAAGTAAAGGAAAAAGATAAGTCCATAGCGCAATTAGAAGCAGAAACAGAAGAGCAAAAAACTATTATCAATCAACGAAATGTTATTGCCGTTACGCTATTTGTATTATTGGGATTAATCATAGGGATATCAATCCTTATCTTTAGGCAGAGAAAGCTTAAAAGTAAGTATGAAACCGCCAATTTAAAGCAACGACTACTACGATCCCAACTCAATCCACATTTTGTGTTTAATGCTTTAAGTACAGTAAGCAGTTTAGCGAGTAGAAATTCTGAGAATACATCAAAATACATTGCAAAATTGAGTAGTCTGATCCGTCTGATTCTTAAAAATTCGAGAGAAGAGTTTATTTCTTTAGAAGATGAATTACAGTCGGTAGAAGATTACCTGGAATTACAATCAAATTTCTCACAAAAGTTTAGCTACACCCTCGATATTGAAAAAGATATTGATAAAGAAGGAACTTATATACCTCCAATGTTTATTCAGCCGTTTATAGAAAATTCGATAGAACACGGTTTACAAGGTATAGAGAACGGAACTATTAGAATACAAATTACAGCAAAGGTACAGGATTCTTTGCTAAAATGTAAAATAGTAGATAATGGTATAGGTTTTTCTAAGATCTCTAAAAACAAAGATCTGAATAGTAATACAGACGAATCATTTTCTGGTAAAATTATCCAGGAACGTTTAGAGATTTATTCTAAATCCTTGAATAAAAAGGCAAAATATACAATTACTAATGTTTTAGAGGGAACAGGTACAGAAGTTATAATATTCTTACCTTTTGTAGTTGAGTAATAGAAGATACAAGTTTAGATATACGATAACCGTGGCAGATACCATCGATGTAGAAGAGGTGTATGTTCCTCCAATGTTCATTCAACCATTTGTCGAAAATTCTATAGAACACGGTTTAAAAGGGGTAAAGGATGGTTTGATCGAAGTAAATATTCAAATGAATGATGATCGTAAATTAGTGGAGTGTAAAATTACCGATAACGGCATCGGAATTTCGAAAGCTTCAGAATTTAAGAATGTAAATAAACCTGAATCTTTTTCGGGTAAAATTATCAAAGAACGGTTACAGATTTATTCCAAGTCGCTACGTAAAAAAGCTTCTTTTCCCATTAAAGAAGTGACCGACGGAACAGGTACAGAAGTGAACATGTTATTGCCTTATTTGTTAGAGGATTGATTTTTTCTTTTGGGTTTTAAAGAGATAGATGAATAATGTAAGAAAAACTAATCCCAACCCAATCCATAAATACAATAAGTTATTCGTTTGTGGCAACAACGTTCCACTATCTCCAATCAATACTAGCGATGCCCAGTAATGCGGCGATGCTTCGGCATCGTTATTATTTTTTAAGTAATTTAATTTTGCAGTTCGCAAAGCAGCGGATTTGGTTTGTCCTTCGCTTAGGTTTTTATAAAAATCCGAAGTGATGGTAGCGGTGGCCTTATCATTGGTGCTCCATAATGAAGGAATCACTGTATTGGCTCCTGATTTAAAGAATCCTCTGGCCAGGCTTAAAATCCCTTCGCCACGACTAATTTTTCCTAAAGAGGTATTACAAGCACTCAATACTACCAATTCTGCTTGGCTTTGTAGAGAATTAAGTTCTAAGTCTGTTAATTTAGAATTACGAAAAGCGATCCAGGGCGCAATAGAATCCGAAGCATCTGCGTGAGTAGCCAGGTGCAGTATTTTATAGTCCTTGATCCGTTTTATAAAATTTTCTTTGGTAGCTTCTTTGTCTAGTAGTAAAGTTCCATCGTACAAATCATTTGCGTATGCAATCTCTTTGGTACTATTTTTTAAAGGTGTTAACTCAGCAGTGAAGTTGACAGGAGCAATACCTAAAAAATCTTGATCAGCGGCTCTGTTGATAGTAGCATTTTTCTCTTGAAACGTAAGCGAAAACGCATAATTGATTTCACTTTCTTCAATAAGATAGGTGCTTTTGTCAAGATCTGTAATCAATGCTTCAAAAGGTATCATCCCCAACATATGATCCGGTATGATAGTTACTTTTTTGTTTTGGAGTGTTGTTCTTATTTCATTGGGGAATAGTGTCTTATATATGTTATGTGCTGTTTGTTTATAAGTCGTGATGTCTTCTGATGTTTTAAACGGTTGGTTTAGTAATCTTCTTAGAATCTTGATATCTTCTATCAATTCTTTGACGTTTGGTACTTTAAATAGTTTTTGATCCTTATTGGTAAGCACCATCATATATGCATGTGGCAATGCGCCAGCCGTTCTTTCTGCCATAGAATATTGAATAGTGGCTTCATTTTCTGGAACAGAAACCTTAGATAGCGGTAAAATTTCCGGAACTTTTTTTGCAGAAAAATATTGGGGAAATTCTAGGCTAATAGAATCTTTAAAACGATTAAATTGTTCTTTTTTGGTCTTTATAAGCGACACTAAAGAATCCTTCTCTTTATCTACAGCAATCAATACGTTATTTTGCAAGTTTTTGATGTCATCCTCATAATTTACTTTTTTAGACAGAACACTCGTAGGTAGTGAGGTAATTTGATCATTAATATCCTGCATTAATAATACCGCTTTACTTTTCTCCATAAAATAAAAGGCGTCTCTAAGATTGTTAGTTTGATAACAAGCTTCTAGTCCTAAGTTATGGAATTCGGAGCCAATATCTCTTGTTTTTAATTTAGTTCGATAAGAAAAGTTTTCTAAGATGATGTAGTCTACAAGTGAATCACCTGATTTAATAGTTTTTAGAAAAGTGTCATATATTTTTGGATCTCTATTAATTTTATTTTGTTCTAGATAGTCTACAGCACTGAAATGAAATAACTCTAATATTTCATCTTTATGGTTAGAATTTTTTAAATCCTTTATTTTGGGAGTCCAGTTTTTATCACGTTCAACTTTTAGAATGTTAGCCAGAGATTTTTGATAGTATTCTTGCGCTTGTTCGTAATTTTCTTTTTTAGATTCGATAGACGCTAAACCTAAAAAAGATATTCCTCTAAGATATTGATTATTATTTATTACCTCTAATGCTTTAAAAAAGTATTGCTCGGATTTTTCAAACTGTTCTAATAGTAAATAGGTTTGACCGATGTTAATATAACAGCCAGCGATATATCTTTTGTTATCTATTTCTTTTGAATATTTTAAAGCTTTTTCAAAATAGAATAGAGCTTTTTCTGGGTTTGGTGGGGTATTAGCTGAAAAATAAAACACTCCTAATTCTAAATTGATAGTAAAAAGATTTTCTGAGGTCGGTTCGGGATAGCTACTGATTAAAGAATCAGCTGTGATTAAATGTTTTAAAGCGTTGTATGAGTTACTATCCTTTTCTTGATATCCATAATATATTAGGCTTCTGTGTACTTTGGAAATCTCAAAATGATTTTTAATGATCTTTTCTTTATCTTTTTTTGGATTGAAGAATTTGAATGCTTTGGAAAAACTTGTTAGAGCCTTATAAGGGTCTTCTAATTTTTTATATATACGACCTAGACGGACATACGCTATTTCATTAAAGATAGTGTTTTCTTCAACGTTGATCATATCTTGATAAGCCTTTATTGCTTTATCATAATCTTTTTTTAGATTATGATTTTTTCCTAAGTTGGCATAACTTCTTTTTAATAATTCTGGGTTGAAGGGGACCGCATTTTTTCTGGCTTCAATACCTATTTTTAGAACTTCTATGGTTTTCTCTAATTGCCCTTCTCTGGATAGCCATTTGGCTAATTGATGCGCATCAGAACCTAACTGGCTATAGTTTTTAGTCTTTTTATAATGCGTAAAAAGGGAGTCGTATAGATCCATGTTCCCGTAATCATCTTCCGGATTCAATTGATGGATAGCATCTAAAGCAATAGATGTTTGTTGAGCACTACAGAAAGTATATGGCAATCCTATAAAAATCAAAAAAATAGGAAGCATTTTACATTGCTTCCTATTGCTGATTATTGATATTACATTATTCTGTAGGTTGGCCGGCACAAAATCCACAAGGGTCTGAATTATTACCTCCATTATTTCCATTATTGTTTATGGTTATTTGTTCAATCGGAACGTCGCTACAATCAGCATATACTGTAGGATCAGAATTAGGATCTGTTAAATCTGAATCAGTGGCGTCAGCTGCCGTTAGCTCATCTTCATCTACTACTTTACTTTCTTTAGTATTCGTCGGAGAAAATTGACACGTATCGCAACGTAAGAACCATTCATCTACATAAGCGCATCCATTATCAAAGACCACATAAAAATCATCAAAAATTTGAGATCCAACTTCCGTCGCGTGATCTACTCTTTCTTGATAACTAGTACCTCTAGGATATCGTACAAATATTCTTTTGTAAAATTTTTCTGGAACTTTAGCAATATTTTTCGAACCAAAATGAACGGCATTTTCGGGAATGTTGTTTTCCTTTTTTATTACACTTTCCTCAATAAATACTTCTTCTTCTGTTGAGCAGCTTTGTATTCCAATGGCAAAGACTGCCGCTACTAATAGTAACGTGATTTTTTTCATTTTTAAAATGTTTTTTGTTTTCATTATTTATTAGTATGTTTCCCTAACCTAATAAATGTTACCACGCGAAAGTAAAAAAAATTAAACAGTTAAAGATATCTTAATGAAGATAACTGAAAAAGATCAATTAAAACAACTGGTAAGCGGAGAGAAAGAAGTGATCCAGGATCTGTATCAAAAAGAGTTTCTTAGAGTACAAAGTTTTGTGCTCAGCAATAAAGGGGATACAGCAGACGCAGAAGATGTTTTTCAGAAAGCCTTAATACAATTAATTGCCAGATATAAAGTAAAAGCATTTACAATCGAAGGACCTATAGGCCCGTATTTCTTTGTGGTTTGCAGAAATTTATGGCGTAGAGAACTAAATAAACAAAAACGCATAGTAACAAATGATGATGCTTTAGAACATGTTAAAGAAGCAGAAGACATGACCATGGCAACTTTAGAGCAGGAGAAGTGGGAGCTGTTTCAGGAAAAAATAAACGAACTGTCAGATAATTGTAAGCAATTATTACAATTGTTTTTTCAGAAAGTGCCATATAAAGAAATCGTAGAAAAACTAGGATATAATACAGACAATGTAGTGAGACAACGTATTTTTAATTGTAAATCACAATTGACCAAATTGATTAAAAGTGATTCTAGATATAATCAAATCAAAGAATTATGAAGGATTATCCCATAGAAATTGATGATTATCTGAGTGGAGCTATGTCGGCTTCAGAGAAACAAGCCTTCGAGGAAAGACTTCGTACAGATATTGAGTTGGCAGAAGAACTAAGACTTCAAAAAGAAATGTTGACCTTGTATGAAGATCAGCAATGGTTAGAAGGTGATAAAAGTGCATTAAAAACAAAAAAAGCGAAACAATTACAATCCTTTTTTGAAAGCGATGAGGCTGCTGGCTTGAAATCGACTATTAAAGAAGTAATTTTGGAAAATCGATCAAGTTCTAAGCATAAAACCTTTTGGTTTATAGGGATTGCAGCATCTATTGCAGTGTTGTTAACCGTTTCCTTGTTTGTGTTTAAAGAGAATAATTATGATGAATTATATGCCTCTTATATACATATGGATGAAATACCTTCACTGGTTACTAGAGGAGAAGATACAAATAAGCTGTTAGAAGATGCACAACTGTTATTCGAAGATAAAAAGTATCAGGAAGCCACAGAGGCTTTTGCAGCATATCATAAAGCAGAAGAAACTATTGATCCTTTAAGTTATATTTATAATGGTATTGCTTTTGCTGAGCTGAATAAGTTTCAAGAAGCATTGGTTCAATTTGAACTTTTGGCGAATTCTAAAACTTTGCAAGCCAAAAAAGCAAACTGGTACAAGGCTTTAGTGTATCTAAAACAAAAAAAGAAGGGAAAACTGAAAGAAGTCATAAAAACAATCCTCGCAGACAAAAACAGTTATAAATATCAAGAGGCACAGGAACTATTAGAAAAAATTGATTAAATCCCTTAAAGGATCTTGTTTTTCAATTCGGAGTTCGTTGACTCAAGACATCTAATAAAAATTTGGTCCAGTGTGCCGGCTTAGGTTCTAAGACACAGCTTGAAAAAAGCATCTTCTCTTTTTTGTTTCTTTTTTTACTACATACTACAAGTGAAACGAGAGAAATGCACCACAAGGAAATTTAAAAAAGTTAAATCAAAGAGCTAAGTAGCAATCTGATAACAATACATTACAAAGTGCATAAGTGGTACGCTCTACTGGACAGTCTTAATTTAAAATGTAAGGATATTAATGGTTACATAAAAATCATATTCTTATCACTATCTCTTCTTTCCGTGAGAGTTATGGCTAATAATCTCCTTTAGAAGAGAGATTTAGAAGGATGTTTTTTCGATCAAATGTTTATGTAGAAATCACTCTAATTGGCAAACAATCCCCGGTTTTATGTGTTAAACCGTAAGCAATTACCTATCTTTGCAGCCTAAAATTTAACAAGCTTAAAACACGCAGTTATGCAAGACGGATTGTACGCAAAATTTAACACATCAAAAGGAAGTATTCTGGTAAATCTGGAGTATAAGAAAACTCCGGGAACAGTTGGAAACTTTGTAGGTTTGGCAGAAGGGAATATGGAAAATCAAGCAATTCCGCAAGGGAAGCCGTATTATGACGGGTTGAAATTTCATCGAGTTATTCCGGATTTTATGATTCAGGGAGGAGATCCACAGGGTACCGGAGCAGGTGGTCCGGGATATAAATTTGATGATGAAATTCATCCAGATCTCAAACACGACGGACCAGGGGTTTTATCTATGGCCAACGCTGGACCTGGAACTAATGGAAGTCAGTTTTTTATCACCCATGTAGAAACTTCCTGGTTAGATGGTAAGCATACAGTGTTTGGTAAAGTAGTAGAAGGGCAGGATGTAGTAAATGCCGTAGCACAAGGAGATACTATTGATTCTTTAGAAATTATCAGAGTAGGAGAAGAAGCAGAAAATTTTAATGCAGTAGAAACGTTTAGACAGTTTAATGGCGCAAAAGCTGAAAGAGAAGCTGCTGCAAAGAAAGAAGCAGAACAATTGTTAGAAGAGTTAGCTGCTGGATTTGATAAAACGGAAAGCGGTTTACGTTATAAAATCATTCAAAAAGGAGATGGAGCTCAGGCGGAAAAAGGAAATACAGTTTCTGTACATTACAAAGGTAGTTTGCCTGATGGAACTGTTTTCGACTCTTCCTACAAACGTAATCAACCTATTGACTTTTCATTAGGAACGGGGCAAGTGATATCCGGTTGGGATGAAGGTATTGCGTTGTTACAGGTTGGAGATAAAGCTCGTTTTGTGATACCACCTTCTTTAGGATATGGAGAACATGGAGCTGGAGGCGTAATCCCTCCAAACGCTACACTGATTTTTGATGTAGAACTGGTTGCAGTAAAATAAAAGATTTTTAAAATATGGTGAAAACCTCTGGAGAAAACTTCAGAGGTTTTTTTCTTCTTGAATTCTGGCACATTCATTGCTTTTAACTTCTTATTAACATTTTTGACATGTCTTTTAATAAGTTAGTTTATTTTCATAATTTGCAGGTTTTAACGAAAAGGGTCTGCATTCTTATCTATAATTTAGATATTTACCATCTCTTTTTGGAGATGAAAAACAAAAAAGAACCCCATTCTTGTTAGTTATGAAGCGGATATTAATCATTTTTTTAACATTTTGTTGTGTAAATTTTTCTTTCTCTCAGAAAGACGAAGCAGCGATGTCAGCTATTAAAGATCAGATCGAAATCATTGATAGTTATATCGAATCTGATGTTTTTTCACTGGATCCAGAAGAATTTCTTGATCAGATAGCGGATCACGGTGCCGAGCTAAACGGATATTATGAACACGAGCGATTAAAGAAAATTATCAGAAAAATTGGTATGCCCAGTGCCATGATTATTACTGTATTTTATTTTTGGAATGATCAATTGATACACGTGAATTATAAGCAAAGACAATACATGGAAACAAAAAACGATGAAGGGCTTAGAGTGATGGATTACTCTAATGCTTTTACTCGTTACGAATCAAATCATTATTATGATAAAGGTGTTGAAATTAATAAAGTAGTTACAGGTAATGCGGTAGACAATATTGAACCGCAGAAGTCTTTTGTCAAATATGGAATGAGAATGAAGGCTTTGCTGGATGATAAGTTTAAAAATAGAAGTACTTATGAAGCGTTGCAAGGTAAGTGGGTCAATGTACAATTTCCTGATGAGCATATGATTTTTGAAGAAAGCATACGATTCAATTTTCGAGACGGTAAATTTTTAAAAAGATTAAAGGTCAAAATAAAAGGAGATGTAATGTATTGTTCTTCGCCTAAAGATCAATACGTATATAAATACAAAATAGAGTCCTTAAACCCCTATGAATTAGTGGTAAAAGATTTACAAGACCCTTCATCAAATTTAGTATTATATAAAAAAGTAGAATAGTAATCCTATGAATCTTCAGTATCCGATCGGAAAGTTTGAGTGTCCTGATACTATTACGAAAACGCATGTTTCAAAATGGATTAAGGATATAGAAGAGCTACCTGCTAAAATATCTAACTTAGTTACTAGTTTTACCGAAGATCAGTTGGAAACTCCTTACAGACCAGGCGGGTGGACAGCTCGTCAGGTGATTCACCATATACATGATAGTCATCACAATGGATATATCCGTTTTAAGTGGGCCCTTACAGAGGAGTCTCCAACTATAAAAGCTTATTATGAAGATCGTTGGGCAGAATTGTTTGACACAAAATCAGCACCAGTATACCTGTCATTAGATTTGATCAAAGCTTTACACGCAAAGTGGGTGTATTTTTTAAAAGGTTTGTCTGATAATGATTTGCAAAAAGTATTCATTCATCCTGAAGGGGATGTAAAGATTTCTTTAGCAGAAGATATCGGTATATATGCTTGGCACGGAAACCATCACCTAGCACATTTACAAATAGTCGCCGATAAAAAGTAAAGAAAGACTCTTCGAAATTAATTTTTCCATTTAATATTACAACCTATACTCGGTTTTTGAGGTTGGACAACTTTTGAGTTTTTGAGCACTGCGTCCAATGCCTGTCGAAGATCACGACCATTTACCGGAATTCCATTTCCGGGTCTGGAATCATCTAGCTGTCCGCGATAGATCAGTTTAAGTTCAGCATCGAAAAGATAAAAATCAGGGGTACAAGCAGCATCGTAAGCTTTTGCAATTTCTTGCGTTTCATCATACAAATAAGGAAATGTATATTTATTTTTTTGCGCCGTTTTCCACATAAGCTCCGGCGCATCTTGTGGGTAATTTTCAATATCATTACTACTGATCGCAACGAACCCAAATCCTTGTACTCTATAGTCGTTAGCTACTCTTACAATCTCTTCATTTACGTGAATTACAAAAGGGCAGTGATTACAAATAAACATGACTACTGTCCCTTTTTCACCTTTAACATCATTCAAAGAGAGCCTATCATTGGTAATAGTATCTACAAGAGTGAAATCCGGAGCGATTGTGCCTAGTGGTAACATGTTGGAAGGAGTGCGAGCCATATTTCTTAGTTTTAGAATGTTCGAAATTACAATTTTATATATAATACGTCTAAAAAATAGTATCTTAGTTACACAAAAATGTAGTAGTTATTAAATAAGTCATAACAATCAGATTGATAACTCTGAAATGATTATGTGGCAATTCTTTTCCTATACTTAGCTAAACCGAAGTATGTCCATTAAAAAACAATAAATATAAATAAATGAAAACTTTAGAAACTTGGTTCGAAGAATATGCAGTAAGTCACCAAAATAAAACGAATATCGCAATTCATTTTGTGTGTGTTCCTTTGATATTTTTTTCAGTTGTTGGTTTGATTATGAGCATTCCTAGCGGAATTTTAGCATCCATTATTCCCGGTAATAATCCGTTTATCGAAAACTGGGCGTTTGTGGTGGCCTTACTGATTCTGTTGTTTTATGTTAGATTGTCAGTAAAAATGGCTTTGCAAATACTTATTTTTGTTTCTTTTTGTATCATTACTAATTATTACATTAGTCAATATGCGCCGTTATGGATGGTATCACTTATTATTTTTGTGGTTGCCTGGATCGGACAATTTTATGGACATCACCTGGAGGGTAAGAAGCCTTCTGCAGCAAAGGATTTACAATTTTTATTGATAGGGCCAGCATGGGTGCTTCAAAAAATATTTGGTAAAAAGTAGTATGAGACTACAGGATTGGAAGAAATCAGAGTCTTATTATTCATATAAAAACTATCAAATATTTTATAAAGAAGAAGGGAGCGGTGTGCCTTTGATTTTGGTTCATGGTTTTCCTACATCTTCTTGGGACTGGAACAAAATATGGAGTCCGCTCAGTAAAGAATACAACGTAGTAACAATTGATATGTTAGGGTATGGTTTTTCTTCTAAGCCTACAGATTTTAACTATACGATTGCTGCGCAAGCTGATTTATGGGAAACTTTTTTAGTAGAAAAAGGAATTACTTCTTTTCATATATTGGCTCATAATTATGGGGATACTGTGGTTCAGGAATTGTTGGCTCGATCAAAAGAAAATCCTAAATATGAATTGAAAATTTTGTCAGTTTGTTTTTTGAATGGAGGACTGTTTCCGGAAACTAATTTTCCAACACTTACGCAAAAAATGTTGCTCACGCCTATTGGTTCTATTCTGAAACATTTTATGGGGCGAAACACATTAGCCAAAAATTTCAAAAAAATATTTGGAAAATATACACAAGCCAGTGAGCAGGAAATTGATGATTTCTGGGCAACAATTGACTATAATTCTGGAAAAAATGTATTTCCAAAACTCATAAAATATTTAAAAGAAAGAGATACGTATAAGATTCGTTGGCGTGAGGCAATACAATTTACCGATGTGCCAAAGAGACTTATTGATGGAGCGGTTGATCCAATCTCAGGTAGGCACATGGCAGAATTTTACAAAAAAATTATACCTAATGCCGATGTTGTGATACTAGATAACATAGGGCATTACCCACAAACAGAAGCTCCCGAAGATGTATTACACCACTATACAGAATTCAGAGAACAGTTATAATATTTTAAAAACCAACATCCTTAAATCAATATAATATCAATTATAAAACTATTCATTAGTTTTTACTATTCACTAACCTACATTTCGTCACTAAAGAAAATAGCGTTCATAAGTAATTTATTTGTTCCGTACCAGAAAGCTCTGAAATTTGTATTATCTGTAAACAAAATGGTATTTCCTCTTCCTAAGCGCTGGTGCCTAAATGGTACAGTGCCAGACAGTGAATCTAGATTTTTTTTACTAATATACCCGCTTAATAAGGGAGATTTTGTGTATCTAATAGGATTGTTGTAACTCTGCTTGTCCGGTTTAACAAAAAGAGTAGTATTCCTGAATAAGGAAATTTTGTCATTCTTATATCCAAAATTTACCGGATGTGATCTATCTATATTAGCTTCAAAAATAGCACCGCCAATCACCTGTGCTCCGAAGAAATCTCTTTTTTCTTCAAATGTAATTTGTTTAGCGTCATTCTCTGGCTTTGCAAACTCTATCTTCATCAGTTCATTATTCTTAAAAAATTGAGCAGCATTTCTATATCCTATCATTGTACCCCCACTGCGAATCCAATTCTTTAATTTATCGATTACATTTTTATTCATGGTTTGGTTCCAGCTATTGGGTAATATAATATGTGTATATCTAGACAGGTCTCTTCTTTCGAGATAATTGGTATTTAATTTTGTAATTGGGATGTTATACCGTTGATCTAAAAGATGCCAAATCTCTCCTGCATCGTAAGGGGTGATTCCGTCGCCCGTTAGTAATGCAATTTTTGGTAAGGATAATGCCCTGAATTGGCTGCTTCCTAAGTCAATCCCTTTAGTAAGCCCAGTAGACACTCCTGTAATATCAACTTGATTTTCAGTGGCAAGGTTCTGTAGAAAGGAATGGATTTCTGCCGGATTTAATTTTTGGTTTTGTAATGGTATCAAAATCGTTCCATAGTCATACTTTTTGTTTTCTATGGAGAAAGGCTTCATTCCTACCTTTGCTCTTAATCCCTTAGTTAATATTTTATAAAGCACTGCAGGAGTGTAGTACTCGTGCCATTCCATTACATACGCATAATTACTCTTATTGACAGATTTGGGTTTGTTAAATGACAATTCGTTAATTTCTTCACCTACGTCCACAGTAGTTGCTTTTTCAATATAATCGAGATTAAACGCTAACGGAAATGTCCACGCAGATATATCATAAAATAAGCTATCCTGAAATGAAGTCCTTTTTTCGAACATAGCTTTTAATAAACGACTTTGTTTTTGGTTTTTTGGAACTATATAGCTGTGCTCTTTTTTAAATTTGTTTCCGTTATAAGTAATATCATTTTTTAATTTATGCATTTTGATTTTATGTCTTTCCAAAATTTCAGCTAAGTGATACGCTGAAGCTGCATCTTTTTCGTTACCAAAAATATAAACGCCATTTCCGGATTCTTTTCTGGCGTTTGTGTAAAAATCTTTTTGGTATTGCAGTAGTTCTTTGCGCATAGATTTGGCAGCTTCCAGAGTAGAGAGGGCTGCAGTAAATTGATTTCTGATAGTAAAGGGGAATGTTAATATTCCATTATCGCTTTCCTGAGCGTGTCCTCTAGAGCTTGCTTGTTCAAAAAGAATACCGATTCCTCCATTAATATCTGGAAAAGTAGAGCCTTTTCCGTAGTAGAAATCATCAAAATTTTCTTCTGTAAAATATAAGGATCCTATTTTATTAAATGCCTCAGCGTGATAATTAGCCACTTTTTTAGTTAGCTCTTGGTTTAGTTTTGGTGTCAATGGGTGCGTTCTGGATTGAATACCCGGCTGAAAGAAAAAAGTACTATTGGTGCCCATTTCATGATGATCTGTAAGTATATTAGGGTACCATTGATGAAAAGTCTTGATTCTGGCTCTGGATTCTGGTAATTGTACAGGTAACCAGTCACGGTTCATATCAAACCAATAATGATTGGTTCTTCCACCTGGCCAAACTTCGCTGAATTCTCTGTCTTGAGGATCCGTGCTTATATTTTTACTTTTATTAGTATTTGCCCAATATGCAAATCGTTGAAGACCATCAGGATTGAAAGAGGGGTCGAATAAAATCACAACATTATCTAGTAGTTCGTCGATTTCTGCGCCCTGTGCTGCTGCTAGATAATAGGCAGCTAGTAAACTGGCATTGGATCCACTAGGTTCATTACCATGGATAGAAAATCCCTGGTATACAATTGCGGGCATAGATGCAATATCCAAGGTGTTTGCATTTTCTTGTGTCAATTGAACATGTTGGCTTTTTATGGTTTCAAGGTTTCGATGATTTTTTTCTGAGGTTATGGTCAATAGGATAATCGGACGATCTTCAAAGGTTTTACCACGATCTTCTAAAATAATGCGAGGCGAAGCAGCAGCCAATACTTTCATATATTCTACTAATTTATCATGAGTAACGTGCCATTTTCCTGGTACAAAACCTAATACGCTTTCAGGAGTAGGTATATTTGGATTGTAGGATACTTGTTGTGGCAAATAATAAAATAAAGAAAGATTTTCTTGTGCATAAAAAGCGAGGAAGAAAAATGATAAAATAAAAGTGAAAAACTGTTTCATTTGAGATCGTTTGTGGAATTGTTGAGTTTATGAGTCATCGAAAATAAAAAAAACCGCTTCAGAGATTGAAGCGGTTTGCATAAGTTTAACAAAAGTATCTATGTCTTATATGTCATCAAAACTTACATCAGTAAAACTTTCTGTAGAAGCAGTTACTTCTTCATTGCTTACTGATTCTTGGGTATGTTGCTCATAAGATTTTTGATAATCTTTTTGATGTCTTTCGCTAATTACTTCTTCACCTTTCTCATTAACGATGAAATCAGTCATTTCGCCTAATATCTCACTAAACCCTGCAAAGTCTTCTTTATACAAATAGATTTTATGCTTTTTGTAGTGAAAAGATCCGTCATCATTAGTGAATTTTTTACTTTCTGTAATGGTAAGATAGTAATCTCCAGCTTTTGTTGATCTTACATCAAAGAAATATGTTCTTCTTCCTGCTCTTAAAACTTTTGAGAAAATTTCCTCTTTCTCCAACATTTCATTATCGCTCATAATCCGTATTTCTTAATTTATTAGTCTGTTACGTTGGAATCAAAAATCTAAAAAATTTGTTAATCGTACAACAAAATATCAAATTTCTTTTTCGCTCAGCTGTTTTAAATAAAGCTCTTTATAATAGCCATCTATCTCTAACAGTTGATTATGAGTGCCTTTTTGAATAATTTCTCCATCCTCTAACACAATTATTTTATCCGCATTTCTTGCAGTAGAAACTCGATGACTTACAATAAATGTGGTTTTATTTTCGGATATTTTACTAAGATTATTTAGAATTTCTTCTTCTGTTTCTGTATCTACAGCAGATAGACAGTCATCAAAAAGAAGAATAGATGGGTCTTTAATAATAGCCCTCGCTATCGATACGCGTTGCTTTTGCCCGCCGGATAAGGTAATTCCTCTTTCTCCTAAAACAGTATCATAACCTTTGCTGAAGCCTTGAATATTTTCGTGAACAACTGCATTTTTTGCTGCTTCCAAAACTTCTTCGTCTGTAGCATTTACTTTTCCAAATTTTATATTGTTCCTGATGGAATCACTAAACAAAAAAGCATCTTGAGGAACATATCCTATAGATTCTCTCAGGTTGAGCAAATTAAGTTTGCTGATAGGTTTTCCATCAATGCTGATTTCTCCTGAAGAAACATCATATAATCTTCCGATTAGATCAAGAATGGTAGATTTTCCGGATCCAGTTTTTCCGATGATTGCCAAGGTCTGGCCAGAATGAATTTCAAAACTAATATTTTTCAAAGCAGTAATATTGGTGTCATCATAAGTAAAAGAAACGTTTTTAAAAGCAACATTTCCTACGATTGGTGTTTTCTCTGTTGTTGTGTTTGTTATTTCCGGTTCTTGGCTTAGAAATTCATTGATTCTTACTTGAGAAGCCTCTGCTTGTTGTATAATAGAAGTTACCCAGCCTACAGTAGCTACCGGCCATGTGAGCATGTTGACAAAAATGATAAACTCTACAATAACGCCCAAATCTTCTATAGTGCCATTAATGTATTGTTTGCCACCAATATAAATAACCATAATGTTACTTATCCCTATGAGTAAAACCATCAACGGGAAAAATAAGGCCTGTACTTTTACAAGGTCAATATTCTTTTCTTTACTAGTATTAGATAAGTCGGTAAAATTTTCAAGGGTTTGTGATTCTATTCCGTAGGCCTTGATGACAGAAATACCACTAAAGGATTCTTGGGTAAAAGTGGTTAGTTTAGATAAGAATTGTTGTACAATGGTACTTCTTTTATGTATAGCAACACTTAGTTTATAAATAGATACAGAAAGTATAGGTAATGGTGCTATTGTATACAAAGTAAGTTCTGGAGCAATGCTAATCATGTAGCCAATCACTACTACAAATAACGTAACGGTGTTTACACTGTACATAATAGCAGGGCCAACATACATTCTTACTTTTGACACATCTTCACTGATGCGGTTCATTAGATCCCCAGTTCTGTTCTTTTTATAAAAATTAAGGGATAAAACCTGGTAATGATGAAATACTTCATTTTTTAAATCAAATTCAATGAATCTGGATACAACTATAAAGGTTTGACGCATTAAAAATGTAAAAAAAGCAGCTATAAGAACAGATCCTAAAATGAGTAATATGTTTGTAATCAATCCAGTTTTTACCTCGTTGATGTCTGTAATGCTTTGGTTTAAGTATTGTTCTACAACATCCACAGAGTCTCCTACAAATTTAGGAACTGCTACGGCAAAGATTCTTGCTATGATCGTGATAATAAGACCGATGATTAGGCGGTACTTATATTTGAGAAAGTACTTGTTTAAATGGCGTAATGCGCGCATAAAGTATTGATTTTTAAAAGCTCAATTATTAATGAATTCATAAAATTTAACAACAAAAAATTTTGAATTCGTAAAAATACATTATTTTAGCACCTCAATTTTGACTATTATATAATTCATAACATTTTAAAATTTCCGAAAATGATAACCGAAGTGCTTACCGCAAATCAATTAAAAAAAGAGGCTCCTGTGTTTGGCCAATTGTCTTTTAATGATCACGAACAAGTTGTTTTTTGTCAGGACAAAGATACAGGATTAAAGGCAATAATTGGAGTGCATAACACAATTTTAGGGCCAGCTTTAGGAGGTACAAGAATGTATAATTATCAGACAGAATGGGATGCTTTGAATGACGTTTTGAGATTGTCTAGAGGAATGACCTACAAAGCAGCGATCACTGGACTAAACCTCGGAGGAGGAAAAGCGGTTATTATTGGAGATCCAAAAACATTAAAAACTCCGGCGTTGATGAGACGTTTTGGTGAGTTTGTACATACATTAGGCGGTAAGTACTACACTGCAGAAGACGTAGGTATGGAAACTTCTGATATGGATACAGTACGTGAAGTTACGCCTTATGTAACAGGTATTTCTGAATCAAAAGGAGGCGCAGGAAATCCATCACCTGTAACTGCTTATGGTGTTTACATGGGTATGAAAGCTTCTGCTAAGTTTGCATATGGTACTGATAATTTAGAAGGTAAAAAGATTTTAGTCCAAGGTATTGGTCACGTGGGAGAAGAACTTGTGCGTTTGACAGCAGAAGAAGGAGCTGATGTTATTGTAACAGATATTAATCAAGAAAGACTTCTTGAAGTAAGTAAGAAATACGGAGTTGATATATATAAAGGAAATGATCTGTATGCAGAAACTGCTGATATCTACGCTCCGTGTGCTTTAGGAGCTACCGTAAATGATGAGACTATTCATAAATTAAAGGTAAAGGTCATTGCCGGAGCAGCGAATAATCAATTAGCTTCAGAAAATATTCACGGTACTTTATTACAAGAAAAAGGAATCGTGTACGCTCCGGACTTTTTAATCAACGCAGGTGGAATTATTAATGTATATGCAGAAATTGAAGGGTACGGAAGAGATCAAATTATAAATAAAACAGAAAATATTTATAACACGACTTTGGATATATTAAATAAAGCAAAGGCTACAGGAATGACTACCAATGCTGCTGCAGTGAGCATTGCAGATGAAAGAATTGCTGCTAAAAAAAAGTAGTGATTTAATTTTTCTAGAATTTACCAGATAAAAAGTAAATTTTAGAATTGGTAGATTAAAAATAATAGTATTTTTGCAAGGCGAAAGTGAACATCACTTTCGCCTTTTTAATGTAACAGTTCTTTGTAATTTCTTATGTTGACCAGAAGACATATTCGAGTGAAAGTAATGCAGTCTCTCTATGCTCTAGAGCAGACGCAAAGTGACAATTTAGATAAAGAAGAAAAGTTTTTGCTTTTTAGTATAGATCAAATGTATGATCTATTCTTAATAAATCTTCAGCTTTTGGTAGAGATAAGAAAGCACGCCGCCGATTTTCTTAAAAAAAGCCAGAAAAAGTATTTGGCCACTTCAGAAGAAAAAAACCCGAATCAAAAGTTTATTAATAACGAAGTCCTTCTTTTATTAGAAAAGAATAACGAGCTAAAAGAAGCTATGGATCGTAAAAAAATGAACTGCTGGGATCTTGACGATGAGTATGTAAAAATTCTTTGGAGAGAAATAAGCGAGAGTAAGTTGTATGCTGATTATATGAATACCAAAATGAGCTCTTTTAAAGAAGACAAAGATTTTGTTATAAATATCTTTAAAGAAATTATTGCTCCTAATGATAAGCTATACGAATACATCGAAGATAAAAAGCTTACCTGGATCGATGATTTACCATTAATCAATACAGGAATTATCAAAATGCTGAGGAAGGTTAAGGAAGGTTATGATGAGCATATGGCTTTACCTAGATTATATAAAGATGCAGATGATAAGAAATTTGCAAAAGATATTTTTAGAAAAACAGCACTGAACGGAGTCGAGTTTGCAAAAGAAATTGAAGGAAAAACCCCGAATTGGGATAAAGATCGTATTGCAGAATTAGACAAAGCTGTAATCAAAATGGCGATTTGCGAGTTCCAAAAGTTTCCTTCGATACCTGTTAAGGTAACAATTAACGAATATTTAGAGATTGCTAAGGAATATAGTACTCCAAAGAGTAGTATCTTTATAAATGGAATATTAGACAAAATATCTAAAGAGTATAAAGAAAGCGGTAAACTAAATAAAGTTGGCCGAGGACTTATGTAGTTCAAAAAAAATAGTATTTTTAACCCTCAATTAATTAAAAACCCAAGTAATGAAAAAAGGAATCTTGATTTTAGCTGGTGTTTTTGCTTTGACATTTATGTCTTGTAAAGACAATGCAGCAGAAAAAGTTAAAGAAGAAAATGTAGCAGATGCTGCGGATCGTGATGCAAAGAATACAGATTTTCCTGTAATGACATTCTCTGAAACAGAGCACGATTTTGGAACAATCAATGAAGGTGACGTAGTAGAGCATACATTTACATTTACCAATACCGGTAAAGCTCCTCTTGTAATTGTAAATGCAAAAGGAAGTTGTGGTTGTACTGTTCCTGAGTGGACAAAAGAGCCTGTAGCTCCAGGAGCTACCGGATCTATGTTAGTGAAGTTTAACTCTAACGGTAAACCAAACGCTCAAAACAAACAAGTTACTATCACTGCTAACACTGAAACAGGAAAAGAAATCCTTAAAATCAAAGCAATGGTAACTCCAAAAGCTAAACCAGTAAGCGGAACTCCTGTAAGCGAGTAATAGTAGTATATGGAAGGATTTCAATCGTTTGCTCCTATTATTTTAATATTTGTAGTGATGTATTTCTTTATGATACGTCCGCAAATGCAAAAGGCAAAAAAGGAGAAGAAATTTGCTGAAGAACTTAAAAAAGGAGATCGCGTGGTTACAAAAAGCGGTCTTCACGGAAAAGTTTTTGACTTCAGTGATAAAAACAATGCCGTTATTATTGAAACAGGATCAGGTAAGTTAACATTTGATAAATCTGCTATTTCGCTAGAAATGAGTCAGAAATTGAATGCGCCACCACCTGCAGAAAAGAAGAAGTAATAAGGCTATAAAACAAAAAAGCGTCATTTATAGATTAAATGACGCTTTTTTTATACTTTGTGTTTATGTAAATTTTATCTCTTTGCAGTCAACTCAGCAATCTTTACAATTACTTCTACTGCTTTAATCATACTTTCTACAGGTACATATTCATACCTTCCATGAAAATTATGTCCTCCTGCAAATATATTAGGACAAGGCAGTCCTTTATAACTCAATTGTGATCCATCAGTACCACCGCGAATTGGTTTTATAATGGGAGTGATGCCCAATTGCTTCATGGCATCTTCTGCAATGTCTACAATGTGCATGACCGGCTCTACTTTTTCTCGCATATTGTAATATTGATCTTTTATATCAATAGTAATGGTGTTTTTTCCATATTGAGTATTTAGCTCTTCGGTTAGTTTGATCATGACTTCCTTGCGAGCTTCAAAATGCTCTTTGTCGTGATCTCTTATAATGTAATGCAACTTAGTTTCTTCTACTTCACCATTCATAGTGTGTAAATGAAAAAAACCTTCTCGATCACTAGTGTGTTCCGGGGTTTCAAATCTTGGTAAAGAACTAATAAAATCTTGAGCGATGTACATACTATTGATCATTTTGCCTTTAGCATATCCGGGATGCACAATCTTACCTTTTATAGTCACAACAGCGCCAGCAGCGTTAAAATTTTCATATTCTAATTCTCCAATCTGGCTACCATCCATAGTATAGGCCCATTGAGCTCCAAATTTCTCTACATCAAATTTATGTGCACCACGACCGATCTCTTCATCAGGAGTAAAACCTATTCGAATTTTTCCGTGTTTAATTTCTGGATGTTGGATGAGATATTCCATGGCAGAAACAATTTCAGCAATACCTGCTTTATCGTCAGCACCCAGAAGCGTTGTTCCATCGGTAGTGATCAATGTTTGTCCTTTATATAGTTTTAGATCCTCAAAATAATCTGGTGATAAGATGATGTTTTCTTCTTTGTTAAGAACAATATCTTTTCCATCATATACTTCTATGATTTGCGGATTCACATTAGCTCCTGTAAAATCCGGGGTCGTATCAAAATGAGATATAAAACCAATGATAGGTACTTCGTGATCTACATTAGAAGGAAGTGTAGCCATTATATAGGCGTTTTCGTCAATAGTAACATCTTCTAACCCTATAGACTTTAATTCTGTTACCAGTTTATTTGCCAAATCCCATTGTTTTTTGGAACTAGGGGTCGTATCGCTATTAGGATCACTTTCAGTATCTATCGTTACATAACTTATGAATCTATCGATGATGTGCTTTTTTGGAATCATAGCAGTGCATATTTTTTAATCTGAAGATTTCAAAAATACACATTCATACACTTTTATTAGAACCTCTTAAGACTTATTTTTGCCAAGCAAAAGAATCTTTCATGTATAAATCTTTAATCCGACCAGTTTTATTTAAGTTCGATCCTGAAAAAGTGCATCACTTTACATTTGGTTTGATAAAATTCATTTCTAAGTTTTCTTTTATAGTATTATTGATACGTTCAAGATACTTTGTAAAAGGTATAGCATTGGAGCGAGAGGTTTTTGGGCTAAAATTTAAAAACCCAGTGGGACTGGCAGCTGGTTTTGATAAAAACGCGGTATTGTATAATGAATTGGCTAATTTCGGATTCGGTTTTATTGAAATTGGTACGGTAACTCCGAAAGCTCAAGAAGGTAACCCAAAAAAAAGATTATTCCGACTAAAGGAAGATTTTGGGATTATTAATAGAATGGGATTCAATAATGAAGGGCTGGAGGCAGCGATTGATCAATTGAAAAAAAACAAAGGTAAGCTCATTATTGGTGGAAATATCGGAAAGAATACGGATACAGCTCCAGAAAATTATACCAGAGATTATCTTGCTTGTTTTCAGGCATTGCATCCATATGTTGATTACTTCGTTTTAAATGTAAGTTGTCCTAATGTCGGAAGTCACGCTAAGCTTAATGATAAGGAATATCTTTTAGAATTAATCGTAGCAGTGCAAAAAGCAAACGTTACATTTCCGACACAAAAGCCAATTGTACTTAAAATCGCTCCTGATCTAAATACAACACAATTAGATGAAATTGTAGCATTGGTTCAAGAGACAAAGTTAGACGGAGTGATTGCCAGTAATACTTCTGTAAGCAGAGATGGGCTGAAAACTTCTGAAGAAAAATTAGCAGCTATCGGAAATGGAGGATTGAGTGGTTTGCCAATAAAAGATAAGAGTACACAGGTTATTAAGTATTTATCCGAAAAAAGTAACAAGGCATTTCCGATCATAGGAGTGGGTGGGATCCATTCTGCCGCTGATGCCGTAGAGAAACTAGAAGCTGGAGCAAGTCTGGTGCAAATCTATACAGGCTTCATTTATGAAGGGCCTAAATTGATTAAAGATATTAACAAACTAATTCTTAAGAAAGGATTGTAACCTATGTAAAGTTCTGTGAATTTTGAAATTTTATCCACTTTTATCTTAGCAACAGCTGCCTTAGCAATTTCGCCAGGACCTGATAATATTTACGTATTGATGCAAAGCATCGTTAATGGAAAAAAATATGGTCTCGCAACTGTTGCCGGTTTGATGTCTGGCTGTTTAGTACATACCACTTTGGTAGCCTTTGGAGTTTCTGCAATAATTAAGCAAAGCGAAGTGGTATTTTTGATTATCAAACTACTAGGAGCATTCTATTTGTTTTTTTTAGCCTTTAAAGTATGGAAAAGCGATCTCTCCATTCAGCTTACCAATGATACTGTCGAGAAAAAGAGTTTAGGACAATTGTTTAAACAAGGTTTTATTATGAATGTATTAAATCCTAAGGTGTCTATATTCTTTTTGGCCTTTTTTCCTGGATTTCTTTTTAGTGATCAACTTAGTAATGTTACTCAGTTTTATATTTTAGGATTTCTTTTTATTGTAGTATCATTTTTTATATTCGGAGGAATTGCTATTATGGCGGGTTATATTTCGGATTTTGTTAAAAAGAACACGAGGGTTGGCAGCTACCTAAAATGGTTACAAGTTGTTGTCTTTATTGGAATTGGAATTTTTATCCTTTTTTCTGAAAAATAATTATATTTTTATGCTCTTAATTGAATTTCTTTTAGAAATAAGCTGGTAAATGGCCGAAAAAGTAAAAATCATTGAGTGTCCACGAGATGCTATGCAAGGCATCAAGGATTTTATTCCTACCGAAAAGAAAGTCCAATACATTCAATCTTTGTTGCGTTGTGGATTTGATACTATAGATTTTGGAAGTTTTGTTTCGCCCAAAGCTATTCCGCAAATGGTGGATACGGCAGAAGTATTGTCCAAATTAGACCTGTCGTCAACAGAAAGTAAATTATTAGCTATTATTGCTAATATTCGTGGAGCCAACGATGCGGCACAACATAATGAGATTAATTATCTCGGATATCCTTTTTCTATTTCCGAAAATTTCCAAATGCGTAATACCCATAAGACGATAGCAGAATCAGTTGAAACCCTACAAGAGATTCTTAATATTGCTGATAAATCCAATAAAGAAGTAGTAGCATATCTCTCAATGGGTTTTGGAAATCCTTACGGTGATCCTTGGAATGTTGAAATTGTTGGAGAATGGACCGAAAAATTAAGTGATTTGGGAGTTAGGATTCTTTCGTTATCCGATACGGTTGGAACGTCTAATCCCGAGATTATAGAATATCTGTATGCTAATCTTATTCCAAAATATCCTGAAATAGAGTTCGGAGCACACTTACATACGACACCAACCACCTGGTATGAAAAAGTAGATGCTGCATACAAAGCAGGTTGCAGAAGATTTGATGGTGCCATACAAGGATTTGGTGGGTGTCCAATGGCAAAGGACGAATTAACCGGTAATATGCCAACAGAACGAATGCTGTCGTATTTTACAACAGCAAAAGCCGATACAAACATTAAAACGATGAGTTTTGAGGCTTCACACAATGAAGCCACTAAAATATTTACAAAATACCATTAAATACATAGATCGATAAAAATGAAAAACATATTAAAAAAAATAGGATTGTTATTGTTAGTAGTACTCGTGATCATGCAATTTATCAGACCGGATAAAAATGAATCAGGTTATGAATCAGTTGCTTATTTTGAAAATGAAACAAAACCTACACCCGAAATAAAAGAAATATTAAGAAATAACTGTTACGATTGTCATAGTAACCAAACTGTATATCCCTGGTATGCAGAAATAGCACCTGTTTCGCATTGGTTAGCCCATCACGTTGACGAAGGAAAAGAACATTTCAATGTATCTGATTGGGAACAATATTCGGTTAAAAAGAAAGATCATAAATTAGAAGAGCTTATAGAAGAAGTGGAGGAAGGAGAAATGCCGCTTTCATCGTATACTTGGATTCACGGAGATCTTGAAAAAGAAGAGATGGAAATGCTAATTAACTGGACAAATGAACTCAGAAAAAAATATACCACTCCGCAATAGCTAATTAAAATAGCGTAGTGAATAATGTAAACTTTTGTTAACTAAAGTATTACGTTTACTTTGTGATTTTACCTTATTGTTAAGTTTTAATTTTATTTAGATTTAATATAAATAAAAGTTTGAAGAAATGGTTTTGATGCATATATTTGCACTCATTAAAACTAACTATTTATATTAAGTCTAAATAAAGTATAATGAAAATTAAAACTCTAATCAACGTTTTATGCATCTCTGGAACCCTTGTTTTAGGTTCTTGTTCTTCAGATGATGATGCTCCGATAAATCAAGTACAAGCTCCGGCAACTTACCAATTTGAGCGAGATGGTGAAAGCACTGTAAGTTTTAGCGGTCAGACTACCAGAATAGCCATGGCAGAAGCAATTGTAAGTGAATTAATTGATAATACAAGTACAGAAGCAATTATAGACGCCATGTTTGACCATCAAGCTGGTAGTGACAATTTTGATGATGCTGATCTTAATGCTTCTGATAAAAATGTTCGAAGTAAAACTGCGGCCAGTGTTGATTATTTTTCTGCAAATGCAACTGATGCAGCTGCAATCAAAGCAGATTTTGAAAGTTGGATTAAAGGTCAGGTAGATGAGGTGTTTCCAAATTGGACTACCACGGCGACAGCAGGTGTTCCGGGAGTTTTACAAGAAGGTGGAACCAATGGAGCCAATAGATACGTTAATGCAAAAGGATTAGAATATAACCAGGCATTCGCAAAAAGTTTACTGGGTGCTTTAATGACTGATCAGGCATTAAACAATTATTTAGGGACAGCTGTTCTTGATGAAGCGGATAATGTAGCAAATAACGACAATGATGTTTTAGCCGAAGGGAAACCTTATACAACCATGGAGCACAAATGGGATGAAGCGTATGGTTATCTGTATGGAGCCTCTGTAAATCCTGCAGACCCTAACGCTACTATTGGTCAGGATGACAATTTCTTGAATAAATACATAGGAAGAGTAGAGAATGACACAGATTTTGAAGGAATTGCAGAAGAAATCTATAATGCGTTCAAGTTAGGAAGAGCAGCAATTGTGGCTAAAAACTACACGATTCGTGATCAACAGGCACAGATTATAAAAGAAAAAATTTCTGAAATTATAGCCATCAGAGCAGTCTATTATTTACAACAAGGTAAAGCTAAATTAGAAGCAACTACCATTGATTATGCAAGTGCATTCCACGATCTGTCTGAAGGGTTCGGATTCATTTATAGTTTGCAGTTTACCAGAAAACCAAACACCGAAGCTCCTTATTTCTCAAAAACAGAAGTTCAGGATCTTATCGATGAGTTGATGAGCGGTGCTAATGGTTTTTGGGATGTAACTCCTGCCACATTACAAACATTGTCAGAAACTATTGCTTCCAGATTTGATTTTACGGTGACTCAAGCAGGAAGCTAAAAAGTAAACAAAACTTAAAACTGTAAAAAAAGAGTGTGTAAGTTATATCATTCCCACCTCTTTTTTTACATTTGCAAAAATTTATTAAGAATAAATAAAAATAAGATGAAGAAGTATCGATTTTTAATGATTGTTTTAGCGCTAATTATTGTAGCCTGTTCATCCAATGATGATGGTGCAGGAACACGTGATAATTTTGATAGAAAAGCTTTATTAGAAAATGTTGCGGATAATATAATTATTCCTTCGTATCAAAATTTTTCTACAGATGTAACATCGCTACAAACCGCTGCTTCGAATTTTGTGAATACTACCAATGAAACTAATTTAATTGCTTTAAGACAAGCTTGGTCGACAGCATATGTTTCTTGGCAGTATGTGAGTATGTTCGAAATAGGAAAGGCTGAAGAATTGTTATACAGAGATTTCTTAAATGTATATCCAGTGGATGTAATCAATATAGAAAGTAATATATCATCAGGTAGTTATGATCTTACTTCTGTATCCTTACAAGATGAACAAGGATTTGGGGCATTAGATTACTTGTTGAATGGTTTATCTACTTCTGATCCGGATATTGTTGCTTTCTATACCGACGTGGTTAATGGTGAGAATTATAAAAACTACCTTATGGCTATCATCAATAGAATGAATAATTTGACTAATCAGGTAGTAAATGACTGGACTGGAGGATATAGAGATATTTTTGTAAATAATAGTGGTTCTTCTGCGACCAGTTCTTTAGATAAATTGGTGAACGACTTTATTTTTCATTACGAAAAGCATTTACGTGCCGGTAAAATAGGTATTCCTGCTGGTGTTTTTTCAGGAAGTCCTTTGGATGATAGGGTAGAAGCTCGTTATAAAGGGGACCTATCAAAAACTCTTTTTAATGCGAATCTGGATGCCTTACAAGGTTTTTTTAATGGAAAACATTTTGGTAGCAGTGTTACAGGCGAAAGTCTAAAAACATATTTAGATTTTCTTAATACAATAAAAGAAGAAGAAGATCTTAGTGTTTTAATTAATGACCAATTTAATACATCAAGAACCACAGCTAGTAATTTAAGCGATGATTTTTCTGAGCAAGTTCGAAGCAATAATAGTTTGATGCTAAATACCTATGATGAGCTACAAAAAAATGTAGTTTTCCTGAAAGTGGATATGCTACAAGCGATATCAGTAAATGTGGATTTTGTAGATGCTGACGGAGATTAAAATTGTTTTTGGCATCACATGAATTACCATCTAAACGAATATTTTAAAAAAAGTACGGAGGCTGCACCACTTGCAGTCTTTCGTATTTTTTTTGGTGTGATGATGCTAATCAGTATTATCCGTTTTTGGAGTTATGGTTGGATTGATAAATTATACATTCAACCTACTTTTTTCTTCTCCTATTACGGTTTTGATTTTATTAAACCTATCGGGGTTTATACATATTTGGTTTTCGCTATATGTGGTATTTCTTCCATTTTTGTTGCTATTGGTTATAAATATAGAATAGCGGTCATTACTTTTTTTCTAAGTTTTACTTATATAGAATTAATGGACAAGACCACATATCTTAATCATTACTATTTTATAAGTATCCTGAGTTTTTTGCTTATTTTCTTACCCGCCAATGCTTATTATTCTCTAGATGCTAAGTTAAAGGGTGTGTCTTTTCAAAAGATTCCGGCATGGTCGATTGATGCTATAAAATTGTTATTGGGGATTGTTTATTTCTATGCAGGTTTAGCAAAACTAAATTCTGATTGGTTATTAAAAGCAATGCCTCTTAAGATTTGGTTGCCCTCTAAATATGACATTCCATTACTAGGAGATATTTTGCAACAAGAATGGGTACATTATGCTTTTAGTTATACTGGTGCTATCTACGATCTAACGATTCCATTTTTATTATTGTCTAGAAAGACTAGAGTCTTTGGTTTTGTATTGGTGGTGATATTTCATGTTTTAACTAGAGTACTTTTTCCAATTGGAATGTTCCCCTATATTATGATCGTTGGCGCATTGATATTTTTTGATTACAAGATTCATCATCAGATATTACAATTCATATCTAAAATATGCAAAATAAATAAGGGATATTTTGATAGCAAAACTGTTTTGAATTTAAGTCAGTCAAAAACCAAAATGATCACCTCATTATTGGGAGTGTTTTTTGTAATACAGTTGCTTTTACCTTTTAGATATTTGATATATCCAGGAGAATTATTCTGGACAGAAGAAGGATATCGTTTTTCTTGGAGAGTGATGTTGATGGAAAAAGCAGGGTATGCTAATTTTAAGATTGTAGATGCAGCTACCGGAAAAAGATTTTACGTAGATAATGATGATTTCCTGACGGCTTTTCAACAAAAGCAGATGGCAACGCAGCCTGATTTTATTTTGGAATATGCACATCATTTAAAATCACATTTTGAGAATCAAGGACACAAAAATGTTCAGGTATTTGTAGAAAGTTTTGTAGCGCTTAATGGGAGACTAAGCAGTCAGTATATAGATCCAACAATAGATCTGGGAAAACAAAAAGAGACATTTAAACATAAAACGTGGATTATTCCATTTAAGGATGAGATTAAGGGATTATAAAGTAGCTATCTTTTTTTTATTAATAACTTCTGTCGTTTCAGCACAGTATACAATTAAGGGAGTTGTAAAAAATCAAAAAAATCAACCTGTCCAAGGTGCAGAAGTGTATAATCGAACTACAGGAGAACAGACACTAACAAACGGCGATGGTGTGTTCGAGTTTTCAGATGTAAAAGCGGGCAAATATTTTCTTACAGTTTTTAGCTTTGATTATGAAATTCTGGAACAACAAATTACGGTAAGTGAAAATACTGATTTAAATCTTGTACTCAGTCCGTTGGGAGAAGAATTGTCTGAAGTGGTTGTAACCCAACGAAGAGAAAAGGTATTTGGACTTAAACAACTCAAACCGGTAGAAGGAACAGCAATTTATGCAGGAAAGAAGAGTGAAGTAGTGTTGTTGAGTAATGTTCAGGGTAATTTGGCTTCTAACAATGCTCGGCAGATTTATGCACAGGTGGCTGGTTTAAATATTTATGAAAACAGCACCGGAGGATTACAACTTAATATTGGAGGCAGGGGTTTGGATCCTAATCGGACCGCAAATTTTAATACACGTCAGAATGGATATGATATTAGTGCAGATGTGTTAGGATACCCCGAGAGCTATTACACACCACCTGCTGAAGCCTTGAGTGAGATACAGGTTGTTCGTGGAGCTGCTTCTTTACAATACGGTACACAATTTGGTGGCTTGATTAATTTCAAGATGAAAACGCCTAATCCTAATGAGAAAATTGAACTGGTTTCTCGTCAAACACTGGGTTCATATAATTTATTCAATAGTTTTAATAGTTTAAGCGGTACCGTTGGTAAGTTTAGTTATTACACCTATTTTAATTATAAGGAGGGAGAAGGTTTTAGACCAAACTCTCAATTTGATTCTAGAAATTTTTACAGTCATCTAGGATATCAAATTGCTGAAAGGACAAAGCTGACAGGCGAGTTTACATATCTAAATTATTTGGCACAACAACCCGGAGGATTATCCGATTCCCGATTTGAAGAAAATCCGCGTCAGAGTAATAGAACGCGAAATTGGTTTGAAGTAGACTGGAAACTATTTTCGCTACGTTTAGATCATAAGTTCTCAGAAAAAACAGATCTTAGTCTAAATGTTTTTGGGTTAGATGCATCCAGAACTGCTCTTGGTTTTAGAACCAATAGAGTAGATCAACCGGATCAATTAGATAGCCCCAGAGATTTGATCGAAGGGAATTTTAGAAACTTTGGAGCAGAACTAAGATTTTTATCTAATTATCATCTGTTTAGTAAAGAATCAATTTTTCTTTTAGGAGCAAAATATTATAATGCTAATAACGGAGAGAGACAGGGGCCTGGATCAAACGGTACCGGACCTGACTTCGAATTCGCTAATGAAGAGTTTCCTACCTACCCAAATCAATCTGATTTCGATTATCCAAATGAAAATATCGCTGTTTTTGGAGAAAACATTTTTAAGATATCTGATAAATTTTCTATTACCCCTGGTTTTAGGTTTGAATATATCAAGACAGAAGTTGCAGGGGAGTCCAGAACGATCGTAACAGATTTGGCAGGTAATGTAATTAGAGATGAGATCGAGCCGGACAATCGAACGTTTGAAAGATCATTTGTACTACTTGGTTTAGGGAGTAGTTATAAGCCGTTGGATGAACTGGAAATTTATGGTAATATCTCAGAAAACTATAGATCAGTAACTTTCTCAGATATCAATATTGTTAATCCGTCCTTTAGAGTGGATCCCAATATTACTGATGAATCTGGCTTTACTGCAGATATTGGATTGAGAGGAAGAGTGAATGATCTGGTTTCCTATGATGTTGGATTTTTTGGATTGTTTTACAATGATCGTATTGGAGTAATTCAACAAGAGCAGCAGGATGGTAGTGTTAAGAATTTTAGAACGAATGTTGGTGATGCTACTATGTACGGATTAGAATCTCTAATTGATGTAAATTTAAATAAACTCTTACTCAAAAATAATACAGATGTTAGTTTTAATTGGTTTGTAAATGCATCCTTGGTTAATTCAAAGTATAATGGTACTGAAAGAGAAGTAGAATTTGTTCCTAACGTAAACGTGAAAACTGGAGTTAAATTTGGATGGAAAAATTTATTAGGATCACTACAATATTCTTATTTGTCAGATCAGTTTTCTGATGCAGAAAACTCAGTCACTCCAAGTGCTAGTGGTATTATTGGGGTGATACCGGCATACTCTATTCTGGATCTATCGTTGTCCTACACTTATAAAATGTTTAAGCTAGAAACAGGTATCAACAATTTATTAGATGAAAGTTATTTTACACAACGCGCTAGTGGATATCCAGGTCCGGGGATCATACCTTCAGACCCATTAACTTGGTATGCTACATTACAATTTAAGTGGTAGTTTGTGTAATATTTAACGTTTGTTTACTTGTATAATTAACTTTTGTTCAATCTAAGATTTTAGATATAATCTATAATTTTGAAAAAAACGCGTTATGAAAGAGTTTGAGGGCTATGATACAATGATGGCAGAATATTACAATACTACACAGGCTTTAGTATTACCACTTTCTTCTTGGGAATTTTTTGGAGAACATAACTGGTCTTTGAATAATTTTAAGAACGATTTGGATTCTTTGAATAAGATTTCGAAAAAGTGGGATTTTGAAAATATATATCATAACGAACTTGTGAATAAAAAAGCGGTTATCGTTGTAACCAATCCTGATCTTAAAATAGTATATGCTACTCATAACATAGAAAAAATGAGTGGGTATACTTCTGATGAAGTTATAGGTAACACTCCTAAAATGTTTCAGGGTGAAAAGACAGACCCCAAAATGTCAAAGATTATAAGAGAGGCAATAGATAAGCACGAACCATTTGAAGTTTCTATCGTTAATTACAAAAAAGATAGATCTACGTACTTATGTCATATCAAAGGTTTTCCTGTTAGGGATAAACGAGGAAAACTTGTTAATTATATAGCTTTTGAGCAGGCTGCATAATTTGTTATTTTACATTCCTTCAAAGGTATTGCGAGCTTAATATTTTCTATAATTCGTTTTGTACCACTACCATTTGTTAGTTTGTTAATCTGTTGTTAAACATATTTTGTGGCTGTAACAAAGTATGATTTCTGTTCGTCATATATACATAAATCAATAAAAACGAATAGAATGAAAAAATTCAATGTTATGCTGTTAGCAGCGGCATTTGCAATCAGTAGTAGTATTGCAACTGCAAGTACGACAACAAAAGAGCCACAAGTTAATTTCACCAAAGAAATTAAGGAACTATTAAAGAAACCTTCTTTTAAAGTCGAAGACGAGATCGAAGCGAGCGTTACCTTTACCGTTAATAACGAAGGTGAAATCGTAGTACTGTCTGTTGATTCTGATAGTGATATCGTAAAAGGTTTTATTAAAAGTAGATTGAATTACCAAAAAATAGAAACAAAACTGGATACTGGAATTAAATTTTACACCGTTCCGGTAAGGGTTATTGCTTCCTAAAAAGTTGATCAAAAGAGAAAATAAATCCCGGATTCATCAACCGGGATTTTTTTATGAAATGTATTTCTTTACGCCAAAAACTAAGTCAATAGGTTTGTGTTTAATAACCTGTGATATAATGTATGCTAACAGTAGCTAAGTCAGAATCCGGAAACTTAGAGAAATAAGCCGGATTACTTTTAAGACCTACTTCTTCAATAATTTTCAGAAAGGATTCAATTTCTAAAATATATTGGTCAGAGAATCCATGGGTTGCGTCATATGCGGTAGCAGCTGTACTTCCGATATGTTTGGAGGCTATGTCTGGTGAAATCGTATGTAATTCAATAACAATTAATCCAAATTTGGCAATATGCGGAGCCCATTTATCAAAATGATCTTTCAGGTTACGTTCTACATCTGTATTACTCAATAGTTTTCCTCTAAAAGCAAATGCTCCTGTAGAGTTGCTAGGTGCTTCAAGTTGTGCCACGGGTTCGCTCCAGATTCTATTATGATCCAAAAAGGTTCGCACAGAAAGGAGATCTTTCAACTGTATGTTATAATTTTCCTTCAAATCGTTTTCTAGTAGGTCAGGATCACTGATATCTCCCCAAATCACTTTCGCCCAGATATCTGCCTGGATCAAGTTAGCTCTGGTAACTTTTAGTGCAGCTTTGTTGTAATCTGCTCCAACCAAAAATAAAGGATGGTCATCAAGGTGTTTGCCTCGTAATGTTTTAGACTCGATAATTTCAAAAAGATGAATCAGAAAAGCTCCATTTCCACATCCCATATCCAAAATTCCCTTAGGTTGTTCGTTTAATGGCTTATTAAATAAGCTAATGATAATTTCATCAATTTTCTTAAAATAGGTGGTGTGGGCTCCACCGCTTCCCCAAACATTCATTTCACGATCAACATGTGTTTCATCCTCATTTTTTCCTGTATTCCATAATACATTTGGATCATCAAAAAGTAAAGCATCCATTTGCCTGAACATTGGGATATAAGAAACTGTAACGCCGTATGCAGTAGCTCTTTTGGCAAAAAATAATCCTTTTTCGGTAAATGAGTAATTATCATTGCTCTTATGAAACCATCCTAGGTAACTGAGAAAAGTAAGGATTATATCAAAACTTTCAGGAAAACGGTGGTATTCATCAGCTCGAAAAGATGCTTCCATAAAATATTTATGAAACATTCCACCCATACCTAAATGTACGATAGTCGGCCCTACCAGAATTCCTTCGATGTGTTTAAAGATCTGATGTTGTATCTCGTTTGTCAATGGATCTTCAGGAATAGGTATTTCTAATCTGTTTTGGTATTTATTGAGTAGTTTCTCTAATTTTTGGAAGGGTTCTAGTTCAAATTTCCTGGGATGATAGTTTCCAGAGTATTTTAAGAGATCAACAACGCCTTCATAAAGGTAGAAATGATCAAATGCTATTTTAGATCGTTTATTTGTAGAAATGAAAATTGAATCTTGATCAATTTTGTAATCTAGCCATCCTTGTGAGGATAACATTCGTAGTCCAACATTTAGATATCCCTCGTTTCCATCAAACTCTTTTGCAATCTCAGAAACCTTGGCAGTCTTATGTTTTAGGAGGTACACGGTAACTTTATTTTTAAATAAAGAATACGCAACTGGAGCTACCGCAATACCATCTAAATGCCTGAAAAGCTCTTCACGAAATTTTTCTTTTTCCCGTTTTGTTAACATGGGTACTTAATTGATGAATGACTGAATGTTTAAAAAGTTTTTCTCATCCAAATTAAGCAATTATTTTGTGAAGTAAATGCCTAGTCTTTTTTATTTCCTGGGGGTTTGTTTTTTTCCGGCATTGGTCCTCTAAGATGAATAATAAGTCCATTTAAGAAATTACGCAAAATTTGATCCCCACATTCCATATATTTAGGATGGTTTTCATTTCTAAAAATAGCACCAAGCTCACTTTTGGTAACTTTAAAGTCTACTAATGAGCATATTTTTACAATATCGTCATCACGCAGTTTATGAGCTACACGTAATTTTTTAAAAATATCATTGTTAGTTAATCCCATAAGGCAAAGGTACTTTTTTAAATGACTTCTGGAAAAAAATATTGTTTCTGTTCCATAACACATATGTTTATATGATATTTGTAGGCTTAAAATATTAAAGATTAATGTATAGTAAGGAAGAGAAGTTAAGTTTGTTATCAGAAATGATCGAATTTGCAAAGGTTGATAAGCAAATAAAAGATGAAGAGTACAATTTTATTTTAGCAGTTGCCTCACAATTAGGAATAACAGAAGAAGAGATCGGACATATGGTGCGCAATGAAGCTGAAAAGAAAAACCTTCAACCAGAATCACAGAGAATACTGCAATTTCATCGATTGGTTCTGTTGATGAATGTAGATCAGGAAGCGACATTGTCAGAGCTACACAAAATAAGAGAAATGGGATTGCACATGGGATTAAGACCAGAAGCAATAGATACTGTGTTAAAGGAAATGCATAAGTATCCAAACAAAGTGATTCCTCCACAAGAATTGATAACGATATTTACTAGGTTTTATAATTAACTTTAATCTAATTCTAAAATTCAGACGCATACTCCTTGGCATTTAGTTAAGGATTTTTTTTGCGTATATGTCATAAAATCTATCTTTTTTTGACAAAAAGACAGTATTTGAATGCATAAAAATGACAAAATGTCTTAAAAATCGTATTGGAATCTAAATTGCTATATACTCATTGAATTTGAAATATAGAATAACTTAAAAAATATAATACAATGAGTTTAATTAAAAGAACAGAAAGATTACCATTAATGTTTGATGACATTTTTAATACAGATTGGTTTGGGGGTATTGTTAATGAAAACAAAACAGGTTTCAATACTCCGGCTGTAAATGTAAAAGAGAATGATAATGATTTTATTATCGAGCTTGCTGCACCGGGATTAGTAAAAGAAGATTTCAACATTGAATTAGATAATGACGTGTTAATGATTTCTTCTGAAGCGAAAAACGAAACTACAGAAGAAAAAGACAATTACACCAGAAAAGAATTTAGTTACACCACGTTTAAGCGTTCGTTTACTTTACCTGAAACTGTAAATAGTGTCGATATCAAAGCTTCTTATGATAACGGAATTTTATCGGTAACACTTCCGAAAAAAGAAGAAGCAAAAGTACAACCAAAAAGATTTATAGAAATTTCATAAGTTGATTTGAAGTTTGAGTTAGTTAGTTAATGTTACGAAAAACACCCTTTCTGTAGGGTGTTTTTTTATATATAGACGAATCATATTTGCTGATTATTCACAAGTATTCGAATTTATTTTGTATTATTGTGATATCAAAATGATATTATTATGAAAAATGAGAAAACTATAAAAACGGGAAATGGTTATATTATGGCGTTTGTGTTGCTATTGGTAATCGCAGTAACAATTTTTGGAATTGTTGTTACCAAAAACCCATTATTTCTAACATTAATACTTCTTATAATTTTAATTATTAAAGGATTTTTTATTGTAAATCCAAACAGTTCAAAAGTGCTTGTTCTTTTTGGGGCATATAAAGGAACGGTAAAAGAAAATGGATTCTTTTGGGCTAATCCTTTTTACACTAAACAGAAGATATCATTAAGAGCGAGAAACTTTTATAGTGAAAGAGTAAAAGTCAATGATAAAATAGGTAACCCGATTTTGATTAATGTAATTTTAGTATGGAAGGTAAGTGATACCTATAAAGCAGCATTTGATGTAGATCATTATGAAGAATTTGTGCGAGTGCAAACAGATGCAGCTGTTAGAAAATTGGCTGGTTCTTATCCTTATGATAACTTTGCTGAGGGTGAATTTGAAATTACCTTGTTATCCGGTTTGGATGAGGTGAATGAAGCATTGGAAAATGAAATCACAGAACGGTTATTGATTGCAGGAATCGAAGTTATGGAAGCTCGTATAGGATATTTGGCGTATGCACCGGAAATCGCTAATGCGATGCTTAAGAGACAACAAGCTGTTGCAATTGTTGCTGCTCGTAAAAAGATTGTAGAAGGAGCTGTAGGTATGGTAGAAGATGCATTGGTTCAATTAGCTGCTGATAACATCATCGATTTTGATGATGATAAAAAAGCGTCTATGGTTAGCAATTTAATGGTAGTTTTGTGTGGTGATAAAGAAGCAACTCCCGTAATTAATGCAGGAACATTACATTCATAATTTATGAGTAAAAAAAAATCATTTGTCCTTAGGATATCCCCAGAAACTTTTAAGTTAATTGAGAAATGGGCAGATGATGAATTTCGAAGTGTTAACGGGCAATTAGAATGGATGATTCATAAAAGTCTAAAGGATGCTAAACGTTTAGATTCGAAAAAAAAGAATAACAATACAGATGAATAATAGCTATAAAGCATTGCCATAATAGCAATCTTCTGAAAGTGCTTTAGAATAACTGGTTTTAGTTTTTAAATCCATAATAAGGTAGGTTTCTTTTTTTAGTTTGATTTCTATTCTATTTGATTTCCAGTGTATTTTGATATCTTTAGATTTAAGATTTTTGATATAGCTATACTGATTCGCGAAAGCAGATGTTAGTGGTGGAGCATTTCCATTTTTAGTAGCTTCTTTTGGGCTTATGTTAATGGATTCAGGATCAACAACAGAGCAGAGGAATCCGTCAAAATCAATACCTTGCATATCTGGGTTTAAAACGTAAACCCAGATAGAATATTCATCTTCTTCGATCATTATAGTTCTTCCAGATTCGGGATCAGTAGAGGTGATAAAAATACCATCTACATTTCGTGCAGATCTTGGTTTAGGTGTGCCAATGGCAAAAATACTAGTAAATATCGATAATAAAATTAGTTTCATACAGGGTGTACTTTATACTATTTATAAATTAGTTTAAACCCTAAAACTATGAGACGAATCCAGATCAGATGAAGAATAGTATCTTAAACTATGATCCAGATAAAAAGTGTGAGATTACGAAAGTAAGAAATTATTGTATAAGTTCATTTTAAAATATGTGAGATTTCCCCTTCATTTGTAATTATTTTTTGTTCTGTTTGTTTTTCATTCGTAGCAAATACCTTGTTTTTGTAGTTAAATTTTCCATTGCACACAATCAAAGGGCTATTTTTTACGTTAAGTGGTATTCAAAACTTGGCTTTCTGGGGGAGTATGGACAAGGAGATATTAATGATGTTAAGAAAAATATGGATAGCCAATTATACGATATTGCATATTTAATTCAGTTTAGAGACAGGGTAAATGCCAAAGTTTCTCAAGTGCCAATTGCTTGGCATCTGGATCATAGCCTAAAAGTTATTAATAGGATACATCATGTGCTCAAGAGTTCTGATCCTAGTTTTTATGAAAAACGCTTTAGTTTGGCTCGCAGTTTTTTCTTCACATTTGGGTATATTCCTAGAGGAAAAGGCAAGTCTCCCGGATCTGTGTTACCTCCAGAGGTTATCAAAACTGAAGATATACTGTCTCAATTAGAAGCTGCCAGAGAAAATATTGCGGACCTTGAAAGTTTAGATCCTTATGTGAATTTTATCCATCCTGTTTTTGGTCAGTTAAATAAAAAACATACCAAGCAGTTTCTAAAAATACATACTAAGCATCACTTGAAAATTATACAAGATATCTTGCGTAAAGAATAAGAAGGCTTGTAGATTTTTATGATGCGCAAGTTTATTCCCTTTTTAAAAGCGATCCGAAGATTTTAATTAATTTCTTAGTATGGATTGTCACACTTTGTATCTTTCAATTGTCTAACCAATAGAAGATATGAATGAAAACCTAAAAGAGTTAGTAGAAAAAGCGAATTCAGGAGATAAAAAAGCGCTGGAACGAGTAATCATTGAGATTAAGGATTTAGTATATAACCTTTCTCTTAAGATGTTACTTTACCCCGAAGATGCAAAAGATGCGACACAAGAAATCCTAATAAGAATAATAACGCATCTAAGCACTTATCAATATAAGAGCCAGTTTACAACTTGGGTCTACAGAGTCGCTACCAATTATTTACTAACTGAAAAAGGTAAAAAAGCTAAAGAATTTGTTATGCCTTTTGAAGATTACGAAGATTTAATCGATTTAGGTCAGTCAGATGTGGTTAGATATTCTAAAAACGAAGGAGTGTTGTCTTTGTTAGAAGAGGAAGTAAAAGTTAGTTGTACCCAAGGATTGTTGCTTTGTCTGGGTGAAGAGGATAGGATCGTCTACATTTTATCCGAAATACTTGATTTCAATGGTAAAGAGGGTTCTGAGATTATGGAAATCACTGCAGAAAATTTTAGAAAGAAATTGTCTAGATCCAGAAGAAAAATTAGAAATTTTTTGAATAAAAAATGCGGTTTGGTAAATAGCAAAAACCCTTGTCGATGTAATCGAAAAATAGACTTTCTCATTGATCAACAAATAATCAATCCAAAAGATTTAAGATTTGCTCATTTTTCCAATCGAAGTATAGATTTAGTTCGGCAAATTAGTGATTTAGAAAAATCTATAGCTATATACCGGTCAACTCCTGACGTTCCTGCTCCTGATATCGTGATGAAAACCATTAGACAAATCCTTAATATAAATTAGAAATGAAGATAAATGATTTCAGAATAAAGCAATTTGTTATTATAGCACTACTAACGAGCATTTGGATTAATGTTTCCGAAGTATTTAGATATTTTGTTTTGGTTATGCCTCGTGTACAATCATTTTTTGACTATAAAAGCGGTATTGCAGAAATGGATATAAGCATCTTTTCTATTTGGGGATTCTGGGATATGTTGTTATCGGCACTATTGGTATTTTTATTTTGGCTTTATGCCAGAGAATTTGGTAACCGTTTTCAATCTGTTTTAGTTTCCAGTACGATCATTTGGTTATGTGTATTTGTAATCTTCTGGGTGGCAACTGCCAATATGGGCTTGTCTAATTGGAGTATTCTTTTAATAACGCTTCCGTTAAGTTGGTTAGAAATGGTGGTTGCTGCTTGGATTGCTTCTAAATTATATCAGACTAGACGTTGGATGCCACAATAGATTAAAATGGATTATAATACCTTATCTTACTTGATAATAAGGCTGCTTAAACGTTATTTTTCGAAAATCTATGATACTGCTTTTTTCCGTTTTTCTATGACTATAGCTCTATTATAAAAATCTCTGAATTCTTTTTCGTTATACTTTGCACGCATGGCAGATAAAACATCATAGAGTGATAAACTACACCATTCCCATAACATGGTGTGAAAGTTATATTTATACATCTGTTTTCCAATTTCGTTTCTGATGGTATCAATTTCATTTTTGTTGAAACCATTTTCAAAAAGCCTGGCGGTAACTTGGTTGTTGTTTTCTTCTGTGAATTCTGTATCAAGGTAAGGTTCCAGAATCCAATCCCAATTCCAGCTGTAAGGTATGAGCGGAATGTCGTTCTTTTCTGCAAATGTTTTCAATGCCTCTTTTTTATCTGCCGCTAAAAAGACAATATCGTCCTTGATCATAATTTTTAAATACCCAAAATCGATACAAATACTATTAATTTCAGCAGCTTTCACGATGCTTTCAGGATAAACTATAGAGGGTTTGAATGGGTAATTATTGATAGATATGGCGTTTTCAAGAATTTCAGATGTTCCAAGCTCACAAATCAAATTATTGAAATTAAACAGTTTACTTTTTAGTTTAAATAAATTCTTAAAATAAATCACGATGAATTATGGATGTTTGTTTATTACTTATTAATTAAAACAATCCTGTTATTTCTCCATCCTCATTAACATCTATTCCTTCGGATGCCGGATGTGCAGGCAATCCCGGCATTCTCATAATATCACCTGTAATCGGAATCAAGAAACCTGCACCGGCAGCAATTTCAATTTCTCTTACTGTAAGAATAAAGTCTTTGGGTCTACCTAATAATTTAGGGTTATCAGATAATGATTTTTGAGTTTTTGCAATGCAGACCGGTAAATGATCCAAATCCAAATCCGTAATTCTCTTCAAATGCGCTTTGGCTTTCGAAGTATAATCTACATGTTTTGCCCCATAAATTTCTGTTGCAATAGTTTCTATTTTATCTGTTACTTGAGATTCCCATTTGTATAATGGTTCGAAGTTAGAAGTATCTGACGCTACAACATCAATAACGTGGCTAGCTAGTTCGAGACCTCCTTTTCCGCCTTTTTCCCAAACTTCTGCCAAGGCAACTTTTACACCTTTCGAAGCTGCAAAGTTTTTGATAATATTGATTTCAGCTTCACTGTCAGACGTAAATTTATTGATGGCAATAACAGGTGTTACTCTAAATTTAGTGATGTTCTCAAGGTGTTTTTCTAAATTAGGTAAGCCTTTTTGTAGGGCTTCAGTATCAGGAATAGTGAGAGCGTTTAAATCCGCACCACCGTGATATTTTAAGGCTCTGATCGTGGCAGTAAGTACCACAACTTTAGGTTTTAACCCGGCACTCTGACATTTGATATCGAAAAACTTTTCGGCTCCCAAATCAAATCCAAAACCAGCTTCGGTAACGGTATACTCAGAATATGACATACCTATAAGCGTAGCTATAACTGTATTTGTTCCCTGAGCAATATTAGCAAAAGGTCCGCCGTGGATGATTGCCGGATTACCCTCAATTGTTTGTACAAGGTTGGGTTTTATAGCATCTTTAAGCAAGGCGGTCATTGCACCTTCAGCTTTCAGATCTTTGGCATAAATAGGATTCTTATCGTAGGTGTAACCTATAAAAATATTACCTAAACGTTTTTTAAGATCATTTAAATTCTCGGCTAAACACAGAATAGCCATAATTTCTGAAGCCGCGGTAATATCAAAACCGGTTTCTCGTGGGACACCTGATGTGGTTCCACCCAAACCAACAATTACGCGACGTAATGCACGATCATTTAAATCAACTACGCGTTTCCAGCTAATTGTTCTTGGATCCAATAAAAGGGTATTGGTTTTACTTTGAATATTGTTATCAATGATTGCAGCTAAGAGATTGTGTGCTTTTTCTATGGCGGCAAAATCTCCTGTAAAATGAAGATTGATGTCTTCCATGGGCAAGACTTGCGAATAACCTCCTCCTGTAGCACCTCCTTTAATTCCAAAAACCGGACCCAGAGAAGGTTCTCTTAATACTACTGTCGTCTTTTTGCCCAATTGATTCAATCCTTCAGATAAACCGATAGACATAGTGGTTTTTCCTTCTCCAGCAGGAGTAGGAGAAATAGCCGAAACCAAAATGAGATTACTTTTCTCGGCATTTTCTTTGTTGATTGCAGCTAAGGGTAATTTAGCTTTGAACTTGCCATACATTTCTATTTGATCCGGATCAATTCCAAATTTTGTAGCAATAGATGAAATAGGAGCAAGAGTAGTTTTTTTGGCAATTTTTAGATCATTCATAGCTTAGAGTTTCTTTTAGAGATATTCGAAATAGTGCGGCTTTTGTATGTTAGATTGATTACTGTTTTTAGTGATGAATACATAGATCATTGATCTTCTAAAAATAGTGATAATTTCAGACTAATATTTGCGCTTTATTCCATTAATGAAATTTCGTTTTATAAAATTTTTTGCTCAAAATTTTTAAAGAGCCAATTATACCTGCGTTTTTTGTTAAAAAGATAAAAGCCAGCGATTAAAAAACAAATGCTCACCAATGAGCCCAAAAATCCAAGATTTTCTTGTAGGTGATTCTCCATAAGTTCTTTGCCAAAATGATCTACAGCTGCAATTAGCAATCGGATCAAAGACCACGCAATGATTAAAAAGGACCATATTTTCAAAACAGTGTTAAGAAACTTTTTGTTCTTTCTTGATATATAAAACACTATAATAATCGTAGTCGATAGTATTATCGGGATATAACTACCCAAAATTGCATATTGAATACCTTTTGTAAAAAACAAAAGCAAAGATAAAATGAGAATAGAATTATAAAAAAGATGATCTCTATCTTGTTTGATGTTTTTCTTACCAATCATTCTGTTATAATTTGTTGTATGACTTCAAAAATCAGTTGGGTAGTGGATCTAATATATTCCACATCTATAGTATCAAAAGTATCATTTTCTGTGTCCTTAAATGGAGTTGTATCACCACCAACATATTCTTCTGTAATTCCAACAGCAGTAAATCCCGCTTCTCTAAATGAATGGTGATCAGTCGAATTTACTTTGGTAATGTAAACGGGAATATTTAATTGATCAGCTTTAGTCTTATATGATTTTTCGATCTCGGGTGTTGGTAGTTCTAATTCTATCGCTTTGTCTGCATCCTTATCCCACCCAATTTGATCGAACGTATGAACAGAATGTATATTAAAATTGTTTCGTATTAAATATTTGGCAAATGCCTTGCTGCCTATAAGCCCTTCTTCTTCCTGATCGAAAAATACAATGAGTACATTTTTATTTCTGGATTGTACCTGAGATAATTTTTTAAGTACTCCGTAAAGGACAGCTACTGCCGATGCATTATCATTAGCTCCTGGACAATTTCGGGCAGTATCGTAATGTGCTCCTAAAACTACATATTCATTAGAGCTGGTTTTAGAAGGGACTTTTGTATATAAATTTACACCTCTAAAAGGACCAATCAATAGGTCAATGAATGCATTTGTATTGGGTTCTTGATAATTATGTGTAGCCGGAGTAAAATTTAATTGTTTTATGATTTGAGAAAGATATGCTCTAGCTATTCGTTTCTCGTTGACAGTTGTTCTACTATTTATGATATACTGTGAGTTGTTTGTTTTTTCATTTCCGCTAAGCACAGATATTATTTTGGCTTGAGCTTCCTCGGTTTTTGCAGGTAATGGTTTTATCACAATATCTTTTTCAGTGATGGAGTTACAGCCCAAAATACATATTGGTAATAGTAGTAAACAGATGGATTTCTTGATTGGGATCATTACGGCATTTAATCTATACCAGTCGAAATATAGTAAGATGTTATTCATTACTCCTAAAGATAATCAATGTCAGTAAATTTTTGAAGGTATTATTTAATTACCACAAACTACTTATTTTTAAAAAAGTGTTTGCTGAGGTAACTACTTAATTTCTAAATAAATCTTTTGGCTGAATCACATCAACCCTGATTATTTTTTCATCTTTAAAAGTGAAAATTTCTACGATATCTTGACCTTCTTTGTCCGAATCATCAAGCCAAACTTTGTCGTGTAGAATTACTTTATTGTCAATTTCTACAAGATGCTGTATTTCTGAACGTACATCTGGATGATTTTCAAAATGTGTGGCTCTATTATTTTTTAGGTCTATTTTTCCATTAACTTTCATCTGGGATTCTACAAATACCTTTACATCTTCGGCAAAGCCAATAACGTATTTTTCAGGATTCTTTTCGTTCACCGCATCTATCATTTCTTTGATCATATTACTTTGATTTCCTGAAATTTCGTATTTCTTCCGTTCGGTGTTACATGCAATTACTAAAATTGAAATAAATATTAGAATTATTATGGTCTTCTTCATTTTTTCGAGTCTTAATTTATATGTTGCGAACAACCATTTGTAAATTATTTTATAATGTATGTTTTTAATTTGTAAGCTATATAAACCTGATTGAAGCTAACTTTTATTTTCCTGTTCCATAAAATATAGGTCAAAGCCTTTTGCCCAATAATCTTTTTGAATTTTTACCAGTTCGAACCCCATCTTTTCGTAGAATTTAAAAGTGAATTGAGAAGTTCTTACAATGATCAAATCAATTTCATCCTTTTTGTTAATATGCTTAATTCTATGTTCCGTTAATTTCTTGCCGATTCCTTTTCCTTGCGCACTTGGTTTAATGACATCCCAGGAAATGATAGCTGTTTTATCACGGGCAGCATAGTTGATGCCGCCTGCACCAATGATTTCATTCTCTTCTTCTACTATATAGTAATCTTCTATTTCGGTCTCTAAATATTTTTGAAAATCCTCTTTCTCAGACCTATCAAAAAACTTTGGGATATTTAAATTAAGCAATTCAATTACTGCTTCTTTATCTTGGGATATGTATCGTCTTATTTTCACAGTACTCCATTAACGTTTAAGTTTATTACAAGTATTGAAATGGATCTTGGTATGAAGATATTATTTTTTATGAATAGGAAAGTTACGTTCTACCATATAGGGAAAGTCTTTGTAGCCTTAGATCTATTTGGATTCTTTTTCAAGAATAGATTCATAAAACTCAAATATTTTTTCATAATCTTTATTAAAATATATGCAAGTGTAAAAGATTGCTACAAAACAAGTATGCTTTTTTAAAAGCGCAGAGTAGTCTAGAATAATCGAATTTCATTATAAAATATAATACTTCATTTAACCGCTGAATTGTCAATTTTTGGTTGAAAATGTAGCAGCTAGATTGTTTGTTTTATATAAAACTCTGTATCAATAGCGAGTGTTTAAGTTATTGGGTGTTTTTAAAAACACATCGCTCTAAGAAAATATTTTATGCTATCTCTGTAAAACATTAACACCAAATGATTCACCACCCGCATCAATTAAACCAATATCGCGACAAGCTGCCCAAAGAATAGTAACTTCTTGTCCAAATAAAGCTTGATCAAGTACATCAAATAGTTCTTTTAAATTCATACCATCATTATAATAGTCGGCAACATGTATTTGCAGGTTTTTATCATCGCGTGGAATAATACCGGTGGGAATATCGACTACGTTCCAAGTATTTTGATCAGGTGCTTGAATCATTAATCCGTCTGGTGGATATAAGCGCATATTGGGAATAGTTGAATATGGGCTGGCCTCTTGATCCGGAATCAGTCCGGCAACGTTACCTCTATCAATGTTACCACCCAAAGTATCACTAAGGAGTTTCATATTATCGGTGTAAAATTTTATACTGTATCTGGCAGGAAGAGTGACGTAGCCATCTCCCATTTCCCAGGATCCATGACCACTTAAAACGATAACTTTTGACATTTTAAATTTTTATTTGTTTTCCTACTCGTAAGGCTTTTCAGAATACGCCCCGTTTTTTTTGGTGGGTTCTGATCTCCACTTTTGTTTAGATATTGGGGCATTAAGTTTTTGGCTTTTGTCAAATTTTTGGATTTTAAATTTTGACTAGCTTAAAACTATTATTTAGATATGCTGTAGGCTAAAGATAAACAATTTCCCCGAGATCATCTCTATTCTTCTGTTATGATTACGTTAGTAAAAATATAATCAGCTTCTTTATAATAGGGTTTATCATTTCTGCTTATTTATATGTTTTATTATACCAATGGTAAATTCCCTCGCCAATTTCGTGAGGATGTGTTTCTTGTATGTAATGTTTGCCTTTACCAAGATTTATTGCAGTAAGATTTTTCCAAGTTGCAATGATATGTTTAGCTTCTTTTGGCTTAATTATCATTCCGGGCTTAACGTGAAACATTAATTTTGGAACCTCAGAATTGGGCAAATAATCACCATATGATTGTATGATATCTGTACTAAATTTTGGTGTACCACTAATGGCAATTTGAGATGGCCATACAAAAAGTGGTTTACGGTCTTCTTTCTTTAGATAAGGTAATCTGTAATGCTCCATTTCTTCTTTGGTCAATTTTCTACCTGTCATCATTGGTAAAAAACGGTTTACAAAAAAATGATTCTTGACTATCATCTTATAACCTTTTTTTGGATGGCGAAAACGTTTAAAAATAAATCTTTCTATGAGATTAGCATCACTCCATGAAATAGGTCTAACGATGGCTTCAAGAAATACAATACCTGATACGTTTTCGCGAAAACGGTTTGCATAATGAAAGCCTATACCGGAACCCCAATCTTGAATAACGAAAATGATATTTTTCAAATCCATTTTATTAATAAAAGCATCCATATAGTCGATATGGTCTTTAAAAGTATAGTCAATATCTGGTTTACCTGATTTTCCCATACCAATTAAATCAGGTGCCACTATGCGTCCTAATGGTGATAGATGAGGGACGATATTTCTCCACAAATAACTTGATGTAGGATTTCCGTGTATTAACACAAATGTATGTTCAGAATTTTTTTCACCTTCATCTATGTAATGAATCTTGGATTTAAGGATTTCTTGATAGTTAGATTTGAAAGGGAATTTTGCGGATATTTCTTTTTTATTTTTCATTTAATTTTACTTTTTTGGTTTAGAGAGCCCAATGTTTTCTAATCCTTCGATAGGATATAATATTGCTTTATCGAATGAATCAAACTGGTAATTATCTAATGAGATACTGTAAACTTTATTTTTTGGTTTTTTGGGACCTTTAAGTTGAATCTTGATATTGCTTGGCAAATAAGTTCCAATATTTGTTTTTTTGCGCTCATATCTAGCCGTTGCGTGTTGTAGACCTTTTGGCATCTTGATAAAAAAATCATTTATTGTTACTTCTAATAAATCAATAAATTTGGTTGTTGGATTGATATAGACTAAAAAGCGGTCAAACTTCTTATTTGGTTCTTCACTCCCCCAAGTAACATAAACTGTTTCGTACGAAATACCATCAAGTTCTTTACTTCCTGCATATCTTATTATTTCTGCATCAGGAAGATGCATGGGTGCTTCTAATAAATAATGATAGGTAGCAAGTCCCCAAATATACCTGTCGTGTTCGTGACGTTTGAGATTATCGCTGTAAGATTTTTTTTTATAGCCTTGCCAAGCTTGTACCCCCTGAACTATATTCTTTTTGCGTCCCTCTAAATATTCTACCTGACCATCAAAACTATTTGTTGCAAGTCTTAATTGAAGTTCTTTACCATTATTTCCAGGAAATGCATTCATAGGCATTAATAACCAGAAATTATTCCATTCAAATTTCACAGTTGATTCATAGACTTTTACTTCAGATAATTTATCATAACCCATCGCTATTTTAGATTTGGTAAGTAGGTCTTTTCCTTTTTGTTCTGAATGTGATATGGTATTTTTTTTAAGTGATTCGGTTCTTAAATCAACCGATTTACAGGAGTTTAAAGCGATAATTAGTATCGTTAAGCTGGATAATTTGAAAATGTTTTTCATTTGGATTTAATTTAATTAGACTGTTCTGTTTAATTTAATGTTAAATTTTTTTATTTTTTTATTAGGTTGAAAGTTATGTCCAACCAAGTATCCATAAATACTCTGGACCTAGTAACCTTAGTACGAGATAAAGTGCCATAAAATCCAGCGTGTAAATACTCTGCCAATTCTATTGAAGAATAATCTGTAATTATTTCCCCAATTTCCTGTCCTTTGGCAATAATGGGAGAAAGAATATGCAACCATCCAATAAAATGTTGGTTTGCTTCTGAGCCAAGTGTGTCGTTGTTTCGACCAACCTCCATACTCATATTATTAACTAGGCAACCACCAGCGAAATTATCTTTTTCATTCATATCTATAACCATAGAATAAAATGATTTCAGAGCGTTAATAGGAGATAACTTAGATTCTTTAAAGTAATTTTCTATCCAATTTTGGTTTGAAATACCATATTGGTTTATCACTTGTTGAGCGAAATCTTCTTTAGAATCAAAGAAATTGTAAAAAGAACCTTTAGGTATTCCCGATGCCTTTAATATTTCATTTATACCTACATTGTGGTAACCATTTTTTCTGAAAATTTCATAGCCCACATTTAGAATATCTTCTTTCTTATATTTATATCCCATAGTACAAATATATAAAACTTTATTTAATTAGACTGGTTGGTTTATTTTTTATTTTGTTTTTTGAATCTTGGTTAAAATGCTACGCTGCTTGTATAAGTTTTTATGGCGAAACCATTAATGATTTATTTATCTCGTTATATACTTTTTTTATTTAGTTCTTCTGTTAGAGTGTTCAAGTATTTCACCATTTCATTTAGATGTTCTATTTCATTTTCAGATCGTCTATTTTTCCAGTAATATAGGTGACTGCCCAGGTCGAACTGAATTTTTGGATTATATACTTTTTGAACTCTAAAATTCTTTATTTTTTTAGTTTTCATTACAATATTGATCAGCCTGTTTTGTTTTCGAGGTTTTCCTATTACCCGAATTTCTTCGTGAGCCATTCCTCCAAATTCAGGCATACAGTAAACTTTGGCTCCTGGTCGAAATTGCTTGGTTCCTCGTCTTACTTCTTTTTCCACTCCATAAAAGTGGCGATCTACGATATTTCCAACAATACACCATTCAAATTCTCGATCGTCAATTCCATCTAGGTTAATATTATTCGTTTTCTTTCGATAGTCCGATTTAAACCAATTTCTTATTTTACTTAAAAAACTCACTTTTTTTATTTCATATACCGTGTGGTAACAAGTTTATTATATGTTCAGTTTTTTATTCCAATCTTCGATTGAGATTGCTTTTGGTTTATTTTCATTATTATTCCACTCTGTCCAAAGTCCGATTTCTTTTCCAAAATTAACGGCAAGTTTTGCATTTGACTTAATCACTCCCTTTTTAAATATTTGGTGTGGTTCAGATATTCCATTTCCCCAATACCACAACTCTTTCTCAATTCCATCATTCCAACCTGAGCAATAGAAATCTTCACTTAATTCTTTAATTAATGCAATAATAGATCTTTCTTTTTCCTCATCAGAATATGAGTTTAATTCCGTTTTATATTTTAACAAAATAGTCGCCTCAACTTTTAAAACACCTTTGTCTTTACTCAATTTGATAAGTTCTTTAACGTCAGAACCGCTTAATTTAAGAATCTCAACTTTATTCAATAAGTTGTTCAACTTTTCGATGTCAGATTCTAAAATTGCAGACGTTATTTCTTCCATTATTTTTTTTTCAGTGAAATGCACACTACGTTAAATATATGGCAAGTAGGCCATTTCAATTCAGTAGAGTTTTCAATATCCGAAAATCCAAAATAATCCCGATAAATAATTTCTCCATCGTTATCGATAGAAACTGCAAGTCCAGGAATTTTAAAATAATCCCTCAACTCTATAATTTCAGAAGAGAATTGTTTTGATTGTCTGTCACCAGATTCTTCTTTTTCAGAACAACCTGAAATCAATATGGCAAGAATTAAAATTTCTATTAGTTTTTTCATTCAGTTCTGTAATTTTTTGTATCGCCAAATATATGAATCGGAGCAAGGTAAGAATACTTAAACCAATTGATCTATCTGTGTGTTTTTATTTCTTGTTTTATTTATAAAAATCTAGCACTTCTACAAAAGGAAAAGATCTTTCGATCGAGCACTAAACTTTGCTCTGATTTTATATATAATGTTACGGTAAGTATTTTTTAATCGAAATCAAAATCTGCATCCCAATCTTCTCCGCTATCAAAGTCGAAATAATCATCTATCGAATCAAAAACTTCAGAGATTTCGGAAATTAAGTCAGAAATTGATAAATCAGAATCGTGCATGAAATCAATCCAAAACCAGTCGTCATAATATTTGTCATCATTACTTGAACGTACAGTTGAAATTAATTTAAGTTTTTCTAAAAGCTCAAATTTTAGTTTTGTAAGCAGAAAAATATTTCCTTGAAGAAATAGTATCAGTTCTAATGCTTTATCGGGTTCGTTTTCGATTAAATTTTCAATATTCCTGTCTACCTCATTTAGGTATTCGGTAATATCCTTTTTTAGTTTATTTCCTTTTGGATTAGTTTTAAACCAAGAGAAAACACTTGAAATCAAATTGTTTTTAAAAAGGTCATTGATTTTTAAATTATGAATAATTTCCTTTTTATACTTGTGTTCGGATGGTATTTCTTTGAATATTTCTCTTAAATATGTTTTTAGTTGAAAATAACTATCCTCGTCGATTCTCTTCGTAAAATATTGCTCAAATTTATTTGGGGTATACTTTGAGAAATTTTTACCAGTCTCTACAAGTATATATTCTCTTAAATGAGGATCTCTCGAGTGAGATTTTTTTAACGTTTTTTTTATGATAAGAACTTGTTTTAAGGTCAAGTCAAATAAAGTCAGTTTTAAGAGTTCGATTAGTTCCGTCTTTGGTTCCAAGATTAATTTGGTTCCAGCTGGTTTTAATTCCGATAATCTATAAACATTTGAGTCTTCGAATTTCGATTTAGAACTAAACTTTATTATTTTACTATTGTTCTTCAATATTTTTTGTAACGTCTCTTGTATGGTGCGTTTGCTTCCCGAAGGGAGCATATGCAATATCCAAATTGTTAGGCTTTCGTTTTTATTTTAAAATAGAGTTCAAAATATTAAAATCCTGCTTGTTTTTATGGTAAAAAATTGTCATCCCATTGTTTATGTCCTAGATCAATTTCTTTAAAAAAGATCTGTTTGTGATACTTGCCCTCCATAATACTGATAACAAGAATAATCTCATTTTACCATAATTTATATCATTAAGTATTGAAAAATCCTTGCCGTTTTCCGCTTTATAAGTTGGATAAGTTTGCAGATTTAATTTCTCACTAAAAACTAATGATTTGGCATATCTTTCATATTTGCCTCCGAGTATTATATTATCACAATCCTCGCAAAGTATTACCTTGTCAAATTCTCCAGTTTGTAATGGAATGGGCTTGATTTCATCAGAAATTCCCTTTATAGAATGAAATACATTTTTTTCGTCCTTCATTCCGTTGTATATAAAATCAGGAATTATATGTGCTTTAATCAACTTTTTGTTTTTCAAACACAATCTACATATTCCCATTTTGAAATTGGTTAGATTAGATTATATATTATTACAGGAGCAGAAAGTACCAATAAACCAATTATTCCATTCATATATGAATCATCGTTTAAAAAATCTTTGAAAGTTTTTTTAGATTTCCAAAACCTCGAAATGAACCATCTAAATCCTGCTCCAGGATAGGAGAAGATTAGGATAATTATAATTTCAAAAATTGCTTCCATAACCAATGCTAGCGGTTTTGTGTATGATTTCGTTGCGAGTACTAGCGATGAATTATAAATGGTGTTGTGTGCAGTTTTTATTCAGCTATTCGTTTTTTTAAATCCATTCTTTCGTGCAATATTCTCGTTATTTCAACATAATTTTCGTTCAAAGTTCTGTAGAATATGATATGTCGATGTGTATTCATTCCGAGAAGTTGCTTTGATATTCCATCGTAGGATTTCCCTATATCTGGGTTTTCTGCAATTTCTTGACAATTAGAAATCAGTTCTGTGTAATATTTGTCAGCTTGTTTTTCCGACCAAACCTCAAAAGTATAATCCCAAATCTTTGATAAATCCTCAACAGCTTTATTGGTCAATTTATATTCAGCCATTCGACTGCTTTTTCGCTTTTAGAGATTCAAGATGTTTTTTTGGGTCAAAGTCGTGAGCTATTCCACTGTCAATTCCTTCTTGAATAGCTTTCTTCAATGCAATTACTTTAGTTTCTTCTTCTTCTAAAAGTCTTAATCCAGCACGAATAACTTCACTAACGTTCTTGAATCTTCCTTCGCTTATACTATTTTGCACGAATTGGTCGAAATAACTTCCAAGTGATATAGATGTGTTTTTGTTCATTTGAGTACTAATTTACGTTGAATATACCAAAAATTGGTATAATAAACAAATTCCCCAAATTGCACACAACAAGTTTGTATGTAAACTGTTACATATATTTCTATTATAAAATTTGATTGTAACCGTTTACAAACGTATAATAAACGTTTCATTCGACGGTTATTTTTTAAGATTTGATTAAAGAAAAGGAAAATATCCTAGCGTACAAATGTATGGAGTATGGCCAAAATGATTCGTTAAGTCGATTTTATCTTAAGAGTTTGTAATAAAATAGGCATCAATCTCCCGAATTCTCTTTTCTTTTTCCTCGTCTGGTAACCAACTTGCTTTAAAACTATTTTTTACTAAGGTTGTGATTTGGTTTTTAGAAAGGTGTAAAGCTTTGGCAATTCCCAAATAATTTTCGTTCATATATCCTCCAAAATAAGCGGGATCATCAGAATTAACCGTGACCAATAGATTTTTTTTCATCATCTCAGCTATAGGATGTTCTTTCAAGTTTTGTACTACTTTTAATTCTAAATTGGATAACGGACATACGGTTAGTGGTATTTGCATATCAGCAAGTCGTTTTACTAATGCTATATCATCAAGACAACGGTTACCGTGATCAATTCTGCTAACTTTTAGCAAATCCAGGGCTTCCCAAATATACTCCGCTGGACCTTCTTCACCTGCGTGGGCTACCGTTAGAAAACCTTCTTCGATCGATTTAGCAAAAACCCTTTCAAACTTTGATGGAGGATTACCAACCTCTGATGAGTCTAATCCTACGGCACTGATCCAATCTTTATAGGGCAATGCTTCTTCTAAGATTTTAAAAGCAGATGCTTCATCCAGATGTCTTAAAAACGAAAGGATCAATTTATAAGTAATTCCCAGTTTTAATGTACCGTCTTCTAGCGCAGATCGGATACCTTTAATTACCGTTTCAAAAGGAATCCCTCGATCTGTATGTGTTTGAGGGTCGAAAAATATCTCCACATGTACTACGTTTTGTTCGTGTACTTTTGTGAGATATGCCCAGGTAAGATCATAAAAATCCTGTTCTGTTATCAATACATCAGCCCCAGCATAATAGATGTCCAAAAACTCCTGGAGGTTATTGAATTTATAAGCGTTTTTCAATTCTAGAATAGAGTTGTATGGAATCTTCTTTTGGTTTCTTTTGGCAATCTCGAACATTAACTCAGGTTCAAATGTTCCTTCTATATGTAGATGAAGTTCTGTTTTAGGAATGCCTTGTATGAATTCTTCTATAGATGCCATATTCGTTTTAAATTTTGTGTTCTTTTTTGTTTTTAATACTTCGGCTTCACTCAACGTCCTGCTGAGCTAAGTGTAAGGCTACGTAAAACAATTTACAAAGCAAATCCGAATTGAACAGGTCGGTATTCTGTTCGTCGACACCGCCTTTTTGCTTAATTTTCTATAACTATTTTACAAAAACTATACTTTTTGATCTTGCACTTTTGCTTGTAGCATTTTAATTTCATCTCGTAATCTGGCTGCGGTCATAAAATCAAGTTCTTTTGCAGCTTTTTCCATTTCTTTTCTAACATTTCGAATACGAGTCTCTAACTGATCTTTGGTATAATAAGCAGTTTCTTCTTCAGCTGCTTTTAAGGTCGGAGCAGTTTCAAATTGATAGGGTTCTACTTTTTTACCTGCTAGAGCATTATCTAAGGATTTTTTGATAGCCGTAGGTGTAATTCCGTGTTTAGTGTTATATGCAATTTGTTTTTCGCGACGATAATTGGTTTGATCAATAGTCTCCTGCATACTGTGCGTGATCTTATCAGCATATAAAATCGCCAACCCGTTTACATTTCTTGCAGCTCTACCGATGGTTTGGGTAAGAGATCTGTTATTTCGTAAAAATCCTTCTTTGTCCGCGTCCAGGATTGCAACTAAAGATACTTCAGGCAAATCCAACCCTTCTCGAAGCAGATTTACACCAATCAGTACATCAAAAAGTCCTTTTCGTAAATCCTGCATAATCTCTACCCGTTCTAGCGTGTCTACATCACTATGTATATAGCGACATCTAATGTCAATTCTGGTCAGGTATTTAGTCAGTTCTTCTGCCATCCGTTTGGTCAGGGTCGTCACTAATATTCGCTCATCTTTTTCGATACGTTTGTGCATTTCTTCAATCAGATCATCTATCTGGTTGAGACTAGGTCGTACTTCTATAATGGGATCCAGTAATCCGGTCGGACGGATGATTTGTTCTACATAAGTTCCTTCACTTTTTTGTAATTCATAATCTGCCGGAGTAGCACTGATATAGATGACTTGATTTTGAAGTGCTTCAAACTCTTCAAACTTTAAGGGCCTGTTATCCATAGCAGCCGGAAGTCTGAAACCATATTCTACCAAATTTTCTTTTCTGGATCGGTCACCACCATACATCGCATGTGTTTGTGGAATGGTTACGTGGCTTTCATCTACAATCATCAAATAGTCATCAGGGAAGTAGTCCAATAGACAGAAAGGTCTGGTTCCCGGTTCTCTACCATCAAGATAGCGAGAATAATTTTCGATTCCGGAACAGTAGCCCAACTCTTTGATCATTTCTAAATCAAAGTTGGTGCGCTCTTCTAATCTCTTGGCTTCTAGAAATTTTCCTATTTCTTTAAAATATTCTACTTGTTTTCCAAGGTCCAAAGCGATTTGATCAATAGCTCCGTGTAATACATCCGGAGAGGTAACGAACATATTAGCAGGATAGATATTTAAGCGGTCATATTTTTCTATAATTTCATTAGTTTGAACATCAAAGGCCTCTATTTCTTCAATTTCATCACCAAAAAAATGTACTCTAAATGCATCATCCGCATAGCTCGGAAAAATATCTACGGTATCTCCCTTAATTCTAAAGTTTCCGTGGCGGAAATCTCCTTCAGTTCTGGAGTATAAACTTTGAACCAATTTATGGAGTAATGCTGTTCTTGATACGAATTGTCCTTGTTGGATAGAAATTACATTCTTCTGAAATTCGATCGGATTTCCAATACCGTACAAGCACGAAACCGAAGCAACTACTAATACATCTCTGCGCCCTGAAAGTAGGGAAGAGGTAGCGCTTAATCGCAGTTTTTCGATCTCATCGTTAATCGATAGATCCTTTTCTATATAAGTTCCCGTAGTCGGGATATAGGCTTCTGGTTGATAATAATCATAATAAGAAACAAAATATTCTATAGCGTTCTCAGGAAAAAATTGCTTGAACTCAGAATATAGCTGAGCTGCCAGGGTTTTATTATGCGCCAATACTAGAGTGGGTCGCTGTACCTGAGAAATGACATTGGCGGCTGTAAACGTTTTACCGGATCCGGTTACCCCCAAAAGTGTCTGGTATCTTTCTCCTGCTTCTATTGCATTTACTAGTTGTTTTATCGCTTCAGGTTGGTCTCCGGTGGGCTTAAAATCTGACTTGAGTTCGAACTTCATGGTATGCGCTTTCTTTTCTGAATAAAGATACAGAATACTACTACTATTTTTAAAAGAGTGTATAAATTTTGGGTAAAGTTTATCGTATTAAAGAAAAACTTCCAGTACGAATTCTGCCGTCTCCTAATTGTACCCGAAACCAATATTGGCTTGATGGCATTAACCTTCCGCCATATGTTCCATCCCAACCATTACCTGAAGGAACCAATTGTTTTATTAACTTTCCGCTACGATCAAAAATATAAATGATAGAATTGCCCAGAACTTGAGATGATATGCCTTCTACATTCCAGGTTTCGTGAAAACCATCCCCATTAGGTGTAAAATATTTAGGAAATCCTACCACAGAAATATCCTGAATAGTTTCAGGGTCGCATCCGTTTTTATCTCTAATGTATACAGTATGAAACCCGGGCGGGACATCTGTAAATGTAGGGCTGTCCTGATAGGTTCTGATATTACTTCCGTTAAAGGCTATGGCAAATTCGTAATTACCAGATCCAGTGACATTGATAGTGACCGTATTATTATTAGAAGCATCATTGATTTCAATATTATTAATTGTAGCTGGTGCAGAATTAGTAACAGATACGGTTCGATCCTTGTTACATCCTGTTATGCGGTTAGTAACAGTAACTGAATAGTCCATTGCAGTATTAATTGTAATACTTTCTGTAGTTTCTCCCGTAGACCATAGATAGTCGAAATTATTTGGATTTCCGGATTCTAATCCTGAATCAATAATAATATTGGTGCCTTCACATAGAAATGCTTCATCTTGATCTTCGATATCAGGTAGAGGATTGACAAAAAGTGCCACCTCATTGATTCCAAAGCACTGATTTAAATCGTCTTCAACTCTTGCATATACAATATCTTGTCCTTGAGTACCAGCGGTTGTATTCGTGTAGCGAGTGATTGGATTTGTTTCATTTAATGCATCCTCGGTAGTTTCATAATAATTAATGGAAAGGTTTGGACTTACGATACCAAGTAAGATCTGTGCATCAGCTTGGATAAGATCGAATTCTCTAAAACCATCTTCAATACCATCGTCATCACATACAGCTAACGTTGCATCATTGGCAGACGTCGTACTGACTACAAGATCTAATGTCGCTATTCTGAAACAGCCAGTAACATCATTAGTAACCCTAACAAAAATCTGCTGATTAGGAACGGTATTTTGATAACTAGTGGTATTCATAATGGATGGCGTTCCGGCATCTGCTGAAGTTAAATCTTCGAAAAATAAGAGGGAGCGGTCTGCTACTCCTCCGGTAATTTGATCTGAGGCCTCATTTAGATTAAATAATGTGATACCGTCATTGGTATTCATATATTCGTCACATTGAGTTAAGGATGTATCATTAGCTTCTGGTAAAATATTAATGGTTACCGGAATTTCCAAAGTGTCAAAACAATCCGGATTTACATTATTTTCAAGTCTTGCATATACTGCAGTCATTGTACTTGATAACACAGCGTTTGTTGGATCTACGATGGCATTAGTACCGTTTTCAGCATCCAAAAGTGTAGTGTGATAGGTAATAGTGTAATCAGAAACACTTTGACCATTATAAATATCTGTATTAGCAGTAGTTAAGTCATAAGCGATCATTCCGTTGGTGTCATCTCCATCATCCGCATTATCACAGGCAAGAATTGGACTAGTAGCGAATGCAGTTGGTTCATTAAAAATTTCTATTTGAAAACTAGTTGTATCGTAGCAATCGATATTTCCGATGTTTTCGATTCTGGCGGCAATAGTTTGTGGATTGTTTTCAGTAGTGAAATTTTGAGGCAATTCATTTAGAGCTGCGTTCGCATCAGCAATTGATCTAAAATAGCGTATTTGAAACTGATTAGGGTCTTGTGTCCCCAGAATGGTAGTATCAAATACGGAAAGATCCAAGTCTGTAATGCCATCATTATTATCATCGCAAATAATTTGATTGGCTGGAGTATTTTGAACAGAAGGAACTTCAAAAAAAGTTACGTTTGCTACACCTATCAACGGGCAGCTACCATCGTTAAGATCTACTTCTAATCGATAATTGCCTGTTGTGGTAATATCAAGAAAGAAATTGGTATCTGTAATCTGAATATCGTCCACAAACCAGGTATATGTAGCAGAAGGGATATCTTGATACTCTAATCGATAAGTGTCTCCTTCACATAAAACAAGATTGACATTATTAGGATCTCCACTGTTAATGATATCGATGGTTTGCGCAAAAATTGATTGGATAAAAGGAGGTAGACCTATCCTTGAGCCTCTTCTACCATCTACATTAAGTAATAGTCCCTGATCTCGATAATTTACGTTGGCAGCCACAGCTTCGGGATTTTCTATAACTCCAAGGTAATTACCGGTTCCAGAGTCAAAATCGTACAAGGCTCTATATATTCTGCCATCTGGGCCTAATTGTAATGCGCCGGCACTAAAATTAGAAGTATCTTGTCCGTTCTCATTTAAAATTCTTGTTCCGCTTGCAGCTATTTGAGTATCTGGTAAGGTGAGGTCAAATTGCATTAAAAATCCATTACCAAATCCACCATTTCCTTCACCAACCGTTGTATATAAACGTTCACCGCTTTGTGAAAACTCTATACCATAAGGAGCATCTCCATCATATAATTCTATTTCGTTACTAACAATACCCGTGCTGTTATCGAAATCGTAAAACAAAACTTTACCCGGTCCATCACCTCCGGTTACATTGGTGAGTCCAAAATGCACCACAGCCAACTTATCTCCTTCTGGAGAAGCTTTGAGGTATCCTAAAGCATTTCTTCGATATCCTGAAACCGGCACAGTAACTCCTACCTGAGAGGTTATCGGAGTCGTGTTAACTCCTGTTTGGTCTACCATAAATGCATAATAGGTATCTATAAAATGGGTAATCACCCAAAACGAATCACAATCATCGCTTTTTACAGCCGTAATTTTTTCTGAACATTTATATAAACTTTCAGCAGGGTCAGAGGTGTCATAGGTAATTAATGGAACATTTTTTTGCCCGGCTACCACCGCTCCATTTCCACCATCCAAAGTCATGTCGACAATAGAATACAACAAGCCATCATTTACACCATCTCCATCAAAAGTGTTAGGATCATTATCAGCATTAAAGTGATGAGGCTCATCTACCGTAAAAACAATATAAATATTAGGTGTGTTTGGCTGAGGTACAATCAAAGCAGATGAAGTACTTGATGTATCTCCTCTAAGATCAACACCATTTAGCATAATATCGTGATTCCGTGTAAAAATTGTGGAACCATCTGTGTAAAAAAGAAGACCTCCTGTAGCATCCGATATTGTAGTGCAACCTTCTAAAGTGTTGATTCTTCCATCGGTCAGCGGAGTAGGAGGCGTTGTACTAAAATTTACTCCTGCATTTTGCCCAAAATACCAATTATTAGCTTCTCCCTGTGCAAATAAAGTTGCACCTAATAAAAATAAAAGGACAAATGATATGTGTTTCATGAGTTGAGTTCAAAAACTCAAAGATATTACAAATCTCTCTTTTTAAGAAGATAATATGAAAGTCTCACAAATATTGCGGTCCAAACCAGAACAATAATAATTTCATACCAATGTACAGCGTAGTCTCTCTGGAAGTTTTCTCCTAACTGGTTAGCAGCCGATTGTACGAAATTTAATCTAGACCAAGGCTCATTCACCAGATTGGCCATACTGTCTAAAGGTAAAAAAGGTATGATTTTATCAATGATATCCGAATCAAATTTCCATTTGATCAACCCGGAAAATAATCTGAATGCCAATTCGATAAGTTGCCAGAAAATCAAAAATCCTAATGCAAAAGCAGAACGTTTTATAAGAACTCCTAAAAACATGCAGAATGAAAAGAATCCAACGAGTTTGACAAAATATGCCAGAATGAATTCTAAATCAGAAAGAATAATTGAAATCTCATTATAATCAGAAAAAATAAGTCCGAGTATTAATGAAACGATAAATAAAAATAGGGTAGATACTAATGAAAAAACAACGACAGTAAGAAATTTAGATGCTATAAATTCTTTTTTACTCAAACCGTCTATTAAGTTCTGCTTTAATGTTCTGTTGGAGTATTCATTAGCCATCATAGAAACTATAACAATAGCCAAGAATAATTTTAACCAAGCGGCAATCCAAGCATTGAAGTGCCATATATATGGAAAATTAAAAATTCCCTGATCTGCTAATCTGAAATTAACCCCACCGAAACTAAATTCATAAGAGGCGATTAGAGAAATTAAAGTGATTAGAATAAAATAGGTTATTGTCAGTACTTTAGCCGATTTATTATATCGTAATTTTTGAAATTCTATATTGAGTAATCGTAACATTGCTTTAGTTTAAATTGTTGGTTAATTGTAGGAACTGTTCTTCAAGGCTTTCTTTTCTTTTTACAAGATGGGTTAGCGTAATACCAGCTTCATATAACTGTTTATTTAAACTCTCTGCATCTAATTCGCTATTTAAAAAAGCTATAAGTTTGCCCTCTTCCTCCTTAATATTCCCAAAAGTGTTTTGTTCACTTAACCACTTTTTAAGTATGCTGTTTTGATTACTTTTAAGTTCGAAGAAACCGTGACTTGCATTCATTTCATCAACAGGACCCGAATATAGTTTTACTCCTTTACGAATGATCACAACGTGGCTACATACTTTTTCTACTTCGTCTAGTAGGTGAGATGCCAAGAGTATAGTGGTTCCTTGAGAAGCGATGACCTTAATAATTTCCCTTATCTGATGAATTCCCTGAGGGTCTAATCCATTGGTGGGTTCGTCCAGAATTAAAATTTCAGGATCATTCAGTAATGCAGATGCGATTGCTAATCGTTGTTTCATACCTAGAGAAAAAGTTCTGAATTTGCTATCCTTTCGCTCTAAAAGCCCGACAAGCTTTAATTTTTCATCTATTTTATCCGTAGGAACTCCCTTAATTTGACATACCAGTTTTAGGTTTTGCGACGCGGTCATATAAGGATAAAAATTAGGACGTTCTATGATGGCTCCTACTTTTTTCAGCGCATCGTGAGTTGAGGAGTTTCCGTCAAACCAGGTAAAATCTCCCGAGGTTTTATTGACTACGTTAAGCACAATTCCGAGCGTCGTTGATTTACCACTTCCATTAGGTCCAAGTATTCCATAAACATTTCCTTTTTTTATGGTAAAAGAAAGATCTTTGACTGCGGTTATAGGTCCAAATCTTTTTGTAAGATTCTTCAGAGTTAGAATGGTTTCCAATTGTAATTTCTTTTGGCGGTTATAATATAGTAGACGACTGGAGTACATTTTTGTTACAAGCAACCCTGAAGTTTCTCTCTAAAGTATTTCTAAAGGATATATAATAATTTGAAGTCAGGTTTTGTAAATTGCCAACTGAAAGCTGTGAGAATATGGAAGAAAAGTTAATGTCTAAAAAGAAACCTACATATCCAATTAATGATAGCCTGGATAGTTACCTAAAGGAATGCAATCGTAAAATTAAAATACCTGTGTTTTATGATGATTTGTTAAGGTTTTCAGGTTCGATCGTTGTATACGATAGTAATGATGAAGATACGTTGTGGGTTCGTGTTTACTATGAAGAACACGAGCGGCCTGAGATCGAGTCGAGTTTAAAAAAAGTTTATACCATATTACATTCTGATGGTAACGAAGATGCTATAGAATTTTTGAATATTGATGCTATTGATTACTGTACCTTCGGAAATTCTAAACCTTTTAGAGTTCGAGTAAGAAATATCCTGAATGATAATTACACTTATATATATGTAAAGAAAGCTGATGCATCCAGAATTTATGGATTAGAGCTGGAGCATATGTTTTCACCAAATAGGATCAACTTTTTGGTATATAAAAACACTTTGATAGAAGAACATATCGCCGGAATTCCGGGAGACGTATTTATCAAGGATTTTTTACCGGATCTTAGTGATCAAGCCAAATCACAGATTGCTAAAGAATTCGTAAAATTCAATGAGCGATGCCAGATGCGCCTGTTGGGCGATATGCGTTCTTATAATTATGTCATTATTCCGATCCACGATTTTGATCACGTAGAGTATAAAATCAGGGCCATCGATTTTGATCAACAATGTTTTGAAGGAAAACTAAAAGTATATCAGCCTCAATTTTTTAAAGAGAATTTTGATATGGTTGACATTGTGATGAAGAAGCTACAGCCCAACTCTATCGAACAATATAAAAAAGAAGAACGTTCTGTTTTAGCAAAGCGAATTTTAAACTCGAGATCTCGATATGAAACATTGGTGAAATGTATGTGTAAGGATACTATTTCTACAGAGGAAAATATAAAGGAGTTAAGAGAACATCTTTATAATTTTACCTTGGATCTAAAGTTTCGCAGAAGTAAAACCATGGGCGAAATTTTAAAAACTGCGTTGGATTTTGTAAGAAGAAACTACGAGAATGTAAATATGAAGCGGTTGCTGGAAGGTTAATAGGTGCGAGGTGGGTATTTGAGTATTTGAGTTTTAAGATTATTAACTCAAATAATCACATCCTGATCTCTATATTAATCCTTCTGCTCTTTATTAAAATATACCAAATAGTAGTACATCTGTTTTTCTTCATCCCACCCTTTTTCTACAAATTTTTCGGCAGATTCCGGATTGATGAAATCCATTTTAATCTGGATATTGGTATCCAGATTGATAGTGTTTTTCATCTTTTTTCTTGCTGCTGAAACAGCGGTGTTCGCAATTGGGAATTCTGTAAGATCTTCAATATGATATTTTGGAGCTTTCTCTGTCTTATAATGCTTAAATTCTGGAATTAAATCGGGATTGTCAATGACTTCATTTATAAAAGCAGATTCTTCAAACGTGTCATTTTTTGCAAAATGATTTACCGCTCGATTCATAAACATTACTTCCTCCTTTTTGTCTTCTGCAGGTAATACCACATCTTTGGCAAAGTCCTGGCAAAATTTCATATATTTTTTGGTATAGAAGTTTTCGTCGGCAAAAGCTTCAACCCCCAAGAAATGTTCTAGCCAATATTTAGTATCGTAGCGATTAGAGTCGACTGAAAGAATTTTATATCCTTCTTCTTTTTTGTGATTAAAGATCAAACATCCTTTATCAAGCTTGTTCAGATTTACTCCTTGTTGATGGAGTAGTTCTAAATTAGTTCCTTTTTCTTCAAATTGCAGGAAATCGTATTTCAATTCTGATTTAAAAATCCCAACAGCACTTGTTTTTTCGTTATCAATGGTTAGGTTTTCTAAGTAGGTAACATATACTTCTCCACTTTTAATATGAGGATGTTGTGACTGTTCGTACAAAAGAGAAGCAATTCTTTTTGATTTTTCGTGAGCAGAAGATGGATTGTTAAAAATTTCGGTAACTATTTTATAGAGTGGATTGAATTCTACATCTACTTCATTGACAAACTGAAAATAATTCTCTTCTTTTTCTCTAAATGGTTTGAAGAAATATTCTTTTAGTAGAGCCGTTAGCTCATCATTTAGTGTATAAGGAGCATCTGAAAGAAAAATATTCTCATTTCTACTTTTATTACCTATTCTGTGAATCGAAAGCGACTCTATTTGGGTGCTGTATAAGTTGATCATAACGTATATGTCATCCCGGCGAAGGCTGGGATCTATTTAATTTCAGTTGTGAATATATTCTTTGATTCTAAGAAGCTTAAATACTCAAGATTTAATTCCAATTTTCATCGAATCCAAGTTCATCATAATCATCAAGATCCAAGAAACCTTCTTCGTCATCATTTTCATCAAATTCATCTGTTTTGAATTCTTTGTCCGGCGCATTATCTGGTAGTTGTCCGTGCACAAACATCACATTGGGATACTCTCTACCGTTTTCATAATCAGCAATTTCAGCCAGTTCCACTAAAAAAGTCCACATACTTAGAAAATCATATATGTAAATCAATCTTGGGGAAGCTTCGTGAACTACATCTAGCAATGTGGTTTCATTCATCAATCTTACCGGTTGATTACCATCGCTCATATCAAAAAGAGAAATTTCTTCTCCTTGATTCCATTGCTCATCACTCGTATAAAAAGAGGCCATTTCCATACCATCAAAACCAAAGGATTGGTTGATGACATCGTGAAACTGCTCTAAAGTCGCATCTTGTTCTATTTCGATATCTCTAAATACATCTTCTTCGGTATCCAGGATAATTCTGAAGCGGTAAATCATTCTTGATTAATTTGGAGGCACAAAGATACAAACTTGTTTCTGACTATTTTAAATTTTCAGGTTTCAATAGATTTATTTTTGAACACCTCTAGCAATATGTAAAACTGTACTCCAAATAGCAAAGATGAAATTACTAGATGTAAAGGTTGGGATAAAAAAGGAAAATCAAAATAGTACATAATGATCCCGGTTAAAGCTTCTAAACCAATAAGTACAATGACCCAATTCAATTTGGTCAATTTCAGTTGCATTTTTTTATTGTACCATAATAACCAGCCATTGATTAGGACAATCAAAATGGAAAATGATCTGTGTATATAAAAAGTAAGTGTAGGGGGATTTAGCCATTCTGATTTGGCAAGTTCTCCTATGATTTTGATCTGTTCATCCACATATTGCCTTACCTGAGTTCCTAAAGCTACCTGAATTAAAGTAAGTATAACTGAAAAGACCAAAACGCTTTTAAACTTTTTATTAAATGCAACTGAAATATTTCGATCTCTGGTCAGGAATAATATATAGAGCAAAATTGCCAAAATGATAAAAGCGACAAGCATATGTACGGTAATTCTGAGAGGTAACAAATTAGAGTCCACTACAATTTTACCCAACCATGCCTGAAATCCCATGGCAATAATCGTTAATCCTGAAAACAGTGTTATCTTTCGTTTTTCTTTCCAGAACCATAATGATAAAATAAACATTAATAAGATGGGGATTCCGGATAGCACGGTAACCAGCCTATTGATATATTCGATCCAGGTATGCCATACATTAAATTTAGCATAGTCGTGTTTCGTATAGGGTTCCCAATTCGATGGGGTGAATGTAGATGAAGATGTAAAATCTTTGGCAGCGATTCTTAATTCTTCGTTTAGGATTACAATAAACCCTTTCTGATATTCGTGATTGGGTTTCCATTGAATTTGTGCCTCTTCCGTCGGCGGAATATAGTATCCAAAACATTTAGGCCAATCAGGACATCCCATTCCTGATCCTGTCATCCTTACCACTGCTCCGGCAATTATAATCAAATAGATAAGCACAACAGAAGTAATTACAAGTGGTCTAAAGTATTTTTTCATTTTTTTAGAATCTAAGTTTAAAAGTATCTAAGTACCTAAGTATTTAAAATATTTTGATTTTCCTTATTTAACTAGCTAACATACGCTCAATTTCTCTTGTGTTTTCAAAGATAACCTCAAATTTTTCTTTATTGAGAAAATTTAAGTTTTTAGAAATTTCTAACTGGGTTTGTAGTTCAAAAAGAGAACTCATAGCAATATTTAAGAATCGTAATTAGTTGTTTTTATCTAATCTTCCATACCCTTCTACAATAGTACTTGGAATAGATATACTTGATCTTCTAATTTGTGATGTCAATCCATATTGTACATCAGCAGGAAAGTCTTTAGTTTCAGAATAAATTTGAGTAACTAATTCAATAGATTTCTGCCAAATTAATAAGTCTTTAAACGTACCCATAAGCTTTATAAATTACTAAGCCAGCAAAACTAAATCACTCAATTTCTTTGTGTCTTAGATACTTTATTACTCTTCAACCCCAGTTCTTCTCCTTTTTTTATCATAAATTCATAGGCAGCTTCGTGTTCATTAGGTATTTCTCCCTCCAGAATAGCTTCTTTGATTGCCTCTTTGATAATGCCTATTTCACGAGAGGGTTTTATATTGAAAGTTTCCATAATTTCTTCTCCGCTCACAGGAGGCTGAAAGTTACGGATATGATCACGTTCCTCTACTTCCACCATTTTCTGGCGAACGATCTTGAAATTGTTATGGTACTTCTTAAAGCGTTTGGGATTTTTGGTGGTAATATCTGCTTCGCAAAGCGTCATCAATTCTTCAATATAATCACCAGCATCAAATACCAGCCGTCGTACAGCAGCATCTGTCACATCTGATGCAATAACAATTGGACGCGAGCTCATTAAAACCATTTTCTGAACAAACTTCATTTTGTCATTTAAGGGCATTTTTAAACGCTTAAATAGTTTATAGACCATTTTAGAACCAACAAACTCGTGGCCATGAAATGTCCATCCAACTTTTTTGCTAAATCTTTTAGTAGGAGCCTTTCCAATATCGTGTAACAACGCAGCCCAACGCAGCCATAGATCATCTGTATTTTCAGAAATATTATCTACAACTTCTAGGGTATGATAAAAGTTATCCTTATGGCGTTGTCCTTCTACTTCGTCAATACCTTTTAAGGCAACTAGCTCTGGTAGTATATAAGGTAATAAACCTGTTTTTTCTAAAAGCAAAAATCCTACAGAAGGTTTTTCGCTTGATAAAATTTTATTTAGTTCGTCTACAATACGTTCTTTAGTAATGATTTTAATACGATCCTTGTTTTTGGTAATTGCTTTTAGCGATTTCTCTTCGATCTTAAAATTTAACTGTGTTGCAAAACGAATAGCACGCATCATTCGCAGTGGATCGTCAGAGTATGTGATATCTGGATCTAATGGTGTTCTGATAATTTTAGAACGAAGATCTTCCAACCCGTCAAACGGATCCAGTATATCTCCAAAATTATCTTTAGAAAGACTTAATGCCAAGGCATTGATCGTAAAATCTCTTCTGTTTTGATCATCTTGTAATGTTCCATTTTCTACAATCGGATTCCTGCTATTTTCTCGATAAGATTCTTTTCTGGCACCAACAAACTCAACCTCGATATCGCCGGCTTTTAGCATTGCCGTTCCATAGGTTTTAAATATCTGAATTTTAGGGTTTCCGGGAAGTAATTTTGATACTTCTTTTGCTAATTCAATTCCACTGCCTACCGCCACAATATCGATATCCTTGGCAGTACCTCTTTGTAAAATATGATCTCTAACAAAGCCTCCAATAACATAACTTTCTAAACTAAGATTAGCTGCAGCTTGTGTTATGGCATTAAAAACAGCATGTTGTAATGCTTCTTTGTAATTATTTTCTTCCGACATGAATCAATGTACTCGATAATCGAGATTTTAAAGTTTCGAGGGTATTCCCGAAATCAAAAATTGTTCTTATAGATACCTTATATGCAAAGGTGCTGATATTTTACTTCCTTATAATTTTTACGGTGCTATCGCCTCCGATTTTAATAATGGAGGAAGGTTTAGCATCTTTGTTTTTCAAAGGCAAATTTACGACATAGTCCACGCCTTCCAAAATCTCTTTACTCATTTCTTGAAAGTTTCGAGGAGTTGGTTTTCCACTAATATTTGCTGAGGTAGAAACAATAGGGCGTTTAAATTTTCTAATAAGTTTTCCGCAAAAGGGATCACGAGCCACTCTAATCCCTAGGGTATTATCAGCTGCTATCAGATTTTCTGCTACTCTCAAAGGACGATCATAAATAATTGTTGTTGGTTTTGTAGCGAATTTGAGAATATCATAAGCCACTTCTGGAACTTCTTCTACATATTGCTGAAGCATTTTAAAATCACTGACAAGGCATAGCATTGCTTTGCTATCTGCTCTTTGTTTTAAAGCATATATTTTATCTACTGCTTCTGCATTGGTAGCATCACATCCTATTCCCCAAACGGTATCGGTAGGATAGAGTATAAGTCCTCCTTTTTTAAGAACGTCTATTGTTTTTTCTATTTCTTCTCTTTGATCTTCCATTAGTTGAATTTTGGAACTACATTCTCTGCGTCTATATACTTTGGGACTTCTTTATTGATGGTTTCTCCAGAAATAACTTTATCATATAATTTTAGATAGGATGTTGTCATTACTTTAGAATTAAAATATTTTACGGCATACTCGTGGCATCTTTTGGGGTTGTAATCGAATTCTCGAATAGCTTCTGCAATTTCATCAGATCCGGTACCGGTAAAACCAACTTCAGGAGTTATTAATTCTGGTAACGAACCATTTTTAGTACCGAAAACAGCACAACCTGCATATAAACTTTCAATAATGGCCAATCCGAATGGTTCATGCCATTTTACCGGAAATAGAAGTCCTTTTGAATACTTAAGGATCTCCATTTTGGTTTCATTATTTACCATACCTCTAAAAATTATTTTAGGGTTTAAAACATATTTCAGACCTCTTTTAAAATTTCGAAAGTTCCATCTTTCTCCTCCTAAAATATGTAGGTTATTCTTTGATTCGAGGGCAATTTTGGCTGCACCAAATACATTTTTCACTTTCCAGGCTGCTTTTCCCAAAAAATGTAAATATGTTCTTTCCTGATCCAAATCGGGGTCTGTATAGTCGTCCCAATCTAAACCGTTGTATACAAAGGTCGATGATCCAAATCTGTTGGCATGATTCTTAGAGATGAAAACGGTATTTATATCTAATATTTCGGCTTTTGGTGGATTCGTGTGAATAGTTACAATGAAAGGTTTATTGACTTCATAAAGAGGCGTATGACTAAAATGTGCTATATCAATATCATCTGGTATTTGAGAATTTAAATCCTGATCAGGATTAAGTGCTAATACTTCTGCAAAATCACATCGAGATCCAGGCCTGACTAAATAAACTACTTCGTGTCCCAGTTTATTCAATTCTTTTCCTAACCCCCATATTACTCGTTCAATACCTCCGTAATTGATTGCTGGGATAATCCCTGAATTGTCAACGATCAATATTTTCATAGTACTGGTTTAATTTTTTGTTTGTGTTTTAAAGATCTCGTGAGTGGAGCCTGTAATAACAAAGTATAAAATAAGGGCCAATACTTTGGTTTTACAATACTACTAAAGAAATATCTAATCTGTAAGTAGGTCAATAATATGTAAAACGGAATGATACCGTAATGTTTTCTAATGATATACATCAAGGAAATTTTTAATTCAGTTTTAATTGCAACTGATTTTTCGGTACTTGCACCGTGATAATGTATAAATGTAGCTTCTGGAACGAGATACGCAGATTTATTAATACCAGCAAGACGTTTGCAAATATCGGTTTCTTCGTAGTATAAAAAGATATTTGTATCGAATCCTCCAATGATGTTAAAGTCATCAGCTCTGAAAAACATAAAACTTCCTGCGATGAATTGACCTTGTTTAGGTTCTGTGTATAATTTTTTACGTTTTGGATACTTTTTAGAATTGGATTTTTCAAGAAATTTTCTTCCAAGAATTTCTCTTCCTAAAGACGCAAAATGATCTATTGTAGGTAAGATTTTTTTATCTTCTGTGAAGGCTTGAGGTCCACAAACACCAACATCTAATCGCTTGTCCATAAAGTTTTTTAACGATGACAAGCAATCATCTTCAAGAATTGTATCATTGTTAATAAAGGCGATATATCTTCCAGTAGCTTTTTGTACACCAATCATATTTCCACCTCCAAAACCAGTGTTGATGTTACTTCTAATTAATTCTACTGGTGGAATGATATTTATAGAATCTACATACTTCTTTAGCTTGACATAGCTTTGACGTTCAGAACCATTATCAACTATGATATATTGGCAAAATAGCTGCGCTGAAGTTTGTTCTAAGAGCGATTTTATGCAATTTATAGTATATTCTTCAGAATTATAATTAATGATAATAACCGAAATATCAAACATGATTAGTCTTTTAGATATTGATCAACTCCTTTTTCGATATAAGTAATTTTCTTTTCTGTGGTTTCTTTCTCGATAATCTCGTTTATATGGATATGACTTTTATCTTGTTCCTTATGGTAAATATGGTATACGATTCCTTTAAATTTAAGTCGTTTTCCTTTTATTCCAATGTTGATTAAACGCTGGATCATCTCGCTATCATCAATACCCCAACCGGTCAAAGATTCATTAAAACCATTAATTTTTAAGAAATCTTCTCTCCAAAAAGACATATTACAACCTCTTAGTTTAGAAGAGCGTTTGTCTTCTGTTTTATATCTATTAGCAAGAAAAGGAATACGTATGGTACGTCCTCTTTTTTTGATGCCTTTTGAAAAGAAGTTGAAATGCGTTTGCTTTTTATCAAATAGAGTGTCCAAATAGTCTTCTCGTATATTTACTCTACTACCATATAGAAAAACATCTTTTTCTGCTAAAGAAAGATGATCTTTTACAAAATCCTTATGCATAATAATATCACCATCGATCTCTAGAATATAGTCAAACTTAGCACTAGCTATGGCTTTATTCATAATAGCAGGCTTTTGATTTTTATTGTCTTCATGCCAGATATGATGTAATGGTACAGGGAATTCTTTTTGCATTCGCTTGATCAACGCTGCTGTATCTTCTCTGGATCCATCATCGGCTATTATGACTTCATTAGGGAGATGTGTTTGTTTTGTTATACTTAAAAGTAATAGTTCTAAAGCCTCTGGCCAATTATACGTAGGCGTGACTAAAGAGCATTTAGGATATACTTTCATTAAAATATTATTTATGTTACAAAGTAAAGGATTTTAGAAATAAATATTCATTCTAAAAGGTGAATATATGATAATCATTATAATGACTTAGTATAACTTTAAGATAGAAGCTATATTTTGATATATTTGCGATGATCAAACAAATGTTTATGGATTACGATAATAAACCAGATGGTTACTATGATAACGTTCGAAAGGAAATGATAAAATATATTCCTGAGCAAACCAAAAAAGTCATAGATGTCGGATGTGGAAATGGTGCCTTTGCAAAAATTATAAAAGATAAAACAGAAGCAGAAGTTTGGGGAATTGAATATATGGATAGTGAAGCACAAGTTGCTAAGACTAAACTGGATAAAGTGTTTTCTGGAAAATGTGAAGACTTTTTAGATGAATTGCCTGATAACTATTTTGATGTTATTTATTTTAATGATGTTTTAGAGCATCTCGTTGATCCTTATATGGTTTTAGATAAAATAAAGCATAAGCTTGCCGAGAATGGCGTAGTGATAAGTTCTATACCTAATGTTAGATATCATAATACCTTTTTAAAGGTGCTTTTTAATAAAGATTGGGAATATGAAGATTATGGGGTAATGGATAGAACCCATCTTCGTTTTTTTACCGGAAAAAGTATTCAGAAGATGTATGAAAACCTTGGTTATACGGTACTTACACATGAAGGAATTAATAAAAGTAAATCAATTAAGCCTTTGCTTTATAATATTCCTTTGTTTTTTAGGCATTTAGATATAAGGTTTCCTCAATATGCTACTGTAGCGAAGTTTATCAGATAGGTAAATGATGTCAAAAAATATCATTGTACATACTACCAAAAACTATATGCATCAATCTATTGTCGAAGCCCTTGATAATTTTGAAAAGTACGATGAAATACTAGGTGATGCAGAACGAAATGTCATTAAAATTGTAAATCTGGATAGTGAAAAATATACGATTAAATCATTCAAGATTCCTAATATTATTAATCAGATAGCCTATCGTTTTTTTAGAAAATCCAAAGCTGAGCGATCATATATGTATGCTAATAAATTATTAGATTTAGGAATCAAAACTCCTTTTCCGGTTGCTTATGAAATAAGAACAACACCACTTTTGTTCAAAAAAAGCTATTATGTAAGCGAGCTGGTTGAATGTGACCTTACTTATAGAGAATTGACTACCGATTTTAGTATTGCGGATCATGAGGAAATCTTGAGAGCCTTTACGCGATTTACCTATGAGTTACATAAGAATGGAGTGAATTTCTTAGACCATTCTCCGGGAAATACTTTAATTGAGAGAACAGAAAATGGGTATGAGTTCTATTTGGTTGATTTAAATCGAATGGAATTTGGGGAGATGAGTTTTGAAACTCGAATAAAAAACTTTGCACGACTCACAATTCACGAATCGATGGTTAGAGTAATGAGTAACGAATATGCTAAATGTACAGGTGAAAATGAAGCTGAGATATTTAAGTGGATGTGGCAGTACACTCAGGAATTTCAGAATCGCTATCACGGTAAACGAAAATTAAAACGAAAAATCTTCTTTTGGAAAAAGAAGTACAGAGAAGAATCTTAACTTTAAGATGTACCGTTTTTTATCAACTCTCTAAGTTTTGAATACTTCAGGAATGTAATATTTGCAGTTTGAACACAGATTACAAATCCATTAAAACCATCTAAAAATCCCAATCTCAAAAAGTAAGCTTTGAAAAAGGCCCACGTTGGATTTACAACAATTTTCCAAACGGGTGCTTTTTTTCCTAATTTATAATAAGATTCTGCAGAGATGGTAGAGAATTTATCTGTTTTGAGATTAAATTCTTGATAGGTTGTATAATTCCAGTGCAGGATATCCCCTTGTAATTTAGCAGATGACTTAGGATTATCTAACTTGTAGGAATCGTGTGGATTGATACCTTTCCAGGAGCCTGAACCTTTTTTAAAAGCTCTTAGTTTTTTGTCGGGATACCAATCAGAATATTTTATCCATTGCCCGCAAAAATTATTATACCTGTTCATATAGTATCCATCATGTACCCAATTAGATTTTAATTGGATCAGAGAATCCTGTAGTTCAGAAGATAAAGCTTCATCGCCATCAAGCGATATGATATGATCATTTGAAGCTTGGTTGATTGCAAAGTTCTTTTGCTCTATATATCCTAGAAATTCTTGTGTAATAAATTTAACGTCATACTGCTTACAGATTTCTGCTGTTCTATCGGTAGAAAAAGAATCTACAACTACAATTTCATCAACAACACCAACTAATGAGGATAAGCATCTCTCTATTTTTTTTTCTTCATTGTATGTTATGATAACGGCAGATAGTTTAACCATTCTGGTGTTTTAAGATTGATAGATGTTTTATTTATTAGCACGCTATCGTGCAAAAATAGTTATTTTTACGGCAATGCAATCACCAATAATAACAGTTATTATAAGTACGTATGATCAACCACAATGGTTGCAAAAAGTCTTGTTAGGTTATGAACATCAAAGCATAAATGGTTTTGAGGTACTCATTGCGGATGATGGTTCTAGCGAAGAAACTAAGAATGTTATTCGAGATTTCTCTAGGGTGGTCAAATATCCTATAAAGCATATATGGCAAGAAGACCTTGGGTTTAGAAAGACTGTAATTTTAAATAAAGCGATTACAGTGGCTTCTGCTGATTATTTACTATTTACAGATGGTGATTGTATACCAAGAAATGATTTTATTGAAACGCATCTTAGATTAAGAAAACCTGGTTGGTTTTTATCGGGAGGTTATTTTAAGTTACCTAAAGATATTTCAGAAGGTATTACTCAAGAAGATATTAAAACTCAAAACTGTTTTAACGTAAATTGGTTAAAAAGACACGGGCTGAAATCTTCTTTTAAGTTGAATAAATTAACTTCGAGGGGATTTAAAGAGAGCTTTCTTAATTTTATAACTCCTACTAAAGCCACTTGGGATGGAATGAATGTTTCTGGTTGGAAAAAAGATGTGTTATTAGTTAATGGCTTTGACGAGCGCATGCAGTATGGGGGAGAAGATAGAGAGATAGGAGAGCGATTATTTAATTTAGGGATTAGGGCAAAGCAAATTCGATATAGTGCGATTTGTTTACATCTGTATCATGAAAGAGGATATGTACAACCTGAGATGATCACAAAAAATAAGGCAATCCGAAAAGTTACCAAACGGGATAAAGTTATCAGAACTCCTTTTGGAATCGAAAAAGATTAAAGTTTCAGGTTGTTTAGATACGATTTTAATTTTGGGATAATAAATTCTGGTGATAAACTTTTATATAATTCTATAGCTTTATCTTTCATTTCTTTCGGTGTTTTGTTTCCATATAATTTGGGTTTAAAATCGTACAAGTGAACCGAATCGTGTTTGAGACCATCTTCAAACATGTTCCAGTCTTTTTTGATAATCCAAGGTGAGAAAATCGTAAATGTTGGTTTATCTAAAGCTTTCGCCATATTAACTGCGCCACCTTCATTTCCAATTAGGACATCACAATGAGATAGGATGGCTATAAACTCGCGTAGACTTTTTCCAAAAACCTGAAAATGAATGTGATCCTGAGTCATGGGATTAGTTAGGTCGTAAATGGCTTTTGCATCTTTTTCCTGACTGGGAATATAATTAAATAGAATATTCGCATTAGTAGATTTGACAATTTCATCAATGACCTTAGCCATATATTCAAATGGCAAGGTTTTTCTCATCTCACTTCCCAATGCGCTAATCATAATAAGAGGTTTTTCTGAGGTTATTCCATTGTCTTTTAGATAGGAGTTTGATGAATTCTTCTCTTCTTCCGTTAGGAATATTTTGGGTCGAATAATGTGAGTGGCAATTTTATCTTCTGGATATACCAATCTCAATCGGTTTTCGACAGCTATTGAAGCACTGGTAATAGGTTCAGGTTTTCTATGAATAACTTTCGAATATAAAAATCTGGTGTACCATTTATAAAAAGAAACTTTCTCCGGAGCTTTGGAAAAGTAGGAGATAAGGTTACTTTCTAATTTTCCATATGCATCAACCACCAAATCATATTTTGACTTTTTGATTTCTTTTAAAAAAGAATAAAACTCTTTTTTACTGTCACGATATTCGTTCTTGAATTCGACAATATGATCAAAAAATGGATTTTCTTGGATAACAGGTTTTGTGCTAGAGTTTATAAGATAATCAATAGTGGCTCCAGGATATTCTTTCTTAAGCGCTTCACAGATAATAGTGCTGGTAAGCACGTCGCCTATCATTTTCTGCTGAATGACTAGTATTTTCATTTAAGACTATCGATTAAAATAAGGAGCTTGCCTAAAAAAAGACAAGCTCACAAGTATATGTTTTATTTATAATTAAACAGCTACATCGTGCTCTCTAAGTGCATCGTTAAGAGAAGTCTTCTTATTAGTACTTTCTTTTCGTTTACCAATAATTAAAGCACAAGGAACGTTATATTCTCCTGCGGCAAACTTTTTAGAATAACTTCCAGGGATCACCACTGATCTAGCTGGAACAACTCCTTTGCTTTCTACCGGAGTTTCGCCAGTAACATCAATGATTTTTGTAGAAGCAGTTAATACTACGTTAGCACCAAGTACTGCTTCAGTTTCTACACGAACGCCTTCAACCACGATACATCTGGATCCTATGAATGCATTATCCTCTATAATTACTGGTGCGGCCTGTAATGGTTCTAAAACACCGCCGATTCCAACACCACCACTCAGATGTACATTTTTACCAATTTGTGCACAACTACCCACTGTTGCCCATGTATCTACCATAGTTCCTTCATCAACATATGCTCCGATGTTAACATAACTAGGCATTAAGATAGTGCCGGGCGAAATGTAAGCTCCGTGTCGAGCAACGGCATTCGGGACTACTCTGATTCCTTTTGCTTGGTACCCTTTTTTTAATGGAATTTTATCGTGGTATTCGAAAATACCGGCCTCCAGTGTTTCCATTTTCTGAATAGGAAAATAGAGTACCACTCCTTTTTTAACCCATTCGTTAACTTGCCATCCGCCTTCTATCGGTTCTGCTACACGAAGTTCTCCTAAATCTAAAAGATCTACGACTTTTCTAATGGCATCCTGAGTATTGGATTCTTTTAAAAGCTCTCTGTTGTCCCAAGCTTTTTCTATGGTTTCTTTTAGTTGGTTCATTGATAAAAAATTTTCGTAAAGATAATAGCTTCATTCTAAAATCATACGCTCATTAAATATTTTAGGATACTCTTAATATTTTACCCTAATTTATAATAATGTCATACTTTTGCATAAAACAAAGTATGGCAAGGATTTTGGCAATAGATTATGGAGGTAAGCGATGTGGGATAGCTGTTACAGATGAATCCAAGATCATAGCTTCTGGGTTAACCACTGTAGATACTAAAGAATTATTGGGTTGGTTACAAAACTATGTGACACAAGAACAAGTAGAATTGTTTGTAGTTGGCGAGCCGAAACGTTTACACGGAGAACCGTCAGAAAGTGAGAAGTTAATACAACCATTTTTAAAGAAATTATCAGCATTATTGCCTGATATTCCGATAAAACGAATAGATGAACGGTTCACTTCTAAGATGGCATTTGATACTATGATTGCCAGCGGAATATCAAAGAAAAAAAGAAGAGATAAAGCATTAGTAGATCAGATTAGTGCCACCATCATACTTCAGGATTATCTTTATAATTTATAAAGTGTATTCAATAAAATAAAAAATAGAAAATATAGAATATTTATTAAATGATTTTACCCATTGTAGCATACGGTGATCCTGTATTAAAGAAAAAAGCAAAGGAGATAACTAAGGACTATCCTAAGCTATCAGAATTACTCGATAATATGTTCGAGACTATGTATAATGCTCATGGAGTTGGGCTGGCTGCGCCGCAAATTGGACTCCCGATACGATTATTTTTGGTAGATGCAGAGCCTTTTGCAGATGACGAGGAGCTTTCTGAAGAAGAAAGAGAGGTTTTGAAAGGATTTAAAAAAGTATTTATAAATGCCATTATTCTTGAAGAGACTGGTGAAGAGTGGTCTTTCTGTGAAGGGTGTTTAAGTATTCCCGAAGTACGAGAAGATGTATTTAGAAAGGAAACTATAAAAATTAACTATTTTGATGAGAATTTTGTAGAACACACCGAAATATATAGTGGGCTTGCAGCAAGAGTCATTCAACACGAGTATGATCATATTGAAGGAGTTTTGTTTACAGATAAACTATCTAGTCTTAAAAAACGTTTGATTAAAGGAAAGCTCACGAATATATCTAAAGGTAAAATTACTCCAGAATATCGCATGAGATTTCCGTTGGCAAAAAAGAGTCGTTAATAGAAAGAATTAAGATACAATTTAAGACAAAGAATTCAGTAATAATTTATATTGGCGAATGTTTGATTTTTTAAAATGAACTGTAGATATTTGCCATCTTTGAAAAGAAATTTATGAGTTTAGACAAAATATTATCAATTTCCGGAAAACCGGGTTTGTTCGAATTAAAAGCACAGACGCGTAGTGGATTTGTTGCAGAGTCATTGGCTGATGGGAAAAAACTATCAGTTAGTATACAAAATAATGTGAGTATACTTAGCGAAATTGCTATTTATACATTTACTGAAGAAGTTCCGTTAAGAGAGATTTTTAAAAGGATTCAAGAAAAAGAAAATGGCGAACAAGCTATTAGCCACAAGGAATCTAAGAATAAGTTAGAGGCTTATTTTAGTGAAGTCTTACCGGATTATGATGAGGATAGAGTATATGTAAGTGATATGAAAAAAGTGATCCAATGGTACAATATTCTTCAGGCAAAAGGAATTACCGATTTTGAAGAACCAAAAGAAGAGGTTTCTAAAGAAGAAGAATAAAACCTGATATTATAGAATTAAAATCCTGTCTTTATGAGATAGGATTTTTTTTGTATATAACGTTATCAATTCATTTTCAGTTTTTTATACTGTTAACGAATTATGGATAAGTTATATGAATATTGCAAAGTTTTCAATGTCCTGTTTGGGTTCTTCTTTGTATTTTTGCGCAAAATTTAAACACAACCGTACTAATAGTTAAGTTTACATGGCTAATACCAAATATGTTTTTGTAACCGGAGGCGTATCTTCATCATTAGGAAAAGGAATTATAGCGGCTTCTTTAGCAAAATTGCTTCAGGCAAGAGGATACAGAGTTACGATTCAGAAACTGGATCCGTACATTAATGTAGATCCAGGAACGTTAAACCCTTATGAACACGGAGAATGCTATGTAACCGATGATGGAGCAGAAACTGATCTCGATCTTGGACATTACGAACGTTTTCTGAATACACCTACGTCGCAAGCAAATAATGTAACTACCGGTAGAATTTATCAGAGCGTTATTGAAAAAGAACGTCGTGGTGAATTTTTAGGCAAAACAGTTCAGGTAGTGCCGCATATTACTAATGAAATTAAGGAACGAATCCAAATTTTAGGAAAAAGTGGGGATTATGATATTGTAATTACCGAGATTGGAGGTACGGTCGGTGATATAGAGTCATTACCCTATATTGAAGCGGTACGCCAACTAAAATGGGAGCTTGGCGATACAAATGCTTTAGTAATACATTTAACACTAATCCCATATCTTTCTGCTGCTGGAGAATTAAAAACGAAACCAACCCAACATAGTGTAAAAACATTAATGGAAAGCGGTATAAAAGCAGATATCTTAGTATGTAGAACAGAACATGAGCTATCAGAAGATATTAGAAGTAAGCTTGCTTTGTTTTGTAACGTAAAGAAAGAAGCAGTGATTCAATCTATTGACGCTTCTACAATATATGATGTACCTAATTTAATGTTAGAAGAAGGGCTCGATACCGTAGTTTTAAAACAATTGGTGTTAAGAGATGATGATGTTCCAAACTTAGATAAATGGAATAATTTTCTGGATAGACATAAAAATCCGAAATGTGAAGTGACTATCGGGCTTATTGGAAAATATGTAGAATTACAGGATTCGTATAAATCAATCTTAGAAGCATTTATTCATGCCGGTGCGGAAAATGAGGTAAAGGTAAATGTAGAAAGTATTCACTCGGAATACATAGATGAAAAAACTATTGCAAATAAAATAGCGCATTTAGATGGCGTTTTAGTTGCACCAGGATTTGGGGAACGAGGTATTGAAGGAAAAATAAAGGCAGTGCAATATGCCAGAGAAAATAAATTGCCATTTTTTGGAATTTGCCTTGGAATGCAGATGGCAGTTATAGAATATGCTAGAAATGTATTGGGTCTTAAAGATGCCTGTTCTGTCGAAGTTGATGAAAATACTGCAAATCCGGTGATCAGTTTAATGGAAGAACAGAAAAATATTACAGATATGGGTGGTACTATGAGACTAGGTGCCTGGGATTGTGAACTGGTCGACAACAGCAAGGTATCAGAAGCTTACGGAAAAACTTTAATCGCAGAACGTCATCGTCATCGCTATGAATACAATGATCAATATAAAGAGCAACTAGAAAAGGCGGGACTAAGAACTACCGGGATCAATCCTAAAACCGGATTGGTGGAAATCGTGGAAATTCCGGATCATCCTTGGTTTGTAGGAGTGCAATATCATCCAGAATATAAAAGCACGGTAGCAAATCCCCATCCACTTTTTGTTGCTTTTGTTAAAGCCGCAGTAGAACATTCTGATTGTAACAAAGATGTCAAAGTGGCACAAGGATCGTAACTGGCTAGATAATTGACTAATTAAAAAGTATTATAATTTTTAAAAACCTTTTGAATAATCAAATAGAGGTTTTTTTATACACATATCAATGGAAGAAAAAAAGTTTGACCTTAATACAGTAATTGGATTTATACTGATATTTGGAATTTTTGCGTGGATGTTTTATATCAATAAGCCTACACCAGAGGAGATTGAAGCGGAAAAAGCAAAAAAAGAACAGGTTGAAAACCAACAACAAGACAGTGAGAGTAAAGCCACAGATTTTGTTGAACCAAGTGAACCTATAGTGGTTAATCCAACAGATTCACTAGCGATAGTTGCAGCGCAATCTCAATTAGGCGCTTTTGCTTACTCAGCTAGTTTGCCTTCAGCAAAAGAAAATGTTACTCAGATTGAGAATGAGGTGCTAAGTTTAAAAATTAGTAATAGGGGAGGTTATATTAAAGAAGCGTTGTTAAAGAATTTCAAGACCTATGACTCAGTACCTTTATATTTAATAAAAGACGGAAAAAATGCTTCCTTCAATCTTAACTTTGGAACAACCGACAATAGGATCTTAAATACCAAAGACCTGTTTTTTGAACCGTCAATAACAAAAAGCGGTGATAACACTGTTTTATCTATGAAACTAAAGGTTTCAGAATCTAAATATTTAGAATACAGATACGAATTGAAGCCTAACGATTATATGATGGATTTTTCTATAAAGTCGAAAGGTTTACAACAAGTCATAAATAGCAGTCAAGCAGTTAGCTTAGATTGGAAATTACAAGCTATCAGACAAGCCAAGAGTGCTTCTTATGAGAACAGATATACCGATATTCACTATGAGTATGAAGGTGATAAAGATGATTTTACGGGACAGGGTGATTTTGACGAAGATCAAGAAGAACAAGTAAGTTGGATTGGTTTCAAACAACACTTTTTTACTTCAATTTTACTAACCGATACTCCTTTTAAAACAGCAACCTTAGCATCGAAAAACATTGCAAACACTAGTGAACTAGATGATAAAGATATAAAAGTAACAAAGGAGTTTGCTGCATCGATGCCTTTAGAATTACAAGGGGGTGAATTAGATTACAATATGAATTGGTATTATGGACCAACAGATTATAAAATTCTAAGCTCTTACGATCGTAATTTGGATGAAATTGTACCATTAGGATGGGGGATTTTTGGAGTTATAAACAGATATATTTTTATTCCGTTCTTTAGTTTTCTAAGTGGTTTTCTTCCATACGGGATTGCAATTATAGTGATGACTATAGTAGTAAGGATTGTATTGTCACCAGTAACTTATAAATCGTATGTTTCTCAGGCTAAAATGAAAATTTTAAGGCCTGAAATAACAGAGATTAATGAAAAGTATAAGGACAATGCTATGAAAAAACAACAAGAAACCATGGCTTTGTATAGTAAAGCAGGAGCAAGCCCAATGAGTGGTTGTTTACCAGCTTTGATGCAGATTCCGGTTTTCTATGCGTTGTTCAATTTTTTCCCAAGTGCTTTTGATTTGAGACAAAAAAGTTTCTTATGGGCAGATGATTTATCAAGTTATGATACGATAGCTAAATTACCGTTTGAAATTCCATTTTATGGAGATCATATTAGTTTATTCCCAATTTTAGCGTCTGTAGCGATATTCATTTATATGATGATGACTACCGGTCAGACAATGCAACAACAACAACCTGGCATGCCTAATATGAAGTTTATTATGTATTTATCTCCTTTGATGATGCTGATTTTCTTTAATAACTATGCCAGTGGATTATCTTTATATTATTTCATTTCTAACTTAATCACAATTGGTATTATGTTGGTGATAAAGAACGTAATTATAGATGAAGATAAGATTCATGCTAAGATTCAGGAGAATAAGAAAAAACCTAAAAAACAAGGTAAGTTTCAGGCCAAAATGAAACAGTTGATGGAGCAGGCTGAACAACAGCAAAAAGCCAAGACTAAAAAATAGGGGATCATATAATATATTTATAAAAAAACTGCTTTGTACTTTAAGTACAAAGCAGTTTTTTTATAGTTTTTATTTTAATAATTAGTTTGGGTTTATTGATGGTAAATCCAAAATAACCTTATTAATTACGTGAATAACACCATTAGTGGCTTGAACATCTGTTGCAATAATGGTACTGGCACTTGCATCATCATTACCCGCAAGTTTAATGGTTTTAGCAGTAGCATTAACGGTTATTTCTTTTGATAAGGTAGTCAAATTTCCGTCTACAATATCTGCTTCTCTTATGTTGGAATCTGGCACTACGTGAAGATTTAAAGCGTTGCTCAAAACTGTTTCGTCAATATCAGCAGGTACATTCCAATTGTCGTTTACTGCAAGTAGTTCATCAAAAGCAGTATCATTAGGAGCAAATACAGTAAACGGTCCATTTCCTTTTAAAGTGTTTACGTAATCAAAATTGTAAGCTGTTAAAGCCGCTACAAGACTAGAAAACTCGGGATCTGCTGTTACAAAAGTTGTTACATCCGGCAATTCTATTATTGCATTAATTTTATGAATAATTCCATTTGAGGCTTCAATATCCGCTGTGGTAACCGTGGCACCTCCATTAAAAACAACTCCACTTGTTGTGTTGTAATATATACTAATAGCACTTCCATTAGGTCCGGCGGTAGAAGCTGTATTTTCATAACCTGCTCCACTATTAGTAAGAGCAGTAGAACTAAATTCTCCGGGAATTACGTGGTTAAGTAATAGTTGCTGTAACTCTGCTGTAGGAATTGCATTAATATCAGCATAATTATTAGCTGTAAGATAAGCTTGTATCGCCTCATTAGTAGGAGCTAATACAGTAAAAGGACCAGCTCCACTTAGAACAGATACTAAATCTCCATCAGCTGCAGCAAGGGCTGTAACTAATAGTGATAAGTCGGTATCCGCTGTAGCTGTTACAACTATATTATTTTCAGGAATAATAATGTTGCCGTCATCATCATCACTACAAGAGGTGACTCCCAGAATTAAGGCCCCAATGATTATCGCGTTCGTGATTTTTGAAATAATTTTCATGTTTTTGAGTTTTAAAAGTTATTATTTGTTCAGATGCTTAACGTCATAATGATTTTACATATTTTCATTATTTTGTTAAACAAAAGTTAAGTATTGCTGCTTTTAATATAGCTGTATGGTTTTTTATGAAATTTTAATGATTTTTTTGTAAGATTAAAATCATAAAATGTATCTGAAATTTTCTTTTAATTATATTTTTTAAGAATATTGGTATACTTTTTGGAAAACGAAGTTACCAAATAATTAGATGAACTATGCGAAATAAATTTTTGTTTTTCTTTTTTGTTTGTGGGATGATGATGGTTAATGCTCAAGAATTTAACAAGTTTGATGCTGATGGCAAAAGACATGGGAAATGGCAAAAGAGGTACCCAGATAGTGATCAATTGCGATATGAGGGTACATTTGAACACGGTAAAGAAATAGGAGAGTTTAAATTTTACAAGCCTAGTAGTGGAAAATCTCCCACAGCGATTAAAGTATTTTCCAAAAACACGGATACAGTAAACGTAAAATATTTTACTGAGAAAGGTAAGGTAATTAGCGAAGGGAATATGATTGGTAAAGAAAGAGTTGGTGTGTGGACATATTATCATAATGGATCGTCTAAAATAATGATGACAGAGGAATATAGTTTTGGAAAACTACACGGAGAACAAAAGACGTATTTTGAAAATGGGCAGCTTACAGAAAAAACAACTTATCAAGAGGGTAAAAAAGAAGGTAAACGGCTTATGTATTCTAATAAAGGTGTTATTATTAAAGAGTTTACATACGAAAATGACCAATTACACGGAATTACTAAATATTATGATGCGCAGGGAAAGGTGAAAATTGAAGGGAATTATAAGCGAGATCGTAAAGATGGAATATGGAAATACTATGAAAGTGGTAAGCTAAAGGAGCAAAAACGATTTCCTGTTAGTAAGAGAGGTTCTTAATATCAATTTTAAATAGAAACAGATAGAAAAAGCTTTAAGCAATGCATTAGCATTGCTTTTTTTATTTGTTATTTTTGTACACAATTTAAAAACGGTGATGCTGTTATTTTTGCTTTTAAACCAAAGTTAAAAATACAGACAAAATAATAGTAATGAAAAGAGTTATTGTAGGTTTATCGGGTGGAGTGGATTCTAGTGTAGCAGCATATCTATTAAAAGAACAGGGATATGAGGTGATAGGTCTTTTTATGAAAAATTGGCATGATGATTCGGTAACGATCTCGGATGAGTGCCCCTGGTTGGATGATAGTAATGATGCTTTGTTGGTAGCTGAAAAACTGGGAATCCCATTTCAGACAGTAGATCTGAGTGAAGAATACAAAGAACGTATCGTGGATTATATGTTTAATGAGTATGAAAGAGGAAGGACACCAAATCCAGATGTTTTATGTAATCGAGAAATTAAATTTGATGTTTTCTTAAAGATCGCATTATCTTTAGGCGCTGATTATGTGGCTACAGGACATTATTGCAGAAAAGAAACTATCACAGAAAATGGTAAGGAAATACATCGGTTATTAGCAGGGAAAGATCCTAATAAAGACCAGTCATACTTCCTATGTCAATTGTCTCAAGATCAATTAGCAAAAACTCTTTTTCCTGTTGGAGAATTGCTGAAACCCGAAGTAAGATCAATAGCAAAAGAACAAAATTTAATTACTGCTGATAAAAAAGACTCTCAAGGGTTATGTTTTATTGGAAAAGTAAGATTACCCGAGTTTCTTCAGCAAAAGTTACAGCCCAAGAAAGGGGATATTATTGAAATTTCCTCTTCAAAGGAAATGTATCATAAAACAATTCCTAGTTTTAATTCTAAGAGAGAAGAATTAGCATTTCTATCATCAAAATTTACATATGATGTTAATGATGGAAAAATAGTGGGCAAACATCAAGGAGCGCATTATTATACTAAAGGACAAAGAAAAGGACTAGCTGTTGGGGGAACACCAGAACCACTTTTTGTTATTGAGACAGATGTAGAAACAAATGTTATCTATACAGGACAAGGCAAAAGTCATCCTGGGTTATATAGAAAAGCCCTTTTTATAAGCAATGAAGAATTACACTGGGTGAGAGAAGATCTAAAACTTAATGTTGATCAGGAGTTAGAGGTTATGGCTAGAATACGATATAGACAACCTTTAGATAAAGCGAAACTGTATCAGTCGGATTCCGGGATGTATGTAGTTTTCGAAAATCCCCAAAGCGCTATTACCGAGGGTCAGTTTGTAGCCTGGTATATTGGAGAAGAATTAATTGGATCTGGTGTAATTTCGTAAAGTCAAATCGATATCTAAACTCTCACAAACAAAATATCAAAATACTAATGAATAAAGTTAAAGAACTTTTTAAAATTCAATATCCTGTTATTCAAGGAGGGATGATTTGGGCTAGTGGATGGAGACTAGCCAGTGCGGTGAGTAATTCGGGTGGTTTAGGACTGATAGGTGCAGGTTCTATGTATCCGAATGTTTTGAGGGAGCATATCCAAAAATGTAAAACAGCTACCAATAAACCTTTTGGAGTAAACGTACCTATGTTATATCCAAACCTTCAAGAGATCATAGATATTATTCTTGAAGAAGGTGTGAAGATCGTTTTTACATCTGCAGGAAATCCAAAGACCTACACTTCTTATCTCAAAGAAAGAGGAATCACTGTAGTACATGTGGTAAGTAGTTTGAAATTCGCTTTAAAAGCCGAAGATGCAGGAGTAGATGCTGTGGTTGCTGAGGGTTTTGAGGCAGGAGGGCATAATGGAAGGGATGAAACAACAACTTTAGCCTTGATTCCTATGGTTAAAGAAAAAATACAAATACCCTTAATTGCTGCGGGTGGTATTGCAACTGGTGCATCTATGTTTGCAGTAATGGCTTTAGGTGCAGATGGAGTTCAGATTGGTAGTAGATTTGTAGCTAGTGACGAAGCATCTTCGCATCAGGATTTTAAGCAAATGGTCGTTGATGCCAAAGAAGGAGATACACATCTTACGTTAAAGGAACTAGCACCTGTAAGAATGCTTAAAAATAAGTTCTATAATGATGTAGCAGAACTATACACGAAAGGACCATCTACAGAAGAGCTAAAAAATCTTTTGGGTCGTGCAAGGGCAAAACGCGGGATGTTTGAAGGTGATCTTGCAGAAGGTGAATTAGAAATCGGACAGGTGTCAGGATTGATTCACGATATTAAACCCGCATCCAAAATCATTGAGGATTTAATAACAGATTTTGAAAAGACACGGCAAATGATGAGTACTATTAAGTTTTAGCTTCTCATTTTTTAGAGATTAAATTCATAATATATTCCTCACAAATATTCAATGTGTCATAAGAATTAAGTTTTTTCTGTACTTGTTTCACTTTTGTGCTGTATTTGTTAGAGTTTAATATTTTGGTTACAGCGTTTTGAAGAGAAATAACTCTGGGTCTTTCCGTTTTTAAATCAATTCCCAACTCACAGTAATCGATTCGAGCACAAATTTCGTTTTTACCCTCATTGACCCCTGCAGTAATCATCGGAACTCCGTACCTGATACTAATCATACTGCTGCCGTAACCACCATTAAATATGAAAACATCCGTGACTGGCATGACCATTTCAAAAGATATAAAATCTTCAATATATATATGTTTCTGAGGATATTGTTTTCGTAAAGCGTCTGTATCATTATGTCCTGTGGCAACTAAAACGTTATAATCAGAACTTTTAAATGCTTCTAAAGCCGGAATTATTAGTTTATTGTTGTTTTTTTCCACAGTCCCTTGAGAAATAAGGATTGTTTTTTTTGATGAATCTAGGATTTTTTTCCAATTCTTATTTTTTTCCACTTTATGATCAGACCAGGTTTCTAAAGCACCTACATATTTGATAGATTCAGGGATAAAATGTCTGGGATAATCCATTTCTGCTATTCCGTTTTGTAGAAAGATAGAAGAGTTTAAAGGGGCGATATCAAAAATATTATGATCTTCTTTGGGTAAATCAAGGTGTTCTAATAATTGATTATATGCTTCTTTTGTTTCTCTAAAAATAAGTTTTTCAGCCATTAACTTAATAAAGTTTTGTTTTCGTTTACCAAGAAAATTTGAAGCCGGTTGCTGTCCCATGCCATATTGTGGGATATCAGAAGCACTTAGCGCCAAGGGAACCACACCGATTCCCACCGCAGGAACTTTTAGCTTATCTTTAACGATCGTACCTGGAAATGTGTTGTCAAAAACTATGATATCAAAAGGGAAAGATTCATATAAATCTCTCACATCGGCATAATAATCTTTCATTCTATTAATGAAAAGGTTAATAATATCAAATTTGATATGAGATATTCCTTTTAATTTTTTCCTTTCGGGATAGGCTTCATCTAGTTCTGAGACCTTAATTTCTTTTGCTATTTTAAAAGGTATATAAGGAATGCCCATTTGGATTAATTTATTTTTATAGGTATTGCCCGTATACCATCTTACATCGTGTCCTCTCTCTTTAAGGTGTACGCCTAACTTTGTCATTGGATTAAAATGTCCGTCAGCAGGGATACTTGCAAAAAGAATTTTTAAGGGAACCATGTAAAAACTAATTTTAGTCGATGTAAAAAAAAGTCAAAGCTATACTTTTTTCTGATAAAATTGCTTTTATTGTCGAATTATAGGTTGCATCTTACTAACCTTATTTTTGAAATAAACAATGGCTATGAATACTAGAGAAAATCAACTAAAAGCTTTTGATAGATTACTAACCATCATGGACGAATTGCGAGAACAATGTCCTTGGGATAAAAAGCAAACCCTACAGTCTTTGCGACATCTTACCATAGAAGAAACATATGAATTAGGAGATGCAATTTTAGATAATAACCTTAATGAGGTTAAAAAAGAACTCGGAGATCTATTGTTGCACATTGTTTTTTATGCTAAAATTGGAAGCGAAACAAGCGATTTTGATATTGCCGATGTAGCTAATGATATATGTGATAAACTTATCAATCGACATCCACATATTTACGGAGATGTCAAAGTATTTGATGAAGAGGATGTAAAGCGAAATTGGGAAAAATTAAAGCTGAAAGAAGGTAAGAAAAGTGTTTTGGAAGGAGTTCCAAAATCCTTACCAGCTTTAGTAAAAGCCAGCAGAATACAAGACAAAGTTGCCGGAGTAGGCTTTGATTGGGAAGAACCACAACAAGTATTCGAGAAGTTACAAGAAGAACTAGCAGAACTACAAGAAGAAATTAATGATCAGAATCAGGATAAAATAGAATCCGAATTTGGAGATGTCCTATTCTCCATGATAAATTATGCACGTTTTCTAAAGATTAATCCCGAGGATGCTTTAGAACGAACTAATAAAAAGTTTATAAAGAGATTTCAATATTTAGAAGAAAAGGCAAAAGAAAAGAGTAAAAGTTTACAAGAAATGACATTGGCAGAAATGGATGTCTTTTGGGAAGAAGCTAAAAAATTATAATGCCTTTAAATGCTATTTGAAAAGTTTTCTCAAACCAGAAAATGGTAAAGCAAAAATCTTAAAAAGTACTGATTTTATTTTTTTTTGTTCTTTAAGGACTTATCAATGATGAATTTTCTTCTAAATTTTACGGTTATACCATAGTTTTTGTAAATTATTTATCCTTTGAGAACCCTTGTTTTTACTGATATTTTTAGTAAGATATTATCGGGTGATCCAATGTTGTGAAAAAATTGTGAAAAAGTTATCGTAAATTAGGAAGTATAATTATTTAGTAATTATTGTGTGGCTAACTCAAAAAAAAATAAAGGGATAACTTTGTTGAGTGTTCTTGTTTTATTGTTTATTACAGCATCTCTGTACGGTACGGATTCTGAAATTACAATAGACAAGGATATACGTAGTGCGCTTACTTTTTCTTCTTCTCAGGGTCTTAAGGATTCTCAACAATACCATAAAGTAATCGAAAAGTATCTGAAAGAATTAGAAGAGAAAAAAGTTGATTCTTTATCGGTGCTTAAAAAAATTGCATTTGCGTATTCAGAAATTAATGAACCTGATCTTGCGGTACAATACATAAATCGGTATGTAATGGCAAGTTTGGATATTGCGTTTGTTGGACATAGTTTTTTTGAAAAAATCAGTGATTCCGAATCGTATAAACTATTATCTGATAAATATCTGAAAAAGGTAAACATATGGTCAATATTTTGTTTGTACGCTGGGTTTATAGGTCTTTTTGTTGCCATCGTTCTTAATCTTAGAAAGAGATCTGATAAAATAGCAAATCTATTAATGAGTTCATTTGTTTTATTGCATTCTATTTTTATCATACACATTTGTGCATTGTTGACTAACTATCAGTATTATTTTTCTCATAGTTTGTATATCTCTACATCATTTTCGTTTCTTTATGGACCACTTATTTATTTCTATTTCAAAAGAGTAATTCTGAAGTATAAATTTAGAGCAATTGATCTATTACACACAGTGCCTACGATCTTCTTGGTAGTGTTCCTATTGATGCCAATTTACATGCTATCGGCAGAAGAAAAATTAAGAATGATGTTACACGGTACAACACCGCACGGAACATTGATCACTGTGATCAAATTAATATCATTAGTGGTGTATGGTATTTTAGTAATTCAATTGTATATTAAGACTATAAAGAATAAAAAGGCGATGCTAAAAACAGAGTTTTTATGGCAAAGAAATATCGTAGTTTTCTGCTCGGTTTACATCATTACTTACGGTATTTATGCTTTTTTGATCATGTCGCAAATTTACAGTGGTTTTCTTTTTAATATGCAAGTAGGTGTAATGGCACTGCTCGTTCTTTATGTTAGTTATACAGCTTTTGTTCAACCGAGTATTTTTGGAAGTCTAAAAATTATTAAAGCAGAATCAAAAAACAATCCATATAACAGCAAGTACAAAAAATCCGGTCTCACAGAAAGCTTATCTCTTGAGCTAAAAGAAAAGTTGTTGTATTTATTGAATGAAGAAAAAATATATAAAAAGAACGATATTACACTCCAAGTTCTATCCGAATTGATGGATACTACCAGGCACAATGCTTCTCAGATTATCAATGAGCATTTTAATCTAAACTTCTTTGAGCTGATCAATAAATATCGTATAGAAGAAGCTAAAGAGCTTCTTAGAGAAGAAAGGCATAAAAACTTCAATATCATTGATATTGCTTATGAAGTCGGTTTCAATAATAAAGTGACATTTAATAAGTCTTTCAAAAAATATAATCAAATCACTCCTTCAGAGTATGTAAAATCACTCGTAGCCTGATTTTTATTGTGTTTTAAAGTAAACTTTCTTCGGAAAAAGTAAAATTTATTCGGTAAAGGTAAACTTTGATAAGGATTACCCGGCTTTCTGAATTCTATCACTTCTTTTATACTGTAGTCATAAATAGGATGAGCAATTTCTATATAGACTTTGTTCAAGTTTTATGAAATGTATATTTGAGTTAGCCATCAAAATATTCTGGCATCCTTTTATGATTACATTAATTTTTTAGGGGTGTTTTGGATTTAAAAATTATCTATATGCTTTATTAAATTTTTAATATAATGTTAATTAACACGCTTTGATGTTAAATTAATTAACAACCGTTTGTGATTTAAGTATTTGATTTCTATGGTTTTGTATTTTTGAAAAGTATAATCAGGGCGTTATGAACCGTTAAGTATTCAAATAATTTTATGAAAAAAATTATATACAAGTATTATTTTTAGCCATACTGATTTTTCAGCTTATTATGTATCAAACTCAACAAACCTTATTTACGACTTACTGGCAGATTCTGTTTCTATTTTTTTTGTGGGGAGGAAATATTCTGGGGAATGAAGGCCAGAATATGAAGGAACCTTATGATTTTTCCAAAAACACCAACGATATTTTGGAAAAAGCAGACAATTCTTTTCACTTAAATAGATATAGCGAAGCCATTTTCTTCTATGAAGAATTACTGAACCAAAAATTTAAAGATTCCACGTATTTATATAAAAAACTTGCTTTTTCTTTTGCAAAAACCAATCAAGCCAAAAAAGCAACTATCTATATCGAAAAATACATATTTGCAACGTTAGATGTTTCATTTGTTAATCACAGCTATTTTGAAACTATTACAGATGCAGAAAGCTTTATAATATTACAGGAAAAGTATCAACAAAAAGTGGATCTTTGGTCTTTGCTTTGTTTGTATGTTGGATTTATTGGCGTATTTATTTCCACAATTTTAATGTTTAGGAAAGGTAAAGATCGAATCCCTAAGTTTTTAATTGGCTGCTTTTTATTACTTCACTCCCTTTTTATATTAAGAGTAAGTATATTCATCACAAATTATGAATTTAACCTGCCACACTTGTTATATGTATCTGCCTCTTTTTCGTTTTTATACGGTCCTCTCATTTATTTCTATTTCAAAAGAGTTTATGAAGAATACAAATTCAGTAAAATAGATGCATTGCACCTGACACCTACGTTTTTATTTATCATTTGTATGTTGCCAATATATTCTTTATCCGGTGACGAGAAACTACATATGATTATTCACAATGAGCGGCCGTATCTGGATGTGATTATGATCGGAAAATTAATCTCATTGACAATTTATGGTGTTTTGATAGTTTCTATTTATTTGAAACGGAGAAGAGTCAGTAATCATAGCATAGCCAAATTAGAAAAAAATTGGAGGAGAAATTTGATTGTGTTTTACAGTCTTTATACTTTTTCTTACGCTTTTTATGCTTTTATCTTTAAACAATATGAATTAGGTAGCTTACTTTTCAATTTACAAATTTTCATCATGACCCTATTGGTATTATATATCAGTTATAATACATTTTTCAATTTGGCAATGGTCAGAGTCAAGAGCAGTGCCAAGATCGAAGAAGATAAATTATTAAACACTTTTAAATATAGTTCATCGAGTTTAACTACCGAATTATCAATCGAATTAAAGGATAAGCTCGTCTATTTAATGGATGAAAAAAAGATCTATAGAGATAATGATATTACCTTACAAAAATTGGCTGACCTTCTGAATACTAATAGGCACAATACATCTCAGGTTATAAACGAACATTTTGGTCTTAATTTTTTTGATCTTATCAATTCATATAGAATTAATGAAGCAAAGAATATTCTTAAAAAAGATAAATCCAAAGGAATTAACATTATCGATGTAGCTTATGAAGTAGGTTTCAACAATAAGGTTACCTTTAATAAGTCTTTCAAAAAGTACAACCAAGTTACACCTTCAGAATACGTAAGGAGTTTTAGTATATAAATCGTAATACTAATCTTTTTGGTTCAATTCTATCCATTTAAGCTTAAGGAATACAATAAATAATGGGTGAAAATTGATTCGAATATACTCTTATCAATAAACCCTAGATAAATGAGTAAAATTTTATCAGTAAATAGGTAAATCTTGATCACTTTTAACTTCTTCATGTCCTATAATCACTTGTTTTGTTTAAAAATTGTAGAAAAGAGATAGGGAATTATTTTATCTGCAAAATTATGATATCATTTTATAAAATATCAATCATTAGATAAATTGAATTAGCCATCATTTTCAATATACCCTTTCTCTTTTCTCAATTTCTCACTGAGGTTTAATTTATGAAATTTTATTTATGAAACAACTTGATTACAAATTATTGTTATTTGTGTTTTTTGTCTCCGGATTTATTTTTGCACAGCAAAAGACAGTTACCGGTACAGTAACAGATAGCGAAGGATTACCTTTACCTGGGGTTAACATAGTGGTTAAGAATACCGCTAACGGAACACAATCAGATTTTGACGGTAATTACAGTATTAGTGCAAATAGAGGGGCGGTATTATCGTTTAGTTATGTAGGTTTCACTACCAAAGATATTGTTGTAAGGGATTCAAACAATATCAATGTGCAACTAGAAGCTTCTGCAGCCGAATTAGAGGAAGTTGTGGTAGTTGCTTATGGATCACAGAGTGAGAAAAAATTAGTTACAAGTGTTAGCACGGTTTCTAGCGATGATATTCAAGATATTATAGCAGATTCTCCTCAAAATATACTACAAGGTCAGGCAGCTGGGGTTCAGGTATTTTCTAGTTCTGGTGGTCTTGGAGCATCACCAACCATTAATATAAGGGGAACAAACTCTATTGGTAGCAATACTAGACCGTTGTTTGTTATTGATGGAGTAGTTCTGGGGGATAATTTTACTACCTTCGGTCAGGGTTCGGGGCAAGGTATTAATCCCTTGGCCAATATTAACCCTAATGATATTGAAAATATATCTGTCTTAAAATCTGCGGCAGCGGCTGCACTATATGGTTCTCGAGGAGGTAATGGAGTTGTATTAATTACTACTAAAAGTGGAAGAAAGGACGGAAAAGTGACGGTGGATATAGATATTAACACTTCATTTGCTTCAATCACTGATTCACCGGATTTATTGAATTCAGAACAGTTTATTGATTTCACAACACTTGTAAGAAACGGTTCTGCGGTATCAGCAAATCCTTTGACCGATGTTGGTGGTGAGTTTGATGCATTAGATGCGGTTTTAAGAACGGCTTCTACACAATCTTATAATTTTAGTGTACGTGGTGGAACTCAAAAAACCAATTATTTTATCGGAGCTACTCGTGAAGATCAAGAAGGTATAAGAGTAGGCGATAATTTGGAGAGAACTAGTTTTAGGTCTAACATTCAGACTAATGCAGGAAATTGGTTGACTGCAACTTTAAACGCCAATATATCTCACAATCGATTCGATAGGGTTCCGGCAGAAAACGCTTTTGCCTCTCCATATACGATTGCCTTACTACAAAGACCGGATGTAGAACCATTTGATGATCAAGGTAATTTTACTACCGCAGGTAATGTTGGTGGAGGTAATGTGATAGCACAGGAGTTATTAAACCTTAATTTATCTACAACTACGCGAATAGTAGGAAATGGATCTTTAGAATTCAATTTGTCTTCTTTAATAGATGGTTTGAGTTTTAAACAAGATTTAGGAATCGATAGAACTTTTACAGAAAATCAACAAAGAAATGTTGAATTATTAACACCAGGCGGATTTGCAGCCAATTCGGTTTTCCAGCAAAATAGATATATCCTTAATAGTTTACTTTCTTATAACAAAAGCTTCGGTGACTCACACAACTTAAGCGTATTAGCGGGATATTCATTTGAAGATAACGCTTTTAGAAATGTACAGACTCAGGGTACTGGATTTCTATCTGATGCGCAATTAAATATAGAATCAGCTGCAGAATTCCCTTTGACTTCCTCCAGTGGAGATGCAACTAGGCTAGTATCTTATTTAGGTAGAGTTTCCTATGATTATGCAAATGGGAAATATATTTTAGAAGGTTCTATACGAAGAGATGGTTCTTCCAGGTTTGGTGCGAATAATAGATTTGGAACATTTTGGTCGGCAGCAGTAGGTTGGAATATTTCTGATGAGGCCTTTATGCAAAATGTAGACTGGGTTCAGGGACTTAAATTAAATGCGAGTTATGGTACAACCGGAAATGACAGAATAGGAACTTTTCCTGCTTTAGGTCTTTTTACAGGTAATAATTATAACGGTAATCCGGGTTTAACACCTTCAGCATTGGGGAATCCTGATTTGCGTTGGGAGAGCACTACAACTTGGGATGTGGGATTGACAGCAGCTTTTTTCAATAGAAGATTATCCTTTAATGTAGAGTATTATCAAAAAGTTACCGATGATTTAATATTATTTGTTCCGGTCGATCCAACATTTAACATTGGTTTAAACGGAAAGAATGAAAATATAGGAGAATTAACGAATACTGGTGTTGACTTCTCTATGGATGCAGTAATTTTTGATGGTACAAACGATGGTTTCAAATGGACATCTAGTTTAAATCTTGGATTTAATAAAAATGAAGTAACAAGTCTTCCTGAAACATCAAGTGTGGATGAGCTAGGAAACAGGTTTGTTGCTCAAGCAGGTGGATCTCTCGCATTTTCAGGGCAAAGGGCAATAGAAGGGTTTTCTGCAAATTCCTGGTATTTGATACCATACATTGGGGTGAACCCCCAGACAGGAGATGCTGAGTGGCTGGATGCTGCTGGTAACCCTACTACTACACCAACAGATGCGGATAGAAGAATAGTAGGGCAGGCAAATCCAGATGTAATAGGAGGTTTTTCAAATGTCTTTACCTATAAAAATTGGTCGTTAAATACATTATTTAATTTTTCTTTTGGGAATGATATATTATTAACTTCCAGAACATTTACCGAAAATCCAATTAGTGGATTTAATAAATCAACAAGAGTTTTAAATGTTTGGCAACAACCTGGTGATCAGGCTTTCATACCAAGCCCGGATAGTGCAACCATAAATACATTTAACCAAAACTCAACCGCTCAGCTGGAAGACGGATCTTTTGTAAGATTGAAAAACGTAACCTTGGCTTATACACTTTCTGATAGTTTTCTCGACAAGACTTTTATTAGTAAAATAAGACTATATGCTACGGCTACAAACTTAATAACTTTTAAAAGTGAAGGATTAGAAGGATATGATCCCGAAGTATCCAATGGATCAAACGGTGCCGGAGCAATAGGACAAGATTTCTTTACCCTACCACAAGCATCCACCTATACTTTTGGAATTAATTTTTCTTTCTAAACAGTTTAATGATATAATACAGACGTATGAAAACAAGTATAAATAAAAACAATAAATTTAGTTTACTATTCATTTTATTAGTAATACTTATTACTTCTTGCGAAGATAGAATAGAATTATTACCTGAAGATGATACAGTGGACGCAGTTGTATTTTCAAATGGTACGCTGGCATTGGGTGCTGTAACAGGAATTTACAATCGAGCCCAACAAGATGATGTATTGAACGGAACGTTACAGTTTAGTACAGAATGGCAAGCCGATAATGTAGAGTTTATAGGTACATTTACAACATTCGGACAAATAAGAGACTATGCAACATTATCCGCCAATACTTCAATTTTTGGTATGTGGGATGATAATTACGAAGTGATTGGTGCGGCTAATGTAGTTATTGATAATGTTTCGTTAGTTCCGGATGAGAGTTTTACTCAAGAACAACGCACGCTAGCGATAGCAGAAGCCAGGTTTTTAAGAGCTTTGGTGTACTTTAATATTTCTACAGTTTTTGGGCAACCGCTACAAGTTGAAGATGGAGCCAATAACTTAAGTGTACCTCTTGTGGTATCATCTGAACTTGGTCAGGAGTTACCAAGAGCAACTTTAGGGCAAGTATACGATTTTGTAGAAACGGAGTTGTTAGATATTATTTCGGATTTGCCTTCTAATACAAGAATATTAGCTAATCAAGGTGCGGCGAGAGCTTTACTTGCAAGATTGTATTTGTATCAAGAGCGTTGGGATGATGCTGCAAACTTTGCTAATGACGTGATAAATGATCCTTTTTATAGCTTAGCCACGGATTATACGTTTTACGATTCACCTGATTCACCAGAGCATATTTTTACCTTAGTCAATGATGCCGTAAATGGTCAGGACTCCGGACAAGGTTTTTCAGGGTTAAGTAATCCAGTTCCGGAGGGTAGAGGTGATGTACCTTTCTCTCAAGATTTGCTAGATGCATACGCGGAAGAACCGGGAGATCTGAGATTTGATAATTTAACTCAAATAGGAGCAGGAGCCGAAGGTGATGATCGTATATTTACCAATAAATTTCCGGATGGAGTTAATAATTCTGATGATGCCCCAGTGATTAGAGTAACTGAAATGTACCTTACCAGAGCGGAAGCCAACTTTAGAGGAGGTTCGGTAGTAGGTGCAACACCGCTTGATGATATTAACAGACTTAGAAATAGAGCAGGTTTGCCTGATTTAACAAGTATTGATTTGGATATTATTTTAAATGAACGCAGAAAGGAATTAGCTTTTGAAGGACAACGAAGAATGGATCTTTTGAGAAATAATTTGAGCTTAAGAAGACCTGGACAGCCTAGCGAAGCCGCTTCAGCTCCTGGTGCAGATAAAACAATATATCCAATACCCCAAGGAGTTAGAGATTTGTCTCCTTTTCTAGAGCAAAATCCCGGTTATTAATATAAAATTTTGACAATAACGTTGTCAGAAGTTTTAAAGATATAATAACTATATTATTGATTAATAGTTAAAAGGTCACCGTGAGCATAGTATCTGCGGTGATCTTTTTTATTCAAATAGATGCATAATCCTGAAGTATGTATAGGTTTACACTTTATAAATACTTTATTTCTTTTCGTAATAAAACTCCAGATAGTTTAGAAGGTTTAAAGAAAAAACCAATAGATTAATGGTGTTGAGTTCTAAACTTTCGCAGCTCACTTTTTTTGCTCAGTTTGTAAATTGATAACAGAACGAATAAGAAAAAATATCTTCTCCGTGATTTCTACCAAAAAATCATAAATATTTTTCCATAAAAGTTAATATTACAAGGATTTACAATCATTTCTTCTTCCAATAACTTTCTAGGGTAAAGGGGAAGCGTTTATCGGGAGAGTAAACGTTTATAGGCATTACCTGTCTTCTCAGCCTCTATATATTCCTTTACAATACAGATGCAAAAAGAACGGGCAAGAGATTACTAATGACAATCTTATAGTTTATTCTTATTGGTAGTAGTATTGAGTTAGCCTTCAATATACTCTTGCCTTCCTTTTGTATTGTAACTAACAATTGGAGTATAAATCTTGAAAAATTTTATCTATGAAAGTAAATCATTACAAACTGCTCATACTTATGTTTTTTTTATCGAGTATAGCATTAGCACAGCAAAGATCTATATCCGGGACTGTCACGGACAGTAACGGACTACCGTTGCCCGGAGTTAACATAATCATCAAAAACACTAACAGAGGGACACAAAGTGATTTTGACGGTAATTATACTATTGAAGCAGCAACAGGAGAAATTATTATATATTCTTTTCTTGGTTTCGTAACACGCGAGATCAGTGTAACCAGTCAAAATCAGATTGATGTAGTCCTGGAACAAGATGTGAGTGCTTTAGAAGAAGTGGTGGTAGTAGGTTTCGGTACACAATCCAGAAGAAAAATCACAGCTAACATAGCTTCTATCGGCTCTGAGGAAATTAACGACATACCAACACCAAGTTTGCAAAGTAGCCTAACCGGAAAAGCTGCCGGTGTGCAAGTTACCCAGTTAAATGGTAAAGTCGAAGGAGGTGTGAAAGTCCGAGTACGTGGAATTTCAACCATATCATCTTCTCAGGAGCCTCTGTATGTAGTAGACGGAATTCCGATTACAAATACTGACGAGTCCATAAATAATTCTCCGATTAATCCACTGATTGCATTAAATCCAAATGATATAGAATCTATTGATATTCTTAAAGATGCATCATCTGCGGCAATTTATGGAGCGAGAGGAACGAATGGGGTTATCATAATAACAACAAAGCAAGGAAAACAAGGGAAAACCAAAGTGTCTCTAAACTCATCCTACGGTGTGAGTACAGCTACCAATACAAGAGATTGGCTTAATGCAGACCAATATGTAGAACTGCTTACTGAATCTGCTTTAAATGCAGGGTTCAGTCAAGCTGGTATTGAGGGGCAGTTTGATTTTTACGCTAACGGATTGGACTGGAGAAATGGAGAAGTAGATACAGATTGGCAGGAACTCGCTCTGGTAGATGGATCGGTGCAAGATTTCGGTGTATCCGTATCTGGAGGAAGTGAAAAGACGAGATTTTTTATTTCTACGGCCTATAATAATACAGATGGTATCGTAAGAGGAAATCAGTTAGAGCGATACTCTTTTAGAACAAATATAGATCATAATCTCTCAGAAAAATTTCGAGTAGGAACCAATGCCAGCGTTTCTAAATCCGTAATAGATAGAATATCAAATGATAATGCATTTGCAACTCCTTTGCAAGCAATCGCACAGACTCCTTTATCGCCAGCATATTTGGCTGATGGTATTACTCCTAACAATGAAACTACAGAGTATTATAATTTTTTAACAGAAGAGTTTAACGGAAATTTTAAAACTAATATTTGGAGAGTACTGGCCAATGCATATGCAGAGTATCAAATTATTCCTGATTTAAATTTTAGATCAGAAATTGGATATGATTTTCTATCTCAGGTGGCAGAAAGATTCTCAGGAAGTCTTACAGAATCCGCTTCTGTTGGCGGGTTTGGGACCACTAATGCGGTACAAACAGAAAAGTACAACTTAAATAACTATTTTACATATAACAGGGTTATTAATAACAATTTTGACATAGAGGCAACCTTGGGGATGAGTTATGAGGATAGTTTTAGGAGATCTCAATTTCTACAAGGGCAAGGCTTCCCTTCAGATGATTTGCAAACATTGAATAGTGCAGCAGAAATTGTTGCTGGAGGATCCAGTCGTACTAGGTTCAACTTTCTCTCATACTTCGGTAGGACTACCCTTGCCATAGCTAATAAATATTTAATAAATGCAAGTTTGCGTTATGATGGTTCGTCCAGATTTGGTGCTGAAAATAGATTTGGATGGTTTCCTGCCGCTTCTGTAGGATGGATTGTTTCAGAAGAAGCTTTCCTAAGCAATTCAGAAATACTTTCGCTTTTAAAACTTCGTGGAAGCTGGGGTGTTACGGGTAATGCCGAGATTGGAAACTTTGCCAGTTTGAGTTTGTTTCAAGGATCTCCATATAATCAAAGAGCTGGATTGGCTCCAACACAATTAGGTAATCCGGCCCTTAAATGGGAAAGAACTACTCAAGTAGATATAGGATTGGATTTTGGCTTCTTTAATAATAGAATTTCAGGAGAAATTGATTATTACTTAAAAGATACTGATGATTTATTATTAAATGAACCGGTTCCAGGAACTTCGGGTTTTCCTAATATCACCAGAAATATTGGTGAGATGCAAAATAAAGGATTTGAGTTTATTATAAACACAAAGAATATTGTTTCTCAGGAAGCAAGTTGGAGTACATCGATAAATCTTTCTACAATTGATAATGAAGTTACCAAATTGCCTGGCGGAGATATTATCGCAGGAAGAAATATTGTAAGAGAAGGTGAGACCGTTTCTTCATTTTATTTAGTAGAATTTGCAGGAGCTGACCCTGCCAATGGAGATGCATTATTCATCAGAAATACGGTAAATCCTGATGGTACCGTTGACAGAAGTACTACAAATAATTTTAATGAAGCGGATAGGATTATTGCCGGAAAACCGTATCCGGATTTCATTGCTGGATTGACGAATAATGTAAGCTATAAAGGTATTGATTTCTCTTTTACATTTCAAGGTGAATGGGGAGCTTCTATATATAACAATGCAGGACGTTTTCAATCAGGTAACGCAAGATTTTTTGATAACCAAACTACAGATCAATTGCGTAGATGGCAACAACCAGGTGATATTACAGATGTTCCTCAGGCTAGATTGTTTAGTACAAATGGTCAGCAAGCTTCTACCCGATATTTACAAGAATCAGATTTTATAAGACTAAGAAATCTGACTTTAGGATATACCATACCAAAAGATGTGACCAAAAAGTTTTATATGGAACGTGTTAGGGTATATTTTACCGGGTTTAATCTATTAACTTTTACAGATTTTGATGGTTACGATCCAGAGTCTACAGCAGACTTTAATGGTAATAATAATATTCAGGTTGGCGAAACTTTTTATTCTGCGCCTCCTGCTAAAACATATACACTAGGTATAAATATTGATTTTTAAAAACAAATGGATATGAAAACATTAAAATATATAATGCTAACAATGCTCATAACAGCAATTTCAATTGTTGGGTGCGAGGATAATTTGGAGCTAGAGCCAGAGCAAAGTTTATTGCCTGAAGTAGCGGTTTCAAGTCCTGCAAATTTACAGAATATACTAACTGGTGTGTATGATGAAGCCGGACAGGTTGTTTCATATGGAGGACAGATCAATCTGGCTGCAGAGTTACTGGGCAATGATACAGATCTTTCCTGGAACGGCACTTTTGAGCAACCGGCCCAGTTGATTGAAAAACAACTGGTGCCTGATAATACATTCGTTAGGGATTATTGGCTTAATGCCTATGAAGTAAATAACCAGGCCAATATTGTTCTAGCCAATCTGAATGTATTTGAAGAGCAATCAGAAAGAAATCGGGTGGAAGGTGAATGCAAATTTCTAAGAGCTTTAGTTTATTTTGATTTGGCGCGATTGTTTGGTCAACCTTATGCTAGTGGTGGTGGAAACTCTCAACTAGCAGCTCCGATCATCCTTGCAGCTGTACTGGATCCTGCTGACATCGCTTCTCCTTCTAGAAATACTGTCGAAGAAGTATATGCTCAGGTAGTTTTAGATTTACAGGATGCTGTTAATTTGCTCCCTGATTCTAATGGAATATTTGCAGATAAATATGCAGCGCAAGCACTTTTAGCAAGAGTATATTTGCAACAAGGTAATTATATTGGGGCTAGAGATGCAGCAGATGATGTGCTACAAAACAGCGGGCATTCACTAACAGCAACTTATGGTGCTGCCTTTAATAATGATGGCGATTCTAGTGAAGATATTTTTGCTTGGCAAATTACCAGTCAGGATGGTGTCAATCAAATGAATACTTTTTGGGCGGGTCAGGCTTTTGGAGGTCGATCAGGCAATCCTGATGTTTCCATTAATGGATCTTTTTTTAGCATTTTTGATGATGCCAACGATGCTAGGGCACAATTTTTCTATAGTACCTCTGGAGGCACGGCTACAACAAAATGGCAATCTCAGTTTGCTAATATTCCTTTTTTGCGTATCGCAGAAATGCATTTGATAAGAGCTGAATCAAATTTTAGATTAGCAAGTACGACAGGGTTGGATCCAATAACAGAAATTAATGCCTTGAGAGCAAGATCCAACGCTGCTGTACTTGGAGCTATTACTCTACAGGATATAATAGATGAAAGAAAGCGAGAACTAGCTTTCGAAGGTTTTGCATTGCACGATATCAAACGTTTACAAGGTACTGTTGGAACATTAAATTATGATGATAACTTTTTGGTGATGCCCGTTCCACAGAGAGAGCGGGATGCAAATCCTAATTTAATGCAAAACCCGGGATACGGGAATTAATTGTTGAGTTTTTTATACTTTTCTAAAACTGCCTGGTAATCGGATTCGATTTCATCTTTAGAGTGGAATGAATACAATCAATCCAATCCTGTTTTTCAGGCAGTTTTAATTTTTGTAGAAACAAGCTAAACTGATCACCAACCTTGTTTATATATAAAATTACCCGCTTAAGTATTTATTTAAGCGGGTAATTATATTCAAAAATTATTTTATTGGGTGTTTTACTGTTTTATTATCTTTTTGGTTACCGATTTACCATTTATAGTGATCTTGCAAAAGTAAATACCACTTGCTAGGGATCTCTTTCCTAAATTATATTGATGCTGACCTCGATTAACTTTCTTATTTACAACGGTTTGATAGGCTCCATATACATTAACAAGTTCAATCCTGAGATTGCTTGTTGCCTCCGTAGTACTTAATTGTAATACTGTGTTTGCTGTTAAAGGGTTAGGAAATAATTTAATGCTCCTGTTTAGAATTTCATCTTCTGGTTCATTAGTGTTCAGTCTATTGGTATCTGGTTTTTGATCGTGCCAAGCACCATTATAATACCATCCATCTTGGCATCGGTCGAGATCAGATGTTTGGGAAGCTCCATTATTGCTAAAGATAAGGTTCGTACAAGACGTGTTCTGTAAAGTATATCGGTACCAACCATCTGCATCAGCAATCATAGACTCTCCTGGCCAGGAAGTTGTAAGTACTGATGGAGTAGTGTTCCAAAAATAAATCGTAGGAGATGAATAGGTTTCTGGCTTAAAATATATGGTCAGATCCTGACTTTCTTCGGGATTGCTATCGTACCAGGTTCCGTTATAGTACCATCCATCACCACATCTTTGAAGATCTCCGGTTTGATTAGCTCCATTATCACTGAAGATGATATTAGCACAATTAATTCCGTTAAATACATATGAATACCAGCCGTTACCTATGTAGGTCATACTCCCACCCGGCCAGGGTACACTAATCGCAGTAGGAGAGGTATTCCAATAATAAATAGATGGATCAGACAATGGACCTTTGTAATAAATGGTCATAACATCTGTTGTATCCGAAAATGTAAATGAATTACTAATCACAGAAGATGATAATCCTTCTGTGTCATATGCTATAGCTTTTACATTAGTATCTGACGTCAAAGAAATTGGAGAGGTATACCTAATAGATGAAGTACTTGGTTCCTCTCCATTCAGCGTGTAATAAATTTCAACACCTTGAGAAGAATTATCTGTTGCGTTTAAGGTCACGTTAATAGTTTCTCCTGCGGTAAAAGAACCACCTTCTGGAGTCATAGATAGAACTGGTGGGGTATTTGAGGTATTTCTAGGATCCGCATCATACCAGATTCCCTCGTCAAACCAGCCATTTCTATTTCGGGTCAAATCATCAGTTTTAGTCCCTCCGTTATCGTTAAATAGTAAGTTTATACTTTCCACTCCTTCAAAAATATATTCGTACCACTCTGAGTTATCAATTTGGTTCATTTGTGGACCTGGCCAATTACTTGGAGGTAAAACATCCGGGGATTCATTCCAATAGTGCACATTAGCTTGTGACCACGAAGATGGTTTTTTAAAGTAAACGTGTAACCCTTCTATAGGACCTATCTGATAATTTTTTGTGAGAACATCAGATGCAGTCCCATCTTTATCAAAAACTATTGCTTTGATCGTAGTGGATTCAGTTATGGTAAATGATCCGTTATATGAAAAACTGGACGCACTGGGGTTTGATCCATCTACGGTATAAAAAATACTGTAAGGTGAACCGGCTCCTCCGACGGCTTCCATAGTAATGTTTATAGGATTTTCAGAGTTGGTAGTGTCTGGATTAATAATAACTACGGGGTTGCCAGGACCATTGACACAGTTTTCGAAGAATCCACCTCCACAGCCGCCAATAAGACCTGGTCCATTTAATACATAAATTCCAGCTGATCCCGAAGTAACGGTGAAGTTTAACACTGCATTTTGGGCTACAACTTCACGTCCGGTTACAGCATCTCTGTATAAACCATTGGTCATTCCTGAAATACTAAAGGAAGCGTCTCCGTCTTTAGCTAATCCTACAGCAACTTCACTATTTTGATAAATCCTGCGATAAGAAACCGCATTTCCAGGAGCTTCTTTCCAGTCCCAGTCACCTTTTTGCAATGCAGGTACAGCTTTTCGGATAGCATTAAGTTTCTTAATATGTTGATATATTTTATGATTAGGCGCTTGATCCATCACATCTCCGTAATATGCTCTACCTGTCTCATTGATAGATTTTTCAATTCCTGAAGCATCGTGAATATCATTATATTCACCAGCTTTAAATCGCATCTCGGTACCATAATATACTGTTGGTATTCCACGCCAGGTGAACATAAAATTCATACAAGCAGCCAAATTTTCATCAGAACCTCCGTAACGTCTGTTCCAATCATTATTAGGACCAAAATCGTGATTGTCCAACCATGTTACCAATGTAGAAGGATCACTGTATAAATGATCATAACGTGCTGCAGCTTTTACAGAAGGAAAAGACTGTCCTTCTTCAAAAGTACCGTGAAAAGTTGCCTCTCCAAAAAAGTCAATGACTGCAAGATCCAACGGTTCAGAATTGTTTACTTCACCTCTCCACGTATAATAATGGGGATTGATTTCATCCACCGGATGTAATTCGTGACGTTTTTGTGCTACTTCCCCAAAAATAAAGAGATCAGGATTAATTGCTTTAAATGCGTCATAAAAATAGATAATATCCTCTCTGCTCATATGTTTAACTGTATCCCAGCGAAAAGCATCTACTCCCATATTAATAAAAGTAGCATAGGCATTCACCAGATAATCTCTTACAACCTGGCTTCCGGTGTTGAGGTCAGGTGTGTCTCCGGCAAGTGCTCTGTTTTGTAGATTTTCTATATCATCAAAACCTTGTGCAAAACCATTACCGGAATGATGGTACCAATCCGGATCAGAAGTATCTACATAACTTTCTTTTCCAGGAAAATTATGCTGTGATAAATCTTGATTGTAGGGAGGAGGCATTTTTGCCAAATTAGCTCTACTCCAAAGTAAACCGTCTTCAGGATTTGGAGTCAAACCATCATATTCCCAATCACTGTTATCCGGAGCAAACCAAGGCTTGGTTGGATCGGTATTATATTTTATTTCTGCTACATCCTTTATCCCGAAACGCCCTGCGTGATTAGTTACAACATCCAAAACAATTTTCATATCCCTTGCATGAATTTCATTTATTAAATCCTGAAATGTGGCTCCAGGCGATTCTAACCTTGGATCAACTTTTGTAAAATCCCAGGCGTGATATCCGTGATAATCCAGAGGGCTACGATTATGAACAATCGGAGTAATCCAAATAGCGGTAAACCCGAGATCTTTGATATAATCTAGTTTTTGTATAAGACCCTTAAAATCTCCTCTCCAGGTTACATCATTGGGATCTGTAATCGTTGGATTTATTGTAGGATCAGGATTGTATGACGACCATTCGGTTGGGGCATTATTACTAGAGTCTCCATCAAAAAAACGAGTAGTCATCAAAAAATAAATTGTTTCTTCTCTAAAATCTGTTTGAGCGTTTGTTATATGAGAGTTGAGTAAAGAGATCCATAAGCATAAAAGGCTTATGATTTTAGGTAGTGAGTTTTTCATGAATTTTAGTGTTTGCGTTTGTGTCTTGTGTGAACTTAGAAGTTAATGTGTGTTGTTGTTTATAAATAAAAAATTAGAAATTATTGACACAATGATATTTTTTTAGCAAAAAATATATTGAATTAGCAATTTAGGTAATAATTATTCACCTAAACGGAGTTTAAATCACTCAAACGTTTTCGTGTTGATAAGATTTTGTGGGAGCCTCTGTTATAGATACTTAAGCAGAGTTTTTAGTAGCTATAAACGAGAAATTTATTTTTTAAAGGTAATAAGCTTTTTGGATACTATTAACTCGTTAAAATTGAAATATTCTTTGATCCAAATTAATGTCTTTTTAGTATAAAAGAATACGTGAGTAGGATCATTCTTGTACCACCAGAAGTCAAAATCAATGGATTTATCATAAAGATTAGTTTTGCAATATAAACGACCTCCTCTTTTTAATAATGAGTACAGTAGCTTGAATTCTTTCTTTGGGTTAAAAAAATGTTCCATAACTTCACAACAAGCTATATAATTATAGGTAGTATGAAGTACTTGGGGATTCGGATCAAAAAATGGGTCGTAGGTTTGAATGTCATATTCCTGATTTCTTAGCATTTCAGTTATAACAGGACCGCTACCACTTCCAAAATCTAACCCTTTGTGATTTTTATTATAATCAATTACAATTGAATCTACTATTGGCGAAACAAAATTCTGATAATCAGGATCGGTAATATCATTATTATGTGTGTCATACCTTTTTTTTTCTTCGTCTTTAGAAAGAAAACACGCTTCAGGTAACATAATACCATCACAGTTGCTACAATGATAATAAGTTTTTCCTTTTACAATAGAAAATTCAGTGGTTTTTGCAGTACAGAGTGTACAAACCATTATTTAGGATTATAGTTCTTTTATTTTCTTCAATTTATTTTTCCAAACCTCCAGAGTCTCTTTATGCTTATTGATATTTTTTCGGACTTCTATAACCATTGGATTGTCGTCATCTGCATGTTTAAAGAATTGAAGATTGTTCTCTAACTGTCGTATTTCATTACGTACTTCTTCAATCTTTTTTCTTATAAAATTCTGTTCATTTCTAAGTGCTCTATCGTCTGATTGGTTGGCTAAAGAACTAAGTTTGTTTTCATATTTGATCATGTCGGTTTGCTGTCGACTTAAATTAAGTTGTTCAAAAAAACCATCTAAGATTTTATTGTAATCAGCTTCAATATTTTTCTTTTTATAAGGAACCCGACCTAAGGTCTTCCAGGCGCTAATATTCTCTTTGATGGTAGCGAGATCACTTTCAGGATCACCTGATAGTTTTAAGTTTTTCAAAGATTCTAAATGCGCTAATTTCTTGTCATAAGCTTCTAACTCCTCTTTATTAATTTCATTTTTTTCTGCGTGTATACGATCAAAATAATAATTACAAGCGTCTTTAAATCTTTTCCATATCCTGTCACTGTCTTTGCGGGGTACGTGACCAATTTTTTTCCAATCTGCCTGAATTTTTTTCATCAACGGAGTTGTAACCGAAAAGTCATCACTGTCTTTGTTGTCTTCGGCGATTTTAATAAGCTCCATTTTCTTATTTAAATTCTCAAACTGATCTTTTTTAAGACTTTTGTAAAAAGCATTTTTATTTCGATTAAAATCTCTAACAGCACTTTTGAATTGACTCCAGGTTTCTTCATTAGCGCTAGACGGTACCTTTCCTGCTTTAAAAAATTCTTCTCTAAGAGCTTCTATTTCCTTAATCTTTTGTTGCCAACCTGCGTGGTTTTTAGGGTGATCAGAAGCAACATTCCTAATCTTTTCGATAATACCTTGCTTTACTTCAAGGTTTTTTTCATAGACCTTATCTTGTACTTTAAAAAATTGCTGACGATTTTCATGAATTTGTTTGGTAAGTGCGCTAAATTTTTCCCAGATAGGTTCGCGATATTCTTTTGCAACAGGTCCTAAGTCTTCTTTCCACATTTTATGAAGAATCTGTAATTCTCTAAATGCTCTGTTTACATCTGCTTCTTGAGCTAACTCATTGGCACGTTCAATGATCTTAAGTTTTTGCTCCAAATTATGTTTGAAGTCAAGATCTCTAAAATCTCTGTTGAGGTGCAAGAAGTCATAAAAATTCTCTGTATGATGATGGTAGGTATTCCATACAAGATTATATTTATCTCTGGGAATCGGTCCTGCATTATGCCATCGTTCTTTAATTTCTTTAAAATGATTGTAGGTAGTGTTGATATTTTCCTCAACATTAAGTAAACCTTTTAGTTCCTCAATGATATCTAATCTTTTCTGTAGGTTTGCCTGAAGGTCTTTTTTAAGGTTTTGATAGTAGGCATTTCTCTTTTCTTTGTAATCAAAATAAACTGAATTAAATTGTTTTTTAAGAGGAGTAGAGTAGTAGAAATCAATAATGTCACCACCATCAGCCAAGAACTCGTCTTTTTTCTGTTCTACTTCTTCGTTAAATTTTTCGTTAAACTCTGTTTTGATTTCCTCAACGTGTTCTTTAATAGCCTGAATTTTCTCATTTTTAATGAGATGCGTTAATTCTGCAATGAGTTCTTCTTTGCTCATTGCGTGATAATCTTTTTTCTCGATATTATGACGCTCTAATTTACTAGCGTCCTCACTATCATCAGCAACGGCCTCATCCAATTCACTTTGGATTTCATCGTTATGTGCTGTAGCAACCTCATTACTTTCTTCTTTTACCACAGTATTTGGTATATCTTCACCAGCGGCTGTGTCCTCAATCGAATTACTATCTTGAATAGACAATGGTTCTACGTTAGCGTTTTGATCGGGCATTGCGTCTTGAGATTCTGATGACTCAGATTCTGTTGCTGGTACTTCAGAAATTGGATTTTCTGTTTTTTTCTCTAAAGTGTTTGTCTTATGATCTTTATTTCCATCTGCTTCGGGCAGGTTATCGTGTGTGGACATTATATAAAATGTTTTTTGTTTGTCTGAGCTTAACTATTGACTAAGATACTAACATCTTATATAAACTCAAAGCAAATGAGTGCTTTTAGGAATTCCTTAGGGGAGTTTTGTAGCGTAATTTTAGATCTGGAAACAGAAAAATTATTGATTCCAGATTTCCCAGGATTTTTCTGCCTGTAAAATTAACATCTTCAGTCCATTAGAAATAGTAGCTCCTTTTTCTTTACCTTTTTTCATAAATGTAGTTTCTTCAGGATTATAGATAAGGTCATATAAAACGTGATACTTTCCTAAGTATTCATAAGGTATATTTGGGTAATTTTCTATGTTTGGATGTGTTCCTAATGGTGTACAGTTGATGATTAATTTGAATTCGTTCATAATGTCTTCATCAAGATCGTGATAAGCTAATTCCTGAACATCAGGATTACGGGAGACAAAGGAATATTTTATGCTTAAATTGCTTAGCGCATAGGCAATTGCTTTTGAAGCCCCGCCGGTTCCCAGAATAAGTGCTTTTTTGATAGTACTATTAAGTAGAGGTTTCAAGGATTCGGTAAAACCATAATAGTCACTGTTATAACCTGTAAGTTTTCCGTTATTTTCAAACTTAATTACATTAACGGCTCCAATTTCTTGGGCAACTGAATCTAGTTTATCAAGATATGGAATCACTTCTTCTTTATAAGGAATGGTTACATTCATTCCTCTTATTTCAGTATTTTGGATGATTGATGGTAATTCGCTGATTTGTTCAAGATCAAAATTCTTATACTGGTGATTAAGGTTTTCTTTTTTGAATTTATCAGAAAAATAATTTCTGGAAAAAGAATAACCAATATTCTTACCCAGTAATCCATATATACTCATTCGGGTTTAGTTTTTAAAGTTCTTTTTCCGTACCATTCAAGCCATAAAACAATTGCGATACCCACTAGAATAAAAAAGAAGGCGATATATGTGGGCCCAATAGTCATATCTGGTAAATATCGATCATAATTATCAAGAATAGGATTACCCTGTGCATCAATCAAGGTCTTACCAAATTCATTTTGCTTAAATATTTTATGTTTCCATGGCCAAACTACGCCTAAAGACCCAGTTATAAATCCAATTATCGCAGCAAAGGTGGCATTTTTATAATGTTTTAAAACATATCCTAAAAAATGAGATAATGTTACTAATCCTGTAATAGATCCTAAACTAAATACGACAAGTACTTTAAGTAATCGAATTCTCTCAGCGTTTTCAAGAAAGGATAGATCCCACTGAATGAGATCTGCTATCGTATCATAAAGAGCATTTACAGCATCTACTAGTAATAGTACATAATTTCCAAAAAGTATCAGAATAAATGAACCTGATAACCCTGGTAATGTCATACCCGAAACCCCAACAATACCACAGAAAAACACAAAAAATAAATTATCATTTTCTCTGGCAGGTTCTAATAAACTAATACTAATACCTACAATAGTTCCAATAAGTATAAAGGCAATGTTACGCCTGCTCCAGTCATTAAAATCTTTTACGATATAGTAAATGGACCCAATGATCATCCCAAAAAAAGCTGCCCAAACATATAGTTCGTAATGGATGATCAGGTAATCTAGAATTTTAGAAACACTGAAGTAACTAATTAACATTCCTAAAATTAACAGTGCCAAAAACCGACCGTTAATATATCTCCAAAAACTTTTGAACCTGAAATTTATAAAGAGTTTAAACGCTTTGAGATTGATTTTTTGTAAGGAGTAAATAAACTCTTCATAAAAACCTGCTACAAAAGCGACAACTCCACCAGAAACCCCAGGTACTTTGTTAGCTGCTCCCATAGCCAATCCCTTGATGACTAAAAAAAACTTATCGCTAAACGTTCTTGTGTTTTCTGACATTGTACTAATGCTCTTTTTTTACTGCGAGACGTTCTAATATAAGAATTAATAAAAAACCGATAGTAACAAATAACAACGTCCAGATAATCCTTGGGTCTCCATCAAAGTTAGCAGGTAATATACTTTTTTCTATAAACGGAACTTCAATTCCTTCTGAATTTGTTCTCCAAGACAATACTTTTTTCCAGGGCCATAATTTATTAAGAGAACCTATCATAAAACCTGTCAGTAATGCCAAGGTCATATTCTTATGATGAGTGAACATCCAGTTTAATACTTTAGAAAATAATTTTAGTCCTGTAATTGCTCCGACACCTATAAAAAGTAATTTGTAAAAGGCTTGCCATAGAAGTTCAAAATCTAATGATGTTAAGCCTTCTCCTAGTTGGTTAAGAATACCGATAAAGGTTTCGTAGGCTCCTAAAATTAATAAAATAAATGCTCCTGAAACTCCAGGTAAAATCATAGCGATGATTGCAATGAAACCGCAAAAAAGCAGATACCAAAGGCTTTCTGGAGATGCTATAGGCTCTGCAATTGTCAAAAAATAAGATAAGACTGCGGCAATAATAATACTAAGAACTACTTTTGGATTCCACGAGCTTATCTGTTTACCGATATATAAAATACTTGCTAAAACCAAACCAAAGAAAAATGCCCATAATAGCAGTGGTTCATTATGTAAAAGCCATTTGATTAATTTGGCTAAAGAAAGAATACTAATTGCTATACCTATAAACAGCGCCAACAAAAAAGAAAGATTGTAGGAGCTCCAGGCATTACTAAATCCATCTTTTTTCCAGGATTTGAAAAAATTGAAATCTAAATTGTTAATGGTGGAAATAAGTTCTTCGTAAATCCCCGAGATAAAAGCTATTGTTCCTCCCGAAACTCCCGGAACAACATCTGCAGCTCCCATAGCTATCCCTTTTAGAGAGATAACCAGATAGTGCTTAAGACTTCTTCGCATTCTTTTTTGTTTAGCAATTGTTATACAAACAAATGTATGTATTTTTTATTGTAAAAGGATATGATTACTGTAGTGAAATTAGTGTATTGATCATATCTTGAAACAAGAATGAAAACTGAACATTAACCTTTATATTCAGAAATGATATTCTGAATTAGAGAAAGATTAAAAATCTGTTCAAATAATTCCTCGAGCACAATAATGTATTCTGTATCTAATTCTAGCGCTTTTCTAAGATGAAATTCGCCTTTGTCAAATTCCTGTTTTTCGTAATATAATCCAGCTAACCTAAACTGCACTTCGGCATTTTCAGGATAAAATTCCATTGCCTGATGCATATTTTGAATAGCTGCGTCAGACTCACCAATAAATTTTAAAATATCAGATCTGTTAAGCCAGGTTTCTAATTCATAATTACCAAGCTCTAATGCTTTTCTATATCCACGTTCTGCTTCTTCAAAAAAGGCTAGCCTGTTATTGATTTTGGCATATCGTTTCCAGTACAATACGTTTTCAGAATCAATACTAATGGCTTTATTGGTGTAATAAAGTGCTTTTTGATAATTACGTTTTCTCATATAGAAATCAGTGATCGCAATCCAACCTTTATCTAATAATGGATCTTCGTGAACAGTTTTAGAATAATGTTGTATGGCAAGATCATCACTTCCTAGTTTCTCATAACATTTTCCTATTCGTAAGAGTGCAAAAGATGTAGGATCATCAAGCTCTAATGTTATACGATAGTTTTCTATAGCCTCGTTATAACGTTTTAATTTTTCAAGTACTTTTCCTTTTTCGAGATAAGCGCCAATAAAGTATTCATCACTTATGATAGCAAAATCAAAAGCTGCTAAGGCTTTCTCATAATCTTTTAGGTCATAGTATTGTTTACCAACCTGATGCCAAGCAACTTCACAATATGGATTTTTATCTAAAAACATATTCAGATAAGTAATGGCTTCTTCGTGTTGTTCCAAAAAATCAAAACAATAAATGATGTTATAGAGTGCAGAGTAATCTTGATCGTCTGTTTCTAGACATCTCATGAAGTTTATTTTTGCGTTTTCAAAATCATCCATAAAAAGGTACTCCATTCCGATTAAAGAATAGACATCCGCTTCATCAGCAGTATATTGTAAGGCCGTACTCAATAATTCGATGGCTTTAACGTGATCATTTTGTTTGGAAAGAATATTCGCCTTTTGGATGTAGATTTCTTCATTTTCTGGCTCCAATGCGTGAAGTTGAGCCAAAAGATTATCAGCTTTATCCAAACGATCTTCAAAAACTAAAACTTCAACTTGTAATAACTTTAAATTTATAGAAGACGGATGTTGCGAAAGCCCTAACGAAATTGCTTTTTTTGCTTTGGCGATTTTTCCATTCTCCAAATAATGATGAATAATGGATTCAAACTCATCAGAATCAAAAAACTTTACATCATTGGATCTTAACATAGACTCATAACGAGTAATTGATAGATCATTATCTCCGAATTCTTCGTGGTTAAATTTCATCCGTTCGTGTTTATTTTAAATAAATATCAGATGAAATTCGCATATCAATTATTTCATTATTTCTGAAATTCATAAGTATGCTCATTTCATACACGTTGATTAAAGATGCTATATAAATCAGAATGCGACGCAAGGCTGTTTTTGTTTTCCCCAACAAATTAACGTATTGCATTTATCCTCATTACTTAATTTACTTTTAGCATTATTGATTTCCTCTGTATTAAAATTACAAATGAAATTGTAGCATACTACTTCAGCAATCAATTGTTTTTAACAAACTAATTAACAAAATATGTACCATTAATTACTAACGGTTTAGTGTTTTAAGATATTATAAGCCTATACATAAAAATGGTTTTGTGAAAAAGGTAAGATAGTCTTTTAAAGATAAGGATTTTAAGTGAATTTTCAACTCTTATTGTACAAACTTTTTACGTCTCTGCATCTCATCGAGTAAGTCAATTATTATTTGGCAGCCTTCTTTAATTTCTTGTTTGGATATTGTTAACGGAGGCGTAATGCGGACTGCCTTTGGTTCGAAAAGTAACCAAAAAAGGATCAATCCTTTATCCTGACATTTTAATACTATTTCATTAGTGATTTCTGCCGATGGGGTTATTAAAGCAAGCATTAATCCAATACCCCTTATTTCTTGAATCAACGGATGAACCAATAGAGATCTAAATAATTTTTCTTTTTCTAAAGCTTCTGCCATTAAGTCACCTTCAGATATCTCTTGTAATGTTGCCAAAGAGGCAGCCGCAATCACAGGATTGCCTCCAAAGGTAGTAATATGTCCTAACTTTGGATTGTCTTGTAATTGATCCATCATCACAGAAGATGCAGTAAATGCACCTACAGGTAATCCTCCGCCCATACCTTTTCCCATGACAACTATATCAGGAATGATCTCATAATTCTGAAATCCAAATAGTTTTCCTGTGCGGCCAAATCCAGGTTGAATTTCGTCTAAAATCAGTACTGCGCCTACTGCATCACAACGTTCACGGACTTTTTTCAGGTAATTATCTTTTGGTTTGATAAATCCTGCTCCTCCTTGTATCGTTTCTAAAATTACTCCAGCTGTTTTCTCGGTAATATATTGTAAATCTTCTGATTTATTAAATTCTATAAATGATACATCTGGAATCAAAGGTCTGAATGCTTGTTTTCGTTCTTCATAACCCATCACGCTCATGGATCCCATTGTGTTACCGTGATAAGCAAGTTTTGCAGCTATGATCTGACTTCTTCCGGTAACTCTTCTTGCTAATTTAAGTGATCCTTCAATTGCTTCTGTTCCAGAGTTAGTGAGATATGTTTTCTCTAAAGGATGAGGTAGAAGGGATGCTAAAAGTTTGGTTAGCTCTACTGCTGGTTTTTGAATATATTCTCCATAAACCATTACATGTAGATATTTATCCAGTTGGTCTTTGATAGCTTTTACAACTCTAGGGTGTTTATGGCCAAGGCTGCAGGCCGAAACTCCGGCTACAAAATCGAGGTATCTTTTGTGATCTGTAGCATAAATATAGCTTCCTTCTGCGTGAGAGATTTCCATCGCCAGTGGGTGCGGAGTGGTCTGAGCTTGATATGTAAAAAAATCTTTTTTCACTATTGCTAAGTTACGTCAATCAGATCAAGTTATTATAATTGAATATAAAAATTTCTATGCATTAAATTCTTTAGAAAACATACTGTTTTAGAAGATTCGGTTAGTTTATTTCTCTATTTTAATACTATCCGTCTTTTGATTTTTCAGGGTAGTTACAGTAATACTATCGCGTTGTTTGGCCGATCTGTTTAGATTAAAATCTATGAAAGCAGTTTTTTTAGATGCTTTTTTTACAGAAGTACGATCTTTTTTCTTGCTTTTTAACCCTTTCTTGATTTGTGGTTTCGGATTGGGAATAGAGTCCAATTCTTCATTGGTCTCTTTTAGTTCGGCATCCTCTAACTTTTGTTCTAATAAGCGTGAGCCTTCAGATTTGTTATCTTCAAGTCGCTTTATAGTCTCTTCGTCAAAGAAATCATCATCTTCTACCGGCAATGGTATTCCGGTAATTTTAGTTAGTTTAGGTGGTTTTTCGCCTCTAAAGAGATCTTTTTTACTTAATATTTGTTCATCTCCACGCCATCTGAAACCTGATAATTCTCTGGCATTCTCGGGTAAATCAATTTCCCGATATAGGGTTCCATCTACATTTTGATAGTAATATACATCAACAATTTCACGTTGCTCCAGTAATAGTTTAATAGAGCTGGAGAGTACTTTGTTTATACCGATAAGTTTTAGCTCACCTTCACTTTCTCTTTGATAAAATATAGTTTCTGTATTTTTATCGATATCTACCTGATAAATTTCATTGTCTTTAAATAATCCATAAAGCGTCTGACCCTTGACCTGATTATATCCTGCTTTAAGCGTGTCTTCTTGTACCAAAAATGCGTTTTGATACACAACTAGCGAATCTAATTTTTCGGTTTCTGTATTAGAGATAATTTTAATGGTATCTCCAGTCATTTGATTGCGTTGTGACCAAATAATAGGCTTCCCAATCATTTTGGTATATCCCGTGGTTTGATCGACATTGATAGAATCACTTTTACCACTCATATTACTTTTAAAAATCCGAACATCGTAAAAACCATTCATAATCCTATGCTCAGGTTTTCCGGTTACCATCAGGGTGTCGCTATGGATATAGATAGAATCCTTTTCTTGCAGGGTTGCAGCTAATGCACGTTTTGTAATAAATACAGAATCTTTGTCTTTAAAAACTTCGGCATAATGTCCGGTAATAACAGAATTGTTGGCGGTGTCCAATACTTTGATATTGTTTGTTGCTGATGCAAATTGTATGGCACTGTTGTAAAATATACTATCGCCAAAAACCGTTCGATTGTCATAATCAATACGGGCATTTTTGATAGCGTATCCTGTTTTTACTTTGGTGTCATAAAAACCACGTTCACAATACAAAGTACTTTCTTTTCCTTTTACTGTAGATGGCCCATACAAATACGCGTGACCATTATCGGTATAATAGTCTAGTCGATCTGAGTCTACTGTGTTTTCGGGATTGACAATTTTTACTGATGTATTAAATGAATATTGTTTCCTATCCATAAAATATCTCCCTATTTTACTCGTCAAGGTATTAGAAGAGTCTTTTACTGTTCCACCGCTTCGATAATAGGCTTGTTGGCGCAAACGATCAAAGAATAGAGTATCCGTTGTTAAAGTATTGGATGGAGTTTCCAAAAATACTTTTTCCCTAGCATAGGCAAACTGGCTATTACCATTGTACTCTGCATAAGCACTAGTCATGGTTAGTGTATCTCCTTGCTTCATTTTAACGTTGCCAAGGGCTCTTACAAACTTATCTTCTCCGTAATGAATAGCTCTATCACACCAAATTTCAATACCATCGTGCTCTATGTAAACTTGCTTGTTTACCTTCGCAAGTATAGTGGCACCAGGAAAACGTTCTTCGTTTTTGATAGTACGGTCTGATTGAACTTTGATTTTTTTACCTTCTTGTGCAAATATGATGGCAGAAAAAAACAGCGTGAAAACTATATAGAAAAAAGTATTTTTCAAGTATTTAAATATTTGTCTGCAAAATAACGAAAATTGTATGTAATGATTGTACCCGTTCTTTTATAAAATACTGTAGTGTTATTGTTTTGTTGCAATTTTTTAGATATAAAATAAATTAGAAGTGTTAATCATGTAAACTTTTCATCGATAGTAATCCGATAATAATTAGTGGACTTGGATTTTCTTGAAATTATAATAGATAATTTTCTTTGAATTATATATTTGTATTTTTATTGAAGTTATGGGAACGGAAACAAAAAAGACTTGGATTACAGAATTGTGGGATCGAAAAGTTCCGCAATTTTTAGGAACTTATTTTGCACTTGGCTTTGGGTTATTGCAGTTTGTGGAATTTATTACAAAACGATACGAACTCAGCGAGTTTTGGGTCGACAAATATTTATTGGTATGGCTAGCATTGATACCAGCTATTGTAATTATTGCATATTTCAGCACACAACTCAATTCGTCTTCTAAGCCCAAAGCATTAAAATGGCCTAAGATTTTAGTGATAGGAAATGTGGGGATCGCTTTTTTGCTTGGGGCTCTATTGTTTAATGGTAAAGCGATGGCTCAGAGTGAGGTCATTGAAATTACAGATGAGGAAGGCAATAAAATAAAAGCCATTGTTCCATCACTAAACAAGGTAAAAACAATAGCGTGTTTCCAATTTGAAAATCTTACAGGGATAGAGGAACTTGATTGGTGGGGAGTGGCGTTTTCGAATTTATTGGAACTCAATTTAGACCAACGTTCAGAGTTTTATACATCCTCTGCGTATGCATTACATAGCTATTACGATGTGTTGGGTCTGCCTTCGTTTAAAGTGCCTAATATGGGAATGCAAAGGGAGATCGCACAGAAGTCACGTAATGATTACTTTACAAGGATCTCTTATATCAAAGAGGATGAGGTGTTTGTTTTTCGTGGTGATCTACACAATACTTTAAACGGTAAAAGTATTATTGAAATAGAAGTGCAGGATTCAAATCCTTTTGTGGCTATTGATAAAATCAAAGAACAGATTTTTAAAAATATCCCGAATGCTCTTTCAGATATTGAAAAAAGAGTGGATTTATCATCTTCTGCATTGATTACCAGTAATATTGAAGCCTTAAAGAACTTTACCCTATCAAGGATTACATACTATAAGGACCCTACAGCGTTACAGGAAGTAGTTGGTTTTGCTAAAAAATCAATCGAACTTGATCCTACCTGCGCTCAATGCCATTTTTATGTAGGTGATCCTTTGTACGGTTTGGGTCAAAGAGATGAATCTTTAATTTATATTAAAAATGCCATAAAATATGGGGCTTCGTTACCTAAAAGGCTTCAGTTTAGAGCTAAGGCAACACTTTATGCCGTAACAAACAATATGGATGCATATCTAAAGCTTCAAGAAATGCATCGCAAAATGTTTCCATATGATTTTGCTCCCTATAATCAATTACTTTCCTTATATAAATCCAAATATGGTATGGATAAAGCGAAAAAGTTGATGCAAGAAGCGATTGCTAATGGTAATATCGAAAAAGGTTTGTTAAAGTTGTATGACTTACAAATGGAGAATGAAGATTTTGAGGAAGCGAAAAGTACATTAGACCGCTTAATAAAAGAGTTCCCGGGAAGAGAGGTTGATAAGGTAAAATACGCTACTATTTATGAAAGTCAGGGGAAATTAGATGAGGCGCGGGAAATATTGCTTAGGGAAGAGACACTTAATCCCCTTAGTACAGATATTCAAAGACGACTTGCATATTTAGACTACAGGGATCTTAACATCAAAAAAGCTGCGGAAAGAATTGAACAAGGAATACAACAGGCTACTACACTGACCGACAGCCTCAATTTTTTGTCCTATAAAATGCATTTTTTACGTATGTCTGGCCAGATCAAAGATGCCCTGAGTACAATGGCTAAAATAGAAAAATACGGAATCAAGAGAACACCGCTTAACCGAATGATCACATCAACTTTTAAAACAAAAGCAGATTTATATCAATCTATTGGTCGATCTGAAAAAGTATCTGATCTTTTAGGAGAAATAGAGAAATACTCTCCTGAATATCTTTCGCATTATAGCTGTATTGCAGCAGCTTCTGCTGTAGAAAGAGGATATGAAACGCATATGAATCGTGAAGAATTTGCTAATTGTGATAAACAATATCAATCCTTTGGAGACGGATATGAACAGTATTTTGATTTGTTGTACGCTTTTGCAGCAGAGGATTATGATACCTGTGCTAAAATTTTAAATGAAGATGATGGTAGAATCAAAAAGCTATTTGCTAATAAGTCTTTTTTAGTTCAGGTTTATAGGAAGACCGGTAACTTGAAAGAAGCTAAAGAGATTTTACAAAAAATGATTGATCAAAAAGATGACGATGCTATTTATTATTACCAGATGGCGCTAATTTTAGAAAATGAAGATCAAACTAAGGCGCTTGAATATTTAAAAACAGCATTAAAATTCTGGGCTAATGCAGACGAGAACTATATTCCTCTACAACGAGCGAATGAGTTGGCACAACGATTAACGGTTTTATAGCCTTATCAATATTTATGGACAGATAAAAAATCCCTTAAACAAATAAAATAAGGGAGTTTTTGTTGTTATGAAAATATAAGGCTTATTAGGATTGCAACCCAGGTATCTCAACTAACTCGTTTACATCCTGATCATAATCTACTCCAGGTACTTTAAAACCAAAAAGGTTGAAGAAATCATTGCTATAACCTTCAAGATCACCAATGGATACTAATGTTTCGGTGGTAGCGTTATTCCATAGCTCTTTTATTTTTGCCTGAATATCTTCGCGCATTTCCCAATCGTCAATTCTTATTCTACCTTCATTATCAGTATCAATTTCCTGACCGTTATAAAGTCTTTGAGCAAACAATCGTTGTATTTGCTCGATACAACCTTCGTGTACTTCATGCTCTTTCATTACTTTATACAACAGAGAAATATACAATGGAATGACGGGAATCGCAGAACTAGCTTGTGTTACTAATGCTTTATTGACAGAAACATAGGCTTTTCCATCAATAGCTGTTAGGGATTTAGTAATATCAAATGCAGTAGCTTCCAGATGATCTTTTGCGCGACCTATAGTTCCTTTTCTATATACTGGTTCTGTTAGTTTAGGCCCTATGTATGAATAAGCAATTGTTTTTGCCTCTGGAGCAAGCAAGTTTTCTTTTTGCAATGCATCGATCCAAAATTTCCAATCTTCTCCACCCATAACCGTTACCGTGTTTTCTATATCCTCTTCTGTGGCAGGATCGATAGATACTTCTGATATATCTCCTGTATGAAAATCAACCGTTTTATTGGTATATGGTTCACCAATGGGTTTTAATACTGATTTGTGCTTCACTCCAGTTTCAGGATGTACACGTACCGGAGATGCCAAACTATAAATAACAAGATCTATTTGTCCCAAATCCTCTTTGATCAGCTCTATGGTTTGTTGTTTGATTTCTTTTGAAAAGGCATCACCATTGATACTTTTTGCATAAAGACCAGCTTGGTGTGCTTGAGTTTCAAAAGCAGCACTATTATACCATCCTGGAGAAGCAGGTCTGTTAGGTTTTGGTGGCTTTTCTAAAAATACCCCAATAGTGGCTGCATCAGAACCAAATGCTGCGGTAATTCTGGAGGCTAATCCAAAACCGGTAGAAGCCCCGATAATCAGTACTTTTTTCGGACCGTTAATTGTTCCTTTGGATTTAATATAATTTATTTGATGTCTTACGTTTTGTTCACATCCAATAGGATGTGCGGTTAAGCAAATGAATCCGCGAGTTCTAGGTTCTATGATCATTGTGTAAATTATTTTCTAAGCATACGAACATAGTCCAAAAAGTATCGAATTCCAAAGAAAAAATAGAGATGTTCATTGTTTTTTCTTCTTCTGTACAATTCTAATTAGGTTGGATAATCTTTAGATGAAATTATTTGGTACAAATAACTTGTTTTCTAATGCTTATGAAGATGTTTTTTAGCGTCTTCCATTATTGTGTATCAAACTATTTGTAACGTTCTAAGAAAACAATTTTTAAAACCCTTTGTGGTAAAGTTTGAAGTTTTAAGATAGCATGTGTAAAACGTGTTTAGCATTCAGAATAGGTGAAATTAAAACGGATCTTTATGTTACTACTATCAGGTTTGCTGATTTCTAACCGAGAATATAGGTAATGAAATTTTATAAGTTACTACTAACAATCGTATGATAATAATTAATAGGGTAGTGGTTATATATATAATGTTCAAAGGAATGTTTAAAGAAAACAAAATCATAAAGCAAACACCACCGACAATAGAGGCGGTTGCATAGACTTCTTTTCTAAAAATAACTGGGATCTCATTACATAGAATATCTCTAATGACTCCTCCAAAACATCCGGTCATCGTTCCTAATGCTACGGATATAATAGGATCAAGATTTGACTGTATTCCGGTTTCTACACCTATTATCGTGAAAATTCCTAATCCTATGGTATCAAATAGGAAAAGTGATTTTTTTAAGTAGTTTAGTTTATTCCTAAATATAATTGACAAACCGGTAACACCTCCAATCAGATACAAGTTCAAGGTGTTTTTCATCCATGCTACCGGTGTTGCTCCGATAAGGACATCTCTTAATGTTCCACCGCCAATAGACGTAACAAAAGCGATGATAAAGATCCCAAAAAGATCTAATCTTCTATTCATCGCACTTAAAGCTCCTGAAATAGCAAAAGCGATGGTTCCTAAAATATCCAATATATCAAAAAGTGTCATTTTTTTATATTTTAGAATAAAAGTAGGATATATCATTTTTATATAATAGTATTCTTTAAAGGTTTTAAGTTTACCATATGAGTTCTCTATTAGTTAATAACAATTCTTAATAACTTTACTGTAAGGTTTATCTGCAAATTGCTACTTTTACATCAGTAAAAACGAAAAGATTATGTCAGATACTATAGAAAGAATAAAATGCCTTATTATAGGCTCTGGACCTGCAGGGTATACTGCGGCTATATATGCAGCCAGAGCTGACCTTAAACCAGTTATGTACACCGGTATGGAACCAGGTGGTCAGTTAACAACTACCACAGAGGTTGATAATTTTCCCGGATATCCTGAAGGTATTGATGGACCTACAATGATGGTACAATTACAACAACAAGCTGAACGTTTTGGCACAGAAGTCCGTATCGGTATGGTGACTGCTGTGGAATTCAGTAAAGAAGTAGGAGGAATTCACAAAGTTACTGTAGATAACACAAAAGAAATTGAAGCTGAAGCTGTGATTATTTCCACAGGTGCCACAGCAAAGTATTTAGGATTACCAAGTGAGCAAAAACTACGTGGAGGTGGAGTTTCTGCCTGTGCGGTTTGTGACGGATTCTTTTACAAAGGACAAGATGTAGCAATCGTTGGTGCAGGTGATACCGCAGCAGAAGAAGCTACCTATTTGTCAAATATTTGTTCTAGCGTTACTATGTTGGTGCGTAAAGATTATATGAAAGCATCTAAAGCAATGCAACATCGCGTTAATAATACACCTAATTTAAAAGTATTATTCAATACAGAAGTTGATGAGGTTTTAGGAGATCAGGTAGTTGAAGGATTACGTATGGTGAATAACCAGACAGGAGAGAAGTCTGAAATATCTATTACCGGTCTGTTTATAGCGATAGGGCACAAGCCTAATACTGAAATTTTTAAAGGACAAGTAGATATGGATGATACCGGGTATATTATTACAAAAGGTAAGTCTACTAAAACTAATATCCCAGGTGTTTTTGCATCTGGCGACGTCCAAGATAAAGAATACAGACAAGCAATTACAGCAGCTGGTACTGGATGTATGGCGGCACTGGATGCAGAAAGATATCTAGCTACTGTAGAAACCAGTGAAGAAGTTTCTGCATAGTATTAAATAAAAATATGATTTAAGACCTTGTCAATATGAATGGCAAGGTCTTACTTTTTATTTTAACCTTAATATTCCAGGACTATAATCTATCTTTTTCTTATAGAGAGTTGCTTCATTGGTAAATAGTGTCATATTTATTTTAGGTTCTCCCAGTAAATAAATTTCTGTTTCATCTTTAGCTTCGATGGTAATTTCTTCATTAGTTAGGAGATAACAATCACTGGATCCCTCTGCAATGATAGAAGCTGTAATGGAAGTTAATTTTTCTCCATAAAAATCTGTATCCCCATCAGCTCTTACCAGCATCGATTTTACATCACCTTCCAATTTTGCGTAGCCTTTTTGATATAGATCAATCTTTAGACTATCTGCTTTAATGATTCCTTTTAATTCTGAATTTTCATTTACTTGATAAAAAGCCTCTTCTGAATCGGTATGCAGGTCTATATTTGATTTTCCGTTGGTAATTGCGGTTATTTTTCCAGTTTCCAGCGATAAGAAAGCTTCTGAATTATCATTCGTTTCAACCGTAAGTTCTGAAGATTTTATAAGCACCAAAGATTTGAGATTTACTTTATCATAAATCTTGATTTTTTTCAATTCTGAAGCATAAGAAATCGTAATATTTAATGCTTTAGCGCGTCTAAGATCTCTAGTAGCTTTGATTTTTAAAATACTATCCTGTACGGTTACATCTATGAACTCCTGTAGGTTGCTATCAGCTTCGACTTTTACAATAGGATCGCTATCTTCATTGATAGCAACTTCAAAATTGTCATATACCTCAACAGTATGAAAAGCATCTACAATCTTTTCTTCGGTCATAACGATTTTATTTCCCTTTACTTTTTTCTTTTGAGCATTACAGTTTCCTATGACAAAAATTGCAAATAATGATAGCAAAAGTGTTCTCATTGTATGTGTAGTTTAGATTTTAAACATTTTTTTAAATGATAAAGTATATCATAAGGTTAAAAATATAGATAAAAAGACTAATTTATTCAAAAACCGTTACAGACTTTTGGGTTTCAAAAGATATACCAAAAAAATATAGTCTCTGTTAAAAGACTATATACTTTGCTTAAGGCAAAGAATGGTTATGGTTTAGGACATTATGAGAACCCGTGTTTATTTCACTTTTTTAGCTTCTTCTGCTATTAGCCCATTTTCTCGAACAATCATTTTAGAAATCTTTCCTTCATTATCTTTTACAAACTCAAAGGTTAATGGGCTTTGTTTATGAAAAAATAAATTTTCGGTTTGCGGATAAACCAAGGCTTGCATTTTGCCGGCTTTTATTTCTAAAAGATTGTTTTTTTTGGTTATGACAACGGTTCCGGTTTGAGGAGCCTGATATGTTCCTATAATAGTATTCAAGATTTCGTTGGATAGAGAAATTTCTTTTTTATCTACATTCTGTGGCGCAGGCTGATGATCATAGCTCAGAACACGTGTCATTTTCCATTCTTCATCCTTATATTGCCAAACGTGCGTAAATTTTGCAACTTCTGTCAATCTTTCGTTTTTAGCTTTTTCTGAAACATAAAAAACGTGCTTGCCAGTAATGATAGCTCCATAATTATTAAGAGGAAATACTTCGACACTTCCTTCCACCACTTCTCTTCGAACCCGTGGACCCTTAGGGTTGCATAATCCATTTTTTATACTAGACATCATGTTTGTGAGTCCGGATGTAAGTCCACCTTTATCATGATAAAACTCAAAATCTTCTACAAAGAATGTTCGAAATGTTTCGATATCACAAGTATTATAGGATTTCCAGAATTTTGCATCCAGTTTCAGAATTGTTTGCTGAAGTGATTTGTTTTCTTGTGCATTTGAAATAAGTGATATAAATACTACAAAAAGAAATAAAGTGATTTTGATTGAAATTGTTTTAAACATAGTATTCGTTTTTTTATTCCGCTTTTAAGCAGAATAGATTAATTAAATTTTTGATTGATTTTTTTAGAATACTTTCTTGAAAATGTAGGGCACTCCTTTTCTGAAAATAGTCCAGATCAGGAATGATCCTATGATTAGAATAGTACCTATTCCAATAGACAAAACTCCTCCAAAAGTGTAAGCCATTCCTAATATAAACCCTAATAAGTATTGCGGATAATGTATTGGTATGAAAAAAGAAACTAGGACAGGCAACCATATTACATAAGGCATGATCTCATGTAAATCTAATACCCACAGAACGCTCAGTAATATACCAAAACACAATCCACTTATAAATCCATTGGTTATATTCGATAGTTTTTGAGGAGTTGGATCTTTTTTATATTGCTTTTGGATTATAGAAAGTAATATAAATGAGGATATAGGAATTGTAAGTAATCCCCACCAGTTTGAGAAACCAGGCATGTCTTTACTATGAAGCACATAATGTGTGGGTACGCCTTCGTTAAAATAATCCCAAGCAATATGTAACCCTATCAGTGTAGTTATGAACACTAAAAAAAGTGCTTTATTCTGAATTATTTTTTGTGTGATCATTGTGAGTTTTTAGAAAAGAGCAAAAATAAATCACCCAAAAAGCATCAATATCTAAATAACTTGTTTGTCAACAAAGGGGGTGCTTTTCAGGTGATTCTTTTTTCGGTTGGTTGTGGTCGGATGGTTGAATTGATTGGCTAGGTGTTTACGAATCTAGTTTCTCCTAACGTTTCCACCAGAATTATCTGTTTCAGAAACTTTTTCCGGATTACCGTAGTATACGACATCCGCACCACTTGTTGCTTTTCCGGTAAATTGATCTTTAGCATGGATTCTTATGGAAGCTCCACTTGTAGCTTTTGCGCTGGAGTTAAGACTTAATAATTCATCTGCTCTAATATTAGCACCACTTGTAGCACTGGCATTATGATTATTTACTTTTCCGGATAAGTCCATGATAGCTCCACTGGTTACAGAAGTAGTCAATGTTTCTGCTTTTACTTTTAGTTCTACGTCTGCACCACTTGTCGCGCTAATTGCAAGATCTTTTTGAACAACAGCTCCCTGAGATGTAACTCTGGAACCACTAGTAGCTGATATTTTACCCAATTTATCATATGAAACGTACACTGTTTTTTCATCAGCAGAATAAATATTCTTATCTGATGTGATATAAAGTGTTTCTCCTTCTACATAAACTTCAATGTGTTGATGAAGATTCTCGTTAGCTTCAATAATTACTTTTCGATCTTTTTTATTTGTCAATACTACATCTAAACCTCGACTTGATTTGATAGTGTCAAAGTTTTCGTTAATGGTCTTTTCCTTTCGGATTACTTCTCCTTCTCCCCTAATTCCGTCAAATGCGATGTTACAAGAACAACATAAAGCTGTGAGACAAAGGGTTACGATGATTTTAGCTACTGTGGCCATAATAAGAGTGATTTAATTTGTTAAACTGTTCGTTTTGTTGGTCCGCCTTAGGCGGACAGATTGATTAATTATCGGTTTTGATTTTGATTCCGTTCTCGTCTATTTTTATATCTACTTCTTCGCTTTTGATTTGTACTCCATCTTCGTCAATCTTTAGATTGGCATTATCTTCATCCGAGTTGATATTGATTTTAACACCAGTGTTATCATCGTCATCTTCCCACTCATTATATTGCCATTCATCTTTTGGACAATCCTGACACCTAAGTTTACCATCTATCAATTGTAGATACTTTCCTTCTCTCCCATCGATAGTAAGATAATCATCGTATTTCCAAGAGTTATTAAATCCAGATGTATTATCATCTGCCCATAAAGTCATACCCTCTGGTATAGAGATAATGATTTCTATTTCCTGATCATTGTACTTATTTGCATAATCAGTAAGCGCATATCCATCCAATAATAACGTGTCTCCTTTAATATCATAGTTATATTTAATTGCTGCTGCTCTTTCTTTAGCTTCATCATAACTACTTCCTTCAGCATTCTTTCTGATAGTAATCTTCGGAATAGAATCTTCTTTGTTTTCTTTAATAAAAACTTCAATATCCTGAATCACAATTACCTTATTGTCATTTTCATCTCTCTTTATTTTGAAATCATTTCTATGATATAAATTTCTTGCGTATCTGTTATTACTTACCATTTTTATGGTTAGTGTATCATTTGATGAGAGATACAGGTTTCTTGTGTCTTCTATTATCTCTGCGTCATAGGCTTCTTGGGTTGCCTGTTGTATTCCTACTACAGTTAGTCCAATAACAGACATAATCCAAACAGCCAACAATGCTAGCTTGGCAGGTGTGCCGATAGATTTCAGGTTATTAATTACAATCTTTAACCCAAGAATGAATAAAAAGAAGAATGGGATACCTACTGCAAATAAAGTAAGCAATGATACTAGCCATAATGGCACATTGGGATGATTTACTACATCAATATACTCTGTAAATGGAGTATCCATAAAACCAAAGGTTCCTACAGTGAAAAGACTGATGAATAAACTTATTAAGGTGATTCCAGCTACCAAAATGAGCAGCACCCCTATTAATTTTACGAATATCTTTAAGATCACCAGTAGCACATCTCCAACTGCCTCAAAGAAACTAGTTGATCCGCTTTTTACTTTATCACTGTATTTTTGATAATCAACATCTTTTACTTTATCTGCTACATCATTAAATCCCTCTTTAATTTTTTTTTCGATGTTGCTAATATTAACAGCTTCTCCTTTCATCGCAAGATAATCTGCTGTACTTTTTGCTTCGGGCACAAAGATCCAGAAGGCAACGTAAATAAGAATAAATGCTCCGCTGGAAAACACAGTAAAAAGTATCCACGCGATTCGTAACCAAATGGGATCAATACCCAGGTAATGGCCTAAGCCAGAACTTACACCACCTACATAAGAATTAGAGGTGTCTCTAAATAATTGTTTAGATTTTGTAGCTCTTTGATAGGATGATTTTGGTTCATCTTCAAAAATTTCTTCATCTAATCTATAATCTTCGGGTTGTCCCATCACTTCGATCACTTCGTTTACCTCTTTGACTCCGATAACTTGTCTTTCGTCTTTTATCTTTTCACTGAAAAGCTCTGCAATTCGTGCTTCGATATCAGCAATAATTTCATCTCTTCCCTGAGAGTCAGTAAATGAACGTTTTATTGCCTCAATATAGCGCTGCAGCTTTAAGTAAGCGTCTTCATCTATATGAAAAAATATGCCTGCTAAATTTATATTGACTGTCTTGTTCATTTTTGTTTCTTTTTTTGTTTAGTAACTATGGTTACTGCATTTTGTAATTCGTCCCAAGTGGTATTCAATTCTCTCAGAAAAAGCTTTCCTGTTTCTGTAAGTCCGTAATATTTACGTGGCGGTCCTGATGTCGACTCTTCCCAGCGGTAACTGAGTAGTCCGGCATTCTTAAGTCTGGTTAGTAAGGGGTATATTGTGCCTTCTACAACTAACATCTTTGCATCTTTAAGGGTTTCCAAAATCTCTGCTACATAAGCATCATCGTCCCTAAGAATTGAAAGAATGCAATATTCCAGAACACCTTTGCGCATTTGCGCTTTTGTGTTTTCGATCTTCATAAAACTGAATTTTTTAAAAAGTTAAACTGTTCATTTTTTGATTAATGATTGATGGTTAATAAAATATATATTGATCAGAGAATACAACTCCAGCTATAAACACTGTACTTAAAAGATAATTGATTAGATTAAATTTTAAATTGTATCGCTGCTCTTTTGACGTTTTGATTAAAAGAATTAATAATGTAAATCCTACCAATAGGGGTAGTATCCAATATCCAAGTCCAAGCCACGCACTAATTCGAGCCTCATCATTAGGATTGAATATGGAAATGATCGTTGCGAATACTCTAGAGTAAAAGGCAAAGAACAAGAATGGATACCAATATTTATTATTCGTTTTTTTAATGAAATAATAAATGACAAATGCTTGTAATATGGTAAAAGCGGGTCCTGCAGCACTTACCAATTGCTGATGCCAAGCTGTTTGGTACTCTCCTTCTAATAGGAATGCAGAATTAAGTGTCATTCCCATTTCGTATCCTAAGAGTTTCCCGGTGATGAAATGGGCCAACTCATGAAAAAAGAAGGAGGATACCACAGCTAGGGCAGTAATCAGAATATATGATATGTTGATTGATGAGTTCATTCTAATTTACTTTATAAATCTTATGGTTAATGGATATCGATATAATTCTCCTTTATTTCCTTTTAACGCTGCAGAAATAATAAAAATGATTTCTAAAAAGAAACCTATCAATGCAATGACACCTACAAAAGAAGCACCTATTAACGTTCTAAATCCTCCATCTGTAGAAAAGTTAATATCCAATCCGTTGTGATTAAATAAATCAAATAAAGAAGCATCACCTAAAATATTGAACATAAAGAACGGAAAGGAGATCATTCCTAGAATTACAGTGTACAACAAGACACTCAACTGAAAATTAATAGCTTCCTTGCCGTGTGTGTCAATAAAATCTGATTTTTCCTTATTTGTTGTCCATAAAAGTATGGGTACTATAAAATTTCCAAATGGAATAAAGTATTTGCTAAATACTCCTAAGTGCATAAATGTTGCGATATTGTTGTGATTGTTAGTGGACATTTTAAAAAGTATATAATAGTTTCTTATGCAAATATATATCCAAAAGAAGGTATTATGCAAAACATAGTACCATAATTTAACATAAATTTAAGATTTTAAAGTATTTTGTATGTTTATTCTTTTTCAATATTTTAGGGAAAACAAATATGATATTATGAAAATTACTCCGAGAAAGTTTAATATGTTCTCAATGTTTAAGTTACCCTCTGCTTGGTTATGTGGAGTACGCGTAAAGACTATTGATGAAGAGTGTTGTGTGACCACTGTTAAACATCGATGGATAAACCAAAATCCTTTTAATTCTATGTTTTGGGCGGTACAGGGAATGGCGGCAGAGCTAAGTACTGGTGCCATGGTAATTGCTCAGATACGAATGAGTGGTAAAAAGATTTCTATGCTGGTGGCTAATAACAATGCTACATTTACCAAGAAAGCAACCGGTAGGATCACATTTGTTTGTAAGGATGGACTACTTATCAAAGAAGCCATCCAAAAAGCAGTCGAAACTGGTGAAGGACAAACTGTTTGGATGAAATCTGTAGGTTCGAATAAAGAAGGTGTAGAGGTTTCTACATTTAACTTTGAATGGACATTAAAAGTAAAACGGTAACTAATTCGTAGCTATAAAGACCTATTTTGAATTTCAGTTTATGAAAACAATTTGTAACACTTTTTAAAAACAGATTACTTATATCTTGAAACTATTCATTAATCAAAAAATTAATAATTAAAAAATGACAGCACACGAAATTGACTATACCATTTATGGTGAAGAAATGCAATATGTAGAAATAGAATTGGATCCACAAGAAGGTGTTATCGCAGAAGCAGGTAGTTTTATGATGATGGAAGATGGGATCAAAATGGATACCATTTTTGGTGATGGTTCTGAGAAAGATAAGGGTTTTATGGGAAAGATTTTTGGGGCAGGAAAGCGCTTGCTTACCGGAGAGAGTTTATTTATGACAGCTTTTTACAACGAAGTAATTGGTAAAAAGAAGGTGAGTTTTGCATCGCCATATCCCGGAAAGATTATTCCTATCGACTTAACCGAATACGGAGGTAAGTTTGTCTGCCAAAAAGATGCATTTCTCTGTGCCGCAAAAGGAGTTTCTGTAGGGATTGAATTTTCTAGAAAATTGGGACGAGGACTCTTTGGAGGAGAAGGATTTATTATGCAAAAACTAGAAGGAGACGGAATGGCATTCGTACATGCAGGAGGAACCACTGCCCGAAAAGAGTTAAAACTTGGTGAGAAACTAAAAATTGATACCGGATGTATCATCGGATTCTCTAAGGGAGTTAACTACGATATTGAGTTTGTAGGCGGAATCAAAAATACCATTTTTGGAGGCGAAGGACTGTTTTTTGCTAATCTAACAGGTCCTGGTGTGGTATACATCCAATCATTACCTTTTAGTAGGTTAGCTAATCGAGTATTGGCCTTAGCTCCCAGAGGTGGTGGTAAAAGTAGAGGAGAGGGTAGTATTTTAGGGGGTTTAGGTGATCTCCTAGATGGCGATAATAATTTTTAATTGAGTTAAATAAGGGTTAAAGAACGTTTTTTTAGTTTTATTTGACTATATTAGCTATAACAACTTTAAAAACTGTAAGTATAATCGTACAACTGTTTGTTTAAACCTAACATTTAAACCCCTATTAATTTATGGCAAGAGCGATGTTTGATTACACTAAAACTGTACTAAAAAAAGTAAGTTTTGATGTAAATCTATTTACAAAGGAAGTTATCAAAGCACTTAACAGATTACTTCCGCATGAGATTGAAGAATTAAAACTTTGGATTCAATCTTTAGCAGTAAACAAACCAGAGTTAGAACCTTGTTTAATCTATTTAAAATCATAAAACAAAAAAGCGACTTCTTAGTCGCTTTTTATTTTTGATAAAGGGCTGATAATTTGTACGTTTTGAAATGTAATAGCACCTTTTACCACACCTGCGATAGTACTGCGTAAAGCTTCAATAATTTGCATTTTTAGTTCACTTCTATGATAAATAAGACTAACTTCTCTAGCAGGAGATGGTTCATTAAAGTAATGTAAGTTTCCTTTTTCTTTATCATTAATATCCAGTGTATGGAGATACGGTAAAAGTGTCATTCCTAATCCTTCATTAGCAAGCTTTACTAAAGTTTCGAAACTTCCACTTTCTAACTGGAAATGATCATCATCATAGCTTTTTTGCGTTTTACAAAGATTAACAATGCCATCTCTAAAACAGTGACCGTCTTCTAATAACAGCATGTCATCTATATCCAGGTCGGCAATATCGATTTTATTCTTTTGATTTAGTCGGTGACTTGGTGGAATATATCCTACAAAAGGTTCGTAATAGAGTACTCTTTCTTTTATATTTTCGTTTTGCAATGGTGTAGCGGCAATAGCGGCATCCAGATGCCCATCTTGTAGCTGTTCTATGATAGCTTCTGTGGTAAGCTCTTCAATTTTGAGCTTTACTTTTGGGTACTTTTTTATAAAATTATGCAGAAACATTGGCAATAAGGTAGGCATTACTGTAGGTATGACTCCTAACTTAAATTCACCACCTATAAATCCCTTTTGTTGGTCTACTATATCTTGAATCCTTTCGCTTTCATTTACAATATTTCTGGCTTGTTGTACAAGTTTCTTACCCACTTCTGTGAGTTCTATGGGTTTTTTACTTCGATCAAAAATAAGGATGTCTAGTTCTTCTTCCAGTTTTTGAATCTGCATACTCAAAGTTGGCTGCGTAACAAATGTTTTTTCTGCTGCTTTTGTAAAGTTCTGATGTTCTGCAACTGCTAATACATAGCGTAATTGTGTGATGGTCATGTTGTTTTTTTTGGATCACAAAAATAGAAAAGCTATTGATAAAATTTATTAAGTATTTGCTAAAAATTTGTTTTTTCTATTGAAGTTTTTTTCAGAAATGTTAACCTCTACTGTGGTACAGACACAAATACTTGAAAAAAACTTTAATAATAAAATCCAAGAAAATGAAATTAGTTAGAAAAAGTAAATTGATTGTAGGAGCAATAATTTTTGCAAGTATGGTTTCCTGTTCAGAGGACGATAATCCTTTAAATCCTTTAGCGGGTTGTGTTTATCAAGAAGAGGCAGAAGCTTCGGCAATGGCGTCTCAGGTTTGGTCTCAAAATCCTACTCCAGAAAACTGCCAAGCCGCCAAACAAGCTGCCATAGTATACTTACGTGCGTTAGAGGATTGTCCATTGCTAAGCAGTGAAGATTTAGAAGATCTTAGAGAAGATTTACAAAGTACTATAGAACTTGATTGTTCTGACGGAGGAGGAAACTAGGGCGATCTACATAATTTATAAAAACAAACCATAATTATCTAAAAATTGAAAACATGAAAGTATTTACTAAATTTATATTATTGTTAATCTTGGGTGTGACTACACTAATCTCTTGTTCAGAGGAAGATATCATAGAAGAACTTTCCGGCGGATGTGTTCCATTATCTGCAGTAGAGAATTACAGTGCAGCTTTAGAACGTTATTCTAATGATCCGACGGTTGAAAACTGTGAAGCTTTGAAAAATGCATCCATTTCATATCTAAGGGCATTGGATGACTGCCCACTTATCGGTGATTCTGAATTAGAAGGGGCATTAATAGATACAAGTGAGGCAAGCTGCGAAACAGCAGATTAATAAGTGTTCATTAACTATAAGCAGGGTTTTGCTTGAGAATAAAAGCAAAACCCTTTTTTTGATTGATGAGTTGTTGTTATATTAAAATCTAATTTCCAGTTCCATATCTTCGGCACCGACCTGAAATTTAGCATCACTCCACATGGGTGGTCCATAACTCATATTATTATTAGACACTCCATAACTTTCTTTTGGCATTCCATTTTCCTCAAAATCCATTCTTTCATTATTATTAGCATCGTGTACACAAGAGATTCCATATTCGCCGGCAGGAATGTCGGTAAATGTAATTTTAGCTACACCATTTACAATTTCACCTTTTGCTGATTTTATAGGAGCAGCTTTCATAAAAGTTGTTTCATCATATAATCCAAAAAGTACAGCACCGTCAGAGTTAGCAACATTTGGTACAGTTACGGTGATAGTAACTCCATCGGTATCTTGGGCGTTAGTAACAAAATTTACTGCGGTCATTGTTAAAAATAATACTAGAGTTTTCATAAGAGTTTAGTTTTTTGATTTTTATTATTTCGTTTTGATGAGTCAAAAGTCTAAAAATCCTATGCGTATTTATAAAGTATCTAACTCAACTGTAGAATTTAATGGATGAAGTGTAACCCCTCTGTCCACATACGGTGGACATCTCCCCTAAAAGGGGAGAAGTTCAAAAAAGGTTTTTGATTTATAACCGGGAGTCGCTTTTGAATTTTGAAACTAGTATATGAATAATCATAATTCACAATTCGTAATTCTAAATTCATTATTCGTAATTACAGAAGTCCTCTAGCTTTGATTTCCAGGTATTTATTAATCGTATTTACCGTTAAATCTTCGGGTGAAGTTAATATAGAGTGAATCCCATGTCTGCTCAATTCATTAGCGATCATTTTTTTCTCATAAACAAATTTTTCGGCGATTGTCTTTTCAAAAATTTGCCGTGTAGAATGAGCTGCTTTATCCAGAAAGGATTTCAATTCGGTATTTTCAAAAAAAATGATTACCAATAAATGATTTTTTGCAATAGCTTGTAAATATGGCAACTGTCTGTTAAGTCCATCCAAGGTTTCAAAGTTGGTATATAGTAATAGTAAACTTCTATGGGTAATACTTCTTTTTATATCTATGTAAAGTCTGGCATAGTCGGATTCAGCAAAATCAGTATTAATATTATATAAAGTCTCTAGAATTAAATTCATTTGACCTTTTCTTCTTTGCGCAACAACTGTATTTTCTACTTTTCTGGAAAAAGTAAATATTCCTGCCTTATCTTGTTTTTTTATTGCAATATTAGAAATAACTAATGTAGAATTTATTGCATAATCAAGAAGGCTTAACTCGTTAAATGGCATTTTCATTACACGACCGGAATCAATCACAGAGTATATAGGTTGTGACTTTTCATCTTGGTATTGGTTTACCATAAGATGATTTCGTTTTGCAGTGGCCTTCCAGTTTATATTACGAATGTCGTCTCCAGAGACATAATCTTTGATTTGTTCAAACTCTAAAGTATTACCAATTCTTCTGATTTTCTTAAGTCCATATAATTTCAATCTATTCGTGAATGCTATGAATTCATATTTTTTTAGCTGTAAGAATGATGGATAATTGGGAACCATGGCTTCATTAGAGAATTTTTGTTTACGTTCCACAAGCCCAATAGGTGAACTGGTAAATATGTTTACATTTCCGAAATGGTATTCACCTCTTTGTACAGGTCTTACATTATAGTTAAATTGTTTTTCTTCGGATGGTTTTAGCTTAGAAGCTATTTCAAAGTTTCTTTGTTGAAATTGAATAGGTATTTCATCAATAATTCGAATCCCGGTGTTAAACCGATATCTATTTGCTACCTGAATCTGGATAGGGTTTTCATCTCCATTGGATAATTTTTCGGGAAGAATCCTAGTACCTTGAATACCGAATTTGTTTCTATAAAGTAGTAGAATATCAAAAACAGTAATAACTACTAGGACATAGAACAAAAGTTTAGCGACCCCAAAGAAATCTTCAAAGAAATATGAAATAATGAAAAGTGCTGTAATCGAAAAAAATACAACAAAAAACAATTTTTTAAAATATAAACTTTTTAAAAAGGTTTTCACTAACGAGGAATTTCTATGTTTTCTATAATCTGTGATACGGCCTTTTCTGTTGTAAAGCCTTCCATTTCGCGCTCTGGAGTTAATATAATTCTGTGTCTTAATACTGAAGGAGCTACTTTTTTGATATCGTCTGGTGTAACAAAATCTCTACTATTTATAGCAGCAAGTGCTTTAGAAGCATTCATAATAGCAATAGAAGCTCTAGGCGAAGCCCCAAGGTATATATTGCCGTCATCTCTTGTATTACTTATAATAGATGCAATATAGCTCAATAAGTTTTTCTCAATAATAATATTTTTAATGATTCCCTGATATTCTGAAATTTGACTTGCTGTGAGTATAGATTCAATACTATCTGTAGGAATATCATTTTTTCTGTTATGATGACCTTCCAGTATGCTTATTTCTTCCTCAATGGATGGATAACCTACATTTATTTTAAACAAAAAACGATCTAATTGAGCTTCGGGTAACGCATACGTTCCTTCTTGTTCAATTGGATTTTGAGTAGCAAATACCAGAAAGGGTGCTTTCATTTCATTTTTAATTCCATCTATAGTAATCTGACGTTCCGCCATCACCTCGAATAGTGCAGCCTGGGTTTTTGCCGGAGCACGGTTGATTTCATCGATTAAAACCATATTAGAAAATATAGGTCCTTTTTTAAACTCGAATTCTGAAGTCTTTACATTAAAAATAGAAGTTCCCAGAATATCGCTAGGCATCAAATCCGGTGTAAACTGTATTCTACTAAAATCAACATCCATGGTTTTAGCCAAAAGTTTTGCTGTAACTGTTTTAGCAACTCCAGGAACACCTTCGATTAAAGAATGACCATTAGCTAAAATGGATATGATCAATAACTCAATCATATCATGCTGTCCAATGATTACTTTACCCAATTCTTCCTTTATTTTTTGTACAGACTGTTGTAAATCTTTTAGATCAATTCTATTATTGAATTCTAAAGGGTTTTCTGTCTTTTCTTCCATAGTTTTTATAATCTAAATTCTTCAATTCTTTTGTTTAATTCGATTAAATCTTCTTCATTATGAAGCGTTCTGTTCCTTAAACCATTTATGTAATCAATTAATACTTTAGTATCAGTTACCGATGTATTACTTTTAATAGCAAGTCGATTGATAAAGTCTTTATCTAATTTATGCGTTTCTATATAATATTTGCTTCTTATCTTTTCTAAGAAGTATGTTATTTTTTGAGCTATAATGTTGCTAAAATCTTTATGCTGAAAATATAAATCTCCTATTGTCTTAGTAAATTCTACTGATGTGTTTTCTAAGGGTTTTACCACAGGAATGATCCTTTGCTCTCTTTTTCCTTTGAAAATGATGAATACTAAAATTCCTATTATTAATTGGTAGTAGGCCCAGCGCAAAGGAATCTGATTTAGGACAAATCGCATGGGAGAATCAATTACTTTACGACCAGATTTAATATAATCGTCCCAATAAAAGGTGTTAGTTTGTAAAAAAGAAATCAAAGCAGCGGTATAACTTGCATTATCGGTTAGCATGTAATAATTGGAAAAAGCTTCTGGTAGCGTGCTGAAATAAAGTTTCCCGTTTCCTTCAGAGACCTCTATAAAATTAACCTGTTCAATAGGTTCAAGATCGTTTTTGTAATATCCTAAAGCTTTCGTTTTTAAGGTGTCAAAACTTTGAAATACAGTTTTGTATATTTTCTTTTTGAATCTAACAGAATCACTGTTTTTAAATGTATTAGAAAAAAATCTAGGAGTAATTTCTTCTTCAGTTAATTGATAATCAATATCCGTCTCAATATTAAGTGAGTCTTTAAATACCTGCCCAAAACTTGCGCCAGCTAGAAATACGCTATTTCCGGATCTTACAAACTCTATTAGTTTTTGGTAAGATCGTTTGTCTAAATTTATTCCAGAGTTTATAAACACATATGCAGAATGCTCTTTATGACTAGAGCCAGCTAAGAAATCATAAGGATTCTTTGTTATTAAAGTTACTTCACTATTTTCATTAAAGTTCTTTAATTCCTGAAAAGCAATATAGCTGCCAAACGGAATTTTATCACTGGATAAATAACTTGGATTCCAATTTATCGGTTTGGGTCTTACTACCTCTATTATAATTATAGTAAGGAAGGCTAATCCGAAAAGGAGTAATATGTTTTTTGATTTCTTATCCAAGGTTTTCCATGTTTAGATGTAATTGATCAAAAGACTTTTTGGCATTATGGTACTTCTCTTCATTAAGATCAAATTTTCCATACCAGATATAATCATATAGATAAGAAACTTCATTAAAATGTAGTTTTAATTGATCATTATGTATTTCTCTTTGGTAGTCGCTATTCGTTTTTTCGAAATGATAATCTATTAATTTTCGAAGAGAAAGATCTTGTAATGTTTTCATATACATATAGCGTATAGCCAGTCGATAATCGTTAATGGATAATGCTTCTTGTATCAGTTTATTCAGATCTATATTTTCAATATGTTCCTCAGAGAAGTTAATTGGAGCAACACTTTTATTCTTTTTACCAAAAAATGAAGAAGCGTCTTTTCCGACTAAAACTCGAATTAGGATATAAATTACAATTACTATAAATATGAGATATATTAAATTTTTAAGTACCTCAGCAAGTTCGGGGCTTATCTCTATTCCAAAGATATCTTGTAAACCATTAAAAAACCAGTTAATAATTCGTGCAAGAATGTTCTCTGCTTCGCCTTCTGCTGCCCCATAATCAAATTCTCCATCAGTATATCGCGTAGGAATATTTTCTTTAAACTCATGAATAATTATATTCGAAGTTTCCACTGATACGGTCAGAGAATCGGTTTGACCTGACGTAGAATAAATTCCTAATATAACAAATATGTAAAGAACGCTTTTATTCACCAGCTCCAATTTGATCAATCTTTTCACGTGTATGTATATTGTATTTTTCTTCGTGTAACGAATAATACAAGACTCCATTAATAAACTGCGAAAGGGATTGCGAGTAGGCTGCAAGAATAAAAAAGATACATAAACTAAATGTATAAATAACTTTAGCAACAACAGATTCTCCAATGACAGTATTAACGTTAACGGCATGATATGTATAGACTCCTACAATTACACTAGGTACTATTAAAATCAAAAGAAAAAGTAATCCTACAAGAAGTCCTAAAATGAAATTAACTCCTACAGTTTTCCAAAAATTGTTTCTAACTAAATCCCACCCTTCTCCAAAAGCATCTACCGGATTTTTGTTTTCATTTAACATTACCATAAAAGAAACCCCAAACCAAGCAGTTAATCCAAAACCAATTACATTTTGAGCAATGAATCCAATCAAAGGTATAAAAGATAATACCAATGATATGATCATATATATGACATAGATTACGGCGAGCAAAATGATAAAAAGTAATATTCTTCCAATATTTTGTTTAACAAGGTTTAAAACTTCTTTTTTATCCGTAATTACTTTTTTCTGTTCGTCATATTTTATCATATATGAAGATGCTAAGCTGTAATTTAGTGCAGCAATAATTATAAATACTAAAAAAAATAATATAACTCCAAAGCCAACAAGCATCGTAGAATTTTCTTCGGTAGAATTGCCAAATCCTGTTTGAGTATTGTACATGCCCATAAATCCGGTAACCATTAGGTAGCTAATACCGAGAAGCAGAAAAATAAAAACACCATTATAGCTTATAAATATATTTGTAAAACTTTTTAGGTTTAACTTGAAAAACTCGAAATACGTATTTATAATACTTCCAAGATCTCTTCGTTGTTTTAATTCAATGTATTTGTCGTTCATATAATTTATTTAAATAGATAGGGTAGATAATGTAATAGTAAACAATCAGGGCTAACGAACTAAAAATAATCGTCATTGCTAACCAAACAGGCATGTTAGAGTATCTGGTAATAAAACCTTCTATAAAACCTGCAATAATAAAAAAGGGTATTGTACTTACTACAATTTTTAATCCATCTTTAGCTCCTTTCATAAAAGAAACTCTTCTAGAATATGTTTTAGGAAATAAAATACTATTCCCCATAACGATACCTGCACAACCAGCAATAACAATAACCGAAATTTCTATAGTGCCGTGTAACCAAACTGACTTAGAGGCTTCAAAAAGTAATCCTTTAGTATAAAAGAAAGTCATAAAAGCACCTAGCATAATTCCATTACTAAACAGCACGTATACTGTGCCTAAGGAGGTGATTACTCCAAAAGCATAAGCTATAAAGGCTACTCTTATATTATTAATTGTAATTCCTAAAAAGGAACCAATCATACTACCACTTTTATAAATAGCAGTGGGATCTCCTTTTTCTATATTGTTTAAAGTTTCATTTACGTATGCATCACCAAGTATAAGTCTTAAAAATGAAGCATCATTAATTGCAGAAATAATACCTATACAACAGGCAAGAAAGAACACTAAAAATGTAAATAAAAGTGTCTTTTGATGCTGATAGAAAAAAGAGGGAACTCAATCTTCCAGAATTCTAGGATCCTGTTTTTGCGTTCTTTTTTATTTATATAGATTTTTTGATGTGCCTGAGAAGCTAGTGAATTAAGGTATAACAGCGTTTTGCTGTCAGGATAATAAGTCTGGGCATATGATAGGTCATTTGTTAAATGCACATAGTAATCAGCAAGTTGGTCTGGACTAATCCTTAAATTTTGTGTGATTGCTTTTTCAAAAGCGATCCATTTTTCCTTATTTTGTTTCACAAAAGCTGCTTCCCGCATCTATCAATTTTTTACTCAAATATAATTACTTATATATAAATGGCAAATATAGCAATCAATACAACACAAAACGTAAACCTAGATTATAAAACCGCAGGCATTGGCGAGAGAATTCTTGCCTTTGTAATTGATGTTGCTATATTTTGGCTTTACTTGTTTATCGTAAATTATATAACGTCGATTTTAGGAACTGCATTTTCGGATAATTGGACGGTTTTTGGAATTCAATCCCTATTGTTTTTACCAGTTTCGTTTTATTCTCTTTATATGAATATCATTTTTAATGGACGAACGGTAGGTAAGATGATATTAAAAATCAGGGTAGTTAGAGTTGATGGTTTACCGGTTCACTGGAGTAATTATTTAGTGAGATGGATGCTTAGATTGGTTGATATTTGGATTTTTCTTGCCTCTATTGGCACATTAAGTATCATCTTTTCGGATAAGCATCAACGATTAGGAGATGCTGCTGCAGGCACTATTGTTATATATACAAAACAGAAAGTGAAAATTTCTCATACTATTTTAGAAGATTTGAATGAAGATTATGAGCCAAAATTTCTTAATGTAACCAAGCTGACGGATAAAGATGTTAGATTAATAAAAGAGACCTATCACATTGCTAGGAAATCAAATGACTTTCATACACTTACTGCTTTAAGAAATAAGGTTGAAGACGTTATTCAGGTAAAATCTGAATTGTATGACCGTCAGTTTTTGGATACGGTTTTAAAGGATTATAATTATTTCACTCAAAAATTAAGTTAATAAAACTATCTATTTTTCTTATCTAGGGTAACAATTTTTTGTGATAATTGATATAAAGATATAATCATAAATCATAATATCATGAAAGCAAAGAATTTCAAACATTTACAATTACGTAAAGAAACCATTTCGCGATTAAAAGGAGGGCAGGCACATCCTATGGGTGAGTATAAGGATCGCGTAAAGTGGTATGTAGGGACTCGTAACACTTGTCAGTGCGAAACTATAGCAGATCCTTGCTAGAGGTAATGGTGATAGCTGTCTTAAAGGGTAAACTAATGACTTTTTAAGACAGTTATGTATTCTTATAAGTAATTTAACTTTAATCAATACAAAATGCGTCAATTAGAGTGATTCCGTTGGTAATCCCGATTGTGCCGAAAATAAGCCTACCTGTCGGATGGCAAACAGGCAAGCATTTTGTAATAAAAAGCCTATTCTTAATAGCTCGGGAGAACTATAGAGATGTAATTTATTTATCAACTTTGAAAAGGTTCTCGGTAGGATTTTTCTTTATTTTAATTACTAAAAATCACTCGAACAGACGATCTAAACCATTTTAGCTCTAACATTAAATATAATTTCATTGGATCACCTGAACTAAAATATTTTGGATGAGTCTATCTCAGGTTAGTACGTATTTGGAACAAGCATTATTTAATCACCTCTGCTTTAATAAATATATTTTCTTTAGGCCATTCGCTACCATCTACAGGTACGTTAGAAATTTTGTCAGCCACATTCATTCCTTTTACAACTTTGCCAAAAATAGTGTGTTCTCCATCCAGATGATGTGCTCCTTGTTTTGCAATCACAATAAAAAACTCATAAGGTGTAGAACGATTCGAAGGATTGTCCACCCATTGTTTGGAAAGAGCCACAGCACCGCGTTCGTGAGTAAGACCTTTAATGGGTTCTTGTGGTAAGGTATAATCACCAATATCGTGACGTTTTTGAGCCATTTGTCTTCGATCACTATTGCCCCCTTGAATAACAAAACCTTTAGCTACGCGATAAAAGAAGGTTTCATCAAAATATTTTTCCTTGACCAGATAAATAAAATTAGCGCGATGCAGAGGAGATTCTTTGTAAAGCTGGATATGAATATCCCCAAATTTAGTAATCACTTTTACCAGTGTTTCAGGATTTTCTTTACCATACTCTAGCAAAAATCCCTTCATATTTTCATTGGTGAGCTTAAAAGGCTCTTCATCCAGTACTTCTGGAGTTTGATTTTTATCCTCTGTTTTTGTTTTTAATGTATCATTTTGATTTTCAGTATTTTCCTTAGAAACGTTATTTTCGTTTTTTTGAACAGGCTGTTTAGTTTTTTTAGATTGTGTATCTTCACAACTACAGAACGCAAGAAAAACAATACAACTATATATAAAAACTACTCTGGTAAATGACATTCGAAACATTTAAAAGTTTGATTCCAAAAATACAGAAAATGTCAGTACCTGGAGCATCCTCTCATTTTATTATGGCTCCCGAGGTCAGAAAGCAGGAGCTTTATAACATCAAAATAGAAGAGCAAAATCCCAGGAATGCAGCGGTACTTATGTTGATGTATCCCAAAGAAACCCGAACGTTTATGGCTTTGATTTTACGCCCTACGTACGAAGGAGTACATTCTGGACAAGTAGCATTGCCAGGAGGAAAAGTAGAAACCTTTGATAAAACGTTTCAGGATGCTGCGTTGAGAGAAACCTGGGAAGAAATAGGAGTAAAACCGGATACTGTAGATACGCTGAAATCACTGACCAAAGTATATATTCCTCCTTCTAATTTTTGGGTACATCCTTTTCTGGGCTTTACGAATACCTTACCCAATTTTGTACGTCAGGAAGAAGAAGTGGAGAAGGTAATAGAGGTTTCTATCGAAGATTTACTAGACGAACAAAAGGTAACCTCCAAAAAATTATCAACTTCGTATGCAGAAAATATTGAGGTACCCTCCTTTGAACTAAATGATTACGTAGTTTGGGGTGCAACCGCTATGATGCTTAGCGAACTTAAAGTGTTTCTAAAAGAAGCTTTGGCCTCATGATTTTGTATATTTGATTCCTGTTTTTTCGAAATTTTCACAAGAATTTATCGAATATTTTATCGGTTATTTAATCATTTGTTATTATTTTCATTGATAATCAGGAAATTATTGAAAAATGATATAACGATCGACACTAAACAACTAATTAAACCAGAATTCATTTATGGGATTGTTTAAAAGAAATCCTTTTGGTCATATACTATTCTTAAAAAAATGGCTTATCCGTATTATGGGAGCCATGACACATCGTAGATACCGAGGATTTAATGAACTTCAAATTGAAGGAAGCGAAATTTTTAAGACCCTTCCGGATAATAATGTGCTTTTTGTATCGAATCATCAGACCTATTTTGCTGATGTGGTGGCCATGTTTCACGTATTTAATGCTAGTCTAAGTGGACGTACCGATTCGATTAAGAATATTGGCTACTTATGGAAACCTAAACTAAATCTATATTATGTGGCGGCAAAGGAAACCATGAATGCAGGATTGTTAGCCCGAGTACTGGCATATGCCGGAGCCATTACCGTAGAACGTACGTGGAGAGAAAAGGGACAGGATGTAAATCGCCAGGTAAAAATGAGTGACATTACTAATATCAAAAGAGCGCTAGAAGATGGATGGGTGATTACGTTTCCGCAAGGAACTACAAAACCGTTTAAACCGATTAGAAAAGGAACGGCACATATCATCAAACAATACAAGCCAATTGTAATACCAATTGTTATCGACGGTTTTAGAAGATCATTTGATAAGAAGGGAATCCGAATTAAAAAAAGAGGGATTTTACAATCTATGGTGATCAAAGAACCCTTAGATATTGATTATGAAAATGATTCAATAGATGAAGTGGTGGCCAAACTAGAATATGCGATAGAGCAACATCCTTCATTTCTTAAAGTAATTCCACAAGAAGAGTTGGAAGCAGAGGAGGAGTTGAACAAGAAAAGACGCTGGGAGTATTAAAAGAACAATAAGGTAGAAGTGAAAAAATACCCCTTGATTATATCTATAGTCGAGGGGTATTTGTTATTTATGGCGTTAACTTTAGCGTCGCTCATAGGTTTCTCTATCGGTAACCAATACGGTATCTGTTCCATCAGTTTCTTCATAACTAAATTCCAGAATAAGCGTGGTTTCGGTCAATGTTACGATCGTACCTATATTAGCGTCAGTTCCTGTTTGGATCGTCAGTAGATTGCCTTGCAAGGTATAATCGAGGGTTAACGTAAGAGAAGCTTGGCAGATTAAGGATCCATCTATGGTAACAGAACTATTATTAACGGTAGCGTTAAGCGCTCCGGTTTCTGTAAACTCCAGTGTGTTTTGTAGATCACATTCGTCAAGTTCTATAATTTCGCCGTTACTTACAGAGGCTGTTAATTGCCAGGTACCAATGAGTAGATCACCATCAATCAAACTATTGGTAGTAGAGTCATCATCGCTACTGCAGGCAAACGATAGTAATATCAATGAGGCGAGAAAAAACTTTACTATTTTCATAAAAATTGATTTAAGATTAGTAAAACAAAGTACTATAATTGGTTTGATGAATGCAAATTACCTGGGTTGCTTTTTATTTTTTTACATACATCTAAATTGGGCTTCGAGGGCACTTCGACATTTATCGTCCTACGGCGGAGGCTCAGTGTGACACCTCAGCCCATGCGATTAGTTGATCTTTGAAGGTATTTAAAATGCATCAGCAAAAATCATTTGGTGAAGCTTCACCTATCTGTCTGTGGAAGAATATTCGCAAAGAAAGTATCTTCAAAGAAATTAGCACTACTATCTTTAGAACGTTTTATCACAATTCATTGCAATTTCCTATCTTTCGGTTGTAGTGTAAACCATAGCGGATTTCTATATAAAGCTTGCGCAATACTGCCAGTAATACAAAAATAAAACAAGAGTTGCCAAAGGATGAATCGCGAAATGATAGACATAAAGGATTATACCATTTTATTGGAAGAAGCTTCGACCGATACGAAGGTAATCGATTCTTGTTTTTTTGATGAGCCTGTCATAGCTATTGCCTTTTATGGTAAGGGTGATGTAGGGCTTAAAGTGAAGTTTGATGGTAACACCAAAACATTTCATCACACCAAAGGAATGGTCTTATCATTTTACGCAGATAGTAAAGTGGAATTTGAACATTACGTCTACAAATTAAAATCGCTACAATGTCTTGTCATCGCCACAACCCTTAGAAATATTGATAAATTACCCAATGGCGAAGGTCGGTTTTTAGAAAAATTTTTATACCCGTTGGTGCATCCAAAAGATCATTATGTGGAAGGTCCGGTGTTTCACATGAGCCCAGAAATGTTTCAAATTGTTGAACAGTTTTTTATTAATACCTATCAAAACGAAATAAAAATGCTGTTTTATAAAAGCCATATCACGGCTTTACTTTCTCACTATTTTGGACAATTAGCAAAACAGCATCATACAGAACTTGATACTAGACTGCTTGATAAAATTAATCTGGCACAAGAAATTCTGCAATCCAATTTAGAAAACCCTCCATCCTTAACAGAATTAGCCCAAAGGATCGGAACCAACACCAATAAATTGAAGATAGAATTCAAAGCACAGTTTGGTGTTCCTGTTTTTAAGTATTTACAAAACGAACGTTTAAAAAAAGCCTATAACTTAATTAAAAACGAGCAAAAAACGATTCAGGAAGCTGCGTGGACTGTGGGTTATGACAGTTTGGGCTCTTTCTCTAATGCCTTCGAAAAAAAGTTTGGCTACAGACCCAGTCAGGTATAAAATTCTTCTCAAATAAATCATAATTCTTTTCGAATAAGTCGCTAGTTCGCATCCATTATAGATTTGTATCATAATTCAAAATCATATAATTATGGACAGTAACATTTTAATCATCGGAGGAACCGGAAAAACAGGTCGCCGAGTAGCAGAACAGTTGAAAAATAAAGGAATCGAGCCTAGGATTGGATCCAGAAATGCATCACCAGCCTTTGATTGGGATGATAAAGATACCTGGGTAGATGCCTTACTTGGTATCAAAAAAATGTATGTCACTTATTATCCTGATCTGGCGGTTCCCGGAGCTAAAGAAGCCATAGAGAGTTTGACATATTTAGCCAAAGAATCAGGAGTTGAAAAAATGGTTTTACTATCCGGAAAAGGGGAAACCGAAGCAGAAACCTGTGAAAAAATCATTATGGATTCCGATATGAATTATACTATCGTCAGGGCCTCATGGTTTAACCAAAACTGGAGCGAAAGTTTCTTTTTAGAAGCTGTTTTATCGGGTGAAGTAGCGTTACCATCATCGGATGTTTTAGTTCCGTTTGTAGATGCCGATGATATCGCAGAAGTAGCTGCTACCGTTTTACTAGATGATTCTTATGATGGCGAAATCATTGAGGTTACTGGACCGGAGTTAATTACTTTTAAGGATATTGTTGCGATAATTTCTAAAACAAGTAAAAGACATTTGAACTTTCATGACATTACTTTAGAAGAGTATATTGCTGGTATGAAACAAATGCAGCTACCGGGTGATATGGTTTGGTTACTGGAGTATTTGTTTAGTCACGTGTTAACTAATCCTAACAATCAGGTAGTGGTTTACGATATCGAACGTGTTTTAGGTAGAAAAGCAAAAACATTTTTGGCATATGCTCAGGAAACTGCCAAAACCGGAATTTGGAACCAGGTTTTAACGGAATAATAATGCTGTGGTCTAAGGGTTCATTGGGTAACGTTCATTAATAACTTACACTGTGATCTTATTAAATTAAAGACTATGCACAGTAAAGCTTACATTTTTCAAGAACTATGTGATAATAATCGAAAGATAATAAAAAAGAGAGACTGTCTTTTTTTGGACAGTCTCTTGAATTTAGATTTTTAATTAAAGTATAAAGAATTTAATAATATGTTATAAATAGTCCCTCATCTCCTTTCATTACATATTCAAAGGAGTAGATTTTATCTTTTTTAAGAAGTACATAAAATTCGACATTATTATCTACTGTGATAACATAAATATCTTTTCCTCCCGTATCATCTGAAACAAATTGGATTAAATCATCTCTATTACTGTCTTCATATTTATGAACAATAAATTTGATGTCCTTATTTAAGAGATGACTTTTTTTGACTTTTAAACTAGAAATATGTTTATCAAACATATTTTGTAAAGTATCTCTAAGTTTTGTTGCAGCTTTATCCTCAAATAAGTATTTCGAATATAAATCTTTTGAACTAGTATTCTCCTGTTTGAAAATTTCACTAAAAAATAAATCAATCATTTCTTCATTAGTTGGCTCTTTGTTATCACTACAATAGCAAAACATAAGGGAAGTTAAAAATAGCAATACACTTATTTTTAATTTTTTCATAAATCTATTTTTTAAAAGTTAGCAACCTCCAGATTTTTGAGGAGCATTTTCTTAGTTATAATCAATTAATATAATAGCTATATTTTACTATTTTATAAAAAAGAGCCAAATGGATAGTTGGCTCTTTTCGTTCTGGATTACTTTTTGTTTTTTTTAGTTGGTTTTATGTTAAAAGGAGGACTGTCAATACTGAACATAATTTCACTAATATTCATTTCATGCCTTAAATATGCCTGAATATAGAAACCGTCCTTTTCCCAAATCATAAATAGTGGTTTTTCTTCGAACGTGCCATCTCTTAAATCCGATTCCCTTTTTTTTACATTTGATACAAAATCGCCATTTTCACTAACGTATTTTCCTTCACTAACAACTGTGGTTTTATCAACTACTTTAATAGTATCCGGTTCGCCATATTCTTGTGTAAAAGAATTGTAAAAAGGTTGGGCGATAACACTTGGAAAATGAATAGATATCGAACTTGTTATACCTTTGTCATCTGTTGTTAACGAGAGATATCTTATTGTATATCCGAAGAAATCTGAATTAAAATAATCCCAGTTACTATACATAGAACAATCTTCAAATTTTACAATTGAAGGTTTAAATGAGCTGCCTATTCTATCCTCGATAGCAGGAATAGTTTTTCCTAATAATTGTTCAAATTTCATGTTATGGTTTAACGGTGGATTTTGGTTAAAATCAACCACAAGATTACCTAATTACTTTTCTATAGTACTAAAAATGATTTCACTTATGTTTTGTTTGTGCCTTAAATAGGCTTTAATTTGATAATACTCTTTATTCCAAATTATGAACAAAGGCTTTTCATCAAAAGTACCTTCTCTTACATCAACTTCACTTTTTCGAACATTTGAAATAAAATCACCATCATCACTGACATACTTACCTTCGCTAATGACTGTTCTTTTCTGGATCACGTGAATATGGTTGGGCTCTCCATATACTTCGATAAAGTTGTCATAAAAATCTTGATCGATTACTTCACGAAAATGAATAGATATAGATTGAACAATTTGATAATCATCTCTTTGTACTGAAATAACATTATATGACATTCCGTAGAAGTTTTTTTGGATAAATTCATCAGAAATATAATAAAAGTCTTTTCCGAACATGTTATTTTCAAAATCATCTCCTATCTCATCTTCAAAAACAGAAATAGGTTTGATCAATAATTGCTCAAATCGTATAGGATCAGCTAAATTTGTGTGCATGCTTAGCATTAATAGCAAAAAATTCATATCTATTATTTAAATGTCTAAGTTAACAAAACTTCTTAATCATTCACAATCAAAAGGGTTTCCTATTCCTAATAGGTAATTTATATACGGAGCTGGACTTGGAATAGGAAATGGTTCTTGTGAAGTTATCCCACCACCAAATAATGCCATTTGTATTTCGATTTCTCTTTTAAAGAAAGTAGCCAAACTCTCTTTGGTAATATCTGGATTTCTATAAAAATGTACATCTGTTTTTTTTATAGCGGTGGTTACAGCGATCGCTGTAGCATTTGCTGCCTGACCATTGGTCATCCAATTGGGTGCAGTGAAATATAAAATATTAACAGGAATATCAATTTCCCCATAATAGGGACTTCCATTAGATCTAACACCTGCTGTATAAAATGTATGATCAAAATTTTTAACTGCACTTGCTCTTTGTAAAGCTCCAGGTGGTTTGGCATATTCAAAACTTCGACAGTCTGCTCCTAAAAGTGGGTTTACGTTAGAATTAATATTTAAAACATTGATAGCGTTTTGTAGCAAATCAATAGAATCCGGAGAGAATCCATTTCTATGGAGATATCTAAGATAAGCCGCAGTTTCTGTAGAATTTAATATCCCTGTTTTAAATGCAAGAGTTATATCCAAAATTACTTTAAACGATTCGAAGGAACCAAAAATTTGTTGAAGGGTAATTCTACCCGATCTACCAAAATACATCGTACTAGCAACACCATCGGTTCTAAACCTAAGTTCAGTTCTGTATGCAGTTGTTGTTTGGTTTCCATAGTCATTAATACCTGGTTCAAATCGAAACATTCTACCAATGTCTTCTACATCAATAGCATCAGGTATGGAAATCCCATTATGTCTAAAGATGTCTTTGATTAAAGAACCGGATAAGGTAAAGTTACGAGTGTTTTCTGCAAAGTAAAGTTGGTTAAAAAGATTACCAACACCTTTTAATCCGGATAAAAACCCTTGTATATTTGGTTTAATGGAAAATATTCTTTCCTTATCTCTGCTACTGGGAAGAAGAGGTGCATCGTCACTTTTCCAGGTAAAATGACCTAAAAACTCGGTATGTTGATCATCGTAGTAGTTTGAAAATATTCTTCCTGCAGTGCTCAACGTACCATTTCCAAAATTATTAGATTGGAGATATGTATTTAGTGTAGAATAATTGTCATTATTTAAGTTAAACCAAGATTTTGCATCTTTTAAATCCGTATTTAATGCGTGCTGTAATTTTGCAATAGCATCTGTAATCGGTGGATAAGTTATCGACGGAGCTCCCACCCTAAGTCTTGCGCCAAAAATTGCTGTATTCTCGTAGTTTTGAATATAGGGTGCAGGATTAAATGTTGCCGGACCATAACTGGCGGCGGTTTGTACCGGGCTATTTGTATTAAGATAAATCATATATTTTGTCATAAGAAATACCTTATTAACAAAGTTGTATTGATTAAAATGAGAAACCATATTTGACACAAAGGCATTTTCTAATATTTCTGCCGACTCTACCAATGGAATACCGTGCACTATTCTATAAGCATCTTTATAGTTGTTTTCACTGTTTACTATTGAGTTATTAGTAGTATTTAAATTGTTATTGATTTCCGCACTTGATAAACTTGTAATAAAACGATTATTAATGGCTAAATCCCCAAGAAGACTAGGGTTGATATTGTTGTTAAGTTCTCTGCGCCGTATTTCATAAAGTCTGCTTTCATATTTTTTAGCCAATCTCGCTTCTTGTGCATTTCTGTTCAATTGTTGTCTGTATTCATTGCTAATATCCCTGTACAATTTCTCAGTTGTCGGTAATGAAAATCTTTTAAATACATAGTTTCTTGCATCACCATAAGAATTGAATTGCCTATTCATCACCTCTTCTATGCGTTCTTTTATCAATACTTCCTGACGTCTTAGTAGTTCTTCCTGTTCTCTAGCGGCCAAAGAATTATATATATTAATGAAGGCATTATAATCTGACGAATATTGACAATAACAATAGGACGGAAATTGTCTAATTGTTTCTGATTTGTCTTCATCCCCAATCGGTGTGATGGGTCTTGGTTCTTGAAGTGATTCTGAGTATGGAGCTATGATTTCATCTTGTGCGATCACTTCCAGTGATGGTAATAGTAGTATGAATACTGTTAAAATTAGTTTTATATGCTGTAATTTCATTTTGTGACTTTTTACGTTTATTCTTTTATAACAAGTTTGGTGTATTGTTTGTTCTCTGCTATTACCCGTATGACATAGATACCCTTGGGCAGGCTATTGCCATTAAAATGAAGTAAATGTTCTCCTGATGATTGACGATCATTTTTTCTGATCACTATAGTATTATTTCCTTGAAAATCAGAAATCTCTGCAGAAGTGTTCGTAGAATTTTCTAACTCGTAACTGATAAGCAGGTTATCTTTAAAAGGAACCGGATATAATTTTATAAAATCCCTATGTTGAGAAGCTAGAGCAGTAAGTGCTTCTTGAGAAATCGTCTGATCCGATGCTTTACTTAAGACAAGTTTAGTTGGCAATCCCGGCTCTTTCCACTCTGTAATTCTTGTAGTCACATTACCGATGATTATATCAGTATTAATTTCTGTTTTTTTCATTAGCGAAGCGGATACGATTTCAAGATGTAAAGAATCTTCTAATGGATCATCCATTTCTTCCCAGAGCTTGTTTACTACCAAACTAAGATTATCAAAAATGATATTGTTTTCATAAAAACTTGCGATACCATTAAACTGCTGTTTATCGTACGTTAATTGGTATGCTAATTCGTCTTCGTAGGATGAATAATCTAATGAAAGTGAAATAGGAATCGAGCGTTTGATAGTTTTACCAGACCAGTCATATTGAACTAATTCACCTTTGTAGTTGCCCGATATATTATGTTGGTTTAAATTCAGTACATTTTGTGATTGTTCAATGTCGGAAAAATCCATGTCTTTTTGTGAATTATTGTTTTTGGAATCTTGTGAGTTTGATTCTTCGACCGGAGATTTAGAGATTTCCTTTTTGTTAATTTGGCTTAACAATGTTTTGCTATTGCTTATATAGTTTTCAGATAACAATGATGTCGCCTTGACCGTGTCTTTTTTGATTCCATAACCGTTTTTATAGCATATTGCCAACCAGTGTTTTGCTAATTGATAATTACTTTGTTTGAACCAAGTAATAGCTTTTTGATAATCCTGATCGACAGTGCCTAATCCTTTAAAATACATATAACCAAGGTTAAAAGCTGCTTTTTGGTGCCCAAGTTGTGCTGCTTGCTCAAACCAGTAATAAGCTTTCTTAAAATCAAGCTGGCATCCTATACCCTTCTTATACAATAGCCCCAATGTATAAGTCGCTTCTGTATATCCTTTTTGCGAGGATAATGTAATCAGACGAAAACCTTCTTTTTGTCTTTCTATAGAAGTGCTATTACCGTAAAGCATACCTTTTACAAATAATGTTGGCGGATCATTATTTTCAATACAGTTTTTGGTCAATGTTGCTATGTCTTCTATAGTATCCGGGTCGATTTTATCTATATTAGAGAAGTAATACACTGCGTTATCAATTTGTTTTTGACAATCTGTTATCAATGTTTCCTGTGCACTTGTATGAGGGGCTATAAGAGATATACTTATACATCCAAATAAAATGAGTTTTTTCATAAGTTGATGATTTAATAGTTATTGATTCGTTTCTTACTAATTGTTTTACTATGAGTTTAGACAATAGATTTCCAGGCCTCGTAAAAAGGCTGTTTTTGGCTTTCAACGGAAAACCGAACTTAAATGCTGGGGTATTGTGATCAGTTTAGTGGTGTAGCAACTTTATCTGTAAGTCCTTAACTGATCGTTGTTTTCAATTGGTTTTTATATCATATAATAAAGGTTGGTTATTATTATGTGTCTTAAATAATTGAATTGTTACCTGCCTTTTTCTACTTTTTTTAAAATTTGTGAGTTATAAAGTATTTTTTTTGAGTTTTAGACTAGGAGAATCAATAATGTTCTAGTAATTTTCCAACAAGGACTAAGACATAACCAATTCATTATATATTGGATCACTTTGTACCATCTTGTTTAAATGTTCTTTGATCAGGTATTTCTTTTTTCGGGTATAACCTTCTGAATAACCATTGATATTGGCTATATCTCGCATGCTTTTTCCTTCAAAAAAGAGGTCCAGTATATATTTGCTACTATTACTAAGCCTGCTAAAGTGTTTACGATATATCTCTAATTGATGTTCATACGTTATGCTTTCGATTATAGAATCGGATAAGTCTATTACATTTTTTTTATTGAGAACCTGATGTTCTATCTTAAGTTGTTTGCGTAATTTATTCCTCCACATGTTTTTGCAAACCCCAATGAAGTAAGCGTGAATGGAAGATACAGGAAGTTTCAGGTGGTCAGAGCGCAGTTTATGATATAATAATACCAAGCCTTCTTGAAAAATATCCTTTACATCTTCTATGGTTCCTTGATTTTTCAGAATGTATTTCTTTACATAGGGCAAATTCTTTTTATAAAATGCTTTAAGAATTTCACTATCTCCAGCGACGATTCCATCAATTATTTGTTGTTTTTTTATTGAGTTCATGTTGGTTTTTCTTTACTTTTTTAGATCTATTATATTTTTAGTTTTATATCTAACACTTCGAGTTTACTGAGCCTACCTAGCCGGTAAACAGTAGTGTTAAGGTATAATTGTAGAGAACTTGCTTGCAACTTCAGGGCTATATACTATTTAGTACTTTTTATTTATTTCTATACACTAAATAAACATAAGTAGGTGTTCAGGCTTGGGACCAGGCATTAGGGGGATCATTTTTTTTGGATGTAACCCATATTTGGGTTGTCAGACCCCATTTTTGGATCGTTTTAATCTATCTTTGGATTATTATAATAGCTAAGACCCTCAATGATACCCTAAATTTTGCCTGTTGATCCCTAAATTTAGACTTTGGTGAGGGGGTAACCCCTTACCGATAGGGCTCAGAGCCTTATCGGAAGTCTAACTATGGATCGATGTAATCCAAAAATAGGATGTTGGATGCTAAATAGTTCTTGTAATTTGTCATTCCTGCCCTTCGACTGTCGCTCAGGATAAACTCCGTAATGAATCCATTAACTTCATTGTTCAGTTTTGGATTCCAGCTCAAGGCCGGAATGACAATATACTGATCACCCTTTACTCTTCACTATTGGAAGTGCCGGATGTCCCCGTACGATTAAACAATACTTTCATATCCTCATGAACTGCTTTAGCGCCGGGTTCATTTTCTCCAGCAAGGAATCGGATCATTCGATAAAAACTTAATGCATTGTTATAATTATCGTGGTCTAATAAAGTTTTAGTATCTATAAGTTGGGTGGATAGATTCTCTAGTAATTGGACTCTACTTTCTATTTGCTCACGTGAGGTGTAATCTCTATCAAACTCATCCTTATCCACAAATCTTGGTACCCAATCAGGATGTTGTTCCATGTAGTTTTTGGCTTTGTCCACAATCAGTTTGTTTTGGTTGGCGATGCGCCCGTATTGTCTTCGCTGATCGGGAGTTAGGTTTACGGTCTTGCCTTGCAGGATTTGACGTATTCCTAATAGGTGTCCGTCTAATTGTGCTAATTCTTCTTCTGTAAAGCTTACGCTTATCAAATTCTCTAATGCCATGTTTTTAATTTTTCTAATTTTTACTGTATATCCATATATTTCTTCTCCCCATTGCAGGGGGAGATCCCGATGGTAATCGGGAGAGGGGGATGACCCTGATTTTTGATAAGTGCACTTGTTGTTCTGGATCAGGGCAAATGTAATGGAGAGAAAACGCTGGATGCAAGGAAAGTTAGTCGGAATTTATGAATTCTGACCTTATAAAGTAGGCGAATTAGAGCCTACTTAATCCTAGCGAAATAAGCATTTCTGCTAGCTAATCACATAGGATTAACTTTTTACTATTCAGTGTTTTGAAATGATATTTATTGGATCACCCATTTCATTAAATAAAGGCGATTATTTGTCATACTGAATTCATTTTCAGCATCTCTCCTCACTCTTATTTATTTGTCATAGATGAGATACTGAATCAAGTTCAGGATGACAAAATGAATTATAACATACTAAAGAAATTCAGCAATATTTATTGTGAAAATTATCCAAGCGTATAGCTTATTATTGACGCTAACTCAGCATAAACTATTTAAAGGTCAAAAATTACGCAGCGTTTGAATTCTTTTCTAATTGTTTAATAAAATAGGATGGGTATATTCCTGTTTTTTTATGGAAGATGGAGGAAAAGGATTTGGCGTTTGTAAAACCGATTTCTTGTGCAATGGCATCAATAGTATATTTTCTAAATACTGGATCATTTTTTAATTTGTGCACGATGTAATCAATTCTAAGATCATTGATATAGGTACTAAAGTTCTTTTCTTTATGGGTGTTGATCACTTTAGAAAGGTATGTAGAGTTGGTACTTACTTTTTTGGACAATGAACTTAAATTACAATCCTGACGTAAGAAATATTCTTGCTTTTCTAATTGATTTAAACGAACCAAAATTTGGTGTACTTTAGATGCATCGATAGCGACTTTCTTAGGTAGTGTTTGTAAAGAATCGGGCTCTCGTTTAAGATTCTCTAAATGATCAATTTTGCCCATCAATTCATCAAACTTTAGCGAGTTAGATTTTTGTTTTCTATGATATGCATATCCTCCTAAGAGTAATAACAATACTAATACTCCTGAACCCAAATAACTATAGGTTTTTAACTTTTCACTAGCAGCATGTTTGTTTTTTAAGTCTCCAATTTGATTTTGAAGCTTTTCTGCATCTCGTTCAAAAATCTTATTAGCCGTTTCATCCTTTTCTTTTTGGTAAGACTCCATTAATATCAAATATTTATCATGCCAATCCATCGCTGTTTTAAAATCCCTTTTTTTTCCATAGCAATTGGCTAATAGTAAATAGGGTTGGATTACGGAAACTTTATGAAAATCATTTTCTTTGGTTGTGGTTGTGATTTTTAAGAGGTACTCAATCGCCTGGTCATAAAGGCCTTGTTGATAATAACAACTTGCTAAAAAGTAATTAGTCAATTCATTAAGAAAAGACTGCACGCTAATTTCATCTTTTTCTAGTAGTTCTTTTGATTTAAATAAGTAATTAAAAGCTTTATCAAAGTTCCCTTTATAATAATAGACCATTCCTTTTTGAATATATAGGAGAACTATAATGCTTTTGTCCTTTAGTGACTTACTTATTTTGATTCCTTTATCGGCAAAATATAAGATTGAATCATATTTTTCTAGGGCCATATAGACCTCATTGGTTGTAGTTAACAGCCGTGCGTGATTCTCTTTGTTTTTATATGAGGATTTCTCTATTAAATTTAACATTCTTTGTGTTAGCTTATAAGCCCTATTTAACTGCCCCATTCTTTTTAATGTAGTAACAATACCTGATAGTACAACAATTTCTCTATTTAAGTCATTAACTTTTTCTGTTAAATCCAAAGCATAAAAATAGGAATCTAGTGCATTTTGATATTTAGCATTATACAAATGAGTATGACCAATACAGATATGAACAATTATCAGAAAGTTTTGATTATTTAATTTTTTAGAAATAAGACCTGCTACTTGAAAATATTTGTAACTTTTAGTATAATCTTCCTTTAATAAATAAAACCACCCTAATCTAATATATGACATTGCGGTTGTCGTATCCTTCTTAGTTTGATACAGTTTCAAAAATGTATTTTCATAAATTTTGATTTTATTAGAATCAGAAGATTTAATTAAATCAATCAGTTGTCTTGATGTTTTGCTCTTCAGACTATCAGGCACTTTGAATGTTGTTTCCTGAGCGGAAATATCAATTAAATTTATAAAGAAAAATAAAAGAAAAAGAATGAAGTGAATTGGTTTTTTCGAAAGAGACATGCTAATCTAACTTTAGTTCTAGTTATGAATTTAAACACAGACTCGGAAAAATTTGATTCATGGGTTTAAATTTAAGAACAAATGTATAAATTTTCTTACGCCTCAGATTAAATAGTAAGTTCCAGATTTCCGGATACTAAGCTAACGTGGCAACAATCGCTACTAACCGTGTAGTCACTGCTAACGACTTCTTGGTTATTAATAAATCCTCTAAATCTAATTTGTTGTTGCTGATTTACTCCAATCATATCATCTTCGATCAATGGATATTCTCCAAATTGTAATGCTTCTTCCAGTTCGGTTGGTGTTAGAGAAACGGTAATATTCTCTCTGTTTTCGAGGTTAATCACTTCGTAGGAGTCTAGCGCTACAGGATTTTGATTCTGATCGGTTATGGATACCGAAATTCTGACCAATACTAACGTACAAATTGCATCTTCACAATCATCGTTATTATCACAAGAGGTCTGTGCTTTTGCTAATAATAAAGTCATGAATATTACTAATGATTTAAATGGTTTGTTCATTTTTATCTTTTTTATAAGATGTGCTAATGTTTATAGGGTTGTGTAAAAATCACGAGTTACAAACCATGCTATTTGTCTAAAGGGTGACTTTAGCACAAAAAAAGCCAAAAGATCGAATGATCTCTTGGCTTTTTTAAGTGAATTCTATGGTTATGAAAACCTATGATTACATAATCTGGCAATAGCCCCAGCGACAAAAGAATTTTTCATTTTCGCCCCATGGTAATGAGTTTAGAGCACTACAATCGGCGTGAGTATTACACTGCATCCCTGTGTTACCGCCGTTAATAGTTTTTTGCTCGTTTTTATTTAAAATCTGAGCTCCTTTTAATTGCATTAATTTTTTCATGTTGTTAAAAGTTAATTATTCTAAGATGACCACGAGCATTTTAAGACAGTCGTGGTTTTCTGTCTGCGTTGTATAGAAACTTGTAAGCGTTTGGTGTATCCTATCATTGAAATTTATAGATAGATCAAACATCCTTCTATAGCTCTTTGTCAAAGTGAGGAGACTATTGAGCTCCCTTCCTTTGAAGGAAGGACTGGTGATGGATGTTTTGTTATGAATCTAAAATACGCTCCTTAATCCCTGCCTGACTGCTAGGTAGGCTCCCTCAAGTAGGAAACTTTACTTTTTATAATATCCCCTTGAGGGGATTATAGGGGTGTTTTTTTAATCAAAAGCCAATTCATCCGAGTGCTTCGACCCCCAAATAGAAGTATGCTTTGACAAGCTCAGCAGGACTAATGAGAATAGAAACATTTGGTTCAAAAAGCTATTCTCGATACCCTCCAGAGACGGGCAGGCAATCCGCCTCGAGCGGATACTACCATTGGTGTATTTTGTGTCAGTTTGAATTTCAGACCTTTGTCATGCTGAGCTTGTCGAAGCAAATTATTATATAAAATCCCTTCGACAGGCTCAGGGTGACAACAAGGATCATTAGTAAAATACGTCTGTATATCCACTGGATAAAATTTTTATTAGATGTCTCGAATCTACCTGATGGCAGACAGGTTGACGCTTTTTGAACTATTTAATTAAATGAACAAATAGAAAGTGTTACAACGTTTCCGTTAATGATTTTTTCTACGCCGCAACTTCCGGAGCAGCAATCACTATCATCTACACATTTTCTGGCTACTTGTTGGCATCCATAGATGCCACCATGAATTGATTTTTGGTGTTGTTTTTTGAGAACAGTTACTCCGTTTACTTTTAGAATTTTTTGAATCATTGTGTGTTGATGTTTAAAAATGTAGTTTCTTTTTTAAATATTTCTAAGCCTAAATTATATGAATCCACGTGAATTCGGAATGATTATCCTTGTTTTCAGTGTTTTAAAGTTCCTTCTCCTAGGACGACATTGTAATAACAATGGGCGAGATTGCGCCTATGGATTAGGATGAGGGGATTTTCACATCAAAACCCTCACCTTAATCCCGGTCTACCGCAGGCTGGCTCTCCCAATGGGAGAGGAGACTAAAAAAGTTTCGGTTATTACTAGTCTAATTGTTCAAAACAGCGTCCAAAAGAACAACGACCACTGCAAAGACTAAGACACTGATCACCGTAGTATGTTCCGGCTTTAATGGATTGCTGTTCGTTTTTGTTTAATGTTGTAACTCCTTTTAAATCTAAAATGTTATTAAGCATGATATTATGTTTTTAATTACCTACTCTGTCCATAAGGTTTTCGGTGGCCCCTTGATCAAAATATAGTGTGTATTGCATTTTGATACGGTTACGAATGTAGAAGGTAATCAGGGAGAATAAAAGGGGAATGTGACCATTTTAAACAAAATAGCCATAAAAAAACCCTGCATATAAGCAGGGTAATAGGTGTTTTGAAAATACCGTTATTTATTTTATGTCATAACAATAGCCTACTATTTCTCCATCTTCTGGTTGTTGACTTGTAACAACACTAGTTCCCCCTTCTATCCGTTTCATTGAATCCGTACTGATCCTTGCTATGTTTAACTTTTTTAGACTGATGTTTTGTGTTTTGTTTTTTTTCATTGTAAAATGATTTTTTGATTTGTTAGTATTTCTGTTTTTATCAGAAGTATAAAAATGTATTTCGTAGAAATATATTTGATTTTTTGGGTTTGTACTAATTGCATATGGCTAAATTGTTTAAAATAGTCATGATTTACACCTCTATTTCTGATGCTTTGTGCTGTTTGTCAATACTCTTTATATAATACGATGGATTGATCCCAGTTTTTGCTTTAAAATGCTTCACCAAGGAGTAACTACTTTTGTATCCAATTTCTGAAGCGATGGATTGTATAGAAAAGGACCGGAATTTTTTATCATCTTTTAATCTTTTTAATACATACTCAATTCTTAAGTCATTGATATACTCGGTAAAGTTTTTCTCTTTGTGTGTGTTTATAGTTTGGGATAAATAGGTAGCATTGGTTTTTAACTTCTTGGCCATAGATCGAAGGCTACATTCAGATTTCAAAAAATATTCTTGTACCTCTAATTTTTCCAGTCCTTTTATAATATCGTTTATGGTATGATTATCAATAGTTAGTTCTTTTTTCGGTTCTTCGTTAGCTTTTGTTTTTGCTTGAATGGATTCTAAAATATTAATTTCCTCCATTAAGTTGTGAAACAAGTTTTTATTGGATCGTTGTTTTTTAAAATATAAGAATATAACACCTATGAATAGGATGGAGATGATTAATATAATCAAGAATGTTTGGCTTTCATTTTCTGCCTGTTTGGACATAAGTGCAGCAATTTCTTTTTCATGAATGATATCTATAGTTTGATCTTTATCTTTTTGATAAGAATCATTTAGGATTACATATTGACGCTGCCACAGATTTGCTTTTTGGTATTCTTTTATTTCATTATAACAATTGGCTAGTAACAAATGAGATCGAATTGCCGGAGGTTTATAAAGATCATTTTCTTCAAAGTTTGCGATACTGTTTCCCAGAACCTCAATAGCCTCTTGATAACGTTGCTGTTGGTAGTAACAACTTGCAATAAAATAGTTGGTGTTTATCGTAGGAAATGATTTATTGTTTATTTCTTGTTTGGATAGAATGTCTTTTGCTTTAAATAAATAATTTAGAGATTCTTCATGTTTTTTTTGGTAATAATACACCATTCCCTTTTTAATGTATAAATCCAAAATAGCTTCTTTATAATCTAACTCTCTACTGATCTCCAGTGCTTTTTCTGCATAATATAAGGTTGAATCATATTGTTCTTTATCCAGATATACCTCACTGGTCAGAACCAAAATACTGACGTGAGCTCCTTTTTTATTAAACTTAGTATTTGGTATTAACTTAAGTGAATGGAGGGCGGTTTTTAAAGCTTTATCTAACCTATTCATTCTTCTTAGGATAATTATAAGTCCTGCTTTTGCTTTAATTTCTAATTCTTTATGTTTTGTTAGTTGAGCAATATCTAGAGCTTTTGAATAGGCCTCGAGAGCATCTTTATTTTTTCCATCCCTAAGATGTACGTGCCCTTTTCTGGTGTAAATGATAGACACTAAAGAATCATTTTTCAATTCTTTAGCTATTATTTCTGCTTTTACATAATACTCCATACTTTTTTTATAACTCTCTATATCATAAAAGCTATTTGCTTGTTTCAAATATGTTAACGCATCTTTGATACTATTCTCTTGTGCATCAATAGAAAATGGATCAAAGAATAAAGAGAAAATTAAAAAAAAGAAGTATTTGCCGAAAATGGCTTTATGATGAGTTGTCATTGTGATAGAGATGTGTGTCTTCAAAAGTAAGTAATACTTTTATTTTTTTATAGTTTATCTATCAAGACCATAAAATGTTACCACCCTACGCTGGTATTTACGTTTAAAAAGGTAAGAAGTAAAAGAGCGTAGAACGGATAAGAAATGGATGTATCGATTACTCCAACCATTCTTTAAAATCCTTGACACGTTCTCTGGCTACAATGATTTCTTGTTCATTAAAATGATGTAGTTTGATCTGTAGTCTGGAATTGGTATAAGATATAATATCTTTAATGGCATTAATATTAATATAGAACTTGCGGTTTACCCGATAGAATTGCTGAGGATTCAGTTCATCTTCTAATGATTCTAAAGTTGTATCTATAAGGTAATTTCGATTATCCGTCGTATGTAAATAGGTGCCTTTGTTTTCAGAATAAAAACATTCAATATCCTCTACAGAGAATATTTTGAGATGTTGACCCACTCGAGCTGTAAACCGTTTTTTATACACCCGATCCATAGGATTAATTAGCAATTTTTTGATATCCTCAAAATCAACCTTTAGCGATTGGGTAGAAGGGAGTTGGTTTTTATATTTTGTCACTGCAGCTTCTAATTCTTCATCATCAATTGGCTTGAGGAGATAATCAATACTATTAAGTTTAAAAGCTTTTAATGCGTATTCATCATAAGCGGTTGTAAAAATGATAGAACTTTTGATCGTAATGGTGTCAAATATTTCGAATGACAAGCCATCACTTAATTGGATATCCAGAAATATAAGATCAGGATGTTCATTGTTAGAAAACCATTCTATAGACTCACTCACAGAATGTAACATGGTATTCACCTTAATGTCCAAATCATCCAGCATTCTACTTAATCTTCTGGCAGCTGGTTTTTCGTCTTCTATGATTAGTACGTTCATGTTTTTAAGTTACAAAGTTATATGGTTAAACAGTCACAACGCTGTAAAGTTACAAAGTTTCAGAGTTAGAGCGTTGCTAGGTATAGAGAATCAAAGTTTTAAAGAATCCAACGATCCAAGAATCTAAATAATCTAACTCATTCTATTTTCTTTCCTGCTTTCCAAATGGTTTCAATAGTTTTAATATTTTGGATATCGTTTATAGGGTTTTTACCAAGTAATAAAATATCTGCAATATATCCTTCTTTTATATATCCTATTTTTCCTAAACCAAATCGATCAGCAGGATAAGAGGTAGCTCCCCTAAGAACTTCTGTGTTAGGAACACCTGCTTCAGAAACTAAAATTAATTCTTTATACAGATCAGTACCGTGATTAATATTAGCGTTTGGTGGATCTGTCCCCATTAATATTGGCACTTTTGCATCGTATAGTCTTTTTACTTCGGTTTTAAGAAACTTCTCAACTTTATCTGTTTCTTCATCACTTTTTTTAAAATATACTTTTTGTACTAAAATATTGGTCAGTAAGGTAGGAATCACAAAAAAGTCTTTGTCTTTTACCAATTGGTTCAGTTGATCATCTGTCATTGGTTTATCAGTCCAGATATGTACCAAACCATCTGCATTATTAGTAAGTACTTGAAAAGCATCTTCGACCTTAGAAATATGAACTACTGCTTTTTTATTGTTTTTATGGGCTTCATTTATAATCTCTTTTACAGTTTCGTGAGATAGCGTTGGTTTCCATGGTTCTACAATGATTTTTATGTGATCCACATCTGCCTTGACTCTGTCCTCAACGAACTTTACAGCATCCTCTGGTTTTGTTAGTGTTGGAACGGGAAACCCATATTGGGTTCCGTGTCCTTCTGGTGCAGTAGCCGCATATCCTGCCACAAAAAAGCGAGCATAAATGGTAGAATCCTTCAAGGATTTCATCATTTTCTGATAGGGCTCTACTCCGTGCATATCCAATACGTTTAATACACCCGCTCTTGCTGCTTGTTCTAGAGCGTTTGGTACCCAGGCATGAACATGGCAATTGGTCATTGCAGGCATTAAAAATTTTCCGGTTCCATCAATTACCGGAACGTCTTTGCTAATTGATGGCCCTATTCTAGAAATTATTCCATTTTCTACAAGTATTGATGTTTTGTTCACTACATTTTTGCCATCAAAAAGTGTCACATCTTTTATTACAAAAGATTCCTGTGCTTGAAGTAAGGCTATACAGAATAAAAAGATAAGATGAATGTGTTTTTTCATGTTCTTAAGTTTTTTCGATACTAGATTCTTAAATTTTTAGATCTTTAGATTGATTTGATTCGTTGAACTTGTATCCTTGTAAACCAATAATTTACTAATTCAGGAATCTAATAATCGTTTTACTCCCACAATTGTTTTTCTTTATCCTCTTCGTCCATATACTTTCGGATTCTGCGTTCTTCCCAATCTTTATCAAACATAGGATTAATTCTAAATGCTTTTACCGCGTGAAATGCCAGTCCGATTCCCCATCCAAAAGCAGCCCATAGAAACCACGCATATCGCCATTCGTTTACATAATAGTTGAGCCCTGCCAAGAATCCAATAATTAATACATAAGAAAAAAGGTTGTTATAAAACTTCTTAAGCTCGTCTACGCGTTCTTTTGCTCGTTCATATCTTTTTTGTTCTTCAAAATCTTTCATGATGATTAGTTTTTTGTTTATGTTTTGATTGATGTTATAATACGTCCATCGTATCATCTTCATCCATTAATTGTTTGATTTTACGTTGTTCCCAGTTTCTTCCAAAAATAAAATTATGTTTAAAAACACTTAATCCGTGAAACAATAGTCCTATGCCCCAAAGAGCGGGAGTGATATAGAGATGCCATTGACCCCAGTTTTTGAATCCCTGACTTTTGAAATTAGTATTGATAAAAAGTATCACAAGATTAATAACAATGTAAATAGAGAGATGAGTGTAAAATCCTCGTTCATCGTCTACTCTTTTTTTAGCGATTTTATATCTTTTTTCTTCTTCAGAATCTTGCATGATGATTGGTTTTTAAATGGTTGTTTTTTGGATTTCAGCCTACGCTGGAATGACAACAATCTATTGTTTTTTACTTTTTCTGCCATTCCGGCTAAGGCCGGAATCTATTTCTTTTGTAATAAATCTTATTTTGGAGACAAGCAAACTAAAAAAGATATGAGAAGTATCAATTTCATTGTAAATACCACTTTCTCTCAATCACTTTATTGAAGTCACCATCTATAAAAAATCCTTAGTATCATCGTTATCCATAATTTCTTTGATTTTTCGCTCTTCCCATTGTTTACTAAAAATGATATTAGGATTAAAAACTTTCACCCAATGAAAAAATAATCCTATTCCCCATAACAAAGGAGTGAGATATAAATTCCATTCTAACCAGTTGTTAAATCCTTCGTCTATAAAGTTTGAATTTATAAATAGTAAAAAAATGTTTACAATTACATAAGCTGTGAGATGACTGTAAAACCCTTTTTCTTCTTGCACTCTTTTTTTGGCTCTGATATATTTCTTATTTCGCTCTGAATTTTCCATCACTTTATTCTTTTAAAAATTATCCTGTTCATTCATGTATTCTTCGATCTTTCGTTCTTCCCATTTTTTGAAAAGTGTAAATTTGTTTCCTTTTCTAAATGCCCATACTCCGTGAATTAATAGAGGAATTCCCCATAGTACCGGAGTACTAAGTAAATTTATCCATAAGTAACCATCATAGATATGCTCTTTGAGCTGAAGGATAACTACAAATATGATAACATTAATAACTATGTACACTGCCAGATGTGTATAAAAGTTTCTTTCTTCTGCTACCCTTTTTGCGGCTCTTTTATAATTTTTTAGCTGTTCAGAATTTTCCATTGTTTTATTCTTTATCAGAAGTAGTTATTCTTATTTATAAACTCTTTAATCTTTTGTTCTTCCCATTTTTTACTAAAAATAGATCGATTAAAGATTTTTCCTAATCCGTTGTTATCTCTGAATGTCCATAATCCGTGTCCTATAAGACCCAATCCCCATAAAATCGGAGTGATAATCAAGTTCCACGGTAGATAGTTATGGTATCCTTCGCTATTCACATAATCACCAATTTGTATTTTAAAAATGAAGATTACGATATTCATTACCACGTATACTGTTAGGTGTGTGTAGAAACCTCTTTCTTCTTGGATCTTTTTTTCTGCTATTTTGTAGGCTTTTCTTTTCTCAAAATCATTCATAATTACCTCTTTTAGATTCTTCCATATACTTTCTGATTTTTCTTTTTTCCCAGTCTTTCCCAAATATTGGGTGTCGATCAAAGGCTTCTCCATAATGGAAGAGTAACCCTAATCCCCAGCCTGCCATAGGAAAAATAACCCAGGGTAGGTCAAAGCCTGTAGTTCTGTAATTGATAAATATTAAAAATGGAATCACAATACAGTAAGCGGTTAAACTACCATAGAATTCTTTCATTTTCTTTACTCGATCTTTAGCCCTTTTATATTTAAGGTCTTTTGCGATTGCTATGTTTTGAGATGTTGTCATATCGATTGATGTTATTCTTTTAGTTAATATGGGTAGCTTAGCGATAAAAGCATTTTCTGTTTTAAATACAGAGAACTCTCTTTTTGTCAGTAATCCGTATCGTTGTTTTACGTTTCCTAAACCTACACCGCTACTTTGCTTAATTACTTCTTTTGGCTGCAGGTTGTTTTCTACAATTAGAAAACCGTCATCTTCATAAATTTTAATATGCAATGGCCTGTCTGGCATGACCACGTTATGTTTAATGGTATTTTCTAATAAAATCTGTAAAGACAATGGCACCACTCTGGCTTCGGGATTAGAGGCTTGCTCTGGTATCTCAAAAATAATACTGTCTTCAAACCTTAATTTTAATAAGGTCATATAGGTTTTTGCAAATTTTAATTCCTCATCTACCGTTACTAATTCTTTGTCTTTTTGTTCTAAAACATATCGGTATACTTTAGACAACGAAGTGGTGAACTTTTGCGCCATTCTTGGATTTTCATCTATTAGCGATGTCAATACATTTAGGCTGTTGAACAAAAAGTGTGGATCCAACTGATTTTTTAAAGCGGCAAACTTAGCCGAGGCTGTTCCTGCTATTATTTTTTGTTCGGTAACTTTGGTTTCCTGTCTGTGTTTCCAATAGAAGGCTCCATAAAACAGAAAGGTTACTACGGTCGCTATAGAAAGAGAAACCAAATAATACTGAGGCCTCTCTGCACTCAAAAACTCAAATAATCCTTTTTCATAAACAAATACGTGGTAAAATAGTCTAGCAATAAATATTGCGATCACCGATACCAGTGTTGCAAGAATGATGTTTACGGTTAAATTTCTTACACTAAAAAACTTTTCTTTACATTTTTCTCTTCGATATAAGAACAGGTATACATTGGCGATGTAAATGATAATAGAAAACATCACATTCTCTAAGTACTCATTTAGTAACTCTCGGTCAAAATTTATTTCGATCCCTTTGAAATAATATACAATGAGGAATGCTATAAATATTGCGGTTCCGATTAAAATACCTTTTCCTATTTCTTTAAAAATGTTCATTTATTTTTATTTACAATTTTCCTGAATCCTTGCGATCTGGTTTTTTCCCCAATCCGGGTAAAATGGTATGCTAGAAGGTTCTTTTTCAAAGTACAAGATAGCTTTTTCTATCTCAGAACAAAAGGCTTTTGGGTCTTTACCCCAGAATTTTGCAGCACCCATTTGCCATTCTGCATGATATAATATAGCTCTTGGGTTTTCAGGTTCTATAATTTTAGCTTTTTGGTATAATTCTTCCACTTTTCCAGAATGTGTCATCCCATATTTTGCACCGTCATATACTACATAGGCTGTATTTAACATAGCTTCCATAATCAGGATTTCTGCATTGTCCTTAGAAAAAGTTTTAGCCTCATTAAGGTAATTCTGTGCTTTCATTAAACGAGATTCTATTTCCTCGGCATCTTTGGTATTAAAAGTCTTTACAATATGTATTTGTGCAGCATAATAATATGGTAACCAGTTGTCTTTTTCTGCTTTACCAATACGTTCGAATAAATTGGCAGCTTCGTCGTTTTTTTGATTTCCCCATAACTCAAAGGCTTTTCCCATTCCTTTTTCGTAAGCTGCTTGAGAATTTACGGCTGTGATTGTAAAGAAGCTTAGTATGATGATAATTGTTTTCATTTGTTGTGTTTTAAGGTTTTGTTTAATTATTGATTACACTTCGACAGGCTCAGTGTGACAGCTCAGTGTGACAGCTCAGTGTGACAGCTGTTTTTGTTTTACAGTGTAAAGATCCTTCAAAACAGAGGGTTTTAGAAGTATATCTTACCGAACTGTAGTTTATGATGGATGAATTGTGTTATGAAGATGACATTGAAAAAAGAAAAGGGTATATTGGCATTTTAATGCGTAAAGATTTATGATGAAAAAGTTTCTTTTTCTTTCTATGGTAATGTATGGTCTATTAATACATTCACAGTCAATTTCAATAGAATATAACAAGAAGATTATCAATATTGACCGCGAAGATTTTAATTCGGAAGCTGATTGGATTTTAGAAATAAACGATGATATTTCTTTATATAGACCCGTTGGTAAAATAAGAGATACCTCTTGGACAAAGGAATTCGAAGTAATGGGAGAAAGGTATAAAGCTCCTTCAACACACTATATAAATTATGAAGTTTATTATATGGATGTGAATGCTAAGGAAAAAACCACGATTCATCATTTTGCAGGAAAGGATTATATGGTTAAGGAACCGCTGGAAATAATGAAGTGGGAGATTACAAATGAAACCAAAAAGATCAAGAGCTATAACTGTCGTTTAGCAATTTCTGAAAAAAACGGATTTCCAATCGAAGCTTGGTTTACAGAAGAAATCCCGGTTTCAACCAATCCAAACGGACTCACAGGTTTACCCGGACTTATACTAGAATATCATCTAGCACGCAGTCATCTCTTTGTAGAAGAAATTGATTTTGATAAAGAGGTTAACATTAAACAACCAGATTGGGGAACTAGCATAAGTAGAGCCGAGTATAACAAAATTGTAGCAGACCAGTACAAATATCCTGAAGGAACAACCTTTATTTATACCAAAAATAAGGATGGTAGTGTGTCCACAAGAATTATCGAGGTCGAATCTGGTAATGTGAAAAAAAACTAAATAGTACCCTTAAAACATAAATGGATTTGTAGATAAATTATTCTACAGTTTAATAGATTGAACTACCTCAGTATTTGATACAGAAAATTTAGCGTCTTCCCATTTAGGTGGTCCAAAATTTCCTTTTGCGTTGTTGCTAGTACCGTAAGGTTCTTTAGGTATTTTTAAAAAGTTAGTATCTAGTATTTTGTTGTCATTTTCATCGTGATAAAGAGTGATCCCATATTCTCCGGCAGGAATATCTTCAAATGAAGTTTGTATAGATCCTTTTTTTGCTTTTACAGCTGCTGATCTGAATGTTTTTTTGTAAAAATTACTTTCGCTATTATATAAACCAATCAATATGGTTCCTTTTGATGATTCAATATTGGAAATACGTATTTGAATACTCGTATTGTTTTGTGCTTTTACTTCAGAAATTAATAGAAAAGAAAATAGGAAGAAGGTGAAATAGTTTACTGTTTTCATTACTTTTTTTTATAAAATTAAGCATATGTTTTATTAAGTGATTGATATGTGTTGCTTTTTATGAATAATTTTGGTCGTGTTTATGAATTAAAAGAGATACTCCTAAAGGTTATCCAACTGATTATTGGTTTTGTTATCACTGATCGTCCAGAAGAACCCTACAATAAAAAAACGATCCGCTGTGGGACGGATAGCTCGTCTGGCAAGATTGCCATCTGCATTGGGAGTATTAGCATATTGATAATTAAACACATTATCAAACCCTAATACATTAGTTACAGATACATAAAGAATTTTTTGTTGACTTATCAAATATGCCCAATTGAGATTAAGAGCATTAAATGTTCTTGTCTTTTCTGCCAAAAAGTTGCCTGTGTTTGGATCCGTATAAGGTCGACCGGAAGCAAAATTATACGTAGCTCCGATTAACGACTTCCAATCCGGTAACCAGTATTTACCCACTACAGATAAATTGTGCTTGGCAGCAAAATTTGGAGTAGCGCGTTCCGGATAATTCCTGTAATCTCTTTCTGTATCCAGATATGAATAACTAGCCCAGTATTCAAAGTTTTTAATCGATTTATTATCTCTCCAGTATAAATCTAATCCTGTAGCATATCCGTCACCATCATTAGAATATATACTGCTAAACTCAGGTACTTGGGTGTCGAATTTTACAAGTCTGTTATATCCCTTATAATACGCTTCTGCTCGTAAGGTTCTTCCGTCATTTTGATAGAGATAATTAAGAATGTAGTGAGATGATTTTTCGGGATCTAGATTGCTATCATACTTTAGAATATCTTGTTGTGGGGCTTGATAAAAGTCTCCGTACGCCAGAGAAAATTGTGATGTTGAGGTGATTTTATAAGCTAACGAAGTTCTTGGTGATATTTTTGTAAAGTCTAGTAATGCATTATGTGTTACTCGTATTCCTGCTTGCATTGCCAGTTTCTTATTAAAAAATATGTTAGCTTCAGAAAATGCGGCGGTGCTATTATTTTTAAAGGTATTTTGGAAACTTCCAAACGAGATATCTGTCGCTTCTTCTTTAAAATTTCCAAGAAATTGTTCCGCACCAAAGCTTAGTTTAAAACGATTGCTAAATCTTTTTCTCAGTTTTACTTTTAGATGCGCTGCATTGTCATCATTATCGACATTGGTTTCTTCGATTTTGATATCGTTATGATCATTGGCAAAACTTGCTCCGGTGGTTAGGGTCCAATCGTTTCCTAAATCACCTTTATAAGACGCATTGATGTATAAGTTCCTGTTTTTGAGTCCAAAATTTATACCCTCAGGGATATTGATATCTTCTTGATTTAATTCAAAATCTGTATAATTTAACCCGCCATATAGTTTGAACAGCCCATTACCTAATTGGTGTCTGTACACAGCTTCTCCAGATAGCGATTCAAAAGGTTTTACCCAATCCACACGCTGTGAGATAATTTCCTGGTAAGGTTTTAGATTGAGATAAAAGGCATTGATGCTCAGTGAATTTTTCTTCCATTTCTGGGTGTTTCCCACGCCAAACCCCACACTAATGAAAGATAAATCCGTTTTTTCCTGCTCTGGCTCGTCGATAGTATTCAGCAGTAACACACTCGACAAAGCATCACCATATTCTGCAGAGTATCCACCGGTAGAAAAATTAGTTCCTTTAAATAAGAAAGGCGAGAAGCGACCACGTGTTGGAATATTATTAGCTGTTGCTGCAAAAGGCTGAAACACTCGCAATCCATCAATATATACGTTTGCTTCATTAGCATCTCCACCTCGTACAAATAGTCTACCATCTTCGGCAACTGTAGAAGTGCCCGGTAATGTTTGAAACGCACCGATATAATCACCGGCGGCTCCTGCGGTGGTAACAATGTCTAAGGGCGTTAATACAGAAACTTTACTATTGTCACCTGCCGAAAAAGTACCGGCATTAAGAACTACGCTTCCTAATGAATTTACGTCTTCTTTCAAAGTGATTTTAAGATCTTTCATTTGGGTTACCGAGGTATGTAATGAATAGGTTTCGAAGGAAAGAAAGGAAATGACCAAAGTTTGTTCGCCGGTTTCTGAAGTAGAAAAATTGAAAGTTCCGTCATCTGCAGAAGAGGCACCATCATAGGTTCCGTCCAGATAGATATTAGCGCCCGGAATTGGAATTCCTGATGATTCTGTGACAATTCCTGAAACTGTGGTTTGTGCGTTTAAAATTGTTAGGGTGAAGAGTAGTAGGATGGTTAGTATTGATTTCATTTAGTCGTTTTTATCGTTTTGATTGATGGTTCAAAAGTCAAACAAAGAATGAGAGGATAAAATTGAATACGACCGAACTGTAGAAAAAATAGGACGGATTGTAAAGCGGTAAAAAAATAAACTAAAAAATTAGTTGAATTATTCAACTAATTTTTTAGTTTTACAATCGAAGTCAATCAAAAAATGAAAAAACGATACCTACTAGTCACTTTTATGTGCTTTTCAATGACAAACGCTCAAGAGATGAGTGTTTTTTATAAGGAGGAAAGAAAAGCTGATTATCATCAATTACGATCTTATGTTTTTGCTAAAACAACTAAAGAAGAAGATTTAGCTCTTATCAAAGACAAGGCTCGCGATCATAGTAAAGAGCTTGCTAAATATGAATACCAGAGTGCGTTAAGGATATCAAATAATAAATCTATATACTATCCATTAGAACGACAGTACAACGATACTATCAATAGTTCTGTGATGTATGGTAACGGGGGAAAGCAGATTTTTATCAGTCGGGAAACTGCTGAAAAAGAATATAAAATCGTTTATATCGATTTAAAATCTAATCAGAAATCCAGTGTAGAATACGCTTATGGAAAGGAGTACTTGATAGAGGAGGAGTTATCCAAAGAATCCTGGGAAATTACTAATGAAACAAAGACAATGTTTGGTTATAGGTGTAAAAAAGCTTTGCTCCATAAACAAGAGGAAGTACATTTTACAGGTGTTTATGGGGAATATTTAACTAAAAATAAAAAACCAATTGTAATTTGGTATACAGAAGAAATATCGAGTAAATTTGGCCCTTCCGGATATTGGGGATTACCTGGATTGATTGTAAAGGTCGTAGAAGATGATGCAGTAATAAGTCTTGATAAAGTATTATTTTCTTTAGACGGTTTTGAAGTAAAACCACCGGAAACAGGAGAAAAAATTACCAGAGAAGGTTTAGAGGATATTCCTATGTTAATGTTTAATAAACATTAATAATTTATATTTATTGTAAGCTTAACTTATGAGAATTCAACTATTTATTGTACTGATGCTTTTTACTTTCTCTGCAAAGAGTCAAGAATTCACAGTATTTTACAAAGAAAAAAGAAAACCCGCTCAAGTGTCTACTAGAGAGGAGGCACCCGATATGGATCTATTTGATAAATACGCAGTAGAAATCGCCATGATCAAGGCTGCTATTAACGCTGATAAGGATAAAGATTCAATTGAATATAACCGAAAGCGTATACAGGAGATAGCAGATAAAATGTCTGCAGATTCTAAGAAAATAAAACGTAAACCATTAGAGATTCCCGCGTATGACTATATAACCGTTTTAAAAATTGATAAAGAGAAATCTTTATACTATCCTCAGGAAAAAGTTGGTAATGATACAGTATCAGAGACAAGAACCAATAAAAAAGGCCGAGAGTTTAAACGAGAACGTATCCATTTTAATAACTCCGAAATCATATTCTTGGATATGTCCGAAAAGAGAAAGGTTAGCTTATTGAAGGTATATGAGTTTGATCAAAGGGATAGAGAATTTTTAATAGATGAAGAATTGGAAGACTTAGAATGGATCTTGACCGAGGAAACCAAACAAATTGATCAATATCTATGTTATAAAGCAGTGTTGAAAAACATAGATAAAAAGATAGAAGCCTGGTATACCAAAGATATCAAAGCTAGTCACGGACCAAAAGGCTATTATGGATTGCCAGGGCTGATTCTAGAACTAACAGAAGGTAAAAAAACGGTTCGTTTTCATAAAATTCATTTAGCTCCTGAAGAAGGTTTTGAAGTAAGACCGCCCACAGAAGGTGAGAAAATAACCAGACAAGAATTGGAAGATCTACCTGCTAAACTCTTTAATCAGTATTAGCAAATAATAATTATACTCTTTCTAAAGCTTTTTCATCTTTATTCTTAAAAGGTCGTACAATTAATCTTGCTGCTTTATCATAATTAATGTAATTATAGGTCCAGTTAAAAAATGTAACCAACCGATTTCTGAACCCTACTAAAAACCAAAGATGGATAAACATCCATATAAACCAGGCAAAGAAGCCTCCAAAACGAAATTTACCAATATCCACTACAGCTTTATTACGACCAATAGTCGCCATGGATCCTTTATCAAAATACGTAAACGGAACCATAGGTTTTCCTTTTAGATGTCGTTTTAGGTTTTTTACCAAATGATTTCCCTGTTGTATGGCCGGTTGTGCTACCATAGGATGTCCTTTTGGGAAATCTTCGGTTTCCATTAGAGCAATGTCACCCAGCGCATATATATCATTATATCCTTCAACTTGATTAAACTGGTTTACTTTGTATCGATTAGCTCTTGGTATCAGGGCATCTGCCTTCAGACCTTCTACAGGAGCTCCGGTAACACCAGCAGACCAAATAAAAGTGGCTGTTTTTAATTGGAGATCTGTATTGGTGGAAACCAGGTTTGCTTCATAATTCGTTACTTGGGTATTTGTGTGAATATGCACCCCCATCTTTTTTAAAAAACCAGCTGCTTTCTCTGAAGCATTTTTGCTCATAGGAGGTAAAACGCGATCGGCACCTTCGATTAAGTGAATTTCCATCTCACTAAAATCCATGTCGGGATAGTCACGTGGTAGTACGTTAAGTTTTAGCTCAGCAATTCCACCAGCTAACTCCACTCCGGTTGGACCGGCACCAGCTAATACAAAACGTAATAATTCTTTTCTTTTTTCAGCATCCGTTGTGATGACTGCCTGTTCCAGATTTTCCAACATCAAACTTCTTAAATTCAATGCCTGCGGTAAATTTTTCATCCGCATCGCATTTTTTTCGATGGTTTCATTTCCAAAGAAATTGGTCTTGGCACCTGTAGCGATCACCAGATAATCGTAGGTAATACTGCCAATTGATGTATGAACCTTTTTTGTTGCTGGATCAATAGAAGTCACTTCTGTCATACGGAAATACGTATTCTTACCTCTTTTTACAATTTTCCGAAGCGGATATGCAATAGAATCCGGTTCTAAAGAAGCCGTGGAAACTTGATATAATAAAGGTTGAAACGTGTGATAATTATGTCGATCTAACAAGATGAGTTGTACATTTTCTTTTACCATTTTTCTGGCTAGTGCAACCCCTGCAAAACCACCTCCGATGATCACTAATCTTGGTAAATTAGTATAAGGAATGTTCATAAATATGATGTTGTGTCACAAAGATAAAATGATAAAGTTACTTAGACCACATAATATTTGTTTTTGTGAAATACTACTGTGTAAATATCTGGTAATCAAATAATAAATCCGTTATTTTTTTAAATAGAATTATTGAGCGGTAAAAAAAATAATTTTTAATGTGTAACAGATTTATTTTATTGTCTACTTATAAGATGTAACTGACCAAAGTGAATAAAAAATTAGAACATAGTTTTGTAACGAATCTTGAGCAAAATCAAAATATTGTGCACAAGGTCTGTAGGATATACACTAATGATCCGGACTCGCACAATGATTTGTTTCAGGAGATAACGATTCAATTATGGAAAGCATACCCTAAGTTTAGAGGAGATTCTAAATTTAGTACTTGGATGTATAGGGTTTCTTTAAATACGGCGATAACCCTATATCGGAAATCGAAGAGAAGCATTAAAACTACTGATTTTGATGCTATGGATTTTAGAATTAAAACAGAAGAATATGATGATGAGGTAGAGGAACAACTTAAGCTAATGTATGCGGCAGTAAAACAATTGAATGATATTGAGAAGGCACTAGTTTTCTTATATCTGGAAGACAAATCATATAAAGAAATTGCAGAGACGATGGGAATCTCTGAAGTAAATGCAAGAGTGAAAATGAATAGGGTGAAAACGAAATTGAAAAAAATATTAAACCCATAAGCATGGATGAATTAGAATTATTAAAAAAAGACTGGAAGAATCAGGACGAAGGGCTTCCAAAATTATCATATAACGAAATCTATAAGATGATTTTAAAGAAATCATCGTCTATGGTAAAATGGATTTTTATCATTAGTGTACTAGAATTTATTTTATGGTCTTCTATAGATATAATCGTTAGACTAACTGGTCATTATGATGAACTCGAGGTTCACGGATTAGAAGTTTTCTCTGTAATATCAACAGTATTATCTTATGGAATCTTGATCTATTTTATGGTCCGGTTTTATTTGAATTATAGAAACATACAAACAACAGATTCTGCTTCGGTATTGATGAAAAATATACTGAAGACCAGAAAAACAGTAAAACAATATGTTTGGATAAATATTGGTTTTTTGGCGCTGACTACTTTGATTATAATAACGTACATGACGTTTTATACAGATGTTTATACGAGCCAGTCTGAGGGTAAAGAAGTGCCGACCTATTTGATCATTGCTACTTCACTGTTTATGATAGCAGCCTTTCTTGGACTTCTTGCACTATTATATAGATTGATATATGGTATTCTGACAAGAAAACTTAAGAAAAACTATGATGAGCTTCAAAAACTGGAAGTGTAAAAATATAAGCTAAAAAATTAAGGTATAAAAAGTAATTTTACAATGTCAAACTGAGCCTGTCGAAGTTTTAACTTTTTGATTTTCAAAATGTCTTCGACAGGCTCATACTGACAATTTCAGGTGTTAAAGGCTTTTTTAGACAACCTCTTTTATTTATTCTCATTAAAAGCTGATGGTAATAACTGAGGAATAAACTTAATCAATAAGGGCATTAATAAACTTCCACCGGGTAATATAAAAATGGCAAGTGATGGTATTGTTTTACAAACATCCAGAAGTTGTTGTTTTACCTTTTGTTTTTCTTCTTTAGATAAGTCCCTAACCGCAGATTGCCCTAATAAAATCATTAAATCCTTACTTTCAGAAATTTCTTTAATCAGTCGTTTTTTATTTCTAAGAATCAACACGCTTACCGTTCTTGATGTTTGCTTGTAAAAGTGATGAGCTGGATTAGAATAATTGAAAAAAGAAATATCCTCTTTATGTTCTTTTACAAAAGATTGTACAGAATGCAAAGATTCCATCACCCATTGATTTGATAATTTTAATTCTGCACCCAATGCGCGGATAAAATCCTGTTCTCCAAGATCAATCTCTTTATCATTCCATACCGCCAGGCTGGTGAGATCAAGAATATATCGTTTTTCTAACTCATCGGTGTATTCTTCTAGGTTGATTTGATCAAAGCTAGCATCTTCTTCAGTATTTACCTGAGTATAGCGTACAGAAGAGGCAAACAACTTAACAAGAAGCTCGTCATAATTATCCTTTTCAATTTTAGAGTTTAAAGCCAGAAAAACAATATTGGTTAATGTTTCTTCTAATGCTGCTGCATATTCAATAGGATTCTTATCGTGAATTAGAAAGTGTTCAAAAGCCAATACATCAATAAACAACAAAGCATTGGTTAATAAATGACTAAAGTTTTTCTTAAAAATGGATTCATTGGTTTGAATACGTGTATTAATTATCTTTTCTAACTTTTCACTCTTACCGGTAGCTAATGAATTAATAAAAGAAAAGAAGGATTTTTTTGTATCCAAATATTCGTAAAACTCAATAAGTGCCTTTACACAGTCTTTAGCATCTCCACGATCGATAGTTTCATAATAGGTAACTACCAATGCAGCAAAAAGGTTAATCTTTGTTTTTTCTGCTTCAGAATAAATGATTTCAGAATCTTGTACTAAGACAATATCCACAGATGTCCCATATATGAACCCGACGTCTCTAAGTTTAGGATATAGCGAATCCAACGAATATAGAGAAAGAGCGTCTATATCAAAATCTCTTAAAAATTTATCGATCCAACCAGAAGTTGAAGGGTTCATTGGTCAATTAGTTTATAACAAAGTTACTTTTTTTTATAAAAATACTGTTGCTTTTATTCAAATTGAAAATTTTGTTGTTAACAAATATTTAACACCCTTAAGAAAACCAATGCCGTCTAACCCTCGTAAGTATCGTCGTAAACATTTAAAACTTTATAAAATGAACAAGATTAAAAAAACAAATTTATTTCTCCTTGGCGGATTATTCGGTTTAGGAGTAGTGTTAATGGCAGCAGATCATTTAGATGCTCCAGCAGTAGGAGGGACTACGGCAGATATTACGGATTTTTATGCTTTTGAAGGAGCCAATCCGGATAACACGGTTTTTGTTGCCAATGTACAAAGTTCTTTAGCTCCGGCAGGAAGTTCGGCAACATTTGATGAAAACGTATTGGTAGAAATTAATATCGATAATGATGGGGATCTGGTGGAAGATTTAGTAATACAGGCAATTCCCAGAAACGGAGTGATGTATTTCTTTGGTCCTTATGCACCTTCACAAACTGGTTTGAACAGTTCTATTGACGATAACACTCAATATCAAGGGCAGGTTGCGATCAGTACAGGAGCCACAGCCACTACCTCTTCTAATAATGGTATTTCTTATTTTGCTGGTGTACGAGAAGATGCTTTTTTCTTTGATTTCAATCAGTTTAATGCAGTTGTAGGTGGAATGGCACCTAATGGATTTAATAATCCGGGAAATGATGATTTTGATGGAACTAATGTGTTATCAATTACTGTAGAGGTTCCTAATTCTTTATTGGGAAGCACATTTGCCCATCCAGCAGGAACAGGAGTACAAGTATTTAATGCCTGGGTAGAAGCCAAAAGAAAACAATAGAAAAGGAAATAAGTAAAATCAAAAAGAATAGTACAACATAAAAATAAAAAATATGAAACGTAATAGTTTAAAATATATAGCAGCAGTAGTCACAGTAATTATAGGTCTGTCCAGTTGTAGTAGTGATGATGATGGTGGGGTGGTAACTTCTGTAGATTTTAGCGGAAATTTTGCACAGGAAGATCAAATGGGACGTCCTGGTATTAATACCGTCTTAGGTGGATCTGTTAAAAACGATTTTAATGTTACCATACCCTCAGAACAAGGAGCCGCATTCCAACAATCTTTTTTAGATCAGGCGGTTGCATTACACGCCGCTTTCGGAGCAGAGTATGAAACGAATATTTTAGGATTAGATGCAACTACGTTAACTACGATTTTAGCTTCAGATGTATTGCAAGTGGCACCCGATGCTCCTACAACATATTTTGACGGAACTAATGTGTTAACCGGAAGAAACCTTACAGATGATGTTATCGATATCTCTTTGATATTATTGTTTGGAGGACAAAACGGAGATCGTTTTAACGGTCAGGACGATGGCAACGGTGGTACTTTACCCATTTTAGTGACGGATGGAGTAAGTGCATCGGGAGAAACACCTTTAGCAATTTTTCCTTATTTAGAAGCTCCTCATAGCCTATAAAGCCAACTCATTTATAATTTTTATTTGTCTTAAGAGTCTGCCTGGCCATATGTCGTAAGTGATTTTTGCCCTAATTTATTTGGGCAGACTCTGGCAAATACATCAAGACCAGTTTGTACATAAGATATGTGCAACAGCTCCGGGTCTAATGAATTCTCTACCATCGTCGATTTAAGACAAGAGTTCATTAGAACCTTATAATCAAATTTCAAAAAAACAAAACCATAAAAAATGAAATTCTACACTATCATAAAAGTCGTATTGATAAGTTTAATCATTACGTCTTGCAACACCACCGAGAATAAGATCACGAATGCCAAAGATTATAATATATATCTGGATCAATATCAAAACAATCTAGTGGATGCCGCCTCAAAAAGGCTTCAGTTCTGGAATTCTAAAATCAAAGAAGACAGTCTGCAGATTACCGCATTATTGCCAGCCGCTGAAGCATATTCACAACTATTTAAATCAACAGGGGCTGTACAACATCTCAAAAAAGCAGAAATAGCATTGCGTAAATCCTCAGACGTGGCAGTTGTTGGACGATCAGGACATCTATTGGCTTTGGCACGTAATTATATTTCTCAGCATAGATTTAAAGAAGCTAAAAAAGCTGCGATAGAAGCTTATTCTTTAAAAACGAGTACAAAGGCTGCAGAGATGGTACTTTTTGATGTTGCTATGGAATTAGGTGAATATGAAAGCGCCGAGAAATATTTAGAAAGCTTAGTAAACCATAGTGATTTTAATTTTTTGATCCGTTTGGCAAAATGGAATGACTATAAAGGTAATCTGGATGCTACCATCAGAAATATGGAAAAAGCCAAAAAGATTGCAGAAAGCAGTAAAAAACCAAGTTTGATCTTATGGTCATATACCAATTTGGCCGATTATTATGGTCATGCAGGAAGAATTAAAGAATCGTATGATCATTATTTAAAAGCATTAGCAATAGATCCCTCAAATGCCTACGCTAAAAAAGGAATAGCCTGGATTGTATATTCTTATGAGAACAACCCGGAAGAGGCTATGAGAATTTTAGATATCACGACAAAGAGTTATCACAGTCCTGATTATTTTTTGTTAAAAGCAGAAATAGCAGAATTTCAGAAAAAAGAAATTATCAAAAATGTAAACCTAAAGAGATATCAAGTTGCAGTAGAAAATGAAGCATACGGAAGTATGTATCATACGCACACAGCGCTATTAATGGCAGAAGAGCATCAGGCATTTGATAAAGCATTGGAAATTGCAGAAGAAGAAATCCAAAATCGTCCTACGCCACAATCCTACGATTTAAAGGCATATATACTTTATTTAAAAGGTGAGCATAAAAAAGCATTGGATATCGCTGAAAAATATATTGTCAATAAAACCTTTGAACCGATGGTAAACCTGCATATTGCACAGATTTATAAAGCAAATAATTTGCAGGTAAAAGCAAAACCAATCATTGGGGAATTGATGGAAAGCAGTTTCGAGCTAGGACCTGTTACTTCTCAAAAAATAATGAATCTGTAGATATCCCCAATCTCTAATTAACATCCCATGAAAAACATTCTTATATTATTTACACTGATATTCGGTGTATATGGCTACGCTCAAAATCAAACGTTGAAAGGAAAGATCGTTGACGCTTCTGGTAACTCGCTTTCTGAAGCATACGTGTATAATAATCAGAAAGATAGTCATACTCATACCCTAGAAAATGGAACTTTTGTGCTTACTAAAATTGATGCGGGCGATACATTAACAATACGTTTATTAGGTTTTGAAACTAAATCTATCATCACAAGGAAAGAAGATTTTGAAAGTGGTATTATCATTGTGTTAGAAGATAAAATATTCCAGTTGGATGAGTTGGTACTTACCCAAGAAATCAATCCATTACAATTGATCAATAAGCTGGATATGAATGTAAATCCGGTAAATTCTTCTCAAGAGTTATTACAGAAAGTCCCGGGCTTATTCATTGGTCAACACGCCGGAGGAGGAAAAGCAGAACAAATTTTTTTAAGGGGTTTTGATGTCGATCACGGAACAGATGTCTCTATCTCTGTTGATGGTATGCCTATCAATATGGTATCTCACGCACACGGACAGGGATATGCGGATTTACATTTTATCATTCCTGAAACCATCGACAAGATACGTTTTGGAAAAGGTGCTTATACCGCCGATCAAGGGAATTTTAATACCGCCGGATTCGTGGCATTCAAAACAAAAGAAAGATTCGCTGATAATGAGATTAAAGTAGAAGCAGGTAATTTTAATACGGTCAGAACAGTTGGATTATTTAATTTTTTGGAAGCCTCAAAAAAAGAAAGCGCAACCCTGGCATTAGAATATTTAGAAAGTGATGGCCCATTTGAGTCTCCTCAAAACTTTAATAGGATCAATATGGCTGGTAAATATACTGTTCAGTTAAGGGACAATACTAAATTATCGCTGGCAGCTTCACATTTTAGTAGTCGGTGGGACGCTTCTGGTCAAATACCAAATAGAGCGGTGGAACAAGGAATTATTAACCGCTTCGGCGCTATCGATGATACCGAAGGAGGAAATACATCCCGAACGAATTTTAATATCACCTATAACAAATTTATAAACGATGATACTTCATTTAGAACCAATGTGTTCTATAACCTTTATAATTTTGAGTTGTATTCTAACTTCACTTTTTTTCTGAACGATCCTGTTAACGGAGATCAGATAAGACAAAGAGAACAAAGAAATTTATTTGGTTTCAATAGTGTTTTCAGCTCCAGAAAATATCTGGACGATATTGAATTAGAGTTTAATGCCGGAATCGGTCTAAGAAATGATGCGGTAAAAGACAATGAGTTGTCCAGAACTGCAAATCGAAATGAAACTTTAGAAAATGTAAGTTTGGGAGACGTCAACGAAACAAATGCCTATGCTTTTGCAGACATTACTTTTGATTTCGGGAAACTAAAAATTACACCAATCGCTCGTTTAGATTATTTTAAGTATATCTATGAAGATGCACTATTAATACCATTTCAGATCCAATCTGAAACGAAGGCCATTTTTACACCAAAATTAAGAATCTCCTATGATCCAACAGATAATTTACATCTTTTTGCAAAATCAGGAATTGGTTTTCACGGTAACGATACCCGAGTAGTAGTAGCACAAGAAGGGAATGAAATTTTACCTAAGTCTTATGGAATAGATGTGGGTGCGAATTGGAAGCCTTTCTCGAAAGTGTTTCTAAACACTACACTTTGGTACTTAGGTTTGGAACAAGAATTTGTGTATGTAGGAGACGAAGGAGTGGTGGAACCTAGTGGTGAAACAAGAAGAGTTGGAGTAGATTTTAGTGGAAGATATCAGGTGAACGACTGGTTGTTTTTAGACACAGATGTAACCTATACTCACGCCAGAAGTATTGAAGCGCCCAATGGAGAAGATTATATTCCATTAGCGCCAAAAGTGACTGCTGCAGGAGGAATAAGCATAGAGAATTTTCGCAATTTTTCTGGAGGGATACGATACCGATATTTGGGAGATCGTGCTGCAACCGAAAATAATAGTATTGTCGCAGAAGGATATACTGTAGTAGATATGTCATTAAATTATAGATGGAAGCAGTTTGATTTTTTGGTAAGTATTGAAAATCTGTTTGATACCGAGTGGAATGAAACACAATTTGCTACAGAATCCAGATTAGCTAATGAAACCCAATCGGTGGAAGAAATCCATTTCACACCCGGTACACCATTTTTTGCCAAAGCTGGCATTAGCTATAAGTTTTGATTGTAAATCTTATATAAATGAAGATAAGAAAAAAGTCTTGAGGTGATTGGTTTTGTTTTTTTGATGTTGTTAAGAAGAGCTTGTTTGTGTGGTAGCAAACAAGTTTTTCTTATTCATCTAAAAATCTAGTCGTAGGTTTATACGTTTGTAAACAGTTGTAGTTGGATATATAAGAGAAATATGTGTAATATTACAGTGTTATATGCAAGTGAAGAATTGCCAACCACACATTTAAGAAGATTTAGTTTGCAACACAAAAACCAATCTTGAAAACCAAGAGAACTTAAATTTTGTCTAACGCTCAAAAGAGTTTTAACTTTGTGATATGGACAAATTGACGAAAGAGCAACGTAGAAAAAATATGCAAGCTGTCAAGAGCAAAGGCTCAAAAATTGAACAGAAACTAGCAAATGCTCTTTGGAAAAAAGGACACAGGTATAGAAAGAATGATAAAACTGTTTTCGGGAAACCAGACTTGACTTTTAAGGGACTAAAAATTGCCATCTTTTGTGACAGTGAATTTTGGCACGGTAAGAATTGGGAAACGAAAAAACACGACCATAAGAGCAATATCAAATTTTGGCATCAAAAGATTGAAAGGAACATTGAAAGGGACAAAGAGGTAAATGCTGAATTGTTAAAAAACGGTTGGAAAGTTATTCGTTTCTGGGGTAAAGAAATTGAACAAGACTTGGTATCTTGCGTAAATAAAATTGAAACAACAATAAATGAAGCTAAAAGAAAAAATAACGATTGAAGATTTTAGCGGACAACCATTCAAAATTCGTATTGTAGAGCCCGAAAACCAGAATAAATCTGCTTTTACCCACTACTTGCACAATCAGAAAAATGGAGTTTCTCAATTCTATAAAAAAGACGCAATAGAATATGTAAAAGAAATTTTGTCCTACAAGTATCCAGAAAGCAACATTACTAATAAAGTTGCCGAGGAAGCGTTACAATACTTACTTTTTGACTTCAAAAATTCTGTTCCTTTCCCAGAACCAAAAACGCAAAAATTCAAGTTTATTGACCTATTTGCAGGCATTGGCGGATTTAGAATGGCTTTGCAAAACTTAGGTGGAAAATGCGTTTTCACAAGCGAGTGGGACAAATACTCGAAAAAGACATATGAAGCTAATTTCGGAGAAGTTCCATTTGGCGATATAACTAAGCCTGAAACAAAAAGCTACATACCAGATGGATTTGATGTTTTATGTGCCGGTTTCCCTTGCCAAGCATTTTCAATAGCCGGAAAAAGAGGTGGATTTGAAAACACGAGAGGTACTTTGTTTTTTGATGTAGCAGAAATAATAAAGAAAAAACAACCGAAAGCGTTCTTCTTAGAAAAAGTTAAAGGACTAAGAAACCACGACAAAGGAAAAACATTAGCAACGATTTTAAATGCGCTTCGTGAAGATTTAGGCGTTACCCTATCGGTTCGTGCTTTCCGTTCCAATCTTTTAGCTCTTTCCTCACAAAAAGGATTTCCTCTACAATCCCTAACGCTAAAACTCGCAGCATAATGAACGATAAGTTAAAAAAATATGACTAGAGAAGATTTTATGAATTTCTTTCGTGATGATGAAAAGTTAAGCACACTTTCAGCTGATGATAGAATTGAAATATTTCTACAAATACTTCCAGGTGGTTCAGATATTACAAAAGAACTTTTAAACGAGTTAATTAGTGACTATCAAGTAAGTAATTTAGAAGTAAGTCAAGTTAAATAATGGTAAAGTCAAATAATTGGACAAGAGAACAAACTATTGTAGCATTTAATGTTTACTGTAAAATTCCATTTAAAAACAGTAGCAAAACACATCCAAAAATAATAAAATATGCCAATATCATAGGTCGTTCGCCATCAGCTTTAAATATGAAAGTTGGTAATTTTGGTAGATTAGACCCTGAATTAAAAAAAAGAGGAATTAAAGGTCTTGCAAATGGCAGTAAATTAGAAGAAATTATTTGGGATGAATTTCACGGTAATTGGGATGATTTGGCTTATGAAAGCGAAAAGTTAATTTCTGAATTTCAAAATAAAACTATACTTGAAACTAATGAAATTGACCTAATAGATTTGCCAGAGGGAAAAGATTTCGAACGACTTGTAAAAACTAGAGTAAACCAAAACTTTTTTCGTTCTTCAGTTTTATCTTCTTATTACCAAAAATGTTGCATAACAGGCATCAATATTTCGGAATTTTTAGTTGCTAGCCATATTATTCCTTGGCGAATAAAAAAAGAAGAAAGAATGAACCCTAGAAATGGCTTGTGTTTGAATTCTATCCACGACCAGGCCTTTGATAAAGGATTTTTAACCGTAACTTCTGATTATGAGGTTAAAATTTCTGATGCAATCTTTGAAAACAAAGAAAATGAATCAATTGCAGATTTTTTTCTGAAATATAACAAACAAAAAATCTCACTTCCCGATAAATTCTTGCCTTCTCAAGAGTTCCTTAAATATCATTCTGACAATATTTTTCGCGGATAAGTTGCGTGAGGGATATTAGTGGAAAGCCTACAGCGAGGTACGAGCGAGGACTTGTAGCGGATAGCCCGACCCTTTTGGGCACGCCCCAAGTATTTTAGAAAAATGACCCCAAGAGAGTGGGCAAGACTTCAAGGATTCCCTGATAACTTCAAAATAATTGTATCAGACGTTCAAGCTTACAAACAATTTGGTAATTCAGTTGCCGTTCCAGCCATTCAGGCAACAGCGGAAAAAATCATTGATAAATTAAACGGTAAATGATTACAGGTAATAAAGGCGAGTGGAGCGAAATTTATGCACTTCTCAAAATAATATCAGACAAAAAACTTTGCGCTGGAGATAGCGACTTGAACAAAATTGAAAACCTAATTTTTCCTATCATAAAAATTCTCCCTGACGAATCAAACGGAACTTATTGTTACACATATGATAATGATTTAGTCATAATTTCAGGTAATGAGGAAGAATTTAGAATACCTATTAGTGAATTTCAGGAACAAACTGTTTTCTTACTTTCAAAACTAAAGGAAACAACATCAGCTACTTTTTCAATTCCTGAAATTGAAACTTTCATCCATTCTTTTAGTTGTTTTTCCCTTAAAGCCAAGTCATCTGTTAAAAGTGATATTCGTATTGTAATTCACGATCAAAGAACAGGTACAACTCCTGAATTAGGTTTTAGTATTAAATCTCAACTTGGAGGTGCTTCTACCCTTTTGAACGCGGGAAAGACAACTAATTTTATCTATAAAATTAACGGAACAAATCTATCAAGAACACAAATTGATGAAATCAATGCAATAGATACCAGAAGTAAAATAAAAGACCGAATTGAGAAGATTAAAGACTTATCGGGAACTTTAGTTTTCACAAGAACTGAAAGTTCAGTATTTGGCAACAATTTGACATTAATTGACAGTTCTCTTCCGAGAATTCTTTCTGAGATAATCTATACTTTCTTTACTTCAATGAATTCTAAAACAGTTGACTTAGTTACTGAAATTTCATCCCAAAATCCACTTGGCTACAATCTTGAAACAAATCATCCTTTCTATTTATACAAAATCAAACGTTTTTTAACTGACATAGCCTTAGGAATGATGCCATCAAAAGTATGGAAAGGAGAACTTGATGCAACTGGAGGATACTTGGTTGTAAAAGAGGACGGAGAGATTTTATGCTATCATATTTATAATAGAAACGAATTTGAAGATTATTTGCTAAGCAATACTAAACTTGAAACTGCAAGTAGCACCAGACACGACTTTGGTTTGATTTACAAAGAAGATGCACAAATCTTTTTCAAATTGAATTTGCAAATCAGGTTTATTAAATAAATTACCTACGCTAAAAGCCATACATATTGCAAGTTCCATAGTAATCAACCACTCAAAACTAAACTTGCCAATAAGTATGTCTTTGCTAACGCTCACCGAGAATGAAAACAGCAAGCATACAAGGTATATAGTTCATTTGCTCCCTTATGAAAGCAAACGCAACGGACAATCGATGTAAGACATAATTTAAATGGAACGATATTTGATAAAAGTTAGAAAACTAACATCATGAAAAAAATCATTTTTATTTTGTTCTTTACTTTGGGTGCAAAATCTGCTTTTGCGGATTGTATGGGTACGGGTATGCAATTCTTTCCTTCAACAAAAGAAATTAGCTTGAATTCGATGTTTATTATTCAAGGTTATGCTTTAAGCCAAAAGACAATTAATAGTTTTAAAACCACAACAATTTACCTTCAAAGTGAAAATGGTCAATTAATTGAGTTAGACCTTCAAGAAATTTTAAAAGGACAAATGCGACTGACTCAAGCCATTTTTCGACCGGTTTCCGAATTAAAACCCAATACAACTTACTTTCTTAAATACTCTGACCACAAAGAAAATGAAAGGGTCGCAATTAGAGAATATGGTAGTGATAAAAAAGAAAGAGAAAAAGTTTACTGGAAAACAACGGAAAAAAAAACATTTGAACCGCTTAATTCCAATCTGAATCTTGAATTTGAAAAGACCGAAGCTATCTATTATGGTGGTGGTCCATCTGTCAATGCGATCTTTAATGTGAAAAACAAATCGAATTCTGAAATTTGGTATAAGACAGAGGTTGTTGACTTAAGCACCAATAGTAAAAATGTATTTTATCTTAAAGAATCAAATGGCAAACTTAACGTTGGACACGGAATGTGTTCAGGAGCGTTTACCTATAAAAGTAAAGGTAAATATAAAGTAAGGTTTACGCCAATGAACATAGACGGAAAGTCTTTGAAAACAACTGATTGGAAAACTTTTAATAATCCCTTAGGATAAGATAATACTCTATTCACAAACAAAGTGTTTGCAATAATATGACAAAAGTCAAATTCAGAACGTTAATAATAAAATTTCGTTTTTATTTTTTTGGGATTGCTTTATTGAATTTTATTCTCAAAAATCAATAGCTTACTTTCTTATTGTTGAAATTTTTGTCTTAATTACTTCATAATGATTACTTTAAAATATTTAAGTGCAGCCAATTACATGAATAAACGAATATCCACATCTATTTTAATACTATTCATTTTTTCGTTTTTACCTTGTATAAGTCAGGAAAATGAAAAAAATGAAACCATAAATACACCAAAATACTTTAGAATTCTTGATGAAACAGAAGGCGATTTAGACAAAGATGAAATTCCTGAAAAAGTGATAGTCTACGATACAGAAAAGAACACTGATTTTGGAACAGAGAGACAAATATATATTTACAAGAAAAACAAGGACAGATGGCAATTATGGAAAAAATCAGTTGGAGCAATATTACCCAGTGAACACGGCGGAATGATGGGAGATCCTTTTGTAGGAATTTCAGTTGAAAGAAATTGTATTGTAATTAATCATTTTGGAGGAAGTCGTCAAAAATGGAATTACACGCATCGATTTAGATATCAAAATGGAGCTTTTGAGTTAATCGGAGCAACCGTAAATTTTGGTTCTCCCTGTGATTATTTTTTCATTTTTGACTATAATCTATCAAATGGTAAGATACATTACAAAAAAGAAACCGAAGATTGTGAGAATGAAAATTCAAAAATAGAGAAAGAAGAAATGATTAGAAAATTGGAAACGTTACCTACTATGAATGGTTTTTATCCTGGAAATAATGCATTGACCCTTTCAAAATCTGAAAGGACCATTTATTATTAAATTTTAAGGTTATTGATTATATTACATTACATATATTTCATTACTAGTGCTAGTCTATGTACTAAAATCTTTGTGGATTTTTTATTCGAATTTATTTGCTACTTTAGTTGTATACAATAGGTAACAAACCGCACACGAATGCGTAAACTATAATTAAAAAAAATGAAATTCACGCATTTGGTATTATTGGTTATTACTACGCTAGTTTCCATATCGTTGTTTTCTCAAAAGAACAGCGCAATGACAACAAGGGGTACTATGCTAATTATGGGTGGTGATTGTACCAACGATTTCTTTATTTCAGAATTTGCAGGTCTAGCAGGTGGCATTGAGAGCAATATAGTTATCATTCCTACAGCGATGGAAGATAAATATATCGACTCAGAACGCGATATGGACTTTTTGAAAAAACCATTTAAGGATATTGGTTTTAAAAACATTAATGTTGTTCATACCAGAGAATTTGATGTTGCCAACAGTGACTCCCTAAATAGAATACTATTATCTGCTGATGGAGTTTGGATCACCGGTGGTAGGCAATGGCGTTTGGCCATGGCCTATAACGGTACAAAAATTCAACGTTCTCTAAAATCACTTTTAAATCAAGGAAAAGTTGTTGCAGGTACTTCCGCTGGAGCTTCTGTTATGGGGGATATTCTTGTTAGAGGTGATTCTAAGGATTCAACCAAGATGCTAGGAGATTATCAAACGGGATTTGGGTTCATCAGCAATTTTGCTATTGACCAGCATCATATTGCTAGAAATAGACAATTTGATATGTTTGAATTAAAAAATAAAAGACCAGATATTTTAGGTATTGGAATTGATCAAAACACTGGTATTATTTTAAATGAAAATAAATTTAGAGTGATAGGTAAAAGTTATGTTACCATATATGATGCTACGAGATGGTCTGAAGAAAGAGATACGATCTATCCATTAGAAAAAAATAACAAACAATTTTATACGCTCTCTAGAGGTTATGAATATGACATAACCAAAAGAAAATTCATTAGTAAAAAAGATAGAGAGATAGCATCTTACGATGAAGAGATGATTAAAAATATTACTGGAACCTATCAGCAAACTGAAGGACTAAAGCACGGTCAAGATTTAAAAATAATAGTGACTTTTGAAAAAAATGATTTGTATTTTGAACAATCTTGGAATAATACAAAGTATAAAGTAGAATACCATTATTTGACTACATTTTTTCGGCCAAATAGTATTTCAGCATATCATTTTACAAAAAACAAAAATGGTCTTATCAATGCTTTTACATTTTTTCAATTTCAACATGGCTTAACAGAATGGATAAAACAGTAGTAATTCTTGACGAAAAGTAACTATTGTCAATAAACGGTATAATTGATTTCAGGTTGCTGTTTAAAAGAAAGATCTTTTTCAATGTTAACTACATTCAAATTGTTGAGTAGTTGCTAAAAATTACGAACTTTTGTAACACTTTCAACTATTCTGTATCAAACCAAAAAAACTCTTATTATTATGCAGTTTCCTTTCAGTAAAACATATTCGGATACAGAACAGCAAATCTTGGTGAAACAAGCTATTGATGGTAATAAAGAAGCTTTGAATGAAATTATAAGCTATCATCAACCTTTTATCTATAACGTGGCCTGGAAAATGTGTCATAATCCTGTAGATGCGCAGGATTTAACTCAAGAAGTTCTGATTAAAGTGATAACCAAATTAGGTCAGTTCAATTTCAAAAGTAAATTTAGAACCTGGCTATATCGTATTGTCGTTAATGAATTTTTGCAATCTAAAAGAAGAAAAGGTGAAACTCAATTTTCTGATTTTGATGATTATGGAGAACGTTTAGAGCAAGTTCCAAATCCTGATCTAAGTATTGAGGAAGAAATTAACTATCAAGAATTATCGAAAGAAATGCAAATTCAGTGTATGAGTGGTATGATTATGTGTTTAAACAGAGAACAACGTCTCATATTTATTCTAGGTGGAAGTTTTGGAATTGACCATGCTCTTGGAGCAGCTATTTTTGACATAAGTCCTCAAAATTTTAGGATAAAACTTCACAGAGCGAGAAAAGATTTGTTCAACTATATGAACAATAAGTGTGGATTAGTAAATAAAGATAATCCATGTCGATGTCCTAAAAAAGCAAAAGCTTTAAAACAAATGGGAGTTCTGGATGATGAAAAAATGCTATTCAATATTAAAACTAAAACGAAAGTAAAAGATTTTGTAGAGGAGAATCACGTAGAAGCCTTAGATGATTTTACAAGCACATATACCAAATTGTTTCAGGAACACCCAGTTAAGGATAATTTTGATAAGGATACAATTATTAAAGAACTTATAAATAATGATAAGTTATCAGGATATTTCAGATTATAACCAGAGATCCTTTCTTTTGTATTCATCAGTTAAAAAAGTTGCTTCATTTTGGAGCAACTTTTTTTGCTTTTGTAACACATTCAATATTCTCGCATCAAAACAGTAAATATTTATTCATTTAAAAATTTATTGATATGGAATTTAAAAAAGAAATCATCATCAACAAACCAATAGAAGCCGTTTGGGATGTACTGGGGAATCAATTTGGTGATGCCTATAAATGGGCGTCAGGGCTAAATCATTCTAAAGCATTCAGTCCTCCGACAATCAATGGTGCACCATCAAATAATCGTTCTTGCGAATTACCATCTGGCAAAATTAAGGAAGTCATCAGAGAATTTGATGCTAATAAACATATCCTGGAATATGAAGTTATCGAAGGCTTTCCATTTTTTGTAGATACAGCAATCAACAACTGGCAACTCACCAAGATAAGCGCTGATAGAACTCAAGTGGAGATGCATTTAGTTGTAAAAACCAGGGGATTAATAGGTAGTATCATGAATCCTATGATGAGAATGCAATTGAACAAACAGCTTGTACATATTCCTAACGATTTAAAGCACTTTGTCGAAACAGGAAAACCAAGTCAAAACAAAGAGAAAGAACAGCAAAAATTGTCACAGAAAGTTGCTTAAGTTTTGTAACACCAATTCAAATACGGTATCAAAGAATTAGTATTTAAATTTTAAATCATGAAAATCACAATGAAATCAATATTTGTAATCGCTCTTATGAGCATCATGAATATTAATGTATCAGCTCAAAGTATGGAAAAGAAATTCCGTACAGTTAAAGTAGAAATGAAAATAAACGCAATACCCGAACGAGTATGGGAAGCGATGGTTTTGGATTATGGAGAAATATCAAATTTTTCACCCTATATCTTTACTTCAGAATATACCAATGGATCTCTAAAAGGGGAATTAGGTGCAGAGCGTAAATGTAATTTCGATGCAAAAGGGGCACAATGGTCTAAAGAACGTATCGCTGAAATTGACAACGAGAATATGGTAATGCGTAATGTAGTTATCGACGGAGCAAAACTTCCTTTAAACTTTGATAATTCTCAAGCTTTTTATAGAGTAAAAGATAATGGGGATGGTACATCAACAGCATCCTACGAGTTTCAATTTAGAACAAAACCTGCCTTTCTCGGGATCATTGCAAAAGGAGGGTTTAAAAAGCAAATGTCTGGAACTCTTGTTGGTCTAAAGCACTATATAGAGACAGGGGAACGCGTTACCGGTGGAACTGACAAATACAAAAAAATAAAGAAGAACTACCCAAAGGCTACAGTAATAAAAACTTAAACCACTCAAATTACAAAAACCAAATAATTTTAATAACATCCTAAAAATCAATACAATGAAAAAAGCAGTAATTTTATTTATCCTATTAATTTCTACTACTAATGTATTACAAGCACAAATCCCTTTAGTAACTAAAATAGAAAGTTCTGCAGATGAAGTCTGGGAACAAATTCGTAAAATGGATAACATTGATGAGTTGTCGTCTTTTGTATCTAAAGTGCAATGGAAAGGACCAAAAGGAATAGGTGGCGAAAGAGTTTGTACTTCTTCAGATGGAAACGGTTATTTTAAAGAAAAAATTACAGGTTTCAATGATGAAACAAGAACTTATTCTTATCAAGTTGTTGAAGGTGTTCCGGCAAAGAATATGAACAATATGATCAAAGTAGTAGATTTAGGTTATGAGAAATCAATGATTGTTTGGACATCAAGTTTTGAATTTATTGAAAATCCTAATATGACTAAAGACCAATTCAATAATTTTTTAACTACTGCAAGAGCAGAAATGGTTGAAAATATAATTAAGTTGGTGAAATAAAGCCAGATCAAAACTAGGTAGTATCGTATGAAAAGCAAATCAAGCATAAGTCATTAAAACTTATGCTTTTTTTATACTTTCATCTTAACTGAAAGAACGGTAGTTTTAAAACTTCAAAAAAACTGAATAAGTGATAAATTATTTATCTCTAATTTCTGTGCAGAATCTCAGCATAAAAGCTGCGGAGTACCAATGTTTCAAATTTAAGAAACTGAAAATATTGTTAAATGGACTCATTTCATTTGGAGTGATGGATATCCAGAAACAGGTGACAAGCCCGATAATAAAATGAGTCTTCAACCACTTGTATTTGATAAAATTGAATATGAAATTTCTGTGTCTGAATCGGAAAAATTCATTATCTAAAAATGTCTAAATATAACACTTCAGATCAGGCATACTTTTTAACTACAAAATTAAAAAGTCATTTGCTTTTTTCAGTAGTGCCAAATTTTTATAAATTAAACAAGAAATAAGAATCATTATCTGCCTGCACCATCTTTAAGGTAGTTGAGCTTATATTGAATGTTTCGGGCATACTTGCCTTAACCTGATTCATAGATTTGACGACGCAGGTAATAAGTTGAGTTGATTTTTCTGAAAATCAAATTATAAATCATACTATGGTAATCGAAGAATTTAAACCTAAATCAGATTTATTAAAAAAATATATTAACTCCTTTTATTTCATCAAATCAAAGGATAATAAAAGAACAGAATTTATTTATTATCCGCATTTTATTGAAACCATAAATATCTTCTCTGATTCTTCGGTCAACATTAGTGACAACGTATTTAATGTAGAAAAGGAACAAAACAAGAACACAGTAATTTTATCTGCTGCTAAAACAAAGTTTAGAACTGCTCTAATAAATAATGCATATGATATAATCGGTATACAATTTTTCCCTCTGGCCATTCATAATTTTTTTGATGTTAAAATGCTTTCAATGATTGAAGTTGGTCTATTTGGTTTTGGTAATAGTAAAGAGTTTAATAAAGTTAGTTTAACAAAAGGTATTGAAAACAGAATTGATGCTTTAGAAAGTTTTTTTCAGAATACCTATAAAAATAGAGACAGTAAATTAGATAAACTTTCAAGGATAATAAAACTAATACACAAGTCGAAAGGAAACATTAGAATGAATGAGCTAGAAAATCAAGTAAGTTTGAGTAGAAGAACGATTTTAAGACAATTTAAAAAATATCTATTTTGCTCATTTGAAGATTACAAAAATACGGTTCGATTTAGATTAGCTATCCAAAATTTTTCTGGTCAGAACAGAAACACTTCTGATTTAATAGCTGATATAGCCTATTATGATCAATCTGATTTTATAAATCATTTCAAAACTCTGGCCGGAGAATCTCCTAAAAAACTACTAAAATATATTGCAAATAATCCTGATACGACTAGTTACTTCTGGAAGCTAAAACAAATAATAGAATAGTGTCTCAATTCTCCAATTATAAATATTAAAGATGTTTTAAGTTTACAAAAAACACTTATTATGAATACTTTTACAACTATCAAATGTAACGCTACTCTCACCTTCTTTTTCACTGTTATTTTCTTTTTCAGTATTTCCTGCGATAGTCAAGAAACTAAAAAAAAGGAAAGCACTTATTTATCTAAAATAGAAAATGGATTAATTCCGACCGTTCAAATCGAAAACGATCTTGTGTATTATCAGCTAGTAGATAGAATGAAGCATTATGGAGCAGTTGGTTTCTCCTTAACTACCATAAAAGATTTTAAGATTGAGGCGACAAAAGGTTATGGATTATGTCAAAAAGAAAATTCAATAGCAGTCGAAGATAGTTCGGTTTTTAGAGTTGGATCCATTAGTAAATCCGTAACCGCAATGGTTATCTTAAAACTTCAGGACAATGGGGTTTTAGACATAGATACAGATATTAAAAAGTATCTAAAGACCTGGGAGTTGCCAGATAGTGAGTTCATTAAAGACACTCCTGTTACACTAAGAACACTTATTCAACACACATCTGGTTTAAAAAGACAACAACGTATGAAACTTGGAGATCAAGGATTTGCAAAAGGTGCTAAAATATACACGCTCAATGAAATGTTAGACGGTAAGTCACCATTACAGCCGGTATCTTTTGACACCAAACCGGGAGACACTTTTAAATATTCTAATCAAGGGTATAATTTAATTCAAAAGGTGTTAGAAGATATAACAGGAAAATCATTTATAGATATTGCCCATCAATTAGTTTTAACTCCTTTTGATATGCGGAACAGTACTTTTGAGACAGTATTTCCAGATGCTGGCAATACTAGTTTTTGTTACGCATATAAAGATGAAGTCGTGCATGAGAGTTTATATAAAAACACTATTGAAAAATGTGGAGGAGGATTGTTTTCGACGTCTCATGATTTAGCAAAATTCTGTGTTAAAGTTGCTCATATTGTTAATGGTAATGACACATTTTTAAAACCAGAAACAGCTAAGCAAATATTAGAAGGAAATGAATACGGTTTGGGGTTTGATCTAATAAAAAAGGATAATCTTTTTCTCTTTTCTCATTCTGGTAGAGTTCCTGGATTTTATAGCTTTATGGCTATGGATCCAAAAAAAGGAAACGGATTTGTGATGTTAGTAAACTCCGATGGAGTTGATGACTTATTTAGAGAAATGTTACGTGCTACCGCTAATACTTTTCATTTTGACATTTGGAAACCTAAGAAAATTACGAGAATTGACATCGACATAAAAGAATACAAAAATTATATTGGAGATTATAAAGAAGATAACGAAGAAGAAGATTATTTGATCAAGGTTCTTATAAAAAATGGGCAATTGTATTATCAAGAGTTTGATGAAGAAAACACTTATGAATATCCCTTGGTTCCAATTTCAAAAAATGTCTTTATAGACGGTATTGATGGTAATAAGATTGAATTCAAAATTGACGGGGATAAGGTTTTAGGTGCAATTTATGATGATAAATATAACTATACCAAGATATAACCTCAAAAGAATACCAAATAAAAGTGGTATCATTCTTTATATATACCTATAAAAATGATAGAGTACTTAGATGTAAATGTTTTTTTAAAAATTAGTCATCTTTGTTCTAGTAAACCTTAGGCGATAATAATAAATGAAAAAAGAAATACTGGATAGAATTACAGATTTGGGAGGAAGCTTCAAAAAAGGAACTTCATTACGAGAATATATCGAGGGCATAGAATTTAAGCACCCTTTATACCCTAAAGAACCCTGGGGCGAGGAGCTATACGGTGTAGATGATTTTTATGAGAAATACAAAGATCTTTATGAAGAGAATAAAAAAGAGTTTTATAAAAGTTTGGTTTCTCATTTCTTTTCTGACCATGAAATACCTTACGGACAAACTTTTTATAGAAAAAGAATATTTACTCCGCTCACCAAAGGTACAAATGATTTTAATGAATGGGGCGCTGATTTTGAAGATGAAGAAATGACCAATCTTACTGAAATCAAAAAAATTGTTGGAGATGGTACCATGGAATTTATGGAAATTGCATTCTCTTACGGTTTTCCTGATGGATATTATATTTGTTTGTCTGATCCAAACCCCGATAACCCAACTGTATTTGGAACTGATCACGAAGTATATTTTGAAGAAATAACAAACGAAGGAACTTTTGAAGAATTTCTGAATCAATTTTATACAAAAAAACAGTTCCTAGAGTTGATTAAAAACTATATAGAGAACGAAAAAAAGGAAAAATAAAAATAGTAACATGCTCAATTAAATCCTGAACATTTATTACATATTTCCTACCTTAGTAATTCTCCGAAAATCTTCTTTTGGAAATACCTATTATAATTTTAGCGCTAAGCTATAGCATAATTCAATTCTAAACGAATACAAATGAAAGTTACAGTCGAAAAAAATGAAAAAGTTGCCAATATGATATTTGCATCCATTTATCCACTCTACTGGAATAGACTGGAGAAGAATGGTAGAACAAAAGAAGAATTCCATAAGGTAATAGAATGGTTTACAGGTTTTGATGAAGAAAAATTACAAAGATTGATTGACGAAAAAGTAACTTTTAGAACATTTTTTCAAAAAGCAAAAATACACCAGAACGCACATATGATTAAAGGAGTCGTTTGTGGTTATAGAATTGAGGATATAGAGGATGAATTTGAAGTATACAAACAATGTAGACAGATGGAAAAACTGATTGATGAATTGGCAAAAGGTCGTAAAATGGAGAAAATTTTACGAGAAGAAAAGAAATGAACAATTAAAGTGTTTTTGTGAATTAAACAGTACACTATTGTTGCTACTGGATTTCAAAATAAACCATAGTGCTGTACATAAAATTCAGGATGTATGAAACTTATCATTAAAATTATAGGTCTTTTTTTTTTAGTTTCCTGTTCGAGTAGATCCGGTACTAAAAAAGAAGATTCTAAAACCTATGAACAAGATCCGATAGTATCTAACAAAATTGTGATGGATACGATTGATGAGACCTTTCCTGTTGGGATCGGTAATGATAAAGGAACCATACGCGTTATAGGTGTTAGAACATTTAAAAATCGAAAATTGATCGATAGTGATTTTTTAATTTTACTTCATGATATTCCAAACATAGCAACATCCGAAAAACTGAATAAAGATATATTAATCGATTCTAATACCACGGTGTTACTAAAGGATTCTCTTCACTATGATTTCTTAAATACAGCAATTATCAAAAAAGTGCATTATGATGCGGTGCGATTAAACACCGTATATTTTAAAGCAGTTCTTGAAAATCCGAAGCAAAAGAAAAAGATTACCGGAAGATTCGGATTACTATACAACTCTAAGAAAAAGAAAAAATTCTATGGTTGGATTACAGATGAGATACAAGATATTGATAATTAAAAGTGAACAATAGTAAACCAAGCTAAAAAAGAAAGTCTAAAACGTGAATTATCTAAAGAAAATTATTTGGTTCTTTTTTGATAGTTATCTAAAATGAATAGACAGAAACACTGAAATCGGTAATCTATCTAGCTCTCTCTCTAACATTGAGCTGATAATCTCTCCCAAAGATGCTTAATCAAAACATTTTTTATAAGTCAAAGATAACCTATGATTCTACAACACCTAGCGTGTATAATTGTTCCAAGGTAGGTGATTCGCTTCCTCCTTCGGGTTCTAAAGTGATTCCAAAAGCTTCAGATTCATTTGTATTTGTAAGAGAGAAGATTTTTGTTTCCTCTTCAGAAAATTTATCCAATATTCCTAAGCTGGTAGGAGTAAGCGGATCCAGTTTTAAAGACCATACTTGATAAACTTTGCCGGGTGGAGGAGTAGGTAATCCGGCTACATCAATATAAGCGGTTTGTTTTTCTTTATCCCAATATACCGCAGCATATGCGGTTGGATCTACTTTCTGAGCCTGTAATGGGATCTGAAGTATGTCCTTATCACGAAGCACGCTTAACAATGTTTTAGCTTTAGATAAATCTTCTTCGGCAACATTTATTTTCCCTTCTAATAAGTTTTGTTCTATTTGTGATTCTACTATTTGTTGACGTAATTCTTTATTCTTATTAAACTGTAAGAATAGTCCAATGAGTAATGCAACAGATGCAGCCCAACCAATAAATGCCGGCCAATTAGTACGTTTTCGTGTTATTGGAATCACATCTACTTCACGGTCAGTAAAACTCAACTTATCTTTTATCCGATTAAAAACAGATTCTGGATTATATGGAGCAGTAGCAGTGGATAATTGCATAAGAGATTTTTCTATTTCTCTTACTTCACCCTCAATTTCCGGATGTTCTTTTAATGCTTTGTAAACTTCGGCATTTTCTTTTTCTGATAATGCACCATACACATAGAGCTCTAATATTCCTGATGATATGTATTGTTTTATGTCCATAAGTTATACAGCTAAGACTTCTCTTAATTTATTAATGCAAATTCTGTTCCGTGTTTTAATTGTTCCCAGAGGAATGTCTAATTCTTCTGAGGCTTCTTTTTGTGTGAATCCTTTAAAAAACAATAAATCAATTACTTTTTTGCAAATTGGTTCAAGCACGTTTATGTATTTTTTGATACCAATTGCATCTATCTTATTTGAAAAATTACTTTTCTCTTCTAATATATCTACGAAATAATCAGCACTTTGGTTTTGTTTTGCATTTTTAAACGCTACAGATCTTGTTTTATCGATAGCTGCATTACGGGCAATGTTTAATATCCAGGTAAAGAAACGCCCCTTTTTTTCTGAGTAAGAATCTGCTTTATCCCACACTTTTACAAATACGTCTTGCAGCACTTCTTCAGATAAAGTTTCATCTCTTAAAATAGTATAAATTACACCAAAAATGTTTTCTGCATACATTTCGTAAATACGTTGAAAAGCTTTTTCATTTTTTTGTTGTAATTGCGAGATTAATTCGTTGGGCTGCATGTAAAATTGGTTAGGATACTACTATTAATTTGTTTTTATAAAAAAGCCAAAAGAGTATATCATCTGGATGCATATACTCTTTTTTTTATTTAATAGGTATTTTATTGAATAATGCCTCCGCAGCTTACTCTGCTTCCAGCGGCACCTGATGGTTGAGATGTATAGTCATCAGTTCCTTGATGAACAATGATTGCCTTTCCAACAATATCTTTTTTATCGTCTCCGCATCCAATGCACCACTCATTGGTAGCAAAAGTAATAGAACCTTTACCATCCGCTGCAGCATTAAAATTTCCTATATCACCTTTGTGATACCCTTCAGAAGCGCCCCATTTTCCGTGGGGTTCCATAGTCGGATTCCAATGTCCTCCAGTAGATTTACCATCTTCAGAAGAGCAATCTGCTTTTTCGTGGATATGGATTGCGTGTTCTCCTTCAGATAATCCACTTAAATACGCCACCATAGTTACCATCCCTCCATCTTCAGTAAAAGTTACGTTACCTGAGACATTACTTTCACTTTTTGGAGAAAGCGAAATAGCTAATGTTTTTGCGTCACTAATTTCTTCTTTTTCTTGAGTAGTTTCTTCTGTTATTACCTCATTTACTTTGTTTTCGTATTCTTTTCCTTCTTTCTTATCTCCTTTACAGCCAAGAATTACCGTCGATAAAATAGTAATTACTACTAGGTTTAGCGTTTTCATAATTTAATGATTTGTTAAGTTTTAGAGTAACCAATATAGTGCAGTTTTAGCTCAAAGCAAAGGATTTAAGAGGTTTTTAGATTTTGTTATATGTTAATCGTACTTAATTCTGTTATACTCATACCAGAATTTGTATTTGGAGCAAGCCTGTATTGATACAAACCGGTTTCTCCTATAGCGATAAGGAGATCTCCAGAAATAATCACATCAAACGCATTTTGATCAATAGACGTTACCAAGTTGGATGTTGCAGGATTTGATATGTCGAATACTTTGATTTCATCATCGCAAACTATTAAAAAATCACCGTAAAGACCAAGCCCTCTGGGAAAGTTAAGATTTCTGGAATTAATCAGGATCGGCTCTGTCACTGAGGTAACATCATATATTTCTAAAACATTGATATTATTGCCACAAAATGTATCAGAATGTAGTGTGACAAAAGCGTGTGTATCATTTGCAACTACTGGATCACAGGCTGTAAAATGTTCTACCTGAGATAGTTTTTCTGGAAATTCTGGGTTTGTTAGTCCATATATGAACATTCCATTTCTTGATCCAATATATAAGTAGTTTTTATAACTAAATAGTGTTTCAATATCAAATCCAATGGGGATCGTATTGACTTGTACGGGATCTTTGATGTCGGTGATATTAAAAACTGTAAGATCAGTATTATCAACGGTATATAAATAGTCTCCTTTTAATGTAAAAGTGGCTAACGATCCCCCTTGACCATCAGAAGTAGGAGTAGAAGAATCACCGCTAGATTCAGAATCACAACTGAATACGATAAAGGAAGTGAGGATCATATAGATGTATTTTTTCATTGGTTTATTTTTAAAGTTTTTGTTTAGTGAACCTGCTATCGACGGGCAGATGGGATTGGTCAAAAATCATTACAATCAGTATCAACTTAGTAACCACAATTCATTCCATTTTTTTGTTTATTAATTAATTCGTGTCCACCCTATTACTACATTATTTTCAGGGGTACCATAGGGTAAAAAACCGTCTGGAGAACGCAACTCCGGAAATACATCAACTACTCTTTTTGTGAGCGTTATTTCATTTGTGCTACTATATTCTACGGCAATTAGATCTGTTGCTTGGTTGATATATATCATATTATCTCTAACGGCTAGATCTGTAGACCCCGGAGCTTTAAGAAATTTTATTGGAGTTGGTGATGTTGGATCTGTATTATCATAAATATGAAATCCCTTGTGGACTTCATTAATAAAAAGTAAATTGTCTTTAATGTAGATTTTTCCAGAAGTTTCTATAGCCATAGGATCTTCAAGAACAACTGAGCTCTCAAAATCGCTACGATCTAGTAATACGGGTTCATATTGGGTAAATCTTGGTTCTATAGGAAAATCGTCATCGTTTTGGCAATCCACAAGGAAAGGACAACAACTTTGTAAACATACTATGAGTACGCTTAATACTAATAATTTTGTTTTTTTCATCTTTTGATTGTTTAAAAGGAAGATGAAAAAAGGTTAGAATGGTTGCGTTAGGAATTACTTCCTGTATATCATCCAGTTATAAAAAGATCATTCTTTAGTTTTCTTTTTATGGATTTTTTTAATGTTACTTTCTATTGGCGAAATAATAATATCTGAAGAGTTCTCCCGAATATAAAATAGATAAAAACTGTTCTGACCAATAAGCTTTATGTCTGTTGTCTCTCCATCTGTGAAGGTAATTAGATGGTCGGTTTATAGGTCTTGTTTTCTATTTTACTTCTGGTTTTGGCACCTCCTCCAGTAGCATAACCAATATAAAAACTGAAAAGAATGATGGCAGGAAAAGTAGATTTCAAACCTTTTAATTGTAATAGTAATGTATCGTATTTTTCTTTTCCCATTTTGGCAAGCATTTTTTCTTTCTTTTTAATGGATTTTTTTGCGATGGATAGATCAGAAGATAGATTATAATGGTAAAACCAATAATGGCTAAAGGAACTGCAATGTCCTACTTAAAAATAATTACTGGACTTAACAAAACATCTAAAATATTTGAATAGCTGATAATGTTGATACCAATCAAACCATAATAAATGGAATTGCTAACGATCCCCAGTAACGGTAAAAAAATATCCAAGGGATAAATATTCTTGTATGCTTCCATTAAAATGAATTCCTTTTTTATCATTAGTCATAGAATAGTATTTTAATATGTAAATCTTAACTAATGTTCATTATATTTTTTTTAGAATCTGTTTTTTATCTCTGATACCAAGCTTTATATTTTCTGTGATCATTAAAGCTTTATCAATACGGGTTTGGGAATTTTTAAATCCTAGTACATAGTAAATCAAACTTCTTTTCATACCATCGGTAAAAGATTCGAAAATTTCAGAAGCTTCAGGATCACTTTGTAATACAGCTTCCAATTCTTCCGGCATTTCTACGCCATATTTTGAGGTGTCTTCAAGCAATTGAACCTTAAAATAATCACTTGGAAAAATATCTAATTGTTTTTGATTTTTTTTACTGAACATAACAAAGTACAGCTCGTTTCTTCTTTGCAAAGCGGCGTGAAATTGAACCGATCTACTTTCAAACTGAATGTAAACAACTATTCTTCTATGTTTCTGGATCACAAAGGGTGTAACAATTTCATTGGGAATCAATATGCTGTGAGTGGATTGTAAGCAAGATTCAAAGACGGGACTTTTCATTTTTAGGAATATAGGATGTTCTTAATGGAAATATAAATCATCTTCAGTAATTTCTAGTTATTGTCAAATTAAATAGATATTTCACCATTATACAAACCTAAAAATATAGAAATATTTTAAGGCTAAAAGATTTACGTCAAGAATAAGTTGTTTAATTATTTTTTTGATTCGTTAATCAAAAGACGGATAAAGTGCTTCAAAAGTATCGATTTTTAAAAAAAAGTTAAAAAAAATACTACTGATATCCCGTAATAAACAAAAGGTATAGTTATTATTCTGATTTTCAGGCTTTATAGATAATTTGATTGAAAAAAATTTATAAACTCTAGTGTTTATGTAGGCTAACTAACAATTGGTAGTTAGATTAAAAAAACAAGTTTTTAAGCGTGAAAAAAATTCATCAAAAATGTGAAATCGTTAAACTTATTTCAATGATATGGTATTTATGTGATTAATACTTTTGATTTTGTTAATTTTAGTTAACACAAATTCAAAATTTATACATATGAAAAAAATGTACTCGTTTGTTCTATTCGCACTTTTTATAGGACAAACAATGTTTGCACAAAACATCATGGATGGTATTGTGAAAAATCATCTCAACAGCACGACAGCTAAATCATCTCTGACCACAGAAGATGTGTCAGAGTGGAAAGTAACCGATGTAGTTCCATCATTAAATCCTGCGATACAGCACGTTTATGTTCAGCAGTATTATCAAGGAATTCCAATACAGTATGCGACTTATAAACTTACTGTAAAAAATAAGGAGAAAGTAACCTGGGAAATAGATCAGTTTGTAAAGGATGTTAAATCCAAAGTAATTTCTGCAAAAGCATCACTTTCTCCTGAGAATGCAATTATGAATGTTGCGAGGGCACATAATTTACAATCTCCTCAATTGGTAAGATCAAAAAGTACCACTGATGGGGCATTGGTTTATGATAATTCCGGTATTTCATTAGAGCCCATAAAGGCACAACAGGTATACCTTAAACAAGATGATCAACTAGTTTTAACTTGGCGGGTGAGCATTTATCAGAAAGATGGTCAGCACTGGTGGAATGCTAATGTGGACGCAGCTACAGGTAAAATTTTATATACAGAGGATTGGGTAATTACCTGTAACTTTGGAACCCCTGATCACGAATCTCATAATCACGGGGACTCTGTGTTATTTGATAAAGCGATCCCAACGGTACCAACAGAAGCAGAAGCAAACGCTGCATTAGCTCCGGATTCGTATAATGTATATGCAATGCCCGTAGAAAGTCCTAGTCACGGAAATCGTTCTATAGTAACAGATCCTGCTGACCCAACTGCATCTCCATTTGGATGGCACGATACTAATGGTAGTGCAGGTGCAGAGTTTACCATTACCAGAGGAAACAATGTATGGGCACAAGAAGATAGAAATGGAAATAACGGAACTGGTTTCTCCCCAGATGGCGGAGCAAGCTTAGATTTTAATTTCCCGATAGATCTTACCCAAGGTCCTATAACTTATGACGATGCGGCTATAACAAATCTGTTCTATTGGAACAACATCATGCACGATGTGTTTTATCAGTACGGTTTTGATGAAGCTAGTGGTAACTTCCAGGAAAACAACTATGGTAGAGGTGGAGCCGGAGGCGATTCTGTAAACGCTGACGCACAAGATGGTAGTGGAAGCAATAATGCAAATTTTGCCACACCGGGCGACGGTGGTAATCCCAGAATGCAGATGTTTTTATGGACAAGTCCAAACCCTGACAGAGATGGAGATTTGGATAATGGAATCATCGCTCACGAGTATGGGCACGGTATCTCTATAAGATTGGTAGGTGGTCCAGCTTCTAATACACTAGGAGGTTCTGAGCAAATGGGTGAAGGATGGTCTGATTGGTTTGGATTAATGCTAACTATGAAAGCTGGAGATACAGGAACAGACTCTAGAGGAATCGGAACTTATGCATTAAATCAACCAACTACCGGAGATGGTATTCGTCCGACTCCTTATTCTATTGATAGATCAGTTAATAACACAGATTACGCAGATATAGGTGGATTGGCAAGACCGCACGGAGTAGGGTATGCTTTTGCTACTATTCTATGGGACATGACTTGGGGACTTATTGATGCTGAAGGATTTGATCCTGACTTTTATAACGGAACAGGTGGTAATAATATCGCAATGGCCCTAGTTATAGAAGGATTAAAGAACACTGCTAATAATCCTGGATTTGTATCAGGTAGAGATGGTATTCTACAAGCAGATCAAGATCTTTACGGAGGACAATATGAGTGTATTATTTGGAAAGCATTTGCAGAACGTGGAGTGGGTCAGGATGCTAATGAAAATAATAACGGTGGTTCGAATGGTCAAACAGACCAGACAGTATCCTTCGTGAATCCTTGTGATGGAGGAGGACCTGGTCCAGGTGGTGATGAGTGCACAGGAGACATCGCTTCATTCCCTTACAGTGAAAGTTTTGAAGGAAATATCGGAGATTGGTCTCAAGGTTCTGGGGATGATTTAGATTGGACTGTAGATTCTAACGGTACTCCTTCTAATGGAACAGGACCAAGTAGTGCTATTGATGGGAACTCATATATCTATGTAGAAGCTTCTGGAAATGGGACAGGATATCCTAATAAGAGAGCGATTTTAAATTCTCCTTGTTTAGATTTCAGTGGATTAACATCGCCCACACTAAGTTTCCAATACCATATGGTAGGAAACGCTGTTGGTACATTTGATGTAGAAGCAAGAACAGATAATACCGGAGATTGGACAAGTGTGTTTAGTAGATCAGGAGCTCAAGGAACTGACTGGAATACTGCTAATATTGATCTTTCTGCCTATGCAGGAAACGCAAGTGTACAATTACGTCTTAACACAGTTACAGGAACAAGCTGGCAAGGTGATGTTACTATTGATGGTTTAAGTATTACCAATGGTACAGTTGATCCGGGTCCTACTTGTGATGCTATTAATTTTAATGATTTCTCAATCACTCCATTCTCTAACCAAGATGCGGCAGGTAATTTCTCTATCGTTAATGGAGGAGCTGGATTATCAATGTCTAATAACACCTGGAAGTATATTGCACTAAATTATACAGTCACTTCTAATACGGTTATAGAATTTGACTTTAGTAGTACCTCTCAGGGAGAAATTCATGCAGTTGGTTTCGAAAATGATAATACATTAACAGCTAATAGATATTTCAAAGTTCATGGTACTCAAAATTATGGAGTAACAAATTATGATAACTACGCAGGAGGAACAACTACGTATGTAATTCCGGTTGGAACTTTCTACACAGGAAGTATGGATCGATTGGTATTCATTAATGATAACGATGCCGGATCAGGAAATAACTCTATATTCTCTAATGTGAAGATTTATGAAGGTTCATGTGGATCTGCAGTGGTGGCTACTGATTTTGGTCCTGCCACTCCGATATTAGGAACAGAAGATGAAGAGGATATCTCTAGATTTACAATTGCGCCTAATCCATTGCAAAGAGGGGGAGCGTTACAGGTTTCTATGAAAACTGCTAAGAACACTAATAACCCTTATACTATTATGAATATGGTAGGACAGGTTGTTGGACAAGGAATTATCAGCGCTAGTAAAACTATCAACGTTGGAAACCTTGAAGCAGGTATGTATTTACTACAAGTACAAGGTGAAACACAAAGATTTGTAATTAAGTAAATTACAACTTGAGTTAGTAGGGAGGCTGTCCATAACGGACAGCCTTTTTATTTGTAAAACTCTGTTTTGAAACGTTGTATAATAGTGTATTCCAAAAATATAGCTGAACCTATTTGTCTGTTGGTAGGCAGGTTTATCCTGATTTTTCAATGGGATTTTTGATTCATATCACGAAGCTTGAGAGGAAGATTGTTTACTTCTGTTCCGTGTTTTATAGAAATCAAAATAATCAGTAAAGGAGTCAATCCGTGTGGTAGTCGATATAAAACTTCATATAAATTCTGATGAACGGATTGCAAGGGGAACTCCCAATAAAAGTTTGCCACCAATCTTGCAAAGGCTGTAAGTAATCCCCAAAGCACAGCATACCATAAAGCATACGTATTAATTTTCGGGATAAAAATTAAAACTGCAATGATGAAATCTAAAAGACCAGCTACATATAAAAAAGCAATAGCAGTAGATTCAGAAAAACCAAATATATGAATGGTCATATCTATAAATTTTCCGGGGACGGGATAAAATCCAAAAGCATACAATCCGTGTGAGAAAAAAGTAACAGCGGTTAGAACCTTGAGTGATACGATGAATCGATTTGTTTTTATTTTGTTAGAATAACTATAGAGTAGCATAAAAGGTAATCCAAATTGGATACTATGTTCAAAAAACTGTGCAACGTGATAGAATTTTTCTTTGGTCATTAAAAGGGTAAGTATGACCAAACTAACGCCACCCAAAAGAATGGGTAATCTATATAATCTAAAGTTCGTTTTTTTAATAATTAGTGAAGCAATTCCTGAAATGAGGTATAGCATTCCATTAATTTTAATTCCTATCTGAATGATTTGATCTGTTTTTTTACTTGTGGCATATTCCTGCCAAGGGGTTTGAAATAAGCCCTCTATAATAGGTTTTAAAAGGGATTCGTCCCAGAAAAAAGTACGGTAGGGTGCGTCCCAAAAGAGATGCTGCCAAGCTCTACCCATAAAAATAAAAAATACGCTGAATTTAAGCAGTAATTGTATTTGATCACGTTTCATCATACAAATAAAAAACAAGATATGTTAATTGATTGTAAAACTAAGGTTATACTTTTTCTAAGTTGAAGTTATAGAAATTATGTAATTATTAAGATTTCACTAGAGAGAATATTATACTTAAAAGAACTTTTAAATTTGAAACAACTAACCTAATCATCTGCTTAAATGAAACAAAGTATTACACTATTGATATTGGTTATGGGGCTACAATTGCACGCCTCCAATGATAAATACCGCCTGATGCTGAGAGGCAATCCTGCAACCTCGATCGTTATTGGATGGAACCAAACATCTGGTAACAACCCTATCGTATACTATGGTACAACGGACTACGGAACAAACTATACGAATTATCCAAATTCTAAATCACCAGACAGAACGGTTTCTTATAAAGGTATGAATAATACCTTTGCACGGTTAACAGGGTTACAACCTAATACAGCATATTATTTTGTAATTAGAGATAGCCAGGGCAGTAGTGAACGATTTTGGTTTAAAACAGCTCCGGCCGATAGAAGTAGACTGTCTTTTATAGCAGGAGGAGATTCTAGAAATAACAGAACTCCAAGGCAGAACGCAAATCTCCTGGTGGCTAAGTTAAAACCACATGCAGTTTTGTTTGGAGGTGATATGACAGATGATGATACCAACAGTCAATGGCAAACCTGGTTTAATGATTGGCACTTGACAATAGCTTCAGATGGCAGAATGTTTCCGATTGTGGCAACTAGAGGTAACCACGAGGATAGCAACAATAGTGTGTATCATTTGTTTGACACCCCTTCATCCAGCGTATATTATGCACTTACTTTTGGAGATAATCTGGTAAGAACATATACTTTAAATACTGAAATTTCAATTTCTGGGAATCAGACTACTTGGTTGCGTAATGATTTGAACGCTAGTCATAATGTGATTTGGAAAATGGCACAGTATCATAAACCCATGCGTCCACATGTTTCTTATAAATCCGAAGGAAATAGTCAATATAACAATTGGGCGCAGTTATTCTATGAAAAAGGAGTGAAGCTTGTGATAGAGTGCGATGCACATACCGTAAAAACTACCTGGCCGGTCAAACCAAGTTCAGGGTCTGGAAGTGATGAAGGGTTTATCCGAGATGATCAAAACGGAACTGTGTATGCAGGCGAAGGTTGTTGGGGAGCTCCTCTTAGATCTAATGACGATAATAAAGACTGGACTCGAAACTCTGCAAGATTTAATCAATTCAAATGGATTTTTGTGGACGAAGAAAAAACAGAAATCCGAACCATTAAGGTGGATAATGCTTCGCAAGTAGGATCAGTTTCTAATGACAATGTGTTTCAAATCCCTACTAATTTGGACATATGGAATCCTTCTAATGGTAGTGTGGTAACTATCAATAAAGGTACTACTGTAGACCCCGATCCTGATAACGGCAGTATCGAAGTCGCCATTACTACCGGAGGAGATGATGTTGAGGAGCGCCAAAACGGAGATTTATATGCAAATAGTAGTGATCTGGAAATGGTTTATGATAGTTATAGTAATGCAGGTAATCAGATCATAGGACTTAGGTTTAGATCACTGGCGTTGCCAAAAAATGCTACCATAACCAGTGCCTATCTACAGTTTACGGCAGACGAAAGTAACAGTGCTAATGCCGAACTGGAAATATCCTTACATAATAGCAACAATTCACCAGCTTTTAGTAACTCCGATAAAGTTTCGAATCGAACCACATTCTCCAGTAAAGTTACCTGGAATCCAAATTCATGGTCCAGTGGTCAGAATGGTACTGCACAGCGATCTCCAAATCTTAAGAATATGGTTCAGAGTTTGGTAAACAAAAGTGGATGGACGTCTGGTAACAATGCTAGTTTTATCATACGCGGTAAAGGAATTAGTCTCACCAATACTTCTGCCAAAAGAGTGGCAGATTCTTATGAAGGAGGTGCTGGTAAAGCTGCAAGATTAATCGTTAATTATTCTACTTCAGGTAACGTGCCTGTAGATATTTGCGAAGGTATTTTTCCGTGGCAAAGCAATGTCAGTTATACTGTCGGAGATAAGGTTACCTACGCCGGATACTTATATGAGCGTACCTCTTCTGGTTGGACGAATTTAGGCGATTGCGAAACATTACGTATAAGTGCAGATATATATAAAGTACCGTCACCACCTCTGGATGCAGGTGATAATGATTTGACTTTTGATATCTATCCCAATCCATTTACGGATCAACTAACAATGAAGGCTTCCAAAGATTCAGAAGGTGTGTTTAAAATACTATTGTACAATTTAAATGGTAAAGTAATACACCAACAAATAGTACAAAACATAGTTTCGGATCGCACTACGATTCAGTTTAAAGGAACAGAACAATCCGGAATTTATATTTTGTCTATTCAGGATTTGAATGGAAAGATTTTTCGAACGAAAAGACTGATAAAAAAATAAAAGATTTAACCAAAGCATTTTGGGGGTAAAATGCTTCAAAGACCACTAGCTACTTGTAGTTTAGTGGTTTTTTATTATTGGTTGGACAGGTCTATCTTAATGAGTACTAGTTTATATAACATTATGGTAATCATTAGGTAATCGATCTCAAAACAAATATGCTGAAATTTATAAAATAACTTTTAAATCAATGTTGTGATGAGACTTGTTAGGAAACTCATATGCTTAAATGTTATCTGTTTATTCTTTTCTTGCGAGAAAGACACACATAATTCACAAATAGAAGCGTTTACGTACCAAGAAAAAAGTGAAGTTAGATTTGACGTCTATGTTAGATTAGTCGACGAGTGGTCAGGTCAAGAAATTCCGGCAGGAACATTACCTGGATACGGTGCCACAAATTTAGAAACAGGTGAGATTTACTTCGATTCCCTTTATGAGGCAGGTCTTTTTGAAAGCCTTCCCACAGGAATGTATCGCTTTGATGCCCGTGATGGTTACTTTGACGGTGCATCTTCCGCCATTGTTGAGGTAAGTCCCGAAAATGAAACCCCGGAAGGTTGGATTGAAGTTACCTTACACTATTGGTCAGAATAGATTATATCAATTTTTATACTTTTCATAATGATAAAAGGGAAGTAGTGAGTATTATATAAACTTCCCTTTTTGATATGAATTAGCGAATCAGCTTAGTAATCACTTGTGTTTCAGAATGCAGTGTTTTATGTACCGGACATTTATCGGCGATTTGCAGAATTCGCTGAATTTGTTTTTCATCTAGATTTCCCTCTAGTTTGATCTCTCTTTCGAACGTATCTATCTTCGCCATAGGATCTTCACAATTTTCACAGTCCTCCATATGTTTTTTGTCATAGTTGGTATGTACTTCCACATTTTGCAAATCCCAACCTTTTCTGGCAACATACATTTTAATGGTCATGGCTGTACAAGCTGATAATCCGGCAGAAACCAATTCGTAAGGTGAAGGTCCAAAATCATTACCGCCCACACTTTCAGGTTCATCAGCAACCATATAATGATTTCCCACTTTCATTTGCGTAGTATAACCTTCTTCATTTCCCAGACTGGCAACCACGTGATGTTGACTTTTTAATTTGGGTTCTTCTGGAATATCTACATATCTGGAGGACCAACCCGCAATCACTTTTCCAACATATATAGAATCTTCTTTTCGCATTAATAAATGATCTGCACCATCCAAGGTCACAAAGCTTTTAGGATGTTTTGCAGCGTGGTAAATTTCTTCCGCATTTCTAATACCCACGGTAGTGTCTTGTGGAGAATGTAGCACTAATAATGCTTTACCCAAGTTTTTTGCTACTGTTGGTAATGATTTTTTTTCCAGATCGTCTAGGAACTGTTTTTTGATCGTAAAATCCCTTCCGCTGAGGTTTACAACGGCTTTACCATTTGCTTCGATTTCTTCTAATCCACTTCGTAGCAGATGCTGTACATGTATTGGATCAGAAGGTGCTCCCACAGTGGCAACTGCTTTAATCGAGTCTATAGCTGCCGCTGCAAATACAGCTGCCGCACCACCAAGAGAGTGACCGATCAATAGAGATGGAGCCTGGTATTCTTTGGTTAAAAAATCTGCTGCCGCAACCAGATCTTCTACATTTCCTGAGAAATTAGTATCAGCAAAATCACCTTCACTTTCACCTAAACCTGTAAAATCAAATCGTAGTACACCAAATCCTTGAGAAGTGAGCGCCCGACTTATATTACGAACCGCCCCCAGATTTTTATTACACGTAAAACAGTGTGCAAAAAGCGCAAAATTATGAGGATGTTGATCTGCGGGTAATTCCAAACGCCCTGAAAGCGTCTGACCTTCTGCATTGGTAAAGGAAATTTTAGAAAGACTCATGTGACCGTTGTTTTTCTTAAATGTCGTTTTTTTTGAGCTTTTCTAACTTTTCTCCAGGGTTAAAAATGTGTTAAAGAAAGTATTTAATCAAGATTTCGATGATTGATTTAAATAAGATTTACTAAATCAATTCTAAAGTTTCATATACAAATTTGGTTTTTCCTAGAACATATGCTCCTCGATCATTCTTATATTTCTTCGCTAACTGAATTTTGAGATTTTCATACATTTTAGCTCGCTCCTGATTTTTTATCAGATAATCTCTAAACCCAATTTGTTTCCACATCATATTGTTCTTAGGGCACATATGGATATGAAAAATTTGTTCTTTTTTTTCTTCAAGATTGTATCCTTTGCCAAAGGAAGAATAGGCTTCAATGTTATCTCTTTTTGGTACTACAAAATGAGAATATCCTAAATCGGTAAAATCTGAAATCAAGGTTTCGTCGAATAGTAATTCTTCTGGAATTTCTATCAACATATCTATATAGGGTTTAGATTTTATGGATGGAATTGAGGAGCTCCCAAAATGTTCTATTCGTATAATAGATGCGGATCCAATCTTTTTTAATATTCGTTCTTTTTCAATTTTATAAATTCTTTTCCATTCAGGATTGTGATCTACCAATTCAATAGGGAATAATGTATTCCACTCTTCTTTAGTGAGATCAAATAAAGTTTTTTTCATTGATAAGAAACTATAGAATTATCTGTGTTGTTAATTTTATTTACACTGCTTCCGACCCTTGTTTGAACTTCTCTCGTAAATAGGTAAAGCTATCCTCAATATTTTCGAATAGATCGTTTTCAGGAACAAGATCCGGAATGATATCAACCGCCTTGAGCATATCTGCAGGTTGTTCTTTGAGTCCTACAAATATTACTTCAATTCCTTGTGCTCGTAAGTCAAAAATGGTATCCTCAAGGGTGTAGATACCTGATTGATCAATATAAGGAACACGATCCATTCTTAAAATAACAGCCCTTACATCTTTTGGTAATGCTTTGATCTGATCTTTAAAATAGGAAGTAAAACCAAAAAATAACGGTCCATACAAATGTTTAATAATGACTTTGCCTTTATAGCGGTCGTAGAATTCAATTTCGTCTTGCCAAGGTTTAGAACCGTCAAAATCGGCAATATCTCCAACTTCCATTCCTTGTTCACTCAAATCCCCGGCTTTTTTCATAAATAATAAACAAGCTAATGCCACACCGATACCAACCGCTTGTATCAAACTTCCAAAAGTGGTAATAAATAATACAAGAATCAATACAAGGGCATCGGCTCTAGGTACTTTTAATAAGTGTTTTAATCCTTTAAAGTCTACTATTTTAAATCCAATAGGGATCAATAATCCAGCTAATACACAAAGAGGGATATGTGCTGCCAGTTTTCCTAAACCTAATAATACAGCCAATAAAAATAAACCGTGTAATACTCCGGATAATCTGGTTTTTCCACCTGCGTTGATGTTCACTACCGTTCCTTTAGTAGCACCAGCTCCCGGAATACCACCAATTACTGCTGCCAACATATTACCAATCCCTTGCCCGATCAATTCTCGATTACTATTGTGTTTGGTTTTGGTCATATTATCGGCAACCACAGAGGTTAAAAGGGAATCTATACTTCCTAATACAGCGAGAACGACTCCATATTCGATAATAACGCTTAGTGCACCAGAATCTATTGCAAAAATGCCACCTAATTGAAGCGATGGTAATCCGGATGGTATTTCTCCAATTAAAGGTACGTCCATTTTTGTAAAATAGGCTACCAGCGAAGCAACGATCAAGGCTACCAAAGCACTGGGTATTGCTTTGGTTATTTTTGGAAAGAGGTAATATACAGCAATAGTGATCCCTCCTAATAGTAACGCGTATGGATTGGCATCAGAAAAAAGCCTAGGTAAATCCTGCATAACTGCTGTGGTTGATTTTGCCGAACTTAAACCCACAAATGGAAAAAGTTGCAGAATCACAATGATCAAACCTACACCACTCATAAATCCTGAGACTACGGGATATGGAAAATACTTAACGTAACTCGCAATATTTAAAAATCCGAATAATATCTGGAAGAGTCCACCTAACAAGAAAGTTGCTACGATTATAGGCATCGCATTACCTAGAGAACCATTCATTTCTATAGCAGCGGCAATTAGCGTTGCAGAAACTACGGTCATCGGACCTGTTGGACCACTGGCTTGTGTCTCGGTACCTCCAAATAGGGCAGCAAAGATACCAACAGCTATGGCTCCATACAGACCGGCTGTAGCACCCATACCTGATTGTACTCCAAAAGCTAAGGCGAGCGGTAATGCAACCACTCCGGCAACTAATCCACCTGTAAAATCTCCTTTTAAATTTTTTACGTTATAGAATTTTGACAACATAGGCTTAAGATAATTTATGAAGCGCTAAATATACTTCATTTACGGCTAAACTATGTGCGTTTTTGATGTAGGTTTAACATTTTTAAGATGAGAATACAAGTGACCTGCCTCGAATAATAGGATGTGTTTTTATTTTATCCATTATGACTTTTCGGCGTCATAGTTTATGGATTCCACCTTTCCATCATTAAAATGAATGGTAATGGATGCATTTCTATCAGGTGGATCTACGGCAATTAAAGTTCCGTTAGGTAATTTAATCTGAAAATCTAATATTTCTTTTGATTCTTGTTTCGGTCGTAATTTCGAAATAATCCATTTGGCAGAATTTGAGATTGCATCGTCAACCAATTTTTCAGCTAACTTTTCTCCAACATATTTGAGTCCCGGCACGATAGCATAATTAAAAACAGCTGTTCCTACGATTCCTAAAACCAATTCAACAAATTCGTGCGGTTCTGTGTCTTTGGTTTGTCCCCAATCCTTGACAATTATTTGATCTTCATTCTCAAATACATCGATCAAGGCATCTTTTCTTCTGTTGTGTAATGCCAGTTCCGTTTCTGAATCGTTATGATCTGTTACTAACTCGTGATCAAACCTTCGAAAAACCCCAATTGCTAATTTGTGTTCCATAATTTTTGTTTTAAATTTTATTAAAAAGTAATAATCCACTTTACATCAAACGATGTTTAGTGGTAGTTCGCTGATTATATTTTCAGCATCAATTATGGGGATGATTATATTATATTCTTGTGGGAACCTGAATCAATTTTAGGATGAGGCATACGTTCTTAAGCATCATAAAATGCTTATGTAAGATTTAGTGATTGAGCATCACTTTCTATAATTGTCGTTCGCACCCAATCATTTGGGATCATGTCAATAGTGAAATTAACACGTTCTGTATTCCCTAGATTATCAATCTTATGGGGATCTGTTAATCTTAGATACCAGCATTCTCCGGGTAACATAGAAACTGGAGTATTGTTGAGGTAAAATATGACATCATCACTGTAAGTAATAGGAATGGTTAACCGAATCACAGATCGTTCTATTTCTAATCCCAATGTTGGATCTGTATGTTCTTTTACAATGGCTCCAGGTGCCAAACGTAATAAACGCACTAATGTCACTTTTGTATGTGCTCTAAAAAAATCTACCACACTGGTAAGATAAGGAGATTGCTGTAATGCCTTGGTGTCTAACCAATCGGTCCAAGAGCCATCGGCATAATCATCTGCTGGCGGAGGAAATGGTAGCGATGTATCTACTTGATGTGCAGGTGCTCGTAATGGTATGACATCATAATACTCAAAATGCTCCGGTGTAAAAGCTTTGAACTCCTCTAACATCTTTTTAGCATCAAAAGTAAAGGGTAATTTAATTCGATCGCTGGTTGGTATGGTTGCTACAGACATTTTGATGTTTTGTAATTAAATAATTGGAGTAAAGCTCTAAGATAATTAATTATTGGGTACCCAGACCAGGGGATTTTACCTGAATTTTACTTCATAATGAAGTGCCAAGGTAAAAAGTAAGAATATGAGATCTCTTGGGGTTTTGGTAGGTGTGGGGTAATTGAACCCTCCGAATTCCGATAAAATCGGAATCCACCTCCCTTTTTTAAAAAGGGAGGAGTTTTTAAGGAGTGTGCGATGTTTTTCGCAAGACTGTTTTTAAGGTGTGTCGGAATAAATGGTAAAAATTATATTCCTGGTAAAACAACTTCATTTTTTAGTAATTAGAGGAGTTTTAAGGAGTGTTTCATGTTTTTCGCGAGATAGTTTTGAATTTGTATTTTGTTTAATGGTAAAGATTGGGAGGGATATAAAATCCAGCTTCATTTAATAAAAATGAGGAGTTTTTAAGGAGTTGTTGATGTTTTTCATGAGGTAGTTTTTAAGATCCCTGTTGAAAAAGCACCCCTCTTTTTTAAAGAGGGAAATATTCAGCTGTTTGCTGAATCAGGGGAGTTATAATCACCGCAATTTTATTTTGATTCTTTAAAATGATCAGATATTTCATTTAAAACAGATTGTAAATGATCAAAAACCATTTTGTTTTCGAATCTAATTACAGTAAAACCTAATTCATTAAGTCTTTTGGTACGTTTCTGATCTTTTTCCTGAGCTTGAGGTGTATTATGAATCTCTCCATCTAATTCAATAACTAGCTTTTCTGAAGCACAATAAAAATCCACGATGTAATATTCAATACTATGCTGCCTTTGAAACCGTCTTCCTTCAAGTTTCCTGGCTTTTAAATATTTCCAAAGAAAAGCTTCTGCCGGAGTGCCATCAGTTCTAAGTTTCCTCCTATATTCCTGTAATTCCTTTCTGGTATGAATTCGTTTTTTATTCGCCATAACTGAGTTTATAAACTACTTACCAATTTAAAAGCACCCCTCTTTACCAAAGAGGGGAATGAATTCCGCTTTGCTGAATCAGGGGAGTTCAGTTCACCCCCGCTATAGGATAGTGTCAAAATAGTAAAGAATGTTACCAGTAAAAAATCACTTCACTTCCAAACGCTCCATCAGTTTTACTTTATAAGATTGTCCAATCGAAAGTTTAGTGTTCTCAATGGTAATAGAATGTGTATCAAAAGCCAAAACTTGATCCAGATTGATAATGGTAGATTTATGAATTTGTACAAAACGATCTCCTAACTCTTGTAAAGCTTCTTTGATAGATTGTCGTACCAGAAAGACATTTGTATCTTTAGTAATTAATATCCAAATGATACTAATAAGGAAACTGTAGTTTCATTCACTTTTTTACATTTTCCAATCCAATTCCGGAATATTTTTTTTCGAATTCTGTTTTCATAAGCAAACGATTAGAGTTTGTTATTTCAAAATATAATTCTTAATCTTTATACGCTATTTTGATAGCAATAAAGGCGGAAGACTGCATAGCATATGAAGTCCTTGCTTAACAGCATTTTTTATAAATGGAATCAATGAAGTAGGTACAATGCTAGGATTTTGGTTAGGGGTATCTACGGCGAAAGCAATCCTTGTTTGAACGTAGGATGGAATCTTCTTTTTTAAATTCCTTTCCTATGGAAAAGCATTTGAAAATCTTTAAAAACCTTCGTAAAAAGTTAGCAGAAGGCGAAGTTGCCGAAATCAGAGTAACCAAAGAAGACGAAGTACTTTTAAATGTAAAAACCAAAAAAGGCTCACACCCAATACGATTTAATACCATAGTATCTTCTGATGGAATACTAAAGATTGACGGAATAGAGATGTAAGCAAAGTCTGTTCGGATAACAAATTAAGTTGCTTCTCGTGAGAAAGAGAAGCAACTTACTTGTATTAGCTATTTCTTGATTAATTTATTATGTAAGTCCAAGTTTTTACTTGTCAATGTAGAATTAAGAGTCAAAATTTTAAAGTCCAGAATCTATACTATTTTCTTTTAGCTCTTCTAGAAAGTCAAAATATTTCCCCATTTCAAAAGAAACATTGTTATAGCTGTTAATCCAATACTATACAATATAGCAGCTTGCCAATAGGATAATCTCGTTGGCCAATGTTTCCACATCTTTGTACCATATCCTTTTTTGGCGTAGCCACTAGTCAGCACCCAAAAAAGGAAAGTGAATAGTAAGAAAATCAGTATAGTGATTAATAGTAACCATTTTTTTTCCATTTGTTAAACTTTTAGTTTTGTTCTTCATTGTTGTCAACAACAATATAAAAACTAATATAATCATATCCGTAATGCGTTACGAACAAATGGCTATAAAAATTACTTAGCACTATTAAGGAAATAATTGGATATTTTATTCTTCCATCAGTTCCAAGGCTTTTTCTAAAACCACATCCTTGTCTGATAAATAATCCTCAATGGATTGTTCAATTTTAATATCCGGAGTTATGGTAGCCTTTGTGTTTTTCTCTTGCACATCAGTTACAAAAACATTTCTAGCTACAGAATAGTGAAAATCTGTATGTGTTAATTGAAACTGTTTTTGATTGGCAGTACAAAACTGGTTTGAACCCAACGTTTCTCCTATAAACACAACTCTTCTTTTATCTTTGTAAACAGACGCCAAATGCCCCACGGTAGAGTTTCCTAAACCATTCATCACAAAAGCGATCTTACCATTAAAATTATTTTCAAAAGGTTGCTGCATGCCTCTTCTGTCATCATCGGTTCCATCCTCTACAAAATACTTAAAAGGTTTCTGTAAGGTATGTTTTAAAAGATGAATACTTGCAGCTCCCGGCCCTCCCAAATTTCCTCTAACATCAATAATAAGATTTGTATATCCTTTGTCTTTGATTTCTTTAAAAGAATCATCTAAGAAATCTGTAAACACCTCCGTTTTTCTCCCGTAATATGCAAAGTTGCGTAGGGTTAATAAAGCGGTCTCTTTGTTGGCTTCTGTTAAACAGAAATCTTTCTGACAGGGATGTTTTTTACTAAATAATGGCGCATCAGGTGGTTTGTTTTCTAAAGATTTTAAGACAATGGTATCATCAGAACCGGCTACTTTTATGGTGTAAGTCTCAGGGAAATCCAGTGCATACGCCAAATACGAAGTATTATAACCATTAAATAATTCTTTTTTTGAACTTTTAATGGATGCCTGTGAGTTTATATGTGCATAAATGGTATCCATAATTTCGGCTATAGACTTACCATTAATTTGTGTTATTTCATCCCCTACATTTACTGTATCCTCGTTTATCAAATTATCGACAACATATAGTTTTTGATCAATGAATCGGGTTAATAGCGGAAAATATTCTTTGGGTGTAAGCAAGGCACGTTGCTGATTAAAAAAACCTAACGAAGTATGACCACAACCAACCGTAGCGATGAGCTCGCTTAGTATCCAAATAAAATCTTTTTTGGAGGTAGAATTATTAATTTGACTTCTTAGCTGTATAACTTTTTTATCAAAATTTTCTTTAGAAGTAAATTCATATAAAGTAGGATGCTCTGTAGTCAAGGTAGCTACAAGTTCATCGTAGTCTGCTATATAATGCTTAGCCTGTCTGTTTAATGATTCGTTTGTTGTTTCTTTTTCTTTACAGGAAGAAAAACAGAAAATAAATAAAAGTAAAATACTAAAAAGATTGAATTTCATTTTTGATTGATTTTTTTGAACATTTACAAATCTATTGAAACCCAAAAAAGAAGAACCATTTGGTGTGCTTTTTCATGTTCTGATTTATAAAAAAGAACTCATTGTTGCTCTTTAAATTTAGCAGGTGTAGTGTTAGTTGCCTTTTTAAAAGCCTTATAAAAAGCTGATTTAGAATTGAAACCGGATTGATTACCTATCGCTTCTATAGTATACAAAGAATTTTTAGTAATTAAATGCTTGGCTTCTTCAATTCTATATTCATTAATAAAATCAGTAAAGTTTTTGTTCAAATTATCATTAATCAACTTAGATAACTCGTGTGCAGAAATATCTAGTTTTTTGGCTACTTCAGATAGCTTCAAATCTGGATTTATAAACCATTTTTCATCCTGCATATATTGATGTAGTTGACGAATAAGAAGGTCGTTTTTTTCAGAATGTGTAGAGGTGTTATTTGATTTTACTCTTTTAAAAACCTTCGAAACCATTTTCTTTTTGATAAGAAAAAACAAAAAGAAGCCATAGAATAGGATGGAATAAATAATCGAACCGCTGACAAAATATTCAAAAGGGATGAACGCATAGCTGCTCCATATAATGACAGTAGCAACGGTTAGTGACAAAAGCCATTTGATTTGTAGAGCACTAGCTCCACTATTTTTAGAACTTACTTTTAAATATATTACGGAAAGTATAATAAAAGCTAACCACTGAAAATTAATAATAGGTAATACAACAACTTTGTTAAGCTCATTATAGGTGCTGAAGGGGATAAAAATCAAAAGTAAAACTATTGCGGAGAACCAAGAAGCTATATGATATTTCCAATGTTTTACCCAAAATGAATTTGGTCTGATCAGACTTATGACATAGGAAAAGAACAAAGGACCAATCAATAAGAAAAAACCGGGGCCGGATTGCAAGAACCAAATCGGCTCCTCTGTAGAAAAAGCATAAAACAACGACTTGAGTATGCGTAAACTTACTACGAGTAAAAATAATCCAAATAATTTGCTGCTTAGTGTAGCAAAGGTTTTGTTAAAAAGTATATACACCGAAATAATAAAACTGTTGAACACACCAATAGCACCAAAGAAAAATAATATTTGAGTTACATAATTCACCGTTTCAAATATAAAATTTTCTTTGTGATGAAGAGTTTTGCTTCTTACAGGATTATGATTTTTGGCAAAAGTTATTATACTAAGTCAAAAACTACTTTGAACCTTTTTTTATGCATAGATTAGATATGTTCTTTTGGCCATTTCCATGCTTGCCATACAATATATATGGTAACTAGGGCTTCTAAAAAAGCATAGAACACATAAAAACTGTACCAGGGATAAAGAGAAGTACTACCCACCAACACCACAACAAGTGTAAACAAACTACCAAACAGTATATTTAATATCCTGCTAATGGCTGGTTTTAAAAAAATATTGAATGCGATCATAAATGCAGGTATAGCCAATACGACGGCAGCCACAAATAATTTAACAGGACTATCGAGTACATCAGTAACATTCATCAGTTTCTCTACTTTGGAAGGAGTGTATAATTCAAAGTAATCGCCGTAGATGTATAGGAACATTAAAGTGATCCATAATGTTGCCATTTTAATTTTGATATTCACTGGTGGGTTTTCTAACATGGTTGTCGTTTTAATAGAAAGATGATGGTATCTCTATCTATATAGACGTATTATGCTTAGAAAAGGTTGCCTCACCCCTAATTTTGTTTCTCTATTTTATATACCAGCATCTCTTTGGTATCATTGGGGAGTTTGGTGGTTCCGGATAGGTGTAATCCCAGTTTTTCTAAAAGGCGTTGAGACGCGATATTGTCTTTTGTTGTAATTGCTTGAATTAAATTCATTCCAAAATCAGTAAATGCAGCATTTTTGATGGTTTTTGCAGCTTCATACGCTAGCCCTTGTTTTTCATATTCCGGGAGAAAAGCAAATCCTATATCAATACCTTCTAATCCTTCTCGATCATATAACCCACAGGTGCCCACCTTTTGTTGATCTTTTTTGGTTATCAATGTATAATTACCATATCCAAGTTTGGTAAGTTGCGGAGTCATTTTGGATTGAATATAGGCTGCAGCATCTTCCACAGATTTAATATTTCGATCTCCGATATATTGTAGCCATTTCTCAGTGTTCATCAATTCAAAGATAAACGCCGCATCATCCTGGTTGGTGGGTCTTACGTACAATCGATCGGTTTCAAAGGTTTTGTAGGTCATTTATTTTTCTTTCAGATATTACAATTGCTTATTGGAACGAAGATAGGGATATCTAACCTATTGAACATTTAGTTTTTTAGTCAAAATCCGTCCATCCGAGTGTTTCGACCGAAGGAAGAAATATATACTCCAAAGGCGCACAGGTCGAGAATAGGATTTTGAACCTCGAAAAGCAGAGATCTTCCTCAAAACCTACCTTGTCAGTCAGATAGGTCGGGGGACTTTGCGGAGAACGTGGAAAACTTCAATTGAAATATTAAAAAGGAGCGTTTTCATTAACTTTTAACAATAACCATTTCACATCATCTTCACGGATCTCATTACTATCTGTAAATTTAATACGCTTGGCGTGTTTACCCTTACCGCTAAACTTCAGTCTTTCGTGATCAATTTCTTTTATATGATGTACATATAACATACACGATTCGTTGCTGCCTTCCTGGATTCCGCATAAGACATTGTTTTTACCATTTCTGGTATACAGCACAAGTTTTACTTTTGCACCTCCCAGGATATTTTCTTCAATACCATCCAGATGGGATTCGATAATTTTTTTGAGCTGAATACCCATTTCTCTGGCTTTCGAACTTTTAAATATTTGATTGAAATCGTCCATTTCGAGTATCTGATTAGGGATGAATATGTGTATGATATATACCTACTAAGATAATTATATTTCTAAAATGTGTGGTGCAATCCTCAAAGTTGGAGACGTTGTGGAATAGAGATATTTATATCCTGATACCAGAAAATTTAGGAGTTACCAACTCCGTAACGTAGAGATACTATCCATATTACCCGTTAAATACGATTAATTGGCGTAACTTGGAGCATACAATTATTTATTCATTCGTATTGATAATACTCACTAATTCCTAGTGAACAAAAAGGCTCACTTTTCGTAACCTTTTTAATTATTGACACCTCTGTGGTCAAATTCATGCCTGATCGCCGGCAAATAATTCTATTTAGTAGCCTTATAACAGTGCCTGACTCATTTCATTAGTGATGTTTGGTTTCAATTAAAAAGAAAATCATATGATATTATCAAAAATAGGAGTGATCGGAACGTCAAAAAAAGAGGATGAAAGACGTGTTCCTATTCATCCGGAACATTTAAAAAGACTTCCTGAAGATGTCCGTAAAAAACTTATATTCGAAAAAGGATACGGTAAACCATTTAATATTGAAGACGAAGAAATCGCCAAACAATCTGGAGGGATCGCTACACGATCCGAGATCTTGTCGGACATCGGATCCGTGATCATTGCCAAACCGGTACTATCAGATTTACAAGAACTGAAAACGGGAGGAGTACTTTGGGGATATCCTCATTGCGCTCAGCAAATGCAGATCACACAAACCGCTATTGATAGAAAATTAACCTTAATAGCCTTTGAAGATATGTTTGTTTGGAGCCCGAATGGCAGAATCGGCAGACATACCTTTTATAAAAATAACGAGATGGCAGGGTATGCTGCGGTAATACACGCATTGCAACTTAAAGGGATCGACGGACATTATGGCAACCAAAGAAAGGTGATTATTTTTAGTTTTGGAGCGGTGAGCAGAGGAGCGATTTATGCACTAAAAGCACACGGATTTCGGGATATCACCATTTGTATTCAAAGACCGGATCACGAAGTCAGAGAGGAAATATTAGATGTAAATTATGTGCGCATTACCAAAGGAGAAGCTAACGAACCTAGATTAAAAGTTGTAGAACACGACGGATCAGAGCGACCACTGATCGATTTGATCAGCGAATCAGAGATCATTGTAAACGGTACGTATCAGGATACTGATGATCCGATCGATTTTGTGATCGAAGAAGAAAAATCCAGACTAAAACCGGGCGCACTAATTATAGATGTTAGTTGCGACGAGGGTATGGGCTTTTATTTTGCAACGCCTACTACGTTTAAAAAACCAATACTATCCATAGATCATATTGATTATTATGCGGTAGATCACACCCCAAGTTATTTTTGGGAAAGTGCCTCCAGAGCGATTTCTGCAGCATTAATCGTGCACTTAGCGGCGGTAATTGCCGGGCCACAAAACTGGAAGCATCATGCAACTATTAAAAATGCGATTAATATCGATAAAGGGGTCGTAGTAAAAGAAGCGATTCTAAGGTTTCAGAATCGCGAAACGAACTATCCGCATCAGGTGATGTAAAATAATGTGGTTTGGGGATGTAAGCGGGTATCTGAAGGATTAAGTATTACACAAAGTTGGGGAATTTTTGTACAGTGTAGTGTTTTTAATTATTTTCAATTCGGAAGAGTTTGTTCTCTTGTGAGAGTTCTAATATAAAATTTTCTGGATAGTTTAATTCTAAAGGCAACTTGTCTTTTAATATTGATGCAACAAATTGAATATTACTTTCATTCACGAACTGAGCTATTTTAACTAATTGATTGTCATGCATCAGCTCTTTTTTATCATTCAAAAGAAAATCCATACTTGGCATTCCTTCATTTCTCGCAAAAAGAATATAAGCGATATCGAAACAAGAAATCTCTCCTTGTTTTTTACCTGAACTAAAATTTGTGTTGAAAGCGGAAAATTTATATAGACGTTGTCCTTTTCTATTAGTTATTTTATCGTACTTTAATGCATATTTCTCATCATATAGGTATTCAGATACTGATGAAAAGTATTTATTGAATTTGTTTAATTGAGTTTTTACTTTTTCTTCGAATTCATCAGAAAATAATTCCTCATCAATTTCTTTCAGTTGATTGTTATAAGAGTTCAGATTGTCTTCAACCTCTTGCAGTTGTTGGATTGTATTTTCATATTCTCCTTTTATTCTGTATTTCTCGGTTAATTCGCCAATCAAAAGTTCTAATTCTTCAAATGAATCACTTTTAGCTATAGTTATAGATAGTTTTGATTCCTGGTCCAATAACGTGTCAAGTTCTTTATTTTTTTGTTCAAGTTTGTTCTCTAAATTAGGCAATTCATTATTGATAAACTTTGCTTTCTCAGTCAGCATTTGATTATGATAGTTTACCATATTTTCAAACGATTTTTGTAATTCCCCTAATATGTCTGTAGCTTGATTATAAATTTGTTCTAGTTGTGGAAGGTCTATTTCTGACTTATTTGCTTCTAAATCATTTTTCGCTTCAATTATTAATTCCTTTCTGATATTTATTTTACTTATCTCGGAACTCAATTTGTTGATTTTATATTTGATTTGATTTAACTTATTCAAATCAGAATCAAAATTTTCGTTTAAGTTTAGTTTGGATTTTTTATTATTTAATTCCTCAATTTCGTTTTCGATAAGCGAGAGTGTAGTTTCGTATGCTGATTTAGTTTGAGATTTCTCTAAGCGCTTTTTAAAGCTGTCTTCTTGTCTTATCTGTTGAATTATCTCTTGCTTTTGATTTCCTTCATTAAACTCACAACCTAGTAAATACAGATATAATGTTTCATATTCAGCATCAGAAGTAAATTTATCCAATGTTTTCAAGGTGTTATTGATGCTTAAATCCTTGTAGCGAATATTATGTGAAATGATTTGTCGAAAACTTGGTTTCTCTGCAACTAAATTTGGAAAGAATAATTCTTTTAGCACATCTTCGAATTCTTCATCTGTATATTGTTTACCATTTATTCTTCTTACAACTGTTTTTCTTGAACTAAGGAAATTACGCTCTATTATCACATCATTTTCTTCCTTTGAATTTAATGATTCTGATAAAGTAAGTACTACTAAAACTTCATTGTCTATTAGAAAGTTTTTTACTAAATTATATACTTCTTTTGGGTTTTCTGGGTCTTGCCATACATTATTTTTGTTAGCTCCGAAACAGAAGTCAATTAGTTTTAGTACGGTTGTTTTTCCGATGTTATTGCCGGTAATACTTTCTTCACTTTCATCTACAATTAAATTTATTCCATTGCGGAATGGAATCTCACGAATTATAGAGGAATTCTTGGTGTTTATTATTTGAAGTGATTTTAAGAACATAATTTTACTTCTCCTTGATTTATTTCAGCTACATTAATTATATAAAGCCAATCTAGACATAAAATATAAACTGGAAATGATATTTTTTTGTTTTTAGTTACCTTTTGATACAAATCAAGCATATCTAGTTCACCAAACTCTTGTAAAGTTCTTAAAACTAGTGAAGCATTAAAATATATGCTATTTTCTGGATGAATATTATCAGGTAATAACATATGTATAATCTTTAGGATTTTCGAAAATTTTACATCTGATAAATGCATCAACAACTAAAATGTCGATACACAATTCAATTTCATCAATAGGAATGTTATTTAGATTATTGCTAATTAGAACTTTATTTTTAATGTTTTCTATAGTGTTAAAAAAAATATCATCCTTGTTATCTATTTTTTTTAGTTTTCTATATTCTTTTTTTATTGAATTTAAGACTGAGTTACTTTTATTTGCACCTAATAAATCAAATTCTGTATACTTTTCATCTACTTTTTTATAATAGATACAAAATTCTTCAATTACTTCTTTTGCTTCATCAAGTTCATTAAACTGAATTTTTCTTTCTATTTCGAAACTATTAGAATTGTCGTCAAAATGTGAATCATCCCATTTTTCAAGGGACAAGATATTTATTATAGTTGCTAAATTACTATCTAATTTTACTACATCAATTTCTCCTCCTAATTCATTTCTAATAAATTCATAAAATACTCTTTGACTTTCTATTGGTTTTATGAGGATATGATTTAAAATCGTCTTTATATCGAAGATATCATTCTTAGGGTCGAAAATTACTGAATGAGGGTTTGAAAATGTTTTAGTTTTTAAATCTTTTGCATCTACTGAAATTGAAATAAACTTGAACCTATAAGCCTCGAATTTTTTGAATATATCCTTAGCTAAAGTAGATTCAATTTTTTTTTTAGTACTAGTAGAGGATACTTGGAAAATTATTTTGTTTTTATGATCTATCAAATCTATAGCTTCAACATTTTGAGTATTGCTATTTAAATTATTTAGCTCATAACCATATAATAAATTAAAAAAATGAAGATAGAAATTCTCTGAATGTAAGTGAAGATTAAGAATGTTTAATTTTCCCTTTGTTTGAATTCGATAAGCAAGGATATTAATTTTTTCTTCAATGTATTCAAAATATTTGTTTCTATTCATTCAGTTTTAAGTTTAGTCAAAGATAATTATTAATTTATCCTATCATTAAATCTTGGCTTCTGTTTTTCCGTTTTAGTTATAAAAATTGTAGAGTGTCATCAGATCAACTATATCTCCAACATCTCCTCCACAAACCTACAACACACCCACAAACCTTCCTTGTGGAAAACCACAATGATGTTGTTATTTTTCTATTTGATAAAAGGGGTGTTTTACTGGGGTAGGATTCTAAACTACATAATTATTCCCTCAATAAAAAATAGCCATCGTGCTCCCGATTGTGGGAATTTTTACCTTGCAAACACTAAAATCCTTGTGGGTATTGATATAATCTTGTAAGAATTGGGTAGGGAAATTTTATAAAAAAGTTTTTGGCAGTGTCTGTAATCTGGTAGATTTATCCTTTATCTATGTTATATTTCACCAATAATTTCCTGATGTCTATTATTCAGATTCTTCCAATTCATATTAGTAGTTGGGTTCATAAAGTTTTTGTACGCAATAAACATTTGCCTGGCAGCTTCTTTAGCAGGCATCCTTCCGGTAGCAGTTCCCATTCCGGGGCAAAGTACTTTTTCGATTCGAATTTCATGATTTTTATTATAGTTTGCTACAGCAATCAGCATTGCAAAAAAAGCGCTGTAAACATTATCTGTTTGCGAAATATCACTTGGTACTCGCATTGTTGGGGTATGCGCCAAAAAAGGATGATATTCGTTCTCGGTATGCACTATGATGGATGTACCGATAGGTTGTTCACCATAGAATTCTTTTTGAATTCTTTTTTGCACATTATACTGTAGTTTCATCCCAAAGTAATTACGGATAGCTAAATCAATACCACCATCCATTAAACCAAAAGAATTTGCCGGACTTACTAAGCAGTCGAAATCCTTTACGAATTCAAATTTGCCGTGAACAACTTGGATCTTGGAAAAATCTTTAAATAATTGTTCCCATTCATTACATAATTCTTGTTGAAGGTCAATTAATGTGATTTGGAAAAGTTTAGGAGAAGTAGACATTTTTATTACTTATTTTTAAATTCTATAGGTTGTGCTTTTATTTAGTAATATCACAATCAATTATTATTCTTAACCTGTCGGCATTAGCGCAGTCGTGCTGGTTTGTTTCGGAATTCCTTTATTGTAAATATTAAGCAGATTCAAAGAGCCTGAATCAGGTTCAGGTTGATGTCATAATTCATTAAAGATGTCGGATATTCAAAATTTATTCACCTCTCAACGAATCCGTTGCTTTTTAGCTTTTTTCCTGATATCCTGTTTCATTTCATCTGTCAAAATAATTTCAATATCATTTACGGCTCGTTTATTAGTATGACCGTTTAGAAAACTATATACGGTTAATATGATCCCAAAACCAATCAACCAAATAAATATAATTTTTTTAAACCTTTTTATTCCAAGCTTCTCTATTGACTTCGTAAAATAATCAACTTGAATTTCTTTTGTTACATCATTATAGTGCTGTAAACCATTATTTATTATTTCTACCTGTTCATACCCAGATGTCGTCAAAAAAAAAATAGATGGGTCATCTTCAATCTCGATATAATCAAATTCGATTAGTTCAGAAATGATTGTTTCAGGCTGTGGATGAGGATTACCAAATGTATCTATGAACTTTAATTTGTGCATTGATTGTCCATTGGATTCATAAATCAACTTTAAATTAATGATATGTTCTTCTGATAAATTCATTTTAGTATATTAAAAATAAAAATTCTTTAAGACTTCTAATATAATCTTATCTCTCCAATTTCTAATATAGATCTCTAATAATTCTAATACCGTACACTATATATATTTATATATACAAACAAGCATTTTACCATTCCGCGCGATAGCTGTATCCTCCATCGCGGTTGTTTCGTGTAGTATTGTATATACTAGATCGATCATCGGTAATCGCAGGCCATCCCTTTTATAATTTTATATATGCGCTTTCTTATTTTATCGACCATCGGCAGGGTAGGGTGCTTCCCGACAGGTGCTTGATGCCTCCGCGGCCTGTTATCATCGATCATCGGTAGTATAGGAGTATTTCTTGTAGGGGTATAAGAAATCCGCGCAGCTTTGTACTCGTTCAGCGTACCGCTGATCGGATACAAGCACACGCGGATCCGGCATGGCATTGCTAAACGTTACTTATACCGACTGATATATCCTTTATAGCGTTCGGTATCTTTACGGAACACATATTTACCCGTTGCTCGAATTTCGTCCATCGCTTCTTTAAGATGGGTAAAAGCGCGGTCGCGCATATCTTTGGCTTTGGTATTATCCAGACTGGCACCATTGGCTTTGGCACGCAGGTCTGCCAGTTCATTGGCTCTAACGGCTACGGTATCCAGTTGGGCAAGATCAAAATTAATAGCGGTAAGTTCTGTGGTGTTGGCTTTACCCAGCACACTAAGGTCGCTGAGGTCCTGGATCATATCGGCATCTCCGCTGCCGTCGGCAATGGCGCGTACACGAGATAATAAGTCTTCTCTTTTGCGATAAGCAAATCTAAAATCTGCTAAGAGGTCATTGCGCAGGGCATAGGCACCGGGTGATACCTGGTTCCATTCTTTGGCTGCTTCTTCTTGTGTGTAGCGTTCGCTCATCCACACAGACTGCGCGTGCCTGGAGGCTCCGGTGCGGATCGGCAGATCGGCTGCATAGGTGTCCCAATCCAATCCTTTGGCTACTAATGCTTCCTGATCCTGTTGCATCCATACAAACAGGTCTTCGGCTTCCTGAAAATATACATCGGCAGGGATGGTAGGTGCTTTTACGGTTTCTGGCGTGATTGCTTCTAAGACGGCTACTTTTGCGTCATACTGTTCTTTTGACATAGTTTTTAATTTTAAAATTATGGCAGTAGGAATACTGCTTCTCTAGATATTGTGTCAAAAGAAACTCAAATGTTACCTGTAGAAACTCTATTTTTTTAAAACGTTGTTCTGACGATGGTAATGATTATGATCATAAATGAACTTTTTATCGCGGGAAAATGTCCCTACATCGATTTCATATCATACGGAACGTTTGTGAACGTTATTTTTGATATTTTACGCCTTTCAAATCTCAAATTATTACGCCTATGGCCTTTCAGGCAAAATTATTTATCAATGACCAGGAGCGAAATGTGCTGGATGGTACATTTTTATACCAACAACTGATCGATCACAATGGCCGTCCTAAAACAACCATACACGGTGGAGGGATCACCTTACTGATAGAATCTACAAAGGATGATGAGTTGTTCTACGATTGGATGTTTTCTACGCATACAATGTACAATGGCTATGTACGTTTTTATAAACGGGATGGCTATAGCAAGCTTTTTGATTTTGAGTTTGCCAATTGTCACTGTATCCATTTAGAAGAAAAGTTTAATGCAGAAGGTAATAGCCCATTAAAAATGGAGTTGGTCTTGTCACCAGGAATCCAACGCGTACGAGATGTACTCTTTGAAAAAAACTGGAACCCCAGCAATCCTTTTACAGAAGCCGCCCCGATTACGGAAAGGGAGGAGGAAAAGGAACCTGATCCTCCTAAGATAACCGAAATGAAATGGATTGATGACGATGAGGCTACTGAAATTAAGGAAACCAATAACCTAAAAAAGGTTTTTTTATATGCTAAAGTAAAAAATATAGAAGAGGGAGAAGAAGTTAAAATTACTTTAGAAGACGGTGATGGTGATAGTAGTAATAATGTTGTTTTAAGAGGAATAGTCAATGAGAATGGAGAGGTAATTCTTAAAGAATAAAGCAAATGGCAGAAAATAATTCTAATAAAGAACAAAGGTCTACAACGTATATACCGAAAATAACATATAACGGAGAATCGTTGAATTATAAAGAAGTTCCAATAGTTATAAAGGAAGAAGAACCTTACGAATGTCCATATTGTAAGGAAGAAATCACAGCAGCTCAGATCAAACATGTTGTCCCAAAAGGAAATGATGCTTTTATCACAAAGGTGTTGAAATATTTAAATAAGTATAGAGAAGACTATAAGCTTGATACCTGTTTAAGAAAAGCTCATTTTATTGCTCAAATAGGAGCGGAAATGGCTTTTAAAGAAGAGTATCTTAAAGAGGGCACCAAATATCATCACTCTTCTTTACATATTTTTGATAATCATTTTAGTACTAGTAAACAGATAGATGATACCGTACTTAATTCATTAGAAAAGCATCTTACAGAAATATTCAAAATTACAGACAAAGATGGTAAAGTTATTTCCAAGACTAATACCCAGTTAAAGAAGATACTAAAAGACCAGAAAGTAATAGTTAACGAAAGAAAGCTTTATGGATATAATAATGGAAAGAACGACAAAGAAGAAACACTGAAAACAATTAAGAAAAAAGAGAAAAATAAAGAAGGAAAAGAAGTTGAGGTAGTTGATTTTAATATTGTTTTAAAAAAGCACAAAACTTTTGGTGTGGAACTTTTATCAAGAGTGTATGGGGGAAGATATGGTAATGGTGATGAGATGTCTAGAGATGGATATATATACAGGGGGAAGGGACTAAAACAGATTACATTTCACGATAATTTAAAAAGTTTTTCTGAATTTAGAAAGAAGAATCCATTTCCTGATGATACAAATGGAGAAATAGATTTCACAAAAATTACTGACCGTACTAAACTGAAAAGCAAGTCTGATTTACTAGCAGATTCTAGTGATTTAATTTTTGCAGTTCAATCTGCATTATGGTATTGGATGGAAGGAAATGGCAAAATTTATTCATACAGTGACGATGATAAAGTGTACGATGTGTCCAGAAGGATTAATGGAGGTAACAATGGATTAAATAATAGATATGATAATACTTTAAAAGCAAGAGAAGATTCAGGTTTTAAAGTATATAAGCATTATAGAGAATTGTATGCCAAAGGTACTCAGGAAGAAAAGGATGAAGTGGTGGCTAATTTAGAATATCTATCTAAGGATTTGATCAAAATTGATACTTCTATAAAGAAAGGGCGTCCTAAAAGGAAAGTTAATTTAAAGGATCCTAATGCGTCAGTATTGTTGGATAGATTAAAAAACTCTCCTGAAGTTGTAAAGATAGAACCGAAAGGAGTTAATTTTATACCTTTAGAATCAATAATTTCAGGACAAAAAATAACTCTTAAAACATTTACCTCTAGTGAAACTCAAAAAGGTAAAAAGAAATCGAAAAAAAAGAAGAAGAAAAAAAACAGATGATAAGCTTTTCAAAAAACACCCTGAAACTTTTACCGATCTTTTTAGTATTAGTTTTGTTCACTAGCTCCTGTAAGAGTCAAAAGTCAGTTGTTTCTAAGATAGAATTTAGGCCAGTTAGTTTTGCAGAAGACTGTAAGAAAACAGGGTCTTCTTTAAAATATAATTTACCTATTGTAGAGACTTCCAACGAAAACTCTAAAAATTTAGAAATAATTATTGTCCGAAAGTTATTGGATAATGATGTTTTTTTATTTTTAAATGACGAAAATATTGGAGAAATTGAAAATAAATCGTTATCTAATATTATCTATAAAGAACTGGGTTTAGCAAAAGTTAACTGTAATAGTGATGATGCTTTATCAACTTCAATAGAGGTTAATCACAAAATAAAACTTAATAATGACGGAATAATAAGTCTTCAGTTTTCAATTGTTACAATACAATCTAATTTTGAAAAATTTGATATAAATATAAATTACGATATTAACAATCAGCAAGAATTACAATTATTAGATATTATAAATGAAGAGGGAGTAAACTGGATTTTAAAAGAATCAAATCTCAGAATTGAAAATATCTTTGAAGATTTTATTTCCGATTACAAAATTCCTGAAGACGATAGAGAGGAAGTTAAGAACCAAAGTACTGAATTCGATTATAAATTAAGTGAAGAGTCTATAAAAGCAAGTTCTTTTAGTTTAGAAAAACTGGAAGGAGTTAAAGGTTTGAGATTGGATTATGATTTTCCTTTTGATAATCGTTATGTCAATATGTTAGAAAAACCGAATTTGTTTTTTTCTTTTGAAGAGCTCAAAACTTTTTTGATTAAATCTGAACAATAGAAACAGGTCTATCAAGGTAATAGCGAAATTGACAATTAAGAGGTAATGAGTATAATAAAAACAACTTTCATACTGATATGTTTCATAGGTCTTATTGTTAGTTTTAACCCTTGCAAAAATAGTACTAATGAAAAAGTAGAGTTGAAAGAATCTTCTGAGGAGATTTCAAAAAACACAATTAGTCAATCAGATCAGGAAAAAACAAAAATTTCAACTAATGATTTTCAAGGTTTTTGGGAGAGCTTTTCTGAGTACCTAGAACATGAGTCTGCATTTAAAGATTACAATAGCAATAAATATTATAAAGTTGTTAGTGGTCATAAAAGTTTGAATATCAAATTAATTAAAAAACAAATAAACAATAGTACGCTCAATCAGAATTATTTAGGTTTCTTAAATACAATTACCCGGGATTTGTATTCACAAGAACAGGAACTAGTAGATAACTTAAAAACTTCAGGAGATTTACTTGTCAGATTTGAAAAAGGATTAGAAAATTATAATAAAAGTAATGTTGAAGTAAGTAATAATTTCAATAGATATTTTGATGTTACAGAAATTTTTGAAGACGGTTTTGATTATGACGAAAAAGACAAAAAAATTAGTTTTAGGCTAATTTCATCCTTACCAATGGAGATTTTTAAGGTTTTAAAGACTAAGTCAGATAATGAAGGATTTGATTACATAAAAGAATTTGCTGTTGAAAAACAATCTAAGAAAATAAAGGTAATCTCCGACAAAACATTTTTTCATAACGGAATGTCATCAGCTACTAAGAGAAAAGCATTTTTGGTTAAAGGTGATATTGCTTACTTAGAGGCAATACAAGATGACTGGGTAAAAGTATATTACGACGGCAAAACAGTTTCCGGAGGATTTATTAAAAGATCGGATATAGAGATTTTAAAATGATATTAACCGTTATAAATTAATTAATTCCTGTCCTAAAATGGGGGAAGCTTATATAGAAGTGGATAGAGGAATTGCAGATGGGCATCAAGATCCTACGGACTTTGATTATAATCATTTCTATTCTATACTAAAGGAAAAAGGCGTTCCAATTGAGGAAATTTCTAAGTTTAATCACGATCGATATTGGGGTCACAAAACTTATAAAGTACCTTGGGGTAGAGACAAAACTAATTGGCCACCAAAACTTAATGGTAATCCACACAAATAATTAGATATGAGAATAAATCTGTTGCTATTATTTTGTTTCTCTATAAATTTAGTAAGTTGTCAAGAGAAATATGAAAAGGAAATAATTTTTCTAGGAGAATATAACGATGAAAATGATCTAAAAGTTTTTAAAGAAGATTCTGTAGTCTTTATGAATAAAGATTCTCTGATGCAGGTAGATCAATTTAAGCCAGCTGAGTTAGTTAAGATTATGGAAGCTAATGATTTGTACTTTATAGGGGAAGGAGATGAACCTTTTTGGCAATTTAGAATAAACTCTTCAAAGCTTTTCTTTAAAAAGTTTGATTCGGAGAAAGAAGAAAGTTTTTCCTGCAAATTTTATTACGATGAACAATCAGGTTTTAACTTAATGTTTAAATCAAATGATAATATGGCATTTGGCCTAATACGCAGAGTGGATCATAAATTAGAACCAGATAAATCTTGTTTGTTAGGATTATCCGATAACTATTTAGTTTATGAAACTTTTATTACAGTAAAAGGTAAAATGTATAAAGGATGTGCAAGTATTGATAAAAATTAGCTACATACTTTTTTTAAGTGCTTTTTTCCTTTTTTTAGGTTGTAGTCAAAAATCAAAAAAAATAGAAGTTTCTTATCGAGAAAAAGAAGCTAATCTCGAATTTCTTTTTGATAATACAGATCTTTCTTCATATAAAGATAGTATCCCAGTAAGAATAATTATTAGAAAAGCATTAGCTTTAAAAAGAAGTCAAACACATAACGTTCCAAAAGATGTAATGTTTAGTATTGATACATTATTTGGTCAAACAGCCAGTAAAGGGATTGGTTATGCAGTATTACCATACAAAAATGATAAAAGAATACGATTTCGCAAGTTTAAATTTGAAACTAATGAGTTTTATGATTTTGAATTTAAAATAATCTACAATACCATGATTTCTTTTCAACAAAAAAAAGACATTATCAAGAATTCTACAGAACAAGAATCCGAAGGAGAATATGACCAAGCTCTTTATTTGTTGAATAACTTAAAAGAAAATAAAAATCTAATAAATAAAATTATTCCTGACAGCTTGAAAGGTGATATAGCATTTAATATAGTCAACAAGGAAAAGGAGCATCAATTTTATCAGTACAAAAAAATTGATTTTTGAGAATTTTACCTACGATCATATGTTTTCTAATTATTCTTTGCTCTTGTAAAGAAAAGGACACGAATAAAATAGATTCTTCAAGCACAGAAAAGCAAGATTCCGGACTTCAAAGTAAAGACGGTAAGCTAATTTACGAAGACGAAAAAGTCAAAATCTATGCAAATCATAGTATAATAGAAGAAGGTGAAGAACGGTTGATTATATATTCTGATAGACAGGATACATTATTAATATTCGAACACGATGATGGTGGAAAGATTACTTTCCCATTTGCTTTAAATGATGAAGAGGAGACGTTTATCAATTTCTTTGAAGTTTGGGAAGGCAGTGGTTTTCTAAGTAAAAAGAACTTCTATCATTTAAATACAAATGACTATTCTCTTGATCCAGTTGTTGAGACGGAATTCAAAACTATGTTAAATGATGTGAAAAAAAGGTTTAAAATAAAAGACAGTATATATACAAGAACAGGAGAGTTGTATGAGAATTATGCTTTTGATAAGTCCTGTTTTAATAAAAATGGCGAACTACCATTTAAGTTGGTTTTGTTTAATCATGATCAACCAAGCCTTAATAAAGGTTTAGAAGGTTTTAAAACTTTAAATGGAATCTATAAATTTGAAAAGGATGATAATTATGTTTTAAAACCTGTATTCATAGACTTGATAGATTAAATGGTAAAAATTGTAAAATCAATATTATTGCTTAGTGCTTTAACATTTTTATTTTACACAAAGAATAACAACGAAAGCGTTTCTGGAAATCTATGGCAAAATTCTAATAGGAAACAAAGTTTATTAACTAACCTCAATGAATATCAGGTAACTAAAAAATGTTTCAAGGATCATTATAAAATTAGTCTGGATACCATCAAGCAAAATATTCTTATACAAAAGAACGATCAAGACTTTACAATACCTGCAACCAAATTAATAGAAGAAATCGCAAATAAGGAAATGGTTACGGATTTTATGATCGTTTGTAATTGTCTAACCGATGGTAATGGAATTAGTATTAATTATGAATTTGACTTAATTCATTATAAATATAAGTCCGTGCAACACAGAATTGTATTTAAGGAACAAGGCATTTTCCTGGACAAAGCATTTAATTTTTACAGTGATAGACAGCAGGAAACCTTATTTGGGAAAGCATATAATAGCAGAATACTTTATTCTTTTGATGACGCTGTTGATTTAGAAAGTGAGGCTACCCAATTAATAAAGTTTAGAAATTTTCAGGATGAAAATTATAAACAGCATATAGATCAATATTATAGCACTATTAGAGCGTTGTTTACTAAAGGTCAATTTGATCAAATGATATTGATGACTGATACTAGTGTACTTGGTATCGCATTAAATAATGTAGGAATTAAGGAAGCAATCACTCAGTATAACGATATAGCCTACTATCTAGAACAAGCAAAAGCCTATGAAGAAGCAGTATTTCTTTTAGAAAAGATTGTAGAGGAAGTTCCGGATAGAACGGTAGCCTATATTAATTTAGGAGATGCCTATTGGGGATTAGACGAAAAGGAGAAAGCTAAAGAAGCCTATAAAACCTACGTGGATCAAATGAAAACCAAGGGTAAAGAAGCTAAAATTCCTAAAAGAGTTTTGAAGCGATTGAAATGAGAAAAATAATATACCTAATTTTTGTTACCAATCAGGTTCTCCTGTCACAGACTCCCCAAATTGTCGAAAAAACAGTTGATACCATTTATTGTGATGATGGTTCTTATCAAGTAGTTGAATCTTTATCTTTTTCTACAGAAGGTAGTGGTATCGATAAAATAAAATCACAGCTCTTTAATAAAGAAGCTTATATAAAGGAATTTAAAGCATGTTGTCAAAATTCAATAAATGATAACCCCGAGTATCTTGAAGATTGTGAAGAGATACATACAAAAACCGAGATTCTGTATAGTAAAAATAATATAGTAAGTATTTCAGAAAATTATGATAGAGTTAATCTAAGATATCAATTAGAATTGTACCATAATTTTGATCTTATTACAGGAGAGTTACTGAAGATCGATGATTTGGTCAATAAGAATGGAATAGATTACATCATAGCAAAATGTTCAAGAAAAGTCGATTCTATTATTAGAGATTTAGTTGATACAGAGTACAGAGAATTGAAAAGAGAGGGTATTGAAGACGATCTTGGTATGAGAAGAGAATTTATTAAAGACTTAGAGTCAGAAGAATATCATCTTACCGCAGATAATCTGTCCAATTTTTATTTAGTTGAACGTAAAGATACTCCTCATTTGAGTATTGTATATTCTGATGTAATTATGCATTATGCTTCTCCTTACTTATTGTCAGAAGAAATAGTTTTTACATTTGATGAACTAAAATCATATCTAAAACCGGATTTTATCTATAGATTTTACTAATCTAGAACAAGCAAAAGCCTATGAAGAAGCCAGTATTTCTTTTAGAAAAGATTGTAGAGGAAGTTCCGGATAGAACGGTAGCCTATATCAATCTGGGAGATGCGTATTGGGGATTACAAGAAAAAGAGAAAACCCAAAAAGCCTATAATATTTATGTTGAGCAAATGAAAACCAAGGGTAAAGAAACTAAAATTCCTAAGCGGGTTTTAGAGCGGTTAAAATGAGAAAACTGAAAAGATTTTTATTGCTAATGTGTATAACGTCCTGTTTGATAGGATGCAAGCAAGACATTTCTGCGACCAACAATAATGTAATATCAGATGCTGATGTTAAAATAGAACTAATTAAAATCACTGACTCCATTGTACAAGATACATCTAATGAATTATTGGAGCTTAGAAAGAAGATGTATGCTCAATATAAAAAGAGTAAAGAAGAACTCTTACCTATCTACGTATCGTATTCTTATCAAAACACAAAAAATAAGTTAATCCATCTAGTGCCTTTAACAGATAGTTATCCATGGTCTAATCACGCCGATTCTTTAGTGGTAGCGCCCCATTATTTAAAAACTAATGCAATTGTAAATGACAATTACCATGAACTCGGTCCTGCATATAGAAAGCGATTTTTGGAGAGAATGAATATTTCCGGAAAACATAAAATATTTGCTTATCACGTGTCAAGTGACGAGGTGTTTACCTATAATGTGAATGATCAGCCCGTTGTCGCTATTCTAAGCCCTTATGAAACACAAGGCCCATTTAGGCAAGAGGATTACATAATAGGGTTTAATCTGGAGAGTGCCATACAATCCAACAATATTGGTAACGAATCTGTATTTGTTTATATTGGAGAAGAAAACCCATTTCAAAATGGACATCTTCAACCAATAATTTGGAATAAAACAGAATATTCATTTTTCAATTCATATCTCAATAATAAGAATGTTGCGAATATTAATAAGAATTTAATAAGACAGATTTACAATTTTTCTAAAGACAGTCTGGATTATTTTATGTTAGACATCGGAACAAAAGAGAAGAACAGTCTAAGGCAATTAGTTGTTTTTGATAAAAGTTCAAAGGTTCATATTATAGATATGTATTTTAATGAAGGAGAAGGTCGTTCTTACACTCCTATGGCAATCCACGGAGATAATGAAAGATTAGAAACCGAACAAATGACAGGAAAACTATTTAAAGATAGGCCATCAGTGTTTTTTGGATTTTTGTACCATTCTTTTGGTTGTAGTAAGATCAACTTTATAGATAAAGATAAAAATTTTGTACGTTTAAGGTGTGATAATAGGCATTGATATAAAACTAAACGTCTTTTTTTGGGATTTTTTATCTAAGACAAATGAAAACCAAGGATAAAGAAACTAAAATTCCTAAACGAGTTTTGGAGTTATTGAAATGAGAAAAATGAAAAGATATTTTCTGTTAGTATGTTTTACTTTGTTTGTAATTAGTTGCAAGCAAAACACTTCTAAAGTTAATAAGATTAATGAGTCTGATACAAATTTGACAATGGAAAGCACAGCTATAGAGAATAAAGTATCAGAAAAAAATGACTCAGTAAGTATTGAAAAGGCTTCTGTAACTGATCAAGATAAAGGAGTTGATACTATCGGGACAAATCAAAATCAGTGTCAGTTGTCGCTAGATGATGTTAAAAAATATGATAAACTCATACGATCTATTTATATAAATGATCCGGAGAAATTAAAAGAGGAGTTACACCTAAATGCGTTGGAGTTCACAGAAAATTTTTATGAACTATTGAAATCTAACTATGAATCTGAATTTAACGTTGAAACTTTTTATGAAGTCGATGCTGATTCTTGTGGTGGCTCTATTCACTATCATATACAAGACCAAATAGAAGAAGAAGGAGAAATCTATAATGTAGAGTTTTCCACGATGTTAATCATTAAATTGATAGGTGCTAAATTAGTCATTGTAGATATCGGGGTAGCTGGTTGAGTTTTGGATAATAGTATTAAATATTGGAACTCATATTTTGATAGTAACTTATAGTGAAATATTCATTCACGAATAATTTAAATAGACTAATTGAAAAATTTTATTAAACATATTTGTTTCGCTTGTATACTTCTCTGTAGTTTTTCTAACTCATTTGGTCAGAGTATTTTTTACGTAACTGCACAAAATGGTTTGATCCTTAGAGATCAACCTACTACCGGAGGAAAATACTTGGGTAAACTGCCCTTTGGAACAGCCGTTGAAGTTATCAAGCAAACCGGAAAATTTTCAACCATCTTAGATGGCAACGACAACATAAAAGGAGAGTGGTTTATCATAGATCCGATCTATCCATCAGGCATAGATTATGATAAGGAGTTGTTTGTGTTTGGTTTTTATCTACAACCGCAAAAAGACTTTATACAAATGACACGTAAAAAGTTAACGTAACATCAGTTAACAAATGAATATGATTTGCGTACCGACAATAACCCTTTTTACATCAAAGGTGATTTTAATGGAGACACCGTGGAAGATCATATTATTCTTATTCGGGAAAAAAATAAAACTACTGAAGGAGAAACAGCATTTGGTAAGATTGCTATTATCTATGAAGGAAATGATCCAAGAATTGATGTTTTAGGTAATGCAGATGATCCCTTGGGGGAATCTGATTATAACTGGGTAGGTCATTTTAAAAAAGTTCCAAAAGGGTCTATAATTTGGTCTAATTGGGATGAAGAAAAACAAGACTTTATAACAAATGATCCACCGGAAAAGAAAAAACATGTATTAAAAACAGATGCCTTCTACATCCATTACTTAGAATCTTGTGGAGGAGGTTTTATCTATTTTGATAACGGAGTTTATAAATGGTTACAATCCGAATAAAAATGTCAGTTTAAAAATAAATCACTTTTGAAAAACATATTAGTATTATCAATTCTTGCCCTTCTTTTTTCCTGTAACTCTCAATTAGAAAGGAAAGATGCTAATAAAGACGGTATCACCATTTTAGCTGATGGTACTAAAGTAGAAAATGCCGTAGAAAGCGTTTCGGAAAGAGTAGAAGATGCTGTAGATAGGGCAGAAGAGCCTTCCACAGCAAAAGAAGAAAGAGAAGAAACAGAAACAGAGACAGATAAATATACAGAAAGGGAAGCCTTTATACCTTCACCTTTTATTGCCAAAATTTTAGAACAATTGGGTGTAAAACCTGTTCAGGTTTATGAGGAGTTTGTAGTACAAAAGGTATTGCCTTATGATACCGCCAGTACTGTGGTTGTGATCCCTACAATTGCCAGCTTAGAATATGATGGCGATGTTTTTACGCTGAATAGTTATGTGTTGGTAGTAGATTCTGAAACAGTCAAAATCAAGCAACAGTTTTATGAGTCTGAGAGCTGGCAATCTGATGCGGTACGTCTTGCAGAAGTATCCGTTGATACAGCCAATTATCAGGTTGCGGATGATCAAAGAGCTTTTGGGATTACACTTTATTATATTGGAGCTTCCAGACCAAATCCCTACAGTACTAAAACACTTTCTCTATTTATTCAGGAAAAGGACAAACTAGTACGAGTATTAAATGCTTTCGAAACGCAATCACATTGGGGTGAATGGGATATGCAATGCACAGGAGAGTTTATCAATGTTGATAAAGTGCTGATTATGGCTGCGAACCAATCTGAAGGATTTTACGATATATTGGTTAATGTGAAAACTACGACCAGGGAAACTTTTGAGAAAGGAGAAGATGACTGTGATGAAAAAGAAACCACTCAAAAATCCAAACAACTATTGCGATATACCAAGGGTGTCTATCAACTGTACAAAGTATCATAAAATTATGAGATGCTGAAAACGAGTTTAGGCTTGACACCAAGAAAAATTACGGATAGTAAAAAAAGAATAATGCATTCTTAAAATTGAAGAGAAAGATGTTTTTTCCTTTGCTTTAGTAGACACTATCCCTTTTGCAGATTCATCCTATGTGACACTGAGCTGTCACACTGAGCCTGTCGAAGTGCGATCAAAGTGCTGTCCAAATACTACCAATATCGCTGGTAAAGTATTGCAAATAGTAGAAACAACAAAGCATACTACTCGATACTCTCTACAAAATCCCTAAAAACTTCTTTATGCAGCTCCAAATCCATGTTTGCAGACAACGCTACACGTACAATATAATCTTTGTCACCTTCTTTGGTGGTTCCCTGGGTAGATGTGGCGGGGATGGTCCAATAACACCCTTTTAACTGTCCATAACTCACACAGAACTTACTTTCGTTAGGAATTTTGTCGATCATTAAGTGGATCAATTTTAGATTTAAAGCTCTTTTGTAAAACTCTTTTTCTTCTTCTGTAGCGCCTTTGGTGGGTAAATCTAACGAAAAAACGGAAGGCGTAAAACCTTGTGCAGCAAGCTCCGTAGAAACAAAGTTGATTTTCGCATCCGGTAATTCTTTTTGAATAAAGGTTACAAATTCGCGCGTATTCTGATATGCATCAACAATCCTTTGGTTCATAGATGGCAATTGTTCTGCCAATATTTCCAGTTGCAAGTCGGTGGCTTCGTTATCACAAAGTTGTAGATGCAAGGCAATCTTTTCCATCAATGCTTCCGATTTTTTGTTGGTCACACAATAGCCGGCTGTGCATCGTCCACCACTGGGAAATTTAGAACCGCTTACATACGCAATGGCGTTTACGGTAGAAAGTATATTATTTTCTCCCAGGAAATGTACATTGGGACAAAAGGTTTGATCCAAAATAAAAACCGGCTCTACAGCAGGGGTTCCATCAGGTGTAAAACGTTGTTTGCTTAATGCATCTCTTAATTTTTCAAGATCAGGAACTTCAACTCTGGGGTTGGTCGGAATTTCTGCAATGATATATGGCACTGCATCTTGCTGCGCAATTGCATCTAATACTTTATTAACACTTCGAACCATATCATTATCACCATCCACGGGTAAATCCATAATTTCTACCTGATCCAGACAAGCGGCAACACGTCTGGCCTGGTCGTTGGTACCCCCATAACAGTTTGGCGGAACCACAATTTTGATAGCCTTTCCGCTATGTTTTTCAATCGCATCATGAATTAACCCCATCATGATCGCATATTGTATGGATAAGCCACTGGATCCAACCACCGGTGTGGTATGGGTATTTGTTATTTCATTAATGCACCTCAATACCTTTTTTCTATGATTTTCTACATCGGTTTCGGGATACTCAGTGAGAGATTGAGATTCTGAAACGAATTGCTGTAGCGCCACCAATGTATTGGCGGGAGTCATGGCGATGGTTTCTCTTCGTCTCACATGCTGTATTTCGGAAATATAAGATTGGTTATGCTTACCGTTTACTAATAACACACTTCCTAAATGGTGATGGTAATTGATGTAAAAATCTACCTTTTGGTCAAGGTCAAAATTACAAATGTCATCTTGTTGTGAAATCAAAACTGTACTACCGTCAAACTCAGGAATCGCAGCTGTATCAGATATTTTCTTTAAATCAAAGGTATATCCGTAGATCTGTCTTATGATTTCGGCATCAAACGTATCAGGGATTTCATCGGTGTAAACAATCTGCGTATTTTTATTAATAAATACATTTTTTCTAAGTACCGCAAGTATAGGGATCGTTTTAGAAGAAAAGCTGATCACATAATCTGCATTTAGGTGATGTGTTTTTGCAATGGTCCATTCTAGCACACAAGATAAAGGATGACCTAATCGTATATAATCAAAAGCAGTTGGCAAGGCACTTAATGCAGAGGTATGCGAATTGTTGTCGTTAAGTAGACTTTCAAACTGGATTAAAAACTGTGTTTTGGCCCTTTCTTCATTATAGATATCCAATCGATGTGTTGTAAGATTCAGCCAGTCAGCAGGCATGTTTTTTAGTACATCTTTGATATAGGACGGTATATTTGTGTCTTGCATAATGGTAACCTTCAAAATGGGGCGTAAGATACGTTATTTAGATTTTTTTTAATGCGTATTTAGACGGTTGATTATCATATTCCTAACAATTTTTGGTAAGGTCCGTTTAGAAAACCGAAGCCTGTTTATTGCTATTTTGATACCCAAAGTTTAACGAGGTATCTCAGTGTGTTCGTCTAGTCTTTAAGAGATGTTTTTCTATTTCTGAAAATAAGAATGCTTACGATGGTTCCAACCGCATAACCTATCGGTAGAAAAGCATCGAAATCTAAGGATTCTATACTAACAGTATTGTCAATTCCGGCTTGTATATTGAATTCTGAAAGTCTTTTTAATCGATAGTTCAATAGTACGATTGTCAATTGCCAACTTAGGATACCACCACCAATGATTAACAAATAGGTTAGTATTTTTTGCTTGAGATTTTCAAGATCGGTGAAATATTTAGTGGATACATAAAGTAATGGAATTGCTCCCAAGGATGTCGCAAAGTAGAGATGTTCAGAAAATCGCCCACTGATTGAACTACTAAATATCTCTACATCTCGTTTATCTAAAAAAACAAAGGAAAGATCGAGAAAATAGGGATATACCAAAAACCCAACAATGATCAAGACTAGTATGAATCCTAGGTACAAAAAAAAGCTTTTCATTTTTGGCTATTAGGTGAACAAATATACAAATCCATTGTAAGACTACCTTTGTCATTCTTCCGTAACCCAGGATCCGTAAAAAAGTATGAGATACACTATGGATTCCCGTATTTACTGGAATGACAAGGTGAACATAGCTTATTAGTGTTTTTTAGATGGGGCAGGTCTTTTTCCAGAACTCCAAACAACATATAGAAAAACCAATATAAAAATAACTACTTCAAACAGCGTTAGATCTTCTCCAAAAAAGTACGAAACTCCAATGTAAACAATTGTTAGTAAGGTAACGATCCTCACAGTCAAGTTTTTTTTAAGAAATTCTACTATTTTACTCATGTTGTAATTTCGTTTTTCGGAATTCTAAAATAATGAAAATAAAAACATCTAATCAAAAGCTTTGATCAGTTCTTCGGTCTTTACGATTGTTGCAAACTCATCTTTTAAGTTGGCAATTTCTATATCGTGTACTATTTGGGCACTGTAATGATCGCCATAAGCACCTATCTTGTCAAAGGCCGCTACGCCGTCTTCAATCAGGAATACATTAAATCCGTAGTTAGATGCCATTCGGGTGCTGGTAGACACGCAATGTTCTGTAGTAAGTCCTACGATTACCAGATTTTTTATAGCTGCTGTTTCTAGTTGCGCTCTGAGATCCGTACCGATAAATGCACTGTTTACATCTTTTTCAATGACGGGTTCGTGATCCCCAGGCACAATAAAATCCTGAAAATCATTACCAGATTTCCCTTTAGCTAAAGGAGATTCTGGGTTGCTAGAGCAATGTTTTACATGATAGATGGGTAGCTCTGCTTCTCTCCACTTTCTTAGCAAGGCTTCGATATTTTTTTCTGCTTGTGGGTTATTACGTTCGGTACCATAATATCCGGGACTGTTAATGCCTTTCTGCACGTCTATCAGCAACAGTGCCGGGTTGTCTTTTTTGGTTAGTGATATCATATATTGATATTTTCTTTAATTCTATATTCTTTCTACTGCAGATTCTGCCCATTGCTCTATTCTTGATCCAAAACATTCCAGAATAGCATCAACACCTATAACACTTCCTTTGGCAAGACGCCCTAATACAGAAAGTGGTATACTTTCAGCTTCATTTGGCAATATCACACAACCATCACTCCGCGTATGAATGCCTAACTCAGAATGCATGGGTGCTATGATATCGTTAGACAGTAAGTTTTTAACTACTGATGATTTTACCTCTAATAATTGTGGAGGATCTAATACACTATTTACCATCACTTGTACTATTTGTTCTTCTTCTCCAGATTGTAATTTCCAACCTTCCGAAATCAATCTTATGTCTGGATTATCCACAAAATCGAGTCTAAGTATATTGGCTTTCACAAGGGCTATAACTTGCTGCATACTCTCTACCGGAGGTCCATAAGAGTAGCGTTTAATTCGCTCATCTAATGAAATGACATCTTGTATAATTTCATCAGTAAGACGAGGATGAGAAAATTCTTTATAAAGTGTGGGTTGGCAATGACGCCAAACCTGCCCAATACAGTAATCCAACGAAATAGGAACTTTGCCAAGAGCCATGTTGATATACGCTTCGATATTCACACTTGGCGGGTTATCAATAGGCTGAATGAGTTGATCTTGATGTTTTTCGTCTGTAAGCCATTTGATAATTATGCCACTTATTTCGGATACATCTATATTATGAGGAACACTTTTTTTACCTAAGTCTTTATAAATGCGTACTGCTATTGTTGCAATGGCATTTTTTAAAAACTGAATATCAAATACTTTTTGAGATCCCTGAGCAACTTCTCTAATCAAATATCCAAAGGTTTTAATTTCTGAATCAGTTGGCGTAAACCACTTATCAATAGTAGCATTAATAGGTTTAGGAACCATAGGATTACCGTCTAATGAAAAAGGAATGATGCACCTTGTGGTGTTTCTACCGGGATTGTAAGTACACTGTAACGTCTTTTCATTTGTTATAGTAAAAGAACCACCACTGGCAATAGTTAAAGCTCTCATCACATCAATCATTGCCAAACCAAAACCTCTAATGCCAATACAAGTGTCTGGAGAGCTGATAGAAGTATGGAGAATATTTTTTACGGGATATGGATTCGTAAAAAGGTCAAGATGGTGATGTGTTGCATGCTTTTTCCATTGTTGTAATTGATCTGATAAAGTAGTAGGTTGATGTCCTATTGTTAAAACTATTTCATTAAATTGATAATTGATGTCATTAGTATCTTTAATTAGGAATTTATTTTGCTTAAAATCAACGGTAAGTATTTTCGTGTTTATTAAAATAGCAAGTTTTGCTTTTTCGAGTACAATAAAAATAGACTCGAATCGTAAATTTAAATAATTTCCGAGTTTTCTTCTTGGTGGAAATTGATCAGGAGCATCTTCTGGAGGGTTTTGTTCTTCTATCGGAAGCCAATCTGTGTACGAAGGAAAAGGAGGTATGCTAAATCCATTTAAGTATATGGCTGGCCTTCCTTGTAGATTTTTTAATGCTCTTTCGGTAATATTTAACCAATTAGTATCAGACTGATTTATGTTCCAGGCAGTTCCTGTAGCCGGTACTTCAGAAGGTTCAAATAATGTGATCTGAATTTTTTTGTGTTCTTTGGTTTTAGCAATTTCAATGCACAAATTCTCTAATGCCGAAAGTCCACGTGGTCCAACCCCAATTATAGCTAATTCTCTCATGAATACTACACTTTAAAATCAATTAGATCGAGATACGTCGATTTAGTAAAAATATATTTGATTTTTACCAATATTATAAGCACTATAGCATTTATTTTTCCTTCCTAAAGTCGGTATTATAGAAAATACCTAACTGCAATCGATCAAAATTGATTCCGGTAAAATGGTTTTTCAGATATCCTAATTGAATACTGAAGTTTGATTTTACGTTATACCCAACGGCGCCATACAATCTATTTTGACCAAAAATAGGTTCTTGTAGATTGATAAATACTTCATTATACACATTCAAGAACCATTTGTCATTAAATGGGTAGGTGAGTTGTAGTCGATATCGTGCACGATGCTCGGTAAAATTATCTCCTTGTGTACTAATAAATCGCTGTTCCAATCTGTACCGATGTTCAAATTTTACTTTTCCTACCTTGTTTTTCAAAATAAACTGCTGAAATATTCTATGTTCTTCGCTGTTTTCTTCTCCCGGTACATCTTCAAAGGTACCATCTGTATTGATATAGGCATAACCCACAGTCGCAATGGCATTTTCATTGAGATGATAGTTGAGCCCCGTACGTAATAATAATTGGTTAAACGTGTCGGCAATCTCATAGAATCGAAACTGTGCTTCAGAATGAATACTTAGCTGATCTGTGATTTGGTTTGTTCCGAAATACATATACCAAGCTCCCCATTCATTCTCTCCTGTTTCCTGACTGTAAGTGGATAAGGCACTCGTTGTGAGTGCCAGTACTAATAATATTTTTCTCATTAAGATGTTTGCTCTGGTTTAAGATTCTGATGTGACTGTTTTTTCTTCAGTTTTTCCGTCATTAATGGTTTCGGATCCTGATCCTTTTAGATATTTGTCTAAGAATTTTAAGATTCTTCCGTAGGCTTCAATCTGATTCTCCTTTTTTACAAAACCATGTCCTTCATCTTCGAATAATACATACTCTACAGGAACACCATTTTTCTTCACGCCTGCCACAATTTCATCAGACTCAACTTTCAAAACTCTCGGGTCTTTAGCTCCCTGGAGCACGATCAAAGGTTTGGTTACTTTTTCTGTATAAAATAAGGGCGAAATCTGACGCAATCTTACAGAATCTACAGTATTGGGATCTCCCATTTCTGTATATAAAGCTTCTTTAAAAGATTCCCACCAAGGCGGAATGCTTTTTAGTGTTCGAAGCCAGTTGGTTACTCCAAAAATATTCACTCCCACTTTAAATTCCTCTGGTGTGTAGGTAAGTGCTGCCATCGTCATGTAACCACCGTAAGACCCTCCGATAATCCCAATTTTATCAGCGTCTATAATATCTTGCTGTGCCAGCCAATCTTTTCCGGCAACACAGTCTTTTAGATCTTTATCTCCGTGGTTTTGATCGTCCATTTTATAAAATGTCTTTCCGTATCCACTACTACCTCTATTGTTGACAGCCAATATGGCATATCCGTGATTCACATAATACTGAATTTGCGAACTAAACCCTTGTCTAGATTGTCCACCGGGACCACCGTGTACCCAAACCAATGCTGGTACTTTATTATCTTTTGTTGCCTGTTTTGGTTTATAATAAATTGCTGGGATTTCTAATCCATCAAAAGATTTAAAACGCACCACTTCTGAGGCTACCAAATGATCCGGATTAATGTCTTTATTGAGAACATCGGTTAATTGATAGTATTCTTTGGACGCTACATCATACGAATATACATTTCTTGGAGTACTGGATCCCGAAACATCTAAGAATGCCATAGACTCATCTCTAGAGAAGCGAACACTAGAAATTTCTTTATTTTCGAACGAAGGAAATTCTACAGCTTTTCCGGTAGCGACTTCTTTTACATCCAAGACAGTTTTAGCATCCTCATTGGTAAACATTACCTGATAGGTCCCATTTCTTGTGAAATAAAAAGAGTTAATGTCCCAGTTTTTTTCTGCTACTTTTTCTTTGGTACCATCGGCAAGATTGTATTTCATTAAATAACTAAACTCTGCATTATCATCAGTAGTATAATAGAATGAAGTATTGTCTGGAGAAAAATCCTGAGGTTGATTACCACTTGTATTCTCATTGATTTTAATTTTTTCTTTGGTTTCTGTATTCATGATATACAGGTCGATATCGTTGGTAGTAACTGCTTTGGTAAGGGCAATATATTTTCTGTCTTCAGACATTCCTCCAAAATCCATACCGTCATTATTTTGATAAATCATTTTGGAAGTAAAGTCAGCTATATTCATTTCATAATGATCCATATACTTAGGATCACGCTCATTGCTACCGTAAAAGAAACTCTTTCCATCTTTAGACCAACCTCTAAACAGAGCTCTTACATTTTTCTCTGGAGTCAAACGCTTGATACCAGAGCTGTCTTTAAGAAAAATTTTATATATCTCATCTCCGTTACCATCCATCCTAAATAAGATTCTATCATCCTCTGGGAAATATGAAATTCCGAAGATTGAAGAACTATCGGATTGTGTTACAGGAATCATCTCACCACCTTTAACAGAAGTTGTATACATATTATAGATTCCGGAGCGGTTACTCGTAATCAACACTTTTGACTTGTTGGTAGAAAATCCGTTAGCAAATGCATTTTCATTATCCATAAATTGCTCTATGGAATATTGCTCGATCGCCATGGGTTTTGTAACCTCTTCTTTCTTTTCTTTTTTACAGGAATAGAAGACTAAGAGTCCCATTCCTAAAATGATTAATTTTTTCATTGGTAAAAGTTTTATTTGATTGTGAATGTTTTTACTTCTTTAAATGGAGAAGTATCTAATTTTTCCATGGTCTCTTTATAAGGTTTCCAATCTGTAGTAAAGAAGGTGTTTGTTTTTTCTAAAGCATCTGCCAGTGCATCTTTAGCCTGATTGATCAGGGTTCTTTCTGTTCTTGTCAATCCGTTTTGTCTGCTACCCGTATACCATCCGGCTGTACCTAATCGCTGTATTACTGTAACTTCAGGATTACGTGTGATACCTTGTCGTTTATCTTCTTTACCCAGATATATGGCTACTGTAGAATCAATCTTCTTGATGATGTCTTTAGAGGCTTTGATCTGATCCTTATATTTCTTTTTATCTAATTTATTTAGTTCTTTTTGATATTTAGAAGCAATATCTTTACTTTCTACTAACTGTTTTACGGCATCTGCTGCAGTTTGCTGCATAGTTTCCAATTCTTTAGAGGCAGCATACACTTCGTTAATGTTTTGCTGAGAAACTTGTAATCTGGGATCAGATTTTACCTGTATCGATGTTTCAGATTTTTGATCTCCATATTCCATTACTAGTTTATACGTTCCAGGTTTTACGCTTACACCGCCAGGTTCTCCTTTACGTTTCTGGATTTCTCTTGATGGTCTATCAACACCTTTCTCATCCATAAACCATCTCATTTTATAGATCCCTGTAGAGTCCGGAGTTTTTTGCTTTAGGGTTCTAACCAAGCGATCTCCATCATAAATTTTTAATTGAATAGAGTCCCATTTTATCTTATTTTCTTCTTTTTCATCTGTTACGGTATCTTCTTCTTCTTCTTCATCCTTTTCATCTTCATTGTCTTCTTTTTTGTCTTCTTCCTTTTTAGACGGATCTTTTTGGATTACGGTTACAAAATAAGAGATATGAGCTCCGGCATCTCGATTTTCACCATTAAACAATGCATCACCTCCAAAACGACTTCCGGTTGGTTGCTGATATGCTGCCTGATAGGCAACAGGAGGTTCAAATAGTCGTAATTTTTGGCTTAGGATGCTTTTGTTTTTTGCTAAAGCTCGAAGAGGTCTAATATCATCCAATACCCAAGCCGCTCTACCAAATGTTCCAATTATTAAATCATTCTCTCTAGGATGGATCACCAAATCTTTTACAGAAACTGTTGGAAAACCAGCTGTCCATTTGGTCCATTTGTTTCCTGCATCCAGAGAAATATACAATCCATCATCGGTTCCTAAGAACAATAAGTTTCTTTCTACAGGATCTTCTACAATGCTTAAAGTGTAGCTTTTGACATCACTATTATCTACAATGCGTTGCCATGTTTTACCATAGTCAACAGTTCGGTATGCATATGGCGTATAATTAAATCTTCTGTAGTCATTTGCTACCAATAGTGCTTCTCCTTTTTTCTTGTTAGAAGCTTTGATCTGTACAATCCAACTACCTGCCGGTAAGCCTTTAATGTTCTTAGAAACGTCTGTCCAGTTGGCACCTCCATTTTGAGTAATATGCACACGGCCATCATCTGTAGCCGCCCAAAGCATATTTTGTTCTAACGAAGATGGTTCGATTACCAGAATGGTACAATGATTCTCTGCTCCTGTAGCATCCATCGTCAAACCACCGCTTTCTGCTTGTTTTAGTTTTTCAGGATTATTAGTGGTGAGATCAGGTGAAATGATCTCCCAAGTTAATCCTTTGTCTTTACTTTTATGTACAAATTGACTTCCAAAATACAATGTACTATTATCAAAAGGATCAATATTGATCGCAGCATTCCAGTTAAAACGCAGCTTTACTTCGGGATCCGGATGAGTAGGTTTTACGGTATAATTATTACCCGTCATCCAGTCATATCTGCTCACAAATCCTTGCTGACTCATAGACCACCCGTATCTGGAATCATCCTTATCAGGAACTACATCAAATCCGTCACCAAAAGAGATTTCTTGCCAGTACGAATTTCTAATTCCCTGCGCTTTCCAAACATAAGCAGGTCCGCGCCAGCTACCATTATCCTGCATCCCACCATATACATTATATGGATATTCATTATCTACATTAATATGATAAAATTGAGCAACCGGTAAATTTCCAATAAATCTCCAGGATTTTCCTCCGTCGCGAGTAATATTTAATCCTCCGTCATTACCATCAATCATAAAATTGCCATCTTCTGGATGAATCCACCAGGCGTGATGATCGGGATGAACACCGTTATCTACACCATACGCGGGCATAAGTTGTGTAAAATTTTTACCACCATCTTCTGATACATTTACATAGGTAAATACAGAATACACGCGGTTTTCATTCTGTGGATCTACATAAATCTCTGAGTAATAAAACGGACGATTACCAATATCATTTTTATCGTTTATCTTTTTCCAGTTAAAGCCACCATCTTCTGATTTGTAGAGCGCATTTTTCTTAGCTTCTATTAAGGCGTATACAATATTGGGCTTATTTCTTGAAATGGCGATTCCAATACGCCCTAATTCCCCTTTGGGTAAACCATCTTTATCAGTTCTTTCCTGCCAGGTTTTTCCTCCATCGTGTGTAATAAACAATCCAGAACCTTCTCCTCCGGATTTAAAAAACCAGGGATCACGTTTATGCTCCCATAAGGCAGCAATCAATTTGTTAGGATTAGAAGGATCCATAATCAGATCAGCTGCCCCTGTTTTATTATTTGCAAAAAGTACTTTATTCCATGTTTCTCCACCATCAGTAGTTTTAAAAACTCCTCGCTCAGGATGTTCGCCCCAAGGAGATCCTATAGCCGCTACGTATACGGTGTTGGGATTTGTAGGATCTACAATGATTCTATGAATATGACGAGTTTTTTCTAAGCCCATCAATTTCCAGTTCTTTCCTCCATCTAAGGATTTATATATTCCGTATCCGCCATTAAGACTGTTTCTTGGGTTTCCTTCACCGGTTCCTACCCAGATTACCGAAGGATTGGATTGCTGGATAGCCACGGCCCCGATAGAGGCAGTTACTTCTTTATCGAATACAGGTTCCCATTTAATTCCGCCGGATGTAGATTTCCATAGTCCTCCGGATGCTGTTCCGGCATACATAATATCCGGATCAGAGGTGACCACATCAATAGAAGTTACACGTCCACTCATTCCGCCTGGTCCGATGTTACGTGGTTGCAGGTTTTTTACATAATCCATTGAAAATTCTTGTGCAGAAACTGCGGAAAGCAAGAGAAGAGAGATGAGAAATATAAGTCTTTTCATTTTGTTAAGTGCGTTAATTATAGTTGTATTTGTTCTTGTAGTTTTGTTAAGAAATGTATATCCGGATATTTTTGTTGAAGATCCTGTAATTCTTGTTTTGGTATTCTTGGCGATATATGTGTCGCAATAATTTGTTTAGGATTGATATGGTTTTTAATTTGTTGGGATGCGTTATTTTCTAAAAGCATCCAATAAGGTAGTATCGCAATATCTATGTGCTCATTGGTCAGATTCAATTGATTAAATAGATTGATCTCTTCCATCCAATTAGTATCACCCACATGCAAAATTCTATGAGTACCCAAATGAATTAAATAGCCTATATTCTCCACCGCTGTATGTCTTTTGCCAGCGTGATTTATTTTTATTCCGGTAATTTTGAAATCTTTAACCTTAATGGTTTGCTTGTTATAATTGGTCGTGGATATGGTAAACAACCTATCTTCAGAAGTTTTAATTTCTTTAGTAATCTGATTGGACCCAAACAAAACGGAATTTTTGTTAGACGCCAGATACTCATTGGCTAAAGATGCACTAAAATGATCTCCGTGATAATGGGTGAATAGAATAGCATCTGGTTGTAACTCCTTGCTTATTTTATGTATTAAAGAAGAGGTAGGAAAAAGGTAATCCTCACCGTATTTGGTATGCAGGCCGTCAATTAATACAGAAGAATCCCCATTCGATATATAAACCCCCATATTTCCCGTGTAGATTAAAGATAATTTCTTTTGGGAAAAACCAGAAATACCCAGAGAAATAAGCGTTAAAAGAAAAAATCTTTTTAACATTTTTTGACCGATTACCTAATTGTGAGCCTAAAGTTAAGAAAATGACAATGCTAAACTCTTAAAGGGGTGTTAAGGTGAAAAATGGCTACATTTGAATTAGAAAAACCAAGATTATGAAATTTATAGAACTCACTTTAAAAAATCATATTATACTGCACGGTTTCGATGCCAGAAATCAAGAAATTACTGAAGAAGTATCGGTGGCAACTGCTTCAAAAAAGCTGGTAGCGGTGGATCGAATACTTTCAGTTAGTGAGAAATATATATTGATTAAATACGCCTATGACAGAATCATATATTGGGAGTATTTAGAAGATTATAAGGATGTGATGGAAATGCTATCCTAAGGAAAAAATATTAAGGTTACATCAGTTTTGATTTTTTACTATTTCTGGCCGAAATTAACTTGAAATTTTTGTCAACTTTGATAATAATAATATTACCTGTATGAAGATTGATCATCTTCCACCGAAATCCGTAAGATGTTTCAAAGATGGCTGACCTGGCCATTTTCCTTAAATCGATCTCATCGATACGTTCAATCACTTCAGCCGCAAGTATATCAAGACCACGTCTTTGAACTTCTTCATCAGAAAGCTTGCGATCTATTTGGTTGTGAAAAGTATAGGTAGAATTTTGTTTCGTTTTGATACTATTTGGATATGCAATAATGACAGATAATACTACCAAGAAAAGTAAATAGTGTTTCATATTTTAAATTTTATAAAAACTATATACTATGTCTCAGACATACTATATAGCTACTATGTTGATATTGTAACCATACTTTTGTATTTGCCTGTACTAATTTTGGATATTCTTAAATAAAGGGAATTTCAAAATTAAGTGATTAAACACCCTTTTATGATATAGTTATGTTAAAAAAATGTGAATAAATCATAAAATATGAGGTTCATTGCATTGTTTGTAAGGTTTTTGAAGAATAAGGAAGTGAAGACGATTTTTTGTCACTTATTTATTTCGCCCTGTTTCTAGGTTGTAAATGCTTCTTCCTAAGGTAGATAGGAAAGGAATGCCGATACTGTCATATTCATAGTTGTCGTCATTAAAAATCCCATTTTCATTTACGTGTATGGTAGCAGATAGAATAAAATCAATGTTGTTTTTAGTGTCCTTGATGTAAGCGCAATCTGTTAGATACCCATAAGCGTATCCTACTTTATTATAGATTTCTATATGCTCTGGAATATCTTCTTTGCTATCTCCAAACATAAAGAATTTTACATATCCATCATAATATTCTTTTTTATCATAGCCAGCCTTACCAGGTAAAGTTCGCATCGCTTTTAGAACAAATTCACGATCGTTTTCAGACATATCAAAACGCTCTTCTTTTGGATACATTTCCGGAAACTGAATTTGTTTCATCATTTTGTGTAAAGAGCGTAAAGGGAGATAGTTTTTTTCTGAAAAATCTTTTGGTTGTTCTATTAAAGTATCATTATCTATATATCCTTTTCCCTTTGATATTTTTTTCAAAGATAACTTTGTTGGAGATGCGTTTTCTGTGCTTTCTTGTTGGTACAGAAAAGTGCTATCTGCTACATTGTTTTTGAAAAAAATTGATTGTGTCTTTAAAATATGAGCATTGGATGTTGATAATCGATGTGAAATCCTGCCTTGTAAGTTTTTAGATTTTAATTTTTGATTGATATAATCTTGTCCCAGAAATTCGAATAAACGGTTATATGCTTGGTTGTCACTTACTGCAAAAATTTTAGTAATTTCCTTCTCAATATTGGTATAAAGCGTATCAGATTGAATGATGAACGGTGTTTTTCTGTCTATAGAAATTCCGCTTTTTTGTAGCTCATTTAGCTTTTCTAATGCTAGTAGTGCTATAGGAAACTTTACAGAACTTGCAGGATAAAAATAGGTGCTGTCAGAAACATTGAATTCATAATCTGTAAAAATCACTTTTCCGTTCTCATCTCTATCAATCTGACTATATAAAACCTGAACTTCATGTTTCTCTGGGTTTTGAACCACTTTATCTATCTCCTGCTCGCTATTATTCAAGATTTTTTCCAGAGGATTTTGATGTGTACAAGAGAACGCCAAAAAGCTAATGATAATGATAGATATTATAGATTTCATATAGATTAGAAATTAAACGATGAGAAAATGATAATCTACTTTTTATTATACAATTTTTTACCGGCTTCATAGTACTTATCCCCTTCAACCCAAAAAGGAGTTTCAGGATTGTTAGCAATATTTCTGCAAGCCAATACATAGGATTGAAAGAATTTTAATAGATAATCATAATCCAATGTATCCGGATTATCAGTCACCTGATGATAATATTTGGTTATTTCTTCATCAAAAGCTGTAAAACCCATACTGAATGTTGGTGCAGGAATTCCTTTAGCAGCAAAATGCACATTGTCAGATCGATCAAATAAACCTTGTTCTGGAGCGGGATCATCAATAGCTTTTAGTCCAAAAGGAGTTGTTGCTTTTTTAATGTCTTCTGCTGCAGTTGTTCGCTCAAGACCTACTATGGTTGCTATACTCGTATCGTTATAACCTCCATTATCACTATTGAAGCAATATACCATTTGATTAAGAGGAATCATAGGATGATTTACATACCATTTACTACCTAGTAACCCTTTTTCTTCTCCGGTGAATAAGATAAATAATGCAGATCTTTTGGTAGGATATTTAGCAATGTTTTCTGCAGCAGATAATACGGTAACAGTTCCAACTGCATTATCTCTTGCACCATTATAAATAGAATCATTATCAATAGCTTTTCCGATACCTACGTGATCATAATGAGCGGAATAAATGATAAACTCATTTTTTAGTTTAGGATCCGTACCTTCGACCATTCCGACTACATTTTGTGAAACTACGGTATCCTTTTTAATACCCTGTATTTCTAAAGAGGCGCTCACTTCTTTTTTAGCTTCAAAGAATTTACTAATCTCTTCTTTTTGATCATTGATCCATAAATAGGTAAAATTATTGGTCTTTTCTTCCTCAGAAACACTCATTTTTTCTCCGTTAAAGCTATGCTCTAATTGTGACCAGGTTCTATCGTCTATACTATTAACTTCTATAATTCCTGTAGCACCTTTTTCTTTGGCTAGCAAAGTTTTCTCTTGAATTTTAGAAAATGCGAATCTAAGATTACTATTATCTTTTGTACCAGAATAAGTAACTACTATTTTTCCTTTTACATCAACATTTTTATAATCTTCGGGTAAGCCATAATTAAGAAATACAATTGGTCCGGAAAACGAGGTGTTTGTTTTATTTATTGTTACTATTTTGGAAGTTGTAAAATCCCCAATATTTAATGTGGATTTTGTAAAGGAAGACGTAGTGTTCAGTGTAACTTTTTGAAAATAGCTGTTATTTTTTGCTACAGGTTTAACCCCATATCCACGTAACATATTAGCTAGATATTGAGCAGCTATTTTGTTTTCAGGAGTACCAGTCTGTCTTCCTTTTAGTTCATCTGACGCTAAAAAATAAATATGACCCTCAATTTCACTTTTAGAAACGGTGGATGTTACTTTTTCGATATCGTCTTGCGCAAAATTTATGAATGGTAAGGCTACTAATAATGATAAATATATATTTTTCATAAGATGATTAAGATTATTTGATATATGCAATTCTCAGAGTATAGATTAAAAAATATGCCTGACTTTCCAAAGATAAGAATTGTGAATAGTTTATAGATTGAGAACAGAAAGAGATGCTGTATATGGCCAATTCTCCAAAACATTTGTTAATTCTATAGGATTACTAGACAGTTGAGTCGCTATCTTTTATAAAATGTGGTAAATTTATATGATGAAAGAGAAAAAGGAAATTTTTAAAAAAGGATTTGCCTTCAAGCATTATGAAGCACCAGAACAATCTCCATTTGATAAGCTTTTCGATATTTTTCAGGAGATTATTACACATACCTCTGGCGACCTAGACGAGGCCTTGGATTGGATGCGTGAGTTGGATAAGGAATATCAACTTACTAGCGAAGACTATACATTAGACGATTTTATCGAAGATCTTAAGAAAAAAGGATACATCCGAGAAGAGATAAAACCTGATGGTAAAGGAGGGATGTCTATTACTGCTAAAACTGAACGGGCTATCAGACAAAGAGCGCTGGATCAGATTTTTGGAAATTTGAAACGCAGCGGAACCGGAAATCACAGGACTAAATATACAGGAAGAGGTGATGAGCACGCAGGTGAGTATAGAAACTATCAGTACGGAGATGCTTTAGAAAGAATATCTATTACTGAAAGTTTGAAAAATGCTCAGATCAATCACGGAATTGGAGAATTAAATCTCACTGAGGATGATTTAGTGGTAGAAGAAACCCAATACAAAGCTCAGATGAGTACCGTATTGATGATTGATATCAGTCATAGTATGATCTTATATGGTGAAGATCGCATAACACCTGCCAAGAAAGTAGCTATGGCACTTGCAGAATTAATTACGACAAGATATCCAAAAGATACCTTAGATATTTTGGTGTTTGGTAATGATGCTTGGCCAATAGCAATCAAGGATTTACCATATCTACAAGTAGGACCCTATCACACTAACACCGTTGCAGGGTTACAATTAGCAATGGATATGCTGAGAAGAAAACGTAATACCAACAAGCAGATTTTTATGATTACTGATGGTAAGCCAAGTTGCCTTAGGATGCCTGATGGACAGTATTATAAAAATAGTAATGGCTTAGATCGACGGATTGTTAATAAGTGTTATATGATGGCACAACAAGCCAGAAAATTGCACATTCCTATTACAACTTTTATGATAGCACAAGACCCCTATCTGATGCAGTTTGTAAGAGAATTTACTTATGCCAATCAAGGTAAAGCTTTTTATACAGGCTTAAAAGGGTTGGGCGAGATGATATTTGAAGATTATGAAACCAATAGAAAAAAAAGAATTAGAGGATAAAAGATAACCCAAAATATAGAATATACTACGGAAAAGAAATATGGATACTAAAAACATTACGACATTCGGACAATTAAAAAAATCAGGATATAAAAGTAAAAGTATAAAAGATGAACTTAGAGATAACTTAAGAACAAAAATCAGTAATAACGAAGATACTTTTACGGGGATTCATGGATATGAGAACACCGTAATTCCTGAACTGGAGCGAGCAATTTTATCCAGACATAATATCAATCTTTTAGGATTAAGAGGTCAGGCAAAAACACGTCTGGCCAGACAAATGATCAATTTATTAGATGAATGGATTCCCGTTGTGGAAGGATCAGAAATTAATGATGATCCATTTCATCCCATATCCAGATACGCTACCAACATTCTTAAGGAAAAAGGCGATGAAACCCCAATTTACTGGATGCACAGAAATGATCGCTTTGCAGAGAAATTAGCAACACCCGATGTAACTGTAGCAGATATTATTGGAGATGTAGATCCTATAAAAGCCGCTAATCTAAAGTTGAGTTACGCCGATGATCGGGTAATTCATTTTGGAATGATCCCAAGAGCCAATCGCTGTATTTTTGTAATTAATGAATTACCTGATTTACAAGCACGTATTCAGGTAGCCTTGTTTAATATCTTACAAGAAGGCGATATCCAGATAAGGGGATTTAAACTTCGTTTACCATTAGATATGCAGTTTGTTTTTACCGCAAATCCGGAAGATTACACCAACAGGGGTAGTATAGTTACTCCTCTGAAAGACAGAATAGGATCTCAGATTCTTACACATTATCCCGAAACTATCGAGATTGCAAGGATGATTACACAACAAGAGGCACAATTAGATTCCAGGCAAAGTAATCTAGTATATGTACCGGATTTGGCTAAGGATCTCTTAGAACAAATCAGTTTTCAAGCTAGAGAAAGTGAATTTATTGATTCTAAAAGTGGTGTAAGTGCTAGAATGAGCATCACTGCCTATGAAAACTTATTAAGTACAGCCGAATATCGAGCTCTTAAATCTGGAGATGAACACACGTTTTTGAGGTTAAGTGATTTTATGGGAGTGATTCCGGCAATTACCGGTAAGGTGGAGTTGGTCTATGAAGGAGAACAGGAAGGAGCCGCTTCTGTAGCACAAAATTTGATTTCAGATTCTATCAAAACCTTGTTTCCTGACTATTTTCCTAAAATTGAAAGATTGGAAAAAGAAAGTGAAAGAAGTCCGTATCAGGAATTGATCGATTGGTTTTTTGAGCAAAGTGGTTTTGAGCTTTTGGATGAAATACCAGAAGCCGAATATAAAAAGAAGTTGGATGAGATTCAACCACTCAATGATCTGATCAAAAAATATCAGCGTGATCTGGATGCAAATGATAGCTATTTTATGAAAGAATTTTTGTTATGGGGATTGGTAGAGCACAAAAAGCTGAGTAAATATCGTTTGTCTGAGGGTTTTAGGTTTAAAGATTTGTATGGAAGTTATATTAGTGATTTATAGTAGATTTAGTTGATGGTTGATGGTTTGATGGTTGATGGTTGATGGTTTATCGTGGGCTTATATGATAATGACCTCCTCAATTTACACTAGAACTTTTTACGACTTCGAACTGTTTAAATCTAATGAGATACTATATTTTATTATCACCAGAATTGTGTGATGTTAAAGCATAAAAATGAACTATACTCTTTATCAAACCTGAATTAATATTCAGTTCGCTTTATTTTTGTCGTCATTATTAAGTTTTAATGCATTATGGATTTATCAGTCTTATTGGTTTAATGATATTGACAAATGATTATATTCTTTCTATCAACTAAAAACAAACAACTATTAACTCGAAGTCACCACCAAACAACAAAACATTTAGAAAAAGAATCTCCGGTACTTTTAATCCAAAGTAGTGGAGATTTTTTATGAGCAAGATGTTGTTGTAGCTGTTTTGAGATTTGTTCGAACGTAAACCAGGTTGTATGATGTTTTGGATGTACTATCCAATCCTTTTTTTCAGGAATATAGAATAACTCTAAACCATATTTTTTTAAATTAAAGTCTTCTTCTCGAATCCAATATCCTACAATACAATCATTATTCAATAATGGTAAGTTTTGGTTTAAATAGGGGAGTGGAACGAATAGATTTCCAAAAAAACATACGTTTTGTAAAATAGCACTGGGATCGATACCTAGTTCTTTCAAATAATCGATTGTTTCAGTCCGATAGAGTAGTGGTAATTGTTTTTCTTTTAGTTTAATCACTTTTTCCAACAAACTGTCTTTTCGGTTTGGACCGATCCATCTTTCTATTGATTTGTCACTTAGATGTGGATCGTACAAATAAAACTTATAAATCAATTCTACGTGTAGTATGTTATTTTGGGTCAGGTCTTTTATTAAAAAATCCAACTCTCCTATAGTGATTTTGTCTTTAAATATTTGAAGGTTATTTAAAAGTACCCGATAGTTTTTATTATTCTGTAGAAAATAATTAAAAAAATGTTCAATCCTTTTTCCCAATACTTCATTTTCCGGAATATCAATGGATATATTACAGTTAGTAATTGGATAGAAATCTTTTGGTTTAAACTGGGGCAGCTGAAAAAGCGAAGAATGATTCCAAAGTAAATTGCTATCTAAAAAGCCTGCATATTGATGATTGACAGACATGGGTATTTACTGATTTCCGAAGATGGAAAAGTATTTATCCAAAATAGGTCTTAGTATCTTTCGGTCTACTGGTTTGGCCAAAAAATCATCACAACCAGCTGCTAATGCTTTCTCGATATCTTCTTCCGTAGAATACGCGGTTTGTGCTACCACCGGTAAATTGGGTCTTAGTTTTTTAATACGCCTGGTGGCATCATACCCATCCATAATAGGCATTTTTATATCCATCAAAACTAAATCTATTTTTTCATTACCTGTGCAAATGTCTACTGCTTCTTTACCATTTTCTGCTCGATAAATAACAAACTCGAAGTCAGCCATTTTGGTTAACACAGTTTTCAAAAATAAATAATTAATTTCACCGTCTTCGGCAATCAGGACTACGTGTTTCTCTTTTTTAGAGGATTCTTGCAGGTCAGTAGGCGATTCTGGGTTTTCTTGCATTTCGGTATATGGAATTTTTAATAAAAAGGTACTTCCTTCATTTTCTTTACTAACAAAGGAAATGTTTCCTCCGATCAAATCTGTATATTTTTTGGCTATGGCCAAGCCTAAACCAAGACCACCAAAGTTTTTAGAAATTTCTTTTTCTGATTGAGAGAAACTTTTAAAAATGATGTCCTGATCCTTTTGTTTAATTCCTATTCCTGTATCCTTCACAGATATATGAATAAAATCGTCTACAAGATAAGAAAAGATTGCCACCGAACCAGTATTGCTGAATTTTATACCGTTATCAATTAAGTTGCTCAGTATTTTATGTAACTTGGTTTTATCCGTAATTATGGTGCTTTTCTCTTCTGGGATTTTGTTTTCAAAGTGTAAAGCTAAATTCTTATTGCTGGCCCTTTGATAATATTCTGATTCCAGTTCTGTTAGAAGTTTATGTACGTTTGTTTCTGTAAAACGCAATGTACTTTGCTTCGTTTCCAGAGCCGAAATTTCTAAAATATCGTCAACTGAAGTAATAAGATCTTTACCACTATTAATGATAATCTCGGTATACTCTTTTCGCTCTTCAGGAGTTAAAGAATCAGATTTAAGTAATTCTGAAAACCCCATAATTCCGTTCATGGGTGTTCTAATTTCATGAGATATATTTTGAATAAAATTGGTTTTGATCCTATTGCTCTCTTCTGCTTTGTCTTTTGCAACCTGAAGTTCTCTGGTTTTCTGTTTTATTTTAAATTTCAAATAAAATTGAATCAAAACAATACTGGCAAAAGCAGCAAATACAATTATAGATGATATGATCCAGAATTTTGCTTTTTTATAAAAGGGTTGTACGGTTTTAAATAACCAATTATTTAAAATTTCTTGTTTTTCTTTATCGGAAACACTGCGAGTTGCTTTGGAGATAATAGTATTTAGTGTTTTGTTTTCTTTGCGAACCGCCATACTCGGAACATAGTCGTAATTAATTTCTGTTGCAACTTTTAAATTATTTAGTCCTTCAGATTTTATTAAATAATTTACCAACGCTTTGCCTCCTACAAAAGCGTCAGATGATCCTTCTTGAACACTGCGCAAACAGCTAATATCATCAGGATAATTTTTAATGTTCAAATCAGGGTATGTTTTTTGAAGATAATCGTCAATTGAGTACCCTTCGGGAGCAGAAACCGTTTGGTTTTTGAAATCGTTTAAATTGAAAGTTGAATCGTAATCCTTTCTAACAACTAAAACAAATGGCGTTTCAAAAAACTCAGTATAGAAATTCAGATAATTTTGTCTTTCTTTTGTTTTTTGCATTTCCAGGACAATATCTATTTTTTTATTTTTAGTGTCCTCTAATAATTGTGTCCAACTAGTGTAATATACTTTTCGAAAAGTATAATCGATTTTATTTTCTATTAAACCCAAATGATCTACCAAAATTCCGTCAATACTATCATTTTTATTTAAGAATTGATACGGTGGATAATAAGGATATACTGCCACATTAATAGCTTCCTGTTCCTGAAGCCATTGTTTTTCAGATGTGTTTAGAATAGTAGTATCAGAACACGAGGTTATGCCTGTAATTAAACAGATCAATACAAAAGCACATTTGATTTGGTTAAGCATATGTTATTTAGAATTGGGCTTATTTCTATTTTTAAAAATAGGAAAATATTTATTGAGCATAGGTCGAAGAATTTTTCTGTCTACCGGTTTTGAGACAAAATCATCACAACCGGCATCCAGAGCTTTCTGTACATCTTCTTCTATAGAATATGCCGTTTGTGCGATTACTGGCAAATCAGGCCTCATTTTTTTGATGTATGAAGTTGCATCATATCCATTCATTACCGGCATTTTTATATCCATCAAAACCAAATCTATATTTTCATTTTCTTGACAGATTGTTACCGCTTCCTGGCCATTTTTTGCTCTGTAAATAGTAAAATCGTAATCATTCATTTTTGTGAGAATGGTTTTAAGAAACAAAAAGTTGGTTTCTCCATCTTCGGCAATTAAGATGATATGTTTCTCTTTTTTTGAAAGATTTTTGTCTGTGCTATCATTTGCATCGTCTTTGTTTTTTAAAACAGGATTGTAAGGTACTTGTAAGGTAAAAGTGGTGCCTTTGTTTTCTTGGCTTTCCATTGTGATCTTGCCTCCAATAAAATCAGCATTCTTTTTCGCAATAGTTAATCCCAGTCCTATTCCATCATATCCTCCAACAATATTTTCGGAAGTAGAAGCTAAACTTTTCTTTATTTTATTTTGATTTTTTTCGCTCATACCAATACCAGTGTCTTTTACTGAAATAAGTAAAAAGTCGTCTTTTATCCTGTATGAGATGGTGATGGCACCGTCTTGTGTATGTTTTACAGCATTATCGATAAATGCGTTTAGTATTTTGTTTAGTTTAGGGCGATCCATAAGTACCCGACTCTGGGAGTTGGTCAAGTTACTTTCAATGTAAAAGCTAAGATTCTTTTCTGCAGCCTTGGCTTCATAATTGGTGACCAATAATTTGAACACGTCACTAAGATTTATCTCAACGAGTCTAAGAGTGAATCTTTTAGTTTGCAATTGAGATATCTCCAAAATATTGTCAATTATCGATAGTAGTTCTTTACTGTTTCCGATAATCATTTGGGCATATTTTTGCCTTTCTTCCGGACTTAAATCTTCTTCATTTAAAAATTCTGAAAGTCCTATAATCCCGTTCATTGGAGTCCGAATTTCTTGTGGGATATTATTTATAAAATTTGTTTTTAAGCGATTACTTTCTTCTGCTATGTCTCTTGCAATAATAAGTTCTTCTCTTTTCTGCTGTATCTTATATTTTAGGTACGAATTGAAAACTGCTCCTATTATAAAGGCTAGTAAAGAAATCAAAGATACGATGATCCAAAATCTTGAGGTTTGATAAAACGGAACTACATTCTGATATAACCAATTGTCTAATGTAGATTCTCTTTCTTCTTTTGTTATACTCCCCAACGCTTTAGAAATAATACCATCCAACACGGTATTAGTTTTGTTGATGGCTATACCTGGTTTATAATTATAACTAATACCCGATCTTATTTTTAGATTATCTAATTTTTTGGATCTAATGAAATGATTCGCTACAGCTCTGGGACCGACATAGGCATCATATTTACCAGAATCCAACTCGGTTAAACACTCGAGTTCATCTCGTAGTGTTACAATTTTGAAATTTGGGTATTCGTAACTTAAAGTTTCGGTTATTCCATAATTTTCGGGAAGTACTAATATCTTACCTTCCAAACTATTTAGGGTGTTTCCAAATGTGGCATCCTTTCTTGTAACAATAACGTGCTGTGATTCAAATAGAGGAGGATAGAACTTTAAATAAGCTTTTCTCTTTTGTGTTCTTTGAATTTCAAGGATCAAACCGATGTTATTAGCTTTCGCATCTTCAATGAGCTTTGGCCAATGATTATATTGTTTTCTTATAAATTTATAGTTGATTTTTTGCTCGATTAGTTCTAAGTATTCAATAAAAACACCATCAGCTTCGCCTTGTTCATTGATAAATTGATATGGAGGATAATAGGGATAGATGGCAACGGTAATACTATCATTTTGCGATAACCATTCTTTTTCAGCGTCACTTAATACTAATGATTTCGAACAGGAGCCTGCGAAGAGAAGTGTCAAAAAGAAAGGGAATAAACAGCGTAGTTTTTTTACCATACGAATACATCATTTAAACACCTGATTTTTTTGATCCCATAAATAAAGATAGTGTTTTAATAATAGTTTTAAAAGAGGAACGTTTTAAAACCTTATACTGAATAGGTGTAATGTGTTGTTTGTTAAAGTTTTAAATGTCTTTAGAAATTTCTGATCCGTCCGGATAGAGTGCAAAACGACCTTTGTTTTTGTCGTGCGTATAATCATAACTGGGCCAAGGCCATCCGCCAAATTGAGTCTGTTGATATTCTAGGATGGCTTCTCTAATTTCTTGCTGATTATTCATCACGAAAGGTCCCTGTTTTGCCACAGGTTCGTTTATAGGTTTGCCTTGCAAAAGTAAAAAATGAGACTCGGTATCTCCATTTTTTATAGTTAACTCTTTTTCGGCTTGTGTTATTAATTCGTGATTTACCGGAATTGTATATCCTTCACTTTGTATTTCATTTCCTTTAAAAAAGTAAATAGAACGATTCACTCCTTTAGAAGCATTTGGAAATGTATATTCGGCGTTTGGAGCCATTTTGATTGTCCAAATGGCTACTTCATTGTCTGGATTTGCCGCCCAGGAATCAGGAGCCGGATCAACAGCTGTTTTTTCTTCTAGATTTCCGGAAATTAGCTTGATCTCCAAAGTATTACCATTAACATCAATTTTATTTATAATCGGAATTTCCTCACTCCAAAGCATTTTAAAATGAGGCTCGACCATTTTCTTACTTTTTGGAAGATTGAGCCAAATCTGGAATAATAAAAAAGGATTTTCTTCCTCAGTGTTTAAAAGAGGAAACATTTCTGAATGCTGAACACCTTTTCCGGCGGTCATCCATTGGACATCACCATTCCCAAAACGACCAGCAGCTCCCAATGAATCCCAATGATCTACCAAGCCTTTTTGTACAATAGTAACCGTTTCAAAACCACGATGCGGATGCGCAGGAAAACCGGGAACCGTGGTTCCGTGATACATTCTCCATCCATCCTTGGGAGTAAAATCTTTTCCAATATTTCTTCCTGCCAGTGAAGCATCGGGACCTAATTTCTCATTTCCTTTAGGGTATTGATCTTCGTGATATGCACAAAATAAAAAAGGATCCCTTGTTTCCCAGATAAAATCTAGTGGTTTAATTTTAATAATGGCATTCATAATTTGGCGTTAAGAATTTAATAAATCTGGAAAACATCAATTTTTAAAAATAAAACAATTTGAGCAATTGTATTGTTTTGTAATCTCTTGAGGGTCATAAATTTTATTTCCTTTGATAACCCTATAAATATCACGTGTATATTTAATATTTTGTAATGGATTACTATTTAGAATAACAAGATCTGATACTTTTCCGATTTCAATTGTACCTGTGATTTTATCTTTTTTTAAGAATTTAGATCCATTATATGCCGAGGTTCGAATTGCTTGTATCGGAGACAAACCAACAGAAACAAGAGCCTCAAGTTCTTTATGCAACGAAATACCAGGATAAACATATGAATTATATGAACCACTATCTGATCCGGCCAAAAGTTGAACATCAGCATCTTGCAGATCCTTTGTAAGGATTTTAAAAAAGGCATTAAGTTCTTTTCTAGATTTTTTAGCTTCATCAGATGCTGTGAGTGCCCGTTTGATGCGTCCATCATAGGTTTTAATAATTCCTTCACCTATTATTTTTAGATAAGGGTCGTTGCTATGATCTACTTCATCAAGATAACTTAATATAGTACCAATATGCAGTGTTGGAACTACATAAGTATTGGTGTTTTTTAAATTTTCAAATGTTTTGTGAGCTGCAGTAGTATCATATGACTTGATCAAATCATCCATAGCATTCCAAAAACTAAGCTCTTTATTGATAATGGCGTGTGTAATTTCAGATTCTCTGACAGAACATCCTTTAAGAATATAGTATAGATGTTCGATCGCACCTATTCCAGCGTCTAATGCTTCTTTTAGTTCCACCGTAAATGGCATATGTCCAGAAGATATCATTTCTCTTTCTGTTGCCTGTTTTAAAACTTCTAAATAGTTTTCTCTAGAAATTCTACTGTCATATATTTTTACAAAATCAGAAGGGATTTTTTCAAGAGAATCTAACGCTTTTTTGACGTCTCCAGGTGATTCTACAACTAAAGAGCCAGCCCAAGTTGCATTTGCTCCGTCCAGTTTAGGACCAGATGTGTAGATAGTTGGGCCTATAAGGCTGTTATTTTCTATTTCTTTTCTCCATCTTAAAATTTCATTAGTAAGATCTCCTCCTGCATCTCTTACCGTTGTGATTCCGTTAGCAATAAACAGAGGTAGTAGATTTTTATTTGCTTCAATTAAAGAATCTCCGCCTCTAAGATGAATATGGTTATCCCAAAATCCCGGAAGTAAAAATTTGCCGGTACCATCAATTCTATTCTCAGTAGTATAATTCTCAATACTATCTATTGTTTCAAGTTTTACGATCGTTCCATCATTGATGTATACTGTTTTTGTTGAAAGATTTCCATCTTCAATTTGGATTACGTTGACATTAGAAATCACAATATCATACTGCACCTTTTTCTTTTCGGAACAACTTAAAATACTAAAGAATAAAAAAATGAATACTAAGATGTTATCCCTTTTGGTAATTAATTGCATCATCTATTGTGAATTTACTTTTAAATGAAAAAGCATAGGGAGTTTCACCGTGTTCCTGTAAGTAATACAAACGTTCCTTAGCTTCTTCTGGACTGGGTTTATGACCATTTTCTAGATACCAAAACGCCATGTGCATTCTCGGCATTTGGTGAAACCATTCTTTTTTACGTTTTAGGATTTCTACGTGATCCGATTTGTAAGTAAAATTAAATAGTGCATCCATACTTTCCCAAACAGACATATTGATGATTAAAAAAAGATTGTCGAATACTGTAATAGCTGTTGCATTTCCTTCTTCGTCTTTCAGTCTCCATACAAAACCGTTACTTTGTTCTGCCAGTTCATTAATACGATCCAGATTGTTTACAAAATCGGCCATAATCGGATCGTTAATCGGAGCTAACATTTCAGCAATATTTACTTGTGCTAATTGCATAATTATTTCTTTTGAATTTTCTATCTACTATTAATTATGACCTAAATGGCATCCACAGCCAGGTTTCATAAAACTTTGAGATGCTTCGTGCCAAGGAAAAGCAGTATTAGATTTAGAATTTTCCCACCAGAATTTGGTTCTTTCTTTAGTAGTATTGCCGATTTCATTCATCGTGTCGGTATCATATAATCTACCATTTACCATCGCATACTTTACGGTTTCAGTATTTCGAATATCGTCTAGCGGATTTTTATCAAGGACAATCAAATCGGCTAATTTTCCTTCTTTGAGGGAGCCAATATCATTTCCTGCACCAATATAGTTAGCACCATTGATTGTTGCCGCTTGTAATGCTTGCATATTAGTCATACCACCTTGTTGAAGCATCCATAATTCCCAATGCGCTCCAAGACCCTGTAGCTGACCGTGTGCGCCTAGATTAACTTTAACTCCTTTGTTGGTTAAATTTGTAGCTGTTTTAGAAACCAAAATATGTCCGTTTTCATATTCTTCTTCAGGTATCATCGTTCTATGACGAGATCTGGCATCTATAATCGCTCTTGGTGTATATTTTAATAGCTTTTCATTTTGCCACACATTATCTTTTTGGTAGAAGAAATATTCTCCATTCATTCCTCCGTAATTTACAATTAAGGTAGGCGTGTATCCGGTTTTACTAGTCTTCCATAATTCGTGTACATCTTTATAAACCGGTGCCACAGGTATGTTATGTTCTATACCTGTGTGACCATCCATAATCATCGTCATGTTATGATAAAAAGTAGAACCACCTTCCGGAACCACGTTAATTCCTAACTCGCGAGCCGCTTGCATTACTTGTTGTCTTTGATCTCTACGAGGTTGGTTATAGCTTTTTACGGATTTTGCTCCAAAAGCTTTTGTTCGTCTGATAGAAGATCTGGCATCTTCTAGATTGTTTACGACAGCTTTAAAATCACCATCGGCACCATATAATATGAAACCGGTAGAGTAGAGGCGAGGTCCTACCATTTTTCCACTTTTAATAAGTTCTGAAATACTAAATACGGTTTCCGTATTGGCAGATGGATCGTGAGCGGTGGTAACTCCAAAAGCGAGATTAGCGTATAATTGCCAATGCTTCTGGGTGTTTAATCCATATCTAAATGCTCCAACGTGTGCATGCGCATCTACAATTCCTGGCATTATTGTTTTACCCTTTACATCAAATACTTTGGCATCACCAGGAACCTGCACTTCATTTGTATTGCCAATTTTTTCAATCGTATTTCCGTTGATTATAATGGTTCCTTCTTCAATAACTTGATCACCTTCCATCGTAATGATACGAGCATTGGTGAAAGCGATTTTACCATATGGTGTATCTGTTTTTGTGACTAAATCAATACTGATACCTTTAGATGTAACTTCTTCTACTTTTTCAGGGGAATTAGGTAAGAAAGTAAATCGATCTTTAATCTCATTAGAAAAATATTCATCCCCTAAAGTCCAGAAGACTTTTTTACTGTCTTTAGACCAATGTAAATTGATTCCTGCATCTTTGGATAATTGTGATACAGGTACTGATTTGGATTTATTATCCAAATCGACTGTTTGGCCGTTTATCATCAAAGGAGCAATATAGGCTTTGTGAAGATGCGTAAAGGCAATCCATTTGTTATCCGGACTTGGTACGAGTCTGTTAGCGTATTTTGATTTTACGTGTGTCTTTTTATCTTTACCGTTTAGGTCAACTGAATTTAGTTCTTTGGTAAGATTACCAAAATAAGTCCCTCCGGTTTGATAGAAAATACGTTTTCCATCTTTAGTAAAAGTCGGGTATTCACCTTCTTTTAAAATTAGTTTTTGATTAGTTCCAGAAGAAGACATCGTATATATTCCGGTTTTTTTATCAAAACTTCTTCCTTGGTCATTATTTCCTCCTTCTTTTCGATAAGTGATTAAATTACCTGAAGGATTGTATACAGGTGTTCTATAGATTCCTTTTTCTACGGTTAATTTGGTAGGAGTTCCACCTGCAGCAGGTATTTTGCAAACTGCCCCAAGGGTTTCATCATTCCAGGTTACATATACTATATGTTGACCATCCGGAGAGAAGGTTGGTTCGAACTCAAAATCTGAATTCTGTGTAGTAAGGCGTTGTGGTTTGCCTTTAGGAAGCTTTTTACTCCAAAGATTTCCAAGAGCACTAAACACTATCGTTTTTCCATCTGGGGAAGTAACTGTATGACGAATTACTTTAGCAGCAAATTCTTTTGGCGCTACCGGAGCATCAAAATGTACGGTCTCTGCTATTTTTAAAGTAGCATCTACAGTAAATGGGATGTTGGTAACGTTAGAATTGTCAGTATTAATTTTATGAATCTTTCCTGCAGACCAGAATATAATTTCATTATTATTAGGCATCCAACTAAAATTAGGATACACGCCAAAAATGGCCCAGGCTTCTTGTTGGTCTTTATTTAATTGGTCGTATACAGGCCATTCTTCTCCTGTTTCCAGGTCATGAATGTATAATACTGACTTCGTGCGAACTCGTTTTACAAAAGCTAGTTTTTTACCATCTCTTGATACCTGCGGTCTGGCAGCACCACCTGGTCCTCCTGTGACAGTAGTCGTTTCTCCAGTGTTAAAATCATATCTCTTGATAACATAGATTTGTTTGTTTGGATCTTTGTTATATTGAAAAAAACCACCTGGATACATATCTTCACTGTAATACATATACTTTCCATCTGGAGAGATACTAGGCTCGTTTACATCTTGTTGATCATTTTTTCTTTTAGTTAATTGTATTCCTGAACCTCCTGTAATATGATACTGCCACATTTCTCCGGCTCCTAAAGAGCGCTGAGAGGTAAAATGTTTTCTAGCGATCAGATAATTACCATCAGGGATCCAGACAGCATTGTTTAATAACCTAAAGTTTTCTTTGGTAATTTGTTTAGGATCACTACCATCCGTATTCATTACCCAAATATTGTCTCCGCCACCGGCATCACTTGTAAAAGAGATTTTTGTTCCGTCCGGACTAAAACGTGGTTGTACTTCAAAAGGAATTCCTGAGCGTAAAACTTTTGCTTTTCCACCAGAAATCGGAATACTGTAAATATCTCCCATAAGATCAAAAACGATAGTTTTTCCGTCTGGACTGACATCTAGATTCATCCAGGTTCCTTCATCGGTTGTGAAAGAGTGGTCTTTATAATTAAATGCTCCTGTTGGATTGGAAACATCCCATTTCTCTTCTTTTTTTTCGTCTTTTTTATCTTTTTGTGCTTGAGCATTGAATACTAGAAATACTCCTAGGAATAGGGTAGTGATGATGTGTTTGTGCATGATATTCGATTTATCTAAATCGAAAATAATGAATTCGATAACAAAATGTCTTAAAGTGTTGTTAAGTGAGTCCTTTAATTGGTGGGTAAGTGAGTTTTTTCAAATCTTAAGAATTTCTCGAGACTTTTCCTTATACTGGTTAGTTATATTATCTCCCGTTATCACGGTTTTTTATATTAGCTTCACAGAGTCTGATAATTTCCTTAATTCTTTTATCCCTTGTTTCTTGTCGTTTTGCCTGGTTTAACCAATATAAATAGCTCTTTCTATACCCTTTACTAAAATTTTGATAGTTACTATATGCTAATTGATTTTTAGTAAAGGCTTTTTGAAGGTCATCTGGGATTACCCCATTTTCAACATCATCTAAAGCTGTCCAGGATCTATTTTCTTTTGCAATGGAAATTGATTTCAAACCACTTTCGTGCATCAGATTGTTATCAATAAGATCGATGATATAGGTTTTATTTAATTTACTCCAAACACTTTTTGGTTTACGTGGGCAGAAATATTGTCTTCGCCGTTCTTCATCTAATTTTTTAACTGTTGAGTCTATCCAACCATAACAAAGCGCTACTTTCACGGCTTCTTCCCAACGCATACTTTGTTGTTTGCTTTCAACTTTATAAAAAATCAAATAAACCCCATCACTCGCATTGTGGTTCTTATGAAGCCATTGACGCCATTCTTTATCGTTTTTGAAATATAACTCTGGTTTAATTTTCATTTTGAATAGGTTTGGTCCAGTCTATTGCATAATAGTAATTGATGCTTAGCCAAAGTCGATTTTTTGTTTTAGATTCGAATAATTGACTAATGCGATAGTCTGGCCCTATTTCAATTTTACTCTTCTGGTTAAGTTCGTATCCGATAAATGGAATGATCCTTATTTCTAAATCTGTATTCGTACTTTGATAGGCTCCTAAATATTCATTATTTACTTTGAGGTAAAATTCTCCCGGATCCACTCGATAGCCGTTAAATGGGACTTCTATAGTAATCCGATACCGTAGCCTGAATTCTGGAGATTCTTTACTGCTAAAGGTTTGATCTGTTACAAAACGATGCGCTACTCTCATAGATTCTAATTGACGAGCTATAGAATACTGAATTATAGAACGGTGAATAAGTTGATTTTCTTCTAATCTTAATAAATATCCAACATTAAAAACCTTGTCTGAAGATATTTTATAAGATAAGATCGTTGTAAGATCAGTTAGTAAGTAATCATAGGAGAAATTTTGATCAGGTTGGTGTTCCCATAACTGTTGGCGAGACTCTAAACTATTCACTAATTTGATAGTATTAGACAATTTGTTTGATACAACAACCTTTGGTAATAATCCAGAGGTAAAAGAAGTTTGAGCCCTTAACTGGTAAAAATATATATTGTATAAACATACTAATATTAAAGTGCTAATCCCTTTTTTCATTTAGTATAGAAGATTATCGGTATTATCATTTACGATTTTCAGAATTTGTAGTAGAACTCCTTTATGATCAAATAGCAATTCATAATATTCATACCTTTTGTTTTTCTTTCCTCTTACAATGAGTTCATAGTTAATATTGTATGATTCGGTTGTGTTTTTTCGATAAAGTAAAGAAATAAGAGTTGATGGAGAACCCACCCATTGCTTTTGAGTTTTTTTGATTTTATGTTTGATAAAAACACTATCTAACGATCTTTTTATTTTTGTTTGTAAACTGCTAGAAATAGATACAAAAGCGATTTTCTGCTCCATATCTTGAAGTTTTCCATCTGTATCGAATTCTATACTATATTTTTTACTATCGTAGCATGTTTTTGCTTCAATGCTTTTACCATTCTGGCTTTCTTCTGTATACCATTTAATCTTTTTATCGAAAGGTCCTTGCTTCATAAATTCTTTAGCTAACTGCGGTACTTCAGAAATGTTAATTCGGAATTCTTTTTCGAGTTTATTTTGAGAATATCCTGATATACTAAAGCATATCGAAAAACAAAATATCCATATAATTGAATTACTGTAAAACATGTGCTTTGACCTTATTTTTATTGATATGTTACTAAAATAATAAGAATCTATTCTTTGGAAGAGTTAACAGTTATAAATCTTTTTTAAATCTGAAATATATAATATAAATAAACCCATAACATTATCAATGATGTTATGGGTTATATGATTTTGTGTAATATGATCTTCTAGAAGAATCTAGTGTAGGCTCTAAAAGAACCACTGTTAGTTGGTCTTGTTCTTCTTACTTCTCTTTCTGTATAATCAGAAGTGTAGTAATATGCATACCAGATTCCATTGGTGAAGTCAACCTGATATTGCAATTGCCAAGAGTAACTATTAAATGGCCATATACCGCTGCTTTTCCAAGCATAGAACTGAACTCTGGTCAATCCGCATACTACATTGGTCCAAGTGTATACATCGTCACGTTCTCTCCATGATCCTCCGTAGTAAGAATTACGAGTATTAGAATACCATAATCCATTATCACAGAATCTAATGTCTGTAGGAGTCGATACTACTGGTGTTCCACCGCAATATGAATTTCTAAATCCAGTAGAACCTACATCATAACATGCTTTTTGAATCCCGGTATCCGTATAATTAGGATCCAAAATTTCTATGGGAGCTAAGGATTCATTAATCTGTCTTCCTGAGTTCGCTAATGCTGATCCTTCTGCAGTTTTTGCAATACGCTCAGGTACCGGAAGCTTGGTGTCAGTTAAAGAAATAAAAATGTCAAATGGAGTTAAATCTTCCCCTAGACTACTGTCTTCATTACTTTTTTCCGCATTACCGTATAATTTCTCAATAACCACCATATCGTCATTTTCACCAATGGCAATAAAACGATATTCATGACCGTCTTTTTGAATTTTTGCTACCTCTAGAGATGTTTCGCTAACTTCTGTCGGATAGACTGCATCTTCTGTCGGTGTTTCGTTTACCTTTTGAAGAGTCTCATCTTGTAATTCTTCTTCTTTGTTTTCACACGCAACCAACGCAATTCCAATGGTAAAGGCAATTGCTAGCGTTTTAAAAATTGATTTTTTCATAATTAAAGGTTTTAAAAGTATGTATTTCATTTACTCAGGTGTTCCGGAAGTACCTTCTGGGGGCAAATTTATGGTGTAAGTGTTTGTTAATCAATAAGTAAAACACCGTTTATGTGTAGTTTTACAACCGGTTGTAAAAGGGTGTTTTTCCCTTATAGTAAATATTTGACAGTTGCCAGTGATGCTTCTTTGGTGAAAATTATCTATTGTAGAAATTGAAACTATTCTTCTTTAATCCGTTAAGATTGCATAGTGTAGGAAGAAGGTTGTATCTAGCTATGCCGCTCAAGTATTCAAATCATCTAATATAGATGCAGGAATTAAAGTAAATCCTTTGACAACTGCATTATAAGGTTAATATAAGGTAGTGGGGAAACTCTTCTATACATTGTTTTTGAACTTCTTTAGAGAATCTAATTCTAATTTCACCGGCTTTATTATCCGAGAGAACACATATCTCTAAACGAAGGTACACACCTTTATTTTCCCTTTTTTCGTGAATCTAGGAAATTTATCAAGTAATTGATCATAGATTCTTCATTGAATACATAAATTAAATACGCAATATTTTTCATTAAGCTTTTCGCCTGGCGATAATTATCGTATGGATTTCTATGCTGCCGTCTTTTCTCTGATAGTTTTTATGAATGATATAAAGAATGCTAAAATGATGTTCGATTAATTCCTTTTTAGTATCATCTAAGTTATGGTAGTAAAAGTATACCTGATCTCCGGTACTACCAGTTCGATAACCAGAATTTTTATAATTACCTGCCACAAAGCTAATGTATAAAACACCGTTGTTATTTAATAGATTTGCACAATTTTTAATCAAATTAAACCGATCCGATTTTGATAAATAAGGAAGATAAAAACCGCAGATAATACCATCAAAACTAGAATTTAATGTGTTTATTTCCCTTCCATCCATTATTTCGAAGTTAGCGGATGGATTGTTTTTTTTTGCTAATGCAATCATATTCGGCGCAATATCAATCCCAAAAATTATGCTGTCAGGTCTTTTGGATATTATATGTTTTATGATATTACCGGGTCCACAACCTATTTCTAAAATTTTTGGATTCTCATCTATCAGTTCATTACAAAAATTATCATACGTATCATTATATAGATCTAACTCCATAAATACTTTTTCGTATAATGAGGCTATTTTATTGTATGTCTTGAAGGTTGTATGATAAGGATTCAACTAGTATTTGGATTTATGATTTTTAAAGGATAAAATGGATAGTAAAATATAGTGAAATTATATTATTTAAAGACTTGTTTAATTGAAGAAAGACAGTTCATAATATTTTTTGTTCAAATAGTATTAATTAAAGAAAAGGATAATATTGTATTTTCTTTGCTGTGAACTCCTTTTTCATAGTTTTGCATTTTTAAAATAAGATGATATGATTTCTGTAGATGGAATTGCTGTAGAGTTTAGTGGAGAAACATTATTTAGTAATGTTTCTTTTGTGATTAATGAAAACGATAAAATTGCCCTAATGGGTAAGAATGGAGCCGGAAAATCCACTATGATGAAGATCATTGCCGGAGCACAAAAAGCAACCAGAGGAAATGTACGCTGCCCGAAAGAAGCGGTGATTGCTTATCTACCACAGCATTTGTTGACTGATGACGATTGTACGGTTTTTGAAGAAGCATCCAAAGCTTTTGGTCAAATTCACGAGATGCAGCAAGAAATGGATCGACTTAACAAAGAGCTCGAAACTCGTACGGATTACGATTCTGAGGAGTACATGAATATCATTCAGAAAGTGACTGACTTAGGAGAAAAGTTTTATGCAATTGAGGAGGTTAATTATGATGCGGAGGTAGAAAAAGCATTACAAGGATTAGGTTTTAAAAGAGAAGATTTTACGAGACCTACAAGCGAATTTAGTGGTGGATGGAGAATGCGTATTGAGCTGGCTAAAATATTATTACAAAAACCAGACCTGATTCTCCTTGATGAGCCAACCAATCACGTGGATATCGAATCAGTAATATGGTTAGAGGACTTTTTGCTTAATAAGGCAAAAGCAGTGATTGTAATTTCTCATGATAAAGCATTTATAGATAATATTACGAATAGAACCATAGAAGTTACTATGGGTAGAATCTATGATTATAAGGCCAATTACACACATTATTTACAATTGAGAGAGGAAAGACGCTCACATCAGATAAAAGCATATCAGGAACAGCAAAAGTTTATTGCTGATACCAAGCAATTTATAGAAAGATTTAAAGGCACCTATTCTAAGACGAATCAGGTGAATTCTCGTGAGCGTATGTTGGAAAAATTAGATATTATTGAGATTGATGAGGTAGATACTTCTTCTTTAAAGCTTAGGTTTCCTCCCTCAGCTCGCTCGGGTGATTATCCTGTTATCGCTAAAGATTTGTCTAAAAAGTACGACGATCATGTGGTGTTTAAAGATGCCAGTATGTCTATAGCAAGAGGAGAAAAGGTCTCTTTTGTAGGAAGAAATGGTGAAGGAAAATCCACGATGATCAAGGCCATTATGGGAGAAATTGATTTTGAAGGACAATGTGATCTGGGGCACAATGCGAAGGTTGGATACTTTGCTCAAAACCAAGCAGCTTTATTAGATCCTAATCTCACCGTATTCCAAACAGTCGATGAGGTAGCCAAAGGCGATGTAAGAACGCAGATCAAGAACATATTAGGACAATTTATGTTTAGTGGAGATCATATTGATAAAAAAGTTGGAGTCCTTTCTGGTGGAGAAAGAACACGATTGGCTATGGTAAAATTACTGTTGGAACCGGTAAACGTATTAATTCTCGATGAACCAACAAATCATTTGGATATCAGGTCTAAAGATGTTCTAAAAGAAGCTTTACTAGCTTTTGATGGTACTTTGATATTAGTATCTCATGACCGTGATTTTTTGAGAGGATTATCGAATAAAGTTTTTGAGTTTAAGGACAAGCGTGTTATCGAACATTTTGAAACCATCGATGCTTTCTTAGAAAGAAATAGAATGGAGAGTCTTAACGAAATTCATCTTAAGAATTAGTCGAATTTATGTTTTTATCATATTAAGAATATTAATCGAGTAAATAACTTTGATATTTTTTTAATCTTTCATTTAGCATTTGTATGACAGCGTGGCTGGTGATGGTTGCCCCTGATATTCCGTCGATTTTTTTATCTCCTTTGATAAGATTTTTACCATTTTGCATTAGACCGAAAGTGTTTTGCGTTAAGGATATTTTTGTGCCGGTGAACTTATTTTCAAATGTGGCATAGGTTATTTCTGCTCCGTAACCTTCGGATTCCGCTTTGTGATCAAATGCAATTTTACTAATTTCTTGTGAGTTTTTATTGATCAAAATTTTAGCCCATATAACATCCATATAACCTTTACCAACAGCAAAAAGAATAACTTGATCAGAGTTGGCAATTTCAAAAATTGGTAGTGTGATTTGTTGTTGAGATGTTACTGCCTTTTTGTATAGATCGATACCCTCTGTTATATTCGAAGGAAATATTTTTCCAGTCGAGTCAATGATTTTTACCTGAAATAGTTTATCAATATCAGAACTATCATTTGCTTTTATATTAGCAAATGTGACCAACTCTTTTATAAAAGGAGATGATTGGGCGATTCCTTTATTTTCTTTTTTTTGTTGTGCTGAATTTGACTCGGGAATCTCTTGTTTTTGAGTGGTTATTTGTTTTTTACAAGCCCATATACCTGAAAGTAGAACCATTAAAAGCAGTAACCGTTTCATAGTTTAGTGTTTAAATCAAAACAAGTATAAAGGTCGAAAAAACTAAAACATTTTTCTATGACTTTTGTCAGGAGGTTGATTTCGGATATTTACTTCAATTCTATTGTATCTATTTCTAACCTAAACTGCTCTGCTTTTTTATTACCAATAAGAAAGGCAATTTCTTGCATTATTTCTGCAGGATAGTTGGGTATATCAAGTTTTCTACCTCTAAAAGCCGGATACATTTCTGATAAGGAAATCTCGATAGTTTGCCAATCACCGGTTGTTTCAAAATTGGCGATATATGAAAAGCGGTCATTGGCATTCGTTTTTATTCTGAATTGATATTTCTTTTTATCTCCTCTCAATCGTATCAACACCTTAGTATATCCTTTGACATTTTTCGTATCAAAACGATAACGGACCGACGAAAATCCTCCATTATTTTCTAAAGAAACGGTTCCTGAAAAAACTGCATTTCCTTCATTATTAATTTCAAAATTCCCTTGAGACAAACCTCCCATTACGCCATCATCAACTACATTCCAATTAGAAAGGTTACTATTTTTATCAAAATCAAAAATAAGCAGAGAAGTTGTCATTAAAAATAAATACGTATATGATAGTATCAGGTTCATAACTTTTGGACAGAAACCTTATATACTATTCCTGTAGTTGTTCTATTTTTTTAAGGATTAAATCAGCTTCGGCTTGTTTGTCATCACTGGCTTTGCGATTTGTATGTGACAACTTATAAGACTCTTCCATTAGAGATCGATACTTTTTCTGAAGTACTTCTTTTTCCGATTTTTTCTTAAATAATGTAAACATAGCGTCGTTTTATTATAAAGATAATCTATACGCCTATAAACATATGAGAAAGTTATCTTAAATAACGTTTTTATAAGATTTTGTTTATCTGAGCAGAATGATGATCCCACCAATTGCAGTCATAATTAAAATAAACCTTCGATACTGCTGATCTTTAAAAAGCTTTACCACTTTTAGTCCGATAATAAACCCTAGCAGCACTCCTGGTATTAAATATAAATCAATCAATAAAGATTGTTGTGTTACCGTTTTCCAACTAAAAACGTGAAATGGTAGTTTTACGAGATTAATGATGAAAAACAACCAGGCGGCAGTACCAATAAATTCATTCTTTGGAATCCGCATCGCAAGAAAGAAAATATTAGAAAATGCTCCAGCCAAATTACCTATCATTGTGGTGAATCCCGCTAAAAAACCTGTAGAACCTGCAAACCACATTGCAGTAGGGATATTTTTCTTTTCATATCGTTCCCAAAGAAACATAATGACAACACTGATAATTATGATAATGGCCATTCCTCTTTTAAAAACTTCTTCACTAAGATTCTTACCAACAAAAACAGCAACTAGTACTCCGCCAATCATCCAGGGAAGAAATTTGATAAGATATTTCCATTGCTTATGTCGATTGTAATAGATCACTGCTAAAATATCAGCAAAAATTAAAAGCGGTAAAACGATGCCGGTAGATGCTTTCGCTCCATAAACCAAGGCCATCATGGTTACGATAAGAATTCCCATACCCTTTAATCCGGATTTTGACATTCCTAGAATCATTGCAGCTATAAATGAGATAATATATGCAGTCATATAGTGGTGTTAACGTATTGGGATTTATTGTTATTTAGAAAAAGTTATTTCATCAATAAATGGATAATTTCTTCTACAGGTTGTAATTCTGAAAGTTCAGTTGTGATTGATTCTAATACACTACTACCAACAATTCTAAAGTTTTCTTGTAAAGCCTTGATAGCTTCTTCGGCTTCAGCAATTGTAATACCTTGAGGTACCTGATAATAAGTTTTATCATAATCTTTTGGCTCCAAACAATCAAAATCAAAATGCAAATAGAGATTCGTGATGTTTTTTGATTTTAAAATATGAGTCAATTCAGTAATATCTGTTTTTTTTGGCGCGTAGATTTCATCCTCATTAATTCTGATTTGTTCTAAATCATCTAAATCCCTTACACCGATATAATGGATTTGTGAGGCTTTGATAGTAGAAAACAGTAGTGGGTTCATATCTTCAGCACCTTCACCTAGCAATATTCTTAGCGGCATACCGTGAAAATTACAACTTGGCGACTCACAGGGTTTATTAATATCTGCGTGGGCATCAAACCAAATAACTCCGAGATTCGGATATTTATAATTGAGATAGGAAACAGGAACAATTTCTAATCCGCAATCTCCTCCAATCGTTTTGATGGTTTTAGGTTGTGTTTGGTTTGTGTATTCTTTCAGTCTGGTTAGTTGTTCTTTTATTGCATCATAGTTGTTGATATTGTGTTTTTTTTCTCCATTTTTTCCTGCCAAAATTTTTGATAATGGAATTTGAACAAATTCAGGATCATTTAAATAATCTAAAATAGCTTTCGCTCCATTTTCGATTACCTTTCCGGTTCCTGATCCTTGCCACTGTGGAAAGTAAATTTTCACACGTTCTTTTATTAAATGGATTTAGCTTTTATATAAAAATTGGGGTCAATACCAATTTCATCAGCTTTGACCTTTAATACTTGCCATTCTGCATTGGGCTGCACCCATTGATCTTTTCCATCAATTTTTAGCCGCACAGGCATATCAAAATCTTCTACGGTATCGATATATCGATATTTTAATCCGTTATCATCAAAACCGTATTCTAAAGTAGGTATTCTGGTATCTCTTAAATACTGATTAAAAAAGGCCGTCAGATCAATTTTGGTTTTCTCACTAATATAATCTTCAATTTGTTTTGTGGTAACCGTTTGATGATAAAACTCTTTGTTAAGTCCTCTAAGGATGGATCTCCATTTCTCGTCATCTTCTATAAGTTGGCGTAGGGTATGTAGCATATTAGCACCTTTATAGTACATATCACTAGAGCCTTCGTGATTTACGTCATATTGACCAATAATAGGTTTGTCGTTTCTAATACCCTGTCGAGTACCAATTACATATTCTGAAGAAGCTTCTTTGCCGTAATGATAATCCAGAAATAAATTTTCTGAATAGGCTGTGAAACTTTCATGAATCCACATGTCTGCTATATCTTTATAGGTGATATTATTAGCAAACCATTCGTGACCGGATTCGTGTATGATGATAAAATCAAACTTTAAACCCCAACCAGTTCCGGATAAATCATTACCCAGATATCCATTTACATATTTATTTCCGTAGGTAACAGAGCTTTGATGTTCCATTCCTAAATAAGGCACTTCTACTAGTTTAAAACTATCCTCATAAAAAGGATATGGCCCAAACCAATATTCAAAGGCTTTCATGGTTCTAGGTGCATCTTTAAATTGTTTTTTGGCTGCTTCGAGATTATCTCTTAAAACATAGTAATCCATATCCAGCTCACCTTTTTCTCCTTCATACTTTTCGCCAAAATGTACATAGTCTCCAATATTAATGTTAACTCCGTAGTTATTGATTGGATTGCTTACAAACCAGTGAAATGTTTTTGTGTCTGGATCACGTTCTTCTACTTTACGAAGTCTTCCATTGCCTACATTCATCAAACCTTTTGGAACCGTAACACTTACTAGCATGCTATCCACTTCATCATACATATGATCCTTGTTTGGCCACCAAACGCTGGCTCCTAATCCCTGACAGGAAGATGCAACAAAATGTTTTCCGTTAGCATCTTTTTTCCAAGAAATACCACCATCCCATGGCGCACGAACGGCTTCTCTGGGTTTTCCACTATAATATACTTCTAAAGAGTTGATAGTGCCTTTTTTTTGTTTTTTATCGAGCGTAATAAAGTGTGCATTTCCTTCTGAAGTTACTTTTAACTCTTTTCCGTCTTGTACTACTTTTTCTATAACCAAAGGAGGTTGCAAATCTACTTGTAACACATTATGATTTTCCAATACTTTATAATGTATGGTGTTTTTTCCTTCGATAGTTTTTTTATCAGGATCTACAGATATGTCCAGATGGTAATAAGAGAGATCCCACCAAGCTCTTTCTGGAGTAATAGAACCTCTTAGCGTATCTTGCTTGGTAAATTGTTGTTGCTGATCAAAAAGAGATGTTTGCGAGAAAATTGATGATAATCCGCAAACAAAACATATGGTAAAGAAAAACCTAGTCATTTTTTTTGGTTTAATTTATTGTAGTAAAAATTCAAGCGGGATATGTACGCGTTCATTCCAGCTTTTTTCGTGGTGTGCAGCGCCTTCAAACTTCTTGGTAATCCAATTTTTTCCTTCTGTATACCCTTTATCTTTCATCATTTGATCTACCCTTTTTTGAAATGGTTCGTATTGGGCGTCTAATGTTTCAGTTCCAAAATCGAAATAAATTTTGTGAGTTGCCGGATCCGGAAGGGTAGAAGGCAATGTTTGCATATAGGCTTCTCCCAAAACGGGAACCGGCCAATGGGTAGATACGCATCCTGCAGCGCCAAAAACTTCGGGGTATTTACAGATCGCATATAGAGATATTAATCCTCCCATAGAGGATCCCATAATAGATGTGTCTTCAGTTTTGGTCGAAACGTTATATGTCTTGTCAATAAATGGTTTTAATTCTTCTACCAAGAATTTCAGATAATCATCAGAATACAAATCATCGAATCCCGTATTTTGTTTTAAGGCGGCTTTTACTTCAGCGCTGCTGGTAGCTTCAGCCGGTGCTTTTGGCATATATTCTGAAAAGCGTTTCTTTTCTCCATTCCAGGCAGCAACCACAATGGTCTTTTGAATCTTTCCAACTTTTATCAAACTATCCACCGTTTCATCTACGCCCCAGTCAATTCCGGTGTAGGATGTCTTTGGATTAAATACATTTTGCCCGTCATGCATATAAAGAACTTTGTACTTTACTTCTGAATCAGCTTCATATCCATCTGGTAGAAATACTTCTACGTTTCTGGGGGTAACATATTCAGATTTGAAGTTTTCGTGAATGATTACTTTGCCTTTTGCAGGAACGGATAGGTTTTCTGCTATATCCAAGGGTGGTGGTAATTTTCTTTTAATTCCTTCTTGTTTGCAAGAGATTAGAGCAAATAAGAATAGTACCGAAAGTGTTTTAATAATTTTCATTAAAAGTGGTTATGTTTATTGTGGTTAATTTAATAAGAAAGGTTGTGTTATCTAAATACTCCGGAAGGAAATACCACGGGGCTTTCGTGTCCATTTTTTCCTACGGTTGCGATACCAAAAAAGTAATTATCAATAACAATACCATCTAAGGTGAAATTATCGACGTTGCCAACAAAACGACTATAATCCCAAGTTGGAGATGTGGTGTCCCTCCAATAGATTTTATACCCTTTTATATTTGGGTCATTTGCTTTTTTCCATTTGAATTTGGCAGATGGCTCTACAATTCCACCAATTTTTACTTCTGTAGGAGCAGGTGGTGCCCAAGCAATACTAGCCAGGTTGATAGCGTTAACAGCTGTTAATTTTGCGGCGTAATCAAAATTAACGTGCTCGACAACATCTCCATATTTGATACCATTTTCAACTCTGATATCCTGATGTTGTTGCGTATAATTTTCGTGTGCCTCCATAATTCGGATTCCTGCAAATCCTGCATCATTAAATGGACGGTGATGACCGCCGCGACCAAAACGATCCAAACGATAAATCATCATCGGATTCATTTCCGGCATATAGGTCTTAGTAGTCTTATGAATATGTCGTGCTAATTGACGGGATATTCCGTCAACTTCACCACCGTAAAAACGTCTACGTTCAACCATTTTTTCATCATCTGTAAGATTGGTAGGTTCAGAAAATATTCTAAAAGTTCTATTGTCAATTACTCCATCAACGCCTTTTATATTTCCAATCATATCATTATTCAGAACACCAATAATATCCCAGTTTTTATCCTTGGCATAAGCGGCTAATCCTTTACCACCAAATAATCCTTGCTCTTCTCCTGATAATCCAACATATATAATACTGTTTTCGAACTTGTATTCTGACAATACTCTGGCAGCCTCGATAGCTCCGGCCATTCCGCTAGCATTATCATTTGCTCCCGGAGCATCATCTGTAAAATTGGTTGGATCTGTGATGCGCGAATCGATATCGCCACTCATTATGATAAAGCGATTCGGGTATTTAGTACCTCTCTGTATAGCCACTACATTTACTACCATCACATCTTTGATGATTCGTTGATTTGTTCCTTTTTTTACGAGATCTTTTTGGTAAAAAACTTCTAGACAATTATTACAATCTTTGGAAATCTTATCAAACTCAGACTTTATCCATCTTCTTGCAGCCCCAATTCCTCGTGTGGTAGAAATGGTGTCGCTTAATGTATGTCGTGTGCCAAAACCAGCTAATTTTTTGATATCAGCTTCTATTCTTTCCGAAGAAACTGCATCTATGATTTCATATATTCTTTGATCAGTTTGGGCGGTAATGATAATTGAAAATAAAAAGAGAGTTGAGGTAAGCAGTAATTTCATTTGTATGTATTTGATCGCCTAATTTAAATAAAAGCAATCATTAGCTGTTACTCCTTAACAAATTTATAAGACCAGGAACTCTTTGTATCTTCCAGTGATAAGATGTATATTCCAGCTCGAAGGTCAGAAACCATAATTTTATCAGTCGCTTTTCCTTGAGCTAATTTTTTACCAGTAAGATCGTAGATTGTATACTTATAGTCTCCGTCAGAAGTAGAAAAATTAATTATATTCTTCACAGGATTGGGGTAAGTCATAGGTACTGGTTTTTCCTGAAAGTCTCCTATTCCCAGAGTACTGCTGTACTCAGAAGCTCCGAGATCGATGGTGTTTACAAATCGATTGTTTCCGTTATAATCTGTATTTCCGTGTACTGTTATCGTTCCGTTAGGTGGAAAATTGGTATCCCAAAATGAATCTGTCCAGGTATTAATATCATTTTGTATGATTCCTTCATCAATAGCCGAAGTAGAGGATTCTTGTATATCTAGGTTGCCAGTATCCGGATCTGTAAAATTAGGATTTTGAGTGATAGAGGTTCCCGGTACTGATCCTGATACCGAAGTTCCCCACCAGAGATTCGTTCCCCAAGTATTATTAGTATTGGAGCTTGGATTGAAGTCTTCGTGACAGGCAGCAGTAGATGATTCTCCGAAGAAAATATTATTAGCAACTCGACTATCTTTAACACGATTTTGAAATACAACTTCGCTTCCCCATCCTTTGTTTTTATAGAAGGAATTATTGTAGATATAAATTCTAACTGCGTCTCCGCCACCACCATCGGGATCATCTTCGGTTGAAGAGTAGCCTCCTGTAATGACCCCATTTTCTTTATTGTTGTAGACATAGTTATTAATCATAAGGATATCTGATGTCTCTCTAAACTGGTTTTCACTACCAAATTCGAAGCCCAAATCATTTTCTGCGGATAAATTACTGTCAAAAATGATATTGCGACCGCCATCTACATAGAATCCACCGGCATTTCCTTCGTTGTTATTGATTTCCGATTGATACCACGGATTTGCCGGAACACCTAAAGAGGGATTCCCAAAGATTGTATTGCGTATAGCACGATTGCCTTTGACGATACCATTCCTTGCCTGATTATCATCTCCACAAGCTGCACAGACATCATCCTCGAAACCGATAAAATCAAATCCGATATTGTTGTTATCGTGAACATAGTTATCAATTACTTTAAATCCGTTTACATTACCATTGATGGTAAAAGATTCACTAGATGCCGTAACACACTCATATACTTCATTAGCTATTAATTCTATGTTCTGAATCCCTGAGGTGGTATCTCCATATACTGCAATGCCATTTGCACCCGTACCACAGCCACTATTTTGAGAGCATGAGGAGAAGTTTTTTATATCGTGGATTTTGTTATTTCGAATTATTAGATTGTTGCAAGTACCTTCTATCAAAATTCCGATAGGAGTGTTATTGTCATTACTTACCGGATTTGGAGTTTGATAGTTTTGTAATTCAAAACCATCTATAATCAAATGACTTGCTCCTGAAATGGTGATCAATCCTTTTCTTCCGGTTGGAGTTATAGAACTTCCGTCAATTATTACATTCCCAATGGATTGCACAGTAATTGGGCTATCCGATACACCAGAATTTGATGAACCACTAAATGTTACAATCTCTGTATAGGTTCCGGCTTCTACATTCAGGATATCACCAGGATCTAGTTGATCCACTCCAAATTGTATGGTTTTCCAGGGTGATGCTTGTGAACCAGTATTCATATTATTACCAAAAGTTTGAGAGACGTAGTAGGTGTTTTGAGCAGATAGTGTAAAAAATGAAATAAGCAGCAGTACTGATAGCGTTTGTTTTATCATGATTTGGCGATGTGGGTTACGATTATATAACGTAGAAAGTATCAAAAAATTTTCAGGGATGCAATTATTGGTCAACCAAATATTATCAAAGGGTTATTTTGAATTTTTTAATAGATAGTATAATATTTTGAATTGGACAACTAATCTCAAATAAGTAATTTTTTAAGTATTTGTCAATTAGATGGTAGATAGGATCACGATGATTGCACATATAGTATCGCGTACAATAATTTAATTCTCATTTATCCCACTTTTATCGGTTATTTTGTGTCAAATAATTAATAGCAATTAATACCTGAATATTAGGATCCATCAAATTTAAATCATTTGGATTTTCGAAGATGTGATTTTGAACAGAAGCTCTACTGGGTACATCACCAGAGGCAGAGATTTCTTCGACATATTTAGCAACATAGTTGTTTTTACTTCCTATTTCTTTCAGGTAATTTATATATTTTCCAGATGTATTTATCCCAATTGAGTTGTATTCGACTTCTTTGGTAAGGTTTTGTCTTTTGTGGTAATTCCAAATCTCATTAAAAGTCTCATTTGAGATTGAATTATACATTTCTTTTTGTTTTTCAAAATCAACAATTTCACGGATAGGTTTCCAACCATTTTGTACTAATTCGGGAAGCATTTTTTCAAAACAACTTTTGAAATCAGACTTTTTATTATTCTTGCAAATTTGTTCAGTAAAGAATTCTGTTATTTTATTTACATCTGAAATTTGATTTGATGAGAAGTGTTTTTCCAATTCAGGTGTTCTAATTTCTGATTTACAAGAAATTAAAGCTAACAAAATTCCACACACAAGGATTGTAATATTTTTTTTCATAATTTTTGGTCTACAATTTCTTTTGTACGATGCGCTTGTTTCCTTATTAAATAAAAGCAATATATGCGTCGATTGCAGTTGTGTTATTTTCTCTTTAAGTCAGTTATTAATAATGGATTTTCTTTTTTTAGACTGTCCAGTATTCTCTTAGTTTCGGTTGTTTTAGGATTTTGTTTTAGTTGTGCATATTCGCTCGAAGTAATTCCTACCATTTGTAAAAACTGAATTTCTCCATTAGGCGTATTAATTTTTCCCATCTCCGGGTCTTCAATAAAAGCGATTGCGGTAATATCAGTTTCTGTATTTAACCTAATAGGACCATTTGCAGGAATGAAATGATATTCTTCAAACCATTTTTTGCTATTGAAAACATATTTTCCGAGATTCTGCATTAAAGATATCGCCCATTTAGGATCTTCATTATCTTCTTCAAAAGGGATTAGTCTAAATGTAAATTCAAATCCCCATCCACTATATTCTTCTTCACAGTTTTCCAAATCGTAATATAGACTGGACATTCCATAAGACACAAAATGGTAATGGTCTTTCTGGTTTTTGCTTTCGTAAATGCTTACTCCATCTAGTGGATCTTCTCCGCCGAGCATATATTTGATAATTGTTCCATAATGTTTAGGTTCTTGGTTTGGATATAGTTTCTCTGTCAATTTATCTATACTTAACCAACCAACGGCATCATCTTCTTTAAATTTATTTTTATACTCGTCTTTATTCATTTTCTAGTTTTCATTTTGATTCCTAGCAATATTATACATCTAATATCGCACATATTTAGTTTATATATCCAACTGTAACCATTTTCCACCTGTATAATTAGGTGGATACTGTTATGGATATTTTGTATGTAGATTCTAAAAATAGTATAAAAATTCTCACATAACAAAATGAGAATTCTATAAGTAAGAGGTTAAGAATATTGGCTTTTTTCATCTTTTTTTTAAAAAATCAGGTATTTCTACTCTAAAAAACAAAAAAGTATCATTAGATATTTGTAATGTGATAAAGGAAAACAAGCTATCCAGTAACTAGGATGATGTTTTTATTACAAAGGTGGAATCCGAAAAACCGATTTTAAATAGAGTAGGTTCATAGAAATTTAATAACATGAGTGTTAAACATATTAATGTACACGTAGGGAACAACTTAAATGCAATAGTAAAAGACGGAAAGAATGTAGACGCAGTAGTAACTTTTAAGCCAAAAGATGCACTGTCTTATTCCACACCACAAATAGGAGGAGGAGTTGAATATCAGGTGCCTAATGGATTAGGTTATAATTCGCGCGAACTTGATTTGACAATTAGTGTTCGTTCCAACACATTAGGGGACGCAGAGACAATGATCGTGATACCTTTGAATGCCAGCGACCTTTACGTTAATTTAGAAGGGACCTATAATGGTGCAGTTGATATTCAAACTGCTTTTAAATAAACAATAATTACATTTGTTATAGATATTTTAACCCAAGAAACTGTATCCAGCAGGTTCTTGGGCTTCTTAATTTTAATTAGAAATAGTAGTCTAAGCTATGAGCAGTTATTGGATTATACCCTGTTTTTTTAGAAAAGTATTGACCTTAGTTTTATGTTTATACTTTCGTTTTATGGCTTTCGTAATAAGTGTTTTTCAAAGAAGCGATTGTTAACGGTTTTGTTTAATTGTTTTCATTTGTTCGAATGCCTGCATAGTTATTTCCTTTCTAATCATCGGAAACATGTCCATTTCAAATTGGCGGTTAGGTTCAATGTTTGTTGCGAAAAAATATGTATAGTATTGATTTTCAATGTATCCAACGAACCATCCATTGTTATTTCCATTTCTGATTGACCAGCCAGTTTTTCCACTAAGTTTGTACTCATTATTGGTCTCAATTACCATCATTCTTTTCATTATCCTTTCAGTCCGTTTAGAAATTTGTAGTTCAGAGTTATAGAATCTCTTTAAAAAACCTATTTGCTGAAATTGACTAATTCGAGATTCTCCTTCAAGCCAGAATAAATCAATATTGGTTGAATCAACTTTCATATTCCCATATTTCAGTTTTTTTAGATATTGAGTCATATTTTTCACTCCAATTTTCCTTGCTACTTCTTGATAGCAAGGGACACAAGAAAAATGAAAAGCATCTCTAAACATTAAATCTTGTTCCCAATTCTTCAGCATCCTTTTTTCGCCGTTCCATTTGAAGAGCGCAGTGTCGCTTTCCACGATTCCCGTTTCGAGAGCTATAATTGAATTCGTTATCTTGAATGTAGAAGCTGGTAGTTTTCCTTTTTTTGCCCATTGAAAATCATTCGAATAGTACGTGGCGTCTTTTACGTCATAGATTACAATTGAACCTTTAACATTTGCTGAGTCTATAATTTTATGAAATTCTGGAACTACTATTTCACGCTCAGCCACCTTATCCTCTTTTTTATTAGAATCCGGTTTCTTGCCATTACAGGAATAGAGAAGAATCAATACTAATACGATATATATTACTTTCATTTCATTTCGTTTCGTTTTATTGCTGGTAATAATGTTGTAAATCTAATACTTCGTATTTTTCACTTCAATATCCAACTGTAACTATTTGCATGCATATGTTAAATGTTTACTGCTACAGCTTATGATATATGGATTCTAAAATAATCTAAAAATCCTCTGGATTGCAAAAATCGGTTTATCGCAGAAAAGTAACTACAGAAATTCTCCTGTTCCATCAATTACCTTAGGATTTTTTTCATTTGTTTTTATTTTTTCGGAAGAAATTCTCGAAATTTTCGAGATGTTATCTCTCTCGATTAAGAGATGCTGTTTTGATTTGATTTTTCCGCTTTCAACATCAATCAGGTTGATGTTTTCTATTAAAATCGATTGAGCGCACATTAGTTGGCAACCAATTATCAAAAAAGTGAATAGTAATACTGTATTTTTTTATGTACATCTCTTATGTGATTTTTTATGTTTGTTATTCTTCACAATGATCGCAAAAAAAGCTGTTGTTTGCATTTTTAGTGACATTCTTTTAAGATCTTTTTTTCTGACAAAATATTTAGGGGGCTATTATTTATATTGCTGTAAATGATTATTTATGCTGTCTTTAAAAGCGTCTTTTTTGTCAATGTAAAACACCAGATTCTTATAGTTTCGTTTTATTCCGTAAAGTCCGGTCAGGGTATTTTTCTTTTTTAAACGAATGATAACATTATGGCTTTCTAGTTCCCCTAAAAAAGAAAGTTTACGAGTTTCCTTATTCAACTCAATTTCTGATGAAGAAACGTCTATGCTGTCAATATTGGCGATAGTAATAATCGTTTCACCCATCATTCCATATCGAAGAATCAATTGATCGTTCGTGATCGATATGGGTCTTTTATACATGGATTTTAAAAATCCAAAAAGTTGAATTCCGGAATATATACTTAGAAAGGTCAAAATCCAGGCGGTTACAGTGCTCCATTTTGCAAGGAGCATATGTAACACCACAGTTTCTATAGCGATGATAAAAATGATTGCGATCAGTAAAGCAACAGTGCCACTATCTTTGTGATAAGAGAATTCATTTTCTTTTAGTTTTCTTTTTTTCCAGTAAATAAACCCATAATAAAACACCGCGATTTCGGTCACCACAGGGGCAACCAAGGGTTTTGGGAGTATTTCATTACAAGTGGTTTTTAGGGTAGTAAAAAAGTCAACGGATTCATTTTTATACGTGTTGTAACGCTTTATAGCGTTACGCACATTATAAATCACATAGGATATCACTGAAAGTTCAATTACCGGCAGCACCCAGGTTTTAAAAAGCTCGAGATAATATTGATTCTGTGCCGGAATGATTAACGTGCAGACTAAAAACCCGATAACCATCAAGGGTATCACTGTGGTTTTGGGAATCCTTGTTTTCCGAATTAACAAAAAATAGATCAGTGGAACTGTCAATAATAAATCAACAGTGATCCCTACTGATAATCCGTTTGGATTAGATAAAAAAACGGATGATTTCGAAATGAGGATCATAGCCCCGATAATCAATGTAGGTATCCCAAAAATGATAAAGTGATGCGGATTGTTTGAAACTTTGTTCATTTTGTTTGTTTTCTGGTTATATTAAATAAACTTTAATCATTTTTTTGGTGTGAACCAAGTCAAGATTTCTTCTGCCAAACCCTTATTAGAATGATTTTCTTTTATGAGGGTCTGAAGTGATTTTCTGGCATTTTCGATATTACCACCATGGAGTTGTTTGTACATTTTATTAGCCTCTTCTTCCATACCTTCCAATACGTACACCAAACCTAAATTTTCTCTAAGGTCGCACCAGGCTCTGTAGTTATCAATATTATTAATATTGTGTAATGCTTCCTCACCCACTTTAATGGCTTTTTGATAATCTCCCAACCCTTTGGAATAAACCTCTACCAAGTAAGCGCCGCAAGAAAATAGTTTACGGTGCACGCCTTTTTCCAATACTTCTTTAGCCTTTTCAGGATTTTTATTTAGTAAGTAACAAGTCGCTAATGTTTTAAATCCATTAGGTAATGTTTTGGTATTGCTATCAAATATTGAATTATCATCACGATCAGGGTAGTTTAGCAAAGCACCTGAAAGTTGCTCAATAGCTTCTGGATAATTTTTCTTTTTGATGAGTGTTTGCGCTTTCTTTGTTGCTGCTTCAACCCGCTTTATTGGAGTCTTCTCTTTACTTGTTAATAAGCTATTTAAGAATTCATCAAGATTTGCGCTGTGGTCATAAAAAAGATCTTTTTCGCAATCAAAAAATAAAACTGGACAGTCTGAGTTTCTATGATCTATGACGAAACAAGAAGGTTCCATATTTTTTAGTATGGCAAATGGTATGAAATATGGGTGTTTCTCACTGAGTCCTTGTTCCGCGAAATATTCAAATATTTTTTCCAAGCCCTTTGAACTAAAATTTATTTTAGCTTTTACATCTCTTGAGAAACCTTTCAATCCCCAGGCAAAATGAGTGCTATAGTTTTTGTAATCTTCTGTTTCAAAAAAACTTTCTAGACGTTGAGGTATTTTTACATTTTGATAAACGTTTAGAAACTGATTCATGGGTCTATAGTTTTTTGAAATAAACTTACAAATAAATTTTGACCTCCAGGTCTTGTTCTATTTCGTTTTTAACTCAGGTCTGTTGTCTTATTTAAATATTGCTCGCTTATCCTTCTAATTTTTGAAGTTAATTGCTTGTTCTGGGACATTAGAGATGCGGTTTTGCAGTTTGCTTTACTGATTTACATCTTTTATGAAAGTCGTTTTGCATGATCACCGCTTTCAACCACATACGATTTATCATAATTTTGTTCCTGCTCAGATTAAATACTATATACTGATCTTAAAAGAATTTATTTAAGGTCAATTATTTAGAAATTGTTCATTTGTACACCTGTTTGCCAGAGGAGGAGCGGTTACTTTGTTGGTAACTCTTTATTCTATTATTTTAAGTGTTTCCGCCATATTTTCTAATAGTTGTTCCTCTTTGAAAACAACATCGGTGATTGTAATAGATAGATACGTTGCTATTCGCCGAAAGGACTTTTCATTTTGTTCAAAGTCCATCCTAATCAAACCTGATAATAATAAGTTTGAATACTCTTAATAAGCTCTTTGTTTTGTGTAAATATTATTTATTGCCTGAGACTTTTCGATTTCCAAATTATTAAAAAGTCCGGGTTGAATTGCGGTTTGATAGACACTATTATCAAATGACAGCGTATTAACTCCGTTAAAATGTAGGTTTAACGTTATTCAGGTCTTTTTAATTAAGGAAAAAACGAGAATTTGATGGTATTCGATAACTTGTTCTATTTTATTCTTATTTGACCGAATTTCAGATGTTAAGTTTTCTATGAGCGAATTAATTTTTTTAGTTTCCTTTCTATTTTCTGACCAATTTGAAATAGCGAAACCAAGAAAAACGCCAATAGTAACAGAAATTATTTGAATAAGTAAATCACTAGTTTTATTTTTCATTTTTTGGCTTATTATCAACTTGTTTTACATACTTGCTTTCTAAATACAATGTTTGAAGACCGTTTACTTTTTGTTATCTCCATTTAAAAGTAGTGTAAAATTTCACATATTGCAAAAACCTACAGCCTACTACATATAGCAATTACGAACGGATGGAGACGATCTGTTTTAGTATCCGTGGACTTAATAAGTAATTGTGTTATCATTTCTGTTTATCGGATTTCTCTGCTACCAGAGCTAATAAATTACTGATACTATTGGTAGCAATTCTAGTAATTTTCTTGATCTCAGAGTCAGTCGCAGTATAAAAAATACTCCAATCGGTATCGGTTTTGGGATTGTATTTGTAAATCAAGTTATTTTTGGGCATTAATATAGTACCGTTAATCAACCAGCACATATCTTCTGCTTGTGGAATGGTGTTTATGATCTTTTTGGTCGCACCCGTTATTGGATTCAATGATTTTATTTCCCATTGATCGTTTTCCTTGCTGATATAGCTGATCAGATTTGTATTTGGAATTTTATGTAATGAGCGCCCTACTTTTTTCTGAAAGGTATAATTGCTTTTATCCTTTAGATTAGAAACAACTAGTGATAAACCTCCATCTTCCAGAACAGAAGAAACAATAATGTCTTTAGTGTACCAAGTGTGATATCCAACTATAAGGTCCTTGAGTAGTACTCTGGATTTTCCGGTTTTGAAATCATATTGATATAACAATTGTTTCCCCGTAGTATCTAATCGAATCGCTGATATCGCTTTTTGATTTGGGATTTTGGTAGGAGAGTATTCGCTACCGATCATCGTTTTAGATACCCAATCGACTTTGGCATCTCTGATATTATATTTAGCAATATCCGTCTGACCATTTCTGGTACCGGCAAATAACACAATGTTATCATTATAAAAGAAGGGTTGATTATCATAGCCCGGATTGTTAGAAATATTTCGTTGATTTTTTAATGAGAATGCATCTCCTTTTTTAGAGATATCAAACAAATATACTTCGGTTTCGGGCTGTGTAAATAGGAGCGATGTATATATACAAGCTATCAGTGTTAGTAAGTATCGCATACTTTTTGTTTTCTAAAATACATTGAAAAAATTACATAGAAAAAGTTTTAGTGAGTAAGTGTGTATATACTTCTAATATCCTGATCACTTTGGTCATAATACAATAACACTTCGACAACACTTCGACAAGCTCAGTGTGGCAGCTCAGTGTGGCAGCTCAGTGTGGCAGCTTAGTGTGGTAGCTCAGTGTAAAAGCTTAGGGTGACAGCTCGGATTGATAATTTATTATTGCAATTACTTTTTTCTGGAGCCATATAAACCTAAGATAGGGCCAATGGCTAAAAACACGAACAAATAGGTAGCGTCAATTTTCGTTACCAGGTAAGAAAGTAATTGTATGCTGATAATAGTAATTGCAAAACCTATGCAATTAACGATAGTTAATCCTGTTCCTCTGAACTCCGGTGGAGCTGCAGCAGCCACTAAAGTGGAAAACTGAGGGGAATCTGATATCACGAATATTCCCCAAATGCAAAGAAGTGAGATAAAGATTCCTGAAGGTAGCAGGAAAAGTAGTGGAGAGGTAATGCAAAACAATCCGGACATAGTTAATGAATATCTTGCTACTTTTCTACTTCCTGTTTTTAAGGATATATAACCACCAAGAATACAAGAAAAAAATCCTACAGCAATCACAATAAAGGACCAAAATGAAATAGGGAGCCCAACTCTGTGCTGTTCTACATATGTTTTTAATAGGACAGGAACAAATCCCCAAAAAGCATAGAGCTCCCACATATGTCCAAAATATCCCAATGCAGCTTTCCTAAAACTCATAATCCCAAAAAGTTCCGTGATCACTCCGAACTGAAGTTTTGCTACAGGTTTTCGGTAAGGGCCATTAGGTACGAATAAGTAGATTAAAACACCTCCGATACAGGCCAATATACTGGTAGACTGTATGACCGATGTGTAATCACTATTCCACGAGAGCTCTTTTAATAAATGAGGTAATGCGGTTCCTAAAACCAAAGCTCCTACCAAATATCCTAGTGCTTTTCCTAATCCATCTTTATAATAGTCTGATGCTATTTTCATCCCTACCGGATAGATTCCCGCCAGAAAAAAACCAGTGCCAAAACGGGCAGTCAGTACATTTAGGACCGTTATATTAGGAATCAATAATGCAATATTACAGAGTGCTCCAAGAAGAGCTGATATCATAAAAATCTTGGATGGTGGAAATCGGTCTACCAATGTTAATAAAGCAAAGGTTAATGTACCTACAATAAATCCAAACTGAACTGCAGATAATAAGTATCCAAGGATATTGAAACCAGCATTAAACTGAGCTGCAAAATCATCAATGACTGCATTTCCTGCAAACCATAATGAAGTACAGAAAAACTGTGCTATGATAATGACTGGAAGTATGTAAAACTTATGTTTCAGAGATATCTGTTTGCTATTCGTTATTTAAAAGATTTTAGTAACTCGTGTACTTGATCGGTACCGTCTACGTAATATTTAGCTATGGTTTTCTTCAATCCTACTTTAACAGTGCAGGCAGCAGAGGGTAGCTCTTTAAACATGTATTCGTCTGTCCAATCATCGCCAATAGCAAAAATGAAATCATACTTCTTTTCGACTAGCATTTTGCAAGCAGACTTCCCTTTGTTAATTCCACTTACTTTAATTTCTAATACCTTGTCGCCTTCCAAGATTTCCAAATTATGGTTAGCGATGAGGTGCTGTATAGTAGTTTTTAGTTCCATAGATCTTAGTTTACCCAAATCCGGATCGACATTTCTAAAATGCCAGGCTAATGAGTAATTTTTCTCTTCTATGAGAGAACCTGGTGTTCGGTCTGTAAAGGATTCTAATACCGGTGCAATGGATTCGAACCACTCATTATTTACGTGCTCTAAAAGTTCCCAATCTTTCGAGCTTTCCTTTAACCAGGCCCCGTGTTCTGTGATCAATGTGTAATCCTTATGACCAAACCAATTGTTAAAAGTAACCTTATCACGGCCTGTAATAAGTACTAGTTTGGTATTCTCATCTTCTTGCAGAGTATCTAAAATATCGAATATTTTCTGAGTTGGTTTTGCGTTTTCAGGAATTTTCTCAAAAGGAGCCAGTGTTCCATCATAGTCAATATACAGTATTCTATTAGCTGCCTTTTTAAAATCAGAAACTACTTCTTGTTTTAGAGTAGGGGTTAATTTTTTGAGCGAATATTTTTTTGCAGAATTTTTGGTTGTTTCCATAGATTCCATAAAATCATCGGCCCATTTCTCTACATTATATCGTTTTAACCGTTTCTGTAATGCCGTATTTCTTTTTATTTGCTCTTCTTCGGGCATTTCTAAGGCAAATTTGAGTGTATCTGCGATTTCTTCAAAATTGTTAGGGTTGATGATAAGGGCTTCACTCATTTCTTTAGAAGCTCCAGTCATTTCACTTAGAATCAACACACCTTTTTTATCAACTCTCGAAGCGATGTATTCCTTGGCCACCAAATTCATTCCATCTCTGATAGGAGTTAACAAAGCAACTTCGCTAGAGGTATATAGATCAATTAAATTTTCGAATGGCATAGAACGATAAAAATACCAAATAGGTGTCCAACTTACTTCAGAAAATTTACCATTGATTCTGCCGACTAGTTGATCAATTTCATTTTTTAATAATTGGTACTGAGGAACATTAGATCTTGATGGTACAGCCAGCATAACCAGTCTAGCTTTTCCTTTAAACTGCGGGTATTTATCTAAGAAATATTCAAAAGCTCTTAACCTATTGGCAATACCTTTGGTGTAATCTAACCGATCAATAGATAGAATTAGTTTTGCGCGGTCTCCATTAACCAAATGTTCATCTATTTTTTGTTGTATTTCTGTTTTGTCTTTCTTTTCTTTTTCGTTATGAATTTTGGCAGCGTTATGAAATTTATCATAATCAATTCCCATGGGAAACGAGTCTACTTTTACCATTCTATTTTCTAGAAGAACCTTGTTGAAGTTGATCTCGAGTCCAAGAATTCGTTGTGCCGAACTTAAGAAATGTCTTTCATAATCATAAGTGTGGAAACCTATAAGATCAGCTCCTAATAATCCTTTTAATAGTTCTTCTCTACAAGGTATTGTTCTAAAAACCTCATATGAAGGAAACGGGATGTGCAAGAAGAATCCAATAGTGACATTAGGTTTCTTTTTACGAATCATCTCTGGTAACAAGAGCAATTGATAATCGTGGACCCAAATGGTATCATTTTCTTCGAGATTCTCAATGACTACATCCGCAAATTTTTGATTTACAGACTGATAAGTTTCCCAGTTGTTTTTGTCAAATTCTGTGTATTCCATAAAATAATGGAATAGGGGCCACAAGGTATTATTACTAAAACCATAATAGAATCCATCTATTTCTGATGCTGTCATCGGCACCCCGACGCATTGATGTTTTTTTAGCGCATTTTCTACAAGTTTTCTTTTATTATCGTCCAATTTTTCCTCGGTTAGACCACTCCATCCAATCCAAATGCTATCACTACTGGAGTGAATAGACTTCATTCCGGTTGCTAATCCTCCAACACTTGGTATTGTATTGATAGAATTATTATTAATTTCTAATTGTAAGGGTAATCGATTTGAGATTATGATAGTTTTACTCATAAAGCGTGGCGAAAGTTGGTTGACTAATTATGATTGATTAAATTTCGGTTCAGTGAATAAAGGTACGGTTATTTAAAAGAACAAGAAATTATATGGACAATTTGGATTACGGAATTATAGGAAATTGTAAAAGCGCTGCACTCATCTCGAAAGAAGGTTCGATTGATTGGTGTTGTTTGCCAAATTTTGATTCTTCTTCTGTTTTTGCAAAAATTCTCGATGAAAAAAAAGGAGGTTCCTTTGAAATTTTGGTGTCAGATGCCTATACGGTTTCTCAGAAATACATACCAAAAACAAATATTTTGGTTACAGAGTTTAGAAACGGAAGTGATGTTTTTGAAAGCATTGATTTTATGCCTAGGTATCAGGAAGCAGATGGTTCTTATTATGCTCCATCGGATATCATACGTTATATAAAGCATATATCTGGTGTGCCTATTTTTAGAGTTAAATACAACCCTAGGCTAGAATATGCAAAAGAGGAGACATACTTTGTAACTAAAGAGAACTATATAAAAAGCATCACCGATAAAGATAAGTATGATACTTTATACCTTTATTCAGATATTGATTCTGAAACTATTATAAATGGTGATGAAATTCAATTAACAAAACACACCTATTTTGTGATTAGCTATCACGAAAAATTGTTAGCTCAGTCTTTAGAACGTTGTTATCTTAAGCTACAACGCACAAGAGTATATTGGATGAACTGGAGTGAGAATACAACTTCTTATAATGTATATAACGACCAGATTTTAAGAAGTGCATTGGTGCTTAAACTGTTAAGTTATGAAAAATCCGGTGCAGTATTGGCTGCAGCTACAACCTCATTACCAGAAACCATAGGAGAGGTTCGTAATTGGGATTATAGATTTTGCTGGATCAGAGATGCATCTATGGTGATCAAAGTAGTTTCTGATCTTGGGCATAAAAGACTGGCACAACGTTTTCTTCAATTTATTATAGATATTATTCCTGATAAAGATGAGAAAATACAGATTATGTATGGAATTAATGGAGAAAGAAAACTAACAGAGAAAACATTAGATCACTTAGAAGGATACAAAGGTTCAAGTCCGGTACGTATCGGTAATGCAGCGTATCATCAAAAACAAAATGATATTTATGGTATTCTGATGAATGTGATTTACCAGCAGTTTGTGAAATTTGACTGTGATCTGGATAACAGCGAGAGTTTATGGACAATTAGCAAAAGTATTGTGCATATTGTGAATGTCAATTGGGAAAAACCAGATAAGGGTATTTGGGAATTTAGAACCGAAGAAAGACATTTTACTTTTTCAAAACTGTTATGTTGGGTTGCTGTAGACAGAGCTATTAAAATAGGGGAGTTGATTGGTAAAACAGACAATAATCCAAGATGGATAGAGCTAAGAGACCGAATTTATAAAGATATTTATGAAAATGCTTGGAATGAGGAAGTTCAAGCGTATACACAATCTTATGGATCATCTGATCTTGATGCTTCTACTTTACTAATGGAATCTTATGGTTTTATCGATGCTAAGGATACCAGGTTTATAAACACGGTAAAAGCAACCGAAAGAGAATTATGTAATGATGGACTACTGTATCGTTATAAAAACAAGGATGATTTTGGATTACCTTCTTCTTCTTTTACAATATGCAGTTTCTGGTTTATCAATAGTCTTTATAAAATAGGTGAAAAGGAAAAAGCCAAAACGATGTTCGATCAACTATTATCATATAGTAATCATTTAGGCTTGTTTAGTGAGGATATCGATTTTAAATCCAAAAGGTTGTTGGGTAATTTTCCGCAAGCATATTCTCATTTAGCACTTATAGAAACCGCTGTTAATTTTTCTGGAGGAGTTACCAAAGAAGAGGAGCTGATGGAAACTATAGCCTAGTAGTTTTGAGACATTTTAGAGATTTTGCTGAAGATCTAAACTAAAAATTATTTTATTAATACAGGTTGGTATAAAAAATAAAATCTTTGGGAATTTTTGGTTCCCAAAGATTTTAAAAAATAGGCTAACTCTCATTTTTACTATATTCCGTAAACAGAGAAATTAAGATTTGGTGCAGCTACGCTTGTGAACTTATAAGATGGATTGCCACTAAACTGACTTTCATTTGTTTGTGTCATGTAAAATCCATCTGGACTAAATAACAAGGCGAATATATTAATAAGACCATCAGAGTCTCCAAAGAATTGAGAAAAAGTAAAAACTACTCTCTCATTTGCTATTACTTCTCTAGTGAATGTTGCAAAGTTGAAACTTCCATCATTCATATTAAAAATAAAATATGATTGATTAGAAAAGAAAGGATCATCAAGAACCATATCGACTCTATACAGGTCACTTACCTTAGCTAGGTTTATAAAATTCTCTGAAGTTTGACTAAGAAAAGTACTTCCAAAAGATTCATCAAAGTAAGAGTAGGTAGAAAAATCCACTCCAAAAGAATTTACATCAGCAGAAGCAAGTTCAGGAATGATTTCGGTAGAGACAGGAGCTAAGTCATATCCGATTATGGTTGTCACACCACTATCTGTAGAGGTGTAGGTACCAAAGTCTTGGTCATAGACAAAAGTAGTAATGCTTAAATCTCCAAGAGTTAATGGTTGTAAAAAACGAAATCCTTCATCGGTTACCGTGATAGGTAAAATTTCTGTAGAAATAGATCCAGTTGCCGCATCAAAATTGGTGACACCGGCAGTTCTTTCTAAATCATCAAAATAGGTAAAGGTTCTATTGTACAATATCTCATTAGCGTCATTTAACACTACTAAGTTTCGAATAAATCTAAAAGTATTATTCTCATCTTCTAATTGTGAATAGAAATCTCTTAAATTTTCAATGATTTCCTGATCTTCTGCAGAGGCTTTTTCGAAAATTATTTCTGTTGGGTTAGAAATATCTGTTTTACTTCTAAAGATAATCTGATTATCATTAACTTCTTCAAATATAAACTCAAATTCAGCACCAAGACTAAAGTTTTGAGCTTCGAATAGAGCGTGGAACGTAGTGTAATTTTCGAATACTAATTCAGGAAATTGGCTAATTCCTACTCGATAGGTTGTCTCTAAATCATTCTGACCACCTAATACATCTGAAACAATATCTACTGTGTTATCTTCATTAAAATTTAAATAGATATTATTTCCTCCAAAATTGTTTCCTGGCTGGTACACAGTTTTCCAACCAAATTCTGAATTAATCAAGGTCTCGCGATAAGATTCTAATAAAAGATTTACTCTTGTGTCAGAATCCTGTTCGAATAAGGGTTGAACATCATCATCACTACACGCAAAAACTGCTAATAGTAAAAACAATAATGAACTAATTTTTATATTTCGTAACATATTATTATGTTTTGTATTATTAATTAAGGGTATTTAAAAATTCGTCTCTCACTATTAATAAATCAATACCAACATCTTCCTTCATGTATCGTAAAACAGCGTTATATTTCTCTTGAATTCTTTGACGTCCAATATTTCTTTGAAAACAAGCTTCATCGCCACCGGCACAGCTTTCTAGAGTTAAATACGTATTTTCAAATTCAACCGGATCCGTAGTAATTATTCTGGCAACAATCTCTGCAAAGTCTTCAGCTACCGATGAAGTACCGTAAGGTGTAACCATACCGCGTGAAATAGCGTTGTTTATAGATTGAGTACTGTTTTCACTTCCAGAAATCAAGGTAGTCCAAGTACCGGGAGAAGTGTAATCTTCTCCTGAGATTTCGTAGAATGATTCTACATCAAAATTGAAATTTTGATCAATGATGTGAGCAAATTCGTGATGTAATGTTCTAAATGATTGTATAATCCATTCATTATTATCAGGACTATAATCATTAACCTGAGTTAAAGTAACTCGTACCCCGGCATCTGCTGTTCCTAAAGTAATAGTACCATCACCATTATAAAGGGGAGACCCTAAAAATACAATCTCTGCGGGAAAATATCTCTTCAAAAATTCTTCTCCTTGATCTGATCCCATATTGTACGGCTCTATCCAGGCTTGCTTTATTAATTCTGCAACAGGTTGTACTACATCTCTTCTAGGAGGAACTGCAGTTCTGTTTGGATCGATATAGCGATCTACAAACTTGTAGATGATAACACTTCCGTAAGGGTCTCTAAATTCCTCTTTTAAATAAATATCTAAAGGGTCTGTAGACTCTTGCTCTTGTTCAAAAATATTTTCGGCAGTAATGCTTTTTTCTCTTTCACAACTAATAAGTGTAATACTTAACAAAGAGATCGTAAAAAGCTTTTTTATAAAATTATTTGTTTTCTTCATGTCTAATATTATCTAGGATTAGGTGCGATTCCAAAATCTATTGCACTATCTGGGATTTGAATTGCTTTTCTTAAATCATTTGCAGAAAGTTCTAAAGTCTCTCCTCCAAAATTTTCAGGTAGTCTATGTGATACAGAAAGATTAAATCTTTTTATGTCAAACCAACGAAGACCATGATCCCAAAATTCTTTTTTCCTTTCATCCAAAATTAATTGTTCAATCGCATCAATCGCATCTGTGGCATTGTAATAAGTGATTAACTGATTGATATCGTTATACTCTTGATTGTTATATCTTAATCTTGCAAGTACATTAATGTCTGATAGGGCGTCGTCTTGCGCTCCATTAAATAATAGTGCTTCTGCACGATTTAACAAAACCTCTTCACCTTTTAATTCTATAGAAATGTGATATGGTAATCCAGAGTTAGAACTCAAGTTTTCTCTGAAAAAATATTCTCTCAATCTAGCCGTGTACCTTGCATCTGTTCCCACATTCCAAATACCTGTTGAAGTCCTTTGGTCAAAAGCATTTAATGGATTGTTAAATAACACACCTAAGTCAGTGATGTTTAGTCTAAAACCTGTTGCGTATCTTTGATGATTACTGAATTTTTGCATTACTAATACATTGCTGTCATCAGTAGTTTCATTGTATTTATCTGCAATGTCATTGTACGTTGATCCTTGGAGTTCATCATAGTTTTTTACGTATAACTCTGGATTTCCATCAAGGAAAAGGTCACTGTATTTTATACAATTCACATAATCTCTTTTCCATAGATAAAAGCGTGATGCAAAAGCTAATCCTGCTTTTTTCGTAAAATGATATTTTTTAGATCCAGAGAAAAACTGATCGTTTATTAGGGATAATCCTTCCAGAAGATCTTTTTCAACTAAATCATATACTTCTTGTACCGTGTTTCTTTCATAAGCAGGAAGAAAACGGGTTTCTGGTTGAAGTACATAAGGTATACCCAAATTTGTAGATGCGTTTTGATCATAATGTAAGGCAAATACATTCACCAACATAAAGTGGCTGTACGCTCTGGACAGTAATGCTTCTCCTTTAATAGCGTTTTTAAAATCAGTACTTCCAGGTAAATCATCGATCACAGCAAGCACCTCATTCGTTTGTGCAATAGCTTCGTAGGATCTGTCCCAGAAATAAGTAGGAGTATCCTGTGAGATTCCGTCTACGTCTTGCCAAGTGTATAATTGAAGCGAATTTTGATCGATAAAATTACCTCCTGCATTGGCTATGACACCGCCATTTTCTAATCCGGTTGGACCAGCTAAATCTGTGTACATATCTGTAAAGGCATAACTACCTTGTGAATAAGAATCAGCAACTACTTTTGCTGCTTTTTCTGCAGTGTCGAGTTCTAATCGGTCATCTGGTAATTCATCTAGATAGTCATCACAGGACGTGAATGACAAAATAAATGAAACCAGTAGTATATATGGTGTTAATTTATATTTATTCATTTTTTTAATTTTTAGAAACCAACGTTAAGTGAAAATGTAAATGATCTAGCTACCGGTAGCGCTGTTCCTCCTGAATTGAAAAATTCTGGATCCTGACCATTAAGCGCTTTATCAGAATAAATAAGGAATAAATTCTCTCCCTGAATTCTAAATTGCGCAGATTCAATTCCTAAACCTTGTAAATAGTTTTTAGGAACATCCAATCCTAATGCGATAGTTCTCATTCTTGCATACGTACCATCAGCAACTCTTGCGTCGCTAATATTGTACAGATCATAGGCATTGTCAGCACCAAGTTGATTTTGTATCGTTCTATCGCTTAGTATTGCTGGTATGTTGGTCGTGTTTTCATCTCCCGGAAGTCTCCATCGATTAACCAAATCACCAGATAAAGAGTTGAAATCAGTATAAGAAGGGCCAAAATTACTATTAAGACGGATTTTATAATCAAATTTAAAGGTGATATTGGCACTTAATGTAAGATTTTTATATTTGAAAGTGTTATTAAAACCACCTGCACCTCTTGGCTGCGTAGGGCCTTCATACTTTAAAATCTGTTCTAGATTTTCTCTTTCCTGAAGATTGATATTTGTTACTATGTTATTATTTTCATCAAAAAATGTTGGAATACCAAACTCATTTAATCCCGCGAATCTCGTTGAATAAAGAGCAGATATCTCTCTTCCGGAGAATGGAGCTCCTGATGGCTGTGTTAACTGAACCAAAGTTGGGTCAAAAAGTAACTCTGTTATTTGCTCTGTATTATATCCAACGTTAATATTTGTATTCCATTGGAAGTTGGATGTTTTTAAGTTCACAGTAGAAATTCCAAATTCATAACCTTCGGTCTTAAGATCTGCATAATTTCCACTCTGGAAAGCTTGTCCACCAACACCACTGGTTTTTACAATTCCGATCAGGTCAAATGAATTTCTGTTATAATAACCAATTTCTCCGCTAAGTCGATTATCGAAAAATGAAAATTCTAATCCCGTACTAAATTCTTTCAGCTTCTCGAATGTTAAATCGTCGTTTGCTAATGAATTAATGGCGATTACAGTTTCTTGATCGGTAGGTCTTAAGGGAACTCTACTACGTAAGTCCAATGTGGCACTGGTTAAAGGTCCTCTTCCTCCAGAAAGTCCATAAGTGGCTTTTAATCTTAATTGATTGATCCAGTCAGCTGTAATGAAATTTTCTTTATGAATATTCCAAGCACCACTGATGTTATAACTTGTAAGATATCGTGATTTAGTACTTGTACCTTGTAAATTAGATCCGTCGTAACGTAGAGTACCGTTTAAAATATATTTGTTTTTCAAGGTGTATCCTGCATTAGCAAAGAATCCAACAAATCGGTCTCTTAGATTGCTTATTCCAAAATATTGATCATTCTGATTAGCTAATTGATCAATTGCGTCAGGATCTGTATTTACGATATATCCATTTTCGTAAGATATACCAATACCTGTGTACTCTCTAGAATTTCTAGTAGAAGATTTTATTTCTTGTCCTAAAAGAAAAGTAAATTGATTATCATAATTAATTTCCGGATTCCAAGAAATTGAATTTCTTATGTAGAAATAATTTAATACATCTTCGTTATAAATATTTAAACCTCCTTCAGGTAAAATTGAATATGCCGGTCTTGTAGGATTGTCCGGATCTTGATATAAGAAAGGATTTATATTAACTAAAACACCTTCGTCAGCTCTAAAAGCTTCTGCTTGATTAGAATTGTCTCCAATTACGTGCTCTCGTCTGGTGATAGCTTGTCTGTAATTTACAATAGAATTGAAGGTCAAATTCTCCTTTATCTTATAATCTAGGTCAAGCTGTGCAGAAATATCTGCAACATCAATATTAATTCTGTTATTATTTAATTCGTTTATAATATTGAAAGGAGCATAGTTTTTTCTAAAATATTCTAAATTACCGTTTTCATCATAAGGGGTAACACTACGACTATTTGTAAGTGAATAATTATACGGATTAATGTCAAACTCACGATTATACTCACCGGTAATTGGATTGAAAGTTCTGTTATTCGTTCCAGGAACAACTTGATCTCTGATACTAAGCGCCAGAGTTGTGCCTAACGTTACTTTTTCTGAAACTTTGAAAGTATTTCTCAATCTTGTTGTCAGTCTTTCTGCTTGATCTCCGATCGTTACACCTTCATCTTTTAAATAACCTAAAGAAAATAAATATGTAGCATTATCAGAACCTCCAGATAGACTTACCGAATGATTCTGGACTGTAGATATGTCAGTAAAAAGCACTTTGAACCAGTCTGTATTAGCGGTTTGGTATCGTCTAAAGAAATCATCTGATAGTTGTCCATTAGCTCCGATTTCTACATCATTTGTCCCTCTAAGATTAAAATAACTTCCTAAAACCCCATAAGATTCAGCAAATTGTGCGGTAGTAAGATCAATTAAATTTTTGTCTACTAATTCTGCGTAAACAGATAATTCTTGTTGTGAGTTTAAAACGTTAAACTGCTCATATCTAGGTCTTAATCTATAAGAGAAATTACCTGAGTAGTTTATTTTTAAAGCGCCATTTTTACCTTTTTTTGTGGTAATAACGATCACACCGTTTTTTGCTCTTGCTCCATATAAAGCTGTTGCAGAAGCATCTTTTAGAATAGAAAAAGATTCTATGTCTTCCGGATTTAATCCAGCTATAGAAGATCCAATGACAGAACTAATATCTCCTGAACCTAACTCGTTTTGAGATAATTCAATATTATCTTCAAGAATAACCCCATCAACAACCCAAATAGGATTATTATTTCCATTTAAAGAAGTGTTACCACGAATTCTAATACGAGGAGAAGCTCCAAAAGTTCCTGATAGATTATCAACAACTACTCCGGCATCTCTTCCTTCTAAAAGTCTAGATGCATCTGTGGCTCCGTCAATTTTGATATCTTCAGCTTTTAGTCTAGTCGCTACACCGGCAAATAACTTTTTATAGCTTTTTCTATATCCATCGGTAATAACTACTTCATCCAGCGACTCAACCGCGGCTTCCATCTGAATAGAAAATTCTTTTTTATCTCCGGTTACAAGTATTTGCTGATCCAAGAATCCTAAACTCTGAAATTTAAGAGTTTCTCCTTTTGAAACAGAAATGGTAAAATTTCCATCAAAATCTGTAATCACTCCGCGTTGTGTGCCAATAACCGAAACCGTAGCTCCGGGAAGAGGCACGCCTCTATCATCTGTGATTTGTCCTTTAATTTCAAATTTTCCCTGAAATAGAGCTATTTCAGTAGTGCTAAAAGAGTTTTTAGCGGTTAATGAAAATCGTTCCGAATTGTTCATTTCAGTAATACGACTTTCTCCCTTAATTACATTTAGACAACATAGGATAAAGATTGCAGAAAGTAAAGGCCTGCTATGTTTTATACCTAAGTTGATTCCACAATGAAACTTGAGTAGTTTTTTTTCCATAAGCTTTGTTAAGTTTTAAAAATACATTTCGAAATTGGGCGTGCGTAAAAAGCTACAAAGGATATTTAAAATTTTATCAGTAATTCTTTAACGCGGTTGCGAAATTAATATATTTTATCAATTTTTAGGGTTTTTTGCATATTAAATTTACTGAAAAACCGTAATTAACAATTGTTTAGTGGTTTTGACGATACAGTAAGTGTGTCGAATACGTTGTAAATAAACGATTTTTTGTGTTATTTTAGCCGATGTAGTTAATGCTTCTTTATTACAAAATTTTTAATCTTTTAAAGTTGTAAAAGGATAGAAGGCAGCTGGTTTACTCTTAAAACCTTAAGGATTTAATTCATAAAAACATCAAGTTACATTTGATTGCTTTTACCTTTAAAAAGATAATTCGGATATTATACTGAAAAGTAATTTATAGAAGGATCTTAACAATATGTAGTCCTAAATAATCTGTTCCTAATTATTTAAGATGGGATATTATTACGATTTTGGAAAAGGTAAAATGGTAAAAATACACTTTGGGTGTATAGTTTTTTTTACTCTTCAAGAATGATAGTGCCGAAGATATCAGCATTTATCCAACCCTGATTTTTATCTTCACCAGGTACGAAAACAGAACCCATAAAGTTTTCTCTTTCTTTACTGTTGTCGTTATCATTGTAAGCGATAGCAAACCCAAGTCTTTGATCCTTGGATAATATTACCGGATCATTCGTTTTGCCTTCCTGATAGCTATCGTCATAAACGATCAATTCAAATTCCCAAACAGAGACATCACCATTGGTAATACGTCTGGTTTTTACGTGGTTATTATAAAGTACTGGTTTTTTTTGAGAATCCAGATCTATAACATTACCATCGAGTGCTATGTGATAGGCAAATGCATTGTTGTTAAATTGATGCTCACCGCCAGAGTTGTCAGCATCTATAAAAATTTCCACACAATCATCATCCCACCATAATTTTAAAGGATCTTTATATTGATCATACAAAATATCATCTTTTATTTCTACCAAAATATATAGAGCTTCTGGAGTCCAGGTCATTTTGTAACGACCAAAAAAATCTTTTACATCAGGAAACTCTCCGATCCAATTTTGATCCATAGGGTACCATTTTGTCTCATTCCATATTGGATCATCCATTTTGCCGTCGACGTTTGGAGCTATTTCAGCTTTTTTTATCTGTCGAACTTGGTGATCTTTTTTTTCTTGTTTCTTAAGGGCTGCTTTTTCATTTACATCAGCAATTACTTTTCCTGAATTGTGACTGTTTTTGTTTTTACAACCTATTATCAGAGTCAAAACTAGTAGGATAATCAGTTTTTTCAAAGTGTTATATTTTTTTTGATTTATTGAATTAATGAGAAAGATATTAAAAAGTAATATAATTTTTAGAAGAATATAATAAAGTTAAGATTTTGTAAAGGTGACGATTAGCTTACTTAAAAAATTATAAAACGAAAAAGCGGTCGTTATGCGCTAAACGACCGCTTTTTTAATACACCTTTAGATGTATTTGGTTATAGGGACAAAAAAATTATTGTTTTACAACCTTTAGTCTCTTCAATTTACTTCCATTTAGTTTTACAGTACAGAAATAAATACCGGCTTCTCCTAAATCTTTTGTTGCGATTTCTATAGTGTGGTTTCCAGCCTGAGTGTTTTGACTATATACCGTTTTTGTTTGTCCTAATATGTTAGAAACAGATACTTCTAGAATACCATTTTCTGCCGTATTTATGCTAAGAGTACCTCTGTTTTTGATGGGATTTGGCCAAATAGTTATATCGTTTTCAAACGCTGAAGGGATATCTTTATCAGCCAGATCTGCCAGTTCCATAGCTCTGTTCGAAGGGCAATTCGTAGGACAATTGCCGGACCAAGTTCCTGTTCTTTTTCCATTACTGGTTCCGGTTACTCTAAACCATCCGTCTGTTCCTCTGGTAAGATCAACAGTTTGTTGTCCATTACCATTATTGAATACAACGCCTACGTTACTTGCAGATACACCACTTGGTAGGGTAAAGGTTTTTCTGGACCAAGCTGTACCACTAAGGTTGTTCATAAGTGTTCCTGGCCATCCAGAAGTACCGGAAAGTGTTTGATTAGTAGACTTATTATAAAGATAAAGGTTAGTGTTGTTACCCCATCCACTAGGTTTCAGGAAATTTAGTGTTACATCATTTGATGTTTCGGATCCACTGCAATCACTTGGGCAATTGTCTGACCAGCTATTACCCCTGTACCAGCCATTGGTGCTTCTGGATAAGTCATCAGTTTGATTATTTCCATCATTAAAAATAACTCTAAGATTGTTAGCAGATACTCCAGCTGGTGGGGTGATAGTATATGAATACCAGTTTGTTCCTGAAATATTAGTCATATTATTTCCTGGCCACCCACTTGTTCCGGGCAGGGTCGCGTTTGCTCCGGCATCAAATACGTAAGCATTAATATTTGATCCCCAGCCTGATGGTCTAAAGAAATTAACTGTATATGGCGGTACTGTTTCTCCTCCTACAGGATCTCCACCTTGAGTCCAAACAGCATAGTCAGTACCCGAAGTTTGTAATGTCCATCCACTTCCGTTAGGAGACCAGTTTCCAGATCCCAATTTCATCGCTAATGTTCCGGATTTTCCATCGATATATGCTGCGTACAAATCAGGTCTCGCCTGATCAATACTTATCGTTGAACCAGAATGCACTCTTACACTTTTTCTAGCGGTAATAAGATTTTTGATTGCATTTTGTACGCCGGATCCTCCTTCAAAAAAATGCGTCCAAAATACCATTGGATTTCCTGGGTGCGTTAGGATATATGCGTATCCTTTTCTAAGGTTTGTTTCTCCACCTGGGAACACATAATTAGATCCACAGCATTGTTGTGCAAATCCCGTGTCGTGGTTATCTAAAAATGTAACAGATTTAGAAGGATTGATCCCAATCATACCAGAAGGTCTTCCTTGGCCATCTCTTAGGTATGATAAATTATTATCTCTAATTGCATTTTGAAGGCTTACTTTGGTGTTAAAATCAAAAGCAGAAGAAGACTGTTGCGTTCTGTTTACAAAGTTATTGGTCTGCACTCTGCTACTTTCTAATAGTTCGCCAACTGCAAAGTAAGGATTGGTAGCATCATTATATTCTTTATTGTAGATAGGGTCATATCCATGAACAAAATCATATCTCCATCCATCAAAACCAAGATCATTTTGTAGTTTTTTCATCCATTTTATAATCTCTGCTCTTACTGCTGGGTTTTTGTGATCTAAGTCTCTGGCAGCTGCAAAACCACCACTAGATCCATCTGATTTAAGTTCGAAACCTGGAACAAAATCACTATTAATACTAAACTCTACAGGTCCGTTCACAAAATTTCTTCCTTCATCATCAGCAACAATATAAAAAGTAGGCCAATCAGGATTTGTAAAAGTAACCGCATCATTAGTTCCTACTCTATGGTTGACAACAATATCACTTATTACTTTTAATCCCAGACTATGATACTGATCGATTAAGGTTTTAAGCTGTTGCGTAGTACCATATGCACTGTCAAAATTGTTAATTTCCCTTGGTAAATATCCTTGTGGTGCTGCAGAGTTGCTTGGTGGCGGCATCCAGATCAGATCGATTCCTGCGTCACTAATAGTATTTCTTACGCTAGAAACAACATTATACCAAGTTTGACCAGCGGGTTGATTTTGTACATTCCAGTCAAACGCCTGAAACATTACATCCTCATCTTGTGCCTGTAATCCAATAAATGGCAAGCAAAAAAGTAGGCTTACTAAAATTCGTAATGGGTTTTTTCTTTTCATTTTTAAGTTTTTTAAAGTTCTGTTAGGAACTAGAGTTTGTAATGAGTGAGTATTCGTTTTCTCGCAAGTTTTCGTTGTGAGAAAAATAATCCTAAGAAAATAACTTGTAAAGGTCATCTATAGAAGAAAAAACAGACTCCTTGTAAAAAGGAAATTGTAACAGACTTATTTTATTTAGTACTAAGAACGATACTGGTTTGATTATTATATAGTTACTGTAGTAATAATTATGACGCCTATAAAAAAGTAGTTTTCTTGTGGATTAAGAATTTAGAAGTTGGTTTTCGATTTTCTGACTATCATCTTAAAGAATCAATCTTCTAAATTTAAAGTAGCTCAAATAATTTCGAAATTTTCGGGGGAGGATAAAATGATTCCATAATTCATAAGTTTTTGTTTGTAAAAGTGTTTCTTGTGTTAAATTTTCACTAAGTTATTACGAATTATTCAATTTGACTGTTTCGAAAAGTTACTACAACGTTTTCGTGTTGATAAATTCTTATTATTTCACATAATATATTGAAAAACAGGATGTGATTAACAATTATTTATTTTGCAGGTGTTATTTTTGAGGTAATCATATAAAGTGGTGCTTCATTTTAGAAAAGAGAGTTTAAAAAGATCTGTACGACACTTTTCTTTCTTAAAATAGTTATAATAAACTTTGGGTTATATTTCGAGAACATCTGTTTCATTAGAAACGGGTACGTTGGGTATTTCCATTATAAAAATAGTTCCTTTACGTTTCAGGTTGGAATCGATAACGAATGTACCTTGTAAATTTTGAAGACGATTTTTGATATTTGAAAGACCAATTCCTGTCACGTTTTTAGAAGTATCAAATCCTTTTCCATTGTCTTCAAAAATCAGATGAATCGTATGTTGAGTAATATCAATTTGTATGTCAACTATGGAAGCTTTAGCATGCTTGATCGTATTAGTAATTAATTCCTGTAATATTGCAAATATTTCATTGTGAAATTTCGGATTTATAATATTGACTTCGTTTTCTGGATATGCTTGGATATTAATAGTTAAATTACTTGCATCGCCAATATTCTGCATATATTCTTTTAGCAATGCAACAAATTTATTTTGACTAAATTTTTTAGGAATTAAATTATGTGAAAGTGTTCTTACCTGTTGGTAGGTTTCATCTATTTGTTGATACATAGTATCTAGTTCTGTATAATTTTCAGAAAGATTACTGAATTGTAATTTTATAGCGGCTAGGTTGCCACCGATACTATCGTGAAGTTCCTGAGCAATTCGTTTTCGTTCCTTATCCTGTCCTTTTACAGATGCTTTGATCATTTTTAGTTCCTGATCACTTATTAATGTTGCTATTTTTTGTTCACTAATCTCTTTCTGTTTTATGTTTAATAAATTTTGGGTTTTTAGCTTTTGGTAATAAAGAATAAGTAAACCAATAATTGGGATTAAAATGATAAGAAAAGCAATTAATATGATTTGTTTGGCAGATTTTTGTCTATTTATCTCTAATTCCTGAATTTTTTGATCCTTCTTAAGAATAGTTATTTCATTTTTTCTTTTGGCAGATTCATTTTTTTGTTTTTCGGACTCATTAAGAAGAGATAGAATCCTATTTTGATTTTCTTGCTCAGTAATTTTTGTTTGTAAACGTATATTTTCTAGGGCTTCCCCCTGGCTTTTTAAGGCTAAAGATTTTATCGTATTTTGATTTTGTAAAACTTTAATTTCTTTTTCCTTTTGAAGTGTTCTAAACTTTACTTCTAATTGATTAATTTCTTTGTCTTTTTGTAACTTATCCAGAGAATCTTTGATTTTATAATGTTCTGTTTGATACTTATATGCTTCCGTATAATTATTTTGAAGGATAGCAAGTTCTCTAAGTTTGTTATAAATATTTAACCGTTCTTCTATCCAACCATATTGTGCTGTTTTTATGAGACAAGAATCGAATATATTTTTCGCTTCGTCATATTTTTTTTGTAAAACTAAAGCACTACCTATTTTTCCTAAAGCTTCAGTCTTAATCTGTATATATTCTTTCTCGGAACCGATCTTAATGCTTTCTCGAATAAATTCAATTCCTTTATCATAATCACCTAAATCAATATAACCGGAACCAATGTTCATCGTATTTATAATCTGACTGTAATAATCTTTGGGATGACAAAGTTCCAAAGCCTTTTTATAATTGGCAATCGATGCTTTGTAATTTTTTGAATTCCTATAGACCACGCCAATGTTACTATATGTTTTTTGGGTAAGTATTGGAACTTTTTTATAAGTTAAAATTTCGTTGAACAATTTTAAGGCTTCAGCATCATTTCCTTCTCGCGAATATGATATCCCTAAACCTAATAGTTGTTTATAGTATCTTGATGTATCCTGGATTTTCTGAGCAATTTCAATTCCTTTAAATTGATTTTTTTTACTTTTTTCATACAAACCTTTTACTCCATAATTGTAGGATAAAGCCGTGTATGCCTCAATATAGTATTTATACCTGACAGTATCATTACTAAAGTTTTTTAGAGATAGTACTTTGTTAGCATAAAATATAGAGGAATCCGGAACACTTTTCACGTTATAATAATATATCAAAAGGTTAGATATACTTGCTTTTCCGAGATCAGTTTTAAAGTTTTTTAAGTATTTCTGAGCTTGTTGATAGGCTTCACTTTCTTTGTTGCTGCTTAGAGATTTTCTAACTTCATTAGATAATTTATTTTCCTTTTTCTCAAGTTCTTTTAGATATTCTAATTTTGATGTTTTAATATCTTGGTTTTGCCCTATTATTGTGGTTGACAATGAAAAAATAAGAGATAGAATAATGATGTCTAAAAATCTGCGCATTGGCAAATATATATAATTTACTAATTAATAACTTTTTTAAATTTACAACACTTAATTCATACATTGACAACATAAAAAAACCGCCTTTCCCCAACAGAAAGACGGTCTCTTAAATCAAAATTAAACAACTTCCTAGTTTTAATCCTTAGGAGCGGATATATTATTATGAGAAGCAGTATCCATTTTCTACGGCTACTTTATCTGCAATTTTAGTTCTTAAGGCAACCACATTTGGCTGATTCGCATATTTAGTGAAACGTTTAAGTCCCATAAGCATCATACGTTGCTCATCACCTTCAGCAAAAGAAACGATTGCTTCTTTTCCTTTTTTGATAACGATATCTACTGCATTGTATAGGTATAGTTGTGACATTGCGATCTGAACCTCTTGAGAATCTTCTCCAAAACGCTTTGCATTTTTCTCTGTACGAAGGATCGTAGATTCTGCCATATAGATTTCAATTAAAATATCAGAAGCAGCCATTAATAATTGTTGGTGCTCCTCTAATTGTGGGCCATATTTTTGAACAGCAGATCCCGCCACCATTAAGAATACTTTCTTAAGTTTTGCCAGAATTTCTTTTTCTTCTGCAAATAATTCAGAATAATCAGGTGTATCAAAAGAAGGAATTCCTGTTAATTCATCAGCTACTTTCATAGCAGGTCCTAAAAGGTCTACGTGTCCTTTCATGGCTTTCTTTACTAACATTCCCACTGCTAGCATACGATTGATTTCATTAGTACCTTCATAAATCCTAGAGATACGAGCATCTCTCCAAGCAGATTCCATTGGAGTATCTGCAGAGAATCCCATTCCTCCAAATATTTGGATACCTTCATCTGTACAGTTCTGAACATCTTCAGAAACTGCAACTTTGAGGATAGAGCACTCAATAGCATATTCTTCAACACCTTTTAGCTCTGCTTCTTGATGAGTATTTCCTTCCGCTTGACGGATAGCAATTCTATCTTCGATATTTTTTGCAGCTCTATAACTTGCAGATTCATCTGCATAGGTATTGGTAGCCATTTCAGCAATTTTAGATTTAATAGCTCCAAAATTTATGATCGGTGTCTTGAACTGTATACGCTCATTAGCATATTTTGTAGCTTCATTGATTACTCTACGTTGTGCATCTAAACAAGCAGCTGCTAATTTGATTCTACCAACATTAAGAGCATTCATAGCGATTTTAAAACCATTCCCTCTTTCTGACAACATGTTTTCTACCGGAACTTTTGTGTCACTAAAGAATACTTGACGAGTAGAAGAGGAGTGGATACCGAGTTTCTTTTCTTCATCTCCCAAAGAAATACCGTTAGGATTGTTAGGATCGTATTCTACGATAAATCCTGTAATATTTTTATCATCTTCAATGCGGGCAAAAACGATCATTAGATTACAGAACCCTGCATTAGAGATCCACATTTTCTGACCAGAAATTAGATAGTGCTTTCCGTCATCAGAAAGAACAGCTTTTGTTTTACCGGAGTTTGCATCAGATCCTGCTCCTGGTTCTGTTAAACAATAAGCTCCCATCCATTCACCGGTAGCTAATTTAGGTACATACTTTTTCTTTTGTTCTTCGTTACCATATAATGTAATTGGCATAGTACCAATACCCGTATGTGCTCCAAAAGCAGTGCTGAAGGATCCAGTTGCGCCAGAAATATAATCACATACTAACATAGTAGAAACAAATCCCATTCCGAGTCCGTCATATGCCTCTGGAACGGCAACACCTAAAAGACCAAGCTCACCAGCTTTCTTCATACATTCCTCTGTATACGCATAGTCTTTGTTTTCGAATTTTTCCCAATGCGCCCATAGCTCACGGTCTACAAATTCCTTTGCACTATCACGCATCATCTTTTGCTCCTCAGAAAAATCTTCTGGAGTAAATACATCTTCAGCTTTCGTTTCTTTTACAAGGAATTGTCCTCCTCTAAGAATGTCTTTGTTTAAAGTTTCTGTACTCATAGTTATTCAATTTTATTTAAATGAAAAGAGAAAATAGAAGTGAGAAAATAGAATCTATTTATTGAGTCCATTTTGAAATCCCATAGTCATTCGTTGCCACTCTTCAATTTTGTCTTCTAACTTTTTTAAAGTTTTATTATCAATATATTTTCTGTGGTTTGCAATTAATAGTTGTGTTCCCAGCTCAAAAGAAGAGCTCAAAGAAAAGTCAATAAAATTATTGAATGACTTATCTGTTCTCCCAGAGCCTTCTGCTATATTACTTGGCATAGAAACAGAACATCTACTTATTTGAGAACCTAAATCATAAATTTCGTGTTTAGGAAAAGTCACTAAAACATCAGATACTTCATTAGCAATTTCTAATCCTAATTGCCATATCTTTAAGTTTTTATAATTGTGTCTTTTTCTCAAAATTGTATTCTTTTTTCTTTTTTCTTTGTTCTGTAATCTATGTTCTTAATTAAGGAACTCAAAAATACCTGCAGCACCTTGTCCTGTTCCAACACACATGGTTACCATTCCGTATTTACCTTTCATATTTCGCTTACGCATTTCATCAAAAAGCTGAACAGAAAGTTTAGCTCCAGTACATCCAAGTGGGTGACCTAATGCAATCGCTCCACCGTTTACGTTCACGATATCCTGATTGATATTTAGTTCTCTCATTACAGCTAATGATTGAGACGCAAATGCTTCATTAAGCTCGATTAGCTCGATATCGTCTTGTTTTAACCCAGCTTGTTTTAAGGCTTTAGGAATTGCTTTAACAGGACCGATACCCATAATTCTGGGTTCTACACCTGCGGCTGCATAATTAACAAGTCTTGCGATAGGTTCAAGATTTAATTCTTTTACCATATCCTCGCTCATTACCATAACAAAAGCGGCTCCATCACTCATCTGAGATGAATTACCAGCGGTTACGCTACCACCTGCTGCAAATACAGGTCTTAGTTTACCAAGAACCTCTTTACTAGTTCCTGCACGTGGTCCTTCATCTTTGGTTACTGTATATGACTTTGATGCTTTTTTCCCATTTTCATCTACATAGATTTGCTCTACATTGATTGGAACAATTTGATCTTGAAATCGGTCTTCTGCCTGAGCTTTCAGCGCTTTCATGTGAGAATTATATGCAAATTCATCCTGATCCTCGCGAGATACATTAAATTGGTTGGCAACAGCTTCTGCAGTGTTACCCATTCCCCAATAGTAATCTTCGTGACCAGACTTTGCTAAGTCATAATTTAATTCTGTTTTATAACCTGTCATAGGAACAGAACTCATACTTTCTGCACCACCAGCAATGATACAATCTGCCATTCCAGCCTGGATTTTTGCAGTTGCCATACCGATTGTTTCTATTCCTGAAGAACAAAATCTGTTTACTGTTACGCCAGGAACATCAATAGACTCCAATCCCATTAGTGAAATTAAACGTGCCATATTCAGACCTTGAGATCCTTCTGGCATGGCATTACCAACAATTACGTCATCAATGCGAGCTTTGTCTAATTGAGGCAGCTCTTTCATCATATACTGAATAGTTTCAGCAGCTAACTCATCAGTTCTTTTAAATCTGAACACTCCGCGAGGTGCTTTACCTACGGCTGTTCTATATGCTTTTACTATATATGCGGTTTTCATTTTTTTTATGTTTTTTGGAAAAGAGAAAAAAGAAGTTAGAAAATAGACACTCTTCTCTCTTGTCTTTATTCTTTTATCTTTTCTCTTTTCTCTAGTTTCTAAGGGGTTTACCTTTTTTAAGCATATGTTCTATACGCTCTAATGTTTTGCGTTCTGTACATAAAGACAAGAAAGCTTCACGCTCTAGATCTAATAAATATTGTTCTGTAACTAAGGTAGGTTCTGATAAATCCCCTCCAGCCATTACATAACCTAATTTATTCGCTATTTTATGATCATGTTCAGAAATATACTTACTAGCTTCCATTGAATCAGTACCTACTAAGAACATACCCAGCGCTTGTTTACCAAGCACTTTTACATCCTTACGTCGTATAGGTTGTGTATATCCTTGTTCAGCCATTAATTTAGCATAGGCTTTGGCAGTAGCAATCTGACGATCTTTATTCACCACAACAATATCTTTACCTTTCTGAAGTAGGTTTGTATCAAAGGCTTCATAAGCAGAAGTTGATACTTTGGCCATACCAATGGTTAAGAAATGCTCTTGAAGTATATTAAGTTCTACATCGTCTTTTTTGAAGAGATCAGAAGCCCTTAATGCCATTTCTTTGGATCCACCACCACCAGGGATCACACCTACACCAAATTCTACTAATCCCATATATGTTTCTGCTGCAGCCACCACTTTATCAGCGTGTAGTGCGATTTCACATCCACCTCCTAATGACATACCGTGCGGTGCAACTATAGTTGGAATTGATGAGTAACGCATACGCATCATAGAATCCTGGAAGTATTTAACTGCCATATTCAATTCATCATATTCTTGCTCTACGGCCATCATAAAGATCATTCCGATATTAGCTCCAACAGAAAAATTGGCTGCCTGGTTACCTACTACTAATCCTTGGAAATCCTTTTCTGCGATGTCTATAGCTTTGTTTAATCCTGCAAGTACATCTCCACCAATGGTGTTCATCTTGCTTTGGAATTCTACATTAAGGATACCATCACCAAGATCTTCAACAACAACTCCGCTGTTTTTGAAAACTTCAGATGATTTTCTGATATTATCTAGAATAATAAATGCATCCTGACCAGGAACTTTTACTTGTTCTTTCTTAGGAATATCATAATAATACGTAGCTCCGTCTTTCACGGTGTAGAAAGAAGTGCTTCCAGATGCGATCATATCATTAACCCAAGCAGCAGGTTCATATCCTTCTGCTTTCATCATTTCGATTCCTTTTTCAACACCAACGGCATCCCAAATCTGAAAAGGACCGTGTTCCCATCCAAAACCGGCTTTCATTGCATCATCAATCTTATATAGATCATCTGTAATCTCAGGGATGCGATTTGAAACGTAAGCAAAAAGAGCTGATAAGTTTTTACGATAGAATTCTCCTGCTTTATCTTTTCCTGAAACCAATACTTTAAAACGATCTACTACTTTATCAATAGTTTTAGTCATTTCTAGAGTAGCAAATGATGCTCTTTTATTAGCTCGGTATTCTAGAGTGTTTAAGTCTAATGAAAGGATTTCTTTCTTTCCTTCTGGCGATACGTTTTTCTTATAGAAACCTTGTCCTGTTTTGCTTCCTAACCATTTGTTTTCCATCATCGTATCGATGAAATCAGGTAGTTTAAATAGCTCGTGTCGCTCATCATCAGGACAATTGTCTGCGATACCGTTAGCTACGTGAACTAAGGTGTCTAATCCTACCACATCGACAGTTCTAAAAGTAGCTGATTTAGGACGCCCAATCACCGGACCGGTTAATTTATCAACTTCTTCAATAGTCAGTCCCATATCTTTTACCATATGGAATAAGCTCATAATACTAAAGATACCTATTCTATTACCGATAAAAGCAGGTGTGTCTTTAGCAACCACAGATGTTTTTCCTAAAAATTGCTCACCATAACCATTTAAGAACTCAAGTACTTCAGTAGAAGTATTTGGTCCTGGGATAATTTCAAATAATTTCAGGTATCGTGCAGGATTAAAGAAGTGAGTTCCGCAGAAATGTTTCTGAAAATCTTCGCTTCTTCCTTCGTTCATGAATTTTATAGGAATCCCTGAAGTGTTCGAAGTAATAAGTGTTCCGGGTGTTCGATATTTTTCCAAGTTTTCGAAAACTTGTTTTTTGATATCTAGTCTTTCTACAACTACTTCGATAATCCAATCAACATCAGCAACTTTTGCAATGTCATCTTCCAGGTTTCCTGTAGTGATACGATTTGCAAATTTTTGATGGTAAATTGGAGAAGGTTTGGATTTAAGAGCAGCGGTTAGTGAATCATTTACTAACCTATTACGAACTACCTTGTTCTCTAATGTCAGGCCTTTGGCCTTTTCTTTGTCGTTTAATTCTCGAGGAACTATATCTAGTAATAGGACTTCGACGCCGATATTAGCGAAATGACATGCAATACCGGAACCCATTATTCCTGAACCGACGACTGCAACTTTTTTAATGACTCTTTTCATTTTTTAACTTCTGGTTGTTAAGATGTTATAGACTCCTTTTTTGTGTAAATTTTCTTTGTTGCAATGAGATCGTTAATCAATTGAAATACTTCAAGGAAAGTATCTAGTTTTTCTTTAGAAACATGCTTTCTTACAGCATGATCAAAAGTAAAAACCACTTCTTTTGAAAAATTTCTCATTTCTACTCCGAAAGGGGTGAGATATATTAGAACACCACGTCCGTCTTGAGGATTTTTCTTTCTAAAGATCAATCCTTTTTCTTCCATGGTTTTTAAAGTTCGTGATAAACTGGTAGCTTCCATTCCCATTTTAGGCCCCAAAGAAGTAGATGGAGTTCCGTTTTCGGGATCGATGCTAATTAAAGCAAACCCCGTGGCCATAGTACTACCTTTTTTACTTGCTTCTTCGTTATACATTTTGGCAACCGCCATCCACGTAGCACGAAGTGCATAATCAATTGTTTTTTCTCTCATTCAGAAAATTTGTTATGGTGTAAAGGTAAGAAAAATATACTATGCACGCATAATAAATTTTGTAAAATATTACGAAAAGAGTAAGTAATTTACATTTTTCTATTGAATTAATAAAAAAACTCCTCATAAAATGAGGAGTTTACTGATTTAAAGTTAAAGTTTTACACTATACATTTGTAATCAGTGAATTGAATTAGCCATAAATTTTGCTGTATAAATCTTGATATTTTGCTTTGATCACTCTTCGTTTTAACTTCATAGTAGGAGTGAGGTGTCCTGCGTCGATACTCCATTCGTCAGGAGTTAGTTCAAACTTTTTGATACGTTCCCATTTTCCGAATTTTTCGTTATGTTCATCTACTTCTTCCTGGAAGCGATCGATTACAGTTTGGTTGTTTACTATTTCTTCGTTAGTACTTCCTATAGAGATTCCTTTTCTTTCAGCCCAATCATGAAGAAATTCATAATTAGGTTGAATAAATGCAGCCGGCATTTTCTCTCCATCTCCAATTACCATAATTTGTTCAATAAAACGGGATTGTTTCATTGCGTTTTCTATTACCTGAGGTGCAACATATTTTCCGCCAGATGTTTTAAACATCTCTTTTTTACGGTCTGTGATGCGCAGAAATCCTTCACTGTCTACTTCGCCTATATCCCCGGTATGGAAATATCCATTTTTTAGAACTTCTTTACTTTTTTCGTCGTCTTTATAATAGCCCATCATCACTTGTGGTCCCTTTACAAGTATTTCTCCATCTTCGGCTATCTTAACTTCAGTTTCCGGAATCATTTTTCCAACGGTACCGATTTTAAAACCTCTGTCTCTAACATCATTTACCGATACTACAGGAGAAGTTTCTGTTAACCCGTAACCTTCCATTACGTTAATCCCGGCGGCATTAAATACTCTTGCTAGTCTAGGCTGTAAGGCAGCACTACCTGAAGCGATCACTTTTAGATTTCCTCCCAGGGCTTCCTGCCATTTACTAAAGATAAGTTTTCTTGCAATTCCTAATTTCTTTTCATACCACCAGCCATTCGCTTCATAGGGCTCATATTTTAGACCTAATTCTACAGCCCAGAAAAATAATTTCTTTTTAATTCCTGTGAGATCTGCTCCTTTGGCAATAATCTTATCGTATACCTTTTCCAATAATCTCGGAACCGCAGTCATTACATCAGGGTGAACCTCTTTAAGGTTATCGCTTATGGTTTCTAATGATTCTGCAAAGTAAATACCAACACCACGATATTGGTAAAGATACATGAGCATTCTTTCATAAATATGACAAACTGGTAAGAAACTAAGTGCTTTTGTATTACCATCTACTATTGGGAATCGGGTAGAGCTATGCAAGGCATTACTTACCACATTTTTGTGACTTAACATAACTCCTTTGGGTCTTCCTGTAGTTCCTGAAGTATATATTAAGGTAGCAAGATCATCCTCTTTTACTGAAGCCATTAATTTTTCTACTTCTTCCTGATTACTGTCGTCTTTACCAAGCTCTAATACGTTATTCCAGCTATCACAACCGGCTACGTCATTAAAAGAGTATACTCCTTTTAAAGAAGGTACATTACTTTTAATATTATTTACTTTTTGGTAAACTTCATCATCCGAGACAAAACAGTATACAGATTCTGAATGGTTCAATACATATTCATAATCTTCTTGCGAAATTGTAGGGTAGATTGGAACATCTTGAGCTCCTATTTGTAAAACACCAATATCAACAATATTCCATTCCGTTCTGTTATTAGATGAAATGATAGCAATTTTATCATTTGGTTTGACACCTAACCGTAATAAACCACGGCTGATCTGATTTGCTTTTTCTACATATTCCTTGGTAGAAGTGGCAACCCATTCACCATTATATTTTGTTACTAAAGCTTTGTCTAAATTGTATTTTTCTAGCTGATAATGTGGGAAATCAAATAATCTAGTAATTGTATTCATACGTTGTTATAGATATTTTACTCTGTTTGTTTAAAAGACCTTTAAGTTAATCATTATGTTTTAAAAAAAACAAGTAATTAATATTGTTATAAAGTTGCATAAAAAGTTTGAAATATGCCTTTAAAATTCTCTTTCTGTTTTAAAAATTGAAACTTCAAAAACTACTATGCATGCATAGTTTCGCAAATTATAAAAAATCTAGTAATACACAACTCTAATATATAAAAAAAGGAGCTATATTTTGATAACTCCTTAAGTTTTATGGGATATCATTGAAGAATTATCGTTTTAAAATCTTGAAAGTTTTAATATTCTTACCTATTTCTATGGTAAGGAAATATAATCCCGAATTTAGTTTTGAGATATTAAATTCCTGATTACCAGAGACCTGGTTTTTCACAATAATCTCTTGACCTACTAAGTTTCTGAAACGTAGATTAAATGACGTGGACGATGATGGAGAAATTTGTAAGATATCTTTTGCAGGATTAGGAAAAACTTTAAATTCTGAGAATATATTATCTTTTACATCTAAGATATTTTGGTTTATGGAATTAACTTTTAAGTCATCAAAAAAGAAGCCATCTGCCTCTGTATTACTGTCAGAAACAAATTGAAAGCGAACTTTAATTATTTCTCCCAAGTAATCGCTAAGACTAATTTCTTCCAATACCCAATCTGTTTGTGTTCCGTCGTACAAAGGTTCTCCAGTTGGTTGTCCTGAGTTTGTACTACCTGAGTTTGTGAATTTTCCGCATTGTGGAATCCAAGAACTTCCGTTATCGATTGACACTTCGAATTGTGTATAATCCCAGTTGTTTTCTATATCCCATTTTGCATAGAATTGAACGTTTGCGAATGCAGCATTACTTAGGTCAATACTCTGCGAAAGCTCTATGGTTTTATTTTGATTAGGATTATAATTACCCATTGGGGACTCTGTAATCGATGCATTGGGAGATACAAATGTAGATGTGGTTGTAGACCAGCCGGATTGCGTATATTCTACTAAACTATTAGCATTATTATCTATTATACTTTGTAAATTTCCATATCTTTTAGTAACATTGATCGATTCCGTAATTAAACCTCCATCTACTTCAATCGTATATGAAATCTCATCACCAATTTGGATCGAATTATTTATGGTTATTTCAATACCATCCGTTATATCCATTCCAATCTCAGTACCTGTATAGTTTTTCGAATTACCAACACTAGTGATGTTATTAGATATTGGTATGATATTTACCATGAAATTTCCGTTTCCTGTGACTCCTAATCTTTTTAAAGTATAATTTGCATCAAAAGTTGAGGTTTCTCCTATAAAGATATTACCTGTGCTTTTTACTTGTGCATAGTTGTTTGTCATCTTGGCAGCTGTAAGATTTAAATACATCATTTCTTTACATATAGCGTCTATCTGGTTAGAAGCCGGCCAGAAAGATGTCCCCACCTCAGGAGTAAATGAAAAGATTTTGTTATGTGGTTGAGTCGTCCCTCCGTACATAAAGTCATCACTATCACCAGAAAAAGGGGCGTCTCTAAGCGGAGTATAACCATTTTGTGAGGTAAGTTCTGTACCTATTGCTATAAAAATATCTTCGTCAGGAGTGGGTGTGTTGGCAGCATATGAGTACGGAAAGTATAACAATTCACCAAAAGTATGATTATTTAGGGCAATGATGAAGTTGTGCTGTTCTGTAAACCATTTTATAGCTTGGTTTTCTACCTCAGAAAAAGCATTGTTACCGTGATATGTTGGACTGTTAATATTACTGGAAGATCCGGAACCTCCCCAAGTGGCTTCAGCAGAATTTCCATTTGGATAATGGTCATAATTACGATTGTTATCGACACCGTGTGTGTTGAATCTGTTTTTTCTCCAAAGTCCACCACCATTTGGATTGGTCACTTGATTATACAAATATCCATCAGGATTTATAACAGGTATAAAATAAAGTTCTGTATGGTCCACGATTTGTTTTACATCCGGATCAGAATCATAATTTTCCAATAAATACCACATATAATAGATAAGTTGGGATAAGCTGGCAGGCTCTCTGGCATGATGGATAGCATCATATAATATTTCTGATTCATTTTCATCAGCATCTGGATTATCAGAGATACGAACCCATTGAATGGCGTTACCTCCAATAGATGGAGTTACCGAACCGTCTGGTGTACCATTTGTTAAGAAAGTTCCTATGTCTGCTCTTGCCGAAATAAGATTTGGATATTTAGAACGCATCGCATCCAGATTCTCCAACATTTCCTGATAGGTTAAATATCCTCCCATAGATCCTAATTCAAAATTAGATGGAGTTGGGTAGTCTAATATGATTCCATTACTAGAAGGACAGGTCAGGTTTCTGGTAGTTTTTTGAGTTTTTGCGATTTCATTTCTTCTTACAAAATCTGCTTCGGAATCTTGAATAATAATATTTACCTGGAAACCTAGATTTCTTGCAATTTCAATTTCTGTTGAAGAAAAATCCGAAATGATAAAAATTCCACGCTTATGTTGTCCGTGATCCATAGGTACGCCGGCTTTCATAAGCTTTTGAAAACCTTCTGGAGAATTATAAGTGATTTTGGCTTTACTGTAGGTTGGTCTTATTTGAGCAATAGATAAAGCTGAAACCAAAAGAAATGTGGCTATGAAAATTTTTTTCAAGGTTTGTGTATTTAGGTTTTAAAGTAATTGTCAATAGGCTTGTAAAAATACTGATTTAATCATCAATGATACGATGTTATTATTAGTAATACAGCTGTTAGTATATAACAATTTCAAATAAATAAACCCTAATTATTGTAAACAATATTCTAAGAAAATATGATGATAATTTGTTTTCAATCTCTAATCTAACATTGACAAATAATGTTGTTTATGGTAAAACGTCAATTAATCTATTTAGTTGAATTTAAAAAAAAAGCGAATAAATTCTTCAGTACTCCACAAAACCAATTAAATAATGTGCTCAATCAATAATTGATTTGATGTAGGAAGGCGATTGTTTTAACAATTTGTTTTTGGTTGTTGAACTGCAAGACGTTGTCAAAACCTTAATTTTCTTTAAAAAATTGAATTTTTAAACTATTTCTTGTTAAAGAATTTTTAAAATATTAATCGAATCAATTGAGGAGATCAAGGTGAGGTAACTTTAAACTAAGTAAAACTTAAAAAATTGAAAAATGAAAAAAATTATTTCTTCACTACTGTTTTCGTTAATCGTATTTTCATCATGTGGGCCTACGGTTCAAACTGTTAATAAAAGTAATAAACAATTAAAGAATTATGAAACATTTGCCTATTTGCCTAATAGCAATGTAGGAGGAAAAAATCTTGGATACGATGATCAGACTGTTGGTAAATCGGTTATTGAGAGTATTAACAATAATATGATGAAAGCAGGATATACTCTGGATAGAGACAATCCAGACTTATTAGTGTTAATTCGTACAAAGACCGATACAGAAACCATAACTGATACAGATCCGGTGTATGCTACTTATCCTTATACTTCTTCTATACCTATTAATCCGTATTATGAGCCCTATTACTACAATACATATTATCAATACAATGAAATCATTGGGTATGATACTGATGTATATAAGTATAAGGAAGGTACTCTTATTATGGACTTAGTAGACCGTAAAACGAAAAAAGTTGTATGGAGAGGAACTGCTTCTGACCAGATCTATTCCAACAATGATTCTAGAGCAATAGCTCAATACGTGGATGATATATTTGAAGAGTTTCCTACCGTAGCTGGATATTAGATTGTCAAATATAAAACAGAACAAAGATCTTTCAACTTTGCTGGGTTGAAAGATCTTTTTTCTATGAATTATTCAGATATCTTAAGAATTACTTTCAATCCATACTCTTGCGTTAACAAAGGCTTCTATCCAAGGTGAAACTTGGTCTTGTCTTCCTTTTGGATAATTAGCCCAGTTCCATTGAAAAATAGAACGTTCTATATGTGGCATCATCACTAAGTGCCTTCCTGTACTATCACACATCATGGCGGTATTATAATCAGATCCGTTAGGATTAGCCGGATATTCCTTATATCCGTATTTTGCTACAATATCATATTGATCTTCAGAAAGTGGAAGATTAAATTTTCCTTCCCCGTGGGATATCCAAACACCTAAGGTACTTCCGGCTAACGAAGACAGCATTACCGAATTATTTTCCTGAATTTTTACAGAAGTAAAGCCACTTTCGTGTTTATGAGAATCGTTATGATGCATTTTTCCATGTTCACTGTGCTCAGGATTGATTACTTCTAATTCCATAAATAACTGGCATCCGTTACAGATTCCAACGGATAGTGTGTCTTTTCTCTTGAAAAAGTTTTTAAGTGCAGTATTTGCTTTTTCATTATACAAGAAAGCGCCTGCCCAACCTTTTGCAGAACCAAGAACATCACTATTTGAGAATCCACCAACAGCTCCTATAAATTGAATATCTTCTAATGTTTCACGACCCGAGATCAGATCGGTCATATGCACGTCTTTTACATCAAAACCTGCCAGATACATAGCATTGGCCATTTCACGCTCTGAATTACTTCCTTTTTCACGAATGATGGCTGCTTTGGGTTTTGGTTTGTTAGTATCAATTACCGGAAATTTTCCTGTAAATTGTTTTGGAAATGTATATTGTAAAGGTTGCTTAGCAAAATTATCAAAACGATCTTGTGCAAGGTTATTTGCAGTTTGCTTTTGATCTAATAGATACGATGTTTTAAACCAAGTTTTTCTAGAAGCGTCTACATCAAAGCTATAAAAATCGTTTGCGTTTTTAATTTCTAACGAAGCTTTATTCATTGTGCTACCAATTTTAAAGAATTCAATGCCGTTTTCAGAAAGAATCGTTTCAATATCTGAATTTCGAGCACTTTGGAATACAATTCCTGCGTTTTCTGCAAAAAGTAATTTAATAGTGTCTTGTTCTCCTAGATCCGACACATCTAATGTTGCTCCTAAATTTACATCGGCGAAACACAATTCTAATAAAGTAGTAATCAAACCACCGGAGGCTACATCGTGACCAGCAACTATTTTGTTATCTCTTATCAGTTGCTGAATAGTATTAAAAGTATTTTTAAAATTCTCCGAATTATTAATACTAGGTGCTTCAGATCCAATTTTGTTTAGTATTTGAGAAAAGGAAGAACCACCTAATTTATAAGAGTCCTGTGATAGATTAATATAGTAGATGTTTCCACCATCTTTCTGAAGCACGGGTTCTACTACCTTAGTAATATCGTTGCAATTGGCAGCAGCCGATATGATAACCGTACCCGGAGAAATCACTTCTTCATTCGGATACTTTTGTTTCATTGAAAGTGAATCTTTACCAGTTGGCACATTAATTCCTAAATCAATAGCAAAATCAGAAATTGCTTTTACTGCTTTATATAACCTAGCGTCTTCACCCTCATTTTTACAAGGCCACATCCAGTTGGCAGATAAAGAAACGGACTGTAAACCATCTTTGAGCGGTGCCCAAATGATATTGGTTAACGCCTCAGCAATAGAATTTTTACTTCCGGCTTCCGGATCAATCAATCCCGAAATAGGCGAGTGGCCAATGGAGGTGGCAATACCTTCATTAGAGGTATAATCCAATGCCATTACTCCGCAGTTATTTAATGGTAATTGAAGTGGTCCTGTGCATTGTTGTTTTGCTACTTTTCCACCAACACAGCGGTCTACTTTGTTTGTTAACCAATCTTTACAAGCAACTGCTTCTAGTTGTAATACTTGTTCAAGATAGGTATGAAGATTTTCTTTTTGATATGTGATTTCCTGATAATTACGATGGATGGTTTTATCGGTCATGATAGTTTTTGGAGAACTGCCAAACATATCTTCTAAAGCTAAATCCATAGGCTTATCTCCCTTGGTTTTAGATTCGAAAGTAAAACGGTCATTACCGGTCACTTCTCCTACCTGATACATCGGAGAACGCTCACGTTCTGCAATACGTTCCAAAGTATCAATATCTTTTTGTCCGATAACTAATCCCATACGTTCCTGAGATTCATTACCAATTATTTCTTTTGCGGATAACGTTGGATCTCCAACAGGTAATTTGTCGAGATCAATTTTTCCACCGGTTTCTTCTACTAATTCAGAAAGACAATTAAGATGCCCACCTGCTCCGTGATCATGAATGGAAACAATCGTATTTACATCACTTTCTACCATGCCACGAATGGCATTGGCAGCACGTTTTTGCATTTCGGGATTAGAACGTTGGATAGCATTTAATTCGATACCACTACTAAATTCTCCAGTGTCTGCTGAAGAAACTGCAGCTCCACCCATCCCGATTCGGTAATTTTCACCACCAAGAATCACAATTCTATCTCCGGTTTCAGGTTTGTCTTTAAGTGCTTGATCGGCTTTTCCATATCCTATTCCACCGGCTTGCATAATCACTTTGTCAAAACCTAATTTACGAGCATCTTCTTCATGTTCAAAAGTTAATACTGATCCTGTGATTAAAGGTTGCCCAAATTTATTTCCGAAATCCGAAGCTCCGTTTGAAGCTTTTATTAAAATATCTATGGGAGTTTGGTACAGCCATTTTCTTTCCTCTACAGCTTGTTCCCAAGGTCGATTTTCTTCTAATCGTGAATAGGAGGTCATATAAACTGCCGTTCCCGCTAGTGGTAATGAGCCTTTTCCTCCTGCAAGACGATCTCTGATTTCTCCACCAGAACCTGTAGCAGCTCCATTAAAAGGTTCTACTGTAGTAGGAAAGTTATGTGTTTCGGCTTTTAAAGAAATCACACTGTCAAAAGGTGTTTCTATGTAGAAGTCGGGCTTGTCAGCACTTTTGGGTGCAAATTGAGTTACTTTTGGCCCTTTGATAAAAGCTACATTGTCCTTGTAGGCAGAAACAATATCGTTAGGATGTGTTTCTGAGGTTTTCTTTATTAATTTAAAAAGAGAAGTAGGTTGTTCTTCTCCATCAATAATAAAGGTTCCATTAAATATTTTATGTCTGCAGTGTTCTGAATTGACCTGAGAAAATCCAAACACCTCAGAATCTGTTAACTTTCTTCCTATTTTTTCTGCCACACCTTCCAGGTAGGCTACTTCTTCACTACTAAGTGCTAGACCTTCTGCTTTATTATAAGCTTCGATATCATCGATTTCCAGAATCGCTTCAGGTTCAATATCAATGGTGTATATGTCTTGATTAAGACCTGCATACTTTTGCGAAAGCATAGGATCAAAATCAGTAAAATCCTCTGCTACTGATTGAAACTCTTCAATACGAATGATCCCTTCGATTCCCATATTTTGAGTGATCTCTACCGCATTGGTGCTCCAAGGAGTAATCATAGCGGCACGTGGACCAACAAAAAAAGCGTCAATAGACGCCGATGTAATTTTAGGTTGGTTACCAAATAACCATACTAATTTTTTACTATTTTCAATTGAGATTTCATCGGTAGTTTGTACCGCAAATACGTTCTCATTTTGGTTTCCGAAGAAGTGGATCATGCTCCCAGACTTTGTGTTGTTTTAATAAGCTGCAAATTTACTATTTTAAATAGAAAATATAGAATAAAACTTGATTCTAATGATAGAGTTATCCACTGAATTTTAAACAGTGATTTATAAATAAAAAAAGCGGCAGATTTGCCGCTTTTCATTTTACTGTATGATTACCTTTTTGGTTGTGCTTCGCTGGGGTGAAATAATTTCTACCAGCAGTATTCCCTTTGGGAGATTAAATAGCTGAATCATTTCTTCAAGATTTTTCTTTACTATGATTCGTCTACCCGTAATGTCATAAATATTTAATTCTAAGTCCTTAGCGTTAGGAATATTAATGGTTATGGAGCCATCTGTTGATGGGTTTGGATACACCTTCATATTTTCGAGAGAGAAGTCATTCACACTCAATAAAGGCTCAAAGCAAGTCCAACTAAGGTCGTCAATAGCTACTCTGTTATTTCCACTGTCTTCGGTAATAACGACTACCACATTTCCACTTATATTAATATTATTCAATGTGGTTGTCTGTACCGTATCGTCGTAAGGAATAGTTCCGACTATTATTCCATTAATATATACATTCAAATTACCTGTTGTGCCTGTAAACTTACGTTGAGTGGTAACTGTTAGGTTTCCAATACCGCCAGAAATCGATGGCGATGTCAGCGTTCCATTATCTGTTCCTCTTCCGTCGAGGGTTATAGCTGCCCCTGTAATGGTTTGATCCGTCCTGGCATCTGTTGCGGTCCAGGTTCCTCCATCATCACCTATCCACATTCTGTTTGTATAACCACTACCATCTGTTGAAGGAATATTGGTAAACGTCTCGGTAACCGATATACCACCTCCACAAGAATTTCCGCTTGCTAAAGTTGTTCCATTAACAGGACTACTTTGGTTGGATTCATTACCTGCTGCATCTTTTGCCAAAACTGTAAAAGAATAGGTAGTTTCTGCACTTAAACCATTAACAGTAGTACTGGTAGTCGCCACTGATTTATTAAATACTGAATTTACATATACATCATATTCCGTTACAGCGGTATTATCTGTAGAAGCTGTCCAGGAAACATCGATGCTATTCGAAGTTTCATTAGATACCATCAAGCCTGCTGGTACTGTAGGAGCTTCTGTATCTACAGTCACATTCCATATCATTTGTACATACTCGGGATGATCAATAAATGGGTTTCTGTTATTTTGTCTGGCAAAAATAGCATCGTTTCTATCTATTTCTCTCTGTGATACCGGATCTAACAAATGCCAGGTTACAAGAATGCTTAAAAAAGTATCTTCGAAAACCTGATCACTAGTACCATTGAACATAGTATATGAATAACCAGCTACATTATCTTCATAACGAGTAGCAAAATAGAAATGCATTCTAGCAATATCTCCTTTAAATTCATCAATAGGCTCGAAAACCGTAGCAGTATATCCTGCTGAATATCCGGCGTCTAGATTATTACCTCTTTTTGAATTATTTGTTGTTGTTAAGTTTGCAGTTTCTACTCTTCCAAATGGGAGACTACCACGTGCACCATTTACAAACTTATCGGAAGGAACTACAAAATGCGCATCCGAACGTTGTGGCGTAACCTGACTAAATATTGACTGTGGAATTATATGTTCCCGATTATAGAATTGACCTTCTGCAGTCCCACCGGATCCAGGATCCTGATCGGTAAAATGAGTATATTCTTTCACATCCATACCGGTTGGGTTTTCAGTATACATATCTAGAACAGTTCCATTATTCTCGTAATAAAAATCAGAGTCAGAAGTCACATAGGTTGTGTACAATCCAGCATAACCAGGGTCTGTAGATTGAAATTCGGGTGTTAAACCATCATTGTCACTATCAATAATGTTTTTTAGTTGCGTTTTTAAGGTGTATCCTGATCCGGTTGCAGAGTCGTAATATCCAGATGGTACCTGACTGAAGCCAATATAAAATGCACAAAGGGCTATTAAAAGTAATTTTGTTTTCATTCTTATGATTATTTTTGGCACAATTAAAATGCACAAACTGAATGGACAAAGGTACTTTTTTTCTACTGTTTATTTATATGTAGAGGTCAATTTTCGAAATTTCTTTACAGGGTTTTGAAAATAAAACTTTGAGATATTATGACTTAGGTAGAAACGAAATAATTGGATTCTTCTAAATTTGTTTTTTGCATTAATACATCATTCAGTTCTTGGATATCTTCTTCTTCCAGAACTTTGGCAGGAATTTTTACTTTTTTATATCTATCCTGTTCATCTCTACAATGAATCTCTAGAAATTTAGAGGTTTTGTTAAATTTTGTAATTTGATTGTATTTAATGAATTTTTTAGATGCAATAGCGCCTAATTTTATTTCTAAAAAATCATCATAAATTTTTACGATTTTTATATTACTATTTACTGCAGCGATAATAAAAAAGAGAATTGCAAAACCTATTAAGGTGAAAAATCCGGATGTAACAACCATCAAAATTCCCATAATAAGCATAAATCCGGCCATTAGAAAGTTATGATTGATTGCTTTTTGACTAATAGAAAGTTCTTGTAGTGGTTTCATGAGTTTAATGTTTTAAAAAATTGATCTTTTTTGATTTGATTTGTAATTTTTCTGGCACCAACTACTCCAATAAGCCCAATAGGAACGAAGGGAATACTTCCTACAAGAAAAATAATACTTCCAGTTTTGGGTTTTCCAAGGAGAATGGTCACAATTGCAATGCAATTTAATATCAGAAATGGCAAAGTGCACCAAAATACTACATTGCTATCCGAATTAGTAGATGGTTTTGTGGAGATAATGATCAGTAATTGAATGATAAGCCAGATGACCATTTGGTAGTTGATGAATTTCACGATTTTTATGTGTTACTATAGTTGGTTAACTAAATATGTAACAAATATCGATTGGTTTAAATTCTTGAACTACCCGGTTTTCAGGGAAATAGATGTACGGAAATTGGTATAATCAATGGATTTTTATTCTTTTCTTTCCAGCAATGCCATATAAAATCCATCAAATCCGGATTCTGATGAAAGCACTTTTTTATCTTTTACAAAGATAAACTCTTTTCCTATTTCTTTGGTTAAGAACCTTTTAACCTGGTCTTGGTTTTCTGAAGGTAAAATAGAACAGGTAGCATAGACTAGCTTACCACCGGGTTTTACCATCTTGGCATAGCTTTCCAATATCTGTGATTGTGTTTCCTTAATTTTTTCTAAAAACTCTGGCTGTAGTTTCCATTTAGCATCTGGATTTCTACTTAAAACTCCCAAGCCACTGCAAGGGGCATCAATCAAAACACGATCGGCTTTTCCGTATAACTTTTTTATATCTTTTGTGCTTTCAATGGTTCGAGGTTCTATGTTATGGGCACCGGCACGTCTGGCTCTTCGTTTTAATTCTTTAAGCTTATTAGCATAAATATCCATAGCGATTACCTGTCCTTTGTTTTCCATCAGGGCTGCTAAGTGTAATGTTTTTCCACCAGCGCCGGCACAAGTATCTACCACACGTTGTCCAGGTTTTATCTCTAAGAAATCCGCTACTAATTGTGAAGAAGCATCCTGTACTTCAAATAAACCGTTTTTAAAAGCTTCTGTAGAGAATACATTCGCTCTTTCGGTAAGTTGAAGGGCAGAGGGATATCCTTTGATAAATTCTGTGTCGATATTTTCGTCTTCAAGAATACCTCTGAGTTTTTCTTTAGATGTTTTTAGAGAATTAGCTCTCAGCACTACAGGAGCTTGTTGATTTAAGGCTGCAATTTCTTTGTCCCATTTAGCTCCTAGCTCTTTTTCTCCCAACTCATCCATCCAGTCAGGAATAGACTCTCTGAATTTTCTTGTTTTGCTCAGTTCGTCAAAACGACCTTTAATACGTCTTGTTGGTGTCGGTTCAATCTGTTTCCAATCGGGTAATGTAATTCCTCTTAATGTTGCCCAAACAGCAAAGATTCTCCATAGATTTTCTCTCGAAAATGGTTCAGAAACGTCTGCGATTTCTGCATAAAGACGTTTCCAACGAACAATATCGTATACTGTCTCAGCAACAAAACTGCGGTCACGGGATCCCCATCGTTTATCACGTTTCAATAGCTTCTGCACTACTTTATCTGCATAAGCTCCTTCATTAAAAATTTCGCTGAGTCCGTCAATTACTGCAAAGACCAGATTTCTATGTAAACGCATCCTTTATTTTTTTAAGGTTTGCAAAGGTAGTTTTTTGCTTTAGAATAGTATTATATTTGATTCAAAAATATTGGGGATGAGATTTTTACTAGTGTTTTCGATGGCAGTTTTCCATATGAGCTGTAATTCTGAAGGTCGAAAAGTAATCCGACATAATTTTACAGAAGTCTTAATTGAACCTTTTTTCAATGATTCCATTAGTATAAGAGCTATTGAAGTGGATGATGATTTACTAATGTTTGCTGGAAACAATGGGATTTATGGTTCTTTTGATATAGATGATAATATTAAAATTAAAAACAAAAAGGTTGCATCGGTAAATTCTGAAGGCAATAATGTGCATTTTAGATCTATTGCTGATACATCATCTGATATTTTCTTATTGAGTATTGTATCTCCTGCGTTGTTATATAAAATAAATAAGAAAACTGGAGAGCGAAGGTTGGTTTATAGAGAAGATCATGAAAAGGTGTTTTATGATGCAATGGCGTTTTGGAATGACAAAGAAGGGATTGCGATGGGAGATCCGACTGATGGCTGTTTATCAATTATTATTACCAGAGATTCAGGAGAATCTTGGCATAAGGTTGGTTGTAATGATTTACCTGAAACGGCAGAAGGGGAGGCCGCATTTGCGGCAAGCAATGGAAATATAGCAATTGTAGGTGATCACACGTGGATTGTTTCCGGAGGTAAGAAATCCAGAGTGTTTTATTCTTCAGATAAAGGGAAAAGTTGGAGTGTTTCTGAAACACCGATAATTCAAGGTAATGAAACTACCGGAGCCTATTCCTTAGATTTTTATGATGCAAATAATGGAATTATCTTTGGCGGTGATTATACAAAACCGAAAATGAATCGAAAAAATAAAGCAATTACTAATGATGGAGGTAAGACTTGGAATTTAATTGCTGATGGAGTAGGAGCAGGATATAAAAGTTCCATTCGGTACATTCCAAATAGTGGAGCCAATGAAATGGTTGCTGTGGGTTTTAACGGAATCTCTATTTCTAATGATTCAGGTAGCACTTGGAATGATGTTAGTAAAGAAAGCTTTTATACGATCCGATTTATAAATGACAGTATAGCTATTGCAGCCGGAAAGAACAGAATAGCAAAATTGATTTTCAAACCCTGATTATGTATTGGAAAATCTATTACAACTTCCAACCACTGCAAAACATATCGTTTTACTATGTTTTTAAGCTTAACCATAGCAATGCTATGCTGAAACTTATAAAAAATCATTTTTTATAGCGGTTGAAACTTTCATAACGAAGTTCCAATACATAATAAGGGTTAAACAAAAAAGTAAATGACAAAGTGATCTCATTTATTTTTTATTCAAAATCAGCTAGATTTCTTATGGTCAATTTCCTTGTCGTCTGTCACGCAATTGTTTTAGCAGACGTCTGTTGAAATCCATTTCAGCCTTTACAAGTTTTAAAATTTTTTTATGAGGTATTATTTGTCTCAAGTCTGTAATTAATGTTTTACGGGCGAGATATTTTTGTTCTTCTGCTAAAAGATAGTTGTTTAGAAAGTTTTCAGCTTCTTTTTCATTCAAATTTTGAAATTCATTAGCTTCTTTTAGCGCTCTTACCGATTTTCTTTCCTTTCTTTTCAGGTTTTCCATCGTATCCTCGTGCGCATTGTAAATAGGCCAAAACTGTTGTGCCTCTTTGCTCGTTAAATCTAATTGCTCTGTTATGTATGCTATTTTTAACGCCTTTACTCTACCTGCAGGACCTCTTTGAGTATAGGAGTGATTAATGGTAAAAACAATAATTAATAGTAATAGTATTTTTTTCATGTGTTCTTTTTATTCAATATAAATAATTTCATCTGCCAGCTCCTCATTAGAAAGATAATTTTCTAATTCTTCATCGCTTATTTCATCTTCGTAAAAGGTTTCTGTTAGATCGATTTTGCCATTAAATAATTCAGCAATTTCAGCATCACTTAATTCAGCATTTCCTTCTTCAAAATATTTCTGGATATCAGAAAGAGCTACCGTGTCAAAACTTAATGTTTCTTTTTGGTTAAAAGTTGTAATGGAAATAATAATAGCAATCATTGCAGCAATACCCGAAAAATAGATAATGTTTGCTCTAGAAAAGATCGATATCACCTTGGTATCGTTATTTTTTTCAATAGTTTGTTTTAAAATGGAGTCTTCAAGATTTTCGAAATACTTTTCTGGAACTGTTAAACCAGTTTTGAGCTTTTCGCTAAGTACAGAAGGTTCTTGAGTTTCTGTATTTAGTTTCTCCATAAGCTTAGTTTCAAACGTATCGAAATAATTATAAGGTTCTTTTAGACCAGAAGATATTTTCTTGGGTAACGTGAAATCCTCATGATCTTCTTTAGAGATTTTTTCAAAAAGTCTTTCTTCGAAAGTATCGAAATAGTTTTCAGGAACTTTAAATCCTTCTTTGTTATTATGTAAATTATTCTTTTTCACTGTATATATGACACTGTAAAGGTAAAAAGGTTTAATTGGATTTAAGGAATTCTTCAATTTTTTTGGTGGCTAGATGATAGGAAGCTTTTAATGCTCCTTCACTGGTTTCCAAAATTTCTGATATTTCTTTGTATTTGAGTTCCTGAAAATATTTCATATTAAACACTTGTTGTTGTTTTTGTGGTAACAAAGCAATGGCTTTTTGTAATTTAAGTTGAATCTCATCTCCTTCAAAATAAATATCTGCTTCTAAGTTTTGAATGAGTTGTTGTTGTAATTCTTCGTTACTAATATTAAACTTTTTTGCTTTTTGATTTAAAAAAGTAATGGACTCATTAGTGGCTATTCTATACATCCACGAATATAATTTACTATCTCCTTTAAATTTGGTTATGTTTTTATATATTTTAATGAACACATTTTGCAATATATCATCTGTATCATCGTGATTTTTTACCATATTTCTAATGTGCCAGTACAATCGCTGTTTATAGGTAGCAACAAGCTTCGAAAAGGCATTATTAATATCTTTATCCGTTTGTAGCGCGATTAGTAAATTTTCTTCATCCTGAATATTCAATAGTACAATAAATTTAGAAGTAGTTAGTCCTTATTATATGGTATTAGACTAAAATACGGAAAAAAGGTTTAATAAGATGGAAAAAAATATTTTTGTAGGAATTTGTAAGAATATTAAATAAATAAGTAGATAAATTACAATTATTTTAGATTAAATACACAAATATTTGATTATTTGTAAAATTATCGTATCTTTACATCGTGATAAAGAGTTAATACTTTCATTTCCCCCAAGATGAAAGTTTTTAAAGAATTATGTTTTCATTTTAGAATAAGCCCCTAAATTAAGATGATTTGTGTGAATTAAAAAAGAGCGTGGAGACGCTCTTTTTTTATATCCTGAAATTACACTACAAATAATTGAGTAAGCACGTTTAATTTTTAAGTAAGAAAAATATTACTTTTTGATAATTTTACTAAACTTACGTATGACAAAAAACATTATTTATAGATAAAATACACAAAAAGTTTGGTTGATAAAAAAAAAAGTAATATCTTTACATCAAGATTAAGAGTTAGTACTTTCATTTTCCCCAAGATGAAAGTTTTTAATAAAAGTGAGTTTTAATTTTAGATTAAGCCCCTAAATTAAGATGATTTGTGTGAAGAAAAAGAGTGCGAAAGCACTCTTTTTTATTTGCAGTACTTTCTTTCTGATTTCCCGTAGGTTTAGAACCACTTTCTTTTTTATATTTTTTAAGTAGGAAAAAGATTACTATTTGTTATATTTTTAATTAAACAAATGTTAAAATACACTTTTTTATAGATAAAATACACAAATTTATTTGATGGTACAAGAATTGATTGTATATTTACACCGTGAAAATGAGTTAGTGCTTTCATTTCCCCCAAAGTGAAAGTTTTTATAAAAGTGAGTTTTAATTTTAGATTAAGCCCCTAAATTAAGATGATTTGTGTGAAGAAAAAGAGCGTGGAGACGCTCTTTTTTGTTTTATATATCTGGCGGTCAGGTGTTAATTGTCAAAAGATTGCATAGTTACCAATTTTTGATAAGCTCCATCTTTGGCGATGAGCTCCTCGTGAGTACCTTGCTCTACTATCTTTCCTTTTTGCATTACAACGATTAAATCTGAATTTTGTATAGTAGATAGTCTATGTGCGATCACGATACTGGTTCGATTTTTCATCATATTCTCTAAAGCGGATTGTACCAATCTTTCACTTTCTGTATCTAATGCTGAGGTAGCCTCATCCAGAATCATTATTGGGGGATTTTTAAGTACGGCTCGTGCAATAGAGAGTCTTTGTTTCTGTCCACCACTTAATTTATTTCCGCTGTCTCCAATGTTAGTTTCTATACCTTTAGGCAAGTCCTTTACAAATTCCCACGCATTGGCAATTTTTAGTGCTTCTACGATTTCTTCTTCAGATGCAGACTCATCACCAATGAGCAAGTTATTCTTTATAGTATCATTAAATAGGATAGAGTCCTGAGTCACAAGTCCCATTAATGCTCTTAACGAATTTTTAGTGATATCTCTAATATCAATGCCATCAATTTTAATAGCACCTTTATTAACATCATAGAATCGTGTCACTAGATTTGCAATCGTAGATTTACCACTACCGGATTGTCCAACCAGAGCAACTGATTTTCCTTTTGGCACGTTCAAGGTAAAATCACGTAACACGTATTCATCTTCATATTTGAATGAAATATTCTCCAGAAGAATATCTTTATCAAAGTTGGTTTTATCAGTTGCTCCTGGTCTATCTTGTAACGGAGATTCAGTATTAAGAATTTCTAACACACGTTCGGCAGCCGCATTTCCTCTTTTTACCCCATAACTCGCCTTTGAGATTGCTTTAGCAGGAGTTAGGATGTTATATGCGAGACCCATATATACGATAAATAAACTTGGATCTAGCGATTTTTCAACTAGTACCATTTGCCCTCCATACCATAATAGAATAGCGATTACGGCTATTCCTAAAAACTCACTGGTTGGAGAGGCTAAGTTTTGACGATTTAAAAGAGAATTTGAATAGTTATAAAATCTTAATGTTGATTCTTTGAACTTTTTACCAAAAATATTTTCAGCATTAAATCCTTTAATGACTTTAAGACCTCCCAGGGTTTCTTCAACTATTGATAGGAAATATCCTTGTTCTAACTGTACTTTATCTGAATGTTTTTTTAATTTTTTACCAATTAAGGAGATTAGAAACCCTGAAACAGGGATAAAAATAAATACAAAGACGGTTAGTTTTACACTAATCAATAACATCGCGCAAATCGTAAATATAATCATCAAAGGTTCTCTTACTATCAATTCTAATATTGATAAGAAAGAATGTTGTATTTCTAATACATCCGTAGAAATCCTGGCTATAGTATCACCTTTTCTTTTTTCAGAAAAATAGGAAAGAGGAAGCGCAACTGTTTTTTGATATAATTCGTTTCTTATATCTTTTAAAACACCATTTCTTAGAAAGGTGATAAAGTACATAGCCAAATAGCTAAAGATATTTTTAAGAAAAAACATACTAATAACTAATATTACCATGAATACTAGTACATCTTCATTTCCTTGCTCGGCTTTTTGTGTTACAAAATAGTTAAGGTAGCCTTCTGCATATTCTCGAATTTTTAGCAATCCTTGCCATTCAGGTTCCTGGTTTACTCTTTTAGTTTTATCAAAAAGAACACTCAACATTGGAAATAAGGATACCATTGCCAGCGTTCCGAATAAAGCATAAAAAATATTAGATATTATATTTAATACGGCATAGATTCTGTAAGGTTTCGCAAAGCGAAGAATTTGTTTAAAATAGTTCATTAATTATTTAGAAACGACATTGGTCGTTATTTAAGTTAATTGTAAATCTTTTTTGATTTCCATTATTTTGTTATTCAGTTTTTGTTCCACAGTATCAAAAGCTGACAAATCATCAAGAGATTCTTGTACACTGATATAAAACTTAATCTTGGGCTCTGTTCCACTTGGCCTTGCGGCAATTTTACTTCCAGACTCGGTATAAAAAATCAATACATTGGATTTAGGGACATCGATAGCTTGTTCTGTATGGTCCTGAGTATTTTTGGCAATACTGGATTGATAATCTTCAATCAATACTATTTTTTCTCCATTAAGTTCCTTAGGAGGATCATTTCTTAGATCAATCATCGTTTGTTTGATTTCCTCAGCACCTTTAATTCCTTTTTTTACAAGCGAAACCAGACTTTCTTTATAAAATCCGTGATCTGTGTATAACTTGAGTAATTCATTATAAAAAGAGCTTCCTTGTGATTTTGTGTATGCTACAATTTCACAAGCCAATAGTGTAGAAGTTACCGCATCTTTATCCCTCACAAAATCTCCTACCATAAAACCAAAACTTTCTTCTCCACCGCCGATAAAATGTTTTTCAGGGAAGTCTTTGATCAATTTAGCAATCCATTTAAAACCGGTAAGTACTTCTTTATATTCTACTCCATACGCTTCTGCAAGATTTTTCATCATTGGAGTAGATACTATGGTCGATGCAATGAATTCGTTACCTTTTAATCCTTTTTCTCTATAATATTTTAGTAAAAACCAGGTCATTACAACCATAGTTTGATTCCCATTCAACAATTGTAATTGTCCGTCATTATTGCGTACTGCAATTCCTAGTCGATCACAATCTGGATCTGTACCGATTACGATATCCGCATCCACTTTCTTTGCCAATTCCATCGCCATCTCCAGTGCTTCGGGTTCTTCAGGGTTTGGAGATTTTACTGTTGGGAAATTACCATCAGGTACTTCCTGTTCTTTTACAATATGAACGTTTCTATATCCTGCTTTTTCTAATGTTTCAGGCACGGCGGTAATAGATGTTCCGTGTAAAGACGTAAATACGATTGTAGTATTATCTTTTGCTTCCTGGGATGCAGCAAAACTTCCGTTTTTAACGCTGTTTTCAATAAAAACGGTATCAATTTCTTTGTCTATTTTCTGTATAAGCTCTGAGTTTGCATCAAATTTAATGTCGCTATAGTTTAACGAATTGATTTCAGCAATGATTTCGCCATCTTGGGGAGGTACCAATTGCCCTCCATCTTGCCAGTATACCTTGTATCCATTATATTCAGGTGGATTATGACTGGCAGTTAATACAATTCCGCAATGGCAACCTAGTTCTTTTACCGCGTATGATAATTCTGGAGTAGGACGTAATTCGGAAAACAGATATACTTTAATTCCGTTTGCAGAAAACACATCGGCAACAAGCTGGGCTAAGGTATCGCTATTATGCCTACAATCGTAGGCGATAACGGTTTTAATTTGTTGTCCTGCAAATTCTTTATTTAAGTAATTACTTAAACCTTGTGTGCTTTTTCCTAAAGTATATTTGTTGATACGATTTGTACCAACACCCATAACACCACGCATTCCTCCAGTACCAAACTCCAGATCTTTATAAAAACTTTCTTTAAGCCCTTCAGGATTTTGCTGTTGTAATTCTAAAATTTCTTTTTGGGTTTCAGTATCAAAAACGGGTGATAACCATTCTTTAACTCTGCTATTTATTACGGAATCAGAAACTTGCATTTATTTAGGTTTTATTAGCAAAAATACTATTTAATTTTGGTTTGGAAGCTCCTTTAAACAGGATGCTTATTGATTATATTTCCTTTATTAGGGTTTTAAATTAAAAATAGAAATCAATTATTCCAGATGTATCTTTTCTGAAATATTATACCTTTTTTTATCTCTTTTACTGGTAAGCATAATTTCTCCCAGAAATCCGGCCAAGAAAAATTGAGTACCTAAGATCATAGAAGTCAATGCAATGTAAAATTCTGGTCGCTGCGCTATGAGTCTTCCCTTTATCTCTATAAACAATTTGTCTATTCCTAAATACAGCGAAAAGCAAAATCCCACAATAAAAAGGATGGTACCGATCAACCCAAAGAAATGCATGGGTCTTTTACCAAAACGAGACATAAACCAGATAGTTATCAGGTCTAGAAAGCCATTAATAAACCGGCTCATCCCGAATTTAGTTTTGCCATATTTTCTGGCTTGGTGTAATACTACTTTTTCTCCAATCTTATTGAAACCGGCATTTTTTGCTAATACAGGAATATAACGGTGCATCTCACCATGAACATCAACGTGTTTTACCACTTGATTCTTGTAGGCTTTTAATCCACAATTAAAATCATGAAGTTTTAAGCCCGATGTTTTTCTTGCAGCTGCATTAAAAAGTTTAGAAGGTAAATTTTTAGCGATGACAGAATCGTATCGTTTCTTTTTCCATCCTGAGATAAGATCATATCCATCTTTTATGATCAAATTATACATTTCCGGAATTTCTTCGGGATTGTCTTGTAAATCTGCATCCATGGTAATTACGACATCTCCTAGGGCTTGTTCAAAACCTACGTGCAGCGCCTGGGATTTACCATAATTCCTAAGAAATCTGATACCTTTTACATTTAGATCTTTTTTTGACAAAGCAGTTATCGCATCCCATGAAGTGTCTGTACTACCATCATCAATAAAAATAATTTCATAGGAGTAAGCGTTGGATTGCATCACTTTGACAATCCAATCATATAATTCGGTAAGTGATTCTTCTTCGTTGAGTAATGGTATGACAACAGAAATATCCATACTATGTTGATGCTACTTTAGTTTTAAATACAGACCCTGCAATTAAGGATATAACGGCTCCTAAAAATACAAACCAAATCGTGTACATAATCACACCAATATAGGACATGCTGGTATCTTGGTTTTTAAGATTTTCTTTTACTTGATCTAATTGATCGGGAGAAAATTGCTCCGTAAACTTTAATTGCATATTTATCTGAAAATCGGGATCAATATACATATCATATACATAGGCCATAGAACAATAACATAATCCTATGATTCCCATAATGATGATACCTGATTTTAAAGCATCTATGATGGTTAAGGTACCTTTTACTTCTTTGTATTTTTTGATTACATACACTATAATCAAAATTTCCAAGATGAAAGCAACTAAAAAAGTAAGATAATATAGAATAGGTGTGATATTCATCATTCTGGATAGATAGTCCAAAGCTACTCTGGCGATACCGGATAAAAGAGCGATACCAAGGATATAGTTAAGAAAATTGTTCTGAGTTAATCCCATTATGTATTAATAAAACGAATTGGTTGACAAATATAGGTATTCCATTTATAGGAAATTGTATAAAAAAAATTGGATTGCCGATATGACAACCCAATGATATGTTTTAGAATAAACGATTTCTAATATTCTGGTTCTTTCTTTTTAACCGCAAGACATGCAAGTAGTCCTACGATGATGTAAAATATCATTCCATAAAACCACCCTTTTACTTGATTACCAATACCGAATTGATTTTCTTCTTCCATTTTGGTTACAGCTTTTTCGATTTCAGCTTGAGGGGCTCCAAATTTCTCCATAAAACCAACAGAAGATTCTATAATTTGTTCATTAATTGCCGCAGCTGCATCCGGATCGACCACCACATAAATCAGGATACTCACGGTAGAACTTATAACAGTACCGATTACAACAGTAATGAAATAAGAAGTAAAAGCTTCTTTAAATCCAATAAATCCTCCTAAAAGTTTTCTGCTTTTTACGGCCGATACAATACCAAAAATAATAATCATAATTGCCAGTCCGATTCCGGCAATCCAGTTGGTATACATTCCTTGGTATACTGTATAAGCAATTACAGTTATTAGAGATAGGATAACACCCAGCATCACTCCCATTGATATAGCGTTTGATTTTACAGATTTTTCCATAATTATATAGTTTAGGTTATTTAGATATAACACATAAGTATATAAATGTAATGAATTGTTACAAAATGATCGGGAAAATTTTGTTTTAGGAAATCGATCGTGTTAAAAAATATCTATCCTGAATCTTTAATTGTTAGGAATGATAAAAAAGTCTTTTCAGGTCACTGAGTTCGCCGAAGTGGAAGGTAGATATTGTGGGATGTAAAAATGAAATCTCAAAAACAATTGCCTAGTCGTTATAATAATATAAGGTGACTTCAGCATTTATTAAAAAACTGAATAGTGCTTAAGTAGTTGATGTTTTAATTAAAAGGATCTCGTTTTTTTCGGATAATGAGGCCACCTATGAGTCCAAATAAAGAACCATTGAATAAATCTTCCGCCAATGCAATTAAAATCATTCTTAATGGTGATGTATATTTCTTCGTAATTGCAATTTTACGTTCTATATTTTCTTGGGTGAAATCAGCAGAATTTTCAGCAATTCGTTTGATATGTTTGTCTTCGATTTGAGTAATAATTTCGGGATCAATAACATTTAATAGCATAACTTTCCATAAAATTGCCATAAAACCACCTAGTAATGTTATTCCGATACTAATTTTTAATGCTTCTCCAAGACTAATGTAGCCGTTATTATTTTTTTTAAACATCAATAGTCCGGCCATGATACTTGATAATGTTATGACTAGGAGTATGATTAAATGAATTAAACCTTGCTTGGTGTAATTACCAGTTAAATATGTTGTAACACCAAATAGAATACTGGCTATTCCAAAAAGAATTCCATATTTCAGGATGTGTTTTGCGGTAGGAATACTCTTACTTGTCATTAATTGTAAATTGCTTTTTTAGTGATTTGATGTTTTCAAATATACTAAAATGTTAGCATCAAGATAGTTATTTTGTGTGTTTTCTGGCTCGAATTGATAAAAAAAGACTATATTTACATCATTAAATTACGGTTAAACCATCGTTTTTGTTATTTTTTACAAGTCAAACATAATAAAATATAAGATGCATTTTAGCTGTTTTTTTTAGCTTTTTAACTCCCAAAATATTGGCTTATGAAAACAAAATTACTTTACATTACAGGTTTACTATTTGTTTTTTTTACATCCTGCTCTGTGGATGAAAATAATGAAGTATTAGAACAAGAAAAAGAACTAAAAGTTAATAGCTTAATTAAGTCCTTTGCAGAGGATGTTATTCCTTCTAAAGATTATATTAATTTTGTGAATGACGTTCGAATCAAATCTTCTACTGGTTTATCACAATCAGAATTGAACCAATTGGAGGAAGATTTTTTAAACAAGCAAACAGATGAATTTATTGAGTTGTATTACTTTGTAGCCTCTTTAGACTTAACCGAAGATGAATTAATGGAACTGATTTTTGATTATTTCTCTTCTGCTAATAAAAGTTTTAGTGCTGATACAAAAAACGATACCGAAGAATGCGCAATTATCGAAACTGATGAAGAAGAATCTTTCTTGCTTATATTTCTCCGGCTGATTTGTGAAGTATCTAGAACTACAATCAATTAAATAATTATTTTATTCGGGATGAATTTTTTGTATTATTCCTTGGAGTTATTAGGGTCATCAGTTTTGTGTTAACTGTATTTATAAAACTTTCTTTTTCTCACTTAAAAAATAATCTTGTCAAACATTGCTATTTCCTAAAAATTGTTTAAATTTGCACCTCGAAAATGATAATATAAAATAATGAGAAAAGATATTCACCCAGAAAATTATAGACTAGTTGCCTTTAAGGATATGTCAAATGATGAGGTTTTTTTAACTAAATCTACTGCGAATACTAAAGAAACACTTGAGGTTGACGGTGTTGAGTATCCGTTAGTGAAATTAGAAATTTCAAGAACTTCTCATCCTTTCTATACAGGTAAATCTAAACTAATCGATACTGCAGGACGTATCGACAAGTTCAAAAACAAATATGCTAAGTTCAAAAAGTAATTTAGTACACAAGAATATATTTAAAAGCCTTTCTTTTTCGGAAAGGCTTTTTTGTTTTTGTACGTTGCCGTATTTTTGAATTCAGATTGCTAAATGTAGACATTGGATGTGAAATTTTACGTCAATCTGAGTGATCCCGATCATAATCGGGATTGTATCGAAGACAAGTAAAATTTCGTCTTGAAAATCATCTCGATACGATCCGCTTTGACATATCACTCGAGGTGATGGTTTTCTTAGATTTGACTTTATCTATTATTCATATTGATCTGCTAAAAAATATAAAACTAACGAAACCAATTAATACAAACATTTCATTTGACAATTATGAATTATATTCTTTTTGATGGGGCCTCTAGAAATTCATTACTACCTTTTACTTATACCAGACCGGTAGCGGATATTAGGATCGGTATTTTAACCATTCGAGAGAAATGGGAAACGTATTTAGGATATACCACCTCTACTATCACCGAAGAGTATCTTAGTGAGAAATATCCGATGGTTGAGTTAGAAGAGAATGTAATGATCAATGCATCCTATTTACCCACAGAGAACCTGGCTATTATGGTACAAAACTTACAGCCAGATCAAGCCATTTTTTATGAAGATGAACCAATCGCATTTTATACAAAAGAAGATCAGGAAGTAGATTTTGATACCTATGACGTGATTCAGTATAACTATGAGGTGTTTACGGTACAACATACCTGGGATATTTTTTCAAAAAATGAACGCGCTATCAACGAAGATTTTGAGTTGTTAACCAAAGACCGTACAAGCCAACCGATTCCGGATAGTAATAATGTGATCGCACGGGAAAATGTATTTATTGAAGAAGGCGCTAAACTGGAATTCACCACATTAAATGCTTCTTCAGGACCGATATATATTGGTAAGGGTGCAGAAATTATGGAGGGTAGTTTGATTAGAGGTCCTTTTGCTCTCTGCGATCATGCGACGATAAAAATGGGAGCTAAAATATATGGAGGTACCACAGTAGGGCCACATTCTAAAGTAGGAGGAGAGGTGAATAATACTGTTATATTTGGATATTCTAATAAAGGACATGATGGATTCATTGGAAATTCTGTGTTAGGTGAGTGGTGTAATCTGGGTGCAGATACTAATACATCCAACTTAAAGAATAACTATGCACCTGTGCGATTATGGAGTTATGAGACCGAAGGTTTTGCTAAAACGGGACTACAGTTTTGCGGATTGATGATGGGTGATCACTCTAAATGCGGAATCAATACCATGTTTAATACCGGAACAGTCGTAGGAGTTAATGCTAACATTTTTGGTAGTGGTTTTCCACGAAATTTTGTTCCAAGCTATAGTTGGGGTGGAAGCAGCGGTTTTACAACCTATTTAACCAAAAAAGCTTTTGAAGTTGCCAAAGTGGTGATGTCCAGAAGAAATATAGAACTAACAGAAGAAGATCAAAAAATTCTAGAACACGTTTTTGAAGAAACAAAAACATGGCGAAAGAGTTATGATTCATAAAAAAAATCCCATCTATCTACAGCAGATGGGATTTTAGTTTTATCCTAAATATGGATAATATATTATCTCGTGAAATGAAATTCGGCTGTGTAAACTCCAAAATCATCATCATACTCTCCTTCGATAATCAGGCTACCAGAAATTGTAGCTTTACCATCAAATAAAAGATATCCGTTTTCTTCAACACCATCGAATGTTACTCCATCTACAGTCTCTGAATATTCAAATTCTACCAATGTTAGTTTTCCCTCTTCTTCATCATACGCCCAGTTTCCTCTAGAGCTATATAATTCTTCTTCTTCAGCTTCAAAAGTAGCTGTACAAGTTTCTCTTGTAGCTTCGTAGTCTAATGTTGTATAGTTGGATGTTTCTACATAAGAATAGGTACCGTCAGCGTTAAAAGTAATAGGCAATGATAAAAGTGTATCACAATATGCATTTTCTACTAACAATTCTGTTTCATTAGTGCAAAATACTGTAGTGTCATCACATTCTTCGGTACCGATAGTGTCTTCGGTTACTCCATTTCTGGTTCTTTTTGAGTAGTTCCAAGTGCCTATTAAGTTAGGATTTCCTCCCCAAGCTTCTACTTCTACACATACCTCTACAGGCTGGCTAATATTTCCATCGGTGTCATAGATACAAATAACATAACAAAATGTTCCCGCAGTTACTGTATCTTCAAAATCCACATCGATTTGAATTTCCTGATCATTTGACTTGCTGATTTGCGACGTAAATAATCCTTTTCTTTTTTCACTGTTAATTACATTTGATCTACCAGATCCTGTAACGTTCCAATATTCATCAGCCTGCGTCCCGTCTGTGGATTGTACCTGGATATATGCGCCTGCATAATTTATTGGTGCTTCAAAAGAAATATCGAAACCGTTTTTTTGAAAACCAGACTGAGTTGTTTGACTCATGCTAAAAGGTAATGTTCCAACAGGGGTTGGCGCATCACCTGCAACTAATGTAGCGTTATTTATAATGATACCACCGGATACATCGTTAGCGTTTAAAGCAATTTCTTCAGCTGGATCCGGGTTTACCGCAACAATTCCGCCATCAGAATCATCATCACTGCAAGATGCTGCAGCTAATAATAATGATGCTGCAAATAAAAAGGTTTTTTTCATAAGATTTGGATTGAAAATTTATGTTAAAATAAAATTAATTGGATGCGAATATAGTTAAAAAATATTCGATAAAATACATTTTTAGTCGACTAAAAGACTTTTTTTGTTAAAAACATTCTATTTCTCCTTCCAAACTCGTTTTAGAACCAGAAAGTTTTGTGGATTATTTGTTAATCCTTTTACATTTTTTTGCACAAAGCGGGTTGCCTGATCGTAATATAAAGGAACGATTGGAGCATGTGCAATGACAATCGAGTCCATTTTTATATATAGTTGTTCTCTTAGTTTACTATTTGTAATAGAAAAACTTTTTTCATAGAGACTGTCAAACACTTTGTTTTTAAAATGTGTATAGTTGGGGCCGTTTGGTGTAAAGTTTTTACTGTAAAAAGGTGATAAAAAGTTTTCTGCGTCCGGATAATCAGCGATCCAGCTTGCACGAAAGGTATCTAATTCACCACTCCATTTCTTTTTTCTAATCGTTGAAGGTGTCATCACATCAACAATCACCGTAAGACCAACCTTTTCCATTTCACGTTGTATAAATTCAAACAAGCTTTGATAATTATTATCTGTAGCGATACTAATGGTTGGTTTTTTATTTCCGCTTATTTTGATGTATTCTTTGATAAGTTGTTTAGCTTTTTTAGGGTTGTAATCATATCCCTTTTGTGCATTGTAACCTGGTAAACCATTTGGTATAAAACCACTGTTTGCCGGAGTTCCAACACCGTTTTTAAGATAAGTAATCATTTTTTGTCTGTCAAAGCCATAATTGATTGCTTTTCTGATCAATTCGGATTTTACCTCTTCGTTTTCTCCTTCCAGATAAAAGCCTAAATATTCAGAATTTAAGTACGGACTTTTAGTAAACTTGATCTTGTCCTTAAATTTTTCTCTAAGTTTACCGCTGGGGGTCAAAAGTTCATCTTTGTACGAGGCATCAAGACTGTTTAAAAAGTCGATATTGCCTTTAGCAAATTGTAAAAATTCGGTTTGTTTATCTGGTAAAAATGTAACAGCTACGGCTTCTAGATATGGTAATTGCTTACCATTTTCATCTTTTTCAAAGTATAATTCGTTGCGTCTGAGTACCAGTTTTACATTTTCTTCCCACAGTTTAAATTTAAAAGGCCCGGTACCAATCGGATGGGCTCTAAAATCTGATCCGTAATATTCTACAATTTCTTTAGGTACTACAGAACAGTATCGCATACTCATTAACCCTAAAAAAGCCGGGAATGGTTTTTTAAGTCGTATCTGAAATGTTGTATCGTTAATAGCTTCATAGTTTTCTACATTTTTTAATACCCAATTTCCAGGAGAAGCAACTTTTGGATCAATAAGACGGTTAAAACTATATTCAAAATCTTTTGCAATGACTGTACGCGTGCTGTCTTTTGTATTAAATGCGGCGTGTTTGTGAAATCTTACATTGTTTCTGAGTATAAATGTATAGGTTAAGTTATCATCAGAAATGTTCCATTTTTTTGCGATATCGGGTTGTACATGTAAGGAATCATCCAGTTGTACCAAACCATTAAATAATTGATTTGTGGGCCAGATGATGGATGGATTTCTGGCAAATGCCGGATCCAAAGTAAGAATGTTGGAATATTCATTATATCTAAATACGAGATGATCTTTATTTTCTGCAGAAGAATTTTTACAAGAAAAACATAGTAAGCAAAGGTAAACTATTGTTAAATAACGGATTATAGAAGTGAATTGATTGATTTTCAATTTTAGTAAACGGATTATTGTTGGTATCTTTGACGGCTTTTAATTCTAATACTGACGAAGGTCGGAATCTTTTAATTAAAAACAAGTGTAAATATAAACAGATTTCTGCCTTTGTAGAAATGACTTCATATTTGTTAATGAGAAAAAAAGTTGCTTTTTATACCTTAGGTTGTAAACTAAATTTTTCGGAGACATCAACGATCGCCAGAAATTTCACGGATGAAGGGTTTGATCGGGTGGATTTTTCTGAAAACGCTGATATTTACGTAATTAATACTTGTTCTGTAACAGAGAATGCAGACAAAAGGTTTAAAACGATTGTAAAGCAAGCGCAAAAAGCAAATCCAGAAGCTTTTGTAGCTGCTGTAGGTTGTTATGCTCAATTAAAACCGGAAGAGTTAGTAGCTGTAGACGGTGTGGATTTAGTATTGGGTGCAACAGAAAAATTTAAAATTACTGATTACATCAATGATTTGTCCAAAAATGAGTTTGGAGAAATACATTCCTGTGAAATTGAAGAGGCTGACTTTTATGTGGGTAGTTATTCCATAGGAGATCGTACCAGAGCATTTCTTAAGGTACAGGATGGATGTGACTATAAGTGTACTTATTGTACTATTCCTTTAGCCAGAGGAATTTCACGTAGTGATACGTTGGATAGTGTATTAAAAAACGCAAAAGAAATTTCTGAACAAGGAATTAAAGAGATTGTGCTTACCGGAGTGAATATCGGAGATTACGGAAAAGGAGAGTTTGGTAATAAAAAGCATAAACATACTTTTTATGAATTGGTGCAAGCATTGGATGAAGTAGAAGGTATAGAAAGACTACGAATTTCATCGATAGAGCCTAATTTGTTGAAGAATGAAACGATTGACTTTGTTTCAAAATCCAGGACTTTTGTGCCTCATTTTCATATTCCGCTACAATCCGGGAGTGATGATATTTTAAAATTAATGCGCCGTAGGTATCTAAGCGATTTATACGTGGATCGCGTAAGCAAAATAAAGGAAGTGATGCCACATGCCTGTATAGGAGTAGACGTAATTGTTGGTTTTCCTGGGGAGACAGATGATCATTTTTTAGATACATATAATTTTTTGTCTAGATTAGATATATCGTATTTACACGTTTTTACGTATTCTGAAAGAGAAAATACTGTAGCCGCGTCCTTAGAAAATGTGGTTCCACTTGGTGTAAGAAAGAAGAGAAGTAAAATGCTTCGTGGCTTATCTGTTAAAAAACGAAGAGCCTTTTATGAAAGCCAAATTGATACTAAACGAATGGTTTTATTTGAATCTGAAAATAAAGAAGGATATATCCACGGATTTACTGAGAATTACGTAAAGGTAAAAATGCCTTGGGATCCTTCCTATGTCAATACGTTGCATAAGGTAAAGCTCACAGAGATAGATGAGGATGGCATGGTAAGATTTGTCTTTATTAATAAGTAGGAATAATGTCATTGTATGAAACAAAAAACCTGCTCTCAAAAGCAGGTTTTTTGTTTGAAAGAGATCTTCTATATGTTGATCCCTACCGGAAGTAAATCTTTATATTTTCTTCTGTTCTTTCGCATAAATTTAGCGATAATAGGACTTGTAGGAACTAATCTAATATTACGCTCTTCAATAATATTAAAAACAGCTACAATAAAATCTTCAGAATATCCTTTTTCTATTTGCTCCTCACTCATGATAAGTTTAGTAAGGAAAATTTTTCTCTCTTGTTGAGCATACTCGATCTTTGATTTTTGACCTTCGATAGTAGTTTCGAATTGTCTTAAGAATTCGTTATCTACTATTTCTAATTCCACATCGCTCATGTTCTCCATATTTTTTTAATTTACTATTTAATAAAAATTAAAGGGGTGTTTCAAAATATATAGTTTTTTGGTTCTCAGGATTCCCTATTTACTCCTGAAGTTAGTATATTGTCTGTATAAATTCTTTTTGTCGTTCTTTAAACCTAACTAAGATTTGTTAGTCAATTTTTTCCCTTTTTACAATAATTTAATGTAAGCTTTACTTTTTTCTGATAAAGTATTACTATAGTTTTGAGCTGCAAAGATAAGAAAATTAGAACTTTAAAATGTACAAACCATTGTTAAAATACCTAGTATGAAGCAAGTTAGACATGTTTATTTTGTTCCGGGAATGGCTGCTGATGTATCCATTTTTGATTTTATCCAGCTACCTGAAGATTTATATAAGAAATATACGATACCCTGGAAAATTCCAAAAAAGAATGAACCTATTGCAGATTATGCCAAGCGTATGTGCGAAGAAATAGAGCATAAAGATTGCATTCTGATTGGGGTTAGTTTTGGTGGGATTATGGTGCAGGAAATGAGTAAGTACTTGAATGTTAAAAAGTTAATTATTATCTCTAGTGTAAAAAATAAGCACGAGTTACCCAGAAGAATAAGATTGGTTAGAAAAACTAAAGCTTATAAGTTCATGCCAACTGGGTTGGTTTCTAAAATAGATAATTGGGAAAAATTAGCTTTTGGAGATTTTGCAAAAAAAAGAGCTGCATTGTATCAAAAGTACTTATCGGTTAATGATAAAACGTATTTAGATTGGGCAATTGAAAAGATAGTGTGTTGGGATCAGGAAAAGTCTATAGATGGTATTGTACATATTCACGGTAATAAAGATATCGTATTTCCTATTTCACATATTAAAGACTGTATTACGTTAGAAAAAGGTACGCATGTAATGATTATTAATCGTGCTAAATGGTTTAACAAGCATTTACCTGAAATAATTGAGAATTAATTACCAATATTTCAATATTTTACATTATTTTGGAGACCATAGAAATTATTCCCCAATAAAATCTACTTAAAGATGAAGATGATAAGAAAAGTTTTAGTTTTTTTAGGAGTACTATTTACCTTTAGTATTTTAGTAAATGCAACACAAGAAGAGCCACAAAAAACCATTGCTCAGGAGCTTTTAGAAGAAAAGTTGATCAATGATTATAATGTTTATGCGGTACCTATGCCGGAAAATATAAATTTTGCCGGAGAATTGGTTCCTGTAGAAAATCCTGATATCCGTGAGCGTATGGATAGAGAACTTTTAGTGAATACGTACTGGCAATCTAACGGGTTATTACTTTTTAAAAGAGCAAATAAATATTTTCCTATCATAGAACCTATTTTGAAAGAAGAAGGTGTTCCAGATGATTTTAAGTATCTGGCTGTTATAGAGAGTAGTTTAACACAAGCAGTTTCCCCTGCAAGAGCAACTGGTTTTTGGCAAATATTAAAGAACACAGGAAGAGAATATGGTTTGGAGGTTAATGACAATGTAGACGAAAGATATCACATAGAAAAGTCTACCAGAGTAGCTTGTAAATATTTAAAAAATGCAAAAGAGCGTTTTGGAAGTTGGACGCTGGCAGCTGCAGCTTATAATGCTGGACCTGCCGGAGTTAACAAACAATTAGAAAGACAAAATGCTACTTCTTATTATGATCTTCTTTTAGGAGAGGAAACCGGACGTTATGTGTTTAGAATTACTGCGGTAAAAGAAATACTTAGTAATCCTAAAAAGTATGGATTTAACTTCACTAAAGATGATTTATATGAGTACATCCCAACATTTAATGTGTTGGTAGATGAGCCAATTGCAGATTTCAATGAATTTGCAGCGAAGTATAATATCAATTACAAAATTTTAAAACTTCATAATCCTTGGTTACGAGAAACGCATCTCAATAATGGAACAGGGAAAGAGTATTTGATTAAAATACCGAGAGAAGGATATTATAAAACGGGAGTAGGACAGTAGTATATTGCCTTTAAAGTAAATATTTTAATCTTTTTATAGATCCATAACTACAATTATTGTAAAATTGTGGTATGGATACGATGACAATTATTTCACTAATAGTAATAGGTCTTTTAGCAGGTTTTCTAAGTGGGACAATGGGTATAGGAGGCAGTGTTGTTATGATACCATTGTTAATACTGTGGGTTGGCTTCACACAACATCAGGCACAGGGTACCAGCCTTGCCGTATTGTCGGTTCCTGTTACCTTACTGGCGGCTTTTAATTACTATAAAGAAGGTCACGTAAATTGGAAATTTGCAGCTATTATTGCAATCACCTTTATCGTTGGAGGTTATCTGGGAAGTAAACTTGCTATTTCTATCAATCAAACGACTTTAAAAAGAATCTTTGGAGGGATTTTATTACTAGTGGCTTTGAAAATGATTTTTGGGAAGTAATTAAAAAATTACTTTTTCTCCCTTCTTCTATTGTTATCTATTGAATCTTTTTCTCTCCTATATCTTTCATACTCTTCATCGATATCACGCTCTTCTTGTGTGCGTGTATCACCTTTTATCTTAGAGTCTTTTTCTTCCTCTTCTACTGGCGGTGCTAATGCTCCTTTAGCATCCAAATCTGCAATCAATAGAGAAACTCCCTTGGACAATGAGTTATAGTGGATTGTGTATGAGTTACTCAATGTTTCGCTAGAATGATGGGTTACAATTTTGCGGATATCTAATAACTTATTTTCACTATCCATAAAATACATCATCGGAAAACCTAATGAATGTTTCAGGTTATTAATGATATAGGAGTTTTGATTACTTAACTCATTTACATACAAAAGCTGGATGTTTTCGCTGTATTCACCAACTTTTTCCTTTAATCTTTCCTTGGTGTCCCAAAATAAAACGATAAAGTCTATTTGATCATGAAATTTATCAGCTAAATCATTAAGCGCGGGTATTTCTCCAATTCCGGGAACACACCAGGTGGCATAGGTGATCAGAAATATTGGTTTTTCGATATCTTCAAAAGAAATAGGTTCTCCTTTAATTGGACTCATCTTAAAATCATCCATATAAGTACCAACCAAATGATTTCGTACCAGGGAGTCAAAAAGAAATTGGGCATATTCAAGATCTTGATCTTTATATGCTTCGTTACTTTTTAGATTATATTTTTTAATGTGTGCAGCAACAGCTACAGAAAAAGGGACCTTTCTTTCTAGCTGTCCAAAAGCATTTCCAAAATATAAAAAGAGTATTCCTAGAATTAAAATTTTCTTCATTACAACTTAATTACGGTAGCTAAAGTACTATAAAGTCTTTAAAAATAACAGTTATTCAGGTCGAAACCTTTCTGATATTAGTTTAAATACCGCTACTAATTTACTTTTAAACGAATAGATAACGCAATTATAGGTACAATTAGTGTGCCTAAATCTTCTTCATTTGTTGTTTCATCATGGTAATTTGCTCCTTTAACATACCATGTTTATCTAATTTTTTAGCTTCGGTAAGAAGATTTTGAGCTTCTCTTTTTCTTCTTTTAGTCATTGCGATTCCGGCAAGGTTTAATTTTGCAACGGCAAGATCCTGATTCATAGATAATCCTAATTTAATCGCTTTTTTAAGGTATTTCTCTGCTTGTGTGATATTAGTTTGTGATAGCATGATCCCCAAAAGGTAATTATAATACCCTTGTTGTTTTGTAGTTAACGCACTCTCTGGGTTTTTAATTCTATCCAACCACTTCTTTGCTCCCGCAAAATCTTGTTTACGCAATCTTAAGAAAGCTAGAAGAATTAATTCATTCTTAAAATACAAAAAGACAAAAATTGAAGCTAATAAAATGAGCATAATTCCGTTACCGATATATCCTTCTATCATTTGCCAAACGGCTGCTCCAACAATTAATGCTGCAATTACTAGTTTAATATTTTTGTTATACATGAAAAGTGTTATTTTTTTGTCGCGGCAAAGGTAATAAAAACAATTAAAAATATTTTGATATTTAGGTTTGTGAAAGTAAAAACTCTTCGTATATTTGCCCGCAGTTTTGGGAGGAGAACCCCATTAGTTTTACAAAAAGAGATTTCAAGAAGATTCATAAAGATAGATAGTAATGAAAAGAACGTTTCAACCATCGAAGAGAAAGAGAAAAAACAAACACGGTTTTAGAGAGCGTATGGCTTCTGCTAATGGTAGAAAGGTCTTAGCTCGCAGAAGAGCTAAAGGTAGAAAAAAGCTATCTGTTTCTTCAGAATTAAGACATAAGCACTAATGATTGCGTTGCAATGAAAATATTAAGGTGTTACTTTTAGGAGTAACGCCTTTTTTTATGTCTCGTAGATTCCTAAACATATTTTTTTAAATTTCAATACCAACACCAAAATGCCAAAAAACGAAAAACTAAAAAGTATATTGATCATAGGATCAGGACCAATAATTATTGGTCAAGCGTGTGAGTTTGATTATTCAGGATCACAAGCGTTACGTTCGTTAAGAGAAGATGGAATAGAAACCATATTGATTAATTCTAATCCGGCGACTATTATGACGGATCCTTCTATGGCGGATCATGTATACTTGAAACCGCTGAACACCAAATCGATCATTGAGATTCTTAAAGAACATCCTCAGATCGATGCTGTATTGCCAACAATGGGTGGCCAGACTGCATTAAATCTTTGTATAGAAGCAGATGAAAAAGGAATTTGGAAGGATTTTGATGTAGAGATTATAGGTGTGGATATTGATGCAATTAATATTACCGAAGATCGAGAGCAATTCAGAGAATTAATGCTTAAAATCGGTATTGGTATGGCGCCACAAGCCACAGCAGGATCTTATCTGAAAGGTAAAGAGATTGCTCAAGAGTTTGGTTTTCCTTTGGTAATTAGGGCTTCTTATACCCTTGGAGGAGCAGGAGCTTCTTTTGTGTATAGAGAAGAAGAGTTTGATGAACTGCTTACTCGTGGATTAGAGACTTCTCCGATTCATGAGGTTATGATCGATAAGGCATTAATCGGTTGGAAAGAATATGAATTAGAATTATTAAGAGACGCTAATGATAATGTAGTAATTATTTGTGCTATAGAAAATATGGATCCGATGGGGATTCATACAGGAGATTCGATAACCGTAGCCCCTGCAATGACCCTAAGCGATAAAACATATCAGCGTATGCGTGATATGGCAATTCATATGATGCGCAGCATTGGGGAATTTGCTGGTGGATGTAATGTGCAGTTTGCAGTTAGTCCGGATGAAAATGAAGATATCATTGCTATTGAAATCAATCCTAGGGTTTCTCGTTCTTCGGCTTTGGCATCAAAAGCGACCGGATATCCAATAGCTAAAATCGCTGCAAAATTAGCAATTGGTTATACATTGGATGAGTTGGATAATCAGATTACCAAATCAACTTCTGCTTTATTCGAACCTACATTAGATTATGTGATTGTTAAAATCCCACGTTGGAATTTTGATAAATTCGAAGGTTCTGATCGTACTTTGGGACTTCAGATGAAAGCGGTAGGAGAAGTGATGGGTATTGGTCGTTCCTTCCAGGAAGCTTTGCATAAAGCTACTCAGTCATTAGAAATTAAGAGAAATGGTTTGGGTGCTGATGGAAAAGGTTATAAGAATTATGATCAGATCATCGAAAAGCTAACCTATGCTAGTTGGGATCGAGTGTTTGTTATCTATGATGCTATCCAAATGGGTATTCCACTTAGTAGAATACATGAGATTACCAAAATTGATATGTGGTTCTTAAAACAATATGAAGAATTACATTTATTAGAAAAAGAAATTTCTACCTACACTATTCAATCATTGACGAAGGAATTGATTCTCGAAGCAAAACAAAAAGGTTTTGCTGATCGACAGATCGCACATATGGTAGGCTGTTACGAAAGCGAGGTATACAATAAAAGAGACGAATTAGGAATTAACAGGGTTTATAAATTAGTGGATACCTGTGCAGCTGAATTCAAAGCGGTAACTCCTTATTTTTATTCAACTTTCGAAGCAGAAATTGAAACACCTGATGGAGAAGTAAGCGTTGCAAATGAAAGTATCGTAACAGATAGAAAGAAAATTGTTGTACTGGGTTCTGGTCCTAACCGTATTGGTCAGGGAATTGAATTTGATTACTGTTGTGTACACGGAGTGTTGGCATCTGCAGAGTGTGGGTATGAAACTATTATGATCAATTGTAATCCTGAAACGGTTTCTACCGATTTTGATACGGCAGATAAATTATATTTTGAACCCGTTTTTTGGGAGCATATTTATGATATTATCAGGCACGAAAAGCCAGAAGGTGTCATTGTTCAGTTAGGAGGGCAAACCGCCTTGAAGCTTGCAGAAAAACTTGACCGCTACGGTATTAAAATTATAGGTACAACGTATCAATCATTAGACCTTGCGGAAGATAGAGGAAGTTTTTCTACCTTACTAAAAGAAAATAATATTCCGTATCCAGAGTTTGATACTGCTGAAACCGCTGATGAAGCTTTAGCTGTTGCAGATCGTTTAAATTTCCCGATATTAGTGCGTCCATCTTATGTGTTGGGTGGTCAGGGCATGAAGATCGTGATTAATAAAAAAGAATTAGAAGAACACGTAGTTGATTTGCTTCGTAAAATACCTAATAATAAACTATTGCTAGATCATTATTTGGATGGTGCTATAGAGGCAGAAGCTGATGCAATTTGTGATGGAGAAAATGTGTACATTATTGGTATTATGGAGCATATAGAGCCTTGTGGAATACACTCCGGAGATTCTAATGCAACATTGCCACCGTTTAATCTAGGTGAATTTGTTATGCAGCAGATCAAAGACCATACCCATAAAATAGCATTGGCGTTGAACACCGTGGGTCTTATAAATATACAGTTTGCTATCAAGGATGATACGGTATATATTATTGAGGCCAATCCAAGGGCATCCAGAACAGTTCCTTTTATAGCCAAGGCATACGGAGAACCTTATGTTAATTATGCGACAAAAGTGATGTTAGGAGAGAAGAAAGTAACAGACTTTGATTTTAAACCTCATTTAGAAGGATATGCGATCAAGCAACCTGTATTTTCTTTTAATAAATTTCCGAATGTAAATAAGAAGCTGGGACCAGAGATGAAGAGTACTGGAGAAAGCATCTTATTTATTGATGATCTTAAGGATGATCAGTTTTATGATCTATACTCTAGACGTAAGATGTACTTGAGTAAGTAATTATTTCAAATTATATAAACATAAATCTCGCTTTTTGGCGGGATTTTTTTTGAGTTTATCTTAAGCAAGATTTTCGACCTCTAATTTGCTTTCACCATTTGTTTTACAGTGTACGTATTGGTTATAGAGTCTGTTAATTTAATGAAATAGGTTCCATCAGATAGATTCTTAATATCTATCTTATTATTATCAATTTCAGATATTTCTCTGATAACTTTACCTGATGAATCAAGAATAGAGACGTTGTAGGTTTTTATGTTTTCACGAAAGTTGAAATGAACGATTCCTTTTGTGGGATTAGGAAATACACTAAATAAATCATCTTTGGATACTGAGGGAACAGATAGTTGAGGGTTTTCAGTTATTGAGAAGTTTGCAAATAGTACTTCTTCATCTCTTAGATCAGAGTCATTAACAAGGCTTCTGTAAATGCCCCATTTAGGTCTTATAAAATCAGCATTCGTTTTCCACATTCTTAATTCAGAAGATGAATAATTCAGGATTTCTGCTCCGGTATTTATATTAGTAATATTAATAGAATAGGTTGCATTATTAGTTTCCCCATAAGTAACTGTTTCTGTAACTTCTACCCAATTACCTTTTAATGACGAAAGATTTACCGAAGTAAGCGTTGATTGAGAAGTAGTAGGGGCATATCTTAACTCTAGTTTATCGGGATTTCCTTTTCTGGCCGTTAAAGTAATAAGAGGTTGACTCTCTTCGGCAGCATCTGCACCTACACTTTTTAGCTGATGGAGATGGGTGAACTTACTAGATGCCTGAAATGCGGCATCAAGTTTAAATTTCCACTTATATTCCACGGTTTCTCCTATAGTTCCTTTTAGGTTATCAGGCGATTGACTGTAGGATTTAATTTCGTTTCTCTGACGATCAAAATTTTTGCACCTATCGTTGTCTTCGGACACGTGAATGTTAAATTTGAAAACATAGTCATTTAGTTCATTATCAAAAACTTCAGAAATATGTCTTCCAAAAGAGGAGTGATTGTCACAGGTGCCATCTATTTCTCCCGGTGATTCGATAGGATTATATCCAGGGGCTAAAACAGAGGTAATCAACTCGTAGGTGTTGTCAATTCCATCGGCATTTAGGGTTACTTGAGCTTGAGTGGCCAAAAAAAGCAGAAGACAAGTAAAAAGGTGAAATGATCGCATAGCAGTTTTATTAATGATATTTTAAAGAGAAATACCCTTGTAAATCTCGCAAGGGTATTTTTTAACTCAAACTAAAATCAAACTATTATAAACGTATATTAGTTCTTTACCAAAGTTTTGGTAATTCGCGCACCTTCAGCATAAACATTCATATAATACAATCCGGCAGATAAGTTACTTAAATCTACTACATCCAAATCATTGTTTTTCTGGACTAATATTTTCCCTGTAGCGTCTATTACTTCGATAGAAGAAATTATATCGGCTTTAGCATTTATGTTGACTACATTCTTGGTTGGATTAGGAAAAAAGGAAATGCCATCCGTTAATTCTTGTTCTGTAACAGACAATATTGTAGGCACTATATTTTCTGACCCTATATGATTTATGGATTCACCTTCATAAAACTGAGGAACTGCATCTATTTGATTAGAGCCTCCAGATCTTATTGTGTAATTGGGAAAATCACCACTTGAACTAATATTAGCAACAAGCCAATCAGAAGATGCACTGTCCGAAATTGTACTTCCAGTAGAATTACCAACCCGTGCAACATATTCAAGAGGTAAAAAGGCATCTGAAGTTCCTGAAGGATTTAAAGGCAGGAAAAATATATTAGAACCAGTTTGAGTAGAAAAATTAGCATCTCCACTATTATCAGGTTCAGAAATAACAATTTGTGAAGAATAAGCAGCTTCACCTTCAGCACCGGCACCGTCATCATCAATAAGACTTATTGAATCTAAAATTGTCCAGGATAAGAATGTGGTATCATCTATAATACCATTATTCATACTATCTAAATCATCACTTGTATCTGGTATATCCGTATCCCCAGTAGTTTGCACTATAAACCAATTTTGTGATAAGTTTTCTATATCAGGAGTAGTAGAGGTTACAATAGTTGCACCTGCATCTATGGTAAAAGAAGCTTGAGAGGCAGCTGTGGCAATGACGATAAAACCATTGGCACCCATTACAAGACCATCTAAACTTTCAATATAATCTATTCTACCAGTTCCGGTAGTATTTTCTTTATCTCCCTCTACTGATATAACATATATGTTATCTAATACTTGGCCAGGAGTACAATCGTCGCATCTTAGTTCGATGTATTCACGATCCGTATCAGTACCTGGCGGAGTTGTTAATATTTCACTGAAGAATATTGACTGAGCATTAATAACTCCAAAACTACCTAAAGCAGCTACTAATAGTAATAAATTTTTCATAATTGTCTTATTTTGATAATTGAGTGATTTATATATTTGGTCAACCAATTTGGTCAACCAAATATATAAATTTATTTCCATTTAACATAATTTTTAAGAAAAATCACATAAATGGTTCTTGTCTTTAATAAATGTTTAAAGAAATTGCTTTGTCAGAACGCGAGGTTAAGCAATATTTTAGAGATTGTCTTTTCTCAGGTTTGCGACTATTTGAAGTGAGTTTTTGGTTAACTCGGTAATTTTATGATAGTCAAAATTTCCCTTTTCATCTTTCGTAATAAGCTTGGATCCCATTCCTACGCAATGCACTCCTGCATTGAACCAGTCTGTAAGATTTTTTTCTTCTGAAGTAACACCTCCGCTGGGCATAATACTTGTCCACGGACATGGAGCTTTGACACCTTTTACAAAATCGGGGCCACCTACTTGAGCGGCAGGAAATATCTTTACGATTTCTGCACCCAGTTCTTCGGCGTAGTTTATTTCAGTAAGTGTTGCACAACCTGGTAGCCAAGCTATTTTACGACGATTGCAAACTTTAGCTATTTCTGGATTTAGTACAGGTGAAACGATAAAATTAGCGCCCTTCTGAATGAATAGAGATGCTGTACCTGCATCTACTACAGATCCTATTCCCAGAATCATACCCGGTAGTTCGTTGTTTACCCATTTAGATAGTTCTGTAAAAATATCCTGAGCGTGATCACCTCTATTAGTAAACTCAAAAACTCTGGCACCGCCATCATAACAAGCTTTGATCACTTTTTTGGATATATCAATATTCTTATGATAAAATAGGGGAACAATACCTGTGTTTCCCATTACTTGTGCAACCTCAATTCGTGTATATTGTGCCATATTATCTTTTTATTCGACCTGATAAATTACCTTGTATAATATTTAATACTTCTGCTTCTGTTACCAGATTAGCATCTCCTTCTATGGTGTGCTTTAACGCGCAAGACGCATTAGCAAATTCCATTGCTTTGGTATCCTCATAATGCATTAGTCCGTGAATTAAGCCTGCTGCATATGCATCTCCCGTGCCGATTCTATCAATTACATGAGTAATTTCTAATTCATTTGTTTCAGCAAACTTATTTCCATTCCACATTCTGGCTTTTATCTTATGCCAACTGGCGTTTAGAGAAACTCTGGTTTTATCATAAATCCCTTCTATATGATTGTACTTTTCCATTAAAAGCTTACTTGCTTTTATAAAATCATCATTACTAAAAGAAAAATTAGTATCCAGTAACTCGTTTATTTCGTTAGGGCCACCGATGAATATATTGGACAAAGCTACTAACTCATTAAGTACGTCCTTTGCATTATTTCCATAGTTCCACAGACCACTACGGTATGCAGGATCAGCAGATATTGTGATTCCTTTTTTATGAGCGATTGTAATTCCTTCTTTTAATGATAGAAGTGCATTAATAGATAGGGCAGGAGTAATACCTGTCCAGTGAAACCAATCACAATTTTCTAACGCTGTCTCCCAATCAATTGATTCAGGATGAATATTACAGAAAGCTGAGTTTGCTCTGTTGTAGGTAATGGTACTTGATCGCATGACTGCACCAACCTCCAGGAAATTCAACCCCAGAGGATGACGCGAGTCAATAATCAAACCAGTATCTACTCCCAGTTTCTGCAAGTAGCTCTTTGCTGCATCACCAACAAAATCGTTGGATACTGCTGTAATATGTTGTGTTTTGTTTCCGAATTGAGCAAGTGATATTGCTACATTCGCTTCGGTTCCACCAAAGTAGTATTCTAATTGGTTAGATTGTTTTAATTTTTTCTTTCCCAAAGGAGCTATACGCATTAAAACTTCTCCAAAGGTTACTACTTTTTTCATTCTGTAATGTTCTTTATTTTTAAATTCCTAAAGCTTGTCCTCCTCCAATCTGAATAGTTTCTGCTGTTATAAAAGCAGCGTCATTACTAGCTAAGAAAGATACAACAGAAGCTACATCTTCTGGCTGTCCTAGTCTTCCTAGTAAAATATTATTCTTCCAGGATGCAAAAACTTCAGGTTTTGTTGATTTTATTTGAGCGTGGAATGGAGTATCGATAGTACCGGGTGATACTGCATTTACTCTGATGCCATACTCTGCCAAGTCTTTTGCCAATGCTCTGGTTATAGCATTCACTGCTGCCTTTGATGTTCCATAAATTCCAGCTCCAGGACCACCAGCCGTCCATCCTGCATTGGATGTATAGTTGATTATTGAAGCATTTTCTCCTTTTTTAAGGAATGGAATCGCCGCTCTGGATGCAAAAAAAGTTGAGTCCAGATTTAGTGCCATAACAGATCTGTAAAATTCTGTTGTCATGCCTTCAAACCTGGATCTTCCTCCTAATCCTCCGGCATTATTTACCAGGAGATCAATTTTACCATATTTTTCTCCTATAGCCTCTATATTAGAAGTAACTGCTTCTTCGTTGGTAACATCAAATCCATAATACTCGGCGGTTATTCCTTGGGTAGAAAGCTCTTTTACTCTGTCAGCTCCTTTATCGTCTTCTATACCATTTAAAATTACAGTATATCCATCTTTACCTAGTCTTTTTGCAACAGCGAAACCAATTCCGCCAGTGGCTCCGGTTACGATGGCAATTTTTCTTTTTTGACTCATTTTTTTTATATTAATAGTTAATAGTTGATTACATATTTATTTTTCTAAGGGTGTTGTTTTTTAGCAGTTAATGGTTGTATGTTTCCACATAAAATCCAGACACTTGCCAACACTATTAAGGTCAAAACTCCCCCAACAATAAACGCTGGAGTATAATTTCCTCCGGCAGTTAGAGTAGATACTAATGCTGTTAGACCTACGCCAGCAAACTTTGCCGACATTCCGGACAGGCCAGAGAGTGTTCCAACTGTCTTTTTACCAAATAAGTCACTCGGTAATGTTTGTATATTCCCAATAGCTGTTTGAAATCCAAAAAGAATAACAGCCATAATAATTACAGCATTGACAGGGCTTCCCGGATCAGATAACAAATAAAAACAAGGTAGCATAATTAAACATCCTAGTGAGATGACAAACTTTCTGGTTTTATTAATATTCCAACCTGATTTAATGCGATTCTGCGCCAAAAGTCCTCCGAACCAAGCACCAATCATAGCTCCAACATAAGGAACCCAACCATAGATACCCACGGCTTTGACATCCATACCATATACTTCTGCTAGATAGATAGGAATCCAGAAAACAAATAGCCACCATATCGGATCAATTGCTGCCGAAGCAAAAATGACTCCCCAACTCTCTTTATGTGTTAGCATTTTACCGGTTTCAGGATTATACTCGTCAAGTTCGTTTTCATTTTCAATTTGACCTGTATTTTCTGATTTCGATTTGTCAAGAATATAATTTCTCTCCTTTTCAGTAAGCCACGGATGTTTTCCCGGTGGGGCTTTGACAATTAGCATCCATGGGATCAACCAGAGTAAACCCATAGCTCCAATAATTATAAATATCATTTGCCAGCTAAAATGAACGGTCATAAAAGCAATTGCAGGAATTGATATAATACCTCCAATGGCTGCACCTGAATTAAAAATTCCTTGTGCAAAAGCACGCTCTTTAGCGGGGAACCATTCTGCATTTCCTTTTGCAGCACCCGGCCAATTGCCTGCTTCTGCAACACCCAGAATAGATCTGAAAATCGAAAAACTAAGAAAACCTTTAGCTAAGGCGTGTAATGCAGTTGCCAGAGACCAAAAACCTATAGAAATAGCAAAACCTAATCGCGTTCCTATTTTATCAAAAATCTTTCCGAAAATTGCTTGACCAAAAGCATAAGAAAATAGGAAAATCGAGGAGATCCAACCATAGATATCCTTTCGCTCATCCGCGGACTTGTCTGGATATAATTCTTCTGCAATATCAGGCCACAATACACTAAGTGATTGCCTGTCGATATAATTAATTACTGTAGCCAAAGCGATTAGCCCAATTACCCACCAGCGTAATCCTTTTATTTTAGTCATCTAATTATTTCTTTTGGTGTGAAATTTCTAAAAAATCCTCGCGTATTGGGCTGAATACATCAATAAGAACTCCTGCTTCCAGACAAACAGCACCGTGAGGAACATTAGGAGGAATAAAGAATCCATCACCAGCATTTAATATCTTTTTTTCATCTCCGATGGTAACTTCAAAACTTCCGGATTCTACATAGGTTGTTTGAGAATGGAAGTGGTCGTGGATATATCCAATCGCTCCTTTTTCAAAATTTACTTTAACCATCATAATATTTACGTCATAACCGATCATCTGTCGTGTAATACCTTCTGCGGCTTGTTCCCACGGCTTATCTTTGGTTATAAAGAATACGTCGCTTTTTATTTTTGAGTAGCTCATTGTTTAGTTGGTTTTTAAATTATAATTTCCCGTCCATTGATATTTTTGATCATCAATAGTCAGTTTATGTTGTTTGTGTGGATCGTGTTCTTGATTAACGATCATTAATGTGTAGCGTTCATTATTTTTGAATATCACTTCTACAATGGTGTACATCGCATCAGAATAAATCAATTGAATATTTTTAACATCAGAATGCGGATTTTGAACTGATTCTAATTTCGGATCAAAATTTCCGTGAGGTTCTATGATATTGACAAAAACATGATTTTTTTTATTACTTTCTCTTATCATATAAGAAGCATCATTTCTAAGATTAAAATGAGGATCATTAGCTCCTAATCTTGAAAAAACCATTTTACTGTCCAGATTTACAAGGCTGGAGATAGAGTAGAAGCTATTTTGGTTTAACCATGTTAAGGTAGCAAAGTTTTTATTGCTATTGCCTTCTGCTAATTTCCATAAATGTTGGTATCCATTTTTAACTCCAAGAGGTACTAATGTTTTTTCTTTTAGATACTCAAAATTAGTTTCCATTACTTGTCCTTGATACATAAAGTTAAGATCATATTGATGCGATTCTTGAGCCTTAATTGCGTATACATCAATAATAAAAGGAGGTCTTTCTGAAGCTTCTTTTTTGACTAAAGCCAATGTTCTTTGCATCATAACTCCTTGATATGCATTTTCTTCCTTTGCACTAACAATTTGAAGATTAGCATCTTTTAAATTGGAAAAAAGTAATTGAGGACTCACTTTACTCGATGTTTTTACATTCGCGTTAAACTGAGAAGTTTCATCTACCGTTACTGTGTTGTGGGCAATAGTTTGTTTTGCCCAGGTGTTATTTTCAGTAAGATATCGTCCACCTTCTTTAGATTCTACGTTCAGAAACCTTGCAGCACCATAATCCTGTAAAATTTCTTGTTTTCCATCATATAGAAATATAGACAATCTATCAAAGTGTCCGTGCCCCATTCCTTGAGAAGCGAATTTAAAAACGGTAGTAAGTTTTTGATCTTTTCTCCCATTTGGGATTCGTAGCAGCGCTAATCCTCCTTCTCGACCATCTTTACCGTCTGTTATTAGTATTGATTTTTTTTCATATGCTTTTGGTGTAAAATCTTTCAAGGCTTTAGCAACTTCTAATCCTGCTCCAGAGATACTCACTTTTTCTTGGTCCGATATTATAGGCAGTAACGAGGTATCTTTATAATAGGCATATGCAATATTGCTGGCAAATATCAATTCACTGGTTAAATAGTTTTTTTCTTTTAACGCATCATTAAATGGGAAAAAAGCTCCATTTTCATCAGTTAGTTGCAATACTGTGGTTACCGCTTTACCTAATAATTGATCTCGGTATTCGAAGATGTTTAGATCGGGTTGATTGTTTTGGATCGCTTGTGCAAAAAGCATAAAAGGCATCATTGCATATCGCTGATAATAAGGTCCTTCAGAATAATATCCTTCCGGAGAAAAAAGCATATCGATTTGTTTAAGAAAACCAGTTTCTTTATCCTTATTACTTCCGTACAATGCACGGTCTATCATATCCTGATCTTTGAGAACATATCCTGTCATACCAACGCCCGCTACTGCCCAGGTTCCGTGGTTATGTATTTTGTTAAAGGTTTTTTTAGAATCAACACTTATAAATTCAGCTACTTTCTTGAAGACATTATCTTCGATTATTATTTTGTTTTCTTTAGAAATAGCATCACTTACTAGATTATATGCTTGTATGGAACTAACCAACCATACACTTTCATTGAGCCCTTGCCAGAAAAGTTTTCCGGCAGGATGATTTTCTTTGCTTTTAGGGTGTAAAGGTAATTTAGGGTACATTTCTGCATATCCCAATAACATATCCGTTACAAATTTGGAATATTTAGTATCTCCGGTGATTGCATAGGCAATTCCGGCAGCATACATTTCTCCATAGTTACGTTTGTGTTTCTCGTGGGTATATCCACCGCCCGGATCCTTAGGCATAGGTATTTCTATACCATTAAGAATAGCTTTATCTGCTTTAGTCTTATGCTCATCAAATGAAGTTTTTAAAACATGGTTTTCAGCTAATAATCCTTTAATTTCTTCTGCTTGAGAACCAGATAACGAAAGCACGGGCTTTTGGTTTTTAAGCTCCGTTTTGTTTTCTGTTTTGCCTTCTTGGTTACAGCTAAAACTTAAAATACCAAGAGTTAGGGTTAGGCAAAGAATGCCTAACCTTAACCGATTAGTATGTAAAGGTGATGGGATCATCTATGATTTTGTATGATTCGTTATTTATAATTTTTTAACCTTGATCTTTCCAAAATGTTTGGTCCGTAATAGAGGCGGCAGAATAATCTACAGCTCCAAATTCCGTCAGTACTCTATCTGTTACAATTATCCAGTCATAGTCAGCTGATCTAGGAATATTATCCGAGGAACTACCAGCGGTGAGGCGGAAGTGGAATCTGGAGAAGTCTGCGGCACTGTCCATAAATCCATTAAGTCTTACAGCAACCAATACCCATTCTCCTCCTGTATCCAGAAGAGGACCATTGGATTCTCTTCGCTGGGCACTCGAAGTCCCTAAGTATATTTTTGTTCTACAATCGGCCCCATTAATTCTCATCCAGAAATGTAACACAGGATTACCACCAAATCTTCCGGCAGGATCGATTAATGCAGCTGATTCTTCTCCCATTTCTTCTGTACCGAAATCATCACTAAAATCATAACAATATATAGATGCCAAGGTACTAGTGGTTGCTTTTGGATAATCTAAATGCAAATATCTATTTCCAAAAGGTTCTGTCATTCCGGCGAATCTTGGCTGCTCCGATGGCTCTTCTCCCAATGATAATACTACTTCAGAAGGATCTCCATTTTTATTATCTCTTACGGTTTCAAGAGCTTTAGTATCAAAATCGTAATATTCATAATAAGGTCCGTTGATGTAAGGTATATTAAATACAGTTTGACGTGCTTCGGTGTCTGTTATAATAACTTCTGCAATACCTGTTGTTATTCCGGATGGAACCATAAAAGTCAATTCAGTTGGTGTTGTAGTAATTGTTGCTTCGTTACCATCTACGGTCACAGATGTTGTGAAATTGATATTATCACCAGTTATTGTTACGATATTATCTCTTGACATTATTCTTGGCACATTGCTAGGTTCTGGAGTAGGTATATTAACTAGAAAGGAAGGACTTAACTCTTGCGCGATTTCACCACTATTACTGTTAAATACTAGATTTAGCGCAACCGGATCCAACGTACCAGGATTAGGAACAGTTACTACAATTACATCATTTTCTTGGAATGAAATCACACCGGCAACTCCTCCAAACGTTACGCTTGATACTACACCTAGGTTAGACCCTTCGATAATCAATAAGTCGTTTGCTGTAGCTTCACTCGGAATGGTGCTTGTTACAGAAGGCACCGGGTACGATACATTTAAAGTTTCTATTGAGGTAGCCGTAAATTCAAGATTTTCTGCACCTTGTCTGCTTAAATCATTGATAAGGACGATAGGACCAGAGATTACTGAGGGATCAACTCTTAATAAAATCTGAGTATCACTTATCTTACTTTTAATTTCAGTTGGTATACCACCGATCGTTGCTCTATCAACAAATTGAAGAAATTCTCCTTCTATAAGTACGTCTTCAAGTATTTCTACATTTAACGGAGAAAAACTGGTGATTATCGGAGTTGCCGATTCTATTTCTTCAACAGTTTGGTCCACTTCTATATCCGCATCACAAGATGAGGATATTACAAATATCAACATTAAACAGAAAACCAATAGCCCTGCTAAGATTCTCTTGAAAGATGCTTCGTAATTTTTCATAATTCTATGGTGTTAATTTTATTTTTTTGCTTCCCACTTCAATCCAATGCGTTGTGTTTTAAGCAAAGGTGATTTTTCACTTGGAATAAAGTTGTTTTTATCGTCCCATTTAGGGTTTTTATATTGGATATCTTTTGCAGATGCTCCTTTTGTTGTTTTTACCGTACCACATTCAAAAATGACACAATTGCTAATACTATTTTTAGCTCCTTTTAGGTTAACAGGGTTAACCACTTTATAACTTTGTTCAAATACAGAGTTTTTGATATCAACCCAAACAATACCCTGGGTTCTAAGAACAGTACCTTTTTCTATATTGCCTACATTGCTAAATACCGAATTATCTATTATCAGTTTTCCTCCTAAAGTAGATTCATCGTTTCCACCTCGATAATAGTTTACTGCCCATTGTTCTACATCTTTAAAAATAGTATTATCAATGTGCACTACTTGAGCGCTATATTTTCCCGTATCATCCTTTTCTTCTGAAAGGTTTATTCCTCTATATGCATTCTCGATTCTGGAATTAACGATGCTAAGGGTGTCTGCAAAGGTTCCTTTATATCCTTTGTACACACTTCCCCCGTTTGTATTTTTAAAGTTATGGATATAGCAATTGTCAATAAATACTGAATAGGTCTCAGATATGTCCTTATCAGGAGAAACTACTGCATATTTTATAGGAGTGTTTAATTCTCCTGAAATTTCCAGATTTTTTAGTCGTAACGAGGTGCCTCCTTCAACTCTAAAGAAATAGGTTGGATTTTTTTCTAATCCTTCTTTTATTTTTAATAAAGGTTTTTTGTCTTCAAAATTTCCTTCAATAGTAATACTACTGTTGACTTTTATTCCTTTTTCTAAAAAATATTCTCCAGGCTTCAGTTTAAGAATACTACCGGCAGAAGCTTTTTTAAGTGCTTTGTGTAAAGTGCCTATTCCAGGTTCTACTTCAATAATATCTGATGTAACGATGGGTTTTTGAGGTGTTACTTTAGAGTTCCACGAAGTACCACTCTGTAAAACAAGTGCCTTAGGAAGTTTTTTATTTCCAAGATTATATGCTCCTGCAACAAAGATGTCTCTCTTTGTTCCTGTAATATCAAGTTGGGTCAGCTTACCTTCAGGTTTGGAGTTTTTGATTAATTCTTCATTAATGCTTTTTGGAATGTAAAGAATATTGTCTAAAGTATCCCAGTTGACTTTTACCTTTGTAAACCCTGCTTGATTGAAACCTTTTTCAGAATCAAGAATATTCCCATAGAATTTAAAGCCTTCTAATTTATCGTGAACTGAAGCAATTTCACCATTTTTACTATTGAAAATTAAATTGTTTGCAAAAACAGTATTAATAGGCGCCAAAGATCTTTCTTCATCTTTTCCAGCACAAAACTGAATAGGAGAACAATTAATAATGGTATTATTCTGGATGTTAACATCCTTTACCTGATGGTATCTGTTTGCAGGACTGTTAGGTACGCCATTCATAATTACAATTGGACCTCTAAAACCATCTCCGGTTAGATTCAACATTAGATTATTTCTAATGACGTGACCTGCATTAATAATTCTGATACCGCCTGTATTTGGTTTTTGATTTCCAATAAATACATTACTTTCAATTAAACACCTGTTACCATGTCTTAGTGTCAAAACACCTTCACTTTCTAAAAAAAGATTGTTACGATATACGTTATCACAAGATTTGTTAGAAATAATTTCTATCTCTCCATTACATTTTTCAAATACATTGTCTTCCACAATAGTTCTGGAAGATAGAAGAGAATTTTGGCTGGTTCCAATTCGTATTGTTTCTCCTCCGTTAAAACCTAAAGGAGGCCGTTCACCAAAATAATTATGATCAATCCTATGGTTATTTTGGATGTGATTATCTCCTTTTAACCAAACCACCAGTGTAGTCCCAGAATTAGTTTTGCCTGCAAGATAATTGTGATCTACTCTGTTATTTTTCCCCCAGATACTAACCCACTTGTAATCTGTAGCTTTGGAGCTTGGGTTATAATAGGTGATAGCACAATTAGTAAGTCTGGAATGTGTTGCAAATTCTTTAGAATTCACTCTAAATGAGATCACAGATTTATCTGAAGTAAAACCATTTTTAAACCAAAGCCCTTTCACTATCAAATGATTTCCGGCCAATTTTAAGCTAGAATCTCCGGTAATGAATACCTTACCGGATTCTTCTGCTTCGATGACGATTGGGTTTTCAGACGTTCCCTGACCTTTTACAACTAGCTTAACATCTTTCCACTCTCCATTTTTGAGTATGATACGATCTCCTGCTTTTATAGATTTTATGGCACTATTAAATTCATCAATAGTCGCTACTTTAATCTCATTGGCAAAACCTATATATCCAATAAAAAATAGTTGGATGAATACTAATCTAGTAATGATATGTTGTTTAGTTATAGTCATTAATAACCTACATTTTGAGCCAGGTTCGGGTTTAGATCAATTTCTCTTTGAGGAATTGGTAACAATAACTGAAAATCAGAGATTGGACTTGCGTCAAGATCAGGATTATCAGGGTTGTTGTATGCAAATTCTGTGATAAAGTGCTCATTTATAACAGTTAAAGCTCTATTGGTTCTCAAAAGATCAAAAAATCTGTGGTTTTCGAAAGCAAACTCGAGTCGTCTTTCATTCTCTAACGCTAGCTTAAAGGCAAAACTTGAAGTTACATCAGCTTCTGTTAAAGCAGTAAGACCAGCTCGCTCTCTTACTTTATTTAATTCTATTAAGGCTTCAGAAATTCCTCTGGCGTCTATATATGCTTCAGAGAGCATTAATAATACATCGGCAAATCGTGTTACAGGCCAATCTACATCTCCGTCATCTAATGCATTGAATTCAGAATTATATTTTGTTACGTGTTTGTTGAAAATCTCTGTTCCGTTAGTCGCGATATAACTATCTGCCATAGATGAAGGTTTTCTCTGGTCATCTGTTGCGTATGCGTTAGAAACATCTTCGGTAGGAACGTTGAGTCCGTCACCGTTTCCGAAAACTACATTTCCATCACTCTGTAAAGGAGCGAAGAAGTTAGGAAAAGGAGACCCTAGCCCGATAAGTCCCTGCTCATACCGAACAGAAAAAATAACTTCATCGTTTAATTCATTACCTGGTTCGAAAAGATCATTGTAATTGGGTAATAAGTCATTGATACCTCTATCTCTTACATATTCGAGTTGAGTAATCGCTGCTTCTAAGTCCCTCATAGGACTTGATAAATGTACTTTTCCTAATATAGTTCTGGCGGCAACACCTGTGGCTCTTCCAAATTCGGAATTATTGTATTCTTCCGGTAAAAGGGTTATTGCATCATTTAGATCTTTAATAATAAATTCATATACTTCAGTCACCGGTCTACGAGACAGCTCGAAACCTTCTTCTCCAATCAGTACTCTATCTACAATTACCGTGCTGCCGTATAATCTTGTTAAATTAAAATGCATCAAAGCGCGTAGGAATTTGGCTTCTCCTTCGTATTGGTTTCTAAGATCCGGATCTTCCACTATTTCCAAATTGGCTAAAATCCTGTTAGCCAGTGCTATAGTTTTATAACAAGAGGCGTAATATTCTTGATTTAAAGAATTGTTAGTATCAACCGTAAGACGATCTAATGTAAATCTTGGTGCATCGGATTCTGGTGATCTGTCTGGATTCGTGAAAGTATTATCAGAACGTAATTCTGTCACATTCCATTCTACAGCCATTACATCATATAAACTAGAATACGTTGCAATTAATCCTCTATTTAATTCTTCTTGGTTTTGATAGAAGTTTTCATCCGTTCTAAAGGAAATTACATCTTCTTCAAGATCGCAGGACATCATAAGTAATGTCAGGGACAATACATAAATATTAAAATTTATGAATCTGTTTTGAAGTTTAAAAATATGTTTCATTATAAATATTTTTTTGTCTTTCTTTCGTCATCCGATAGTAGTGTTACCGAATTCCTTCTGAAATAGACTTTGATTAATTGCTTTTTAGAAATTGATATCCAATCCAAGTGCAAGTTGTCTTTGCACTGGTGTAACTCCTCTTTGATACCCTCTTATTAAAACATTTCCTCTATCGGTATTACCTTCTGGATTATTTCCTAAATAATCATCCGCTGCATTATACCATAAATTTTGGCCAGAAATATATATTCTCATTTTTTCCAGTCCTATTTTATTGGTAGAATGTTTAGGGATCGAATATCCTAAAACTACTTCACGTAATGAGATGTACGAAGCATCTTGCACCGCATAATCTGTTTCTAACCAAGGCACTCCGATTCTAACACCAGGTCTGCTAGCAGGAATGTTTTCATTGAACCATTGATCTTCTGCGTATACAGCGCTGTAACGTTCTACTTCATTGTAAAAGGCTTCTCCCCATACAACTTCACCTCCTTGAGATCCTTGAAAAGAAAAGTTAAGGTCTAGGTTTCCGTAGGTAAATGTATTGGTGAATCCCCATATAAAATCAGGAAAAGGATCACCAATTACGGTTCGGTCATCTTCATTTATAATTCCATCACCATTTACATCCACTCTCTTAAGACCTCCAACGGCATCTGTTATACCGCTTGGACTGTTTGCAAGATCATCAGCATCCTGAAAAATACCATTGGTTCGGTATCCATAAAATTGAATGTATGGTTCTCCGACACGAGTAATATATTGATCGGTTCGTTCTCCATTATTAATCGCTCTTTCTGATCCACCAAATGAGATAAGTTTATTTCTGTTAAAAGAAATGTTAGCGTTTCCTTGCCATTTCAGTTTCCCAGCACCAATGTTTGTAGATAGGTCAAATTCCCAACCGGAATTTTGTACTTTTCCGATGTTATTCCATTGTTCGTCAAAACCTGTACTATTTGAAATTTGTTGTCTAAGTAACAGTTTTTCAGATAATTTATAATAATAATCAACGGTTAGGTTAACTGAGTTATTAAAAAAACCAAGATCAATTCCGTTATTAAATTCTGTATTCGTTTCCCAAGTGATGTCTGGATTTCCTTGTAAAATATCTACTTCACCTTGTCCGGTTGTAACTCCACCGGTATTTCCTAAACTATAATTTGCAAAATCTACAATAGTTTGTGAAAGGAAATCGAATAGAGGAGGAGCTGCTCCACTTATACCCCAACTTGATCTAAGTTTTAGGTTATTCACAGCGTTACCTATACTATTTCTCCAGAAATTTTCGTTAGCAACGTTCCAACCTATAGAAACAGAAGGGAAAACTCCGTATTTATTGTTTTTTCCAAATTTGTTATACCCATCTGCTCTTCCTGCCAGTGAAAGTAGGTAACGATCTTTGTAAGCATAATTAATTCTGGCAAGGTATGAAGACAAAATTGTCTCATCTTTTAAAGTAAATGTATTATTTAGATCAATGATAGTTCCTCCGTTAAGAGTTGTTATTGTTTCATCATCAAAATTGGTTATTCTTAAATTACTGAGACGCTCTGCAGTATTCTCGTAGGTGATACCTACTAATAATCCTAGATCGTGTCCGTTAAAATCTCTGTTGTAAGTAAGGGTGTTTTCGTTTATGTATTTAACCGTAAGCTGATCTGCTAAAATTCCTTCAGTTTCACCGTCGCGGTCACCATCTGAGCCAAAAAATTCTTCTCCGGTTCTATATCTTACATATCCTCCCAAAGAAGATCTAAACGTAAGCCCTTTAGCTATTTTCCATTTTACAGATCCGTTCGCTAATAATCTATATTCAAAACGGTTTCTTCTGCTGGCTTCCTGTCTAGAAATTGGATTGAAGTTAGAAGAAGACCATAAGTTTTCGATATTTCCGGTGTTTTCTGTTTGACCTGTCACAGGATCTATGTAATCAAAATTTAAATTTCTAAAATGTAAAGCGTGCGCATAACTTCCTACTGGTTGTCCAGTTAAATCAGATGTATATTGATTATGTCTTACAGGAATCCATGTTTCATATCTTCCAGTATCTGTGAAATTAATAGATGATTGTCTGGTTAGGGTATAAGAAGGATTAATTTTTAAATCAAAACTAAGGTTGTCTGATAATTTAGATTGAAGCCTAGCAGATAAATTTAGTCTTTCTAAATCGTTATCTTTTCTAAGACCTTCATCATAAATGTAATTTGCAGATACTAAATAGTTTGTTCTATTGCTACCTCCGTAAATATTTAATTGGTAATTATCAATTCTGGCTGGATTTCTTAGCGCTTCTTCTTGCCAATTAGTAGCACCTCCTATATTTTGAGCAATAGTTCTTTTACCGATTTGGGTGTTAGAATAATTGATGAAATTAGGCTCTCTATTTTCTTGTTGTGCATTAAAATTCTCTACCAATTGATTTCTAGATCTATCTAAATCAGAGAATTCGATGGCGTCTATAAGATCAATACTTCTTGCAGCCTGCTTGAAACCGGATAAAGATTTAAATTCATAAGAGGTTTTTTCTGCTTTTCCTTGTTTAGTTGTGATCAGTATAACACCATTAGCACCTCTAGATCCGTAGATGGCTGTGGAACTTGCATCTTTAAGTACTTCTATGGATTCAATGGTACTTGGATTGATAAATTGAAGTCCATCATCAAATGGAAAACCATCAACCACCACTAAAGGAGCCGAACTAAGACTAATAGAACCAATACCTCTTACGATTATTTCAGGTTCATCTCCAACATTACCAGTAGTATTTCTGATTTGAACTCCTGCAATTTTTCCTTTAATACTGTTAGAAACGTTGGAGTAAGGTAGTTCATCTAAATTTGTATTTTCTAGTTTGGCAACCGAGGCGGTGAGACTTGACTTTTTCTGAACTCCGTAACCAATAACCACTACCTGTTCTAACTCAGATGCTTCTTCTTCCAGAGAAACGTCAATTTTTGTCTGATTTTGTATCGTTACAGTTACTGTTTTTTTTCCGGTAAATGAGTAAGAAACTATGTCTCCTTTATTAACTTTGAGCTGGTAGTAACCATCAAAATCTGTAGTTGTACCAGAATTTGTTCCTACTATTAATACATTTACACCTGGTATCGGAATTCCATCTTCTTGCGTAGTAACGACACCTTCTAAGGTTATATTGTCTTGAGCAAGCACTGTACAATGATATAGAACAATCATTATGACTGTTATTATCTTTTTTAAATGCATAAGTAATTATTTTTTAAGTTTTAATGCTTTGATTTAAATCACTATTAAATTCATTTTCGATATAAAGCAAAACCATAATGTCATAATTACTTATTTCTGAACAAAACTTAAAAATAAGCTAAACCCAAAACTGTTTAGCAATTTTTTATATCTTTGTACCTATCTATCTATAAGAAATTATAGTATTAATTTTACTTTTTTATATAAGTAAAGTTTCGAAAATAAAGGGATGAGTTTGGTAGCCGTCCCTTTTTTTGTTTCTGTTTTTTTTTTGCTACATATTAAATTGGTGTTAGAATTGTCCCTTGTTTTATTTATTCTTGATCATAACAAAATTTGTATAAATCTTTAAAGTGATCTTCGAGTTTAGCAACGGCTCTATCAGGATCCTTATCAATAATTGCGTCAATAATCGCTTGATGTTCTTTTATTAACAAGTGGTTTTCATCTTTATTACAAACTTTTTTTGCCACAAAATGCGTAATGATTTCTGGTGTAATAACCAGCATAAGAGAGTTGATTACACTGTTACCACTAGCTTCAGATAACTTAAGATGAAACATTAAATCTTCTTCTACTGCATTAAGACCATTAATCGCCTTTTCACTATAGGCTTTATGAGCTTCTTGTATTTGAAATATATGCTCATCAGTTCTTCGGGTTGCCGCCAGGCGCACTGCATTAGTCTCTAGTATCAATCTGGTTTCTACCAATGATTTAAAATCAGGTTCCTGTAATTGTAAAATATCTGACATCATTCCATTGAGTGCGGTTACACCAATATTAGATACACGAGTACCACTTTGGGGATATTTTTTCACCAATCCATAAAATTCTAATTTTTGGATAGCTTGACGTAGTTGATTACGACTTACGCCTAATTTTTCGGCCAACATTCTTTCTGCAGGAAGCTTGTCTCCAGGTTCGAGTTGCTTAGAAACAATTAATTCCCTAATTTTAGAGATAATCATTTCTTCGGAACCCTTTTTGGGACTGGATGAAATATCCACTTCCTTTATTGTTTTTATACTCATAATACTGGTTTTGATTTTAACTGGTTGACCAATCTGGTTAACCAAAAGTATAGTTTTTTTTTATTTTCACAAAATTTATATGTTAAAAATATTAAGAAAGCTTAAAAAAGGAATGTTTTTTTAATCAAAAGCTTATTCTCAATCCTTTTCGTATTGTAAAATTGGTATTTAAGATATGGAATTATAACTAATTAAATACCATAATAAAAGATCACTTAGTATAGGGATTTATTAGGGGTGCACCTTGCAATAGATTAAATTATTAACTTATTTTTAATCGTGCTAAACAATCCTTTCCAAGTAATTTAACTATTTGATAATTAATTTAATGTAATTATTTAGTGAGTTTGTTGAGATTTAATCAAAATATGATTTAGTTTTTATCAAAATGATAATTCTGAAAGAATGTCCGTTTTTTCCTTTTACCTAAAGCTTTTTTTTATGTAATATTGTATTAGCTAGTTAACGAAAGGGGCTACGGCCGACGATTTAGAGTTACTATTATGAAAACGGTACATTTTACATTTACAGAAGTTAGAGTTCAATTCTTGAACCAATTAGTTAATATCATAACAACTGCACGCCGCTTTCGTCGCCCCTTGTGGGTTTAAAATTATTTTGAAGTAGGTGCGTCCTTCTTCCCCTTAAAAATATTCCGATTTTAATTGAGTTTAAATTTTGAATAGAAGATACCAGAATATCTTATTTCATTCTTTAAGACTAATTAGTAATCTCCAAAGGAATCATACCATTTTAAATTTTTTTAAGTAAAGAACTTTTTGATAAGCGGGACTCGTTTATGAAACAGATAGAAATTATCATAGCTAATAATAACCATTTAGGTTATGCACAAGAAATTTGTGATGTCATATCAGACTCTGCCAAGGTAAGAGGAACCGGTATTGCTAAACGAACACCGGAGTATATCCAAACAAAAATGAATAACAGTAATGCAATTATTGCTTTATGCAAGGGTAAATTTGCAGGATTTTGTTATATCGAAGTTTGGGGGCACGAAAAATATGTAGCTCATTCAGGTCTAATCGTACATCCTGATTATAGAAATCAGGGGTTGGCAAAAAAAATTAAAGAATTCACCTTTAATTATTCTTTACAGAAGTATCCGCATTCCAAAGTTTTCGGAATTACAACAGGATTGGCAGTTATGAAAATAAACTCTGATCTTGGTTACAAGCCCGTTACTTTCTCTGAGTTAACAGATGATCCAAAATTCTGGGCTGGATGCCAAACCTGTACCAATTATAATATTCTTACCGCAAAAGATCATAAGATGTGTTTATGCACAGGTATGCTGTATGATCCAGCAAAAGCAACCAAGAAAAAGGAGAAATGGTTTGATAAAAAAGTATTGAAAAGATTAAAAGAAATTAAGCAAACCATGCTTACGAGCAATAAACAATTGTTGTTATGGAAAAAGTAGTAGTAGCGTATAGCGGAGGTTTAGATACTTCATATTGCGTAAAATACCTTATTCACGAAAAGAATCTAGAAGTTCATACTATCTTGGTAAACACTGGTGGATTTTCTGAAGAAGAACTGGAACATACGGAAAAGAGAGCTTATGAATTAGGAAGTGCATCACACGTAAACAAAACAATATTAGAAAAGTTTTATCAAAAAGCGATTAAATATTTGATTTTTGGTAATGTTCTTAAGAATAATACCTATCCCTTGTCTGTGAGTGCAGAAAGAATCTTTCAGGCCATAGAGGTGATCAATTATGCAAAGAAAGTTGGTGCCAAATATATTGCGCACGGCAGTACAGGAGCGGGTAATGATCAAATACGATTTGATGTCATTTTTCAGACTTTGGCACCCGAAATTGAAATTATCACTCCGATAAGAGACTTAAAATTATCCAGACAAGAGGAAGTTGAGTTTCTCAAAGAACATGGAGTGGATTACAGTTGGGAAAAAGCTCAGTATTCTATTAATAAGGGTATCTGGGGTACTAGTGTAGGAGGAAAAGAAACCTTAACATCCAATAAAGCTTTGCCTAATGATGCTTATCCAAGTCAACTTCAAAAAGAGAATGAAGAAACCATTACTTTAAATTTTGAGAAAGGCGAATTAGTTGGCCTAGACGGAATCAAGGACACTCCTGTTAAGAATATTCAGAAATTAGAAGAACTAGCAAGTGCTTTTGCCATTGGTAGAGATATTCATGTGGGTGATACTATCATAGGAATTAAAGGAAGAGTAGGATTTGAGGCTGCTGCACCTTTGGTCATTATCAAGGCACATCATTTATTAGAAAAGCATGTATTGACAAAGTGGCAACAATATTGGAAAGAACAATTAGCGAATTGGTACGGAATGTTGCTACACGAAGGGAATTATCTGGATCCGGTCATGAGAAACATTGAAGTATTTCTTGAAGATTCTCAAAAATCTGTTACCGGTGAGGTGATGGTAAGGTTAAAACCATATCATTTTACATTAGAAGGAATTGAATCTGAGTTTGATATGATGAAATCTGATTTTGGTCAGTATGGCGAAATGAATAACTCCTGGACGTCTGATGATGCGAAAGGTTTTATTAAGATCTATGGTAATGCAAATAAAATTTATCATAACGTAAATCCAAGCGAATCATGATTAAAGTCGGAATCATAGGAGGATCAGGATATACGGCGGGAGAATTGATAAGATTATTGGTTCATCACCCAAAAGTTCAACTGGATTTTGTTTACAGTACTACCAATGCCGGTATTTCTATAAGCAAACAGCATGTGGATCTGTTGGGTGATATAGATCTTTCCTTTACAGATACCGTTAATCCTGCTGTAGATGTATTATTTCTATGTCTTGGTCACGGAAGATCCAGAGCTTTCTTAGAAGCAAATACATTTTCTAATGCTACCAAAATTATTGATTTAGGTAATGATTTCAGGTTAGAAAATGACAAAAGTTATCTGAATAGAAATTTTATATACGGCTTACCAGAATTACAAAAAGAAACTATCAAATCAGCTCAAAATATTGCGAATCCCGGATGTTTTGCTACGGCAATACAGTTAGGCTTATTACCGTTGGCTTCCGATGGAAAATTGCAAGAGTCTGTTCACGTAAACGCTACCACAGGAAGTACCGGGGCTGGAGTAATGCCCAGTGGAACTACACATTTTAGCTGGAGAGATAACAACTTTTCAAGTTATAAGGTGTTTAATCATCAACACTTAGGCGAAATTGTTCAAAGCATTTCACAACTACAAAGTGATTTTGAAGCTCCGATTTTCTTTATCCCTAACCGAGGGAATTTCAGTAAAGGAATATATGCTACGATGTATACAAAATATAATGGATCCGAAGAAGAGGCTAAAGCGCTCTATACTTCCTTTTACAAGGATGCAAAATTTACTGTTGTATCAGATCAAGAAATTCATCTGAAGCAAGTTGTAAACACCAATAAATGTATTCTACATATCAGAAAGAATAATGGAATGGTAGTAATTACGTCGGTTATTGATAATTTAATAAAAGGAGCATCTGGTCAGGCTATTCATAATATGAATTTGATGTTTGGATTGGAAGAAAAAACGGGATTAGAACTAAAAGCAAACGCCTTTTAAGATTATCAGTGTTACACTGAACTTGTCGAAGTGTAACTAAGAACTTTTAAAATTGAGTCTTCGACAGGCTCAGACTGACAAAAGAGATAAGAAATGAATAAAATAACAATTATAGGAGGAGGTAACTTAGGGAAATCCATCATATCCGGATTGGCCGATAGTGATCTGTTTGAAGCAAAAGATATCACCGTTGTTGATAAATCGAAGTATAATCTTAAAGAAGTTGAGGAGAAACTTGGAGTATCCACTTCACAGCAGATTATTGAATCTATTAAAGATGTAAAATGGATAATTCTATGTGTGCAACCAAGACAGTTAGATGCGGTTTTACAAGAGATTAAAGATTTGATTACCAGTGATCAAATATTAATTTCTACAGTTACAGGAACCTCCATTAAAGAAATTAATGAAGTCGTTCCAAAGAATAAAGTGGTACGAGTAATGCCCAATACAGGAGCAGCAAAAAAACTGTCTATGACCTGTATTGCAGCTAATGATGATGTGAAAGAAGAGCTATCTATGGTAGAAAAAATGTTTGATACCATAGGAGAAACCTTAGTAATCGAAGAAAGATTAATGCAGGCAGCTACGGTTTTAGGAGCCAGCGGAATTGCTTTCTTTTTACGATTTCTTCGTGCCATGATCCAGGGCGGAATTCAGATGGGATTTCATCCACACGAAGCTCAAATCATAGCCGTTCAAACTGCTATTGGTGCCGCAACACTAGTAGCAGAAAATGGAACACATCCAGAACGTGAAATTGACAAAGTGACGACACCGCAAGGATGCACAATCGAAGGTTTAAATGAAATGGAGCACCAAGGATTGAGTTCATCGGTAATAAAAGGAGTAATGGCTTCTTACGAAAAAATAAATACGATTAAGTAAGTGATGAAGATTTAAGAAAATAGAGCAAATATTTTTTATCTGTTTTCTCTTCTCTTTATTCTCTTTTTAAAAAGAAAAATATGAAACTATTTGATGTCTATCCTTTATATAATGTGGAACCGGTTAATGCTTATGACAGTATTGTCGTAGATAAAAACGGAATTGAATATTTGGATTTGTATGGTGGTCACGCCGTAATATCTGTTGGTCACGGACATCCGCATTATGTGAAAAGATTAAAAGAACAAATAGAAAAAATAGGGTTTTATTCTAATGCTGTTCAAAATAGCCTACAATCTCAATTGGCAGATAAATTAGGTAAACTTTCCGGATACAATGAATACCAACTCTTTTTATGTAATTCTGGAGCCGAAGCTAATGAAAATGCCCTAAAACTTGCTTCTTTCTATACAGGAAAATCCAGAGTTATATCATTTCATAATGGATTTCACGGGAGAACTTCAGCTGCGGTCGCCGCTACCGATAATAATAAGATTAATTCGCCTCTTAACAAGCAACAGAATGTCACTTTTTTACCTTTAAATAACCTGGACCTAGTGCAGGTTGAATTAAAAAAAGGTGATGTATGTGCCGTTATTATTGAACCAATACAAGGAGTAGGAGGATTGGATGAAGGAACGACTGAGTTTTTTAAAGGATTGGAGCAACTGTGTAAACAAAATCAAGCTGTATTTATTTTAGATGAGGTACAAGCGGGATTTGGAAGAACCGGAAAATTCTTTGCACATCAATATCACGGAATTACTCCGGATATTATTTCGATTGCAAAAGGTATGGGTAATGGTTTCCCAATAGGCGGAATTATGATCGCACCACAAATTGAACCAAGTTATGGAATGTTAGGTACCACGTTTGGCGGAAACCATCTTGCCTGTGTAGCAGCTTTATCAGTGTTAGAAATATTAGAAACGGAAAATTTGATCGATAACGCTAAGCTCACTGGCGATTATTTTATCTCTGAAGCGCTACATATACCGGGAGTTAAAAAAGTAAAAGGGAGAGGATTGATGTTAGGGTTAGAATTTGATTTTGAGGTTGGGGATCTTCGAAAAAAATTGATTTATGACGAACATATTTTTACAGGAGGAGCTATGAACAAAAATCTTTTAAGAATACTTCCTCCATTGACCATTGGTAAATCTGAAATCGATCAATTTATAACATCACTAAAAAAAGTTTTAGTACCAGAAAAGATATAATATGAGTATAACATTAGATATATCACAAAGAAACTCGGTATTACAAAGGATGGCAGTATTGGTCAATCAATACAGAGAGAACATCATAAAAGCAAACCGTATAGATCTTGAATCTTATAACGGAAAGGATTTGGCCATGCAGGATCGATTAAAAGTAGATCATCATAAAATAGAAATAATGATTGCAGCGCTTATTCAATTGGCAAGTCAAGAAGATCCAATTGGAGTGGAACGTTTTCGATTTACTCACGATAATGGTATGCAGATATATAACAAGACAGCTTCTTTTGGAACTATTTTAATTATTTACGAATCTAGACCTGATGTTACCATAGAAGCGGCTGGAATCGCATTCAAATCTGGTAATAAAATTTTACTAAAAGGAGGTAAAGAATCGTTGAACTCTAATATAGAAATTGTAAAACTATGGCATCAGGCACTGGTAGAAAACAATATTTCAAAGGATTGGATAGAGTATCTGAACTATAATAGAACTGAAACCCAAGCTTTTTTGGAGAAACCAACTCAAAACGTTGATCTTATTATTCCAAGAGGAGGAGAAAAGTTAATTGCATTCGTGAAACAACACGCTACCTGTCCTGTTATCGTGAGTGGACGCGGTAATAATTTTGTGTACGTTCACCACGAAGCAGACAGAGCTTTGGCGTTGGATAATATTATAAATGGTAAAACAGATAAAATTTCTGCCTGCAATGCTGTGGATAAAGTGTTAATTGATAAGAACCTTCCTAACAAAGAGGATTTTGTAAGAAACTTGATTGCAACACTCAAGAACTTCAATGTGGAAATATTAGGTGATCCTTCGTTGTCAAAATACGAAGAAGTACTTCCTATTTCTGATGATAACATATGGCAGGAAGAATTTTTAGACTATAAAATTGTGATAGGAGAAGCAGAAAATGCTCCAGAAGCAATTTCTAAAATAAATAAATACAGTGGAGGACATTCTGCTGCAATTATCACCAGAAATCAGAAGCAAGCGGAGACTTTTATGGCAAATGTAGATTGTGCAGCAGTATATCATAATGCTTCCACAAGGTTTACGGATGGCTTTCAACTTGGTTTAGGAGGAGAATTAGCGATAAGTACGGATAAATTACACCAAAGGGGCCCAATAGGATTGCAGCATTTGGTTACAAATAAATGGTATATACACGGAGATGGACAGATCAGATAAAAAGAGAATTATACTAAAGGTTGGATCCAATGTTTTGACCAAAGAAACAGATCATATTTCTAGAGGTAAAATAGAAGACATTGGTAAACAGATAGTTGCCTTGCAGGATACATATGAATTTGTTATTGTCAGTTCAGGTGCAATAGCTGTGGCAAAACAATTTGTAAATCTAGAAAGTAACGGTAAGGAAATTAATGTAAAACAAGCTTTGGCCTCAATCGGACAACCGCATTTAATGCGGATTTTTCAGGAAAGTTTTAGAGATTTAGGGTTACTGACCTCTCAATGTTTATTGTCTTATTCTGATTTTGAAAGAGAACAATCCAAAAAGAATATCGTGAACACCATCAATGTTTTAGTAGCAAATAATTATATACCTATCATAAATGAAAATGATACGGTAGCTACCGATGAAATTCAGTTTGGTGATAATGATAAGTTAGCGGCACTAACAGCTTGTTTACTAGAAGCTGATTTGCTAGTAATCGCTACTAATACGAATGGCATTTGTACTAAAGAATCTGTAGAGAATAGCACCTATGATACCATAGAAGAAGTTGATGATATAGAATCGTTAGCAAGCGAAATAGTTTCGTCAATTTCTACACATGGTACTGGAGGAATGCAATCTAAAATACAAGCAGCAAGCATTACCCAAAACGCAGATATAGAAACCTGGATCGTTAATGGTCTGGAAGATAATTTTATGGTGAACGCAATTGATAAAAAGATTTCTTTTACTAGAGTTGTTGCAGAAAATAGAAAACGGCGTTTAGAAAATAGAGTATATGAGTAAACGACATAATTATAAAAACCTAAAAATTAGAAATTATGGAGAATAAATTAGAAGAGTTTCAAAGAATGATAATGGGTTTTCAAAACAAACTCTAAAAAGTCTTTACGCTATTTTCTCCGTGCTTAAATCTTGGAAAACAACTATGAAAAACTACTTTTCAATAAAAGATATTGATTCGCTTGATCAGTGGGTGAAAGAAGCGATTGAGATAAAGAAAAATCCTATATCCGATAAAACTTTGGGAGTAGACAAAACCATTGGGTTATTGTTTTTCAATCCTAGCCTGCGTACAAGGTTGAGCACTCAAAAAGCTGCTTTAAATCTGGGTATGAATGTAATTGTAATGAATTTTACCGGAGAGGGTTGGTCTTTAGAATATGGTGATGGAACCGTAATGGATCAGGGTAATTCTGAACACGTAAAGGAAGCGGCACAAGTAGTTTCTCAGTACTGTGATGTGTTGGCGATTAGAGCTTTTGCTAAACTCGAGAATAGAGAAGAGGACTATAAAGAAAACGTATTAAAAAGTTTTATAAAGTATGCCAGTATTCCGGTAATTAATATGGAAAGCGCTACAGGTCACCCTTTACAAGCATTAACAGATGCAATTACCATCACAGAACATAAAACAATGCATAAACCAAAGATTGTACTATCATGGGCACCGCATCCGAAAGCCTTACCACAGGCAGTTGCAAATTCTTTCGTAGAAATGACGCAGCGTATGGACGCAGATTTTGTAATTACCCACCCTGAGGGATTTGAGTTAGCCAGTCAGATTACTAATGAGGTGTCCATAGAGTACAATCAGGAAAACGCTTTGAAAGATGCAGATTTTGTATATGTGAAGAATTGGAGTTCTTATACAGATTATGGAAAGACATCTCAGGATCAAAGTTGGAAAATAACCGAAGAGAAAATGAAATTAACCAATAATGCAAAGTTTATGCATTGTTTACCCGTAAGAAGAAATGTAGTGGTTGATGATGCAGTAATTGATAGTGAAAATTCGATAGTAATTGAACAGGCTAATAACAGAACCTATGCTGCTCAGTTGGTGTTAAAGAAGATATTAGAAAATAAATAATGCGATCACAATTTCTTCTTCTTTTTGGGAGAAAAAATTAAGGTGATAAGAATAATTAAGATGAAAACAAAACAAAAATTGTTAGCAGCAAAGATTGGTGAGGGCGGAACGTTAAGAAAATGTCCAGTGGACATTATTAGTGAATGAGCCAGGTGGCGGGTTGGCAAAATAAATTTTAAGATGAAAACAAAACAAAAATTGTTAGTAGCAAAGATTGGAGGTAATATCATAGAAGATAAAAATGCTTTGGATTCTTTTTTAAATGATTTTGCAAAAGTAAAAGGTCATAAAATCTTGATCCACGGTGGCGGAAAATCAGCAACTAAATTAGCCTCGAGACTAGGAGTAAAGACAGAAATGATTGATGGTAGAAGAATAACTTCGGCAGAAAATCTGGAGATTGTAGTAATGACCTATGCGGGTTTATTGAATAAAACTATTGTTGCTGGTTTGCAAAAAAATAGCTGTAATGCCTTAGGTTTGACAGGAGCTGATGCAAATTTGATAAGAGCAGATAAAAGACCGGCTCAGTTTGTTGATTATGGATTTGTTGGTGATGTAACTAGCGTAAATAGTAAAATTTTAACAGGTTTCTTAGAATTAGGAATTACTCCTGTTTTTTGTGCCGTAACCCACGATATGAATGGTCAATTATTTAATACCAATGCAGATACGATTGCTTCAGAAATTGCTTCAGCAATGGGAGTGCATTACGATGTGTCACTTTTCTATTGTTTTGAGCTTAAAGGAGTTCTGGAAAATATCGAAGATAAAGATTCTGTAATTGAGCACATTAATTTAGAAAAATATACAGAACTAAGAGATGCAGAAGTAATCGCAGATGGTATGCTACCAAAACTTAAGAATTGTTTCGATGCATTGCAGAAAGATGTAAGTAAAGTACATATAGCTAATGCGGATTTTATAAAAGATAATACTATAAAACATACGACTTTGAGTTTGTGAGTATTTTAGTTGTGAGTTCTTGAGTTTTAAAAAAAAAGGAAATGGAAAGTATTAGAAATAAAAAATATATATCAGAAATTGATGATAAAGAGAACCTTACATCTGATAACTCAGATACTCGGATACTCAGATACTCAGATACTGAAAAGCTATCAAGCAAAGCCATTGAGCTTTTGCATACACTGATCGAAACTCCATCTTTTTCTTCAGAAGAAGAAGGTACCGCTTCTTTAATTGAAAACTGGTTTCATCGATATCATATACCTTTTGAAAGAGAGAATAATAACATTTGGGCATGCAACAAACATTATGATGAGACCAAACCCACTATTTTATTAAACTCCCATCATGATACGGTAAAGCCCAACGGGAATTATACCAACGATCCATTTAAAGCATTTGTAGAAGATGGAAAATTATACGGATTAGGAAGTAATGATGCTGGAGGATGCCTAGTTTCTTTAATTGCTACATTTACCTATTTCTACAACAGAGAAGATCTGAACTATAACTTTGTAATTGCAGCCACTGCAGAAGAAGAGAGTAGCGGTCCGTTAGGTTTAAAAAGTATCCTGAAATACTTAAAGAATGTAGAATTTGCGATTGTCGGGGAGCCAACATTGATGCAACTGGCAATTGCAGAAAAAGGATTGTTAGTATTAGACGTATCCGTAAAAGGAACAGCTAGTCATGCTGCACATCCCAATAACGATAATGCTATATATAATACATTGGAAGTAATTGAGTGGTTTAAGGAGTATCAATTCGAAAAGACTTCTGAAACTTTAGGAAATGTAAAAATGACAGTAACTCAAATCAATGCAGGTAACCAACATAATGTAGTGCCTTCTCATTGTAATCTGGTTGTTGATATTAGAGTAAATGATAAGTATAAAAATGAGGAAGTTTTAGAATTGGTTAAACAAGCAATGCCTAAGAATGTGGAGGTGAAACCACGATCCTTACATTTAGGTTCTTCATCAATACCAAAAGATCACGCTATTGTAAAATCAGGAATTGCATTAGGAAGAACAACTTATGGATCACCTACACTATCAGATCAATCGGTATTAAGTTGTCCGTCATTAAAATTAGGACCTGGAGACTCAACCAGATCACATTCTGCAGATGAATTTATATATGTAGAGGAGATCAAAGAAGGTGTAGCATTATATATAAAAATTTTAGAAGGAATAGTTTAAAAGAAATAAGAAAATAGAGAAAAGAAATAAGAAAATTGATTGAAGCGTTGGAAAGCCTTCTATCTATATTCTTTTTTCTGTACTCTTTTAAAAATAGAGAAATGAAACTTTGGGATAAAGGATTACCAACAGACCAAAAGATAGATATGTTTACTGTCGGAAATGATAGAAAGCTGGATTTGGTCATTGCAAAATACGATGTGCAAGCGACGTTGGCCCATGCTAAAATGTTACATCAAATAACATTGCTTTCTGATCAGGATATCTCGGCAATTGAGACAGAATTGGAAACATTGGCAAAACAAATCGAAGAAGGAACTTTTGTAATTGAAGATCAGTTTGAAGATGTACATTCTAAAATTGAATTTGAATTAACAAAAAAGATAGGCGACGCCGGAAAGCGGATTCACACTGCTAGATCTAGAAATGATCAAGTGTTAGTGGCTATGCATTTATATTTGAAAGAGGAATTATTAGGTATTAAATCTCAGGTCAAAGAATTGTCTGAAAACTTATTAAGCTCTGCAGAAAGATATAAAGAAGTGCTATTACCGGGATATACACATCTTCAGATTGCGATGCCGTCTTCATTTGGATTATGGTTTTCGGCATACGCAGAGAGTTTTGTGGATGATGTATATTTTGTGAATGCTGCACTAAAAGTTGTAGATCAGAATCCATTAGGTAGTGCAGCCGGATACGGAAGTTCATTTCCGATTGATAGAGAGTTTACCACAAAAGAATTAGGTTTCGAAATGTTAAAATATAACGTGGTAGCCGCCCAAATGAGTAGGGGAAAATCTGAAAAATCAACTGCCTTTGCCATGAGTAGTATTGCAGGAACATTATCTAAACTGGCAATGGATGTGTGTTTATATATGAGTCAGAATTTTGATTTTATGGGCATTCCATCAGAATTAACTACGGGTTCCAGTATCATGCCACATAAGAAGAATCCTGATGTATTTGAGTTAATAAGAGGAAAGTGTAACAAAATACAGGCATTGCCTTATGAATTAAGTTTGTTAACCAATAATTTGCCGAGTGGTTACCATAGAGATTTACAATTGCTAAAGGAAGGCATTGTTCCTGCGATTCAGGATCTAAAAGCGTGTTTAGAAATGGCAATTTATGCGTTGAAAAGTGTCAGGGTGAATGAAACCATTTTAGAGGATTCTAAATATGATTATCTATTTAGTGTTGATACACTTAATGAATTAGTGATGAAAGGAATGTCTTTTAGAGATGCATATGTGAAAATTGGACTAGATATCGAAAACGGAAATTATAAACCTGAAAAAAACACAAAACATAGTCATGTAGGAAGTATTAATAATTTGTGTTTAGAAAAGATCAAAGAGAAATTAAATTCTGTCTAAAAACAATATCATTTTGTCATTCCAGCGCATGCCGGAACCTATTTTAAATAAAGCATTATAACGATTTGAAGAAAAGTTGAAGCTGTTAATTGAGTGTAAGTTGAGTTAGTTTAATTTTTTTGGCTTCAACCTAGACCCTCATCGGAGTAGTTAACCGGTGAGGGTTGTTTTTTGGTATGGAAAAAGTATAATAATTAATATCTTGAGTAAAAATTAGAAAAACATGAAAATAAGCTGTTTTGGAGAAGTACTTTGGGATATATTTCCACATCATAAAAAAATAGGGGGCGCTCCTCTTAATGTTGCTTTACGATTAAAAACAATGGGAATCGATTCTTCCATCATTACCAGAGTAGGGATGGATGATTTAGGTCATGATATTATTACCTATATAAATAAACACGGTTTATCTTCAGAAACAGTTCAAAAAGATAATCAATATCACACAGGAGAAGTTTTAGTTTCATTGGATAAAGAAGGGACGGCTTCTTATGAAATCAGTAGACCAGTTGCTTGGGATTTTATTAGTATTACAGAAGAAGCTCTTAAGGAGGTGAAAGCATCAGATGCTATAATTTTTGGTAGTTTAGCGGCTAGGAACGATATTTCTAGAAAGACTTTATTCAGATTATTAGATGAAGCCAAATTCAAGATTTTAGATGTGAATCTTCGTCCACCATATTATGATGCAAACTTACTTTCTAAATTAATGAAAAGAGCGGATTTTATTAAGTTAAACGATGAAGAACTTGATGAAATCTGTAATCATTTTAGCATTAAAGAAACTGCACTTCACGAGCAGATAAAAGAAATAGCAAATCATACAAATACAGACCAAATTTGTGTTACCAAAGGAGGAAAAGGCGCCACATTGTTTTATGAAGGATCTTTGTATCATAATAATGGATACAAGATTGAAGTAGTGGATACGGTAGGAGCCGGGGACTCTTTTTTGGCGACTCTCATTTCTAAATTATTGAAAGATACTGAACCCCAATTAGCTTTAGATTATGCTTGTGCAATTGGAGCGATGGTTGCTGGAAGCGAAGGTGCAAATCCTGTTTTTGAAGATAAAGAGATTGAAGATTTTATTTCCAGTCAGTAATGAAGGCTGAAGAACTTTTTTAGGATAATGATTTTTTAGAGGTAGGGTATTCCTTAAATGTTGCGTTTTAATAGTATCAACGAAAACTTTTATAACCACAACTAACTACTCATGGATCAACTCATAGGATATTCTATAAGACTCGTTACCTTTCCTGGATTAATTTTAAAGGCTGTGATCAATAAATTAATATGCAATATGCTGGGATTACAAGTACAAAAGGTTAATTATCTCGCATTGGATAATAATACATGTTCGGTCGAATATGAAAAGCCGAAAAGTTATGCGTATACCTTGGCTATAACCCTTATTCCTTTTATGGAAATGTCTTTATTGGCCTTAATTTTATTTAATCTAGGTGAATATTTAATTCCCAATAGCGAAGTTGTATTTTTATGGTTAGGGATTTCCATAGCCACTCACTCTTTTCCAGAATCAGATATTGGTCAGTTACTTTTTAAAAAGAGTATGAAGCAAGTTAAAGAAGGTAATTATCTGGCAGCTTTTAATTTACCCTTAGCTATGTGGATACAAATAAGCACAAAACCATATTTCTTTTTTCTTCACTTATTATATAGTTCTCTGCTATATTATTTGGTAGTTTTTCAGATGAAGATTTAAAAAAAGATTAGGATATGTTATAATTCTCTTACCCAGATGTTTCTATAATAAACAGGGTTGCTATGATCTTGTAGTTTGATAGGACCTTTACCGTGTGGTTCATTTTTAGGAGAGCCAATATATTCAGTACTTCCTATTATCTCTACGTGATCTTGCACAAGTACTCCATTATGAATTACGGTAAAAAATCCTGATTTGGTTTTTTTACCATCTGTATCAAATTCAGGTGCGTGAAAGATAATATCATAGGTTTGCCATTGATCATTGGGTTTAGTAGCATTTACTAATGGAATATGTTGCTTATAAATAGAAGTTGCTTGTCCGTTAGCATAGGTACGATTTTGATAACTATCCAAAATCTGTACTTCATATTTATTCTGAAAGAAAACTCCGCTATTTCCTCTTCCTTGTCCTTCTCCTTCAACTACGTCTGGAGCTTTCCATTCCAAATGTAATTGAACACTTCCAAAATTATTTTTTGTTTGTATATCACCGGTTCCTGGTTTTACAGTCATGGTTTTATCAGGATTGATAGTCCAAGCGGCAGCGGTAGAGTCTTTTGTAGAGATCCATTGCTCTAGATTACTTCCATCAAACAGAACGGTTGCATCAGATGGTATATTAGCAGCGTTAAAAGAAATCGCTTTGGGTTCTGGATCCCAAACTTCTGTTTCCTTAGGATCAGTAATTTCCTTTTTTGGAGGAGTTGAGGTTTGCTCTTTTTTTGCAGTTTCATCTACCGGTTTATTGGTAGTCTCTTTTGTTTCTTTGTTGCAAGAAAAGAGAATAAACATTGTAAAACATAGAGATATAATTTTCTTCATGTTGTTTTATTAAAGGTTATAATCCTAGTATTTTTTTAAGCTGTTCTTTATCAATTTCTGCTCCTGCAAAATCATCAAAAGCTTTTTGCGTAGCTTCTATGATATGCTTTTGTATAAACGGAGCGCCTTCCTTGGCGCCTTGCTCTGGAGATTTGATACAGCATTCCCATTCCATTACTGCCCAGACATCGCAACCATATTGTGTAAGCTTCGAGAAAATCGTTTTGAAATCGATTTGCCCATCTCCTGGAGAGCGATAACGCCCGGCACGATCAATCCAATCACTATAGCCACCAAAAACTCCTTTTTTTCCGGTAGGATTAAACTCAGAGTCTTTCACATGAAATGCTTTGATAAACTCGTGATAGTGATCTATATACTCGATATAATCTAGTTGCTGTAATACAAAATGACTAGGATCGTATAGTATATTTACTCGTTTATGATTTCCTGTAGCTTCTAGAAAACGTTCAAAGGTTATGCCATCGTGCAAGTCTTCACCGGGATGAATTTCATAACAAACATCTACACCTTGTTCATCAAAATAATTCAAGATTGGTAACCATCTTTTCGCCAATTCTTCAAATCCCATTTCAACTAATCCTGCAGGGCGTTGCGGCCACGGATGCATTGTATGCCATAGCAATGCTCCAGAAAAGGTTGCGTGCACATTTAATCCTAATCGATTACTAGCGGTCGCTGCATTCTTAACCTGAGTAATAGCCCATTCAGTACGCTTTTTTGGATTATTTTTACAACTATCTGGTGCAAAATTATCAAACATCAAATCATAGGCAGGATGTACAGCCACCAATTGCCCTTGTAGATGTGTGGATAGTTCTGTGATTTCCAGACCGTAGTCAGCGATCTTGCCTTTTAGCTCATCACAATATGTTTGGCTTTCAGCAGCTTTATCCAGATCAATTAATCTTGTTTCCCACGTTGGGATTTGTATACCTTTATATCCTAGATCTGATGCCCATTTGCATAAACCATCCAGTGAATTAAATGGAGCTTTATCATCCATAAACTGGGCTAAAAATATTGCGGGACCTTTTATCGTTTTCATCTAATTATAGTTTTTGAGTTTTTGAGCTTTGGAGTTGGTGAATTATTAATACTTTAAGATGTCATTAATTCCAGTAAAGATTATAACTCAAATACTCACCTCTCCAATACTCATCACTTTTATATTTTGATCCAACTTGCATTGTTTTTACTGCTCTCTACTGCAGCATATATAAATTTCATTCCCCTCACACCATCGATTACTGTCGGAAAATTGGGATTAGTTGAAATATCTTTTCCGTTTTTTACACCCAGCAATTCTTTAGCGAAGCTTCTATAAATATTGGCAAAACCTTCTAAATATCCTTCGGGATGTCCTGCTGGAATTCTAACATAGGCGGAGGATTCCGGATAGGTGCTGTTACCACCGGGAGTGTATATTTGCTTTGGTTTGTCTAACCATTTCGTAATAAGTTGGTTAGGGTTTTCCTGATACCATTCTACACTACCTTTTGTACCATAGATTTTTACTCCAAGGTTGTTTTCTTCTCCGGTTGCTATTTGTGAGAATGACATAATTCCTTTGGCTCCATTTTCGAAACGTAATAAAATATTTCCATCATCATCCAAACTTCTCCCTTCGCCATAAGCGCTAAGATCTGCTGCAATAGCTTCAATTTGGGTTCCTGTTATATATTCAATTAGATTCTCAGCGTGAGTACCTATATCACCCAATGCGCCTCCAATTCCCGAACGTTTTGGATCCACTCTCCAAGCTGCTTGTTTTTGACCGGTTTTTTCCACTGCTGTAGAAAGCCATCCTTGTAGATAATGCACATTAATTTTACGGATAGTTCCTAAATCTCCTTTGGCTATCATTGCTTTAGCCTGTTTTACCATTGGGTATCCTGTATAATTATGTGTTAAAGCAAATACTTTTCCTGAAGATGAAACTATTTTTTCCAATTCGATGGCTTCATCCAAGGTCAATGATAAAGGCTTATCACAAATCACATGAAAACCGTGTTCCAACGCCATTTTTGCAGGAGGGAAGTGCATATGATTTGGAGTGACAATAGCTACAAAATCCATTCGTTTTTCTTCGGGAAGCTTAGCTTCTTTCTTGATCATTTCTTCAAAACTTCCGTAGGCTCTATCGTCTGGTATGCCAAGTTCTTTTGCAGAAGCAAGACTCTTTTCTTTGCTCGATGAAAACGCTCCACTAACCAAATCGATCATACCGTCTATACTGGCAGCTTTTCGATGGACATCTCCTATAAAAGATCCTATACCACCACCAACCATTCCCATTTTAAGTCTGGACATTTTTAAAATTTTATTTTAATCAAAATTATCTTTAAGTAATCAACCTTTTATTTTTGAAATCTTTATTTATTAAAAGTGTACTGTTTTTTTGTTTAATCATATTTAAACTGCATACTGAAAACTTGGTATTCTTTACTTCACTCTTTATATTCTATTTTTTCATTCTTGAAGAAGATTGCAAACAATATCATCACTGCAGCCGCAAAAATAGCTGGGAATATCCATATATTATTCCAATCGTGTTGTCCTTCTGCTACTAGATTAGCATCTGTAATTTTTCCGGCAACATAAAACCCAATAAGCATTCCTAACCCATAAGTGGCAAGTGTAATCAAACCTTGCGCAGCACTTTTAAATTTTTCTCCTGCCTTAGAATCTGTATAAATCTGTCCGGACACAAAAAAGAAATCATAACAAATACCATGTAATGCGATTCCAACTAGGAGCATAAAAGCGAGCTCCCCAGAGTTTCCATAAGCAAATAACAAATATCTAACCGCCCAGGCTAACATTCCCACTACTAATGTTTTTTTGAAACCAAATTTCTTAAAGAAAAAGGGTAGGAGCAACATAAACAGTACTTCAGATATTTGACCAATAGTCATTTTTGCTGCAGGATTCGCTACACCAATTTCACCTAAAAACTGTCCGGCATGTTGATAATAAAAGGCTAGAGGGATACATATTAATACAGAAGCCAAAAAGAACATTAAGAAATTCCTGTCTTTTAAAAGTTTAATAGCATCAAGTCCAATAATATCTGAAATAGTCACTTTTTGATCTTTACTAACTTTGGGTGGTGTTTTAGGTAGTGTGAAACTAAATACACCCAGTATTCCTGAAGCAATAGCTGTCATTAAAAAGGTATTTTTCAACAATCCTGATGCTACTCCATCTGTAGAATCCCAATGGAAAACATAACTAATGACAAGTCCCGCAACAATCCATCCGATGGTGCCAAAAACTCTAACAAAAGAAAATTGTTTAGCAGGATCCGTCATTTGATTAAATGATACAGAATTCACTAAAGCTAATGTAGGCATATAGACAATCATATAGCCTAATACATACGGATAGAATACCGAAAAGTCTGAAGCATTCGCCATTTGATACATTAACAAAGCTCCTATAAGATGTAGTATTCCCAATATACGTTCTGCATTAAAAAATCTATCTGCAATGAGTCCAATGATAAACGGAGCGATAATAGCACCCCAGGATTGAGTAGAGTATGCCATGGCTATTTCTCCACCATCAGTATTCAAGGTGTTTGGCAAATAAATCCCCATAGTTACAAACCAGCCACCCCAAATAAAAAATTCTAAGAACATCATTAGAGATAACTGAAACTGAATGAATTTCTTCATAATAAATAGTTGGTTAGTTTAATTGTTTACCGAGGTCGATTAACAAGTCTCTGGTTGCTATAATACCTTCAATTTCACTCATTCGCTCTCCTTCGTATTCTACTCCGATATAGCCTTGATATCCAGATGCTTTGACGATTTCTAGCATTTTTTTATAGTCTATCGTAGTTTCATTTCCATTGGCATCAAAATCATAAGATTTTGCACTTACTCCTTTTGCAAATGGCATCATTTCTTCAATTCCCTTATATTTCGGATACTCCTTAACGCACTTAGCGCCCCAACGTTCGCCTCCTTCACGTTCTAAACAAAAATTACCAAAATCAGGAAGGGTTCCGCAATTAGGTTTGTTTACTTTTTGCATTACTTTCACAAGTAAAGAAGCATCAGATGATAAGTACCCATGATTTTCTACAATCACGTTCACTCCTTTGGTTGCGGCATAGTCAGATAGTTTAGTGAGTCCATCGGTAGCTACTTCTACCCATTTTTCGGGATCGTTGGTTCCAAAAAGGTTGACACGGATCGAATGGCATCCCAGAAATTGGGCTGCGTCCACCCATTTTTTATGATTCTCTACGGTTTGATTTCTTTCTTTTTCATCGAGAACTGCTAAATCTCCTTCACCATCTACCATAATTAACAGATTCTGTACGTTATGTTTTTCACTTTTTGATTTTAAGGAATCGAGAAGTTGTTGTAATGCTGCTTTTGGATCTTTGGCATCTTTGTAGCTGACTGTGTACAACTGACTAACATATTCGATACCTGTAAATCCTAACTCTTTTGCTTTCTTAGCAAAATCCATTGGATCTAATTTGCCGGATTGTATTTCTCTATGCAGTGACCATTGTGCCAGCGATAATTCAAAGAAAGGCTCGGATGTTGTTGATTTTTCTATAATTTTTTCTTCTTCTTTTTCTACTGAAGTGGTGTTTTCAGTTGTTTTATTCTTGCAAGAACTAATCATTAATATACATAATAGTCCTTTAAAGATGGTTTTGTGCATAATGTTAAGTTTAGTTAGGTTGTTGTTTTTATAAAGCCCAGCCTTTTCCTCCGGTTAGATTTTGAACAGAATCGCAGCCCACGTATTCCCCTGGAACAGGTAAATAATTAAGCACATTTTCTGCAATATCTTTTGAAGTCTTAAATCCAAAAATGGATAAACTTCTAACAGAAGAAAGATAGCTAAAAGATATAGCTTCTCGTGGAACATTGGCTAAATCTTCGGGAGTTTTTACTTTCGATATTGCTTCCCAGTGTTCTTTTTGTTTTTCTTTAGAAAGTTTTAAATAGTTGGCTAATAGCGCATCATATTCTTCAACAGTAACATCATCGATACTTTTTTCTTCGTTTACTCCCAGTTCTTTCATTATGACACCAGCACCATATTTAAACATTTGTGCTTCTTCAACTTCTTCTATGGCGTTATTAATAAATTTGTCAATAAACATTGGAACATTAAGTGATTTTGCACCTGGTATGTCTGTTTCAGGAAGGATCAAATCTACAATTTGTTCTAAAGCTTTTCCTTCGTCTATGGATAAAAGTTCTGGTGTCCAGTCTAATACGTATTCTTTTTGGCAACTCTGTAAAAGGCTCAATATGGTTGGGGTTGCAGCGATATAACCTGCTGACAATCCAATGTTTTTTAATGCTTCTCTTCTGTTCATAATTATGAGATTAAGCGTTCTTTTGTAATTGTTTTGCGGCGTGATCAGCTGCTCTAGCGGTAAAAGCCATATAGGTTAATGATGGATTTACACAACTTGCAGAGGTCATAAAAGCTCCATCGGTAACATATACATTAGGCACTGCATGGATTTGGTTATTTCCGTTAAGAACAGATGTTTTAGGGTCTCTACCCATTCTGGCAGTCCCCATTTCATGAATCCCTAAACCGGGGGCACCAATACTATCCCAGGGCTGCACATCTGTAAAACCTGCTTTAGTAAGCATATCCATAGCCTGTTGGATCATATCTTTACGCATTTCTAATTCATTTTCTTTAAATTCTGCATCGAATGTAACGGTAGGCAATCCCCATTCATCCAGTTTATCATAATCCAAAGTCATTTTGTTCTCGTGATAGGGCAGGCATTCACCGAATCCCATTAGACCTACTCGCCATCCACCTGGTTCCAATATTTTTTCTTTAAGTTCTGCACCATAGCCGAGCTCTGCAATTGTTTCTTCCCAATTAGAGCGACTGGCACCACCCTGATAGCCATATCCTCGTTTAAAGTTCTTTTGATCCGTATCGCCTCCTATATTTCTAAAGCGAGGGATATAAATTCCATTCGGGCGACGACCTTTATAATATTGATCATTAAATCCATCGTATTTTCCGAAGGCACCAGCCTTAAAATGATGGTCCATGATATTATGCCCTAATTCTCCAGAATCATTACCCATTCCATTAGGAAAACGTTCTGATTTAGATTGCATAAGTATACTTGCAGATGCGATTGCTGATGCACATAGAAATATAACTTTTGCCGTGAATTGTGTTTTTTCTTTAGTTAACGTATCAATGACTTCTACACCGGTTGCTTTTCCGGTAGTATCATCATATAAAACCTGATGTACTATGGAGTTGGGTCTCAATGTCATATTACCCGTTCTCTCTGCCGCAGGAAGTGTAGAAGAGTTACTACTAAAATAGGCTCCAAAAGGACAACCTCGCATACAACGATTGCGATATTGACAGTTCATTCTACCTTCAAAAGTTTTGGTTCCTGTAATATGTGCGGTTCTTCCTATGGTAAGAAGACGATCTTTGTAATTCTGAGCGATATTCTTTTTTAAATGATCTTCTACACAGTTTAATTCCATAGGAGGCAGAAACTGTCCATCTGGTAATTGTTCTAAACCAAGTTTTTCTCCACTAACTCCAATAAATTCTTCTACTTTATCATACCACGGAGCAATGTCTTTATATCGTACCGGCCAATCTACTGCTATGCCTTCCTTTTTATTAGCTTCAAAGTCAAAATCACATAATCTATAGCTTTGTCTTCCCCACATCAAGGACCTACCACCCACGTGATATCCTCTGATCCAATCAAAACGTTTGGTTTCATTATAAGGATGTTTCAAATCATTTACAAAGAAATGGCGATGTGCTTTATCTGTTACATAGCCCGTACGATGTTGTTTAGGTTGCTCTGCTATTTCCTCTCTTGATGGTTCACCTTTTAACTCATAATCCCAAGGATCATCATTGGCGGTTGTATAATCATCAATGTGGGTTACCATTCGTCCTCGTTCCAAAACCAATGTCTTTAGCCCTTTTTCACAAAGTTCTTTAGCAGCCCAGCCACCACTAATTCCTGTTCCTACGACAATTGCGTCATATTGAGGTTCTTGTTCCATACTTTTGATGTTTTCAGACAATCTTTAATTAAATTTTTACGAGCATATTCTCAACTAGGAATATCTCATCACAATCGTATTTTAATGCAACTCTCCGTAAGCTATGATTAGCTTTATATGAGATTCTGATAGTAGTTTTGTTTGTCTGTTTTCTTCTTGTTCAGGAAGAAAAAAATTGTAGCTATGACATTGTCACAACGAATAGCTTAGGCAATTGTTATATTTATATCCAGCTTCTAATATAAGAAGTTTGTTTGCTTTTTAACAATACAATTAACAAATCATTAATTAAATTGGTGTATTATTAAAAAATAAATCGAAAATAATGTCAAAAGTTAATCGAAGGAAAGCTATTAGAAATCTATCCTTAGGTTTAGGATCTTTAGGTCTGGGTGGTACTATAATAGGGCAAACATTGTCCAAAGATATTACAGAAGGATTTCCGATCGGTTTGAACGGAAATATTAATCATTCTGTTTGTCGGTGGTGTTATCAAAAGATACCGTTGAAAGAATTTGCAGAAAAGGCCAAAGATATTGGTTTGAAAGCTATAGATTTATTGAATCCTAATGAATGGGAAACTGTTAGCAAATCAGGATTAACTTGTTCTTTAGCTACGGATACATTCGCTAATATTACTAACGGTTTTAATGACCCAAAAAATCATTTAGAACTACAGAAAAAATATCAAAATCTTATCACTCAGGCATCACACTCAGGAATCAATCAGGTGATTGTTTTTTCTGGTAATCGCAATGGGATTTCTGATGAAATCGGCTTAGAAAATTGTGCAAAAGGATTAGATCCTTTGATAAAGCACGCCGAAAAAAATAATGTTATTCTCATAATGGAATTGCTAAATAGTAAAGTTGATCATAAAGATTATCAGTGCGATCGCACTCCTTGGGGTGTAAGTCTTGTTGATAAAATTGGTGCTACCAACTTCAAATTACTATATGATATTTATCACATGCAAATTATGGAAGGAGATATTATTGCTACAATTAATAAATATCATAAGTATATAGCTCATTATCATACCGGCGGGGTCCCCGGAAGAAATGAGATCAATCATACACAAGAGTTAAATTATCCTGCTATCATGAAAGCGATTGTAGCAAATGGTTTTAACGGGTATGTAGCTCAGGAATTTATTCCAACCTATGCGGATAGTTTGGAAGCATTAAAAGAAGGTATTATGATATGTGATGTGTAATAGTTATTTGTGTAATAGTTATTAAGGAATCATTTTTTGTAAATCCTGAATTACATTGATATTATGTCTGATATAGGCAAAAAGTATGAACAATATTATGATGGCTACAATAAAACCCAATAGATTTCCATTTTTACTGCTAGAGACTTTTTTGGAGGTTTTTAAATAGACTTTAGAAAGTTTTTTAGTGTATTTAGAAACCAATGCAAAAGCAGGAGCAAAGATTAGAATAACAATAAGCATATCTATGAGGACTAATAAATAGCCTTCTACATTCACATGCTTTTTTACATAACTAATAATGAATTGATTAATTAAGGCCGCACATAACACTGCGATTGCATAAATTGCAAATTTGGTAAGTTGTCTTTTATTCATGGGGAATGGAATCTATTCTTTTGAATTGTAAAAATAGAAAAATGTTCCGAATCTCTATCAACCAAACTTACAATGGAATATTACCGTGTTTTCGTTTTGGGCGATCAATCTTTTTACCTTCTAGCATGCTAAATCCCTTGATCAGTTTTCTTCGGGTGTCCTTAGGTAAGATTACTTCATCAATAAAACCTCGTTGCGCTGCTCGGTATGGATTGGCAAATTTATCTGCATATTCGGCTTCTTTTTCGGCTAGTTTGGCGGCAGGATCTTCTGCTGCTTTGATTTCTTTTCTGAAGATGATTTCACTAGCACCTTTCGCTCCCATTACAGCAATTTCTGCCGTTGGCCATGCAAAGTTGAGGTCTGCTCCAATATGTTTGGAGTTCATTACATCATAAGCGCCACCATACGCTTTACGAGTAATGACCGTAACTTTTGGCACCGTTGCTTCGCTTAGGGCGTATAATAATTTAGCACCGTGAACTATAATACCATTCCATTCCTGATCAGTACCAGGTAAAAATCCAGGAACATCTACCAATACTAATAATGGGATATTAAAACAATCACAAAAACGTGTAAAACGAGCTGCTTTTTTAGAACTATTTACATCCAAAACACCCGCTAAAAACATAGGTTGATTGGCCACAATACCAACACTTCTTCCTCCTAATCTTGCGAAACCTACAATGATATTCTCTGCATAGTTTTTATGAATTTCGTAGAATGAATCTTCATCAATGATCCCTTCAATCACTTCGTGCATATCATACGGTTTGTTAGGATTATCAGGAATAATTTCCGAAAGAATATCCCTTTTTTCATCAGTTAATGGATAAGAGATCATTTTAGGCGTTTCCTGGTTATTTTGAGGTAGATAACTCAACAATGTTTTGACATCTTCCAAACATTGTACGTCATTTGGCGAAGTGATATGCGCAACTCCGGATTTTGTAGAATGTGTACTGGCACCTCCTAATTCTTCAGAAGTAACCTCTTCATTAGTTACCGTTTTTACAACATTAGGTCCGGTAACGAACATATAACTAGTATCTTCGACCATAATCGTAAAATCAGTCATAGCCGGGGAATATACCGCTCCGCCGGCACAAGGTCCCATAATTGCAGAAATCTGTGGAATTACACCAGATGCTTGCACGTTTCTATGAAATATATCGGCATAACCACCTAAAGATCGTACTCCTTCCTGAATTCTGGCACCACCAGAATCGTTTAATCCAATAATAGGAGCACCAACATTGACAGCAAGATCCATTACTTTGCAAATTTTCTCTGCGTGCGTTTCTGATAACGCACCACCAAACACCGTGAAATCCTGTGCAAAAATATATACTAACCTTCCATTTACTGTTCCATACCCAGTTACCACGCCATCTCCATAATACATCTCTTTTTCCATTCCGAAGTCGTTGGTTCTATGGGTAACCAGAATTCCTATTTCTTCAAAAGATCCTTCATCTAGAAAATAGGCTATACGTTCTCTTGCTGTTAGTTTTTTCTTTTGATGTTGTTTCTCAATGCGCTGTTCACCACCACCTAAATGCGCTTGATCAATTTTTTCTTGTAAAGCTTTTATTTTTGAATTCATATGTTAGTGACTTGGTAATCTTACTATTGTTTGGTCTTCTTTATATTGTTTTAATGCAACTAATGCTGCTATTTTAGCCTCTGTTTCCATTTCTGATTTTAAAACTTCAGGAGTATAATATTTTTTGACAAAATGCGTATCAAAATTGCCCGAAGTAAATGCTTCGTGCTGACACACAAATTTCCCAAAAGGGAGGGTGGTTTGTACTCCTTTAACGATGTAATCATCAATAGCTTTGATCATTAACTGAATAGCTTCTTCGCGTGTATCGCCATAGGTAATTAATTTGGAGAGCATCGGGTCATAATAAATGGGTATATCCATACCTTCTTCAAAACCATTATCTACTCGAATACCTTCTCCAGATGGAACTCTGTACGTGTCCAAATGCCCAACACTGGGTAAGAAATCATTTAATGGATCTTCTGCATAAACTCTCAGCTCTAACGCGTGTCCCTGGATCGTGAGATCTTCTTGTTTTACCGGAAGTTCTTCACCTCTGGCCACTTTGATCTGAAGCTCCACTAAGTCAGTTCCAGTAATCAATTCAGTCACAGGATGTTCTACTTGCAGACGTGTATTCATTTCCAGGAAGTAGAAATTATGGTTTTCATCTAATAAAAATTCTACTGTTCCGGCACCTACATAATCACAAGCTTTTGCTACTTTAACGGCTGCTTCTCCCATAGCAGAACGCAGAGCAGGTGTTAACACTGCAGAAGGAGCTTCTTCTACTACTTTCTGATGTCTTCTTTGGACGCTACATTCTCTTTCAAAAAGGTGAATCACATTACCGTGAGTATCTGCCATTACCTGAATCTCGATATGTCTGGGAGATGCCACATATTTTTCAATAAATACAGATCCGTCACCAAAAGCCGAAATAGCTTCACTAATAGCACGCTGCATCTGTGATTCCAGATCACTTTCTTTCTCTACTATACGCATTCCTTTTCCCCCACCACCGGCAGAAGCTTTGATCAAAATCGGGAAACCAATTTCTGTAGCAATTGTTTTCGCTTTAACAACGTCGGTAATAGCCTTGTCGATACCAGGAACCATAGGAATATCATAAGCTTTTACAGCATCTTTGGCTGCTAGTTTACTTCCCATGATTTTAATTGCTTTAGATTTAGGACCAATAAAGATGAGATCGTTCTTTTCTACTTCTTCGGCAAAGTCTGCATTTTCACTTAAGAAACCATATCCAGGATGTATGCCATCTACATTTAAATTTTTAGCGATCTCAATTATTTTGGAACCTAATAGATAGGACTTGCTAGAAGGAGCTTCACCAACACAAACAGCTTCATCGGCAAATTTTACATGTGGGGCATTTCTATCAACGGTAGAGTAAATCGCTACAGTTTTGATTCCCATCTTACGAGCAGTTTGCATCACTCTAATGGCAATTTCTCCTCTATTTGCTACTAATATTTTTTTCATAATATTCTGGAACTTATGATATGTCTTTTACAATACTTTGTGGTGGGGTTTATTCAAATTCAATCAGTAATTTTCCTTTATCCACAGCATCCCCTTTAGCCACTTCAATGGATTTAATGACTCCTTCTCTAGGAGATGTGATAATGTTTTCCATTTTCATCGCTTCTAAAACCAGAAGATAATCATCCTCTTTTACTGTCTGACCTATTTCTATCTGAATATCTATGATAAGTCCGGGCATCGGAGATTTAATAGAATTCACTTGTTTTGATGCACCGATAGAAAAACCCATTTCTGAAATCATCATATCCAAAGGATTAGATATATCAACCTCATAGGTATTGGCATTTACTTTTACCGTGTATTTTTTACTGATGAAATCTGATGTAATAATCTCTGAGTGAAAAGATGTATTGTTTTGTAATATATGAAATTGTGAATCAGAAGTTTTTATAATATCCGTTTCTGAACTATCATTGTCTGATATAGTAAATTCAAAATCGGTATTTACTTTTACCTTATAGTTTGTACTCATAAATAAATCCTTCAATTGACGGATAAATATAGGTATTTAAACTCAGGGCAAGGATTTGTTAGGAATAATTTAATATTTCTTGCCTTAAGCATTTGGTATCTGGTTTACCCTATAATGACAGATGATAAAACTCTTCTTCTATAATTATGTGAGGTAACAAAAAGTTGTAAATAAGGATTTTATTATAGTTGTATTCTAGAAATAGTTTCAGTATCAAAAGATGATAAATTTAGTATTTATCGCTAGATACATAATGGCGTAAACTTTGTTAAAGTAAGTTCTGGTGTTACTAACAATACGTTTAAGCTAGTAAAGAATTATCCATTGAATTGGGGGAGTAGATTTTATTTATGTAAATAGGTGTAGCAAAGTCGGAGATATAAGGCAATATCCATACTGAAAAATTAAACTACCTAGTTTTATGCTAGGTGGTTTTTATGTTTTTTTTCAAATATTAGATAGCCAATAAATTTTAATATACCTATTAGCAAAGCGAACTGTACATCAGATGTAGAATTTTGATTAATTTATAGAATATGAGATCAGATCAAAGTTTTAAGATATTTAAATGATCAACCAGTACTTTTAAGTCCACCGGATAAAGCGTTAACCAGCATTAAGAGATGTAATAAGTATGTATTGCCAAGTTCTTTATCACTTTCTTTAATGCTTCTCCACTTTGTTAAATACTCTATTTGTATTTCGTGGAGAGCTTGTAAGGCGGTATTTCTTAATTTGTTGTTTTCTAGTTTTGAAATTCTCCTGGACTCTATTGGTTCACCCATCAGGTTTGCAATTTTTTGTAAGCAGGTAGAATGATCTGTAAGGATCAAATCCATAAGATCCTTTCTTGTATCGGGTTCTTCTACCAGATTTGCAAAACTTTTCATGATATCGATGTCAGAATTGAGCAGATTCGATTCAATTTGAATTAGTCGATATTTTAGGAATGACCATTCTTTAGCTAATTCCTTTAATCGTTCAAAACTATCAGGCTGTTGTTTTTGAAATTCTTCAAAAGCAGTTCCAACTCCAAACCATCCGGTAACGTTAAATCGCGATTGACTCCAGCTAAATACCCAGGGAATTGAGCGAAGATCATCTAAAGACCGTTGTCCTGTTCTACGCGCCGGTCTGGAACCAATTTTACTTTGTTCTAAAACATCAATAGGAGTAGCGCTGGCGTAAAAATCGATAAACTTTGGGTGATCTAATAACTTACGATATGTTTTTCGTGCCAAATCAACCAATTGATCCATCATCTGATAACGTTGTTGATCTTGGGTATCACTTAATGGAATCAGGGTTTGCCTTGCGGTCCCTGCAACAAACATTTCCAGATTATAGGATGCAGTAAGAAGATTGGCAAACTGATTTGCAATAGTTTCACCTTGTATGGTCATTTTAATAGTTCCGCTCATAGCTCCAGGTGGCATACTATCTAAAAATCGATGAATTTTTCCACCTCCACGGCTTATAGTTCCGCCTCGTCCGTGAAAAAAACATAGTTCAACTCCTAATTTTTTTGCAGCTTTCGTAAGGTTTTCTTCAGCTTTGTAAATATTCCATCGGCTAGTCAAAATACCACCATCTTTATTACTATCACTATATCCCAACATAACTTCCTGAATAAACGGGTGTATTGATTTTCGTTGTTTTTCAACGACAGGGTGTTGTAAATAAGCGGATAAAATCTCAGGTCCGGCAATTAGGTCATCAATCGTTTCTAAAAGCGGGACTACCGGAAGATGAGCATCTTCAAGACCTACTTCTCTTAATAATAAAAAAACCAATAACAAATCACTTACACTGCGTGTCATACTCACAATGATAGAGCCGATACCTTCTGTTCCAAACTGATCTACGTATTTTTTAACCTCCCGTAGATATCCCAGTACATTATCAGCCTCTGGTCCGCAGGAGGTTCCTGCTACCAAAAAAGGACGTTTGCTTTGGAGTTCTGTATTCAGAAATTCTAATCGTTTCTCCTCTTCCCACGAACCATAATCAGCATCTTCATAACCCGAAGCGATCAAAATTTGACTTATAGCCTTTTCGTGATAAGCACTATTTTGTCTGATGTCTAACTTGGCCAAATGAAAACCGAACCCCTGTATTATTCTTTCAACGGGAAACAGATATTGTTTAGCAATTCTAACCGCATTTAAATCAATAAGTATTTCACGTAGTTTTTTGAGTTCGTCTCCCAGATCATTTGATGATTTAAAATATGTTACTTCTCCTAACTCATCATGATCGTTAATTGTGTTTTCAAGTTTAATAAGGAGTAGATTTACAAATTGTCGTAATGGTTCTGATGGGTTCCGATCTAAAGCCTTTTGTCCTTTAACTCCTAATTCTTTGGCTGTATTTTCAATTTGGTCTAAAAAGGTTTGTGGGATGGAGGTTTGATACCCCGAAAAGCTAAGTTTTGCTGCCAATCCTATGAGTTGGTTTTGTGTCATTTTAAGTGCCTTTTTGCGGTGCAAGTGCAAAGTTGCGGCTGTAAACTCTGGAGTAACGAATGGATGCCCATCTCGATCGCCACCAACCCAACTACCAAATTGAATTACAGGAAAATGTTCTGGCCATTCGAGTAAAGATTCAGAAAAACCAAGAGCTTTCCACGCATCCAGTAGACGTTGATCTGTTAATCGTACAGCTTCCGGAAACACATTTTCAAAATAATGCATAAGATTATTTCGTTCGTCTTCAAGTCGAGGTTTTTCAAGATAAATTTCACCTGTACGCCACCATCTTTCTAGTAAGCTGATAATTTCTTCTTTGATCTTGGATTGTTCAGTAGTAGACCAGTTTGGATTTTCAATTTTTACTAATAACAAATACAACTCTCTGTGGATATCAAGAACTGTTAAACGTTTAGCTTCAGTAGGATGTGCAGTCAATACCGGAATTACGTTGATGAGACGTAATTTTTGGGCGATTTCTTGTTCATTGATTCCGTCCTTTTTCCATTGGTGTAAAGTCTCTGCCCAAGAACCTCGTGTTGATTGTAAGCCAAATTGCGTCTCGGTTTTTCGTCTGTATTGTGTTGCAGCATTTTCTTCAACCAAATTAAGAAGTTCAAAACAGATCCCAATAGCCTGTGTTAGTTTTTGATTTGAAATATTCTTTCTATCCGGAATTTTTTGATTGTCGAAAGGCAATGCTTTTGCTAGCTCTTCCTCTCCTATAGATATAAGCATTTGCTTAAATAAAGATATCAAAAAGTGAAAATCTACCTTTATTTTCTGGAGTCCCTCTTGCTGAAGTGATTCTTTTGTCATTGGTTTTTAGTTGGTTTTAAATGAAAATTTTGATAATGCATGTGGTTACATACTCTCAAAGGTAATTATCTTTATAGTAGTTATAAAATTATTTCTTCTAGATATAACATCCTACTGTGTTCGGTTCTTTAGGGAAAAGGTATATGCTGCTGTAAGTTTCACGTTTGTGAAACAATAGATTAAAAGGACTGTTACTAATTGCTCACTCACAAAAAAAGTATATTTGTCAGGTAATTGAAACTAATAATTATGCCATTTATTGAAGGTTTAGGTATTGGCCTGGCCATGATAATCTTTGTCGGACCTGTCTTCTTTTTATTATTGAATAGTAGTTTTCAATACGGAGTAAAAGCCGGAGTGGCTGTTGCTTTTGGAATTATAATAAGTGATATGATTTGTGTTGCTTTATGCTACTATGGACTTTCTTCTTTTATGACAGCAACACAAAATCAATTCTGGATAGGCATTATTGGTAGTATCATACTTTTTGGTTTAGGAATCCATTATCTTTTAAAAGAGGCTGTTATCATCGAGGGCGTATCATTGGCTTCTAAAAAGTTGAGTACTTTTTTTATCAAAGGATTTAGTGTTAATTTTTTTAACCCGTTTGTATTTGTGGTTTGGATGGGAGTTTATACATATGGAGAGGAAAAATATCTTGAAAAATCATCACTGATCGTATTTTTAATTGCAGTTTTAGCAGCAATATTAACTACAGATTTATTGAAAGTAATGCTTTCAAAAAAGCTGAAGAAATATATTTCGGCATATAGACTAAATATATTCTTTAAAGTTACCGGAATCGTATTATTGATTTTCTCTATTCGTTTAGCATATTTTATATGGTAGTGCTGACTGAATTTCATTTTCGTTATATTTGAGTAACAACTTTAAAAACAGACCAATATGGAATTTAATTTTTTGATCATGGCAATTGCCGCTTTGATACCTATGGTATTGGGGTTCGTTTGGTATAATCCAAAGGTTTTTGGAACTGCTTGGATGAATGCTTGTGGATTTACAACCGAAGATTTAAAGGGAGGAAACATGGCCGTAATATTTATCGTTTCTTATATCTTTAGTCTTATGTTGGCATCTATGCTTAATACAGTGGTAATTCACCAATTTGGTTTTTTTCAAACATTGATGAGTGAACCGGATTTAATGACAGAAGGCACAGAAATTTATCAATATGCACAAGATTTTATGAGTAAGTATGGTACAAATTTTAGGACCTTTAAACACGGGGCTTTACACGGTACTATGACCGGATTATTTTTTGCCTTACCTGTATTAGGTATAAATGCTCTATTCGAAAGAAAAGGATTTAAATATATCGCTGTCAACGTGGGGTATTGGACCGTATGCCTTGCCCTTATGGGGGGAGTAATTTGTCAATTCGCTTAAAATTCAATGATAATAAGAGTGTTAGGGTTTGAAATGTCGAACCCTTTTTTTATGGTTTATTTCCAAGTACTCGCGCAAATAGTTTTTTTAGCATAGGAGTAGCATCTTCAATAACGCGTTCTCTTTCTTTTGCTTTTAGTGTTCCGTTTTCATCATAATACAATTCATAACTAAAAACAAAGCGACTGGCATCGGCTCCCATTCCTAATTGTCCAAATCTAAGATCATTGAAGTACGTTTTATCATCATCTTTTTCGATAGTGTACCAACCTTCTGTAAGTTTTACAAGTCTGGGAATCAACGGATCCTCTTTTAAATCTCCTAACAAATGATGATTTTTTGGAAATTCGGTAAAGTCAATAAAATCAGGTTCATCGAGAAACGAATAATAACCGATAAGAAAAGAATCTTCGGTTTCTATATTAGCTGTCCATAGAATACTGTTAAGAGGAGTAGGTCGCGTTTGTATCTCCTTATACCGTAAATGCTGATTCTCCAGGTTGATGGTAAAATTACCTCTCGCACCTTGTTGAAGAAACAGTGTAATTAAAAGGTATATTGAGCTGCAATATAATCCCAGATGATTAAATCTTCGCCTTTTAGGGTGTGTTCGCTTATAAAACATAGCAATGATAAGAAACACCAAAAAGGGTATTGTGTATAGTGGATCAACTACAAAAATATTATTAAATGCTACTTTGTAATCCAAAGGCCAGAATAGTTGAGTTCCCCAGGTGGTAAATGCATCCAGAATAGGATGTGTAAAAAGTGCCAGAAACATCAATTTTGTCCAATCCTTCCAATCAGCTTCTTTATTTTTATAGAGTTTAGCAACTAACCATCCCAGAATCGGTGCCATAATAATGCTGAACAGGATTGAATGAGAAAACCCACGATGTAATTCGTTAGCTGTCACATTATCAAAAAACAATTTTGCCATCACATCCAAATCCGGAATTGTTCCGGCAATTGCACCCCAAAGCATGGCTTTATTACCTACTTTTTTTCCTATGGCCGCTTCGCCTACGGCAGCACCTAGAACTATCTGAGTTAATGAATCCACAATTAGCTTAATTGAAGTTTAAAAGGATTCCGTACTTCATATTCACTGGGAGAAATAAACTCAACCAAAGGTTTTAAAAGTTTATTAGAGATAGAGTTACCGTGTCGAACATACAATTTCATTTCCACGGGTTTGGCACCAACACAACTTTTAATAATCTCTGCGGTTCTCCCTAATCTTAATTCATCAACTTTCTTATCAATGGCCAGGTTCACATAGTCATATAACATTCGTTGATAAATATCGTGTGATTTATTAAATGTATAATCAATCCCTATATGATTTGCTTCCACAACATGATCTAATATGAAGGAAGTCGTGAAACCTACTAGTGTATCATATAGGAAATATGCTTTAAAAATGAAGGATTCGTTAAGTGAATTTTTTAAATTTCTGAAAGTTACAGCGTTTAGTTTTCCAATTTTGAAATCAGCGTTCTCCAGAACTGAAAGATATAATTTGTCAATTTCTTCCTTACAATTGTTTATATCCTCAGCTGTGAAATCTTTAACCGTAATATCAGCAGATTTTTTGAAAACTTTTTTGGCTCTGGTTCTGAATTTAGTTTTCATACTGGTGAGATAATCCTCAAAATTATTCCAGCTCGGTTGTACTCGCAACACCATATTTACATCAATCCTGAATTCTCTGAATTTCTGATCTTTAATATAATCACTTTGATTAAAGGATGTTGGCCAAAATTCTTTTAGTAAAATAAAAGAGGGCTTATCAGTTCTTTCAGTTTTTCTGATTTCTCGTAATGCATCTGATAGATTTTCAAAAGCCTCTTTAGCACTAATCTTATCAGAGTAAAGAAAACCGTGCTCTCCACAGGAAAATAAGTTCCCGCAGACCAATACCCTCACATCCATACTTTTCATAAACGTATTTTTGATAGCATCGCTTATTCTGCAAGGAAATTCCTGAAACTTTAAATCTTCTGTGTTAAATTTAATCAGTTGAGTTACAGCAATAGCTACAGCCTCATCCTGATTATAAAATACAATATATCGAAACCCTATAGTTTCTGATAAAGTATACTCTAGTGTATGAAGATAGTCCAATGTAAGAAAAAGATTATTTTTCTTATTTATGCTATTCCAATCATAAGATGGGATATCATTGGTACTATTAAATATTGAATAATGTAATGTGGTGGCTTTGCACCTGTTTTTTATTTTGTCAAGCATAAATCCCTTACAAATATTACGGACAAATAACTGTCCGAATCATTTCAAAAGTACATTTATTTTTAATAGTACTCTGTTAAACGATTCTCAATTTTGGCATATAGGATTTTGCGCTGCTTTATTTCCGTAATTTTAATACGGTAAAACATTTGATGTTGTTTTGTCGTTTAAATAAGGTTTTTGGACGAAAAGTGTTCGGGAAAGTCTGATTTTATGATGTATATGTCAAATAAGTTTAGTTCTTTTGAGTGTAATTGGAAAAACTTTATGGAGAAATCGATCACTAGTGTGCTTTTAATTGATGATGACAAAGCCACAAATTTCTTTAATGAAAGAGTAGTAACCAGACACAATAGTTTCGATAATGTAAATACGGTGCAGAGTGGGAAAGCTGCATTGGAATATCTAACTAATGTGAAAAACAATATGGCTATAAAACCAGATCTTATTTTCTTGGATATCAACATGCCCGCAATGAATGGATGGGAGTTTTTGGTAGAGTTTGCTAAATTGGACAAAAGTACTACCGAAGGAATAAAAGTAATTTTACTATCTACCTCTTCTAATCCAGATGATGTCAACCAATCCATAAAAAATCACTCGGTTGATGATTTTATAAACAAGCCCTTATCACTGGAGTTATTGGATAATGTAATAGAAAAGCACTTTGCAAAACGCACTTTAGAAAAATAGCATATTGATAACTAGTGTAAGAAGCTCGTGGAGATTTTTTTTTAATTAAAATAATTGCTCAGGTGTTTTTTGTTAAATCTTAAAAAGTAAATTAGGATATTAGTATTTTTTGTAGAACAAAATACACTTTGTCGTTAATTTTCGCGTTTAATCGATAAGGCGGTGATTAAAAATTTTTGATTTATAACGGAATATTCTAAAAGCTTTTTTATTGCTGGAGCTTATAAATAACCAATACTATTATCAGGAGTCATGAATTTACAGATAGTTTTTTATTTGCCTTAGCAAGGTAGTTTTAAAAAATTATTTTTACAGAAATATTCAAAATGGGGAAAATAAAACAAGTATTATTGGTGGACGACAGCAAAGCCACTAATTTTTTTAATAAAACCATAATTAATAAAAGCGATTGTGTAGATGAAATCTTAGTAGCCGAAAATGGAGCAGAGGCAATACAAATTATAAAATCGGGTACTATTCCTGAAATTATATTTTTGGATATCAATATGCCAATTATGAATGGATGGGAGTTTTTATCAGAAATCCAGAAACATAATGATCAGCTTAAGCAAACTATAGTGATTTTGATGATTGGGGCTCCCCTTAATCCTGAAGAAGAAAAGGTAGCATATGGCTTTTTACAAGTAAAAGAATTTAAAGAAAAAATGTTAACCACTAAAATAATCAAAGAATTAGCGAGGAAGTATTTTCATAAAGAATGCGCCTCTGTTCAATAACAATGACTTAATTTGTAATCGGCGATTAATGAAGTAAACATAAATTTAAAATATTTTTAAATAGTTTTTTCTTTTATAATTTAACGTGTCTAATTAAATAAATTACGTAAACCTAACCCCTCATTTTTAGCATGCGGTATACATTTATTTCTGTTATACTTTTTTGTTGTTTCACACAAATAAACTACTCACAATCCCGAGCTACAATTTCTGGTAATGTTTCTGATCAATTTGGTAGTTTGCCTGGAGCCAGAGTAAGTATTGAAGGCACAGATCAAAACACAACAACTGATGTTAATGGTAATTATTCATTTGATGTTGATGAAGGAGAATATATAGTATCCGCTGGATTTGTGATGTATAATTCTTTGTCTAAAACTATATCTGTTAAGGTAGGGGAAACGGTTCAGGTTGATTTTTTACTGGAAACAGGATTTTCTATGGATCAACCCATATCTTTGGGGTCTAGAGCAAAACCACAATCTTCATTAAAAACTACAGCACCAGTAGATATTATTTCTCCACAAGAGATTACAAGCTCATCCCAGATAGAATTAAGCCATATTTTACATTATCTGGTTCCTTCATTTCATTCCACTCACCAGACCATTGCTGATGGTACTGATCATATTGATCCAGCTACGCTAAGAGGGCTTGGGCCCGATCAGGTGTTGGTTTTGGTCAATGGAAAACGAAGACATAATAGTTCTTTATTAAATGTTAACGGAACCGTAGGTAGAGGAACAGTCGGTACAGATTTTAATGCAATACCCGTTGCTTCTATAGAAAGAATAGAAATACTAAGAGATGGCGCTACCTCTCAATACGGATCTGATGCCATTGCAGGAGTGATCAATATTATTCTAAAAAAGCAGACAGAAGTTATAAATGTAGATAATAGAGTAGGAATTACAACCCAAGGTGATGGTTTTACAACCTATTCTGCAGCTAATTTTGGATTGAAAATTGGAAAAGAAGGGTATATAAATGTAACAGCAGAATATCGAGACAGAGAATCTGTAAATAGAGCCGGGGATTATAATGGAACAGTTTATAATGAAGATCCGGTGGAAGATGAAAGACTCGTTCAGGAAAATAATTTTTTCAATCAGACAGGGTACTCAGGTCGTAGAGTGATGGAAATTGGTAGTGCTGCAACACAGAATCTCGCATTGGCATTTAACGGAGAAATTAAAATGTCTGAGAATGCTACGTTTTACCTTCAGGGAGGAAGAAATTATAGAGAAGGTATGGCCGCAGGATTTTATCGGTTTCCCAAAAATCAGGATAGAGTAGTACCCGAGTTATTTCCTAATGGTTTTTCACCACAAATATTAACAGATATTCAGGACGATGTTGTGGCAGGAGGAATTAGAGGCATTAAGAATGGGTGGAACGTGGATTTTAGTCATTCCATTGGTATTAATAGTTTAGATTATACGGTAAATAATTCGAATAATGCTTCCCTTGGTGTAGCTTCGCCTAGAACTTTTTATGCCGGCGGATTTAAGTATCAACAAAATACCACCAATTTGGATATTTCTAAAACTTTTGATTGGTTAAATGGGGTGAATGTGGCATTTGGAGCAGAACTTAGAGTAGAGAATTATCAAATCATCGCAGGAGAGGAAGCCTCATATATTGATGGGGGAAGCACTTACTTTAATAATGCAGGAGATGAGATACCTAGAGTTTCAGGAGCACAAGTGTTTCCAGGTTTTCAACCAGAGAATGAATTAGATCGTTTTAGAACCAATAGTGCTGCTTACTTAGATATAGAAACTAATATTTCTGAGAAATTGCTGGTAAAAGCAGCAGGAAGGTATGAAGCTTACAATGATTTTGGGGGTCAGGCTATCTGGAAACTTTCTGGAAGATATAGAATTAATGAAAATATGAGCCTTAGAACTGGATTTTCCACAGGGTTCAGAGCACCTTCTTTACATCAGGTCTTTTTTCAGAATATAAGTACTCAGTTTATCAATGGAGAAAGCGTTCAGGTAGGAACTTTTAATAACGAAAGTGCAGTAGCCACAGAAGCATTTCAGATTTCAAAATTAAAACCTGAATTATCAAAGCATTTTACTGCTGGTGTAAGTGGAAAACTAAAGGAAAATTTCACTTTTACCTTTGACTATTACCAAATTAGTATAGATGACAGAATTGTACTTTCTGGTCGATTTGCAGAAGGATATGAAGCCGTCTTGGAACCTTTTGGAGTAGGAGCAGCGCAGTTTTTTACAAATGCTATTGATTCCAGAACATCAGGAATAGATGCTGCTGTGGTTTACAAAACATCACTAGGCTCTGGTAAGTTGGATGCTTCTCTGGGAGCTAATTATACAGACACAAAGGTAAACGGGCGTATCAAAGTTTCTCCATCTCTGGTCGGGCAAGAGGATGTTCTATTCAATCGAGAGGAAATTGCAAGAGTAGAATCAGCTCAGCCTAATTATAAATTAAATACCTTAGTATCCTACGAATTCAATAAATTTCGTTTACAAATGGTCAACACATTATTTGGAGAAGTACAATTCATACATCCGGACGATGGGGATCAAGCCAATTGGGTATTCAATGAATTTAGTGGAGCTATTGAATCCAGGGATCAGACTTTTTCTCCAAAACTAACTACAGATCTTGCGATCTCGTATCAGATGAATGATTATGTAAAATTTACCCTGGGGGGAAATAACATTTTTAATGTATACCCGGATAAGCATAAGCATTCTGCTAACACAGAAAATGGTAATTTCATTTATAGCAGAAGGGTACAACAGTTCGGAGTGAATGGAGCTAATTATTATGTTCGATTATTACTAAAACTATGATAAATAGGTACGCTACTTCTCTATATCGTTCCATTTACGAGTCACTCAAACTGTTGGGATTATTTATTTTTCTTTTTTCCTTTGGTACTGCTAATATTTGTGGGCAAAACATGGATGATGAAGAGATTAAAAGAGTACAACGAACCATATTTATTTACAATTTTGCTCAACAAATAGGATGGCCTGAACTGGATGAAAAAGATACTTTTAAAATAGGTGTCTTGGGACCTGATCGAACTATTTTAGATCTGAAATCAATGGCTCAAAAACGGAAGATTTTTGGGAAACAAATTGAAATTATTCGTTTTCAATCTGTAAAAAGTATCAAAGATATTGAACTACTATATGTGCACAATAAATTCAATTACGATATAAACTATATTTTAAGGAAAGTATCTGGTAAGAATATTCTCTTGGTTACAGAGGATTATAACTATAAGACTTCTATGATCAATATGGTTAATGTTGGCAATTCATTTGAATATGAAATCAATGAAGAACGTATTACTAATGAAGATTTTGTTGTCGCTCCTTCACTCAAACAATATGCGATAACATCTTCCCAAAAGTGGAAAGGACTGCTTAAAACAACCGAAGATTCTCTGGAAAAGGCGCTGGATGAAAATAAAGAGCAAAAAGCGGTTATAGAAGAAAAGGAAAAGCAAATAACGCAGCAAAAGGAAAAGATAACCAATCAGGAAAGAGCTATCGATACTATTCAGTTTCGAATAAATGAACGGAATAAATGGATTGAAGAATTATCAATTGAAAGTAAAATACAGGAGAAAAAATATGAAGAAAAATTGCTGATAGAGAAAGAATTAGAAAAGAATATCCAAGATCAGCTTACATTCATTAAGGATCAAGATAAAAGGATTAACGACAGTGCAGAAGAAATCTTAAAGCAACAAGAGTATTTGGATCAGCAAAATGATCAAATCAAAAAACAGGAAGCCGTATTACAGGAGCAACTTTCAGAAATTGATAGTCAGAAGAAAATTAATTGGTCTTTGATTGCTTTGATCATAATTACCATTGTAGCTGGTTTTGTACTGTACAAAAATTACTTGAATAAAAAGAAGTTAAGTGCAAAATTACAGCAAAAGAATAAGGAAATACACGAGCAATCTTTAGTGTTAGCATCAAAAAATAAAGAACTGGAACAGTTTGCATACATAGCTAGTCACGATTTGCAGGAACCATTAAATACAATTTCCAGTTTTATTGGTTTAATATCAGAGGATTATGGAGATAGCTTTGATGAAGTAGGTAAGGAAAGCTTAGATTATATAAAGGATGCCAGTATCAGGATGAAAAAACTTATAGATTCCTTACTGGAATATTCTAGACTAGGCCGAACAAAAGAGTTTTCTAACGTGAATATGAATATTGTATTAAAAGAGTTAAAAGGAGATTTTAAGCATATTCTGGAAAGAACAAACACTGTAATCATGGCTAATGATTTGCCTATAGTTAAGGGTAATGAGATTGAGTTACGGCTTTTAATACAAAATCTCATTAGCAACGGAATTAAATTCACTCGTGAAAACACAATCCCTGAAATACAAATTGATGCGACACACAGATCAATCAATGAGCATACCAAAGGGTTTTGGGAGTTTTCAGTAAAAGATAACGGAATTGGGATCCCTGAGATTCATAAAGAAAGAATATTCGCTATTTTCCAAAGATTACATTCCAGAGAAAAATATCAAGGCACGGGTATCGGTTTGGCTCACTGCAAAAAAATTGTAGAATCTCACGGCGGTCAAATCTGGTTAGAATCAGAAGAAGAAAAAGGCACAACTTTTTATTTTACGATTCCTCAATAAAAGAGAAAAGTGAGGACACTAGAACTATCCAATAATTTCTCTTGATCCCTCTTGTTTTAAACTTCGGGCCTACCTTTAAGCCTTTTTTCAATCTTTTGTTTTTTGGCAGTAATGATTTTCATCATTTCCATGATCTCGGGATCTTTATTTTGTTTGTAGATTTCATTAAGGCTCAAAACGAGATCCTTAGCTTCTCTAGATGCTTCAACTCTATCACTAGTGGACATATTGCTCATACTTCTGCTCTCAAACTCACGTGCTTTCTCCATTAATTCCATAACTCAATATTTATTGTAAAAGTAAAAATGTTAATTACAGACCTCTCAAAATGAACAATTCTTATCCTATTTTAACATTTTCGGGGGTAAATATATAAAAAAAAAGGGCACATATACCAGCTAAACGATGACATAAGTTGATAGAGATATAGATCTTAATTATGTCAATTCTAAATAATCAGAATACTTTTTATGAAACTTTACCATTACTTCAGTTTTTTAACTTATTCATATCATGTTTTGCTAGTCTTCTCGATCTTTTTTTTGAAATAAAAATCCCATTGGAATTACTAAAAAAATGAAAAAATACCAGCCTGTTAGTAAACCAATAGCGGTAATGATTGATGCTATTAAAAGAATTATCCATTGCGTCCTTTTGTTTTTATACATTGCTCAATTGCTTTTGACTTTAAATTAAATGAATAATGATTATAAATGTCAGTAGGGTTTGTTTTCCTGTACTAAAATTATCTTATAAACGCTGAAATTAGATAGATTCAATCTGATTTTCAATATCCTTTAAAGAATCATGGTGAAATTTAACAAAAATTTATGCTTACGCTGTTTACGTGTTTTTTTAGTAATTTTTTGTCTGTTTTTGTAAGAATAATGTAATTGTCTTGATGATTCTATTGTATTGTATTTCAGTTTGTTATGTTTTTTTGGGTGTGTCGTATGGTTAGAGGATTTTTACCCTAAAAACCTTACAACACTCAAGGTTAGTCATATGGTACTTTGATTTAATTTTTCTACTTTTAAAGCTAACAGAAGTTAGTCTTGTTACCATACTATTATCTTTTTAACGGGGTTTGTATGATTATCAAGTAAATTGTAAGAGAAAGTTCATCAGACTAATTTTAATATTCACTCAATCAAAACAGAGGTTTATGAAACGTAGAGATTTTATTCAATACACAGGATTAGGTGCAAGTGCATTAATGATGCCTTCACTTCTCCTGGGAAATGATATTCCCGCTGAAGCATTGCTCAATCCGGGAATGGATGTTGCCATTAAGAAAAAAATGGCGGATGTTGCACTCAATACTGCAAAATCATTGGGAGCAACCTATGCAGATGCCAGAATTGGCAGGTACTTAAACCAATATGTATTTACAAGAGAAGACAAGGTGCAAAACGTGGTAAATACAGAATCATTTGGTATAGGGATTCGTGTTATTGTAAACGGCACCTGGGGATTTGCATCTACCAATAGTGTTACCGAAGACGGAATTAAAAAAGCAACAGATCAAGCGGTGGCCATTGCAAAGGCGAATTCAAAAATTCAAAAAGAAGAGGTAAAACTTGCTCCGGTAAAATCCCACGGAGAAGTATCTTGGAAAACTCCGATCAAAAAAGATTTTAAAGATGTTCCGGTTTCAGAAAAAGTGGACCTATTATTGTCTGCCAATGCTGCTGCCTTAAATAATGGAGCAAATTATGTGAATTCCGGACTATTCATGGTCAATGAGCAAAAGTATTTTGCCTCTACAGATGGATCTTACATCGACCAGGATGTACATCGTATCTGGCCAACATTTACGGTAACTGCTATTGATAAAGGTACCGGTAAATTTAAATCACGTCAGGCAATGAGTGCTCCTATGGGAATGGGATATGAATATATGGACGGATTGGCTTCTGAAAAATTAAAAGGCCCCGAAGGTTTAAATTTATATCGTAATAGTTACGACATTGTAGAAGATGCTACTATAGCGGCTAAACAAGCGAAAGCAAGACTGACAGCAAAATCGGTAGAAGCAGGTAAATACGATTTAGTTTTAGAACCAAATCACTTAGGACTTACTATTCACGAATCGGTAGGACACCCATTAGAACTAGATAGAGTTTTAGGATACGAAGCGAATTATGCGGGAACAAGTTTTGCTACCCTAGATAAATGGAAAACTAAAAACTTTAAATACGGTAGTGATATCGTAAATCTTGTAGCAGATAAAACCCAGGTTGGTTCCTTAGGAGCAGTAGGATATGATGATGAAGGAGTAAAAACCAAAAAGTGGGACTTGGTACGTAATGGTATATTAACGAACTATCAGGCAATACGAGATCAGGTTCACATGATTGATCAAAATGAATCTCACGGTTGTTGTTATTCTCAGAGTTGGAACGATGTTCAGTTCCAAAGAATGCCAAATGTATCTCTAGAACCGGGCAAAGAAAAATACTCCATAGATGATATGATCAAAGATGTAGAAAAAGGAATTTACATAGCAGGAAGAGGTTCGTATTCAATTGATCAACAACGATATAACTTCCAGTTTGGAGGAACCGTATTTTATGAAATCAAAAACGGAAAAATTGTAGGTATGCTAGATGATGTAGCATACCAATCTAATACGCAAGAATTCTGGAATTCTTGTACAAAGATATGTGACAAAGATGATTATCGAATGTTCGGATCATTCTTTGATGGTAAAGGACAGCCTTCTCAGATAAGCGCTGTTTCTCACGGAAGTTCTACTACACGCTTTAATGGTGTGAATGTGATCAACACAGGTAGAAAAATTTAATCACAGTCTTATTACAAATAAAAAATATCATGGCAATATATTCTAAAGAAGAAGCAAGGAAGATTATGGAAAAGGCGTTAAGCTTTTCTACTGCCGATGCTTGTGAAATAAATTTAAGCGGAAGTGAAAGTGGTAATATCCGCTATGCTAGAAATACGGTATCTACCGCAGGACACCGATCTAATCAAACCTTGGCGGTTAGCTCAAGTTTCGGAAAAAAATCTGGTACCGCTACGATTGATGAATTTGATGATGAATCTTTAAAAAAGGTGGTAAAAAGAGCTGAAGAATTAGCAAAACTTTCTCCAGAGAATCCTGAATTCATGGAACCTCTGGGACCACAAAAATATGATGATTCTATAACATACTCTGATGCGACTGCTAATATTACACCAGAGTACCGGGCAGAAGTTGCAAATAGTAGTATTGAACCTGCAGCCGCAAAAGACGTAACTGCAGCTGGATTTTTTAATGACTCTTCTGGGTTTAGCGCAATGCTCAATTCTAATGGTTTGTTCGCATATAACAAATCGACAAATGCCAGTTTTACCGTGACTATGCGTAGTAACGACGGAACGGGCTCTGGTTGGGTGACTAGAGATTATAACGATGTGTCTAAATTTAATGCTGCAGAAGCTTCGAAAATAGCTATAGATAAAGCAGTAATGTCTAAAGAAGCAAAGGCGATAGAACCAGGTAAATATACAGTAATATTAGAACCGGCAGCTTCAGTTGGTTTGTTGGGTAATATGGCATTTGCATTTAATGCACGTACTGCAGATGAAGGACGAAGTTTTATGTCTAAAGAAGGTGGCGGAACTAAGTTAGGAGAGAAAATTGTAGATGAACGAGTAAATATTTGGTCTGATCCCTTGAACCCAGAAGTACCAACCGGAACCTGGAACGGATCGGGACAACCACTAAAAAAAATTAGTTGGATAGAAAATGGTGTTGTTAAAAATCTTGCCTACAGTCGTTTTTGGGCACAGAAAAAAGGAGTTGATCCTATCCCATTTCCCAATGGATTTATTATGCAGGGTGGTGATGCATCCTTAGAAGATCTTATCAAAGATACCAGAAAAGGTATTTTAGTAACGCGATTATGGTATATCAGAAGTGTGGATCCTCAAACCTTATTGTATACAGGACTTACTAGAGATGGAACATTTTATATAGAAAACGGAAAAATAAAGCATCCGGTAAAGAATTTCAGATTTAACGAAAGTCCGATTATTATGCTTAATAATCTGGAAACGCTAGGTAAACAAGTTCGAATCGATGGTAATCTAGTGCCATATATGAAAATAAGAGACTTTACCTTTACTAGCTTATCAGACGCAGTATAAGAGGTAGTTCATAATATTACTGGTTATTTTGATAAATTCATGATAACCAGTTTTTATTTATGTATTATTTCAAAATGTATCTTACCTGGATTAAACAACGCACTGCATTGAGTACTAAATTTTTCTTTACACGATTACAATATGAGTCAGGAGATTGGGATGTAGATCAAAGAATGCCTTCTAATCTATTAAACTCACTTGTGGAGTATACCACACTAAAAGTGGACACCCAAGAAAGAATTATCCCTTTGAGTAGTGATGAGATATTCAAAAGCCCATTTTGTTATATCTCTGGTCATAAATTGGTGCAGTTTACCAAAAAGGAAAGAGAAAACTTTAAAAAGTATGTAAATAATGGTGGTTTTGTGTTTGCAGATGATTGTAATCACGATATCGATGGATTATTTTCTAAATCCTTTGTGCGGCAAATGGAGGATATTTTTGGTTCGGAAGCATTAAAAAAGATTCCTAATAATCACGAGATTTATAATGTGTTCTTTGAGTTTGAAAATGGTCCGCCAACCACTTCTCAAGAATTAAATGGATGGGGCGATGATATTGTACACGACTATTTAAAAGCGATTCAGATTAATGATAGAATAGGTGTTTTGTTTAGTAACAAAGACTACGGTTGTGAGTGGGATTATGATTTTAGAAATAAAAGATGGTATAAAATTGACAATACCCGATTTGGTGTTAACATTGTAATGTACGCATTAACATCATAAAAAGATATAGCTACATGGATAAAGAGTTAGTAAATATAGAAGAAGAGTTAACGATTCTTACCGAGAAGCTTCAGAAGTTACGGAAAGAGATCGGTAAAGTAATTACCGGGCAAGAAGAAACGGTAGAGCAATTGTTGATTACCTTTCTTGCGGGTGGACATGCATTGTTAGAAGGAGTTCCTGGTTTGGCAAAAACATTAATGATCAGAACACTGGCACAAGCGATTGATCTTAAATTCAAAAGAATACAGTTTACACCGGATTTGATGCCGTCGGATATTATCGGTACCGAAATATTAGAAGAAGATTATAGTACCGGGAAGAAGTTTTTCAAATTTAATAAAGGCCCTATTTTCTCTAACATCATACTGGCAGATGAGATTAACCGTACGCCACCAAAAACGCAGGCCGCCTTGTTAGAAGCCATGCAGGAGTTCGAGGTTACCTATTCAGGAAAAACATACGAGTTAGATAAACCGTTTTTTATACTCGCTACTCAGAATCCGATCGAACAATCCGGGACATTTGCACTTCCTGAGGCACAACAGGATCGATTTCTATTGTATATCAAAATAGGATACCCAAACGAATCAGAAGAAACTACCATTCTAAAAAATACTACAGGTGTCAAGAAAGAAACTTTGAATAAAGTAATTTCCGGAGAAGATATTATTAGATTACAACAGTTAGTAAGAGAGGTTCCAATCAGTGATAATTTGATCTCTTATGTAAGTAAAGTGATTAGAGCTACGAGACCAGAAACAACGACTAATACTTATGTAAAGGAATGGGTCAATTGGGGAGCAGGGCCACGAGCTGGTCAGGCAATGATATTAACCGCCAAAGCCCGGGCATTGGCACAAGGTAGATTATCAGTGATATTAGATGATTTACAGCATGTAGCCATACCTGTATTACGTCATAGAGTTATTGTGAATTTTAGAGCAGAATCAGAAGGAATCACTTCTGATGATGTTACGCACCATCTATTAAAAGCCATTGAGGTAGGGAAGTAACACCATAGAACAAATCAAGTGAGACAAGATTATCACCAATTACTAAAACCAGAACTTATTAAGAGTGTATCTGGATTGTCACTCATTGCGCGTGTGATTGTTGATGGATATTTGTCTGGACTCAATCATAGTTATAATGTAGGTTCGGGAATGGAGTTTACTCAATTTCGTAACTACGAACCTGGTGACGACTTACGATTGCTCGATTGGAAAATGCTTGCCAGATCCGGCCGGTATTATATCAAACAATCCGAAGTAGATACCAATATTTCGGTAAAATTTATTTTGGATGCCAGTAAATCGATGCTTCATCAAGAAGACGAACTTTCTAAAATGGATTATGCCAGAATACTGATAGCCTCGTTAGGATATGTATCCCAAAATCAAGGAGACGCTATTGGTCTTTTTGCATTAAATGAACAACAATTGTATAACGTATATCCTAAAATCCAGAAACAACATTATAATCGTTTTTTATTAGAGCTAACCAAGATTGAAAATAAAGGAAAGTGGCCCGAAAATCCGAATGCTTCAAAAAGTCTTCACGATCGCAATCATAAAGAACTCATATTTTTTATAACAGATCTGTATGAACATAATGAAGAATTGACTTCTTTTATCAAAATGCTGAAAACTCCTAAAAATGAGGTAGTAGTCTTACATCTTATGGGTAAGAATGAATTGGAATTTGATTATAAAGGAACCGTAACATTCGAAGATTTAGAGACTGGTGCAAAGCTCAAAATAGATGCAAAAACTGCAAAAAAAGAATACCTCGCATCGCTGGAAAAGATGATAAAAGAAACAAAAGATACGCTTTTGGCCAATGATATCAGTTACCATCTCTTCAAATTGAATGAACATATAGGTGAAGCATTGCAAGTATTCCTGAAGAAACGAAATAAACTAATCTGATATGTTTTTCCTCAACCCTACATATCTCTGGGCATTATTGGGACTTCTGGTTCCTTTAGCCATACATCTGTGGAGTAAAAAAGAAGGAAAAACAATAAAAGTAGGGAGTACCAAATTGCTAAGTGAATCTGACTCAAAACAATCAAGAAGTATTCAGTTGAATGAATTTTTTCTACTAGTAGTAAGAATGTTATTAATCGGGGTTTTGGTCTTACTAATGGCCGGTTTTCAGATTAAAAAGAAAGCTGCTACTATACCCATAACCTATTTGGTGGAAACTTCATTACTAGATGATGAAAGGATACAAACTATCATAGATACTATAGAAACCGGAGAATCACTGAGACTCTTGGAATCTGGATTTCCAGAATTAGACAAAGATCAATTTGATTCAAATAATACAACTCCCAATTATTGGCAATTAGCTAAAGAAATGGAAAGTTTACAAACCGATAGTATTGTCGTTTTCACGAAAGCATTCATAAACGGAATTAAAGGTAAAAGACCAGAGACGAGTAAGAATATAGCTTGGATATCTTTAGATTCAAAGGAGTCATCTACAAAAGCACTCAAAGCCATCAAAAAAGAAGATTCTCTGCAAGTCCTATCGATGAATAGCGATCAGGATCAATTTTTTTTTAAGAAAGCATTTATTGCTACCGATGATAAGAGATTAAAATTTAATGAAGCAAATGACAGTATGATGTTTCCGTTAAACGGAAAGGAAGAAAGCCTATCGCTTACTTCAGAATTGCCAACCAAAGTGTTACTGTTCTATGAAGATAGTTTGATTACTCAGAAAACATATGTAGAAGCGTCACTAAAGGCAATATCAAAATACCTGAATAGGCAAATAGATATAGAAACCATTCAGAATATAGATGGTATAGATGATACTGTTTTTGACCTGGTCGTTTGGTTATCTTCAGCTGTAGTTCCGAATATATCAACAAAGATGTTAGTATATCAACCGGATGACCTTGCCAATAACATTATTGAAGAAGGAACTTCGAATGGGATTTTTTATCTCACAAAAGCGCTTACTACAGCCAATAGTATTGATAGAAACTTATCCGAACAGTTGCTAAAATTGTTTGATTTTCATCAAGATATTCAGGATAGAGTTAATGAGTATGATAAAAGAACTATGGATATAGCAGAACTAAAACCAATTACAGCTAGTCTGGCGACAGACAAAAAACAATTTGAGCTTTTTGATATATCAACATGGTTATGGTCGTTATTGGGAGTATTGTTAGTGATGGAACGTAGTGTAGCAAAATTCAGAAAACAATAATGAGATCAGGACAAAACATATTGGTTGGATTTAGAAGGCGATGGCAACTGATGCTTTGGCTGGAGATCACATTATATGCCTTAGGACCAGCGATTCTTTCGTATCTAATATTTTTGAATGTATTTTGGGCCATAGCTGTATTCATCTTGGTCGCTTCTATCATCATAATTTTTATAAAGCCGTGGAAACACAGTTTAGAAAATGTGGCCAGTTATATAGATCTTCATCTTGATGCTACAGAGTATAGTACGGGTCTTTTGTTAGTACCCGAAGAAAAACTGTCTGGCTTAGCTAGAATACAGCAAAACAGAGTAGCAACCAGACTTGTCGAAAAACTAAAAACCATAAAACCTCCTCATCATTTAGTTCGTGGAATTATTATTTTAAGTTCTTTTATTTTGATAGGTACAGTGATCTATAAGTATGAATTATTATCAAACCTACAAGGATCGCAACCACCAACAATAACTCCGGAAGCAATTGTTTTTAAACCAACAGACACCACGTCAACAACAGTTGAATCACCAAAATTAATACGTCAACAACTAACCATTAACTATCCTAACTACACGCAAGTTCCTTCTGTAGAGACTTCCAACATGGATATAAAGGCAGTAGAAGGATCCAGAGTTTCCTGGAAAATACAATTTGACCAAGAAATAAAAGGGGTAACGATGGAAAGCATGGGAAATAGTTATCCTATGAAATTAACAGATGGAACCTATACCGGAGCATCCACACTCACCAGTGCAGGTTTTTATAATTTTAAGTTTACAGATCTTCAAGACAGATCCTATGTGTCAGAATTGTATGCTATTGAGGTGATCAAAGACAAGAGTCCTTCGGTAGAAATTAAAGGAATAAAGCAGTTCACTTCTTTTGCTTTTAATGAAGATAAAAAGGTGTCTTTTACCACAACTATTAGTGACGATTTTGGGATTGAAGACGCTTACATTATCGCTACCGTAAGTAAAGGTTCTGGCGAATCTGTAAAGTTCAGAGAAGAGAAGTTAAACTTCAATAGTAAAATTCCCAAAGGCAATAAGAATATAAGCTTGTCTAAAAACATCAATCTGGATCAAATGAAGATGGAACCTGGTGACGAATTGTATTTTTATGTAGAAGCCTTAGACCGTAAACGGCCGAAACCGAATACATCCAGAAGTGAAACCTTTTTTGCAGTGATTAAGGATACCATTTCTGATACCTTTGCAGTAGAAGGAACGATGGGAGTCGATCTGATGCCGGATTATTTTAGAAGTCAGCGGCAGTTGATTATTGATACAGAAAAATTGCTAAAGGATAAACCAAAACTATCTACACAAGACTATAAATCTAAGAGTAATGAATTAGGGTTTGATCAAAAAGTGCTACGGTTGAAATATGCTGAATTTATGGGTGATGAATCAGAATTTGGTGGTACGGCTGAGGGAGACGTTGAATTTCCTGAAGAAGAAGGAGATCATCACGAAGAAGATCACGAAGAAGAAGATCCATTGGCAAAATATACCCACGCACATGATAGCGAGAACGAACATAATTTGGTGGAAGAAGAAAAAAAGGAAGACCCTTTAGAAGAATATCTACACAACCACGAAGACCCTGAGGAATCTACACTGTTTACACAATCCTTAAAAAGCAAGTTGCGACAAGCACTTAATGAAATGTGGGATGCAGAATTGTATTTACGACTCTATACGCCAGAAAAATCATTACCGTATCAATATAGAGCCCTAAAATTAATTCAGGAAATTAAAAACAGTGCGCGTATCTATGTACATCGTATCGGTTTTGATCCTCCACCCATCAAAGAAGACAAAAGACTCACCGGAGAAATAAAAGAGGTATCTAATTACAGAAAAGCAGAAACATTAGATCAAGAAGATCCATATGCATCCATACGCCTTACAGTAGCAAGACTGGAACAATTAATTTCTGAAAAAGGAAGTATTACCGAAAAAGATAAACTGCTTTTCGGTCAAGCCGGAAATGAGTTAGCGGAAAAAGCGATTGAAGATCCAGGAAAATACCTGGAAACATTACAACAATTAAAATGGATTTCTGAAGATGTAGCGGTTCCGCAAGAAGCATTAGTAGCCTTACAAAAAGGATTGTTGACGGCACTTCCGGAGTTGAAGCCTAATGCAGTGAAACAGCAACAACAAACAAGCGAAATCAACGAATTACTATTAAAAGAGCTCGAAATCAATGATTGAGGATATCACTTTTTTACATAGTAATTGGATAACGTATATAAGTATTGGTGCCATAGTTGTATGGTTGGTTTTTGTTTGTAAAGAGTGGTCTCATTTTGGAAAAACTAAGTTCTGGATCAACCTAACAGTTGCGCTGTTTGCAATAATGTCCATCGCTGTGATTGCTTTAAAACCAGCGATACCCATACTTGGTAAAAACACCAAAGTAGCGGTGCTTACGAATGGGTATAACACCAAACAGTTAGATAGTTTAAAAAAGGTTCATAAACGAATACAAACCTTTCCGTATAAAGAGAATCAGCCTATTTTTGAAAATATACATACATCAGACACTGTTTTTGTATTAGGAAATGGTGTAGCACCCTTTGATTTTTGGCAGCTAGAAAACCATAAGGTTCACTATGTCAACAGTGATAAGCCTTCTGGAGTGGTTAGGTTCCAATATGATCACAAAAGGATAGTAGGAGAGCGGTTACTATTTCATGGATTATATAACAATCCAACAAGAGGAAATCGATTGATTCTGGAAGGACCGGGAGGAAATCCGTTGGATTCTATAGTCTTGACATCGGATACAGTGGTATCATTTCAGGTATCGGCGGAGTTAAAAGCGATAGGCAACTATGTATTTTCTTTAGTTGAGAAAGATTCTTTGGGTAAAAAACTATCCAGTGACCCCATTCCTGTTAAAGTAACAAATCAAAAGCGTTTTAAAATTTTGATAGAAAACAGTTTCCCAACCTTTGAAACCAAATACCTAAAAAACTATTTGGCAGAAATGGGGCACGAGGTATTGGTAAAAAGTCGCATCACAAGAGGAAAGTATAAGTTTGAATATTTTAATACAGATCGAATACCTATCGGCGCTCTTTCCGAAAAGAATTTACAACCTTTTGATTTGGTGATACTGGATGCTACTTCAGCAAAGAATGTAGGAGAACGTGCTCGGACTGCTCTTGAGAATGCTTTAAGAAAAGATGGATTAGGACTTTTTATTCAACCGGATGATGATTTTTTTGGATCCTCAAAAGGCATCGCAGCTTTTGATTTTGGCAGAGAAAAAAGTACCGAAACAAGTCTGATCAATTCACCAAAAAATAGAATAGGGAAGTATCCTTTTCTGTTTAAAGATCAATTTCAGTTGCAAGCTGTACACAAAAATGATAAAGGCGATATCGTATCCGCCTATAAACATCTTGGAAAAGGGAAGGTAAGTACTACGGTTTTAGAAAGTACTTATGAGTTATTATTAAATGGCAAAACAACCGAGTACCAGCAACTATGGTCCGAAATTATAAGTAGCATCGGCAAAAAAGAAAGTGCTGAGGTCAGTTGGGATGAACATAGTATCCTAACTACAAAAGATCAACAATATGAGTTTACACTAAGAACTTCTATCCCTGAACCAGAAGTAACAACGGATGAAGGGTATCGCATTGCACTGCGCAGCGATATAGATATCTCAAATCTATGGACAGGTACCACGTATCCTAAGAAATTAGGCTGGAACAGTATATCCATAGCACAAGACACCACCGCTGTTTTGGACTATTTTGTAACCGATACCACTACATGGGAATCAAAATCAAGGTACGACAACATACAAAGAAACCGCAGACACTTTAATAGATCTTCTATAACAAACCCTAAACAATTCTCTCCTTTAGCACCTATAAATCCAATTGGGTTCTATATTTTCTTTTTGATGTGTATGGGATATTTGTGGTTAGTTTCTAAGTTGGGAAGAGAGTAGTATTAAAAACTTCACTTTATCACACAGAGCCTATCACACTAAGCTTGTCGAAGTGTTGTCACACTGAGCCCTTCGACAGGCTCAGGACAGGCACTGTCGAAGTGCTGTTATCCTGCGTACTTTCATTAGAAGTACTGTCATCTCGAGCGGAGTCGAGAGACAACCAAAACATAAAAGAACCCATATCATTTTGTAGTATGGGGAATTTTACATTATTTTTAGAATCTTGTAATAAAAACTGATCCTACTATGATGAGTTTATAATTACTTACAAACGGTACTAAACGCAATTGCTGTTATATAGTAGTTACCAAACATATGAAGAAACATTACGAATGAGAGTAAAACACAAGAACGCTGAAAAAAACAATTCAAATACATCAATGTCTTTGTCTCATTGGTTTAAGCATTACTATCCGAACAAAAAGTATATGAATTATGAATTTTATGATGTTCCTGAAATTTACGACTTGTACGAGATAGATGAACTAACTGGAAATCTGACTTACATTCGGAGTGACTTCGCTTCACAGATTTTTCCAAAGGTTCGTGAAAATCCGAAAAAATTTGTCTACAAAGAACATGACCCGAAATATCTGGATGAATACCTAATGCCTAAAAGAATAGATTTAGAAAACAATATGGATATAGATTTAACAATTGAAGGATTAATTGAGAAGGCAGAAAAATACAGAAAAATATGTGATGAAGGAGATTTTATTAATGGTCAAGTTAATTCATCCCAAAATATAGCACTGTATACCGATTGGTTTCTTGAATCAAGAGAATTATTTAGCGAACATTTTAACGAAACAGAATTAGCTTATCAAAATTTTTGCGAATTTGATACAAGTGGAAATGGATTTACTCTTTCTTCAAAATTTTCCGAAACTTATGCCTTATTTAAAATTCTAATAAGAAAAATAAGGAATGGAAAAGTTAAAGACACTGTTATAAATGGAAAAAAGATTATGAAAAATAAAATATTTATAGTTCATGGACATAATAATGAACTGAAATTGGAGGTTGCTAGGTTTGTAGAATCTGACTTTAAAAAAGAAGCTATCATTCTACATGAACAACCAAGTAAAGGCAGAGAAGTTTTAGGTAAATTTGAAGATGAGGCAGATGTGGATTTAGCAATTGCTATTTGGAGTAAAGATGATTTAGGGCGACTAAATAAAGATGGTGAAAATCTAAAACCAAGAGCAAGACAAAATGTTATTTTTGAAACTGGTTATTTTATTGGAAAGTTAGGTAGAGATAAAGTTATTGTGATTTTAGAAGACGGAATTGAAGCACCATCCGATTATTCAGGTATAATGTATATAAGTTCTTCAGATTGGAAATATAAACTTGGGAAAGAAATCACTGAAATCTATAAATAACGAAATGCTAACAATATGAACAAAAGACAATAGGATTTTAAACTGAAAGAAAAAAACGTTTGGTAACCCCTGCTACCGCTAGTCTTTGACTAGTGGCGACTTCGAGTAAGAACAGATGGCAGGTGTAATTTTTACGTCATAAGGTTGTTTTTTTACGTTGTCTAACATAGGTTTGTGGTGCGCACTAGTGGCAAACTAGTGGCAGCGTGAGAAAATTAAACTGCATACAACAAAATATATGTCAGCATAGCAGCTAGATAAAGAATTGAAAAGTCTATGTATTTTTGCAATGGCGTAATGCTTGCTGAATTGAAAAGTTAGCAAGCATTACGTAAATGAATCGAAAGGTAGAGTAACATTTTGCCTGCTATGATACATTCACTAAACGTTATAATACACTATGAAAAAAATCTTACTTCTTTCAATCTTGATTACATCTTTTTCTTTTTCTCAACAACCAAATTATTCTGATTTATCTAGAATTGATAAACTTAAATTAATGAATTACTATGGTTTCCTTATAACAAAAACAGAAGATACCGTAATCGCTAAAATAGAGTTGAACAAAGGGACTAATGTTCCTATTGTAACTGAAAATTCTGAAATATTTCTTGAATATCCAAAAGAACTACAAAAATATAAGTACGTCGAGAAGATTGACTTAAGACTGCTTGATAAGTTTTACTTTGGCTTACCACGAAGATTTAACGTAATAAGAAAATATGACTCAACTTATATAAACTTGGAGGTGATAGAAGAAAAAAAATACAGAATATATCGCCGTAATGAGATTGGAACTGCCTACAATAATGGACTCCATAACAACACCGGTGGATTTACATATAGTCAGTCCTACAATGCTGAATTCAAGATTTTATATATCGCTAAGGAAAATGGAGATTTGATTCGTATTGATGGTACTCCTAGAGAGAAAAAAGCCAAACTAACCGAATTATTAAAAAATGAGTTGGATGAAAAAGAACTTAAGCGAATTAGAACTCGTAATGATAAAATAATTGAACTCTTCAAGAAGTTGAACCTTGAATGACAATTGACATATGATTATGGAAACCCGATCACACGGATGTGATAGCGCGGAATTCAATTCCGCGCTATACAAGAATACGTGATAAGCCTGTCTAGTCCTAATAAGAGTTCACACATTTTACATTCCCCTGCTACCGCTAGTCTTTGACTAGTGGCGACTTCGAGTAAGAATAGATGGCAGGTGTAATTTTTACATCATAAGGTTGTTTTTTATGTTGTCTAACATAGGTTTGTGGTGCGCACTAGTGGCAAACTAGTGGCAGCGTGAAGAAATTAAACTGCATACAACAAAATATATGTCAGCATAGCAGCTAGATAAAGAATTGAAAAGTCTGTGTATTTTTGCAATGGCGCTAGATTTTTATAAATTAAACAAGAAATAAAAATGCGCAGATAAATCGATTGGTTCAGGTATACTTGCCTTGCTCCAATTCATATATTTGGCGTTAACATTAATTTGAAAAATGAGATTAACCTTAGTAACTTTTTTAACAATTTGGGTGCTTATTTCTTGTCAAGGAAATAAAAAAGGGAACTCGACTATCACAAAAAGTATTCTGAATTCTGAAAAAGGTATCGAACAAAAATTAAACGCTTATTGTTTTTTTAAGCTTGATGACAAATATTCAACAGAAAAAGACAGTTTAGTTATTAATACTTGGCTAAAAGAAAAATCTATAACAATTCTGACAAATGATTCTATAGATAATGTTTTTAGCCAAAATGGAGGAGGTCCAAATGGTGCCCAATGGAATCCGTCAACTGATTTATACATTGCAATTTCAACATCTTCTAATGAATTGGATGAAATACCAAAACTATATATGAACGGAAAATTATATCAAAAATTAGTCTATAAATATCGACCTCATTTAATCTGGTATGTATTAAAACAAGATTTCTGGGAACGAGAGATTAGAAAAATTAATTCTTCAGATGTAAAAAAAATGTATTCTCTTCAACTTCTTAATGGAATTGAAAATGGAAAATTTAATAAAATGGTAGATTTAGATTATGGAGAAATATTAAAGTTTGAAATAACTTATAAAGAAGAAAAATTGACAAAGTTTTTTCACGCAACATATGGTGAATAAAGACTAATGCTAACACCGTACGTATATAATTTATTGTTAGTTCTAGCCTACTTACGAAAATCCTCTCGGATTTTCTATTAGGTTTGAATTTGCTAAATTAGTTGCTTAAACACGCAACGAAATCATACACAAAACCGTTACGAAGAAATCATTATTCGCTAGATAACTTAATGAAAAACAACATATAAATATGGGCTACGCAGTTGAAACAATATTTACAAACGGAAGAAAAGTGAGTGAAGTATTTGGTTCTAAGAATTATGACCTAATAAATATAATACCTGATTATAGTGAATATGACTTTATACTTGAAGATTATTTTGATTTGTCAACAGGAAAATTATCCAGTAAAAGAATAATGCAAAATATTATTGACGGTGAAACAGAAAATCTTTACACCGATTTAATATTGGATAAAGAAGTAGAAAAATTCGCTATAAGTACATTGGGTGCCGTTTATGGCTATTTACAACGAGATGTTTGTCTTCATTATGGTAAAATCGTAAATCGAAACAACGATAATTGGCCTATGTTTACACAGCATTTATCGGATTTTGAAAACCGTACAAGATCGTATTGGAAGACACCTCGAAGTAAAGATTTTCCGCATCTTTTTTTCATTTTAATTCGAGAATTAGAAGATTATAAAAAACTTTACTTTGATACTTTGGCAAAAAAGTATCCAAATAATATTGAATTGAAAAAAGATATGCAATACGTATTTGACAAGGCCAAAGAACTTAATCTAAATATATTTTTCTGTAATAGCTAAAGAGGATAGTAACAATAAAATGACGTTTTACAACATTACCTAAACGTAATGCGGAGTTTAGGGCTAAATCTAAAGGTCTTTGTATATTTACTAAGTCGCTAAATCTTATGGATTTGTTCGTTAAGATACCCTGCTACCGCTAGTCTTTGACTAGTGGCGACTTCGAGTAAGAATAGATTGTCTCGTCCTAATAAGAGTTCACACATTTTAGATTCATTCTAAAATAATTTAAAAAAAAAACTAAAACCGGAGGTAACAATTCTAATGCTTATTACACTTTGTTATAGAAGCTTTTTTTAAAGAGCACAAATAATAAGAATAGTAATCATTAAAAATTAAACCTATGGGATTAGAAAATCAAATTAGTATAGTAATACCACAAGAAACAATTGATGAGGTGACTACCAAACTACAAGAATGTAGAACAACACTCGCGCCTTTTCTACAGGCACTAACAGCTGCAGAACGTTCAGGATTGTTTAAAATGGGTAATAAATCTTTACCTACGGTACAAAAGGTAAAATCGTATTCAGAAACCAATCCGGAGTTTATGCCCAGTTATATGGATAAAGATGAGTTTCTAAAAGATGAAACCGTGGTATCACAATTAACACCCATTGCTAATATCCTGGAACAATTATTCTCTGATGTAGATGATACTCGATTATTAGCGGGTAGTGAAGCCTTACAGGCCGCTTTGTTATACTACGGGCAAGTAAAAGAAGCAAATAAAAAAGGAGTGACCAGTGCAAAACCGATTTATGAGGATTTAAAACAGCGATTTTCTAAAAAATAAGTGGTTTATAGAGGAAATCCAATGATAGCAACCAAAAAGATTCTGTATCGAGTCTTTTTGGTTTTTTTATGAATATAATTCAGAGACACTCGAATAAAAAAGATCTGATTTTGAGTAAAAAACATTCAACGTTGAATCAAAAACATTCAAAATCGAGTAAAAAATACTCAAAACAGTATAAAAAACACTAAAAATCGAATGAATTATATTCGATGTGATAGAAAATTTATAATACTAACGTTAACAAATATATTTTATGACTGCGCTACGCTACACCATAAAACACTCGATGGGACGTTGGAACTCTATTTTGATAGTATTCTATCGATTATATCTTTTTTAAATAGATTTAAAGTGTATGACACTTCATCGTTCGTTGCAATTATAAAGAGATATTGACGTTTTGCAAATATCAATCCATACTATTTATGAAAGTCTTTGAGCTTGATTTTTTTGATAATAAAAAAACAGATTTAAAAGAATTTTTATTCCTAATTGTGTTGTTTTGCGGATGTAACTCATATACACAACCAAAACTAAGAATAGAACCAGGAATTCTCTTAGCGACAGAATCAGATAATTTAGGATTACTATTTAATACGGAACCTCATATTAAGATTTCGGAAAATATGCTGATTGGATTAAGATTTGGAATAGCAATAAATCCTCAGAAAATTGAAATTGATAATAGCGCTTCATTTTTTGTAGATGATCTGGATGATAATGCTATTATTTCCTTTTTGCCAACTTTTGATTATTACCTGAATGATAAACAATATTGTCCATATGTGGGGATAGGTTTAGGCTATTATATATTCAATAATATAGACGTTTCGATGAACGGTACTTCAGAAATTTTGGAAGGAAGTGTTAATAATCAACCCGGTTTTTTGGTTAGAGGAGGACTTGAAATTGGTAAGACCAGGCTTGGATTGGAATATAATTTTATACCAGAAGCTGATATCGAAATACAAAAAGGACAAGTAATCGGAACAATAGATAATAGTTATGTAGGCTTATCGATTGGATTTACCATTGGTTTAAAGAAAAGTAATGAATAGCCAAGATTTTTTGATCATTGATTAATTGATTTTATTAAATATTTCGTTCTCATATGTACCCAAGACGGGTAGGATGTTTTATTTGTCTGATATTACACCTTAATAGTTCTGCTGATTTTCCTCTAAAGCCGGACAAATTGAGAATAGGAGTGCAGGCTAAAAAATATGATTGATATAATTCATAGAATCACTTTTATCATGTTGTCGAAAGGAGAATTTTACGGTATATTTAAAACGTAATAACAACGAGCAGAATTATGAATCGTTTGTAAGTGTTTATAATTAATTACAAACGGTACTAAACGCAATTACTGTTATATAGTAGTTGTAAGCAATTATGACAAACATCCGACCACAAAATAAAATTAAGGAACAAAATGAATCTCATTTGAAAAAACAATCAAAAAATATGGAATGGATAATAACAGACTTCTTAAATAGTGAAAAAGCGTTGTATTTATCAGCAGGAATAATCGGAGTTTTTTCAGTGATAATTGGAATACTTTTTTTCTCGTTTACTGCCTACAAAAGTTTTGCAGTTACATTGATTGTTTTAGGAATTCTGGAATCAATAATTATGTTTCCATTATACTTAAAACAATATCATAAAATAGAAAATAAAATATCAATTTATACTAACAACTCTGTGGACTTTCTAGAAATAGAAGAAAAACAAACAGAAAAAGATTTAAAATCTTTCTTTAGGTTAAAATTAATCTATGGATTTTGTATTCTATTAATCATTGTGGTTATGTCATTTTTAGACACAAAATCGATTTTTTTCGGAATTTCTACTGCTTTAATTTTACATCTCTCTTTGGCAATTACAATTGATAACTTCGGGGAAGTTTACACTAAAAAATATCAAACTCAATTACAAATATCATCTCAAAATTAAATAATGAAAAAACTATTAAAAATATTAGCAGCAATCATTTTACTATTAATAATAGTAGGCGGAATTATATTCTTTTTCTTTCCTCAAAAATTGATTGACTTTACAAATAGCGGTTATGCAAATGCAGCACAACTAGAAAAGAAAACTATTGATTTGAATGGTTATGAAGTGAACTATTATCAAAGTTCTGCAAATAGTGATAAAGAAACCCTAGTTTTAGTTCACGGAATGGGAGATGATAAAAATAGCTTCTTACAATCTTCAAAAAAATTGTCAGAACATTATAATCTAATTTTACCTGACCTTGCTGGACACGGAGAAAATGAAAAAAAGGCAGATTTGGACTATTCTATTGATGGGCAAGCTACTTTTTTACATTCATTTTTAGAAAAATTAGGTATTAAAAACATCAATTTGGTTGGTAATTCAATGGGTGGACATACGGTAGCAACCTACGCAATAAAATATCCAAATGATGTAAAAAATCTTATTCTATTAAATTCGGCTGGGCTAAAATTAGATGACCACGTGGTTTACACAGGTTTTGGAAAAAACATTGAAACAGATGAAGAATTTGACGCTGTACTTTCAAGAGTTTTTTACAATAAACCAGACCTTCCATCACCGATAAAAAAGCATCTGATTAACCAAATAAATGCTAGTAAAGACTTTGTTGACAATACGTTGGTTACTGCAATCAAGAACGGTAAATATTTTAATCTTAAAAACGATATTTCTAAAATTACTGCACCAACCTTAATTCTTTGGGGAAAACACGACAAGGTGGTAAAATTCAATTCCGCAGAGTATTTTTATAATAATATTCCTATTTCCAAACTTCAACTTATAGAAAATGCAGCACATTCACCACAAATGGAAGTACCTGATGATGTTGCTGATGCTATACATTCATTTATTCAAAAATCAAAAATAGATATGATTAAAAAAACCAGAATTGCCCACGCAGCAAAAGTGCAGTATTACCGTTGGTATTTATTCTACGAACGTGATTTTGAAAACCAACAACGTCTTGAAAACCAATTGGAAATTTTAGATGAGGACATCAAAATGAAATCCGCAGCAGGCGAAATGAAAGGAAGAGCAAATTATCCTGAAAGGTTAAAAGTTTATAAAGGCTGGCAAAATTCACATCACGTACAAAATATTACAGTTTCAGAATCTGAAAATGGAATCAATCTAGTGGCAGATATTATTTATCAAAACCTAAAACCAGATGGAACAAATGACAGTTATCCATTGCGTTATAGTACAGTTCTAAAACAAACTGGAACCTCAAACCTTCCTGTTTTTACAGAGATTAATATTGCACCAACTGGAACAATCGAAAATCCAACTTTTGAAGATGCATATCCAACCAATAGAATGTTATCGCTTATTCATTATTGGTTATTAAATATGGAGCAATTAGATGGTAATGTCGAACCTTTCAAAGAGTTGCTGACTGATGACTTTAAACTTCATTTTTCAACAAGTAGCGAACCAATTTCGAGTATTGATGAATTAGAAAAGTGGCTAAATGGTACACCAAAACAATTAAAACAAAGTAGTCATTTTCCTGAGAATTTTATGGTAAAAAAATTAGGGAATAATGAATACGAAGTAAATGTAGATTTTGTTTGGCGTGGTATTACAAAAGACAATAAAGGGTTAAAAGCAACAACAACTCATAAATGGATTGTAGTGGATAACCCGAGTGACCGTTTTGCAAAAATAAAAGAGATAAAAGTTGCTCAAAAAATACCTTTGAGTCCATTAGAATAGAGCGTGATATAACTGCTTACAACAATATATATAAAAAATAGGCGAGATAGTAATAAAATCAAGGGTTTTGGCTCGTATCAAACTTTGTGTTTAAGCGAAAGTTTAATGCTGCTAAATCGCCTACTTTTCATATAATAACCGTTGGCAAACATTTAAAAAAAACCGAAAATTTAAATGATTCGAAAAGAAGGACAATTTCATATAAATCGAGAAAGAGGAATTTCTTTAGGAATTGAATCTTCGAATATGGAAAATTGTATTTCCGAGTATAACAAACAATTCAAATTATTTAAAAAAGGAAATCCTTATACTTCAATATTCGGACACAAAACATTTGGATTTAAGGAATCAAATCTTGACTTTTTAGAGCACTTTAAGAGAGTAGAAAATATTTGGTTTTGGGATGTCAATTTAAGTGATATTCAAGGATTATATTACCTGAAAAATTTAAAATCTATTGGATTGACTGGGAAAAGACCGTCAATAGATTTTAGTCAATTTACATCTCTTAAGGAAATAACGATTGATTGGGAAACTAAAGATTATAATTTAGAGCAATGTGAAAATGTTGAGAACTTTTACCTATGGCATCATAAACCAAAAGAGAGGAATTTCAACAGTTTTAAATTTCCTATTAACTGTAACAATAATGCAAGTCTTAATTGGACAAATGTAGAGGATTTAACTACTCTAAACGGACTTAAAGGCTTAAAGAAAATAGAAATTCACAGATCAAGAAACCTAAAATCATTGAAAGGTCTTGAAAAATATTCAGAAACACTTGAACAAATTATTATCACTACTTCTGGAAAACTTGAGGAATATGAATTTATTAAGGAGTTTCCTAAATTGAAAAAAGCATATATAAACAAAAAAATAATAGTTGAATAATAAAAACGATTTGCCAACAATGGCTCCTATGAAAAGCACTAGCTCAGTTTTTCAAAGTTAATATTTGTATTTTAATCATCTTATAATGATTACTTTATAACTTGCCTCTGCTACCACTAGTCTGTGACTAGTGTCGACTTCGAGTAAGAATAGATGGCAGGTGTAATTTTTACGTCATAAGGTTGTTTTTTATGTTGTCTAACATAGGTTTGTGGTTTGCACTAGTGGCAAACTAGTAGCAGCTGAAATGGGTTAAAAAAAATATGATCGATATAATTCATAGAATCACTTTTATCATGTTGTTGAAAGGAGAATTTTATGGTACATTTAAAAACATAATAGCAATGAGTAGAAATAGGAGTCGTTTGTAAGTGTTTGTAATTCATTACAAATGGTATTAAACGTAATTGCTGTTATATAGTAGTTGGCAAACATTATGAAAAAACCGCATTTAATATTAATAAGTCTATTTTTATTTACAAATAGTTTACTTGGACAAATAAATGCAGTGGTTCAAGATGATGAAACATTTGAACCGATAGAGTTTGTTAATATTTGTATTGAAAATGAAAACATTGGAACTTCATCTAATGAATTAGGATATTTTTCAATTGATGTAAATCAAATGAATACAAAATTAATATTCAGTGCTGTTGGTTTTGAAACAAAAAGGATTGATAAATCGGAAATAAAAGATATTGGCTATTTAAAGAAAATTGTAACTAAACTACCAGAAATTGAATTATTAAAGAATAAAAATTCAAATGAATTTAAAATCGGGAGCTTTGAAACATCGGAAACTGATCTTTATTTTGGCACAGACACAAAATACCCTTGGATTATAGCTCGGCTTTTTAATAACAATTCGATTGGTAATGAAACTAAGTTTCTGAAAAAAATAAAACTTATAACTGGAATTTCTGAAAAAACACAATTTAATGTTAGGGTTTATAGTGTAGGACAAGATAAAAAACCAAATGAGTATTTAGTAAATCAAAACATAATTGGGATTGCAAAAAAAGGAATCAATGAAACTGAAATAGACCTTAGTTATTTAAATGTAATTTTCCCGAAAGAAGGATTGTTTATTGCAATTGAAAATATTAAAGAAGAACAAAAAGTAAAAAAACGACGCTCAAGTAGATTAGAAAAAACATTGACTTTGGGCCTAGATTTGGAATCTAAAAATGAGAATACATATATTTATTACAAGGGAGAATGGGTGGATAAAATAATCTCACAGAATATGTTTAGTGAGAAAATGCTAAATTTATTTAAAGCTGTTTCTATTGAATTAACAGTTGCTGATTAAATTAACGTTTGCTAACATTATATATGAAATCAGAGCAAAGTTTAGTGCTAGATCATAAGGTCATTTCCTTTTTGCAATGGTGCTAGATTTTCATAAATTAACAAGAAATAAAAATGCGCAGATAGATCGATTGGTTCTTGCTTATTTGCCTTGCTCCGATTCATATATTTGGCGTTGTGCTTAATACAAGTTACATTCGAGGATTTAATTCATCCTTTAAAAAATAAACTATCTAATGAAACATCAATATATCCTTGCAGTTTTCCTGTTTCTGATATTCTCTCAATATTCTATAGCCCAGCAATCCGAAAAAAAGTTTGGACGAAATGAAATTATAGAAGACTTAGAGTATCTTAATAATTCTTTAAAAGATGCTCACTACAATCTCTACGCATATACTTCAGAAAAAGACTTTTCAGAGAATTATCAAAATGTAAAACAATCGATTGCTAAGGATTCTGTTACTCTATTACAAGCAACTACTATTTTTCAAAAAGTAATATCAGTAGTAAATAATGGACATACTGAAATCGACTTCCCAGGAGCTTCTTACAGAACATATGCATATAGTGGGGGAACACTATTTCCATTAGAAATTGCTTTTGAACACAACAAAAGTCTAATCCGGAAAAACTTTTCTGATAATTCTGATATTAAAATTGGTTCTGAGATAATAAATATAAATGGGATATTAATGAAAGATATCTTAGCCCAAATTTATCCGCAAGTTGCAGCAGAAAGAACATACTTTAAAAATGCAAAAATTGAAATGATTTCATTTCCCAGATTGTATTGGCAGGTGTTTGGAAAGCAAGACAACTTTCAAATTGAAATTCGCTCAAATGGAGCTGTAAAAAAACATTCAATAAAAGCGGTTAACCTAATTGAAGGATATGAAACACCACGAGATGAAGTTCTTAATGCTCAAATGAAACTTAAGTTTTATAAAAATACAGCTTATTTAAATCCTGGAGATTTTTCAGGTGATGAACAAAAGTATCAAAGTTTTATTGACTCAGCTTTTGTAGAAATAAAAAAACGAAACAGTAAAAATCTGATTACTGACCTTATGAATAATGCGGGTGGGAACGACTCTTTTAGTAATTACTTAGTCTCTTATTTTGCAGATAAACCCTTTAAATGGAATTCGGAGTTTACCCTTAAAACAAGTCAATTTCTTAAAGAACACACAAGGAAACACAATGACACTGCAAATGCTTATTTTCAAAAAATTCTCAATTACAAAGACGGAGAGATATATAATTTCGAGTTTGACGATTACCGGCCACAACCCAAACAAAAAATATTTACAGGAGCAGTGTACGTTTTGGTAAATCGTCAATCATATTCTCAAGCAGCCGTGGCAGCAGCTCAAATTCAAGATTACAATTTTGGGACGATTGTAGGAGAAGAAACAGGTGATTTTCCAACACTTTACGCTTCACAGTTTCAATACTCATTACCTAATACAGGGATTGTAGTAAAAGTGTCTAAAGGACAAATTGTTCGTGTAAATGGCAGTAAAAAGCCAGAAGGAGTGATACCTGATATAATGATTAAAGATCATTTATTAGACGAAGAAGATGAAATATTAAATGGACTTTTAAAAAAACTGAATTAAAACAATACATATAAAAAAATGGCGGGAAAGTAAAATATTCAAGGCATTAAGCTCTCATCAAACTTTTTGCCTATCCGAAAGCTTAGTGCTATGAAGTCGCCTACTTTTAATACACAAACACGTTAGGCACAATTACTCAAAATGACTAAACAAGAACTACATTCAAAATATATTGCTCCATATTATATGGATTTAATGAATTTGAATTTTCTAAATAAATCAGACACTGAAATTGAGAAATTATTTAATTCTTTACAGCTAATCGAAAAAGAACTAAGTGACGAGATATTGATTGAAATGCTGAAAGATAGTTGGAGACCTAGCAAAGTATCTGCTTGGGCTATTGGAATTTCGAAAAGGGCTGATTTATTTACTGAAATTCTTGACACGTTGAATACTTCAGGAATACAATATAGTGAGCATCTTTTATTGAACTTATTAATTTTAAAAGAGAACTCAGGAAAACAAATTTACACTTTTACAATCGCAAAATAAATGAATAGTACATTTAAAAACTCGGCTTATGTTTATCAGAAAAATTATAGCTTATTTTTTAATATACCTGTTTTCGGTAGGACTGTTGTAAAATATTTGAAGAAACCTATGAAATACCTTTTGACATTTTTATTTTTTGGAATATTTAATATTTCTTGTTTATCACAATGTAATTCTGAATTAAAGAATTACGCTGTCGGATTTAACGACATCAAAGCCAGCTCTTTTTCCTTTCTTGATCATTCTATTGATGATGTGAGAATTGTAGGTTACGGAGAAGATACTCATGGGACAGCTGAATTTACATTACTAGCAAAAGAGCTGATGGAATACCTATCCAAAAAACACGGTTTTAAGGTTTTAATTATCGAAACTGGTTTTGGAGAAGGACAATACTTAAACGATTACATTCAAGGCAAAAGAAATGATTTGAAAACTATTTTGGAGAATCATAATTCTACTTGGAGATATAAGACAACCGAATTTTATCAATTAATGGATTGGTTAAAAGCATACAATAAAAATAATTCTGACAAGATTTATTTATATGGATGTGAAATGCAGTATGTGATTTCTGATGTAAATAGAATAAGAGAATATTTAAATACTGTAAATTCTGATTATCAAATAGATGGATTTGAAAAACACTTGTGGCAATCAATTGAGGAGAGTGAGAAAACAGATTATTACATTTCTTACACAAAACTAAAAAAGTATTTCATAGATAATTATGAGTCTTTTAAGAGCAAAACTTCTGAAAGAGAGTTTAATTTAGCATACCAACATATTGTTGTTTTAGGACAATTTGTATCTGCAATTATTCAAAATGTAGAACAACGAAAGCACGATTTTAGAGACATTTATATGGGCGAAAATATCCAGTGGATTATGAATTTTCACAGCAATGAAACGAAAGCGCTTTATTGGGCTCATAATGCGCACGTAGGGGATTGGGTGGATAATGGTGGATTTGTTGATGTTACAGGGCACCAGTTGAGAAAACTGTATGGAGACTATTTTTTCAATATTGCAACGGATTTTGGGACTGGAGAATTCATTGCCTTTCCAGTTGATGCTAATCAAACAGGGAATTGGAAATTTAATACCTTTAGCCATAAAGAAGTTTTAAAAGGCACATTTTCTGATTGCCTGCAACAAATGGGAAATCCGAATACATTTTTGAATATACGTAAAGCCAAACTTGATAAAAAGCTAAAAGAATATCTCGATAATGAACTAACGACAATGAGCGGAGCAGGTGCACAAGCCAGAAACAGTCAAACTGAAACCAAAACAATTGGCAAAGCCTTTGATGCGATTATATATTTAGACAAAACCAACAAAATCAATTGGTCTGAATAAAAAAACCACTACCGCTAGTGTCTGACTAGTGTCGACTTTGAGTAAGAATTTATAACAGCCGTAATTTCTTTGTATGATGGCTGTTTCTTCTTGAGACTATATTGTAACATTTTTAATTTTAAGTATACCAATTAGTAACGATGTATCCTGTTAGATATATCTTATGGTCAGTAAATAGTAAAAAAATGTTTGGAGGCGGGAGTATTCAAGGAATGATAACTAGCTTGAGTAACAATAAAAAGTTACTTAGGTCTAAAAGACTATTCCAAAAAGAACGAACTTTTCTTAATATTAAAAAAGAGTCCTTACAAACTACTGAAGGAAAATTAAATTTTAAAAAAGCGTCACCGGAAGAACTACTGCAAATAGGGAAAAAAATAAGAAAGCAAAACCGAAAAGAAAATACAATACTAATCGGTATCGCAATACTTATAATAAGTGTTTTTACATATTTTACAATTAATGTAATCTGGCAAAACAGTATAGATAAAGAGAGTATACAAATAATAAAATTCAAAGAAAAAGAAAAACAGTTTTTAATACTCATCAATAAAGGCGATGATTGGTTTGAAAAAGGAAAATGGCATAATTCTATCTTTTACTACGAAAAAGCAAAAGAAATTTTCCCAAAAAACTATGATATTAATTACAGACTCGTTAGGTCATATAGTTTTGAATGTCAAAGTGAATTTCAAAATTGCCACCAGGCTAAAAAGCTTTTAGAGCAACTCTTTCTAATGTTTGCTCATAAGGAAAAAGAATTATTGGAAATTAAAGGTAAATTAGAATACGAATATTAAAAAGCATTTACTAACAACTCCCACTACCGTTCCAGCCTTCTCCCAAGGCATAGAAGTGTGAATAGTGACCCCTGCTACCGCTAGTCTATGACTAGTGGCGACTTCGAGTAAGAATTTATAACTACCATAATACTATAAGTTTTCGTATATTATGGTTGCTTTTTATGTAGCCTAACACAGATTTGTGGTGCACACCAGTTGTAAACTGGCGGCATCGGGAATAAGATAGATTACCTTTTACTAATAAAATTTTAGATAAAAAACTTTGAAAAAAACCTTATTTATTTTTCTTTTACTTATCTCTTTTGGGTGCAAAAAGGTATCGGAAACAGATCGTGTCGTTAAAAATGGAATAATTTACTACAAGGATACTACAGATTTAATTATTAGAGATTATGAAGAAAATGAATCTTTGATACTAGAAGCAATAGAATTAACGAACAACAATGAACCAAATAAAGCAATTTTAAAATTCAATCAGGCGGAAAAAAAGTATGGAGACAGATTATCTATATTTATAAATCGTGGTTTTTGTTTCGATATGATTGGGGAAAGAAAGAAAGCAATAGATGATTTTACAAAATGTTTAGAAATTAAAGATGATTATTTTGTCGCGCTACAAAATAGAGGATTATCATATATGCACTCGAAACAATATGATAAAAGTTTAATTGATTTCAACAAAGCAATCGAAGTTAACCCCTCTGAATCGGCTGGGTATTTAAATAGAGCATTACTTCACGCACGAATGAAAAAAATAGATAAATGTTGCTCAGATGCAAAGAAATCTATTGAATTAGGATTTGTTGAAAAGTATAATAATGAAATGCCTCAAAACCTTCTGGGCAAGTATTGCAAATAGTACTGCCACCGATTCACTGTATAAAAGCTAGTCTCCACCTTAGTTGGACAAGTGTGACTAGTGGTGAATATGATTAAGAAATGGACATATACAGAATAATTAAATCCCTCTTATATCTATTGGGGCTATGCTTTACAATCTATTCGATTATCACACAAGGAACTGATGGAAGTCATACACCACCTGTTGGATTTGTAGTACCTGTTTTTTTTATTTTGATGGTATTTTTTTTCTTGATTATTGATTTTTTATTTAAAAAGTATTTGAGAAATTATTATTCACACCTAAAAATAAATGCTTTTTCCATCTTCATCAATTTAATGATCATTATTTCAATTCTTTTAATGACTTGATAATAACTTTTCTCCTGTACTCTAAAAAGTCTATCATTTACAACATATGCTATGCGAGAAATGAACTCATAGGCACATAAAAAATTTAAAAAACAAAACATTTTTTTATATACTTGCAATCCTCAAAACGGGATGTTTAGCAAGTAGTAATAATTGATAAATATCACTTGTTAGAAATGGTCAATATTTGATCTACTTGTTTAACCGGTCAAACAAAAAAGTAAAATAATTATTAAAAGGAAATTAAAATGAAGGTATCTAGAAAAGCAAAGTTTTCAATAGCTGTTTTGTTTTTTATTTTTTTAAGCATAAGTATGTCTCCTCTTTTTTCTCAAGAGTCTGAAGGAACTTTTATTTTAAAATTAAAACCATTTGTATCTGAAATTAAGTTGAGAAAAAAAGTATTAAAACAACTCGAAAGTGGAGCTTTAGAGTGGGGGATTTCAGGAAATCAGTTTGTAACTACTTTAGCGAATAAACGATTCTTAAATTTTGATTTTCCTTATATGACAAGGTATGGAACCTCAAAAGAAATTAAATTAAAACCAGGAAAGTATAACATCACTTGCGTAGGGTTTAATTACAAAGGAGGAATGAGTGTAGATAAGGTCTTAAAAAAAGGTGCTTTTTTTAATTTAGATGTTCTAAGTTTTGAAATAGTGGAGAATAAAATAACTGTCCTAGAAATTTTACCCATTATAGAAAAGTCGCAGACTCTCTTAGTAAAAATGTATTCTCCTGATTTAAAGGTGAAAGTTATTGAAGATGATCAGGTTAAAATCGAAAAAACAATAAGCAAAAAAGGTGAGAACTCAATTAGTTGGGATGAGTATGACGGAGATTTAAAATTTAAAAAGTAGAGTGCTAAACATTTCTAAGCAATATTTCATTCGATAAGGAGGTATATCATTTATGAAATTCTTAAAATCGTCTCTTATCATATTAATTACAGGTTGTGCTACCGCTTGTAATCTTACACTTAACCCTAATGGATCACGTCCTAACAATCCTTATTTTATTACTTCAGAATCTATAATGATTAAAGAAATACTGATTCCTAAAGGAACTAAGTTAACATACAAGAAACATTTTCTGAAAAAAGGCGAGCAACAATCCATAATGAACGAAAAATATCTCACAGGTTTTGAATTGCCGGAAGGAACTAGCGTAAATTGGGGTGGTGTCCCGATTACTGCAATTCATAAGTTTTTTAATCCGGATATGAGTGGATATACAGTATATGCAGATTTTGACGTAGTACCTTATACAAAGACGGTGTTTTACATCAAATGGAAAGAAGAAGCCTGTGATCTGGGCATAACCGTTAAGAACCCAGACAATTGGTCTTTTGATACAACTAACATCTTAGATGTAGAAAGTTGTAGTGTAATATATCAGCGCTATTTTAAAGATGATAAAAAACAACAAGACTTTCTGGATGCAATGTATGCCGCGTTAAGAGAGGTAGAATGATATTTCCTCCATATGATGAAATTAAGGACGTGTTATTTAATCATTGTTTTGTTGTCCTATAAAAACCTGTGCGAGTTTAGATTTATTGGATTCCGCTAGCGATTTCTTGTGGTTTTTGGCCAGACCCAATACAGTTACACACAGGAAAGTAAAGTAAAAACTGATAAAAATCAGGAATAAAGATTTAGAAATATGGTAACATTGATCTCTTACTTTGGTGTATATGGAGATTACAAACGATATTGTTTTACGGCCACGGTTTTTTAGGGATTTAGAAATTCCTTCAGAAAAGGCTTTAGAGGCTTTTGAAGAGAAAGGAAAAACCAGTAAAGATTTTAAGGTCAGTCGTATCGATCATCATGTCTTTATACGTATTCCTAAAAAAGATCAACACTTTTGGTCTCCGCAACTGCATTTAGAGATTTATGATGTAGATGACAAACCAAAACTCAAAGGACTTTTTGGACCTAGTCCGACGGTTTGGACATTTTTTATGTTTGCTCATTTTATTGTGGCCACCGCATTCATTGGATCCGGGATCTGGATGTATGTCAATATGAGTTTAGGCGAGGATTATCTGTATGCTATCATAGCTATGGTCTTACTTTTTATTACCTGGTTTGTATTATATTTTGCAGGTCGCTTAGGTAAAGAAGCGGGTAAAAAAGAAATGCATGCTTTGTATGGTTTTATGGAGCAAACGCTTCGTTCTATTAATGGAGCTGCTTGCTTCTTAGGTCTTTTTTGTTCGTTTGTTGTATCTTTTCTATAAGAGTATCTGGTTTATATGAAAAAGAGATATTAATATTTCTAATTTATTTTAGTATCATTTTACTTTAAGCTATTCAGATACAATACGTCCATCTAACAGATGAATAACCCTAGAACCGTAAGCAGCGTTACTTTCAGAGTGAGTGGCTTGTATAATAGTAACCCCCTCTTTATTTAATTCTTCGAATAGTTCCATAATTTCAGTACTTTGCTTAGAATTAAGATTTCCCGTAGGTTCATCTGCCAAAATTAGCTTGGGTTTACCGATTAAAGCTCTCGCAATTCCAACTAATTGCTGTTGGCCGCCACTAAGTTGTGAAGGGAATAAATCTTTTTTACCCACTATATTGAAACGATCGAGCATATCTGCTACGAGACTTTTTCGTTCAGAGGATTTTATGTTTTTGTACAGTAGGGGAGTTTCAATGTTTTCATAAACCGTTAGTTCATCTATTAAGTGATAAGCCTGAAATACAAAACCAATATATTCTTTGTAAAGTTTAGAGCGTTGCCTCTCCTTCATAGTATGAACAGTTTCACCTAAAAACGTGTAGCGACCATCAGTAAAATTATCGAGCATTCCGATGCAGTTTAACAAAGTAGATTTACCGGAACCTGATGGTCCCATAAGCGAAATAAATTCTCCTTCTTCAATATTTAAGTTAATCGAATCAAGTAATGCAATCTTTTTACTTCCAGAAGTGAGTACTTTGGAAGCATGGTTAAGTTGTAAAATCATAATTGTTTTTTGATCTACCCAGATAGGACAGAATGATGAATTGTTAGTGATGATTACTGAATCTCGGTGATTTCTACCGCTCCTATATTGAGTCCTTTGTCTATAGAGGCATCTCCTTTATAATACAGTTTTGCCTCACCAAAAGCGGTAAGTTTGATACGATCAGATGCTTGAATTTTGAATTCTGCTTCTCCAAAAGCTTTGAGCTTTGTGTTTTTATTGTCTACTCCCAAAAGATCAATAACACTTTCCCCATAAGCAGTAATTTTTTGATTTTCAATAGTTCCTTTATTAATAGTTAATCTACTGGCACCGTAAATATCAGCATCCATAAATTTAAAATTAACATCCTTAAAGATGGTTTCCGACTCTCCGTACATCTTCAATTTAAAAGTTTCAGTAGCTATCTTACTTTTACATATGATGGATTGTTCTCCTTTTATAGACAAAGCTTTTAACTGTTTGTAGTGTACGATGATCGTAAGTACTTTTCCTTTATAAATGGGTACTTGCCTTTTGATTCCGTTGACCACTACTGTTTCATTTTTAGTCGTTTCTTTAGCATCATCCAGATAGACACGTAGGACATTTGACTTCACTTCAATATTTATTTTGTCTTCTGGCTCTGTGCTCTCTTGGATGATGACAGATTCTTCTTCGCCTTCTACAAAAGTTGCCTGAATATGCGGGCTTATGATTACTTTCTCAAAGGAATCGACAGCCTTAGCCGTTTGTCCCAAGAGTATTTGAGTTATAGAAAATATGATGATTGCGAGAAAATACTTAAGATATTTCATGATGAATGTGTTTTATATAATTAAACTGATGATGATTTTTATTCTGTTTTTAAACTCTTTACAGGGTTTGCAATTGCGGCTTTGATCGCCTGAAAACTTACGGTAGCCAAAGCAATGATAATAGCAGTTAATCCTGCTATGATAAAAACCCACCAATTGATCTTTATTCGGTAAGCAAAATCTTGTAACCAATTGTGCATGGTTAGCCAGGCAATAGGTATAGCAATCATTAAGGATATCAAAATTAGCTTTAGAAAATCTTTAGATAGCAAGCGTACGATACCTGTAACGCTGGCTCCTAGCACTTTTCTAACTCCAATTTCTTTGCTACGTTGTTCAGCAGTATATGCAGCTAGTCCAAAAAGTCCAAGGCAGGAGATGAGTATTGCTAGTAATGCAAAAATTTGGGAAAGCTGACCTACTAATTGCTCATTCTTAAATTTAGCATCAAACTCTTTATCCACAAAATTATATTCAAAAGGAAAAGCCGGATTGTGTTTTTTTAAGATATCTTCAACTTTTGATAATGCTTGTTGGATAGGAATACCTGTCTTTGTTTTTATATACATATATCGTGCATAGTAGGGGTTATTGATAAACAAAACGGGATCACTGGTGTCATACATATTTCCGTATAAATAATCCTTTACAACCCCAATAATTTCATAGGAATCTTCACCTCTTCGAATACGACTTCCGATCACATTTTCTGTATGTATTAATTTAGCTAATGATTCAGAAACCAAAACATTTGTGCTATCGGTATCTACATTCTTGCTAAAACCTCTTCCTGCAACTATTTCCATACCGGTAGTGTCAAAAAATCCTGCTGTAATATTTCTGAACGAAAGCAACACCTGTTCGGTATCAACGCCTCCATTCCATACAAACCCAGAACCATTATTTCCAGACGATAAAATTTGAGAATTACATAAAGCAGCATTGTGTACAACTCCTGTTTTAATGAGATCTTCTTGGATTACCGAAAATTTATTAATGATTTCATCATTGATACGCATAGAAATTAATTGATCTTTGTCTAACCCAAGTTCTCTGTTTTTTGCATGCTGTATTTGCTGATATACGAGGATGGTGCAAATGATAAATACAATCGAAATAGTAAATTGCCCTATCACTAGTCCCTTACGTATAAATGATGCTGAACCTGAGGAAACTTTGATACCTTTTAATACTTCTACCGGCTTAAAAGAAGATAGGTAAAAAGCTGGGTACAAACCAGCAAAGACACCGCAAACCAATGTAATGAGCATCAAAACACCAAGGTGTACCGGATTTGATAGGCCTAATGTTAAGTTTTTTTCAATGAGTATATTAAACTGTGGTAGAATCAGTAATAACAGAAATATACTAAAAATAGAAGCGAGGAACGACATTAACAAAGATTCAATTATAAACTGAATCATTAATCTTGGTCGACTAGATCCGATGGCTTTTCGAACGCCAACTTCATTAGCTCTTTTTTCACTTCTGGCAGTAGAGAGGTTCATAAAATTAATACATGCTATTAATAAAATGATTAGTGCAATAGCTGTAAATAAACGAACATAGGTAATTCTTCCACCGGCTTTTTCTCCTCCTTCAAATTTTGATCGTAAATGCCAATCTTTCATAGAATGTAGAAATGCATACGTATTACTATTTGGATTTTTTAAAGGAAGTATTTCACGTACTTTTTTGGCCACAGCTGTAACCTCGGCTTCTGGTGATAACTCTACAAAAGTATCTGAGAAATTACTACCGTATTCTGTCATCCATACAGCACCATCCCGGTATCGTTCAAAAGGAGCAACCCAATCGAAAGCAAAGGTGACATTTTCAGGTAAATTTTCAACCACACCGGTAATGAGATAATTATCTTTATTATTCACTTTGATGGTTTTTCCTAATACCTTGGTTTTTTCACCAAAAAGTAGTGCTGCAGTTTCTTTGGTTAGGACAATAGCTTCGGGAGTCTCAAAAGCCTTTTCAATAGAGCCTTCAATAAAATCTAGACTGAAAATATATAGAAAATCTTTGTCTACAAAACGGCCCGTCTTGTTTATTGCATTGTCTTTAACGTTAAAAGTTCGTTCTTCTCTACTAGAGCGTGTTGCTCTAATGATACCGGGTATTTCTTCTTTCATCACCTGTGCCAGAGGACCTGGAGTAGCGTAAAATGTTCGCCAGGCTCCTTCATATTGCTGATTGGTGGGTACATAATAGATGTGATCTTGTCTGGCAAAAGAATCATTAAAACTCAATTCGTCTTCTACCCATAAAAAGATAAGACTGGCACAGGTTATACCGATCGCCAAACCAAATATATTCAGAAAGCTATAACCTTTATTTTTTAGTAAGCTTCGGAAAGCTATTTTTATATAATTAAGTATCATTATTGTTCGTTTTTAATCCTATCGATGACTGATAGGTTGATTTGATTGATTACATCTATTCTGTTCGTAATGCATTGGCCGGATTGGCGGTTGCGGTGCGTATGGCCTGAATACTTACTGTTATGATCGTGATGAGCAAGGCACCTAGTCCTGCTATTAAAAATACAGTGTACGAAATGTCAACTCTATACGGAAACTTTTGTAGCCACTGACTCATAAAATAATAGGCTATTGGAGATGCAATAACCAATGCAATAATCACCAGGGTGATAAAATCTTTGGACAATTGCATCCATAAATGGGTGATAGAAGCTCCCAGTATTTTACGAATACCAATTTCTTTGGTTCGCTGTTCTGCTACAAAAGATGCTAATCCAAATAAGCCCAATAAACTAATAAAAATTGCCAGGATAGTAAATACTTTGGATAAACTTGCAATTCGTTCTTCTGCTCTAAACTTTTTAGCGTATTCTTGATCTATAAATTGATAGTCAAATGGAACATTAGGAAAGTTGGTTTTAAATACCTCTTCGATAATCTCTAAGTTTTCTCGAATGCTCTTTTCTGGATTTAATCTTAAATTAAAAAAAGAATAATTACCATACCTATCAAAAACGTACATTGATTGTTTCACAGGGGCATAGGGTGATTGCATGATAATATCATCGATCACACCAATAATCTTGAGTGGCGGCATTGGATTAGGATCATCTATATCAGAATCACGTATGAGTTTTCCGATGGGATCCTGGATTCCCATATACTCTACAGCCGTTTTATTCAGTATAACCCCAGAAGAGTCTGAAGGGAAATCTCTTGAAAACCCTCTACCTGCAATGATTTTGGCCCCCAGCGTTTCTACAAATTCATAAGAAACATCTGTATATGCTAAATCTTCCTGAAAACCTGGTGGTTTACCTTCCCAATTATATCCTGACCTATTAGACCATACATTTGTAGTTGGACTGCTTGTTGTAGCCATTTCTATGGCTCCGCCAGAAGCTATGAACTGATTACGCATAATATCGGCCTTTCCAATAAACTCTGTACTCATTACAGGAATTTGTATCAATCCTTCTTTGTTGTAACCGGTAGGTCTGTTTTTACTATGCTCAATTTGACTCATCACCAATATAGTCCCTATAATTAGAGCGATGGATACGGTAAATTGAGTGACTACCAATATTTTTCTGGGAAGCGCTGCAAAGCGACCTGCCCTAAAAGTTCCTTTCAAAACCGTAACAGGGTTGAAAGATGATAAATATAATGCGGGATAGCTTCCGGATAGAAACGCAGTAATAAAAATGAAGATTATGGATACAAACCAAAACCAAGGATTCAACCAGGGAAAAACGATGGCTTTGCTTGCTAAATTGTTAAAACCATTCAGACTTAATAATACAATTCCAACGGCAACTACAAATGCTAAAAATACGACCAGAAATGATTCACTTAAAAATTGAAATATCAACTGTCCTCTATGAGATCCAATTGATTTTCTAATACCCACTTCTGTTGCACGTTTTTCTGAACGGGCGGTACTTAAGTTCACAAAATTAATACATGCTAATAATAAAATAAACATTCCGATAATACCAAATAACCAAACGTTTTCGATACGACCACCGGTTTGAACTCCATTTTCGAAATCTCCTCTCAAATACCAATCTTTCATAGGAAATAGGAATATTTGAGGATTAAATTCTGCCTCCTCTGCAGATGCATTTTTTTTAACATCAATAATTTTGGAAGTGATAGCTTCCATAGTGGTATGATCGTTAATTTGTACAAACAATTGAAACGAATTGTTTCCCCAAGAGGTTTTTGCTCTTTCTAACCATGGCTGTGTGGTTACATAATATTTCCATGGTACCAAATAGTCCATATCACTGAATGAATTGTTATCAGGGATATCTTTATAAATACCTGTAACCTCGAGGTCATCACGATTATTTATCTTCACAATTTTACCGATCGCCGTATCAGATCCAAATAGAGTTTTCGCACAGGATTCAGATAACATAATTGAATTTTTCTCTTTCAAACCATCTCTTACTCCGTCAATAATTTCTAAATTCAGCATTTCTGGAGCTCCTTCTTGCATCGCATTTCCAAGTCTATTAATATTAGTCTCTTCATATCGAATATATCTTGGTTGCTCCCAGGATGACATGATGATGTGTTTGAAATTATCATTATATCCTTCTCTTAAGGCAAATTCTAATGGTCTTGGTATTGCAGGACCTGTACTTACAACATTGTTCGAAGACTCGTGCTGAAATACCTGTGCAATAGTGGTCTTATTTTGGAAATAGTCGTCATAGTTAAGTTCATCATATATCCATAGCCCAATGAGCATGGTAGCAGCCATTCCGATAGCTAATCCGGATATATTTATAAAGGAATACACTTTATTCTTCAAAAGGTTCCTTAATGCTATTTTAAAATAATTCCTGATCATAATTATTTGGTTTACTGTTCGTTTTTTCATCTACCTTATGCAGACTTGTCGATTGACTGATTGATTGATTGATTGATGATGACCTCTAGACTAAAACATTTTCGGTTACTTTTTGCCCATCTAACATTCTAATAATTCTATGGCTATATTTAGCATCGTGCTCACTATGTGTCACCATGATGATGGTAGTTCCTGCTTCATTAAGTTCAATCAATAAATCCATCACTTCATTACCATTGGCACTATCTAGATTTCCTGTAGGCTCATCAGCTAGAATTAGTTTTGGGTTATTGACTACAGCTCTCGCAACCGCAACTCGCTGTTGTTGTCCACCGGATAATTGTTGGGGAAAATGATTGCGGCGGTGCATGATTTGCATTTTTTCTAATACTTCTTCTACACGTTGTTTACGTTCTGCAGGTTTAACACCCGTATAGATTAATGGTAATTCTACATTTTCAAAAACTGTAAGTTCATCAATCAGATTAAAACTCTGAAAAACGAATCCTACATTATGCTTGCGTAATTCTGAACGTTTACGCTCATTATACCCCGAAACTTCCTTACCGTTAAACTTAAAACTTCCTCCATCGGAATCATCTAACAGTCCCAAGATGTTTAACAAAGTTGATTTTCCACAACCAGAAGGTCCCATAATGGCTACGAACTCACCTTCATTGACACTAAATGATAGTTTGTTTAGAGCGATGGTTTGGACCTCTTCGGTTCGATAAAATTTTTCTAAGTCTGTTATTTGTATCATTGTATTCGATTTTTTGATCCGCCTGAGACGGACAGATTGATTTCTTTTATTTTAATATTAATTCTTGGGTATCTCCAAAACTGTCATAGCTAGAGGTTACTACTTGATCACCTGGCAGTAAGCCTTCGATGACTTCATAATATTCTGTGTTTTGACTTCCTAAACGTATGTTGACTTTGTATGCTATATTTCCACCTTCACTTATTTTAAAAATCCAGTTTCCTCCCGTTTTTTGAAAAAAGCCTCCTTTAGGTACAAGTATTGCTTGCTTTTCAGCACTAAGCGCTACACGGATTTGTAAGTTTTGCCCTCTGCGAATTCCTTCCGGAACATCACTTTCGAATTGCATATCTACCTGAAAACGTCCGTTATTAACTTGAGTGAACACTTTTTTAATGATGAGCGTATAGGTAATGTTATTAAAACTGAAGGTTCCTTTCTGCCCCGCATAAATTCTGGAGATATAGTGTTCATCAATATCTACACGAACTTTAAAACCGCTTAATACATCAATTTGTCCAAGTCGTTCTCCTTTATTTTTTGATTGCCCGATTTCTGCATCTAACGAAGTTAATTGTCCGTCAACCGGAGAGCGTACAACCAGATCGCCAACCTTTTTTCGCATCAGTTCTAAAGCGCTTCGCGTTCTTGCGTACGAACTTTGAGCCTGATTGAACTCTTGTTTTGTGGATATAGAATCCTGACTTAAGACCTGTTTAGCAAGTTGCATTCGTTGTTGTTGATAGATGTAATCATTTTTTGAGGATTCGTATTCCTGGCGAGCCACAACACCTTTTTTGTATAGTTTTTTATTCATTTCATACAAGCGTTTCGCTTCTATCAAGCTATTCTCCACATCGGTAAATTGGTTTCTCCTGTTTATAGTATTTTGTTGTGCAGCATTTTGAGAAATTTGCATTTGCGTTAGTAAATTATATACTGATGTTTCTTGATTGATCAAACTTAATTCCAGATCGGTATTGGATAGTCTTAAAATAGGTTGTCCCTTCTTCATAATAGCTCCGTCTTCAACAAATTTTTCCTCAACGCGTCCGCCTTCCAGGGCATCCAGGTAAATAGTAGTAATGGGTAGCACAATTCCATTTACCGGAATGTTTTCTTGAAATACATCCTTCTTAATGGTACTAATAGCGATACGCTCTTTTTCTACATTCAATTTAGAACCTCCAGAAGACTGTATGAATACAAATAGTATCAATGATAATATTGCTAAGCCGCCTATCATCATTGCGATACGTGATTTTGAAAATTTCTTTTTTTGAATTGGAACGTCCATGCTTTGTCTTTTGATTATTGGTGCTAATTAGTTGATTTAGTTAATTTTGTTTTCAAATTCTATAATAGATTTCCAAACATCCTTTATATACGGAACTACTACTTCTTCTTTATAATCGATATCTGTGTTGATCATTAATATTTTTCCAATTTTAGTTTCCGGATTAAAATACATCATCGCCAAAGAACCTATACAAGAACCATTATGACCAATTAATAAATCTTTAGAGCCTATAAAATCATTGTTGTACTCTACAAAAGTTCCAACATTGATCCTTCCACTTTTGTTTAAGTTATTCTCAAAATGTTTTTCGAAGAAAGTCTTGTAACTAGATTTATTTAATAAGGTTCCTTTTCCATCATATCCTTTCATTAGTTCTGCTAAATATTTACTTAAATTTTCACTTGTAGTAAGTAGGCTTCCACTTGGATAGGATACAGCTTCGTAGTCTGCAATTTTTTGACCTTTATAGAGGTAGAACTTGGAGCGTCTATCTGTATCAACTTCGTTTAATTTCCACGCAGAATCATTCATTTGCAGAGGTTCAAAAATATGTTTTTTAGTAAAATTTTTAAAAGACATTCCGGTGGCTTGTGCAATTATTAGCCCGCATAAATCAGCTCCAAAATTTGTGTACTCGAATGTTGATCCGGGCTTGTTTTTTGAAAAAGATTCGGGAGTATACCATTTTCCCTCTTTTGAAAAACAGTTCTCTAAAAAACGAAGCATAGATGTTTTTTTATCTGGATTTTGAAAGTGTGTAAACGGAACTTCGTCTTTTTCGATTTTTGCGTTTTTAAGAAAATAACCTTTCAGATAATTTTCCTCATAATCTACAATAGAAGAAGAGTGCGTTGCTAATTGCAATATTGTAATAGGACTATTAGGATAATTAGGGTTTGTAACGTTAAAAGGTAAATATTTGTTTATAGGATCATTTAAATCTAGCTTTCCTAATTCTTGAGCTTTCAATAAAGATATTCCTATAAAAGTTTTAGAAATAGATCCTACGTTTTGAATTGTATTGGTTTGGTATTTCTTTTTGTTTTTAGCATCTGAAAATCCAAAACCTTCATTATATAATATATTGTTTTGATCAATTATTGCTACGGAAAAACCTACAAGTTCTCCATCTTTGTTTGCATTTTTTAATGTAGCAGTTAGAGAATCTTTTGTTGCGGAATACTCTTCATTAGATGAGTTAAAATTTTTGGTGTTTTGCCCACAAAAAAATGTGAATAAACTTAGAATTAGAATTAAGATTGATTTGCTCATTGTTTGATGAATTATCTCGTTATACTTTTAATCTTATTTTTGTACACCAATTGCATAGTCAAGATAGTGCCAAAAACGTAAGTATCTGTTTTTTAATAAGTAAAGTAGGTTATACAAAAGCAAAAGTGTTCGGTTTCGATACACTTTGTGTTCGGAAACAGTACAAGTGAGCACACTAGATATTTTTTACTTTTCTAATTTTTATATGCTGGGGATATTATTGTAATATTGTATCAATGGTTTTAAAGGAAGCAACGATATTAGTTATAGATGACGATGTAGACGTACTAACAGCATTACGTCTTTTATTAAAACCTTTGGTGAAGGAGGTTGTTATCGAAAAGAATCCAAGCAATATAAATGCCCAAATAGAAAAGAAAAGTTTCGACGTTATCATTCTGGATATGAATTTTAACGGTTTGGTAAATACCGGTAACGAAGGGATTTTTTGGTTAAATAGGATTAAGGAGACAAAGCCTGACACTGATGTTATTTTGATTACTGCCTATGCAGATATTGATTTGGCAATTCGTGCCTTAAAAGAAGGAGCGTCCGACTTTTTGGTAAAGCCTTGGAAGAATGAAAAAATTATAGATACGATTACATCTTTGCTAAAAGCTAAAAAATCAAAAGCTTCCAGTAAAAGCGTAACCGCATCTAGTGAAACTGCAATAATTGGAGAAAGCGATGTTATTAAGGATGTATTTGTAAAGCTTAAAAAAGTTGCTCCAACCGATGCAAATGTTTTGATTCTTGGCGAAAACGGAACGGGTAAAGATCTAATCGCAAGAGCATTACATGATAATTCAAACAGAAAGGATAAGCCTTTTGTAAAAGTAGATGTAGGAGCATTGACTTCATCACTTTTTGAGAGTGAATTATTTGGATATAAAAAAGGAGCATTTACGGATGCTAAAGAAGATCGTATTGGACGATTTGAAGCCGCTAACGGAGGAACTCTTTTCCTGGATGAAATAGGCAATATTACTTTAGGACAGCAGGTAAGACTGCTAACGGTTTTACAAAACAGGTTGGTAACACCTCTAGGGTCTAATAAAGCTATTCCAATTGATATCCGATTGATCTGCGCAACCAACATAGAACCTCGAATTTTAGCAGACGAGCAAAAGTTTAGAAAAGACTTAATTTATCGAATTAATACCGTAGATATTATCATGCCGCCTTTACGGGATCGAGGAACCGATGTCACGTTGCTGGCTAAACATTTTATTAGTGTTTATGCAGATAAATATAATAAAACGCCATTTACATTGGATTCTGGGTTTATTTCTAAATTAAAAAAGCACGATTTCCCCGGTAATGTAAGAGAACTCCAGTACGTTTTAGAACGTGCCGTGATTATGTGTGATGGTGACGTCTTAAAACCTGATGATTTGGTGTTTTCTTCTATTGAAAGATCAACTAATAAGGCCTCAGTAGGCACTATGAATTTGGATAGTATTGAAAAAAATGCAATTCTTACGGTATTAGAAAAGAACAAAGGAAATGTTTCAAAATCTGCAAAAGAATTAGGTATTACCAGAGCCGCATTATACCGAAGGTTAGATAAATATGAACTATAACGGTTATATCACCAGACTATTTTTAAGGATCCTAATGCTAGTATTCCTTATCTTAGGATTGGTATATGCGTTCTATAAAGAATATACCAGTATTGTTACTCTTATTTCTTTTATGATTTTATATGTCGGCTATTCGACCTATATATTTGTAAAGCGCCGGTTTACAGTTATGGATGACTTTTTTGAGGCAGTAAAGTATCGTGACTTTTCTAGGTGGTTTCCAGAAGATAGGGGACCAAAGGATATAAGATTTCTTTATAGAGGTTTTAATGAGGTGAATCGCACTATCAAAGAAATAAATACTAAAAATGAGGCACAATATGTATATCTGCAAAAGATCCTGGAGATGGTGGATATTGGTATTATTGCTTACAATCTGGAAACAGGTGATGTATTATGGTCTAACGATTCATTTAGAGAAACTCTGGATTTTCCTTCATTCAAGAATATTCGTTTTGTAGAAAAAAGAAAACCCGATTTGTATGATGCAGTTTTCGAAACCTATCATAAGGAACCAAATTCTATTTCGATTGCGGTTCAAAATGAAAAGATAAAAGTATTAATTTCTGATACGGTCTTTCAGGTTAAGGATGACCCGTTTAAATTAATTGTTTTACAAAATATAGATGATACCCTAAATAAAAATGAATCAGAGGCCTGGAAAAAATTATTAAGTGTGATGACACACGAGATTATGAATTCGATTGCCCCAATTTCATCTTTGGCTGATACCTTGCAATCGCATTTAGAACTTACATTAAGTAATCCGAAAGAACATCCACTTGAATTAGAAGATCTAAACGCTGGCGTAAAAACTATAAAAAACAGGAGTGAAGGTCTATTAAAGTTTGCTAAAACGTATCGCAGTCTAAGCAAAGTAACACATTTAAATCTGGAGAAAAAGAAGATTACAGATCTTTTTGAGACCATACAATTATTAATGCAGCCTTCTTTGGACGTGAAAAACATTCGTATTGATTTTAAAATAACGCCACCAAAATTAGAATTGAGCATTGATAGTTATTTAATCGAACAGGTATTAATTAATCTTATTTTAAACGCAGTGGATGCCTGCAAAAATCAAACTAATCCAGAAATACGCGTGGTTGCCGAACAAAAACCGAACAGAAATATAGTCATAAAAGTTTATGATAACGGTTCCGGAATCCCACAGGATATTATGGAAAGTATTTTCATTCCGTTTTTTACCAGCAAAACTACCGGTAGTGGTATTGGACTAAGTTTATGTAAGCAAATTATGTTACTACATAAAGGCAAAATTTTGGTAAACAGTAAAGAGGGAGAGGGTACCGTGTTTAGTTTGGTGTTTTGATAAAAGTTATTTGGATGCACCCATTAATTATTGTGTAACGTAATCAATGCAATTGGTGTGCTTTTGATAGAAGAACTGGTAAATTACGCAAGTACTCAAAAAATGAGAAGTTCTGTTTTGTTTGTCATTTTTTAATTGGTATCTTAATCAATCATCAATCATCAATCATCAATCATCAATCATCAATCATCAATCATCAATCATCAATCATCAATCATCAATCATCAATCATCAATCATCAATCATCAATCATCAATCATCAATCATCAATCATCAATCATCAATCATCAATCATCAATCAATTCTTTATTATGAAACTCTACTATCGACGATGTCTTCGGGGATTATTTATGGTTTTTATTTTCTCCCAATATTTATCATTATACTGTCAGCAAGAGTTAAGAGGTATTGTATTGGATGCTGTTACAAAGAAACCTTTGGAAGCTGTTGCGGTATATCTTAACGGAACTACCAAAGGAGTAATTACAAATAATAATGGCCGCTTTTATTTGGAAACGAATAGCGCAAGTAATGAACCTTTGATTATTTCTTATTTGGGATATGAAAATAAGACCATAGAACAATCTCGGATACAGGATAAAAATAACATCGTTGTATATTTAAAAGAACAACTAGAGCCTCTTGATCCTGTATATTTAAGCAATGATAGCTGGTCTAGACAGAAGAAGTTAGCATATTTTAAACGTTATTTTATAGGTTCTGGAAATATTCAGAATACTTGTAAGATACTTAATGAGAAAGATATAAAACTGTTCTATAAATTATCGGAGAATAAATTATACCCTAGTGCCTATGTACCTATTAGGATTAAAAATGATTTTTTAGCTTACGACATATCCTATGATTTAATAAGCTTCGAAATTCTATTTAAAGAAGGTAATAATGAATCCCCTGAAGTGAAATCAGTGTTTTTTATGGGATCCAGTTTTTATACGGATAAAATAGAAACCAAGCCTGATCCAGAGCATTATTTGGTAAGAAGAGATGAGGCATATCTCGGATCTTTTTTACATTTTATGCGGAGTATCGCCACTAAAAAATTACGTAAGAATAAGTTTAAACTCTTTTATCAAGGAAAAAAAATTAGGCCTAAGAAATGTTTTACTGTGGAAGTTGAGAATGGATTTGCAAATGTGACCACCAATAAAAATCAAATTACCATTTTGTACGATTCATCAAAATTTTCTCAAATGCTATTTAATCACAAATTGACAAGTTTTTCTATTGATGGATATGGGAATTATCGTCCGGTACGCCTTTTTCGTTTTGCTGGATATATGGGAGGGTTAAAATTAGGAAAAATGCTTCCTTTAGATTATGGACTTTAAAAGAATAAAAAATAAATGAGGTTTTAGACCCAGACTTACAGATGCTCCTTAAAATAATAGATTATAGGTAAGGATTTACAGAATTGAAATAATTGAAATTTACTGCATTTATTGTACGTAGAGTGGTTGTAGATTTTAGTTATAAAAAATAAAAAAATTAGTTTATCAAAGCATATAATAAAGGCTTCGGACATTGTAGAAAGTATTTTTATTCCGTTTTTTAGAAGCAAAACTACCGGTAGTGGTATTGTACTAAGTTTAAGTAAGCAAATTATGTTACTAAATAAAGGTAAAATTTTGGTAAACAGTAAAGAGGGAGAGGATACGGTGTTTAGTTTGTTTTTTTAAATAAAACATAGATTTCATGTATTATTTATTTTGCAATAGGGGCATTTATGCAATGCTCAGGAATACCAAATCCATCAACTAGCGTTTCTACATGAGGTCTTAATTCTGTAGAGAGACGTTCTACTCTTTGTCGTAAAGCTTTAGATTTATTACTACTGATGTATCCTTGTTCTAAATACCAAGACGCATCTTCACGCAATTCATGTAACGCATACAAAGTCCCTAATTTTTGAAATAACAATTTGTGTTTTTCTTCTTTAATTGTTTCGGTAAAATTAATAAAGGTGGTATAGGCTAGTTCTACACTATAAGCTTTTCCTAAAGCTAATAAATGTGTTTGAACTTTCAAGAAAGCCTGATAAGAAGGAACCCCTTTTTTTATGTAATCCTTAATACGCATTGCCACTGTATATGTAAGTCGTCTTGTACGGTAATCAAATGCGTGTTTATGAAATTTTGAGCTATACAAATGATCTTTATCTGTATTGTTGGTATAGGTTGGATTAATGGAGTTGAATTTATCATTAAGTCTTGAGGTTAATAGTCTTAGAACGGCGGTAAATCCTGCGCTGTTAAATTCTGATGTAAATTCTGATAAAATTCCTTTGGCAGCTAATTGTAGTAGGACATGATTATCTCCTTCAAAAGTTGTAAAAATATCTACATCTCCTTTCAGATCAGCGATTTGATTCTCTATTAAATATCCTTTGCCACCACAGGCTTCTCTACATTCCTGGATTGTTTGATTTGCAAACCAAGTAATAATGGATTTCAGACCGGCAACTTGTGTTTCTACCTTTCGTTTATCGGGTGTCCCTTCATTACTATATTCTTCCATTATATGAGTTAAAGTAACATCATACACGTAACAGGAAGCTATTGGGGGGATAAGTCGTAATTGATGAGAAGGGTAATCCATCAAGAGATCCTCCTGAATTTTGATACTATCGTTAAATTGCCTTCTTTTTAAAGCATGTTTAACAGCGATGGTCAGTGCTTTTTTAGCACCTCCTAGACCGGCACGGGCTACACATATTCTTCCTCCAACCAAAGTGCCTAACATCGTAAAAAAACGCTTATTAGAATTCTTAATATCTGAAAAATACGTTCCTTCTTCAGTAATATCTCCATATTTATTTAATAAGTTTTGCTTAGGAACTTGTACCTGATGAAACCATATTTTGCCATTATCTACACCATTAAGGCCTAATTTATAGCCGTTGTCTTCGATACGAATACCCGGTAGAAGTTCGTGTTTTTCATTACGGATAGGGACTAAAATTGCGTGTACTCCCTCATTTTTTCCATTCACAATTAATTGTGCAAATACTGATGCCATTTTGGCGTCTAAAGCATTTCCAATATATTCTTTATTATCATTATTTCCAGGAGTATGTATGATAATGCTATTAGTTTTCTTATCATAAGTAGCAGTAGTCTTTATACCTCTTACATTAGATCCGTGCCCGGTTTCTGTCATAGCAAAACACCCTAGCAGATCAGCATTACCTGTATCATTGAGATATTGATCATGATGCGTTTTAGTACCTAACTTCTGGATACTTCCGCCAAAAAGACCAAATTGTACTCCAAATTTTACTGCAAGGCTACCATCGACAAATATTAAATTTTCGAAAATATTTGCGTAGGCAGGCATATTATCAATTCCTCCGTATACTTCTGGATAAGCCATGGATCCATACCCTTTTTTTGCAAGGAATTTTATTTGTTTCAAAACATGTTCCCGAAATTCTTCCTTAGTCCTTCTTAGTTGCCATTTAAAAATAGGATCGCGTAAGGTTTCTCTGAAAGTGTCTATGATAGATGCGTTTTTCCCCTTTAGAATAGTATCGATCGATTCGGCATTATAAAGGTTCGAAGTAGCTTCTTTCTGTACTTCTACATCAAATAAATGATTATAATGATTGGGTTGTATACCAAGGTTGATCTCTATCTCTTTTAGATTAGTATTAAAAGGACAATCAGTGTGATAATGACAAACAATTTTTTGGCTGAATGTGGAGAGCGGATATGTATCACCTTCTATAAGTTTTACCTCCGAATTAGAAATGGTGCTCTTCCAATTTTTAAACTCTTCGTTTGTAGGAGGAACATCCTTATTTAACCAATTTATAAGTCTCTGTTGATCCTTTTTGCTCAATGTTTGATCTTTTTGAATATAGTTTTTTACCACAGATATTTCAGAATGTGATAATAAATCATCAGACCAGATTACATAAAAAAATGGGATGTATTGTAAAATTCCGGGAGTGTAATTGAGTATGTTCATAAAATTAAATTACAATAAATACTACTAAAACTATTACTACATTATAAAGTAATTAACATTTGTTTTATTGATACTGGTTTTAATAAATTATAGTAAATCGATAATTAGGGAAACATAAGGAGTAAAATGTGTAAGAATATTGATTATTTTTGATAAATCAATGCCTCACCTTGTAATCTTTGCTACGTGTTTTATATCGTTAATGTTTTAATAAAATACTAAACATATGTTTAACAATTACATATATTCGTTAAACAAAATTTAGTCACAATGAAAACGCTAACAAAGAACTACCTGTTTTACCTTTTCTTCTTTCTTTTTTCTTCGAGTCTTTTAGCTCAAGATTTTCAAGGTAAAGCTTATTACTATGCTAAGTCAACTATGGAATTGGGTAGTTGGGGAGCCAGATTGAGCGAAGCTCAGAAAAAACAGGTAGCAGCACGTTTAAAGAATAGGCTGGAGAAAAAATATGTGCTAACCTTCGATAAGGTATCATCGACATTTAAGGAGGATGAAAAACTGGATGTGGATGTACTTTCTGGTGCTACTGACACTTGGGGGAAAAACTTCGCCCCCGGTGAGCAATATAAAAATGTAAAGACTCAAGAGCTGGTTCAGCAACAAGAATTTTATGGAAAGAACTTTTTAGTCAAAGATAAGTTGCTTCCGATAGCATGGAAAATGGGAGCGGAGACCAAACAAATTGGTGGATATACTTGCTATAAAGCAACAGCAACGATACCTACGGCAGATCTTACCTGGTATGACTTTTCTTGGGGTGAATTAAGAGCAGCGAATAATTCCGACAAACCTGAAGAAGTTCCAATGACTGAAGTTATCGCCTGGTATACTTTAAATATTCCGGTTAGTTTGGGCCCTTCAGAATACTGGGGATTACCAGGGTTGATTCTGGAAGTAAATGTGGATAATACTACAATGTTGTGCTTTAAAATTGTAATGAACCCAGAAGAGAAAAGTAAAATTGAAGCTCCGGATAGGGGGAAAGAAGTTACTAAAAAAGAATACAAAGAAATTATCACCGGCAAAATGCAGGAGATGCGTAACAATAGAGGAAGAAGAAGACCTGGAAGTTAACAGTTTGAATTTTTTGAAATTCAATAGTATTTAAAATTTATGAAAACTCTATTAGTGTTAGCTCTTTTTTGGATTGTACAGAGTACTTTTGCCCAAATAGAACTAAAAGGTACTGTACAGGATAGTTTGGGTAATCCTTTAGAATTGGCAAATGTAGTGGCCATAAATCAGGAAACAAAAATCTTACAAGCTTACGGAACAACCGATACTCAAGGAAAATACAAATTAAATCTCAGTAAGAATACCAAATTCACACTCACGGTGAGCTATATTGGTATGGAAAACTACGAAGAAGTAATATCTGTGAAGGAAACAGATATAATCAAAAACATTATCCTTAAATTCGGAAATACGCTGGATGAGGTGCAAATCACCTATGAAATGCCAGTAACGATGAAAGGAGATACTTTAATTTATAATGCCGATTCTTTTAATACAGGTACTGAACGAAAATTAGAAGATGTACTTCAAAACCTGCCCGGAGTAGAGATAAACGAAGAAGGTCAGGTAGAAGTTGAGGGAAAAGTAGTGAATAAATTAATGGTTAACGGAAAAGATTTCTTTGATGGCGATACCAAAGTAGCCACTAAAAATATACCTTCTAAAGCGGTTGATAAGATTCAGGTTCTCAGAAATTATTCTGAAGTAGGTCAGTTAAGTAGCGTTACCAACAATCAGGATAATGTCGCTCTAAATATCAAACTAAAGGAAGGAAAAGAAAGTTTTTGGTTCGGAAATGTAACTGCCGGTGGAGGTTTTTCTCCGGATGAGGCATTGTATTTGGCGCAACCTAAACTTTTTTACTATAGTCCTAAATATAGTATTAATTTTATTGGCGATATTAACAACACAGGAGAAGTTGCTTTATCCAGAAGAGATATCAGAAGTTTTGGAGGTGGTTTTAGAGCACCAAGCAGAACTAGTGGGACCAGTATTGATTTAGGTAATAACGATTTAGGTTTCTTAACCAATCAAAATAATGCTACTTCTATACAGAATAAACTAGGTGCTGCAAATTTTAGTTATTCACCTAATACATCTTTAGATCTAAGTGGTTTTGCTATTTTTAATGTAAGTCGTCTTTCTGCAAGGCAATCTAATTTTATTCAATATACCGATGCAGATTTAGGAATTCCGGATGAATCTACAGAAGAAAATAACGAAGAGAAATCCGATCAGGGACTACTAAAGTTAAGCGCATCTTATAAACCCAATGTCAATAATCAAATCGATTATGATGTCTTAGGACGCATTTCTAAAGATGTACAGGGCCAAAGCTTTTCTTCCTCTATTTTAGGTGCTACTACAGAAACCGAAGAAGCAACCCCTTACAGTATTAATCAAAGTCTAAAGTATTATTATACACTTGATGAGGATAATATTTTTGCATTAGAAGTAGAACATTTATTAAAAGATGAAGATCCTTTTTATAATGCTAGACTGGTCAACGATCCCACAAATAATGATGCTGTGAACCCAGCTGACCGCGATCCTTTCGATAATACAGCAGAGGCTTTAGGATTAGACAGAAATTTAGAAAATTACAATTTAGGTCAGAACAGAAGGATCAAATCGAATCAACTGGATGCTAAGCTTGATTATTTTTATATTATTAATGCGAAAAGTAACTTAAATGTGACCTTAGGTACTATTTTTAGTCAGCAAAGATTCAACTCTAGGTTATTTCAATTTTTAAATAATAACGCTCAATTTGATCCAACTCCAACTTTTAATCAGGGGCGAGCGACCAATGATACAGAATATACATTCAGTGATGTTTATGTAGGTTTCCACTATAGATTTAAAACAGGGAAGTTCATTTTTACACCGGGATTTTCTGTTCATTCTTATGTAAATAAAAACAGTCAGTTTAATCAGGAATTTGATGAAAGCTTTTTTAGGTTATTACCAGATTTTGAAACCCGCATACAGTTTAAGAAAAACGAAAGTCTTACGTTGCGGTACGATATGCGTAATCAATTTACGGATGTTACCCGATTAGCACAAGGTCTAGTGCTTAATAACTTTAATAGTATCCAATTTGGAGAGCCTGAACTTCAAAATGCTTTATCTCATAATTTAAGTCTGTTTTATTCTAGTTTCAATTTGTTCAATTATACCAACATTTTTGCACGATTAGCATATTCTAAAAATATAGACCAAATACGCGGCCTGACTAATTTTGATAATGTAATAACCACAAGTACTTTTTTTAATTCTAATTTTGCAGACGAGAACTTTTCTGCATTTGGTCGTATTCAAAGAACTTTTGGTAAGGTTAGAGCAACTATGAATACCAGTTTTAATTATACTAAAATCAACCAATTTATTCAGGACAGGAGGTCCGTGAATGAAGGATTTACTCAAAGTTACAGACCGGGATTACGAACTAATTTCAAAAAAGCACCTAATGTTAGCGTGCAATATGACTACAGTATCACGACAAATACCCAAGGATCTAATAAAACCACATTTTACACCAATGCACCATCCATAGATTTTGATGCATACATCTGGAAATCATTGACTTTTGTTACAGACTACACCTACACCAAACAAAGTAGAAAAGATGGACCTAGTCAATCCTTTGATACCTGGAACGCTTCGTTATCGTACAGAAAAGACAAAGATGCTAAATGGGAATATACATTGAGGGCTACTAATATATTAGATGTAACCTCACGAGTAAATAACAGAGCGACAAACCTTTTTGTTTCTTCTACTGAAACCTTTATTTTACCGAGATTTATAACCTTTAGATTACGGTATGTGCTTTAGTTCTTACATAACAAAATGGTTATATGAATCAATACAATTCGTGATAACCTTTTATAAATAAAGAAGCAGGGGAGCTGAAGGAGAATTCAATATGCCGGGTTATGTTTTCTTTTGATAGGGTTTTGTTTGACTTATGTTTATGAAAATAAATTTTGAACGCAAGTAAAGGGGAATTCTTTTTAAACATCCCTATTTATTGCTCAATATTATATTTAACATATGATTTGGATAAGGTATACAAATAGCAGGTATCTTTACTATGTTAAAATTCGGAAAGCTCCAATTTAATCTTGTTTCCCTAAATTCAATATTCTTTTTCTGCTCTCTTTTTTTCTCAGCAATGATGCGAAAGAACATTTTTAAGTTAAACATAGGAATAGTAACTAATAAAGAGAAAAATAATGAAAAAAGGAACAGTAAAATTTTTCAATACTGCCAAAGGATTTGGCTTTATAAAGCTTAAGGATTCCGATGAGGATGTCTTTGTACACCAAAGCGGTGTGATTGATGAAATTAGTGAGAACGATAACGTAAAATTCAAGATGGAAAGAGGTCCAAAGGGAATGAATGCGGTAAATGTTGAGTTGGTCAAATAGTAGATCTTGTATCTTCAAAAATATCGAAAAGCCATCTGTTGAAGATGGCTTTTTATGTCTTATATCGTGCGGTAATGCTTAAATGAATATGGCACCAATAAAATTCCTTACAAAAAATAAAATATGACAATACGAATAAAACTACTCTTAGTATTACTGATTTCATTTGGTATTTCTACTTCTCAAGAAATGAATGAAATATCACAAATAGAGGGAGTTTATCAAGGGCGAGTTGAGGACGGTTATTCATTTTGTTATAAAACAGAATCCGGATTAGAAAAAACATGGGTTTTTAATGAGGTTCTGCGTGTTATACTTGAAAGACACTTATTACATCCCGATAAAGATATCGGTGATAACTTTATCATCTCGTTTATTAAACATACTGTGATTGATAAAGAAATGACCAACGAAGTATCAACCATATTACGCTTACAAAAGCTTGTACCTGGGCAACATCTTAGAAATTGATGTAAAAATTGGCTTTCTAATAATGAACAGATGTTTTGGTAGCATATAAATACATACAAATATGAGTACAAAACTATTCATAAAATACATGGTCAGTTTACGATGTAAACTCTTGGTTAAGGATGAGTTGAAAAAACTTGGTTTGCATTATGTCGTATTAGAATTAGGCGTTATTGAAATCCTTGAAGATATAACTAAAGACCAGCGTAGACAACTGAAGAAAAATCTAAGCAAATCCGGTTTAGAATTGATGGAAAATAAAAAGAGTATTCTAATTGAGAAAATTAGAAATGTTATCATCGAAATGATTCATTACACAGATGAATTGCCCAAAGTCAATTATTCAGATTACATAAGTAAAAAGGTCGGTTATAATTACACGTATCTAGCCAATATTTTTTCTGAAGTAAAAGGAATTACAATTCAACAATTTATCATCATACATAAAATTGAAAGAGTCAAAGAGTTACTTATTTATGATGAATTAAGCCTTACTGAAATATCCTATAGATTACATTATAGTAGCGTGGCACATTTATCTAATCAATTCAAAAAAATCACCGGTTTGACTCCTACGTTCTATAAGAAGCTGAAAGAAAAACGAAAACGAAACCTAGAGGATCTATAATCGTCTGAATACTATAGTAACTAGATTCTTAATACATAGACCGTTTTGAACTACTACCATTTTCTTAGGAAACTTTAAAAGTGTGATATATGTAATATAGGCTTGAACGAGTGTAACAAATTAAGACACTAATTAATCGATTTTTGTACACATAGTAAAACTACCCATAACAGCTTGGATATTAATACTATTAAAACATAAAATCATGTCAAAAGGAAACGAAGGTAAACCGAAATCAGGTAAAAAAGCTCCTGAAAAAAACTTAAAAGAGAAAAGAGCTGCAAAAGCGGCAAAAAGAAAGGAAAAAAGAAGTGAGGAATAAACTTCAATTGTAAGTCACAGGTATCGCATTCTAGTTGAGCATTAATCTTCTATTATAATCTCCATGAAAAATCATGAATTAGAAAAATCAACTACCCATAGATTGGCCGACACGATAGATTATATGCCTGGCTCTGTGGTTATGAAAGCAATTCTAAAGAAAAGAACAGGAATTGTAGCCATATCATCATTTGATAGAGGAGAAGCAGTGCTTTCCAAAACATCTCCTTTTGACAATCTTATTCAAATTATAGACGGAGAAGCTGAGATTGTTATTAATGAAGAATCAAATATCATTGAAACTGGTCAGGCAATCATTATTCCTGCTCACGCAAGTAACATAATAAGGGCTAATAAACGTTTTAAAATGTTATCTACAGTAATTATGAGCGGTTATGAGAATATAAGTATTTAAAAGTTAATATAATTGTTATGGTAAGACAAGAAAGTAAATTCAAACCAGGTGATACTGTTTATGCCAAAGCAAATCCTGAAGTAAAATTGATTGTACGGTTGTATTATCGACGAATATATTATTGCAAATTAGCCGAAGATCCAGAGAAGAAAGAAGTAGTGTTTTTTGAACGAGAGCTTTTGAGTTGATTTTGATTTTTAGAATGATATTATTAATAGTAACATAAAGAATAGATGAAATGGCTAAAACAAATATTACAAGAAGTTGGAGAGAGCAAAAGGTAATGCTCAAACGTAGGTTTAAGTTTCTGTCTGACAAAGATTTTGACTTTGCAGATGAACAAAAAGAAATCATGCTTAATGGTCTTGCCATTAAACTTAAGAAATCCAGGGCAGAACTAGACTTACTTTTCGCAAAGCTTCAAACTTATTGAATTCAATTAATGAAGAGAACTTTGCCTTATAGATTTTTATCACAATAAAAACTCATTTTTTTTAAGAATCATAAAAGGGAAACTTTTAACCATGATATTTCAGAAAAGTTGATGATGCTTAAGATGTTTTTATAACGTCATTTAGAGTATATTCTTTGTTCTTTACTACTGCCCAACTTAGTAGTACCGTAGTTAAAATGCCAATATTCTTTGTGGTCACATACAAAATATTCATCTTCGAACGGTTTTATGGATAGTTTTAGATTTTTCTTTGCATCAATTGTGAAGTGACCATTGCTTGCTTCAAAAATTTCAACATCTAATTTTGGAGTTAATCCAGTATCGTTACATCTCGTCTGCTCATAGCCAATATAACTTGTTTCGGCACATTCTGATTTTTAAGTTTTTCTGTTTGCTCACAAAATTCATTTTCCTAATTGACCAATGTAGGTGTTTTTTTGATTTTAGGGATTTAACATAAAAGAAATTGATCTCGAAAAGATATTAATTTTATACCAGTGCTCTTGCAGACAAACCCAATTCCCAACGATCCGGGTCATTTTGAAAACCACAGTAATAAACTCCTTTGGTATATCGTCTTATGATTAATGAGATGTTTGGGTTTATTTTAGTAAATACCGTGTCACCTACTTCATATTTTAGAATCCTTTTTTTGTTTAGTTTCATAATTAAATATTCAAAGAGGGTTGTAATTTTTGTTTCTTTTTTTACCCCAGAGATTTAGTTTATGTGTGAACGGTCTCTGAGGATAAAAAGAATCAGCAAGAAAAAATGACGATGTTAAAGAATCTGTTCGAATGGCTTTAAGAGTTAGATTAATTGTGTATCGTCATTTATTTAAAATTGGTCTTATCGATTTGATTTGTCTGTTATTCTAATATTTTTCCATCAATAAAAAGTTATTTCTGAAGGTTTTGTTCAATCGTACTTAAGGAAGGCAGAGTTTTTAATTTCCGCCTTTTTATTACCTGAAATGTTTTGTCGTATCTATCAAATACTACGCATTCATTATCATTTTGGTAATTCTATATAATTCAGACTTAATATAATTGCGTCTAAGTATAAAACTTGGTTATAAAGTCTTTTACAAAGATCATTACAAATAGCGGATATATCGTTATAGAAAAGAAATAGAATGTTATATAAATCATAGGTTTTAGGTTTTTGAAAACAGCTATGCTACATATTCAGGTATTTATAAGAAGCTACTAAGAGTTTCGATAAATCTCAAAACATCTTTTTTTTGTAAAGTATACTACGTAAGAAGGATCACCAGTTGAGTTGCAAAAAAGCAAGGAATATTCTATCAAAGTACAAAAGATGCTATTTAAGAATTAGAATTGTAGTTATCTATTACTTCCCGATACAGAAATTAGCAAAGATATTACCCAATAAATCATCAGAAGTAATCTCACCCGTGATCTCACCAAAGTGATACAAAGCTTGTCTGATATCAATAGCCATCAAATCTCCGGATATTCCTTGATCAATACCATATTGTACTTTTTGGATTTCTTCTAATGCTTTTAATAAGGCGTCATAATGTCGGGAATTGGTAACAATCGTTTCATTATTTCTGAGAGCTCCGGTATTAACAAATTCCAAAAGTTTGTTCTGCAATTCTTCTACTCCTATATTTTGTTTAGCAGACAGCAGATGAATATTCTCAATTTCAGAAGTTAATGATGAAATCTCGGATTCATTAAGTTTATCCACTTTGTTGGCTACAACAATTAATGGTTTCTGCGGATATTTGTTTTTTATCTTACCGATTTCAGTTTTTAATAACTTTAAACTATCAACGGTTAATGCCCAACTATCAATCAAATAAATAACTACCTGAGCTTGTTCAATCTTTTCAAAAGTCTTTTTGATCCCAATACTTTCTACTACATCTTTAGTATCTCTTATTCCTGCGGTATCGATAAACCGGAATCCTATTCCTCCGATATTGATTTCATCTTCAATCGTATCTCTGGTGGTTCCTGCGATGTCAGAAACGATGGCGCGTTCTTCGTTTAATAATGCGTTGAGCAAAGTAGACTTACCAACATTAGGTTCTCCAACAATAGCTACCGGAATACCATTTTTAATAACATTTCCGACAGCAAACGAATCAATCAATCGTTTTAAAACTTTGGTAATCCTAGATATTAAATCCTGAAATTGGGTTCTATTGGCAAACTCTACATCTTCTTCAGCAAAATCTAGTTCTAATTCGATAAGCGATGCAAAATTGAGAAGTTCGTCACGTAGTTTTTTGATTTCATTACTAAATCCTCCTCGCATTTGTTGCATGGCAATTTGATGAGAAGCTTCAGAATCTGAGGCAATTAAATCAGCAACAGCTTCCGCTTGCGATAAATCCAGTTTTCCATTAATAAACGCTCTTAGTGTAAATTCTCCGGCATCTGCCATTCTACATCCTTTCCGAAGTAATAATTGAATGATTTCTTGCTGGATATAACTGGATCCGTGGCACGATATTTCTACGGTGGGTTCGCCGGTGTAGGAGTTACTTCCTTTAAAAAGCGAAACCAAAACTTCGTCTAACACTCGCTCACCATCCACAATATGACCTAAATGTATGGTATGGGTTTTTTGTTTGGTAAGATCTTTTCCTCTGATGGATCGAAATGAAGGTGCACAAATCTCAACAGCATCCTTTCCTGAAACTCTAATCACAGCTATAGCACCGGCTCCTGCGGGTGTTGCCAAAGCAACTATAGTGTCATTTGCAATCATTATCGGTAATTTTTAAGATGGTAAAAATAGATAATATTATTTTATCCGATAGTGGTTGTATATTCTTATTTTTTTTGAGTAGCACGTTTTCTTTGCTACTTTTAGTTAAGGAAAAGAAAAATAGTTGATATAGTAATGCTACTGTATAAAATAGAGGTGATTAGTATACGCAGTTGAGTGAAAATAGTAAACGCTGGGTTATTGGGATACGATTTCAAGGCATAGAGCGCCTTCCTAAAATACCTTAAACTAATTTAATTGTTACATACTAAAACTTTTATTCTTATGAGATTTTCTGCAAAAACATTTACCAATAACGGTTTTCTCTTATCAAAACACAAAATTACCATCGTCATTTGTGCGCTGTTTATGTTGATCCCTTTCATCAATCATTCACAGACCCAAGATTTAGCCCGACACACTACTGCTTACGACCTGACTCTAAAATCCAGTGATGATTTTAATAAAAGCACTGCAGAAGTGATCACCGAAGAAATTTCTGAACAAGGAGCAACCTGGTTGCGTCTGTTTTTTAAGGATGTAAATTTGGGAAAAAATAGTACGCTAACTATTACTTCTAAATTAGATGGCGCTACACAAACCCTAAACTCAAAAACGATCAAAGAATGGAGCAACTCTACTGCTTATTTTAATGGAGATGCGGTTACGGTTACCTTATCTAAAGCCTCAAGCGATGCTGCGGTAAGTTTAAGTGTTTCAGAGTTAAGTGTAGGGGAGTTGGATCCCGGAATTAAATCCATTTGTGGCTCTAGCGATAATAGAGGAGATTCAAATGATGATGCCATAGGGAGAATTGTACCGATAGGATGTACGGGTTGGATTATCAGGAATGGTAGATTGGTTACAGCCGGACACTGTTTAAATGGTAATGCGCAGGTAATCGAGTTCAATGTGCCTAAATCCAATCCAGACAGAACCATCGTTCATCCCGGACCGGAAGATCAATATCCAATAGGTAATTTTAATACACCCTATCAATTTGGAGTGCCCGTTACAGATTGGGGCGTATTTACAGCAAGTGCAAATTCTCAGACAGGTCAAACGCCCATTCAGGCTCAGGGAAAATCATTTAATGTGGTTCAGAGCTCTCCCGGAAATACCATCAGAATTACAGGGTATGGCACCGACTCCGGTATTGACAATCAAACGCAACAAACGCATACAGGGCCTCTGACAAGTTTTGATACTAACTTTGTGAACTACAGAACGGATACTACCGGAGGAAATTCAGGAAGTCCAATCATCGATACGGCTACAGGAAATGCAGTAGGCGTTCATGCCTATGGTGGTTGTTCAGGATCATCTGGAGCTAACTTTGGAGAAAGAGCCACGATACCAGCATTCTGGAATGCTTTGGGTCTTGGCAATACCGGTATTTCGGGTCCAACTGTTCGTATGATCAAAAGAAATGCTTCCGGCTATGCCCTGGATGGAGGTAACGGTGGTGCAGATGGCCAAAATGTATATCTATGGTCAAATAGCGCTAGTAATATAAATCAGCAATGGATCGAAGTGAATCAGGGCGGAGGTTATTATTCATACGTTAAAAAAGGAACCAATTACGCCTTGGATGGTGGAAACGGCGGTGGAAGACGTCATAACGTATATCTTTGGACCTATAATAAGAATAATTTTAATCAGCATTGGAGAAAAGTAAACGTTGGTGGAGGGCATTACAGGCTTGAAAAACGAAATGCTTCCGCCTATTCTATAGATGGAAATAATGGAGGAGGAAATGGTCAAAACACCTATTTATGGGATTCAAGTAACGGTAATCAAAATCAACATTGGAGATTCATTACTATTAGCGAATCTGTAACGGCTACTGAAGCAATCGCTACTACGGAAGAGATAGGAAATGACCCAGATTTAAGCGAGAAAGACATTTCAATATTCCCTAATCCTGCAAGAGATTCATTTACGATCAGCTTTGCAGATACAGACAAAAACGCCACTGCAATCATTTACTCTTTACTAGGAGAAAGAAAAGGTCTGATATCATTAAAACAAGGTGCAAACAGGGTGAATGTTTCATCGTTATCCCTGAGTTCCGGAATATATTTGTTAGAGATCACAAGTAGCAAGGGGATCACTTCTCAAAAGTTAGTGGTTCAGTAAAAGAGGCCAAAGGTTTAAAATGAAACAAATCTTACTGATTCTTTTCAATATTCTAAGAAATAAATAAGGTAAAATGAATTAGTATCTCTAAATAGTATTTTATAACTATATGTTGTTTGTCTGGGCTTGTGGAAGCTTTCGCCAAATGTTTTTTAAAAGGTTTTCCGCAAGCTCAGATTTTTTATTTCCTTATTTGAAAAATCAAAAATCTTTTTTTTCATAGACTGGTTTTTCGGGAAGCGAAGTATCTTTTTTTGCTATGAAAGTTTTCTTCCTTACATTTATCCGTAGGGAATTCTTTTTTAGCAAAAAAGAATAAAAGAAAAATTGTTCTGGAGTAGTGCTGCTATTACAGTAATACTTCTATATGGAATATCTGTCAAAGGAATAACTAACCTTTAACAGAAGATTTAGTAACTAAATTTAATTTCTATATACTAAAACTTTTATTCTTATGAATTTTCACAGCACAAACTCAATTAATAACAGTAGGCTGCTTCTGTTGTTAAAACACAAAATGACAGCAGTAGTCTTTACAGTATTTATGCTTTTCCCATTAATAAATTATGCACAAACGCAAGATTTAAAAAGACATAAAACTTCTTATAATCTAACGTTAAAGTCGGATGAAATATCAAATAAAAATGGAACAACTGTAATTACTGAAGAAGTTTCAGAAACGGGTGCCACTTGGTTACGTCTATTTTTTAAAGATGTCGACTTAGGAAAAAACAGTACGCTCACAATTACTTCAAAGTTAGACGGAGCTACACAAACCCTAAATGCACAGACTATTAAAGAGTGGGGCAATTCTAGTGCTTATTTTAATGGTGATGCGGTAACAGTTTCCTTATCAATAGCATCCAATGATAGATCCGTTGGAGTTAATATTTCTGAATTAAGTGTTGGAGAACTAGATCCTTCTATTAAATCTCAATGTGGATCTGCTGATGATAGGATAGATTCTAATGATGATGCTATCGGAAGAATGGTTCCTATTGGATGTACAGGATGGATTATCACCAATGGTAAACTGGTAACAGCAGGACACTGTGTTGGTAGCAGTGCACAAGTAATCGAATTTAATGTTCCAAAATCTAATCCTGATAGAACGATCGTTCATCCTGGTCCAGAGGATCAGTATCCTATCGGAAATTTTGTTTCACCATATCCCGGCAGTCCAAGTCAGGCGAACGATTGGGGTGTTTTTGAAGCAAGCGCAAACTCACAAACAGGTTTAACGCCAATCCAGGCGCAAGGAAAATCATTTAATGTAGTGCAAGATGAACCAGGTAGCACTATTAGAATTACTGGATTTGGAACAGACACCGGTGTTGATAATCAGACACAACAAACGCATACCGGACCGCTAAGTTCTTCGACAAATACTTTTGTTAGATACAGAACAGATACTACAGGAGGAAATTCTGGAAGTCCTATTATTGATGAAGCAACGGGTAATGCTGTTGGAGTACACGCCTATGGAGGTTGTTCAGGATCAGGAGGATCTAACTCAGGAGAAAGAGCGACAATTCCTGCTTTCTGGGAGGCTATGGGGTTAGGAACACCACCGCCACCACCTACAGAAGAATGTACAGGAGATTTATCTTCTTTTCCTTATAGCGAAAGTTTTGAGGGATCTATCGGTGCGTGGTCACAGTCGTCTAGTGATGATATTAATTGGACAGTGAATTCCGGAGGAACGCCTTCTAATAATACAGGTCCAGGTGGAGCAGCAGATGGTAATTCATATATCTATGTAGAAGCTTCTGGAAACGGTACAGGATATCCTAATAAAAGAGCTATTTTAAATTCTCCTTGTATTGATTTTAGCGGAATTTCAACTCCGACTTTAGGTTTTCAGTATCATATGTTAGGAAGTAATATTAATTCACTTTCTGTGGAAGCCAGAACAAATAATTCAGGAAATTGGGTGAGCGTATTTAGTCGATCCGGAGCACAAGGTAGCAACTGGAATACCGCTTCTGTAGATCTTTCTGCATATGCAGGAGAAGGAAGTGTTCAACTGCGATTAAATGTTGTTACCGGAGAAGGTTCTCAAGGATGGCAAAGTGATATTGCTATTGATGATCTAAGTATAACAAACGGAGGTACGCCACCGCCTCCAACCTGTGATACCATCAATTTCAATGATTTTGGAATCACTGGTTTCTCTAATCAAGATGCGGCAGGAAACTTCTCTATTGGTAATGGAGGTGCTTCTTTATCAATGACTAATAATACCTGGAAGTATATTGCTTTAAATTATACCGTGACTGCTAATACAGTAATCGAATTCGATTTTAGTAGTTCATCTCAGGGAGAAATTCACGGTGTAGGTTTTGAGAATGATAATTCATTAACAGCAAATAGATATTTCAAAGTGCACGGTACTCAGAATTATGGAGTTACTAATTTTGATAATTACTCAGGAGGAACAACTACCTATATTATTCCGGTAGGGAACTTTTACACCGGAGCAATGGATCGATTGGTCTTTATCAACGATAATGATGCAGGATCTGGTAATAATTCTACTTTCTCTAATGTAAAAATATATGAAGGAGCTTGTGGACAATCAGCAACAGCAGAAAGTTTAATTGCTAGTTTAGAATCTGCAGAACCAATATTAGGAGACGAACCAGAAGGTATTTTTGCTGATGTTAAAATAGCACCAAATCCTGCTCGTAATAACTTTGCCATATATATAAATTCTTATGTTAAAAATGCAAACGCTACGGTATTCTCTATTTTAGGTCAAAAACAAGTGGTGTTGGAGTTACAACCGGGAGCGAATACAATCTCTGCAAAGAATTTGTCACTTGGACAAGGGATTTATCTAATCAGAATAGAAAGCGGTGGTGAATCCACTACGCGAAAACTAATCATCAACTAACCAATAAATAAACAATAGAACTTAAATTTAGTTAGTAGATGGAACATCCCGATTTTGTCGGGATGTTTTTTTTGTTTTTAGCGCTCCATACTGTAACAATTTAGATGTCTTCGCGTCATATATATAAAGACTGCTAATTTTATTAGCAACTTTAAACATCATCAACCAAAAATCAAAGAAATCATGAGACAAGACAGATCATTATTAGTTATTACCCATTTATCACAGTTATTAGATTTAGTAACCGGGTTTGGAGGATTCATAGTACCATTAATATTATGGTTGACGCAAAGAGATCAGGTATTGGCAATGGATAATCATGGAAAATCTATTATGAATTTTCAGATAAGTATGTTTATCTATGCATTAGTTTGCATCCCACTAATATTACTATTTGGACTAGGAATCTTAGGATTAGTGGTGATAGGCATTCTATGTGTAGTATTTCCTATAATCAATGCTATAAAGGCTAATAATGGAGAAGAACCATCCTATCCATTATCAATGGAAATTATTAAGTAGACAATAAAAAAGAGGGCGATTGTAAATCGCCCTCTTTGTATATATAAGTTGAATTTAATTCTAGTGTTGGTTTAGTCTAAAGTCAGGATACGCATCCATTCCGTGTTCATGACCATCAAGACCATCAATCTCTTCTTTTTCAGAAACTCTGATTCCAATAGTTTTCTTCAATGTAAAAATGATGATGAATGAAGTCAACACGCAGAATCCACCAGCTGCTAATACACCAACTCCTTGCACTAAGAACTGATCAAAACCGGCTTTAGCTCCAAAAATACCTACCGCTAACGTTCCCCAGATACCACAGATTAAGTGTACTGCAATCGCACCAACAGGATCGTCAAGTTTTAATTTATCTATTAATGCTACACCAAATACAATTATCGCTCCAGCAATTGCTCCGATTAACACAGCATCTGTTGGAGTCATTTGATCAGCACCAGCAGTGATACCTACTAATCCTCCTAGAATACCATTTAAGAACATCGTTAAGTCGTAATTTTTATACATCAATGTAGACACTAAAAAGGCAACAACTCCACCAGCTGCAGCAGCAAGCGATGTAGTTACTAATGTAAGAGAAGTACCAGCAGCATCTGCAGAAAGTACAGAACCACCATTAAATCCAAACCATCCTAACCAAAGGATTAATACACCCGCAGCCGCTAATGGTATGTTATGACCTGGGATCGCCTGTGGCTTACCTTCAGAACTGAATTTACCAATTCTAGATCCTAATAACCATACAGCTACTAACGCAGCCCATCCTCCTACAGAATGAACTAAAGTAGAACCTGCAAAGTCATAAAATCCTTCTGCTTCACCGATTTGGAATGATGATAAGAATCCGCCTCCCCATTGCCAAGAACCTACAATTGGATAAACAACACCTACGTAGATAATTGTAAAAATCATAAATGATCCAAGCTTAATACGTTCTGCAACAGCTCCGGATACGATAGTAGCAGCTGTAGCAGCAAACATTCCTTGGAATAAGAAATCTGTCCAATAGGTATATCCTTCGTTATATGTTAAATCTAAAGCTCCTTCCACTACAGGAGAGCTTAGTCCAAAACCTGCAAAGCCTATGAATCCGGCAGCGTCTTCTGCAAATCCAGGATACATTAAATTAAACCCTACTAGGCAGTATAGTAACAAACCTATACAGATGATAAAGACGTTTTTGAAAAGAATATTGATTGTGTTTTTTTGACGAGTTAATCCAATTTCTAAAAAAGAGAAACCTAAGTGCATGAAAAATACAAGTGCAGTACACACCATCATCCATACATTATTTATAGTTAACATTTCCATTATATAATTGACTATTAAAAGTTATTTTTTGTTTTCAGTTGGTAATTTGTGTTCGTGTGGTTAGGATAGTGTAGAACTTCCTTTTTCTGAAGTACGAATTCTGTACGCTTCCTTAATATCAGATACAAAAACTTTTCCGTCTCCAACTTCACCGGTTTTTCCGGCTTCTAGAATTGCAGATACAGCTGCCTCTTCAAATTCGTCATTTACAACGATGGATAAAAAACGTCTTTGGATATCAGTTGTGCTATAAGAGATACCGCGATATACGTGCCCTTGTTTTTCGTTACCTACACCGGTAACATCCCAATAAGAAAAGAATGTGATGCCTTTGTCGTGTAAGGCTTCTTTAACCGCACGATATTTTGATCTTCTGATGATTGCTTCTATTTTCTTCATAAAGACTAAAAAGTTAAAATTAATGTTAAATCTGTATCAAAAATATGTGAATTACTTTTTAGCCTCCAAATTTTGAAGGGTAATAGTGGTATTTTTATCATTTTAAAATATTTACCCCCTAAAAAATTAGGGGTGCATATTTTTTAACGAAATAAATGAGGATTTCGCAGTAGTATATTTACGGTTTTTTACGAAAACGTTTTCATAGATAAAATTTAAGTTCAGAATCCTGCAATCCCTTATTTTATTTAGGTTTTTTAAGAAAAATCGCGTTATTGAATTCGTAATTAGAAGTCCTTATTTTGTGATTATTTTACTGAAACTTGTGTTTTTTTAAAGAGCTAAGAAAAGTAATCCCCAAAGCTCTGTTTTTCTTTTTCCTTCCTTAAGGTTTTGTTAATTTCATCAAATTGAAACACTTTAGATCGGAAATAATATGAAGAAACAAGGAATGTATCTGCCAGAATTCGAACACGACGCTTGTGGTGCCGGATTTATCTGTAGCCTAGAAGGAAAAAAGTCGAATGATATTATTCATAAGGCGCTTGAGATTTTAGAAAAACTAGAACATCGTGGGGCAGTAAGTTCGGATGGTAAAACCGGGGATGGAGCAGGGATACTTATTGATATACCTCATGATTTCTTTTTAGAAAATTGCGAGTTTGAATTGCCCGAAGCGGGAGAATATGCAGTAAGTAATGTATTCTTACCAAAAAAAGAAAACCAAAGACAATACTGTATCGATACTTTCGAAAAAAATATTATTGATCAGGGATTAGTTCTATTGGGATGGAGGGATGTTCCGGTAGATACTGTCCATTTAGGCGAAATCGCAGCTACTACAGAACCTTTTATCAAACAGATATTTATTGGAAAGAATAATGAGGAGCAGAGTTATTTTGATTTTAACTTAAAATTATTTACCGCCCGAAAAGTAACAGAACACGAAATATACGGATCTAAGCTGTCAGAAAGTAAGTTTTTCTATCTACCTAGTTTGTCAACAAAGACATTAATATTTAAAGGACTTTTAATGCCTGAAGATATTAAGTTATATTATACCGATTTGATGGATCCTAAAGTGGTGACAAGATTAGCGTTAGTGCATCAGCGTTTTTCAACAAATACATTTCCGACCTGGGATCTTGCACAACCTTTCCGTTACATGTGTCACAATGGGGAGATTAATACCCTAAGAGGTAATGTCACTAGAATGCGTTCTAGAGAAGAGTTGCTGGAAAGCAATTGGTTTGGAGAAGATATAAAGAAGATACTTCCAATTGTTTTGAAAGGGAAATCAGATTCTGCGTCCATGGATATGGTTGTAGAATTATTACTAATGACAGGAAGATCGCTGCCAGAGGTAATGATGATGATGGTGCCGGAAGCCTGGGAAAAAAATCCCGAAATGTCTGAAGCTAAAAAAGCATTCTATGAGTATAATTCTTGCGCTATGGAGCCTTGGGATGGACCTGCATCTATTCCTTTCACAGATGGGAATTATATTGGAGCAGTATTAGATAGAAATGGTCTAAGACCTTCGCGTTATACAGTAACGAAAGATGGATATGTAATCATGTCTTCAGAGACCGGAGTCGTAGATATAAAACCTAGTAATCTGGAGTTTCACGGTCGACTGGAACCAGGAAAGATGTTTCTGGTAAATATGGATGAAGGTAGAATTGTTAATGATGAGGAGATCAAAGAAGAAATAGCAGCCAAACATCCTTATAGAGAATGGTTAGATAACAATTTAGTACATCTTAGAGATATTCCTTATAACGATTGTCCATTATTTTTAGGAGAAGAAACCATCACCAAACGTAAAGAAGTGTTTGGATATACTCAGGAAGACATAGATACAATTATTGTTCCAATGAGTCAGCTGGCAAAAGAACCAATCGGTTCTATGGGATCTGATACGCCCATTGCAGTATTGTCGGAAAGACCACAGTTGATCTATAACTATTTCAAACAATTATTTGCGCAGGTAACCAACCCTCCATTAGATGGAATTCGTGAGGAACTGATCACAGATATCAGTCTTACATTAGGAGCTGATTATAATATTTTTGATATCAATGAAAAGCATTGTAATAAATTAAAGATTCAGAATCCTGTTATTTCTAAAGAGGATTTGGATAAGATCAAAACATATTCAGAAAAAGGTTTCAAAGCGACATCTGTTCCGATGTTATATAATATAAACAGAGGATTGAATGGATTAGAAGATGCGCTGGAAGACACTTTACATAAAGTTTCAGAAGCTATAGATGATGGAAGCAATATCATCATACTTTCTGATAGAAATGTAAGTAAGCACCGAGCTCCGATTCCTGCCTTATTAGCATGTTCTTTTGTCAATAGTGGATTACAGAAATTAGGGAAGCGTTCTCAGGTAAGTATTATTATCGAATCTGCAGAACCTAGAGAAGTACATCATTTTGCATTATTATTTGGATATGGTGCAAGTGCCATCAATCCTTATATGGTTAATGAAATTATAAATGAACAGATTGAGGAAAATAATATTACAGAGTTAGAGGCTGAAGCTGCGATAACTAATTACAATAAAGCGGTAGGTAAAGGTGTGCTAAAGGTAATGAACAAAATAGGTATTTCTACCTTGAATTCGTACCGAAGCTCTCAGCTTTTCGAGTGCATTGGTATCAATACTAAAGTAGTCGATAAATATTTCCCAAATACAGCAACACGTATTCAGGGAATTGGATTATATGAAATCGAAAAAGAAATAGCGAAGCGTCATAAAAGAGCATATATCGAAAGAGAAGTAGATGCGGCACTAGATTTGGAAATTGGTGGACAATATCGCTGGAGGCGAAATGGAGAAAAACATCAGTTTAATCCATTATCTGTTGCCAAACTTCAGAAATCTGTAAGAGATAATGATCCTAAGACGTATAAAGAATATGCAGATTTGATCAATGAACAGTCCAAAAACTTAATGACAATTCGTGGATTACTAGAGTTTTCTAATTACGATCCGATTCCGTTAGATGAGGTAGAGCCTTGGACAGAGATTGTAAAACGTTTTAAAACGGGGGCGATGTCCTATGGATCGATTAGTCAGGAAGCCCACGAGAATCTTGCAATCGCTATGAATCGTATTGGCGGTAAAAGTAACTCTGGAGAAGGAGGAGAAAACCCATTACGTTTTTATAAAGACGTAAATGGAGACTGGAAAAATAGTGCGATTAAACAAGTCGCCTCTGGTAGATTTGGTGTTTCTTCAAACTACTTGACAAATGCAGCCGAGATACAAATCAAAATGGCTCAAGGAGCCAAACCGGGCGAAGGAGGACAGTTGCCGGGACCAAAAGTAAATCCTGAAATCGCCAAAACTCGTAATTCTACTCCTTATGTAGGATTAATATCACCGCCACCACATCATGATATTTATTCTATTGAAGATTTATCACAGTTGATCTATGATTTAAAATCAGCAAACCGATCTGCTAGAATTAATGTGAAATTAGTATCAGAAGTTGGAGTGGGAACCGTAGCTGCAGGGGTTGCCAAAGCAAAAGCAGATGTGGTTTTGATTTCTGGATTTGATGGAGGAACAGGTGCATCACCATTAACTTCGTTGAAACATGCGGGATTGCCCTGGGAGCTTGGTATTGCTGAAGCACAACAAACATTGGTAGGTAACAACCTTAGAAGTCGAATTGTACTAGAGTGTGATGGACAATTAAAAACCGGTCGTGATGTGGCAGTAGCTTGTTTGTTAGGGGCAGAAGAATTTGGTTTTGCAACAGCGCCCTTAGTTGCATCCGGATGTATCATGATGCGTGTTTGTCATCTAAATACCTGTCCTGTTGGTATCGCAACTCAGAATCCTGAATTACGTAAGAAGTTTAAAGGAAAACCGGAGCACGTTGTAAATTATATGTATTTCGTTGCTCAGGAGCTTAGAGAAATTATGGCGCAACTTGGGTTTAGAACTGTAAATGAAATGGTTGGGCAAGTGCACAAACTGGATCGTAAACAAGCCATCGAGCATTACAAAACCGCCGGAGTGGATCTTTCACCTATTCTACATCAAGTAGCGGCTACCGACGGAGTGAAAGTATACAATTCTGAGACACAAGATCACGGTCTTGGAAAGTCCATTGATTTTGAAATTATAGAACAAGCACACCAAGCGCTTTTTAGAAAGGAAAAAACAACCTTAGATTTTGATATCGCCAATACAGACAGAGCCGTTGGTGCTATTCTTAGCAATGAGATTTCTAAAATTTATGGAGCTCAAGGATTACCGGATAGTACGTTGAAATTGAATTTTACGGGAGCTGCCGGTCAAAGTTTTGGGGCTTTTGCTACAAAAGGACTAACGATGGTGGTGAATGGTAATACCAATGATTATTTAGGTAAAGGTTTATCTGGAGCGAAATTAATTGTTAAAGTTCCTGATGAAGCCACACTGGTACCAGAGGAAAACGTAATTACAGGTAATGTTACTCTGTACGGAGCCACCGATGGAGAAGTTTATATCAACGGGAAAGCGGGAGAACGTTTCTGCGTGCGTAACTCTGGAGCCAAAGCGGTTGTAGAAGGGATTGGTGATCACGGATGTGAGTACATGACTGGTGGAGTAGCGGTTATCTTAGGAGAAGTAGGTAGAAACTTTGGTGCAGGGATGTCGGGTGGTATAGCCTATATTTATGATGATAAAAAAACATTCGAAGCACATTGTAACAAAGAATCACTAAATCTGGATCCAGTGGAAATTCCAGAAGATGTGATCGAATTAAAAGGTTTAATAGAATCACACTACAATGCAACCTTAAGTCCGTTAGCACAAAGAATTCTCGAGAATTGGGAAAATGAATTACCAAAATTTATTAAAATTTTCCCTGAAGAATATAAACAGGCTTTAAAACGATTAGAAGAAGAAAATTTAGCACAAGCATAAACGATTATAGATATGGGTAAAATAACTGGATTTTTAGAATTTGAAAGAGAGATTGAACAATACCAACCTGTTAAAGATCGTATAAAGGGTTATAAAGAGTTTACGGTTCCGATGGAAGAAAGTAAACTTAAGGATCAAGGTGCCAGATGTATGGATTGCGGAATCCCGTTTTGTCATAGTGGATGTCCGTTAGGAAACCTTATTCCTGATTTCAATGATGCTGTGTATCGTGGTAAATGGGAAAAAGCAGCTAGAATATTACATTCGACTAATAATTTTCCTGAGTTCACTGGTAGATTATGTCCTGCGCCCTGCGAAGAAGCTTGTGTTTTAGGGATTAATGAAGATCCTGTAACCATAGAAAATATAGAAAAAAATATAGTTGAGCAAGCATTTGAAAACGGATGGGTAAAAGCAAATCCTCCAAAAGAACGAACAGGTAAAACTGCTGCCGTAATTGGATCCGGACCTGCGGGATTAGCAACTGCACAACAATTAAATCGTGCTGGTCATTTGGTGACTGTTTTTGAGAGGGATGAGAAAGTTGGAGGATTACTGCGTTATGGTATTCCTGATTTTAAAATGGAAAAACATGTGATTGACCGCAGAATTGCTGTTTTAGAAGAAGAAGGTATCGTGTTTAAAACAAATACGCATATCGGAAAAGATATCAAAGCAGATCAACTAAAAAAAGATTTTGATGCAGTCGTATTATGCACAGGAGCAACCGTACGCCGTAGTTTGCCGGTAAAAGGATCTGATCTTAAAGGCGTGGTGCAAGCCATGGATTTCTTGCCTCAAAACAATCGAAGAGTGGATGGTATTAAAGATTTAGGAGAAGAGATTTTAGCAACAGGTAAGGATGTGATCGTTATTGGTGGAGGAGATACAGGATCTGACTGTATTGGTACTTCTGTACGTCATGGTGCAAATTCGGTAACAAATTTTGAGATTATGGGTAAAGGTACTACAGAACGTCCTGCTAATCAGCCCTGGCCGTTTTGGCCAATGCGTTTACGCACCAGTTCTTCTCATCAAGAAGGAGTAGAGCGTAACTGGAGTATCTCTACAAAAGAATTTTTGGGAGATGAAAATGGTAATCTCAAAGGATTAATAACATCTCAGGTAGAATGGGTAAAGGAAAACGGTCGTTTTACCTTAAAAGAAATTCCTAATACAGAAAAAGAATGGAAATGTGAATTGGCATTATTGGCTCTTGGTTTTACCGGATCAGAACCTACCATTGCAGAACAATTAGGAATAAATATGGATGCCAGAACCAATATAAAAGCAACCGAAGATAACTATGCAACGAATGTAAAAGGTGTTTTTGCAGCTGGAGATACCCGTAGAGGGCAATCGTTAATCGTTTGGGCCATTGCAGAAGGCAGACAGGCTGCGTATCATATTGATACTTATTTAATGGGGAGCTCGAATTTACCACTCAAGGGAGAAGGAGATTTACCAAGGGTGTAGTTTAGAAATCTAATATTCAATATTAGTGTTAATAAAGGCTGCTAAAATGGGAATTAGTAGCCTTTTTCAATTCTGCAGACATTTAGTTCGCAATAAGAACTACCTTTTTAATATCCTGTCATTTACTATTTTTTCCATAATGGATGTTCTATAATTTCGACCTAATGGGATATGATAAGAATCTATCTTGATACCTTCTGTTTCAATGGCTTCAATCTTATGAACACAAACAATGAATGATTTGTGAACTTGCAAGAAAATATTCGAGTCTAATTGTTTTGCAACTTCTTTCAGCGGAATTAAAGAAAGATGTTTTTTTCCATCTTTGGTATGAAAAGCTACGTAGTTCTGCATAGATTTGATAAATAGAATGTCATCAAAATATATTTTTCTATAAGTACTCTCGCATTTTAAAAAGATGTGATCTGGTTCTGGATTTTCTTCTTTTAGAGCAGAAACCTTATGATTATTTACTAAAAAATACTGCTCCTTTACTTTGCAAACCGCCTTAAAAAAACGGGTAAAGGTAATAGGTTTTAATAAGTAATCCATCACATCCAAATCAAATCCGTCTAATGCATAGTTCGGAAAAGCAGTGGTGATCACTACCAATGGTTTAGATTTCATAGACTTTAAGAATTCAATTCCATTCATTCTTGGCATTTGTATGTCTAGAAAAAGTAAATCTGCCAAATGTGAATCTTTGATTTTCGTAATCTCCAAAGGATTGCCACAAGATCCTATGGTTTCCAAAAAATCAACTTCGTTCACATAATTAGAAATACACTCTCTGGCCAAAGGTTCATCATCTATTACAATACATTTTAAAACCATAATTTTCTCTTTTTTAAGATTGTAATGAGGTTAGAGGAACCAAAGTATGTTCCGATATAACTTGAGAACTCTTTAATTGAAGATCAAGCCGTATGTTATAGGTGTTTTTTGCTTTATGTATAGATAACGTGTATTGATTTGGATATACTAAATCCAGTCTTCTTTGTACGTTTTTTAGTCCTATTCCATTATTTTTAGAGAGATCACCAGAATTTAATTCATCAGAAACTATACTATTCTCTACTTCTAGCGAGATTTTTTCTTTTTGAAAATGAAGTCCTATAGAGATCCAATTTTTTTGATCGTTACCTTGTGAACAATGTTTAAAAGCATTTTCTACAAACGGCATCAATATAAAGGGAGCTATGGACACATTGCCATAAGTTTGATCTTCAATACTGGTGGTAACCCTAACGGTTGTATCAAGTCTTAACTTGCCTAAATCAATGAAATTCTGAAGGTAATTAATTTCTTTTTCCAAAGGTATTTTAGCCTCATTGCATTCATACAATTGATAACGCAAAAGATCCGAAAAATTAGCAAGTGATTCTGAAGCCATATCCGGATTCTTATGAATCAACACAAAAATCGAATTGATCGTATTAAACAAAAAGTGAGGATTGAATTGAGACTTTAAAAATTTGAGTTCAGTTGCTATCTTTTCTTTTTCCAGTAACTGTTGTCGTTGTTGTGATTTAATCCAGTTTTTAGCTAATTTGATACTCATAGCTAATGTCATACTCGCTAATGTAGATGACAAAGGACTTGATTTCATCAATTTTATAAAAGTTTGATCCCCGAACAATTCTGTAACGGTGGAGTTAGCAAAAGAAGCAGTGACAAAATATCCAGAAGTAATAATTAGTACAGTAATCAAGATAGTTAGTGCAAAGAAAAAGAGATAAGTAAGATATTTTCTTTTTTCTAAAAACGTCGGAATCAGATAATATAAATTGAAATAGACTGCTGCTGCTTGGAAAATAAAATAGAAAAGAAACTTTGTAGTATATACCGAAAAAAATATGTTATAGGCGGCTTCTTTCGCGCTACCCATACCAATCGCCCACCACATATAATGATAGACAAACCAAAATAATAGGTGATGAACCTTATAACGATATAAAGATGTAAGTATTTTAGAATTCTTAATAGTACCCAATGTAAACTGCATAAAACATAACATTTAAGATGTAGTAAAATAAGAAAATAGTTTTGAAACATAGGTAGGGGCTCTGATTTATTGACAAACGTATCAATATAGTTGACGAATGGATTCAGATAAGAGTTTGTCCAGTTACGCGGTAAAGAAATCTTCAATTTTTGTTGATGATCAATAGTTTTTAAGACTTCATCAATTGAATGCATTAGTGATTTTATTTTCAGAATATTTTAGCAAGAGCAACTAAAAGTTTTTTGATTATGACACGATCTAAAATCCATCTTCTCTTACCAATTGTAATATTGATGAGTATTGAGTTGATAATGGCTCAAAACAAATCAATAGTTAAGGAGAATCTGAATGTATTCCTGAATAAGTTCACGAATGATTACATCAAGGGAATGTTAGAAGTTAATCCCAAAATATTCACACAATATTACGCTGATGACATTCGTTTGATGCCCGCTTTTCAACAAACATTGTTGGGCAAAGAAAACGCATTGATCTATCATAAAGCATTTTTTGATCGATTTGAAATTTTAGACTACAAAAGAGAAAATATAGAAATACTGGATCTGGGCACTCAACTTTCAGTAATAGGAACTTTTGAGATGGATATTCAATTAAAATCCACCAAAAAAACTGAAAAACTAAAAGGGAAATATCTCAATATCTGGAAAAAAGAAAAGAACCGAGTTTCTTTAATCTCAGAGATATAGAATTATGATCATCACACTGATTTAACCGAACAGTTAAAATTTGATCAGATTCCTGGTATCGTTTTGGCATATCAAGGTCATCTTCCTGTTAACAGTAATATACGCTTTGAACTAGCAGCACTAAATCAATTTATGGAAGAGTTTATATCGCAAGGAGATCATATATTATGGTCGCAATTATATACATATGATGCCATAGCCCTGTTTAGTTATGAACCAATGTATCAAGATAAAAAGTTATTAGATTCTTTTATAAAAGATCATGTGGCTGAACTCCCGATTTTTGAGGAGTTGGATATTCGAAATAATCACATAGATGATTTAGGAACTTACATTGTCAATTATGCAAGTCACATTGCGAACTGGCGAAATAATGAGTACTCCGGTATTAGTACAGGAAAAGGTATTAAAATATGGAGGCGTGAACCTAATGGATCGCTCAAAATCGTTCGGCAAATAGCAACCTATGATTATAATTATTAACCCGACGTGCAAACCAATGAAGTATTCTATAAAATGTAAAGCCTTTTCATTCAGAATAGTATTTGTAAATATCTTAGTATTCCTTTTTTCAATAAATACATTCGCTCAGCATCAGATGAAGGGAGAAGTAATGGATGATACTATTTTTTCTAAAGTGTTAACAGCAAATAAAATAGGGTTAAATACAAAACGAAATATAAAAATTTATCTTCCGCCAGGTTATTCTCAATCAAAAAAAAAGTATCCTGTAGTTTATTATCTACATAGCCTTTTTGAAAACCCGAATCATATTGTTTCTGATCATAAAACTCCGGAAATTATAGATAAAAGTATTGAGAGCAATCAATCTAAAGAGTTCATTTTTGTAGTTGCAGACTTCACCTCAACCAATGTAGGGAGTCTTTATGAAAATTCAAATACAAGTGGACGATGGTTGGATTTCATTACTATGGAATTGCTTCCGTATATAGACCAAAACTATAAAACAATATCAAATAAAAATAGTAGAGCAGTCATAGGGCATTTTATGGGAGGAAGAGGGGCATTACAACTTGGTATGGCATACCCTGACCTTTTTAGCGTGGTGTACGCCCTACATCCCGTGGCTACAGGATCAGGTTATCTACCAAGAGTTTCGTTAGCTATTGATTGGGATAAGGTACACGCTGCAGAGTCCTATGCGGAAATAAATGAAAACGTGATGACTCAAATTTTCACTAGTGTTTGTCAGGCGTTCCTTCCGAACCCTGAAAGACCTCCTTTATATTGTGATTTTCTGTTTGAAAAAGATGAAAACGGTAAGTTAGTTCTACACCCAAAAAATGTGAGAAAAGAGCGGAAAGGATTTCATTTAGATGAAAGTTTAGATGAATATGGCGATAATTTAAGAAGTCTAAAAGCCATTGCGTTTGATTGGGCACGATTTGATCAAACACAAGCACACGTGATTTCTAATCGTAGGTTTAGTAAAAAATTAATGGATTTAGGTGTGGAACATATAGGAGAGGAGTTTGTGGGTGATCCCTGGAATAAATATTGGGGCGATGATGGACGCATCGCTACAAGAGTCATACCACTCTTAAATAAACATCTTAAATTCTAATAATCAAAAAACAACAACAATGAATAGAGTTTTTATTATAATATTCTTGATGTCTATATTGGTGTGTATACAATGTAAAGAACATAAGGAAGTCGAAAGTTTTTCTGCGAAACAGGATCAAGAATCAGTGCAAATGATTTTAGAGGCTCTAGATGATCATTCTATTTCTACAGAGGATAAAATGCAGGTGTGGGTTGATGATTTAGTTCATATGGCTCCAAATCACCCTGTAATTACTACCAAAACTTCTTTAATAGAACATATCAACAACGAAAAACAATATGGTTTTGCTGATATGAAGCATGAAATAATACAAATGCATTCTTTTGAAAAAAATGTAATCATGCATGGTAAGGTAAAAGGAACATTTTATCCGGCCCATAAGAATACATCTAATACTTTTGAAACCAAAAACCTATTCGTTTTTAGAAGAATGAAAGACAACACTTTAAAGATTTGGAAAGTCATTTTTAATATGACTTCTTATGTAGAGTGAAGAATTTAAAAAGATAGAAGAATGAAGAAATATAAGTTTTTAGCGATTGTTTTAGTAGCATTAGTATCCTGCAAAAACATAAAAAGGAACAAGGATAACGAATTGACAAAGTCAGAAGTTTTACAAGATCTACTGCTCTCATATAATCAGAAGATAATTCACGCTGCCAAGATCAAATCGTTTGAAGTAATACGGGATTTATATGATGGTGAGTCTTTTTTAATGGCAGACTACAATTCAATAATAGTAAATCAAAACAATATTAAAATATACTATGATACCATATTTGCAAGGCAGAATATTAAAGAATATCATAGGCAAACAATAGACATTTTAGAATTTAAAAACCGAATCATTGAGATAGGGTTATTTACCAAGGTTTTTGAAAATTCTGAAAAAGTAAACGGTAAATACCTTAATGTCTGGAAAAAAGATGCAGAAGGGAAATTAAAACTACGTGCAGAATCATTAGGATATTTACAACCTATCGAAGACCCCACGATATTGATAGTCCCTAAAGCTGCTACTGCTACTAATGCTATGTCTAACATGATTACAATACCAAGAGAATTAGAAGCTTATATCGCTTTGGGTAAAAATAATGTAATAGCTCGGATTCCTGAGAAAACTGCGGATGCCTATACAGAGGATGCAATGTATTTACCGTTTGCTGATACTATTAAAACAGGAAAATCAGTTTTAGTAGATCACTACAAACTTTATTATCATAATCCGGCAAAAATAGATTCTCTTGAGTTGATGACGTATGCATACGATAAAGTAGAAAACGGCTACATCAAATATGGTGGATTTTATGTAGAATGGACAGTTCCGGGATTTACTGGTAGTACTGCAGGAAACGGAATTTCATACTGGCGTAGAGAAAAAGATAATTCACTCAGAATACATAGGCAAATCGGTTTACATACATATAAATAACGCGAGTTTGATGTGATGTTTTTGATGTAAAAATCCCCTCGTCTCCGCCCATCGCAATAGCGCTGTCGCCCAAGTAGAAGGAACCACAGGTTTTGGTAAAAAAAACTGCTAATCATATTTGATTAGCAGCCTTTTCAATGATTGATGAATGTAATTAGTTGTTGGCTAGTTTTAAATAAACACTTAAAAATGAATTTTTATTCTGGTTGCTTGCTCAAGCGATATATTAGGATCCTGATCTTTCAATGATTTTACAAATTCAGGAGTAACGTTATGAATTTTAAGACTCATAGCCTGATCCGTAGTAATATTATTATATCCTAAATCTTCAAAAGGTTTTATAAAATCTGGATTGACATTATGAATTTTAAATGATATAATATCGTCAAACGCAATATCACCAAACCGTGTTTTCTTGAACTCCTTTATGTATTCGGGTGAAACATTATGGATTTTTAGAGACATTAAGTCATCAATAGTAAGATTGTTATATCCAATTTTTACATACTCTGCAGCAGCATCCGGAGATACATTATGAATTTTTAAGGACATAGCTTCTTCTAGAGAAATATTCTCGTATCCGGCTTTTTTGAACGTCTCTATAAATTCTGGACTCACATTATGAATTTTTAACCCTACAACTTTATCTAGTGGGATGTTTTTATATCCGGCATTGTGATATCTTTTGATGAAATCGGGTGTTACATTATGGATTTTAAGCGAAATGATATCATCTACAGAGGCATTTTGATAGCCAAGTGCTTTAAACTGTTTTATAAAATCACCGGGTGTTTGTTGCACATCTTGAGATGCTTTACCCAAACTATTGGTAGAACTGGATTGTTCATAGCTTTTGCCAGTTTTTACCTGAGCAGTGGTAATGTTATGAATTTTTAGTTTTACGGCTTCATTTAAAGAAATGTTTGCTTGTCCAGCTTCTTTATAAGACTTGATGAGATCAGCAGTAATGTTATGAATTTTTAATTTTTTAGCTTCTTTCAGAGTAATGTTTGGGTATCCGGCTTTTTTAAAACTGGTAATATAATCCGGAGTCACATTATGAATTTTCAATTCCTTTGCTTCTTTTAATGTAATATCTTTATATCCGGCATCTTTGTAAGCCTGAATATACTGTGGGGTCACATTATGGATCTTTAAATTTTGTGCTTCTTTTGCTGAGATATTTGTATATCCTTCTTTCTTGAATTCTGCGATAAAATCAGGAGAAACGTTATGAATTTTTAGTTTCATATAATCGTTTAGCGACATCTTTTTATAACCATTGTCATCATAAGACTTAATAAATTCTGGCGAGAGATTATGAATTTTCGCTTTTGTAATTTCCTTTAATGTTGCCTTTTGACCATTTAACTTATTGATAAACTTTATATAAGGAATGTCTACATCAAATAAATTAAGTTTACTAACTTCCTTCATAGTGTAGTTAGAGTATCCAAGTGCTGAGAGTTCTTTTCGGTACATCTTTAATTTTTCAAGAGAAAGTCCTTTATGGATAATATCTTCAAAATCATCCTGGCTTAACGAAAGGTTTTCTTTCTTTAAATATGCTAAATAGTTGTTGTCAAAATCTGTAAGAAAACAATGAACTAGTTCTTCATTATCAGCCGTGAATCCTTGTTTAGATAATGCGCTACTGAAACTAGCGTTTGGAGTAAAAGTGTATCTCCCATCTCCGATGCCATTTTCAAATTCACCCACAAATATCATTGTTCCGGCGTCTCGGTTAATTTCTAGTTTTTGTTTATCACCAGTAGGGAAATCTGCAAAGAATGAAGGATCATAGCATCTTGTAATAGACCAGAAATTTCTCTTTAGAGGTTCTGCGCTTCTGTACATTACACATAGCTTTCCTCCGCCAACTTCGGCGTCCCAAACACCTTTAGTAAAATCATTTTTAAATTTTGACTCTTTAAAGTGGTCATCCGTTGGAGTTTTTAATTCATTAAAATACGATTCATCAACTTCAGCGATTGAAGAATTGATACTAACCGGATTAAATGATAATGCGGTTATGGCCAGTAACGGAATAATGATTAGGTATTTCCATCCTGATTTTGCTGTTGATTTTTTAGAATTCATCATAATTATTCGTTTTTTGAGAAATGATTGATTGTAACTTGTTGCCAAACCTGTAGGCATATCTGGAGTAGAGACTTTTAATAAATTCATTTGGTATACTTCTTTATCTTCTCCTTTCATAAGCATACCATTGTCAGTTAGATATTCCAGATTATTGTCGATAGCTTTTCTATATAGCCAGGCAAAGGGATTAAACCATTGTACGGTTACTAATAATTCTACCAACAACATATCTAAGCTATGTTTACCGGTAATATGCATTTGTTCATGTTTCAAGATCTGTAAATAAGTATCCGGTTGATATTGATTAGGATTTATAAAGATCCTATTCCAGAAAGAGTAGGGAGCGTGGTTTGTATCGGTTTCAACTATTTTATAGGTATCTACCTCGATGCTGGGATACCGGATCATTCTATATATTAATACAGATAATTGGATTAAAAAATTTACGCCAAAGGCCATTACGCCCAAAATATAGATATAAAGAATAATCGATCTCCAGTCTAAAGAAATAATCGAGGGAGCGACTGTATTTGTAAGTTTATCAGAAGTTGAAAGAGCTAAATTTTCGGATTGATTATATTGAATTTTATTTTTTGTTATTGGATTTTTAGCCGGATCATTAGTGCGATTTGCAATTTCTGATTTTTGAAAAATTGTAGTTCTGAAAGAGATATTTTCCGGTATTGAGATAAATGGTAATAAAAAGGAAATAAAGATCAAGCTCAATAATATCCATCTATTTAAGTGATAAAAAGTTTCTTTAGCAAGGAATAATCTATAAATAATATAAGATAAACCTATTAGCGACGCACTGTAGAAGATATAAGCCATTACTTATTGTTTTTAATGAGTTTGATGATTTCTTCCAATTCTTCCGTATTTATTTTTTCTTCCTTAGCAAAGAACTTTACCAATGCCATAGGAGAATTATCGAAATAATTATGAACTACTTCACCCAGAACATCTTTCTGATACTCATGCTTAGAAATCAAAGGATAATACTGAAAACTGTTGCCGTAAGCTTTATGACTAATAAAACCTTTTTCTTCTAAAATTTTTACAATCGTTGCTGTGGTATTATAATGAGGCTTAGGATCGGGTAATTCCTCTATAATTTCTTTTATAAAAGCTTTTTCCAGCTTCCATAAACTCTGCATGATCTGTTCTTCTCTTTTTGCTAACTTTTGCATGATCTTGAAAATTTGATAAAACAAACTTACTACTAATAAATTAGTTTTACAACTAATCAATTAGTATTTAAACTAATTTTTTAGTAGCTGTGTGTAAAAGATGAATGTTCTCAGTACGTACGAAATGATGTTAAAAAATTATTAAAATAAAATATTCTTGATTTTTGAGGACAAGAAAATAGTAAAAAAGAAAAAGCATGCTATTGCATGCTTTTGTAAGAATATTTTAATAGATCTATCTAACGTTATCTAGGCTTCTCCTCTGGCTGGATAATCGTTCTTTAAGATATAATCAATGGCATTTATGATATCATCTAATTGCGGTCTGGCAAATGGCATTGTTTGTACCGAAGAAAAATATAGTGTTTGATCTGGTTTAATTAGAAAGAGCCCAGGCTCAGAAAAATGATCAGGTTCTTTATCATCTTTAGCAGTTGAAATGTACAATCCCCAATCTCTTGCTGTATCAATTGTCATTTCATATCCAATAGGTAACGATGGTATCCTCCATTTGTCAGCAGTTTTTTTTGCTCTTTCTTCGGTATCACAGCTAATGGCAATTATATTGACTCCACGCTCTACAAAATCATCTAATTTGTTTGTCAGTTCTTCGAGTTGTTTTTTACAAATTGGGCAATGTAGTCCACGATAGAAAACTAGTAGTATAAAATTATCGGGATTTTGTTCCGATAATTTCCATGTAGTATCGTTAATCAATTGTAACTTAAGTTCTGGAACTTTTTTTCTTGGTAATAACATATCTAACTTTTTGTATAAAGTTACTATGTGCTGATGTCAAAAAGTAACGTAAACAATACAGATGTTTACTCTTTTCATTTTATCCGATGTATAAAATCATATATTATTGTTAAAAAGGTAAATTGTCTAGATCAACGTTACCTCCGGAAAGAATGATACCGATTTTTTTATCTTGAAATCTTTCTTTTTCTCTAAGCAAAGCAGCAAAAGGAACTGCGCAAGATGGTTCTATGATAATTTTCATACGTTCCCAAATCAATCGCATTGATACTATAATTTCTCTTTCATGGACTCTAATGATTTCCGAAACATATTTCTGAATAATAGGAAAAGTAAGATCACCTAATGGCATTTTGAGTCCATCAGCAGCTGTATTGGTAGTATTATTTATTTCTAACTTTCCACTTTGTAAAGCGCGATAGGCATCATCAACCTCAAAAGGTTCGCCTCCAATAACTTTACAGTTGTTTCCAAAATAATGGGCTGCCAACGCTGTACCTGAAATCAGTCCTCCACCACCAACCGGAGAAAATATATATGCTAAATCCTGATGATCTTCCAATAGTTCTAAAGCAGCTGTTCCTTGTCCTAGAATTACATTATGGTCGTTATAAGGATGCAAGAAAGTTGCACCTTTTTCTTTCTGTATTTTGTTTGCTGTTTCTTCACGATGTTTATGCGTAGGTGGGCATTCTATGATTTGCCCCCCATAATCTTTTACCGCATTTTTTTTTACCTGCGGCGCATTGGATGGCATCACGATATAAGCCTTGACTCCTAAATTTTGTGCAGCAAGAGAGAGCGCTTGTGCAAAATTACCGGAAGAATGGGTTACGACTCCTTTAGATTTTTGTTCTTCGGATAATTTTAGAATAGCATGGGTTGCTCCACGCATCTTAAAAGCGCCCATTCGTTGAAAGTTTTCGCACTTAAAATAAAGGTCCGCTCCAGAAAGTTCGTTAAGAAGTCTGGATGTTAATATGGGAGTTCTGTGAATAAAAGAAGCTATGGTCTTAGCAGTATCCGTAAGGTGTTTTGCGTTCATTATTGCAGAGGTAATTATCACTAACGAAGATACTATTTTTTCCTAGCTATAAGAAGCGTATTGGTTCCGTGTACATTATGATGTAGTTGAAATTCTATGACTTCAGAATAATTTGAAATTATTGATTGAACATCAGCATCATCATCCAGTTGAATTCCTGCATTAAAAAGCACATTTCCTTTTGACTTTATTACATTTAGTAATTGATTCCAAAAAGTAATTGAATAAAAAGGTTGAGGTACTTTTAGGTCAATGAATAGATCTATAATAACTAGGTCAAAGGAGTTATTAGTATTAGTTACGAAATGAAGAGCATCATCAGGAACAATACTTAGGTTTTTATTTTCTGAGACATTAAATTCATCTTTTGCTAATTCAATAATAACAGGATCAATTTCTACAGCCGTAATATGACCATGATGATTATACCGATTTCTCAATGTTTCAATAACACTGCCACCACCCATACCTAACAAAAGAATACTTGCTTTACTATCAAAATAAATTTTGGATAATCCATAATCCAAGATCCGCTGCAATGAACCATAAGAATAATTGGCGGTTTCACTATCCAATACCTTTTTACCGTTCATCCACGTTATCTCTAGTGTACCATTGATTTTAGATTGAACTTTTTTGGTAAGTGGCCAGATGTAACTAACTATTTTTTTCAATGTTTTTTAGTTTCTATTCTGCCATTTCATAAGCTTCCTTTAACCACGCTATCAGTTCTGTATCTATTTCTTCAATAGATTGCAATTGTACCCTGTGCGTGCACATTGTACCAAATGGACCAGAGTTTTGTAGTCTTTCTGTAGTGGGTTTGCCTTTTAGTTTTAAACCAAGATCGATTCTGGTTTTAGTAGCAGGTTTGATAAGGGCGAATTGGTTTTTTCTTATAATACTTACACTTCCTTTTTTGGGCGTTTGAATGACATCAGCACCAAATGATGTTACTGCAGTAAGTAGTTTTTCGTAAATAGGGATCAAGTTTTCTTTCCCTTTGTACTGACTAGTTACCAAATCGTCAGGCGTATCATTAGAATCTTTGGATAGCGAGACTATAGTATTAGCAAAACCGTGGGTTACACCATGTTCTGTTTTTAGGAATTTAACAGCTTCACCATGTTTGGTAAATGAATTTTCTTTTAAAATTTCTTTCCATTCTTCTAACGACTTTCCTGTTTTCTCAGGCATATTACTAATCATCGTTTGTAAAGCTTGATCCATAGTATTAGAATTTTATTGATTCTCCTTTTTCAAGATATGTAATTAATTGTTGATATGACATTTCGTTTCCGGAAATAAAGAATTTCATCAATGATCGATATTTTGGATTGTTTTTATATCCAATTCCATAGGATATCATCTTTGTTTTTTTACTAGCTAAAGGCTCAAAGCAGATAATGTTATAGAGATCTTTTTCATCTTTTTTCATAAACTCAGGAAAGTTGGTCGTAAGTTCAGCTTGCAGCGTGATTAATTTTTTTGGAACATAATTAACCACTTTAAGTTTGATGGTAGTACTATCCCCAATTTTACCGTTTTTGTTATAATTGGTTTTTATTTCTCCATTAATTTTAAAATCAACATCAGCAATAGGCGCAACCCAGCTTTCCCAACCCTTCTTGGTAGTATAGGCATTCCAAACAGAATCTAGCGGTACGTTTACTATAAATTCTTGTATGAGAACTAATTCTTTTTTATTTGTAGAATCAACTGTTGAAATAACTCTTTTTTCTATAGGTTCGGTTTGATCTTGTGCATAAAGAAATAAGCCAGAAAATAATAGGAGGAAAGTGCACGTGATTTTTTTCATAGAATGCTAAATTTAATGCGAAGTACTGAAAAGAAAAATGCTTTCCATAGTAAAAAATTAACCTTCTCTATCTAAAGGAAAGAAATTAGGCTCGTCTCTATTAAATTCTTGTTTGATAAACTCTTCTGGATTAAAGCCTGAAAAATGACTAAACTCTTTTATAAAATGGGATTGATCTGCGTATCCACACTGATAAGCAACCTGTGACCACGAAATTTGTTCTTTTTGCTGAATTTGCTGTAAAATTTCATTGAATCGTACAATACGATGATAATATTTTGGGGTAACTCCAATATATTTTTTAAACTGATCAATCAAATGTTTTTGAGTGTATGGGTAACTTTCAATTATAGAATTAAAACTGAAAGTTGATTGTTGATGTATTTTTTTTACCACAGAAAGTAAATCTATTGAAGGAATTTTAGCAGGATCATACTTATGAGTTAACCATTTTTCTGCTGCAATGAATTTATCCCGAGATGTTTCTAGTTTTAAAAGGGTATCTCTGAGTAGTAAAAGCTCTTCCCCAAAAACTTCTTCAGTAGAAAGAATTTTTTCGTTGAGATCTTTAGCAGGGAAATGAAAAAAAGGATAGGTTCCAAAAGGCTTAAACTGAATGACAAACATTTCTGAATCTTGATGTGCTGAAATGGAAATGTAATTCTTATGAATGCCGGATATCCAAGATTTACTAAATGTTTTGATAGGTTTTAATGTGGTATTGTCAAATGTGTTTCTTGACATGCCATCTAATTCAAATATCACAAAAACATGTCCTGTAGGAACAACCCGTTCTATAGAATGATCAGGATTGAAATTTTTAAGATGAAATATTGATTCAATGTAATCGCTAATCGGTGAAGACAATTGATGCGTTTCGAATATCATAAAATTTATATGTTTACGGAAACTATATTTTTTTATGCTAAAGGATCACATTAGAGATTAATTGTTCTACTGTTGGGTGATCATTTCCTCCGGCAGGTTCAATAGTTATGTTTAATGATTCTGTTTTTTCGATGTACTTCATTACAATCATTTCTTTATCTGAAGGAATGACCCCCATATCAATCATTTCTCCATCAACATCAGCCCACATCTGATAAGTTTTGTCTTGATGTAGTTTAGAAAGTCCTTTAGCATTTAGAATTACCTCTTTGTCCTGATGATTTACGTAAGCTATAGCAGCAGAATTTGGTGACTTCTGATTGCCTTTTAATACTAATTGAATTACTTCAGGTTTATTGATAGCCTGATACCATCTATCAGTTTCCTTATAATTACCTTCCAAATTAACCAGCCTATTCTTTAAATAATTGGTCTCCTGCTGAAGAGTAATCATAGTTTGTTCTGTATTTTGCCATTTATTATATAACCATCCAGAGCTCATTAAAAATAAAGCGGCAAGACTGGCAGCAATAGCAAAATTGTATGGTTGTCTTTTTTCCTTTGCAAGTGAGAGTGCTTTTTTCTTAGGAGTATTGCCAGAATTTTCGACTTGTTTTAATAAATCAGTTTTGACTTGAGCAGGAGGTGAGATGGCATTCTCTATAGTCATCCTCTCCATATCGTCTTCCATTTTGGTGTAATACTCTCGTAAATCTTGATCTTCCTTTAAAATATTCTCTATTTCTTTAGATTGTTCTTCAGAGAGTTCACCTAACAAATATTGTTCTAATATTCCTTTATCTTTTATTGTATTCCTGTCCATCATCTCATCATTTCAATAATAATCCAAACTAACACAAGTTCTTCTTTATAGTATTCACTTAATTTTTTAAGAGCTTGCTTAATATAAGATTTAAAAGTACCTAAAGGCACCTCCATTTCTTGGTGAGCCTCTCTATGAGTAAGTCCGTTAAAATATACTAGCTCTAAAGCTCTTTGATGATGAGGTTCTAGTTTTCTTAAAGAACCATCTAATTCTAAGTAATCTTTTGCTACTTCAGGGGTACTCTTATTTTTATATACACTTAAATCCTCATTTTGGATGAGGATATCTTTTTTTCTTAAGGAATTTAACGTTATGTTTCTCGCAATTCGATAAGACCAAGTAAAAAACTTTCCTTTATCCGGGTTGTATGTATGTGATTTTTGCCAAATTTTCATAAATGTTTCTTGTAATAAATCCTGTGCTAAAGGTTCGTTTTTACACATTCTCAAAATGACTCCATAAAGTGCTCCAGAGTAGCGTTCATATATTTTAGACAGGGCTTTAGTGTCTTGATTCTGTAACCTTGATATAAGTTCTAAATCGTCTTTCATTTAGTTATTGGCTTCTTCAAATTTAAAAAAAATCTTATCCAATCTCATCTAAACGAAATAAAGTTGTGTATATGATTATGAAAGCGCGTTTCAAAATGTTTAATTATTAAAAAATAAAATCATGAAAAAACTAATTTTTATTGCCTCTACACTCTTCTTATTTGTATGTTCTCAATCCACTTTTGCGCAATCAAAAAATGATATAGTAGACGTAGCCGTTTCTGTGGATGACTTTTCTACATTGGTAACAGCCCTAAAGGCAGCAGATCTAGTAGGAGCTTTAAAGGGGGATGGACCTTTTACAGTATTTGCTCCAACTAATGATGCTTTTGCAAAAATAGATTCTAAAACGCTAAACTCTTTATTAGAACCTTCAAATAAAGAAAAGTTAGCTTCTATTCTTACATATCATGTTATATCAGGTAAAATGGATGCATCAGCTGTTGTAAAAGCTTTAAAAAGTGGTGGAGGAAAAGCAGAGCTCACCACTTTAAACGGTGCCAAGTTAAAAGTAGTACAAAAAGACGGAAAGATCTGGTTAAAAGATCAAAATGGAAAGTATAGCCAAATCGTAAAAACTGATGTAATGGCTACTAATGGAGTGATTCATGTGATTGGTGATGTAGTTATGCCTAAGTAATGGCAGTTACATCGTTTTGAAAAGCGTTGTAATTTTTACAACGCTTTTTTCTTTTATTTAGTACCAAATTGAGAAACATCTTTGGTAATAAAAGTTATTCTTCCTTTTGCAAATTACTCGTTGAATTTGTATTGGATACAACATACATTTGTGCCATTCATTTAAAAAAAACAATCAAAAGTATTTTTAATACTGGATTTATTCTTTTAATCATAATAGGCTCTATTTGTGCAATAAACACCTTCGATTTTCTAAGTATAGCATTATTATTTACTTAATAATTTTGGATATTTTTACAAGTTTAAAAACTTGACAAGTAATTTTTATAGCTAGCAACATTTTATTTTTTCGCTTGCTAACATAGGAGTAGTCAGAGCTTAATATTTATTATAAAAAGTAAATTTTTGAATAGTTAAAGATTAGAAAGTATGCTCTCAATTACTTGGCTACTTTTCTGATTTCTTTTCGAAATTATCTACCATATGTATCCAGGAATCTTTATGTTTTCTGAAATACACAGAACCTAATCCTCCTACTATTGCTGTTGCAGCACCCACTAGTAAATAAAAAATGGTAAGAATGTTTTTATCAAGTTTTAAGATAAAAGGAATTCGGGTAAGCACCTCGGCAAAAAATGCACAATATAGACCAATAACACTCCAATACATAAAGCTAAGATGAAGTTTTAAATATCCATTCGGTCTCTTTAAAAACATAGGTATAATTCCGCATAAAAGAGTAAGACTACTGATTACCGCGAACCAATGCAAAATTCCAAACGTGCCGTGTAGTCTATATAGCATAAAAGAAGTGGTAAGAACAATAAGCATGGATACAGTGTAAAGATAGCCAAGTTGTCGATGCGCTTTTGTCCCTTTTGATTTCCGCAAAACCAGTGTTCCGCTGGCTAGTGAAATAACAGATGCTGCAAAATGAACGATTCCTATAGAACTTAAAAACATAGTAAAATAATTTGATCAAAAGTTATCGTTAAATCAGATCATCAAAGAAATTATCTTACCTAATCGTTAAATCCAATACCTGAACTGTAATATTTGCGTCCTGATTAATGGAATATTATATTCTATATTCTATAAGCTATTCTATGTTATAAGTTTTTTTATGAGTGAAATTTGCCCTAAATGATAATAGCTATGTTCGATGACAGCTTCAATATTTCTTAAATAAGTACCATATTTCTCATCTACAAAGGCTGCATTCAATTTTTGATCATTCATTTTTTCAACCTGAAGGATAAACTTTTCGGCATTAGAAAAAAAATCGGTTGTAAGCTTGTTCCATTCATTCTCAGATGTTATCGGTGGCATATTAAAACTATATTTATCCCTAATCTCAAGTGGACCACCATTAAATACATTGAGAATGCCTGCTAGATAGTAGTTGATATGATATGTGAGTGCTGCAATTGTATTTAAAGACTCGATTTGCTGTATTGCTTGTTTATAGGATACATTTTCTATTAGTTCTTTATAGTTAGTGTTTGCAATCCAACGCCCGTTCAAGAAAAGCTCTCTTAATCGATTGGCAATAAGTTTACTATTAGTCATTGGTATTTACAGTTTATTTTGAGTATTGAATATATGATAAATATACATTTGTTTGTAATGTAACTACGCTACAATATTACCAAGAATTAGATTTATTTTAGCAAAAAGAAATGGTTTGTAAATCTCATCATATACAGTTTTACTTGGCCACAATGTATCAGAGCAAAATGTTACCTTGCTTTTCGATATTCCTGCCTACCTGTCTGATGGCAGGCAGGTCTGCACACTGGTTGCTAACTTTTACTTTCTACAGGCATTGCGCCTTACTAAATATTTAATGGCCATTTGATTGATCACCTTGCTGCTATGAGCACATTGATGTTGTTGTAACCTGTTTTTAGTCAATTCCTAAATCATTTGTAAAAGAATGATGTAATTCAATTTCACTTATTGGAATTCCAGTATTATATTCGGTTATTCCACAAATAATTCGCTCAATTTCATATTTGCTTGATATTTTTTTAATGTCGATTAATTTATTTCGATTTAGAGATATTATCCAATCAATTAATTGTCTTATTGTCCCTTTTGTAACAGGCGTTGTCCGTTTAATAGTTTTAATTCCAAAGATTTTGACGTGAGAATCTAATTCCGGGTTGAAATCTAAAGCAACTAATTCAGGTAACTCAAGTCCGAGTTCAGTTTTTAATTGACTCCATTTTTCTTTCAGTTCAGTTTGAGTAAACAATTCCGATATTTTCATATCAGGTCTGATTTTCTTTTCGATTGAAGTCAAACTTATTAATGCTCTTCTAATTCGATAAAATACTATTTGAGTCAAGCATTTGTCCGTCGGATTAATTGAAATCATTTCAAAAACCTTATCGGCAAAATCTTGGATAGTATAAATCCTTTCACATTCAGCATCCGGAATCCTGATTCCAAATTTGTCCTCAACGGACATTACTAATTCTACCGAGTCTAATCCCATTTTTAATTTTTAGTAATGTTTTACAACGGTCACGTATAAGAATAGTAGCGGATTTTTATGCACTAACTTTTCGGTTTATAACTGACCTTTGTTTTATTCATTTTCTTTCGATTAAGCGATTAAACCGCTATTATTTTTATACAATGTTAGCAAAAGTTATTCTTTACCAATGTGCCTTTCAGCCCATTCAAGCCAATTTGTTAGAACACTTTTAAATTGAACAGGATTACCAATGCTGTGTCCTGCTCTTGGGTAAATAATCATTTCGACCTCTTTTTCAGCGTCTACCATCGCTCGGTACATTTCCCAAGCTTGTAGCGTTGGACTTCTTTTATCATTTGCACCATGAAGGATCAAAAGTGGTGTCTCTACACTTTTGACGTGAAATATTGGCGAAGCTTTTCTGTAATTTTCTACGTTATCAATTGGTAAGGATTTGTATTCCCAAACACCAATATCTCTGTTGCTAAATTCGTGTTGTCCATAAAGGCTTACCAAATTTGATACTCCAGCAACACTTATCGAAGCCTTAAACATATCGGTTTGTGTTATTGCCCAATTAGCCATATAACCACCATAACTCCAACCGCCAATAACTAATTTATTTTCATCTGCAATTCCTAATTCGACCAGTTTGTTTACACCAGCCATAATGTCCTCAAAATCTTTAAACCCGAATGCATTACGATTGCCAGCATAAAAACCTCTGCCGTAACCGATGCTTCCGCGAAAGTTGGGTTGAAAAACTACATATCCATTATCTGCAAAAAATTGACCCATCCAGTTGAAATCGTCCAACACATTCGCATCAGGTCCACCGTGAGGAATGACCATAAGAGGATAGGCGTTGAATTTGTCATAGTTTGGTGGATAGGTTATAATTCCTTGGACATTTGTTCCGTCATTACTTACATATTCTAAAATGCTACTAGTAGTCTTAATCTTTGTGTTTATTTCTGAATTTAGATTGGTCAGTCTTATTGCACCTTCTGCATTATTTCCCAATGGTAACTTATATAATTGTTTGGTCCGAGAACTTCGTGAAGCAGTAAAGAATATTTGATTTGTTATGATTTGGAAATCATAGGTAACCCAATGTGGTTTTAGGATTGGTTCTATCTTACCCTTTGTGTTTAAATTATAAACTCCTGTGTATCCATTCCTTGGCGTAGAAAAGGCTATATTTTCTTCATCAATCCATTGAGTTTTCTCAATGGTCGGGTCAAAATCGTAAGTCATATTTTTTGTTTTGCCCGTTTTGATGTTTGCGATATAAAGTCCATCATTTGAAGCATAACCTCCTGTACTACCAACGAACGAAATCTGTTCGCCCGAAGGCGAAAATTTTAAGTTGTTCAAAGAGTTCGCGTCATCAAATCGGTAAAAGGATTTTCCGTTTTCAATATCAATGATTTCTACCCAATTATTTGTTATAGCCTCGTATGTATCATAATTCTTAGCACCCAGAATACCAATATGTTTTCCATCTTTACTTACATCGAAGTCAATTATTCTATACTTTCCGTTTGTTATCTTGGTTTTCTCTTTTGTTTGTATGTTGTAACTCCATAGAGCATTTGTAAAAAATTCTGTTCCTACTTTGTATCCTCCTCCATTTTGTTTTTCGTTCGCAACCAAAATGCTATCTCGTGGTTCGTCATCTACATATAAGATTGTGTTATCGTTATGCCAGTTGTAATTCGACAGGTAGTTTTGAGCGTCAGACGCCATTTTAAGTTTACCGCCAGATTTTGGCACTATGTATACTTGTTGTAAATTATCTCTGTAAGAAACAAATGAGATATATTTTCCGTCTGGAGAAAATTTCGGGTCATAGTCGTATTCATTTTCGGTAATTTGTATTTGGTTGTTGCCGTCCAAATCACAAGTCACAATCGATGAATAAGTTTTACCGTTCCATTCTTTCTTTACTGTTTTGGTAAAAAGGATATTTGAGCCACAAACCGTTGGACTGTTTAAATTTTCCATTTCCAAATGTTCCTCAATTGTAAGTTGAGAAAAACCAAGATTTGGTAGAAGGAAAAGTGTGAAAATTAATATCCAAAAAGTTTGTTTCATAATTTTTGCTAACGTTCTGTGTATGGGCAGTAGGGCAGATTTAAGGCTCTTCACTTTCAGTTTACCACTAAGCCAAAACAAACGTTTTTACTTTTAATTTTCTTTTTGTTAAACGTCAAAACTGTGTTTTGGCTTTGCCTGCTCAAAGAACAGGACTTTCAATTTGTCTCTAAATGCCCTATTGGCTATAGCATCAATGAAAAAGCAGTAAGTCCAGTATCTTTAAAGTTCACAAAAACACTAAGACATGAAAACTGAACTGACTGCCCAATCAAATTTATACATTGGTATTGATATTCACAAGCGAAGTTGGAAGATACATTGCTCCACTGATTTATTTTCTGGTAAATCGTTTACGATGCCTCCTAAGCCAGAGGTTTTATTAGAATATGTTACTAAACATTTTCCAGATTACAGGGTTACAACTGCTTACGAAGCTGGCTGTTGTGGTTACTATGCCCATCGAAAATTTGAGAGTTATGGTTGGAATTCCTTAGTGGTAAACCCAGCAGACATTCATCGAAAAGGCAAGGAGAAATATACAAAAACAGATAAAATAGATGCCCAACTGATTAGTAGAGAATTAAAAGATGGAAGACTAGAAAGTATTCATATTCCTGAATTAAAACAGGAACATCTTCGGAGCCTTTTTAGAAGGCGTAATGATTTGGTTAAGGATTATAGACGCGTAAAGAGCTATATAAAAATGCAATTATTATATTTTGGTATTCCTATTCCTGAAGAGTTTGATAATGATCATTGGAGTCATAAATTTCGTTATTGGGTAGATGGAGTTGTTTTTAGATATTCTACAGCTCGTGAGACCTTAGATAGTAGGATGCGTTATTTTAGATTTATAGATAAAGAAATACGAGATGTATCCACTAAACTACGAGCTTATTGCCGCAAACATTATAAAAAGGATTATTATTTGTTGAGGAGTATCCCTGGTATTGGAGGTATTGTAGCTTGTGGTATTATAAGTGAATTAGGGGATTTACGTCGTTTTAACAGTATTAAACATCTAGCAGGTTATGTTGGGTTAGCTCCTGGTATCCATCAAAGCGGAGACCATCAAAGGAGTAGTGGAATCACAATGAGAGCCCATCGATTGATGCGGAGCTATTTTATAGAAGCCTCTTGGCAGGCTATACGTACAGACCCAGTAATGCAAGGCTATTATCGTAAACATTTAGGCAAAAATGTAAAGACAATAATCATTAAGGTGGCTCGCAAATTATTGAGTCGAACCTTAGCAGTAATCAAAACAGAGATACCTTACTCTGTAGGAGTCATAGAATAATTAACAGATAACAAAGCTCACAACGAAGTAGTAAAGCCTGTATCACAAAACAACGTGGGTGAATCAGTATCATTGATATCACATTTTTATAGCAAGTGAACAGGTTTATTATAGCTTATAATCATACAGATGCTGGTGACGGCTCTAGAAGCTGATCACATATAGGATGCGGAGCAAGTTATAAAGTATTTAAATGTTGACAATTTGCAACAAAAGGAAGAGAATTGCCAACATTTAAACACTTCAAAGTAATCATTATGAGATAATTAAAATATAAATATTAACTTTGAAAAACTGAGCTAGTGCTTTTCATAGGATACATTGTTGGCAGTAGTTTTTTAATTTCTTTCATCAACTTCTCCACTTTCTTTGGCTTTTTTTAATTGCTCTCTTATTAACTCATAAATTTCACTTAAAGCATTCGGTCGATATTCCAAAACAGACTTTTGAACAGAAGAGAAAGGGAATCCGTTTACAAAATATTTCTTGTCGATTACGGTAAAATCAGTTCCATATTGGTCAGTAATTAGTTGCCATTCAAAATTCAGTTTTTCAGATAAAGTTTGTCCGAATAAAGCTCCAATCATATCTATTACTTCCTCTGTTTTTTCACGTGATTTTTGGTCGGCATTTTTCCAATTTTCTATGGATGCATCCAAATACTGAAATTCCATTATGCCCTCTTTTTTGAATTCAGAGTATTTCGCAACAAATTCAGATGCTTGTTTTGATTTATTTTTTATAAATTCAATTTGTTCCGCATTTAAGTCATTCAGAACAGGTTTATATTTTTCTTCTGTGGATTGAGCTTTTGCTTTCCCACCGAATAATGCGCTAAAAATTCCCATTATTAATATTAGTTTTCTCATTTCTCAAATTACTGCCAACGGTCTCGGCTATGAGTAGTTGCGTGGTTTAGCACTTAAATTTGCAAGTACGCACCAAACTGAAAATCCGCGAGGATTTTTAGAAGTAAGCGAGAACAAGCAATTACTTATAGCCATTGTTGGCATTTCGTTTTTATTTTTCTGTTTTATTTGTCAGTATATAAAGTCCATCTTTTGCCTTATTTCCATAAATCGCTATCGCAAATTTTGAGTCAAAATACAAATAGTCTTTATTTTCAAGACTACAACTGCTTTTTTCTCCCATTTGAGCTTTAACAAATTCACGATATTTAATTTCAACCCCATTGCTTAATACAATCGGTTTTCTTTTTTCAGAGTAGGCTCCAATTCCTCCAAGATATAGTACTTCAGGTTCGGCTTCTATTGAAAAGTTAGTTTTTAACTCCTCTTTTGATAATATGTAATCTTTTGTTTCGTATCCAAAAAACATTTCATTTTCTCTTTTTTCTTTAACATCATAATATGAAACTCTTATTACATTATCATCATCAATTAAACTTATAGGTATTTCAATTGAAAATGTCCCGCCTTTTGATGTGTAAACATTCAATATTTTTTGTGAAGTTACGAGGGTAATTTTTGCGTTTTCGACAGGTTTTTTCAAATCCTCGGAAGTTACCGTTCCTTTAAATATAATTATATCATCAAGTTTTGGTTCACTGGGTTTAGAAGCAATTTTTTCCTTTTTAGAATCAACCTTTGAGTCTGAACTTTGAAAGAATTCGGTTTTTATAGTTTGATTTTCAGCGTGTAAAGTTTGTCCAATTGTTAAGGAAGTTGCAATGATTAATCCTGCGGCTACTTTAGATTTTGGAAAATTTAAATCCAAACTATTCTCTATATTTAATAATGGCGAATTCAATTGAGAATATGTTAATCTTGCACAAATTCTATTTCCCGATTTTTTCATTATCTCCGAAATCTCAATTTGATTTAGTTTAGTGAAATCAACAACATTCTTTGAACACAAATCACAATAGCTTCCTTTTTCATTGGGTTTCATATTTTCCCACTTTTCATTACAAGGATTGTCTAACTTTAAAATTTTGTTCTTCATTGCGTTGTGTTTTAAATGAATGCCAACGATAAATATAACAAACGTTGCTGACCTTAAGGGCAGCTATGTTTTGTTATATAATGTTATCTGCTTTTTTCTCTGATTTCATTAATAGCATTCATCTGATTGTTAAAACGCTCGATTGAGGATTCAATACTTTGAGAATACTTTTCATTCACCCAATTTTTGTATTTAGGTAAATAATTTTCCATTTCACGAGTTCCATTCGCATTATCCAACCAATTTAGAGTTGCCATTGCTTCTTGCTGTTCGAAGGTTAAATCTTTTCTTGTTAAATAATAGTCAAGATACTTTTTGATATATTGATATGACTTATCCGTATTAAATGTTGCCATAGCAAGGCAATATCCTCCTCCGGCATAACAAACTTGACTTTTTAATAAATGTACTCCAATAATTTCTTCAAGTTCTACATAATTTTCTATAGATGCAAAGTAAGCTCCGGTAATACGAGTTCTCCAGTTAAAATCTCCAAGAAGTTGTTTTACAATATCTAGATTTAATTCAGGCCTTATTTTAGAGTAGTCACTCAAAAACTTTTCGGTATCGTTTATTCCCCACATATAAAATGGAACCACCCATTTAGCAGCAAATTCTTTATCAACTTTCAATTCAGATTTATGATGCTCGAGTTCGGCAAATGGACTTTTATGCCTTACAGTAGCGCCAGAAGAGTGTATTTCAATTTGTTTTTTGGTTTTTTCGTCCATTTTTCAGAATTGCAGATAACGTATTGGCTATGGTTTCGTTGCGTGGTTTAGCACGTAATTTAGCAAATACAAACCAAATAGAAAATCCGCGAGGATTTTCGTAAGTAGGCTAGTACTAGCAATGGATTATAGCATCAATGAAAAAGCAGTAAGTCCAGTATCTTTAAAGTTCACAAAAACACTAAGACATGGAAACTGAACTGACTGCCCAATCAAATTTATACATTGGTATTGATATTCACAAGCGAAGTTGGAAGATACATTGCTCCACTGATTTATTTTCTGGTAAATCGTTTACGATGCCTCCTAAGCCAGAGGTTTTATTAGAATATGTTACTAAACATTTTCCAGATTACAGGGTTACAACTGCTTACGAAGCTGGCTGTTGTGGTTACTATGCCCATCGAAAATTTGAGAGTTATGGTTGGAATTCCTTAGTGGTAAACCCAGCAGACATTCATCGAAAAGGCAAGGAGAAATATACAAAAACAGATAAAATAGATGCCCAACTGATTAGTAGAGAATTAAAAGATGGAAGACTAGAAAGTATTCATATTCCTGAATTAAAACAGGAACATCTTCGGAGCCTTTTTAGAAGGCGTAATGATTTGGTTAAGGATTATAGACGCGTAAAGAGCTATATAAAAATGCAATTATTATATTTTGGTATTCCTATTCCTGAAGAGTTTGATAATGATCATTGGAGTCATAAATTTCGTTATTGGGTAGATGGAGTTGTTTTTAGATATTCTACAGCTCGTGAGACCTTAGATAGTAGGATGCGTTATTTTAGATTTATAGATAAAGAAATACGAGATGTATCCACTAAACTACGAGCTTATTGCCGCAAACATTATAAAAAGGATTATTATTTGTTGAGGAGTATCCCTGGTATTGGAGGTATTGTAGCTTGTGGTATTATAAGTGAATTAGGGGATTTACGTCGTTTTAACAGTATTAAACATCTAGCAGGTTATGTTGGGTTAGCTCCTGGTATCCATCAAAGCGGAGACCATCAAAGGAGTAGTGGAATCACAATGAGAGCCCATCGATTGATGCGGAGCTATTTTATAGAAGCCTCATGGCAGGCTATACGTACAGACCCAGTAATGCAGGGCTATTATCGTAAACATTTAGGCAAAAACGTAAAGACAATAATCATTAAGGTGGCTCGCAAATTATTGAGTCGAACCTTAGCAGTAATCAAAACAGAGATACCTTACTCTGTAGGAGTCATAGAATAATTAACAGATAACAAAGCTCACAAAGAAGTAGTAAAGCCTGTATCACAAAACAACGTGGGTGAATCAGTATCATTGATATCACATTTTTATAGCAAGTGAACAGGTTTATTATAGCTTATAATCATACAGATGCTGGTGACGGCTCTAGAAGCTGATCACATATAGGATGCGGAGCAAGTTATAAAGTATTTAAATGTTGACAATTTGCAACAAAAGGAAGAGAATTGCCAACATTTAAACACTTCAAAGTAATCATTATGAGATAATTAAAATATAAATATTAACTTTGAAAAACTGAGCTAGTGCTTTTCATAGGATACGTTGTTAGCCCACGTTTTTTTCTATCAATTCTTTTAATTTCTGATATTCTGGGTCGTCCAAAATGTCGTATTCGTTTGTTGTCGCAAGTAAAATTGCGTTTCTACATTCCTCAATTCTACGCAAAACAGGTAATACAATACTCTTTCCGTGATTGATGTATTTTTTCATATCACTTGCAGAAGTTGGAATTTTATATCCATCTCTACTACTTGCAATCAAAATTCCTTTATCTCTTAAATGACCAATAATTTTTGAACTAAATTGTTCTTTACTCAATGGTTTATGTCTATTTACACTTAAATGGCGAACAAATTCGGCAGACGTTGTGAATTTACGAGGATGATTAGATTGATGATACAATAATAAAAGTTTAAGAAAGTTTATTCTATCACGATTGTCAGGTGTATTTCCTGTTGTTTTGTCAATAAAGTCAAATGCTCTATTCAATCCAAGTGTTGCGATTGTATCATCGTATTCACTAAACGTTTCCTTTTCACTAAATTCCTCGGATTTATATTCTTTCGGAAATTGATTTAAGCTAATTAGCTTGTCATTAATTAATTCGGCAAACTCGGATGATTTATCAGATTTTTTGAGTTCGTCAAATATGTAGCCTAAAGTTCCAGCCATCATATCAGCTAATTGAACACCTAAATCATTATGGCTTTTTTGAATATGAAAATCAGAACCTGCAAATAAGTTTCTGATATGATTTTTCTCAACGTATTTTTTGAAACTACGCATAAAATGATTTCCACCGTGTTCATCAACTTTCAATTCCAATTGTGGAAAAGTTCGATAAAGTTCTTTGTAGAGAATTCCGTTTAAGTATTTGTAAAAAGACTGTTTGTATTTAAATCCTTCTCCATATAGTTTTCGTTTATCTATTACCACAGCATAAACAGAAAAATTAACTTTTTTAAGTTCTCTTAAAATGAGAATTCTGCGATTGTGATTATGCTTTACTTTGCTGGATTTTATTTCTCCCGTTTGAAAGAAGCGTTTTCTAATTTCCTCAAGTTGAATTTGTATTTCATTCAATTCGTCTTGATTCATTATAACACTTGCAATGATGAAATGACTTCCTTGATTTTCAAAATCAAAAGAGTTATTTCCAAATTCGTCTGCAAATGTGTAAACTTATAAATCTTTAGACAGTTTATAATTTAAAAAATTTTATTATCCATCCCATTGTTAGCTTAAGCTAACAATGGGATGTTTTGGTTTTCCATATTCCTTGGGGCTTTTTCCACCTAAGGATTCATGTGGATGATTATCATTGTAATCTTGGATCATTTTATCTGCTATCACTTGAAATTGCGTTAAACTATCGAATATGTAAGCATCTAATACATCTTCTCTAAATGTCCTATTAAATCTCTCTATATAGCCATTTTGCATTGGTTTTCCTGGTTCTGAATATACACGTATGATGTTTTTCTTCTTACACCAAGTTTTATATTGGTTAGAAGTGAATTCAGGTCCATTATCTGTTCGGATATATTTTGGCTTTCCATAATATTCTATTAATTCTTCTAAATATCTTATTACTTGCTCAGAGGGAAAGCTTATACTTCCTTGACTAAGTAAACATTCTCGATTATGATCATCTATCACATTCAAAATTCTAAAAGCTCTTCTATCCGATAAACTGTCACTCATAAAATCCATACTCCAGATTTCATTAACTGTTTTAGGCTGATATAACGGCTTTCTCTGTTCTATTGGTAACTTCTTGCGCTTTTTGGATCTTCGAACTAATCCTTGCTTGCGATATACCCTTAACATCCTACCTCTTGACCATTTACAGCCTTCTCGTCTACTTCTTTTAAAGTAATAATCAAAACCTCTATTGGGCTTCTTTTCTACTAATTCATTCAATTTCTCTATAATCTCAGTATCATTCAATTTACTTTGATAATAATACGAAGAACGACTATATCCTACGATACTTGATATTCGCTTCAAGCCCACACTATAGTTAGTCCTGAGAAATTCTATCACTTTCTTTTTAACGGAAGGCTCTACCACTTTTTTGACAGTACATCTTTTGCCATTTGTAAATCTAAGGATACGTCTGCATACATCCTTTTTAACCTCAAATTCTCGGCCTCTAACTCTTTTAAACGCTTCAAATGACTTACTTCCATCCCGCCATACTTCTTGCGCCAATTGTAAAATGTACCCTTGTTAATACTTAACTCTCTACTGATCTCCTCTACAGAACGACCAGCTTCATTCTCTTTTAATGCCTTGATGATTTGGCTCTCAGTAAATTTTGATTTCTTCATTACAGTTTAAATTTAGTGAATTTTTAAACTGTCTTAATTTTTAATAAGGGTACAAATGCTATTACTTTCTTCATTGTTTCTCAAATGTGGGCTAACGGCTCGGCTATGGTTAGTACGGGAATTAAAAGTAGTAAACTTTCGATTAAGCACTTAGCCAAAACTTTTTATTTTGTTTTATCTTTTTCTTTATAAAGCCAAATCAAAAAGATTTGGCGGATTTAGTTAAATGCTCTAAACTTTTGGTTGAGCACCAACTCCGTATTAATTATAGCCATTGTTACCTGCTGGCTTTTTCATCAGTTATCATATTCCGCAAGCTCAATTTCCTCATCACTTGGTAACCAATCATTATTTATTTTATTAATCAATTCCGTTAAGTGTTTCTTGACTTTTCTAGTTGTAAAGTCAATGCAAACTACTTTATCAATTTCAAAATTATCATCATGCGCCAAAGTTGTTGCAAACCAAAACCCTTCTCCAAAATTTTTATGAGCTGTAGTGACAGGTGAAAGTTCATAGTCAAAATCCTTTTTAGTTCGCATTTCGTAGTCAACTCCTCTCCAAGATATTTCTTCATCAAAATATAGCTCAGTCAGATGTCCTAAATTTCCAGCACTGCAAGTATAAGATACATTCTTGTCCATACATATCTTTACAACAGGAGGAACTAATTCCTCATCTTCCTTATTAGCTATTGTAAATGCAACCCAATCATTTTTAGGTAATGCTGTTTTCCATTCAGAGTTATTTCTAATCTGAACGTAGTAAATTTTTCTTTTATTAATTCTCCCTATGAATTCCATTGTTTAATCCGATTCGTGAAAATATTCATAAGCGTAACCTTCTATTTCTCCACTTAATTGATTTCCATTTTCATCTTTTAAGTCATACATTTCTTGTGTTCCGCCAATAGAAGCAGAACCATCTAAACCTAAAAGAATAGTATAAAAAATATCAGTGAAAGATGAGTTCAAGACTTTTTTCATTATTTCAGTCTGTTGTTCAGTCAGATTAAGAGACTTAATTAACTCTCCAACTTCCGTTTCCGATTTTTCAGATAGATATTCTTCTAGAAAATTCTGTTTTTCGGAATAAAATGCTTTTACGAATTCTTTTGTATTCATTTTTTTGCGCTTGCAGGTAACGTTTAATGTATGGTTTGTTGCGGGCGGGTACAAAACATACTCTCCACAACGGCTTAAAGATAGCAAATGCGCGTGAAATTCCGTTAGGAATTTCCGCCGCTATAAACTTATACATGGTGTTATGCGCCGGCTTTTTTATTCAGCCGATACTTTGCAAGGGTGCCTTAAACAAAGCGATGATTGCTTGCGAGCTACTTGCGAGCTGCTTTTTCAGATTCCTACGATCGCTTTGTGACTTTGGGTTGGGAAACAACTCTCACAAAATAGCGATGACCTTTCTTTCGTCAGTTGCGAATAGGAGTAAACCTTTGAATCATTAAAACTCTTTGTAAAAATACTCAGGCCTTTGATCTGGCGTTTGTCAGTTTTGAGTGTTGCTTGCGATTTGCTTTTCGGACCTCAGATGCTGGCGCATAACGTTATAAGTATGTGTCGTAGCAGAGCAAAATGTTACCAAGCCATCGACATTTTCTGCGCTGATTTTATAACTTTTCTCTCCATAAAATCTTTGCGCCATAGCAAATATACAAGAACCATTGGGCTATCACTTAACTGCTATGATCACATACTTGGTGTTATAGCCTTTTTTAAAATGTATAAAAGCGAACAAAATGCTTATATTTCACATTTACAGCTTTTCCGTTATTCATACCAGGAGACATTTTGGGAAGCAAACTAAATATTTCATAAACATTATTTATAGCTGTTTGTGTTGGTCCATCCACTTTTATGTTTTCAATTTCTCCGTTACTATTGATTATGAATTCGCTTTTAATCTCAACTAGCGTTCTAGACTTAAATTCTTTTGAGATCAGTTCTGTATTTAATTTTCGGTGAATAAAACCGTTGATTTTGTCTTTATACATTTTTTATTTTTTTCCTCTTTCTTTTTTCTTTTACAATCGTTAAAGAGAGGAGCAATTTCAACATCTTTCCACTCAATAAATTCGGTTTGAGTTTTTTCCGTTTCGTTAATTACTTCTTGCGATTTAACAGATAAAATTGTTAAAATAAAAAGGAGAACTGATAATTTTATTTTCATATTTAATTTTGATTGGCTATAACGTTTAATATATGTGTCGTAGCAGGGCAAAAAGTCACCTTATTTTTCGATTTTTCTGCGCATTGGTTGTTAACTTTTACTTTTTGCAAGCATTGCGCCTTACCAAATATACAAGAACCATTCAATTGATCACTTAGCTGCTATGACATCATATATGTTGTTGTAGCTAGTCTTTTTTATTTAATCTCTTTTCCGTTTTGGTCAATTATATATTTATATCCTTCCCAATCTTGAACCTCAATTATACCATTATTTATCTGAAAGTTATTTTCTCCAGTTTCAGTAATAAAAATATCTCTTGCACCAAATCGCCATTTTATTTGACCTTTGCGATTAATTCGTAAAATTTCTAATTCACCATGAATTATGAAATCATCTTGAAATTGATTTATAGAAAGGTTTGTTGCATAATCAAATGTACCAAACCATTCAATTTCTAAGTTTGGTAATTTTAGGGAATAGATTTTATCACATACACAAATCCAAATTTTTTGGTCGTCAATGAAGAAGGATTTCTGGTGAATTGTAGTTGAGCCACCATATTCACAAATTATTGCACTTGAAATTAACTCATCAGTTAAATTTTTTCGGACTCTAATTCCGTGTTTACTCATGTGATGATTTCTATCTTTAATATCTTTCCCTTCAGAATATTCAAACTTGTATTTTCTAATATTATCTACGGATTTTGTCGAATAATTTTCCTCATTCAAAAATTCAATTTCATATTCTTTGTATTCAACTTTCATTTTTACGTATCTCTTTTTTCTTCTGATTGGCTACAACGGTCTAGTATAACCGTCAGTTACGGGTTAAATTAGCGATTATTTTCGGTTTGCAACAGACTTTAGCAATTCCGAGTGGATTCGGACGTAGTCGAATCCGCCGTAATTGCGGTTATACATTGTTAGCTTTAGTACTTTTATTTTCATTCGTTAAGTAATTTGTCAAATCTCCATTTCTCAACCTTTTTAATTCTAAGTATTCTGTCAGCAATTTCAGAATCATATGAACATCTTGAGTTATTAAATCCAATCCAGTTTGGAAAGAACTTTTTCGCCATTTTAAAAATCGATTTATCAAATTTTTTAGAGCGCATAACTCCGACATTATTATCAGGTCCTACAATTAAATTCATTCTGTGGTTGAGAACATATTTAAATGCGTCTTGTAAATGATGATTTCGACAGTCCCATAATCCTTCATCTTCCCAAATAAACGCTCCTGACATTGTTTCATATTCCATTTTTGGTTTTTCAATTCTAGATTCTGTTGGTAATGATTCTTTATTTCTAATAAATGTTATCCAAATCCATATTTTTAAAATAAAATTCATTTATAGTATTGAGTGGTTTATGTTCGTTAAGATACATAGTTTACACAAGTTAAAGCTTAGGTGTTTACACTAAATTAGTTTCTAACCTTGTCGATTGTTGTTTATGTCTTAGGTTTCTTTGATCAAAGAAACCTAAAAATACATTTCTATAATAGACTTTCCAAATACCGTTACCTTGTTCTTGGATTCCTACATATTTTCCTTTTAAAGCAGCAGTTAAATATACCCAGTAATAAGACTTCCATCTAATGGCTCCACTCTTGGTTACTTTGAGCACTTTATAGTCACTATGATAATCAAAATGAGTTATTTTTTCAGGGAAAGGTCTACAGGAAAAGTCATGTATATCAGCGGGTGTTTTCATTTCTAAAGCTTCATGAGGTCTTATATTATTATATTCTTTTACAAAGTGATTTAAACGTCTTTGTTGAGCTTTTAAATCATAGGCAGAAGGTTTAGCACAAGCAGCCTTTAAATCTCTATGCATTCGTTCGTGTCTTCCATTTTGTTCTGGATGTGCAGGATCAGAAAATACGGGCGTAATTCCGAGTTCTATGAACCAATAAGAGAGTTGTGTAAATCTTTGAATAGCTCTTACCGATCCAAAGGGGCTTCCATTGTCAGTATGTATTTGTTTAGGCATGCCATAGGTTCTAAACACCTTTGTGAATTCTGTCTTTGCAGCTTTTAGGGTTTCTTTATAGTGTCCTTTGGCTGTGAATAAGAATCGACTTTTAGAATCGGCGATGGTCAATGGGTGACAATAGATTTTGTTTCCCATTAAAAACTTTCCTTTATAGTCAGCACTCCATACTTCATTACAGGATTTTGGATCAAAAACAGGGTAGAGAGGCTTTACTCTCCGCATTCGTTTTTGGGGATTGACCAGACCGTTTTTTCGAAGGATATTATGAACAGTCACCACAGAAGGGATTTCTTTTTCAGCAAACTCTTTAAACAATAAAGTTCTAATTTTCTTAGCTCCCCAGAGTTTGTGTTTTTCTTTTAATTTAAGAATACTATCAATGATTTTTTGATCGGTTGCATTAGGATGTTTTCCTGGTTTTCTGGATTGTTCTTTTAGACCTTCAAAGCCTTGGTTTTCGAATCGATCAATCAATTTATAAGCTGTTGGTCTGGAGATTTCAAAATTCCTACACAATTCAGTGATGGTATATTTTCCAGTACGCCATTCACAGATAAATTCAATTTTTTGTTCCATAGTTGTTGTGTTTTTCCAAGGCATAATAATTTGATTTTGATCTCAAATTACACCTCAAAAAGTGTAAACTATGTTTCTTTAACTTTGTAAAGGATGTTTGTTTAACGTACCGAATTACTTACAACGTAATTGTATATGGTTTGTTGCGTGTTTTAATCACCTAATTTAGCAAATACAAACCGAATAGAAAATCCGCGAGGATTTTCGTAAGTAGGCTAGAACTAGCAATAAATTATATACGGTGTTACCACACGTTTTTATTAATTCCGATTAGTTTTTTCATTACTTGATTATATCGGTACATTATTTTAATTTTTTCGCGAGTTGGTTCAAAGTAGTAATTATATTTTATTCCGTATTCTACTTCTATTTGTTTCTGTCTTTCAATTGATTCTTCTGTTGGCCAGCATGTACTAATACCTAACAATTCAAGTTTTCCATTATTAAAATCCAATTCCGCTTGTCGTTCATTGTATTTAGCATAGAATTTCGGTTCACTAATTGAATCTCGATGAACACACAATTTTTTATCAGATATTCTAAGTTTTAAGGTGTCTTTTATTTGACTTAAATCAAATTGAAATTTCTCGTTGAAAACTGGCGAATGGTCGTTTACAATAATTCTAATAGTATCATTCGATTCAGTTCCGATTTTAAAAATTCCAGTTGAGTCAGTTTTAAGTTTTGTTACTTGATTATTTTGCTCAATCTTAATTCTATGAATTCGATTGGTCAAATGTTTAATCGTAGCATCTGGAAAAGATTCCAGAATTTTCCAATCACTTTCAATTGATTTATAAAATTCCACTTTTCCGACAATTTCTTTTTGAGAGTAAAGACTTTGTTGGAAAATCAAAATGGTCAATATGAATAGTGTTTTTCTCAAATGTGTGGTAACGTTATAAGTATGTGTCGTAGCAGAGCAAAATGTTACCAAGGCATCGACATTTTCTGCGCTGATTTTATAACTTTTCTCTCCATAAAATCTTTGCGCCATAGCAAATATACAAGAACCATTGGGCTATCACTTAACTGCTATGATCACATACTTGGTGTTATAGCCTTTTTTAAAATGTATAAAAGCGAACAAAATGCTTATATTTCACATTTACAGCTTTTCCGTTATTCACACCAGGAGACATTTTGGGAAGCAAACTAAATATTTCATAAACATTATTTATAGCTGTTTGTGTTGGTCCATCCACTTTTATGTTTTCAATTTCTCCGTTGCTATTGATTATGAATTCGCTTTTAATCTCAACTAGCGTTCTAGACTTAAATTCTTTTGAGATCAGTTCTGTATTTAATTTTCGGTGAATAAAACCGTTGATTTTGTCTTTTGTACATTTTTTATTTTTTTCCTCTTTCTTTTTTCTTTTACAATCGTTAAAGAGTGGAGCAATTTCAACATCTTTCCACTCAATAAATTCGGTTTGAGTTTTTTCCGTTTCGTTAATTACTTCTTGCGATTTAACAGATAAAATTGTTAAAATAAAAAGGAGAACTGATAATTTTATTTTCATATTTAATTTTGATTGGCTATAACGTCTCTTGTATGGTGCGTTTGCTTCCCGAAGGGAGCAAATGAACTATACAAATTGTTATGTCTTTTTTATTTTATTCAAATAGTTGTTTCATTTCTTCGTTCTCCGATTTTTGAGCAAGTTTATTCCCTAAATTCCAGATTTCTTTCTCCCAATTTCTCCATCGTTCAGTATTCGGATTGTTAACGGAAAAATGAGTTTCGATATTTTGTGCTATCACATTATACTCATAAGATACTCCGTCAAGAGTTATTCTTTTATTTGCTGTAAATAATTCAAGGTCATCAATCTTCTTAACTGGATCATTAAATTCCTCAATTTGCTCCTCAAAATAGAGTTCCGTTACTTTTCCTTTTGAGTCATATAGAAAGATACCTTGAATTAGTTTTTCAGGATTTTTAATACCTCGGAACTCACTTTCGTCAAGTTTTATGGTAATTAATCCTCCAAAACCCACGAATGACCTACTTATTTTGGCAATCCAAATGTAATCAACTCCAATTTCGTTATCTCTCCAACCTTTTTCATTTCTAATGGTATGCCCTCCGCTATAAAGTCCGTCTAATCCAAATTTAAGAGCAAGAGATTTTTTCATAGCTTGGTTAAATTGAAAAGTACCTAACTCATAAGATTGTTTTGTTTCTGCTCTACTCATTTTTTGTAATTAGACATAACGGTTTTGTATAAGATTAGTTGCGTGTTTTAAGCACCTAATTTAGCAAATACAAACCGAATAGAAAATCCGCGAGGATTTTCGTAAGTAGGCTTGCACTAGCAATTAATTTTATACGGTGTTGTAGTGCGTTATTTATTTTGCGCAATGTTGTTTGTATATTTTCCGACAGCTTTCAATTCCGCAATTCCACTTTCTTTTTCAGCTAATTTTTTCAATTCTCGGCAAAATATATCAATCGAATTTGGTTCAACTATCAATTCCATTGTCAGTTTGTCTTTCTCTTCTTTTCTGTATTCCGTTGCAACATTTTCTTCCATTGTAATTAGTAATCCGCATTTTCCAGTCAAACCGATTTTATAAAATTCCATTTGAAAATAAGCGTAACCGTCTTTTTCTCCGCAAGAATGAGTCACTCTATCTTTTCCAAATGGAAATCCATTAAGTTCATTTACAAATTTGAGTAGAGATTCAGATACTTCGTAAACTTCCGTAATTCCAGAATATCGTCCATTATTCGCCGAAACTTTTAATTCGAACATATGTTCATCTTTCCAGATGATTTCCAATTTTAAATATCTTTCGTTCATTTTTTCTCTAATGCACTACAACGTTTAATGTATGGTGTCGTAGCTATCCCGCAGGGTAGCTATGCACTATACATAGTGTTGTAAAATCGTTTTTTTTATTCAATTTCGTTTCTAATTTCATTTCCCCAGTAATAGGCAAAATTATCAGCATAGTTTTCTGCTCTTTGCTTTTTATAGTTTGGACTCCAATATCTCTGATAAACACTATCCATTTGATGCCCGATTTCGTGAAGAAGTAAGCTTTCTAAATAATATCTCTTAATTTTTTCTTCAGTCCATTTTAAAGTCCAATTTCCTTTTGAGTGAATCAATTCAGGCTCGTAGTCAGAATACCATTTTAGTGTTTTGTTAGATGGTTTTTTATTTCCAAATTCCATTTTTAAGTCAGTTGGAAATGGGTAAAGTACAATTAAATTCACTCCACTACCACAAATGAAACAACCTTGAAAACTTCCTTCTTTTTCATATTCTTTATTGGTCATTTTTCTCAACCATATATGAGTCAGATTCTCCGTGTGTTTAGATGGTAATTTCTTTAAAAACTCTTTAATTTCATCAACTGTTACTGGGAAATATAAATCTCTTGATGAATTATCCACTATAAAAATTGGAGTTTCTTCATTTTCAGTTGGCGCTGAAAAATTATGTTGTCGATTGAAAATATTATCTGCAAGTTTCGGTCTTTTTCTTCCGCCTTTTACATCCCCGAATTTTCGACTTTTTTTCCAAGCTGTTTCTTTTCTATTTTGTCTCATTTCGGTTTCTTGTAAAACGTTTTTATTTATTCATTTGTTTTTCAAACTCACTCAATATATAATCAGCATCATTTTCGGATAGCTCATTAATTTCAACATTACTCTTTACTTCATTTTTCGACATCATAGTTCTCATAAGAATAATTTTAAACACGTCCTTTCTTTCTTCTACTTTGTTATACTGCTTTTCATTCAAAACGTTCTCAAATGTTCCTTTCATTTTTAACCAAAGATTAATTTCTTTATCAATATTGAGGTCACGTTTAAAATTTGTAATTGTTTCCTCTAAACTTATTGGATATACTTCCTCAAAAGTCTGGTGAATCGATTTAATTTTTGTCAGTTGGTCTTCAGATAAGTTTTCGTGTTGAATCGGTCCAGGTATTAATTCGTTTGGGTCAATAGTAATCGTTTCACTTTTTTGTTTTTTAGTCTTATTAGTACAGGAAAATATTAATAAAGCAATTCCGATTACCGCAATTATTGTTAATGTTATTTTCATTCAGTTTAAATGTTTTACAACGCTGCATGTATGAATCGGGGCTTGCAAAAAAGCTTTAACCAATCGATCCATCCGCGCTTGTTTTTGATTATTTCCTGCCTTTGCCGGCAGGCAAGTACAAACCTATTAAAAATCAGCGCCATTACAAATACAAAATAACCTTTTGATATGCGAAAATTGCCCTGATTTCATACATCGTGTTATGGCACGTACCACTTTTCTAAGCCTGAACTTTGTAAACAAGCCGCAGTAAAGTGATATCAGATTACGAATTGCTCCGTATTATTTTTCTTAATCTCCCGCGATCACTTTGCTGCCTTTGGATATATCACTTACCAAACTAAAAAATCACAAACCCTTTTTCCGTCAAAATTATCGTGATACGCCAAAAAAAGCGATTTTTCAGCACGTATTGCTCCGAAACCCTACGTTTTCGTGATTTTTTCATCGCTTTTTTACTTTTGATCCGATACAAACCACTGTAAAAACTCTCAGTTCATACGATCGAGGCTCGTCCGCATACAGGTTCAGATTGCGTTTTGCTTTTCAGATAACAAGTATGTGCCTTAACGTCTCTTGTATGGTGTGTTTGCTTCCCGAAGGGAGCATATGCACTATACAAAATGTTAGGTTTTCGTACTATTTTAATTGCTTTTTAAGTTTGCTTGGGTTTTGCCTTGTATCAAAGAGAGTAATTATTTCGATTTCTTTTTTTTCAAAATTAACTCTGTAATAAAAAGTCGTTTGTTTTGTAACAACACATTTATAAAGTCCATTTAACTCCTTAGATCTTGGACAACTATCGGGTTGTAAAGTTATTTGATTAATTTTTTCAGTTAATTTAGCTACAAACTCGTTTTTAACTTTTAAATTCCATTTTTCTATAAGATATTCAGTGAGTTTTAGAAGTTTAGATTCGGCAAGTTCGGATAGGTAAACTTTCATTAAGAAATCTTTTTCAAAACATCATCATAGGAAATTCGTTGGCCTTTTTCGAGTTCCTCAATCCCTCTTTTAATTTCTTTTTTTTCTGATGCACTTAAATCATTCCAAAAATCTGCTTTTTCATTGTTAATATAGTCAGTCACTTTTTTAATGAATTCACTACTATCGATATTCAAAATCATTTTAACCAGCTCAATTTTAGAAGTTTTAATATCCATTTCCTTTCCTTTGTTTCAAAAATACGAAAAAATTAAATTTGATTCTTATTTGGGTATGAAACCTAACGCCAAATATATGAATCGGAGCAAGGTAAGTATACCTGAACCAATCGATCTATCTGCGCATTTTTATTTCTTGTTTAATTTATAAAAATCTAGCGCCACTGCAAAAAGGAAATGACCTTTTGATCTGGCACTACACTTTGTTCTGATTTCATATATAATGTTATGAGCTCGCTTTTTTCAGTCGTAATTGATAAATCACTCCGAAAATTAATCCGATTAACCCTCCAATATAACTAAGTGTATGCATTGTTCCAACCGTCAAGAAAGCACTTTTATCCGTCACTCCATCGGGAATTGTCCATTCAGAATTTAGTTTAGAAATAATAAATTTACCGATTAAAATTCCTAAAAGCCCTATTCCAACTGCAATTCCCATTGTCCGTATAGAAGCTCCGAAAATACTTTTCCGCATCAGTTTTGTATTTGGCATAATCAATCCAATTGATCCAACTATAATTCCGATTATAAGTCCTGTCCACCAAGTTGAAAAAAAACCAACAATAGATGCGGATAATCGTGGTTGATTTTGTCCCATAAATCCTATTTGAAATTGAGGAAATTTGAACTTGGTAAAATATTCAGGAGATATTGAGAAAGAAATTTGATCGTGCAAAATTCCATATACTCCAGCTATAAGAGGTAGAGCTATTAAAGTCAATATTAGAATTCCAATTTTTTTAATCATCCATTTTTAGGGCTTGCTCATTACGTCTAGTATAACCGTTAGTTACGGGAAAATCAGCAGGATTTTTCCGCTGACGGTTAAAGTTAATAAATAGGCGAGAATTTTCTAATATAAAATTCCGCCGTAATTGCGGTTATACATTGTTAGGCAACGTTTTTTATTCATACATCAAGTTTTCCAGTTCGCTTTTTTCTCCATTGTAAATTTTAAAGAAATCAGTTGGATTGTCGGCTATTTGTTTAACCATTTTTTCGTGGTCGTGATTTAGTCGATATACTTTTCCTCTTTTGTCCACTGCAATATAATTTCCGTCTTCCATATCCAAAATTGTGTAGAATAGTTTTTCGTCAAATTCAATTTCGAACGTGTAGTCCAATTCCAAAAGTTCAATTTGCTCTTTGGTTAGGGATTTTAATATTTTTTCTGCTGTCTTTTGGTCTGGGTTTTCCATTTTCAGATGCTCCAGTTCTATTTGGTTTTTCTGAATTTGGTTTAAGTCAAATGTTTTATGAAAATACTCTGGGTTATCTACTTCTATTTTGGTCAGTCCGTCAGATTGATAATATAATTTAATCGGTTGGAAGAGATTTTCTTTTTTGTTCCAAACTGAAATTCCAGTCAGATTAAAACAGGTTTTGTGATTTCTGTTTATAATCTCAAATTCTTTAGGCTTATAACCACGAGAAATATAAATCCCTCTCGGTTCGTGCATAAAACTAATTCCGTAAGCTTTAGAAAGTCCGATTACCGTTTTGATTTGAGGCATTTCAGGTTCCAACAATTCAGCTATTTTAAGTCCGAACTGTTCAATATGTTTCTTTTTTGTTTTTCGATTGAAAATGCTCATTTCAAATGTTGCCTAACGTTTAATATAACAAACGTTGCTGACCTAAAGGGCAGCTATGTTTTGTTATATAGTGTTAGCATCTTTTTTTAGTTTTCTATTAATATTTTCGAAATATTTTTCTTGTCATACGAGTGTTGAAAGACTGTAATTGTGTCAATCGGAGATTCGTTAGTGTAATAACTCAAAGTACTCGTCACATATATTTTGTCAGATGTTAGACTGTCAATTCTTGAATTCTGAAGGCGGGCAGATGAATGATTTTTATTTTCTACTCGAATCAAATATTGTTTATTGAACCAATTATTATATCCATCATCTTCTCTGTGCTCATAGAATTTCATTCGTTGACCTTTTACATCAATTTCAATAGTGTCAACTGCTTGTCCACCAAATGATGTTTTTCCAAAATCAATATGACAGTATTTTCCAATTAAAGTACGATCAAGTTTATCCGTCTCATAATATCTAATATTTGAACCATCTTGAGCCATTAAGTAAGAGAAAAAGAATGTCCCGATTATAGTTAATACAAATTTTCTTTTCATTTCGTAATTCTAATGTTCATTAAGATACATAGTTTACACAAGTTAAAGATTAGGTGTTTACACTAAATTAGTTTCTAACCTTGTCGATTGTTGTTTATGTCTTAGGTTTCTTTGATCAAAGAAACCTAAAAATACATTTCTATAATAGACTTTCCAAATTCCGTTTCCTTGCTCTTGTATTCCGACATATTTTCCTTTTAAAGCAGCTGTTAAATATACCCAATAATAAGACTTCCATCTTATGGCTCCACTCTTTGTTACTTTGAGTACTTTATAGTCGTTATCATAGTCGTAGTGTGCTATTTTTTCAGGATAAGGTCTGCAGGAAAAATCGTGTACATCAGCGGGTGTTTTCATATCCAAAGCTTCGTGTGGTCTGATGTGATTATATTCCTTTACAAAGTGATTTAAACGTCTTTGTTGAGCTTTTAAATCATAGGCAGAAGGTTTAGCACAAGCAGCCTTTAAATCGCGGTGCATACGTTCGTGTCTTCCATTTTGTTCAGGGTGTGCTGGGTCAGAAAATACGGGAGTGATTCCTAGTTCTATAAACCAATAGGAGAGCTGTGTATATCGTTGAATAGCTCTTACAGATCCAAAAGGGCTTCCATTATCGGTATGTATCTGTTTTGGGATACCATAAGTTCTAAAAACCTTTGTAAACTCTGTTTTAGCAGCCTTGAGGGTTTCTTTGTAGTGTCCTTTGGCTGTGAATAAGAATCGACTTTTAGAGTCCGCAATAGTAAGAGGATGGCAATAGATTTTATTACCCATTAAGAACTTTCCTTTATAATCTGCACTCCATACTTCATTACAGGATTTTGGGTCAAAAATAGGGTAGGTGGGTTTTACTCTTCGCATTCGTTTTTGGGGACTGACCAGACCGTTTTTTCGAAGGATATTATGAACAGTCACTACAGAAGGGATTTCTTCTTCAGCAAACTCTTTAAACAATAAAGTTCTAATTTTCTTAGCTCCCCATAGCTTGTATTTTTCTTTTAATTTAAGAATACCATCAATGATTTTTTGATCGGTTGCATTAGGATGTTTTCCTGGTTTTCTGGATTGTTCTTTTAGACCTTCAAAGCCTTGGTTTTCGAATCGATCAATCAATTTATAAGCTGTTGGTCTGGAGATTTTAAAATTCCTACACAATTCTGTAACGGTATATTTTCCAGTGCGTCATTCACAGATAAATTCAATTTTTTGTTCCATAGTTGTTGTCGTTTTCCAAGGCATGATAATTTGATTTTTCCCTCAAATTATACCTTAAAAAGTGTAAACTATGTTTCTTTAACTTTGTAAAGGATGTTTGTTTAACGTACCCTAATTACACACAACGTTTAATATATGTGTCGTAGCAGGGCAAAATGTTACCCTGTTTTTCGATATTTCTGCGCATTGGTTGCTAACTTTTCCATTTTGCAAGCATTGCGCCATTGCAAAAATACAAGAACCTTTTGATTCATTACCAAACTGCTATGATCACATATATCGTGTTGTACAACGTTTTTTATGCAGAAATCCCTAAATCAGTAGGTTTCCAATTCTCAATTTCAATTCCATAAATAGTAAACCCTTTTTTTTCCACATAATTGATTTCCCATTTATTTAATTCTGTCGGGTTTTCAGGTATATTTATAAAAGAAACATTCAAATCACTTTCAATGGATATATTAGAATAATCAGAGTCAAGTTTTTTTATTTTCATATTTAAAAAACTCTCTAATGAGTTAATCAATTCAGGGTATTTTTTTTCAATTGATAGAATAAGTTGCTTTTGTTTTTCCGTAATCCCTTCAGAGTTATTGTAAATATAAAATTCCACTAATTCATTTATCGAATTTATTTTTCGATCAACATTCCAGTAAGATTCGTCTATTTGATTAGACTTTCTGAAGGTAAGAGTTCCAAGAGTAGCGTCAATTATTTTCTTTCTTTTTTTCTTAAAAATACTAAACATACTTCTTAATCTATGATATGTTGTACAACGGTTAGTATATGAAGTGTAGTGACCGAATGGGAGCTATGATTTCATATACATTGTTAGCATTTCGTTTTTCATTATTTTTTTACAAGTTTCTACTTCAAGCGTCTTTATTGTCCAATTCTATAATTTCAATAGTTATCAATTTTTCTCTCACTGTTTCGGGTGGGTTTTCATTTCCCCAACTGTGACATTCAAGAGTTAGTTTAGAATTCTCAATGAAAATTAAGAATCCAACTTCAAAGTTGTCCGCACGTCCGAATAAAGTTGGCTCTGAAATAGTCATTCTTTCTTTTGGAAGTATGTGATTTGTTAATTCAAGAAAATATCCTGCACCAGTGTAATCATAACCTGTAATTGGACTGGTCAATATAGAATTCAATTCTTCATCGCCGAACTTATCGCTCAACATTAGATTAACAACTTCTATTTCGTACTTGGTTAATTTCATATTAATGAATGCTAACGCTATATATAAGTGTCGTAGCAGGGCAAAAAGTTACCCCTATTTTCGATTTATCTGCGCAATGATTGATAATTTACTCAAAATCAATGATTGCGCCATTGCAAAAATACACGATCCCATCGATTTATCCCTAAACTGCTATGATCACTTATATGATGTTGTGGGGCGTACCATTTTTTAAATCCAGAACTTTGCAAATACTCCGCAGCGAGGCGATGGTTGTTTGCGAACCACTCCGTACTGATTTTATTTCTCACCGCGGTCGCCTTGCTGCCAATCGATTAGATCCAGACTAAACCAAAATTGCCTTGACCTTTATTTCGTCCGCTGTTGATCAGCCCAAAAAAGCGGTTTTTTGCACGCTTTACTCCGTAACCCTCCATAATTTTGGAATTTTTCACCGCTTTTTTCCTCGATCAGGTACGAACCACCGCAAAAAATCAGCAGTCTTCGATTTGGCGTCCGTCCGCAGTTGCGTTCTGATTGCGCATTGCTTTTCACATCCGCAGTATGCCCTACAACGGTTCTTGTATGTTGCGTTTGCTTCCCGAAGGGAGCATATGCAATATACAAATTGTTAGCTACTGGTTTTTAATTTGTTTTTCCATTCCAATTTTATAATACTTTCTCCGATTCAATTTATTTTCTTCAGACGAAATAACTTTAAATTTGATTTCATTGTAATTGTTTTTTAAGAAAATATATAATTCGTCGTCAATTTCTTTGATTCGGTATTCATATAAGTTTTTATCAGTCGTTACATAACAAGAAGAAGGTTCATCACAAGTTTGACAGTCAATGAAATTCACTCTATTGTTTTTTTGAAATTTTAATTCAACGGTTCTGCAAATATTTTTTTCACGAGTAGCTATTTCACTTGTATAGATTTCAACTTTTTGAGATTTGAAGAAGATGCTGTCTATATTATTTGAAATAATTTTTGAATAGTATGAATATCCGTTCTTCTTTTCTTCTTTTTTGGATTCCTTAATTAGTTTTTTTATTTCGGATTTAGTCATTTGTTGAGAAAAACAAGCGCTATAAGAAAACAAAAACAAGTTTAAAATGGTAATGGTTAATAGAACTTTCATTTTTATATTATTAGATTTCCAAAAATAGATTTACGCTATAATTCAGAAAAGGCATAATGAGTAAAACAGTCCTTTCAATGAGTTAAAGTTCTCTCAACTTGTAGCTAACGTTTAGCTATGCGTAGTGCGGGAGCAGAAAATCATTGGTTTTCGAGCTAGCACTTAGCCAAAGTTTATATTTTGTTTTTATCTTTTCTAAAATACCAAATTTAATACTTTGGCGACAAACCAAATTAGCAATAACTTTTCGATTAATCACAAAACCCGCATTATCGCATAGGTGTTGTTAGGTACAGTACTATTTAATTTTAATTGGCTTAAATATTCCATAATCAGAAAAAGATTCAACTCGTGTTGTATTTTTTGGTGTTAAGAAATATGTTCTGTTAGACATAATTTCATTATTCTCTTTATTAATGGTTAAGTCTTTTAAAACTAATTTTATTATTTCAGAGTTCTTATTCTCTTGAATAAACACCATTTTCTTTTTGAGTTTTAAACTATCAAGATGTTTTCCATTCAAACTCTCAATATCATCTAAATCGTAAAAAAAAATACTATCTCTTTTTTCCTTAAAACTTTCAAAGTGAAACCTTCCTAATCCGCCTCCTCTTTCAGCAAACCCGCGATATTGATAAGTATAATGCTCGATTTTAATATCTTCTTTTTTTAATTCCTCAAATTCGATCGGCTCGTAAATTGGATTTGATTTAGAGTAGTCCTGTCCGCAACTATTATCACATTTATGACTTACTCCAGTAATAGAATTTTTATTCGGGATATCTTTTAAATAATAAAAAGGTAATTCTTTGGGGATATCTACTTTGAAAGTTTCTGCGGAATCTAAAATTATATACCCATTCGCATTTGAATCTCTCCCTCCCCAAGCGTCATATTTATAAATTATTTTGGAAGTTCCTTCTATTTTTAGACCATATAATTCACTTATATCCCATTCACCAACTCCGCAACTTTGAAATAAAAGTATCGTAAGAATTAGAATTAAAGTTTTACTTAGTATTTTCATTCACTTTTTTCGGTCTGGTATTGTACCTAACGGTATTGTGTATGATTTGTGCGATTGAGAATCCGCAGGATTTTCAGTCGTTGCAAATCAGTTTGTTAAATATATGATTTTAATTTGAAGAATAAATTAAGCATAAATTATAGCATCAATGAAAAAGCAGTAAGTCCAGTATCTTTAAAGTTCACAAAAACACTAAGACATGGAAACTGAACTGACTGCCCAATCAAATTTATACATTGGTATTGATATTCACAAGCGAAGTTGGAAGATACATTGCTCCACTGATTTATTTTCTGGTAAATCGTTTACGATGCCTCCTAAGCCAGAGGTTTTATTAGAATATGTTACTAAACATTTTCCAGATTACAGGGTTACAACTGCTTACGAAGCTGGCTGTTGTGGTTACTATGCCCATCGAAAATTTGAGAGTTATGGTTGGAATTCCTTAGTGGTAAACCCAGCAGACATTCATCGAAAAGGCAAGGAGAAATATACAAAAACAGATAAAATAGATGCCCAACTGATTAGTAGAGAATTAAAAGATGGAAGACTAGAAAGTATTCATATTCCTGAATTAAAACAGGAACATCTTCGGAGCCTTTTTAGAAGGCGTAATGATTTGGTTAAGGATTATAGACGCGTAAAGAGCTATATAAAAATGCAATTATTATATTTTGGTATTCCTATTCCTGAAGAGTTTGATAATGATCATTGGAGTCATAAATTTCGTTATTGGGTAGATGGAGTTGTTTTTAGATATTCTACAGCTCGTGAGACCTTAGATAGTAGGATGCGTTATTTTAGATTTATAGATAAAGAAATACGAGATGTATCCACTAAACTACGAGCTTATTGCCGCAAACATTATAAAAAGGATTATTATTTGTTGAGGAGTATCCCTGGTATTGGAGGTATTGTAGCTTGTGGTATTATAAGTGAATTAGGGGATTTACGTCGTTTTAACAGTATTAAACATCTAGCAGGTTATGTTGGGTTAGCTCCTGGTATCCATCAAAGCGGAGACCATCAAAGGAGTAGTGGAATCACAATGAGAGCCCATCGATTGATGCGGAGCTATTTTATAGAAGCCTCATGGCAGGCTATACGTACAGACCCAGTAATGCAGGGCTATTATCGTAAACATTTAGGCAAAAACGTAAAGACAATAATCATTAAGGTGGCTCGCAAATTATTGAGTCGAACCTTAGCAGTAATCAAAACAGAGATACCTTACTCTGTAGGAGTCATAGAATAATTAACAGATAACAAAGCTCACAAAGAAGTAGTAAAGCCTGTATCACAAAACAACGTGGGTGAATCAGTATCATTGATATCACATTTTTATAGCAAGTGAACAGGTTTATTATAGCTTATAATCATACAGATGCTGGTGACGGCTCTAGAAGCTGATCACATATAGGATGCGGAGCAAGTTATAAAGTATTTAAATGTTGACAATTTGCAACAAAAGGAAGAGAATTGCCAACATTTAAACACTTCAAAGTAATCATTATGAGATAATTAAAATATAAATATTAACTTTGAAAAACTGAGCTAGTGCTTTTCATAGGAGCCATTGTTAGCAGCTGTATTATTTTATTCTTATTAGTTTATTATTTCTTCCAATTGCTTTCCTTGAAATATCATTCACAAATATTGTATCTCTATTTATATCATAAGTTCTTTTTAGAATTGCGAATTCTTCTCCGACAAACTGATTTAATTTGAAATCGATTTTATTTGGTTTTCGAGAGTCTTTATAATAAGTCATATCAGGTGTGAACACTTTGTTTTGAAATTCAATTGTGTATTTGTCAATTCCATTGTTTTTGTCGACAATTTTCAGGTTTTCTATATCCTTGTAAGAGATATTAATTTCTCCGAGACTATTTGTTTTAAATTTTCTGTCAGTATCATTAAATCTTACGATAACATTAATTGGTTCCCGATATAAGTTTTTAAAAGTAAGTAATAAAGAGTCAGGATTATCTTCCCAACAGCCATATCCAATGTCAACACTGTCAATTCTTGCTGTAGATTTTCTTATTAGAGATATTTTACTATTGTCAAATTCATAAGTTCCTTTTTCAGTTCTATTCTCGAAAAAATTTGGGTATTTGAATTTATACGTTTTATCTCCATAAAGATATAATTCACAAGAATCGTTTTTATTCGAATATGTTTGACCTTCTTTACAGCCGTAGATTGAACTGATTAAAATTATTGCGAATATGATTTTCAGTTTATTCAATTTGTTTTTAGCGGTTCGTTTATATTGCTGCTAACGGTTTTGTATAAGATTAGTTGCGTGGTTAAGTAACGAATTTAGCAAATACAAACCGAATAGAAAATCCGCAAGGACTTTCGTAAGTAGGCTCGTACCAAGCAATTAATTTTATACGTTGTTAGCCACAGTTTTTATTAATCCCATCTTGACCTTGAACTAAACCCGTCTCCAAGTTCAGTTTTTACATATTCTAACGCAAATTTAATTCCGTATTCGTGTGCATCTAATGATTGTACTGGATAACCAGTTGGTAAATAAATATGGTAATAACCATCTGCATAGGTGTGAGCAAATTCTAAGTCAATTAAGGCTTGAGTAATTTCTGAATTTGAATCCCAACATATTAAATTAGCTCGACCACAAGGATATGAATCTCCGTGTTTTTTAGCATATTCTCCAGTTTTGTTATAACAAATTTCAGAAGCTTTATTAATTACTGTTCGCACTTTTTCAAGCATTTCCTTTGAAACGGTTATTTTCTCAATTTTGGGAATAGTATTTATTGGTAAATCTTCAATTTTTATTAACTCATCATTAGGTGTGAAGCTTTTTAGTTCATCTAAAGCCAAAACATATGTTTTCCTAATTAATTCGAGGTCATATTCTCTGCCATAATTAGTTCCCTTTGAATGATAAAGATTTTGTAATTGGTCAATTACTTGTTCCACTTCTTCTGCGGTTTTAACTAATACCACAATTTTGCTAAATTTTACTGTGTCATTTTGCGCATAAAAAGGCATTCCAGGAAAATAAAATTCGTCATCTAAATCTGCCCATCGCCATTCCCTTTCGTGAGTCCAGTCAATTTTTCTTTTTGTACCGATATTTGTATAAACATATCTATATTGCTCTTTTAGTCCAATTCCGCAATTTGATGCTAAATTTCTAAGTCCTTTACCAAAATATTCATCACTTTCTTTTGCTTCTTGATGCTTTCCGCTAAGTCCATAAATTACAGGTCTGGCTCCAGCAGCAAATAATTCTTCTCGCATAAAAGCTATTCCATATTGTTGAGTTAAATTTTTAGCGTTACGAATATTCGCATATTCAATTAATCCGTAAAGTGGCATTTCTGTAAAACAAACTGCTGATTTAGGTCCATAAATAGTAGGATTCATTTTTCTGAAAGACCATCCAGCTCTGACATAACCATCGTGTAAAATTTTCATTAAAACACTAAAAGCTGTAGCATCAGATTCTAATCCATAATCAGATTCCTCTGACTCGTCTATTTGGTAGATTGGTTCTCCTTCGAAGTCAAAATTGTCTGGAAATGGCAAATATTCAAATGTTTCTGGATGCAATGAAAATTCCAAAGGGTCGTTTTCAGGATTTCTATCGTGAACAAAATGTATTATCCAATCTGTTAAATCGTGTCTTGGCATAAATTGTGGCTAACAATAAGTGTAAGATGAGCGGTAGCGTCGTTGATTAAATCGTTTGCGTAGCGTTAGCGAAGACAAACTATTTGATCAATGCAATCTTACATAATGTTATGTGCTTTTCTTTTTTGATTAATTTATCGTAAAATTAAAAAATAAAATCTCAGTTGTTCTATTTTGGCAGGCAAAAAAACTCCCAACTTTTTCGGAGCTACCCAAACCTATGGATGTATAGATCAGTCTATAATCTGTTGGTGCAGGGAACTTAATACTCCGTTTTCCATTCTGATAAACATTCCACAATTCCGCTTCAAATTTGACTTTGTAAAAAATTTTCGCGACCTTAATCAAGTATTTTATAACGTGCTAACGTTTGGATAGTGTAACTCTCCACGATACCATCGCAAAATACTTGGGCAAATCCTTTTCGCAAAGCATTTGTCCGTACTGCTTATCAGAATAAAACTCCGTAATCCCAGCGTATCCCTCCGAAAAAATTGTCAGATCAAAATGGGACAATTGCACCTAACGCTAAATATATGAATCGGAGCAAGGCAAACACACCTGAACCAATTGATTTATCTGCGCATTTTTATTTCTTATTAAACTTATAAAAATCCAGCGCCTTTGCAAAAAGGAAATGACCTTTTGATCTAGCACTAAATTGCTCTGATTTCATATATGATGTTACCATTAGTTTTTTATTCTATATTAAATGAATCTTCCAAAGAAAAGTCAATTTCGTCACCCTTAATTATTTTATTCATAAAGTATTTTATTTCGGGGTTATTGATTTTTAAGACTCTCAATTTTAAGTAGTAATCTTTATATGCTTTTTTGGGATTATCAGAGAATGAGTCCTTTATAATATATTTTCTTGTAATAATTCCATCAATCAGTAAATGTTTTTTCTTGTCAAATTTCCATTCATCGTTTGGACAATCGTAGCTAACCACACTATTTTTTGTCATCTCACTTACAGGCATTTGAATACGAATGCTATCGTTAATGTTATATTTGGTATATAGTTTTTCAGCTTTTCTTTTTCGTCTATTTTGACAATCTACAGTTGGTTTAAGACTTTCTATAATTCCATTTACTTGATCCATAAGTTTGATATCTGTTTTATTGAGATATCTGTGATAGGATGTCAAAATAATACCAGACATATAATCATAATGTTCAATTTTTAGGTCATTGAAAAATTTCACTATTGAGTCCGATTTTTCATTATGTCTAAGAAGATTGTTTCTTATCTGCATTCCAATTCCAAAATGATAATTTCTTGGGGTGGTATCATTTTCAGATATTTTTTTGAATTCGTTAATCTCGTTTTTGTCCCAATTATCATTTAAATATTCGAAAGAATAGATTAGTTCAGAAGGAACCTTTGTCTTTTTGTGACAAGATAATAATGTCAAAACTAGTATTAGGAGTAGTGATTTTTTCAATAGTTTTTAATTAATGGTAACGTTTCTTGTATGTTGCGTTTGCCTGCCGAAGGTGGCATATGCAATATACAAATTGTTGTGTATAGTTTTTTAATAGGCAAATCGATTAAAAATTCCGATCAATTTCCATTCGTCATTCAAGTTTTGATATAGGCAGGAGTATCCTCCGTTATTTCCGAATTTAAAACTAATCATGCCATATTTATTATCGCCAGAAAAAACAGGTCTAGATATTGATAATGGCCAGCCTCTCCATTTATTGGGATTATTATTATACTGTCTCATTTTTCTTTTCAGCTCTCTTTGTTGTTCTTTAGATTTCGGTTTAATAGATTCCAGAGCAACATTGATAATAATTTTCTGATTCTTTTTTGTCAGATAAACTTCATTTAGTTCATCCATTTTCCATTCCGTCAAGTTTTGAGTAGTAGTTTTTGAAATTAGTTCGATTAAGATTGTCGAATCATTCAAAATCAGCTTACTTTCATTTAGCTCATAGAGATAATTATTGATGTTCCATTTATCCGTTTTTAAATTAGGTTTGTAACCCTCTATGTCAACAATCTTTGTTTTATCAACTAAAGCTAAATCTAATAAATCTTGAGAAGAAAGATTATAACCGAAAAGTATTATGAATAAGTATAGTAGTTTCTTCATTATTTGGTCAGTTTATCCTCAAAACTAAAATGGTTAGCTTACGAATAAAACTCAAAATGAGTAAACCTACTTTTTTAGAAGATTAACTACCCGAATCATTTAGTTATTGGACTTGATAATTATACACAACGTCTCTTGTATGTTGCGTTTGCCTGCCGCAGGCGGCATATGCAATATACAAATTGTTGTGCGTTCGTTTTTTACATCACTTTAATCAGTTCATCAGTCCACCTGTTAACCTGATTTTCATTTTCCGTGATTTTATTTATTAATTCTGAATATTTTGTTTCAAGTTCAGAATTCTCAAAAATTAGTTCTTCATTCTCATATTCCCATTTTCCGCTGTTTAAGTTGAGAAACTCAACAATTTTAATCAAGTTATTTCCATAACTGATATGAGAATTAATGAATGGTTTAAAAACTGGTTTTTGAATTGAATCTTTTTTATTTATTCCTCTCATAACGCCAATGAGAGTTTGATTGTTTTCTGGAATGTTTTTATTCAAGTCAATGATTAGAGATTTTCTATTTTCAAAGTGACTTTTGTAAGATTCAGATTGTTTTCGATAATATTTTAGTACTCCAATTTGATACTCAAATTCTTCTTGATTATTTAATACTGAATAATCTAAAATTCGAGGTGCCAAAACTGAATCATAAGCTTTTTGCCAATTTATCATTACCGAGCTGTTAAGGTTAGAAAATTTTTGAAGGTTTATATAAACTTCCTGTTCATTTCCTGTACTATTTTTAATCATTTTGGATATTCCGTTATCAACGTTAGAGATGTGTTCTCTATAAGCAGTAAGTCCATCTTCTTCATTATTGATTCTTTCTTTGTATTCTTCAACTGATTTAGTGATTGAATCAACACTTTCAGATTGCTCTTTGCTCATTGATCCGATTTCTTTTATCATTCCAAAGCACATTAGAGTTAGAATGATATTAAAAGTGTATGTTCCTGAGTATTCTTTCTTTCCTTTTATTAACCAAACCATAAGAGCAAAAAATAGAGGTATTATTGCGGAAGTTGCAATTGATCCGAATAGGTAACCAAGACTAAATCCATTTATCCCGTCTCTTCTTAAAAATATTAAGGACGAAATTCCGATTACTATTAGAGCAAAAATCCAATTAACTTTTGATAGTTTAAATCCTCTTTTTTGTTTTTCCATAACTTTATTCAAATGACGCACAACGTCTCGGCTATGGTTAGTACGGGAATTAAAAGTAGTGAACTTTCGATTAAGCACTTAGCCAAAACTTTTTATTTTATCTTTTTTTATAAAGCCAAATCAAAAGATTTGGCGGACTTGGTTAAAAGCTCTAAACTTTGGGTTAAGTACCAAAACCCGTATTAATTATAGCCATTGTTAGGCATCTGGCTTTATCTTTCCGCTTTCACGAATTTCCAATAAAATCAGTTCAAGTTTTTCGGTTATTATTTTTTGAGACTTTGATTTTTCTATTTTTAGCGGATTATCCCAATCTTTATTTTCTATAACATAAATTTTAAATTCGCCTTTATTAGAAGATATTTCTCCGTACCAACCTAAATCAATTATCAGATTTGAATAATCAAATTCAATTTGTAAAAGGTCTTCTGTTAAATTATATAGATTTCTTTCTTCTGTAAAATCAATTTTAGGGTCATACGTTGTAAAATCATTTTTTGCGATTCTACATCCACTTGGAATAATTAAAGGTTGTAATTTATATTCAATCATTAATCAGTGATTTCAGTCAGATTTAAATCCAATTCTTTCATAGCTTCGTCAATATTGAATTCAAAGTCTTTAGGAATATTTACAGTTGCTATTCCTCCAAAATCCACTTGCCAAAATCCACCGCGCTTAGTTAATTCGTCTCCTAAAACTCTATAATCAGATTCTTTATACTGAGGTGATAAAAAGAAGCGTCTTGTTATAAAATCAGAGTCTTTTAAGATTTTAACTATTTCGTGTAATCCGTCTTTATTAATCCTTGTTTCAAATTCAGTTCCTTTTGTTAAGCGACAATTGAAAATATCATTATCTGTCATTCTGAATTTGTTTTCAGACAATTGTTCAACATAGAGGTTTCCAGTTGATTTTTCTCGTTTATCATAAACCCGAATTTCGATTTCTTTCGTTTCCATTCTTATTTTTTTTCAGCTTGTGCCTAACGTTTCTTGTATGTTGCGTTTGCCTGCCGAAGGCGGCATATGCAATATACAAATTGTTATGTGCTTGCTTTTCCAAGATTTTTATTAATCATCTTTTGAATTCCGTTAATCTCTTCGCTGTGCTTGTCAGAGTTAAAATTCCGATTCTTTCCAAAATAGAAAATATCATTATGGTCGAAAATCAGACACCAATTTAGAGTTTTGTCCCAAATCACTTCGTCGGAACCAAAAAATATGTCTTCACTAAATTTGATTACCATTTTCCAAGTCAAAATAAATCCCCAGTCTGGTTGAGTTATCCAAAAAACTTTTTGGTCAAAAGGAATTCCTTTTTCATAAAGCCATTTCTTTACCTTTTGATTGTCATTTTCCCCAAATGAAAGCTCATCTTGTTCGTTAAAGTACTTTCCTATTGCTGAAATAGAACCTAAATACCTTTGAGTGTTTTCAAAATTCCATAAGAACTTGGATGCAGGAGAGGTCAAAGCTATTATTTGATCTTCAAATTCATGAGATAATTTTTTATTATCATCTTCAAATTTCCATTTCAGAGGATGTTCCGATAAGGGTATTGAAAAAGTATGTACGTTTTCTAATGTGATTTTATCTTTCATTTCAGATATTTCTTCTTGCACATAACGTTTAATATATGTGTCGTAGCGAGGCAAAATGTTACCTTGCTTTTCGATTTTTCTGCGCATTGGTTGCTAACTTTTCCATTTTGCAAGCATTGCGCCTTACCAAAAATACAATAACCTTTCGATTCATCACTTAGCTGCTATGATCACATATATGTTGTTGTACAGCGTTTTATTTAATCTATTCCCAGATCATTTGTAAAAGAATGATGCAATTCAATTTCACTTATCGGAACACCTGTTTTATCCTCCGTTATTCCACAAATAATTCTTTCTATTTCGTATTTACTCGAAATACGTTCGATGGGAATCAATTCATCGGAATTCATTGAAATAATCCAATCGGTAAGTTTTCGTAAAGTATTTTCTGCTACAGGTTCCGTTCGATCAAATATTTTGAAACCTAAAAAGCGAACTTCTTTGTTCAAAGTACTGTTAAAATCTAGGTCAACTAAATCCGGAACTTTTAGTCCAATTCGATTCTCTAATTTAGTCCAATCAGATTTTAGATCAGTTTTGTTGAGTAAATCGATCATTTTAGTATTTGGTGAAATACTTTGCTTCTCGTTACCAAACTCCTCAAAAGCACGTCTTACTCTATAGAAAACTATTTGTGATAAGCATTTCTTATTCGGTTCCAGCTTTAATCTTTGAAAGATTGCATCAGCCATTTGTTGAATCGTACCAATGTTTGCATATTCGGCATCTGGAATAGTTACTCCAAATTTGTCTTCGATAGACATTGCCAATTCTACAGAATCTAATCCCATCTTATATTGTTTTTAATGCTGTACAACGCCAAATATATGAATCGGAGCAAGACAAGTAAGCCTGAACCAATCGATCTATCTGCGCATTTTTATTTCTTATTCAATTTATAAAAATCTAGCGCCATTGCAAAAAGGAAATGACCTTTCGATCTAGCACTAAACTCTGCTCTGATTTCATATATGATGTTAGCAACTGGATTTTATTTTAGATTAACTTTGTTTTTAATATGTTTTGATTCAATTAAACCAATCAATTGTTCAGTCGGCTCAATATTCCGTCCTTCAATATTCCAAAACCTCCATTTTTTTAGATCAATTTTGTTCTCAAAATATTCAAATGCGCAACCTCCGCTACTATCATTTTTCTTGAGTACGATATCATATTCACCTTCCGCAATTTTAATTTTATCTTCAGTTATAAATGACCATTTTGCAATGCGATAGTTGTAATTAACTTGAGTTGGAACAGTTCCGCAAAAAGTATAGGAGCCATTTTTGATCTTTCCAATTGCATTTACATTATATGAGTTATTTTTGATTTCAGTTGATTTTTTATCCTTACAGCTTACAATCAAGCTAATAATAAAAATAAGTATTGATATTTTTCGCAAACTATTCAGATTTTAATTCAGATTATTCATCTTGTTGCTAACGTTTAATATATGTGTCGTAGCAAGGCAAAATGTTACCTTGCTTTTCGATTTTTCTTGCGCAATGGTTGCTAACTTTTTCCTTCTGCAAGCATTGCGCCTTACCAAAAATACAACAACCATTCGATTAATTACTTTGCTGCTATGATCACATATATAGTGTTATCTCTTGTTTTAATTTATCATTATATTAGTAAATAAAAATCCGTAAAACCATAAAAGCCCATAAATATTGGCAATTCCGAATAATAATCCGAAAACTAACTCTTTTTTTAATTCGTAGTTTTTTAGCTCTGAACCAATCGTTTTTAAATTTCGTTCAGTTTCAATTCCGATTTTTGTGGTCGCTATTTTGTCTCCTATTCTTTGTGTTGGACTAATAAATGTGAAAAGCAAATCAAATGGTATAATTGGCAAAAAATTCCGCAACGAGCTTTTCCATTCGTCCGCTTTTTGGTCAGTCAGATTCTGTACTTGAATTCCTAATAATCTTTTACCAATACTTTTTCCATTTAGAAAATCCTTATTCATTGTAATTGGATACACAATCATCATTGAAATGAATAGATCATAAGTCAGTGAAAAAATTATAAATCCGATTATTCCCATAATCAGATAGTCAATAATAAATGCTTTTGTTCGATTTTCAAGTATTGCTTTCAGATCTTTTAGTTTTTTTAATAAGAGATAACAATTGTATAACAGCTATTGCTGTTATATCTCTTTTATCATCTACAAATCTAGAGGATTTTTAATCATTCTAAAAGTATTTGTAGCAACATGAGTGTAAATTTCTGTTGTTTTACTGGAGCTATGCCCCAATAATGATTGTATGTAACGTAAGTCAGTTCCGTTCTCAAGTAGATGTGTAGCAAAACTATGTCTTAACGTATGCGGAGTGATCCTTTTTGTAATTCTAGATTTTTTAGCGGCTTTTTCAAGGATTGCTTTTACACTGCTTGCACTGTAAGGATTTCCTTTTGGTCCCTCAAATAAATAGTGTTTAGGTTGGTATTGTTTAAAATAATTTCTTAAATCTTTTAATAAATTGACAGATAATAATGTATACCTATCCTTATTACCTTTTGCATCGACAACCCGTATAACCATTCGCTTGCTATCGATATCGGATATTTTTAAATTAAGTAATTCAGCTCTTCGTAATCCGGCAGAATACAAAAGGCTAACAATACATTTATGTTTTAAGTTATTGGTGTTATTAATGATCGATAAGATTTCCTCCTTACATAACACAACAGGAAGTTTTTGCTGTTTTCTAGGTCGTTCTATAGCATAAAACCTATTTGGCATATTAAGAACAAGCTCGTAATAAAACTTTATGCTATTAATAGTCAGATTGATATAGGAATTTGATTTTTTCTCACTTATTAATTTTTTAAGATATCTTCTTATTTCCTGCTCTCCAATGCATAAAAGTTCAATATCCTTATAATAATTTATAAAAGCTTCAAAAGCATTGACATAAGATCTTACCGTATTTTGAGAATAACGTTTCAATAATAGTTTTTGCAAGTATTCTTCTGGACAAACTCTATAGGCGTTTGTTAGCTTTCTGTTCTTAAATAATTCAAGATTAGCGATTGGGTTGGAAGGGTTAATGACTTTGTCGCTATAAAAATAATTACAATTAATCCAAGCGACACCTCTGAATTTCTGAAAAATTAAATCTATATTTTCCTGATTATTAAGGATATAAGGCATTTTAAAATGATTACTCCACTTGGGATTTGGTAACTCTTTAATCAAAGCCTGGATTATTTTATCCGGGTAGAACTGCAAACCAATCATTTTTTGTTGATTGATCATTAGGTGCTTCAGCGTGATATGTTTGCTAATATGTTTCATGCATGTCAAATATGATTGATTATATAACCAATCGCAATCAAAGCCATCGAATTAAACGTTTAATAAACGTTTAATTCGATGGATAGGTAACATTTTTAAGAATAATGACACTATCTTAGAAAGATGTTTTATGAAACGAAATTGTACCTTTTGTAACGAGAAGCTTGAAGGAAGAGTTGGTAAAAAGTTTTGTTCTTCTTATTGTAGATCGGCTTTTTATTATCAACAAAATAAAGAGAAAGAATATTCCTTGTTTAAAAAAATAGATCAACAGCTTAAGACAAACCGTAAGATTCTTAAAAATTATAATCGAGCTGGGCTTGTTACTATTCGCAAAGGAAAGTTGATTAAAGAAGGTTTTGATCCAAAGTATTTTACGCATTATTGGAAAAACAGCAAAGGCCAAGTGTACCTTTTCTGCTATGAATATGGCTTTCTGGAGTTAAAAGATAATGCTAAAAGCAAATATCTTTTGGTGATTTGGCAATCGTATATGGACACTTCTTAAGTTTTAACAAAAACTGTTGCAAAAAAAGCCTTTTCAAAGCAAACTTGCCAAAACCCACTTCCAGCCCTAGGTGGGGGTACCTATGTAAGTGGGTATTTCACAATTGGCACATCACTCGGGGTACTTATACAAGTGGATGTACTCGTTTCAAAGGTTCATTTGGGGCACTTCTAAAATAGGGTAAGGGTACTTAAAACAGAAACATGGCCAGGTATAAACAGAAGTGTCACTTGTGTTTTATACAGGACTGACTTATGTTTTAGCAAGGGGAGAGGTACTGTCCAGGTAGGAGGGGGTAGTTCTTAAGTACCTCTTTTAGTTCTTGCAATGTTAATTTTTTAGCAGTTTAACTAATGTAATTCCAGATGTTTTTGTGTTTTGCCAGTTGCTGATAGGTAAATAACAACACTTTGTTTTTTTCTAAAGATAGAGAAGGGTCTTCTTTTAGAATTTTCATTGCATAATATCTGGCATTTTTTAATATATCGTTATCTCGAACAATATCAGCGATCTTTAGATTAAGCACTCCGCTTTGTTGCGTGCCCATAATATCTCCGGGACCTCTTAGTTTAAGATCTACCTCGGCAATATCAAAACCATCATTGGTACGAACCATCGTTTCTAATCGTGTCTTACTGTCGGAAGACAATTTATGACTGGTCATTAGGATGCAAAAACTCTGTTCTGCACCACGACCCACCCGACCTCGTAACTGATGCAACTGAGATAATCCAAAACGTTCTGCACTCTCAATAATCATCACACTAGCATTAGGCACATTGACCCCAACTTCAATCACAGTGGTCGCTACCATAATATTGGTTTCGCCTTTTACAAAACGCTCCATTTCATAATCTTTGTCGGCAGGTTTCATTTTACCATGGACAATAGAAATTTGATACTCTGGAGCAGGGAAGGAGCGGGCGATACTCTCATACCCATCCATCAAATCTTTATAGTCCAGCGCTTCAGATTCTTGTATCAATGGGTATACGATATAAACTTGTCTTCCTTTTTTGATCTCATCGGCAATGAACTTAAATACTTTTAGGCGATTACTATCATACCGATGTACGGTTTTGATAGATTTTCTACCCGGTGGTAGTTCGTCAATCACAGAGATATCCAGGTCTCCATAGAGACTCATTGCCAATGTTCTGGGTATTGGGGTAGCGGTCATTACCAAGATATGTGGCGGATAGATGTTTTTATGCCAAAGTTTAGAACGTTGAGCAACTCCAAAACGATGTTGCTCATCGATAATAGCAAGCCCTAAATTTTTAAATTGTACTTTATCTTCTAGTACTGCATGAGTGCCAATTAAAATATGTAGTGAACCTTCTTCTAATTCTTGATGAATTATACGGCGTTCTTTGGTTTTAGTACTACCCATTAATAGTTTCACATTGATATCAAGATCTTTGGTGAGTTCAGATATCCCCTGATAATGCTGATTTGCCAAAATGGCTGTTGGTGCCATTAAACATGCCTGAAAGCCATTGTCCATAGCTAACAACATGGTCATCAATGCTACAATAGTTTTTCCGGATCCTACATCTCCCTGTAATAATCGATTCATCTGTGCGCTACTACCAATGTCTTTTCGGATCTCTTTAATCACACGTTTTTGAGCATTGGTTAATTCAAACGGTAAGTGGTTGTTATAAAAATTAGTAAAGTGTTCTCCGACTTCGGTAAACGGAAATCCCTTGATCTTTTTTTTGCGAATTAGTTTTTTGGTGATCAACTGCAACTGAATATAAAATAGCTCTTCAAACTTTAGACGATATTGTGCCTTGGCCAATAATTCTTGATTTTTCGGGAAATGGATATTGAGCATCGCTTCACTTTTGCGGATCAGTTTCAGTTCAGATCGTATTTCTTCAGAAAGGGTGTCATAAAATCGAGCCTTTGTGTCCAGAAATAACTGTTGCATCATTTTACTTATCACCCTGTTGGTGATTCCTTTATTAGAAAGTTTTTCTGTAGATGGATATACCGGCTGCATCATCACTTTCAGATTTTTTTCGTGCTCTGAAAGTAGTTCCATTTCTGGATGTGGCATGCTATAACCGTTGTAATATTTCGTTTTTCCAAAGATTACATAGGGCACGTTTATTTTAAGGTTTTCTCTAATCCATTTGTGCCCTCTAAACCATACCAATTCCATTTCTCCTGTATCATCAATAAATTTGGCTACCAATCGTTTTCCGCGTTTTTGCTCCACTATTTTAAGATGAACAATCTTACCCACGATCTGTACCTCTGCAGAGGTGCGCTGTAACTCATTGATTTTATAATAATGGGTTTTATCTATATATCTATTCGGAAATAAATTAACCAAATCCTGATAGGTATGAATCCCCAATTCTGTTCGTAACAAATCTGCACGAGAAGGTCCAACACCTTTTAGATAATCAATAGGAGTTTGTAAGATATTAGGATTCATTAGAGCGAAGATAAACTTCACTGTCTAAAGTTCAAAGTATCAATTTCGAAGTTTTAAGTGTATAATGATTATTTAGAGTTTGATTAGTCTTTGACAAAAATAGATCGATGTATTTTTTAACAATTTGTTCTTCACAGTTTTAATTGTATTTAATTTTCGTCTTTTTTTCTTTGATTTGACTTTCTGTTCATTTTCTTTGCTTGCCCAAAGAAAACGAACCAAAAGAAAAGGCACTTTTTTCAAGGTATTTTTCAGTTTTACTGAAAACCAGATTGTTTTTGCTAAAATCTTTCCAAGGCTTCAAGATTTTTTAACGCAAAACCAATCTTATACTGGTGAAAAAAGATTTTCAAAAGCTCTGTTTTGGAATGTCAATAAATTCAATGGATAAAATTTTTGTTGGATGTCTCAGACTGCCATCCAGTTTTGTAATTAAACTGTTTCATTAACGTTTCTTGATAAATACAATCAAGCAGTATATTATTAAAGATAAAAAGCTTTGTCACATAACCAGACTAAAATCGTTATTTTGGCAGAACATTTGATTATTGATCTGTATGCGATTTATTTTATATCTAATTATGTTAGTTGCATTCTGTGGTGTATCTGCACAAGAAGCAACTACCACCTTAGTCTCTATTAATACAAAGGAACAACCTGCCGTGGATTTTTTAACGGGAAAAGTAAATGTTTTTTTGGAATCTAATCTAAAAAAAGTAGAAGGAAAAGTTACCTATGTATTCAGAGTGATTCAAGCTGTAGATTCTATTACTATTGATGCCCAGAAAATGCAAATTATGGCAGTTTTGTTGGATGGTGAGAAAGTAGATGCGGCCTATGATAATAAAACCATTAAGGTTTCATCAGTTTTTGAGAAAGATTCAGAACATACTATAGAAATTCAATATATAGCTGTACCACAAAAAGCATTGTATTTTTTGAAGGATTATCAAGGCAATGATCAGATCTGGACACAAGGACAAGGCAAATACACCTCTAATTGGTTGCCTAGTTTTGACGATATGAACGAAAAGGTGGAGTTTGATATGACGATCAATTTTGATTCGGATTATGAAGTGATCGCTAATGGCAAATTAATAAATAAGCAAGCTGTTAATGATTCTATCCAACAATGGCAGTATGATATGACACAGCCTATGAGTAGTTATTTATTGGCATTGGCCATTGGTAAATACAAAAAAGTAGTGGAGAATTCAGAAAGTGGAATTCCGTTAGAAATGTATTATTATCCTGAGGATAAGGACAAGTTTGAACCTACTTATAAACATAGTAAACGAATGTTTGATTTTCTTGAAAAAGAGATTGGATATACATTTCCTTGGCAAAACTATAAACAAATACCGGTAAAGGATTTTTTATATGCCGGAATGGAAAATACCGGTACCACTATTTTTTCTGACGCTTTTGTAGTCGACAATATCGGATTTAACGATCGCAATTATATCAATGTAAACGCTCACGAACTAGCACATCAGTGGTTTGGGGATCTGGTCACCGAAACCGAAGGGAAGCATCATTGGTTACAAGAAGGCTTTGCCACTTACTACGCATTGTTAGCAGAAAGAGAGGTTTTTGGGGAAGAGTATTTTCAATATAAATTGTATGAAAGTGCCGAGCAACTAACCGAGCAGGCAAAAGCCGCAAATGCTACTTCTTTACTAGATCCAAAAGCAAGTTCTTTGACCTTTTATCAGCGCGGTGCCTGGGCATTGCACGCACTAAAGAATATAATCGGCGATGCTAATTTTAAGCTTACTATTACTAACTATCTGGAGAAACACAAATTTGGGAATGTCACCACATCAGATTTTATGAAGATAGCAGGGCAGGTGAGTGGTCAGGATTTATCAGATTATCAGAAAATATGGTTAGAAGCTATTGCTTTTCCTTCTCAGGAAGCATTGGATATCTTAACGAAATCATCTTTCATCAAAAAATATTTGACACTAGCGGGTGAGCGTACACAACCGCTAGCCGGAAAGTGGGGCACTTTGGCTACAGCCTTGAATAATCCCGTAAATGAGTATCTTGGGCAAGAAGTGATCTATCAGTTAGAAGGAGATACCTCACAAGAGGCAATTGCCTTATTTACCAAAGCTTTTGAAACCAATAATATCTACGTTCGTCAGGCAATTGCGAATACGATGAGTAGGGTTCCAATAAGTTTACAAAAACAATACGAATCTCTATTAGAGGACCAATCATATGCTACTATAGAACCAGCCTTATATCATTTATGGACCAATTTTCCTTCAGAAAGGAGTAAATATTTGGAGCAAACTAAGAGTATAATTGGTTTTCACGATAAAAATGTAAGGGTGCTTTGGTTGGTTTTGGCATTGAATACTCCAGAGTATCAGCGTGAGAAACATCAAGAATTTTACGCAGAGTTATCAGGATATTCATCTCCACAGCATCATTTTAGTACCCGCGAAAATGCTTTTACATATTTGGAAAGTCTACAGGCATTTTCTGATCAATCATTGGTAGATCTTATAGATGGAGCAGTACATCACAATTGGAGATTTAGGAACTTTTGTAGGAGTCTACTGGATAAGCTATTGAAGAATTCTAAGTTTCAAAAGAAATACGTAGATTTAAAGAATAATTTGCCAAAAAGGCAGCAAGAGTTTTTAGAAAAAAAATTAACCCCATAAAGTAAACTATGCGTGCATTAGTCATTTCCGGAGGAGGAAGTAAAGGAGCTTATGCCGGTGGTGTGGCACAGTATTTAATGCAGGAGCAAGGTAGGACTTACGATCTTTTTCTAGGTACTTCTACCGGGAGTTTGTTAATACCACAATTGGCACTCGGAAACATAAATAAGGTATATGACATTTATACTAATGTAAATCAGCATACCATTTTTAGTGTAAATCCTTTTAAGACACGTAAGAAAGGAAACCGAGAATTTGTTTCTATCAATTTCTTTAACACCATCTTACAATTTCTAAAGCGAAAACGAACCTTTGGAGAAAGTAAAAACCTAAGAAGAAATATTCGCAGGAATTTTTCTGAAATAGAGTTTGAGCTTGCCAAAAAGAAAGTAAAGGACGTAGTGGTAACCGTGTCTAATTTGACAAAAAATACGACAGAGTATAAATCCATCAATGATTTCTCTTATGAGGATTTTTGTGATTGGATCTGGATTTCTTGTAATTATGTTCCGTTTATGAGCTTAGTGACCAAAAATGGATACGAATATGCAGATGGAGGTTTCGGTTGTATGGTCCCGATCAGAGAAGCTATCCGAAGAGGAGCCAAAGAAGTAGATGCTGTTATTTTAGAATCCGAAAATATGGAGCATAACAAGGTGTTAGGCAAAAATCCATTTTCGTTGATGGTCAATTTGTTTAGCTATATGTTTGATCAGGTAGAAGGGCACGATACCGTGGTGGGTAAACTAGCTGCAAAGAACAAAGATGTAGTGCTCAATTTATATTATACGCCGTCTAAACTTACCGAAAATTCTTTAGTTTTTAATAAAAAATTAATGCGAAGCTGGTGGCAACAAGGATTTGATTACGCTGCCGAAAAAGCAAAACATGCAGAAGAGAATAAGCTGAAAGATATCGATATGGCCGGATGATTATTCAGATTATTACGGCGTCCTCGCGGGCTATCCATTATTTCTTTTTTATGAGTACCCCGAGGCTCTCGAAGGGTACTTACTAAAATAATATTAGACTTGTCCTGAGCCTGTCTAAGGGTTCCTATCCCTGACGCATTCGTTATCTCGCTGTTTTTATAAACTTATCCACTTGCTTATTATTGATCAATAAGAAATACAAACCTTCAGAAAGTTTCTCTACAGCGATGCTTTCCGGAACGTCGGATCTGTAAATTACCGTTTGTCCTAAACTGTTAACAACTTTTAGAGAATATCGATTCTTTAATCCAGATACCCCACCAATATGTAATACTTCATTTGCTGGATTTGGATATAATACAAGTAACTCTTCCGGCGATTGAATATCAATAATGGATAGTGATTGAATCTCAATATCTTCAGAAAAAGCACTACATCCTCCTTCGTTAAATACTTCTAACCTATAAACTCCTGTTTCTTCTGCCAAGTATGTTGCCGAATTAGCTCCGGCAATAGGTTGGTTCTCAAAATACCATTGATAAGACGCGTAGTTTTCTACTACAGAAATTGTATTGTTTTCCGTATTGATTGTAACGGTTGGTTCAACTGGTGCTTCTGAAATGTTTACTTCAATCACAGCTCGTTCTAAGGTTTTACAACCTCCAAGTGTAGAAATTTCCCAGTTGTACAGGTAGTAATAAAATCCTTCTGGATCTGTGGTAGCAGAACTTCTTTTGATATTTATTACATTATTTATAGTATAAGGATAATTGATATTTGAATTACTTCTAAAAAGATTAGCTTCCTCTAAGAAACCAATTTCCATATTGGTTCCTACAGGAATATTCATATTGATTTCGATCGTGTTTTCGCCATCAGGAATATTTATGGTTTTCGTATCAATGATAGTTCCATTGGCATCTATTAATTGCAATGTTCTGTTTCCTGATCCTTGTGCAATTACTGTTGCTCTCTTAAGAATAATCGGTTGTTCTGCGTCGAATATTAGATTAAACCCTCCTTGATGTATATTACCAGAAGTCTCATTTATATCTTGTATTCCTGCAACGGCATCAAAAATAGGTTCTGTAGTTCCTGCTACATAAAAGGTTTGGTTTTGTGTAAGATCCGTAATTTCCAAGGTTGGTCCTGTTGCCAGAATAGTATCACTATTTTGAGAATCGTACCATATATATCCGTTACTACCTGATGCATTTATTGTTGCAACATCTTCAGGGCATACCGTTTGTGAGCTGTTATCTGGTAATGAAGCTATACTAATAGTAACCAGATCTTCTTTGACATTTGTGTCTTGTCCTATGGAGTTAATAGCAGTTAATGATACGGTGTATGTTCCATTTGCTGTATAGGTATGATTAGGATTTTGTTCTGTAGACGAGGTTCCGTCGCCAAAATCCCAAAGAACAGAAGAAACGGTATTAATAGATGTATTTCTAAAATTAACTTGATCACAATTGACAGATGCTTCGAAATTGGCAATTGGTGGTTGGTTATTATTTCCCGGAGTGTAGGACCCTGAAATTTCATAAAATCCAACAGAGGCATAATCAGAATATCCACTAGAAACGTTGCCCTCTCCAACACCATCAATTTCTATAAAATAAGTACCTCCGGCTAAAGTAGTATTGATAGCAGCACTAAGATTATTATTTGGGCTTGATAGTGCAAGTTCGTCTCCTGTACCGCTAATAATTCTGGCCTGTATATTAAGATTGGGATAATAAGGATCGGGATCAATATTGAAATTTACTTCTCCACCCGCTGTAATAAATGAAAATATATCTTTATCTTCTTTTGTTGAAATCAATGCTTGATGTAAGGAAGGATCGACAGTTCCATCAGAATTTACCTGAATTGGTGTTGCATCAGTGATAGTATCAGCGTGATCGTCCCCTTTATAACCAAAACCGTTTCTGTTTCCGGCAATAATTGCCATATCATCTTCTTGAGTAATTGCATTGTCATATTCTCCTTTACTCCATTGTCCAATAGGTTTGCTGGCGCTCCATCCCATAATCGGACTCCAAGGACCATGTCCAGCATAATATTGATTTCCAGGAACTCCGTCGTGAGACAACCCTAGTGTATGACCTACCTCGTGGGATCCCGTTTCTCCTGCAGATCTGGTTCCGCTATTATATACCCAACAAGGATTATCTATAGTAGTACTGGAAAATGAATTAAGATACGCTACGCCTCCGGAGTTGGGAGCCGCATCTGTGGTAGGAGTGAAAATACACATCATTCTACGGTTAATAGGAGTATTTTCGAAAGTAGTTCTATCTGTAGTAATGTTTATATCAAAAGGTCTAAAGTCTTCTGCCATAATTCTCCAGATCTCTGTTATTTTTGCATCACTATATCCGGTAGGCTGAGCGTCAATTGTACCACCGTTAACCCACCAGGTATCACTAACTAATTCGCCATCAAAATCTAAGTAAACCGTATATTCAGATCCGGGGAGACTGGATAATACGGGAACTCTAGCTGAAGCTTTACTCATATCAACTTCATCAGCACTCACCTTTTCATAATCTATACATAACACTTCATGGATATTAACTTTTTTAATAAAAATTTCATTTGTATCATCCGAGATGAATTTATAAGCAATCTTTTCTTCGTACAAGACAATATGACCTGATATCAGATTACTTTGTTTGGTTACCTGAAAGGTTGAAGTTTTAGAATTATCAATACTTCCGATAACGATATATGAATCCGAGCTACCTTGTTTTTTACTAATAATCCCAGTATACGATACATCTTTTGATACTTGTAGCGTAATACTATTAGATTTTACATCCCATAATTTGCTTGAGAATGCTTTTTCATTTCCTAAGCTAAAAGGGCGACTTTCCTGAGAAAATATACTGACTTGATAGAAACATAGGATTAAAAATAAAACAAGTCGTCCGACTGTTTTATTTTTAAGCTGTATGTAGTGTTGTCTTTGTTTTGTTTTTAAGAGCGCAATTATTTTCATTTGACTGGTATTGATTGAGTTTGTGATTATGTTTTGATTCAATGATACAAATGACTTGCCTGGATCATGAAAAACAAGTTTTCATATCCTTAAATTTAATAACTTGTGTAAAAAGAATGTAGGAGGGATAAACGTTTACCGAATTAGTCTTATTTCGAAAAACATTTTTTTAAGGGTGTCTGAAATCCTCAAAATGAATTTATCAATTTACACAAATATCTATATTGTTTTACGTTGTAAAACTTGCATGTTTAACTGAAAAATATTCTTTTTAGTATCTAAGCTCAAAATAGTCTGTTTGGTAAAAAAACTCTTTTTCTATTTAAAAAAGCTTAATAAGAATGGTGGTGTATTTATAAATAACTGTTTTTTAGTGTTTTACAATATTTTTTAAAATGTAATCATTTGATATTTAAGAAGATAATTCTCACAGTAAGCTTAAGAATATTGGATGATAAGTAGTTTTATAGGTTATAAAACGGTTGTTATGTAAAACAAATACTATGCTCAGGATTGATTTTGTAATCAATAAATAGTGAGGGTAGATTGTGAAGAATATTTTAAAACAAATCCTCTACCTCACTTTTAATAGCGGCTAAGGCTGTATCACTTGGTGCACCTTTTTCCACAGTGGTCATTAACATTATTTCCCTCATTTTATCAGCAGAATCTACTTCTTCTTTTTGCACTGTTTTACGGATTAAGGCGATCGTACCATTTTTGGCAGCTTTCACAATATTCCAACATTCATCAGAGATATAAATTTGTTGCGTAAGATTATGATCAAATTCTTGCTCAATGGTATTAACAAGCAAAGATTCATAACTTTTTTTATCATCACTCAATGGAGGTGTTCTCAATAATAGTTTACCTGGAGAAATTCTTTCTAAAAATAAAGCCATTCGTTCATAGGCTTGTAACCTTAATGGAAGTGATTGTTTTTGGTGTTCTTTATGCAAGAGGAACCTTCGTCTTTTCTCTTCATTATCAGTATGGGTTTTAAAGTAGTATAACGCTAATAATGTAATAAAAAGCGAAGGTATTAACGATATTAATAATGGGATGATTTCTATGTCCATAAGTATTGTGTTATGATTGATATGTTTCTTTATAATGTCCTCCTAGATAGGTGCAATCCTTTAAGTCTTGTGCACAGGTATATGCCACAGGTGTTTTTGTATATTTAAAAGATTCTTCGAGGGTTTTCGTTAGTTCCCCATCATCCACGTTAACGTCTACATCCTGCATAGTAAACTGGCATGGGTGCTCATAACCCGCTGCGTGAGTAATTTCTACCAATTCTTTTCTAAAGGATTTAAAATATTGAGCTAATCGATCTGATTTTAGAGGGACGTTAATGCCTCTTTGTAACCACTTGCTCTGGGTAGCGATACCACTTGGACATCGATTGGTATGACAAACTTGAGCTTGTATACATCCTATGCTCATCATCGCTTCTCTGGCAACATTGATACAATCTACTCCCATGGCAAAAGCCATGGCTGCTTTGGCAGGAAATCCTAATTTACCACTACCGATAAATACCACTCTATCGGTTAAGTTATGTTTTTGAAATATCTTATAAATAGCTGTAAATCCATAAATCCAAGGTAATGATACGTGATCTGCAAAACTTGGAGGAGCAGCTCCGGTACCGCCTTCACCACCATCGATGGTTATGAAATCAGGACCTCTATTGGTTTTCACCATCAATTCTGCCAATAGTTCCCACTGCTCGGTTTTACCAATAGCAGCTTTAATACCCACGGGTAATCCTGTTTCTGAAGCAATATCTTCAATCAGTTGTAATAATTCAGGAACGTCTTTAAAAGCTTTATGAGTAGAGGGTGATAACACATCTTTTCCTACTTCTACACCTCTTATTTCAGCAATTTCGGGAGTAATTTTAGCACCTGGCAGTACACCACCTTTTCCAGGTTTGGCACCTTGAGATAGTTTAATTTCGATAGCTTTGATAAAGGGATTTTTTTCAACCAAATCTTTCATTTTTTCCAGAGAAAAATTTCCATCTTCAGTACGCACACCAAAATATCCTGTACCAAAGTGGAAAATAACATCCCCACCATTACTATGATAAGGCGATAACCCGCCTTCTCCAGTATTATGGTAAGCTCCTGCATTTTTGACTCCTATATTTAAAGAATCTACAGCGCGAGCAGAAAGAGAACCAAAACTCATAGCAGAAACATTGATAACAGAGGCAGGCCGATACGGTTTTCTACGTTGATTGTACGCACCCATTACCTTGGCGCATGGTAAAAATGTTTTATCTACCTTATTAGGATGGTCTTTCTCCATCTGAAAAGGAATCATGCAGTTCTTTACAAAAATGTGCTGATGTTGATATATATCTCTGTCTGTTCCAAAACCCTCGTAATTATTTTCATTTTTTGATGATGCGTATACCCAACCTCTTTCAATTCTATTAAACGGAAGTTCTTCGCGATTATTCGCTACGAAATATTGTCTCATTTCTGGACCAATACTTTCCAAAAGATATCTTAAATGACCAACAATCGGATAATTATGACTTATCGTATGTTTTCTGTTAAAAAATATATCTCGTATTGCTACTAATGCAAGTACAATTAAAATCCACATCCACCAAGATATCGAACCTAAGAAATCTAAGATAGCCTCCATGTTTGGTTTAATTTATTGAGCGTTTAAATAATTTATAGCTAATTGAGACATTATTTTTACTCCTAGTACCAATCCGCTTTCATCAATATAGAAGTCCGGTGTATGGTGAGAAGTTGCTTTTTCGGTTGCCGGAGATTTTCCTCCCAAAAAGAAATAGAACCCAGGTACCACTTCTTGAAAATACGAAAAATCTTCACCTCCGGTAGTAGCCTTTGATAAGACAACATTTTCTTTCCCGACAATTCCCTGAATGGTAGGAAGCATTTGTTTAACGAGTTTTGGATCGTTATAGGTTATCGAAGTGTTGTTCTGGAAGGTTATGGTTGCTTCACCACCATAGGCTTTTGCTATAGCAGGAACCATTTCGTTCATTCGTCTAATAATCATTTTGCGCATCTTGGGATCTAATGTCCTTACTGTACCGATCATTTCTGCGCTTTCAGGAATGATATTAAAACGCACGCCACTGGTTATCTTACCCACAGTGATAACCGCTGCTTCATCAACTAGTGGAGATTCTCTACTAATGATGGTTTGTAAACCATCGATTATTTTGGCCGAAATAAGAATAGGATCGACACCGGTCCACGGCGCAGATCCGTGAGTTTGTTTACCTTTTACATCAATCACAAAACGTTCTACAGCTGCCATGGTTCCACCTGGTTTGTATCGTATCATTCCAACCGGAGTTCCAGAATTGATATGTAACCCAAAAATAGCATCTACATTTGGATTTTTAAGGACACCTTCTTTGATCATCAATTTGGCCCCACCTTCTTCTCCAGGAGGTGGTCCTTCTTCTGCAGGTTGAAAAATAAATTTTACGGTACCAGCTATTTTCTCCTTATTCTTACTCAATACTTCTGCAACTCCCATTAGGATTGCAATATGCGTATCATGCCCACATGCGTGGCTTACACCAACTTCTGTATCGAGAAAAGTGGTTTTTACGGTTGATTTAAACGGAACATCTGCACGTTCTGTTACGGGTAATGCGTCGATATCTGCTCTTAGTGCTACCACTTTACCCGGTTTTTTTCCTTCCAAAATACCTACGACTCCGGTTTTTGCTACATTTTCTGTTACCTCAAAACCAAGATCTTTGAGGTGTTTTGCTATTTTTTTTGCAGTTTCAAATTCACGATTGGAGAGTTCCGGATTTTGATGAAAATCTCTTCGCCATTCAATCACTTTGTTTTCAATTTTTTCTGACATCGCGTTTACCTCTGGGTCTATTTCCTGAGATTGTGTTAAACAGAAAAATAGGAGGAAAACAATGAATATATTAGTTTTCATGAAGTTTGTTGAGTTAAAAATTAATGAGCCTGTAATTATTGTTTTGTAATTGAACCAGAGCGGTCATAGCAGATAGGGCAATCTGTATATTAGGGTGTACATCTGATTTCGAAATATTTCGATATGCGGCGGTTTGTCCACATAAAATAATCTGAACTCCTTTTTCTGCAAGTGCTGATATTAGCGGAGTATTTGGATTGTCTATGCCATACTTTTCTTGGTAGCTTTTATTGTTTAAAAGTTCATTAGCTGCGCTGCCATGAATAACCAGAGCTACTTTCAGATTTTTTATAGGTACTCCGGCATTAGTGTGCATATTAAGATACCGTGCTGCAGTATTTATTAGAGGATTGACTTTAGTGCTATCTCCAAACGAGCGTCCGATATCGAATACAACTGTTAAGTCATTTTTTATATCTGTTTTAAAATCAGGATTTTTTACTTCATACGTTTTACCAAAATCTGTTATAACGCTTCCTGTTTTGAATTCTTTTTGACAAAAAATTACTGCTGGTAGTGCAAGCAGCAGAAATAAAATAGAGTGTTTCAAGCTTAAATTTTTTGGTTTCTAAAGATATTCAAAAATCTATAAAAGGAAAGTTAAAATGTGTTTTTGATCCATACAAAACTAAAAACTCTCAATACATCACGAAGATCGTATTGAGAGTTTTTGCAATTAATACTTAAAACTTTAAGAAATACTAATGATTCTTTCTAAGGGTATGATAGTTGCTTGCTTGAGGATGACTTCTTTATCTGTAATCCCCCAAATAGTGGTTTCCACTTTTTTAAATCCTTTATTATCAACAAATACAATTCGGACTTTATGACGTTCCAGATTACCTAGGGACAATGCTCTTTGTAGTTCTAAAATTCGATCTATCTGATCTTTTCTCTTATCGAGTACATCTTCTTTCGGGAAGGTTAGGAATTTAATTTTTTCTTTTTCAATTAACTGAACGTTTGTGTTTGGGGACATAGCTATAAATATTTAGTTATATTTTGGGATTTTAAATTACTTTTTACTTATAAATATTGTTAAATATATGTATTTTATCTTAATTTATTGCTTTTAAACGATTTTTTAGCGTTAAAAGATATTAACAATGTAAGAAATGGTTAGGTTTAGTTGTTGAATGATTATTTATTATTTATTGCGGTAAACGTTGAAGATTTGTTTATAAATATACCCGATAAAAGTTCGATAAAATGTATAGTTTACTTAAATTTCGTGGCTTATAAAAATTGAAGACTTGGAAGAATATTTAGCTGGATTAAATGATGCGCAACGAGCTCCTGTATTACAAAAAGATGGTCCTATGATCGTTATTGCAGGCGCTGGTTCAGGAAAAACAAGAGTACTTACTTATAGAATTGCCTATCTGATGCATCAGGGAGTAGATGCCTTTAATATTTTATCTCTAACTTTTACTAACAAAGCTGCACGTGAAATGAAAAAGCGTATTGCGGATATTGTTGGTGCTAGTGAGGCAAAAAATCTATGGATGGGAACCTTCCATTCTATATTTGCTAAAATTCTTAGAATAGAAGCAGACAAGTTAGGATATCCCTCTAATTTTACGATTTATGATACCCAAGATTCTCAACGACTGATCGCTTCGGTGATCAAAGAAATGGGACTGGATAAAGATATCTATAAGTATAAACAAGTTCAATCAAGAATTTCTTCTTATAAAAATAGCTTGATTACCGTAAAGGCGTATTTTCAAAATCCTGAGTTGGTAGAAGCAGATGCTATGGCCAAAAGACCACGTATGGGAGAAATATACCAGCATTATGTGGATCGTTGTTTTAAAGCGGGTGCTATGGATTTTGATGATCTGTTACTCAAGACAAACGAATTATTAAATCGTTTTCCCGACGTATTGGCCAAGTATCAAAATCGTTTTAGATATATACTGGTAGACGAGTACCAGGATACGAATCATTCTCAATATTTAATCGTAAAAGCTTTATCAGATAAGTTTCAGAATATATGCGTGGTAGGGGATGATGCGCAAAGTATTTATGCGTTTCGAGGAGCCAATATCAATAATATCCTGAATTTTCAGAGAGATTATGATAATGTACAGCAATATCGATTGGAGCAAAACTATAGATCCACCAAAAATATAGTAGAAGCAGCAAACTCTATTATAGATAAGAATAAAACCAAACTAGACAAAGTCGTATGGACTGCTAATGATCCCGGATCTAAAATATACGTCAACAGATTATTAACAGATGGAGATGAAGGGAGGTTTGTAGCAAGTTCGATCTTTGAGAATCAAATGCAGCATCAATTGACCAATGGTCAGTTTGCAATTCTTTACAGAACTAATGCTCAGTCTCGAGCAATGGAAGATGCACTGCGTAAACGTGACATTAAGTATAGAATCTACGGTGGATTATCTTTTTATCAAAGAAAAGAAATTAAGGATGTTTTAGCCTATCTTAGATTGATTATCAACCCCAAAGATGAAGAAGCGTTAAAACGAATTATAAATTATCCTGCACGAGGTATAGGATCTACCACAGTAGATAAATTGGTTGTGGCTGCGAACCATTATGATCGGTCCATTTTTGAAGTAATAGAAAATCTGGATCGTATTAACTTAAAAATCAATAGCGGAACAAAAACCAGGTTAGAGAACTTTATGAATATGATCAAAAGTTTTCAAGTGACTAACCAAACTTCTGATGCATTTGTTTTGGCAGAAATGGTGGCTAAAAATACAGGTCTACTTCAAGAACTTAAAAAAGATGGTACTCCAGAGGGAATTGCTCGTATTGAGAATATCGAAGAGCTATTAAACGGTATTCGGGATTTTGTTGAAGGACAAAAGGAATTGGCCGATGAAACAGGATCTCTTGCAGAGTTTTTAGAGGATGTAGCTTTAGCTACAGATTTAGATCAGGATACTGGAGATGACGATAGGGTGGCTTTAATGACGATACATTTAGCAAAGGGATTAGAGTTTCCTTATGTATACATTGTAGGAATGGAAGAAGATTTATTTCCTTCAGGTATGAGCATGAATACCAGATCAGAATTGGAGGAAGAACGAAGATTGTTTTATGTGGCACTAACAAGGGCAGAGAAGCAAGCATATTTAACCTATACACAATCTCGTTATCGCTGGGGTAAACTTGTAGATGCAGAACCGAGTCGTTTTATAGAAGAAATTGACCCTCAATATCTGGAATATATGACACCTGTAGACACATATCGTTATAAACCTCTGGTAGATACGGATATTTTTGGAGAAGTAGATAAAAGTAAATTAAGACTTAAAAAACCAGTATCAGGATCACCTCCGGTTTCGCATAAACCTTCTGAGGAACAACTTCGAAAGCTACGCAAATTAAGACCCATGTCTAATGGTTCTACAAATCCGCCTAAAACCAATCTCTTTGACGGAGATCTGGTACCTGGTACTGTTGTGGAACATATGCGTTTTGGAAAAGGAAAAGTACTTCAGTTAGAAGGAGTTGGTCAGGACAAAAAAGCCGAAATCAACTTTGAAAACGGTGGAATCAAAAAACTCTTGCTGAGATTTGCCAAACTTAAAATTATTGGATAACGAAAATACTTTTCTGTTGTATTCTTTACAATATAATTAAGAAAGCGTGTGTAAATTGTTCTTATTGTATTGTACATCAAGCTAACAAAAGACGGTGCGCTAGATTAATATTGTAGTTAAGTTAGATTAAAACGTTATAGTTTTGATTGTTTGCTTTAATCGATTTCAATAACCTGAAAACAAGAAGCCAATCGACAGGTAAATCATTGGTTTATAAGGTGTCTATTTTCTCTAAAAGAATTTTATGAATACCTAAAGCAATCAATTGTATTTTTATGAAGTTTTAATAAAAGGGTTTTAGATTTTAAAATTGAATAATAGTTCAATTTACACGCCAATATTTTACTCTTTCATCATTTTTTTAACCTTTTTGTAACAAAATATCAACACTCAAACGTTTTCGGCAAAAAACGACCTTCTGATTATTATATTATCCCATTTTTTTTTTGAAATATTTATTACAACGTTTGAGGGAATTCTACAAGGTTTTAGATTTTCTTATCCGTTTATTTTATTAACACACACAAACTAAAACTTTATTATGAAAAAATTACTCTATTTGGGGTTATTATTATGCCTATGTTTGCCAAAATTAGGTATTGCACAATCAGAAAGAAACCTTCCATTTTCCTGGGATAACCTAACAGTTTATTTTCTTATTACAGATCGTTTCAACAACGGCGATCCTACTAACGATACGAGCTTTGATCGTCAAAAAAACAGTACAGCTAATGAACTTGATTTTCAAGGAGGCGATATTCCCGGGGTCACTCAAAAAATTAGAGAGGGATATTTTAACAAACTTGGAGTTAGCGCAATATGGGTAACTCCTGTGGTAGAGAATAGACATGGATATATAGGCACAGAATTTAATGATTATCCATACCACGGATATCATACGAATGATTGGACAGCCTTTGATCCTAATTTCACTTCGGCAGAACAATTTGAAGAGTTTATTGACGAAGCTCACGATCATGGTATACGAGTTTTACTAGATATCGTGATGAACCATAGCGGTTACGTTACTTACAAAGATGTAAATGGTCAAAGAATACCTGTTGATCAAGATTATCCTTTGGATTGGGTACGATTTCAATGTCAGGAAGATGGAAAACCTAGTAATGGAGAGTTACCATGTGATGATTATACACAATCTCTTTATGGCTTACCAGATATAAGAACAGAATCTTTTAGTACAGTAGATTTACCGCAATGGTTATTAGATAAGTGGGAGGCCGAAGGAAGAAAACAGCAGGAACTGGATGAACTAGATGCATATTTCTCCAGAACAAATAAACCAAGAACTCCAAGATATTACTTGATCAAATGGTTGACAGACTGGGTTAGAGAATACGGTATCGATGGATTTCGAGTAGATACAGAACGTCATGTAAGAGCTGACGTTTGGAAAGAACTAAAAGAAGAAGCAGTCCTTGCATTAAGAGAATGGAAACAAAACAATCCTACCAAAAAACCGGATGACCTTGATTTTTATATGACAGGAGAAGATTCTTCGCTTAACATTAAGAATAATGCGAATGATCCACTTCCTGAAGACTTTACAGTAAGTAAATTCAATAGCATGATCAATTTTAGATCACCTATTGAAGCTTATGATTCGATGGGGCAAGAAGAAATTTTTAGTTCTTTTGCAGCAAAGCTTAATCAAGATGGAGGATTCAATACTCCAGGTGAGTATAACATGATTAGTTACTTGAGGTCTCATGATTTTAGTGAGTATTATAGAGGAAATATGTTTGAAGGAGCGGTAAAATTATTACTATCTCCAGGAGGAGCCCAGATTTATTACGGGGATGAATCGGGGAGAGAATTTTTTGATGCTCAAACTTATGTAGATGCCGGGTATCGTGGGTTCATGAATTGGGATAACATGAATGATGCTATGCTGCTTCATTGGAGAAAATTAGGAACATTTAGAAGAGAGCATATTTCTATAGGTGCAGGTTCGCATCAAAAACTAAGCGATGCGCCATACATTTTTAAGCGTGAATATAACCGTAATGGCGAAAATGATAAGGCATTAGTATTTCAAGGACAGGATAATGATTTTGCTGGAGCACTTAATGTTTATGGAATGTGGCCTGATGGAACAATACTTAAAGATTATTTTTCTGACACCACTGCAAAGGTTACCGGAGGAACAGTATCTTTTGGAACTACTTTCGGAATTGTTCTAGTAGGAGAACCTCATGAAGTTTCAGATGAGGTAACATTATCTGTAAATCCAGCTTCAGGATTTTATACAGACGATGTAGTTGTAGAAATAACGGCCTTTTCGCCTGCTCAAGGGACTACTGTAGATATTTTCTATACCATTGATGGTTCTGATCCTTCAATTTCAAGTACGCAATATACAACTCCCTTTAGCATAGCCTCAACAACAACAGTAAAAGCTCTGGCGGTAGATTCTAATGGCAATGAGTCTGTTATAATTTCAAGAGATTATGTTATAGGAGATGGTACTCCGTTTGATGTTTATTTCAAAAAACCATCGGATTGGTCGACAGCTAATATTTATATATTTAACCAAAATACAGGAGATGCACTACCTGGATTCCCAGCTTGGCCCGGAGAAGTAATGCAAAGCGTGCCAGGAACTCCTTGGTTTACCTATACTATTGATCAAAATGTACAGGTCGGTATTGTATTTAATGATAACGGAGGAGCTCAAACCGATGATCTAACAAGAATTAACAAAGGCTGGTATGATAATCAATGGTATGACAGTTGCCCAAGCGATTGTCCAATTGATCCAGAACCTCCCGTATTAACAGTATCTCCTGATTCAGGAACGTATACCGGAAGCGTTGTAGTAAATATGAGTGCTACAAACTCAGGAGAGATATATTATACCTTAGATGGGTCTGCACCTAACGAAACTAGTATTTTATACTCAGGAGCATTTACAGTTGCCACTAGTGGAACTACCGAATTAAATGCAATAGCGATTAATAGTACAGGAAGTTCTTCTATAATAACTAGAACTTATTCGATAGAAGATACACCAGGATATACAGTAAACTTCAGAAAACCGGATAATTGGGCAACTGCTTATATTTATTTATATGATAAAAATGCAAATGCTGCAATCCCCGGATTTCCGGCTTGGCCAGGAATCGAAATGACCGCATTGGACAATTCTCCTTGGTTTTCTTATGTTATTGACGAATCCGTTGAAGTAGGAATTGTGTTTAATGATAACGGTGGGGCGCAGACAGATGATTTGTTTAGAACCGAAGATGGATGGTATAATGACGGATGGACAGACGTCTGTCCTGGAGAATGTCCTGGAATTATTATAGACACTTCTTTTGATGTATATTTTAAAAAACCATCTTCCTGGAATACAGCATTTATCTACATCTATGATAAAAATGCAAATGCTGCAATCCCCGGAGCTCCAGCTTGGCCTGGTATACCAATGAACGCTATCGATGGGTCTCCTTGGTATTCCTCTAAAATAGATGAACTTGTTGAGGTAGGAATTGTATTTAATGACAATGGAGGAGCACAGACAGGGGATCTGTTTAGAACCACAGACGGATGGTACGATAACCAATGGTTTGATAATTGTCCAAGTGATTGTCCATCAATTGAAGATATTAAAGCTTCTTTCTCTGATAAAGATCCTGCAAACAACGATTTACAAATTGCCAAAGCTTGGCCTAATCCTTTTAATGAATCGCTCACATTGTCTTTTACAGGAAATATGAAAGATAATTTTATAAGAATAGAATTGTTTGACCTTGCGGGAAAGAAAACCAATACCACACAATTAAAAGATACCAAAACAAATACAATTACTATTAATACTGATAATCTCCCTAAAGGAATTTATCTGCTAAAGATGACTTCTAATAAAACAGTGAAGGTTATGAAAATGGTAAAGTAGACAATTATTTTGCTGAAGTAAAAACCTGTCAAGAGCGTGATTATTCTTGGCAGGTTTTTTTTATTTTTAGATTATGCAAAAGGATAAAAAAGGATTCGTCTATGTATTAATTCAAATTATCTTGTTTTTATTGTACGTATTTCCAATATATGATTGGAAAATATTTTGTTTCTTTTCTATCCGTCATCTCTTTTTAATAGGAACAATAACAGGAGGAATTATAATTCTTGGTTCTATGCTACAACTTCGAGATCAATTATCGCCTTTTCCAGCTCCTTTGAAAGATGGAGTTTTGATAGAGAATGGCTTTTATAGATTTTCGAGACATCCTATATATTCTCGCATATTGATCAGTTGTTTCTTTTACACTTTGTATAGTTGTTCCGGTTTCAAAATGATAATTTTTATTAGCTTATTCATCTTATTTTATTTCAAAAGTTCTTATGAAGAAGAATTGCTCTTCAAAAAATATATGGGATACAAAAAATATAAGAAAAGAGTAGGGAGGTTTTTTCCAAAGATTTTTTGAAAGAGTTACCCTAGTAATTATGATTCTAATAACTCTTATGAATCTATATTAGTGGTCAATAAAGTATTGTTTTTTTTAATTTAAATGCGCAAGGTGTATATCTTAATGCATATTGTGTGGTCGTTTTTAAAAATATTTTTTAACATATAAAGTAATGATTACCAATACTTTGTGAATATTTTGGTTTTGCTTACAAAAGTTTGGCACGCGTTTTGAAAATTACTAAGCAACTGATAGGGCAATTATAATATCAGTTAAAAAATGTTTATTAATTTAAAAATAAGGAAATCATGACAAATTTTATTTCATTAAAGATCAATTGGAGCGTTTTAAGAAAGTTTTTACAGGAATTACCAGCAGCGAGTAGCCATGCAATTCACAGATAGACTCTCTTAACTAAACCCCAAACATTATGTTTACAAATTACGTTTAACGACTGGATGTAAATTCTATTTTATATCCAGTTTTTTCTTTCCTAACCTTATCTAGGTCATTATTTTCTTAGCGCTAATTGTCATAATTTATGGGTACACCACAGTTGTTTTAGAATCCAACCATCGTTTAATGGGGTTGTTTTCAGGGGTATATTTCCACTGGAAATCTGGGTGATTTTGCTTGCATTGTTTTTTAAATTTGAAATAACCAAAGTACAGAACTATTTCATATTCTTTTAATCTATTTTGTTATTAATGAATATGTTATTCACAGAAGCATTGGCTAATTTCTGATATTCTATACAAGGTAAACACACATTAATCTTAAAACTCAGCAATGGCACTTCAGTCTAACATTCAATTATTTATTGGAGGAATTTCTATCACGGCATTTAAGGAACTAACCCTTCAGCAGGAAATTGATAATCACCATACACTAGAATTGTTATGTAGAAAGGATGTTCTGGAAAACATTTCTGATCAAAATGAAGAAGAAAGCAATGATTTTTTAGGACAAACTATTATTCTATCTGTAACACCTCTTGATGTAGTAGATGTATATAAAGAGCTTAAATTTAACGGAGTAGTTACTGAAGTAAAAGTAACTAATGGCTTCCATCAATCAATGGGAGATTCTATTTTGATTAAGGCCAAAAGTAATTCGATATTAACCGATGACGGACCACATTATGCATCCTTCAGTGATGAAAATTTAGAATCAATTCTTTCAAGTGTTTTTCAAAAGTATGATCGTTCAAAGTTAAATACTACTATATCTACAAGATATAATGATGCTTTACATTACTGTGTACAACAAGGAGAAAGCAGTTTTGAGTTTGCCAGTAGATTATCTGCTCAGTATGGTGAGTGGTTTTATTACGATGGAGAGAATCTGGTTTTTGGTAAACCATCAGAATCTGATGAGGTACAGCTAACATATGGATATGATCTGCAGGAGTTTTCAAGAAGTTTGCATCCAAGGTCTAATAGTTATTCATTTTTTACGAATGATTATTTAAATAATGAAAAACACGAAGTAACTACTTCAGAAATTACAAGCTCAATAAACGGACACAATGGATACGCGTCTAATAAAAGTAAAGAAATGTTTCCTCATAAGACTCAGGTTTTTTTGAATACATATAACGATACTCAGACCAAGCAAAGACTTAGTAAACTTGTAAAAGAACAAAAAAAGGCTGAAGAGATTAAACAAGTTCTCATTACAGGTAAAAGCGATAATCCGGGAGTTAGTTTAGGGAAGAAAGTAAAAATAAGAGAAAAGAATAATGATAAAGGAGTTTACAGAATTATCAAAATAACACACACCGCTACAGAAAATGGGAAGTATGTAAATCATTTTGAGGGAATCGCAGTAGATCAGGATATATACCCAAATACTAATATTTTTAAGACACCTAAAAGCGAAACACAAGTAGCAATTGTTACAGATAATGCAGATCCTGATGGTATAGGTAGAATAAAAGTGCAATTAGCTTGGCAAAAGCCATTAGGAGTATACACACCTTGGCTTCGGATAATGACACCCCACTCGGGCGGGGAAAAAGGTTTTCATTTTATTCCTGAAATAGGAGAGGAAGTATTGATAGGATTTGAAGGAGGTAATGCAGAAAGACCTTTTGTGATGGGGGCACTTTACAATGGAGCTGCAAATCCGGCAGGATGGAAAACCGATAAAAATAATGTTAAAGCTATTAGAACCAGAAGTGGTCATACCATTGAACTTAATGATACGGATAAAGGAGAGTTTATCACCATAAGAGATAAGAATGAAAACCTTATTCATATTGATACAGCCAATAATAATATGACCATTACCGCATTAGAAATGATGACACTGAATGCGAAGAACTTTCAAATGAATGTTCAAGAAGATGCCAATTTTAATATTGGTAGGAATACTACAATTTATACTGAAAAGAATTTCGATACTTCTTCTTCTAATCATACAAACACCGTAGAAAATAAAATGAAAACCACCATAGGAGGAGATATGATCCAGAATAGTGGAAATGCCGAAATACAGAGCAAAAGAAACATGAAAATTGCTTGTGGGGCCACAGCTTCTTTTCAAGGAGGAGGAAATGTAAAAATTAGTAAAGGATAAACGTATTTTTTAACACACAAGTCCATGATATCAAGTAAATATACTTTTAGAACAAAAGAAATACAACTCAATATCCCAAAAGAAGGAAAAAATAAGTATTTGATTGAAAGTACGAATTTTATCAATTATTCTGTAAATATACGCTGTTCCCGTAAAAAGGAAGTTTCTTTATCTATCGAATACAGTGAAGATCAGCCATATATTCGTTTTGTTAAAGTTGAGATTGAAAATGACACTTTTCGATTTTCTGATGGATCTTTTGCAATGCAGGATATTATAAAAAGAACAGCTTCAGTTTATAAAAAGCTACATTTACAAGTATCTTATCAAGGGCAAATCTTGTCTATAGATAATATGGAAGAGCTACAGGGAAATTGGTATAAAACAAAAATGTATTTTGAAAGTAAGTATGAGGGGGATCAAATACAACGTTTCATATTAAAAACAGATACTATATTAAACTCAGAAGAAGAGATCATAAAGGATATCTCTCTGTATCATAATTTTGGAGGATTAATAAAATCGATGTATCAGAAATATAGCTCCGATTCCTGTAGTAACACATCCCAGTATTTATCTACAAAATATGGAAAAATTAGTACTCAAGAGAATATTCTATTACAATCAGCAAAGGAAACAGAAGATGTTCAGTTGCAATTACAGTCACATTATCCTAAAAATGAAGAATATGTTTCGGTAAATGGTACTTATAATTTTAAGGGTATACTTGAGTCCTGGTTACAACGAGCTGTAATTTCTAGTATAGAAAAATATGGCAGACAAGAATATCACAATACTGTTAGTATAATTCAACTATAATAATGGCAGGACAATTTGTTAAAAATGGCGCTACTTTAAGCTGTCCACTTTGCTCTAGTAGTGGTACATTAGTCGTGTCACATACTCAGGTACAGTTGCAGGATACGCCTTGTGCAACCAATGGCGATCGAGGTAAAACTAATCTTGTTTTTGGAGGTGTTTGTAAAAAATGGAGAAAAAATCCACCACCGTGTACCAGCGTGATTTCGCCAACTCAATGGGCTGGAGTTGCAACCGATGTGGAAATCGATGGAGAGTTTATGTTACTAGAAGATTCAACCATATCTTGTAGTACAGGAGGAGTAGATATAGTTATCGACGATACTGCGCAAATGGATGTTCCTACAGATTTGCCAGATATCGAGAATGCTGTGTTAAAAAAGTTTCTAGTAAATGTAAGAAGACCAGATGACTATAAAGGAGAATACGGATTTGACTGGTTGCGTGATGAGTATATTTATCCTATCGAAACCGTAGTATTTGATAATGATGGAACCTCCTTAAATCAACTTATGCCAATCTGTAAAAATCCAGAAGATCTAAAAAATGAGTATAAAATAAAAGATGTTGTAAATCCTATCACACCTTATGGCGTAGAGTATTATCCAGCGTGGCTATCTATTTTTTCCGATGCATCTAATGGTCATATTAATGAAGTCGATTTGAATATTGAAATTGAAGAAATTGAGCCGTTGGAAAGTGATGGTACACAAATCATTTTTGAATCTGCTAATGATTCACTAATAATCACTCCTTCTGAACTAAGCTTGAATGAACTTTTAGGAAAAAAACAAACTAAGGATTTAGGCACTGCCACAAAGGATTTTTATGTAACCGAAAAAGTAATCAATATAAAATGTGATGGCGAGCCACTAGAAAATCACGAAGAAATTAAAATTTTCGCAGAACTAGATGGAGAAAAAGAAGAGGTTGGTAAACTTATGGTATATAAGAATAGTGAAATTGCTAATGCCAGTATTATCGCAGTTAATGTGATTATAGACGGAAAATCTGCAAGTTTGAATCCTAATTATAAGACGGCAATTAAATATAAATCCTTAGGTCAATGTTTAATACAAGCAGAAGTTATTGATGATAATTTTGATATTGATGGTTTACCTGATGACGATCCAGATGTAAAGAAATTTAAAGAAGATTTTATTACAGAAACTTTAGATATTGGAGTTCAGTTTGATTCTGTAAATGGGTTTTTAAATGATTTGGTTAGTTTGTATGATAAATACGGGCATTATAAACCAGTAACTGGTATTGAAGAATTTGGACATAATAAAACATTTATGTTTTATACCAATGTTACCGGGATTCTTGAACGGGAGGGGTTACCTCCTTTGCAGTGGAGAGGTTTGGCAACTGCTGATCAAATGGATGTATCCAATGTAAAATGGGGGAATGCATGTATTATATTTGGCGGGGGATTGTCAGAAATTCACAACGTTCCTCACGAAATAGGGCATTCTCTTTCATTACCTCATTCTTTTGAAGAGGAACTAAATACACCTTTCTTTTTTTATAGAGGTTTTACGGATAATTACATGGATTATCCAACTCAGTTTGAACCAGATCTAAACAAAATAGCTGCGGATAATTTTTTTAAAGGTAATATGCATTCATTTTTTAAATGGCAATGGGATATAATGAGAGAAGATAAAAGTTTGGTTTATGAAGATAAGGCTTTACAGTAAGTTTAGTCTGTTTTTAAAAAGATCATTATATAATAAAAGATATTAATATGAGTGGACATGATGAAGCATCACAAAATCTAACAAAACAGTTGTTAGAGGCTCGCTCAAAAAGAATTGAGGAGATTAATCGTAATTGGGCTGATTATGCAAATCAAACCACTTTTGCTACTAATGAAGCAGAAGAAGGTTTGTTAGATGCATATTTTGCAGAACAGATAACCCGACAATTCGGAATTCCCGACGGTACTTATACCTATACGTTTGGAGGAGATAACAACACAAGCACGCTGGACCAGAAGAAAAGAATTGCTCAGATCATTTTCGGCAGGGTTTCTCCAGAGTTGAAACAAAACGGCCAGCATACTGCAATTGAATTAATTACGGCTGCATTGACAGAAGATAGTTATAGCAATGCTAATGGCGATACGGTAACTTTCGAAATTTTTAAAACAGAAGAAAGAATTTCATATGCAAAAATTGATAAAGGGGTCTTAGGAGGAGATGCATTCATTTTGGTCAAAGGCTTTGCTCTAAAAGATAAAGAAGCCACCATAGAAATATTTGAAAAGAGTCCGTTTTTACTGATGGAAAGTGAAACACCTTTAACTGTCATCCAATACGATTCTTTAGAGGCAGAAGAACCCAATGAAACAGTAAACAAAACTCAATTGAAAGGGGTTTTTAATGAAAACGGAGAAGCGGTTGTTAAAATAAAATTTCGTCCCAAAGTGGAGGATCCGGATACTGTTTTTGAAGAATGGAAAGAAAAGTTTAAGCCGGTAGTGGAAACAGCAACAAATGAATCTGGAGCTGTCGAGACAAGTATCCGACCAATGCCCAGACCAGATGATCTGGATGCATCAGTAACACCAATAATTCACGAACCACCTAAAACAATTGATTTACTGTGGTTAAAAGTTCAAGTTAGTGGTGAACAGCAAAATTATGAAGAAGAGTTTCTAAATGAGAGTGAAAATGCATATTTTAAGTTGAAAAAATGTGATTGTGGAGAAAAGTATGATGGACAGTTTAGATGCACAAGCTATGGTAGAACGGTTAAAGTATATGGACCAATATATAAGGGTAGTTACAAATTAAAAGATTACCCTAAATGGAATGAAATAATTTCAAAAGGGATAGTTACCAGTATGGAAAAAGATATATTTATAATTATGTCTCCAAACGAAGGTAATATTGACTCAGTTCAATCTTATGATAGTGAAATACTAACGGCTGGAGCGATGCAAAAAACCGTTAATCCGACTGGTCAGGGAGAGTTCCCAATTCAAGTAGCGGAGTTCAAAGATTCAAATCCCGAGAAATATAAATGTCTTTTCGAGCATTGTGGTTGGACTGTCGAGAATAATACTATGTTCTATAAAGATCCGGATGATCCTAATGCTCAAAAAATTACAGGTAGCGATTTAAAGCGTAAGATAAGGGAGGGCTTTGATGCCTCTACTTTCGGTTCTAGAATAAAATGTAAGCCACTAGAACCTATAGTTAATGCAGTAAATGATAATGATTTTCAAGTAAAACAAATAGAAGATTTTATATCAAGATTAAGAGATAAGGTTTTGCCAATTGTACCTAGAGGTTATTCTCATACGTTAGGTGATTTTTTAACATCACGATTAGGAAGAGCGACTGCTTTAGATCATCATATAAATAGACCAGCATATGTTAGAAATGATCTTGGAAATTCCTTGAATAATTTTTTCACAAGGAATCCTAATGTGTCAAAGAATCCTTTAACTTGGGGGGAAAACCATCAGGTTTATGAAAACGAAATACTTGAGCACTATGGTTATAATAGAAGAGGAACCGATATGGCGGATAGATTCAACAAAATGAAAAATAGATAATGATAACAATTCATAATTTTTATAAAATTTTCTCGAGTATTATATTAGCGATAATTGGTTTATCCTTTCACTTTTTTAGCGTTAATGACGTTGAGGTCATTGCAAGTTCAAATAGTATAAACGAGTATAAAAGTTTATCTTGTGAAACTAATAAGGCATCAAAAGTTTTAATTCAGCAAGAATTTAACACGGATAAAATTCTTTTAAAACTTATAATTAAGAGAAAGAATGAAATCGTTGCTGAAAAAGATATAGAAATTTATGAAAATACTTTTGGTTATGGTTCTCTTCCAGAAATTGAGCTGGAATGTTCGAGTGGTGGATTTAATATAAATTATATTTTTAGGTTTGGTAATGAGTATATCTTATTTAATCATTTTATAAAGGAGGGTGACAGTAATAATTTTTATCTTAAAAATATAGTTTTCTATGGGAGTAATAGAAATTCTATTACTATAGAAGGTTCTACAGATCTTGACAAAACATTTATTAACAATTATAATTTAAATACACTAGCTTTATCGAAACTAGAACAAGTTTATTTCCAAGATAATTTACAGAAAACAGATGAGTTATCACTAAAACGACTTGTTGATAATTTGGATAAGCAATGCAATTTTGATCTTCTTGGAAACAAAAAAATGTTGGCTATTGTTTCGAATGAAGTCGCTATTTCAGAAAACAACTTAGAAAGTTATAATATCCTTGAGAAAAAATTAAAAGACAAAGAATTTTATTTAGAATCAATTTTTTTATCTGGAATTGTGTTAAGAACTTATCAGAATTCACAATCTTATCTAAATCTTGCTGATTCTTATTGGGAGTTAAATAAAATCGATTTAGCAAAAAAAGCTTACCAAAAATATATACAACTCATGAGTGAAAATGACAAGGAGGATAAAATTCCAAAGCGTGTTTCAAGTCGGCTAAATAATTAATCCACCAACCCCATTTTAATCGCGTGTTTTGCCAAACCTACCACGTTTTTTACATTAAGCTTAGAAATCAAACTGGTTCGGTATCCTTCAATTGTATATTTACTTAAAAAGAGTTGATCAGCAATCTCCTGAGTTGTATATTCTTTAGCAATCAGTTGAAGTATTTCTTTTTCTCTTTTACTCAAAACAATTTCACTTTTTTGTTTTTGCTCAAAGATACTCTTCGTATAGGCTTCTTTAATACTATCAGAAAAGTAGTTGTTACCGTTTAAGATGGTTTCAATGGCCTTTAAAAGCTCTTCTTTTTTAGCATTTTTTGGGATGTAGCCATTTACCTGATCTTGGGTTAGTTCATAAATTTTTTGTGGTTCTGATAGCATACTAACGATCAGTGTTTTTATAGCAGGGTGATGTTCTTTTATATATTGATTAAGAGCAACTCCATCCATTTTTGGCATATTGATATCCAAAATAGCCAAGTCAATCTGTTCAGAAGTATTAATATCCAGATACTTTTTTAGATCTAAACCGTTACTTGCCGTGTAGACAATCTCATAATCTGATTCGTGAGATATAATACTGAGTAGACCATCCAGAAACATCTTATGGTCATCAGCCACTACTAGCTTGTATTTATGTTTTTTTGTCATTTAGTTCAGTAGGAATTTCGATCCGTATAGCTGTTCCTCGATTGATTGCAGAATCAATATCTATTTTTGCTTTTAATAACGACAAACGTTTTTTTATATTTTGCAAGCCAATACCGGTATTTGTATTTTTAACATCGAAACCGATACCGTCATCCTCAAAAATAATTTCGATAGAGTCATTATATACGTTTAGACAAATCTCAATTACTTTGGCCTTGGCATGTTTTAATGCGTTTGTCATTAACTCCTGAATGATTTTAAAAATTTCAACCTTCTGGTGATCATCAATAGAATTAATTTTTTCTTCAGGATGTGGTATAAAGGTAATTTCGGGTTCTGTTACTTTTTCTATGGTATTTATATAATCAGCGATATAGTTTGCAAATGCTGTCTGACTAATTTTCTTAGGAATCAGATTGTGTGATATTTCCCGTACTTGTTCATAGGTGTCATCCAGTTGATCGATAATTGTATTTTGAATATCCTTATTTTTTTGGATATCTTTCATTTGGAGCTTTATAGCCGCAAGATTACCACCAATACTATCATGTAACTCTCTGGCAATTCTGCTACGCTCTTCATTTTGAGCAATGACGTAAGTATTCGCAAGTTTTAATTCCTGTTCTTTTAAGAAAGAAGTGATTTTTTGTTTATTAATTTCTTCTTTTTGAGCATTATACTTGTTTTTCACTTGTAGTTTTTGATAGTAAACAAGAAGTAGCCCTAGAATTGGAATAAGAACCAAGATGAAACCAAAAATATAGAACCGTTTTAATAATCGTTGTCTTTTAATTTCGGCATCTTTTAATAACTGATTTTCTTTAAGCTCTAAAATTTCTTTTTCTTTGGTAGCAGTTTCATATTTTACTTCCAACTCGGTGATCTCTTTTCTTTGTTTCCTATTATTTAATGAATCCCTGAATGCGTGATATTGAATTAAGGCTTCATTAGACGCTTTGTAATCCTTCGCTTCTTTGTATACAATGGCTAAATTATCGTAGATGTTTTTTTGTATTTCCAGATTAGAAATTTCCTCAGCTTTTACTATAGAATTTTTAAGGGTTTGAATAGCTTCAGAATGTTTTCCCAATATACCTACGACAAGTGCTTTATGTATTGTGGCATTCAAACTTTTATCTACAAAACCGTGTTTATCGGCTATCTCTTTGCTTTTTTCATAGTATTCAATAGCTTGGTTGTACTTTCCGTTTTCATAAAGCACAGATCCTAAATTTAGAGCAATTGTGGCTGATACCTTGGGGTCTTTGTCCGGCGGCATCATTTCAAATGCCTTAAGAAAATACTGTTCAGCATTATCAAAATCCTTCTGAAAGAAATATATAGCTCCTATATTGACATAATTTCCATAAATGGCCTGCTCATTTTCTGCCTGGTCAATGCTTTCTTCTAAAAATTGTATTGCTTTAGTATATTTTTTCTTATTAGCATAAAGTAAACCTAAATCAGATTTTACTTTGACTATCATATCCCTATAGTTTATCTCTTCAGAAATCGTAAGGCTTTTATATAAAATTTCAATGGCATTATCCATTTGACCACTTCTACGAAAACTAGATCCTAATAGTCTATATGCCTTAGCCAAGTATTTTTTGTTTCTCAGATGGATTAAAGACGCTCTGGTATAATACATTGAGGAATCTACTACACCAATAGAATTGAAATAGCTCCCTAAATAAAGTTTTGCTTTCGCTCTAATAGAATCCTGATATTTTTTATGCTTCGAAATTTTGGATAATACTGTGTAGGAATATGTGGGATTATTATCTAAAGAATCAATCGCACGATCGAGTAGTAGTGTCGATGCCTCCTGTCCAAAACAAATAAACGTACCCCATAGAAATATAGATATTAAAGTTTTTCTAAGGAGTGTGATATCCATTTGTGCTGATGTTAATATAATAAATTGGTCTTATATACGAAGGTAAAGATTCCGTAATTAAGTTTGGTTAATCAAGCTCATATTTAATAAAACTTAACACCATAAAATTTTCAATCCATTGAAATAAACTACAAAGTAGGCGAGTGGTTTGATACCAAATTTAAATTCAATTTTAAGTGCTGAAAATATCAAAAAAACACCTGCTTTTTTCTTTCTTAAAATCATCTTTGCGTCGTATCTTTAGAGGGTAATTAGAATCCCAATCTTTCTCTAAATATTTTCTATGGAAAACCTTGATGCGGCAAGACTCCAGATGGCATTTACCCTAATATTTCACATTGTTTTTGCTTGTATTGGTATGGTGATGCCTTTTTTTATGGTAGTATCACATTATAAATGGTTAAAAACCAAAGATCAACTTTACTTGATCCTTACCAAAGCTTGGCAAAAAGGTGTTGCCATTTTTTTTGTTACGGGTGCTGTTTCGGGTACAGCACTGTCGTTTGAGTTAGGATTGTTGTGGCCAGAATTTATGAAACACGCAGGACCAATCATAGGAATGCCATTTTCGCTGGAAGGAGCAGCATTCTTTGTAGAAGCTATAGCTTTAGGATTTTATTTGTACGGCTGGAACAAATTACCTGAAAAATTTCATTGGTTTACAGGTGTTATTATAGGGTTATCCGGAGTGGCATCTGGGATTTTGGTGGTGGCTGCAAATGGCTGGATGAATTCTCCGAGCGGATTTGATTACATAGATGGACAGTTTCTGAACATAGATCCTGTAAAAGCTATGCTAAACCCTGCATGGTTTACGCAAGCATTACATATGACCTTGGCAGCTTTTACGGCAACAGGTTTTGCAGTAGCAGGAATCCACGCCTATCAAGTGTATAAAGGAAGAAAAGTAGCCTTACATACAAAAGCCTTTAAAATAGCATTAACCTTTGGTGCCGTTGCAGCGATATTACAGCCTATTAGTGGAGATATATCGGCAAAAGACATCGCAGAGAGACAACCCGTTAAACTAGCTGCGATGGAGGCACATTATAATACAGAAAATGGAGCTCCTTTATATATTGGTGGTATTGTAAATAACGAAACACAAGAGGTTAATTATAAAATCGCTATTCCAGGAATGTTATCGTTTTTAGCATTTGGGGATTTTGATGCTGAGGTGAAAGGATTAAATGATTTCCCTGAGGATGAAAGACCTAATGTACCTATAGTCCATTATGCCTTTCAAACAATGGTGGGGATTGGCGGTGTATTGATGTTAGCAGGGTTATTATATTTTATTTCTTTAAAAAAGAAAAAATGGTTTAAAAGTAACAAGTATTGGTTGCTTTTTGTCTTCTTAGCACCTCTTGGATTTATAGCGTTAGAAGCTGGTTGGATCGTAACAGAAGTAGGGAGACAACCTTGGATCATTCATAAAATCATGCGAACAAAAGATGCCGTTACTCCAATGCCCGGAATCGTTTTTAGTTTCTATACGTACATAGTGGTATACTTAACTTTATCTGTCGCTGTGACCTGGTTAATGATACGTCAGATTAAAGTTCTTAACTCCGAAAAATAATTGATTTATGCTGTATGTTGTATTGTTCTTTTTGATATTCTCTTTGTACCTATATGTAGTGTTAGGTGGTGCCGATTATGGAGCGGGAATTGTAGAACTATTTTCTTCAAAAGAGAACCAAAAAATCACAAAAAAAACGATTTACCGTGTGATGGGACCCGTATGGGAAGCAAATCATATATGGATTATTATTTTGATCGTGATTTTATGGATCGCTTTCCCTGCGTATTATAATATATTGGTTGTGAATCTTCATATTCCGCTTACTATAGTTTTATTGGGAGTTACACTTAGGGGAGTTGCTTTTGTATTTAGGCATTATGATGCGATAATCGACAATTCTCAGAAATTATATGATGCCATGTTTAAAGTATCAAGTTTAATTACCCCAATATTTTTAGGAATGGTTTTCGGTGCGCTAATCAGTGGAAAAATTCAACTTACGGATGATGTAAGCACCTTAACTTTTTATGAAGTATTTGTAAGACCGTGGTTTAATGTTTTTAGCATATTAGTTGGATTGTTTTTTGCTGCTCTTTGTGCATTTCTATCAGCAGTTTTGTTGATAGGAGAATCCGAGCTGGGAAAAGAAAATATTTATGTTAGAAAAGCTACCATTGCTACTATTGTAGTATTTGTCGTGGGTTTGTTGACTTTTATATATGGATATACAAATGAGTATGCATTCGTTGTTGGTTTTATAAAAGATCCATATGCGATTTTTTCTATGATTATTTCAGGTTTATTATTAATTCCCCTTTGGTTTACCATAAAAAAGGGTAGAAGGGTGTTAAGTAGACTTTTTGCAGGGTTACAGGTGTTTTTTATTTTATTAGCGGCTTTAGTATCTCATTTCCCTAATATCATAATTACAGAATCTAATAGCGTAAGTTTATTAAACAATATTGCGCCTGATAGTGTGATTAATGTTTTAGGAATTTCTTTAATTATTGGAGGGGCTGTGATTTTACCAGGACTATTTCACTTATTAAAATCATTTAAAATGATTAAAATATTAGAACAAAATAATAATCCTTCGGTTTAACAAAAGTATTTTTATATTTGTCTCCCAATTTCGGGTAGTAGCTTAGTCCGGTTAAAGTGCTGGTCTGGGGGACCAGAGATCGGAGGTTCGAATCCTCTCTACCCGACCAAGAAAATCCAATTGTGAAAGCAATTGGATTTTCTATTTCAAAACATAATCAAGCTTGCTTGAGTTTATGTTTTGAAATAGAAAAGACAAAGAGAGCGCTAGCTGCTATTGGTTTTTTTGAGTACCGATCCCTTTGGAGGATCAACGCAGTTAATCCTGAACCAAGCAAGCTTGATTATGTTTTGAAATAGAAAAGACAAAGAGAGCGCTAGCTGTTATTGCTTTTTTTTGAGTATTAACTTTTTAACCAGAATCAATAAAGTTATTGTTGTGTTCGCAGAATTCTCTTAGCATTTTAATAAGTCAATTTTAACACTTTGCTATTATAAGATGATGAAGCATTTAGAATTAATTTCATGGTGAATTATTCCTTATTTTTTTCAAGGAGATTATAGGTACTTTCAAATTAATATGTTCCTTGATAACATAAACTAAATTTCTATAGAATTAGCGCTTTTATCTTATCAGCATACGTTCTACTAACTTTTAATTTAGCATTATTCTGAAGTATAAGCATGTAACTTTTTCCGTAACGGCTTACCTCACTTATTGCTGGCAGACTTACAATGGTGCTTCTGTGAATTCGTAAAAATTGGCTAGGGTTTAGTTTTTCTTCTAGTTGAGAAATTCCACGATTACTCATATATACATCCGTTTTAGAATACAGTTTTGAATAATCTCCAAAGGCTTCTATATAAAATATATCATGTATAGAGAGGGTAACATACTTATTTCCTTTTTCTACGATAATTCTGTCTGGGTACTCAGTTTTAGACATGATATATTGTTCTGCTAATGGTACTATTTCCTTGGGAGAACTATCGTTGATTTTGGCAATTGCTTTATCGAACCTATCTTTTGTATAAGGTTTTAGTAAATAGTCTACTGCGTGTACTTCAAACGCTTGAAGAGCATATTTGTCATAAGCCGTACTAAATATGATAGTAGGTAATTCCTCTAAGTGTTCCAAAACATCAAAACCCGAGAGCCCTGGCATTTGTATGTCCATAAAAACCAGATCCGGCTTAAACTCATTAATTACCTTTATTGCATCCACTCCATTGTTTGCTTCCCCCACAATAATTAATTGGCTATGGTATTCCAAGTATTCTTTGATTAGAAAACGTCCAGATTTTTCGTCATCTACAATTACAACTTTTTTCATATCTCAAATTGAATTTTTAATCCATTTGGTATATTATCTGACACTTGCAAGGTTGATTTATACATTTTTTGGAGACGTTTCTGGGTATTACTTAAGCCTACTCCAAAATTAAAAATTGCTTCTTTATCTTTCACGCCTATTCCAGTATCATTAATTTCGAAGATTAATTTGTCATTTTCTTCGCTAACAATAATCTCTATCTTACCTCCTTTTAATAGAGGAGAAATACCATGTTTAACAGAATTTTCTACTAAGGGTTGTAAGATCATAGGTGGCACTTTTCGTGAAAGTAAATTATTTGGGACGTCTATATTGACAATTAGACGATCTTCAAAGCGCTTTTGCTCTAATTTTAAGTAGTTATTTACAAATTCCAGCTCTTCTTTTAGTGTAACAAAATCTTCTCTACTGGCTTTTAATTGATAACGGAACAGGTCAGCAAGTTCTGCAATCATCTCTCTGGTTTCCTCCATCTCTTTAGGAATACTTGCATTTATTGTATTAAAAACATTGTATAAGAAATGTGGATTTAGCTGAGCTTTTATAGCACTTAACTCACTTTTAAGAGCTGAATTTTTCAATTCAATTTCATATTGTAGCTTACGTTGATTGATTACATAATATTCATAAGCGTGTATTAATGAAAATTGAATGATATATATTAACATAGGTATGTAGACATCCCATATTTGAGCAGGACCCTGAAGATGCCATTCTCCAATACTTTCACAAATAAAATAAAATAGAGGCCAGGCAAATAAAATGAAAAATGGTAAGCCGATAGTGTGCAATAGCAGACGATATTTTAATCGCCAATGACGAAAAACTCTGAACACTATAAACCAAACTATGATGGTTGCGACCAGCATTATCGAATAATGCAACCCTTCATTGAAAAACCAGTTTTTTGGTACAAACAGCGTGTTAAGATCTTCATTATATCCCGCTCTATTGAACCATAATGTTATATGGTACAAAAGCGATAGTAAAAAATAGGTGCCTATTAGTGCTACCGCTTCAGACCATTTTATTTTTAATAAATCCTTATTCATTTTAATACTTTTCAAATACATACCAAATTTCTTTATTAAATGGATTGTAACTCAATTTAATAATACCCAATTTACTATAAATTATATATTTCCCTTCGATTTTTAAGGTTTCTCCTTGCTGCCATGCTTCTGCTTTCCCATCCCTGAAGTAAAAAATTACATCGTTAGAGAATTCTATACTGGTATCGTACCCATTTTCATCGGAATAATCAAAAAATCGTTTTTTAAGTAACGACACGTTATTACTTGATATATTTTTCACTTTATCCTTAACACGATTTTGATTCGTTGTTTTTTTATCAATATACTCTGCAAGTTTCATGTATAATGTACCTTCAGTAATATCGTACACATCCGGAGTGGTCTTATAGGTAGGGAATACATACAACGTATTTTCGTTATTTATTTTATAAGATCTAAGCTCAATCAATTTAGAAGGATTAAGAATGTTATTTCCATTTTTATTTTCCAGTAAGAATCCTGTACCTGGAGGGTAACTCACATTAGTACCGTCATTTAGAACGATCTGTAAATAGTAATGATCGTTTAACGTTAATGCCGCTTTCGAAACGGAACTTGTCATCAGTAAAATTGTAATTATAAAATATTTCATAGTGTTTTATTTTAGTTAGATCAAATGTATGGTCTTGTACTGTTCATGCAAAACTGTTTTCGGCGAGTCGCCCTATAAACAGTTCAGTTGGATTAGTTCACTTCATCGTCTTATATGACCATCCATCTCATTTTGTTTCTAATTGATGTTGTTGTTTTCCATCTTCGTTAAAAATTAAAACTATTATGAAAATACATATGCTTTTTTTGATAATATTATTGAACATTTCTTTTGTGAAAGCACAGGAAATTGTAGGTAAAGTGGTAGAACAAAATCAAAATCAAAACCCTCTGTCATATGTAACGATTTTATTAAAAGATCTTAAAGGAAATTTAGTAAAAGCTACCATTACCGATGAAAACGGAAAGTTTAGGTTTAAAGAAATAATGCCAGATGAATATTTGTTGAGTATCTCATACCTCGGTTTTAAAACGATTCAAATAAAAACTGTTGTTAAAAACACTGTTTTGGACTTAAAGATCGTAGAAATGGAACTTGAAGAAGAAGAGCTTGAAGGGGTTACAGTAATAGCAGAAAAACCAGTTATTCAAGTAGAACCAGATAAAACTGTGTTCAACGTTGATGGAACTATTGGTAATGCCGGAGTAAACGGATTGGAGCTAATGCGTAAAGCTCCGGGAGTAAGACTTGATAATAATGATGCGATCATAGTAGAAGGTAAGGCAGGTGTTCTTGTATATATCGATGGTCGACAAAGCTTTCTTGAAGGAAGTGATCTTACCGCTTATTTACAAACGCTAAATGCCGATACTATAGAAAGTATTGAGATTATTACACAACCTTCCTCAAAATATGATGCGGCCGGAAATGCCGGAATCATTAATATTCGATTGAAGAGAGAAAAGGGACTTGGAACTCGTGGGAGTATCTCCAGTACATTAACAATAGGTGATTATGTACGTACAAACAATTCTATTTCTTTTACTAGCAGATTAAAGAAATGGAATATGTATGGATCTTATTCAAATTACGTAGGACGTTCGACTGGTTTTCTTGATTTATACCGTGTACAAGGAGATAAAATTTTTGATGCAAAAACAAACTCTGAATATGATAGATTTTCAAATAACATAAGATTTGGCACTGATTATTATGCTTCTAAAAGAAGTACTGTAGGAGCTATGGTGTCTTTTAACTCGAATGATTCTGATTCTAGATCTACAACAATTACTCCTATTATAGATAGGGCTACTCAAAGAATTGATAGTATATTAAAAGCTCCAAATTCCTCTGAAAATGAAACCAGAAATTTTAATGTAAACTTAAATTATAGATATCAAGATACGTCAGGAACTAGTCTAAGCGCAGATTTGGATTATGGTAATTACATACGAGATCGATTTAATAATCAACCCAATTTCTACACAACTGCTAATGGAGAAATACTCAATACTAGCATCACTCAACAAATAACCCCTATTCATATTGAAATTTTTGCCGGTAAATTAGACTATGAGCGAAAAGTTGGAAAAGGGATATTAGAAACAGGGGTGAAGGTATCACAGGTAAATACTGATAATACCTTCGACTTCTTTAATGAAATTAATGGAGAAAGCGTATTAAACTTAGATAGGAGCAACCAGTTTGGATACGACGAGAAAATTTATGCGGGTTATGTAAAGTATAATTATTCAAGAAATAAATGGAAATTCCAAGCTGGATTAAGATCCGAAACAACAGATTCTAGAGGTATACTAACAGCAGATAATGAAAATGCTGATGAAACCGTTTCCAGAAGTTATACAGATATTTTTCCTTCAGCAGGGATAACATATCAGGCAAGTCAAAACAATTCGTTGGCATTATTGTACAGTCGTAGAATTCAAAGACCAAATTATCAGGATTTAAATCCTTTTGAATATCAACTTGATGAGCTTAGTTTCAGACGTGGTAACCCATTTTTACAACCTCAATACACCGATAATATAAAACTTTCACACATCTATAAATATACCCTCACAACTAGTTTTAGTTATTCATTTGTTTCAGATTTTTTTGCTCAAGTTACCGAGGCTGTAGGCGAAAATACAAACTTTTTGAGTACACGTAATGTAGCCGATCAGCAAGTTTATAACTTAAGTTTTTCTTATCCTTTTAAGGTTAATAATTGGTGGCGTGCATACGCTAATGTTTATGGTTCTTATAACAAATATACCGCTACTAATCCTGCATTTATTTCAACATCTCAAAAGACTTTTGGATTATATGCACAAAATACATTCAGCCTACCCAAAAATTATAAGTTAGAAATAAGTGGTTGGTATAGTAGTCCTTCTATATGGGGAGGTACTTATGAAACAAATGCCTTAGGTTCACTAAACCTAGCAATACAGAAAACCTGGGACAATTGGACAGTAAAAGCTACGGTCAATGATATACTTTATACAATACCGTGGAGTGGTACTACCCAATTCGGAGATTTATTCATCAGCGGTAGTGGTGGTAGCGATAGTCGTAATTTTAATTTTTATATCCAATATGCTTTCGGAAATAAAGAAGTAAAAAACGCAGGGAAGAGAAAAGGTGGTACAGAAGATGAAGAGCAGCGTGTAGGTGGATAGTTTATGTGCAGAATGCAAGGTTTTTCTGGTACCTATTTTCTTAAAAAATAAATGAATCAATATCGTAAGTTAGTATAACCTTCAGTGTAGATTTTTCTTTTTGATAAAATTTATTTGTTAATTTGAATATGAGATTAGACTATTCAAGTATAAAAGATGAAAGTTCCTTTATTTATACGGATTTTAACTGTTCTGCGGCATTAGATTTATTAAGAGATAAAGGATTGTATAAAATTATTTGGAGCAAGGATTATCCGGTAAGCTTTCACGTTGACGGATCTCTCATTGAATTAAAAAAAGATCAAATTATTTTTTGTACTCCAATCAATGTTTTAGAGATAGAGAAGGGGACAGCAGGGATGATTTCATTAGTTTTTAATAGAGAATTTTATTGTATCAGAGATCATGATCAGGAAGTTTCCTGTAATGGTTTTTTGTTTTTTGGATCCTCTATACCACAAATATTATCACTTGATGAGAAAGAAAAAATAAGTTTTGAGATGATGTTTGATTCTTTTAGAGAAGAATTTGAGACTAAAGACAACATACAAGGCGAAATGCTTCAAACACTTTTAACAAGATTTCTTATCAAATCAAGAAGACTTATAAAAGAAGATTTACCGGAGCCGGATTTACCAAATAACCAATTGGATATTATTAGAAAATTTAATGTTTTGATTGAGCAACATTTTAGAGAGAAACATCAGGTTGCAGATTATGCAGAGCTTTTATTTAAATCTCCTAAAACGCTTTCAAACCTATTCCATAAATATAGTGATAAGTCACCTTTGGCAACCATTAATGAGCGTATAGTTTTAGAAGCAAAACGTTTATTACTGTATTCTGATAAAACCTCTGAAGAAATAGCCTACGAGTTGGGTTATAAGGAAGCTGGACATTTTTCTAAATTTTTTAAAAAACATGCCGGAATGAATCCAACTGATTTTAAAAGTAAAAAACTTACAAATTCTTAATCCAGAAAAAGTAACAAGATTTATGAAAGATAAAAGCCCAACTGATTTCAGTCGGGCTTTTTGAAAACGTAAAAGTTATGGTTTAATTCTTCATATTGTCTTTTACCATATTGTAGAACTTATCAAATTTTGGATCGATGATAATTCTTGTAACTGTTTCAATACCTTCTGTAGCATATTCGCTTTTTCCTAAAGCTTCCATTCTTTTTGGATCTACTTTATAATCTGTTTGCAGCACTCTAACTACAGATGCAGCTTGTCTGGAACTTAAATCCCAATTATCGATTAACGTTTTTCCATCTAATTTTAGTGCGTTGCTATTTCCTTCTACTACTATATTAAGATCAGGATTTGCATTTAATGTAGCAGCAATCTTTTCTAAAGTAGGCTTTGCTTTGTCATCAACCACATAATTTTTATCATTTTCTCCAAAAAGTGTGGTGTTTGGTAACACAATAAAAATGGTGCCATTGCTTATTTTTATGTTGTCACCTCCGATAGCATTTTTAAATTTACTAAACACCGCTAGATTAATAGAATCGTTGCTAGTAATAGCATCATTAATAGCGTTAAGCTGTCTGTCTTTTGCCTTAATAATTTCCTGTGATGTCTGCAGGTTACTAGCCTTTTTGTTAGAAAGCTCTGTAAAACTACTCATATTAGTTAATAGCGTAGCATTAGTTTCTTTCAGGTCAGCTACTTGAGTCTCCATTGTTTTTACTTTGGACTGAGCTACTTTTTCATTCTTACGAGCTTCGGTCAATTCTCCTTCAGTAGTTTTTAACTCTTGTCTTAGTTTATCAATTTCTGCTAATAGATCTTTCTTTTTTTGAGCGTGTACTACCGTATTGGTCAATAGTAGTATAAAGGTAAATAAAATAAATTTTCTCATTGGATTTAAACGATTTGTTGCAGCAGCAAAAATATAACAATTTTAGCAACTATAATTAAAAACAAGTGGTTAAGACTTTTTCAATATTTTTTTTGCGTTATCGATACTAGAATTGATTTGATCTCTTAGCTTGTTAACTTCTACTTCCTCTTCTTTTAGCATTTTCATCTTACTGGTAAATTTTTCTAAGTCGTCAGTTGTAATTTCTTCTCCATGAGGAAATTTATTACTAAAATCACTCATCCAATCCATCATAAAATCATACGAATCTTTAAGGTCCTTTTGAGCTTTTGCGTATGATTTTCCAGTTGTGGTAGTGTCAATTTTAGGTTCTAGATCCTTTATTAAGGAACTCATTGTTCCCATCTTAGGCATTACTTCATCGTGGACATCGATTACTTGTTGCATTAAGGTATCGAATTCCTGTTCTTCTTTGGATAATTGATTACAGGAGACAGTGAAGATGATTCCTATGATGAATAAGAAATAATATAATTTATTAGTTTTCATGGGTATTGTTTTTCGTGTTTCAAATGTATTACTTAAATCTATTAAACCCAATCTTGTAATTGAAATATGATTGTAAGCTTTGTCAAAATAAAAATTCCTCAAGCAAATATAGATGCTTGAGGAATTTGATATTATATTATTACATATTCTATTATCTATGTATAGTTTGCGTTCTATCCGGCCCTACCGAAACTATTGTAATTGGTGTTTCCAGTTCTTTTTCTAAAAACTCGATATATTCATTTAGTTCTTTTGGAAACTGAGACTTATCTGTCATTTTGGTAAGATCTTCCGACCATCCTTTCATTTCGGTATACACCGGAGTTACATTTTCCGGTTCAATGTTGTAGGGCAGATGAGTGATCGTTTTACCTTTATATTTATAAGCAGTACAAACCTTTAAGGTTTTAAAACCACTAAGCACATCACCTTTCATCATCATTAATTGTGTAACTCCATTTACGTGGACTGCATATTTTAACGCTACCAAATCCAGCCATCCGCATCTACGTGGTCTTCCGGTCGTTGCGCCAAATTCATTTCCAACACGCCCCATAGTTTCTCCATCCTCATCAAATAACTCTGTTGGAAACGGTCCGCTACCTACTCGTGTAGTATATGCTTTGAAAATCCCGAAAACTTCTTTAATTTTATTAGGAGCTACGCCTAAACCTGTACAGGCTCCAGCGGCTGTGGTATTTGAAGAAGTAACAAACGGATAGGTTCCAAAATCTATATCTAGTAAGGATCCTTGTGCTCCTTCTGCTAATATTTTTTTACCATCTTTTTGTGCTTGATACAAATATTCTTCACTATCAATAAAAGTTAATGATTTTAGCATTTTGATAGCTTCAAAGAATTCATTTTCTAATTCTTTCAGATTGTATTCTATTTTTGCATCATAGAAATCGATCATCGCTTCGTGTTTATTGGCTAGATTGCGATAACGCTCTTTCCAGTCACTTAGTTCCAAATCTCCTACTCGAATACCATTTCTACCGGTTTTGTCCATATAGGTTGGACCAATACCTTTAAGGGTAGAACCAATTTTTGCTTTTCCTTTTGACGCTTCTGATGCAGCATCAAGAATTCTATGAGTTGGTAATATTAAATGTGCTTTTCTGGATATAACCAACTTTGATTTATAATCTAAATTAAACTTAGCTAGATTGTCTAATTCTTTTTTAAAGATTACCGGGTCGATGACAACACCATTTCCTACCAGATTGATCGCTTTGTCGTGGAAAATCCCACTAGGAATCGTATGTAAAACATGTTTTATACCATCAAACTCTAAGGTATGTCCAGCATTTGGCCCACCTTGGAATCTAGCTATAATGTCATAATTTTTTGTAAGAACGTCTACAATTTTTCCTTTACCTTCGTCTCCCCATTGAAGACCAAGTAGTAAGTTTACCGCCATTAGTTTTCTTGATTTGTTGGTTTCTTTTTAGTTCCGTAGAAATACAAAGAATGATTTGTAATTTCTACATCAAAAATTTCTTCGATTGTTTTCTTTATGGATTGTATTCTGGGATCACAAAACTCCAAGACCTCGCCGCTATCTGTGAGAATGAGATGATCATGCTGCCTGTCGAAATATGATTTTTCGTATTGTGCCTGACTTTGACCGAATTGATGTTTTCTAACGAGTTTACAATCCAGTAAAAGTTCTATAGTATTATAAAGAGTTGCTCTACTTACTCGATAGTTTTTATTTTTCATTTTGATATATAGTGATTCTATATCAAAATGTTCTTCACTTTCGTAAATTTCCTGAAGTATAGCGTAGCGCTCAGGTGTTTTTCGATGACCATTTTCCTCTAGAAAACTAGTAAACACATTTTTAACGATGTTTTGATCGTTTTGCGTAGTTGTTTTGGTACTCATAATGCTTTAAAAAGCAAATTTACACTATTTTTTTATTAGAGAAAGACCAATTTATAAATACTTATTCATAAAAAAAATGAATGATTTTATTCTCTAACTACTTTATCAATACCGTTTACTTTAGAGAGATTTTGGATAACTGTTTTTAAAGTGTTTTTATTTTTAACACCTACCGTGATTTTACCCGTAAAAACTCCGTCGTTGGTGTCAAAATTCATATTATAAATAGCCAGATGCATATTATTTGAAATGATTTGGGTCACTTCATTAACAACACCTATATTATCAATTCCGTTGAGTCTTATAACTGCTTTAAATTCTTCTTGACTCGAATCGATCCATTTTGCTTGTATGATTCGGTATGCATAATTACTTTGTAATTGCAAGGCATTTGGGCAATCTTTTTTATGCACTTTAATTCCTTCATTAACCGTAATAAAGCCAAAAACATCATCTCCTGCGATAGGATTACAACAATTAGATAATTTGTACTCTAATTTTTCAGAATCTTTACCAAATACCAATAAATCATATTTGGAGGTGATCTCATCTTTATTTACATCTGTTGCATTTCCTCTTCGAATCCTATTTTTTATAAAATTCATAAAGACATTACTGCGTGCGTTGGCAAAATCTTTGATTTTTGTATTATCAATAGTGCCAATACCTACTCTATAGAAAAGATCCTGACTAGTTTTTAGTTTAAAATATAGTACAAGTTCGTTTACTACTTTCTCGCTCATAGTGATTTTTTGCGATCGTAGTTTACGTTTTAGAATCACTTTTCCTTCTTCTGCAATTTGTTTCTTTTCATCGCGTAATGCAGATTTTATTTTTGACCTGGCTCTAGCTGTGGTTGCGTAATCTAACCAGTTTGAAGACGGTTTTGATTTGGTGGAAGTAATGATCTCTACCTGATCTCCGCTTTGGAGCTCGTGACTCAAAGGCACCAATTTGTTGTTAACTCTCGCTCCTCTGGTTCGTAACCCTACTTCGGTATGGACACTAAATCCAAAATCAAGTGCGGTAGCACCTTTGGGCAAAGATTTAAGATCCCCTTCAGGAGTAAAAACAAAAATCTCTTTAGAATATAGGTTGAGTTTAAATTCTTCTACAAAATCTACTGCATTAGCTTCAGAGTTTTCTAATGCTTCTTGTAATCTGTTAAGCCAACCGTCCAGGCCTTGATCTTGTTTTTCTTCTTTATTTTTATATTTATAATGAGCAGCATATCCTTTTTCGGCAATTTCGTGCATACGCTCGCTTCGTATTTGAACTTCTACCCATCGACTATCAGGTCCAATAACCGTAATGTGTAATGCTTCATATCCTGTCGACTTAGGTTGTGAAATCCAATCTCTTAACCGAATTGGATTAGGACGATAATAATCTGTAACAATTGTATAGATTTTCCAAGCTATGAACTTTTCGTTTTCTATATCATCGGCTTTATAGATAATTCGAATGGCGAATTTATCATATACTTCGTCAAAAGAAATATTTTGTTTTAAAATTTTACGACGTATGGAGAAAATAGATTTTGGTCGACCTTTGATTTCATAATCAAGACCTTCTTTATCAAGACCTTCTTTTATTTTATCAGAAAACCTTTTTATATAAGCATCCTGTTCTTCTTTGCTTTCCTTTATCTTTTCGAATATATCTTTGTAAACTTCAGGTTCTGTATATTTCAATCCTAAATCTTCTAGTTCGGTTTTTATGTTATAAAGACCAATTCTGTGAGCTAAAGGAGCATAAATATAAAGAGTTTCAGAGGCAATTTTGACCTGTTTATCTGGACGCATTGAGTCCATCGTTTGCATATTGTGTAAACGATCTGCAATTTTAATGATGATTACTCTCACATCATCATTAAGAGTAAGTAACATCTTTCTAAAGTTTTCTGCCTGTAGCGAAATATCTTTATCTTTCTTTAATGAGGAAATTTTCGTGAGTCCGTCAACTATTCGAGCTACAGTTTCACCAAACATTTGCTCAATATCTACCAGAGTATATTCTGTGTCTTCTACAACATCGTGCAACAAGGCAGCTGCAATAGAGGTAGCATCTAGTCCTATCTCACTAGCCACGATTTTGGCCACAGCAATAGGGTGGAAGATATAGGCTTCTCCACTTTTACGTCGTTGATCTTTGTGGGCATCTACAGCAATATCAAATGCTTGTCGTATTAGTTTTTTATCATCTTTACTAAGATCCCTATAACTAATACGAAGCAATTCTTTATATTGCTTTGCAATTTGCTTGTTTTCCTCTTCTATAGCGGCTTCAGTCATACTAAAAAGTTTTCTTAGAAAGCCCTTTTTTTGATATTATTGTGTGTATTCTCACTAAAGATAAAATTTATATTTTAACCTTGAGTAATAGTTAAAAATACAACTAAGAATTGTAATCACCAAGTCTATTATGATGGTTTTATTTTCTTATGTTTTTGATCCTTTGTAAAAGTGTTGGATGAGAATAATGTATGAATACCATAGCCGGGTGAGGTGTTAGATTACTTAGGTTATTTTTTGATAATTTTTTTAAGCTGTTGATAAGTGCCTCCCCATCATAAGAGTCTTTGGCATAATCATCGGCTTGATATTCAAATGCTCTTGAAACAATATTCATAATCAGACCCGTAACTTCTGATATCGGGCTATATAGAATCCCAAATGCTACTAGCCCAATATGAAATGACGGTATTTCTACTCCCAATGCTTCAGAGAGGAGAGGATTTGCTATAAAAAGGGATAAAAACCATAATGTTATACCGGTTAACAGTATAGATAAAAGAAGATTTATTATAACATGTCTTTTTTTGTAGTGTCCTACTTCGTGTGCTAAAACTGCTACAATTTCTTCTTTGTTTAAATCTTTTATAAGTGTATCATACAGTGTAATTCTTTTTTCACTTCCCAAACCAGAAAAATATGCGTTTGCTTTGGTACTTCTTTTAGATCCATCAATTACAAAAATATCCTTTAGCTGAAATCCCACATTTTTGGAATATTCCTGAATAGTATCTCTTAATTCGCCTGGCTCCAGAGGCGTTTGTTTATTAAAAAGAGGGACTATGAGCTTAGCATAAAACATGTTCATAGTCAGCGTAAAAACAGAAATCAATGCCCAAGCATATACCCAAAAATATTTTCCGGTAATTTCATAAAACCAAATAATTAAAGCCAATAATCCACCACCAACAATGATCATCATAATGATTCCTTTGATTTTATCAATAAAAAAAGTCTTTACCGTCGTTTTATTGAAGCCAAATTCTTCTTCTATAACAAAAGTTTTATAGTAAGCAGCGGGTGTAGATAAAACGTCACTACCTATCATGATTATACCAAAAAAAATAAGCCCTACGACTATTGAGTTATCAGAAAAGCTTCTGGCAATTGCATCCACCCAGGCAAAACCATCCAAAAAAAAGAATAGTAGCATAATGCATAATGAAATAGAAGAAGAAACCATTTTGAACTTGTAATTTGCTTTTTTATAAGCGATTGATTTTTGATATTCTTCTTCTGGATATACATCAGAAAGTTCTTCTGGGATATGATTGTTGTAGTGTCTTGCATTAAGAATATCCAAAAGAGAATCTATCAGAAATACTATAATAATAATAGCAATCAATAGTTGAAATAGCAGGTTTGATGTCATTTGTTTATGTTTGTAGCTTTGGGATTTGTAGGTTTTAGAAAGTTAATGATTTTTTAAGTTTCAGACAACAAAATCGCGTTGTCGTTTTGCTTCAAAAATTAGTATTCCCGCAGCTACTGAAACGTTCATTGAATCTATAACACCACTCATGGGGATTTTAATATTTTGTGTAGTGTTTTTTAACCACTCATCGGTTAAGCCCTTGTCTTCTGTACCAACGATAATAGCTGTAGGTTTATTATAATCCTGTGCGTAATAATTTTCTGAAGATTGTAATGCGGCCCCATAAATATTAATTTTTCTTTCATTTAAATATTGAATTATCTCCTCTGTAGTTCCGCAAGCAATTTTGTTTGTGAAAACACATCCAACACTAGATCTTATAATATTCGGATTATAAATGTCTGTTCTTGGATTAGCAATCAAAAATGCATCTACTTTGGCAGCATCGGCTGTACGAAGAAGTGCGCCAATATTTCCCGGTTTTTCTGGTGATTCTGCAACTAAAATTAATGGGTTGTCTGTATGTAGGTCTAACTGTTCTAATGATATTTCTTTAGAATAAGCAACTGCAAGAATCCCTTCGGTAGTTGATCTGTGAGAAAGTTTCTGATAAATATCTAAAGTTATTTTAAAATAGTCAATTGAACCATTAACAGATTCTGTGATAAACATAACTTCTTCTTTGGATATAATCGAATCACAAAAATAGATTTGGCTTATTTTATATCCACCTGAAATTGCGAGAGAAATTTCGCGTTTGCCTTCTATCACGAATTGTCCTTCTCTTTTTCTTAATTTGGATTTTTCTTTAAGTTGATGCAAGAATTTAATTTTTGGATTTTGTAGACTCGTAATCAAAAGCATATATGTAATAATTTTTGTCAGTTTGTAAAATAACTGTAAATATAGTTGCGAAGCAATAATTGTGGTTTCAATTTAAAGGCTCGAATTGTTCATTTTTAATTCACTTACTTTATTCGATATATACGTTTCATTGATCCAAGATCAATAAGTAGCATAGCATGAAAAAACCTCGTCAATTCGACGAGGTTTTTTATAAGTGAGAAAATATATTATTTAAAAATTACTTTACTTTTTCTACAATTGCTTTAAAAGCTTCTGGGTTGTTCATCGCTAAATCTGCAAGCACCTTTCGGTTTAATTCGATATTATTAGCTTTTACTTTTCCCATAAATTGAGAATAAGACATACCGTGTAAACGTGCACCTGCATTAATACGAGTGATCCATAAAGCACGGAAAGTTCTTTTTTTGTTTCTGCGGTCTCTATAAGCATATGACATTGCTTTATCAACTGCATTTTTTGCTACTGTCCAAACGTTTTTACGACGTCCAAAGTAACCTTTTGCTTGCTTAAGAACTCTTTTTCTTCTAGCTCTTTTTGCAACAGAATTTACTGATCTTGGCATAATTTTAAATTTTTTAGTAGTAGGCGGCCGATTGATCGACTCTTTGTCTTTTTAATTTGAAAATTTCAAATAGTAAAGGCCCAACTCCTGGGTTTATAATAATTCTAACCTGATTAAAAAGCGATTACTTTAGACGTAATTGTTCTTTAATACTATTTTCATCGCTTTTATGCACTAACGTAGAGTGCGTCAAAGCCAGCTTACGCTTCTTTGATTTTTTTGTCAAAATGTGACTCTTAAAAGCGTGCTTCCTTTTGATTTTACCAGTACCGGTAAGCTTAAAACGCTTTTTAGCACTGGATTTAGTTTTCATTTTAGGCATTGTATCCTTGTTTTTATAATAATCTCACTTATTATTTTTAAAACTTTTTTAATTTAAAAGTCTTGTTCTTTTATTTCGTTTTTTTCGGAGCAATAAACATAATCATACGCTTACCTTCTAATTTGGGCATCTGTTCTACTTTTCCATAATCCTCAAGTTCCTGAGCAAGTCTTAATAATAATATTTGCCCTTGATCTTTGTATATAATAGAACGACCTTTAAAGAAAACATATGCCTTTAGTTTAGCTCCTTCACTTAAGAACTTGATTGCATGCTTTTTTTTAAACTCGTAATCATGTTCATCCGTGTTTGGTCCAAATCTAATCTCCTTGATGGTGACTTTGGTAGCTTTGTTCTTAAGAACTTTGTCCCTTTTTTTCTGTTCATATAAGAACTTTTTATAGTCCATTATTTTACAAACAGGAGGTACCGCTTTTGGAGAAATTTCTACAAGATCCAATTCTTGCTCTTCAGCAAGTGCTAGTGCTTTTTTAGTTGGGTATACACCAACTTCTACATTATCGCCAACCAGGCGTACTTCGTCAACCCTAATTTTGTGATTGATTCTGTGAGCATCTTCTTTAATTACTCTTAGTGGTTTCTGAGACCTTCTTCTTCTTATTGCTATGACTTAAAATTTTAAATTAAACTTAATTATTTTATCCGTTAAATGTTTTTAACGTTCTATTTATTTCTGTATTGATAATTTCAGTGAACTTTTCGATAGTAACAGCTCCAATATCTTCTCCTCCGTGTTTTCTAACAGATATGGTGTTATTTTCTTCTTCTTGCTCCCCTACAATAACAATGTAAGGAATTTTTTTCATTTCTGCTTCTCTGATTTTCTTACCTATGGTTTCATTTCTATGATCCGCAAGGGCGCGAATTTCGTTATTTTCTAACAAATTTAAAACTTTTTCAGCGTATTTTTCATATTTCTCACTGATTGATAGAATAATAACTTGTTCAGGCATTAACCAAAGCGGGAAGTTACCTGCTGTGTGTTCTAGCAAAATAGCAATAAATCTTTCCATACTTCCAAAAGGAGCTCTATGTATCATTATCGGTCTATGCATCTCATTGTCACTTCCTTTATACTCAAGATCAAACCGTTCAGGTAAATTATAATCTACTTGTATTGTTCCTAATTGCCAACTTCTTCCTAATGCATCTTTTACCATGAAATCTAGTTTGGGTCCATAAAAAGCAGCTTCACCACTTTCTACCACATAATCAAGACCTTTGTCTTTTGCAGCACTTATGATTGCATTTTCGGCTTTTTCCCAATTAGAAACATCTCCGATATATTTTTCAGGGTTGTTAAGATCTCTTACAGATACTTGTGCTGTAAAATTTTCAAAACCCAAAGAACCAAATACGTATAGAACAAGATCTATGACTTTCTTGAATTCAGAATCCAATTGATCAGGCGTACAGAATATATGTGCATCATCTTGTGTAAATCCACGTACTCTAGTGAGTCCATGAAGTTCTCCACTTTGTTCGTAACGGTATACGGTTCCAAATTCTGCATAACGCTTAGGAAGGTCTCTATAAGACCAAGGGCCACTGTTATAAATTTCACAGTGATGAGGGCAGTTCATAGGTTTTAAAAGAAACTCTTCTCCTTCAGCTGGAGTACTTATAGGTTGAAAGCTATCTTCTCCATACTTGGCATAATGTCCAGAGGTTACGTATAATTCTTTTTGTCCAATATGTGGTGTTACGACCATTTCATAACCGGCCTTTTTCTGAGCTTTTTTTAAGAATTGTTCTAATCGCTCACGTAAAGCAGCTCCTTTAGGTAGCCATAAAGGTAATCCTTGGCCTACTTTTTGGGAAAACGTAAAGAATTCTAACTCTTTTCCAAGTTTTCTATGATCTCGTTTTTTAGCTTCTTCTAATAATTCTAGATATTCTTTCAGTTCTTTTTGTTTCGGAAATGAAGTCCCATAAACTCTGGTAAGTTGTTTGTTGTTTTCATCTCCACGCCAGTAAGCACCGGCAACACTCATTATTTTGACAGCCTTGATTAGTCCTGTATTAGGAATGTGTCCTCCTCGGCATAAATCGGTAAATGTATCGTGATCACAAAAAGTAATAGTTCCATCTTCCAGGTTTTCTATCAATTCAATCTTATACTCGTTACCTTCGTTTTTGTACTTAGCTAAAGCATCTGCTTTCGAAACAGATCTCATTTTAAAATCATGTTTTCCTCGAGCTATTTCCAGCATCTTATCTTCAATTTTCTTAAAATCTTTTTCAGATATTGTCTGGTCTCCAAGATCTACGTCATAATAAAATCCATTGTCAATAGCTGGACCAATAGATAGTTTTACTCCAGGATATAACTCTTCTAAGGCTTGTGCTAAAACGTGTGAGGAGGAGTGTCTAAAAGCTTTTTTTCCATCATCATCTCCCCAGGTGAACAAAACTAAATTCCCGTCGGTTGTTAATTCTGTGGATGTTTCGATCGTAGTGTCATTAAATTTTGCAGAAATGACATTTCGTGCAAATCCTTCACTTATATCCTTGGCAACATCCATGGCGGTAACACTGCCATTGTATTCTCTAACCGAACCGTCTGGTAACGTAATTTTGATCATTCTTCCTTTAATTAAAGAGGCAAAGATAATACGATAATAAAATCCTCACAATAATTACTAATATTTAAAGTAAATAAAATATTGGGAGGGGTAATAATATGCTCTTTAATGTGTTTCTTATTAGTTAATAGAACAAAAAAATGTACTCGTTTAATCTCTAGGCTTTTTGGTTAATTTTTTTTAAAATACTATCGGAATACTGAGTTATGTATTCTTTTTTGTTCATTTGTGCAAGTAGTCAGTGGCTTTTGACTTACGATTTTACTATGAAAACACATCTAGGTAAAGAAAAAACATTCAATTATAATCACATTCTAAAAACAATACTTTTTTTCGTTTTGTTTCTAGGTAGTCAGTTTATTTTATCTCAAAAAACTGATTACGTTAGTAAGGATTTAGAGAAAAAGCTTCAGAATATGAATAACTTAAATCCTGAAGAGTTTTTTCCATTGGTTAAACCGCTTTTAGACAATAAAAAGGCTCGTATATGGGGGTTGGATTATTTAGGAAGATATTATATGGAAAAAGAGGTTGCGGATTCTACCATTTATTATGGAAATCAAATTTATGAGCTCTCAATAGGTAGAAACGATTCACTATCTTATCAATGGTTAAGTAAAGCTTTTAATATGTTGGCTGTTGGATATGGTTTTAAGGGATTGGTAAAAATAAGAGGTGAGTACCACTTAAAAGGCTTGGGTTTGTATGAGAATCAGCTGGTAGGTGATGAGATGTCTGTGCATCACATTAGAGGCTTGGCAGATTATTACTTAGATCAGAAAGAATATGATAGAGCAATTCCTTATTATAAAAAGAGTATTGAGATTGATAAAAACAATAGCACCGTATATTTTTCGTATAACAATCTTGGACAAATTTATGTTAGAAAAAATGATTTTAAGAATGCACTTTATTATTTAAAAAAAGCGTGTGAGGCTCCGGAAGGTTACAAAGCGAGAGGTTATTGTTTAGAAAGTATAAGTGGTTGCTATCTAAAAATGGGAGAATTTGATGAAGCTATTTATTATGGAGAGTTGGTACAAAATATGTTTGAGGATAAAAATTTGAAATTTGTATTATTATCTGGTAATACCTTAGCTCAAGCGTACCATAAAAAAAATAATTTAGAAAAAGCAATTAGTATTTATTCAGATCTATTGCAACGAGTAAAATCAAAAGGATTTATTGATATTGAAATTGAGATTTTGGAAAATTTAAGTAATTCTTTAAAAGCACAAAAACAGTACAAAGAAGCTGAAGAATTAACTACCAGGAGATTTATGCTAAAAGATTCTTTACGCGCTATTCAGAAGGATAAAGAAATCGCTGAGTTACTGGTTAAGTATGATATTTTAGACAGGGAGAAAAAAATAGAATTGCTTTAAAAAAATCAGGAGATAAAAGATAATTTATTGGTTTCTGAAAGAAAACAAAGAAAATTACTTTTTTATGCATTTCTGGTTGTATCAATTGTCAGTGTTGTTCTTTTGATCTTTTATAAGCAAAAACTAATTGCAAAAAATAAGTTGAATCAACAGCAGCAGGAAATTAACGAAGAACGAGTTAAATCTTTAATAAAAGAGCAAGAGTTGAATCTAATAAAAACTTCTCTTGATGTTCAAAATATAGAAAGAAGAAGGATTGCTCAGGATTTGCATGATAGTATAGGTGGTAATTTGGCGGCAATTAATCTAAAATTGGGTTCAACTGTAGCGTTAAGTAAAGAATTAGAGCAAATAAAGCAGCAAGTTGGTGAGACCTATAAGCTGGTTAGAAAAATATCTCATAATTTGATACCCGACAATTTCTACGGAAATAGATTTACTGATGTGCTGGAAGAATATATGGCAGCTATGGTAAGTGCAAATCAAATGAAAATGACATTTAATGTTTTTCCAAAAGAAAAAATTGATACTATAAATGAGAAAATATCAGTTGAAATATTTAGAATTGTCCAAGAGTTGCTTACGAACACTTTAAAACACGCTAGCGCTACCAAGGTTTCCTTGCAGATTGATTTATTGAATGATATACTTCATATAATTTATGAGGACAATGGAGTTGGTTTTGATAAAGGAATAAAACAAGAAGGTATAGGGTTACAAAGTATAAGAGATAGACTTGCAAAACTGAAGGGTACACTTCATATTGATGCTATGAGGGGTAGGGGCACAATATTAGATATCGAGGTACCGGTGGTTTAGTGAGATTAAATGAAGCATTCTGTTAATTTATGTTTTTGATGGCAACACACCCATTAGTAAGTCTATTGTAGTGAGTGTAGAGGTTTGTTTTGTTTAATTATTGTGTTTTTTTTATCTCTAACGATAATGTTTTTAGGGTGTTATAAAAAGGTTATAAAAATCTTTTTAAAAAAGTGTTGTTGATTAGAAAAAGGGTTGTATGTTTGCACCCGCAAAACGGGGTATTGTTTTGTTAAGTTCATTGAGGTTTTCGTTATTGTTTTACGGTGGTGCTATTTTTTTTGTTTTGGTATTACGGTGATTTTCTAGGGCTTTTTAATTTATTTCAAAATATTTTCAAAAAAGTTTTGGTGGATTAAAAAGGGGTTGTATATTTGCACCCGCTTTGAGAAACAAGCGATAGTTCATAGCGGAAATGAGTGATACTGGAGTATGGTGATTTAGGTCATTATTAGGGTTCGATTCCTTAGTTACTAGCAAGAGATCCGGGAGTGGTTGTGACAGATTGCTTCTCTCTTATTTAAGAGGCGTCCTGATGTATTTAGGCAGGGATTTAAAGTTCATTGATATATTGATTGACAGCGCGTATTGCGATTATATTTATATAATTGTTTTACAATAAGAATTAAGACTAGAATCATTTTTGAGATACGATTTATAATTTCTGTTGTGTTGTTTTTAGATAATATTTAAGAATACACGATGAAGAGTTTGATCCTGGCTCAGGATGAACGCTAGCGGCAGGCTTAACACATGCAAGTCGAGGGGTAACAGGTTAGTGCTTGCACTGATGCTGACGACCGGCGCACGGGTGCGTAACGCGTATAGAACCTACCTTGTAGTAAGGGATAGCCCAGAGAAATTTGGATTAATACCTTATAGTATGATAAGATGGCATCATTTAATCATTAAAGATTTATCGCTACAAGATGGCTATGCGTTCTATTAGCTAGTTGGTATGGTAACGGCATACCAAGGCTACGATAGATAGGGGTCCTGAGAGGGAGATCCCCCACACTGGTACTGAGACACGGACCAGACTCCTACGGGAGGCAGCAGTGAGGAATATTGGACAATGGAGGCAACTCTGATCCAGCCATGCCGCGTGTAGGAAGACTGCCCTATGGGTTGTAAACTACTTTTATAGAGGAAGAAACCGCCTGACGTGTCAGGCTCTGACGGTACTCTACGAATAAGGATCGGCTAACTCCGTGCCAGCAGCCGCGGTAATACGGAGGATCCAAGCGTTATCCGGAATCATTGGGTTTAAAGGGTCCGTAGGCGGGCTTGTAAGTCAGTGGTGAAAGTTTTCGGCTCAACCGGAAAATTGCCATTGATACTGCAGGTCTTGAATCATTATGAAGTGGTTAGAATAAGTAGTGTAGCGGTGAAATGCATAGATATTACTTAGAATACCGATTGCGAAGGCAGATCACTAATAATGTATTGACGCTAAGGGACGAAAGCGTGGGTAGCGAACAGGATTAGATACCCTGGTAGTCCACGCCGTAAACGATGGTTACTAGCTGTTCGGATTTCGGTCTGAGTGGCTAAGCGAAAGTGATAAGTAACCCACCTGGGGAGTACGTTCGCAAGAATGAAACTCAAAGGAATTGACGGGGGCCCGCACAAGCGGTGGAGCATGTGGTTTAATTCGATGATACGCGAGGAACCTTACCAGGGCTTAAATGTAGTATGACAGGTTTAGAGATAGACTTTTCTTCGGACATATTACAAGGTGCTGCATGGTTGTCGTCAGCTCGTGCCGTGAGGTGTCAGGTTAAGTCCTATAACGAGCGCAACCCCTGTTGTTAGTTGCCAGCGAGTAATGTCGGGAACTCTAGCAAGACTGCCGGTGCAAACCGCGAGGAAGGTGGGGATGACGTCAAATCATCACGGCCCTTACGTCCTGGGCCACACACGTGCTACAATGGTAGGTACAGAGAGCAGCCACTACGCGAGTAGGAGCGAATCTATAAAACCTATCACAGTTCGGATCGGAGTCTGCAACTCGACTCCGTGAAGCTGGAATCGCTAGTAATCGGATATCAGCCATGATCCGGTGAATACGTTCCCGGGCCTTGTACACACCGCCCGTCAAGCCATGGAAGCTGGGGGTACCTGAAGTCCGTCACCGCAAGGAGCGGCCTAGGGTAAAACTGGTAACTGGGGCTAAGTCGTAACAAGGTAGCCGTACCGGAAGGTGCGGCTGGAACACCTCCTTTCTAGAGACCTGTCTGCAGAGCGATCTGCGTAGGTAGAAAGACGATACACAGGAATTGTATTTTGGGAGTGTT